>CAVPTB010000007.1:0-2692182 GCA_963708575.1 uncultured Acidobacteriaceae bacterium
CCAAAGGTTTTTCAGCCCATAGTTTCTGGGGTTTACGGGCCAGATTTTTCCCCTAGCGCGGCGGCGAGGAAGGCCTCGTTACTAACTGCTAGAGAACAGCAATGCCGCTGGAAGCGAAGACTCCTTCCGGCGGCCAGTACTGATGCAAGAGCGCACAATCAGTCGCCCACTGGGACCCCTTCTTTGACTGTCTCTCCAACCGGACTCGGTGAGTATTCCCCCTCGTCGACCTTGGCAGTCTGATCGAAGGAATGTCCGGTGACGAGTCCCAGAACAAACCATCCAAGCACCAGGGCTCCGAAGGCGAAGAGGGTGTCCCCAATCATGCGCAGCCACCGCAAACGGTTTAACAACGGCGTTTGCATGAATTCTGCCGACCGGGCGTACCATGTGCCGTACTCGACCGATGCCCACGCTTGCAGCAGGCCGACGGGTAGCATGCTCAGCAGGATCATGAGTGCCAGACCAATGTTGAGCGACCAGAACGCGATCGCCAACGGTCGGTCCTTCCACATCAGCCCCGGCCGCAGCGCACGCAAGCAGAACAACATCAAGCCAAGGCCTAACATGCCATACACACCGAACAGAGCGGCGTGGCCGTGTACCGGGGTCAGATTTAGTCCCTGCACGTAGTAGAGCGCTATGGGAGGATTGATCATGAAACCGAACAGGCCGGCCCCGACAAAATTCCAAAACGCAACAGCCACGAAGAAATAGATCGGCCACTTGTAGGCGCTGATCCACGGACTATCCGCTTTTCCCTGGGACAGACGTATGTTTTCCCAAGCCTCAAAGCCAATCAGTACCAGGGGCACAACTTCCAATGCGCTGAACACTGCGCCCAGCGCCAAAACAGAGTTTGGCATCCCGGTGAAATACAGATGATGAAAAGTTCCGATGATTCCTCCGGAGAGGTATATCGTGGTTGAAAACAACACAGAGCGCGTGGCGGTCGAAACCGAAAGAAGCTTGAGCCGGGTCAGAAGGAAAGCAATTACCACCGTCGCGAACACTTCAAAGAAGCCTTCGACCCAGAGATGGACCACCCACCAGCGCCAGTATTCAGCAGTGATCAGCGGGCTACGTTCTCCATACATCAGGCCGGCGGCGTAGAAGAGAGGAATGGCGATGCTCGATATCAGGAACAACATCAGCAGCGAATAGTTTTCGTCGCGACGCGCCAGCGCAGGTTTGATTCCGCGCCACATCAACCATAGCCAGAAAGTAAGTCCCACGAAATAGCAGGATTTGCCACAACCGTCCGAGGTCAACGTATTCGTACCCTTGCGATCCCAGCCAGAACCAGAGATTGCCTAGCTTTTGCTCGATACCCATCCATTCGCCCGCCAGCGATCCCACGACAACAGCGACAAGCGCAACGAAAAGTACGTTTACCCCAAGCCTCTGTCCCTTCGGTTCGGCGCCGCTAACGGCAGGCACGATGTACAAGCCGGTGGCGAGCCAGGATGTTGCGATCCAGAAGATGCCAATTTGTAGATGCCAGGTGCGCGCTATCGAATATGGCAGCCATTTCGCGAGCGGAATTCCGTAAAAGCCGCCCCCTTCGACGGCGTAGTGTGCGACGATTGCTCCAAGTGCAACTTGGACTACCCACAGCGCCGCCACTACGAAAAAGTACTTGACAGTCGCCTTCTGCGAAGGCGTAGGGCTCATACCCAATAGCGGATCGCGGCGGGGCACCATGCCCGACGAGGGTTTGTGATCCTGCGATGCGAAGTACCAGACCATGCCGCCGACAGCCGCTAGCAGGAGTACAAAACTAATGACGCTCCAAACGACGGTTCCAGGGGTGGGACGATTACCGATCAACTCCTCGTGCGGCCAATTCTGTGTATACGTGACATCCTGTCCGGGACGATTCGTGCTTGCCGCCCAAGCCGTCCACCAAAAGAAGGTCGCCATCTCGCGCTGTTTAGTTGCATCGGTCAGAGCACCAGCCGGGATAGCATATTCATTCCGTCCCTCGCCATAGACATCGGCATAGTAAGCCGCGAGCTCATCGAAGGCAGTGGCGCGGTCCTTGTCGAGCACGATGGTATCGGTGGCGGGATCGTACGAATTGTGGCGTGTGACCTCGGTGAGCCGGCCCTGTAAGGCGGCTCGCTGTTCGGCAGGCAGAGCAACATAGTTGGCAAATCCTTCCGCCTGCGCCCAACGGTCGAGAACAATGACCGACTGCCGGTGCAGATAATCTGCGCTCCAGTCGGGAGCGACATAAGCCCCATGCCCCCAGATGGTTCCAATCTCCTGCCCCCCGGTTGATTGCCAGACATTTTGGCCATTACGAATTGTTTCGCCCGTAAACAGCACTCGGCCGTCGGTGGTGACGACCCTATTCGGTATAGGCGGCCCGTTGCTAATTCCCTTGTACCCAACACCTCCGAGGACGGCGAACGAAACGAAAATCACTACGCCCAGCGCGATCCATAGCTTCTTGTAAGGCATAAACGTAACCCTCCTAGGCGCGTTTTACGCTCTCGCGATTCTGCGACTTTGGCACATCAGGTTTTGCCATTCTGTGCAGAACTGCTCACATGCTCTTACCACCGCTCAAACACGAAGGGGTCGACCGGAGAAGTAGCGGTTCTGCATGTTTCGACTTCCACCGCACATTACTGGGTGTCAAACGCTGAGACGATGACTTATGTCACGAAGCAGTTGTTTTGGACGCTTGCAGCAAAGGAACCTTCAGATTCAGAGCGGCGGTGTCGACAATCGTCACTCCGGTGCTCTAATTGTGCCGCAACGCTCCAGTACAATAGTTATCGCGATGGATACGGAGTTTACGACGGGTCAAACCCTTGCTAAAGTCCCGATCTTTTCTGGGCTCACGGAAAGCGAATTGAGCTTTCTCGCGCAACGCGCAGTGCCGCGCAGTTATTCAGCCGGGCAGAGCGTATTCGGCGAAGGTGAGCCTTGCTCCGGACTCTATGTCGTCGAATCCGGCCATGTAAGAATTTTTAAGAGTTCGGCTAACGGACGTGAACAGGTACTCAGTATTGATGGTCCGGGCAACTCCATTGCCGAACTTCCAGTCTTCGATGGCGGAAACTATCCCGCGTCTGTAACGGCTATCGACGAAGCTAAACTGCTCTTTGTCAGTAAGCTGGATTTTCAGGCATTGTGCCTTGCCCACCCTCAGGTTGCGTTAAAGGTCTTGCGTGTAGTTGGTTCTCGTTTGCGCCGTCTGGTCGGGATCATCGAAGAACTCTCGTTCACAACCGTGCGTCACCGGCTGGCTTCGTTTTTATTGCGTCTCGCCCAAAAGGAAGGCAAACATTCCGCCGCAGGCGTAGAAATTACTTTGCCCGCAAGCAATCAGGAATTGGCGTCTCACATTGGCACGGTCCGCGAGCTCGTTTCCCGTAATCTCTCTCGTCTCCAAGCAGAGGGCATCGTTCAAATCGACGGGCGGAGGGTGACGATCTCCGATCTGAGAGCGTTGGAAGCCGAAACCGATTCAAAACAATAGGTCTCAATCCCCTGCCCACTCATCTTTTCTGATTCCTCTGGTTCTGAACTATCTCGACCAAGTTTGTCTTTCGTGACAAAAGTCATCGGCAGGGGTCTGCCGCTCCGATAACGTCAGAACATCAAGCGCGACCTATCAGCATTGAGCTGGGTCGTCAGGAGACTGCAATGACCGTGACCGCCGAAAGAACCGTTCGTGAATTGGCCCTGGAAAATACCGCTGCCACTAGAATTTTCGAAAAATTAGGTATTGACTACTGCTGCGGAGGAAACAAGTCACTCGAAGAAGCATGTCGGACGTCGAACGTCTCGGTGGATCAGGTGATTGATTCGTTGGAGATGGCTGAGCAAGTGGCACGCGCAGCGCAGAAAGACCGGAACTGGCAAACTGAGCCCCTTGCAGATTTGGTCGCGCACATCAAGACCACTCACCACAAGTACACACGTGACGAAATGGCTCGTCTAATTCCTCTTCTCAATAAAGTTTGCTCTGTACACACGAAGAACCATCCCGAGCTGCAACAGGTACGCGCCAGCTTTCAGAGCTTGGTCCAGGAGTTGACTACACACTTGATGAAAGAAGAGCAGGTGCTGTTCCCCTACATCGTGGGCATGGAAGAAGCCGTCATACAAAAGGAACCAGTACTACCTTCGCCGTTTGGCAGCGTACAACACCCAGTGTCCATGATGGAGCGCGAGCACGATTCCGCCGGGAACGCACTCCGTGCCATGCGCGATGCAAGCCGTGGTTACACGGTTCCAGGCGACGCCTGCATCAGTTACCAATCGCTATACAAGGCGCTGGCTGACTTTGAAGCCGATCTCCATCAGCATATTCATCTGGAGAACAACATTCTGTTTCCGCGTGCAATCGCGATGGAAAGGACGTGCTAGTTTGTTTCGATGAGAGCATCTCCCCAGCAAAATCGCAGGTGCCTTGAAACATAAGACGGAAAACTGACGCAAAGACCGTGTCTACAAATGGGAAAAACGCGTTCTCCTGTCGGTTTGTCTGGGTCGCGCCTATCGATGGTAGTTCTGCAACTTCATTCGGTATTTTCTCGGGTGGACACGAGAGATCCTCTACGGATTGGGCAGCCATCGAAGAAGATGGCGCTCAAGATTACCTCCTCGGATCGCCTAGCTTTGTTAAGTTAGGCGAATTTCGCCTGATGAGATGGAGATTTTTTCGTGGACACGATTGGTCTCAGCGACCGACAAACAACCTTAGCCATTAAGGATAGTTGTCGACCGGCTTCGCTGATCTCGTAACACAATCGAAGGTGACGATGGCGAGCGCATCTATCCCAAACAACAAGCGGTCGGCTCGAATCGCAATCGTTGAAGAACACATTCGACTTGAGAATCGGCATGACCTTGAAGGAGTACTCCGAACCTTTGGTGACACCGCGATCTACCGCGATGAGGCATGGGGGCAATACTATAAGGACCGAAACGGAGTCCGATTGTTTTACGAGCAGTTAATGAAAGCCCTGCCTGACCTGGAAATCGGAGCGAACAGTCGAGTTCCCGCTATGCCGGCGTGTATACATTTGACGCCGATGATCGTCTGGCCGGGGAAAAAATTTACGACGACCGCGGCACCGTCTTAAAACAGCTCGGCGTTTTCCACGAACCCCAAAGCGCATTGGGGCGAATCTCAATCTTGGCAACTCATCCCATCACAATGGCCCGTGCCTTTGTGAAGACGCTCCTCCGCAGGTGAGACACCGATCGGAATCCAGCAGACAGGGGCTCCAATTTCCGCCAAACATAATATTTATATGAGTTTCTTGTGGCGTGACGAGAGCAGGAAAAGGCCTTAAGGCTCTCGGATGTATCCCCCCGCTCATTCCAAGCAATCTGGCCTGTGGCAGCCGAGGAACTTGTAGTAAACTGTGCTGCCTCGCCGTCCCTATGGCGGATTGAATCGCATGCCTCAGTCTCCTGCCAAAAAAGTGCTCCTGATCGGTTGGGACGCCGCAGACTGGAAAGTAATCAATCCTCTGATGGATCAAGGGTTGATGCCTACGCTCAATGACTTCGTTAACCACGGAGTCATGGGCAATCTGGCAACGCTGCGACCGGTGCTCTCCCCCATGCTGTGGAACTCCATCGCCACGGGCAAGCGCCCGGATAAGCATGGAATTCTCGGGTTCATGGAGCCCGATCCGCAGAGTGGCGGTGTCCGTCCTGTGACCAGCACTTCGCGGAAGGTGAAGGCCATTTGGAACATCCTCACTCAGAGGGGATATAGGACACACGTTCTCGGTTGGTTCGCGGGCCATCCCGCGGAACCGATTAATGGAATTTCGGTGTCCGACTTATTTCCATACGCAACCGGGCCATTGGAAAAAGAATGGCCTTTACCACCGGGCGCGGTCCATCCTGAAGCCATGCGAGAGGTTTTCGCGGACCTGCGCATGCACCCGGCTGAGGTGAGCGAGGCTGCGATTTTGCCGTGGATTCCCCGGGCTGCCGAAATCGACCAGGAGAAGGACAAGGGGCTGCAGTCATTCGCGAAGATCCTGTCCGAAAACTGCTCGATCCACAACGCCGCCACCTGGATATTGCAGAACGAGCCTTGGGATTTCCTTGCGGTTTACTACAACGGAATCGACCACTTCTGTCATGGCTTCATGCACTTTCATCCCCCGCGCATGAATGGAATTCCGGAAGAGAAGTTTGAGATCTACAAAGATGTGGTGAACGGAGCTTATCGTTTTCACGACATGATGTTGGAAACGCTTCTGGAACTTGCGGGGCCGGAAACTACGGTGATCCTGGTTTCAGATCATGGTTTTCACTCAGACCACTTGCGGCCCATCGGAATTCCTGCGGAACCGGCAGGACCGGCGGTCCAGCATCGCCAGTTCGGCATCGTGTGCATGAAGGGCGAAAACCTCAAGCAGGATGAGCGCATTTATGGAGCTACGCTGCTGGATGTCACCCCAACGATTTTAACTTTGTATGGCCTTCCTGTGGCCGATGACATGGATGGCCGAGTTCTTGTGCAAGCGTTCGAGGAGGCGCCAGAGATCAAGCGAATTCCCAGTTGGGAAGATGAAGCCGGCGAGTGTGGCATGCACCCTGCCGATCTTCGCATGGATCCGGCTGCCTCCCAGGCCGTACTGCAACAGTTTGTGGCGCTTGGCTACATTCAGCCTCCGAGCGAGGATCAATCGAAGGCGGTAGAGGTGGCGGTCCGAGAGCAGCAATACAACCTGGCCCGCGTTTATCTGGATTCACGGAGATATCACGAGGCGCTGCCCATCTTCGAAGAACTGCGGTCGGAATGGCCAGACGAGACACGTTTTGCGCAGCACCTGGCTCAGTGCTACCTGGCATTGGGAAGGCGTCCTGAAGCAAAGACCATCCTTCAATACTTGATAACTTACGAACCGGAACCCAAGAAAGAAAAGTCGGACAAGGCGGAAGGGGCGGTTCCGACGGAGTCCCCCGACGAGGTCCAACTATCCGACAAACCTGTCCGTCCGCGCCCGTGGGCTGACCTGCTGATGGGCATTATTCATTTCGAAGAAGGGAATATGGATGAAGCACTTGCATGTCTGCTGAAATCGGAACAGGCCGATCCGCGCCTCCCAGATTTGCATTTGCGTATCGGCGAAACCTACCTTCGTCAGAAACGAGTAGCTGAAGCCGAGCGAGCTTTTCAACGAGCGTTGGAGATTGACGGAGACAGCCCGGAAGCACACTTGGGCTTAGCCATGGCCTACTTGCGGCAACGTCGAAATGAGGAGGCGGCCGAACAGGCGCTCCTGGCTGTCGGCTTGCAACACTTCCTTCCCACCGGGCATTTCTATCTTGGGGTTGCGCTGGCTCGCCTCGGCCATCGTGATCGCGCAATTCTCGCGTTTGAAACTGCGCTGAGTATGCTGCCCGGGTTGATGGCTGCTCACCGCTGGCTGGCCACGCTTTACGTGCAGCCGGGAGGTGATCCTGGCAAAGCAGCGAGTCATCGAGAAATCTTCTTGCAAATGAGACGGCGGCGACAGGTGCCCGCCGCCCAAGCCTGACGGCATGAACGTCCGCTCGAGAGACAAAGGGTGTCCTCTTCGTTAAAGCCCATGACACAATCACAGGGAATTACAATCGTTTCGGGGCTGCCCCGTTCGGGCACTTCACTGATGATGCAGATGTTGTCAGCCGCTGGAATGCCTGTGATGACCGATGGTGAACGGAAAGCGGACGAGGACAATCCTCGCGGGTACTACGAGTGGGAACGAATCAAACGGCTTCCCCAGCAACCTGAGCTGATCGCCGAAGCTGACGGCAAGGTGGTCAAGGTGATCTCCCAATTACTGTTGTCCCTTCCGGCGGGTAGGACTTATCGAGTAATTTTCATGGAGCGGCCCCTGTCGGAAATTATCGCCTCCCAGGCTGAGATGATCAAGAGGCGTGGATCGAGTGCGCCAGCAGTTGGTCAAACTGTCATGCTTCAGGCTTTGCAAGCCCATCTCAATCAGGTGAACACTTCGCTCAAACAGCGGTCAAATACGGAAGTGTGCCGTGTCGATTACCGGAAGCTCATATCCGAGCCCGGTCACGTGGTTCGATCGATCCAACAATTCCTGCAAGTACCGCTTGATCTGTCGGCGATGGAGCGGCAAATCGATAAAACTCTCTACCGTAACCGCTCTTCCCAACTGTAGGAGGTCGGAGCCATCGGGTTCATGAAATACAACCCCCTTCCTCTGTGCTTTTCCTTTCTAGGGGGGCAATTACTAAGTACGGGGTTATTTACTCGTATCGCAGGCTTTCCACGGGGTCAAGTTTTGCGGCGCGGGACGCCGGCACGGTTCCGAACAGGATTCCTACGAGCGATGAAACCACAATCGCAACGATCGCGGACAATCCTGATATTGGAATGCGGTACTCGGTGAGGAAGCGGACTGAGAAGGGAAGTGCTAAGCCGATCACAACCCCGGCGAATCCTCCGACCAGCGAAATAAGAACCGCCTCGGAAAGAAATTGGAAGCGGATTTCGCGGCTGGTTGCGCCGATCGCTTTGCGGATTCCGATTTCACGGATTCGCGAAGTGACCGTCGCCAGCATTATGTTCATGATTCCGATACCACTCACCAACAAAGTGACCACGGCAATCAACAGCAAAACTAAAGTCAAGGCGTTCGCCGTACGGTTGGCGACAGCCAGCAGTTCGGTCAAATTCTGTACCACGTAGATCGATTCCGGCCGGTGACGTGACTGGATCACTTTGCGAATCTGCTCGCTGACAGGAATCACCATGGATGGTTCCGCAGCTGAAAAATAAAGCTGCCTGACATCCGATGTGTCGGTGAAATAACGGCTGACAGTGTAAGGAATCAACATCGAGTTTTCCGTTACTTCTGATTGTCCGAAAGTGTCGACGCGTTCCCGAAATGTTCCGACAACGGTGAAGGGCAATCCGTTGATCTTTAGAGTCTGACCGATGGCCTCGCCCGTCGATCCATATAGCTGTTCAGCCAGCTTCTGCTGCATGACGCCGACCTTGTTGCGAGCCTGTTCGTCCTGGGCATCGAAGAATCGACCGGAGAGCACCAGCAAGTTCCGCACTGCCAGATACTGCGGAGATACTCCGAGGACGCGAACGTCCCGAACTTGGCCGCCGCCAATCGGAATTCGATCGTCCAAAGGGACCACCGGGGACGCTGCGACAATGCCCGGCACTTGTTCCAACACTGCCCGCATATCGTCGATGGTGAGCAAGTCGGGAGTGGTGTTTTTCTGCTCGCCCCCCTGATATTCCGCGTCGACCATGTTGGCGCCGATGGCCTGTATCTGGTTTAAAACATATTGCTTTCCGGTCATTCCAATGGTGACGACCAGAATCAGGGAAGCGGTGCCAATCACCATGCCCAGCGCAGTTAGCGCGAACCGCACTTTATTGCTGCAAAAAGTGTCGTAGGCAAAACTGAGAATTTCGCTGACGACCAGCTTGGGCGGCGTCGCAGTTTTATTTGTGGTCGCGGTCGTAGCCATCTGCAGATTAGATGCTACGCGCATCGTCCGAGAGGCACAATTGCCAGTACCCTGCATAACTAGATGCCGGTGATCTCCAGCATTGGAACCTGGCTTCGGATGAATCCAGCGCGCATTTGCTGAACTACAATCATCCTGAAACCTGTGTTCGATCCTGACAAAGCGAGATGAACCCAAAAAGTGGTACCGACAGAGAATTGGTGAGTGATCGAAGAGAGCATTCGAGGCCGAACACTAAAGTTCGCAGGGCGCATGCCGCAGATTCCACAGCTATGGTTCCCTTAGTCAACGCGGCGTTCGCCGTCGAGACCTTCCTGGATGGTACCCGGACCGATGAAGAACGAATGGCGCAGATGATGCGAAAGGGAGACTTCCTCATCGCCCAAGATGAGACTGGCGCGATTGTCGCGTCCGTATACATAGAGATTCGCGGGAATCGAGGGTATTTTGGCATGTTGGCGGTACGCCCTGAAAAACAGAGAACCGGGCTTGGACACATGATGATTGAAGCAGCGGAAGCCCGTTGCCGCCAGCAGGGCTGCACCCACATCGACATCAGCGTCGTTAACTTGCGCAGCGAGTTGCCACCGTTTTATCGAAAGCTGGGGTACGTCGAGAATGGCACTGAGGAGTTTCGACCTTCGCGGCCACTGAGGCCGGGCGTCGAGTGCTACTGCATTGTAATGTCCAAGCCGTTGTGAGTCGTGGGGGCGCAGGATCTTTCTGGTATCATCCCTGCTCATCGGATAAGTCTGCATGAAGACGCATAGCAGAGTCGCTGTGAGAATGTGTCACAGGGCACGCACCGGCCGTGGTCTAGCGACTTCGAGCGGAAGCACGCCGGCCAGAAGACTCATTCGCATTCCCTCATTATTGTTATCGCTCCTTTTTCTGCTAGTTATCGCCGGCATATTCAGCCCGCGGATATCTGCACAAAGCCTCTTGCCGAAACAGTCCGCTCCCCCCGCCGCTCCTCAGGTTGAAACCGATCTATTGGGCCGGACGACGCCGCGCGGCACTGTGTTGGGATTTCTGCAGACATCCCATCGCGGTGACTATGCTGCCGCTGCTGAATATCTGCAGATGTCTAAGGAGGATCGTCGACTCCTCGGTTCCGAGATTGCAGAGAAACTGCAAAGCTTAATGGATCGCGCTTTCCAAGGGCAGGTGGCACTCATTGCCGATCGGCCAGAGGGAAGCCTGAATCCGGCCGTCGGTGGCGAGCGGGAAAAGATCGGCGTTTTCCGTACCGACGACAGCGAACAGGACGTAGTGTTGGTGCGGGTACCGGGAAAAGAAGGCGCGCATCTTTGGTTATTTTCGGCCGAGACACTAGCTCATGTGCAGGAGCTGTATGAGCAGCTCCGCATGAATTCGATCGAGCAGCACCTGCCTTCGAGTCTCGTCAATAATCGGTTTCTGGGATCACCAATCTGGTTGTGGGTCGGTGTTGTCGTGCTGGCGCCTGTCGCGTTTCTTGTTGCGTGGTTATTGATGTTGATCGTTCTGTCGCCACGCCGGCTTTGGGAACGTTACGGGCGAGAGGACTTGCTGCCGCAGAAATGGTGGCAGGTGCCGACTCCGCTTTGGTTTGTTGTCGCCGTCATTATTCACAGGATCGCCGTCGGTGCGCTAGGCATTCCGCTGCTCTATCGTTTCTATTACAGCCGGTTTATTGCCATCCTCATCGACTTCGGCGTGGCCTGGGTAGTCTGGCGGATTGTCTCCTGGGCGGCGCAACGCATCCAACGGCGCTCCGCCATGCGCGGGAGAGCCGTCGCTGCTTCGTTCCTGATTTTGGGGCAGCGCGTTGTCAAAGCTTTGGTGCTGGTGATCGCCGCCATCGTCATCCTTGCTGATCTCGGAATCAATACCACGACGGCCGTCGCCGGTCTCGGAATTGGTGGGCTAGCGGTGGCCTTTGCGTCGCAAAAGACATTGGAGAACCTGTTTGGTGGCGCGTCTGTACTCAGCGACCAAACTATTCGCGTGGGAGACACGATTCGAATGGGCCAGATTCAAGGCGTTGTCGAGGACGTCAGTCTCCGCGCCACTCGGTTGCGCACCCTGGAGCGAACCCAGCTCTCCATTCCCAACGGAACCTTGGCAACCGCGAACCTTGAGAATCTGAGTGCGCGTGACAAAATGTTTTTCAACGCAACTCTAGGGTTGCGCTACGAGACCACGGCGGATCAGTTGCGATACGTTCTCGCAGAGATCCGCAAATTGCTTTACTCGCATCCCAGTATCGAAAGCGGTACAGCCCGCGTTCGCTTCGTCGCTCTGGCGGAAAGCTCGCTTGACATCGAAATCTTCAGCTATGTGCTGACTCGAGACAATCCAATCTTCTTGGCGATTCGCGAAGACTTGCTGTTACGAATCATGGATATTATTTCGGGGGCAGGAACGGGCCTGGCCTTTCCTTCCCGAACGCTTTATATGTCGCGCGACAGGGGAACCGCTCAGGATCGTACTACCGTTGTTCAACAGGAAGTGGAGAAGTGGCGAGAAGACCACTCTTTGCCCTTTCCGGATTATCCGCCTGAGGTAATTCAAAAAATGAAGAACTCGATTCAGTATCCTGACGAATCTTCGGCCGTACGCCAAAAATGAACACTGTGTATGGTTAGCCAACCAATTCAGAAGAAAGCGGAGTGATTCCAATTGTCCATACAGCCGATTGTGAATTCCCCTGAACTTTTCTTTATAGTCCTGTTCATTGTTGCCCGTCTTGCCTATGAGGCCGGCTACGGTCTGGCTTCCTGGTCGAAACGAACTCAGGACGAGGATCATAGAGAACAGATTGTCAGCCTACGCGATGGGTTGCTCGTGCTCCTGAGTTTGCTACTCGGCTTTACCTTCGCGATGGCAGTTGGTCGATTCGAGCAGCGCCGGCAACTAGTGGTCGATGAAGCGAATGCAATCGGAAGCACGAGCCTGCGCGCCAGAATGCTTCCCGAGCCTGAGCAGACCAATATCAATCAACTTCTCCGCCAGTACGCCGAACAGCGACTGCATTTCGGCCAAGCCCGCCTCAATTCCGAAGAGATGAAGGCAGCCAGTGATCAGTCCGAGGCGATTCAAAAGCAACTTTGGGACCTCACGATTAGCGTCTCAGCTCGGGATAAAACTCCGATTTTTGGTCTGTTCATGCAGTCTCTCAACGAGACGATCGATCTTCATGCCAAGAGATTGGCGGCGTTGGAAAACCGGATTCCGGGGCTGATATGGATCCTGATCGCTTTCGTTGGGTCGCTAACTTGCTTGTGTGCGGGCTTTAGCAGCAAAAAGCGATTTTGGTTTCCCGCGCTCATCCTGCCGCTCATGATTGCGGCAGTCGTTGCGCTAATTTCCGATTTGGACAGTCCCCGTCATGGATTCATCCATATCTCGCAAGGCAGCATGGAACGACTGCAACAGGATTTGCATCCATAGCGGAATCATTTTTGGCCTGGGCGAACCCGAGATTTTAACCTCTCCGCATGTTATGAGGTTTTGTTGGCTTGATGGGCAAGAACACATTCACGGAGTCTTGGCCGGATGCGAAGAAGCGAATCTCCGGCTCCTCTCGATAGCCGCTTCCCGTGGGCCTTTTGAGCGGCTCATCCCGTATAATCTTGATCACACTATGCCCGCCAGCCTGAACCAGATCGTCGCCGCGACACGCCAAAAGCTTGCCGAAAAGCAAGCTTCCGTGAACATCGCCTCGATTGAGCGCCAGGCAGAAGGACACATCCCGCGCGGGTTTCGTCGAGCTCTGGAATCAGTGAGCCGAAACCGCGTCGCTGTCATCGCCGAGTTGAAGAAAGCCTCGCCGTCGCGCGGGCTGATTCGTGCGGAATTTGATCCGGTGGGCATCGCTAAGGCTTTGGAGAGGGCTGGGGCGGCCGCTTTGTCGGTGTTGACTGATGCCGAATTCTTCCAAGGATCCCTGGAAAATCTTGAGCTCGCATCGGGTGCTGCTAGCCTTCCCTGCCTGCGCAAGGACTTCATCCTCGACGAATTGCAAATCGTGGAGGCTCGGGCTCACCATGCGGACGCGATCCTCCTGATCGTGGCGGCTCTTTCAGCGACCGAGCTTTCAACTCTATTCTGTGCGGCTCGACAGTGGAACCTTGACGTTCTGTGCGAGGTGCACGACGGAGATGAACTGGGTCGCGCCCTCGACGCCGGCGCCGACCTGATCGGAGTAAATAGTAGAGATCTGCGGACCTTCAAAGTTGACTTAACAACCGCTTTGGATCTCGGTCCGAGTATTCCCAACCACGTGGTGCGAGTTGCCGAAAGCGGCATTCACAACTCAGAAGACATGGCAAGATTGCGGGCTACAGGATATCAAGCATTCCTTATCGGCGAATCATTGATGAAGGCTGCGGACCCTGGCGAAGCATTGAAGGCGCTTTTAAGTTCGGAGCTGTTGATGACGGCCAACGATCGGAGACCGGCGACTCGGCCATGACGTGGGTAAAGATTTGCGGAATTACGAATTTGGAAGATGCGCTAGTTGCGGTGGACGCCGGCGCAGACGCGTTGGGATTTGTATTTCACGAAAAAAGCCCGAGAAAGATTGATTTTGTAACAGCTCGTCAGATTGTCGAGAAGTTGCCTCAGAACGTTGAGAGGGTGGGAGTATTTGTCGATCAAGATACCGATCAGATTCGTGGGATTGCGCTAGAAGTGGGTTTGTCTGCGGTCCAGTTGCACGGCGATTGGCTGCGGGACAGTGTTCTGAGGTGCGCCCACCCCGGCAAGGAATTGTTCGGTGTTTCGAAACTGATCGCCATGATTCCAGGAGAAACGTTGAAAGATTGGGCAGTTCCCGTCGGCAGCCGAGACGTGAGCAAGTTTTTTGCGTTCTTGCTTGATTCGCGAACTGATGGCGTGGCTGGGGGAACCGGCAAAACCTTCGACTGGGGTGCCGCACGGGGCGCGGTCAAAGAGATGAGCCTATCAGTGCCGGTGATTGTGGCCGGAGGGCTGAATCCATTGAATGTAGCCGAAGCAATAAGAACATTACGGCCTTTCGGCGTTGATGTTAGCTCGGGAGTCGAAGCAATGCCTGGGAAAAAGGATCCAATGAAGACCCGCGCATTCGTGGACGCAGCGCGCGCAGAGAGCAACGCTACCTAGGAAAAGCAAAAGAATGGCAACGGCAACCACTCCTAAAGCGGCGAAGCGTGGGAAGAGTCCGGCAACACAACCCGGGCGTTTCGGTGTCTATGGTGGACGTTATGTCCCCGAGACCTTGATGGCCGCTCTGGAAGAACTTGAGAACGCATACGAGAAAGCCCGCCATGACCGAAAATTCCAGCAGCGCCTGCAAGGTTTGTTGAAAACGTTTGCTGGACGTCCGACGCCGTTGTTTTTCGCAGAGCGTCTTACCCAGAAATTGGGCGGTGCAAAGATCTACTTGAAGCGCGAAGACCTCCTGCATACCGGTGCGCATAAGATCAACAACTGTCTTGGTCAGGCATTGCTTGCGGAACGGATGGGTAAGAGGCGCATCATTGCAGAAACAGGTGCCGGACAGCACGGAGTGGCGACCGCGACCGTGTGCGCCCTCTTTGGTTTCGAGTGTGTGGTCTACATGGGCACGGAGGACATGCGGCGACAGGAATTGAATGTTTTCCGCATGCGGATGCTGGGCGCGGAAGTTCGCGGCGTCGATTCCGGATCTCGCACGTTGAAAGATGCCATCAATGAAGCCATGCGAGACTGGGTGACTAATGTGCGCTCCACTCACTACTTGTTGGGCAGCGTGCTCGGTGCGCATCCGTATCCCACGATGGTGCGTGATTTTCATAAAGTGATCGGCAAAGAAGCGCGCGCGCAAATTCTGAAAGCCGAAGGCAAGCTCCCCACCGCGGTTCTCGCCTGTGTTGGCGGAGGCTCGAATGCTATTGGAATTTTTCACGAATTTATCAAAGACAAACGTGTGAAGCTAGTTGGCGTCGAGGCAGGCGGCCGCGGCCACAAGCTCGGGGAACACGCGGCACGCTTCGATGGTGGATCTCCGGGCGTTTTGCAGGGTACTTATTCGTATTTGTTACAGGACGAGGCCGGGCAAGTCTCGACTACACATTCCGTCTCGGCTGGGCTAGATTATCCTTCGATCGGTCCGGAACACGCCTGGTTGAAAGACTCGGGACGTGCCGAATATGTTTCCGCTTCAGATGCCGAGGCCCTGGAGGCTTGCACCGTTCTTGCGCGGACCGAAGGTATTATTCCCGCACTCGAGTCGGCCCATGCGGTAGCGGAAGTAATGAAGCGAGCGCCTAAGATGAAGAAGTCGGACATTGCCATCGTGAATGTTTCCGGACGCGGTGACAAGGACATCGGAATTCTGCGCGAAAACCTAGCTCTGTGATGTGGATCGACGATTTCTCTTAACAGGTATTCACAGTCAAGTCTCAAGTCATGGCTCTCTCTTTTGAAAAGCGACCATCACTCGTTGCCTACGTTACCTGCGGCGACCCCAACCTCGCGGTCACGCGGGACATCGTTCTGTCAGCCATTGACGCGGGTGCAAGTATTATTGAGCTTGGCGTCCCCTTCAGCGATCCTCTTGCTGACGGCCCAGTCATTCAACGTGCCAGCCAACGTGCTCTCACCTCGGGAACTACCGTCGAACAGGTGATTCAGCTGGCCAAAGAAGTGCGAAAACAGTCACAAGCTGGGCTGATTATCTTTTCCTATCTCAATCCGATTTTGCGGATGGGGCTGGCCCGGTTCAGTGCCGCAGCTCAAGATGCTGGAATCGACGGAGCACTGGTCACTGATTTACCAATTGAAGAAGCTGATCCATATATCGAGGAAATGCGGCGGCGAAAATTGGCGACGGTTTTCCTGGCCGCACCGACGAGCACTGACGCGCGATTGAAGGCAATCGCAAAAGCTTCCACTGGTTTTATTTACGCAGTCTCCCGTACCGGCGTCACCGGCGCCCGGCAGCAGTTGCCCGTTGCTGCCCAGCAACTAGTGCGCCGAATCCGCAAATATTCGCAACTTCCAGTTGCCGTGGGTTTTGGCATATCCACGCCCGATCAGTACGCAGCGGTGGGAGAGTTCGCGGAGGCGGCCGTCGTCGGTAGCGCGATTGTCGAGACCATCGAGCGAAATCCCGGGAAGGAAGCCGAAGCTGTGGCAGAATTTATAAACAGGTTGCTTGGAACCGATCGTTAGCCTCGACGCTCTATGGACATCTCTGATTGGCGCAAGAAGATCGACGAGTTGGACGCCAGGCTGGTGGAACTTATTAGCCAGCGCGCTCAGGCTGCGCACGAGATTGGCAAGTTGAAACGTGAAGCGCGAATGCCCATTTACGAGCCCGACCGCGAACGCACCGTGTTCGATCACGTTCGGAAGGTAAATCCTGGGCCGCTTCCGGATCACGATCTGTTGAATATTTACGAGCGCATCATGGATATCATGCGCCAAATTCAGCAGGAGGAGATTGCGCCACAGAAATCTGCCGAGGGCGCGCACGACACCGAAATCGATTCAGAGGTCAATGACTAACCGAGATCCTGGCTGCTGGCTCACCGGCAACGTGATCCAAGCCGAAAGCTCCATTCTATGATCGTTGCGATGCAAGAAAGGGCGACTGAAGAGCAAGTCCAGCGGGTGATTGAGCACCTGGTAGAAATGGGCTTTTCCGTCCATCGCACTACTGGAGCGCGGCAAACCGTACTGGCTGCTGTAGGCGCTCGCGCCGATTTCGATACACGCGATTTGGCAGTGTTTGCTGGAGTCCAAGACGTTCACCGCATCAGTGCGCCCTACAAGCTGGCTGGCCGGAGCTTTCGCCCCGAGGGCACGGTTGTCTCTTTTTCAAACGGGGTAAGGATCGGCGGCAACGAAGTCCTCATGATGGCTGGCCCTTGCTCCGTCGAGTCTCGCGAACAGCTCTTCACCGTCGCTGAGGTCGTTGCGAAAGGCGGAGCGAAAGCCCTTCGTGGCGGAGCCTTCAAGCCTCGCAGTTCACCTTATTCATTTCAGGGACTCGGCTTGGAGGCGTTGAAGATCCTTCGTGACGCGGGCGACCGGTTCAATTTGCTGGTGATTAGCGAAGTCATGGAGATCTCGCAGATTGCTATCATGCAGCCGTTCGTCGATATTTTTCAGGTCGGCGCGCGAAACATGCAGAATTTCAATCTCCTACGCGAGTTGGGGAAGGTCCGCAAGCCTGTGCTACTCAAAAGAGGGATCGCTGCGACCTTGGAAGAACTGCTCCTTTCTGCGGAATATATCCTCGCCGGCGGCAATTACGACGTCATTCTTTGCGAGCGCGGTATTCGGACCTTTGAGACTTACACTCGCAACACCCTGGATATTTCTGCGATTCCGATCATTCATAAGCTTTCGCATCTACCGATCGCATCGGACCCATCTCACGGTACAGGTCGCCGTGACAAAGTAGCTCCGATGGCCCGCGCCTCGGTGGCTGCGGGAGCGGATGCCTTGCTCGTCGAGGTACATCACGACCCCGACAAGGCTTTGTCCGACGGTGCACAATCTCTTTATCCTCAGCAGTTTTCCGAACTGATGGAGCAATTACGAATCATCGCTCCAGCCGTCGGACGTACGGTGGCGTGAGCGAGTCCCCCGAATATCAACAATTGTTAAGTGTCTCCTGCTCCGCGAATTTGGCAGCTAACGTTTGTAAGCTGTCTTGCCAATCTGCTACCCTGCGGTGACTTCTGTCGAACGAGGAAAACGCACCAATGCACTTTCGCAAGCCGGCCCCTTGGGCTTTTACTCTTCTTCTCCTTCTGGCTGTGCCCTTTGCGGGGATAGCCGCAGACAAAAATAAAGCCAAGCAGCCCGATACCGATAAGCCATCCTACGAATTACCCCAACCGGCTACCGAGAATATCGACTTCATGATGTACCAGCGTATTCGCGACGAAGGTTTGGGTCACTCGCATGTCATGGAATACGCCTCTGCGCTTGCCGACGGAATTGGGCCGCGCCTAACCGGCTCTCCGAACGTAAAACGTGCCAATGATTGGACTCGCGATCAGTTGACTGCGATGGGCTGTACGAATGCGCATCTCGAAGACTGGGGCGAATTTGGCATGGGGTGGCAACAACTTAACACTTGGGTTCGCATGGTGACACCGGATACGGCAGTATTCATTGCTCAAGCGTCCCCATGGTCCCCTTCGACCAGCGGCGCTGTGAGCGGTTCCGCGATCTGGGTGGACATCAAGACGCCGGAGGATATCGACAAGTACAAAGGAAAACTGGGCGGAAAAATTGTTTTGTACGGCGACATGCGCGAGGTGAAGCCGGTCGACAAGCCATTATTCGAGCGCCAAGACGAGAAGGATCTGGCCAAGATCGCCGACTATCCGCTGTCGCCCGAACACCCGTATGAGCAATACATGAAGGATTTCGCCAAACGGATGGAGCTACAGCAGAAGTTTTTAGCACTCCTTGCGGCGGAGCACCCTCTCGCAGTCGTCATGCCCAGTCGCGACGGTAAGAACTCCGGCGGCTCCGGCGGGACGATTTTTGACGATCGAGGAATTGGTCGAGACATTTACAAGCACGATCACTTGATGCCCGTGCCGGTCGCAATCATGGCCATCGAAAACTACGGTCGCGTCTATCGCCTGTTGAAGGCAAATGTCCCCGTCACTATGGAAATGGACGTCGAAACCAAATTCTTTGGTGATCATGAGCACGGCTTCGACACCGTTGCTGAAATCCCTGGCACGGATCCCAAACTGAAAGACGAAGTGGTTATGGTGGGCGGACACCTGGATTCATGGGCTTCAGGCACCGGCGCTACTGATAATGGAGCGGGAACCGTCGTAGCGATGGAAGTGATGCGCATTCTGAATACTTTGCAGGTCAAGCCTCGCCGCACCATCCGCATTGCTCTGTGGACTGGTGAGGAACAGGGCCTTTTCGGATCGGCCGGATACGTGAAGCAACACTTCGGTTTCGCGCCTTTGTCCACGGCGCCCGACCAGCTTAAGCTCCCGGAATGGATGCGGAAGGCCGCCGGGCCGATCGAGTTGAGGCCCGAACAGGCAAAACTTTCTGGCTATTTCAATGTCGATAACGGTACTGGAAAGATTCTCGGCATTTATCTTCAGGAGAATGCAGCCGAGAGATCTATCTTCCAGCAGTGGATCGAGCCTTTGAAGGACCTGGGCGTCACGACCATCACCATGCGGAACACCGGCGGAACCGATCACGAATCGTTTGACGCGGTCGGAATTCCGGGGTTCCAGTTCATCCAGGACGAAATGGACTACGGCTCACGCACCCACCATTCCAACATGGACGTGTACGAACGCTTGCAACCGGGCGATCTGGCGCAGGCAGCTACAGTGGAAGCTATCTTCGTCTATAACACCGCAATGCGTGATCTGATGCTGCCGCGCAAGCCGCTGCCACATCCGGAACTCGACGAGCAGCGCTCCGCCCCGTTAAAACACGTTATGCCAGGGGCCGAAGAGGCTGCCGAGAAGGACGTAAAGGAACAAGAGAAGAAGCAGTGAAGTGCGCGCTGCGCCCCAGGACAGACCGGTCAACAGCCGGTCTGTTTTTCATTTGGCGCTCGCGAAGGCATTGGTATGAAATTGCAAGACCTCGCCAAGGTGCGAGAGAAAGTATCCTGCACTGTGATCACCGGCATAAAGATGGTACTCGTGCGGTACGCCTTCTGCTTGCAGCTCTTTGTGTAACTCGTTTGCCCCGGTCTCGAAGCCGTACTGATCCTGATCACCGCAGTTGAAGTAGATGGCGAGGCGCTTCAAGGCAGCGGGATTTTTCTTGGCCAGTAAAATCGGATCATTTGCCCGCCAGTGTGCGAGATTCACGGGACTGCCAAACACGGAGCTCAAAAGTTTGGACATAGGAGTGCCTGATCGCAGCGCCGCATTCAATTCCTGTGGGGATTCGGTCATCAGAGCGGCACCCTCCGCGCTGACTGCGGAAAACATTTCCGGGTGTGCAAACCCGAACCGAAGGGCGCCATACCCTCCCATCGAAATACCTGTGATCGCTCTGGCCCCTCGCCGCTTATCGACGCGGTACTTGTTCTCGATGTAAGGAACGAATTCCTGAATAAAGAAATCGCTGTATCGTAGTTTTCCGTCAGCAGAATTGACGTAGAAGCTTGTCTTTGCCTCGGGCGTGACGATGAGAAAATCCCCAACCTTATGTTGTTGCCTAAAATCATCGATCACGGTGAGGCCACCGGTCTTGAAAAGCGTCTGCTCGTTATCACCCAGGCCGTGGAGAAAATACAAAATAGGAAAGTGACTCCCGGAATGTTCCGGCCCGGTTGAACCGTCATAGCCGGGAGGCAACAAGGCGCAGTAATGAACAACGTGCTTCAATATCTGGCTTTTCAGGGCGCTGCATTCGATTCGGCTCTGCGCGAACACGGGTGCCACAAAAAGACCAACTAGCAATAGAACTCGACGGAAACCAACCATAATGAAGTTTACTCGTAGCGTAGAGCTTGCACGGGATCAAGCTTGGCGGCTCGCGATGCTGGGTAGAGTCCGGAGAGCAGGCTCACCACGATCGAAAAACCGATGGCTCCAACCACCAGCCACCATGGCACAAACCATATCTGTTCGGGAGGGAAGTGCTGGCGCTTCAAATAAACATTGGTGCCGAGATTGATGACTCGCCCAATAGTCCATCCCAGGGCAACGCCCAAACCGCCGCCGAAAATTCCCATTGCCCCGGCTTCAGCGAAGAAAAGACCGCGCACATCGGCATCGCTGGCGCCGATTGCCTTCATGATGCCAATTTCGCGTCTCCGTTCGAGGATCGCCATAACCAAGGTGTTGATGATTCCGATCGAAGCTACCGCTAAAGCTAAGCTGCCAAATATCCCGAGAAACAGATCGAGCACCGCAAAGAACTGCCGCAGATTCTTGGTGGCATCCACAATCGAAAAAGTATTGAAACCCATTTTCTTAATACTCTCTTCGACTGCGGGCACAAACTTGGGACTTTTCACCCGGACTTCCACAGTCATGAACGTGGCAGCTCCGCCCGACAAGCTTGTAGTGTCCCGCAGATCAGAGGGTTGCATGACATGTAAGGTTTGAGCCAGTTTCAAGGGAATGAATACTCGAGCACGCGCCTGGCCGCGCATGCTGTCCGGGTCAAGGTCTGAGACACCAACGATGGTTAATTTCTGCTCACGCGAAATCACGGAGTAGGATGCCGCAGCAATAGCATCTCTGGTCGAACCATCGGAATCGCGGCTCGTAGAGTTGGCCGCCGCCGCGGTTCGCTCGGCGTAGCGCATGATCAGCACTTGGCCCAGGAGAGGTTTCGCCAGTTCCTCAACCTTCACCGTGTCATCACTCGCGTCAGGACGCTTTCCCAGTAATTCCTCGGCGAAGGCCTTCTGCAAAACGGCTTCCGGAGCCGAGTCGGAAGTGAAGAAATGGCCTTGCATGCCTTCGAAGGCCTCATTATTCTGTGCGGAAAACGGCAGCCCGGCAACCATCGTGAGGTGAGGCTTGTCGGCAAACCGTAGATCCGTGATGAAGCGAATATCTGGATATGCCTCGCTCACGTTTGGAACTTGCTGAAATTTCTGCAGAAATGTTTCATCCAGAGCGGGACTCTCGGCAGGTGACGGCCCGCTTTGATCCTGCTCGCGGCCGAAGCCTCGTAAATCGCGTCGGGAAGTCACCACGACTGTATCGAATAGTCCAGACTTTTCCAGTCGCCGGCCGGCTAGCTGCTGTAAACCGATGCCGAGTGAGAGCATTGCCACGAGCGAAGCCACTCCCACGGAGATACCGATCGTCGTCAACGAATTTCTCAGCAACGATTCCCGTAGGTTGCGGATGGCAAGTTCAGCGACGTCGTATCCCTTCACCGTTCTCCTCCGCGGCTTGCGGTGCCGCCTACATTCGCGGTGTTCGGCTGATCGTCAGTCAATTTGCCATCTGCCAGAAAAATCATGCGCTTGGCGTACCGCTCAGCAAGCGTGCGCTCGTGAGTGACCATCACAATCGTCATTTTCAAGGTTTCATTGAACTCACGAATGAAGTTCATGATTTCGGTGCCAGTGCGGCTATCGAGATTTCCCGTGGGCTCATCGGCCAGAAGAATCTGGGGCCGGTTGATCAAAGCCCGAGCGAGTGAGGCACGTTGCTGCTCGCCGCCGGATAGCTCCGTCGGCCGGTGACGAACACGCGCGCCCAATCCAACTTGGTCCAGGGCTTTCCGGGCGAGACCTGCTCGTTCATCGCGATTCATTTCAGCGAAACGCAGAGGCAATTCCACGTTCTCAAGCACATTCATGCTCGGAATCAGGTTGAATGATTGAAATACCATCCCCACGGTGTACAGACGGTACTTGGCAAGTTGTTCGCGGGAGAGTTTTGCCAGATCGCGCTCTTGCACCACGATACTGCCCGTAGTTGGCCGATCAAGGCCGGCGATGAGATTGAGCAGCGATGATTTCCCGGATCCCGAGGTGCCTAACAGCGCCACGAATTCCCCGGGTCCAATTTGCAGCGAAACGCCATCCACCGCACGAATCAAAGACTCACCCATTTGGTAATGGCGGGTGACGTTGTCAATTTGAATCGTTGGAGAAATATGGGGAGGGTGACCTGAGCTCATCTTGCTAGCTGCCCCTTACTAATCGAAGAGCGTCGGCAACTCCCGGTTCTTCGCTGCCTTGTTTCGATGATCCGTTTTCACCGGGAACCGTCGAGTCTTCACCTTCCCCAGGCGCAAGAAACAGGTTGCTTTCCAGTCCATGCTGCTTGGTGTAAAGCTCGTAGTAGCGACCTCGCATTGCGTAGAGTTCTGAGTGAGTACCTCTTTCAACAATCTGGCCGTGCTCGACTACCAAAATCTGGTCTGCACGCCGAATGGTTGACAGCCGGTGTGCTATGACGAAGGTGGTTCTACCTTGCATCAAATAAGATAGGCCCTCTTGGATCATTTGCTCGGACTCCGAGTCCAGGCTCGAAGTCGCTTCGTCCAAAATCAGAATTCTCGGATTCGCTAAGATCGCTCGAGCGATGGAAATGCGCTGCCGCTGCCCGCCAGATAACTTCACACCGCGCTCGCCGACAATCGTTTCGTACTTGTCAGAAAAGGCTTCCGCGAACTCGTCCACCCGGGCGATTCGGCAAGCCTCCATAATCGCTTCCTCGCTAGCTTCGGGCCGCGAGAACGCGACATTTTCACGAATAGTTCCATCGAACAGGAATGATTCCTGCAAGACGACGCCCAGTTGCGTGCGGTAGGAATCCAGTTTCACGGTGCTGAGATCGATCCCGTCCACCAAAATCCTCCCTGACGTGGGCACATAAAATGCGGAAATCAATCCGATGGTTGTTGATTTTCCCGAGCCTGATGAACCCACCAGAGCGGTCACCGTCCCCGGGCTTGCGTGGAAAGACACATCGTTCAGCACCACCTTCGTGCCGTCATAGCTGAAACTAACATTGTCAAAATCAATATTGCCCACAATTTCCGGTAGCGATACGGTTCTGGCTGGATCTTTGTCCTCAGCCCGTTCCTTAAGAATTTCCTGTGTGCGTTCCAGACCAGCGAGCGCCTCGGTGAGTTGTGTGCCAATCTGCACGATCTGCATGATGGGGGCGATCAGAAATCCCATCAACATGGTGTAAGTGAAGAAACCGCCGATTGTCAGAGATCCGGCCAGCATCTTGTGAGCACCGACAAACATGATTACAGCGCCGACAACCCCGAGCAATACGCTAGCCGACAGACTCATAACGGAAGTCGCGGTCAGGGTGCGCATCACATTTTCCAGAAGGCGAGTCACTCCAAAGGAAAAGACTTTGTCCTCGCGCTCTTCGGCATGGTACCCCTTCACGACACGTACTCCGCCGAGAGACTCCGACAACCTTCCAGTAACCTCGGCGTTGATTTTGCCACGCTCCCGAAAAATCGGTCGAATCGTTTGAAAAGCCTTCTTCAGTGCGATCGCGAAAACAAGCAGAAAGCCAAATGCCAAACCTGTCATCAGCGCGCTGATCCGGAATAGGAGTACGAGCGAAATCGTCGCCGTCAATAGACCGCCAACCAGGTCGACCAGGCCAGTACCGATCAGATTCCGTACACCCTCCACGTCTGTCATGATCCGCGAGACCAACACGCCACTCTTGGTCGAGTCATGGAAGGCTACAGACAACCGTCCTACATGAGCCTGTACCTGCTGACGGAGCTCGGTAATTAGCCTTTGCGCGGCCTTCGACAGCAATTGCGTTAGGGAGAACGAGGTTATCCCCTGAATGACCGTTGCCAGCAAAACTCCCAGCACTAGGGGCGTGAGCAGCTTGACATGTCTCTGAATGATCACGTTATCAATCAGAAACTTCGTGGAGTAGGGAAGTACCAGGGCGGCGACCCGGTTGATCACCATGAGCAGAAAGCCAATTGCCAACAAGCCCCGCCGCGGGCGAATGAGGTCTCGCACTAGGGGAAGTACGGCGCGAAGCTGGGGACGCGACGCCCCCGATGCCTTGGGATGGGAAGCCACTCGCTCCATTAGACACTATTCCTACTTAAGTAGGTTCAATTTGTAAGCTGCTCGAACTCCCGCGTGGGTAATTTCGGATAAAGCCTTTTTTCCTGAGGTTTATCCCTACTTGGTTATGTGTATTGCGCGGTACCGAGGAAAAGAGTCGAATAGCCTTTGCGATTTCAAAGTTAATAAAGGTTTCGAGATGACGATGGTTGCGGGAAAACGTTGTGGTCCTGGTTTGTTTTATGTGGTCTTGGCCGTGGTTCTTATATCTTTGGTGTTCTTTTCCGTTCACCGCAGCCGCGCCATGGGGCCGCAGCAGAGTCCCATGCACGAGTCTCGATAATCCTGGTCTCCTGGAAACCCGCCGATTAGCCTACGCGGCAGCTGTTCCGTAGCCCGCACGAACTGGACGAACATACGCCACAGGCTTCTCATGCAGGAGCAGTTCAGTCGCTTGTACCCGTGGGTCACTGTGGAACCACCGACGCACCACCTCTTCATGTAGGTAATTGGAGATAGCCAGCAGGCTCATTCCTTGATGATGCGCCATCCAGCATCTGACTATCTCGTGGTTATGTCGCCAGGTGCGATGTTCTCCCGGTGTGTAGTCTGCTGATTCGTAGAAGCCATAAGGCCCAACCCAATTCTTGCGTTCCATCTTTCGTAGGTTCTGGAGAGCGCCCGGAGCATCCACCATCAAGGCCAGGAATGTGGAGTATGGAGAGATAACCAGAGCGTCCAATTCCTGCTCCTTTAAGGCCAACTGAGGCACTCCAAAGGCGTAATACCCGTAATTTCCGCTATCGTCGCGTTTTGCGAACGCCGACTCCGAAATGCCCCAAGGGATGTTCTTGGCTGACGTATAGGCCTGTTGGGTCCGCACCGCCGCGATGCGAGTGCGGTCTAACAGCGTATCCGGGTACGACTGCATCCAGAGTGCCGGCATCAGGTATTCGAACATGGTGCCCGTCCAAGACAGCAACACGGCGCGTCCGTGATCCATGGTGTGGACTCGTCCAAGCAGAAACCATGTGTCTTGAGGGATATCGTCCTTGGCGATGGCCACAAAGGCTGCGATGCGAGCTTCAGAAGCCAGTAGGTCATAGCAAGCAGCATTTAACTTCTGGGCGCTAGCGTCGAACCCCACGGAGAGCATTTTGCGTCGCGGATCCAGCAGGAAGCCAAAATCCATCTCATCGGCTGTTCTGCCTGCCTCCGAGATAATCGATCGTAGATTATCGACCAAGAGCGATGCATTCCCTTGGGCCGCGGAAAGCAACGTTACCAATTGCGCATGCTGGACGCTGGTGGCCCTGGTTTCGCTGGCAATCGCCGATATTCGCGAACTTACCCGCTCGATCAAGCCGGGAAGACGTTCGAGGGGCGTAGCCTGAATCGCCTCCGATTGGAGAACAGGGTCCTGCTGAAATTCTGCGAACTCAGGAAGCAGCCAGGGATAATAGTTGCGCACCAGCAATTTCACCTGCGCCAATCGCAGCCCTGCTTGTTCCTGGAACCATGCCACATCTTTGGACGTCTTGGAACTATGGTCTCCGCCCTCAGCGAAACTTCCCTCCGGCAGTTGCAAAAGGTTCTTCAGCCAGTTGGTGGTGTGTAGTTCCTTCTCCAGAAGCGAAAACTGTCTGCGAGAAAATGCCTGTAGTTCGACAAGGACGTGGGCGTAGTCGCAAAGACCGCGTCGTAGTGATGACTCCAATAGCGGACGGTGCAGGAGGTCGACCGCGCCCTGCTTTAAGGTCCAAAGCGAAGTTGCCAGATTACCGCTATCGACTGACGACACGAACATTGGCGACAGTGGCTCAAGAGTCAGCGTGTTGTACCAGTTCAAAAGGTGGCCGCGGTACTTTCTTAGGGAAGCAATCGTACTCAGCGTCTTCTGAGTCGTATCCGCAAACTCCGGAACGGTAAAGTATCCAAATTCACAGGCGACTTGGCGAGCGTTCAGCAGCAGTCCCAGGTTGGTTGGCGAGACCCGGGCCGCCACGGCAAAGGGTTCTTCTTGAACATTGTCCGGAATCAACCAATGGTGTTCTTCGTCGCTGAACTCCAGGAAATAACGCCATGTCCGCAGGGCTGCGCGTCGCAGGAACAGTTCATCCCTTTCCGCAGGCTTTATATGCACCGGATGCGGAGGCCGATTCAACCATAATGAGATCAACTTGCTGGATGCCCAAAGGAAGAGAATTGGCGAAGCTGCCCAAATGGCGCGAGGCCGGCTCAACCAAACAATGAAACCCAAAACGAGGGCGACGATGGGAGTCCAATCCAAGTAGATGTCTAGCGGCGTTCGATACGTGCTACCCAATTCCGCTTCGGCAGCTGTCTCCCACTGTAACAAGCGCTGACGAGTAACCAGTCGCCTGACCAGCGTCCGTACGACGGCATCCAGAGAAACCAGCATCTGGTGAGCGAGGAAGGTAATACTGAGAATGACATTGATGTTCGCTGCAAACAACGCATGCAATGCGTCGCGAGCCACCACCGACTTCTTCTCCACAGAGGCTCGAACCAATTCAAATACAAACCGGCACCAAGCCGGGAGAAAAAGGATGGCGATCGTTGCCAATGTCCAATAAACTGCCCGGCCGGGCAGTACGGTCCACCCGAGTACCAGCAACAACAGGGTCGCGGGCTCGACCAGGCTACGCCGCAGATTGTCTAATATCTTCCACTTCGAAATGGTCGAAATGGGGTTCGCCACGCGCTTTCCGGACTCATCCGGAACCTTAGGCAGCAGCCAGTTCGTGATTTGCCAGTCCCCGCGCAGCCAACGATGTTTGCGTCGGTTATATGCACTGTAGTGCGAGGGATAGTCCTCGATTACCTCGATGTCGCTTGCCAGCCCGACTCGCGCATAAGCTCCTTCGATCAAATCATGGCTTAACAGAGCGTTGCGCGGGAAACGCCGGTCCAGGACGCGGTGAAGAGTGCTGATTTCGTAAATTCCCTTGCCGGCAAAGATCGCCTCGCCGAACAAGTCCTGATAAACGTCGGAGATAGCGCGAGTGTAAATATCGAAGCCGGTTTCGCCCGAGTAGATTGCCGCCAGTCGCGAACGGACCGCGCTTTGAACACTTACTCCGACCCGTGGTTGAAGAATTCCGTAACCCGCAATCACAATGTTCTTATCTGGATCAATGATCGCCTGGTTTAAAGGGTGAGCCAGCGTTCCCACCATGCGCTGTGCCGATCCGCGCGGCAATTCCGTATCTGAATCCAAGGTGATGACAAATCGTGCCTGTCTCAGAGTAGCAAGATCTCCGACTTTCACCGGGAAGCTGTCATATTCATTGCGCAAGAGTTTGTTCAGGTCCATCAACTTGCCACGTTTACGTTCCCAGCCCATCCACACTCTTTCCCTCGGATTGTAGGTGCGGTGACGGTGCAGCATGAAAAAGCTGCCGGTGCCCTTGGCCGCGTATTTAACGTTCAGTCCTCGGATGAGATCGGCACACAAATCGATGAGCGGACTGGTTTCGCTTGGAGCTTCAGGCGAGTCTGGAAGATCGCTGAGCAGCACAAAATAGAGGTTGCGATCTCGATTCCCGAGATACCGGACCTCAAGATCATCCACCAGATGCTGCACTTGTTTTTCGGTTAATAACAGGGTCGGAATTGCGACCAGAGTAGCGCAGTCGTTTGGAATACCTTCTGAAAAATCGAGCTTGGGAAGGATCTGCGGCCGCAGCAACGATGTCATCAGATAGTTCATGATCTGAATCGCGCTTTGCGAACTCGGCAGCAATAGGACCAGCATAGCCAGGAAAATGAGGGATGGGGAAGCGAACGCGTTCGTCAGTAAAAGGATGATGACCGACAAAATGCCGAGAGCCAAAATTTCAATTCCGGGCAAGTAAAATTCGTCAGGATGACGCTTGAGAAACAACTGTGCCCGAAGACTGAAGGGGGGCCGGAATCGCACTTTCTCGTGTAATAGCTCAGAACCTTCGTCCAGCAGATAAAACCCGACGTGTGACCGGCGCCAGGACAACCGGGGATCCTGAGTTCCGTCTCGCTCTGCTTCCCGGGCGAGCAAGATTGCACGGTTTGCAACCTCCACTTCAGAGAAGTCGCTGAATTCCGCCAGTTCCACAACTTTCTTGCGATACAGTTCGCGGCTCTCGAAGTCCATCAATGCATAAGCCTTGGCCGGATCTTTTCGCAGGATGCTGTCAAATACTACAAGAGGCTCCAGAACCTCTTTCCATGGGGCCTGCGTGACATCTCGCAAGCTGCTGATGCAAACACCCATGTCGTAGCAGCCTGAAGGGTCGGCCAAAATCAAAGATGCCCGGCGCAAAATCTCTTCGATAAGAACTATCTTGAGCGCCGACACTACGGCGACCAGTTCCTTCATGTTCAGTACGGTTGATTCTTGGAACGCCGAAACGTACGAGGTGAATGCTTCCTCGGAAAAGTGATAGGCAGTGGCGATGAGGAAACGTTCAGCAATGATAAGCGCTCGCGGCGAGCCGCCATTTTCCGAGTGAATATGAGGAACTTTGCGTAAAGGTTTCAAAGTCTCCGCGATGTTGTGCATCTCCATGTCTACCAGGCGCACGTTGTCGTGCATCCAGCGGAAATCATCGGGAATCTGCTTGCCTTCAGGCAGGGGCCTGCGGAAAGGACCGAGCACTTGAACCGCTCGATTCAGCTCACGAGCGCGAGCCACTGCAACTTCCGAAGACCGGACCCCCGGAAGCCACGCCAGCGAGCGAGCCAATTCTGTCGCTGCCGAGCGCAGTTCCGCGTCTTCTGTCGGACTGATCGCAGAGATTTCTCCGAGGCCTGCCGCTTCTTCACTCGCAACTTCGATATGGCTATCCTGTGGCATGAAAATTCTGGTCCCTAGCGGTAACTGGCGGCTTGCATTTCGAACATCTCGGCATAGCGCCCGCCGCGCGCCGCCAATTGGTCGTGATTACCTTCTTCGGTGATACGTCCATTTTCGAGTACTACGATGCGATCCGCCATGCGCACGGTCGAGAAGCGATGCGAAATAAACAGGGCCATTTTCCCCGCAGTGAGCTCGGCGAAACGCTGAAACACCTCGAACTCGCTACGAGCATCAAGCGCCGCAGTCGGTTCGTCCAGCACTAGAAGTTGAGCATCCCGCAGGTAGGCTCGAGCCAAGGCCACTTTCTGCCACTCTCCCCCAGAGAGATCAACACCGCCCTCAAAGCGGCGTCCCAGCATCTGCTCGTAATGCAGCGGGAGTTTCTCGATTACCTGGTCCGCCAGGCTCTTGTAAGCTGCTCCTCGGAGTAAGTCGAGGTTCTCTGCTTCTGAAATCTTTCCAACCGCAATATTCTCTCGCGCCGTCATCTCGTAGCGCATGAAATCCTGGAAGATCACGCCAATTTCTCGATAGAGATCATCCAGTTCATATTCGCGCAAATCGACGCCGTCGAGCAAAATCTGTCCTTCGGTCGGATCGTACAGCCGGGTAATCAGTTTCACGATCGTCGTCTTGCCTTGCCCGTTCTCTCCAATCAGGGCAACGCGCTCTCCGGGATGCAAGTGAAAGTTCAACCGATCGAGCACCAGCCGATCGTTACCCGGGTAACGGAATGAAACATTGCGAAACTCGAAGCCTCGAACGATCGGCCGCGGCGCGGGCAGCGCGTTGGGCCTGGAACGGATCGTGGCGGTCATGCCAAAGAATGCGAGGAGGTCGGTGAGGAAGAGTGCTTGATCGGCAATTCCGGCTAGCGTCGAGAAAAGCTGTTGAATGTTCTGACTCGCCTGCTGAATCGCGCCAGCCAAGAAAGTCAAAGTGCCGATCGATATCTGGCCATGGACGGTCCGCCAGATTACGAACGCATAAGCAGAGTAGTAGCCCATCGTTCCGATGACCGACAGCCCGGATCCGGCGATCAGACGGCGCTTCGCCAAAGAAACATCTTCCGTGTAGATCTGATTGGAAAGATCCGTGAACCGTTGGGTCACGAACCGGCTCAGGCCGAATAGCTTCAGTTCCTTAGCGGCCTCTTTGCTGCCACCCAGTACACGCAAGTAGTCCAACTGGCGACGAACCGGTGTTTGGCGGAAGTTCTTTGCATAACCTAGAAAAGCGAAGTGACTTTCTCCCAGGAACGCTGGAAGCACTCCCGCTATCAGCAACAACATCAGCCATGGTGAATAGAAAATGATGGACACGGACATCAGCACAGCTGTGATGAATTGCTGGACCAGCCGCCCAATCGACTGGATCATGCCAAGGCGGTCGGTGGCTTGAACCCGAGCTCGTTCCAGGCGGTCGTAGAAGACTGGATCTTCGTACGCGATAAGATCCAGTTCCGCTGCATGACGCATGACCGCAATGCTCACGTGGCGTGTGTATTTGTCCGCCAAAAGCTGGTCAAGGTAGTCGATCCCTCGGGCCAGAACACTGCTCGCTAGCGCCAGGGCGAATTCCGCCGCCACCAACCACCAGAAATGTGGTTGCACCGGACGGTGCGCTGAGACCGCGCCCACAATCGAATCGATAATGAGCTTGGTAACCCCTAGTAGGGCAAGGGGCAAAAAAGAGGAAAACAACCGGAAAACCAGTCCCAGGGTTACAACGACTGGGCCAGACTCCCAGACAATTTTCAGGACAGGGGGAACGTTGCGTAACGCCGTCAGGCGCTCTTGCCATGCGCTGCGAAAATTTGCCTGGGCTGCCATTATTGCCAGTTGCGTCTTGGATGGAAACTAATTGAGAGGACTTGCCGTCGATCCGCGCCCCCAAAGTCGTCACAGAGAAATGTCAACACGAGAGATGCCGAAAAGGCCCCTAAGGTTTGACTAGCCATAGAGTTAAACCCCTCTTGGAGCACCTCTCGCCAACCACGTCCTAGTCCGAAGCAAGGCCTTGCGGGGCTTTGCACTCGAGCGGCCGCGTAGGGTGTTCACCCTATTACGCTTGTTACACGGCGCCGACGTGCTCAATTGACCCCGGGTTCCGCGGCGCTTACATTGCTGTTAACGGACAGAAAACGCGCTTTCTCGGTAAAGGAGAGCGCCCGAGCAACCCTCCCTCAATTCAGTAACGTGGCTGGCAAAATACAGTCCGGTAAGTGCTTACGAAAAAACTTCCCGAACGCATGGGGAAACTTTACGAATTTTATCATTTTGCCCTTGCGGGTAGCAGCTACTCTGAACGATAACAATAGATACCCCCGCATTCATGGTTTGGAACCGACGTAGCTTCCTTCGTGCAGCGCTAACCGGCGCAGCGGCAATTCCCTTGGCAGGCGCGGCCTTTGCCACGGATATTCTCCCGCGGGGATCTTCTACCACCCATGACGATACGGAGCTTCTCAACGATCTGGAACGTGCGGCGTTCGAGTTTTTCTGGAACGAAGCAAACCCCCATACTGGCCTGATCCGTGACCGCGCGAACGCCGACGGCGTGGACGCCCGCCTGACGGGCAGCATCGCCGCTTTGGGCTTCGGCCTCACTGGCCTCTGCATTGGATACGAGCGCGGCTTCCGTTCCCACATAGAGATCACTGAGCGCGTGCGCAAGACCTTGCGTTTCCTTGCCCATGATGCCCCGACCATTAACGGGTTTCTCTATCATTTCGTGAATATTGAAAATGGAAATCGGTCGGGATTCTCTGAACTTTCGCCGATCGACATGGCCATCTTCCTTTGCGGAGTCCTTACCTGTCGTGAGTTCTTCTACGACAACGAGATCCGCCGTGACGCGACCGAAATTTACAACCGCGTCCAATGGCCGTGGGCACTGAACGGCGGCAACACTTTTTCTTTGGATTGGACGCCGGAACTTGGCTTCAGCAAATTGCGGTGGGATTCTTACAGCGAATTGATGATGTTGTACCTTCTTGCTATCGGTTCGCCAGCCCACCCCATTCCAGTGCAAAGCTGGCACGATATCAAGCGTCCTTGGCTCGTCTATCAGGGGTACCGTTACATCTCGGTTCCAGCCCCGCTGTTCATTCATCAGTTCTCCCATGCCTGGTTCGATTTCCGCGACCGGCAGGACCAGTACAGCGATTACTTCCAGAATTCTGTGATTGCCTGCAAAGCACACCGGCAATTCTGCCAGCAACTAAGCGGTCGTTTTCCCTGTTACTCAGAAAAGGTATGGGGCATCACGGCGTCTGACTCCAGCCGAGGTTATGTGGCATGGGGAGGTCCGCCGATGCAGGGCCCAATCGATGGAAGCATTGTGCCAGCGGCCGCCGCCGGTTCGCTGCCGTTTATTTACCCGGAGGCGATTGCGGTGCTCAAGAATTTACGCGCCTACTACGGAAAACAGATCTGGAAGCGATATGGCTTCGTCGACGCATTCAACCCTCTCACTGGATGGGCTGCTTCGGACGTAATCGGAATTGATGTTGGCATCAGTATGTTGATGGCTGAAAACGCCCGCACCCAATTCGTGTGGAATACATTTATGCGGAATCGCGAAGTCACCGCCGCGATGGAATTGGTCGGATTTCGTTCCGCCGCCAAGCCTTTGCTCGCAGGACGCTCTGCTTTGGTGACTGGCTAGAACAACCCCTATCGGACTTCGACCACAGCTAATCCCTGTATCGGCAATGTCAGTTGCAGCGTTCCATGATCCAGTTTCTGTTTTTCTGCCGCGGGAAGCTGCGCAACGCGCTTCAACTCCTCGACCTGCTTTTGAGTCGGATAATGTGGAGATCCCATTTTTTCATAGGCGGCCCTTGGGTCTCCGTGGTCGCGGTCGACGCGAGAGATAAAAGCCTCATGCTTGCCGCTCAAGTTGCTGAACTGCAACGTGACGGACTCTGGTGACCCCGTTTGGTCAGGCGGAGTGAGATTCCAGACCGCCAGCACCAGGGATCCGTCGTCCCGGCGGGTGACCAGGACGTTTTCGCCTTGAACGTCCAGTCTTTTCTCTCCCAATTGATGAAGTAATTTAAACGTCGCGTATGCCGGTTTTGGAATTCCGTACTCCGCCAGAAGTCCGTACCCTCCGTAAAAGGGCTGTTTCACGACTCCCTGTTCCTCGAAGACATCTGAAAAAGTCCAATACGACATCAGTGTCACATTTCCGTCGCACTCGCGAATTGTGTTAGCCAACCAAGGGCCCATGTAGGTCGAATCGGTGATTTCCGGCTTCGTCATGTAAGTAGCGTTGAACTCGCTCCAGATCAAGGGAAGATTGGGAAATGGCGAGGCTTGAATCTGATTGTGAACTTTGCCGATGGCGCGGCAGACCATGTCGCTCCGCGGAATGTTCTCATTCGTACCAAACACGTCTTTTGCGGTGTCGTCCCCGTACACGTGCGAAGAAACAAAGTCCACCGGAACCTGGTTATCGGCGCAATGCTTGAGAAAAACATCTGCCCACGCCGCTTGCGCCGTTGCCGGGCCGCCAACCCGCAGTTTCGTACTGACGGCTTTCAGCGCGCGCGCGGTGTGATCGTAGAGATCGAAATAAGTCGATTGCTTAGGTTCGCCTGCCCAGAAGTCAAGGTTTGGTTCATTCCAAACTTCGAAATACCATTGCGCAACCTCATCCTCCCCGTAACGCTGGACGAGATGATGGGCAAAGGCTGTGATCAGGTCGTCCCACTTTTCCCAGTTTTTTGGTGGCGCAACATTTGGCTTGTACCAAAAGGCTTGCTGCACGTCCTTCGACGCCAGTTTTTTGGGCATGAAACTCAGTTCGACGAATGGCCGAACCCCGTTTTGTAATAATCCGTCGTAAATCTGGTCTACATAGGAAAAGTTGTATACGGGATTTCCCTGAGTGTCTTCGTCATACACGCCCACTTCGTCGAGAAGGATTCCGTGAAAGCGCACATACTGGAAATCTGTCGAGCGCTTGACCTCGCGCAGATCTTGCCGATAGCTTTCCCTCAGACTGAGAATGGCCCTTCCCGATCCAAACATCTGTTCCCAAAAATGCGGAAATGGATGAGTTGGAGCGTTGATGTCAATTTTCACCGTCTGTGGACTAGCTTGTGCCCAAGCGGAAGCCGACAATAGCAACACGCAAAACGCCCGAAACCAGAATCCCGACTCTGTCTTTCTCATCTCTCCTCCGCAACTATGGATGCCGATTCTTGCTGTCCTGCTGTCGCTTCTTTGCAGCTTAGCTGCACAACCTGCGACTGCGCAATCGCCATCCAAAAAGATCAACTACAGGCATTGACTCGACTTAAGCTTCAAGAAAACAAGCAGCGAAGTTGCACTGGACTCAGCACTATCCGATGAGTAATCTCTACTTTCTATGGAAGAGCCAAAAAGCGAGCGCGGAAGTTGTCGGTTTAAAGCCGTGAGGACCGCGGACGGCAAACCGGTCATTCAGGTCGAGCTGTTTCACAACACAGTAACTCTGCTCAAGGATTTGACGATCGAATTCGAATTGCTGAGTGGCAGTACGATGGATCAGGCCAAGTCTCTTACGGATGCAGCCAACGACCGCATTCTCGGAGTGATCGTCTCCCGTAAATAGTGTCTAGGATCATACCCGGCGCCGTGGGGCCCGCCGCCCGTTCAGAACGTGCTATGACTGTAATGGCAGATCCAAAATCCGGAAACGCTAGACGTCGCACGGGCACGTTAGTAGCACTATTGCTGATCCTCTACTGTGTTCGAGGAATTTCTCTTTTCTCGCAAACAACCTCCCCGTCAGTTATCAGCTCGGCCGACGTTCTTCAATTTCTCACTAGGACAATCGATTGGTATCACCAGGCTTCAATTGAGCAGAAGATCGCTACCGAACCCGGGGACGTAGCTTATGTGGACGATGATCGCCGCGTGGCGGATCAGGTAGTCCGGCTGGCTTTTGATTTTGCCCGGCAGCAGGCCGATTGGATTGCCAAGGAATCCAAAACCAGTCAACCGCAAACCCAGGCGGCGAATGCGTACTCTCAATATCAATCGCTGATCCAGGCCATGACGAAGGCTGATCAGCAGGTGCAAGACACGCAAGCGGAGTTGCAGGGTCTGAAACAGCAACTGGAGTCCGCGCCGGCAAAGAAACGTTCCGAACTGCAATCTCAGATTGCGGAAACCGAGAGCGAACTCAATTTGATCAGCGCACGCCGAGATGTTCTGCATGGAATGATCGACTTTGCGAACGGTGCGGCCTCAGGTTCGGGCGCCAGTGGCCTGCGATCGCAAATCGAGGAGCTTGCTCGCTCGGTACCAAATGGGGTTGCGGACACAGGCACGACTAGTCAACCAACATCCTCACCTTCGAATCCTGCGGCCACTGGAAACAAATCCCCGCCTTCCGGTATTTGGGGATTGGCCGCCGACCTTTTTCATCTCTCCAGCAAAAAGCGTACTTTGGAACAACAAATTCGTTCGACCGATGCGCTTACGACAGCGGCCAAATCTCTCCGCGCACCCCTAATCACCAACCTTCGACAAATGATTCAGGCCGGGGATCAATTGGCTGCTCAGCCCGATACCAACGATCGAGCCGCACTTGCACAGCAGAAACAAAAGCTCGACGCTTTGACCATCCAGTTCAAGCAACTTTCCGCCGCAGTTTTACCCCTGAGCAAGCAGTCGATCCTGTTTGAGCTTTACAAGCGAAATCTGGTCAATTGGGAGGATTCGATACGTAGTGAGTATCGCGACGACCTACGCAATCTCCTCCTGCGTCTCGGTGCCCTCGCTGCCATCGTCGGAATCATCTTCGTCTTCGGAGAACTCTGGCGAAGAGCCATCTTTCGTTATGTGCAGGACGTCCGCCGCCGTTACCAATTCCTTCTGTTGCGCAGAATTGTGCTCTGGGTCTCGATCATTCTGGTCTTGGTGTTCACCTTTGCCACCGAGATCGGTTCTATCGCCACCTTCGCTGGATTGATCACCGCTGGAGTGGCCGTAGCTTTGCAAAACGTCATCGTCTCCATCGTCGGATATTTTTTCCTGATCGGAAAATACGGCATCCGGGTCGGAGATCGCGTGCAAGTAGGGGGTGTGATGGGCGAGGTCGTCGACATTGGTCTAGCGCGCTTCCACCTGATGGAGCTTTCCAGCGATGCCCCGGAATCCCAGCCCACCGGGCGTGTTGTTGCGTTCTCGAATTCTGTCGTTTTTCAGGGAAGCGGCGGACTTTTCAAACAGATACCTGGCACCAGTTTCGTTTGGCATCGGCTGCAACTCACATTCGCTTCCGATAGCGACTACCACGTCATTCGGGAGCGCGTGAATGCAGCCGTCGATCGTGCTTACGCCGATTATCGCGAGAACCTGGAGCGCCAGCGCCGTACGATGGAGCAGAACTTGGCTTCCATCTCCGCGACTGAGCTGACGCCGCGAATCCGCTTGCGATTCACCCCGTCGGGCATTGAGGTCATGATCACTTTCCCCGTGCTTTTGCAGAAGGCTAGCGAAATGGACGATCGCCTCTCGCGCGAAGTGCTTGCTGAAGTCGATCGCGAGCCTCCGTTAAAGCTCCTGGGCTCGGAGATACCGACCATCAAAGCCACGGCCTGATTTCGACCCCTCTACAGCCAGATGGACCAAATCGTGTCTATCATGGCGTGTGTAATCGACGATGCCGCGATTCGCCGGTCTTTACGCCATGCTCTTCCATAGAACAGCCCAGCGATAGCAGCGAGCAAAACGTACCTCCAATTGAAGTGAGTTGATCGCTTATTGAAGTGAGCCAACCCAAAAAGTACCGCAGTGCAGACCAAGGCGCCGCCCCTACCGATTCTTCGTTCCAGGAGGTTTTGTATCCATCCGCGAAAGAAGACTTCCTCAGGAATCGCGATCAGTAAAAAGGTGAAGACCCATGCGAAGGCCATGGACAAGTGCGGAATTTGCGGATGAGCGTGCAGAAAACCCAGCGCCACACCCAAGATCAGCGCGATTGGAGCGTAATAGCCGAGTTCTCGTAACCCCGTCAACAGATCAGTCCTACGGATGCGAAGATCGAACCCCACTCCATCCAGCTGGCGGATAACGCAAAAGCCATAGAGGCCACAATCCAGCAGGATCATCTTGCCGAAGACCGCAAAATGTACGGGCCACGCCGGCTCGAGCCAGCGCAGGTCTACCGCTACGCCAAGTACCAACAGAATCGCGAAATCCCGCCAATTCCCCTTTTGCTGAGGATCGTTTTGCTTCGCGTGCCAAAGAAGCACCGCTATCAACACGGGTACCAAACAGAAGCACAGCAACCAATCTTGCCGGAACATCCCCGCCGAGCGCGCAATGAGAACGTAGGGCACGCCGAAGATGCTCGGCACCAGAATACGCACGAGCAGGGGAAGTTTGAGAAGAACCCCGGTCAACCAATCGCCGGCAAATCCGAGCGCAAATAGCGGCAATAGCACCCATATTCCTGCGACTATTACGCTTGCAGAGCAGTAGTTCACGCTCACATCCTAAATGAAGGACGGAGCATCGAAATTGGTAGCGTCAGGCGCAATCAACACGATTTAAGCTAAACTTAGGGTAGGTAGTGAGGGTGGGGCGTGGGCGCCCGGAGTACCAAGAAAGTCGAATGACTTCGTCAGCAAACAATCAAGATCCTGCGACCCCTGGTGCGTTTGAGCAGGGCGTGGAACCGTCATTGGACCTCCTTCTGGATCCGGCCTTTGACACGCCGCTCTGGAAGCGCCTCTTGGCCAATGTTCGGGATACGGTGGCTCCAGAAAAGCTGCCGCCTCTCCGGCTTACTTCTCGTCCCGTGGACACCGGCATGCTCGCCAGTGATCGCGTGAGCTTGCCTTGGTTTCGGACCGTATTTACGAATCTTGGCGATGTAATCTCTCCGGAGACGCTGCCACCGCTAGAGCTGGAATCGAGACCGGTTGACGTTGGCGAACTTATTTCTGACCAGATGAGTCACTTGTGGTGGAGTTCACTTCTTCGCAACCTTGCCGACAAAGTTGCGCCAGAACGTCAGCCTTCACTACAACTCACTTCTGCTCCGATGGATATTCCGGGCGCCAACGGCTCTATGTTGCTTCCCAGTTGGTCGTCCACTATCAGTACGCCGAAAGTCTTTCATCCTGATCGTCCAAAAACTGAGTTTATTCTCGCCCCTATTCGGGTGTCGCCGCCTCGTGCGAAGCCCGATTCTGCCGAGATCGAATTTGTTCACGTTCTGCAGGCCGACATGAAGCGTGACCTTCGCCGGTCCGTGTTTCGTCAGCGACTCTGGATTTCTCTGGCTGCTCTTGAAGTTGCCGCCCTGCTCGGCGGTGCAATTTGGTGGAAGTAGGCTCCTCCGTGTCGTCCCTCTACCTCTTAGTCCTTTAGACCATGATGCAAATTCCTCAGCGTAACATTGCGAAATTATAGTAATCTTCTGCTTTCGCAAATCAATCTCTCTTCGCGAGGAACTTAATGAGCGACGACACGCGAGACCGGGAACTCGGAATGAATCGCAGGATCACCCGCCGCGATTTCCTGGACGGTGTAGCTGTGACGGCAGCCGCTTCCATCGCCATCGCCGGCATGCCATGGCTTCACGCGAGTGATTCGGTCGAGACTGTCCCCGAAAGCAATCCAAGTTACTATCCACCGGCTCTGACGGGAATGCGCGGCAATCACGATGGTTCTTATCCCGTGGCTCACAGCTTGCGTGACGGCGAATTTTGGAACCTCGCCGACAAACCTGAAAGCACTGGCGAGGCGTACGATCTGGTCGTCGTCGGAGGCGGAATCAGTGGCTTGGCCGCTGCATACTTTTATCGTAAGCAAGTGGGACCAAACGTTCGCATACTTATCCTCGATAACCACGATGATTTCGGCGGCCATGCCAAACGCAATGAGTTTCAGGCAGGAAGTCGCCTTCTGTTGAGCTACGGAGGCACGCAGTCTATCGAAAGTCCTGACGAATACAGTCCTGTCGCGAAACAGTTGATTGCCGACATCGGTATTGATACACAACGCTTTTACAAAGCCTACGACCAGAATCTGTATGCCAAGCTCAACACCGCCTGCTTTTTCGACCGAGAGACCTTTGGCCAAGACCGATTGGTGCTGAATATGGGGACAACTCCCTGGTCAGAGTTCCTTAGCAAGACTCCGCTGTCCGAGCCTGTTCGGCATGACATCGCCCGCGTCTACGCGGAAAAGGTGGACTACCTCGCGGGCATGACTCGCGAAGAGAAGCAGGCCAAGCTGGCCAAAATCAGTTATGCCGACTATCTGACAAAGCATTGCAAGCTCATACCTGAAGCATTGCCATTTTTTCAAACCTATCCGCACGATCTTTTCGGAGTCGGGATTGACGCTGTGCCTGCGCTCGCGTGCCTCAACAATGGGGATGATTACGGTTCGTTCACTTATCCCGGGTTTCAGGCCCTAGGACTCGGCGAGTGGAGCAAAGAAGAACCCTATATCTTTCATTTTCCGGATGGCAATGCTTCGGTCGCACGCCTGCTCGTACGGGCTTTGATTCCGGATGCGGTGCCCGGTCGTACCATGGACGATCTGGTTACTGCTCGCGCCAATTACGCCCGCCTGGACGAAGCGAGTTCGCCGGTGCGGCTTCGTCTGAATGGTTCAGTAGTGCAGGTTCATCATGAAGGACCGCCGGAATCCGCAAAGCAAGTCGGCGTGAGTTACATGCGTCACGGCAAACTACAAACGGTCTCAGCGAAGCAGTGTGTACTTGCCTGTTACAACATGATGATCCCCTATCTGTGTCCGGAACTTCCTGAGAAGCAGAAGGAAGCGCTGCACTCGCTGGTAAAAACTCCACTCGTCTACACTCACGTGGCAATCCGCAACTGGACGTCGTTTCACAAACTGGGGATTCACCAGATTGTGGCTCCGGCCGGCTATCACACCTACACCGCGCTAGACTTTCCCGTCAGCCTCGGAGGTTATAAGTTCCCCAGCAATCCGGAAGAACCCATCGTCCTGTTCATGTTGCGTACCCCGTGCAAGCCCGGCCTGCCGCAAAAAGATCAGTTCCGCATGGGCCGAGTCGAGTTAATGCAAACCCCTTTCGCCACTTTCGAAAGAAACATTCGGGATCAGTTGGGACGGATGCTGGGCGGAGCCGGTTTCGATCCGGCCCGTGATGTCGAGGCGATTACCGTCAATCGCTGGGCGCATGGATACGCCTACACGCCAAATTCGCTTTACGATCCTGATTGGCCTGAAGGTGAGCAGCCCTGGGTCATGGGCCGCAAGCGCTTTGGGCAAATCGCGATTGCCAATTCCGATGCGGGTGCTAGCGCCTACACTAATGTAGCTATCGATCAGGCCTATCGTGCCGTCACAGAATTGGTTGGAAAAACCTAACAGACCGCAGAAGAAATTCGAGAGTTCAAGCGGATTGGGAGTGGCATGAGCTAACTCATGCCACCGCAAAATTCCCACGCTTCAGTGCCGAGCGTGCGCTCAAGATTACTGCTTCACGGCCGCTGCGCCTGAACTTGCCGACTGAACCAGCTTCTGAACCGGCGCGACCACCATGATGACCAACTGCGCTTTCTGCTGTTGAGCCTGTTGCAGCATGGTCATTTGAGACGCGACCCAATCGGCGGGAGCTTTCTCTCGACGCTCGATATAGTCCATTGCTTGCAACCCCGAAGTAGCGACCGCTGAGAGTTCTTGCGACAACGGAATATCTTCGTGCAGCAGAAATGACTGCTCGAAGGGTTGGAGTCTTGCATCATTGTCCCGCCATTGCGTCAGCCACGACCGCATCTGCTCTTTGGTTTGTGCATCCGCCGTTCCAGATAGATAAGCGTCCACCAACTTGCTGAACTGTCTTGCTGTTCCGCTCTCCGGTCGAACCGCATCCACCAGGCGGTTTAACGGTTGCAAGCTAGTTGCTTCCGTCCGAGCCGTTTCCTCCCGCATGTAATCCTTCACTGGTTCCAGCACATCCGCGAGCGTTCGCACCGGACCGACGCTATCCGAACCGGCAATGCGGCGCAGCATCGGCTCGTACGAGGAGTTGTGTGTCAGTCCTAACCATTCCAGCCACAAACTTGTCGCTTCCATGCGTAGATACATCGAATCCACATCTTTCACATTCTCTGGTGACCACAATCTCTCCGCAATCACCGCTAAACGTGGCCAGATTCTTGAATCGATATTCTCCGGAGAAACGTACTCTGACCACATGCAAGCTTCGCCGCCCAGGATACGGCTTCGCTCCTCAGGCTTCAACGTAGAAGCCCCATCTTCCAATGGATCGATTCCGTAATGTCGGGAAGCTGGCCACATCAGATCCAGATAGTATCCATACGAAAGAATGCCCCGGTATCCCAATGTCGCGGCCTGAGCCAGTGAAGCCTGCCCGCGCCAAGACTGAACTACAACATCTTTGGGTAGGTCGGGACGAAGAACCTCGTCCCACCCGATCATGATCTTTCCATGCTTGCTGACCAGCTTCTGCACGCGCTGGTTGAAGTAAGCCTGCAAATCCTGATTACTCTTCAGCCCATGCGACTGCATGAAAGCCTGGACTTTTGGATTTGCGTTCCACTCCTTGCCGTTGACCTCATCTCCGCCAATATGAAAATACTTGTCCGGAAACAGCTGTGCCATCTCGCCGATTAACTTATCGAGAAATTTGTAAGTGCTCTCCTTTGTCGGATCAAGCGCGGGGTCGAACACGCCCCACTTGCGCTCAATCTGATAAGGCCCCGGACCGCTGCCAAGTTCTGGATATCCCACCAGCCAGGCTGTGCTGTGTCCTGGAATGTCGAACTCCGGCACAACCCGAATCCCGCGCTCGCGGGCATAAGCAATCAGATCCTTGACTTCATCCTGGGTGTAATAGAGCTCGTCCGAACCCATCCCCTGCAGTTTCGGAAACAACTTGCTCTCAACCCGGAATCCCTGATTTTCTGAAAGGTGCCAGTGAAAGACATTCAGCTTTACCGCCGCCATTCCGTCCAGATTGCGCTTCAGAACGTCGATCGGAATGAAGTGCCGTCCGGTGTCAATCATCAAACCGCGCCACGGGAATCGAGGCTGATCGTGAATCATCATCGAGGGCGCCGCAAATCCGCTCGACGATGTTTTCACCAGTTGAAGAAAAGTCTGCAGCCCACGCATTGCGCCTAATGGCGTCACGGACTCCAGCTTCACGCCCGCCGGCGTGATCGAAAGAGAATACGATTCGTCCTCGCCAAGTTCCTGGATCGCCTTGCCTTGATGTTGAAGTGCGATCTGAAACTTCGCGGCCGAGAAATCGAGCAATTTTCAAGGTCAGCGCCGGCATTCCCGTCTGCTTTCGAAGCTGGTCGAGGAATGTCGCCACCGCATGTTGCAACTGGACGCCCGAATCGCGATCTACAGCAATCGAGAAAGATGAGTCGATCACAAATTGTCCGGAACCCGGTTGGACCTCGGCGGGCTGAGGCATCAAATTCAGAGGTTCGGCAGCCATTGAGAAGGAAGAAAAAAACAGCGAACACAATCCAAGAATCGCGCACAAAATCCGCAAGATTTCATCTCCGGAGTTGTTTTTAATTGACCCGAACAGAATAGAGCAACCGAGAGCCGTGGGCAAACCTGCCACGTCAGCGAAGTCCTACTAGGTCCCACATTTAGCCGACCATACTTAAGTGACTTCCGACACCCCCTGGATGTGACCCCGGTAATTTCCCAACCAACCGGAATCGCCCTACCATCCCAGCAGTCGTTCCCAGAGGGCAACTATGGATCGTCGACGCAACCGGCGTGTCACCGCACTCTTGCCCGTCCGCACGTGGGGAGTGGATGTGCACGGTCAGCCATTCGCCCAACTCGCCCGCGCAAAGAACATCAGCCCCAAAGGAGCTGTAATCCAGGGGATGTTGTACACGATGAAAGTCGGCGAGACATTGCACATCCAAATCGGGGAACAACAGGCCGAGTTCCGTGTAGTTTGGGTGGGTGCAATCGGCACATCAAAACAAGGAGAACTCGGTATCGAGGCAATCACGCCTCAATCGAGGATCTGGGACATCGATCTAATGCATTGCGGTGAGGTAGCCGGCAAAGGTTAGTCCGCCAGCAACTACATCATCAGTTCATGTCCCGCATCGAGCACGATCCCGGCCCCCTAGGATCTTCGCAGCTACCGCATGCTCCTGTCGTCTGAGCCGCAGAACTTGCCGCACTCTTTGCCGACACAGCAAACACCGAGAGCTGCGGTACCAGCTTCCTCCCGTGACACTTGGGGCATTCGGCTTTCTCTTTGCCATAAACCAGTGCTTCAAACTGGTGATCGCATTCCTTGCAAACGTATTCGAAAATTGGCATAACGGCTCCTGCTCAAACGTAACGTCGATATCCATTTAAAATCAGTTTGTGGGCAATTCGCAAATCTCTAAGTTTGTGCCGCGCCGCTTCCTCAGCGGAGGCCATGTGCAAACTCTCGCCAGCTTCTTTATGCCGCGCCATTTGCAACTACCGCCTTCCGAGGAACGACTTATCGAAGTGGAGCCGGGTGCGCGTATTCTTTGCCACTGTCACTGGCAGCCGGAGCGAGAGAGCGCACTGACCCTAATCGTCATTCACGGACTTGAAGGTTCAATCGATTCGCAATACATGATGGGCCTGGCAGTGAAAGGCACGGCGCTGGGAATGAACGTGATTCGCGTTAACCAGCGCAACTGTGGTGGAACCGATGCCTTGTCGCCGACGCTCTATCATTCCGGACGCTCGCACGATTTGGCCGAAGTAGCGCGAAGTCTCATCGAGCAGGACGGCATTTCTCACTTCGCGCTAGCAGGCTTTTCCATGGGTGGCAATCTCGTCCTCAAGCTCGCGGGCGAGTGGGGTGCGAATGGGCCGACACAATTCCGGGCGGTCGCAGCGGTCTGTCCGGCAATCGATCTGGCCGCCTCAGCGGATGCGTTGCACGAGCCCTCCAACCGTCTGTATGAGCACTACTTTCTTTGGAAGCTGCGCCGTCGTCTTCAGTCCAAGGCCGACCTCTTTCCGGGACAATTCGACACCTCCCGCGGCCGGCACGTGACCAGCTTGCGCGATTTCGATGACAAGGTGACGGCGTACTACTGCGGATTCACGGGTGCTTCCGATTACTACGCTCGGGCAGCTGCGGCCAATGTCATTGATAAGATTGCTGTACCGGCCTTGATCTTGCACGCGGCCAATGACCCCTTTATTCGAATACTTCCGGGCACCCGTCAACGGATCGTGGATAATCCCCATATCACGTTCCACGAATCCGAAGATGGCGGGCATTGCTCTTTCATCGGCGAGCGTAACGGAGATGACGGGCATTGGGCTGAGACCCAGGTTCTCAATTTCCTGAGGAATTTCTGATCCTTGCGCGGCTGCTCGTTCGCGAGGCGAGTCGGTGTCTTATACAATCATCCTCGAGTGAAGCTGGCGCGCCAAACCGCTGCTCTAATCTCCATCCTTTTTCTGTTCGCTCTGCGCCTCCAGGCCCAGGCCCCATCGCAACTTCATCCAACTGACTACGTCAACGATTTCGCGCATGTCCTTAGCCAGGACACCATTGCACAAATTGATAATGTCGCCCAGCAGCTCGACCAGAAGGCTCACGCACAAATGGCGGTTGTCACTGTATCGACCTTGGGCGGAGCCGACGTCGATAGTTTTGCGGTGGATCTCTTCAAGCAGTGGGGAATCGGAAGCAAGTCTTCCGACAAAGGCGTTCTGATTCTAGTCGCACCTCAGGACCATCGCTATCGCATTGAAGTCGGATACGGACTAGAGCCAATCTTGCCTGACGGCAAGGTCGGTGGTTTCGGACGCGAGGCGGTTCCGCTACTGAAAGAGAACGACTTCAACGGTGCAATTTCGCTGATGGCATCTCGAGTGGCAGACGTGATCGCACAGGATGCTGACATTCAATTAACCGGCGCGCGCCCGCAGGCTCCTGTTGCGCGGCCCGATGCTCCTCACTCCGGTATTTCAGCGATCGCCGTCATCGTTATCATTTTGATCGTATTATTCGTTCGGCCGCTGCGAAATCTCTTGTTCTGGTTTCTATTGCTTGGTGGCGGGGGCGGTGGAGGCGGTTGGGGCGGAGGAGGCTTTGGGGGTGGTGGCGGAGGCGGAGGTTTTGGCGGCTTTGGCGGTGGCAGTTCCGGTGGGGGAGGCGCCAGCGGTGGCTGGTAAGGCGCGGAGAGGTACTATGGATCCTCAAAAACAAATCGATGAGTTCGTAAAGCGCATGCGCGAAAAGGCCGGGGACAATTTGGAAAGCGTGATCCTTTACGGGTCCGCGGCATCCGGAGAATTCCATGCCGAGTTTTCCAATGTGAATCTCTTATGTGTCTTGCGTGAGACCTCGTTTCCCGCGCTCGGAGCAATTTCTTCGACCGTCCAGTGGTGGGTTCGCCAAAAACATCACCCTCCGCTGCTGATTACCCGTGAAGAGCTGGAGCGATCTACCGACGTGTTTTCAATCGAGTATTTCGACATGCAACAGCGCCACAAGGTCCTGTTTGGAGAGGATTTTCTGAGCTCGCTATCAATTCCGATGCATTTCCATCGTGCTCAGCTCGAATACGAACTGCGCGAGAAGTTGATCCTTTTGCGGCAACGCCTGGTGACGGCGGGCGATGATAAGAAGCTCCTCTGGGAGCTGTTGCTTGGGTCCGTTTCCAGCTTTGCAACCTTGTTTCGTCACGCGCTGATTGCACTAGGCGTGGCAGTTCCAGCGTCGAAACGCGAAGCCATCCGCGTCCTGGCTTCTCGAATTCAGTTCGATCCGGCGGCTTTTCATGCGGTGCTCGATATCCGCGAAGGCAAGGCTGAACGCGGCCAATTCGACCTGCCTGATCTCGCCAACAAGTACTTGAATGCGATTCAAACCGTAACCGCATCGGTCGATAAACTGCTGGATTCACCCGAATCGAAGAGATCGTAATACCATGGATATTTCCGGGGAGGAAAAGTATGGGTAAAGTTTTGATCGTGATTGTTATCATCGCGGTGATTTTGTTCGCGGCGTTCGGACAATATGTGGGGGTCCGCAACACGCTGGTCACCAAGAACGAAGCAGTGAAAGCGGCATGGTCCCAAGTGGACATCGTGCTTCAACGCCGCGCTGACCTGATTCCGAACCTCGTCGAAACGGTAAAAGGATTCGCGCAGCAGGAGCAGACCGTATTCGGCGACATTGCCAAAGCGCGCTCGGCGTTACTCTCCGCCGGTACTCCTCAAGGCAAGATTGCCGCCAACCAGCAACTCGATGGCGCTATCGGCCGCTTGTTGCTGATCGTCGAAAATTATCCGCAGTTAAAATCCAACGAGAATTTTCTTCGTCTGCAGGACGAGCTGGCTGGTACTGAAAACCGGATCGCGGTCGAGCGTAAGCGCTACAACGATGCTCTCCAGGACTACAACACCTATCTCCAACAATTCCCCAACAACATTTATGCGGGCTGGGCCGGATACAAAGTGAACGACGCTTACTTCGCCGCCAGCCCCGAATCTCGCCAGGTGCCCAAGGTGAACTTCGCCCCTGCTCCTGCTGCCCCGGCGCAAACACCCCAGCCGGCCCCCGCCCACTGACGTGTTGGCCGGCTTTGCTGTCGAACTCGGTCCGGATGATGAAACGCTCGAACTTCCCTGGAGCGATGAATCATCCGGACTGACCTACTGCGATCTGAAGCGCCAGTCGGCTCTCTTGGCCCAGATCGACGAGGCCAACCGCTTCCCGGAACTTGCAGAACTCTTGTCAGTCCTAAACGCACCGGCAAGCGTCTTCGAGACCGCCAAATGCGATGTCTGGACAAGCACGGACATGAGTGCTGAGGATGAGGTCTTCGACGCAGCATACAAGTTTGGTTGCTATGTGGACATACTCTTCACCGAAGCCGTCGTGCGTCATTCTTTTTCAACCCATGAAGAGTTTGTGAAGCGGGTTGCACATCTGCTGCGCAAGGTTCCCGACATTCCAGCCTCTGCGGAGTTCTTGATCCGGCGGTGTTACATTCATGCCGATGGAGAGATCCAAGACGCCTTCTATGTCACCTTCTATCTGTTCGGCTACGGAGATGAGGAATCGCAGGCGCGTCGCCAGTGGGCCATTGGGATGAAGTTAGTAGAAAATGCTCTTCGGCAGGTGGCCAAGATGAATATTATCCTGCCCACGCCTTGACCGGACGCGACACCCGTTCCCATGTCTCGCTCCCACGGCCCTTGAGTCGCGTCCGCAGCACGGACAGAACTAGCATGCACAGGAAGATCGTAAGAAGCCCGAGACTCGCGGACCGTATATCTTGTGCGTGCTTGGGCAAGATGGAAAACCGGCCATAGACGAATTCGATATGGACCCAGTAAACAAGCAGGGAAGTCTGGCCCAATTGTATTAGCGGGCTGAATCCCCATTGGCCCGGCCCCCACCGGCACCACGAATACGCTCCGGCCAGAATTACGAGAAGCAGTCCCACACGGATCAGGAAGAAATTCGGGCTCGTATGCCAGAAATCGTAAACCGGATAGAGTTGAGTGGGCCGGGAGTCCAACCAGCGGGCACCATAGATCAGCGCCAGTCCCGAGGTGCCGACCAGGAAAATTGTGGTCGCCCCGCGTTGGCGTCCCCAATCGCTAAGCAGAAAGAAACCCAAGGCCAGTCCGAGGAAGGCGAATGCCGACCAAGGAAAAATCGGGAATAGCCAGGCCTGCGGCTGACCTAAGTTGTGTACGCCGTTGATGTACGATTCTATTGGCCAAGGCAGAAATCGCGGTCTCGACGTCGTCCACAAGAACGGCGTCAGCGCAGAGATCCCCATTCCCACCGTAACTGCGCTCAATCCCAATGCCAATCGCCTCCGCGCTACACGGGTCACAGCCAAGACTAGCCAGCACAGGACTCCCATCATCATCATCGACATGCCAATCGTGTTCAGGATGTCAACGCGCAGTAGATCGCTCCATGGCGCCCATCCCCACGCGATTAAATATTCTTGCAAGCGAAACAGCAGACCCATACCAAAAATCTCTGCTCCGCGTGAGATCGTACTCCTGGCAATATGGGTTGGAGGCATGCCCTTTTGCGAAAGCTTATCGGTGACGAGCGCAAAAGACACCCCAGCCAGAAACAGGAATAGTGGCGCAGGGAGCGTGCCGCCCAATTGCGACCACATGAAGAACGTCGTCTTGCGAGCCTCGGGGGTCAACCAGGCGTCATAGCAGTGAGTCTGGAACATCAGCACACACGCCAAGCCGCGCATCCAGTCGATGTAAGAGAGCCGTGATGAAGGAGAGGAAGGCATCCGCCGGTCAAGCAGCAAGGCGGAAGTATACGGCATCACTCGAAAGCTTTCCGGCAAATTCTTCCGTTTAGTTTATTGTACGTTTACCGTTACCGTTGCGGTCGTGCGTCCGTATTGGTTTGTCGCATACAGCGAGTAAGTCGTAGTTGCCGTGGGGTTCAAGGTCACACTGTTTCCGCGAACCGCGCCGACTTGAGGCGAGATAATGATGTACTGCGCGCCGCTAACGCTCCAGGAGAGAGCCACGTTCTGTCCTGCTGTAATCGAAGTCGAACTAGCGCCGAAATTAGCGATTACTGGCGACGCTCCCTGCGGTACGTTGGCTTCTGAATAGATGGGGTTCATCTGCACCACTTCAAATGCGGATGCAGGAACCTGTGAGAGATTGTGAAGGTCGTTATTATCCCAGCGGCTGTCGGGGGCCCCGCTCAGGTACATGGCACTGCCATTGTCCGCCATGATCATCCCGTATTTCTTCAGCGTCGTCAGAATGACTTGGACATTGGTTGAGAAACCCGAAATGTCGTAGCTCGATTTCAGTCGCAGGCGCATACCCATGGGTGCTGCCAAAGGATTGGTTGACGTTGCCGCCCAATGCGAAGCGGGAGGCACGAACGCCGCGCGGCTATCCGGCAGGGTGAAACGAATCGCATGTGAAATTGCTCCTGCCGCCACCTCATCGTAACGCACCAAGCCTGGCAAAATTGGCAGGCCAGCAGCGTCAGCCGAAGTCCATGTGTAAGGACGCTGTTCATCAGCCAGCAGGTCCCAGGTTGCCGCCGAGTCCGCGTTCCAGCTGCCGTCATTATTCGGATATGCGTTATAGAGTTCGTGCAAAAAACAATTGGTGCTGTCGAGCACAAGAACGTGGCGGTCCCCTGACGGATTGGGGTCGCCCTCAATTGGTGCACCGATTGGAATTGGCATCGGTCCGGGGTCGCTCTCGCTTCCGTATGCAGTGAAGTTTATGTTCACTTTTGCCTGCGAACCAGTCACAACGACGTAAGGAATCCCGATGTTCGAACCGTTGTATTGTCCTGACCCGAAATCTGGATGGAGGCCGATACCGGGTCCGATAAAATTAATGATGGCATCAGAGTTGGGATCCACCGCCGAGGCCGATATATCTGTGTTCCACAGGTTGTCCGAGGGAAAGGGCACGAAGCCGTTCAGGCTTCCGCCGACGCCAAACAGAATGTTGTTGCACGCCTGTAGAGTGGGACTGGTCCCGCCGCCTGTAGTCCCGGTGCCGCCTGTTCCCGAACTGTGACCGGTCGAACTTGCGCCGCCACCGCAACCCTCGATGGCAATGAGTAGACACAAGCCAAACATTAGCGATGCCGTGCGCTTCCCCAAGTTCTCCATAATGAAGATTCTGCTCCTGAATCGGCGGAATTCTTAGAGCCAACGGGGTCAATGACACCACGAATTCGGACATGTCCTTCCGCGCCCGGAACCACCAGACCTAAAAGAAAACCGATGGGTTGCCCCATCGGTTCATACCTTCTTTCCAGAATCGCACGTGAAAGCTGCTACTGCGTTCCAGTGTTCGTGGTCTGGCCAATTGACTGTCCGGAGACCACCATCTCAACTCGCCGGTTCTGTTGGCGACCGGAAGCGGAATCGTTTGATGCGATCGGATTGCTCGGCCCGAATCCTTGAGTTGTCATCGAGTCGGATTTGACGCCCTGATTTCCCAGGTAATTTCGTACCGCCTCTGCTCTTGACTGAGAAAGCCGATCGTTGAAATCCAAGCTTCCAGTGCTATCCGTGTATCCGTCGATCTCAACCTTGATATCGGGATACGCAAGCAGAATTCCCGCTACCCTGGCCAACCGCTCGCGCGCCGCCGGTTTTAGGTCAGACTTTCCGATGTCAAACAGTACATCCGGCATGTTCACGATCAATCCTCGGGCGGTGTCTCGTGTCTCCAACACCTGATTCAGTTGTGCCAGGAGACGGGCTCGCATCTGTTGTTTTTCGTTCTCGGCCTGCTGACGAGCTTGGTCAGCTTGCTGAGCTTGCATTTGTGCCTGTTGTTGCGCAAGTTCGGCCTGCTGTCTGGCTTGATCCGCCTGCTGGCGCGCCTGTTCTGCAGCCGCACGGTCAGCTTGGGCTTGTTGAGCCTGTTGTTGGGCTTGCGCAGCCTCTGCCTGACGCTTCTCAGCTTCGGCCTGTGCCTGTGCTGTGCGGTCTTCCTGTTCTTTCCGCTCCCTCGCTATCTCTTCGTCCTGTTCGCGCTTGATGGTGATCAAACGTGCAGCTTCTGCGGCTTGCGCAGCTTGCCGTGCAACCGTACCAATTGGCCCACTACCTTGCTTGCGTCGGTAATAGTCCTCCGCCTGATTTAACAGATCCTTTGCCTTCTGCAATTCGGAAGGAGCGTACTGCTCGGCGTTGGCGTCTTTCGCGATTCGTACGGCATTGCGCGCCTGTAAAAGATCAATCGGCAGCTTAGGATCGATTCCATACATCGGCTGATCGACGGGTTGGACCTGTGCGTTGTAGGTGTCACGCGATACGAGCTCGTACTTCACGTCGACTGGCTCGACGCCGGCCTTGAGGTCAGCCTTAATCTGGTTCTGAGCCACCACTAGATCGCTTGGCTGCGAAACTGCGAAGTACGGTTCGGCAGTTACAATCAGTGCGAAAGCTTGTAGTTCGCTTGTTGTTTTTACTTCAGCTTTGCCATCTTTTACGATTATTTCGCCTAGATTGTGTGGTCGGCCTTCCGGCGTGATCGCCCACAACACATACGTGAGATACGCTAAGCCCAAATCGTGAGCTGGCCTCATGTGCTCCAGATTCACGTCAAGTTTCACACCGGCCGGTTTGCCTTCCACATCTGCTTTGCCCTTCACTTCGGGCATCAGGTCCGTGCCCCGAATGTCCACCTTTAACGATCCCTTGTGGTGATAATCCACTGCTTCCGTGCTGCGGGACACGACCTTCATTTTGTATCCGCTGTCCGAGTTGCCGGTTACGGCGGCTTGCATAGCCGACGCGGGAACTGCCCAGGCCGATAGCCCGATTAAACCTACAGTCAAAATTCCGGTAATCCTTTTCAAGAAACACCTCCTGACGTTAGACCAGCTCTCAAGCCATGAATTATTAGCACCGACTAAACCACCGGTCTGCGCCCCTCGATGATGCGGATCAATAACACTACTAACGCTAAAACCAGCAGCAGGTGGATGAATCCGCCTAAGGTGTAGGAACTAACGATCCCCAGCAACCACAGAACCAGCAGGATCACGAAGATTGTCCACAGCATCGTTCCTTCCTCCGTACAGAGTTCTCGATTGCGAGTAGTACTTCAGGATCAACCATAGAGGCCATTCACGTAGTAAATCGATCAGGGATTTACCGTAGGTTCGCGAGATAAGTACCGGACAGCGAAGAAGCAGGACTTGGAAGTTCGATCGCTGTGGTTAAGAAATCGCGTGACCGGTTGCAATCCGATTTAGTCGATCCTTCCGTACATAAGACAGTTTGCTCCTTGCGAGCGATCCCTAGCTTTTGGAAATGTGGAGGAAAGAATGAAAATCTCGACGCCCCGGCTGGTGCTGATACTGGCCGTTGCTCTCATTACGTCAATCGCGTCTGCCCAGGAAGATCCGGCAGACTTAAAGGCCAACCAAACCTACGGCTACGGCGGCGGCAAGGTTTTGAAGTTCCGTTACGAAATGAATTTCGATTGCATCGCGCAACCGGGAGACGATTTGAACTACAACAAGGTGAAAGCCGATCAGGATCCGTCTGAGATGCAGACGCCTATATGCGAAGTCGGCACGCAACCGCTGATCAATCCACCAGGACAACAGGGCAAAATCCTCAAAACCACTGAACCTCTTTATGTTCTGGTGCCTATGTTCTCAGTGGATAACGATCAGAATCCCGCAGATGCGATCTCCTGCAAGAATGTCGTTCAAGGAACTCTCTGCGGAACCAAACTCGGCCAGACCTTAATTAAACTGTTCGGCGCGATCCCCGAAGGGTTTAAGCAAAAGCCGCTCGTCTACACCCAATGCCCCGAACCGGGCAGCGCGCCCGGTACCTGCACGATGCATGCCTCACGCCTTGACCTTGGTCCAGCTCTGGCCGCTCTTGGCTTCATCCCTCCGCCAACTTCCAACGTATTCTTGCCAACCCCGAACCACAGCCATATCGTTATTAATATGGATGAGAATACCAAGCCGATCTGGTGGCAGGTTCGTCCGGTGCTAGTCCTCGCGGCAAGCGACTGGCCGGATCAGGGAGGCCATAACGGTATCGTTTCCTTCGCCGCTATGGAAAAAGCAATCCAAGCCAAGGAGGCCGTCGAGGCTCCCTCAAACTTCTTTCTCTTTTTCAGTTCCTATATGCACTAGATCTCTCTCACCAATTCGCGCAGGCCCGGCAGCACTGTGCCGGGCCTGTGTTTTTTGGACGTGGACGAAACTCCGGACCTGAGCCTGCTGAGTGCTTGAGCATGCGCGGCTCCTCCACACAAAACGTGGCAAGTTCAAGTTCCATTCTATTGGTCACGTGAATTCAGTCTCTCTCTGGTCATCGCTGCCTTCTCCGCCATCCTTGCGGTAGAATCACTATGGCGAAGTCAGCGCCGCATGGGAGAACGCTTTGAGCGTTTTCCGCTAATCGTGTGCAGAGGGCGCGTAGCTCAATCGGATAGAGCATCGGATTTCTAATCGTAGGAATGCCAGTTCATTCATCCCGGGGGGACTGTCCGGCCCATGCAGGACGATATGCAACGCTAATGTCGTGGCATGTATAGTAACCGCAAAATAAACTACGGGGGGGGGCGAATGAGCAAAGTAAATCCGCGCATTCAAAGACTCCTGCTTTTATTTATCGCGTTTGGCATTTTAGGCTCTGCAATAGTTGGACGCGAATATTTCCCAGAATCTACCTTTGAATTGGCGAATGAATCAAGGCTGCCAAAATGGTTTAATCTTCCACCGGGACTTACCCGCCCTTCTGTTTCAGTTACGATGAACTACTACTCTAAGCCGTGGGGCAGAAGTGCGACATTCATGTTGCGGGATAAGAAAGGTCAAATACTAACAAAAGTGTATGGAAAGGAGAAAGGTTTGGAGCCTTTGCAACTGAAGAATCTCCCAAAGGGATTTGATCATGGCTACCCATCTTATGAAGTAATCACCGTGAACGGCATCACTGAAATTATCGAACACCGAAAGATGGAGCCGGTATTTTATGTGACGGATGACCCCGCCGTTTGGAAAGAACTGATGGATGGCCAACCCTCGGCAGGAGGCCCGAAATAAAATCCAGGAAACCCGGGGAAAATACGTACCGTAGATTGTGGGCTGATTAGATAACCGTGTCGGCTCCATGCCGCCGAGTAGACTGGGTGCGCTCAACCAAGGCTCGGAGGAAAGAGCCGAAGGCGGTCAGCCTTCGGGCTGCCACCTGTGTTGGTAAAAATCTTCAAAGCCTAGAGCCGAAGACGGGTCGGGTCTTCGACGCCACTAATCTTCGCACCGAGTGGAGCAAGGCTTGTGAAGCGGTCGGCCTCGGTAGGCGGATCAAGCAGACCAGCGAATCAGGAAACATCTGGTACGCTTATGAAGGGCTGATCATCCACGATCTGCGCAGGTCAGCCGTGCGGAACTTGGTGAACGCGGGTATTTCCGAGAACGTCGCCATGAAGATAAGCGGCCACAAGACAGCAAGCGTGTTTCGTCGGTACCATATTGTGAGCCCCGCTGACGTGGTCGCGGCGATGCAGCAAGTTGTCGTGAATACACTGCCGCCGAAGAAGGCCGCAAAACGTCTCGGACGCGGAACCAAGCAGCTCCGTGGTGACAGTTTAGTGACAGTTTCGAGATGATTGTCTGTAAGTTATTGAGGGCGCGTAGCTCAATCGGATAGAGCATCGGATTTCTAATCCGGTGGTTGCAGGTTCAAGTCCTGCCGCGCCTACCATTCTTTTCAAGAGCTTAGAGGTCAGTCTTTCTGTGGCCCTGGACATCGAGTACGAACATCGATTTCACTGGCTCTGGTCTTGCCTGAAATACCCAAAGGCTGTCAAATTTTGTTTATCTTGCATCGACTTGCTCTGCAAGGTCGGCATAGCGGGTCCAGCGTATGTCAAGTTGGGTTGCGCCATCCCCCTTTCGGCGCAATGGGCATTTCTGCCTGCGCAGGTCCCCACGTACCGGACTTGTAAACGTGAATGGGAGTCGCATTGCCAAGAACCGGTTCTACTATTCTCCATGCTTCCTCGACATAGTCTTCTCGGGCGAAGCGCATTTGATTACCGTGCATGGCATCATCCAACAATTCTTCGTAAGGAAGCATCTCCGCAGGGTCGGAATGTGCAGGCGCCAGAAGCTCAACTGGATCCCCGATCATTTCATCCCCCGACCTTTTTACCAGCGCTCCGATCGCAATCGCCAGGGAGGGCGTGACCCGGAATCGCACATAGTTGTGTCCTGGCTGTTGATCTGGAAATATTGCCGGCCGCGGCCGCAGCATCGCGGTCACTTCGGTCACGGTCACAGGTAGACACTTTCCCGCTCGGATATAAAACGGTATACCCTTCCAGCGCTCCGAGTCGATGTACAGGCGCAACGCCACATAGGTTTCAACCGTCGAGTCGGGCCGAACACCCTTTTCACCACGATAACCGTCGAACTGCCCTCGAACCACATCGCTCGGCTCCAAGGTCCTTATTCCGCGCAGCACTTTCACTTTTTCGTCCCGCAGGCTTTTAGCGGTCATGCGCGCCGGCGCTTCCATGGCTACATTGGTCAGCAACTGGAATAGGTGGTTTTGCACGACATCTCGCATCGTGCCAACCTGTTCGTAGAATGCGCCTCGGCCGGCAACACCGAAGTCTTCGGCCATTGTGATCTGGACGGATTCCACATGTTCACGGTTCCAGATCGGCTCCATGAACGCATTAGCGAATCGAAAGAAAAGAATATTCTGGACGGCGTTCTTGCCCAGATAGTGATCAATACGAAAAATACTCTCTTCGTCAAATGCGGTATGGAGAGTCGCATTCAGCTTGCGTGCCGATTCGAAATCACGCCCAAATGGCTTTTCGACTACCACTCGACCACCCTGTGAGCACGTGGATAATTTAAGTTGATCCACGACCTCACCGAAGACGTCCGGAGGAATGGCAAGGTAGTGCAGAGGGTGCTTGGCGTCCCCAAGTTCGTGACGTAGTTGGCGGAAAGTTGCTGGATCTTTATAGTCGCCGTCAATATACCGCAGCTTCCCACTTAACTTGGCAAATCCCTCAGGATCCAAGCCACCGTAGTGCTCAACGCTGTCTCGAGCACGCTGTTTGAGCTGATCCAGTGTCCAACCTGATTTCGCCACTCCGATAACCGGCTTGTTCAGCTCACCGCGTTCGGCTAACCGCTGCAAGGCGGGAAAAATCATCTTATGGGCAAGGTCACCGGTTGCCCCGAAAAATACCAGCGCGTCGGAAATGGTTTCGCTCATGGTGTTCTTTCTCTTCAGTTTACTATCTTAAGACAAGGACAACCGAGATAGGCCCAGGGCTGGGGAAAAATGTGAAGGTCGCGGATGGTTGATCGGCAGACTTCCAAACCGCTCGTTCGCCGATCCTGCCTCGCCACCGCTGCTTCGTTAAGCATGCTAGGATTTGTTCCGCCGAGGGATATCTCTGCGGAGCGAGTGTAAGGCGAAGTACAGGCGCAGGTCCTGGCGCCAAGTGAAAAGGAGAATCCGATGAAAATCACCGTGTTCAGTTTGGCCTTCATTTTGCTGGTGACGGAAGGTGTGTGGGCGGGCACCAAGAAGGTGCTCTACAGCTTCTGCTCCCAGCAAAATTGCGCGGACGGTGCCTATCCTTACGCCGGCGTAATTTCTGACAAAGCGGACAATCTCTATGGCACGACTCAGCAGGGCGGCGACAACTTCAATGGAGTGGTTTACGAACTCAAGCACACCAAGAGTGGGTGGAAGGAAATTGTGCTTTACCGGTTTACGGGTGGCGCCGACGGAAGCGGCCCTATGGGGCAGTTGGTTTTCGACAAAGCAGGCAATCTCTATGGCATCGCTAACGGCGGCGGCGCTGGTTATGGCACCATTTATGAACTCAGCCCCTCGAAAGGCAGTTGGACATTTAAAGTCATCCATACGTTTCGTGGAGGAGATGACGGAATTGTCGGTATTGGCGTCAGCGGTTTGGTGCTCGATACGACCGGTCATCTTTATGGCGTGACCGAGATGGGCGGTACAGCGGGCTATGGCACGATTTTCAAGCTTTCGCGCGCAGGCAGTAAGTGGACTAAGACGACCCTCTATAACTTTGCAGCAGGCGAGGACGCCGAGGATCCGTTGATGGGGCTGACCTGGGACCAGTCCGGCAATCTATACGGCGCCACGGTGGGTGGTGGCGCCGATGGCTGCGGCGCGGTGTTTGAACTCGCGCGCCAGAAGAAGGGGTGGAAGGAAAGTGTGATCTACAACTTCACCGGCGGAAGCGATGGATGCTGGCCTGAATTCGGCTCGGTCGCGGTCGTCAAGTCGGGCGAAATCTATGGCACAACCGGCGCCGGCGGTTCCTATAATCAGGGCGTGGTTTACCTCCTCAAACGCTCCAACGGCGCATGGAGCGAGACGACGCTGTATGACTTCACAGGCGGCAAGGACGGAGGACAAGTCTTCGCGGGGGTGACGTTGGACCCGGCCGGTAATATCTTCGGCGCAGCTGCATACTATGGAACCGATAGTTATGGAACCGTGATCGAGTTGGCGAAGCAGAAATCGGGCTACAAGGAGAAGACATTGCAGGACTTTACCGGCAGCAATGGCGGATATCCCTATGGGAACATCATGCTTGACGCCACCGGTAATTTGTATGGCACGACGTTCCGGGGCGGCAACCTCGGTTGCAATACTGTGCAGCAGGGCTGCGGCGTCGTTTTCGAGATGACGCCGTAGATTACGGCCGCATCGCGGGGACAACGCTGAAAAGTAGCGGAGACAAGGCCAGAGTCAAGTCGTGAACTTCATGGACCTTCCTCGGAGAGCAATTCTACGTTTGTTTGCCGCTCATGGCTCTTTCGATCGTACGGCATTTGGTCGGAAGTGATAAACGCTGATAGGTTTCCGACCAGCACAGAGCGTCAGAAACGATGATTCAAAATTTTAAGTCGCCAAGAAAGACAGCGCGCTGGGATTGGTCAGTCACGGGCAAACAACTCTTTGTTGATTCAGGGCAATGATCGTCTTCTCGGCTAGTCCAGGTTGGAGACGAGCATACAACACCGAATATGTGTCCATATTTTCTCCTTCTTTGCCCGGGCTACCCGTAACAGACACCAGCACCGTCCCATCGGTTGTGTAGTAGGTATCTTGCGAGCGGTTGGCAGCGTAGGCGTGGGTCTTCTTGAAACCTGGCATGTGTGCGTCATACCAGGCGATGGTTGCGTTCACTTTGGAGTCGTAAATCGAGTAGAAATCAACCTGCATCTTGCTATTACAGACTTGCGATTCCGGCAACTGAGTAGGCTTATTCCCCAGATGGAGGCGGGAATCTGTAGCGGGATGAAGAGGAAGTCCTGTCAACGGGTCCGTCGTGAGCAACTTCGTTCCACCCGTGGCGGTTAGGACAAAGCTCACAATCAGCGCTACCACCAAGTTGCCTTTCCGAGAGGTGGTTCTCAGGTACCTAAAAGACTTCCGAGCCTGTTCCGCAGGCAGTGGGAAAAACGATGCGCTGATGCGGCGCGTGGTGACCTTTCCAGTCAAAGCTGACGCAGCGGAGCGTGCGGCTGCGAGCGTGATTGTTACAAACCCTAAGATCTTTTTCTCAACACCCATGTTGTATTCCGTTTCTCGTGTCGTTCGATCCATCTTTTCCGAGTCATTTTCGGGTTAGGGAAGACATTTGATCTCGATGCGAAGGTCAGAATTCGCAACCGGTGCCTCGAGAATCTCTACGGAATGCAGCGGTTCCGGCTTCATCCAGGCAACGGCCCACGTGCCAGGATGGATTGGGACCTCAGTGCTGGGAATGTCTGTCACCGTGCCGTCCGCGCGGTGATAACGCACATGTGGCGATCTGCCGCCGGTGTCCCAACTCACCATTAAACTTGGCCAGCGGTGATGATGCATGGGTACTGTCGTGTTGGGCGATACTGAAACTTCGAGCACCCGTACGAAAGCATTTTCAAAGATGACCTTATGGCTTTTCGGGGCGGCCTGTACAGCGTCGAATCCGTCGGGGAAACTGGACTTGTCTTGTCCATAGGCAGTGAAATGAAGAGTGAATAGCCCTAGTAGGAGCGCGCTCGTGATCAGAAGCAGGCGTCGTTTACGGATTTGCACAAAGTATCTCGATTCGTTCATGGCTCCCCTTATGGATGCTCGCCAGGGCTAAGCGCCATTCCCGTACGCGACCTGGTCGATCGCGCTTGTGGAGGGAAAGGACGCGAAGGACGTCGTCGCCGCGAAAAAACGTCTTCGGCAAACTTTTCCGGGCAGTCATCTCGTGTCACGAATTTCTCCCTACTGCACGTCTAAAGTGCGTCTGCAATTTCCTTGGCCAGAGGTTTGACGGCGTTCGCATTGCACGGGCAGGCGACGAACATGATGCGGACGAAATTCTTTCCTTTGCGCATCATGATCATTCCGTCGGCGGATACAAACGCCTGATCGCCGATACCACGAAGGTCTTCCTGATCTCCTATAACGCCGAGAATCTTGGCGTTCAGGCGCATCTGTTCCTCGGCGGCGTTCTGATCGACCGAAAACGAGAACACGGGCACTTCACCGGAAGTGTCTTGCTCCGATGCCGGCTGTTCGCTCTGAAATTCTTTGAACATGCTTCCCGCAAATCCCTGGATCTTTTGTTGCGTCTGTTTGTCGGCGCCACGGGCAGCCAGCATTGCGGTGGTGTGCTTTGCGAGCATGTCCGCCTTGTCACCCTTCGCGATGTAAGAACAGGAATTCTCCCCCGGCTGCGTGCGGGCGATCTTGACCCCTACCGCGCGGCCAACATCCTCTTTGCTCAACAGACTGCAAGTACCGTTCCCGCTTGTGTTTCCCGAGCCGCTTGTGCCGCCCGAGGAATCCGGTCCGCCGGAGGCTGCGTTTGATCCAAGGATGCTTCCTGCTTCCTCATGAATCTCTTGACTGACTCGGTGGGCGACGTAATACACACCTCCGGCAGCGAGTGCACCACCAATGAAGACGACTACGACAGCGGCGATCCCAAGCTTGGCCAGCGGACTCATCTTCTTATTAGTGACCAGCGAGCCAGTTTCGGAAGCTGGCGGCGCAGCAATTCCAGCCGGAAGGGTTTCCGGTGCCGCGCCTGAATTTTGTTGTGCCGGAACCAGCACAGAGGCGGTTGATTGCAGCATGTCGGCGCCACACTTTACGCAGAATCGGCCCGTCAGTGGCGTTCCGCATTTCGTGCAAAAGTTCGCCATAAACTCCACCTCCTCGTTATTGTCTTGCAGAGAAATCGTTAGAAAATGGTTCCGCTCACATCGACGGTTTTTTTCGAAATCAGCCGATTAGGTTAGCGCTCAACGTTGTAAAGCGTCGCCATCCCCGCATCCATGTGGTCGTCAATGTGGCAATGAAACATCCAAATCCCGGGATTGTCGGGGACCATGTCCACGGTCTCCATTTGTGCCTGCATCAGGGGAACTACATCGGTGCGTTTGCCGTCGTGCAAAACCACGTTGCCGTGCCAGTGGGGCGTGTGCACGCTGAATTGCTCTCCCAGTGCGACCAGATACCAGCGGACCCGCTCGCCTTTCTTCATCGTCATCATGGGTCCGGTCCCGTAGATGTGTCCGTTGATTGCGAACTTGGCATTGGCGACGGTAAATCCCGAACCAACACCGGTGAAGTTGCCTTCGTTATCCACCGGTGCGAATTCGGTTTTGTTCACGCCCTTCGGATCGGTTGTGAACGTTTGAATATTGTGGTCGAGATACCAGCTCACATTCTCATCAAACAGCAGATACAGACAGACGAATTCACGATCCACATCCTTGGGTTTGCCATTGGCATCGGCCATACCCCGTCGCGTGATGATCATCGCCCCAATCAAACCGCTCTCCACGTCTTTCAACTCATTGGTGTGAGAGTGATAGAGCCAGACGACCGAGCTAGGGTCGTTGGGTCCGGGACCGGCGCGTTCAGGAACCTCCCAGGTGTAAAGGTGCGTCTTGCCGGGAGGAACCGCATCGTCTTCTTTGTCAGCGCCGGACGTGCCGTCGTCGTACGGAGCTCCCTCCGAGTCTTTCTGGTAGAGGACGCCATGCGGATGCATGCTGTATGGGCGGGTGGCGTTGTTCCTGAAAAGAATACGGATCGTGTCGCCGACCTCAGCTCGCAGAATCGGACCAAGAATTCCCGTGTGCTCCCACTCTGGAGGTCGAGGCTTGAGATGGGTGAAGGTGTCGTCCGTATATTCGCGGTACACCGCTTTGCGATAAACGGTTCCAATCCGGTGCGGGCCTCGTTCGGTGAATACTGTCGAGTAGCCTTCGAACTTCATGCCCATCATCTTGTTGACGCCGCCAGGGGCATAGTCCCAATCCACCTCGTCTGCCGCAATGTAATACGTGCGAACTTTCGCATTCTGCGTCTGCCCGAAACAGGCGGAAATGGCCAACAGGAACACGACGATTAGGATTCGTTTCATTCCATGATCTTCCTTACCCCTTAAGTGGAGTCCCCAGGTGGAAGCGGGCATCCCCCCGGATGCCACGTTCCCCTGATGGCTTGTGGGCAGCCTTCCGAACTGGTGAGTCGTGCGAATGGCTGCCCTGCGAACATCACACTGCAGGGTTTTGTTCGTCGGGTCAATGAAACTGTCCTTTAAACCTGCCTTAACTGATAAGCTCCAAGTTTCTGTCGGCTTAGACCCTCCTCTTAACGGGCCTGTGCTACCATTTGTGGCCAAAGGGAAGCGTCGTGCCGCCTGGGGAACCTTACAGGAAGACCGTATACAGGTTTGGTCCGTTCCAACTCGATTCCGGTAAGGCCACGCTCTCTCGCAACGGCAACCAGCTGAAGTTGCAGGATCTCCCCTACCGCCTACTCATAATTCTGGTGGAGAAACCGGGAGAGATCGTCTCCCGAGAAGAGGTGCGCCAACGCCTATGGCCCGAAAACACCTTTGTCGAGTTCGATAACAGTTTGGCAGTTGCGATTCGAAAGATCCGCGATGCTCTGGGAGACAATGCGGACGCACCCTGTTACGTGGAGACGCTACCGCGGCGAGGGTACCGGTTTTTGGCCCCGGTCACTACGGTCACAGAGCCACAGGATCCGGTCGGCCTCGTCACACCTGAACCCATAAGTCCCCCGATTTCGTCGTTCGGCTCAGAAAAACGCTCATCCATTTCAGGCCGAAGGTTGCGTTACATAGCACTTGCCGCATTCATTGTGCTGGGGATTGCTGGTACCGCTTATCGATTCCGCCTTCCGAGGACAGGGAAAGAAACAAAGACTGCGGTCGAGACCAACCTACCTCCGGTACACGTTCGACGGTCTGTAGCAGTGATGGGTTTTCGCAATCTGCCTGGCCGTCCCGAGGACAACTGGCTCTCGCCGGCCTTTGCAGAAATGCTCGGTACCGAGCTCGCCGCCGATAGCGCTTTACGTATGGTCTCAGGTGAGGACGTGGCGCGCGCAAAACGAGAACTCCCCTTGGCCGACGAAGACAGCCTGGCGAAAGAAACCCTTGAACGGCTCCATACGAATCCTGGAGCAGACGTAGTCGTACTTGGCTCGTACACGCCGTTGCCCGGAAAAGGAGAAAGGCGGATTCGTCTGGATGTTCGCGATCCAAGACACCGAACACGGCGAGACCATAGCCGAGCAGGCCTTCGTCGGAAACGAGGATGATCTGTTTGAACTCGTCAGCCAGGCAGGTACGTCCCTGCGGCAGAGCCTGGGAGCGACGCCGGTTTCAGGAGAAGCAATCGCGCAGGCACAAGCCGCTCTGCCTTCGAAATCCCTGGCGGTCAAGCTTTACACGCAGGGACTGGAGCGTCTGTGGGCGTTTGATTTTGTAAACGCCAGGGATTCTCTCATCCAGGCTGCAGCCGTCGAGCCCGCGTTTCCCTTGACACACGCTGCGTTGTCCGATGCATGGAATCGCCTCGGCTACAGCCTGAAGGCCCGGGACGAGGCGGAACGGGCGCGCTCTCTTTCCGGGCACTTGGGGCCAGAAGATCGTCTGCTGATCGATGGTCAATACTACGCCACGATCAAAGATCGGAAACGCGCCATCGATTCGTATCGACAACTTTTTATCCAGTTCCCGGACAGTTTGGACTACGGTCTTCGTCTCGCCGATGAACAGCGATGGATAAATTCTGCAGATGCTTTGCATACTCTGGAGACGCTCCGGCATCTTCCGCTTCCTGCTGGCGGCGACCCGCGGATCGACTATCTGGAAGCGCGCGCTTGGGTTAATAACGATGTCGTCAAGGCGCAGGCTGCCGCCCGCCGCGCCATCGAAAAGGGGAATGCTCAGGGTTTGCAACTGTTCGTCGCTCGCGCCTACGGAATTCTCTGCCAGATCGGCAATGGCGATTCCACCGCCCAAGACTGTGACAATGCTCGAAAGAGGTACACAGCAGCCGGCGATCGCGATAACGCAGCTCGCACCACTGCCGATTTCGCCATCTTCTACTATGAAAAGGGCGACTTGGATCGTGCAGAAGCAATGTACCGGGAAGTGATCAAAGTCTTTCGTCAGATCGGTGATCTCGAGGGTGTCACGACCGCCTCCGCTAACTTGGGCGATATTTCTCTGGCTCGTGGGAATCTGGCGGAAGCCACCCGTGGGCTCTCGGACGCAATTCCAGGCTACAAGGAAATGGGAGACAAAGACGGCGTCGCGCTTACGGTTGCCGATCTGGCCAAGATTGCAAGACTGCGTGGCGAGCTGAAGGCCGCTCTTACCGGTTACAAGGAGGCCCAAGCCATTGCGCAAGAAATTTCTGACAAACGTGCCGTGGCTTATGCGCTCGTTGGAATCGGAGACGTGCTTGCGGATCAAGGGGATTTGCAAGCAGCTCGCAACTCTTACGAGGAATCGCTGGCTCTGTGCAAAGAGATCGGCGATAAGCAAGCTGTCGGGGAAACGGAACTCGCCTTGGCGCGGCTGTCGATTGAGCAAGGCGATGCCGCCAATGCCGAAACTATAATCCGTAAATGCAAAGAACAGTTTCATCAAGATCAGCAGTCCGACGACGAATTGGCCGCCAGCATTGTGCTGATCGATGCCCTGCTATCCGAATCCAGGCTTCCTGAAGCCGAGTCTGAGGTGGGACAGGCTAAATCACTGGCCGATAAAAGCGCGAATACACTGCTCCGTTTGCAGTTTGAAATGATGTCTGGCCGGGTACAAGGTTTGTCAGGCCATTTCCCAGCCGCGAGCGCACAGTTACAGAAGACACTTCAAAGCGCCCATTCTCGTCAGCTGGTGGAACTGGAATTCGAAACGCGCCTGGCCATGGCGGAGTTGAGAAGCAGGGCGGGGCCACCGATCGCGGCCCGCGCGGAATCGCTTGAGTTTAGAGAATGCGGCCAATAGGAATGGGTTTGGCCTGATAGCTAGTAAGGCTCTGTCCCTTCGCAATGCCCGTGAGTGAGCCTCTTTTGAGGGCGTCTATGAACAACTTGGAGGACGCTGTTTCTCGCCGTGAACTAGCCATCGCGCTTTGTCTCACCGCATCGGGCCGGTCGAGCACTCCCGCCAGTTTTATCCGAGATCGAACAGCCCGTTCACTCCAGCGTCCATACCCGAGCGAGACCTAGGCAGTCAGCCCTGAAGCCTCGGCAATGCGCCAGTGGATTTGCAAGCACAGTGCATCTGTCCCACCAAGACTGGCAGTTGGTCAGTCGGACAAAGCTAGCCGGGGCGGGCATCTATAATGTCGCGTAACAGATCGTGACCTCTGCCATTGCCGAAGTTAGGCAGTAACTGAGGATCGAAAAAGGAGCTTGGGGAATGACCACTGGCCGTATGGAGGCTTTCAGTGACGGCGTCATTGCGGTCATTATCACGATCATGGTGCTGGAAATGAAGCCGCCGCAGGGAATCGGCCCTTTGGCATTACGGCCGGTGCTTCCTGTCTTTCTCTGTTATGTCATGAGCTTCGTGTACGTAGGCATCTACTGGAACAATCACCATCACCTTCTGCATGCGGCGCAGCATGTTACAGGGGGCGTGCTGTGGGCAAATCTGCATCTATTATTTTGGCTGTCGTTGACGCCGTTCGCAACCGCATGGATGGGCGAGAATCACTTTGCGCCGTGGCCAGTTGCGTTGTACGGCCTGGTATTGATGTTAGCCGGGATTGCCTACTACATTCTGACGCAGACTCTAATTGCCAGCCACGGAAAAGACTCGAGGCTGGCTGCTTCTATTGGGAGCGACAGGAAGGGGAAGCTTTCGGTTTTGGTATACCTTGCCGCGATTCCCCTGTCATTTGTGCGGACGTGGATTGCCTGCGGCTGCTACGCACTGGTGGCCATAATCTGGTTACTGCCAGACCCTCGCATCGAAAAAACACTTCGTGAAACGTAGCGGCGCCCCGTTTGTGTCGGATGTCTTTGTGGTGCAATATTGGCAACTGGCGAACTGCAGCTAGACGTGCGGTTCAACATCCGTTCAGTATCTTAACTTGGGGCCTCAGGCCTCTCCGCTTTGCGACGCGAATGTGTCGGTGCTAGACTGCGCGAATGCCAACCAAAAAGAAAACCACGAAGAAACCCGCCAAGAAACCCGCCAAGTCGAAGAGGGCTGTAGTAAGGAAAAAGACGTCCTCGAAGGCAAAGGCGAAAGGACCGGATCTCAAGAAGCTGACAAAGAAGAAACGCGCCACCAAGAAAGTGGCGGCGAAGCAGGTCGTTAGTGGCAAGAAGTTGATCCGCGGGAAGAAAACGGTGGCAGCGAAACGATCGACTCCAGTGAAAAAGCAGCGACGAGATGAAGCTGTGTTCACAAGGAAAACAGTCGATACCCGCTCCGGGGAACAATCAGGCGATTTCCAGGGGCTGCGAAATGTTGAAGGAGCAGATTCGGAGAGCGTCGACGAGTTGCTCGAGGAAGGGAATGCATTCGAGGCCGAAGCGGTGTCAGGTGTCGAAGATGCCGATGATCATGAGGAAAGAGAGGTCCGAACGCATGAGGTACCGGAGGATGATGTTCCCGGCGAATATCTGGACAAAGACGAATAGAGAATGCACGAAATAGTGTGGCGCTAAACTAAGTGGCCTTCAACGCGCTACATCGTCAGTCCTGTCTGCCAGAAATTTCCGGATCTCTGTTGCCTTCCCCATTTTTGGTTGGCGCCCCGCTCTGCTGTACGCCGGTTGCGATTGCCGGCTTTAGACGTTCGAATTATCAGGTTCCAGAGGCCACCGGCGACTATCGCGATGTACTCAGATAGCCAATGCTCCAATGACTCCGAAGATATAACCGTGCAGCATTCCCAGGTTTACGCGTTTCTCCAAAACGGGTTGTGGGGATAGTTGCGATTCAATCTAATATGTTGAACTTGGAATGGATCTGGGAACCCTACGTCTCGCTCGGTTTCCTTTACCTGTTCCCGATTATGTTGGCAGCAGGGTTTCTACCGCGATGGGTAATCGCTTTGATGGGAAGGCTATAGCGATGTTCTGTAAAACTCCCTTTGAGCAGAACCCCAAATCACGCAACCTTGGCCGGGTGCCGTGACAGGGCACTCTAGATCCAATCAAAGCTAACGACTCTAGGTTGCTGATGGCAGAGTGGATTCCTGTTCTTTGTTCCCGATTTCGACCTGATCTTCACCATTACAATCGGTGCGGGAACGGTGCGCAGGTTGTCAGCGGGCTGCGGAGACTTGCTGCGGCGATTTGCCCACCGACGTTGAGGAGGGGAAACGATGCGCATCCGCCTATTGCGTTGTTTCGTTGCGAGTGGGGTATTCCTGTTCGGCGTTCTGCTTTCCGGGCAAGTGGGTGCCGACCCGACCTCATCGTCGGACCTCAACGATCAGTTATCCCACCTCGGATATCCTCAGGACTGGAGTTCGACACACCTGCTGATGCCGGGTATCCAACCCAGGGATGTTTTGACAGCAGGAGCGCGGGACCCGCGTTATATTTACAGCTTAATCTCGCGTCAGGTCGCGCTGCGGAATGCGGCGGATGTGGGTTTGCCGCGGCATCGACACCATATCAAGATCGACTGGGCTGTTTCACTGGAGAACGGCTACGTTCCGCAAAATCAGTTTCCAGCAAAATATCAATTTGGCACTGGAGCGGAGAATTGCAATTCCGATTACGTTCTCTTTGGGCTGACGGTGGTTTCGGGAACGCAGGCCAATTTGGTCGGAATCAACAATCTCTACACGACTGCGAGCCCCCCGTGCAATAGCGGATCCCCGTGGGTAGCGTTCGCGTACAACACAGTGACGCAGACGGGCGGGCAGATCCGCACCTCTCCTGCCCTATCAAGCGACGGCACGAAGGTGGCATTCGTAGAAACCACCAGCGGAGCTTCGTACTTCCATGTTCTAGTTCTGCCAAATCCCATTCCGGCGCCGCCTTCCCAAGCAGGATCAGTGCTGACCCCCCAGACTCCGACTTCGTGCACCACCCCGACGACGCCGGGCTGTATGACAACGCTGACCATTGAAACCACCGCAACCAACTCGAATTCTTCGCCATGGGTCGACTACAACACGGATACGGCATACGTGGGCTCTGACAACGGTGTGCTGTACAAGATAACTCCGGTATTCGGTGGCGGTGCGCCGGCCCTAGTCAATGACCCGACTAACTGGCCCATTGCGGTTTCGACTAACAAGTACAATACGGTGTTGACGGCTCCTGTTGTAGATCGTACTTCTGGCTTTATATTTCTTGGAGATGGCGAGGGTTACCTCTATTCGGTCAAACTGACCAGCCCCGGCAAGACCTACGCTGCCCAGCAAACGATTGGTTGGGCCTACGACGGAAGCAACGATGGGAGCGGAAAGCCGGGAACAGGTGTCGTAGATCCGCCGATTGCCGTTACCGATCCGGCCAATCCGACAACCGATCAAGTGTTTGCCTTTACCGGGTGCAGCAACGTCCTTGGTATCGGCGGGGCTATCAGCCAGGTTCCCGCGAATTTCACAACTGGTGCGCCAACCACCAGCAACACAGTGGATCTTGGATCGGCAAGCGGAAATGGGGATTGCACAGGGAAGAATGTGCATTCTGGAACGTTCGACAATACCTTCTGGGTAAACGGATCGGCATCGGGACATATGATCGCGTGCGGATTCGTAAACAACGGCGGCGCCCCTGCGAGTCCGAAGATGTATTTCTTTCCCTTCGCTAGTAACGTCATTACCAGCACTGGTTCGTCCACTTTTGCAGTGAATACGACGAAAGGGGATGAGTGCTCGCCGTTGACCGAGTTTTACAACGGAACGACAGACCGGCTGTTCTTCGGAGTGGGCTCGAGTGACGGATTTGTAGAGAGTTCGACGATTACGACTGCGTTGTCGACACCGTCTTGCGTGGGTGCACCGACATCCAGTTGTGTAGCCGCCCCGAGCGCTCTTGGGGGAACCAGCGGGATTGTGATCGATAACCAATTATCAAACGGTGGCACGAACATTTATTTCTCCACTTTGGCGGTGGGATCTGTAAACGCGCAAAAATGCAACGTGGCTGGCGGCTCCGCGAATCCCTATTGTGCGGTGAAGCTTACCCAATCTGGGTTGCAGTAAAGTACCGCTTGATTGATGTTCCTCGGCCGTTTCTGCGGTGAAGAACGTTTGGCAAGGGAGGATAATCACGGACGAACCACTCGAAGGGCCAACACCTCTTGCCCGGCGCGCTCTATACCGCGAACAACTACAATGTAGTTATGCGATATTACACCACCAACTCCCTGGATCGTGGGGTCGCCTTCAGGTGCATTTTCTGTGATCATACCGTTGCGACGCTCGATTTTGACAAGACTAAAGGGAACCAGCGCACTCAAGCCGCCGCAGCCATAAACCATCATGTTGGAGAACTGCATAGGTCCCAGCCGACGATTACGGTGCCCGCGAAATCAGACCGTAGACCATTTTGAACTCTCCATCACTCCGAAGAGTCCTGTCAGTACGTTGCCCAATGTGCGGAGCTAAGCCTAGAGAGAAGTGCACCCTCAGTACTGGAGAGCCATGTGTGAAGACGCATCTTAACCGAGGTTTGGCGGCGGTTAAGATCGGCCATCACAACAATTTCGGCCAAGCCGCTTTGCGGATTCTGAAGATAGTCGGAGGCCGCTTGCATATCCCGTTCAACTTTACGTAGATCACAATTTTTTGCGCTTAATCCTTCACTGCGGCAGAATCGTTTCGTGTAACTTCATTCTTCGATGGTGGCTGGGGCGGTGATGCCACCGGAGCTACATTCAAGACATAAGTCCGTGTTTCGGGATCGTATAGCAGACGCCAACTCATTTTTCGTCCTGTCGCCTGCAACGCCTCCGCCAGCAGGAGTCGCGCTTCGATTCGTGATCCTCCGATGGTGCTCCTCGTAACTCTGAACAGTCCTGTTGGGTACACACCCAGGGAGACCGGTATGTGACCATGCTGGCTGAGGGAGGTGCAGATTGCCTGAACTGCTTGGAACGCACTGCGCTGCTTTCTGGGGATGAAAATGGGGAAGTCAAGTGCAGGCTGCGTACTGGCAATCTTTCCACTCGGATCATGTGCGCCGATGCCGACGATCTCGAAGGATCCGGTCGTACTCTTTCGTACTTCAAATCGGCCCGGATTCCCGCTTTGATTGTAGGACTCAACAATCGACCGCAGTGTCTTCTCCTCATCCGGCATGGTCGCGCTATCTTTCGATGACCCGACCTCAATGGTGAACGCGCCTCCACTCGGGACCTTTATCGTAGCACCGGCTTTAGGGTTCAAATAATGGGGCGCGGCAACCTCGCTGAAGTCCGGCTTAAAAGTATATCTTGCATCTTCATAGTTGATCTGCCAGCCGTAGTTCTCTTGCAGTGCATTCAGTATCTGAGCAAGAGGCCGCGGACTGTTCGCGGCAATATGAATCTTTCCCGCGACTTCGTTAACGACGGCTTGTTTTGCGAATGCATCAAGTGCCGCACTGGGGATGCTGCACGCAGCCAGGTACAGCGTTGCGGTCACAGTCAACATTGAGTGGCGGTGCATTAATCGCATCATTTGCCAATGCCTTTGTTGGTCGTTTCTAGTCGCAGCCCACGAGTCTACATCTTCCCCGAAGAGGCACTTTCGTGCCTTTAAACAATCGGACTAATCCATTTAGCGAATTGTTCTCGGCCCCGGCAACTCGTAGAAGTGATTCCTCGACTGTAGCCCTTTACGACATTCCGGTGGAGAACGTATGAACGATCAGGACTGGATCATTAAATATCGGATCGCTCTCGAATCCGCTCAGAAACACGAGGTACGTCAAACCGGCATTAGAGTTGCCATTCTGAACTGTGTTTCTGTAATTCGAACTCGCCTTCGTTCCAAGCTGAATCGTCGGTTTTATCTTGACGAAGTGAAACTGTCGACAATACCGGCGAATCGTGAAAATCCAACCGCCTCGGCTGGCGACCTTCGACCCTCAACCGCCCACTCACCAGCTCGATAGCGTTTCGAGACACATCGAGTCCATGAGGCGCCGGCACCGATCGCGATCGGAAGCATGTACGACCCGTTCTACTTTCAGTCCCATTGTCCCAATGCCGTGGAGCAGCCCGGTCTAGTCCAAATGGGCTAATACGAAAGGTGCGATTCAGCCTGTGAGACTTGACAAGCGGCGATGGCGGTAAAATAATCGCGGCTGTAGGGAAAACATCCCGCAACAGTTCCGGTGATAGGTGCCCCCCCAAGCACCTCGGTTTTTGCGGGTGAGTTCCAGATTTCCCAACCAACAAGATTGTTGTCTCGCTTTTTTGGCTGCCAGAAGAATTGTCTATTGGCTCTTGTTGACTAGCAGTTCTTATCCCAGGGAAAAATAATCCTGCGAATTCGGTCTACGGATCGTCTCGCTCGAAACTTGTGGTGTTCTATCGGGGGCTCCCCATGAATGACTTTGCTTCGCGACTGGGATTAGTGGTAGTTGATTCGTCACTCAACCTGATGGCCACTAATGCGGAGGCCATCAAAATCCTTACTTTCCCTGCTTTGCCCGAGAAGATATCGCATCTCGATCGCTGGCTCACCAACAAAGTTCGCTCTGATTTGGTGGCCCCGAGTCTGCCTAAGCCGGTCGCCTTCGTTTCCGAATATCGTTCCGCAAAAAGGCTCTATCTTTGTCGTTCATTTCCACTCAACATCACATCGACAACCCGCACGTCCAGTTGTCCGGCGATGGTGCTGCTGATGGAAAGAAAGGGAAGCGGCGCTGTCACTACCGCCGACCTCTGCGAGCGCTTCGGGCTCACACCAAGAGAGCAGCAAACGGTACAGGCACTCCTGCAGGGCCTGACAAGCAAGGAAATTGCAGAGCGCATGAAGATCAGCCCGAACACCGTGAAAGCTTTCATACGCCTGGTCATGGTCAAAATGAATGTCTCGACCCGCTCTGGAATCATCGGAAAGCTTCTGGAACCCTCCATAAATTCAGTCGAAGATAGCCCGGCGGGTTAGTTCCACTGCCTTAGTGTGGCGGGGCTAAATCGCATGGAGAATTGTTTGTCTCGCAATAATCAGTAAATTGCCCCAAGCGCCACTATGCCGGCCTCCCCCTCCCCCAACCGGCGGCGACTTCTAAGGAGAAAACGAATGCCTCGAACAAAACTGTTCGCTCTACTCACGATGGTAGCCTCGCTGTTCTTGTTGATCGGCGCCGCTTGGGCTGTGGAGCCACCCCCGGCCACGGCTGTCGATACATTGAAAGTGGACTACTTCTCGAACGCGCATACCGCTGGTGCTCCAGACGCAACTCTGCGAGCCATCAATCCTGGCACGACCTATGCCAATCTGTGCGCTGATATCTTCGTGTTCGATACCAACGAAGAACTTTCAGAATGCTGCAGCTGCACCATCACACCTGATGGTCCGCTCCAACTGTCGGTTAACACAGATCTGACCGGCAATCCTCTGACCGGTGTGACGCTTTCGAACGGGGTTATTAAGGTCCTGTCCGCAGCCACCACCGGCGGCTATTGCCCGCTGCCATCGGGGAAAATTACGCCAACTCCGACTCTGCGATCATGGGTTACCCATATTCAGAACTCGAACTTCACTATCACCGAGACGGTATCGCCTGATGCCAGTCTGAGCTTTGCTGAGCGCGCTGCTTTGCAGCAGCAATGCAATGCTATCCAGAAAGACGGCAGCGGCCACGGCATTTGTGCCAACAGCGCGGCTCTGGCGTCGATTTGTAACAACTGATTGCCCGCAGTCAGTTGATCTTGGCTCGCCAGGCAGGCCTGACTGCCTGGCGGGCTTTTTAAACGGAAGTCGTCCGCCGGTCAATTTTTATAATGGGGGAAATTTTTTATGGCAGGTTCGAAATTGGCGCTAGCCTTGGGAGTCAGCTTTCTGCTTGTATTGGGAGCGAGCAGCGTTCTCGGCCAGCAAAACTCGAAAGTCATCGCAAACGTAGGGGGAGTTAAAGTAACCGAAGCAGATCTCGAACAAGAGGAATCGGGGAAGTTGCTACAGGCTCGCTACCAGTATTACCTGGCCGAGAGCAAAGCACTCGAAGAGATGATTGACAATCGGCTGCTGGAACAAAAAGCCAAGAGCGAAAATCTCACAGTTGATCAGTTGATTGAGCGCGACATCACCTCTCAGATTAAGTCTCCGACCGAAGATCAGATCAAGGTTTATTACGAGGGATTGGAAACGGATCAGCCGTTTGAGGCGGTGCGTGGCAAAATCCTCGATAAAATCCGCGAGCTGAGAATTCAAAAGGCGCGTGCGGCGTACATGAAGAACTTGCGTGCTCAGACCAACATTGTTGTCCAGTTGGATCCTCCTAGCGCGGATGTGAATCTGGTGAATGCCAAGACGCTTGGCAACCGCAATGCGCCAGTAATGTTGATCGAGTTCGCTGACTATGAATGCCCTTACTGCCAAAAAGTGGCGGCGGATATCACCAAATTGGCTGGCGAGTTCGGCGATAAACTCGCGGTGACGTTCAAAGATTTCCCGCTGCCGATGCATGCGCACGCGGAGAAGGCAGCCGAAGCTGCTCAGTGCGCCGCCGAGCAGGGAAAGTTCTGGGAATATCACGACACTTTGTTCCGTACCAAGCAGCTGGATGTTGATCAATTGAAAGAGCACGCTCAAGCCTTGCATCTGGATCAGACCCAGTTCAGCAATTGTCTCGATTCCGGTGCCCAGGCGACCCTTGTTCAGAAGGAGCGGGAAGAGGGCATGAAGTTGGGGCTGAGCGGCACTCCTAGCTTTTTCATCAACGGGCATTTCGTGAGTGGCGCGCTGGACTATGCCACCTTGCGCCAGATGATCACCCAGCAGTTGACCGAGCAGTCGCACCAGGTTGCTATGGTCTCTCCCCATTAGACCGATACGACACCTGGTCTGGCCGAGGCCCGAACCCCGTTTCGGGCCTTCATTTTTGCTGGCAGCGGCATTCCTACTACTCTGGATTAATCCAAACGGGTGATTGCCCAGACTATTCCCCCGAAGTATTGTTCCTTTCTTTAGCGCGGCCTCTCCAGAAGGCTGCCTTGCCAGGCGAAACCTCCCCCATGTTTTCGCTAGGTGTTTGTTCCGGATACAGAACAATCGCCAATTTAGCGCGACTATGAGAGTTCGCGCACCAACTGCCCAAGGTTAAGTAGCGGCCCGGAGCCTTATGAAAGAACTTCTGCTTCGATGGTTTGCGCTGTCTCTGATATTCGGTCCTCTCGGGGGACATGCGGAACAGTTTCTGGAGGGGACGCAATTTCCAACCGGCTTTGGTCCTCGGGCAGTCGCGATAGGTGATCTGAATCAGGATGGCTACCCTGATTTAGTAGTGGTGAATTCAACAGGGAACAGCGTCAGTGTCCTTCTCGGCAAGGAGGACGGAACATACCAACCCAAAGTGAATTTCACTACAGGTACGACACCATCAGCAGTTGTCATCGCTGATTTTAATGGAGACGGTTTTCCTGACTTGGCAGTGACCAACTCCGCAAGCAACACCGTCAGTATTTTCCTCGGAAAAGGTGACGGCACTTTTCAAGCCAAGGTCGACTATGCCACCGGAATTAAACCGGTATCAATAGCCAGCGCGGATTTCAATTCCGATGGCCACCCCGACCTCGTCGTCACCAACTTTCAGGACGATACGATGAGCGTGCTGCTCGGCAAGGGCAACGGAACATTTGTCCCCCACTCAGATTACAACACCGGCTTCGGGCCGTCCTCGGTAGCGATCGGCGATTTCAATGGTGATGGAAAACTTGATACGGTTGTCGCGAATGACGATGTAAACAATGTTGTCAGCGTATTCTTGGGCAACGGTGATGGAACATTCCAAACCCAGTTTCAATACGGGACCGGAAGCACGCCAATTTCGGTTGCGGTAGACGACTTTAATAATGACGGCAAACTCGACCTCGTCGTGGCGAATCAAGGCGCTAACTCGGTGAGCCTCTTGCTCGGCAAGGGCAATGGATCTTTCGACGCTCACATTGACTATCCAACCGGTGTGTTTCCAACCTATATTGGGGTCGCGGACTTCAACGGCGATGGAAACCCTGACGTTGCTGTCGTGAATGGCAACGGAAATAGCGTTAGCATTCTGTTCGGAAAAGGCGACGGAACACTATCGGGCCGCCTCGACTACGGGGCCGGCAATATCTCCAACGCACTCGCCATAGGAGATTTGAATCGAGACGGCAAACTCGACCTTGCAGTGACAAATTTCGGCGAGAACACCGTAAGCACGGTTCTGGGCAACGGGGACGGTACCTTTCGCAGCCGCGTAGATTACACGAACTCAAATAATGCCAGCCCCAATGCCGTCGTATCCGCGGACTTCAACCAGGATGGAAAACCCGACCTCGCAACCACAAGCTGCAGCAATAATAGCGTGAGTATTTTTCTGGGGGATGGCAAGGGGACAATCGAAACGGCTTCCAGCTACGGGACCGGGACCAACTCCTGCCCTTATTCAATCGCTGCCGGCGACTTTAACAACGACGGCAAGCCTGACCTCCTGGTTACGTATTATTCTTCTTCTCAGATTGCCCTCTTTCTGGGCAAGGGGGACGGCTCTTTTCAGCCAGACAATTCGTATGCGACGGGAAACAACCCGGCATCTGTGGCACTTGGCGACTTTAACAAAGACGGCAAATTGGATGCCGTGGTCGCGAACTTCAATCAGAACGCGGTAAGCGTCTTCCTCGGTAATGGTGACGGCACTTTTAAGGCTCAAGTTCAATACAGTACGGGAAACAATCCGGTGTTCGTCGTAGCGGCAGACTTCAATCGGGACGGTAACCTGGACTTAGCCGTGGTCAACGAAACGGATAACAATTTGACTATCTTGTTAGGAAACGGAGACGGCACCTTCCGTCCTGGCAAATCGTATTCCACTGGCTCTGGGGGAAACCCTGCGTCCGCCGCTGTCGGAGATTTTAATGTCGACGGCAAATTGGATCTGGCGGTATCCGACTTCACTACCAAGACGGTTGGCGTACTGCTCGGAAACGGTGATGGCACCTTCACGCCGCCGGTTCTTTACCCGACTTCGAGTAACCCATCTTTCGTGATGGCAGCAGATTTGAATGGGGATGGTGTACCAGACCTGGCGCTGCCTTGTTCCGCAGACAGTAACCTGAATGTCCTCTATGGCAACGGGGATGGGACTTTCACCGCGCCGCATCTTTTCCCAACCGGGCAACAGCCCAACGCCATCACTGCAGCTGATTTCAACAGGGATGGAGCTATCGACGTAGCTGTTGTGAACAAAACTAGCAATACAGTTAGCTTAATGCTGGATGGGCGGGGAACTTCGCTGACCATACAGTCTTCCAGTAACCCGGCCAGCGCCGGCGAGGCGATTTCCCTCACCGTGTCGTTGGCATCAACCCTGCCCAACTCTCGGGTTCCTACGGGCAGCGTGACGATCAAACAAGGAAGCACGGTGGTGGGTGCAGGATCTCTGGCGAATGGACAATTTAGCGCGCAGACATCATCTCTCCCCATCGGAGCGGATGCGCTCGCAATCTCCTACTCTGGAGACAGCTTCTTTCAGCCAAACGCTGCCACATATGTGCAGACAGTCTTCGGTTCCGCTAATTTCTCGCTGGCTGCGGCACCGGGAGAGGTCGATGTGAAAGCGGGATCTTCCGCGAGTTTCATGGTTACAATTGCAGGTCAAAACGGCTTCAACAACGAGATAACGCTCACTTGCGGATCGGGGCCGCCCGCTTCCACCGTCTGTCAATTTTCGCCAAGTGTCGTAACTCCTGGTGCTGACCCCGCAACCTCGAGCTTGACCATAACGACAGCCGGAGCGACATCGCAGCTCAGCCCGCCTCTCCAGCGTCGGACTAGCGGTGCCCTATTCGCATTCTGCACGATCATTCCATCCATCGTGGTGGGTATCTGCTCCTTGGGTTCAACGAAGCGCGGGCGGCCGGTATTTTTCGGTTTGGTTGTGTTGTTGGCGGTTTGTCTATCTCAAGGCGCATGCGGAGGAGGAGCGACGAGTGCCAGCAACACCGGTAGTCCCGGGACACCGGTCGGAACATACACCGTGACGGTGATTGGAACGTCTGGCACCCTTCAACATACTGCTACGGTAACTCTCAAGGTGGAATGAGAGATTGTCGTGACATCAGCCCGTCTTAACAATTCCTAGTGGGCTCCATAAGTTAACTTGAAGTTCACCAGGATCGGCCCGCCCGCCGTCGTGTTCACCCGATAGATCGTCTGTGGCCCGGGATCATCCTGAGTCAGTAGTCGGGTGGAATCCGCGCCTGCTTCCTGTTCGGCCTTTGTCCAAGGCTTCCCGCTCCCTCCAACCATTTCAAACCGTTGCACCTTCGTGCCCCAATCTTTCTCCCATTGGCCCACCTGAGTTTCCGAGAGCACGGTGGCCTTCGGACCAATATTCAGACCCCCAATCGGCTTATCGGTAACCAGAACCGTCAGCTCTTCTCCCACCTGGTCTTCGTGAGTTGGACGCAGGGTAAAGTAACTCGGACGATCATCCTGTGCGGGGATTTCTATAAGGTGTCCGGCGCTTACCTGATTATCGCCGTTGTGTGTTCGGCTCGTAGGAAAGATCAGATTGGGTTCGCCCAGTTTGCCGTGTCCGTACTGCTCCCGGTCAATAACGTACAGATATCCGGTTTGGGGTGATTCGATACTGAGCCGTACGCGATCGGCTGTGCGGAGCTGCGTGCTCGATGTCACCCGCTCTGGAGTCCAACTGATGGCATCGCTGCCTTCTTGCACCAGAATCCTCGCGCCAGAATCGCTGGGAAGGGAAGCGCGCAATCGCCAGATCGTCACCCCAAGGTCGCGGCTGTGAGCATTCTTTCCGCGAGCGCCGACGAACGAAGTTCCCGACGAGCCTACCTCTTTATAGGCTGCAGCCTTCATCGTTGCTCCGGTCTTGGCGGGACGGGATTTGAGAAACTCTTCGGGCACGACTCCACGGGTGGTATCGTCCTGCGCTTGTCCCACTGGCAGTACGAAAGTTGCGAAGAATAGCGCGCAGCCAAAAACAGCCGCAATTGCGAAACGATTGGATACTTGCTTCATCATTTGCGTCCTCATTTCCACTCACCTTGCTGTACGAACGCGGCCCAATAAAACGGATTGCTCCACTGTTTGCTCTTCCACATCTCCACCTGTGCGGCTTGCAAAGATGCAGCGGGACTCATCTCTTCTTTCAGCAATTTTTCATAGAAGATAGCCATCAGTTGTTCAGTGGCCTTGTCGTTAACGCTCCACAAACTGACGTCCACGCGCGCTGCTCCCGCATACATAAAACCGCGCGTCAATCCCACAATTCCTTCACCACGAATCTCTTTCCCCAGCCCGGTCTGGCAAGCGCTTAGCACAATCAAGTCTGCAGGCAATTTCAGATTGTAGATGTCGCTTGCTCGTAGAAATCCGGGCACTGGCTTGCCCTGCTGGTCGACTAGCGATAACACGATCGCCGAAAGTTGTGGATGCTCGCTATCCAGATACCCGTGGGTCGCGAAGTGCAGGTAGCGATACTGAGCTAATTCAGGATTGGTTGCCGAGGTAAGACTTGCCTGAAAATCCAGCGCCTCAAAATTATCGCCCTTCGGAGCAACCTGCAGAATGTGTTCCGCCTCCTGGCGCGTATAGGGCAGGCGAGGGATCATCATTCTCGCCGCGGTAATCGCCGAACCATCTTCTGAAAGATGTTCGAGGATGCGGGAATTCTCAGCCGTAACCAGAGCTGCAGGTTTCGCGGCCGCCTTCGTTTTGAGCTTTACTCGAGGATCGTCCGCCGCGAAGACCGGATCCGCAAAGACTGCAAGCAATTTCGGCGCGGGTTTGCGATTTTCCAACTCCTGTCGCAGCACTGCGATTGTCGAAGCCGAAGGTAAGCCGACAATCTGGTGTGCAACGACCAGTGGAACGGTCTGACCTTCGCCCGGAACTGGCAGCATGGCGAACGGTACGTGTTGCAATGCGCCGTCGGCGACAATTACCAGTCGCTTGCTCTCAAGTTGCACCGCCGCCGGAGCCAGCAACATAGCGCTCAACTCCCTCGCGGCTTTGGGTAAGTCTTTGTCCGCTTGCTCGATGCGTGCCGCCCGGTCAGCCGGCAATTCGCCACGTTGATATGTGCTTCGGGCTGTAACTTGCTCATACAGCTTGCGAACTACACTCTCAATCTCCGTCCGCTTTGGGAGTTCATAGCTCTTCAAGCTCGAAGCTGTCACCAGCCAAAGATAGCTGCGCTCACTGCCCATTGCGTATTCCAGAAGACTGGTGTCGCGGTCGAGCGTCGCCTGCATCTGCGGCAGAGAAAGCGGCTGAGTCTGCGTTAGTGCCGCGTATCGCGGACTCTTCTGCCGTATTTCTACTTCCAACTGCTGATACTGCGTCTCCTCTTCATCGACCTGCTTTTGTAGTTCCGCAGCCTGGTCTTTAGTGGCCGGACCTTCAAGGCCCATTAGGCGATTCGCCTTGGCGTCGATCGACGCAGCCAGGTCGTGCGCCCGCTTTAACAGATCAGGATCCACACCCTCGCGAAAATCCACATGCGATTCGGCGAGCATTTCCAGCAGACTACGCGCCCGTGCGCGTTCGCTTGCTTCCAGAGCCCGCGCATCGTAGCCGGCTCCAGGATTCTCGCGATTCAGCCGCATCAGTAAATCGATGTACAACTCATAGGCGCCCTGTTGGGTTGCAAAATAGGACGCCCGAGCCTGCTCACCGCCAGCCTGCGCTCGCACGTCTTCAGCAAGCCTGACTGCTTGCTCGGCATTGCCTTGAGCGACGCTCAGATTCCCTAAATCCATCTGCGCCCGTGCCATTCCCTCGTGTGTCTTTACTTCGTCATCGAGGTCCGAGACTCCTTCCAGTAACGCCAATGCCTGTCGGTAATAATCGAATGCTTCTTGTGGTTGGTTCAGGCGGCCATAGACTTGTCCAAATGCCTCCAAGGTGATTCCTTGCTCACGGCGGTCTTCAGCCGTTTTCAGCAGCTCCAACGATTCCTGCAAGTAACTGAGAGCTTTCTGCTGATCCCCTTGAGAGGAGTAAGCAATAGCCGCGCGGCGCAAGGTCATCCCGGTCCGCCAGCCGTTGTTTAAGACGCGCCGCAATACTAGAGCTTGTTCGTAGGTGGAAACCGCGTGGTTGCTTTGGCCGAGCGCGGCATACACCGAACCCATGCGTTCAAGGACTCCGGCTTGTCCGTCTTTGTTTCCGGTTGTCTCCCGGAGTTTGAGCGAGCGATCTAGATAGCCCAACGCTTTGTCGGGCTCTCCCAAATCAAAGTAGTTGGTGCCGATGTTCATCAGGGTGTTTGCTTCCCCGTCCACATCTCCGAGTTCGTGAAGAATGGGCAACGCCCGGCCATAGTACTCGAGCGCTTTTTGCCAGTCGGACAAGTCGCCATAGATTTTGCCGATATTATTGAGCGTGGACGCCTCGGTCGGCGGATCTCCCACGCCTCGTAATTTCGTCAGAGCTTGACCATAGAAATCAAGCGACTTTGGCAGATCGCCGAGTACGTCGTAAGCTCCGCCGATATTGTTCAGAGTGCTGGCTTCCATGCGTTGGTCGTCGACGCTTTGGAATAGGGGCAGAGCCTTCTCGTTATACTCCAGAGCTTTCTGAAAGCTGCCCATCTGCGCATACGCGAAACCGATACTCGACAACAGTAGCCCGTACCGGTACCGGTCCGGAGAGGATTGATAGTATTCGAGTGCCTGATCGAACTTCTCGATGGCCGCCTTGAGTGAATCAGCCGTGCCTTGCACGAACAGATCTTGCCCGCCCTCCATGGCACGCTCGGCGGAGACCAGATCTTTGTCTGCTGCAACCGCTGCCCGGTCCGCGACGACCTTGATTTCATATTTTCCAGCTGGCGCGCTCTTGTCACCCGAATCCACCTGGATCTGATAGGTTCCGGCAGTTTCGGCGATGGCGACAATCGGCTCCGGCCCCCACATTCCGTTGATGCTATCCATGTGGGAGATGCGCTTGCCGTCAGGGCCAGAGAGTGCCGCTTCTAAATCGATACCTTGCTGCTCGACAACAACATGCAAAAAATCTCCGGCAGCGAGAGAAATCTGGTAGGTATGGGATTCTCCACCTTTCAAGTCTCGTTCGATGGTCGAACCGGGAGTGAGCTGAATCGTATTTTGAGAAAAAAGGAGGGTGGAACAAAAGCATAGTGCCAGGCAAGCAAAGCGCAGCAGCTTGTGCCGATGAATAAGCGACGGCACACTCTTGGCACCAGGCTTGAATCGCGCTGCGCTTTTGCCAGACATCTATCGGACCATCTGCGAAATTGACGCTGCCAACTAAAAGCCTTATTTCTGCGCCTGCCAGTTTTTCTGTACGGCTGTTGGACTTGGGTTAGGTAACTGAATGTTCCCTACGAATGTGGTTCCCGTCGGAGTGGACTGGCGTTGTCCCCCGGAGTAGGTGTATCCGCTATAAGAGAAACTCAAGGTTGTTCCATCCCAGCTCACATTCGAGACGTTGTTCTGCCCAGAAATGGGGGCTTGTCCCAGGTTTCCACCATTGCTTCCGGGTACCGCGCCCGAAGGAGGCGTGTATGACGCATTCGTTCCCAGAGTTCCGGGTGTCGCGCCGGCAGTGAACGTGATGGATCCTGTTCCGGAAACGCTTCCTACCGTGAAATTATAGGGGCCCAGCGAATACGGCCAAGACGCGTTGATCTCAAAGTCCTCTTCGTGAGGTTTTCGTAACGTATGCATAGAATCTCCTCCTCAAACACTTTGTGTTGAGCTGCAGTGTATGCCGATATTAAAATTGTCCACATCTCGCTGACCGGAGAGGGCCGTTAGGTCGCTCGCTTGGAACCCCACAGATAGTGCGACGACCGAAGGCGGCAATCATATCTTTAGGCTTAATCGAAGTCAATTCGGCAAATGGGTAGGATAGGGCTCGAATTTCCGGGAGTCGGAAGGGTCTCTTGTTGTCGAAGTTAGCGGTGTTCCAGCTTCAAATCGCTTGCCACGACGCTGCCCGTGCCCCGCACGGTAGCTTCCCCCGAGTCCTTGTCCAAGGTTAGGGTGGGCTTATTCTTCTGCGCTGCGGCGAACAAGCTCTTAATCGCCGCGATCCTGCCTGCATCGTGAATAATCCCCATCGCCTGCGCATTCGATACTGCTCCTATCGTATCCTCCATATCCGGCAAGGGCTTCTCAGACCAGAGGATCCAAAACTCCTCGGTTCCTGGACGAGTGTCAAACCGGGCCCAATCGGTCGAAACTCTCTGACCAGCGCCTACCTGTGCCACTCCCTGATTAGTTCCGGGAAGAGGAAAGAAGAGGCTCAGTTCGTCCGCCCCGTTGGGTGCTCGCGCCTTATCCAAGACATAGAGTGACCCCACTGCGGGCGAAGTAAAATCCAAGCGTATCCTCCAGTTGTTATCTAGTACAGACTCGCCAGTCGCCAGGAATTCTTCTCCATACGGCTTACCGCTGCGCAACTTCTGCGCGAACAAGCGATAGGTAACTTCACGCTTAGGTGATGGTATTGCTACTGCTACTGGTGGCTTCGTTCCCGAATGGAGGCGCCACCATCCTGCCGCCAACAACAGGAGAAGGAGTAGCGGTAAGAACCCCAACGCGGCGAGGCGCGACCGCGATGACTTTTGTTTCACTGCCGGACCTTCCTCGGTTAGGGCGGCGGACTGAGCCGCCAGTGAGACCGACACCCCTTTCTGCAGTTGCCGTAAATCCAGTTCAAAATCGCGCATGTCCTGATAACGATCCGCCCGACTCTTGGCCAGGGCGCGATTCAGGATTCGCTGCAACTCCTGGGGCGCGCTGCGGATCGCCTCTACAACCGGAGTGGGTTGCCGCTCCAGGATTCGCGCCAAGGTATCGGTAGCTGTCGGTGCTGCGAAAGGTGCTGTTCCAGTAATCATTTCGTACAGCACCGTTCCGAAACTCCAGATGTCCGTTCGTGCGTCAACTTCCAGTCCCCGCGCTTGCTCAGGCGACATATAGCGGAAGGTGCCAATTACTTGTCCGGGCCGCGTCAGTGCGGAAGCCATCGTTGGATCGTCGTCCGTCGGAAGCATGGTTTGACTTTGCAACTCAGTCAGCTTGGCCAAGCCAAAATCCAGGATCTTCACATAGCCGTCCGGACGCACCATGATGTTTTCCGGCTTGATGTCACGGTGAACGATGCCCTCGGTGTGAGCTACTGCCAAAGCCCCCGCGATCTGCACAGCGATGTCGAGAGCCTTATCGAGCGGCAGGGAACTCTTCATGATCATCGCGCGAAGAGTGTGCCCCTCCACCAGTTCTGTAGCCATGAAATGGATGCCATCAAGTTCGCCAATTTCGTAGACGGTCAGGATATTGGGATGATTTAGTGCGGAAGCCGCGCGAGCCTCTTGTTCAAAACGGCGTACCCGGCCCGGCCGCTCCATGGACTCTGCTGGAAGAATTTTGAGTGCGACTTTGCGTCCCAGTCGGCTATCTTTCGCGGCGAACACCTGCCCCATCCCGCCGGCGCCGAGCGGAAAGAGAACTTCGTACGAACCGAAGCGGCTACCCGAAAGCAAGGTCATGAGGCTTCGCGATGGCCAAAGTATACTCCGCGCACCGCGCCTAGCCCGAGAAGGACTCCGGTCAGAATGGTCGAGAGCATCAACTCCGGCAACGCTTTCCCGGGAAGCTGCAACTCCCGCCTATGCAAATTGCTGCGCAGTTGACACTCCGACCACGCGAAGCTACATTCCTGAGCAAGAGTTTTACATTCCCTTACTGCTCGGAGACTTTGGTACCGACCGCGTCCCGACACATCACCCTGGAGATCTGACATGAGCTTTCGTAAACCCTTACCGGACACAATTTCTTTCCTTGCTCTTCTTTTGTGCGCTTTTTTATTGCCCTTTACGGCGTCTGCAACCTCCGCGAAGATCGCCTCACGCGTTCTCGCCGAAACCGCCAATGGAGGCATAACCGAAGGCCTAGTCGTATTGACACGGCAAGCGGATCTCACTCCAGCTGAACGCCTGCACAACAAATTGCAAAAGAGGATGTTTGTGGTGAATGCCTTACGCGATATGGCGGATCGCAGTCAGGGTCCGATTATTGCCCTTCTGCAACGGCGAGGAGTTTCCTACCAGGCGTTTTACATTGTGAACATGATAAAGATCACCGGCAACCGGGCTCTGATGGAGGAACTCGCGGCCCGGCCCGAAGTCGCCGACATTGACGCGAATCCTCACGTCCGCACCGTACTTCCTGTTCCTACCGGGAGTGATCGCAGTCCTCATCACGACACCGTGGAGTGGAATGTTGAGCAGGTGAAAGCTCCGGAAGTCTGGAAATTGGGTTTTCGCGGCAAGGGACTTGTCGTTGCCGGAGCAGACACCGGTGTCCAATGGGATCATCCGGCTCTAATGGGTCACTACCGCGGATGGAACGGAAAGAAAGCCAATCACAATTACAACTGGCACGACGCCGTCGACAACAGCAAAGCTCCGTTTGATCCGTATGGCCACGGAACCTTCACCGTGTCCGAGATGGTCGGTGACGACGGCCAGGGCAATCAGATCGGCGTGGCACCGGGCGCGAAATGGATCGCATGCCGAAACATGGATGCCAACGGTACTGGTTCTCCCGCGCGTTACACGGAATGTTTCGAATTTCTGATGGCTCCTTACCCGATCGGCGGCGACCCCAAGAAGGGAAATCCGAAACTCGCAGCCGATTCCATCAATAATTCCTGGATCTGCCCGCCCAGCGAAGGGTGTTCCGCCAACACCTTATTGAAGGTGGTGAACGCAGTCCGAGCCGCCGGAATCTTTCCAGCGGTAGCTGCGGGAAATGACGGTCCGAGTTGCTCCACTGTTTACGCTCCCCCTTCGATCTACAAACCGTCAGTCACCGTCGGCGCAACCGATTCCTCGAACATTATTGCTGATTTCAGCAGCCGCGGGCCGGTTACGGCCGACAAGAGCAATCGCCGCAAGCCCGACGTTTCGGCACCGGGCGTCAATGTCCGCGGCGCGGTGCCCGGCAGCGGTTACGAATCCGGATGGTCTGGAACCTCGATGGCTACACCACACCTCGCCGGTGGCGTCGCCCTGCTGTGGCAGGCCAAGCCAGCCCTGGATGGTGATGTAGCGGGCACCCAGAAACTCTTTCAGCAGACCGCCCTCCATCTGAAGACCACGGACGGTTGCGGAGGCGATTCCGATACCAAGGTACCGAACAATACCTATGGATACGGGCTGATCAACCTCTACAAGGCAGCTATCGCGAAATAGCAGCAAAAAAGGCGACAGCCATACCGACTGTGCTCTCGTCATCTCGCGACGCAGTAAGGCGGGACAGTCTTTCAATCATTTGTAGTGAAGATGTGGAAAGAATCCAAGAGTCGGGCGTGAGCCTAGCGCAATCTTCTGAAGGTTGTGCTTCGCACTTGTGGAATGGGAAGGATCAACTCCAGGGATAAAGCTACGCCAACCTCACGCCCCCATTGTCGATCAAGATATCACAAAATTGGCGGCGGCGGTCAGAATGAAAGGCGCACCTGCTGACGTTCCATTGCCGCTTCTGCGCATTCGGCTCTGGCCTCCATGCGAGCTCGTCCCGCTTCCAGTCGCGCCAGCCCAGCTTGCTGTCTAGCCATCACGCTTTGCATGCGGGCGAACTGTGTCTGCATTCGTACCCCCACGGCCTGAGCTCGAGCATATCGGCTGGATTGCATCCCGAGTCGCATCTCGGCGACATCCAGACATCCCATAGCCCGAGCCGATGCGCAGTCCGCGAGTTCGAGAACGCGATTCTGTAAGTCAGCGACCCAATTTGTTCGATCCATTGGCACGGAATGGAACAGAGTCACCGCCATCACTGCTACGGCCAGCCAATAAACGACTTTTTCGGATGCCATACGGTTGCCTTTCGGTCAGATATGCGAGTTAGACGGCGGAGCCGGGGAATCGTTATCCGGTTGTCCAACATTGTTATGTACGGAACGAGACGAAAAAGGGTTCCATGCGCCACCACCCTTAAACAACGGGACTGGCCAACGATATCCGTGATCCTAGCTTTTCCAGGATCATGGGCCCTAACTGAGAGACGCTGCCGGCACCCAGCGTGAGAATCATGTCCCCATCGGCCGCCCTCGCAGTAACCCCTTCGACCGCTTCCGGGAACGAGCCGGCGTGCTCGGCCTGCCCACCAGCCTGATTTATGCGATCCACTATCGTCTGCGCCGTGATTCCCTCAAGCGGTTGCTCGTTGGCGGCATAGATATCCAGTATGCGAAGACTGTCCGCATCTTTGAACGCGGTGGAAAACTCTTCCATCAAATCGCGAGTGCGAGTATATCGGTGCGGCTGGAAGACCACGTGGATATTGTTGAATCCGCACTGCCGGGCCGCCGCGAGAGTTGCACGAATCTCGGTCGGATGATGCCCGTAATCGTCGATCACGCTAACGCCCGCTGCCTTCCCGCGTAGCTGAAATCTACGGTCCACCCCGCGAAAACGTTCCAGAGCTGTACGGATCTCTGTGGGAGGGATGTCGAGACCGATTCCCACAGCGATCGCAGCCGTTGCATTCAAAATGTTGTGTACCCCGGGTACGTGCAATCGGAATTCTCCCAACGACTGCTCTTTATAGAAGACCCCAAACCGGCTCAACGGCTGCTCCGTTCCCTCAATCGTAATCGGTGCATCGATTCGTATTCGAAAATCCGACCCACGCCGCGTTCCGTAAGTTACCGTCCGCCGTTTCACCTGGCTGAGCAACCGCCGCAATTGCGGATCATCGTTGCATACCACCACCATTCCGTAAAACGGCACGCGATCCATGAAGTCCAGGAACGCCCGTTTAACATCTCGCATGTTCCGGTAGCAGTCCATGTGCTCGCGATCGATGTTGGTGATTACCGCCAGAATCGGCGACAATTTTAGGAACGAGCGATCGCTTTCGTCCGCCTCGGCCACCAGATAATGGGATTTTCCCAGCCGTGCGTTCGATCCCATCGCATCCACGCGCCCGCCAACGACGACCGTGGGATCCAAGCCGCCGCCTGCCAAAACCGCCGCAACCATGGATGTCGTCGTTGTTTTCCCATGCATGCCTGCGATGGCGATGCCATATTTCAGTCGCATCAACTCAGATAGCATCTCCGCTCGTTGAATTACCGGTACGTGTAGCCTCTGGGCCTCCAAAACCTCCGGATTTTCCCCAGAGATCGCCGAACTGGTGACGACAACCTCCGCTCCAGCCAAGTTTTCCGCTCGATGCCCTTCGAAGATCGTTGCCCCGAGCGATGCCAGTCGTTGTGTCACGGCCGAACTTCTGAGGTCCGAGCCTGAGACTTTGTATCCGAGATTCAGCAGCACTTCGGCAATTCCACTCATGCCGATGCCACCGATCCCCACAAAATGAATCTGCTGAATCTTGGCAAACATTTAGAAACTGATTCCCATTCTAAAGAATTCTATTTTCCAGATTTATGCTGAGCTACGCGCGCTGCCATTTCAGCAATTTGTCTTGCAGCATCCGGATGCGCCATTTTTCTTGCCGCCTCGCCCATCTTGTTCAGCATCGCTCCATCGTTCAGTAGCGAACTCACTGTTTCAATCAGCCGATGCCTGGTCAAATTATTCTGTTCCAGCATCACGGCCGCTCCCACTCGAGCCAAAGCCTCCGCATTGCGGCGCTGGTGGTCGTCGGCAGCCGTCGGGAGAGGCACAAAGAGTGCCGGCTTGCCCGCCGCTGCAACTTCCGCCACCGTGCTGGCACCCGAACGGCAAATCAGCAGACTCGCCTGCGCGAAGCTCGCTGGCATGTCATCTATAAACCGGTGCGCTTCCGCTGCACCGCCGAATGTCGCGTATTCTGCCTGCGCGTCATTATAGTCACGCTCGCCTGTTTGATGGACGACACGCAATTTAGGAACTCGCACCAGCAACTCTGGAACCGATTCCATCACCACCTGGTTGATTGCGTGTGCCCCTTGGCTTCCGCCGAACACCAATAGCACCGGCGCAGAGTCGACAGTCTTGGACGAGGCTGTAAAGAATGCCGCTCGCACGGGCACGCCGGTCACCTCGCACCGACGGAAGTATTTTCCTGTCTCTGGAAAATGTACAGCTGCTGCCTTCACGAAAGGCGCAACCAGACGATTCGCTAGTCCGGGAACAAAATTTGGCTCGAACGCCACAGTGGGAATTCGTTTGAGGATAGCTGCCATCATCGCGGGTCCCGAAGCATACCCCCCCACGCCAATCACCACGTCAGGATGAAACTCGGAAAGAATTTTGCTTGCCTGCACCACGGCTCGCGGCAGATCAAGAAATGTCTTCAGCCGGATCGCTAGGCTGACATTTTTCAACGCCCCAACTTCCACCAGGCGAAGTTGAAATCCAGCCGCCGGGACCAGCCGATTTTCGATTCCGCGAGCCGTACCGATGAACCAGGTATCGGCGCCGTATTCTTTTTGAAGCTGTTGGGCAATGGCAATGGCGGGTATGACATGACCGCCGGTGCCGCCCCCCGCCAGAATGACCCGCATTCAGCGACTATAAACCAGCAGACCTGATCCAACCTTGCTAATGTAGGCGCGTGGGCGGGTGCAAGGACGGACGCCCTCGCCCTGAAGAATATACTGAGCTAACTTCTTTGAGGATGATGTCGGAGACCCGTCCTACTGCTCTTGCAGGGTCCGCGAGTTCTTCGGCCGCTTAGGCTCGTGCCGCATGGTGCGGCCTTCCACGAGATGAAAAAGCTCTTCTCCCAGATTCTTGGCATGATCACCAGCCCGTTCGAAGGCTTGTGCCATCAGCAGTACGTTCGTGCTGTAATCTCGCCGCCGGTCTTTGCTCTCCAGTAAGCGGCGAAACACCGCCTGACAAACCTGATCAATTTGTGTGTCGTTCTTTAACACCCAATTCGCCGACTCCAGATCGCGTTTCACAAAGCCTTCGTGAATCGACTCCAACATCTTTTCCAGTACATCGGCCATCGCGATCAGGTCGCGCCGGTCATCCTTTAGAAGCTTCGTCGATAACTGCTGCAGTCGAAACGTCACAGACCAGGTCAGGTCACCAATCCGCTCCAGATCAATGATGAACTTCAGGCAAGCCAGCAGTTCGCGCGCCTCTTCTTCGCCTACCTGAGTAATGGCGCCGGTGATCTGCTCGTCCACTTTGCGCTCTGCGCGGTCCAGTTCCTTCTCGCAATCCTTCACCGCGATGAAAGCCATTTTCGAAGCATTTTCTAGATAATCGCGGAGGTTGAATGCCGCATCCTTGGCGACGAGGCAAGCCTGGCGAACGATGTTCGTCATCTCTCGCGTGGAGTCGAATTCATGAACTGGTGCTTTGCGGCGGGTTGCGCTCATGCGGGGATCTCGGCGTGTCCGCGTCCATGATAACTCAGGAAGGCGGCCAGCCCTTCCTCTCCCATATATCTTTGCAGGGCAGTTTTGTCGCTTTCCCGCAGGTCCACAATCACCAATCCATCCAGTACGTCGGAAAATTCCTTGTCCACGTTAAAACTCAACATGCGACCGCCCAGCCTCGCATAGTGTTTCAGCAGAATTGGTACGCTCTTGCCGTCGATTTCCACATCGGCAATGGGATCAGCTAACTGATCCAGATCACGTATCTTCTCGTGAAGCGGGTGGTGATGGCTGGGACGCGCCCGCCGGGGCCTGAAAGGCGTACGCGGACTCACCATTTGTGCTAGCCCGTCCCGATTGTTATCGCGCCCCTGAAAGAGGTGGAAGATCGATTCGCGCGACCACGGACAATACCGGTTGCTGATGCTAACCGCGCCAAATAAGACCGCAAACTGCGGGTGCAGCACGAGATACCGTCCGATCCCTTTCCAGAGCGTGAGGAGCGGCGCATACTGTCGTTGATATTCCGGACGAATAAACGAACGCCCCAACTCGAGCGCCGGGCCGAGTCGCTCGAACAATTTCGGGTCGTAGCGAAACAACGTATTCGTATACAGTCCTTCGGTTCCCATGGTTGGCAGGATTTCCATCGATAACCCAAGGCGATACGAACCAACCAGCTCCGATTTTGTGCGGTTCCAAAGCAGTACGTGAGTGTAGTAATGATCAAAGCGGTCAAGGTCGGCGGAGCGCCCGGTGCCCTCCCCGGCGGCGCGGAAAGTGACTTCCCGCAGCCTTCCGATTTCCTGCATCATCGCCGGAACTTCGCGTGCCTTTGCGTAATAGACCGAGTATTCCCGATTCTCATAAAGGCAATGTTCCGAACCTAACTGTTCCAAATCGCGGATCAGGGTATCCGTCGGCAACGCATTGGCGACTGGCTGCTGTCGTTTGTGAGGCAGCATTGCGCCCAGTACCGCGGGCGTTCGCTTCTGCAGTTCGCCTCTGCGCTGCGAAAGAATGTAAGTGCGCCAACGAAGGTAGCTGGCAGCCTCACGGTCGGTTCCAACATTCCGCACGGTTTCGCTGCTGATGCGGCTTCCCACCCGCACTTCCACTCGCTGTCCTTTTTGCTGTAAGAACTCGTTCAGCAAACGAGCCGTGCGTAGCTGAGGATTTAGTAATCCCAGTGCCTGAAATGTGGCACTATTGCCGCCGGGCATAAACACCGGAATCGCCACCGCTCCCGTCAGCCGCACCAGACGAGCTGCCATCGAGTTCCATTCGGGGTCGACGACTCCCATCTCTCGCAGTTGGAAATGCGAAACCTCGCCGGATGGGAACATCGCTAGCATGCCTCCGCCAGCCAGCCACTCCAGAGCTTGTCTTACGCCACGCCGGTTCTTTGCGATAGCACCTTTCGACCCAAACGGATCGACGAAAATACAGTATTCATGCAGCTCGGGTATCCCGGCCAGCATGAAATTCGTGAGAACCTTTACGTCCGGGCGTATCCGGCTCAGCAGTGCGCCGAGCACCGCACCATCCAGCAAACCAAAAGGATGGTTCGACGTCACCACCACTGCTCCATGCACCGGTATCCGCTGCACATCGGAATCGCTCACTACCAACTCGACCCTCATTTCCGCGAGCACGTTTTCCAAAATCGATCGGTCCACCGGCTGCTGCGCTCGCCGATAAATCTCCCGCACCCGCTCCAGGGGCAGAAACCGGTGAACCAATCTTTGGAAGGGAAACGGATCAGGCGTTCGCGCTGGCGTACGCAGGGTGCCAGGTGACACAATCGATTCTGGAGTCGGCATAGTACCTGAGTAGCGCAGCCACTTTGCAGCCGGATGAAAGCCGCGTTAAAACCTGGTGAACCTGTTATTACTCCGGCACCATGCGCGGCCAAGGAAGGTGTTGTTCCTATTGCACTAAACCCGATGCAAGTTGCTGATCCGGATTCCTTTACCCACGCGTTTCCTGTTGCATTCACAATGGAAGCTCTGGATAATGTCCCCAGTACCACTTAATTACCGTGTACCGATATACTCGAGAGGACCTGCTTCGCATCCTTCGGATCACGGCGCGTCAGTTGGCAAGTTGGGAAAAAGCCGAACTGGTAGCCGCCGCGGGAGACTATTCCTTTTTTGACCTCCTCCAAATAAAGAAGGTTCGGGACCTGTGCGCTCGCAAGGTCCGCCCGGCCGTGATACGCGAATCGTTGGCCGCTATGCAGAAACAGGCCGCGGGTATGGAGAATCCCCTCATCGAAGCCGGAGCGCAGTCGGCCGGCAAGCGGGTCGCTTTTCGCCACGAAGGCCGGCTTCTCGAGCCAATCGCCGGGCAGTTTATGTTTGATTTCACTTCTCGGGAGAATGTGGTGACCAGTGCCGCCATTCCCGTCTCCCACCCTGAGCGTCCGGCGAAAACGGTTGCCGACCTGTTTGCGCAGGGGATCGCCCAGGAAGAAGATCCCAACTCACATCAACAGGCGATCGCATCATACCAAGCAGTTCTTATGCTTGATCCGGAGCACGCTGCCGCACACATCAACTTGGGCACGCTCTATTACAACCGGCAGGATTTCATCCTTGCCGAGAAACATTACCGGGCTGCGATCGCCGTCGATCCACGATACGCATTGGCTCATTTTGATCTGGGCAACGTCCTCGACGAAACCGGACGAGTCCACGACGCAATCGCTGCCTACAACACCGCTCTGCAGCTCGCGCCCACCTATGGGGACGCGCACTACAACATCGCGCTTGCCTACGAGAAAGTGAAAGAGCCGCGCAAGGCACTCAAACACTGGCGATGCTATGTCAAGTTGGATGGGAGCGGTCCCTGGGCAACCCACGCCCGCGCTCAGATGAAGCGCATTCTTCAGGCCGACGGCTTGAGGCTCGTGCCTGCCCCCAAGACCGAATAAGCCTGCTCTCGAGCGCAAATAGCCCAACTCGCTGGGACAGCTGCTGATCATCTTCGTGCCAACTTTTTGACAGTGATTCCTCACGCTGGATCCAGCGTACGAGTTTGGATTCGCGTCCATCCCCCTGACGTTTATCTAACCCATTCGCCGGGTGACGCGGATCACACGCCCCAGTGAGATCGACCATATCGCCGGTCGTTCCCCACTCCTAGGATGCGGATATAAGGACTTCTGAAAGTTGCTATAGGTTACGTCCTCAGATTTTGGGGGTTGTATATGTCCAACAGTATCCGCACTACTTGGTCTCACGGCAACCGCTACAGCGCGGACGTTGCCTGCGAGCATTGCGCCGGAGTCATTCGTCACGAGCCGTGGTGTATCACGCTAAGCCCCAATGTCCACTACGCCTACCAGATCGTTGCCGATCCGAGCAAACTCAGTGTCGGTGACGCGCTGATACTTCAGTCGCTCGGCGTGATCTGGGGAGCAGCTAATGCCTATCAGGGTGATTGCAAGCCAGCCAAAACCCTGATGCAACGTTAGATGGTCTAGTCCTGACACGGCAGGCCATATACCCCAATGCCAGGTCAGTTTAGAGGCTGATCCACCCCCAGCGTATCGCAAGCAGAGACGTAATCCCGACAATGGCCCACAAACAAACGCCTTGCAAAAATGGCCGAATTCCAACGCGTCGCAATGTCTCTTTCGACAATCCGGTGCCAATAAGAAAGAGAACAACGGTTAGTCCAAGCCGTCCCAATCGGCTTAGAGCCGGATAAACGGGCGCTCCGAATGTAACGTAGGTATTCGCGACTGCCGCCAGGCAAAACAGTAATATGAACCATGGCCACTGAATTTTCGTCTTGCTCTTTGTGGCGTACACCGTAACCATTGCCACTGGAACAATCCATAAGGCCCTAGCTAGCTTGACAGTGGTTCCGATCTGGAGAGCTTGCGTGCCATATCTTGCCGCCGCTCCGACTACCGAACTTGTGTCATGAATTGCGAGTGCAGCCCAAAGACCAAACTGCGTCTGGGTCAAGTGCAAAGCCAGTCCAATCGCGGGGAAAAGAATCAATGCGATCGAGTTGAGTATGAAAACCGTTCCTAACGACATCGCCATCTCTTCTTCGTCTGGCTTAGTGATCGGAGCAATCGCGGCGATCGCGCTCCCACCGCAGATCGCGGTTCCTGCGCTAATCAGAAAAGACGCCTTCTTGCTGACACTCAGTACCCGCCCAAGTCCCCAGCCTAGAAGCAGCGCAGCAGAGATGCTGATTGCCGTATAAGCGAATCCGGCCTTGCCTGCCTGCACCACCTGATGCAGATTCATGCCGAAACCCAAGGCCACGACCGAGGCCTGCAGGAGAAATCGGGAGACATTCCGGCTATCCAATTGGTAGGGATGCGCAAAAGTAAACCCGTACGCGATACCTGCAAGAAGCGCGATGGGAGGGGATACAAATCCGCTTGCAGTCAGGATCAGTCCGATAAAAAAGACCGTCTTGGGGTTCATTCTCATCACAGTTGCTAGTGTCTTCGCAAACGGCAAGCTGAGTCCAAGAAGAAGTTCTTATCCCGGATTCTCGGTGCTTATACCCGAAACTGGCTTATTGCCATTAAGATGAAGTGAAAATGGAAAACTTCCGTTTGAAGGTGTTTCGTGCGGTCGCCCGGCACCTCAACTTCAGCCGTGCCGCCGAAGAACTCCTGCTGACGCAACCTGCGGTCACCCAGCAAGTCAAAGCGCTTGAGGACGAATACGGCGTTCCTCTCTTCGATCGGAGTGGCGGGCGCATCGCCCTCACGCCCGCAGGTAAGACTCTCCTGCCTTACGCTGACAAATTAAAAGCAATCTCCGACGAGGCCTACGAAGTCGTGACCAGCGCCGCCGGCAGTCATGCCGGGAATCTCTCGCTAGGAGCGTCCCAGACCATCGGACAATACCTTCTGCCCAATCTTGTTGCGGCGTTCATACGCGAAAATCCTCGCATCGCGCTGACTGCGGTGAGCGGCAACACTGATCAGATGTTGGAGGCATTGGCCACCCACCAAATTCAATTGGCGCTGATCGAGGGCCCCGGACTGCGCAAAGACTTCCACATCGAGCCCTTCATGGAAGATCAGATGGTGCTAGTTGTTCCCGCCAGCCACGAATGGGCCAATCAGGAAGTACAAACTGACGCACTGAAACAGGCGCCTCTTCTGGTGCGCGAATTTGGCTCAGGATCGCGCCGCGTGATCGAAGCCGCCTTCGCAAAAGCCGGCCTTAAGAAAAGGGATTTGAGAACTATTATGGAACTCGACTCCACCGAAGGTCTTCTCAACGCTGTCGAAGCTGGGCTCGGTGTTACGTTTGTATCCCGGTGGGCAGTGCGCAACCAGCTTGCTCTCGGTACCCTCAAGCTGGCGCGGGTGAAAGGGCTTCGCTTGTCGCGGATGTTTTCGCTGGCATACCCTGCGGGTCCAGAGCCGACTGGCAACGCCGGAGCCTTCCGCCGTTTCATCCTCTCCAATTCCCTCGAATTGCTCTCCCGGGTAAGCGGCAAGGTTCGCAGTAAGGCGTAGGCTGACGAATGCCCGGACAGAAATTCCTGTCAGCGCCCGTCGAAGCGCTATTTACGATTGTTTCTTTTGATCGAATACGGCCCTTAAGCGCGCATAACCGCTACGGCTCACCGGAAGTTGGGCGCCATTGTTCAGGATTACTACGTGACTGTCTTTTCCATAGGGTTCGATCTTCGTGACCTTTTCAAGATTCACGATGTAAGACCGGTGAATTCTTAGGAAACGCGACGGGTCGAGCGAATCCTCCAGGCTTGAGATCGTCTGCTGCTTGAGATGTGTCTTGCCCTCGGAACCCAACGCCACGTAGTCATCCTGAGCTTCGGCGAAGTCGAGCTTGTGAATTGGAATGATGTGCACGCGTGTGCCATCACGTATCACGATTCGCTCCGGAAATTGATCGGGTTGTCGCGCGCTTGAAGCGAGGTCCGTAGGGGCCGGTAGCGTGCCACTGAGCCGCTGTTTTGCTCTTTGCAACGCCGTCTCGAAACGGTCTGCGCCGAAAGGCTTCAGAAGATAGTCCACGGCGTGAATATCGAATGCCCGAATCGCGTACTCATCGTAGGCCGTGACAAACACGATGGCGCGATCGGTTCCGATCAGCTCCAGCACTTCAAATCCGTTGAGTTTCGGCATTTGAATATCGAGAAACAGCAGATCAGGCTTCATCTCGGTCACGGCCTTTACCGCTTCGAAACCGTTCGTGCATTCTGCGATGACTTCAATTTCGGAATGGCTCGCCAGAAACTCACGCACCATCTGCCGCGCAAGTTCCTCGTCATCGACAATCACAGCTCGAATGTTTTCAGTCATGCTTCAACTCCCTGGGTTGCAGGCAGGGTCAAGTCCACTAAAAAGAGGTTGTCATCGGTGCGGACCGAAATCTTCGCATCTCTGCCGTAACGCGTGTTCAGGCGTTGTCGAATGTTTTCCAGCCCTAATCCGGTTTTCAAAGGAGAAGGCGAGTCTGGATCAAAGCTGTTCTCCACTAGTATGCGAAGCGCCTCACCTTCTCGGTTAGCGGCCAGCCGGATGACTCCACCTTCCGGCAAATTCGCAATCCCGTGCCGGATTGCATTCTCCACCAACGGCTGCAGCAGCAGCGGCGGAATCAGCGTCCCCAGCGTCTCCGGCTTCACGTCCTCTTCCATTCGGACTCGTGCGCCGAACCGCACCTTCTCAATCGCGAGATATCCGCGCACTAACGCGAGTTCTTCATCCAGTGTCACGGTCTCTTTGCCTCCAAGTCTTAGTGTTGTGCGTAGAAAATCAGCCAGGAGAATGCACATTTCGCGGGCCCGTGACGAATCTGAACTGGTCAGCGCGCTAATTGAATGCAGACAGTTAAATAAGAAGTGGGGATTCACCTGCGCCCGCAGGGCCCGAAGTTCGGCATCGCGCGCCAGAACCTGTGCCTGTAGAACTCGCTCCTGCGCTTCGCGCGAGGCCTGTTCTGCCAGTAAGACGTAATAAAAGGTCACGGCCAGCAAGTAGAGCAGAACGCCGGTTACCCACAACAGGGGTGCATACTTGCCAAATCGTTCGTCGAGATTGGCGGAGCCTCGCCAGCGAATCAGCAGAACGACGAATCCCTTGGCCAAGTGAACCCACAGCGTGGCGAGGATGATCGCTGCCGTCAGGTGAGTCAACAACAGTTTGCCCAGCCCCGATTTTTCTAGTGGTGTCGCTCGGCACGAATACCAGGCAGCCAAGCAGACAAACGCGTACAAGGCGCAGAGCGGACCGTTGATGACCACCGCCTCTGTCCAACTCAAACCGTTTCGGCCGACCATCAGGTAAGCCAGAATGCCGGCGATTGGCACCCAAGCCGCCAGGTACAACGCGAATTGCCGGAAGCGCGAGAGCAGCGGATGCATAGCTAGTTCCTGATTTCCACGCCGCCCATAATCGCAAAGCCCTTCACTACCAGAGTTTTTGTCGTTTGCGAGCCCTCGCGCGCCTTCACGCTATGTCCTCCCATGAACGCCGTCACCTGCATCGAAACCGCCCATGTCTCTGGTACGCGGAGAACCCCGCCGCCCATGAGCGCGTTGATCGTAATGACCGCCGCGTCCCCTTCGATCTCGGCCTCTTTGAAATCAATGTCGAAGCCTCCCATGAACGCCACCAAATCTCCGCCGCGGAAATTCTTGGAACGGATGCGGTACTCTCCGCCACCCAACACCGCCAATATATTCAGGTGGGGGGCATCCTCGGTCGCCGCAACCTCGGGAACCTCGCGATACGCCCGCCAGATCAAAAGGATGCCCGCGATGATCACAAACACTGGCCAGGTTCGGCTCAACCGAAGGTACAAATAGTGCATGCGGTCGAGTTCAACGACCACTCCCGCAATCGCCAGCAGCAGGCCCCACAGGCGGCCGTTTGAATCTTGTGCCTGCAGGAACTTGAGCAAGCCGAACACGAACAGAATCAGCGCCCAGAAATAGAGGGTGATGATGTTTAACTGGTCGAGCAACAATAGAGTGCCCACCAGAATAAGCGCGCTTCCATTCAGTATTGCGGGATTAACTCTTTTCTCGTTGTCACCCATTTCGATCCTCTTTCGTGCGGTCCGCGCCGGGAGTCGCGCCGTTTTGTTCTGCCACGAAAAGGCTAACGCCCAAAGCGGTCAGAAGAACTGGCGCTGTATGCAGGATTGTATTGAAAGAGAAGACGCCCTCCCGCATGAGGGGGGCGATCTTATCAAACAGGAACAGTGTGCCGGCCACGGCCATCGCGGCGGCCAGCGTCGACGCTTCCCAGCGATCATGCGGTTTGAAGTTTGTCATCGGCCGTCTCCTTGCCCGGACCTGTTCGTCCTGGAGCGAGACTAGTGGAGAGCCGCATTAGTGTCTTGAATTTTTCGGCGAACAACGGTCGGTTACCGGCGAACAGAGGTATCAATCCTCTTTTACAGAATTAGCGATCACCTGAATGGACTCTTGCGAATGTGGTCCGGTGCGAGGTCATCTCGACCGGGAGCCGCGTCCTGTTCTCCCCTTCGCTATCTCCCGATTTTTCCCTTCAACACCACGACCGATGCCGCCGGTAGATCGTACAGGGTCTCGACTCCCGCGTTTTGTTGCGAATGCGCGACCGGCCCGTCTGGGTCAGCGTTTCCTTGCGTGTAGGCAACCACTGGAAACACTGCAGGCAACTCATCATGCGCCATGAAACGCGTCAGTGCTGGGTGCCACCGATACTGATTTTTCCCAAACACCGATACATCCACCTGACCAGTAAACGAATGCGCCGTGGGATCCGACTGGTCCTCAAACGCAATGCGCACTTTGTGCCCGTTCTCCTGATCCCGATTCACCAACATCACCGACCATTGCCCATCCGGACGCCGCAATGCGTAAGCCGTCACCAGCAAGTGGCCAGCGCCGTCGTCTAGATCGCTCTTTGCGGGGTACATCTGATGTTCACCCGACCCCTGCTGCACCCAGTCCCGATTGATCTGCTGGGAGACGAAAAATTGTGCTAGCGGCTGGAGGACCTGATAATCCTTCCCGACGGTGAACATTCCGAAAGTTCCTGCTGAATCGTTGCAGCCGTGCTCCATCAACAAGGGAAGATAATGAAAGAAATAAACTCCATTACCTCCCGCATTCAGAAAAGACCCAATGTAGTCCGCCAGCCAAATTCCCGAGAACAAGTCCATATAGGTCTCGCTCGCGCTTGACGAGAGATTCGATTCGGTAATAAAGATAGAAATATTATCCGGCAGCCCATCCTCTCTCCACGTCTGCATGATACGGTTCACCAAATCAGGCTCGTCGTAAAGAGAGCCCCAGGGAATCCGGCAAGGATCATACGGATAGTGCTCAAACGAGAAAAATGCCAGATCATTCAACCGTCCGTGCTGGCGCAGATAGTCGAGAAAACGTCCCAGCCATGAGACTTTGCCATTCGCATCCGGCCACACCTCGATGTCTTTATTCACGCCCTGGAACGATGGCCCACCCAGCTTGAGACTCGGGTCCACTTTGTGTAACGCCACCGCCCACTGGATATAGAGCGCCGCGTAGTCTTCCGGCAGCATGTATTGCCCGTCAGCTTCCTCGCCCATCTCCACATACGAAATTGGATACTTGCGCGCCTCCAGATAAGCGATTTCCGCCGCGGCATTTTCCGGAGTGTCGTAGAGCATAGCCACGGGCATCATGGCTGGAAGCCCGCGCGTTACTCCACTCGAGTAGAACAAATCAAATCCCACCTGCGCCTGGCGAGTTGAACCCAAGTTTGACGGTTCATGCCAGGGATCGACCGACGAACAGTACGTCGTTGTCTGCTCTTGGTCCGCTGTGTGACGCACGATGTCATGCAGATTTCCGTCACCAGTCGTTGTCCCTGCGTAGATTTCGGCAATCGCATAGCCTGCGCAGTTTCGTGGATCGGACGCACCATGCGAATCGCAAGTGTTCGATGACTGGGACATCAGAATCCGAACGAACCGCACTGCCATCGGCGCGCCGGCAACTCGAATGGTCTCGATTCCGCCCTTGCCGTCAGTCACTGTTCCATGAGGGAATGTCTGCCAAACTCCTTGGGTTTGCGCTTTGATGGGATCATTGCCCGTCCAGTACTGAACCGCGTAGTGTGTCGCGTAAGGCGCAGTCCACTGAATGCGTACACTGTCGATCAGCTGAACCTGCGAAAAATCCAGAATCACCCACTGCGGATGCAGAGCATCGTCTTCTCCCGTGAAGCGCTCGGTCAGGTAGGGATTGCTCTTCCAGAAGGTGTTCGTGTCGCCGTCGGTCAGGCGCGAGAACCCTGTGTTGTCGGTTCCGTCGTTGCGAGTAAATCCGCGATGGGGCAGCGCGTAACCGTATGAATACCGAATGAACTCGCCTGGTCTCGGCGACCCGGTGAAGTAGCCCTTACCCGTAGGATCGCTCCATGTACCTTGCGGATTCCAGTGCCAAGCCTCCACCGCCAACTCGGTATTTTGCCGGTAAGTCACTGGTTGCCAGCCGGCGGCGAAAACTCTGTCCAGGGTCGCCGGGACGAGATCTTTGTCGATGGCTTCCGCCGGAATCCTATCCACTCCCGCGCCCAGCGTCTGATTCGGAATAAACCGATTGACGATGTGCGCCGGTGTAATGTCGACGTGTACAGTTTGTCCTAGGCACTTCCATAACGGCACCAAGCACGCAATCAGAACTGCCGCGAAGACCTCAGGCTTTTTCAAGTCGCATTCCCTCCGTCTCGTTTTGTACCACCTGGTTACTGAATCGTTTTAATAAAGCATTGGATTGTAATCCTTCGAAGCTGAAAAACTGAACATTCTTTTTCACTGCCGCACTCCATCGCGTCAGGCTCTTCATCTCGACTGGGCCACAAACCGCCGCTCCCACGGGGTGTTAAAATCACAGGTTCGACATCGCCTTCCGAAGGTACTTATTATGTCTGATACGTTGCTCCAAACTCCGACCGCGACCCCGCTAACCACCCTCAACGAGGATGAAATCCTCTTCCGTGACAACATCCGCCAATTCGCCGACGAAAAGATCAGGCCTCACGTCAAGGAGATGGACGAAAAGGGTGTCTTCGAGAAAGACCTGATTCAGCAGTTCTTTCAACTCGGACTGATGGGTATTGAGGTTCCCGAGCAGTACGGTGGTGGTGGAGGCAAATTCTTCGAGGCCATTCTCGCTGTCGAAGAACTTTCACGGGTTGACGCTTCTGCCGGCGTGATCGTCGACGTGCAAAATACCCTGGTCAACAATGCCTTGGTGCGCTGGACCACCGAAGACCAGAAGAAGCGTTACCTGCCACGCATGGCGGCCGACACTTGCGGGGCGTACGCGCTCAGCGAAGCCGGTTCCGGTTCCGATGCCTTCGCATTGCAAACCAAAGCCGAACTTAAGGGTAGTGATTACGTCGTCAATGGACGCAAGCTATGGATCACCAACGGCAAAGAAGCCGGCATCTTTATCTTGTTCGCCACGGTTGATCCCGCTGCGGGATACAAGGGCATTACCGCCTTCATTATCGAGAAGGACTTTCCCGGCTTCACAGTCGGCAAGAAAGAAGACAAGCTTGGCATTCGCGCCTCTTCCACCTGTGAACTGATTCTGGAAGACTGCCGCGTGCCCAAGTCGAATGTCATCGGAGAAGTCGGCAAAGGATACAAGATCGCCATCGAGACATTGAACGAGGGCCGAATCGGCATCGGTGCCCAGATGCTGGGAGTCGCTCGCGGTGCCTGGGAGTACGCAGCTAAGTATGCTCAAGAGCGCAAACAGTTCGGCAAGACGCTCGCCGATTTCCAGGGCATTCAGTTTCAGATTGCGCAAATGGCTACCGAGATCGAAGCGGCGCGCCTGATGGTCTACAATGCAGCCCGCATGAAAGATGCCGGAATACCGTTCGTCAAGGAAGCCGCCATGACCAAGCTCTTCGCTTCGCAAGTCGCCGAGCGGGTCACGTCACTATGCATCGAGATCTATGGCGGTTACGGGTTCACTAAGGATTATCCAGTCGAGAAGTATTGGAGAGATTCGAAGATCGGCAAGATCTACGAAGGCACTTCCAACATGCAACTCGCCACCATTGCCAAGCTAGTGATGTCCGCAAAATAGATCTGGGGCCATGTGGAGCAGGAACCGGACCTGCTCCACATGTTGCATCGTCGCTTTTTCGCGCCAGCGGATGGGACTTTCTTCTACGTACGCCCTAGTACTTTCCCACTTACTGCAACTCTTTGCATCCAAACGTAAATTCCGCGTTCTGTTGGTGATTTAAATTGAAAATGACGAATTGTTCATGTTACGGTCGCTTCTGGCCTGCGGGGTGCGGGCTCCGACCTAATCCCATGAGCTTTCCTGTGAGACTTTCCCAATCGCTTGCCACAGTGGTTTTGCTGGCCACTGCCTCCTTCGCGGCTTCAGCCAATCATTACGTAATCGCCAACGACGACGTCCCGGCGAACCTCCCAACGGGTGTCAGCCTCTACTCGATTGATACAACCGGTGCGCTCAGTCTTAAGACTGTTCTGCGAACCGGTGGCAATGGCGCTGCTGCGGGTTATTTCGGCGCGCAGAGAGTAGCCGCTCTTAACAATGCCCAGAACCATTGCATCTTCACTTCAAATGCGGAAAGCAACAATATCGCAGGCATCCCGATTAAGACCTTGAAGTCGAACCGTCTTGTCCGCGGGTCAAAAACAGATGATGGAAGCGTGAACGGTATCGGTCTGGCCGTAAACTCTAGCTACCTCTATGCTGGCTTCACGACCTCTAGCACGATCGCGACATTCCAGGTATCCACGGGCTGCAAACTAAAATTCGTGGGCGACACTTCTGTTCTCGGCTTGCAAGGCGGAACCGTTGACGGTATGGCGATCACGGGAGACTTGTTGGTTGTCACCTATGGGGATGGCTCCATTGAATCGTTCAACATCTCCTCAGGTGTGCCTGTGTCCAACGGTGACGAACAGAATTCCACCGCCTCCAAGGGCGCCAACTGGCCTTCCGGTATCGACATTACCCAGGACGGCCATTTCGCGATCTTCGGAGACGTATCTACATCCACCATCGTCGAGGTCTCCGACATATCTTCGGGAAAGCTCACCCCGACTGTCGTCTACCATCTCGGTTCGAAATTGAGCGCTGCGACCGTTCGGTTGAGCCCTGACGAGAGTCTCCTGTACATTGCCAGTACCCAGAGCGGCATCATCACTGCCGCTTCTTTTGACACGGCTACCGGCAAACTCTCCAGCGAGTGTGCGTCAAAGCCTCTAAAGGGATTCGCGAAGGACTGGGCCTATCTCGGTACTGTGATGACCAGCAAGAATTCCGGCACGGGTGGGACGTTGTACGTCGCCGAGTACGGTGCTCCATCTTCGATCGGAATCGTGAACGTGAAAGCGAGTGGCGGAAAGTGTACTCTTACCGAATCCGCCAAATCGCCCGCACCTGATTCCGACAGTCCAGGGCTGCTTTCCATCGGAGTCTATCCGCCGCGGTCCTTTTAATGTCCTCTTTTATAGAAAGTAGTGAAAGGGAGTTTAGTATGCGGAAAATATCTAAAGTGCTCATGACGGTTTCTGTCTGCTCTCTTGCGTCCTTGGGCGCCTTGGCGCAGTGTCCTGATCGGCCCGCTGCTGGCAGCGTACTAAAAGACACTCTAGCGCTCAAAAGTACTAGCGGCGTGCTGCAGGCCGAGTTCACTCTGCGGCACTCAGTGGATGACTTCGGATACACGCACTATTGCTATGACTACGACACCACCAAGGGTGAAATCGAATCTCCTACTCTGCGTTTGAATCCCGGAGATACTCTAGAACTCGAAGTCAAGAACCGCATTAAGACCGATCAGGACGACGTCATGGGCGGTATGGACATGACGGACACGGCCAGCAAAGCCTGCGGCGACACGGGAACGGTCACTGTGAGTTCCAGCAACGTTCACTTTCACGGACTCAACGTCCCGCCAAAGTGTCATCAGGACGAAGTGATCAAGACCTTAATTCAGCCCGGCTCACCTGGATTCCATTACAAGATGCAAATTCCTGCCAATGAGCCCCCGGGTCTTTATTGGTATCACCCGCACATCCATGGCTTCACCGAATTTCAGGTGAACGGCGGCGCCGCCGGAGCGCTGGTTGTGGAGGGTATGGATAAGATCCGCCCCGAAGTAGCTGGACTTCGAGAGCGCGTGTTTGTCGTCCGCCAGCAGTACCTCGTGCCTTGGGTGCCTGGGCCGTATCAGCTGACAATTAATTACCAACTCGCTGCCTTTCCCACGTTTCCCTCGCCGATCATCAAGATGAAGCCGAACGAGAAGCAGTTCTGGCGGGTTGCCAATGCCACTCTTCAGGACTTCATGCCTTTGCAGGTCCAGTTCAATGGAAAGCCACAAGAACTGGAAGTGATCGCACTGGATGGCTATCCTTTGGCCAAGCCCAGATTCCAGAAAACGATTCTCGTGCCTCCCGCGGGTCGTGCTGAATTCATTGTGCAGGGTCCTTCGGAAGGCACAGTCGCCCAATTCATCTCTAATGCTTACTCTACCGGTATTACCGGAAATCCCGATATCGAGCAATCGCTTGGCAATATCGATGTCAGCAACGATGCCGATGAAGGTGAGACCCCAAATCCTGCTGCGCAACCCTTGTCAATCAATCACATTAAGTTTGCCGGCCTGGAAACCGTGAAGCCCACCAAGCAGCGCAAGCTATTCTTTTCCGAGAAATTTGGCGGCACCGGCGGCCCGATCGAGTTCTACATCACGCTCGATGGGCAAAAGCCCAAAGTATTCGATCCCAACGAAAAGCCTTTAATCACCACCCACGTGGGCGCCGTCGAAGACTGGACCATCGAGAACCGCGCTCTTGAGACTCACGCCTTTCATATTCACCAGATTCATTTCAAAGTACTCGAGGTGGACGGAAAACCGGTTAAGGATCAGGATCTTCGCGATACGATCGAGATCCCCTTCTGGACTGGTTCAGGGCCGTTTCCCAGCGTGAAACTGCGAATGGATTTCCGCGATCCCGTTATCGCGGGCACCTTTGTGTTTCATTGCCACATTCTGCTTCACGAAGATCTTGGCATGATGCATAAAATCCTGGTGAAACCGTAGTGGCGACGATTTTGCGCCCACAAACCTTAAGCCGCAGGATCGGGCTCATTTTCGGGGGAGCGATTCTGTTCGCCTGCGGCTATCTCGCCGGAAATCGTCATCCTGACGTCGCCTATGCTAAAGCTCCGATGCAGGGACACGTTCCCAAATCGTACGGACGGTTAGCGACGGCATTTGCCGACTCGATTGGCACCGGTCTCGTCTTTGAAGATGACAGCGGCGTGGTTCGTTTCGTCAGCATCAATGGAATGAAAGAAGGAGAGCTGCAGCGCTATTAGTTGGTCGCAGCATCAATTTGACACTTATGAAAGGTCGAAACGAAATGCGAAGCAGGGGTTTGATGGTCCTGTTAGGGGTGCTCATAGTCATTGCTGGCTATCTGGCCGGTAACGGACGTTCAGTATTCGCCCAGTCCGCGAAGCATGGAGGCATTCCCAAAGCCTACGGTCACCTTGTCTCGGCAGTCGTGACTCCCGGGGGCACAAGCTTGGTGTTTGAAGACGAGCAAGGAACAATACGATTCGTGACGATCACCGGCCAAGTCGAGTCAGAGCTCACACGGAATTAGTTCGCCGCGAGGTTACACTATTGGCGAATGGCTGTATAGAGGAACGAAGCCTGAGCGTTGATTTGTCCCCCTTCGGTTAGTTTCCCGCTTGCGGCATTAAAGGTGTAAATCTGCACGGTAGAAGTTCCTGTACTCCACTGCACGCCATAGACAATCGAGCCGTCCGGACCGAAATAGATGCTCCCAAACTGGCTTGGGATGGAACTCTCGGTTGAGACCAGTTTTTTGTTGGCAAGATCGATCTGAACCACGGAAGTACTCTGTGTCGGGTTGTTCCAGCCCGGAGTCAGAAATAGATTTTTCCCCGCCGGATCAAGCAGCGCCGAGAGTGTGTTGGCGTTTCCGCAAAGATCGAGCATAGATGATGTGCACGTGATCAGTGGCTGTCCTTCTTTGCTGAGTGGATTGGAAAAAACGTTAATCCAACTGTTGCTGGGATCGCCGGATGCGATGTAATTCTGCGCGATCAAACTGTCGCCGATGGAAACAGCGTTCACATCGCCTGTGACACCGGCTGTTCTGAAAATTGCAACGTCTGAATCCAGTTCCCCGGTCTTGGAGTTAATCCAGTGCGAGTTGTAGTCGTAAGCGTAGCTGTTTCGAGTTACGTTTCCCCAAACATCGAAAAGCTTGGTACCTCTGGCATTGAATCCATCGAGGCCAGCAACTCCGTAGCGGCTGGGGCCGTATTTCGCTTGAGCATCTTTGGATTTCGTCAGCTTCCCGCTGCTTTCGTCTATAGAAAACAGAACGATTTGGGCCACGTACTGGCGTTGCTTGTTGATCCAGCCCAGGAGCGCGTATGCAAAGCAGCCGTTGGGATCGACGGCAAAGTTTTGAAAATTTGATGCGGAGATGGTCTGCACGGCCGGAGAGCGTAAGGCTCCCTGCGGTGTCGTTGCGAATACGGAAAGCGACTGATTCCCACGGTTGTCCACCCACATTACGTACGCGTAATGGTCTCTCGGAGCTGGCGAGATTGCCAGCACGGATTGGCTGGAATTGAGAGTCAACGTGCTGATTTTGGTCGCGTTCCCATTAGCAGCGCTTACGTCGTAGGTCGTGATGGCGGCGTCCTGGACGAGATATACAACTTGAACCTGAGTCGTACTGGCGAAAGAAAGACTGGTGAACAGGGAAGACGAAAGTAAAGCGCAGAACACAGACCCACGAAGCCGGCCAGACATGGAAACCTCAATTCGACGAACCGAGCACGAATCGAAATGTTGGATGTGGGTAAGTGAAGGCAAGTTGCAGAGCCGGGTATCAGATTTCCGGTACAGGGGATCAAACCTGAGGTTTCGGATCGGGCATCGTCTGTATTCAGCGATACGGTGTTTCGATGGAACAATGCCCCACTCTCGCATGGAGCGCGAGAGTGAGGCACAATGAGCAATCGATGATAGGGCTTCAGTGCACTAGCACTTTCATTTCTCCTGGCGCAAAGACTTTGAAGGTGGGGCGGTCGGCTGACTTTTTACCCGGTCCTGCGGTGCCCGGAGTGTAGTAGATCACTTCAGAGTAGATGTTGTGAGCGTTGTTGGAGTCGTAGTTGTGGTAGTAGCAATAGGCGTTGATCCCGTTATTTGGATCCGAGATCAGTAGATCCGTGTTCGAGTCGGTATTGCAACTGACGGAGATGAAGTAGTGGGCACCGCCGGACTGCCAACCTATCGAACAATCCGAACTAGCGGGGCACTGCCCGCTGTCAAAGCCGTCGTCGCCGATCCCTGCCGTCCCCGATTGACCCTGGGGTCCTTGCGGACCTTGGGGACCCTGCGGCCCTTGCGGTCCGGTAGCGCCGGTTAACCCTTGAGGACCCTGCGGACCTTGAGGGCCTTGAGGGCCTTGTGTGCCAAGGGTGACGTCAAAGTTGGTTTTGAGGCCAGTAGTGGTGTTTACGATTAAACCCCGGCTGAATCCATTCCGCGTGGCAATTACCTGGTTCTTCGTGGAATAAATTTAATAGCCTGTCCGTCGAGGCTCACAGTCGGGGTTGTGGAGCCGAAACTGGAGCCGGTGATGGTGAGTTGGTTGTTTTGAAAGTTGGCCAGGGCACTGATGATGGACGGATTCGAGGGCACCGGCTGCTGAGCGATCAACGAAACGGCGAGGGCCATAAGGAACGATAGCAACATTGCGAGTGAGCGAGGGACGCGAATAATGGAATTCATGATGAGTTTTCTCCAGGTTCCAGGGCCCGCCGTTTCAGGACGAGCCGAACCAGCTGATGTGAGGTTAAGTTTCTGCCTTCAACTCTAAGAGCGACGAAGCGAGGTGGATTCCCTCAAGGCCGTGGGGAAAAACATCTCCGGGATTGCAGTTTCGCGACCAGGGGATCTTGATCTAGTCTTCGCACGTCCTGTGGGATGGTAAGTAACTAGGGCGTTTCCCTTGCAGAAACAGCATCTTAGAAAGGCCCCAGGGAAGGCTCAAATCGGTCAATGGCCGTTCCCTTCGGTAACTTGAAGCTGGGGTGTTACCCTGTCACTCTGAGCCCCGATGGAATTCTTCGTTCAGGGGCGAGTGAAACTATGAGTTTGGGAGCAGGTAGTCTCGTGAGCCGTAAATTATTTGTGGCATTGACGATTGTGCTGTTCTGCGGCGCCGCGTTTGCCGGCCAGTGGACGGCGTTGGGTCCGGACGGCGGCGACGTTCGCAGCCTCACTTACGACCCCAAAAATCCAGATCACATGTTCTTGGGAACGAGCGCGGGTTCGATTTTTCAGTCTACCGACGGAGGCCACAACTGGTCGCGCTTCGCGCATTTGGGTGCCGGCGACGACTATGTAATCGATCACCTGGCTTTCGATCCACAGAATCCCGCAACCATGTACGCTGCCGCGTGGAGCGTGGAAAATCAGCAGGCGGGCGATCTGTTCGTTACCAACGATGGGGGCAAGAGCTGGCAGACGATTCCCGCGATGCACAACAAATCCATCCGGGCGATGGCCGTCGCTGCTTATGACTCGCAAGTTCTGGTAGCGGGCGCGCTGGATGGCGTTTATCGCAGCAAGGACGGCGGTAGCAGCTGGACCAAGATCAATCCTCCTTCTTATACGGAGATTCACAACGTCGAATCGATCGCGGTCGATCCGAAAAACCCGGACGTCGTTTATGCCGGAACCTGGCACCTTGCCTGGAAGACAGAAGACGGCGGCGCAAGCTGGAAGCACATTAACAAAGGAATGATCGAGGATTCCGACGTGTTCTCGATCATCGTGGATTCGACCAGTCCTTCCACCGTGTTTGCCAGCGCGTGCTCAGGCATCTACAAAAGTATAAATGGCGGCGAAACCTTCTCGAAGTTGCAGGGGATTCCGTTCACTGCGCGGCGCACCCGCGTGTTGAAGCAGGACCCGAATCATCCGGACGTCGTCTATGCAGGAACGACGGAAGGATTGTGGAAGACAAGTGATTCCGGCAAGACCTGGAAGCGGGTGAGCAATCCGGACGTTGTGGTGAATGATGTCGCAATCGATCCTCGGAACTCGAACCGGGTAATGTTGGCCACCGATCGCTCCGGCGTTCTGGCCAGCGAGGACGGAGCGTCAAACTGGACGGCCTCCAATCATGGCTACACTCATCGTTACGTCACCGCGATTTTGGCGGACAACAAAGACGCTGACACTATGTACGTGGGCGTAGTCAACGACCGCGAAATGGGCGGAGTTTTCGTTTCGCGCGACGGTGGACAGCACTGGATGCAGAAGAGCACCGGCCTCGACGGTCGGGACGTGTTCACGCTGAAGCAGACCGCTGGCGGGGAACTGGTTGCGGGCACCAATCGCGGCATGTTCGTCCTGGCGCATAACGCCTCCGACTGGAGCCCAATCAACAACATAGTCGAAGAAAAGTCTTCGACCCATACGGTAAAACTGAAATCCGGCAAAACCCGCACAGTCACTGGCAAGACTGCAGTGAAGTCGGTGCTGACAGCACGAGTGAACGATATCGAGATCACCCCGAAGGGTTGGATGGCAGCGACCTCGGCGGGATTGTTTGTCAGCAAGAATGATGGCAAGAGCTGGAGCGGTGGTCCGGTGATGGGCAAGATGGACTTCGTTTCCGTGCATGCCAATGGCGATACGATGGCGGTAGCTACTCGTAACAGCGTGCTGGTGTCGACCGACAGCGGCGCAACCTGGCAGGAGTCGGCCAAGCTGGCAAACTTTGTCAGCAACATTCACAACGTAACCATCACTCCCGACGGGCAGATTCTGCTGGCATCGCGGGAAGGCGCGTTCCGCAGTCCGAACGGCGGCGCAGGCTGGGAGCATATGCAGAATGGCTTGCCCGACTCGAATATCAGCTCAATCAGCTATGACGCGAAGAGCAGTAAGTTGCTGGCGACAAGCACGGCGACGGGTGTGGTCTTCGTAAGCGAGGATGGTGGGCACAGCTGGAATCGCGGTCCGGATTCAGGCTATCCCTTACGCAGCGTCAGCTATGTGAAGGGCCATTTCGTGGCGGCAACGCCGTTCGATGGCGTGGTGGTGCAACCGGAGAACGCCGACCGGAGCGCTGCTGCCGACATGGGTGCATCCACAAACTAGTTCTAAAATCTGGTATTTAGAGACCGGCGGAAACGCCGGTCTTTTTTTGTTTTGCGGACCGTTTTCTAGAAAATCCCTTTGCCCTCTAACGACAGACCAATAAATCCAGATGCCACGTGAGGGGATTTTCCGCGAAATGTCGCCTTTCTTAGTGAGGGGAACACAAGACTCATACGCCTGTTCATAAGCAGGCCGTACGAAAATCGTTATGGCAACTTGCGATATGGGTCTTCCTACAACTCATAATCAGGAGACTTTCGATGAAAACTATCTTCAACTGCCTATTTATTTTTACCTTGACGACAACCATGGCCTACTCCCAGTCTTCAATCGCAGCTACCCATCCGCCTGCAACTCGGGCTCAGACGGTCAGAGCCTTGCTGCAGTCGCGCACTAAGAACAGCCAGGCGCCGCGAAACGCTGGCTCGCCCGTTAAGTCCAATTACCGGTTTGACACCATCGATTTTCCGGGTGTGCCGAGCACGATTGCCTTCGACGCATCGGCTACCAAAGTTGTCGGCACCTTCGACGATAACCTCAATAACGACGAGTCCACCGGCTTCACTTTGAAAGCCAATCTCTATAAAGAATTCACAGTGAGCGGTGCCGGCGTGGCTGTGCTCTATGGTCTGAACGACCTGGGCCAAATGGTAGGGTCAGTCCAGGATCTGAGTAATAACACGCATGGACTGGTGGTCACCGGTGGCATACCCTCAACTTTCGATCCCCCGAGTTCTATCTACACCTACGCCAACAAGATCAATGACACCGGCGCAATAGTCGGAGGTTACGAGGACGGCGTCAACTATGTAACCCATGGTTTCAAGTATGCTTCCGGAATTTTCACCACGATCGACTATCCAGGATCTACCTACACTGAAGCCGATAGCATCAACAAGCAAGGCGACATCGTGGGATTCTGGGAGGATTCGGTTAGCGAGCATGGATATCTACTGCACGCAGGAACCTTCACTTCTCTGGACTACCCCCAAGCCCTCTACACGGAGGCGTACGGAATCAATAACAACGGCGCAATCGTGGGCTTCTATTACGATACCAACGACGTGGCCCACGGATTCTTTTACAAAGACGGAAGCTATTCGACCATTGATGTTCCGCGGGCGCTGAATACTTATCTCATCGGTATCCTCAATAACGGGACGTTAGTGGGTACTTACCAGGACGTGAATTACGAATATCACGGCTTCACCGCACAATAGACTCGATCGAAAATAGCTTGCGTCGCAACGTTGCAGGCAAATCCGAGAGGCTCGAAAACTAGGACCGGCTAAAATGTCGGTCCTTATATTTTTGAGTCTATTGCGCGAGTGCGCCAGGATGAATGCCTTCGCCCAACACGAACGTCGCACCGACCGCCCCGACAACTGCCGAGGAACGCGGCAGTCCCAGGCGCTGGCGAATCCTGTAAACGCTGTCGATGCCGGTGCAGTGGGCCCCGACAAGATAAGACGTCCCAAATTCTTTCAGTTTGTCAGCGGTCCAGTCCACTTGCGCGTCGGTTGCGGGAAACAGATGAAAGCCGCCCAGCACGGCATAGACGCGGGAATTGGGAAATTCGCCATGTGCCATGGTCAACGTATTGATAATTCCGGCGTGACCACATCCAGAAATGAGTATCAATCCCTGAGCTGTGTTGATGACCAGCGATTGATCCTCAGGAATATTGTCCTCAACTAATCCGGCAGGGGTCTGCACCTTGCCCGTGACGCTCCAGTTGCGCTCGGGATAGACGCGCGGCACGGGACCTGTGAGCCAACCACCGGGAAAGATCTCGTCTGCATGATCGTGTTCGATGAATTGGCCACCGGTTTTTTCGTACTCTTGTTTGATGGCGATCATTACGTTGTCTTCGGCGTTATCGCCGGGCCGGCTGTAGAAAATTCCTTTGGCGACATGAACGCGCGACAACGCGGACGGGTTCTTTTTCATCAGTTCGCGCCGAAGTGTTAGGAGCCCTCCAACATGGTCGTCGTGATTGTGGGTGAGCACAACTTCAGTTACCGATGAGAGGTCCACCCCCAGTTCTTGGGCGTTCTGCAGCACAGTCTGGGGACGGTTTCCAGTATCGACCAAAACGCGATGTCCGTCTGCCTCAACCAGGGCGGAAAATCCCCATTCGCCTATTCCGCGGTCAGCCAGCATAGTGGAGAGAATAGTTACTTTAAGCGTGTGCACTTGGACGCGGGTCGCCTTACTGGACCCGGCTGTCGAAGTCTGTGCCGGCGCGAGACTTGCCAGCAAGAGGAGCAGTGTGGCTGTCCCTAGGAAACGACTAAGTTGGGTGGAAGATGGCATCGTGCATGAGTTTACCGCACCGCACGCAAATCTTCGGCACCTGGCCCTCCTGTTTTGACGGAAATTTCGCCTCCCGGGTAATGTGCATCCAAAAGGGACTCTTACAGACCTGAATCGGAGATCATGACGCTAAACCGACGACCCCTACTCGCGCTAATTGTAATCGCTGGCATTCCGGCCGCCTCACTGGGATGCGGCAACACCACGGGAAGTAATAATTCGGGCGGTGGGGGGCCAACCGGTCCGCCCAGCTTTGCTAACACCGTCGTGATCGGCGACTCCCTCAGCGCCGGCTTTCAGAACGGCTCCTTGCTCGATTCGCAACAGCCCAATGGTTGGGCTAGTCTGGTTGCCACGCAAGGGAACTTCACTCTTACCTTGCCGCTAATCGCTCCTCCGGGGGCTCCTGCAGTATTGCAACTAATAAGTGTTGGTCCCCCGCCGGTGATCACCCAGGCCTCGGGCACAACCACTGGACGCGACAATCCTGACCAGCAACCTACCGATCTCGCGGTCCCAGGGCATAAACTAACGGACCTCATCAATTACGCGCCTCCCGTTGTGCCTGTCAGCGACGAGGACATCATCACCGACTTTGTCTTGGGTTTTCCCCTCGGGAATAATAAAACGCAGATGAACGAAGCCATCCAATTGAACCCAACGGTATTGTTCGTTTGGATTGGCAATAACGATGCTCTCGCAGCCGACGAAAGCGGCGTGGTTACGTCCATGACCTCGGTTAGCGACTTTACCCAACAATTTCAGCAATTGATGAGCACGCTCCACGCCCAGACCACAGCTACTCTGGTCGTAGGCAATCTCCCCGACGTCACGGCGATCCCTTACCTCACCCCGGCTACGTCTGTCATCGCGAAGGTTGCCGCGGAAACAGGTCTCTCCGAAGCCCAGGTTGCCATTGATCTTGGCATCCAGGACGGCGATCTGATCAACGCCACGGGACAGGGCCAGGTCCAGAGCGCGGTGACCGCGATCCAAGGGGGACAGACGCCCGTGCCTCTGACCGACGCCGGTTTTCTGTCGGCAAGTGAGACCACACAGGTGCAGTCGACGGTCAGCCAATACAACAGCGCGATTGCCCAGGAAGTTTCCGCAGTTGGAGGGGTGCTCGTCGATATTCACACCCTCTTCCAGAATCTGCAGTCCGGCATCACCATCAACGGCTACAACGCGACAACCGCGTTTCTCGGGGGACTGTTCAGTCTGGATGGAATTCATCCCACCAACACCGGCTACGGGCTCATCGCAAACGAGTTTATGGATTCCATGAACAGCAGCCTGAAGACTACATTTGCCGACGTCGATGTCTCAGCTATCGCCGCGGTGGATCCGCTCTTTGGTTCGAACCTGAAGGCAATGAGAGCGAAGGTGGCCATTCCTGTTGGTGCTGCGCGGATTGCGGATCGGGTAATCGCTCTGCGGAATGCGCCGAGATAATCTCAGCCTCTGGTTCCGTAAGTGCTATCGCAACACGTGATCTGGATGCCGCGATTGCAGCTTGGCCATCGTTTGGGCCAGGATCTCTTCCGGAGAGCCCGAGGCGACTATCGGAAGCAGCACGCCCAGGTTCTTGTAGAACTGGATCAATGGCGCGGTGCTTCGTTCGTAGGCATCGAGCCGAACTTTGATGGACTCAGGCCTGTCATCTTCGCGCTGGAGAAGGCGACCGTTACACCGATCGCAAATGCCCTCGGCCTTCGGTGGTCTTTCCGTTACATGGAAGACGGATTTGCATTGCTCGCAGGTGCGGCGACCGCTCAAGCGCTGAACGATTTTCTCCGTCGATAATTCATAGTTGACCACAGCGGTCAGCGAAACGTGGTTCCCCATCAACTCTCTCAGGGATTCAGCTTGGGCCAGAGTCCGGGGAAAGCCATCGAGAATGAAACCTCCGCAGTGCAGGATGCAATGGCCGCGCTCCTCCACCATCTTCCATACAGTTGAGTCTGGCACGAGTTCGCCCCGCCGCATGTATTCAAGCGCTGCCCGCATGGCCGGAGATTGATCGCAGCCATTGTGCTTACAGGCGCTACGAAAAACGTCTCCGGTTGAGAGATGACAAGCGTCAAGACGCTCCGTAAGGAGTTGGGCCTGCGTACCTTTGCCGACTCCGGGCGCTCCAAGGAGGACGAGCCGCCAGGCGTTCTCACGCTTTTCGGGAACCACAGAGCACTGGGCTCCCGGGCTGCGCAGCCACGCAACCCGGTCATTATTGGTTGGTGCGTTCATCCTTAGACGAATTTACGCGGACGGGTGAAGGTTGCAGTGATGGCAATCACATGTGGCAGGGCAGCCCCGCTGAATTGAAGCCGCGCCTGTCTCTCTATCACGGCAGATTGGCTATTTCGCGGGATGGTTCAATACCCAAGCCGAGTCCTCCCCACCGCGTAAAGATCGTCCATTCACAAGACGATCCTCGACGCACTGACCCTGCCACACCGAACCGCGTATAGTGTCTGCCAGATTATGAATAGACGGCGATTCTTAACCGGCACGGCGGGGGTTGCTGCAGCTAGCTCGTTGGCGGCCAACTTATCTGCTTCAGTAACCCGTATTGTCGGGTTTGACGCGCCGGCCTCGGTGGATTCGCCTGCGGCTCCGCCCGTAGGACCTGAACTGGATCGCCATCGCTTCGGGGTGAATTACACACCCTCGAAGAACTGGTGGTTTTGCTGGAACGAGTGGGATGCCGATCCAATCAAGAGAGACCTCGACGCAATCGCGACCGTGGGCGCCGATCACTTGCGTATCCTGCTGATATGGCCCTATTTTCAACCTAATCCAAAATGGGTAAGCCCACTTCATCTGGAGCGATTGGATCAACTGCTCACCCTGATGAACGAGCGCCACTTCGACGCGGTGGTCACCGTATTCACCGGACAGTTAAGTGGTTGGTATTTCTTGCCGCCTTTCAACAAAACTGGATCGGAATTCTACACCGATAACGTCATCTGGAAAGCGCAGGAACTTTTCATTCGACAATTGGGTAGCGTGATGACTTCGAAGACCAACATCATCGGCTTCGACGTCGGGAACGAAATCAACACCTGCTGGAGCGCGGATCCGGCGACCGGCGACGTCTGGATGAAAAAGCTGTTTGCGCTCATGGACGAAGTTCTCCCCGGCCGCGTTCATGTAAATGGAGTTGATGAACTTCCCTGGTTTGAACTGAACACGTTTTCTCCTCAAGCACTCGCTGCCAAGGCAATGCCAATCATGCATTGCTACCCCTACTGGTCGGGAGCGTTGAAGTACGGTGGTCCGATGGATCCGCCCAGCATCAAGTTAATGGCGGCCATGGCAACTCTGATCCGCTCGTATGCCGGCGATCCACGAAAGCCTGTGTGGGCAGAAGAATTCAATACCTGCATCGAGGCGCTGAATGAAAAGCAGCAGGCTGAGTGGCTAGAGAAGGCAGTCCTCGCAGCTATTAACGCTGGAGTCAGTTGGTTCAGCTATTGGGATAGTCACGACGTGGATCGCAAATTCGATTTCAACTCGCTGGAATACAGCCTCGGTCTGTTCACCAATGATGGCAGACTTAAGGAGCAGGGAAGAGTTTTTAAAGATCTCGCGAATGGCTATCGAGGGAAACCGGTAGTCTTTCCGAAAGTGCCGCCACCCCCTCCGCCGTTCAATCGCACCCAAGAGATTTCCTGGCGCTGGATGCTGGATTGGATGGGCTGGGAGGCGACAGGTGGGTTGAAGAGTTCAGGTTCATAGCATCGACGGCGCCGGTGTAATCAGTCCCGCCCAAAAGGCTCCAACTTGGGCAACCGGATTTCTGAGCTTGGCGGTATCGGCCTCTTTCTCGTTTGGCGACGATGATTTTCTCGCATCCCTCCCTCACCCTCTGCTCTGGAATGATTTCCACAGTGTGAAATCCAGACTTTGTTGACCTCTAGACCAATCCTCCTGACATCAGCGTCGTACTCGTGCTCCCTATCTACCGCATTCGCGGTTGGTTGCGAGCGACGGCGCCGCTGGACCTGAACTGTTCAAAAAATACGGAATTTGTGTGACACGCGTCATAAGCGGGCGCGAGGTTTCTGCCTAGAATTCCCGAATAGGGAGCTTGGGGCGGTTTAGTTCTGGCGGAAATCCAATCTGGGATTTTCCACCATCGCCCAACGAAACATGGGCGCCATTGCACAAATTCATCCGAACCATTCTAACCAGGTGGATCCGCGAATTCTGTTCGCCGCTATCGATGCCTTTCCCGAGGCGTTGGCCATTGTTGACGATGGGCGCATTATCTACGGCAACGTAGCTCTGGCACGAATGTTTGGAGAGGTGGCGATCTCGAAGATTATCGGCAGAACTTTGGGTGAGCTTCACGCGCAGATTGATGATGATTCCCAACATTTGCAGACCTCAGCCGCCAAGTTCTCCGCATGCGATCGTGATTTTCTAGTGTTAAGTGCCAGATTTTCGGACGCCAGAGAAAACTCAGGAGGAGAATTGGACCCGTCTCAGAGGTTGGAGACGGTCGGTCGTCTCGTGGGAGGTGTCGCACATGACTTTAATAATTTGCTTACGGGAATTCTATTGAGCTGCGATCTGTTGCTTTTGAAGATGGAGAAGGCCAGTCCACTGCGCCGCTACGCTCAAGAGATGCGAACGGCCGGCGCGCACGGAACAGCCCTGATTCAACAATTACTGACCATAGCCCGACCGGGCAAGGTCGACATCCGTTTGCTGTCCTGGAACGAAGTGATTAGCGACGTCAAGGATCTGCTGACAAGACTAATCGGAGAGAACATCGAACTTACGACCGAGCTTGTGGATGACTTGAACCTGGTAAAGATGGATGCGGCGCAAGCGCGGCAAATCCTTCTGAACCTTGTCTTGAACGCGCGGGACGCAATGCCGGATGGCGGCCAAATCTCCCTGAAGACCCGGAATTGCGTCCCGGATGCGAGAAGTGGAACTGCAAAGAAAAACGCAATGAGAGGGTGGATCGAAGTCGAGGTTGAAGACACGGGTTGCGGCATGGATAAAGAAACTCGTGCTCGCGTGTTCGATTCGTTTTTCACGACCAAGGCGAACGGAAAAGGGAATGGCCTCGGCCTCGCCACCGTCAAGAGCATTGTGAAGCAGTACAAGGGAAGCATCGCCTTGGAAAGCGCGCCCGGCAAGGGAACGCGCGTAAGGATTCGGTTGCCTGGAGTCAGATCTGAGGAAACCAAAGGATATCAATTGCTAAGAGGGAAAATCGTATGAGCACCGCAGTCGCACCAGCCTTCAACGCCCCAACTGATGGGGCAAATTACCTGAACCTGGCAATCGTCGATGACGAGCGCGCCATTCGCGATGTATGCCGGGACGTGGCGAGGTCGCTTGGATTCAACGCAGTCGTGGCGGAATCGGCGGAGAACGCATATCGCCTGATGGATGCGCACGCGATCGACGTCGTCCTGCTGGATTTGAAGTTGCCGGGAGCGGGTGGTTTGGAGGCGCTGGCTCGCATCAAGGAACAGCGCCCGGATGCCGAAGTCGTCGTGATGACTGGGTATGCGACGGTACAGTCGGCGGTGCAAGCCATGAAATTTGGCGCATACGACTATGTGACCAAGCCATTCAGTATGGATGAACTGAAGCTGGTGCTGGAACGAATCGCTGTGCACCTGAAGTTGAAGACCGAGAACCGAATGCTGAGGGAGAAGATCAAGTCGAAACAGGGATATGGCGGTATTGTCGGTCGCGCGCCGGAGATGGAGAAGCTGTATCGGATGATCGCCAAAGCAGCGCAGAGCGTGCATTCCGTGTTGATCCTCGGAGAAAGCGGGACGGGAAAGGAACTGGTGGCTCGGTCCATTCATTTTTCCGGCCCTTTTCACGACAAACCATTTATTCCCGTGGACTGTGGATCGCTGGTGCCAACGTTGATCGAAAGCGAACTTTTCGGATATGTGAAGGGGGCTTTTACTGGCGCTGTGCAATCGAAAGATGGATTATTGGCGATGGCGGAAGGCGGAACGGTGTTTCTCGACGAGATTGGCGAAATGCCAATCGACTTGCAGGCCAAATTGCTGCGAGCGATTCAGGAGAAGGAAATTCGTCCGGTAGGCAGCACCCGGCGGGTCAACATTAACGTGCGAATCCTGGCGGCGACCAATCGCGATCTGGAGCAGGCGGTGGCACAGGGATCGTTCAGGCGTGATCTGTATTTTCGCTTGAACGTTTTGAATCTGCGAATCCCACCCTTGCGTGAGCGGCGGCAAGACATTCCTCTATTGATGGCTTATTTTCTGGAGCGCATTGCAAAGGACACAGGGCGAACTAGGACCCTGAGCGATGGGGCGATGAAGGCAATGCTAGCCTTCGATTGGCCGGGCAACGTCCGAGAACTCGAGAATTGCATCGAGCGGGCATGCGCGCTAAGCAGTGGTCCGGTACTGCAGACTGTCGATTTGCCCTCGACTATCTGCGGCACCAATGGACGTACTCCGTTAAACGGTGAGCCGGCGAAGATCGTCCCCATCTCAGAACTGGAAAAGCGCACGATTCTCAACACAATTCTGCAGTTGAATGGCGACAAGTTGCTGGCAGCGCGGCTACTTGGCATCGGCAAGACTACCCTGTACCGGAAGCTAAAGGAATACGATTCCCAAGCTTGAACTAGAGAGGCGATCCAGTTCCCAACCGGAACCGTAACCAAAGGCAATCCCCGGAATCTCCTTGTTTCTGAACGCCGAGGTTCTGGCCGCCCATTTGCAAGAAAAAGCGCATGATTCTTCTGATCACGTCTTTATCAAATGCCCAGGACTGCGCGAGCTCGCTGCAAGTCGCTTTGGAAGAAGGCGCCCTGGTCGCGTCCAGTTCGTCTGAAGCAGTGGCGAAGCTGCAAGCGCAGGAGTTCTCCGCGGCGGTAATCGATCAATTGCTGTTGGATTCCGAGCCCGAAGAAAATGAAGCTATCTTCAAGCACTTAGGCGGAGCTGTTCCTGTCTATGTGAATTTTGCGCTGGCCGGATTGGAGCGCATTACCCGCGAACTGAGATCAGCCTTGAACCGGCGCAACCGGGAACGTCAGGTGGCGAGATCCGAAGCGCAGCAGGCCCTGCATCACGAGCTGAATGAAAAGATGACGGCGCTGTTGCTTTCCTGTGAAATGGCGCTACAAGTCCCGAACTTACCTCTCCTGGCCGAAACGAAGATCCGGTCCATCGATTCATTGGCCCGCGAACTGCGACAGAAATTGAGCCCTTCCGGCTAGCTCATCTCTTGTTCATCCGACGCGGAGTCGGCGGCACCTGGCTAATTCCACTCACAGCTTGGCTCTCGCGCGATGAGTCTGGAATCGAGACTCATCACCCCGTCGCTGCGTCAATCTCCTCCATCGCTTCTTCGACAGGATCTTCAGCCTTGTCCTGCAACATGAATGCCAGGACTTCCTGGGGCACGGGGTTGTTCCAGACCGGTGCAAAAGACTGGCGATGCAACGGCGACGGGCCGTGTTCGCGAAGAGCCGCCAGATGACGCGGGGTGCTGTACCCCTTATTTGACGCCAGACCATAGATCGGAAAAACCGGGTCCCAATCGCGAATCATGCGGTCCCGTTCGACCTTGGCAAGGATCGATGCGGCAGCAATGGACGCGGAAAGAGCATCGCCATGAATGATCGCTCGCTGAGGGATATCGCAGAAGAGCTTCATGGCATCGATCAGAAGGTAATCGGGTGAGGGCTGCAATTTTAGAACAGCTTGGTGCATGGCAACCCGAGACGCCTGATAGATGTTAATCTGATCAATCCGCGCCGCATCGACCGCGTAAGTGGCCCAAGTGATGGCGTGCTCCCGAATTCGGTCCGCCAGAACCTCGCGTTTTTCAGCTGGCAGAAGCTTGGAGTCACGAAGTCCACGAATGCGATAGGCGGGGTCCAAAACCACGGCAGCTGCCACCACGCAGCCGAACAATGAACCTCTTCCGACCTCGTCGACGCCTGCCACCAGGCGGGCGCCGCCTTGCCAAGCTTGTTTTTCAAACTTCAAAGAACATCGCAGACGTTTTAGCAGACGTAGCTTGGCGGCCGAGGCGGAAATCGGACGATCGGGAGCGGGTTTGTTCCTGGCAGGCAAAGAATTCTCGGCTTGCTTGCATCTTCGCCGAGAGGAGACCTGTGGGGCAAGTCGGAAAATTCCGTTTTTTGTGAATTTTCACGGACTCGCGTCACGATCCAGAGCCGGTTCGATAGACTCCGTTCCTGTCGTTAAACGACTTCGGCGGCGCAAGAACCCGGATCCCACTTAAACCCACGGATTCGGGCCGACCGATGACTAAAGAAATCAGTGTGACCTAGTTTTTTCGGGCCAGGGGATTCTGAACGTGACGTCACATGCACGTCTCGGAAAAGAACACGGGGAACCAGTCAACAAGCCTCTCCAGCAACTCCCTGGAGACGAGCTGGGCTTTTACGGCCTCGTGATCTCCGCGATGGCAGAAGGTGTTGTACTGCAGGATGCGAATGGCATCCTGCGCGCTTCGAATCCCAGCGCAGAACGCATTCTCGGTTTAACCAAGGAACAGTTGAGCGGCCTGACTTCAATGGATCCGCGATGGCGCGCGATTCATGAAGATGGTAGTCCCTACCCTGGCGAGACTCATCCGGCCATGCTCTGTTTGCGAACGGGGACGCCCTGTTCCGGCGTCATGGGCATTCACCAACCGAATGGCGAACTCAAGTGGATTTCGATCAATTCGCAGCCCTTGTTGGAGGGTGCGGAGCCAAAACCGTACGCGGTTGTCTCGACGTTTGTGGACATCACCGAGCGGTTGCGCAGCGAGAAGGCCTTAAAAGAAGCAAAGGAGCTCTTCTCGAAGGCGTTTCTCGCCAGTCCCGAAGGAATCGCCATTAGCGACCTTGCGACGGGACGATACATTGAAGTGAATGACGCATTCGTACGCCTCATCGGCTTTGAACGTTCGGAGTTGGTCGGAAAGAGCTCTCTGGAACTCCATATCTGGCAACACTCGGAACGTAGCGTCTTGGTGGAATCGTTGAATGAGCGACGCATGATCCGCGGACAAGAAATGAAGTTCAGGACCAAGTCCGGACGCATGGTAGAGGTGGAAGTGTCCGCTGAGGTGGTTCGGCTAGGGAATCAAGCATGTCTATTGGGGATTGTCCGCGACATCACCGACCGTAAGCAATTGGAGGAGCAATTGCGACAGGCGCAAAAGATGGAAGCCATTGGGCGCCTGGCGGGTGGGGTGGCTCACGACTTCAATAATCTGCTGGGAGTGATCCTCGGATATGCCGAGATGGTTCTGGAGAAGATGCCACCGTTTGACCCCCTACGAAAGTCAATCGAAGAGATCAACAAGGCAAGCTCTCACGCTGCCGCGCTGACATCCCAACTACTGGCATTCAGCCGTAAGCAGATTGTTCAAGCCCGGCCCATCGATCTGAACGCGATCGTGGAGAAGGTCCGTGATCTGCTGCAGCGGGTCATAGGGGAACACATTGAACTGGTCACGACTTTTGAAATCGGTTTAGCAAAGGTGCTAGCTGACCCGCACCAGATCGAGCAGGTTCTGTTGAACCTTTGTGTGAATGCGCGAGACGCCATGCCCGGCGGTGGAACTCTCAGCATTGAGACCATGAAGGCAAAGTTGGATGAGAGCTTCAGTGAGAAATATCCCGAGCTCCGGCCAGGGACCTATGTACGCATTTCGGTGAAGGACACAGGACAAGGTGTAGCGAAGGACATTCTGCCGTACATTTTCGAGCCATTCTTTACAACCAAGGAATCCGGTAAGGGAACCGGACTTGGACTTGCGATGGTGTACGGCATTGTTAAACAAGCTGGCGGGGGGATTCTGGTGAGGAGCGATCCCGGAGAAGGGACATGCTTTGATATCTACTTGCCCGAAGCCACCGCATTCGTAATGAAGGACGATGTTAAGCCGGAATCCAATGACAAATTAACCGGGTCGGAAACCTTGCTGTTAGTGGAAGACGCGAGCGCGATGCGCGAGGTTTGTTGCCGTTTGCTCCAGGACGCAGGGTACAAGGTTCTGGATTGTGCAAATGCAACTGAAGCGTCAGCCAAGGCCCGTGAGCACCAAGGAGAAATACACTTGTTGCTGATCAATGTTTTTCTGAGGGGTATGACTGGAAAAGCATTAGCCGAAAAGCTCATTGAGATCAGGCCGAGAGCGAGAATTCTGTACACTTGCGACTATGCCAACGAGGCTCTTCTACCATCAGAGGGCGCTGGGCAGCGCTTCGACATTCTGGCTAAGCCCTATACGCGGAAATTGTTGCTTGAGAAGGTGAGGGAAGTCCTGGATCGTCTTGAGGATTAAGGTAACCACTCTTGGGTTACCAAGCGGCGGTTACCCTCGTGGAATTGACCCCTTCGGGGGCCACTGGTAGCTTCAGGCTAGAAAGTCAATTTTCTCCTCCTGGTTTCTCTCTGACAGCGGCCAAGAACTCGATCTCCACTCGCGCCGACCGGCGCATTCAGGTGGTGTTGCCCTTGCGGGTCACCTGTTATGACTCGGGGAAAAAACCCTCTTTGATCATGGTTTGCAGCTATGACATCTCAGCGCGTGGCGCCAAAATCGGCGGCATTCGCAATGGCCTGAAGACGGGGGAGATTGTTGCCGTGGAACGGGGCCGCAGAAAGGTCTTCTGCCGGGTGGTTTGGGTCGGAGAGTCGGGTTCCCAACGGCAAGGACAGATCGGCATCGAATGTACGGATCCAGCCAAGGCGATGTGGGAAAACGAACTTCGAGAACTGAACTTCGCCTACGATCCGCTCCCTGCACGAGGTAGTCCTGTGCTTGAGCTCCAAGCGGGGTCCAGGGAGCGCGAGCGCAGACGCGATCCGCGAGCGCAGGCCGAAGGGTGGGGGGAACTGGTCGCCACGCAGAGCAGCATGAATGCTAGCTTGGCGGATTTGCAGGATATTTCGGAATTCGGTTGCCGTGTGATCTCCCGCCATCCGCTCTCAAGAGGCATGCGGTTAGATCTGACGTTGAATATTGGTAATTTCGAGTTGAAATTGAAAGGCCAAGTCCGGCATGTGCTGGACTTGGCCGTCGGAATTGAATTCCGGGAAGTACGCAAAGGAGACCGGCAAATCCTTCAACACCTTTTGCGCAAGCTGACCGAACAGCAACTGGAAGAATGCTTCCAGTTGGATGTAAAGGTCTAGCGAGCAGCCGCTGGTGTTGCCTGCTCGCGGTCTACATCTTTCAGTCTGGCAGCCTTGCCACGCAGAGCGCGCAAGTAATACAGCTTGGCTCGGCGAACCTTCGAAGAGCGCACCAAATCCACTTTGTCGATGACGCGCGAGTTGTCAGGGAAAATGCGCTCGACGCCCTGGCCGAAGCTGATCTTGCGCACAGTAAAGCTGGCCTGCGGGCCGTGAGAGCGCGAGATCACCACTCCTTCAAAAGCCTGTACCCGCTCTTTGTCGCCTTCCTTGATCTTGACGTGGACGCGAATGGAATCGCCCGGGACAAACTTAGGCAGGTCGGTGCGCTTGGCTTTGGCGAGAAGTTTTTCAATGATGAGATTCGACATTTTTCTATTCCTTCGGTTCCTGTAATTTCTGGAACTAGATATCGTTTGTGCTGGACGCGTTGTCTTTAATCTTGGCCAGCAACTTCCTATCTTCTTCGCTCAGCGCGGCGGGATCGATAAGATCGGGCCGGTTTCGGAGCGTTTTCTCTAGAGCTGTGCGTCGCCGCCAGCGCCGGATTTCGTCGTGGTTCCCAGAGGATAGTATCTCCGGAACCTGCATTCCGCGAAAATCCGCGGGACGCGTGTAATGCGGGTAATCGAGCAATCCACCGGAAGCGCAAGTGGAACTGGGATCGTCTCCCGAATTCACACCAGTGTGAACCGTAAACGATTCCTGCTGCGTCGAGGCTTCGTTCCCAAGCGCTCCGGGAATCAGCCGGACCATGCAGTCAACGATTACCGCCGCGCCTAGCTCGCCCCCGCTCAAAACGTAATCTCCGATGGAGAGTTCGCGGTCAGCTAGATGCTGGCTGACGCGCTCATCAACTCCTTCGTAGCGTCCGCAAATGAAAACGACTCTTTCCAACTGCGAAAGGTCGTACGCGGTCTTCTGATGGAAACGCTCTCCCTGAGCCGATAGCAACACGATGCTCTGCGGGGCTGAGCGGTCCGTCCGCTTCTCTCGCGGAACTAAACCCATTTGCTCAATACATTCAAAGATCGGTTCCGGCTTGAGCACCATGCCCTCGCCGCCGCCGAAGGGGCGGTCATCCACGGTCTTGTGGCGGTCATGCGCGAACGCCCTTAGATCGTGAACTTCGATATTCGCCAGACCTGCTTCGCGGGCCCGGCGAACGATGCCAAAATCCAGCGGTCCGCGAAAGAAGTCGGGAAAGATCGTGATGATGTCGATCTTCATTTCGGGGACAGCGAGAATCAAAAACTTTCAGTACCGAGGATACGAAGGGAGTCAACTTCAGTGCTTCTTTTGGCCCCCGGACTGCTCTTCTTTCTCCTCGGCAGTCAGTGGCGCGCTCAGTTCCAGCATGCCTTCCGGTAACTGCATCTCGATTCTCTTCCGCTCGAGATCGACTCTCCTCAAATATGCTTCCGCGTACGGGATCTCATGGACCTTACCTGCTGCTTTCACTTCCAGCAGCGGAGCTTCTCCGGCTCCGAATACGATGTCCCCTACTTCGCCAATCTCGCGATCGCTGTCGAAGACCTTGCATCCGACCAGGTCGCTAACGTAAGTCCATCCTGGCTCAAGTTCGGCTCGCTCACGTTTCGGTACTTGCAACTCCGAGCCGATCAGCGTTTCCGCGTCCGAGATCGAATCGATGCCCTCAAACTTCAGGACTACATAGCCTTTGTGAGGCCAGACATCGTCGATCTGTAACTCGGCCCGGCTGTCGTCTTTCTTAAGCGCCGATAACTTCATTCCGGGTGTGAACCGGTCCGGAATGTCAGTATGCGGCTCGACCGCAACTTCCCCGTGACGTCCCTGCGTTTTGAGGACGCGGCCCAGAGTTACGAACTCTCCGCCAATCGCCGGTTCCGCTATTCCAGAATCTCCAGCTCAAAATGCTTCTGGGCACGGACTCCCGCAGCGCCCACCAGGGCCCGCATGGCGCGAGCCACGCGGCCCGACTTGCCAATTACCTTGCCCATATCGCTCTCCGCTACGGTCAATTCCAGGACCGTAGGGTCGCCATCAATCTGATCGACGGAGACCTGAGCGGGATCATCCACGAGCGACTTTGCAATCTGCTCGATTAATGCCCGCACGTCCCCACGCTGCTCGGTCATGAACGCTTCCTTTCAGTTCAATGGGGCTGAACTACAGTAACTAAGCGGCAGAGCCAGCGCTGGCGGGAACGGGTTTCGAGAAAATCTTGCTGACGCGGTCGGACATCTGGGCGCCCTTGGAAACCCAATAATCGATGCGGTCGCGCTTCAAATCGATGCTGGCCGGATTGGTGCGGGGGTTGTAGGTCCCCACCACCTCTACTGGCCGTCCATTGCGCGCCCGTTCCTTTTCAATCACCACCACGCGGTACTGCGGCTGCTTGCGCGCACCGGTCCGCGTTAGTCGAATCATTAACACAAAGCTTAAGTTCCTTTCCTAGTAGGTCTGGAGGGGGTAAGACAAACCATTATTTTGGCATAATTTGCAGGCGCTGACAAGCGAAAGCCGTTGCCCTGGGATGATGGTCGCCCGATTCCTTTAGCACCGGAAGTATACGAGAAAACAGCTGCGTTCTCACCTCCCCGCTCGGGCAAAATTTGCGAAGGAAGTTGGAGATCTGCATGCAGTACGACCGCTAGGTCTAGCGAGGTCGAAAAGGATCCAGCGGCGCTCCGTAAAGGAGTGCCGCTTTCATTTTGCTTGGCAATCAGACTCGGAGATGCGAGAGGATATCTTCGGGTTCTGGACGTTCTGTGTAATCAGGATTGACTGATGAAAACAGGATGGTTCCGTCTCGATCGACGATGAATGTGCTGGGTAAGGGCAGTCCCCAACTGGAATCGCCATTAATCGAAGACAAGTTGGTGAACGAGCGCTGATAAATGCTCTTTTGGTCGTTGGGAATTGGGTAAACGATTCCGAACTGCCGCGCGACCTGATTTCCAGAGTCGCTGAGAAGCGGAAACTGCAGCTTGTGCTGATCGGCCATGAAGAAAGACTGTTGCACGGTCTGCGGCGAGATGGCGAGGAAAGAAGCGTCACCCTCCCGAATTTGCGGGAGAATACGGTTCATGGCTTCAAGCTGCGCAACGCAAAACGGGCACCAGCGTCCACGAATGAAACTGAGTACGACGCGGCCTTTGCCGACAAACTCGGCAGCTGAGATTACCTTTCCATTTTGATCGGGAAGGTTAAAATCGGGAGCCTTAACGCCGACTGGCAACGCCTCGTCCGCAGCACGGTTTTCCTGTAGTTCTCTGATGACTCGTGCATGAATGGCCTGGGTTTCCGCCGGAACGTAGCGCTGAAAGTTTTCCTTCCTTTCCGCGAGAATTTCGCGGAGAGGACGCGTTTCGGTAGCCGGTTCAGCTTCTTGAAGAGATCGCCACTTCATAGGAAAACGCCGTTGTCCGATCGTCGTTGAAGTTCCCGAAACAGTGGAACGTTGCACAGGCGAAGCTGTCGACCATCGACTAACCGCCAACCTCACATCCCGGGAAACTTCATCCCGGCCAATCTTCGCGCGAAGCTGGCCTTGCCCATTTGCTTAAACATCTTTCGCATCTGGGCGTACTGGCGAAGCAGGTTATTGACCTCTTGTACCGTGGTGCCCGATCCTCTCGCGATGCGTTTGCGCCGGCTGCCATTGATCGTCTCGTGATGATCGCGCTCGTAGGGCGTCATCGAGTTAATGATGGCTTCAACTCGGCCGATCTGTTTCTCGTCTACTTTGTCGGCGTGCTTCTGCATTCCGGCGAAGGGTCCGATGCTGGGCAACATTCCCATCAGACTCTGGATCGATCCCATCTTCTTGACTTGCTGCAGTTGCTCGCGAAAATCTCCAAGCGAGAAGCCATCGCCGGCGAGAGCTCGAGACGCCATGTCTTGGGCTTTCTTCTTGTCGACGGACTGCTCGGCTCTTTCGATGAGCGACAATATGTCGCCCATACCCAGAATTCGAGAGACGATGCGGTCAGGATGGAAAGGCTCGAGTGCGTCGTATTTTTCACCGATACCGATGAATTTGATGGGCTGCCCGGTGACTTGCCGGATCGAGAGCGCTGCCCCGCCACGGGCGTCGCCGTCCATCTTGGTAAGGACCACACCGGTCAGTGAGAGCTTCTTGTGAAACTCGTCCGCGGAATTGACCGCGTCTTGGCCCGTCATCGCATCGGCAACGAATAGAATCTCCTGGGGATTGAGCAGCTTCTTGAGAAGCTGCATCTCGTCCATGAGTTGATCGTCGATGTGCAATCGCCCTGCAGTATCGACGATGAGCACGTCAGAGCCGGTATTGATGGCTTCTTTGCGCGCTTCCTTGGCGAGGCGTTCCACAGTCGCAGTATTGGCTTCGCCGACCTGACCTTCGTAGATATTTGCTTTGATCGCTTGCGCCACGACCTTTAACTGTTCCCGGGCAGCCGGACGGTAGACGTCCACCGAGACCAGCATCGGGCGATGGCCCCCATTTTTCAGCCAGTTCGCGAGTTTGCCGGACGTCGTTGTTTTACCCGAGCCTTGTAGACCTGCCATCAGAATGACGGTGGGCGGCTGGGAGGCGAATTTTACGCGTGCGGTATCGCGACCAAGAACCTCGACTAACTCATCTCGGAGAATCTTTATGACCTGCTCTCCTGGGGAGAGCGCGGTCATCACCTGCTGGCCGACGGCCTTTTCCTGAATGTGGTCAATCAGCTGTTTAACGACCTTGAAATTGACGTCGGCTTCTAGAAGCGCAAGTCGGATCTCCCGCAAGGCCTCCTGGATGTTCTCCTCGCTGAGAACCGCCTGGCCGCGCAGACTCTTGAAAGCTCGTTGGAGTTTTTCCTGTAAATTCTCGAACATAATAGTGATTAGCTATTCTAGCAGCCGTCATTCACGAAAGACCGCAGGCCAGACAACAAGCAAAAAAGGCCGCCAAGTTGTGACGGCCTACCATCGGTTGATGTAGAAGTTATGGAACTCCTTCATGACGACAGAAAAAGACCGCCGGATTATCTCGCGGCGGTCCATACTGTGAGAAAGTGATTATTGTCCCAAAACAGCGACGGCCGGTGGGGCGTAGCCGTCACTTTGCGTCAGCACAGTCCAGCCACCGTTGTCTTGCTGGAAAGCAAAGCTTCCAGCCGCGTCGTTCCACACAAAGTCCCAAGTGTTAACAGAATCACTGCTGCACTTGCGATCAGTGGTCGCGACCACCCAGTACTGGACACCTTTTTTCACGCTGACCGTATGCTTTAGGTGCACGCTCTTTAGAACGCAGCATCCACTACCGAAATCCCCGAAGTTCTGGATATCTTGAGTGGATAGCGCCGATCCCGGGACGCCGCTGCTATCAGCCGCGATTTCAACGTGTGCGCCATTGAAGCCGTAGCCGTAGTATTGAAGAGCGAACTCAATTACCGTAACTGTGCCATTTGCCTTCGGCGTAAAGGGCACGGCCAGATCCTGCTTTTGCGCGTTGAGCGTGTTGTTCGGTCCCGAGACGAAATACCCATTACTTGCATCGTAGGCATCGGTCTTCGAACCCAGATTGCTGAAGATCGTTTTCAGGTTCGCAGGACGCTTCGCCATTGGACGAATCGTTCCTGGAATAGAGGTAGCTGCAGTACGCGGGGCGACACCTCGGTCTGCGGCATAGGATGCAACCGTTCCCAAGGGAAGCGAGGCTAGGGTCAGAGCAATTCCAAGCAACTTCTTATTCACGATCTCTCCTCCTAATGATCCTTCGATGAACTTAGTGGTTATATGAGAGCTCTGATCTTGGGTTCAATTCTCCAAGGCGGCGAAACCCCTCCGCAAATAAAGTGAAGGGCATTTTGTGACTGTTCTTCTGCGAAGTCAAGCGGATTCCAGCTCAGGAAACTTCTGCATTCGACGGTTCCAGAAAGCGTCTCTTTCAAGCCAGAAGGTTGCGCAGGGACGATTTGGAAGTAGGGCTACTCCGAAACGACGTGTGCGATTCTTCTTAATCAGTTTGATTGCAACCATCTTCGCCGAAAATTAAAGACCGCCACAAACGTGGCGGTCTTTGGTCGATCACGATCATAAGCAGAATCGGTTACGGAGTTGTGCCGTAAACCGCGCCTGCCGGGGGTGCGTAACCGTCGCTCTGGGTGAGTACGACCCAACCACCGCCGTCCTGTTGGAAAGCGAAGCTGCCGGCCGCATCGTTCCATACGAAATCCCAGGTGTTAACCGAATCGATGCTCTTCTTGTCGGTTGTGCCAACGATCCAGTACTGCGTTCCCTTCTTAACCTTAATGCCCTTGGTCAGCTTCCAGGTTGCGAGCTTGCAGCAGCCAGATCCGAAATCACTGAAGTTCTTCAGATCTTTCTTAGCGAGCACCTTCCCAGGTAGGCCAGAGGCGTCGGCAGCGAGCTCAACGGTCGCGCCGTTATAGCCGTATCCGTAATACTGAAGTGCGAACTTAATTTCCGTTACGGTGGAGGCCTTCTTCGGGGTGAAAGGTACGGCCAGATCCTGCTGCTGTGCGTTCAAGGTGTTGTTGATACCCGAAACGAAGTAGCCATTGGAGGAATCATAGGCGTCGGTGCTTGATCCCAGGTTGCTGAAGATCTTCTTAAGGCTTGCGGGAGGTTTCACCATGGGGTGAATCGTCGCTGGAGTTGAGGTTGCGGCGGCGCGTGGTGCCACGCCGCGGTCTGCGGCGAAGGCTGCTGTGCTGCCCAATGGCAGCAAGGTTAGGGTCAAAGCGATTCCAAGCAGAATTCTTTTCACGTGGTTGTCTCCTAGAGTGAATGTGTCGATGATCGTCCAGTCAGCCGGAGCGTCGGAATAACAGTCTCCCAACCCTTCTGGCTCGACTTTCTTCCGGAATGTTCTTGGGCAGGGTTGAAAGCGAACCGTGAGAAAGCATGGTGCCAACCCAACACGAGGCCCGATCTTGAAAAGCGGCCCGAGTTCCCCCAAACAAAGTGGAGGAATTCTCCGGCCAACCCGCGAGGAAGTCAAGGACAATTGCGGAAATGGTCTTTGGGGTATCAAGGAAATTTATGAACAAGTGCACAAAGTTGCACTCTAAGCGAAATAGTTTGCGTCCAGCCTGACCTCTTCGCCAAACACGAACAACCTCAATGATGCAGTCCCAGATAACCCAAAAACATTGTCGGAAGTTCGCTCTCAAGCTTTCGCTCAAACTCAGGAAGCAGGCGATCCAAGTCTTTCGGATCCGATGGCAGAACGATCGCTCCCTGCACCACCAAACCTACCATTAGCAAAGCGAATCTCACCGCCGTTTCTGGATCGGGATGAGGGATCTCGCTGCGCCGGGTCAAGAGAAGCTCAGCTACATGTTGAAAGACGCGCCATTCCAGTTCTTCGCTCTTTCGGATAAACGCCGGATCCGGATGTTGCAAGGTAAAGAGCAGCAGTGCGCGAAGCAGCCCTCGATGTACGCGGTGACCCTTGACGGTGATCTCAATGAGGTAACGCGACATGTCTGCCAGTGGGATGTTTTTCCAGCGCTCCGCAGTGAACGCCTCTTTTCCTTGCTGGTAATTCTCTTCGAGCAAACGCAGGCAGACCTCACGCAGCAGCGCGTCTTTGTCCGTGAACCGACGATACACGGAGCCCGGAGATAACCCGGCCCGGGCCGCAATCCGTGGGATGGTGGCGCCTTCCAAGCCTTCTTTTTCCAAGACTTCAGCGGCTGCTTTCAGCAGTCGGGCCAATGACTTGCGGCTCCGCTCTTGATGTGCCGGCAGGACAGTTTTGCTCATCGCCCCGATTTTACAAGAACGGATTGACTATTAGTGAATGTAAATATACATTTACATTAATGGAGGCTGAATATGCCGGCCCGGTCAGTCGTCGTTCTTACTCATCTACTCGCTATTTACGCCACGTTGGCCGCTCCGTGGTTAGGATGCATGTGGTATCGGAAAGCTCGTCTCAAACTCGCCGCGGGTCTGTCCAACGCCAAGCTTCGTATGTATCAGGAGGTAGTGGCGGAGCAGATCGTCACAACCGGCGCCGTTTTGGCGCTTTGGAGATTTGGGCTGTCGCCAGCTCGTAATCTAGGTTTGGTGCTGCCGCGGTCGCTAACGTGGAACGTCCTGCCTATTATGATGTTCCTGGCATCGCTCATGTGGTCGAGTCTGCGGATGCGGCCCAAAGCGGAAAAGATCAGAAAACAGTTGGAGGGCAGCGTTGGTGCGTTGATCCCCACGTCACATGCCGAGCGGTTCTGGTTCGGCATGGTCAGTGTCGGCGCCGGGGTCTCTGAAGAACTGGTTTTCCGCGGCTTCCTCCTGTACTACTTCGCGGCGTATCTACCGCAACTCAATACTCCCGAGAGAGTGTTGCTGTGCACGTTCTCATTCGGTTTCGCTCATATTTATCAGGGATGGAAGGGAGCGCTCGGGGCGGGAACTCTGGGTCTCATCTTGGTGGGACTGTACTTGCTAACAGGAAGTCTATTGGCTCCGGTGATCGTCCACGCGGCGGTGGACTGGCGGGTTCTCCTGATTTTTCCACCCGAAGAGCCGCAGGCTTCGGAAGCGGCGGCGGTTTAGAAGCCTTGCATCGCGCCGCAGCTCGTGCGGGATCACCAGGGGCCCGCCAGTTCCTACGTTTTAGAGAATACTTCTTTCGCGGCTAGGACGGTGTTGCTGTGGATGGCAACGGTATCCTCGAGGCGATGAGCATAACCGCCCGCAAAGGTCACCATGACAGGAATGTCTTTGGCCCGAGCAGCCCGAAACACCAATTCATCCCGACGCTTTAATCCTTCTATGGTGAGCGAAAGGCCGCCCAGTTGATCGTCGAAGTATGGGTCGGCCCCCGCCACGTAACAGAGCAATTCGGGATCGAACTGGCGTAGTCCCGAGCTAAGGGCGTTGTCGAGCCACGCGAGATAATCGTCATCTCCCATTTCATCCGGCAAATCCACATCAATCGAAGATGGCGGTTTCCACGCCGGATAATTATTTTCCTGATGCAGGGAAATGGTGAAAACGTCGCCATCATGCGCATTGCGCACCTTGGCGGGTTTGGCGGACCCTAACGCTGGAGCGCCGGTCGAAGGCAGCGGCGCCGTAGGGACTCGCACCCCAGCAAAAATTGCGGCTGTTCCGTTTCCCTGATGGACATCACAGTCGACGGTCATGGCCCGCGTAATTTTTTCGTCGCGCTGCATTCGCCGGATGGCGATGGCCACATCGTGAATCATGCAAAAGCCTTCGCCATGGTCAGGAAAAGCATGATGAAATCCTCCACCGATGTTGATGGCGATGCCTTCATTCAAGGCGTAATCGGCAGCGAGAATCGAACCTCCTGCAGCTAACCAAAATGCACGGACCAGCTCCGGGGAATAGGGAATCTCCATCTCCAACTCTTCCTTGGCGGAAAGAGTTCCCGTCCTGAGCTTTTGCACGTATTGCGGAGTATGTACCAGCAAAACATCCTGGTCGCTGGCGGAGTGGGGAACGATGAAATCAGAAGGCTCTGCGACGCCCGTTTCGATCAGTCTGCGATGAACTCGCAGATATTTCTCTGCGGGGAAGACATGCGCACCAATAGGAAGATAGTAGTCATCACTGTAGACGAGCTTGAAAGGCAGCTTGGGCATGACGGCGAAATCTCATCATATATTGTTTTCAAATCTCGGCGAGCCCAGCGGGCTGCAAAAAATTAAGGAAGTGGTAAGGTCGCTTTCGGTTGAATGCCTTGGCCTTCCACGAGGGTATAAATGGAATCGGCAGCGATGTCGTGCAAGATCTCTTTCTGGCCGCTCGGCCATCGTATCTCGATCTCGTCTACCTTCGATTCGGCGCCTAGCCCGAAATGCAGGCGAGGATCGTTGGACGAGATGTAGCTGCCTCCGGCCCGAACTTCACTCATCTGAACCAGTTTTCCAGCCTTGACAGTAACCCGGGCGCCGATCGCCATTTTGTTGCTCTTTGTTCCAACTAGCTTGAACAAAACCCGATGATTCTTGTTGCCGCCGCGATTTAGCAGGAGAGTTGGAGGAAGCCCTGTATTGATCAAAACGATGTCGATATTTCCGTCGTTGTTGAGATCTCCAAAGGCTGCTCCCCGGCGGGACTGGTTCGGGATCGAGGACAAGATCGATGAGACGTCCTCGAAAGTTCCGTCCCGCTTGTTGCGGAATAGCAGCATGGGCTCCCGGTAAGGCGCAGCTCCGCTTGGCACAAGATCCATTTGCGGATACACATGGCCGTTCGCGACGAACAAGTCGAGCCAGCCGTCGTTATCCATATCAAAGAATCCCGTGCCCCAGCCGACGTCAACGTAAGTGGGCTTGGCTAGTTTGGCGGGCCAACTTACGTCAGAAAATCCTTGGGCCCCGAGATTGCGGTAAAGCGTATCCGGTTGCTCGGTGAAATTCGTGACAAACATCGAGAAGCGGCCTTCGTGAAGATAGTCACCCCAATCGACTCCCATGGATCCTTGTTCCAATCCGTCGGAGCTCAGCGCGGCACCGGCCAGTAAACCAACCTCTTCAAAAGTTCCATCGTGCTTGTTGTGGTAGAGGTAATTTGGGCCGGAGTCATTGGCCACGTATAGGTCCGGCCAACCGTCGTTGTCGTAGTCACCCCAGATGGAGCCGAGACCATAGTAGAGGTTCGGATCGTCGACCCCCGCTTTTTTTGATACTTCTTCAAAGGTGCCATCGCCGCGGTTGTGAAACAGCATGTCAGACTCGCCGAGCATGCCCCAGGGTCCGCACTGCACGGGAATGCCCTTGAAACTGCAATTCTTCTCGTTCTTACCAAAATTAGGCAGCTTGTTGGTGTCGAAGTGAACGTAGCGCGAAACAAAGAGATCGATCTTGCCGTCACGATCATAATCGGCCCATGCGGCGCCCGTGCTGAAACCGCCGCCCGCAACCCCCGCCTTGTTAGTGACATCTTCGAATTTGCAGTTTCCCAGATTGTGATAGAGCGCGTTGCCGTTGTAGCCCGTCACGAAGATGTCGGGTAGGCCATCGTTATCATAGTCAGCTACGGCTATGCCCATGCCCCAGCCTTTTCGGCTGAGACCCGCGGATTTCGTGATGTCAGTAAATTTGAAACCGTCGTCCTGATGGTAGAGGGTGATCATGGGATCGCCACCCTGCCGAAAACGCTCAACGGTCGATCCGTTCACAGTGATGATGTCGAGTCGGCCATCGTTGTCGCAATCGATGAGGCCCGCACCCCCACTCATTGATTCGACGATGTAACGTTTTTCCGCGGATGAAATGTGCGGAACAGTGAGACCAACCTGCTGCGCTACATCTTCAAACTGAGCACGATGCTCGGGGACCGAAGTGGCCTGTGCAAAGGCGAGAACCGCAAGAATCAGGCCCGAGGACAAACAACAGACAAGCGTACGCATGGCTGGATGGCGGAATTATAGCCCAGGTGATTTTTGCCTCGGATTTGGGAACTGCTCCGTGCGACGATTCCCAATAAAACATTCGTGTACAAACGGCTGAGTGAAACGGTCGACAACGGCGGCCGGAATCTGCGCCTCTTCGATCTGCCGAAAATCAAACTGGATGGTGCCGGCCTGACCCGGAGGATTGACTGTGGCCACCAAGTAACCGTAGACATTGGTTAAGGCAGCCTTGGCATCGTGCCAATTCGGCGGAAGCGGATAACGCTCGGCTCCGCCGGTACCGATGATCCAGCCGGGAAGCACTCCGCCGTGGGTGCGCCAATACTCTGTGTTAAAGATGCCGTCCATGAAGAAGTGGGAATGGCTGGCCAAAACATAGACGCGCTTACGCCCAATATTTTGTAATGTCAGCAAGTCGTTGTAAACCCTATGTCCTGTCTCTTCGCCGACCGGCCATTCATTCATACTGTGATCGGCGGAGATGCTTTCCGGCAATGCAGCGTGCATGCCAAGGACTACGGTGCGGATGCTTGCGTCGTTCTGGTCGCGAGTGATCAGAGCCTCAAACCACTTCACCTGATCGGGATCGAACTCGTCGCGTGAAGCATTATCGAGGTTGATGAAGTCGATGCCATCGCGAACCCAGTGATAATAGGTCTTAGCGGTGTTGTCGTTGGGATTGTCCTTGAGCCGCTGAGCTTTGATTTCGGCAGAATTGAGCCAGGTTTCGAATTGAGTTTTGAATTCATCTCGGGTCTTGGGAGTCACCAGTTCGTGATTACCAATGGCGATAAAGAAAGGTATTTGTCCGAAGGGTTGTATTTGGTTAGTAATGAAGTCCTGCCAGGCTTTGGAGCGGTACTCTGCCAGATCGGGATTCTCGTTCCGACGAGCTGCTAGTTGTTTGAAATCCTGATCGCTGTCGCTGATTTTGCGAAGATCCCCGAGGTGCCAATAGAAGGCTGCACTGTTCTGGCGCGCTCCTTCAGCGATAGCCGGCATAACAACGTCGCCGCAATTGCGGGAGTCGCCCGCAACTACGAAATTCCAACTAGAAATCAGCGGAGTTGCGGCACCCTGAGAGGATATAACTTTATGTTTAGAGCATCCGGCCAGCATTCCGTCGGCAGACAGAAGAATTAAAAGGAGCGCGACTCGGCGACGTGGATACATGTCTCGCATTGTACCTGCCGCAAGTCACGATTCAATCCAGCGCAAAGCGGCTTCGACCGAATCGACGATCACAATCGATTTCTCGTTGCGCAAAAGCTGTTGCATACGGGCGGCGTTTATCTGTCCAGGACTACGAGCGACGAATGCGCGTTTGGAAGAGAGCGCAAAAGGATCGATGGAATCGGCAAGCTTAACTGCTTTGTCGGCATCGATGGACATTTCTTCAGCGGCAGTCAGGTCGACGATTTCGGAAAAGGTCGGTTTGAAAAGAGGATTATCACGCAGCGCCTTGGCGTAGGCTTGAATACGATCCAACGTGACTGTCTTTCCGAACTTAACGAATACTAAGCACTTTTCCGGATAGACCCAGTGCTCAGGGATAGTGCTCTTATTTCCAGTTAGCAACCTGAATTGAGAGCGAAGATCCTGGGCGCGCAGCACGGCTTTCTCTTTGTCCTTGAGTCTCAACTCCTTCATCGGCCTTGAGTGGACCGAACTTCAGTTACTGGAGGACGGGCGTGCCGTGGCGGGAAATGCGCTATCTCTTCCGAGCTACAGGAGCTCGGGGAACGGCAAGTGAGCTACGATACCGAGGCCGGTGCGTGCTTCCTGCCGCCGCGTTCTCGCCAGCCCTCGATGATGAGATAAAGGACGGGAATGAAAAACAAGTTCAAAATCGTGGACATAATCATCCCGCCGAAGACCGTAGTGCCGACGGAATGCCGTCCAACCTCCCCGGCACCTTTTGCCACGACCAGTGGAATCACGCCTAGGATGAACGCGAAGGACGTCATCAAAATTGGACGCAATCGGATCCGAGCTGCTTCGACCGCCGCGTCCACCAGCGGCATGCCACGTTCCCGTAACTGCTCCGCGAATTCCACGATCAGAATGGCGTTCTTGCTCGATAAACCCACCAGCATCACCAGTCCCACTTGGCAGTAGACGTCATTCTCCAGTCCGCGCAGCCACTGCGCGCCCAGGGCACCTAATAGCGCCATGGGAACCGCTAAGAGAACGATGAAGGGGAGCACAAAGCTTTCGTACTGGGCGGAGAGCGTCAGATAGACGACCAGCACTCCGAGTCCGAAAAGCAGCGCAGTCGTGCTGCCCGAGGCCAGTTCTTCAAGCGAGAGCCCGCTCCATTCGTGGTTGAACCCCTGCGGAAGCTTTTGACTCAACTCATCCATCGCCGCAATGGCCTGTCCCGAACTGAATCCGGGCGCGGGAGAACCGTTGATCTCTGCCGAACGGAACAGGTTGTAGTGAGTGATGACCTGAGGACTTGCGGTTGAAGTGATGGTAACCAGGTTGTCCAACGGAATCATGGCGCCGCTGTCAGAACGCACATAGAACTGCTTAATGTCCTGAGAGCGCGTCCGGAACTGCTGGTCGGCTTGAACGTAAACGCGATACGAACGGTTATTGAAGTCGAAGTCGTTCACGTAAGCCGAACCCATGTAGACGCCGAGGGCATCGGTCACCTGGCTCAGCGGGACGTGCAGACTTTTGGCTTTCTCGCGGTCAATCGTGATGAGGAACTGCGGATCGCTAGCGGTAAAACTGCTGTACAGACCGGTCAGGTCCTTGCGTGCGCCGGCCTGTCGAATCAGGTCCTGAGTAGTGTTCGCTAGTTCTTGTAAGCTGTGCGAACCCTGATCCTGCAGTTCGTATTGAAATCCGCCGAACTGTCCCAGCCCCTGCACTGCGGGTGGAAGAAAAGGCAGAACCAGTGCGCCTGAGATGCCAAACAAAGGGCCCCGAATGCGGTTCACCACCGCGTCGGCGTAGTGTTCATCACCCTTTCGCTTCGAATATCCCTTGAGCGGCACGAAAATAATTCCATAGTTTGGGGCGTTGCCAGAGAAACTGAAACCGGTCACTGCGAAAACGCCTTGCACTTCAGGCAGCGGTTTCAGGATTTGGTAAACCTGCTGTTCGATGTTGCTGGTGTACTGCAAAGACGCGCCGGGAGGCGCTTGTACCGCGATGATGAAATATCCCTGATCCTCGTTCGGTACGAAGCCCTTCGGTACGCGTTCGAAAACGAGGTAGGCGAGACCAAGGCCAGCGAAGAAAAACACGACAGCGACCCAGCGGAATTTGAGGACGGTACGAAGCGAATGCCGGTAGCCATTGGTTACAGCGGTCAAGACCTTGTCCACTTCGCGGAAGAACCAGTTCTTCTGACCGTGTTCTCGTCCCAGAAGCAGTGCCGACAACGCCGGCGTGAGTGTCAGAGCGTTAAAAGCAGAAATCGAGATCGAGAATGCAATTGTCAACGCAAATTGTCGAAACAAAATCCCAGTGGTTCCGGGGAAAAAAGCGACGGGTACGAAGACAGCCACCAATACCAGTGATGTCGCGATGACGGCGCTCGCGACCTCCCGCATCGCGGCCGACGACGCCTTATACGCGTCATGCTCTCCTTCTTGAATGTGGCGCTCGATGTTTTCGATGACCACGATCGCGTCGTCGACGACGAGTCCCGTGGCCAAGGTGATTCCAAATAGCGTCAACGTGTTGATGGAAAATCCCAACAACTTAACGAAGGCGAAAGTTCCCACCAGCGAAACTGGGATGGTGACCGCCGGAATAATCGTGCTGCGCCACTCTCCGAGAAAAACAAAAATCACGAGAATGACCAACACGATGGCGATCCCGAGGGTATTAAGAACTTCGTGGATCGATTCGCCGACCGCATCCGTCGTATCAAAGGCCGGCTCGTACAGCATGCCGGGAGGGAACCGTTTGGACAGCCGCGCGAGTTCAGCAAGCGCGAGACGATCTACCTCCAGCGCATTTGCGTTAGAGAGCTGGGTCACACCCAGGCCAACCGACTCCTGGCCGTTATAGTAAAGGTCGCTACTGTAGTCCTCGGCCCCCAGTTCCGCGCGGCCAACATCTTTTAGCCGAACGAGTGTGCCGTCGGCATTGGTCTTCAGAATGATGTTTTCGAATTGCGAGGCCTCCGACAGCCGGCCGATGGCGCGAACGCTGATCTGGAAAGCTTGGCCGGATTTAATCGGAGGCTGGCCCACGGCCCCAGCCGCAACTTCCACGTTCTGTTCTTGAAGTGCGTTCACCGCATCGGTGGCAGTCAGTGCGCGGCTGGCCATGCGGACGGGATCAAGCCACAAACGCATCGAATATTTGCGCTCGCCGAAAATGATGACGTCAGCAACTCCGGGCACGCGCTTCAGGGCGTCTTTCACATAAACGTCCAGGTAGTTGCTCATGAAGAGCGGATCGTAACGTCCATTCGAAAACACCGCCGCGCCAAACACAAAGTTGTTGGACGCTTTGGTAATCGTAATTCCCGTGGCTTTGACCGCGTTTGGCAACCGTCCCTGAGCCGTATTCACGCGGTTCTGAATGTCGACGGCGGCAAGATCGGGATCGCGGTCGAGATCGAACGTGGCGACAATTGAACTGGAACCGTCATTGCCACTACTGGAAGTGATGTACTTCATCCCCTGCGCGCCGTTAATTTGGGTTTCCAGTGGGATGGTAACGGCTGATTCAACCGTCTGTGCGCTCGCTCCTACGTAGCCGCTGCTAACCGAGATTTGCGGCGGAGCAAGGTTGGGGAACTGCGCGATCGGAAGCGTCGGAATCACGACTGCGCCTGCGAGAATGATCAGCAGGGCGCAAACCGTGGCGAATACGGGCCGATGTATGAAGAAGTCTACGAACATTCCCAGATCAGTTTCGAGTTCCTTGGTCCAAATTTTGTTCCGTTTTCACAATTCAATTTGTTTGGAAAAATGGGCGATAGTCCACTCCAGCAGCCCGCGATTGAAGCAATAGCAGCACGGCGTAGCTGGCAGATCGAAGCTCCATTCACCCTTGTGGCATGACCGGCGCTCCGTCGATCAGGAACTGGGTTCCCGAGACGATGATCTTGTCGCCGGGCTTCACTCCGTCAAGCACGAAATAATCGTTACCAATCATCTCTCCGACGCGGAGCGCTTTCTGATGGGCCACCATTTTTCCATTCTGTTCTTCCGCTACAAAGGCGAAGTACTGCCCTCCAATGCGCGAGACCGCCAAGACTGGAATGACCGGGCCTTGCTTGGTTCCCCATATCACGCGCGCGCGAATGAACTGCAGGTGGCGCAGCGTGTCCTCGTGATTGTTGATACGCGCCTTGAGTAGAATGCTTTGCGTGGTGTTATCGACTTCGGGCGAGATGAAAGATACTTTGCTTTCAGCAATCACGTTCTCTGAACCATCTACGATCTGCACCGGCAGGTTCAGTTTTAGTTGCGAAGAGCGCTCAATGGGAACGTAGACGTATGCTTCCAGGCTGCCCGGTTTGTCTACGGTGGTGAGAACGGTCGAAGTCGTGACACGGTCTCCGATTCGCACGGGAATGTCGCCGATGATTCCGTCCGTGGGAGCGGCGACTCGATAATAATGAAGCTCAACCTGTTGTTCCTGTACCTGAGCGTCGAGGGAACTCAACTGGGCCACGGCGTTATCATAAGCAGACTTTGCCTGATCGAGATCTTGCTTGGCGACGACTCCAGCTGCCGATAGCGCGTTGATGCGGTCGTATTGCTGCTTGGCGTATGCAAGATTGGCCTCCGCCGCTGCCTTCGCTTGTTCCTGGCTTTTCACGGTCGCCACCTGCTTGAGCGGATCAATCTGCATCAGGACGGCGCCGCGTTTAACGCTATCGCCGGAATGAACGTAGATGTCAGTAATCTGGCCTTCCACCTGAGGCATGATGATCGCGGCGTCGCGCGACTTGAGAGTTGCTACGTACTCGGAAGTATCACTCACCGGGACGGAGCGGGCCTCTTGAATCTTTACCGGTATCGCTGGAGCGCCTTGCGGTTGACCGCTAGCCGCCTTGTTCGAGCAGCCCGTCAGAAGGCACATCGAAAAGAACAGGACAGCCATCGGCAACGACCAGCGACGTAAGCGGGTCTGAAATAAATGAAACGAGGGCATTTTCAGTTTGCACCCTACCATTTGCGCGCCGCTCCTGCCAAGGACATGCGACCATCGCGATGCTCTCGTATTTTCCGCGGCCGGCATATAAATTCTCAATTAAGGTGATTTGGACTCGAAAAGCCATTAGAGGTTATCGGAAGGAAGGTGTTTTTGTTTATGAAACCCGCCCGCAGTTTTGCCAGTGATAACAATGCCGGTATCCATCCTAAAGTGTTGGAGGCGATTGCCGCTGCGAACCAAGGGCATACGGTTGGATATGGGGATGATCCCTTTACAGAATCAGCGGCGCATAAGTTCAAGGAGCATTTTGGTCCCGATATCGAGGTCTTTCCCGTTTTTAACGGCACGGCGGCGAATTGCCTGAGCCTGAAAGCACTAACCAAATCTTTCCACGCGGTGATTTGCGCCGAAGCGGCTCATATTTATACGGACGAGTGTGGTGCGCCGGAGAAGTTCACTGGGTGCAAGCTCATCCCGATTCCCGCTGAAGACGGCAAGCTCACAGTCGACTCGGTCAGCCACGCCTTCCACGGAATCGGCGACCAACATCATGTGCAGCCGCGCGTGATTTCGATTACCCAGTCTACTGAGATGGGAACTGTGTACACACCGCGCGAAATCCGTGACCTTGCACGTTTTGCCCATGAGAACGGGATGTTTCTCCACATGGACGGCGCTCGAATTGCCAACGCAACCGTAGCGCTGGGACTGAGCCTGCGTGAAGCCACCCGCGATTTGGGCGTTGATGTGCTCTCGTTCGGTGGAACGAAAAACGGTGCGATGGGCGCCGAAGCGGTGGTCTTCTTTGGTAAGAAACTGGCAGAAGACTTTCTTTACTTAAGAAAGCAGGGGATGCAATTGGCATCGAAGATGCGGTTCATCTCTGCACAGTTCGAGGCGCTGCTCGACTCAGATACCTGGCGCAAAAACGCCGAACATGCGAACCGGATGGCAGCGCTGCTAGAAGCGGAAGTCCACAAGATTCCTCAGGTAAAGGTGATTTACAAAGTTGAAGCCAATGGAGTGTTTGCGCAAATTCCGCGACAGGCCATCGCGGCGCTTCAGAAGCGGTACTTCTTCTATGTCTGGAATGAAGAACAATCCGTAGTGCGCTGGATGTGTTCGTTCGACACCACCGAACAAGATGTGAAGGACTTTGCAAAGTTCGTGGCCGAAACTGTCGAAAAATAATGGGCGTTCCCCCCAAACCAGCCTCCAGGAAGCTATTGATTTTTGGGCAATCTTTTACTACAGTTGCCCTCTCCCCCGAAAGTCAGGTGAAGAATCTGTTTCAGGAGATCGGATGCGAAAAAGCACGCTCACGATGATGTTCGTCTGCGCGGTCACCATGCTGCTTCCCAGCTGCGGCGCCGATCGAAAACTGGTCAGTATTACCCTCATCCCCACCTCGGTGGACTTCCAAGGCCCGGGGGCGCAGATACAATTCAAAGCGGTTGGCAACTACATCCATCCGCCGGAAGCCAAAGACATCACATCTTCCGTTTTGTGGACTTCGAATGCTCCCACCGTGGCGACTATCGATAGCAACGGGCTGGCGACCGGAGTGAACACCTGCGGAAGTGGCGAAGTTCTGGCTACGTATTACAGCGACCCTGCGAACCCATCCAGTGGAACCATAACGGTTGCCACGGCTCAGGTTGCGGATGGCAAGAATGGCGGGATTTGCCCCTAGAGGTGTCTGCGAAGCTCGCCCTTCTTATTCCGAGTCCTTGAGAAGATCGCTGATCGTGGGCTTGTGTTTCTGGGACTTGGTTTCCCTGCGATCCTGAAGTACCTTCGAAACCGGCGGGCTGCCAACCCGATCCCTGGCCATCTCTTTGACAGCTGTGACGGCACTAAAGCGCTTTGTTTTTTTCTTCTTGGCCACTCTCTTTATCTTGCCATAGCTGGGGACTGATGAACGTGCAATAATTCATCTCAAGGATGGTTGGAAGTCGGCCCCCGACTGACGACCTACAACACAAAATGGATGAGCGCGAATTTTTTGACGAACGGCCTGAGAAGAAGCAGGCCACTCTGAACTGCCCGCATTGTCAACAGCCCGCTGAGTACGAAGTCACCTGGATTGTACGAACAAAAAAGAAACAACTGCCAGGGCGTGCCGATGAACGGGACCGGGCCCGCTTTGCCAAGGCCCGTTCCTACATGCTTCGTAAGGACGACCTGATGGCATGCAAGAATGTGCGTTGCCGGAAGCGGTTCGAAATATCTGGACTGCAATCGGTGGTATTCACGGAATAACGTCCCCGAGGCGCACCTTCGAGGTCCTCTAAGTGTCGGACGGGCGCCTTTCGTGGTTCTGATTTCGTTCACCTCTCTTGCTCGTTTATACTGACGAGTTTGCCTCAGCCTCCTAAAGCATTCGGGGCAAGGAGTGTCACTTGAAGATTTTAGTTTGCATGAAGCAGGTGCCGCAGAAAGACGCGCCACTTAAGCTCAACGAGTCAGGGAACTGGATTCGGGAAGACGTCTCGTACGAAGTAAACGAGCCGGATGCGTACGCCCTGGAAGAGGCATTGCGGCAGAAGGAAAAGCATAGCGGCGAAGTGGTGGTGATCACGTCCGGCCCGGCGCGCGCTCAACAGGTTTTGCGCGAGGCTCTAGCCAAAGGGGCAGATCGGGCGATTCATCTTGAAGACAATGCTTTCGTCGGCCTCGATGCGCTCAACACTGCCCGGGCGTTCGCGGCAGCGATCAAAGAAGAGCAATTTGATCTCATTTTCACCGGTCTGCAATCGGACGATTACGGATACGCTCAGACCGGAGTCGTGCTGGCGGAGTTGCTGGGATGGCCGCACGCCACCATCATCATGCAAATCGAGAAGAACGAAAGCGGAATCAGAGTGAAGCGCGAACTCGAGGCGGGCTATTTCCAGTTTGTCGATATGCCGCTGCCGGCGGTACTGACCATTCAATCCGGCATCAACAAGCTGCGCTATGCAACGCTCATCGGCATTAAGCAGGCCAAGAATAAGCCGTTGCGTAAGGTCACAATGGCTGATGTTCAAAGTGCGGTCAGCGGCAACTTGCAGAAAATCGAGCGCCTCTACATACCCGAAAAGACAAAGAATACCGAGTTCCTGGAAGGGCCGCCGGCGGAAGTGGCCAAGAAACTGGTCGACAAGTTGCGTAACGAAGTGCGGGTCCTGTAGCAGAGTTCCTGGTGGATAAGTGGCACTGGCCTGAGGCTTCTCTTCCGTGCCTGGCATGCATCTCAGTAGCGCTATGCCAAGCATAAAGCTCGATCGTTTAGAAGAAGTCGGAATCGTGGAAGAGCAGCGCAAGGGACTGGTGCTGATGACAGTTGGCAGAGTGTTGCTCTGGATGGACTTTCTACTGCTGGCGTTTGTTTACGTCGGTTTGCGAAGCGGCAGCCGCATGTGGTTGTGGTGGGCGCTCGGAGAAGGTCTATTAGGGCTGGTTCTGCTGGAAATTGGCGCTTACAAGCGGGGCAGCATCACCCGATAGCGGGGTTCGAAGGCCGCCGGATGGTGTCTCGCAAAGCGTCTGAAAAGGGAGCGAATGGCTGACACAATCTTGGTGGTGGTAGAACAACGCGAAGGGAAATTGAACCGCGCTTCTTTGGAGACCCTGACGGCCGGGCAGACGCTTGCATCTGAAACCGGCTGGACGCTCGAAGCCGCTGTCGTTGGCGGCAGCGTAGCCAGTGTCGCGTCTGAAGTAGCGGCAAAGAAAGTCTCCAAGGTGTACGCGGTCGAGTCGCCCAAGCTGGAACCCTACACCCCTGACGCGTTTTCGGCGGGGTTGAAACAATTCCTCGAATCCAAGCAGCCGAAGATTGTGCTCATGCCGCACACCTACCAGGTTCGCGATTTCGTGCCCAAGCTGGCCACGGCAATGGGACGCACCGCAATCACCGATTGCGTGGGTTACAAGAAGGACGGCGATAAGCTGGTGTTCACTCGCCAGATGTTTCAGGGCAAATTGTCGGCGGACGTGAGCTTTAATTGCGACGCTCCCTGGTTCGTAACCTTCCAGAACGGCGCATTTCGCGGCGACAAAGTAGAAGCTGGAGCGAGTGCCGCGCCCGTCGAGACCGTGAAAGTTGATATCGCGGACGCAGTCGTTCGCAACCGGCCGCAGGAAGTATTTAAGGAAGCCAAGCAGGCGGTGGATCTGACCCAGGCCGAGATTATCGTGTCGGTTGGCCGGGGGATTAAAGAGCAGAAGAATATTGAAATCGCCAAGCAGCTTGCTGAAGCGCTGGGGGGTGAGCTCGCCGCCTCGCGACCGATTTGCGATTCAGGTTGGTTGCCGATGGACCGTCAGATCGGATCCTCAGGGCAGACAGTGGCCCCTAAGCTGTATCTCGCCCTGGGCATAAGCGGCGCCATTCAGCACATTGTCGGAATGAAGGGCGCGCGTACCATCATTGCGATCAACAAAGACTCCGAAGCGCCGATTTTCGAAATTGCCGATTACGCGGTGGTAGGGAATTTGTTCGACATTGTCCCACCGCTCATTGAAGAAGTGAAGAAGGCAAAAGGGTAGCCTCCAATTCCGGTTGGGATCGCGAATCTGAGGCCCGAAGTCCAGTGGCAGCATGGCTAGGCCACCGCAGTCTTGTCGGAAAACTCGAAACTGAATGCTAATCTTTCGCAAACCTATTGAAGGTATCGAGCGTCCCCAGATGCCGGCCGACGTGGTGATCGTTGGTGGAGGACCCGCGGGAATGGCTTGTGCGTTGCGCCTTTCGCAATTGATCGACGAGCACAACGCCAGGAACCCCAATTCTCGGCTCAGCAAAGAAAACGTCTACGTTCTCGAGAAGGCCCGCGAGATCGGCCAGCATTGCCTTTCGGGCGCATTGCTCGACCCGCGTTCGATGCGGGAGTTGCTCCCTGACTTTGAGAAAGAAGCGCCGCTCGATGCCCCAGTCGGCAAGGAAGCGGTGTACTTCCTGACCGAGAAAAACAAGCTCAAGTTTCCGATCACGCCGCCCCCCTTGCGCGACCACGGAAACTACGTCATCTCCATCAACCGGTTCGTGAAGTGGCTTGGAAGCAAGGTGGAAGAGGCTGGAGTGACCGTCTTCACTGGATTTGCTGGTTCGGAGTTGCTGTTTGACGGCAACCGTGTCAGCGGGGTGCGCACTGACGACAAAGGTGTCGACAAGCAGAACCAGCCGAAATCGAATTTCGAGCCAGGGTACGATCTGCAGGCGAAAGTTGTAATTCTCGCCGAAGGCACGCGCGGATCACTGACCAAGCAACTCATTGAGAAATTCGATCTAATGAAGGACCGCAATCCCCAGACCTACGGACAAGGAATTAAAGAACTGTGGGAAGTTCCTTCCGGCCGGATCGCCCCCGGAGAAGTGATCTATACCATGGGCTGGCCGCTCACCCCCAAAGAGTACGGCGGAGCCTGGATCTACGGCAGCAAAGATAATGTGGTTTCGCTTGGTTTTGTAACCGGACTTGATTATCCGGATCCGCGTCTCGATCCGCAGCACGTCTTGCAGACGTTCAAACAGCATCCGTTTGTTGCGAAGTTGCTCGAAGGCGGAAAGATGATTCGCTATGGAGCGAAGTCGATGCCATATGGCGGGTGGTGGGCTGTCCCCCCGGTTGCTGGCGATGGCTGGATGATTCTTGGAGATTCCGCCGGATTTCTGAACTCGGCGCGGCTCAAGGGAATTCATCTCGCGATCAAGAGCGGCATGCTGGCGGCGGAGACTGCCTTTGAAGCGTTGAAGAAGGATGATCCGTCGACCACGACGCTGAGCAGCTATCAGAAGCGAGTCGAAGGCAGCTGGATTAAAGATGAATTATGGAAGGTCCGCAACATGCATCAGGGATTCGAGCACGGATTCTATGCGGGCATGTTCCACACCGGGTTGCAAATGTTCACCGGAGGTCGCGGGTTGCGCAACCGCTATCCCGGAAGCGCCGGATATCAGCACATGAAAAAATTGCGCTATGTCGCTCCGAATGGCGGCGCCGAGGCGCAACTCATTGGTCCAGCAAAGGGCGACGGCGAGCTTACTTTCGATAAGCTCACCGATCTTTATCATTCGGGTACGAAGCACGAAGAAGATCAGCCGGCGCACTTGGTCATTCACGACACCAACATCTGCAACACGCGATGCGTCAAAGAATTCGGCAGCCCATGCCAGAATTTCTGTCCGGCGAATGTATACGAGATGGTGGATGATCCTGAGCAGTCGAATGGCAAGCGCATCAGCTTGAATCCATCGAACTGCGTGCATTGCAAGACCTGCGATATTCAGGATCCGTATCAAATCATCACTTGGGTACCGCCGGAGGGTGGAGGCGGGCCAAATTACGACGGGATGTAACCGCGACCACGGGCGTCTGATTCACGTTTTAGTCATTCTGCAGGAAGGATCACTGTCTGATGACGGAAGAAGAAAGATCTGAGGAAGGTGGTAATCCTGGTGAAGTTTCGTAATACCGGCGCCGCCGCTCTTCTGTTACTCGCCTCTTGTGCTTTCGCGCAACAGGTTTCAGGCCGATCGGGCCAGGCGGCTGCTCAACTCCAGAAATACCGCAATTCGAAGGCTGCCGAACTGCTTAACGATTTTGGGGAACTACAGCGGTATCGCGAGGCGAACGCCGCGCTCAAGCCGCCTGCAGCCGACGAAGATCGAGTGATTTTCTTCGGAGACTCGATTACCGATATGTGGAAGCTGGACGAATATTTTCCAGGAAAGCCCTATATCAACCGGGGTATTAGCGGCCAAACGACCCCGCAGATGCTGGTCCGCTTTCGCCAGGATGTGGCTGACCTACAGCCGAAAGTTGTGGTCATTCTTGCCGGGACCAACGACATCGCGGGTAACACCGGCCCGATGAGGATAGAGGACATTGAGGCAAACTACGCCTCTATGGCGGAGATCGCTGCGGCGAACAAGATCCGCGTGATCTATGCGTCGCTACTTCCCGTGCACAATTACACCCCTGAATCGCAGGAGATGTTTGCCGAGCGCGAACCCGCGAAGATTCGCCAGCTGAATGGCTGGCTGAGAAGCTACTGCTCGGCCAACGGTTTGAAGTACCTTGATTATTTCACCGCGATGGTCGATGACAAAGGCTTGCTCAAGCGCGATCTGGCCGTGGACGGACTGCACCCCAACAGCGTCGGATACAAGCTAATGGCGCCTTTAGCCGAGGCCGCGATCAAAGCTTCTCTGGCGCGAAATTCAACTGTATCGCCGTGAGACTCCCGGGCATCTATAATCAGGATTGAAATTTCCGACCGCCCTGGCCCATGGGAATACCCTGGCCTCGGCGGCGAGGAAGAAAGGCGGGCGAGGGCGTCCGCGCCACATCTTCCGAGGGTACTGGTGGAAACGCCATTGCCTCCCGGCTTCGAGAGAAGCCATTGGAAAGGAAATGCTAGCCGGCTGATCCCGCCCGCACGTTCCCTTTCTTTGCTGATCGTTTAAACGTTTGGTGAAGTACCACCTGACGGCGAACGACCGGCCACGACACATGCTCCTTGCGGACAAATTCGGCCGACCTATCACCGATCTACGGATCTCGGTCACGGACCGCTGCAACTATAAATGCGTTTATTGCCGCACCGGCAATGAGGGCGCACTCTACGGAGATTTGCCCTTTTCTGACTATTTGCGCATGGTGCGAATCCTGGTCGGAATAGGGATCACGAAGGTTCGTTTAACCGGCGGAGAGCCGCTGCTGCGGGGTGGGTTGGTCGATTTCGTAAAGGAATTGTCCCAACTTCGCAAGCAGGACGATGGTCTGCTCGATATCGCCCTTACCACCAATGGGCACTTGTTAGCAGATCTCGCTCAGCCCTTGAAGGATGCCGGTCTGCATCGTGTTACCGTCAGCATGGATGCGGTCGACCCGGACCGCTTCGCCCGCATTACCCGCGTGCCCAAAGGATATGACCACGTGCTCGCGGGAATCCGCGCCTCACGAGATCTGGGTCTCGGACCGGTCAAGGTCAATTGCGTGCTCATGCGCGGCTTCAACGAGGATCAGATTATTCCCTTTGGCATGTTTGCCCGTGAAGAGAACGTGATCGTGCGATTTATCGAATTCATGCCGTTGGAGGAAGGCCGCACTTGGACGCCTGAAACCGTGGTTACGCTCGACGAGATTCTGGCTCGCATGGCGGAGTACCGGCCGCTGGCGGAGATTCCGCATGAACGCAGCGAGACTGCAAGGCGCTATCGTTTCGACGATGGCGTAGGAGAGATCGGAATTATCGCGCCAGTGTCGCATCCGTTCTGCGGCCACTGCAGTCGGATTCGTATCACTTCCGATGGCAAGATTCGTACCTGCTTGTTTTCGGTTTGGGACCACGATCTTCACGAATTGATGCGGCGAGGCGCGTCGGACGATGACCTGGTCGAGTTCATCCAGGGCGTGGTACAGAAAAAAGAAGAACGTCATCATATTGGCGAGCCGGATTTTGTGCCAGCCTCGCGGACCATGGTGCACATCGGGGGATGATCGCGGACCGGATTGCAGGGTCTCCTTCGATTTTTCGATGCCACCTTCAACAATGCTTGGGTCAAACATCAACAACGATCCTCAAAACTGTTCTAACGCAAATCCCTTGCCCTGATTTACTCCACGGATGCATGCTGAAATGCTCGTGCGTACTCCGCCCAGACTAGCGACCCGTAAGCGTTATCGTGACGTTGCGCAGAAGTTGCACAAGCTTGCACATTCTGCGAGAGGACTTCCTGGAACGCCTTGCTGGGCGCCGGATTTCCGTTGACATTGCTCTGAATGATCGTAGGATTTTTCTGGCTCAGGCAGCTTGTCGACAACGACGCCCAACAAGCGGCCGGGACTCTAACGGAATTTCAGGAGAAGTTCAATGAAGAGATTTACCTTCATTCTGGCGCTCATTGCGCTGCTATTCATGACCAATGTGTTCACTCAGGCAGCCACACGATACGTCATCACCAATGACGATAACCAATACCCAAACGGAAACTCTGCCTCCATCTTCTCAATCGGGAGCGGTGGCGCGCTGAACCTGGTCACCACGATAACAACTGGCGGCTACGGCCGGGGTGGTGGCTACTACGGCACTGGTCGAGTTGGCCTTCTCCGCAGTAAGACCCAGAACTGCGCTTACATCGGCGATGCCGTTGGCCCCAACAACGCGCGCCCCGGCGATGTTGCGTCCATCGACATGGGAACGCTGAAACTGGTGGGCACTTACCCAGGGACTGCCCTCGATAGCGGCGCTCTTTGGGGAATCGGTCTTGCGGAAAACCCCGCAGGCACATTTCTGTTCGCTGCTTATACCACTTCCGGCACCATTGCGACCTACGCGCAAGGGGCGGATTGCGCTCTTAAATACCGCAGCGAACTCATCACCATCGGCGCAAACGTCGGTCCCGTGGCGGGCATGCGGGTAACGCCGAATGGCAAATACCTGATCGTTGCCTACGACGATGCCTCTGTTGGCTCTTACGCAATCAACCCCAAAACGGGTGCGCTCACCCTGATCGGCAGGTATCTGGCTACCGACAACGGACTGGCGAGCAGCGTGGACATTACGGCGGACAGCAAGTGGGTGCTGTTCGGCACTGGAACCATCTTCAATGGAGGGGAAGTCGAAGTTGCTCCCATCCACGCTGATGGCTCGTTGGGTGCTACGGTTGGTTATTCGGGAATTGGCCAAGGCTCAAACAGCAGCAACGCCTGGCTAAGTCCGGACGAGAGCCTCGTCTACATTAGCGACAATTCCTCTGGCCAGATTACTGCCGTGCCATTCAGCGCGAAAACCGGGGTCATCAAAAGTTCTGCGGCTTGCACCTCTGCCGTCCTCAAGAACTTCAATTCCACCTGGCAAACCTTGGGGAACGTTACTACCAGCGGGCTGACCAAACTCGGCTCCCCGCTGTACGCTGCCGAGTGGAGTTACACCAACCCGGGTGGCATAGCCATCGTGAATGTGACCATGTCGGGCGGCGCTTGCAAGCTGACGGAAGCCAAAGACTCGCCGGCGGCAGATCCGGTAAGCGATTTCCTGCTGACGGTGGGGGTAGACCCGCCACGTAAGTTCTAGAAACCGGTTTTCGGATAGTCACTCTGCGCTAACGGATGATTGGCCCTACGATGCTGCATCCGATAGCGCATGCCTGTATCTTAATTACGGGTACCAAATGAATGTTCGCCTGACCGTTGCCGTGTTGTTTCTTGCCAGCCTCGCTTCAAATGCCTCGGCACAAAGCTATCTTGGCTTCGATCGCAACGACTACCCGGGGGACGACGGTCTCAAGACTCTGCGCCAGACATTTTCCTATGCAGGATTCTGGCTGAACAATCCTCCAGGAGAAAAAAGCAATAACTGGAACGGCAAACGAAAAAAAATGGAAGATGCAGGATTTGGATTTCTTGTTCTCTTCAATGGTCGCCTCTACGCCGATTTGAAAAGCGTTTCGCGGGCGACCGCGGTCGGCAAATCTGACGGGCGGGACGCCATCGCCGCAGCACGCAAAGAGGGTTTTCCCGCGAAGACCATCATCTTTCTCGACCAGGAACAAGGCGGACGCCTGCTGCCCGAGCAGAAAGCGTATCTGTTTGCCTGGATCGATGCGGTTGCTGCCGCTGGATTTGGCACTGGCGTCTATTGCTCAGGAATCCCCGCTGCGGAAGGTGGTGGCAAAACGATCATTACGGCAAACGACATTCGACAAAATGCCGGGCGGCGCCGGATAGCTTACTGGGTGACCAATGACGCTTGCCCGCCTTCGCCCGGATGTACTTTTCCCAAACAGCCGCCGCAGCCAAAATTGAGCGGGATCGACTTCGCCGACGTCTGGCAATTCGCCCAGTCTCCCAAGCGCAACGATGTTGCCTCGGGCTGCCCAGCCAATTACAACGCGGATGGAGAGTGCTACCCACTGGGAGTCAATCCCGCCCAACACTTGCACGTTGACGTAGACACCGCAAGCTCTGACGACCCCTCTCACGGCAGAACTTACTGATCGAGTTCCCCGGCCGTGAACCCGGTTGTTCGGTCGTATCCTGATGAGGAATATGGGCTCCCCTAGTCTGAGCAGGGAAGATGCTGCCGCTTGCACTCTGCCCCATGCGCAGTGCACAATAATGGCAGGACACTCAGTAACTTGCGGCCGTTACCTTCGCTAGCAGAAAAAGCGACGCTTTAGGCCGTCCTGAGCATCCTATGAGCTGTGAAGATTTGCTAGTGGCTTCAACATCCCCGCCGGTTGGGCGCGGTTTTTCAGGAACGTAGGTGGTCACGTTTCCCCCGCGCAGTGAATCGACTGGAGCCGCTGGAAGGCTTTCAACATCCCCGTTCCAAAGCGAATCCCTTCGTGCCTTGCACGTTGGCTCGCGTTTGGGGCTGAAGGCGTGAAAAATATGGCTACCGCAACACCAGTTTGCAGTCTGGAAAACTATCTTGTCCTGCCGGATCAGACCATGGACAGGCGTATTGCTGCGGCGCGACAGGCTTTAGGCCGCGAGTGCGTGGTTCTGGGTCACCATTATCAGCGCGATGAAGTCATCCGCTTCGCCGATTTTCGAGGCGATTCCTACAAACTAGCGCAGGAAGCCGCGCGGGCCGGAGGCAAATACATCGTCTTTTGCGGCGTGCATTTTATGGCCGAAAGCGCCGACGTGCTCAGCCAACCCGGCCAAGTCACCATCCTGCCCGACCTCAATGCCGGATGCTCCATGGCCGACATGGCCGAAATCACCCAGGTGGAAGATTGCTGGGAGCATCTGGTAGCCGCGGGCCTCACCGACGATTCCGGCAGCGGCGTTACCCCCATCACCTACATGAATTCGACCGCCGCGATCAAGGCCTTTTGTGGTGAGCGCAGCGGCGTAGTCTGCACCTCATCGAATGCGCCCGGAGCGTTTCAATGGGGCTTCGCAAAAACGCCCAAACTTCTTTTCCTGCCTGATCAACACCTCGGACGCAATACCGGTTTTGCCATGGGCATCCCGCTCAACGAGATGGTGGTATGGGACCCCTATCTGATCAACGGTGGGCTTACGCCGGATCGGCTGCGCGCCGCCAAAGTGATTCTGTGGAAGGGCCACTGCTCCGTCCATCAGCGATTCTTACCTGAACACGTAGACAACGTTCGCGCAAAGTATCCGGGGATCAAGGTGATCGTGCATCCCGAGTGCCGCTGGGAAGTCTGCCAGAAGGCCGATGGAATCGGTTCGACCGAAGGCTTGCTGAAAATGATTCGCCAGGCCCCGGCCGGAACCATGTTCGCGGTGGGGACGGAGATTCACCTGGTGAATCGCATGGGCAAGGAATTTGCCGCGGAAGGGAAGAAGGTTATTACGCTCGACGATTCCGGCTGCCTCTGCACCACGATGTTCCGCATCTCGCCGCAGCACTTGTGCTGGGTGCTGGAGAACTTAGCGGAAGGCAATGTGGTCAATCAGATCAAAGTGAAAGATGACGTGAAGCGCTGGGCAAAGGTGGCGCTGGATCGCATGCTGGAAATTGCTTAACGGTCGTCGGTCTTTAGGTCTGCGGTCTTCGGCTTATGGTCGAGGACTGACGACCGAAGACCAGCCCGAATGAATTAGAATAGGTCCAGCCACTATGTCTGAACGTACTTTTACCCTCGATGAAGCTCAAAGCCTTCTGCCAATACTTGAATCCCTCCTGCGCACCGCGATCGACTGCAAGAAACTAATCGAATCGGTCGATCAGGAGTTGCAGGATCTGGCCCATCGCGTCTTTCTCAATGGCGGTACGCTGGTGAATATAGTGGTTATGGCCCGCCGCAAGGCGGAACGCGAAAAAGCCATCCAGCGGGCTAAAGACGCTGTGGCTGAGATCGATGCGACCGGGGTTGAGGTCAAGGACCTGGACATTGGCCTGCTGGATTTTCCCTGCGAAGTTGACGGAAGAACGGTCCTCCTTTGCTGGAAGCTGGGCGAGAAGGGAATCACCCACTGGCATGGGGTCAGTGAAGGCTTCGCCGGGCGCAAACTGATCGATGAGCGAATCGCTAAGGCTAAGCGCTCGCACTAACTCCGCAGGCGTGGGTTTCTTCCTGGTTTTGACCCGGATTTTAGGTGCCTGGAAGAGGGTGTGGGGGCGAGATATGCGGGGTATTCTCGATATGAACTTGTTATTAACTTAATGCTTACTAAGAGAATAAAATATTATACAAAGTACTCTTTTTCAGCGATATGGAGATGACAGTCCAAAAGGGTGCCGATCCCATTTTTTAGGCCTAAAGCGGTTCCGATATTAGATAGTAAACATCGCTAACCGGCGGGAGTGAAGTCGTCCGATTGGTTCCTCTGGCCCACCCTCAGCTTGCCGAATCCGTCGGATCCCAAGACTCACTTCGCATTCACTAAAGCCTGCCCGCGTTGAGAGCGATCCATTTTCCCATTTTTGCAATCGGGTCTAGCAGGCGCGTTAGGCTTAATCAAAGACTCTTCAAATCTTTACGCAAAGTCCTGAAGCCGACGCGTTCTCATGCTGATGCGGAGTGGCTGAGCAGGTTCTTTCAGGTTACCTGGGTGTTCGCCGGGAGAATCTTCTCTGCTACAATTTATCTGCGCCGCGACGGACCGTCTTTGCGCGTCCTGAGGCCTTCCTAACATGTTGAGTGGTATGAAGAAATTCCAGATTGTGATGGCATTCGCCACGCTGCTCCTGTTCGCAGCGGGCATCGGCTGCAGCGGCTTCTTTGTCGATCCCGTATTGACCTCGATCGCGATCGGTCCTACAGCGACGATTAATCAGGACAAGACCATACAAGAGAGCGCCGTGGGAACCTATAATGACGGAACCCAGAAGGCGGTCTCTACCGTTCAATGGAGCAGTTCCGATGAGAACATCGCAAGTGTAAATACTGGGGGGCTTGTCACCGGGAATTCTGCTGGCACAGCGACCATTACCGGTGCCTCAGGATCGGTCAGTGGAACTTCGACAATCACTGTGACTTTGGGGAATGTAACAGCCCTTAAGTTGTCGCCTACTGGCGGAACGGTGACGGCAAATGGCGGTACGACCAATATTTATGCCTACGCCACTGTGCCCGGACAGAGCACTCCGGTCGATGTATCCGCCCAAGTAACCTGGACCATCAGCGACAACACGAATTTTCAGATTAGCCAACAACAAGATCCGGCCGTACTTACCTGTATCGGGACATCCACGGGTCTGCCGGTCACCGTGACTGCAACGTACCAGAGCGCGTCGCAGCTTACGGCCAGCGGAAACTGGGTTTCGAACTAGACAGTTGCGTGGGCCTGAAGTTCGCTATTTAGACGGAGAAACCGGGAGCGAACCTGCTCCCGGTTTTAACGTGATGACAACTCGCCTAACAGCCTGCCCCTTCGTGGAAGCTCCACAGATTACCAATGTGATGGGTAACGCTGATTCGCCATGGTCTGGGAGGTATGATCGCTAGGTTGGCTCCAGGAAACAGACCGGTCGATTCTTATACTTTTCTGACTTAACGGACTCTTTTCATGCCTGAAATTCGCTGCATCGGCATCAACACCGGGGGTGGTGACGCTCCCGGTTTGAATGCTGTTATCCGCGCCGCCGTCAAAGCCGCCATTCTCAAATACAAATGGAAGGTCATCGGAATCCCTGATGGATTCGATGGACTCATCTGGCCGGATAAGTCGCGGGAACTCACGCTCAAAGATGTCAGCGGCATTTTGCCTCGAGGCGGCACGATACTGGGCACCACGAATCGCGGCAATCCCTTTCATTACCGCACCGTGGAAAATGGCGTTGAAGCTTTTCGGGACATCTCGGGCGAGGTGATTGCCAACTCGCGCAAGCTGGGCATTGATGCCGTCATCAGCATCGGAGGCGATGGCTCGCAGACCATCGCGCTGGAATTGTTCGAGAAGGGAATGAACATCGTCGGCGTGCCGAAGACAATCGACAACGACCTTTCGGCGACCGAAATCACCTTCGGTTTTGATACCGCGCTCCACACCGCGACGGACGCTATCGACAAGATCCACACCACGGCCGAGTCGCACCACCGCGTGATGGTGATTGAGCTGATGGGGCGGGATGCGGGCTGGATCGCGCTTGAGGCGGGAATCGCCGGCGGGGCGCACATCATTTTGATTCCGGAAATTCCTTTCAGCCTGCAACGGATCTGCGAATATGTGCACGAACGCGAAGGCTACGGCAAGCGCTTTACCATCGTGGTGGTGGCGGAAGGCATCAAATTGCCCCCGGAGTTGAAGCAGCTCTCGCGCGGCGGACCGGTAGGGAACCTGATCGGGGACGGCATTGCGCTGACGGCCCGCCGTGAAGTGCGGGTCAGCGTGCTGGGACACATTCAGCGGGGCGGGTCACCCTCACCCTTCGACCGCATCCTGGGAACGCGCTTCGGAGTGGCGGCGGTTGAGCTGATTGCGCGTGGAGATTTTGGCAAGATGGTTTGTCTACGGAATGCCGCGATTGAGTGCGTGCCGATCGCCGACGCCATTGGCAAGTTGAAGATCGTCGATCCACAGGGCGAGATGGTGCGGACAGCCCGGGCCATCGGCATAAGCTTCGGAGACTAGATTCAGAGACTGCCCCTGCGTTCCTCCGTGATGTCGGTGGTTGGACTTGGTTTTTGTTTTTCGCCACCTCGCGAGAACCTTAGGACATCTCCCTTCGAAACCTCATCACTAAACATCCTCGCGATTTCTGTGCGCTATAGTGAGTAAGTGGTATTCCGGCGTTTTCCAGAGTGTCTTACTTTCGGGTTGCTGATCCTTTTACTCGCTTTATCTTTGTCAGGATGCAAGCGAGGACGGGGTCGTGTGCTCGAAACCGCCTACGTTTCCGCTCCACAAGCCATTCTGCGCGATCGCGTCGCCGCGGTCTTCAATAAAACCGGCATCGTGAAAAATGGCGAGCAGGTGCAGGTTCTGGACCATGAGCGGCGGTTTGTGCGGGTTCGCGCGGCGAATGGATCTGAAGGGTGGATCGAGCAACGATTTCTCGTAAGCCAGCAGGTATTCGATGGCTTTCAAAAGCTGGAGCAAGACGCGAAAAGCACGCCGCCGCAGGGCACTGGAACCGCGCGCAACGATAGCAACCTGCACGTCGAACCGGGACGCGATACGGAACACCTCTACCAAATGCCTCAAGGGAGCAAGGTCGCCTTCCTAAAACGGGAGACTGCCGAAAAGGCCCTGCCCGGCGAAGCGCCCAAGCCTAAAACAGAAACCGAAACCGCGTCCGCCAAGCCGGTTCCGATGGAGGACTGGTGGCTGGTTCGGGACGCGCAAGGCCACGTTGGCTGGGTATTGGGGCGAATGGTTGATCTCGACGTGCCCATGGAGATCGCGGAATATTCGGAAGGGCAACGTATCGTGGCGTTTTACCAGTTGGATGAAGTGGCGGATGGAGACAAGAAAGTTCCGCAGTACCTGGTGTTGATGAACGAGCCGAAAGACGGCATGCCATTCGATTACAACCAACTGCGCGTATTTACCTGGAATGTGAAGCGGCACCGCTACGAGACAGCGTACCGGGAACGGAATTTGAATGGCACGCTTCCAGTGACCGTTACTCAAGAAAATTTCGACAAAGAAGGCACGCTGCCGGTCTTCGTCATTCACGTCAAAGACGACAGCGGAAATGTGATTGACCGGAAATACAAGCTGAACACGCCGATTGTGCGAAGAGTGCTTGCTGCGGGAGAAGAACCGCCGAAGGCTGTGGCTCGGAAGAAGCGGAAGAAGTGAGGGTTCCGTCTTTGGTCTTTGGTCGTCGGTCTTTGGTCTTCGGTCGCTAAGGATTGCGCTGCTGGTCTCTAGTCGCTCACTCGTTCGCGAAACTTGTTTTTGAGGTGGGTGTCGCCTGACGACCGAAGGCCAACGACCAACGACCAAAAGCTAACGACTAGCTATAGAATTCTGCAACGCTCTCTACCACCCACTTCTGTTCGTCTTCCGTGAGTTCAGGAAACATCGGTAAGGCCAAGACTTCGCGGGCGGACCGTTCGGACTCAGGAAGATTGCCTTCTTCGTATCCCAGGTACTCGAAGCAAGGCTGCAGGTGGATCGGTATCGGATAGTAAATTTCGGTGCCGATTTTTCGATCAGACAGGAAAGCGCGTAGTTCGTCGCGCCGTTCCACTCGAATCACGTACTGATGGAAGACGTGATGAGCCTCGGCGGCGATGCGCAGGTTTCGCACCGGAGATCCGCCGCGCGAAGTCAGTCCAGACGCCGCCAGCAACTCGTCGTAAAGAACGGCATGAGCCCGGCGCTGCCGGTTCCAGTCTTCGATATGAGGCAGCTTGACCCGCAGCACAGCGGCTTGGATCGCATCCATCCGGCAATTCCAGCCGATCTCCTCGTGGTAATAACGTCGCGGGCTGCCATGATTCCGCAGATTGCGCATGCGCTGGGCCATCTCGGGATCGTTGGTTGTGACCATGCCAGCATCGCCGTAAGCGCTGAGATTCTTGGTTGGGTAGAAACTGAACGCCGCAGCAACGCCGAGGGAGCCGGCGGATTGGTCACGCCATCGGGCCCCAATGGCTTGGGCGGCATCTTCCACGATCGACAACTTGAATTCGTCAGCGATGACCTGCAATTCGTCCATGGATGCGCACTGACCAAACAAATGGACCGGAAGCAGCGCGCGCACCCGGTTGGGTCCGTGGCTCTCTAGTTTTTCGCGCACCTTCCGCGGATCGATATTGAGTGTCTCGGGATCGACATCCACCAGCACTGGACGAGCTCCTGCCCGCACGATCGAGCTAGCGGAGGCGAAGAAGCTGAAAGTGGTGGTGATGACTGAGTCGCCCGGTTGCACTCCAGCGGCCAGCAGAGCCAGCCATAAACCGTCGGTCCCGGAAGCGCAGCCGACTCCGAAAGATGTTCCGGTGAACGCCGCAATCTCCCTCTCTAGCGCCTCCACTTCCGCACCTAAAATGAAATGCTGAGAGTCGCAGACGCGTTCGATGGCGGCTAAGACTTCGTTGCGAATGGTTTTGTATTGGCGGTGAAGGTCAAGAAGAGGGACAGACTCGAATTTGCCTGCGACCGAACGCGATTTGGTGACGGTGGGTTGAGTCACGGCAAAACATGATTCTAGCATCCGCCAGAATCTGAACCGTAGAGGGCAGAGGATAATAGAGGGATGGAGCGGAGTTCTTCTTATGCACCGCTGGCGATTGGCTTGATTTGAGGTAGTGTTGGGGGCAGCGGTGTTCGCTGGTCCAGCGCATCTTGCCAGCAAGAAAGCGACTCCAGCAGCCCCTTCAGGTCGATCCCGGCGAAGGCTTCCGGAGCAGGGGCAAGGTTTCGGGCGGCACGGTCAAGCACGGACTGCATGCCTATCAAGTTTCCCGTGGAATGATGGTGAAAAGCGACGGCAACCTGAACTAATCCTTGGAAGAACTTCTTCTGCTCGGTAGGTGCGGCGCGCCACAGATCTTCCAAGACTTCGTGGGCGTCGAAAAACCTTCCCCGGTTGAACAATTCAATGCCATGCCACAGATCGTGCGCCACCATGGGTGATTATCCGAGGAAGGGATAATGGCTGGACGCTCCCATGAAAAACAGCAAAGGCAGCGAAAGAAACGCATTGGTGCGTGAAGCCACAAACACCATCCGGGCCATACGTTTGGACTGCTCCGGCATAGGCGTGCCATTGGCGGCACTGTCTTTTGTCCACTGAATCATTCGCTTCTGGATTCGCCAGATGACGCCCCAGACGTTGAGCATCATCATCCAGCCGATGCCGCCGCCGATTCCGATGCAGAGTGCCTGGTTGCTCTCCCAACCGTGGGAATTCAGGCTTAGGAACAGCCATGCGGCGGCTACTACGATGATCGTATCCAGGACCGCCAGAACTGGCCCTTTATCCAACAAGCCCTTCCCTGGGATCAACAGGGCGTACATAATTCCCCAAGTCACCGTCCAGATCGCAAAGAAACTGCCCATGAGCGGGCCTTGGGAAACGCCGGCATTGCGGGCGTCGGTGCCTACAATGTGCGCGAAATAGAATAGGCCGGCCAGCACCGTGACTACCGCCGACATCCGGAACCACCACAGAGCCCGGGTCATCAGAGGAGGGAATACCTTTCCCTTGGTGGGGCCGTCGAGTTCTTTCATGAGAGGGACGTTCACCAGGTTGAAAAAGTACAGCAGGCCGATCCAGGTGATTCCGGCGACAAAATGGATCCAGCGGTAGAGGATCAGGAGGGCGGCATGGGGCTCGGGAAACGAAATGTGAGGACTCAGAAACGCAGCGATCAAGGCATGTGCCATGCGAATTCCTCCCGGAAAGTCCAAAGTTGAGACGGAGAATTGATGTGTCGAAGATGAATTCTATAACAACCGCAACTTGGTACGTGATCTGGTGTTGAAACTTGCACGTCAAGGCCGTATCGTACGTTCATTGCTCCGGGCGCGCCGCTACCGGAGATTTCTAGCGTCAGGCGAGTGCAGGGGCACCGCAGACGGATGGTTCGCGGGTAAAAAAACAATGCTCTCGAAAAAGAGGGAGCTAAGGAGATCGGCATGGAAACCAAGCCGGCACAAAACATCCAGGATTCATTTCTGAATACCGCTCGCAAGGAGCGGATGAACATCACCATTTACCTTTTGAGCGGCGTGAAATTGACCGGCCGCATCCGTTCGTTCGATAAGTATTCGGTCGTGCTTGAAACCAACAATCAAGAGCAGCTGATTTTCAAGCACGCGATCTCGACGGTTGCGATGGGCCGGGTGGCGCACGCTCATGGGGATCGGCCGGTGGCCGCGCATGGCGCAGCCGCACCAGCCTCTTCCGACGGTCACTCGGCACAGACGTCAGGAGCAACCAGCACCGGCACAGAAGGGTAAAGGCCACACTTCTTGCGCGGAGCAGAAATCAGAAGGCCGGCTAAGTCCGTCCAGCCTGAAGGGCGTTCACTGGCGACGCGGCGGGAAGGGCCGGAACGAGCATTTCTGGTGGGAATCGAGTATCGCTTACGTTCGCGGACGAAATCCGCAACGAAGGCGGGCAAGGGATCTCTAACCGGACAGGCCCAAGCTGCGCGCGATGGCGTTGCGGCGAGTTCAAACAGCAAAGCCCCAGCTGTTCCAGAATTTAGCGCGGACGAATCCCTGGATGAATTGCGCTCTCTTGCCACCAGCGCGGGAGCTCAGATCGCCGGGCAATTTCTACAACGCCGCGATAAGCCGGATCCAGCCACCTTGATCGGCAAGGGCAAGCTGGAGGAAATCGCGGGCGCGGCCGCTTCCGTTTCGGCCGACATCATTCTTTTCGATCACGACCTCACCGCTTCCCAGCAACGCAATATCGAAAACGTAGTTCATACGCGAGTCATTGATCGTACCCAGCTGATCCTGGACATCTTTGCGAAACACGCCCGCACTCGGGAAGGCCAACTGCAGGTCGAATTGGCGCAACTGGAATACATGCTGCCCCGCCTGGCGGGACGGGGAATTGAAATGTCGCAGCTGGGCGGCGGCATCGGGACGAGAGGTCCTGGCGAAACTCAACTCGAGACCGACCGCCGGAAGATTGCCCGCCGTGTCCGACATCTGCACGAACAGTTGGAGAACGTTCGCCGCATTCGGGCACAGCAACGGCAGCGGCGTGAGTCAGTTCCCGTGGCGACGGTGGCGCTGGTCGGGTATACCAACGCCGGGAAATCGACACTTTTCAACGCAATGACCAATGCTTCGGTGCTGGAGTCGGCGCGCATGTTCGCCACGCTCGATCCAACCATTCGAGCGGTGGACCTGCCTTCGAAGCGAAAAGTCTTGCTATCCGACACGGTCGGGTTCATTCGCAATCTTCCGCACACGCTGGTATCCGCCTTTCGAGCGACTCTCGAAGAAGTTCAGCGGGCCGCGCTGGTTCTACAGGTTTCTGATGCAAGCAATCCGCTGTCCGCGGAGCAGGATGCGCAAGTAGACAAAGTGTTGAAGGAACTGGAAGCTGAGAAGAAACCTCGGCTGCACATTATGAATAAAATTGACCTCCTGCCGCCGAAGCAGCGGGACAGTCTGCGGGACGATGCCAAGACGGTGCACGTTTCGGCGGCGAAGGGCATCGGTATCGGTACACTTCTGGATCGTATCGACCAACTGCTTGAAGAAGATTTGGTGCGCAAGATCCGGCTGCGAATTCCGCAAAAAGAGGGTAAGGTCCTGGCTTTGCTGGAGGCCAGGGCGCGAATATTTTCGCGAAAGTACAAAGAAGGGTCAGTGGAGTTAGAGGTCGAGGCACCCGAGTCGATTGCGCGCAGAGTGAAGGAGTGGGTTGTGGAGTAGTCCGTCAGGGCTACTGGTGTTTTGGAAATTTAAATGGGCCGGCAACCAAGAAGCGGTGACATTCCTTGGCTATCGGCCCATTCGATCCTGAATTGGATCGGAGGTGATAGATCTATGCTAGACCCCCGATACCAGAAGTCAAGAGTTGTTTCGTCTGATATTTGGACGACTTGACAATCGTCCCAAAGTACACCCCTGAGCAGCTCGCGCCAGCTCGGGCTGAGGCGCCGACGCGTTGACACTAATCCTCACAAGATGTTAGTTTTAATGGTTTCTCAGCCCTCATAACGCTCGGTAGTATCAAGCACACAATGGACGAGACAATTCGACAAGTAGGGGAATTACTGCTCGGGTCCATCCCCACCATAATCTTCATGGTCCTCCTGTATGGGGCCTATAAGGTCCTTGTCCATAAACCGCTAACGCGAGTGTTAGAAGAGCGGCATAACAAGACCGAAGGTGCGGTAGAGAAAGCTCGCGCCGACATCGCCGCCGCGGAAGCGCGTACGGCCGAATACGAGCAGCGTCTGCGGGAAGCCCGTGCGTCGGTGTTTAAGAGTCAAGAAGCGCGCCGTCAGCGGGCGATGCAAATCCGAACTGCCGCCGTTGCCGAAGCTCGCGATCGTGCCAACGCCCAGGTGGAACAAGCACGGGCAGCTATAGAAGGCGATAAGACTGCCGCTAAGGCGGGGCTGGAGCAGGAGAGTTCGAAACTGGCTGCTGAAATTATTCGCACGGTGTTGCGACCGGGGTCGTCGGGCGTTCCGGTAGGCGGTGGTCGATGAAACGCATATTCGTCCCACTGTGGCTTACGACTCTGCTTTTGGCACTCGTCGTTCTGGGATATTTAGCTCTACCAGCACGCTCCGCGGCTGACACAAACAACGCGGTCTCGGCGCAACAAGATTCTTCGCTCTCGCTTACCCAACAGCTGGTCCGGGAATCGCGGGAAGCGGCCGGCGAGAGTGACGAAGAACAGTTCAAGCATTCCGCCTCGGTGCGTCTGGTTTCCAGGATGACTGGGTTGAGCCTGGAACATGCCTACTGGTTGAGTGTGGTGCTGAATTTTGCCGTCATTGCGATTGTAATTTTCTGGGCGATGAAGAAATATTTGCCGGCGGTTTTTCAGAACCGGACTGCTTCCATCCAGCGAGCTATGGAAGAGGCGCGCAAGGCGAGTGAAGAGGCCAACCGGCGGCTGGCCGAGATCGAGGCCCGTCTCTCGAAGCTCGATGGTGAGATCGGACAGATGCGGGCAGCGGCGGAAAAAGAGGCAATCGCAGAGGAGCAAAGGCTCAAGGCGGCTGCGGAAGAAGATGCGCGCAAGATCGTCCAGCAAGCGGAACAGGAGATTGCCGCCGCGGCCAAGGCGGCTCGTCGAGAACTGACGGCTTACGCAGCGGACCTTGCAGTGACGCTCGCAAGAAAACAAATTCATGTCGATGCTAATACCGACCAGGCGCTGGTCCGGGATTTTTCGCAACAATTGGTGAAGGGCAGTGGCGGTTCGCAGAAAGGCGGGCAGTAGAGCATGGCTTCGGTCACAAGCATCTACGCACGCGCCTTTGCGGATGCGGTTTTGGCAGGCAAAGTTGATCCTGCGCGAGCCTTGCAAGAGTCCAAGGAGTTGACGGAGTTGGTGGCAACCAGCAAGGAACTGCGCGAGGTGTGGGAAACGCCCGCGGTTTCCGCCGAGCAGAAACGCGCCGTGCTGGATGCGATCGTCGCTCTTGCGGGGATTTTAGCGACTGTCAGGAACTTTGTAGCTGTCCTGATTGATCATCACCGTGTCAAGTTCCTGGGGCCGATCGTAAAACAGTTTGAGATCGAACTGGACCGGCGTCTTGGTTTCGCCGAAGCGGACATCGTCAGCGTGCGCGAGTTGAACGATGCTGAACGCCGTGACCTTGAAGGTCAGGTGGCAACGCTCACCGGAAAAAAAGTCCGGGCGCACTATTCGCTCGATGCAGGCATTTTGGGTGGCGCCATCATAAAGATTGGCAGCACCATCTACGACGGATCGGTGCAAGGACAGTTGGAGAGAATCAAGGCGGCCCTTAGCTCTTAGCATGAGAGCACGCAGTACCTTGATCAATCGTGTCTCGCAGCTATCGACATAAAGGGCGACAAGCAATAGCTTTAGGAGCGGAAGGCAAGGATAAGAGCTGAATCCTATATGGCACAAATTAAAGCAGACGAGATCACACAGCTGATCCGGCAACAGATCGAGAATTACGAGTCCAAGATTGCCGTCGACGAAGTTGGCACCGTTATCACTCTGGGCGACGGTATCGCCCGCGTTCACGGTCTCGATAAGGTCATGGCCGGAGAACTTCTGTCGTTTCCACACGGGGTGGCCGGAATCGCCATGAACCTGGAAGAAGATCAGGTGGGCGTTGTGCTGCTCGGTGAATACACCGAAATTCGCGAAGGCGATGAAGTGAAGCGTACCGGACGCATCATGAGTGTCCCGGTCGGCGACGCCATGATTGGACGGGTGGTTAATTCCCTCGGCCAACCCATCGACGACAAAGGTCCTATTTCTACTGACCAATTTATTCCGCTGGAGCGGCTTGCGCCTGGCGTCATCGACCGGCAACCAGTGCGCGAGCCGATGGCGACCGGGTTGAAGGCGATCGATAGCATGATTCCGATCGGCCGTGGTCAGCGAGAATTGATCATCGGTGATCGGCAGACCGGAAAAACCGCTGTCGCCCTCGATACGATCATTAACAACAAAGGCAACGACCTTATCTGCATCTACTGCGCGATCGGCCAGAAGCGGTCCTCGATTGCCCAGGTGGTGAAGATCCTGTCCGATGCCGGCGCGATGGATTACACCATCGTGTTGGCTGCGTCGGCTTCCGAGCCCGCTCCCATGCAGTACATCGCTCCGTATGCTGCGTGCGCGATGGGTGAACATTTCCGCGACACCAAGCGGCATGCTCTGGTGATCTATGACGACCTTTCAAAGCACGCTGCTTCGTATCGCGAGATCTCGTTACTGTTGCGGCGTCCCCCGGGGCGTGAGGCGTATCCCGGAGATGTGTTCTATTTACACTCCCGGCTGCTGGAGCGCGCCTCCAAATTGAGCGACAAACTTGGTGCGGGATCGTTAACCGCGTTGCCGGTGATTGAAACGCAAGCAGGAGACGTATCAGCGTACATTCCGACTAACGTGATTTCGATTACCGACGGCCAGATCTTTCTGGAAACCGATCTATTCAACAGCGGCGTGCGGCCTGCAGTGAACGTCGGTATTTCGGTAAGCCGCGTTGGTGGCAGCGCGCAAATTAAAGCCATGCGTCAGGTTTCAGGTAGTCTGAAACTGGAACTGGCGCAATACCGTGAGCTGGCAGCTTTCTCGCAGTTCGGTAGCGATTTGGATAAGGCGACGCAGAACCAGTTGAATCGCGGCCAACGGTTAGTTGAAATTCTCAAGCAGAAGCAGTTCTCGCCTCTACCTTTCTCCAAGCAGATCATGATTATCTTCGCCGGAACCAGTGGTTTTCTGGATGATCTGCCGGTCGATCAGGTGCGCGATTTCGAAGCGGAGCTTTACAAATACATCGATACGACCAACCCAGGCGTTCTGCGGACAATTATGGAGAAGAAGGTTCTGGACGATGCTTTGAAGGCGGAGATGACGAAGCTGATCAAGCAGGCGAAAGAACAGTTCGTATCGCAGCGGCAACCCGTAGGAGCGAGGTAGAGGAGGTTTTTCGCGGCTGAGAGCTGATAGTTAACAATGGCAAACATTCTTGACATCCGGCGGCGTATCCGCAGCGTAACCAACACGCGGCAGATCACCAAAGCCATGAAAATGGTTTCGGCGGCGAAGTTGCGTCGCGCTCAGGAACGAGCTTTGGCGTCGCGTCCCTACGCACAGATGCTCACCAACGTGCTGAAATCGTTGGTTTCACGTGTTGAGATTTATGATCCGGAAACCGGTGAGCCCAGGCATCCTCTGCTGGCACAACGGCCCGAGACGAACATCCTGCTCATTGTGGTAACGGGAGACAAAGGCTTGGCCGGCGCTTTCAATGCGAACATCTCGAAAGCGGCTATGCGCTTTATCGAATCAAAACAGGGCAAGAATATCGAGATCGAAGCGATCGGAAGGAAGGGCCGTGATTTTCTCCGGCGCCGTTTTCCGAAAGCTGATCCGCGCACTCGCGATGCACAATCGGCAGCGCGGATCGCGCTGGTCAGCGAGCAAGTTGGAGTGCTGAACAAAATCGATTATCACATGGCGTCACAGTTGGCCGAACGCGTGGTGGAACGCTATGCCAACGAAGAGGTGGACGCCGTCTATATCGTTTACAACGAGTTCAAGTCGGTCATAGCGCAGCGTTTGGTAGTCGAACGGGTTTTGCCGGTGGAGCAGGTGGGGCAGGCGAATGTCGCTTTGGCGGAGGGCATGGGAGACGAGGAACGAAAGCGGATACTCGAGGCGGCAAAGGGCACGGGCGTTGGGATTCGTCCTCCGGATACGCGGGAAGTGGATGCCGCGGCTGCGAAGTTTGCGACGGCACAAGTGGATTACATTTACGAACAGAGTCCGGACGATCTGTTTCGGGCGTTGTTGCCCAAGTATGTTGGCATCCAGATTTTTCGCGGACTGCAGGAGTCGGTTGCCGCGGAGCATGCAGCGCGTATGACGGCGATGGATTCGGCAACCAACAATGCCACGGACATGATCGCCTCGCTGACTCTGGCGATGAATCGCGCTCGTCAGGCGAAAATCACCAAAGAAATTATCGAAATTGTGAGTGGAGCAGCAGCCGCTGGATAGTTTCAAGATTCAGTCGAAGCTTGAAACCAGAAACTCGAAATTGAGAAGGTTCTTATGGCAGAAAACATCGGACACGTAGTACAGATCACCGGCCCGGCAGTGGACGTGCAATTCGAAGAATCGAAGATACCGCCCATTTACGAAGCCTTGCGCGTCGTCAGCGAGGGCTTCACGGTTCCGTTTCCTATCAATGTTGTGCTCGAAGTGCAACAGCACTTGGGCGACGGCCGCGTTCGCTGCATCGCGATGGAAGCCACCGAAGGTATGGTGCGCGGAATGAAGGTGATTGATCTGGACGGACCGATTTCGGTGCCTGTGGGGCACGGCACTCTGGGACGCGTGATGAACGTTATCGGCGAGCCGGTGGATCAACTGGGCCCGATTCAACACTCCAAGAAAATGCCGATTCACCGCCCCGCGCCCTTGTTCGACGAGCAGGCCACCACTGCGGAGATGTTCGAGACTGGCGTAAAAGTCGTCGATCTGATTCAGCCCTTCTTGAAGGGCGGCAAAATTGGATTGTTCGGTGGTGCCGGTGTCGGCAAGACGGTATTCATTCAGGAATTGATCAACAACGTCGCCAAGCAGCATGGCGGATTCTCGGTATTCGCAGGTGTTGGCGAGCGTACCCGCGAAGGCAACGATCTCTGGCTCGAGATGAGCGAGTCGGGCGTTATCAAGCCCGGCGATCCCGAAAAATCCAAAGCGGCGCTGATCTATGGACAGATGACCGAGCCGCCCGGAGCGCGTTTGCGCGTCGCCCTTACCGGGCTGACCGTCGCTGAATATTTCCGCGACGAGGAAGGCGCGGACACGCTGCTCTTCATTGACAACATATTCCGGTTTACCCAGGCTGGGTCGGAAGTATCCGCGCTGCTGGGACGTATGCCCAGCGCTGTAGGCTATCAGCCGAACCTCGCTACGGAAATGGGTGAGTTGCAGGAACGCATCACTTCGACCAAGAAGGGTTCCGTCACCTCGGTGCAGGCCATTTATGTGCCCGCTGACGATTTAACTGATCCGGCACCGGCGACAACGTTCGCCCACCTCGACGCCACCACGGTGTTGTCTCGTGCGCTGACCGAGATTGGAATTTATCCCGCTGTCGATCCGCTGGCTTCTACGTCGCGTGTTCTCGATCCGAGAATCGTCGGGCAGGAACATTACGACGTTGCACAAGCAGTAAAGAAGACTCTACAGAGCTACAAAGATCTGCAGGACATCATTGCGATTCTCGGTATCGACGAACTCAGCGAAGACCAGAAATTGACTGTCGCTCGAGCTCGAAAGATTCAGCGTTTCCTGTCACAACCGTTCCACGTAGCTGAGCAGTTTACTGGTGCGCCTGGCCGCTATGTGAAGGTTGCCGATACGATCAAAGGTTTCAAGGAAATCAACGAAGGCAAATACGACGACATCCCCGAGCAGGCCTTTTACATGAAAGGCACGATCGACGAAGTGCTGGAGGCGTCGGAGAAGCTGAAGGCAGTAGCATAAAGGCGTCGTTGGTCGTCCGTCCCGCTCTTCTAGCATGGAGCTGGGTTTGACCGACGACGAATGACCGGACGACGAGTTACCGACAATGGCCGATACTTTTCAACTCGAAATCGTGACCCCCGAGAAGATGGTGGTGCGGGACTCCGCCGAGGAGATGCAGATTCCCGGCAAAGACGGGTATCTAGGAATCCTGCCGGGCCACGCTCCGCTGATCACTGAACTCGCGGTTGGGGAAATCACATATCGCAATTCGGGAGAAACTCATCACCTTTCGGTAGCCTGGGGATTCGCCGAGGTCTTGCCTGATAAAGTAACCATTTTGGCGGAGACGGCCGAACGCGCGGACGAGATTGATGTAGCCCGCGCCGAGAAAGCGAAACAGAAGGCTGAAACTGCGATCGCACAATGCGCAACCGAAGAAGACTTCAAGCGTACGAATGCAGACTTGCAGCGAGCTGAAACGCGATTGGAAGTAGCGGAAAAGAAGTAAGCTTTCGTGTGTTTGGCCGGCCGGTTGGCGTCTTGGCGGCCCGTAGTTCTCGCATAAACATTCCTGATACGCCCCATAAATTCTTTCAATTTCCGTGACCACTGCCCCACAGGTAGAGTTAGGCGAATCTCTGACTGGGAGGCCTGTTAATGAAAAAGTCATGCATGGTCAGGTTCATGGCGTTTGCCTGGATGATGCTGTGTCTCGCGCCTTTTATCAGTGCACAAACCACGACGACGCCGGTTGATCTCCAAGCCGCCCAATTGGTCCAGTTACAGCAGCAGGTCGCCGATGCCAGAAGCGCTGCGGATAATTCATGGATGCTGACGAGTTCTGCCTTAGTCCTGATGATGACCGGCCCTGGGTTGGCGCTGTTTTATGGCGGGTTAGTGCGCAGGAAAAATGTTCTCGCCACCATGATGCAGAGCTTTGCCATGATGGCAATCGTTACGGTTCTTTGGGCGATCTTCGGTTACAGCTTGAGTTTCGGTCCGGGTAACCACTTGATCGGAGGTTTGCGTTACCTATTCTTGCGCGGCGTCGGGGCGACACCAGATGGCGACTATGCGGCGACCATCCCACAACAGACTTTCATGATCTACCAGTTAATGTTCGCCATCATCACGCCGGCGCTGATTACCGGCGCGTTCGCGGAACGCATGAAGTTCAGTGCAATGGCTCTATTTACGGTGCTGTGGTCGATTCTGGTTTACGATCCCATGGCGCACATGGTTTGGGGCAAGGGTGGGCTGCTCAATGCGGCTCTGGGCGGCCGTTTTCCGACGCTGGATTTCGCCGGTGGAACCGTGGTCCACATCACGTCAGGAGTTTCCGCCCTGGTCTGTGCGCTGTATTTAGGGCGGCGTGTGGGCTACCCGAAGACGCCCATGCCTCCGCATAGTGTGGTGCTGAGTTTTATCGGAGCTTGCATGCTGTGGGTAGGATGGTTTGGATTCAATGCGGGCAGTGCGCTAGCAGCGGGCAACTTGGCGACAAGCGCGTTTGTTGCGACGCATTTTGCCGCGGCTGCTGCATCCCTGGCATGGGGCGGCGCGGAATGGATCCGCAACGGCAAGCCGAGTGCCCTCGGTGCGATCTCCGGCGCCGTAGCTGGACTGGTGGCGATTACTCCGGCTGCAGGATTTGTTGGGCCGATGCCGGCTTTAGCGATTGGATTTGCGGCTGGAGCGTTCTGCTACTACATGGTTGTCAGCGTGAAAGCGAAATTTGGGTATGACGACTCTCTCGATGCTTTCGGCGTTCACGGTGCCGGCGGGACTTTGGGCGCGTTGCTGACTGGAGTCTTCGCCTCGAGCGCGATCAACCCGATCTTCAAGAGCATTCAGGGCACTCCTACCGCTTCTGGGCTGATCGAAGGGAATGCCCACCAATTGCTCAACCAACTGGTTGGTGTTGGTGTTGCGTGGGCGCTGGCGATTCTAGGTACTCTCGCCGCCCTAAAAATCGTGGATATGACGATTGGCCTGCGCGTGGGTGAAGAACACGAGATCCTTGGTCTCGACCTCACCCAGCACGGCGAGGAAGGCTACATTTGGGATACCCCGGAAGCCGCGCCCATGGCCGCCGATTAGTTCGACCGCAACATCTGGATAGCCTAAGCCGATCGCCTTGCCTAGACTTGATTCATGGAACGAAGTCCCATTGAGGCGATCTCGGCAAGGCTGGCAGCACTAAATTGGAAGGGACTGCGGCAATCTCTCTGGCAGCTCGGCTACGCTGTCACTCCTGCACTCTTGACCCAAGCTGAATGTCAGAATCTCGTCGGCCTGTACGGCTGCGATGAAGCATTTCGCAGTCATATTATTATGGCGCGATACCGCTTTGGTCGCGGCGATTACAAGTATTTCAACTACCCTCTTCCTGAAATCGTTCAGCATTTGCGTGAACAGAGCTACTCATACCTGGCGCCGGTTGCGAAAGAGTGGAGTGAAGCCTTGGGAATGTCAGCCGTTTTCCCGCTGCAACACTCCGCATTTCTGGATATCTGCAGGCAATCCAAGCAGACCCGGCCTACCCCTTTGCTCCTTCATTACGAAGAAGGGGACTTCAACTGCTTGCACCAGGATTTGTACGGTTCGGTTGCATTTCCGTTTCAAATGACGTGTTTTCTCAGCCAGCCAGGAATTGATTTTGAGGGAGGGGAGTTTGTGCTGAGCGAACAGCAGCCGCGAGCGCAGTCAAAGGTGGAGGTAATCTCGCCGGGACAGGGTCAAGCTGTGATCTTCACCACGCGATATCGTCCGGTACAAGGTAGCCGCGGCTATTACCGAACGAATATTCGCCATGGAGTGAGCAGAGTCCGGCGCGGAATCCGCTTTACCTTGGGAGTCATTTATCACGATGCGGAGTAGCCTCTAGTGCCAGGATCGCATCCAAGGCGCAGGAGGCTGAGCATGCGAAGGACTAAGCAGGACAACGAAGCGGCTTTAGACGAATTAGGAAGTGATCCCGGGCAAGTGGGTCCGGACAGCGGCGGACAATCGGGCGATCCTCAGCAACTCTCTTCGGTGGCGGACGCGGCGGATGAAAGTGTGGAAGAACTTGCCGAGACCGATCAAGCCTTCGAGGCCTCAGCGATCGAAGGAGTCGAAGATGCTTCGGACCATCCAGAGAGGCCGGTGCATACGCACGAAGAATACGGACGCCCCGACGACTTGCCGCCGCGCAATGGTTCCGACTAGACCTTGCGAGAGAGCAGATCCCAGCCTTTGCGACAATCGTATCGACGTGTTCGTACCGACTACCGACGGGCGATCCGATAAGGGTCGCCGTCACGCCCACCGGTTGCTGGATTTAATGAGGGCCTGCCGGCGGGCCACTTTCAGCGGGCTTGGCAAACCTGGCATCGTCGACAGGAACATTGGTTTGCACGTCCTGTACCTGGATTGTGAAGCTCCCGGAGGTGCGAGCCAGCGTCCAGCGGAAGGGAATTTTTACTCCGGCCGAATCGCGGTAATCCGCGTAGTCGATTTGTGTGGGGTTAAGTCCTAACGGCGAATCGATGTATCTCACCATACGCACCAATAAACCGGATTGTTGATCGAAATAGAGATGCACTGGAGATTGACCGTCGCGAGTTCCGGTCACAACATAAGTGGCCTGGCCGCCAGTCTTTTCCGTTCCGTCCGTCTTCAGAGTGTTAAAGATCTGCTTGATGTGAGCCGGAAGAGACAAGTCGGCGTCAAGCTTGGCCGCTTCAATGTCGCCGCCGTGCATTTCGCGCACTGGACGACCTGGATTGCCGAGCCATCCGGATTGGCCGTCAAATGCGGTAATGCTCTCGCCGCCGTTGGGCATGTGCATGATCGATGCCCGTTTGTCGGGGGCCTTGCCATAGATTTCGATTGGCATCTGCCGTCCTCCGGCGTCCATGGTGCCCTTTTCAACCCGACTGGAAACTTTCCGCAGAGCGTCAGTCCCTCCGACCGCCTGCAGATACTTGTCCACCAAGGCTTCCGCGGACGGAAGTTTGTCGCCAGGCTGCGGCTCAGGCTCTTCCGTTGCGGGTGGCCGTTCCACTGAAATGACGGGGATGCTGACTGGCTTCGAATTGCCGCGATGACACGAATAGCAAGTGACTTCCCGGTGTCCATCAAAGTTGTCCTGATTAATGACCGTCATCATCTGAATCATCTTGCGGGCGGTTTGCTTCGCCTGCTTATCGTCCTTTTCGAAAGCGCCTTCCACGTGGCAAAACTCGCACTCCACCCCCAAAGATGCAGAAATAAACTGCATGGCCGGGATCAGTTGGTCTGCGGGAAGTCCCTTTAATACGCGGATGTTCTTGAACGCTTGATCTGTGGTCTTTGGCGCGGACGAATTGGGCGCCGGATTTCCTGATTGCGAGCCAGCAATCGACGGGGCGAATGAAAGGGTCACAACCGCGAGCGCGACGATAGCGCAGGTCTTCAGTGTTCGATGCATGTTGATCCTTGGGCGTAGAGCGCAACGGAAGTGTAGCAAAGTGCGGGACGAAGTGGAGTTTGTATTGTGGGTGCCAGTCGAACAGCGTTCTACCAGTAGGTAAAGTTTAGGCGATCGAGCCAGATCGAGTAGGGTGATTGGGCGCGGTTGCCATCTTGCTGGTAGTTGATGGTAATGCCGTGCCAAGTGCTGGAAGTCGGATCTTCCTGATAGTTCAAAGTGGTCTGCTCACCGTTGAGCGTGATGGATTGGAAGATCAGTTTGTCATCCTGAGTTCGTTGTACCTGAAGGATCAGGTGGTTCCAGGCATTGTTCTGAGGCTTACAGGAGGCTCCCGTCGAGTGCCACTTCTTGGCCTGGTTGTCCCAGATGTCCCATTCGTTTCCGCCGGCGATCCGGCATTCGTGTCCCCAGATGAAAGACAGGCCATCCGCGAATTGATTGATGTCGAATTCAAGCGCCTGGGAAGCTGACAGATCGGTTGCGTAGAAATAAACGTCATAGGTGAAGTTGTGCAAACCGGAAACCAGCGTGTGGTTTTTGTCCGGTAGTCCCTGTGACGAGAAATCCCCGATGAGGTGATTGTTCCAAAGAACGTCGGAGAACGAAGTTTGGCCGCCAAGGTCAAACTGGGTGGCGTTGCCGCTCTGAGAGGGGGACCGGATGCCCGGCGTCATGGCCCACGTTACCTGTGGCCCAGTCGGCAGACAGGACTGGCAGATAGCATACGATGTGGGTAGTAAGCCATAACCTGTCCACCCGCTGCTTCCCTGTAGTCCAGAAAACGTTGTGCCCTGCTGATTGCCGCCAGTCCCACCGGGATTCTGGGAGCCTGACGGGTCATTCTTACCGCCATTGGCACTCGAGATCCCGCCACAGTTCAGGGTGCCAGCGGAAAGAAAGAGCGTGATCAGCAAGGTTAGAAGGCAACGACAACTCATCCAGAAAGGTCCTTAAAATTCGTTCTGCGGAGTGGGCGTGGTTTTGCGTCTAGGGGCATTCTGACGGCAAAACAGCCTTTTCACCAGATAACCGGTGTTCATGTCCGGTCTCGCGCCCAGAGCCAACCCTCCGCCCAGCCTGGAGATCCGAACGGTGACTGATTGGCTGGCGGTCAGGTGCTCACGTTGAAGTGTGACTTTGATCACTGCTTCGAAGTACCTAGAACGGCGATAACCATTGCGTCCATGCCGTGCCGCCTGGATGGAAGTGCGGATCGGTCCTGGAGACATCGGGAAAGGAGAATTGAGCCTAGCGTCCTGATACAGCATGTTACTGACCGGTCTTACTTAGTCTCGGCTCATATTCCTTCCCAGTTCTCACAGGTCCAAAAGCAACTTCCTAAGTCCAAAGGTCGCAAGGATAGACAAACAGCTTATTCAGGTTCGCCAGCGAGGTCGGGTTGGACCTTGGGACCGATTGCATGTTCGGACCAGAAGCCCCTCTGGCGCGCCCTTCAGGGAAGGCGCACATGTCGAAAACCACCGAGCACGAAACGATTGGCGAACACCTAAAAGCCTGCGGGGTCTCGCGACGAAATTTTATCCAGTTATGCGGCGCTCTCATGGTGACCGCGCCCGCCGGTCTGGCGCTAACCAGCAAGACCTCAGTCCTACAGGTCGCTGCCGCAATCGCCAAAACAAAACGGCCTTCCGTGATCTGGCTGCACTTCCAGGATTGCACGGGCTGCTCTGAGACTTTGCTCCGAACCTCGCGCCCTGACGTGGCGGACCTCATCTTGAATGTGATCTCGCTCGACTACCACGAGACCCTGATGGCAGCGTCTGGATACCAAGCCGAAGCGGCGCTGAAGCAGGCGGTTCAAGACAACCTGGGAAAGTTCGTGCTCGTCGTGGAAGGCTCGATCCCCACCAAGGACAATGGTCAGTACATGAAACTGGCCGGTCGTCCGGCGATTCAGGTACTCAAAGAGATCGCACCGAAAGCGGCGGCGGTGGTGGCGATGGGATCGTGTGCTTCATGGGGCGGCGTGCCCTCTGCAGATCCCAATCCGACCGGCGCTCAAGGCGTCGATTCGATCATCACCGAGAAGCCAGTGGTCAACATTCCGGGCTGCCCCACCAATCCTTATAACTTGCTTGCCGTAGTTCTCGAATACGCCACCATGGGCCGCTTACCGGCGCTGGATCAATACAACCGCCCGCTGTTTGCCTTCGACCGTGTGATCCACAACCATTGCCCTCGACGCGCACATTTCGATGCTGGGCGGTATGTCAAGGAGTTCGGTGATGACGGTCACAAGCAGGGGTGGTGCCTTTACAAGATGGGCTGCAAGGGCCCGGTTACCCATGCGGTGTGCTCGACAAGGCACTTCAACGAAGTTCCGGACGTATGGCCGATTGGCATTGGCGCACCATGCGTCGGATGCACCGAAAAAGAAATCGCATTCCGCGTGCCAATCTTCCAGACGGTCGACATCCACGGCGCCACTCCTCCAGAGGCGTTACCGCTGATCAATACCCCCGTTGGGAGCATTGGAACAGCGGCGGCGGCGATGGTAGGAGCGATAGCTGGCGGCATCGGCGGCGCTGCTCTCATGGCTTCGCGCAGACTGCCCCCGAAAGACGTTGGACATTCCTGGGAAAGCGAAAACTCCGACGATTCGAAATCCGACAAAGGCACGCACAAAGGAGAATAGCCATGGAAATTACTCGCCGTGACCTCCTGGTAAAACTCGGGACCGGGGCAGCAACCGGAGCGGTAGCTGCAGCAAGCCTAGGCGGTATCGCCTCCGCGGAGGAGTCGGTTCAAGCTTCGCCAGCTGCGTTGGGCATGTTATACGACGCGACCCGATGTATCGGGTGCCAGTCTTGCGTAGCGGCATGCGCCCAAGCCAATAACCTACGTCCCGATACACGCCGCGATTCACTGCATCAATCTCCGGCCGACTTGAACAACACCACCAAAAACATCATCAAGCTGTACAAGCCGACCGACGGAAAGTCTTATTCCTACGTGAAGCAGCAGTGCATGCACTGCGTCGATCCGGCTTGCATTGCGGGTTGCATGTTTAAGGGACTGAAGAAGGATCCGAAGACTGGAGTAGTGACCTGGAACGGGAAGCTTTGTGTGGGATGCCGGTACTGCGAAATCTCCTGCCCGTTTCACGTTCCGAAATTCCGTTGGGAAGGATTCAATCCCGAGATCGTAAAGTGTGAGCTCTGCAAGGAGCGTCTGGCAAAGGGACAAGAACCGGCCTGCACTTCGGTATGTCCTGTGCACGCTGTAGTGTTCGGCACACGTACGGATCTGTTAAAGGAAGCCAAGCGGCGCATTGCAGAAAGTCCGGGAAAGTATTACCAGGACCGTGTCTACGGGGAAAAAGAAGCGGGCGGCACGCAAGTGATTTATCTCTCGCACGTGCCCTTTGAAAAGCTAGGCCTTCCCGAATTGCCCGAAGAATCGGTTCCGCAGAAGTATCTGAAGTGGCAAAAACGGCTGTACAGCTACTTAATCCTGCCGGTCGGGCTGTACGCGTCGATTGTCGGGGTCGTCAGTAAGAATTGGAAAGATCATCGCGAGCACATGGATGAGCAGGAAAAAATCACCGGGTTGAGGCCGCAGATATGAAGGAGACCTGGGAAAGAGATGTTCCGGTTTTCGACGTTCCCATTTGGACGACACCATTCAAGGTGCTTTGCACACTAGGCGGACTTGCCATTGTGTTTGTGACCTACCGTGAACTAGCAGGGCTTGGCCCCGCCAGCGGCATGAACGACGCCTATGCATGGGGCATCTGGAAGACTTTCAACACAATGGTGCTCACCGGGCTTGGGTCCGGCGCCTTCTCGATCGGCATCGCGGCATGGCTCTTCCGTCGCAACAATTTGCACGTCGTCATGCGCACAGCGGCGCTCACCAGTTTTCTGGCATATGCATCAGGGCTGACGATGTTGGGTATCGATGTAGGCCGGCCCTGGAACTTCTATTGGATCTTTTGCCCATGGCGTTGGAACTACCACTCCCCACTTCTTGAAGTCGCTCTTTGCATGCCGGTGTATGCGGCGTTTCCTCTGCTGCTGGAGAATGTGCCCCCGGCGCTCGACTGGTTCCATGAGCACAAGCCGGAGTGGAAGCCGTTCGTCAAGATTGCCGAGAAGATCATCGTTGCCGGCTATCCGTGGATCGTAGGCCTGGCGTATGTGCTCCCGGCGATGCACCAGTCCTCACTTGGCGCATTGATGTTATTGGGCGGATCCCGGGTCCACCCACTATGGCAGACCCCGCTGCTCCCTCTTCTCTATGTCTGGGCCGCGGCATTTATGGGGTTCTCGTGCGTGGCGGGTACGCTACTCTTTTGCGGCCTGATGTGGAACCGGCCGTTCGACCTCGCCATTCTCGGGGAGATGAATCGGCTGACAGCTTGGCTCATTGGATCATGGCTGGTACTTCGCATTGGCGATGTCATCGTGCGGGGAAAATTACCCCTCGCATTTCAGGCGAACATTTATGCTGGGCTCTTCTGGACGGAGACTTTGTTTCTCTGCGTTGCGCTCTGGATGCTGCGGGATTCGTCCATGCTGCGCAGTCCCCGGAAGATGTTTCACGCGCAAGTGATCGCTGCAATCGGAGGCATGCTGTACCGTTTCGATCCTACGACCCTGGCATTTCAGCCGAAACCTGGAGCCTTCTATTTCCCAACCATGATTGAGTTGTTTGTATCCCTCGGCTTCGTGTCGCTAGCCATCGCCGCCTTCATGTTCCTGGTAAAGGTGCTGGCGATTCTACCGGCACCCACCCGCCTTTGGTACACGATGGAAGCGCGGCGATGGAAGCAGCCAAAGAGTTTCCCGGACAGTGTGAAGCGTGAACAATTTGCAACTGGCGATTAAGCGTTAAAAATTCTAGTTACAGGTAAGAAAATATGGCAAAGAGAATAACGGTAGACCCGATCACGAGAATCGAAGGGCATCTGCGGATCGATGTCGAGATTGACAACGGCGCAGTCAACGATGCCTGGGCATCCTGCACCATGTGGCGCGGCATCGAGACCATCCTGCAAGGAAGGGATCCGCGCGAGGCGTGGCTCTTTACCCAGAGATTCTGCGGCGTGTGCACGACCGTGCATGCCATTGCCAGCGTGCGCGCAGTTGAAGACGCGTTGAAGCTCGAAATTCCCGCCAACGCGCAATACATCCGCAATCTAATCCTGATCAACCATGGTCTCCACGACCACATCGTGCATTTCTATCATCTGTCGGCGCTGGATTGGGTCGATGTGCTGCAGATCCCAAAGGCCGATCCCGCGAAGACGTCGGCGTTGGCAGAGAGCTTGTCGCCTTGGGTCCACAATTCGCGCAACGAAATGAAGGCCGCGCAAGACAAGGTTAAGGCGGTGGCTGCCAGCGGGCAGTTGGGTATCTTCACTAATGGGTACTGGGGTCACCCAGCGATGCACCTGCCCCCCGAAGTGAATCTGCTTGCTTTCTCTCACTACCTGCAGGCGCTCGAATATCAGCGCAAGGCTAATCAGGTGGTCGGGATGCTCGGTGGCAAAACACCACACATCCAGAACCTAACAGTCGGCGGTGTGGCTAACGCGATTAACCTGGACAGCGAAGCAACGCTCGGCATGGAGCGGCTGGAGCAGATGAAAGTGCTCAGCGACGAAGTGGCCAACTTCGTTCATCAGGTCTATTTGCCAGATGCTTGTGCACTCGCGGCGCTCTATGCCGATTGGTTCTCGTATGGCAAGGGTGTGAACAACTACCTCGCCGTGCCCGATCTTCCGCTGGATGCTAAAGGCACTCAGTACGATTTACCGGGCGGTTACATCCCGGATGGCACTCTTCATTCGGTTCGTCAGTTTCAGACGGCCGCGGACCAGCCGTTCCGTAATGCCGTCACCGAGGATGTCACACATGCCTACTACAAGGGCAATGGCCCCTTGCATCCCTGGAAGGGTGAAACGGTGCCTGACTTCACCGATTGGCAGGCCGACAAAAAATACACGTGGGTCAAAGCGCCTCGCTACGATGGCAGGCCGACTCAGGTTGGACCACTCTCGCAGATCCTCATCGGCTACGCCCAAGGACATCCACTCACTCGGAAGTGGACTGATCTTGCTTTAGATACAGTCTCGTCGGTGGCCAAGAAGAAGGTCACAATCGACCAGATGCAATCCACGATGGGCCGCCACCTAGCGCGGGCCATCCGAGCCGCCATGCTGGCCGATCTGGCCGACAAACACTGGCAACTCCTGGTCGACAATATTGCCAAGGGCGATCTCGCCATTCACAATCCACCGCAGTTCCCCAGCGGAGAAATCGAAGGCGTGGGCACACACGAAGCGCCGCGCGGTACGCTCTCTCACTGGGTCGTGGTCGACAATGGCAAGATTAAGAACTATCAGGCGGTCGTGCCCTCAACCTGGAACGCTAGTCCGCGAGATGCGCAGGGAGCGCACGGGCCTTACGAAGCGTCGCTGCTGCACAACCCCATTGCCGATCCGGAAAAGCCGCTTGAGGTTCTCCGTACCGTGCACTCCTTTGATCCTTGCATGGCTTGTGCGTGTCACACATTCGATCCGGATGGAAAAAAGATTGCCACAGTGAAGGTGCTATGAAACGCGTACTGATTGCCGGAATTGGAAATGTACTATTAGGAGATGACGGAGTTGGGCCATACGTCGCGCGTCTGCTGGATGCGACCTACGAGTTCGCAGAGGGTGTTGAGGTATCAGATCTGGGCACGCCAGCGCTTGATCTGATCGACGAAATCTCCGGGCGGGACGCAGTCATTTTGATTGACTCCGTTGATAGCGGCGCAACTCCTGGCACTGTCTTGCTCTATCGTCGAGAGGATGTTGTCAAGCATGCCCCCGGCCTGCGGATGGATCCGCATTCCCCCGCATTGGTGGAAACCCTGCTGAGCGCGGAGATGTTCGCCGATGCCCCGGAAGAGTTTCTGCTCGTAGGGGTAACCAGCGATTCATGTGAGGCGGAATGTGGATTGACTCCAATCGTTCAATGGTCCGTCAAACACGCCATCGCGGAAGTGTTGGGAGAGCTTGACCGGTTGGGAGTGAAATACCAGAAGAGGACTCATCCTCGTGACATTGATATCTGGTGGCTAAAGCACGACTCACTCACGACGGCTTGACCTGGTAATCTCCGGCCTGGGACCGACCACTCTGCGCCACAAACCGATGGGCTGCCACCATCGCCTGTCCTAAGCTTAGGCCTCCATCCCCTGCAGGGACATCGTGCTGGCTAAAGACCTCAAAGCCACGGTTGGCCAGTACCGCCTCGAGGTGTTCCGTCAGGTACACGTTGTGGAATGTACCTCCGCTGAGGCAAACGCGACTCAACCCTCGTTCCGTCCGCAATGCCTCTGCGATGCCGGCAAATGTCTTGATCAAGCCGTTGTGGAAGCCTCGGCTTATGATTCCCACGGGCGTCCCGGTTTTCAAGTCATCGACAATTGAGCGAAATAGTGGCTTCGTAGAAACGATCCACGGCGACCGATCTCGCAAAATATCGAAGGGATACGCATCGTCTTCCGCGCCGGTGATGGACATTTCTAATTCAATAGCCGCCTGCGCCTCATAGTTCACCTGCTGACGGATTCCCACTAGAGCTGCTACTGCATCGAACAAGCGTCCGCAACTCGAGGTCAGTGGCGAATTGAGTTTCTGCGCAATCATGTGCAACAGGAGTTCCGCCTTTTTGTGATCTAGACCACGCACGAAGGGAATCGGCAATTTCATGAAATCCGGGCCGAAGCAATGAGCCAGATAACTGATTGCCATCCGCTGAGGTTCGCGGATCGCCATTGCTCCACCTGGCAATGGCACGTACTCCAGGTGAGCGGCACGTTCGAAATCTGCGTAGCCCGCGATCAGGACCTCGCCGCCCCAGATTTGCCCGTCGGTGCCGTAGCCCGTGCCGTCAAGCGAGAACCCAATCACCTGTCCATCCAGGTGGTTTTCCGCCATGCAACTGGCAATGTGGGCGTGGTGATGTTGCACGCCGATCAAGCGTGCCCCATCTTGCCTTTGAGCCCATTGAGTCGAGAAGTAATCCGGATGCAAATCGTGAGCTATCACTTTGGGTTCGATTTGCAGGATGGTCTTAAGGTGTTCAACAGCTTCTCCGAAGAAGCCGTAGCTCTCACTGTTTTCCAGGTCTCCGATGTGCTGGCTCAGGAAGGCGTGTTTCCCCTTGGTCAAACAGATCGTGTTTTTTAGTTCGCCACCTACCGCCAGGACTGGAGGTTGCTCGTCTTTCAGAAAGATCGGCATGGGAACGAATCCGCGAGACCGCCGCAATTGGCGGGTCTTTCCCCCGGCTATTCGAACGACGGAGTCATCACAACGGAGGAGAATGTCCCGATTGTGCAGCAGAAAGTAATCGGCGAGACTCCTGAGACGTTCGAGAGCTTCCTGGTTGTCGATGGCAATCGGTTCTTCGCTCAGATTGCCGCTGGTCATTACCAGGGCTCGAAATCCGCCTTCACGCAGAATCAGATGGTGTACAGGAGTGTAGGGAAGGAAAACGCCGAGATATCGATTGAAGGGAGCAACCTCTGCCGCAATCGTGGTGTCTTTTTTCTTAGGCAGCAATACGATCGGCCGTTGAACCGATCGCAACACCTGGGACGCGCATTCATCTACTTCGCAGAATTTCGCCGCTGCTTCAATGCTGGGGACCATGACGGCGAATGGTTTCTCGATGCGATTCTTTCGTTCGCGCAGCAGAGATACCGCCGTCGGGTTGGTGGCATCGACTGCAAGGTGAAAGCCTCCCAACCCCTTCACGGCTACTACACGGCCCTCAGAGAGGGCGTGGATGGTTTCAGCAATCGGATCTCGATCTCCAAATCTGTGGCCAGCCTTATCGAGGAATAAGAGTTGCGGGCCGCAGTCCCAGCAGGCATTGGGCTGAGCGTGGAAGCGCCGGTTCATTGGATCGTCGTACTCCGCCTGGCACGCTGCACACATCGGGAACACCGCCATGGAGGTGCTTGGCCGGTCGTAGGGGATATTACTGACGATGGTGAATCTGGGTCCGCAATTAGTGCAGTTGATGAAGGGATAACGGTAACGGCGATCTGCCGGATCCAACATTTCGCGTAAACAGTCGGGGCAGGTCGAAACATCGGGAGAGATCAGCGTGTTGACGGGCTCTCCGGATTGACTGGCGATGATGCGGAAGCGCCTCCCGGTATCACTCAAAGCCTGTAGCGGTATCCCATACACCGAAACGCTGGTGATGCGCGATAACGGCGGAGCCTTAGCAGGCAGGTCCTCCACGAAACGAGACACGTCTTCAGCGGTACCTTGAATCTCAATGGTCACACCGGCCGAGGTGTTTTGGATGGAGCCATCCAACCGGTTGTGCGCGGCCAAGCGATAAACATAAGGGCGGAATCCAACGCCTTGCACGATCCCGGACACTTCGATCTTGCTACGAACGTTCATAATCTAACTTACTGCTTCAGCAATCGGCCTGGCAGCGCGACGGCGCCGCTCCAGCCACATCAACCATTCGTGCAAGCCATTTCGATTCAGACACGACACTTTGACAATGTCTATACCGGGATGTACGCGCCGGGCGTTATCCGCAGCGGCATCTATGTCGAAAGGTACATAGGGGAGCAAGTCGATTTTGTTGAGTACCAGCAGTTCTGACTTGAAAAAGATGGAGGGATATTTGAGAGGTTTATCCTCGCCCTCGGTCACGCTGAGCACCACCACTTTGGCGGCTTCGCCGAGGTCGTAGCTCGAGGGACATACGAGATTTCCGACGTTCTCGATCAGTAGCAAGTCAATGTCTTCCAATCGCCAGCCGGCTAGATGCCGCTCGATCATGCGAGCATCCAAATGGCAGGTTCCACCCGTGGTGATCTGCTTGACGGGGAAATGGAAACGGCTTAAACGAATGGCGTCGTTCTCTGTTTGAATGTCTCCGGTAAGTACGGCCACCCGATCATGCGCTGGAAGCGCTTCGAGGGTGCGCTCCAAAAGGCTCGTTTTGCCCGATCCGGGAGAACTGACCAAATTGAGGCAAAGGATTCCGTGCGCTTGGAACCTCGCGCGCAGTTCGGCCGCAACCCGATCATTCTCACTCAGTACTTTTTGTTCCAGCTGTACACGTTCCATGTTCCTCTACCTCCAGGTAGGCCAGCTCCAACTCATCGCCGCCAATAAATTCCGTCTCCAGGCTTGCGCATTGTGGACATCGAAAATTGAAATCCTGTACGACAAAGTCGCGCCCGCAAATTCGGCAGCGATGCTTTCTTGGGCAGAGTTCAATTTCCAGTTGTAACGACTCAAGCTCCGTGTCGCGGGTAATGGCGTCGAAGCAGAACCGCAGAGAATCTTGATCGATCGCTGCTAGCTCCCCGATCCGAAGCCCAACCTTGCAGGGGCGGGCACCGCCGTGGCGCTCACACTCAGTCCTGACTGCCTCGAGCACCGAGCTTGCAATTCCCAGTTCATGCATAAAGGCCTCAGCAAATACGGGGGAGTTGATCGCCCGCAAGCATGTCAACGATGCGGGTCGTGCCGAGCGGCGTCCGCATGGTGACGAGACACCGGTTATCTGCGTTCACTGTTCCAATAATCCTCGCGTCATGCCCCAAGGGATGAGCGTGCATAGCACCCAGCACTGCATCAGCAGCTTCTGGTGCCGTGATGGCGATGAGTTTGCCTTCATTGGCCACATAAAGCGGGTCCAACCCCAGCAACTCGCAGGCGCCCCTCACTTCCTCACGTACCGGAATCGCGGATTCCTTCAATTCGATTCCGACCCGCGACTGCTCGGCGATTTCGTTCAGGGTGCTTGAGACACCGCCGCGAGTAGGGTCGCGCATGCACCGGATTTCGCGGCTGGCCTGCAACATGTCAGCAACCAGCGTGTGCAGAGCCGCGCTATCGCTGGCGATCGTCGTTTCGAATTCCAGGCCTTCCCGTTGCGCCAAAATGGCGATTCCATGCTCGCCAATCGTGCCACTGACGATCACCTTGTCTCCGGGAAGAGCCCGGTCCGCCGACAGCTCCAAACCAGCCGGCACGGTCCCGATGCCGGTCGTGTTAATGAAAATGCCGTCTCCCTTACCACGCTCAACGACTTTTGTGTCGCCGGTGATGACCTGCACTCCGGCTTCTTCCGCGGCACGATGAAGCGAGTTCACTATGCGCCGGAGATCTGCGACAGAAAATCCCTCTTCGATGATGAAAGCTACGCTCAGGAACAGAGGTTTGGCGCCGCCCATGGCGAGATCATTCACGGTGCCGTGAACCGCCAGCGAGCCGATATCGCCGCCGGGGAAAAAGATCGGCTTTACCACGAAGGAATCCGTGGTGAACGCGAACCGCTGACCTCCGATGTCAAAAATGCCCTGATCATCAAGCCTGGCGAGAATCGGGTTGCGCAGCGCGGGAAGAAATATGTCATGGATCAAATCAGCGCTCAGCTTGCCGCCGCTGCCATGGCCAAGCAGGATTGTGTCCTTTGCTGGAAGCGGGTTTGGACAGCTCAGTTCGACGATTGTTTTGGCTTGAGCCATACTCTTTCAACTTGCTGCTGAGTGACGACGATAGTGGTAATAGGCCGCACATGCGCCTTCAGTTGAAACCATCGGTGCCCCCAGAGGATTTTCCGGCGTGCATCGCATTCCGAATGCGGGGCAGTTGGTCGGCTTCTTCAAACCCTGCAATACCTGCGCGCTGATGCACTCGGCCGGTTCTTCCACCGTGAACTCTTCCAATTCGAATACGCGGTTGGCATCGAAAGCGGCGAATTCCGGTCGAAGCTTTAGCCCGCTGAGCGGGATCAACCCAATACCACGCCACTTCTGATCCGCGACCTCAAAAACATCGCGCATAATTTGCTGGGCGGGTAAGTTGCCCGCGTAACTTACCGAGCGAACGTATTGGTTCTCCAATCTTGCTTCACGATTCTCAAGTTGGTTCACCAGCATCAGCACGGATTCCAACAGGTCGAGCGGCTCAAATCCGCCCACAACGATGGGCACGCGAAAGTCGTTGACCAAGGACTCATATTCGCCGCAGCCCATCACCGTGCAGACGTGTCCCGGCGCGATAAATCCTTGCACGCGGTTCGTCTCGGAGACCATCAGTGCGCGTATCGCCGGAGGGACCAGCACGTGCGAAACAAGCATCGAAAGATTCTTCAATCCGAGCCGTCTGGCCTGCCAAGCTGCCATGGCATTGGCTGGGGCGGTGGTTTCAAATCCGATCGCGAGGAATACAACCTTCTTGTCGGGTCGAGCCTGGGCGATTTTGACGGCTTCCATCGACGAGTAGGCGATGCGAACATCGGCACCCAAAGCCTTGGCGCGAAACAGATCCGATTGCGAGCCGGGGACCCGCAGCATGTCGCCGTAGGAAACCAGAATCACGTCAGGCCGAGATGCCAAGGCGATGGCCTTGTCGATGGTTTCCAGCGGAGTCACGCAGACTGGGCAGCCGGGCCCGTGAACCAACTCAATTTTCGAGGGAAGCAATTCATCCAGACCATAGCGCATGATGGTATGGGTTTGGCCCCCGCAGATCTCCATCAGCACCCATGGCTGCGTGGTCTTTTGAGCAATCTCCGCCAGAAGAGCCCGGGCGATGCGTTCATCGCGATACTCATCCAGATACTTCATTCCCCACGACTTTAGCCTTCGATCAAACAGCCCATCGGTGATGAAGATCACATGAAGATGTGAGGGGGGACAGCGGGGTAAGACTAGGCGTGGAGGGGGCTTACGGCTGGGATGCCGCCGGGTCCTCAGTCGCCAATTCGTCTTCCAAAGCGCCCATTTCCTCAAGGAGGGCGTAGGTTCGTTCTGCTTCTTCGGCGTCGACCCGGCTGATGGCAAAGCCTACGTGAACCATCACGTAATCTCCTACAACAGCCTCTGGGACGAAATCGAGCGAGACCTGGCGCACGATGCCTCCGAATTGCACCCGCGCTGCGCGGAGGCTTCCGGACTCCTGGATCTCGAGCACTTTACCGGGAACGGCAAGACACACAGGGCTTCTCCTGCCAGAACTCTACTCCGGCACCACTAACAGACGTCTGTGATCTGGGACACAAGAGATGGTGAGAAAGATTCGCGGCGGGATCGAGTCCATTCTCGACTTGCATCAACTGAGGGCGGGAAGGCTGCCAGAAGATCCCCACAGGAAAATGGCGCCGACCACGAGACTGTATACCGCAGTCAGCGCGGTAACCGCCCATTGAATTTTTGGAGCGCGCGTGCTGAAACCGAAAAGTCCAGCGGCCGATGCGGTCATGATGGTGTTCATGGCGAGGAGACCGACGAGGAACATCGCAAGCCCAAGAAAGCCCTTGCCCACGCCGCCGAGATTCGCTGCCAAAAGAAAAATCAATAACTGGGTCGGCGTTTCCGCACCCAGGCCATGCACGATCCCGATACCGAAAACTGACTTTCCATCGTAGTTCCAGTTGGAGGCCTGGGGTTTTGGCAAATCATGGTTGTGCAGGTGAATTTTCGCCTTCCAGTGCAGCCATTTCGCGGCGTTGGCAAGCATGACAAAGCGGCTGCGAGGAACGAAGTTGCCCTTGAATAACGACCACAAAACGTACACGCCAAGGAACAAAAGAGTAATCCCCACCAATCGTTCCGCGATGCGGTCCATCCCGGCGGGCAAAGACAGCTGGAAACAAATTACTGCACTCCCAAGAACCGCAACTGTCGCCGCGTGTCCCAGCGCGTAAATCAACCCCAGCTGCATCGATCGCCGATTATCAGACTGAAGGCTGGTGATATCCGAGATCGCTGCGATGTGATCGTAGTCGAATCCGTGACGGAATCCCAGGATCGCGGCAGAGAACAAGGCGAGCTGTAGAGTTGGAGGCGCCATCAAGACAATTCCCGCGCGAACGTAGACCGGGTGCGCAGGTTTGATTCTACATGGTAGAGGAAAGGTGCCTGCAAACGTCACCGAGAAATCACTGGAAAAACAGCTTCTCCCGTTTATAATGCGTCCGCCGCGAATCCAGCGTGCTCGCGGTTCAGTTTGTCGCTGTGGCAGTGAAGGCTGTCACCTCGGGGGAGCGGCCGACCGGATACCAAATTTGCCTAAAAAGGGGAGTGGTATGGGGCTGCGCCTTCGTCTGATGGTCGTTTTGCGTTTGGCGGCATTTCTTGTCGTCTTTGCCACCTGGGTTCAGGCTGAAGAAGTCCAGGTCGAACCGCGAATCACTCAACCAATCAACGAGCACGTACTGAGACTTTTGAAGGGCAACACTCATCCGCTGGCTCAGCCGCGGTTTGATCAGGGTGAAGCCCCGGCCGATTTGCCGATGCAACGCATGTTGCTGGTGTTGAAGCGGAGTGAGGTTCAGGAACATGCTCTTCGCCACCTTCTGGACGCCCAGCAAGACAAGGCTTCCACCAGCTACCACAAGTGGCTGACCCCGGAACAATTCGGCAAGCAGTTTGGTCCGGCCGATCAGGACATGCAGGTGGTTACGTCGTGGTTGCAAACTCATGGTTTTCAAATTGGCAACGCCGCCAAGGGGCGGAACATCATCGAGTTCTCCGGAACCGCCGCGCAAGTGAAAGAAGCGTTTCATACCTCCATCCACAAATACGTGGTGAAAGGCGAGGAGCATTGGGCGAATTCGAGCGATCCGCAGATCCCGGCTGCATTGGCGCCAGTTGTGGCAGGAGTCCACACTCTGCACAACTTCTTGAAGAAGCCCATGCTGCAGTTTTCCGGAGAAAAGGTTTCAGGGAAGTACGTTCAAGGTAAGCCGCAATTAACCTTTTCGGATGGTACCCACGGCTTGGGTCCGTTCGACTACGGCACGATCTACAACATCCTGCCAGTCTGGAACAATGGAGTGGCGGGCCAAGGCAGGACCATTGCCGTCGTCGGCCGGAGCAATCTTTTTGAGGGCGGACAGGATGTCTACAACTTCGCCAACATTTTTGGGCAAGGGCCGGGCGTAAACATTGTCCTGAATGGGCCCGATCCTGGTGATGTTGGAGGTGGTGAAGAAGGCGAAGCCACGCTGGATGCGACCTGGACCGGTGCAGTAGCACCCAACGCCGTTATCGATCTCGTAGTTTCCGCGACCACCAATGACACCGACGGAGTCGATCTCTCCGAGATTTACATTATCGATAACAATCTCGCCGACATCATGACCGAAAGCTTCAGCGGATGCGAAGCCGGGATGACTCAGACGGAAGCCGACAGCCAGTCCTCGCTCGCCGAACAGGCGGCCGCGCAAGGGATTACCTATCTCGTCTCCAGTGGCGACTCGGGCGCAGAGGGGTGCGACGATCCCAGCAATCCTCCTGCGACCGGTCCGCTCTCGATCAACGGTTTGGGTTCCACGCCGTTCACGGTGACAGTCGGTGGCACCATGTTTAACGAGAACAGTCAGGACAGCAAATATTGGACTACCAGCAACGGTAATCCAGGGTTCGGATCAGCGCTGTCCTACATTCCGGAAGATGTGTGGAATGAGAGTTGCACCGGCTCGGGCTGCGGGCTATGGGCTGGAGGCGGAGGTTCCAGCATCTTCTTCTCCAAGCCTGCATGGCAAACTGGGGTGCCGGGGATTCCATCTGGCGGTGCACGGGATGTCCCGGACGTCTCCCTCACAGCCGCGGGACACGATCCCTATTTGTTGTGTCTGGAAGGTTCGTGCGTACCTGACTCTAACGGCCAATTTTTCGTTTACTTTGTCAGCGGGACATCGGCGTCGGCTCCGTCATTCGCGGGAATCATGGCTCTCGTGGATCAGCAAATGAACGGACGTCAAGGCCAAGCGAACTACGTCTTGTATAGATTGGCGGCCAGCAAAGGAAACTTTTCGAAATGTAACGGCTCGAATACCTCCGGACTTCCCGCCAGCACGTGCATCTTCAACGACGTGACGGTGGGCAACAACGTTGTGCCTGGTGAATCGGGAACGCAGTATCAGAGTGGCGCCGGTTACGATCTGGCGACCGGCCTCGGTTCCGTCAATGTTGCGAACCTCGTGAGCAACTGGAACTCGGTCACGTTCAATTCAACGACAACCACCATCCTCAGCCCGTCAAGCAATGTGAACATCGTTCACGGACAGCCGGTCACTTTCAATGTCACCGTGACAAGTTCCAAGGGCACACCAACGGGATCGGTCTCTCTGGTGACTAGCAACAATCAGAGCATCGGGGTTTTTCCGCTGACTTCCTTCCCGGTTCAGGTCTCCAACTTACCTGGAGGACCGGCGTATACGGTCACGGCTTATTACGGGGGCGACGGTAACTTCGGGGCAAGCAATTCAGCAGCTTCTCCCTTGATAACCGTCACGCCCGAGAATAGCAGCACCACCCTGCAAACTCTGACTATCGATCAGAATTTCAACTTCATAAACTTCACCGGGGGTCCCTACGGCAGCTTTGTCTACCTCCGAGCCGATGTCGCAAGCCAATCGGGAAACGGAATTCCGACTGGCAACGTCAACTTCATGGATGGAGCCTCGAATATTCAAGGCAACCCCTACGTGCTCAACAGCAAGGGAAATACGGCAACGGCAAACTTCGCGAATGCCCCCAACGGCGGCACGCCCACCGGTTTATTTACGTTGGCGCCAGGACCGCATTCAATCACTGCCAACTACCTTGGAGATGCAAGTTTCAACGCAAGTAATTCCACGCCCGCGGCCAACTTCACCATTACGCAGGCTAATACCAGCACAACAGTGACGTATACGGGCGCGCCGAAGGGTGCGGCAATCACTGCCACGGTTCGAACGAACAGCGGCGGTGTTCCACCTGCTGGTGGAGTACTTTTCTATATGAATGGCGTTCTTCTGGGGTACGGTGACACTAATGGCGAGGTTCCTGCCACTGTGGACCCCAAAACGGGCGCCCTGGTTGGAGCGGGCCTAATTTCTTTGGTCAACGATACGTCGTTGTCGAATGGCTCTTATGTTTTCTCGGCAAAGTTCGTTGGCGATACGAATTACCTTGCATCTACATCCGCAAATGTACCGGCCAAGATTCAGGCGGACTTCGGATTCACCTCGGGCGCGAATGTCGTCAACATCGCTGCTCCCGGTGGCATGGGTTCTCTGGGATTAACGGTGACTGCATGGGATGGTTTCAACGGAGCTGTCACCTTCGCTTGCTCGGCCCTTCCGGCGGGAGCGAAATGCAACTTCAGTCCGTCGTCAGTCACTGGAGGCGGTAATGTTCAGGTTTCGATCACAACCACCGCAGCTTCCTCACGGCTACTGAAGCCTGAAATGTATCACCGCGTCCCTTGGGAAATCACTTCAGGCGGCTTCGTATTTGCAGGTATCCTCTTGGTCGGCGTACCACGCAGCCGTCGCAGGCTGAGCCGGTTGACAGTGCTCGCTGTCTTGTCACTGTTGTTCTCACTTCCAGGCTGTGGGGGAGGCAGTAGCAGCAGTTCGACGACTCCTGTTACCACAACTCCCACACCCATCGGTTCCTCCGCCGTGACTATCACGGCGACCAGTGGATCACTGAGCCATCCAGTGAATTTCACATTGAACGTCGAATAGGGATGAAAAAAGGCGGCCTCGAAAGTCGAGGTCGCCTCTTCTAATTCGGAAATCACGCTGATTAAAGAACCCTGGTGCCGAAAATCTCCGTCCCGATGACTTTTTCTGCCCGTGCCTCAATCCATCGGTTTGGTTCGTGTTTTCCTGCCAGCCGCAGTTTTAAATAATTATCCGTGAGACACTCTGTGGAATCTCCATCGAAAACATTCAGCGTAATTGCCAAAATGGTCTGGCCGAGAAACGACTTCATAAAGTCTGATTTTTTTCCGGCCGCCAGTTCACGCAAGATCCGATTGCGCTCCCTCGCAAGGTTCACTGGAACCTGGTCGCGCATTTCGGTAGCCGGCGTACCTGGTCGGGCCGAGTAGGTAAAGACATGGAGGTAGGTGAATGGCAGCGCTGCCACCATTTCCTTTGTCTCCTCGAAGTCGGCATCGGTCTCGCCGGGAAATCCCACCATCACATCAGCGCCTATGGCCGCCGCCGACATGGCTTCCCGGATCTTCTCGATCTTTTCGCGATAATGCCAAGGCCGGTATTTGCGATGCATCTTTCGCAAAACGCGATCACTTCCCGACTGCATGGGTACGTGGGCGTGTTTGGCGATCCGCGGAGATTCAGCGACCAAAGCAATAAGCTCATCGCTCCAATCCATGGGTTCGACAGAACTGATTCTTAGTTTCTCCAGTGAAGTACGATCGAGAATCGCGTGAACCAGGTCCTCGAAGCGATACGCCCTTTGTCGAGCATCCCCGGGAGCGATCAAGTCGCGGCCCCATCGCCCTAGGTTGATGCCCGAGATGACAACTTCACGATATCCGGCATGAACCAGACCGTCGACTTCGCGGAGAATATCGCCCAACGGCAGCGATCGGCTCTGCCCGCGAACGTAAGGAATTACGCAGAAAGAGCAGCGATTATCACAGCCATCTTGCACCTTCAAGTTTGGACGGGTGCGCTCGTTGGCGGCATCAAAAACCGGAGCTGCCAATAGTTCGGTATGAGCAAAAATATCGGAGACGAAAATAGACTCCGAGCCGTCCTCAGGATCACGCTCCGACAAAGGAAGAGCGATGCGAACCAAGTCATGCTTGTGAGAGTTTCCAACAACCTGGGTTACTCCTGGAAGCGCGGCAATTTCTTGCGGAGCGCGCTGCGCATAACAGCCGGTAACCACAATTTGGCAATCTGGATTTAAGCGACGAATGCGGCGAATGGCAGCGCGGGCATCCTGGTCGGCAGCCGCTGTCACAGTACAAGTGTTGAGAACAACCACCTGCGCTTGCTCCGGAGCCTCTGCCCGATCCAGTCCGCGATCGCGGAATTGCCGCTCTAACGCGGCGCCATCAGCCTGAGTCGCGCGGCAACCGAAATTTTCTACGTAGAAGCTTGCCACTCTTCTATAGTAACCGACCCTACAAAAGAGTGGCGAAAGGCGCAGCCGAAGCCGTGCCTGGTTACCGGTCGGAAGCTCTTAACTAGAATGTGCGTGGCGGGTAGACTCCAATCGACAAAAGAGAGTTGCTATTGGGATCCTTGGCCGGTGACCCTTTGGTTAATTCGGTTAGGGTGCAGGTGCCTGCTGCTGGTGTTGTTCCTTTTTGCGGTACAACGATCCCTACCGATGAGGGCTGGCCATCTTCGGCAACGTAAAGCACTCCGCCTAACCCGGTGTTGAGCTCGGAGGCCAACGATCCCGTCAGTGTCCAACTTGTGTTGAAGCCCGACAGAACACTCGAGGTGCAAGGCGAACTGAGTACGCCGGTGGATGATTCAAAGAAAGCCGCACTCACTTGTCCACTGTTGTTGTTGGAGACAAACAGCAAAGATCCGTCAGGAGAGAACAGCACATTATTCGAGTTCAGTCCCGTTCCCACGTTATAAACGACAGTGGGAGTGAGCTTTCCGCTCGAGATATCGGAGACTTCGACGAGTGACGAGGAATTGGCGTCGCCGAAGACCGCGTATTGACCGTTCAGGGAGATGTCGACGCCGGTTGGAAGAGCACCGTTAGCGAAGCCGGTTGAGTTCTGTGCATCATTGTTCGACTTCGGTTTGCCCTTTGCGATGTTGAAGGATTCGATGGAACCGTCGGCGTATGCGACAACCAGAATGCTTCCATGAGCAGCCATACCGTCCACGGCGCCGCCGTTTAAGCCTTTAGCGTCTACGTCTCCTACGAAGGTAAGCGTGCAACCGGGAGCGATCTTGAATGTCCCGATGGTATTCGAGCCGGTGAAACTGGCATAGACATACTTTCCCGCCAACGCCAGACCGATGCCATCCAGATTGCCGCTATCAGTTGTTGAGCCTTTGAAGTTGCCAGTGACGGTCAATCCTTTGACCGCAATCGCAGCTATATCGCTGGAACCTCCGTCGGAAACGTAAACGCACTTACTATATTTATTGTGCAAAACTCCCACACGGCCCGTGGCATAGTATCCGACTCCTAATCCGACACCCCCAGTTTTTACCAAGGCTCTTTGTTTCAGCGTACCGGTCGTCAGAATTTCGTAGAAGGTCGCAGTATTGTTCGTCGGGGAGTCGTCGTTGGTGACAAGAAAATGTGTGCCCCACGGTGGTGGGGCTTGCGGTTCGCTTGCGCCAAACAGTCCGATGGCAAGCGTCATGATAGTTACGGTCAATATGCAGGTACCTGACAAAGCATCTCTGAAATTGTTCATAGTGCCCTCCTTGTGTCGGTGAGACGTTTCAAGTCCGAGGCGAGTGGCGATGAGTGCGCAGAGAGTAGCACGAAAAGGCCGGCGCCAGAGAAAGAACTGTGCAAAAAGTCCGATTCAGGAACAGAGACAGCAAAATTCAAGGCTTCAAGATTTAAACCAATCCGGAATCTGGATGACCATGCCTTTTATGTTCTCTGCGGGCTCCGCCTGTAGTACCGTAATAGAAAGATCTGTGCTGGCGAGCATGCTGTGAACGCGCTCCCCGTATCTCGCGCCCGCCGACTCCGGCCCAACGTTATTCATGGTTGAGGTGTGTCGATGAAGCCGCGAATCCTTTTAGTTGATGACGATCTGGCAGTCCTGCTGACTTTGAAGGCCGTCTTGGAACTGAACAAATTCACCGTGCACACGGCAGCGTCGGCGGTTGAGGCTGTCGAGAGGCTGAATGCCGAAGTCTACGATTTGGTGATTAGCGACGTGCACATGAGCAGTGAACGCGAAGGTCTGGACGTGATCCGTGCTGCCAAACTGCAGCCTTACCATCCGGCGATCGCGCTTCTGACGGCACATCCGCCCGCCGACTTCAATTGGCGGAGCCATGGGGTTCAATCGCTTCTGATCAAACCAGTGGGTACCGAAGAGTTAGTGCGGCAGATCCGCGCTTTGCTGCTGCGACAGCAAAGCGCAAAGATCGTGACGCTGAAGGAAAGTCGCGACCAGCTTGGGCCGGAAGGCCGGCGCAAGGCGGTCTGACGCTAGTCCTCAGGCAATCCTGGTCAAATTCGTTATTCCAGGGTGCAGGTGTGCAAATGCGATCAAGCCGAAGCCGACGGCCGTTTTTGCTGAAAACATTCCCGACACAATACCGGGCGGCCCTGGGTTGGTTTGAACGGGACTGTGGTTTCCTTCCCGCACTGCGAACAGTTGGTTCGCGTATCGGTTCGAGTAAAAGTCCCGTGGTTGCCGGGTGCGCCCAAAACAGAGATGCGTTTGGTCTTACAGTTTTTGCAGCGTTTGGGCTCGTTTTTGAACTGCTTATCGTGGAAGAATAACTGTTCCCCAGCGGTGAAGACGAAGTCCGCCCCACAGTCGATGCACTTTAACACCTTGTCCTGGAATTCCATTGAGGTTGCTCCTTTTGGCCCTGCCTGGACAATCCAACGTGCAGGCGCGGCCAGCCGCCCGGCGCTAGAATGCGCAGACTGATTCCTGTCCCCCTCAATGACTTCTGAAAACCCCTTGGACTCGGCCCTCCACGTCTTGCGCGTGGTTCGTATCGATACAAAACCAGCCGGCCCGATGTTTACGTATTGGGTGACAACACATAAAAGGGAATGGGCCGCTGTTCGAAGCGGCCCTCGGACTTGCTAGTCCTGATCTTTCCTAACTTTCTCCGGCTAGCTTTCTCTCACTGGCGTTTATTTCACGCCTTCTTTGCCGGTTCTTAGGTAGTAAGGAGTGCCGCTTAACCTCCTTTAGATCTTGCAAAACTGCATGTCTAACTAGCTCTCCGTCAGACGTGATAGTTATTGCAAGGTTCTGACCGCAAGTCAAGGGGTTTTGTAGGCAGAGTACCGCCCGAACCAAGCAATGAAAACCGTCGATATCGATGTCAGGACGGTTGCTAGCGTGGTCGGATCAGTTTCAAAAGCCAAACTTCAAAGCCAGTTGAATCTGGCGCGGGGGATAAGAGTTCGTAACGCTCAGGGGGTTCGCCGGCACCTGATAATGGCCTGGGTAATAATTGATCCCAAGTTGTGTGCCAATCTTCACAAAATAAGCAGTGTCGCTGCTTAACCCGTTTTCGGTCACGGTGACCATCTTGTTGTCGCGGTTCAACAAGTTAAAAGACTCCAGGATCATGTCTATTTTCAGTCGGTTACGTGCGTACAGCCTGCGGCTCAACCGGGCGTCGGTACTCGAATAGTCGGGTCCCAGATAGGAATTGCGTCGAATCCCGGGGATCCGGTCATTCATATCATTGTCGTCCTGGTTGGGGTCGCCACTGACTGTGGCATTGACGGGACGGCCGCTGCCAAATGTCAGGACGCCGGAGAATTTCCAGTCGTCGAAAATTTTGGCAAGAAGCGGGTGATCGCGGTGGAAGGGCCGAGGGTCGGCGATCCATGAAAATGCCAGCCTATGGCGCTGATCGGTGACACTGGAACCACGTTCCGCGTTGGGAGCGTACGAATTCTGAACCAGAGCGGGCTGGCCGGCGACCAGGGCGTCCTGTCCGTCGTCGATAGCGTGCGCGAAGGTATAGGCCAGACGGAAGTAAAGGCCGCTGGTCATCTCGCGCCTGACGGAGAGCGTTGCTCCATGGTAGACACTCGATGCGGCACTTTCAAAAACGTCGACAGCGCCAAGTTGGGGAATTGGTCTGGCCAACGGATTAATACACGGAGGCCATGGACAAGTGAATGACGGTGTCATTTGCCAGGTCGAGAATGAAGGCACGTCGTAGTAGGTGCCGAGGAAGTTGATTCCCTGGCTGTCGTAAACGGGATACTCAACGTCAGTGGGTGGCGGTAAATTCACGTCACGGGCACGAATCAGGTCCACTCCGTGCACGTACATGTAAGAAACTCCGACGGCCAACCGGTGTGCAACCTCGCGCTCGACGGTAAGGCTCGCCTGTTCGACCTTGGGCGTTTTGAAATCAGCTCCAAATGCAGAGACGGTTGCCTGGGCGAATTGCGCGAGATTTACAGGCACCGGGCAGGACATGGCTGATACGGGACAACTCGTCAGAACATTCGGATATTGGGGAAAGATCTGGTGATCGTAGTAATGGGAGTTGTCGAGAAAAAGATTAAATGATGAGAACCCGTTGTCGGTTGCGATTGTGGAATTGTAGATCTGCGGGATACGAGTATAAAACCAGCCGTAACCCGCACGTATGACCAGAGGACGCGCCTCTCCGATCGAGTACGCCAGTCCTACTCGGGGCGAGAAATTGTAGGGATTGAATGGAACTTTGCCGGATTGCGGCCACAGCGGGTTGGTCTGCAGTCCCTTCGTTGTAAATGTCTGCACGTCATAGCGCCCGCCCAGGTTTAGCGCAAGATGGTTACTTAGCCGAATCGTGTCCTGCGCGAATGCGGCATAGTCATTACTGTCAGGATGAGAGACGGGCGTCCCAAAATTTTGGATGTAATACTTGGGCACATCATGCGCATACGCGCGTAAAGGCGTGAGTTCCATGCCTCCCAGCAAAGGCTCGAAAGTGAAGGGATCAACTTTGATCGGATCGAAAATATACTCACCGCCATAGAGTGACGGAAAGAAGTTGTAAATCCAGGTCAATAGGCCATCGCCGCCCAACTTCCACGAATTTCTTTTCCCTTCAAGGCTCAGAGTTTCTGTTATATGAAGCCGATGTTCGCGCGTTTGACGCGGCAGAATTGACGAACGTCCAAAACCATCGACGATGCTGCTGATACGGCTCAACGGATCGGTGCTGTTGCTGAAAGATTGCTGCAAATCACGGGAAAACTGCGCCCGCAAGTGACTCATTAAGCGCCAAGAAAGAGTGCTTGTTAGCGAGAGCGAACTGCTTTCCGTAGCGACCTGCTCCTGTCCGTTGTCACTCATCGCGTAGGTAGTCAGAGGGCTGGAAGGGTCCAGAAAAACATTGTTCGCGCCCCAATAGCGGGACGTGTTTACCCGAGCGCTCAGCGATTCATGCGGAGTCATCGCAACATCAAACTTGAAGAAACCTGCATTGCCTAGCATTTGGGAGGGATACTGACCGGCGAGCGAGTTGAGGCGATCCGCCGCGGCAAAAACTAGTCCCTTATCACTTTCTTCATAGTCTCCATCGTAAAGCGGACCCTGCCCCGCCTGAGGCGCGACACGCGAACTGCCGTCGAGAAAACGAACGATGCTCGGCACATGAAAGATATGCTGATCGAATCCCACGAAGAAGAATGCGCGATTGGGCTTCACGGGACCGCCCAGGGTGAACCCCATTTGTTGCTGACGGCCTTCCGGCTTAAAGTCGAGGAAGGGATGAGTGGCTCCAAAGCTGTTATCACGCAGGAAATAAAACCCGGTCCCGTGAAGCTGGTTCGAGCCTGATTTGGTGACGACATTTACTACCGCTCCGCCGGCACGCCCTAGTTCGGCTCCGTAGGTGTTGGAAGAGACGCGAAATTCCTGCACGACCTCGTTAGAGAATTGATAGGGTGCCCGATAGCGTCCGCGAGCCTGTGCGAAGAAGCCATTGTTGTTATCGGCGCCATCGACCAGGTAGCTGGATTGATAGCCACGAATACCGCCGAAGGCCAGGTCTCCATTGGAGCCTGATGTCAATCCGCGCGGGTCTTGCGTAACTCCGGGTGTCAGCAAAGCAAGGTCGGTAAAACGGCGCCCGTCGAGCGGCAGCTCGCCGATGGCGCGGTCGTCAATCAGCGAAGAGGTGGCGGAGGGATTCGTTTCTACCAACGGAGGTTCCCCCGACACCGTGACGGACTCCTGGGCGGCCGTAATTTCCAATTTGAATTCGATTTCGGTGACAGCGCCGACATCGACCCGCAGTTTAGGCGTTACCTGCGGCGACATTTTTTCCTCCGTGGCGCGCGCCGAATATTCTCCGGGTGGCAGGAGGTCGAATGCAAACCTTCCTTCCGAGTCACTGACCATTGAATAGCGAAAGCCTGTCGCTTCATCGACCAACGCGATGTTGGCGCCGGCGATCCGGCTTCCAGTCGCGTCCGTCACGATGCCGCGAAGGGCGCCGGTGGAAGCGTCCTGGCCCGATGCATTGCGAACAAACAGCAGGCACAAGATAAAAGTAGACAGTGCGACAACGCGGGGCGCGCAGCAAGACATTGGATGTCACCATGTAGTGAGTTCAGGTGAATCCAGTCCCGACGGGAGACAAGGCAGGTATATCAGTGGTTATATTTATGCGTCTGTGCGGCGCGACCTATATTTGAAGCGATAGTTCCAAAACGGGAGTCCGGAACCCATAGGCGTAGAATGCGGATGCTGGAGCGAACGGATTCTGAATGTGCGCGCGACTGGGAGGAATGATGCACAAGGAAAAAGAGGATCGAGCCGAAGCCGAATTATCAAGTTTTTCTTCGAAGGTCACTCGTCGGAATTTATTGAAGTCCGCAGTTGCGGTGGCGTCGGCCGCCATGCTGCCATCATTCGCCAGTGCATTCTCTTTACAAGCTGGTCACGCGAGCAAGGTAGGTTCCGCAAGTTTGGCCGGGAAAAATCCGCGCTGGTACGGTTTCAATCTTCTCGAATATTTCTCCACCGATCCCGACTGGATGAAGTATTTTCCCTACAAAGACGATGGCATGTTCCCGGAGGACGACTTCCGTTGGATCCACGACTGGGGCTTCAATTGGGTGCGCCTGCCCATGGACTATCGTTTTTGGACCGCCCCCGATCTTTTCACCATCGACGAAAAGAAGGTTGAGCCGATCGACCGCGCCATTCGCTTGGGCGAAAAATACGGCATACACGTCAACATCTGCCTGCACCGGGCGCCCGGTTTGTGCATTCTCGACACCATGGACGAGAAGCTTACCGGCATCCACATCACCAAAGAAAAGACCGATGTCTTCACCGATCCACACACCTTCGACGCTTTCATCCATCAATGGACTTACTTCGCCGACCGCTACAAAGGGATTCCCAGCGAGCGGGTGAGCTTCAATCTGGTGAACGAGCCGATCGTCCTGCCCAACGCGGCGGAGATGGCCGAGCTCGAAAAACAGGGGCCGATAAAAACTGCCGATTGGTTTAGTCCGGAGCGCCTCAAACTTCACCAAAAAGATTACGTTCGCCTGGCGAAAGCTGCGAATGATGCGATACGTAAACACGATCCGCAACGGCTGGTTGTGAGCGACGGCTATGCCGGAGGTGGAACCGCCGTACCCGAACTGGCCGGCACCGGAATGATGCAGAGTTGCCACACCTACAATCCGATGCTGCTCACCCACCATAATTGCGAATGGGTCATGGGCTTTCTTACGGGGAAGGAACCAGTTCCCACGTGGCCGCTGAAAGATGACAAAGGAAAGGTCATCTGCGACCGCCAGACGCTTGCGAACCTATTTCAAGCCTGGGCGGAGCTTGAGAGCGACGGTGTTCCCATCCACTTCGGCGAAATGGGTTGTTACAAGCACACTCCGCCAGACGTTGTTCTCGCCTGGTTCAATGACACACTCGAGGTTATCGGCGACCTGAATTCAGGGTTTGCGTTGTGGAATTTCCGCGGACCTTTTGGCGTGATGGACACCGAGCGTCGGGGCACAAAGTTCGAAGACTGGCATGGCCACAAGCTCGACCGGCCGCTGCTCACCTTGTTGCAGAGCAAAGTCAAGAAGTAACCGATTGCCGTGTTCCTATCGTGAAGGAGTTTTATCCATGAAACTATCGCGTTATTTTCTGTGCATTCTTGTTTTCTGTGCGGTGGCATTCACTCAAGATTCCGCCAACAGCGGATTCCGCTCCCTCACGATCGATGCCGGCAAAACTGTCGGGGAAATCCGGTCCTTCCAGGGTTTGAACGGTACTCCCTACCCGATCATGGCCGGACTTCCGAATCTCGTTCAGCAATACAAAGAGCTCCGCGTCGACCAGGTGCGGACTCATGATGTGATGGGACCGACCGAACCCGATTCGAAATTCCTTGTGGGCAATGGAGAACTAGCCTGGCTCATTCCCGATGAGGCCCAGCGAGCGGGTGTGGTGAAAGCCGGCAACGCCGCCATCATTTTTCCCGACGCGGCGGCCGATCCCGAAAAGCCCGAGAGCTACAGCTTTGGTGCCTCGGACAAAATCATTGAGAGCATCCACGCCAGCGGCGCCGAAGTCTATTACCGGATCGGACGCAGTTGGGGCGCCAACTTCGATCTACCGGCCGATTTCGATAAGTACGCCAACATCGTGAAGCACATTGCCATGCACTACAACCAGGGTTGGGACCATGGCTTCCACTACGGAATTCGTTACTGGGAATTCTGGAATGAACCTGACGGCCTATTCTGGCTAGGCACTCCGCAGCAGTTCTACTCTCTGTATGAAAAGACGGCGCGGGCTCTGAAATCCGTCGATACGGGGCTCAAAGTTGGCGGTAACGGGAAAGCCTTTCCGTCGGATGACAGCGGCTATCGCGAAGGCTTCATCGACTACTGCGCGTCGCATCATGTCCCGCTCGATTTCTTTTCTTGGCATACATACGCCAACGGCTCGGCAGATCCTTACGATGCCGTTCGTCTTGCCAAGGAGATTCGCGCCGTTCTGGACACCCACGGCTTTCCGAAAGCTGAAAGCATTCTTTCCGAATGGAACCTGAGCGCTGACTTCACCGACCCCGAAAAGGCCGAACTCCAAGGCCAACACAACGCGGCATACATCGGCGCAGTGCTGAGCTACCTTCAGGATACTTCTATCGACCACGCTCACTTTTATCGTGGCGACGCCGCATGGATGGGACTCTTCGATCTGAATGGCAAGTATTTCAAAACCGCCTATACCTTCAAAGCCATGGGTAAGATGCTCGACACTCCACAACGCCTGTCGGTGGAGGGTTCTGACACTTTCGGCTTCGCGGTTCTGGCTGGACGCTCCAAGGATGGCAAAACCGTGCAAATACTGATCAGCAACTACGCGATTCCTGCCAACTACAAGCCGGACCTCATGCCGATGCCGGCGGAATTGCAGAAGGCCGCGCCCCCGATGCCCGATATGTCCAAGGTCAAATTCCTACCGGTGCGTACCGACGTTGTTTATAAAGACAATCGCGGCTACAACCTGACGATCGACAATTTACCGTGGGGGAAAAAAGCCTTCAGCGTAAAGCGCTATCGGATCAGCGCAACCCAGAACCTTGATCTGGTAGAAGAGAAGTCCGGACAAGGTGGGAAATTCGACTTATCCGAACCCCTGCCCGTGGACACGGTTGAACTTATCACTCTTGAGCGCCGGTAGTCTAACGCGGATTCGCAGTGGGAGTCAGAGCGATTCACTTTTGCCGCTCAGCGGGTGGACTTGACCGGGAGTGCGATCGAGGGCCCGGTTCCAAGAGGATAAAATCAACCCATGAAACAGACATGGCGATGGTTCGGGCCGAATGATCCCGTTCCTCTCGACCACATCAAGCAAGCAGGAGCTACTGGCATCGTCTCTGCGTTGCACCATCTTTATCGGGGCGAAGCATGGCCCTTGGACGCGGTCATCAAGCGCAGAGACGAAATTCTCGCTGGGGGCTTCGCTTGGTCTGTAGTGGAGAGCATTCCGATTCATAATTCGATCAAGCTTCGATCTGGCGCTTATGGACACTTCATTGGCGCATGGAAGGACTCGTTGGTCGCGATCGCTAAGGCAGGGGTGCGCGTAGTCTGCTACAACTTCATGCCGGTTGTCGACTGGACAAGGACAGACTTGAAGTGGCGCTTGCCGACGACGGGTTATGCTCTTCGTTTCGACGCGGTAGATTTTGCGGCATACGATTTGTTCATTCTCGCGCGCCAAGGTGCGGATGCCGACTATACAGAAGACCGCGTTCGATCGGCTCATGCTCGGTTTGAATCGATGTCAGAGGCGCGCAGAGAAGATCTCGAGCAGACGATCATTGCCGGCCTCCCGGGCGCCGAGGCATCGTACAACCGCGAAACCATCCGCAAACTGATCACGGAATATGAGGCCGTTAGCCCGGAACAACTGCGCGCCAACCTTATCGCATTTCTGCAAGAAGTCGTGCCAGTGGCCGAGGAAAATGGAATTCGTCTCGCCATACATCCGGACGATCCTCCATGGTCGCTCTTCGGATTGCCGCGCGTGGTGTCTACCGCCGACGACGCGAGATCGATTCTGAGTTCCTCCGACCTGATGGCGAACGGTCTAACTTTCTGCGTCGGCTCATTTGGAGCTAGAGCAGATAATGATCTGCTGTCCATGGTTCGGGAATTTGGCCCTCGAATTCATTTCGCGCACCTTCGACAGGTGACCAGAGAACATGAGGGTTCATTCCATGAGGCCGAGCACCTGGCGGGAAGCTGCGATATGGTTGGCGTAGTCCGGGCTTTGTTAGAACAGGAATCGCAGCGCCGAGTTGCCGGACGCTCTGACCACGAAATTCCCATGCGCCCAGACCACGGCCATCTCTTGGCTGACGATATCGGCAAGAAAGTGAATCCGGGCTATTCATTGATCGGAAGATTGAAAGGTTTAGCGGAATTACGTGGAGTCATGCACGCTTTAGCAAACCAAAACCAATGACCTTCTGCGAATGAACGAGCGTAAGTCTTCACCAGAAGAACATTTATCATCATCGGCGAACCGAGGACCCGAATTGCATGAATGAATTTCCAGGAAAGGTAGCAATCGTAACCGGCACTACCGGCATTGGCCGCGCTATCGCGAAGCGTTTTGCCGCAGGAGGTGCCCAGGTCATCGCGTGTGGCGTTGAACCCACCGGCAATCAGGAATTGATTGGGGAAGCCGCGAAGTCGGGTTTATCGCTGCAAGTTGAGACCTGTGACGTCACCAGTCCGGATCAAGTGAGCGCGGTCATCTCGAAGACTGTCAAGCGTTTTGGAGGTCTTGACGTCATCGTGAATGCCGCCGCCATCCATCCTTTTGGCACCGTTCTCGAAACCGATCTCGCCACCTGGAATCGTTGCATGATGGTGAACGTCGGCAGCATCTATTTGTTGGCGCACCTGGGTATCCCAGAGATGAAAAAACGTGGGGGCGGGTCTATCCTCAACCTCGCATCCGTACAGGGATATGCATGCCAGAAAAGCGTGGCCGCCTACGCCGCTTCGAAAGGCGCAATTCTCAGCTTGACCCGCGCCCTTGCTCTCGACCATGCCGCCGACAACATTCGCGTCAACTCGATCAGTCCCGGTTCAATCCGCACGCCCATGCTGGCGCGTTCGGCGGCACACTTCGCGGCGGATATTTCTGCCGAAGAGGCGTTCGCTCGGTTCGGTGCGGCTCATCCTCTTAAGCGGATCGGAACCCCGGAAGAGGTGGCGGAACTGGCGGCATTTCTCGCGTCTGACAAAGCAGGCTTCTGTACGGGAGGAGACTATCTCGTGGACGGCGGACTGCTTGCTGGCATCGGAGTTCAATAGAGCTCATGCATTGCCGTCGTTGCCGCGTCGCGCTCTCAAGGTCTTAGGGGCCCGGCGAGCGGAGTGCGCTAATGGTTGGCGGGCAACTTCCGGTTGCAAGCTTGCGGGAATTGATTGAGGATAGTGCGAACTTCAAACGATGCCCTCAGGCCGACTTCCTTCCGAATCGATACCAGCGCATGCCGTCTTAAGCGGTTCTCAAATCCCACGCCGGCGCTGGCGCATTGCGTTTCTGTTGGCATTTGGCGTTCTGGTCAACTTTTTCGACCGGATTAACCTATCAGTCTCTCGTGACGCACTTCATGACTCGTTCGGCCTATCGTTGGTTGCGTTCGGATACCTTTCCAGCGCCTTTAGCTGGACGTACGCCTTAATGCAAATGCCCGCAGGAATGCTGCTCGACCGTTGGGGAGTGCGTCGCGTCGGCCGAGTCAGCGCGCTCCTGTGGAGCGTGTCCTCGTTCGCAGCCGCTGTCGCTCCTGGGCTGAACTGGTTCTTTGGAGCGCGCTTCCTTCTGGGCATCAGTGAATCTCCGACCTTTCCTGCAAATGCCAAGGGGTTGGGATATTGGTTCACGAGAGAAGAACGAAGTTTGGCGACAGCCATTACCGATGCCGCAGCCAAGTTGTCGACCGCGATCGGAGTTCCGCTCATCGGAGTGTTGCTCTTACACTTCGGTTGGCGCTGGAGCTTCGCTGCTACTGGCTTGATCAGCTTCCTCTACTTTGTCCTGTTCTACGCCATCTACCGCAATCCCAGCGAAGACCCGAGGCTCTCTCCGAGAGAACTTCAATTTATCGTGGACGGTGGCGCTCAGTTAGAAGATCCGGGCACGCGGGGAAGTGGCAGCTCGCTTGGCTATCTTCTTAGGCAGCGCAAGGTCTACGGACTCGCACTGGGATGGGGCGCTTACAATTACACCTTTTTTCTCTTACTTACTTGGTTGCCTAGCTATCTTTCTGTTTCTCTTCACATGGACTTGTTCCACTCCATTTTCTATACCAGCGTGCCCTGGCTGTTCGCGACATTCACCGACTTATTGGTGGGTGGATGGCTGGTCGACGCTCTGATCCAGCGTGGCCACGATGCAAATCGCGTCCGGCAAACCGTCATGGTGACCGGCATGTTGTTCGGGCTTGCGATCTTTGGCGCTGCCAGCGCGCGTAGTCCCGTCGCAGCCCTAGTCTGGATCAGCCTCGCGCTTGGAGGACTTGCCGCAGCCGCTCCAGTCGCATGGACGGTTCCGTCCCTCATTTCTCCGCGGGGAAGCGTTGGTACGCTGGGCGGCGCAGTGAACCTTTGTGGCCAGATCGCAGCAATTTCAGCGCCCATCGTTACCGGCTATATCGTTTCGGGGACACATTCTTTCGCCGCGGCATTCATGACCGCAACCATCATTTTGCTGCTAGGGATTGCCGGCTATATCTTCTTGCTGGGCCGCATTGAGCCCATCCCCGAGCAGGAGAACGCAATAACCAATTAGGATTGTGGGTTCAATCTGACCGAAAAGAGAATTTCATGAAATCTACCCGTTTCTTCGTTCGACATGGTCGGCGCCTGACTCTCATCCTGCTCGCGCTCGTTCCGTTCATCTGTGCAGCCCAGCCAGCGGACCAGCAGAATCTCGTCTATGTCGGCACTTACACCGAACATGGCAGCAAGGGAATTTATGCCTACCGCTTCGACTCCGTTACCGGCAAGCTGAGCCCGCTGGGCCTCGCCGCCGAAAGCGTTCAGCCGTCTTTTCTTGTGGTCGATCCCGGCGGCCGTTTTCTTTACGCTGTAAACGAGGTCGATAAATACAATGGCCATCCCACCGGCGCAGTCAGTGCATTCGCCATTCACTCCGACACGGGGAAGCTTTCTTTGTTGAACCAGGTTTCCTCGCACGACCCTGGTCCCGCCCATATCGTTCTCGATCGCACCGGCAAGTACGCGCTGGTTTCGAACTATAACCTGGGCAGCGTGGCCGTTTTTCCAATCATGCCGGATGGCAAGTTGGGTGATGCTACTTCGTTTGTGCAACACAAGGGATCCAGCGTGGATCCGGAGCGCCAAACAGGGCCTCATGCACACTCAGCGGCATTTTCTCCCGATGACCACTTTGCGGTTGTCGCTGATCTCGGACTGGATCAGTTGCTGGTTTATCGCTTCGACTCAGAAAAGGGAATACTGGGAGCCCATCCACAGATCATTAAAGCCAATCCCGGCGCCGGCCCGCGGCACCTGGTATTCAGCTCCAACGGGCAATTCCTGTACGTGATCAACGAAATGCAATCGAGCGTTGTCGCTTATTCTTACGACACTGCCAATGGCGCTCTGCACCAGATACAAAGTATTTCCGCGCTGCCGAAAGACTTTCATGGCGAAAACACTGCCGCCGAAATCGCCATCGATCCTTCGGGTGGTTTTCTCTTCGCCTCAAATCGCGGAGACGATAGCCTTGCCGTGTTCGCCATTGATTCTGGGAGCGGTAAGCTCACCTACGTCGAGACTGATTCAACCGGCGGCAAGGCTCCTCGCCACTTCGCTATCGATCCGAGCAGTTCTTGGCTGCTGGCCGCGGACCAGGATTCCGATAAGATTGTTGTCTTCCGTCTTGATCGCAAAACCGGGCATCTTACTCCGACGAAAGAAAGTGTCCCTATCTCCTCGCCAGTTTGTGTGACATTCCTGTCCTCGCGGTAAACGCGAACGCCCAAAGATGTGATTTAATTCGGTTACTTGACGCTGAGGATCCGTCTACCCCCAGCGCAGCCAGCCTACCGTGGGGATGGTACTGAATGAGATGGCAAAGACGTGTCCGTCGGAATTACAAACGAGCCCTTGTATTAATTTTCTGCGTCGCGCTTGTCGCTTGTCGTTCGCATCAAGGGTCTAAGACGCCGGCGATCGAATTCACCAAAATTCCTCCGGAGGCCGAGGGCGGCCGGGAGCGAGTCGATACGATTTCGGGACGGGTGACGGGTGCTCGTCCCGGCCAACAAATCGTCGTTTATGCTCGCAGCGGGCCTTGGTGGGTACAGCCTTGGCCTGACCAACCCTTCATCAAGATTCAATCTGATTTGACCTGGACCACTCCTACTCATCTTGGACATCAGTATGCGGCGTTGCTCGTGGAACCGGGATATCACCCTCCCGCGACCATGGACGCGGCTCCGACAGTATCGGGTGCGGTGGTTGCGGTCGCGATCGTGAAAGGCGTTGGATTTCTTCCGACGGCGACCAAGCCACTTCGTTTCGGCGGATACGATTGGGCCGTTCGTACTATTCGCAGCGATCGTGGAGGGATGAACAATCCCTACGATCCCGACAACGCCTATACAGACCCGAGCGGGGCGTTACATCTCCGAATCAAAAAGAAAAATGGCGTCTGGACCTGCGCCGAGATGAAGCTCACGCGCAGCCTCGGATACGGAACCTATTTGCTGACTGTCCGGGATACCGCTCACTTGGAGCCCTCGGCTATTTTTAGCCTCCATACGTGGGACGACTACGGCGATGAGCACTACCGCGAACTCGATCTGGAAATTGGCCGGTGGGGGGATCCTGACAACAAGAACGATGCCCAATACGGCATTCAACCTTTTTATGTCCCGGGGAATCTCGTTCAATTTTCTCAGCCGGCTGGCACTTTGACTCACTCGATTCGTTGGGAATCTGGACGCGCGACCTTCAAGACCGTGCGCGGTTCCGACAATCGGGCTGGAGTTCCTGTGGTTTACGAACACGCATTCGAATCAGGCGTTCCGTCGGTGGGTGAAGCCAGGGTAGTGCTGGACTTATATGTCGTTGCCAGCAACAAGAGCCCCTTGCAAAAGGACACAGAGGTTGTCGTTGAGAAATTTGAATATCTGCCATGAGGGCTATGCTGGAAGGAATTGGCCGCTCAGGTTGCTCTTCGCGGTGGTCGCCGTCCTGTGCCTTTCGGCGCTTGCGTGGTCGATCGATCCTAACCGCCCAATTTCTCAATACATTGGCGATCACTGGGGTAGCGAGAGCGGATTTCCTGGAGGCTCAGTCAACGCCATTGCGCAAACCACCGACGGATACCTCTGGATCGGGACCGACAGGGGATTGGTTCGGTTCGACGGTTTGAACTTTCGCATGTACCAGCACGCGACTCCGGGGACGCTGGCGATTGGCCCGGTTGTCGGGTTGGTGGCTGACTCCGAAGGCAGCCTTTGGATCGTTTTGCAAAGCACCAAAGTCCTTCGCTACCGAGACGGGAAATTTGAGCCAGGCCGCGACGAAGCGGAATTTGCGATCACCTCGGTTTACAAAGAACCGAAAGGGGAGTTTCTGCTTTCGTCCCTGGTGATCGGCGCGCTACGTTACAACGCTGGCAAGTTCGTAACCCTCACTTCACCAGAGCAACTGCCCAGCTCTCTCGTCAACACGCCTCTGGAACCGACCAGCAGCGCAGCGACTCGGTCCAATTGGTCCACTGGAGTGGAGACCCATCGACTGGCGCCGCCCAACTCGCCCGTTATCTCAATGACCGAAAGTGCCGACGGCACGGTGTGGCTGGGCACTCGGGACCGTGGTCTATTTTTCGTGAAAGACGGGAGAATCTCGTCCATAACAGGCAGACTACCCGACACCAAGGTGAACTGCATTCTGCCCCTGAATGATGGAGAGCTCTGGATAGGCACCGACAAGGGAGTTGTGCATTGGAACGGAAACGAAATTACCGACAAAGACGTGCCATCCATGCTCCGACACGATCAAATTCAGGTTCTGCTGCGCGATCACGATTCCAATATCTGGGTTGGCACAGCCCAAGGACTCGTCCGGTTCAATTCTGGAGGACTTGCGGTTGACTCCAGCTCACACGCATCGGTAACGGCAATCTTCGAAGATCGCGAAGGAAATGTTTGGACCGGTGGTCCACGGGGCCTAGAACGCCTGCGAGACAGCGCTTTCGTTACTTTCTTGCTAGCTGACGGGCTGCCATCAGAAAACAATGGACCGGTTTACGTTGACAGCGAAGATCGCGCGTGGTTCGCTCCTCTTGAAGGCGGTTTGTACTGGTTGAAGGACGGGGCGGTTGGAAAAGTGACTGAGGGAGGACTGCAACAGGACGTTGTCTATTCAATCAGTGGTAACAAAAATGAACTGTGGATCGGGAGACAACTGGGCGGGCTGACCCATCTGCGTTACAACGGTGGCCGGCTTGTTTCCGAAACGTACACGCAGGCGAATGGCTTGGCCCAGAACGGCGTTTATGCCGTTCACCAGAGTCGCGATGGCACTTTGTGGGCCGGAACCCTAAGCGGCGGAGTGAGTGCCTTGCGGAACCGCAGATTCACGACTTACACCACAGCCGAGGGGTTGGCTTCCAACACAGTTACTACAATTGCCGAAGGTCCGGATGGAAAGATCTGGTTTGGAACGCCGGCCGGGCTGAACGAGTTTGCAAACGGCCAGTGGCGGGTCTATACACCACGCGACGGATTGCCTTCACCGGAAGTGAACTGCCTCCTCGTCGATTCGGACGGGGTGCTCTGGATCGGCAGCTCCGCCGGACTGGCTTATCTGAATTCCGACCGTGTTCAGGTTCCGCGCGAGCCCGAACTGCTGCGCGGACAAATCCTCGGCATAGCAGAGGACCGAAGTGGATGGCTATGGATCGCAACTTCCAATCACATTCTGCGCGTCAATCGCAGTGGCTTGCTAAAAGGGGACGCACTCGGGGACTCCGATGTACACGAGTATGGCTTGTCCGACGGTCTTCGCGGCGTCGAGGGCGTCAAGCGACACCAATCGGTGGTTGGAGATCCCTTAGGCAGAATTTGGTTCTCCATGAACCGCGGGCTGTCCGTCGTCGACCCGAATCGAGCCGCCGCCGCTTCACCTCCAGCGTTGGTGCACGTTGAGGCTATGTCTGCGGACGGTAACCCGATCGACTTTCGAGGTCCAATCCGCATTTCTTCTTCCCGTCAGAGAATCACGTTCGGCTACGCGGGTTTGAGTCTTTCCAATTCAGAGCGCGTTCGCTATCGCTATCGGCTCGAAGGCTTCGACCATGGATGGAGCGAAGCTGTAACCACACGGGAGACGATCTATACCAACCTCGCGCCCGGCCGGTATGCCTTCCGCGTAATGGCCTCGAATAGCGATGGACTGTGGAACGGAGCAGAGGCCACCTTCCCCTTCGAAGTTCAGCCGATGTGGTGGCAAACGTGGTGGTTTCGTGTTTCGGTGCTGCTCTTGCTGGGTTTTTTTATATTGCTCGTCTATCGCCTTCGCATGCGTCAGTTGACTCAACAATTAAACGTTCGCTTCGAAGAGCGTCTTGCCGAACGCACTCGTATTGCCCAGGACCTGCACGACACGCTCTTGCAAGGTTTTCTCAGCGCGTCCATGCAACTCCACGTTGCGGATGATCAACTGTCGGTAGCGTCGCCGGCAAAACCTATCGTGGGCCGTGTTTTGGACCTTATGGGACGAGTGATCAATGACGGAAGGAACGCCGTGCGTGGTCTGCGATTGTCGAGTACGGAATCGGGCGATCTGGAGCAGGCTCTCTCCCGCGTGCCGCAAGAGCTTGCGATCCAGCAGGAGGTCAACTTCCGCCTGGTGGTGGAAGGTCAAGTCCGGCCCTTACACCCGCTCATTCGCGACGAGGTCTATCGCATTAGCCGTGAAGCATTGGCGAATGCCTTCCGCCATTCCCAGGCCAACGGCATTGAAGTCGAGCTAGAATATGCCGACAATCAATTGCGCGTCGTGGTCCGCGATAATGGATGCGGAATTGATCCACACGTTCTCAGCGTGGGACGGGATGGACATTGGGGTTTACCGGGCATGCGCGAACGTGCGGAAAGGATCGGCGCTAGACTCAAAGTTTGGAGCCGTGCCGAAGGTGGAACTGAAGTGGAGCTTTCTGTCCCGAGCCACGTCGCTTTCCCTTCCTACCCGTTCCGTCGTCGAGGATGGCTACCGTGGCTGCATTTCGCACGTGAGCGGGGCAACTCCGCCAGAAAGATGCAAGATCATGACTGAAACCGCGCGCATTCGAATCCTTTGTGTGGACGACCATCCCTTGCTGCGGGAGGGAATCGCTACCGTCATCAATAATCAGCTTGACATGGTGATGGTGGCCGAAGCCCCCGACGCTCAACAGGCAATCGAACTGTTTCGGAAGCACACACCCGACGTCACTCTCATGGACCTTCGCCTTCCAGGCATGAATGGCATTGATGCAATGATTGCCATCCGGAACGAGTTTCCCGAAGCTCGGATCATCATTCTGACCACATTCGAAGGCGACGTGGAAATTCAACGCGCCCTGGAAGCTGGCGCTCGCGCTTATATGCTCAAAAGCATGCCTCCCAAGGAAATGGTGGAAGCGATTCGCCAGGTCCATGCCGGGAAGAAGCGAATTCCTCCGGAGATCGCAAATCATCTCGCGGAACATTACAGCGACGAACCGCTTACCGGCCGCGAGATCGAGGTACTTCAGCAGATTGCCGGCGGAAACCGCAATCGGGATATCGCCGAAAAGCTTTTTATATCGGAAGAAACGGTGAAGGTTCACATCAAACACATCATGGAAAAACTCGGCGCAAGCGATCGCACCCAGGCTGTCGCCATAGGCTCGCGCCGGGGGATCATTCAACTGTGAGCGGCTGAGCCTTCGGTCCGGCTGGGTGAGCCGTTACGGCGAAGCAATGTGCCCAAATCTGTAGGTAACGGTGAGGCTGGCATAAGAGGGTATCCGGACCCCGACAACTTCTGAAATATCGGAAGGGAAGAAATTCTCGATCGTTTGCCCGGTATAACCCGCCGCGATCAACATATTCACGCCCACATTCAGGCGTCCATCCCGAAACGGCCGAATGACCGCCGCCCGGAACTCCTTTACCGGAGGCCCGGTGCATTCCTCGCTTAAGTCGGGAAACATCCGGTACCCAGCGGCTTGGTTCCAACGTATTCAAATTCGCCTCGTGCTTGAAGACGGAAGGGAAGCTTCTGAATTGTTCCCAGCAAGTCAAATATGGTCCTTGGTGCTTCGGGCGTTGGTAGTCCCGAGTAAAGGTCTCGGGCATCCGCTTTGGAGAACGTCGCCAGCAGCGCAGCTTGGTGAAAGTTACGCCGCACCGCAATTGTCATGTATCGAAGCAGCCCCGGCCCTTGGTTTTCTTGCAACCCTGTGTCGGGATCAAGCTGGGCTAAGGTCTGACTGGTTGTCACGTGGCCTAGGGTGAGGCGGACATCCGTGCCGCGCATAGTCTTGCTTGCTACGAGTTGGTACGAGTGGGCAGTACTTACTGGAGTGGGAGGGGTGTTTCCCGTGCCGACTCGAGGATCATTGGTGAAGAACGACTGGCCAAAACTCACTGAGACAAGCGGAGCAAACCGCCACTGATTCGGCAGAAACGAAATTGTGGCTTTTGGCGAGTTGACTCCCACCCATCGTTCGAAAGAATTTTCTGCATGCAGCAAGTCGTCGTTTGCGAAGTCAATTTCGTCTCGCCGCCATCCCAAGTAATAACGGAAGTGACGGGCCAGGGCGCCCTCCACCGCGATGTACGGAGAGATGGATCCTATCGTCACATCATTCGAGGTGACAGGTGCGAACGGACCATAGTAACCCGGGTTATCGGGATCGAAGAATCCGTAATGATCCAGATTGTCCCGGCGCGGAGCTTCTCGTTGGTAATCCATTCCAGCCAATAAAGACAAGTGTTTGCTAAAGTGATTCACGTAGGCGACGCTTCCACCACCAACGGTGCGGAACTCGCTCTGCCTGATGAGCCCCTGCCCAAAATCCGAGTACAACGCAAGGTTGTAGGTCCGAAAAAAGCCCGACAGTTGTAATTGCTGGCTACCCGTCAATTGCCACTCGTCATTCAAGGCGATGAGCGCTGTGTGAGTTTGATCTTTTTGCCGCGGATCGATGCTGTCCCTGTAATTTGGGAAATTGGCGTCTGCGGAATTCGCGGCATAGATCGGCACCAGTCCGGGGATATAGGAAAAGCCGTAGTAGCCAATCCCAAACAATGCGAGTCGATGCTGACGCAGGTGAAAAAATCTTTCACCATTAACTTTGTACTGTTGCCGGTGCTCTAAGCGATCCAAGAATCCGTTTCCATACGAACCGGAAACGGCGATCCAGGAATCGCGTGACGGGCTGAATCCCGCCACCATATCGATATCCCTGTAATCACCGGTGACTGCCAGGAAAGGGTCGAGGTGAGAGCGCAGCCCGTAGGTCGCAGCAAGATTTACAGAGTGATTGCCCTCGCGGACATTGAACGCCCCGCCATCGACCTCTGCGCTTTCCAGCACTTCAGGAATGAACATATTGGGGTCAGAATAGCCATTTCCGTGCGCGTTCGCGGAGAGATTGTTAGGTACGAGATAACTGCCTACCGCGATGTATTGCGCAATCGGTTCCCCGTGATCTCCTGCGACACCCGGAGCAAAGTATTGTGGCGCTTTGATTCCGCTCGAGGCTGTCTCAATGGGATATCCCGGAATGGAGACCGGCGCTCCCGGTCGCCCCGGATTCGCATCCAGCAAATCCTGTCGCACGAAGACTTTTTCAGCCGGGTCGGGAGAGAGGACATCCGAGTCATTTACGTCAGCCGTGACAGTTAGACTCTCGGCGCGGGATGCAAGCGCACCCATCCGGATTTCGATTGGCGATTCTATTCTGAGACGAGTATCCACTCGAACAGTGACGGAGCGGAATCCTTGTACGCTTGCGGTCAGACTGACCTCTCCGTCGGCATTTACCTTGATTTGGAACGTTCCGTCGGGCCCGGAGAGACCTCGCCCCACGATTCGGTCGTGGCTCTCACATACTACCGATGCGCCGGGCAAGACATTTCCCTGAGGATCAGCTACGCGACCTCGTATTGCGCTCTCCTGAGCGGCGAGAAGTGGCACCGCCAGAACGAGCAATAGCAGTGCGAATGTCCTGATCGGAAACGGAGTTCGGCGGTTTTCCTCATTGGTCCATCGAACCCTACCATGCGGTGCCTTCATCACGTTTTCGAACTCTCCGTCCTATCTCCGGAACGGTAACATGCCTGGAGCCTTCTCCATAAGCCGTGCAATTCATTACAGGGGAAACCCAAGAATTGGCGCCAGATGAGCCGGGGTGCGTCAGCGATCATAGTCGGCGGACGCGAAGACTCGAAGCGCATCGAGGATAGGGGCGATCGGTTCGGCAAGGGCAACTTTCGATCGCGTGAAAAAGGGGAACTGTCATCCTAACGCGAACGAGGAACCAGCCAACTGACTGGTTCCTCGCCCGGCTAAAAAGAAAATCGGGTTTGACCTAACGAGGTCTAGACGGATTTCCTTTCGGTTGTTGTTTGGCCTGCAGGTGTTGCTGTTGCTGGGTGTGCTTCTGCTCCAATCGTTGAGTCTGCTGTTGATGCCTCTGTTCCACCTGCTGATTCCTTGCGTCGTTGGCATTCTGCTTCGCAAGCCGCTGATGTTCCTGATCCTGCCTCTGTGCCAGTTTTTCGTGTTCCTGGTTCTGCTTCGCGACCAGTTTCTGCTGCTGCTGTTGATATTTCTGATCGGCTTTGGCATTTCCCGTATTGGGAGGTTCGGGAACCGTGTGTGGTGAAAGCTCCTTAGCGTGGCCGGCGTTTGGTGGCTTCGGAACGTTGTTCCCCGGACGCGCAGCTTCATTACCACGTGGTGGCTCTGCCGCACCGCGCGCCTGCTCTGCTCCACGCTGCGGTTCGGGCTTGTATGGTGCGCCAGCCTCTCGTGCTGGCACAGCCCCCTGGTGAAAGTCTGCCGGTCGTGCCGTAGCGGCGACCGGCGGCCTCCCGTGGTTGGCCGAAGCTCTCAGTTCCGGATTTCCGCGGGCGGCCTGTTCGTGTTGCACTTGTACAGCCGGAGGCGGGATATGACGGTCATGCTCGGCTGCCTCCTCTTGGGGTGTGGGACGCGCTTCAATACCGCCTGGCCCGCCGTTATAACTGATGTGATTCACGGTGACGTTGTTCACCACGGTTTCGTTGTAGACGTTGTGAATATTGGTGACATTTACGTTGGTCACCGAGCGGTTGTAGTAGAAGTGGTCGCCGTTCCAGCGGCCCCCTTCATAGCCTCGGCCAAAATAACCGAACCCGTAGACGATTCCGCCGTAAAAACCTACGTGAGGACCCCAATAGCCGGCATGGAAGAGGTATCCACCATTACCCCATCCCCACCACGGTGGAGTCCATAAAAAGCCGGGTTGTGGTGCCGGCACCCAAGTCCCCGGCACCCAGTAATAGCCATCATCTCCGTAAGCCCAATAACCGGGCGTCCATATATAACCGTCGCCGGGGCAAACCGGCTGCTCGTACACCGGTAAAGCAGGTGGGCCAAACGACACAGATATGCCGATTTGAGCAAACGACGCCGTCGACATGGCAAGTAGCAAGAACGCAAATACCAGGGAACGAACTGATCGAACCATAAGCATTGTCTTCTTTCTTTTGCCCAATTGTCCTTTCGCTTGCCCTTTTGTCTTGCTGATCAGGGTCGCGGGGAATGGATATCGGGAAATTTGGAACTGCATAGGGCCACCTAAAATAATGCGGTCCATCATCCGGCTTCTTAGAGTAGCAACTCCGGTTGCAGGTTGTGCGGAGAAATCTCATAAACGTATATGGATTTGAGACTCCCTCTTTTGCCGCAACTAAAAGCTCTAACCCTGGAGACCACGCTTTGTTTTGTTCTATCGGCGGACCCACCAGGGGAATCTGCTTCAGCAAGACGGTACGGTCGAGTACACTCTTCGGCAATTGTCCGGTATCTTCAACATTTTCTTGACGCCGTAGTACTCAACTCATGTTGCTTTTGTGGAATTTTGCAACAGGCTGCGCTGCGGAGGAGACCATTCGGAAGGCGACGGCGGCGCTTGCGCCCGCAAGACCAGCGCAAACCAGCATGATCAAACGAAATCCAAAAACGAATGCGTTAACAATGTCGTATCGTATCGCTGTCCTTGTGCCAACATCGAGATTAGAGGGCACATCGATACTTGCGAGCTTGATCAGATTCGATTCGATATTACGCAGAACGCTGGGTGCGAGAGACAGGCTGCGCAAGGACGCAAGCAGTTTGTGCCTAAATGCCTGAACCATCACGATTCCTAAAACTGCCACTGCAAGTACCCCAGCGACGCGCGCGACCGCATTGTTGATGCCGGACGCTGTGCCGGCCCGGTCACTCCCTACGGAACCCATGACAACCGTTGTTAGAGGGGCGACACAGACCGCCATTCCCAAACCCAGGACAACAAAGCCGGGGAAAAATGTCGTCCAGTAAGTCCTCCCCACCGAAGGAATCGCAAATAGCAAGAAACCGGCTGCAGTAATCAATGGACCGGCGATTAAAGGAAGTCTCGCCCCATATCGTGCTACGAGCCCACCCGACCAGCGAGAGAGAAAGAAGATCAGCGCGATCGTCGGTACGGATGCTGCGCCGGCAGCCGTGGCCGAGTATCCCTGGATCTGAATCAGGTTCATCGGAAACAGGAAGAGGAAAACTCCGAAAGCTGCATAGAGCAAAAACGTCAGGAGATTGGCAGCACTGAAGTCTGGTGACTTGAACAACCGGAGCGGCATCATCGGTGCTGGCACGCGCTCTTCGATTAACACAAAAAGGATAAGAGTACAGACCCCGACGATCAGACTCGCGACGACCAGAGGTTGACTCCAACCCAGACTCGCCGACTCAATGAATCCATATATCAGTCCGGCGAGGCTTACGGTTGCGACTGCAGCCCCGAGCCAGTCGATGCCGCGCACTGGTGAACTGCGCGACTCGGGAACGTGTCGTAGTGAAATCGCAATCACCGCAGCGGCTAGCGGCACGTTGATGAAGAAGACCCAGTGCCACGACGCGTGTTCGACTAGCCACCCACCGATCACCGGCCCAAGCGAAGCGGTGATGGCCGTGAATCCCGACCAAATCCCGATCGCCTGCCCGCGAGACTTCTGGTCGAAGGATGCACTGATAATGGCAAGGCTGCTGGGAACGAGAGCGGCGGCCGCAATCCCTTGCACGCAACGCGCGATGACCAACTCCCGAATATTTGAGGAGAGCCCACAGCCAATCGAAGCGGCGGCAAACACTCCCGCCCCCAGCACGAAAACCAATCGCCTGCCAACGGAGTCGCCGACAGCCCCGCCGACCAGAATCAGCGCTGAGAGAAAAAGTCCATAGGACTCAATTACCCATTGGACGTCCACAACGGTTGCATGCAGGCTTGACTGAAGCGCGGGCAGCGCCACATTGATGACCGTCCCATCAATGAAAGCCATGCTTGAACCGATGATTGTTGCGGCAAGCACCCACCGCGCCGACTTGGCTGAAAGGGGAGCAGGGGACGAGGTCGTCCGGATTACGGCTTCATCGCACGGTTGCTTCATGCAGAATCTCGATGCTAGCGCATCTTGCTTCGATTCCGCTGACTGTTTTGGCTGGAGGTGAGACTGGCAGGAAACTAGCGATAGTTAATTCCCATTTGCTTTAGTTTGGATTGCAGAGTTGTACGGGGGAGGCCCAGTCGTGCAGCTGCTCCTCCTGGTCCGCTCAATCGCCCGGCAGTCTCCTCAAGAACCTGAAGAATGTGCTTGCGTTGGACCAGTTCGAGGGCCTCAGGACTACCGATCTCCTCACTTGCGAGTTCGCTGATCGGCGCTTCCAGCACGGTGCCATTCGTCAAAATCACCGAGCGCTCCACGAAATTTTCCAATTCGCGTACGTTACCCGGCCAAGTCCAGTGCACCAGTTCATCCATGGTTTTCTTGGGAATACTCGTGATCTCCTTGTTCATGCGCTTTGCGTACTTATGCACAAAATGCTCGACGAGCATTGGAACGTCGTTTCGCCTTTCGCGCAATGGCGGAGTCCGAACGGGGAACACGTTCAAGCGGTAATACAGGTCACTGCGGAAGCGATTCTCCTGCACATCACGAAACAAGTCGCGATTGGTGGCGGCGATTAATCGAAAATTAACTTTCAAGGTTTGATTGCTTCCTAATCTCTCGAATTCCTGGTCCTGCAGGACGCGAAGTAGCTTTGGCTGAAGCTCCAAGGGAATCTCGCCGATCTCATCAAGGAAAAGTGTTCCCTTGTCCGCCAGTTCGATTCGGCCGATCTTCCTGGCTAATGCGCCGGTGAAGGAGCCTCGCTCATGTCCAAATAGTTCGCTTTCTAAAAGGTTCGACGGTATCGCAGCGCAATTCACCTTAATAAAAGCATTGTCTTTCCTTTTGCTCATGCGGTGCAGCGCGCGCGCGATCAGTTCCTTGCCGGTGCCAGTTTCTCCTAGCAACAAGGCCGTGGTGTCACTCGATGCCACCTTGTATACCTGCTCCAATACTCGCTTCAGCCCATGGTCCTTGCCGATGATTTCTCCAAACCCCATTTCCGTATCAATTTCATGCTCGAAATAGAGTTTTTCTTCCGTCAACTTCTCCTTGGATCTTTCAAGTTCTTGATTTATCTCGCACAAGCGGGCTTCGTTCTGAACGAGCGCATCCTCCATGTGCTTGCGCTCGATTTCGACTCCGGTTCGAGCCGAGAAAAGCTTGAGAATCATTTCGGCGAGAGCTCGATTATCGATCGGCCGCTTATAGAGTGCAGCCATGACTCCGATCGCTTTCCCTCGCGAGTCATGCAGGATGATTCCGATGTAACCTTCAACCTTCCTCTCAATCATCCAGGTGTCATTGGGGAAGATTTTCTCTACATCGGATGGGTAGCAACAAAGACCCTGATTCAACACCTCGGCGCTGGGAGTGTCCGTCAGTTTATAGATGAAGTTTTCCACCAGCTGACCTTCACTGCAGACTCCGATGGTTTTGATGGCGGCAGTTCTGCCCCCGACACACTCTCCAATGATGGTATGGCTTGCTGATAGACACTCAGCGAGATGGTAGGCCATCGAGGAAAAGAACGCTTCACTGCTGCGTCCGTGAACCTGCCTGACGATAACGGCGACAGCGTGCTCGGCCCGTTTCCGCTCCGTGACGTCTCGCAAGATGGCTTGAAGCCGTCCGTCTGTCAACTGCCGGACCGCAACTTCGCCAGGGAAGAACGAGCCATCCTTGCGCCGGAACCTCCAATCCGCTCGAATTACATTGCCACCGGATAGCCGTGCTATCTCTGGCTCAATGCGTGGAATCTCGTCCGCTGCGACAACGTCCGCAATGGTGAGTCCAAGGATCTCTTTCGCCGTGTATCCCAGCATCGCCGCTCCGGCGGTATTCACGTCTAAGTACCTGCCTCGTCCGTCACTGACGAAAATTCCGTCAGAAGCTTGCTCGATCAGCGACCGAAGGTGCGCTTCGCTGCCGCGCAAGGCAGCCTCCGCCAGTTTGCGTTCGGTAATGTCTTGGATGACTGCGATGTTGCACGCCCGATATTTCTCTTCATCCGAAGTCCTGACAACTGAGATTTTGCCCCAGCGGATAGCACCACATGACCGCAGAAACCTTTTTTCAATTTCAAAGTGCTGAATCTCCCCATCTGCCAGTTGACGCATTTTCTCGACGCTATCCTCAAGATCGTCTGGGTGTGTAACGCTCTGAACATTGCGGCGAAGCAAGTCATCTTCGGTCCTACCGGCAAACTCGCAGAACCTTGGATTTACCTTTAGAAACTGGCCTGACTTTGATTCGACGACGCAGACCCCAACCGGGGACTTTTCAAAGATGATCCGTAATCGCTCCTCGCTCAGCCGCAGTGCCCGCTGCGATTGTTTCTGTTCAGTTACATCGTGAGCCATCCCACGGACGACTGGAGAACTGACGCCATCGGTTCGCAGAGTGTTGTGATATTCCCAGATACGACGTTCGCCGGAGCGCGTGATCAGGGCAAGAATACCCTGCGCTTCTCCGGTGCGTTGGATCTGTTTGAGGTAGGTGTCGAATTCCGGACGGAACTCCGGGGCCACGAGTTCAACCATGGGGATATGCAACAGCTCTGCGGCAGAGTATCCCAGGAGTTTTGCTGCCAGGGGGTTTACTAAAAGAAGCCATCCTCTCAGGTCGTGGAGGCAGATCAGGTCTCGGCTGTGATCGACGAGATCGCGGTACCAGCAGCTCTCAGCCCGAACGATGGGAGGTGTGGTCAGTTCGTTCTCCTGACAGTAGGGACGTTGACGTGGCGAGAGCCACTATCTCCTGAACTTCTGTAGGGACCCGTTACTCACACCAACCGTACTGCAGAGGGATTCTTGATTGTTGTGACGGCGCGCACATCCGTATGTGAGACTCTGCGCACGTTGAGGCTGCATGGGGCATTGCAGAGGCAGGAGCAAGAAACCCCTTCAGTTCCAGAGGTACCGCGTTATGGTTCGCTGAAATTACGGGCGTGCCGAGGCGGCGATGTCGTCAAACGGAGGCCGCAACACAAGGTAGTTTCGATCTTGCTGGGGAGGGAAGAGCAGGTGGTTTAAACCTGTGTGTCCCCCGTCTGTCCCGCGCAAAAATTGGGGATTCCAGTAGGTTGTTTGTTATGTTGGCGTCCCCGACGGGATTTGAACCCGTGTTACCGCCGTGAAAGGGCGATGTCCTAGGCCAGGCTAGACGACGGGGACGAGTAAGGCAGGCATTTTCAGCTAACGCTCGATGGTAACAGCGCATTCCTGACAGTGTCAAAGAACCGTTTGACGCAAGTAGCAATTCCAGAACTACTTCCCGATGATTCGTGCGTCGGCGTTGTGGCCGACATCCTAGGGCGAAAACCCGGCAATGAAATCTTAACGGCAGTTTTCGTTTTTGGCTCTTGTCGCAGGACGTAAAGAAATGGCCTGCTCGAATCCCGATTGCTCCTCCTCATTCGCACAAAACTTTCGCGTCAATTGCCTCTTCACTCATGGCTGCGATAAGTTCGGGACCGCCCTGGACCACAAATCTTCGATGATAAAGATTGAGTGCTCGCAGCCCTGCTAACTCCTCTCCACCGCCTGCCCGTCCCGGGCCGCCATGCAGACAATTGGGCATCACGTTGCCGTGTCCCGTATGGTTGGTTCCCACGGAACTGTCCACGACCATGATCCTGCCGTGGCTGCTCGCAATCCCGGTTACAACCTGCAGTTTGAAATCCGCGTCGTCAGAAAACACAGATGCCACCAGTGATCCCAATCCGCGGCGGACGATTTCAATAGCTTCCTCGACGGAGTCATAAGGGAGAATCGTCGCGACCGGACCGAAGACCTCCACTTCATTCACCGCATGAGATTCCAGCGGCTTCTCGCACATTAGAAGTGTGGGTTGCACGAAACAGCTCGTCGCTGAATCTGCGTCGACTGGCTGGAAATTTTGGTCCCCGCCAAAAATAATCCTGGCTTCACGCTTCAACTGATCCAAGCCCTGCCGCACCGACGCCTGTTGCGCCTTGTTCACCAGCGGACCGCACTTCACCTCCGCATTTCGCGGATTGCCGGTCTTGATTGAACTGAGTTTTGTCGCGATGGCCTGCCCCAGTGCCTCACTTGTTTCTCTAGGAACCACGATCCGGCGGATGGCGGTACATTTTTGTCCCGCCTTTCCGGTCATCTCTCGAACCACTTCCTTTACGAGCAATTCGAAAGGTTGTGTTCCCGCAGCATCGGGGCCGAGGATCGCGGAGTTCAAACTGTCCGCTTCGACATTCACCCGAACCGACCGCGATACGACGTTCGGATTCGTACGGATTGTTTTTGCCGTGCTCGCCGATCCGGTGAAGGAGACGACATCATCCTCCGTCACATGGTCCAATAGCTCCCGGGCCGATCCGCACAAAATCGACAGCGAACCTCTCGGAAGAAGGTTCGCCTTGATCACGTCTTCTACCATTCGTTGTGTAAGCCAAGCTGTAGGCGTTGCCGGTTTGACGAGGATAGCGACACCCGAAAGGAGCGCAGGAGCCGCTTTCTCCCACAATCCCCACGCCGGAAAATTGAATGCATTAATAAAGGCCGCCACTCCACCGAGTGGCTTCAGGAAATGCTGGCCCTGAAATACGCCAGTCTTCGAAAGCGGGACTGGGGGTCCATCTTTCAGCAGTTTCCCATCCAAAGACTTGCCGAATCTCGCATATTGCTTCAAGGTGTAGATCGCGCCATCCACGTCGAAGGACGCGTCCGCTTCGGTGGCTCCCATGTTTCTTTTGCAGATCTCGAAGTACTCGGCGCGATTGGCGGATAGAACGTCTGCGATTTTGCCCAGCAAATCCGCCCGTTGCGCGTAGGTGAGTTTTTGTAGCTCACGGCTCCCTTGGCTGCGCCCAAACTCCAGGGCCGCTGCAACATCAATTCCCGACGACGACACCGTTGCGAGTTTCTCTCCGAGGACGGGGTCGATCAATTCTTGCTCACCGCCGCTACCGCTTTTCCATTCACCACAAACATAATTTGCTAGTTTCAATTCTTGCTCCTTGTCCCATCGAAATCATCCCAGTTAAGTTAGGGAAAAATAGATTGTCATGCTATATAATGCACACTCCGCGATCGCTAAATCCACGATTGCCCCACCGTTTTCTGCATGGTATAACAGTTTCAAGCAATACCCGGGGTGGGGGTTCACGGCATAGTGCATTAAAATGCATCTCTTTCCCGGCTTTGCCAGGAGATCCCGTGGAAGCCACCCTGACTGCAGTTGAATCCAGCCGCTCGCCGGCCGTCGATTATCAGACCGAGCCGGCCCATTACCAGCATTGGCAACTGAAATTCGACGGCTCCGTCGCCACGCTCGTCATGGACACCAAAGAAGATGGCGGCATCCGGCCCGGCTACAAATTGAAGCTCAACTCCTACGATCTTGGCGTTGATATCGAACTGCACGATGCTCTCCAACGGGTTCGCTTCGAACACCCGGAAATCCGTTGCGTCGTAGTGACTAGCGCCAAGAGTCGCGTTTTCTGCTCTGGCGCAAATATCTACATGCTCGGTACCAGTACCCACGCCTGGAAGGTCAACTTCTGCAAGTTTACCAATGAAACGCGAAACGGGATTGAGGATGCCAGCCAAAATTCCGGTCTGAAGTTTCTCGCCGCATGTAATGGAACAACTGCAGGCGGCGGTTACGAACTCGCACTTGCCTGTGACGAAATCGTTCTGATTGATGACCGCGCCTCCGCAGTCAGTTTGCCGGAACTACCGTTGCTTGGTGTACTTCCCGGCACGGGAGGCCTCACACGCGTCGTCGACAAGCGCAAAGTCCGTCGGGACCTGGCGGACATGTTCTGCACCGTTCCTGAAGGCGCCCAGGGTCAGCGCGCCAAGGACTGGCGCCTCGTCGATGAAATCGTAAAGCCTGCTCAATGGAACGAATCCATTCAGAAACGTGCACAGCAAATGGCTGAGCAAAGCGATCGCCCAAAGAATGCCAAGGGCATTTCGCTCACGCCCTTGAAACGCACCGTCGATGCTTCCGGCTACCATTACGAGTTTGTAGATGTGCAATTCGACCGCGCCGCGCGAACGGCGACATTTCATGTCAAAGCGCCGGACTCGGCGAAGACCATGTTGATCGATGAGATTGCTTCCGCTGGAGCCAATTGGTGGCCTCTGCAAGTCGCACGTGAACTTGACGATGCTATTCTCAGCATCCGCACGAACGAGCTGGAACTTGGACTCTGGTTGCTTAAGACCTCCGGAAGCGCCGATGCTGTCCTCGAATTCGATCGTCAGTTGGCTGACAACCGTGATCACTGGTTTGTGCGCGAAGTAGTCAATATGATGCGGAGAACTCTCTCGCGGCTCGATGTCTCTTCGCGATCCATGTACGCCATCATCGAAGAAGGCTCCTGTTTTGCCGGAACCCTTTTCGAACTGGCCTTGGCCGCTGATCGCAGTTACATGCTGAAGGTTCCCGACAACCCATCGGCGACCTTCATCGCTCTTTCCGCGATGAACTTTGGTCCGTTCACCATGGCGAACGGCTTGCCTCGAATCGTTTCGCGTTTTTATCAAGAGCAAAGCGCGGTTGACTCAGTCCACTCTCTCATCGGCAAGCGCATAGCCGCTGAAGAAGCTGTCGACGCTGGACTCGTCACCGCTGCTCCCGACGATCTCGACTGGGCCGACGAATTGCGCTTAGCCATCGAATCGCGCGCAGCACTCTCGCCCGATGCGCTGACTGGCCTCGAAGCGAACCTGCGTTTTGCATTACCTGAAACTCTGCAGACTCGCATTTTTGGCCGGCTTTCCGCCTGGCAGAACTGGATATTCATCCGTCCTAACGCGGTAGGGACCACCGGCGCCCTTAAGGTTTACGGCACCGGCACCAAAGCGAAATTCAACTGGGAGCGCGTGTAGCCCTCTTCATAGGAGTTCGTCATGATTGATTACAGCGAAAGAATTCCCAACAACGTCGATCTCGCCAGCGACAAGACTCTGCAACGCGCTTTGGAAAAATGGCAGCCTGCGTTTCAGGGATGGTGGAGCGACATGGGTCCGGTGAACAGTAAGGAAATGCAGGTTTATCTACGGACCGCGATTAGCGTGGAACGCGATGGCTGGGCTAATTTCGGCTATGTCAAAATGCCGGATTATCGCTGGGGGATTTTTCTTGTTCCGCGCGATGAAAATCGCAAGATTACCTTTGGGGATCATCAGGGCGAACCGGCCTGGCAAGACGTTCCGGGCGAGTATCGCTCGACGCTCCGCCGCATTATCGTCACCCAGGGCGACACCGAGCCGGCGTCGGTTGAGCAGCAGCGCCAACTCGGAATGACGGCGCCCTCACTCTACGACATGCGCAATCTTTTCCAGGTCAATGTCGAGGAAGGTCGGCATCTTTGGGCGATGGTTTATCTTCTTCATCGGCACTTCGGCCGCGAGGGTCGCGAAGAAGCCGAGTTTCTGCTGCAGCGTCGCTCGGGTCAGACGGACAACCCCCGCATCCTGGGGGCGTTCAACGAAGAAACCCGGCATTGGCTGGCCTTCTTCATGTTCGCCTTCTTTACCGATCGTGACGGAAAATTTCAGCTGGCATCACTTGCCGAGTCTGGGTTTGACCCGCTCTCCCGCACTTGCCGCTTCATGCTCACCGAAGAAGCGCATCATCTTTTTGTTGGGGAGTCCGGGATCGCCCGTACCATCCAGCGTACCTGCGAAGTGATGAAGGAACATGGCCTCACCGATCCGGCGGAAGGACGCCAGTTCGGCGTGGTCGACCTAAACACCATGCAGAAGTTCATCAACTTCCATTACAGTGTCACGCTCGATCTATACGGTTCGGATGTCTCTTCCAACGCCGCGACCTACTACACTACTGGACTCAAAGGCCGTTACGAAGAAGCCAAGCAGACTGACGATCACAAACTGACATCCCAGGAATACGTGGTGCACGAAGTTGAGAACGGCCAGATTGTCGAAAAGAAGGTTCCCGCTCTCAATGCTTTGAATGCCAAGTTGCGCGACGACTACATCAAGGAAGTGAAGGGTGGCCTCGATCGCTGGAATCGCATGCCCGAAAAGTTCGGAATTCCGTTTCGCTTCGCGCTGCCCCATGTCGGATTCCATCGCAAGATCGGTACGATGGCAGGGCAGTTCATTAGTCCCGACGGCAGAGTCGTTTCCGAAACCGAATGGAACCGGCATCGTGATGAATGGCTGCCCACCAAAGACGATCATCGCTACATCGAGTCTTTAATGGGACAGGTCATAGAGCCCGGCAAGTTCGCGAATTGGATAGCGCCACCGGCCCGCGGCATCAATAATCAGCCGATCGAATTTGAGTATGTACGTTTTAGCTAGTTAGGCGAATCAAAGAGATTCCTCCCTTCACGTTTTTCGAAGGGTAGGATTCGCCAAACGATTCCGAAGACTTAGAAGTTCATGTCGGTCACTGAAGAAAAATCCGGAGCCGCTCAGCAGCATCTGATCGATCCCGCGATCTGCATCCGCTGCAACACTTGCGAAGAAACGTGTCCCATCGGAGCCATCGAGCACGATTCCCACAACTACGTCGTTAAGTTCGACGTATGCAATCAATGTAAGGCTTGTATCGCGCCCTGCCCCACGGGCGCGATCGACAGTTGGCGTACTGTATCCGCCGGCAATGCGTATCCCATCGCCGAACAATATCAATGGGACGAACTTCCCAGTGGCAACGTTTCCGCGAGCCCGGCGGTGGCATCGGCACCTGCGCAAGCTTCTGCGGCCAGAACTACAGAAACGCGGCTTCCCGCCGACATCCAGAAGATTACCGCCATTGCCAGCAGCGCGCAGGAAGGCGCAGCCATTCCGCCGTGGTCGGCGTCGCATCCGTACATTCACATCTACTCGACCAATGCTCCCGCCATCGCAACCGTCAGCGGGAACCTGCGACTGACCGCCGAAGATGCTTCCAGCGACATCAGGCACATTGTGCTCGATTTCGGTGCCGTGCCATTCCCCGTGCTGGAAGGTCAGTCCATCGGAATCCTTCCGCCCGGCCTCGACGCCAATGGCAAGCCGCATCACGTTCGCTTGTATTCGATCGCCAGCCCTCGCGATGGCGAACGCCCGCGCTATAACAATGTTGCGTTGACGGTAAAGCGTGTTGCCGAAGATCATGAAGGCGTCCCCGTTCAAGGCGTTTGCTCCAACTATTTGTGCGATCTAAAGAAAGGTGATCCGGTTCGGGTCGTCGGTCCTTTTGGGTCAACTTTCCTGATGCCCAATCATCCCGGCAGTTCGTTGATGATGATCTGCACCGGCACAGGCTCAGCTCCCATGCGCGCCATGACCGAACGCCGCCGCCGTCGCCGCGATCTCAATGAGGGCGGAGATCTGGTTCTGTTTTTCGGCTCTCGCACTCCGGAGGAACTTCCTTACTTCGGGCCGCTGCAGACACTGTCCTCTGAGTTCATAGAAAAGAATTTCGCATTCTCCCGCTTGCCGGATAAGCCCAAAGTCTATGTGCAGGACCTCATCCGCGAGCGCGCGGACCGGGTCGCGGAGATGCTCAGTGACGACAATAGCTACATCTACATTTGCGGATTGAAGGGAATGGAGTCAGGGGTGATCGAAGCCTTTCGCGATGTTGCCCGCGCTCACAGTCTGAACTGGGACGAACTCAAGCCACAACTGCTACGGAAAGGCCGGTTGCACATTGAAACCTACTGATGCCGCAGCTAGGAGACCTATAAACAAGTTCGCTCAAGTTTGCGGCTTTGTAGCGGATGATGCCCGCGCCGCCGCTGTCGCTGAACTCGAATCTCGCCTCCGTGGGCTGTCGCCTGAAACTCGCAAACTTCTGGCCCATATCACAAATTTGGCGACGCGGTCACAGACTTCAGCCCGCAAGAAATATGTCGCCTATCTGCCTGAACTTCACGAGACCTGTGGTCTTGACGTCGACGCCATGTATCTCTTGCTGCAAGAGCTGGAAGCCGCCCATTGCATTCAACTTGAGGGCGAGTATCCCTTTCAAGACGTTCTTCTGGCTTCAGAACTGAATCACCAGCCGCCCCTGCTCGTAGACCTGGCGCGGTTTTGTTCATTGGAAAAGATTTCTCTGCGTGACATGGTCGTGGATATGAATTTCGACGCCCTTCACTAGCTTCGAACCGATGACAGCTCTCCGAAAGTCCGGCCCGTGCTCTCCGAAAAACGGAGTTCGGGCCTACGCCGAAGCTGATCTGGCCAATCGGAAATATCTTTCGCTGATCGGAGAACGCGTTCGCGCTTTACGTTCCCAGCGTGGCATGACTCGTAAGGCGTTAGCCGCGCAATCAGGCGTTTCCGAGCGGTTTCTCGCCGAATTAGAAGTTGGACATGGCAACGCTTCCATACTCCTGCTCCGTCATCTTGCCCGCGCGCTGGATGTTCCAACCGCATCTCTAGTCTTCGAAGGCGCAGAGCCAACGGCCGAGCTCGCGCATACCGCGGACTTTCTTCGTGGTCTCACGTCCGACGAACTCGAAGACGTCAATCAATGGCTGGCGCAGCGTTATGGGAAAGTTCGCAGCGTAGACCGTTTCGGCCGGGTCGCACTGATCGGACTGCGTGGAGCAGGGAAGTCCACCGTCGGAGCTGCTCTTTCCAGAAAGTTGGGCATTCCATTTTTCGAGTTGGACCGATTGGTCGAAAAAGCCAGTGGTGTCCCTATGGGAGCGATGCTCGATCTCTACGGGCAGAGTGGGTTCCGCCGTTTTGAACGCGCCTGCCTCGGCGACTTACTCGCCAGCCGAACGCAATTTGTCCTAGCGACGGGTGGAAGCATCGTTTCCGAACCAAGCAGCTTCAACCGGCTTCTATCCTCCTGCTACACGGTCTGGCTGCGAGCAGCTCCTGAGGATCATATGAAGCGGGTCATTGCTCAGGGCGACATGCGCCCCATGGCGCAGAGTCCCCAAGCGATGTCAGATCTGAAGCGCATCCTCTCCGAACGCGAGCCCCTGTATGGCAAAGCCGACTTGGTCATCAATACCAGTGAAACGCCCGTCCCGGCTGCGTTGGCAAAAATAATGACCTGCGTCAAACCGGGTCTCGCCAATTCCCGCTCCTGAACCTGGCTGACACGAAAGAAACATCGCTGGTAGTAGTTCGTGGAAATCAAGTAATGTACTGGACGCTCGTCGAAGGCTTTACGTCGCCGATCCTTCGTCCAAATGGTGTTTTTACAAAAATATTTGGATTGTTTGTTAGGATGGAAACCCTGCGATCCGTCTTACAAACGGCAACCAGTGCCGATTTTGACGAGGTTGCATTCCGTTCGCGCAACCGTGGGGTTGCAATTCTCTGGAAATAAAAGGGGTCACTTGTGTCACGAAGAATTCTTGTCGCCTTAGCCACGCTCCTGCTTTCCGTTTCTTCGGCCGCGTTCGCACAGTCGCTGCAGTCCCTGGTTAACCAGCCGCCGGACGGCACCCTCATTGGCTTCCTCATGACAGATGGAACTGTCATCTTCCAGGGTGGGGGAGAGTCCGACTGGTGGAAGCTCACGCCTGACAAATCAGGAAGCTACGTCAAGGGGACTTGGAAGCAGCTGGCGAGCTTGCCTTCCGGCTATCAGCCATACGCTTTTGCGTCTGCCGTCCTAGCCGACGGACGTCTTCTCATCGAGGGCGGGGAATACAACTTCGACCAATTCGCGTTTACCGATCTAGGCGCCATCTACGATCCGGTTAAAGACACCTGGACCGAGGTTAAACCGCCCAAGAACTGGGGCTTCATCGGTGACTCGCCGTCCGCCGTATTGCCCAATGGGCAATATCTTCTGGGCCGCAAGTTCGACAAGCGCATGGCCACGCTTGATCCAAAAACCCTTCAGTGGACTGAACTGAATTCGACGGGCAAGGCCGACTGGAATGCCGAGGAAGGTTGGACGCTCATGCCCGACGGCACAATCCTGACAGTCGACGTGAAGCATAACCCCAACTCTGAAAGTTTCGATTCGACGACTGATAAATGGAGCAGCCTGGGCAACACACCAGTAAACTTGCAAGGACCCCCCGAAGTCGGCTGCATTCCTTACGGCAAGAACAAAGAATACTGTCCTCCGGGAGAGATTGGGCCTGCCATTCTGCGGCCTGATGGCTCAGTTTTCGCTACTGGCGCGCTGCACCAGGGCGCGGCGACTGGACACACGGCAGTTTATAAATCAGGCCAGTGGACGGCCGGCCCGGATTTTCCCAACGGCGATGCCGCGGGCGATTCCTATGCCGCTTTGTTGCCCAACGGCAATGTGCTCGTTCTGGGGAATTTTGGCGTCCTTTACGAATTTGACGGCAAGAAATTGAACTCAGGGCCTAGCGGCTACGGCAACCTGCTGGTTCTTCCCACCGGAGAAGTCATCGTCGGCGGCTCCGAGGTTTACACGACCAAGGGCACCTACAAAGCCGCGTGGGCGCCAACCATCACCCAGTGCCCTTCGTCAGTGACTCGGGGCAGTACTTACAAAATCTCAGGTAAGCAGTTCAACGGATTGTCCCAGGCAAATGCCTTCGGTGATGAGTTCGAGACCGCAACCAACTACCCATTGGTGCGGATCACAAATAACACCACGCATCATGTGATCTACGCCAAAACACACGACCATAGCACCATGGCGGTTGCCACCGGCAAAGCAACGGTCTTTACCAACTTCGACGTTCCAAAAGGGACGGAAACCGGACCGAGCACACTGGAAGTGGTGGCTAACGGTATTCCGTCGAAATCTGTCAGTATCACAGTTCAATAAATACCCAAAGGGGAAGGGCACGATGGTCTTATTCGTGCCCTGTTTCTATCCTCCTACTTCCGGTAAACCACTCCACCCTTCATCACAAAACTCACGTTCTTGAGAACGCTAACGTCTTGCAAGGGATCCCCTGGTACCGCGATGACGTCGGCGAAATAGCCCGGCTTCAATTGTCCAATCTGACCTTCCCAATCAAGCAGTTTCGCTCCATTCAGCAGGTCAGCCTGCAATACGCCTAGCGGACTCATGCCATACTTCACCATCAGTTCGAACTCTCGCGCTTGCGTCCCGTGAGGAAACGGTCCAACATCCGACCCCACCGCCATGGGCACCGCGCGTGCCAGTTGGGTGCGAAATTCTTGCGCGTGCAAATCAAGCATGGTTTTCTCTCGCGTTGCCTGGGCCGGCGTTGCCGCGTGTTCGCCAAAGTATTCAAAGATCGTGAATGTTGGAACAGCAAAGATCCCCTTTTGCTTCATGATTCGCATGGTCGCATCGCTCAGTTGATTGGCATGATCGATTGACGCGACCCCAGCCTCCGCGGCATAGAGCGTTCCCGGCTCTCCCGTGGCATGGACGGCCACCCGCTTTCCCACTCGCGCTGCCTCTTGCACAGCTCCATAAAGTTGTTCGGCGGTGTATTGATAGACCGTGCTGAACTTACCGTCGTGCAGAGAGTCTGAACCCGTCTGGTAAATCTTGATGAAGTCCGCACCCCCTTTGATTTGCTCTCGTATGACCTTCACGAGTTCGTCGGCATTGTTCGCATACGTTGCGTTGGAGGAAATGTGTTGGTCAGGGTTGTAGCCGATCGCATCTTCGTGTCCGCCCAGAATGCTGATCGCATTTCCGCTGATGCGCAAGCGCGGCCCCGGCATCAGCCCCTGGTCGATAGAATTGCGTACCGCCGTATCAGCGGACCCCGCCCCCTCAGTGCCCATGTCTCGTTCAGCCGTGTACCCAGCCATCAGATCGTCACGGGCCGCCAGCAACGCGTAAATGGTTCTCTCAGGGACGGACTCCTGCACGGTTTGCAAGTCTTCTGCTCCAGGGTGCAGAAACAGGTGCACATGTGCATCAATGAGCCCCGGCATCAACGTCCGATTGCCCAGATCAATCACTTCCGCGCCTGCAGGATGTTGCACGGACGCTCCAACGGCAGAGATCTTGTCGCCTTCCACCAATACTTCGCCCGGCGTAATCATCTGACCTTTTTCGACATCGAGCAGTCGCGCCGCGTGCAGCACGATCGGCTTGTTCGAAGTCTGTGCTTGGGCCGGGATCCTTAGGAAGAAGCCGCATCCAACCACTAACGCGAAAGAGATCACCAAGCTGTGTTTTGTATTCATAACGCCGAGATGTTAACACTTCTTCAGGGCGTGAGTACTGCCGGCGTCGCGTCGGCCAAAATGAGCCGAGCAAGAAGCCGTGAATCTGATTTCTGCGTCGTTAGCACGATTTTCTTACGATCCACGGCGCGCCAAAGTGTATAACCTTCGGCCGTCAAGTTCCCCTGCCAGCCCGGCGTTTGCCCGCGAATCCGATACAATCAAAGCAGCTGCTCTCCATCAGCGCGGGATGATCTACGGGGTGAATTCTCTTTGGCTCCATTAACTCGGCGAAGGTTTCTTCAACTAACGGCTGGAGCCGGAGTTCTTGTACTTGGCGTCGACAGCGCGATTCTTGAGCCCAATCATCCCCGGCTGGTTCGCCTGGAATTGTCCTTGCCTCGCCTTCCGGAGGCTTTTGACGGATTCACGATCGCGCAATTAAGCGACTTTCATTACGACCCATATTTTTCCGTCATCCCTATCCGTCACGCGGTGAAGATGGTGAATCAGTTGAAGCCCGATTTGATCGCGTTGACCGGCGATTTCATCACCGTGCCTCTGCTCGCGGGCGTCGTCCAGAATCGCAAGACCGCCGCTTTGGAGTCTGAACTCTGCGCGGGGCTTCTCGCCCAGATGACTGCACCGTTTGGACGCTTCTGTGTGCTGGGCAATCATGACGTTAGCGCGAACCGGCGCCTCATCACCGAGATATTGAAGTCCTACGATCTTCCGATTTTGGAAAACCGGTCAGTGGCGCTGGAACGCGCTGGCTCACGTCTGTGGATCAGCGGCGTGGATGATTGTATGGAAGGCCACCCGGACCTTGACGCTGCCTTGAAAGAGGTGCCGTCCAATGAAGCTGTCGTGATGCTGGTCCACGAGCCCGATTTTGCGGATACAGTCCAGAAGTACCCAGTGGATTTGCAACTCTCAGGGCACTCTCACGGCGGCCAGATCTGGATCCCGGGCATTGGTGCACCTTGGCTTCCTTCGCTTGCCCAGAAATATCCGCGGGGACTTCACGAGGTCGGCCCGCTCACTCTCTACACCAACTTTGGACTCGGCACGATTCGCATGGCCGTTCGTCTGAATTGTCCGCCGGAAGTCACGCTGATTACTCTGCGAACGGGAGCAAGGAAGGTCGCTAGAATACTTCCGCCTACGCCGGGCGTTCTTGTTTAGCCGGAGTCGGGCACGAGCGATCCGATTTGCACTCTGCAACTCTGCGCCTCGACCGCCAAGGCTCCCTTGAAATCACTGGCTAAATCCAGCCGCCACAGAAACCAGCGGTACGACTCTGCCGGATTCTCGAAGACCTCCAAATTCATTCGCTGCCTGCCGGGGTCCGGAACAATGGCGAAGCTGCCCAACGGAATCGACATGCCTTCGCCATGCGCCTTGATGTACGCTTCCTTTGCGGTCCAACAGGCGAAGAAACTCTCCGAGCGCCGTTCCTCCGGCTGCGCTGAAACCCAGGCCGCCTCTTTTCGCGAAAAGAAACGGTTTGCCAGGTCTAGAACAACCGACCTACGCCCAACCTGTTCGACATCCACCCCAATCGCCCCTGACCGGGTCACCGCGATTGCCGTCAGTCCTGCTGTGTGTGAGAGGTTGAAAAACAATCCCTGATCTTCCAACAGCTCCGGCTTTCCGTGTGGGCTGACGCGAAACGATATCTGCCGAGGTTCGATTCCCAGATATTTCCCCAGAACAATCCGCAGTAGTGCCCGGCTGGCGACGAACTGCTCACGGGCCGGATTAACTTTGAACCGATCCGCCCGTCGCCGCTCTTCATCATTGAGCAGGTCAAGAAATTTCGCCTGGTCATTGCTTCCGAGCGTGTCCGCATTTGCCAGCCAGACATGTGCTTCATCCTGGCCAAGCCGCCCGTTGAGTTCCGTCAATGACTTGGGAACGTAATCTTCCTGCATGAGTGTGGCTGAATTTCGTCGCCAGCATAGCAGAACGGCGGCGGGGTGGGCACAAGTTCAATTCGCGGGGGGAAGATGGTAAGCAGCGGGTGCTGCCCAGGGATCTTTTCTGAAGGCGGTAAAGATACAACCAGGGGAGCGCGTTCAACCGTGCTCCCCGGAGAAGTTACTCGGTTCCGATCTGCCAACCTTTGTCGTTCTTGACCATTGCCAAAACAATTTTGGTCGGCGGATCGTGATAAAAAGCCGCTCCGTGCTTGTCGATCAGCGTTGCCCGGTCCCAGGTGTTAAAGCTCTTCACCATTGGCCCACCGGCATCAAACAGCTCGCCCATCGCATTCGCCTGCCACGTCCACGTGACCCCCACCAGTGCGTGCAACGGGTCGATCATCTTCACTTCGGATACCGCCATTAACTTTCGTTCAGCCAGCGGAACCGTATAGAGTTCTGTCCCATCGCTTTGTTTTACGTGAGTGACGCCCTGAATCTGCGCCAGAAAATCTTTTCCCCTTGGCGTGAGTTCCACGGGAATAGTAGTGCCGTATGTGCCTTGCGCCTTTCCCAGCTTCAAGAAGCCGGCCTTCTCCAGCAGTCGGTAGTGAGGCGCGCTGCCTGTGTCGTCGACCGAGGCCTTCACCAGGCCGGTATGAAAATCCAGCGTCGCGGGACCCTGATTCCTCAGGCCCGCCGCTGCGATCTGCGTCGCCTCTTGTGCCGATAGCACCTTTTGATTCTGCACAACGTAATAGCCGGCGATCCCTACAACCGCCACGATGAATGCCACGATGAGCAATAGCGGCAGAACCGAAGACTCCCTTTTTTGCAGCTCCAATTCCTGTTCAAACATGGCCTTTTCCTCCTGGATTTCTTCGGCGATTCGCCAAACCGCAGCGCCCTCCGCCGTTCGCCTTCAGCTTCATTCTCGGAGAAAGCCTCATACCGTTATGTGACCTGCCTCACAGAGTCGTGTTCCTACAGTCACAGGGCTCTAACCCGGTATCTCTGTCGCTGCCGCCCGGCGGCCGAAGCTGCAACAGTTTTCATCTATGGGCCAAAAGCGCAACGAGGCATCACGGGAAGTCATTTATGTTCATAGGGTTGAAGGTTTGGTGGCCTGGTACGCGGATTGCCCTTTAGAAGTACCAGCGCGGAAGTCTTCGGATATCCGCGCACCGCTTGAGAAAGGCTCCATGGGACTACGTAGGTTCTGGTTTCTAACCATCGCCGTGCTCACCCCGATGCTGTCCGTCGCCTCGGTCTCGAAAACAGCCTTGCCTACCGTCGCTGAATGGCAGGAGGCCCAGCGTGATCGATCCGGGGTTTGGATCTCTGCGCTGCGGCAATCTCGTTTCTCAACCATCGAGCATTCATCCGCTCGATCTTCTTGTGAAGTTTCCGAACCTCCTGAAGCGCTGGCGACTCCCGACCCTCTTCTCGAGATTCCGGATGCCAAGACCAAGGTTACCGTTAGCTTTATCGTCGGAACCGATGGCCGGGTACACTCTCCGCTTATCTTGGAAAGTGCGGGTGTTCCACAGGACAGAACCGTATTGAACGCCGTTCGCTCGTGGCGCTATCGGCCGGCAAAGTGTAATGGGGTTCCCACCGAAGCCGAAGGCAAGATCCAGTTCCTCGGTCGTTGAGTGTCCATTTCGAATAGAATTGCTTTTGTCATCCATGGATCACGAAAAGCAGCCCGGGCAAACCAAAAGCCCGACAAAAAATCCTTCACCTCGTCCGCTTGCTCGTTCGCTGGAAGACTTTCTCAGCCCGTTGAGCAACGAGCCTCCGCAACCTAAGTCCGACGAAGAGGCGATTGCGGCCGCCATGGAGGCAATGCAGCGTCTCGCGCTTGAAACCGATTTGCATAGTTCCGCGGATGTTGCCAGTAGCGACACTCACGCCTGCGCTGCTTGTGGAAATCAAAATCCGCCTGCCAACCGTTTCTGCGCCACCTGTGGCGCATCCTTGCCCGCGCCCGAAAAAGCCAGTCGCAGCCGGGAATCGAACGTCCCGGCGGTTCAGGAGAATGTAGTGCCGCAAGAGTTACCTCCGGGGCCACACCAATATCACCATCACTACCATCATCATTACTTTTCCTATGGTGAGGGAAGCGCAGCGGGTCCAGCATTTGATCAGCGCTCCGCGCCCGCTCTTCCCGCTCGCGAAGCTCCCCGACCCCGATCTGCCTCCGGAGGCGCGCTGAGCCGCGTAGAGATCGCAGTCCGAAAGATCGCGCAGGACTGGGCTGCGGCTTGCAACGTCAAGCATCTCGACGATCTCGTCGGCCTGTATGCGGCAGACGCAGTAGTTCTCCGGCCCAATGTGCCCCCGGTCCGGGGCACGGCTGCCATTCACGAATACTTTTTTTCGGTTCTCGAAGCTGGGCTTGGGGATGTGGAGATGGAAGCCTTGCGTACTGAGGTCATCGGCGACGTGGCTTACCAGGCAGGTCGTTGCCAGATGCTTGTTCCAGTGACCATGAATCGCCGTCGTGAAGAACGAGGCAAGTACCTGATCGTTGCTGCACGCCAATCCGGCGATTGGAAGATTCTGTCAGATTGCTGGTCTACCGACTTAAGCCTCGGGGTTGCCGCTGAACCAACTCAGAATCTCCAAGCCGGAACAGCGCCGACTCCAAAGAAAAGTGCGTAGTCCAATTTCCGTGTTCACTGCCCTATCAGCATCCCCTCCGGTAGGAACCGCTAGCTAGGGACCGGTGCAGACTGCCAGCTAAACAACCACTGCGAGCTTCCCCAAATCTCTTCGCAATTGCTCTGCGTTCTCCATCCGTATCACTTGCATTCCCAGCCGCGCTGCGGAGTCGAGATTCAAGGCACGATCGTCAATAAAACAACATTCCTCGGGCTTCTGTTGCGTAATCTCGAGCGCAAGCTGATAGATACCTTCCTCCGGCTTTCGCAGACCCACATAACACGAGCTTACGAATAGACTGAAGGTATTCTGTAATCCAAAGGCGCGGATGCGAAATTCGTTTAGATCTTTGGACTCATTGTTGATCGTCGCCATCAGGTATTTGCGAGATCCAGCCAACGATTTCGCGATTTCCAGAACATCGAAATTGGGCTGCGACAAAGAAAACATGAACTTCTCAAAGTCTTGAGGAGTAAAAGGACGCGGCCGGTAAAAGATGGTTCGTTCCAGGTATTCTGGCAACCCGATCTTGCCTCGTTCGAAAGAAGAGACTAGCATCTCGTGCCGGTCCCCAAACTCCACGGCATCCAGCTCGAAGCGCTCCAGCGCTTTTTCGCGTTGCGCCCGGTCCCACGCATTGGTTAGCAACACGCCTCCCACGTCCCAGAAAATTGCGCTGATTTTAGACAAGGTGGCCCTCCTCTGCCGAATCTCGCAGAGCACTCATGATAACCGGGCACCGAACCGAAGAGCCAATTGCCGTGAAGTGAAAAAAACCGTTCCGAATGGTCGCTGGAAAAGTCCGGCCTATCGTTGCAAAGAAAAAGACCCCGATCCTCGCGAATCGGGGCCTTCGATTTTCTAAGCTTGTGTCAGTAGGCGCCAGTATGCGGCGTGAAGTTCTGGCGGAAGCTTAGGTTGTCGATGTCCCGGAACAGCGGCGTTCCAGGCGGTAAGTTCTGCGGTGATGTGAAGTCCGGATCGAACACATAGTTTCGAATCGGAGGTTGGTAGACCGAGTAGGTGCAGCACTTGAACGTGCCCGTGGCGTAAGTCGAATAATACAGAGTGACCAGCGATCCTTCGTAGTTCAGAGTTGCTCCCGGATCGCTCCAATCTTCCAGGAATCGCAGGAAGTTGTGCACTCCGCCATCGGTGCCGAACCCGTAATCGGTTGAGTTCTCCCACGAGGGGAACGGGAAGTTGACGTTCTTTCCAGCCGCGATTGCCACCCGATAATACGAGGTAGCGCCCAGCCGGTAAGACGCAGGGTTGGTCGGGTCGGTCATATAGCTGTTTAGATCCGACCAGTTATTCGACAGCATGGTGACTGCATCGGCGACGATACCCGCGGCCGAGTGCGCTACATCCGCTCCGCCTGTCCAGATCGGATCCCCCGCGTTGGTGTTGTAGTTGCCGTAGATATATACCGGGTTTTCAGAACCTACGGTAAATCCACCTTGGGAGTTGTCCAGCCGCACCGGAACATTGCCCAGGCCGCCGTCGACTAACTTCAGGACGTGCCGTGCTCCGCTCACCCAGTTGCCCTGGGCGATTTGGCAGGAATTCACGCGCAAGTAAGGGTTATCAGCAGGTGAAGCGCCGTTGATCTTTGCATTCACGCTGTTGGTGCCAACATAGGCGCCGCCGATGTATCCGAGACCCAGCCCGAGATTGTTAGTGCCGAAGCTGTCCAGCTTTCCGTTCAGGTTGACGTCTTCCGGAGAGAACGTCTTACCGGTCGGAATCGAATCCAGCACTCCATCCGGTGTGCCTGCCGCACTGCTGCGGTTGACCGAATCCTCCAAGCCCGAATCTCCGGTCTTGGTGCCTGCGGCATCGACCTGAGTGCCATTCGGATTCGGTATCATTCCCCGGCGGTCAGAGAAATATACGATGTAGCCGTTCTGGCTTACGTAGTCAACGTTCTTACCGCTACCGACGATTGTGCCATTCAACCATTTCGCCAGGTTGCCCACGTCGAGCTCAACTGCGTTCATTACGCCATTCGTCGTGCAGGTATCGTTGCCATACTGTGTATCGCGCGGTTCACCTTCGCGCGCGTCGTAGAAGTTGATTGGATACCAGTTGAACTGGCTGGCGCTCTGGCCAGTGGCCTGAGCACTGTCTCCGTACCACGGTGAGTTCGTGGTGGCGTCTACCGTGACCTCCGGCGGTTTTCCAGGGGACGGCGTGTAGGTACACACGCCGCTCTTGCAGGAGGTTGTGTAAGTCGGGGCAATGCCCGTCTTGTCAATCGTCCCATCTCCATTCCGGTCCGCAGGTTCTTGCAGGAGCAGGATCGCGTTGGGGTTGATGGGATTGGTCTGCGGCGCGCCCGGGGGCAAGGTGCCCCGTGCAAATCCAAGGCCCAACCATTCCGCAGTGACCGGATGGAATGCGCCGTTCTTATCGCGATATTCGACTCGCAGATAGCCGTCCAGCAAATTCCACGATGCTGTCGGCGTCGCGCCTTGCGGCAGCGTCGGGTAGGGCAGTGGGGAATAGTACGGATATGCCGACGCGGCGGAAGGACAAACTGGTGGTCCGGAAGCTGGCGGCACCTTTACCGGAGTCGAAGGATTACAAACTGACAATGTCAGATTCGCCGGCTGGTTGGTCAGACCGACTTTGCCGTCACCGACGTTCATCATGGGAGCATTTGCGTCATACAACGTGACGTATCCGGCTGGAGGAGCCACCGGCGTATACAGCCAGTCGGGCGCCAATGACGTCTGGGTATAACTACCGCTGTATCCAGAAGGGTCCGCTACACCCGTCGTTGCTGTCGCGAAGTAAGTGGTGTAGGAATGGCCAGCTCCGAGATTTGGCATGGTGCTTGGTACCGACGCCGGAACGCCAGTCAGGTAGTTTCCAATATTGGCTAACCGAATGTTTGCCGGATCTCCGATGCCCCCCGGCAAATCTGCCGGTGTGTCAGAGAGCAGAATTCGAATTTCCGCTTCATTGTAAAGACGGGACGATCCTAAGGGAGTCGTTGGGTCTTCGCCCGGCGGCGGCCGCCGGATAATCTCAAATGGTTGCGGCCCAGTCGTACCACCGGTGGTTCCGCCGACAAAGGGAAGGGTCAGATTCGAAGCGCCAGTTCCATAGGTCGTGTTGCCCCAGTCGCCATCTTTGATGAATCCAGCGTACGTGCTCAATGAGATGGTCTGCCACGAAGGTGGGCCCGCGTTATAGGACGAAGCCGGAGGATTTCCGCCCGCGCCCGTCACGCTGCCTTCGCTCTGAGCAATCGCGCGGCAATGCGGTTGGCCGCCGTCGCAGCCACCGCTGGCGGTCGGAATTAAAACTGTTCCACTGTCGTTGTAGCTTGGCGCCGCGAGGCCGTTCGGCAGCACCATACGAATCACGTTACCCCAGGCGCTCAGTTTGTCATGGAACGTCAGCGTATATCCGTTTGCAACGCCCAGATACAAATCGCCGTTGGTGTGAACGCGGCCCGCAAAGTTCAGGTTCGGGCTGCTATAAAATCCCAGATCGCTGTCCGAGAAAACGCCGAATTGGAACACCGGAATCAGTGCCACTTCTACCGTCCGGGACATGTTGACTTCATCGCCCAGCGGACCTTGTGCGGTCACCTGCAAGGTGACAGGCAGCAGCTGAGCATACAATCCCGCATAGCTTCCGCTGGCAATCTGACCGAACGACGTTTTCAGGGAGCCGTCAGTATTCGTGGTCGGAGTCAGGCTGTACACGGGATAGCTGATCAACGCCTGGCTAGTCGGCGCCAGCGAACTGAGCGCCTCAATCTGGCTGGCAGTGGGGGCCAGAATATTCTGGAACATGTTGGCCAGGTCGGCGGTCATGTGCTCGATGCCACCCTCGGCGCCATGGAACTCAATATTGTTCTGGACGTCGTGAGTGTTGACCTTGCCTTCTGTATTCACCATCATGAGCAGACCGATCGCGACGCCGGACAGAATGAGCAACAGCATCAGCGCCGCTATCAGAGTGAATCCCCGCGAACTGTGATTGTTCCGTGCCATCGTGTGACTCCTCATTGCCCTAACCAAGAAACGTCTTAATCCCATACCCATGTTTCAAATGTGCTTCTAATTGAACGAGTACCGATTCTGATAGCTCGAGTTTCGAGCGCTGATCGACGTCTGGAAGTCGAACGTCTGATAGCCCCTGGTTGCCATCAACGCGCTCCGTGCTCCTGCCATCTGACTCCGCGTCGTCAGGTGGATTACGTTGATCTTCCGGATGAGGTTGTAAGCCACACCGGCGGAATATCCTCCATCGCCCTGCGCGCTCAGCAGGTTTCCTGACGTATCGTAGGTGTCGTAGTTGAATTGGAAATTCACCACGTTCTCTGCCACCGGAACCGCCGATTGCCCGTTTACCTGCCGCATCAACACTGGTGTGCCGTTGCCCACACCAAGTGGGTCCGGCTGATTTTTCAGGTAATACGTAATGACCTCGATACGGATCGCAGTTGTATTTGCGCCGCCTGCCAATTGCACCAGATCGCCTGCCGTTGCCGTGCTTTGGTTCAACAGCAGAGGGTCGCCATTGGCGAACGTGACGCTGTACGCTTGGCCCAACGGAGCCTGGCCCTGAATGTTGGCCGGAGTGACGGATGTGACTTCTGCCGCCGCCTGCGAAGAGCCTTGCGTGAACAGCAACACATCGCCCGCCTTCAGGCCCGCGACGCTGTCCGTTAAACTTTGCGGAAATGTAATTCCGTTCGGCAGGATGCAACTTGCCGGCGGCGGATTCGTTGTCGGCGCCGTAAATGTGACGGGGCTGATTCCCGTCTTCGGCCAAGTGATGGTGTAGCAGTTCAGCGCCAGAATTGGATCGCTGTACACCACCGTGATCAGGTCGCTCTTTACGTTGCCCCCGTTTGGTATGACGCCTAACTGGTACCCGGGAATAATTGGGTACATGGTTGGTGTGGTCGTCGACGGTGCATACGGATACGCGACAGCTCCACCGGGCAGACAACTTCCCGATTGGTCGCAGCCATAGATAGATTTGGTTCCCGCCCCGGTGGGCAGCGCAATGCCCTGCTCATTCGGTAATCCAGCGCCCGCCAAGCTGATATCTTTCAGCAGCAAGCCCGAAGCTGCCCGCAGATCCTGCTGCATTTCAGCCTTCTGTGAGATCACCCACGTCGCGTCCACCCCCTGGCTGAACAGCTGCACCGCTGAGCCTATGACGAGCAATCCAAGCGCGAGAGAGATCATCATCTCGAGCAACGTGAAACCCGGACTGGACTTTCCTCTTGCGTGTCTCATAATTTGCCTTTACCGGTAGGGGGAGATGTAAGTCGAGAGAACGTAAGTTTGGGGAATCTTGAATTGGGGGGGCTGATATTGCACCGTGATCGTCACCGATCGCAAATCGCCGAGTTGCACTCCGTTGTCATCGGTCGCGTTCTGAATGACGATTTGCCGTTGATAGTTTGACAGCGGCAATAAGACGTCGTCGGCGGTGTTGTAAATGCCGTCAGGTCCAGGCAATCGCAGAGTCTGATAGCCGGATGCCGCGTCGTCTGCCGTATCAATAATTCCATCGAGCCCTGAGTTGTAGACCGGGTTCATGCCGGTGAGGAACACACCGCCGGCGCCGGTATTCTGAATTTGTGACCAGCTCAAGTTGCTGCTCTCGCGTGCCGTCAAGATGCCTTCCATCGCTTCGTTGGCCAACTGTTTCGAGACGGCCAACTGCTCTGAGCTCTGGGTGGCGGCCATAGCGATTCCCATTACCCCCAGCAGACTTACCAGACCAACCGTTAGAACCACCATCGAGATCATGACCTCGATGAGCGTGAACCCTGCCTGCTTTTCGCTCCGCGGTTTCTCGGAAGCAAGTTGGCTGAGATGTTTCACTGTTGCCTCCAGTAATAGACTGCGCCGGCGTTCTGATCCAAGCGCCATCCTCGAATTCGCCCAGTCGCGCCCCACAGTGTGATCGCCTTGGCGCTGTACAAGTCGCCCGGCCTTGCAATGTAGATCACACCGTTGTTGATGTTTCCGTTTACGTCCTGCGCCGATCCGTCTGGCTGGAAATACACTATGTTCTTCACGCCAAGCGCGATGCCTTGATCGAAATCAATTGGCGTTGCCCCGGTTCCAAATCCGTCCGGAGTCATCGGAAAGCTCAGTGGCGAAGTCGGGAACTTAGCCAGGACCGTATACGAGACGTCCGTTGGCAGCTTGTAAGTGTCGAACGCATTCGTCCCGAAGCCGGGTGTCACCGTAATGGTGTTGGGTGAAACGCCGTTGTTGAACGTTACGTAATAAGTCTGCCGCTGTCCGATGGTGGTGTCTCTGGCCTGGCGAAGAACATTCAGCGTCAGGTTGTACGCCGAACCCACGTGGGCTTCGTTCAACGAAGGCTGTACGCCCATCAACACCACGGCTGAAGCAATCATCAATACCGTCAAGGTGATCATCAGCTCAAGTAGCGTGAAGCCCCGGCTTCGATTCGGTGCCATATATGCGATTCCTTTTTCGGGGGGATTCATGGGTAGCTCTTGCCTTATCACCGTGGCCCCCATTCTCTTGTGCCGACTCAGTGAGACATTGCTGGTTTCCCCACCCGCTGTAACGCCTGCCGGATCGGGGAAGTGCTTCACCAGAGTCTGTCTTCAAGGGCAATCGTAAGGAGCCGGGAGGAGAGCGTCAAAGTACTAAAGGCGAACCTAATAGACTTGGCCTTACGTAACGTAATGAAAGGAGGGTGACTCTAGTCACTTTGGCAAGCGACCGCTCGACGGCCAGACCAATTTTGCACCCTGGATTGGATTCAGGCGCCCGTAGCACGTGCCCAAGTCTTTGCGGCCTTGCTCCCACTGGCACTTCGAGTGCTCGGGATGTATCCGCACGAACGTGGATCGTAATGCTGGCCCAGGCAATTGCCACAGAGGTGTACTTGGTGGACCCGGCAGAGCACGACTGGCACTTCCGTGCCACAAAGGTCGCATCCGCCTCGTACGCGCTTGCTACTCGTCTCTGCCGGAGCTTCCCAGCCTAATTGTTCTTTGATCATTCTGGCCTTCAAATACATCCCCAAAGCCACGATCAGGGCCCCGGCCGAGAACACGCAACTGCCCATTTCCAGCAGGCTGGCATCTTTTTGGTTGCCCAATGCGGCTGGCAGGAAGCACAAGCCCAGAAACATCATGAGGCTTCCCAGCATCACGAACCCGCTGCTTAATTTTGGTGACATAGGCCGATCCTCGCCTGCGAAAAGCTGTGATCGAATCCGTCGGAACGGTTGGACTCTCTACCGACCATAGCCGTTCGGGTACCACTCGATCTAGATGACTAAGGTCACTGCTTTCCGGCGTCCCAATGACTCGCGTAATCTCGTTCCGGATGCTGTGGCCTTTTATCATCAAGTCATGGGGCTCGCGACGCTTCTCGTAGGCGCGGATGACAACGCTAGAAGCGTCCTCCGCAACCTTCTCGAAGAACTAAATATTTCGGTTCAGTGCGCGGGCGATTTCGCAGACGCACATTTCCGCGTCCAGAAAAATCATTTCGACGCAATCTTCCTGGATTGCGGTAATGAAGCCGGAGCTCGTCTTTTCATCTCCGAGCTTCGCGATTCGACACTGAACACCAACACGCTTACCGTTGCCATGGTGGAACCGCTCAACCACGTGCGAGAAATACTCGCGGCAGGTGCGGGAGTTGTTCTCTACAAACCGATATCCCGGGAGCGCACGAATAACAGCATTCGCGCAGTTCGTGATCTGATTCGAGGCGAACGCCGTGTCCATCCTCGTGTTCCTGTTAACTCCGCCGCGGCGGTTGATTACGCGGGAAGGGAAGGAACGCCCTCCCATCTACTGAATCTCAGCAAAGAAGGAATCGCCTTTCAATCGGAGCGCGAGCTTGCCCCGTGTTGCAAAGTCTATTTCCAATTTTCTTTGCCGGGTAGTGTTTCTGTAGTGCGTCTTGCCGGAGAAGTCATGTGGCAAGACTCAGCAGGCCGGGTAGGATTGCGGCTAGCGCATGTTCCGCAATCTTCCCGACGCATCCTTCAAGACTGGCTGCAGAATACGCCGGTTTCCCCTCGAACCGATGATGCCTTGGTTTCAGCAAGTGACATAACGGCGAATTCTCTGTCTAGAGGAGCAAAGGTGGGAGCGGGTTTGGTTTCAGATCGCCGCGACCCAGGGCGCAAGCCTTGTTCGCTAGGTGTCGACGTATATATTCCGAGCAGAGATGTTCCGCACCGCTGTACGCTTACCGATGTGAGTCACGGCGGTTGCTACGTTGAAACTACGACTCCATTTCCGGTGGGAACCGCAGTGGACATTGTCATCCGCACTGCGGAATCGAAACTGTCACTGCCCGGTACCGTCCAAAAAACCGACCCCGGGTTCGGCATGGGAGTGAAGTTCGTCACCCTAACAGAACGCAACAAAAAACACATCGCCGAACTTGTCGAATGCGTCGACCAGGAATCCAAGTTCACAAATTAGACAGGGCAGGAAAAGTAGGTCGCTTCAATAAGGGCAGGGAAACCACGGGAGTGGTCTTTAGCGCACCGACGGTATCTCTTCTCCCACCGCTTTGCGGAAGTAGTCGAGTGAAATCCTGAGACCACTCTCCAAGTCGATCGAAGGTTGCCAACCCAACAAGGTCTTCGCTTTTGTGATGTCCGGACATCGCTGCTTGGGATCATCCGCCGGCAACTCGGAGTAGCGAATCTTGCTCGCCGACCCCGTCACCTTTAATACGACCTTCGCGCACTCCAGAATCGTAAACTCCGATGGATTTCCGATATTTACCGGGAAATGTTCCGCCGTTTTCGAAAGCCGGATGAATCCATCAATTTCGTCGCTCACATAGCAGAAGCTTCTAGTCTGGCTGCCGTCTCCGTATATTGTAAGATCCTCGCCACGCAGCGCCTGCTTCATGAAGTTGGGCACCACTCTGCCATCGTTCAATTGCATACGTGGTCCATAGGTATTGAAAATTCGTACGATGCGCGTGTCCGTTTTCTTATAACGGTGATACGCCATGGTTAGGGCTTCACCGAAGCGCTTGGCCTCGTCGTAAACCGATCGTGGTCCAATCGGATTCACATTTCCCCAGTAACTTTCTTTTTGCGGATGTTCATGTGGATCGCCGTAGCACTCTGAGGTCGATGAAATCAGGTATTTGGCGCCGTATTTATGTGCCACTTCCAGCGCGTTGAGTGTGCCTGCCGATCCGACCCGCAGAGTATCAATCCCATGCTCCATATAATCGACTGGACTGGCAGGACAAGCAAAGTGGAAGACGTAATCCACCTTCCCACAGTCGAACGGCTCAATGATATCGATTTCCCGGAACTCAAATCGTGCGTCGCGACGCAGGTGTTCCAGATTCGCCAATCTTCCGGTCAGAAGATTGTCCACGCAGATGACCGAATATCCTTCGGCAAGGAGAGCGTCACAAAGATGGGACCCCAGGAACCCAGCCCCACCGGTCACCATGGCGCGCAACCCCTTCATAGGTGGTTGAGCTTTCTGATCGGCGCAGCCTCTAGCGGCATATTCTCCGGTGTCGAAGCCGGACGGCCTACGCTGTAGTAAGTAAACCCAGCCGCGGCCATCGCCTCCGGGTCATAAAGATTTCGTCCGTCGATCATGATCGGGTACTTGAGATTTGCCGAGAGGCGGGTCAGATCCAGATTGGCGAACTCCTCCCACTCGGTCAGGATCAGCAACGCGTCCGCCCCGCGTGCCGCTTCATAAGCGTCGGATGCAAACTCCACGCTGGAATTCAGGACTTCCTTCGCCCGGTCCATGGCTGCCGGATCATAGGCAGCAATCTGGCAGCCCTCCTGCAAAAGCGTCCCGATCAGTTCCATCGCCGGGGACTCGCGAATGTCGTCAGTTCCGCCCTTGAATGCCAGGCCCAACACTGCCAATCGCTTGCCACGCAAGGTCCACAACGCTCCTCGCACTTTGCGCACAAAGCGTTCGCGCTGTTCGTCGTTGATGCGCATTACTTCATCCAGCAAACGGAACTCGTATCCGCACTCGCGGGCCACCGCGCGAAATGCCTTCAGGTCCTTCGGGAAGCACGATCCTCCGTATCCAATGCCCGGATTCAGAAAGCGGTTTCCGATGCGGCTGTCAGTTCCGATGCCTTGGCAAACTTGTTGCACATTCGCGCCCACCGATTCGCAGACCGAAGCCACGGCGTTGATGAACGAAATCTTCATGGCAAGAAATGCGTTCGATGCGTGTTTGATCAGTTCGGCGCTCTTAGCACTGGTTACAATCAAAGGTGGCGGAGTCTTGACCCTGTCTGGCCGCGGGATCGCGTCCTGGCGTTGGTAGTAGCTGCCGTCTGTCAACGGCGCATAGACCTCTCGCATTACCTGGGCACAGCGTTCGTTGTCAGCGCCTACAACGATCCGGTCTGGATACAAAAAGTCAGTTACCGCCGTGCCTTCGCGGAGAAACTCCGGATTGGAAGCGACATCAAAGAGGTCCGGAGCGGCCGCGTTGCGTAAGATGATTCTGCGGATCCACTCGTTGGTGTAAACCGGCACCGTGCTTTTCTCAACAATGACCTTGTATCCGTGAATCCCTTCGGAAATGCTTCGCGCCACCGATTCCACATAGGAAAGGTCGGCGTCACCATGCTCAGTCGGCGGAGTGCCGACAGCGATAAAAATCGCCGAACTTATTTCCACCGCGCCCCGAAGATCGTCGGAGAAAGTCAGCTTGCGTCCACGATGTCGCTCCAGCAGTTCAGGGAGGAATTTTTCATGAATAGGCGATTGTCCAGCCTTTAGAGCCGCCAGTTTCTCCTGATCATTGTCCACCAGGATGACGTCATGGCCGAGATCGGCAAAACAGGCGCCTGCCACCAAACCGACGTACCCCGAACCGACCACCGTAATTTGCATGAAAACTCGCCTCCGCAACCTATGAATGCTCTATGTTTAAAAAGGTACTTTAACAGCTTTTTTCGGGGAAGTAGCCGATCCGTCGCGGAATATTGCCCGCTGAGTGCAAAACGGGACCGTCGGCGGTCTCCGATGTAGGTCCGTTTGCGACGGTATCTCCTTAACCCCAGATGTTACTGGTGCATTTGAGGCTCGTTGGTGCCCTTTCCGTATTTCACGGGGTGGCAAGCCGCGATCCATAGACAGTGATATTGGTCACTGCCAATTTCTACAGTTTCCATAAGATTCTCTGTTGACTTTCCAGAGTTGCCAGCTGCCGTCAGGAGATCCTATGAACCGTCTCAGTCGCGTCCCTTTGTTCCTCTTTATTCTTGCCGCAGTCGTTGCCTTTGCAATCCGGTCCGGGGTGAAAGCCGCCTCACCGGCCATGCCGATCGGCAAAACAATCCACGTCGTCGCGCCTCTTGGCTTGCCTCCAGTCCCCGTGCCGGTCGATAATCCGCCCACTGCTGAGACTATTTCCCTGGGCCGTCGCCTCTACTACGATCCTGTCCTATCTTCTGACAAGACGGTCTCGTGCGCCACTTGCCATGATCCGCAGTACGGCTTTGCCGACCCCAAGCCCGTTTCCGAGGGCGTCGGCAAGAAGACCGGAACGCGCAACTCCCCACCGGTGCTAAACGCCGCGTACTTCAAGGTTCAGTTTTGGGATGGTCGCTCCCCGAATCTAGAAAACCAGGCCGAGGGGCCAGTCCAGAATCCGGTGGAAATGGCCGCCAGCCTTCCGGCCATCGAACAGCGCCTCAATGCCGACCCAAGTTATCGTGATCAATTTGCCGGGGCTTGGGGACCGGGACCCATCACCTACGAAATGGTAGAGAAGAGCATCGCCTCATTCGAGCGCACCATCATTAGCGCCAACTCACCCTTCGATCGCTGGAAATACGGCCACAACGCGAAAGCAGTCGACGCTTCAGTGAAACGCGGGTTCATCGTGTTTTCCTCTGCCAAGAAAGGAAATTGCTCTGCCTGCCACCTGGTTGGTGACAAATACGCGCTGTTCACCGACAACAAATTCCACGATATCGGTATCGGGGTCGAAGCTGGTGTCATTACTGATCCTGGTCTTTTCGCTGTGACCCACGTCGAAGGCGACCGCGGTAAGTTCAAAACTCCGTCTTTACGCAACATCGCCACGACCGCTCCGTATATGCACGACGGCAGCCTGAAAGACTTGAAACAGGTGATGGATTTCTATATCGGGGCGGGAAATTCCAACCCGAATCTGGACAAAGAAATTCATGCGCTGGATTTTCTGACGGGCCAGGAACGCAGCGATCTGCTGGCCTTCCTGAATTCCTTGACGGGTGAGATTCCGCCCAATGTTGGGCCGCCGGCACCTGTGACTGCAGCTGAGAGAAAATAGCGTTCGGGCGCTCCCGATAGACCGGATGTCTCTGGCAGATTCACCCGTCCTGTGGGTCGCAAACGGTAGTTGACAACACCCGTGCTTCAGGAGGAAACTCCGCCCAGTAACCTGAGGCAAGGGGAGTGCCTCGGACCGGCTCATGGCACCACAGTCGATGCCGCAATTTGATCCGCTGGCTTCGTCCGACCCGCCCGAAACATCGAGCGAACGGACGCCGTTGGCAACTACCCTTTCTCTCGCAGATTTGGCTTCCGTACTCTCCGGTCACACCGGAAACGAACTGTCCGCCGACCTCGCCCTCGATCTGGTCTTGAATGATGTGGTTGAACAGGCCCGCCTTGCCACCGGTGCAAACTCCGCAGCCATTGCTCTGAAGCGTGAAGCGGAGATCGTCTGCCGCGCGACAACCGGGCCCAGCGCACCCGATCTAGGCGTAGCCCTGGATCTTTATGCAGGACTTTCCGGCGCCTGCGTGCAGAGCCGGAGTTTTCAGCGCTGCGACGACTGTGAAACCGACGCTCGCGTCGACCCAGCCTTGTGCCGCCGCCTGCGAATTCGATCCATCCTCGTATTTCCCGTTTTGCGCCACGAGGAATTGCTTGGCGTCATCGAAGTTTTCTCGCCGAAGCCACACGCCTTCAGCGATCGCGAAATCCAGACTCTGCAGGCGCTGTCGCGCATTGTTATTCACAACCTGGATCACGTTGCCGAAACCCTTCAAAAGTCCGAACCTCGCCAGATTTCCGCCACACCTGTTCCCCAAGCGCCGACCATTGAGGCTCCTGGTGCCTCTGAGGCACCTCAGGTTTTGGCGTCTCCTGTCGCCGTTCCGCCCGTCCCTCATCGTGCCGACTCATGGACCACTTTCCTGACGATTCTGGTAATCGGTCTTGCGTTGGTTTTGGGATGGCTTCTCGGGATAGGCAGTCCCAAGAAACCTGTGGCCTCACCTCCAAAGAACGTTGTACCGCAAAAGTCGGCGGCTTCGGTTCGAACCATTCCGCAACAAGTTCCGGCGAAATCGCAGCCTGTCGCTACTCCGACCTCGTCAACAGCTACGTCCAGCAAATCCTCGTCGGATGCAGAATCTCAGAAGCCGCGGGACTCAAGCTCCAGTGACTTGCGTGTTTATCGCAACGGAAAACTCATTTACCACCAGCCCAATCAGCAAGACTCGGAGGGAAACGTCGTGGCCGCGCCAGGCGCCCAGACTCCGAGCAGCAGAATTGTTCTTTCCTCACAGGATGCCAGCCAGTACCTGACTCGTCGTGTTGAGCCCGACTATCCTGATCTGGCCCGTGAACAGCATGTTCAGGGATCCGTGGAACTTCAGATAGTGGTCGGAAAGGATGGTGCGGTGACTTCGCTGAATGTGATACAAGGCGATCCACAATTGGTGAACGCGGCTACTGCAGCCGTTCGCCAGTGGCAATTCAAGCCGTTGCTTAGTAACGGCCGTCCTCAGGAATTTGAAACCCTCGTGACTGTTTCTTTCCGTCTTCCTGGCTAGGAAATTCACAATGTAGGCGCGGGCGTTCCCGCCTGGGAAGGGCTGTTGCCGCTCCGTGTATCCGGGTGGGGTGACAATTCAGGATTTAGTCGTAAGCACTGGTCGCGTCTCGCGGGCGTGGCACGTTCCCTCGCCGGAGCGCGTATAGGGTGAGTTCGACGCGAGTGGAAACTCCCAGCTTTTCGAATACGCGAAAAAGGTAATTCTTGATAGTGTGTTCGCTGAGTTTCAACTGCTCAGAGATTTGCCGGTTACTGTATCCAGCTGCCACCAATCGGGCGATTTCTTCTTCACGCTTGCTGAGTGGTTTCGACGGGGATAGAGCGTCGGCAATCGGTAGAGGCTCGGTAAGTGCTTCCAGCAGAAATTCCAGTTGCTGCGAATCGGCCCAGACTTGCCCCTCGTGTACTCGTAAAATGCACTTGCAAAGCGCTTCAAACGGGTTCGATCGCGCGATGATTCCTTTCGCTCCACAGCGAAACGCTTCGACGACCTCTTGTCGCTGCGGTTCATCCATCAGGAAAATCACATTGAGTTCCGGATGCTGCGCGCGAAGGTTCCTCACCAAGTTCAAACTTGATCCGTGATTCCCGGAGAAATTGGGGCTGATCAGGAGGACGTCGAAATGGGCATCGCTAAGAGCCTGTAACGCCTCCTCCGCATTTGCTGTCGGATTCGCTTCAATCCCAGCTGCACGAGCCAATCCCTCCACTAGAAGTTGGGAGCTCAAGGGGGCAGCGTCCGCCACTAGCACACGTATGCGGCGTTCCGAATTTGGGAAGAGAACCACTAGAAAGTCACTGCAAGGTCTGGGGAGAGTGACAGCAGTCTAATTCGCGAAAGGATGGTCTGACAAGAGTCCAAAGCCTCTAACAATGCCGAACGTCAATGCACTCAGGAACTTTGTTTCCCAGCCGAATGTCGCCTTGTGCCTCGCCCCGACCTGGGGATTGTGTTATTTTGAGAAAGGAGTCTATAGTCTCCATTACTTATATCCCCTTGTGGCAGGGCTGCTGATCGGGCAAAGTGTATAGGAGTATTTACTTTCCGCGGTCTTCGGATTCTCCTCCCCGGAGCGGCTAATCATAAGTTGCCAAAAACGATGTTGAACCAACGTGATCTGCCTGTAGCTTTGGAGGCCAAGCTGTCGCCCCAGCGCTATTGGCAGGGTCGGTTTGCACATACGCGGTGCGGAGGAGTGCAGTGTATCTAGGATATTTCGGCCTCCGCGAACAGCCCTTCGGAGTCACTCCGGACCCACGCTTTCTCTATCTCAGCGCCGCCCACCGCGAAGCGCTCGCATCGCTCTATTATGGAATCGAAGCCAATCGCGGATTTCTTGGGCTGATCGCCAAGCCCGGCATGGGGAAAACCACGATTCTGTTTCATCTGCTGGAGAAATTCCGCGCTTCGGCTCGTACCGCTTTCATCTTCCAGACCCAGTGCAACTCGCGTGAGTTCCTGCGATTTTTGCTGGCTGAACTTGGCTACGACTACGACGGACAGGATTTTGTCCGCATGCACGAAGAGTTCAATCGTCGCCTGATTCAGGAAGCGCGCGCGGGAAATCGTTTTATCGTGGTCATCGACGAGGCGCAAAATCTCGAACCTTCCGTTCTCGAGACCGTCCGCCTGCTTTCCGATTTCGAAACCCCGCAGGCCAAGCTCATGCACATCATCCTAGCTGGCCAGCCTGAGCTTGCCGACAAGCTGGCTCGCCCGGGGCTTCGCCAGCTCCGCCAGCGCGTTTCCATTCTGCATGGCCTGGAACCTCTACCTGCTTGGGAAGTGAAAAACTACATTGAGCACCGCTTGCGCGTCGCCGGTTATCAAGGCGAACCTCTGTTCACGGCTGACGCTTACGAAGAGATCGCAAGATTTTCCGAAGGCATCCCGCGGAATGTCAACAACTTCTGCTTTAATGCGCTGTCCCTCGCCTGTGCCCTACGCGAAAAGGTTGTCAATCTGGATGTGGTGAAAGAAGTGATGGCCGATCTGGACATCTCGCGCCTGGTTTCTGGCATTGATATCGAAGAGCAGCTTCACGGCCTCTCCAGCGTAGCGGAACACAGCAATGGCGGCGGTACGAAATTTCCTGTCCTGCCCAACCAGTTGCCGCAGGCCCTCAGTCCAGCCGATGCTAAAGCCTATATGCAGCAGTTAGCTGTGAAGCTCAAGAGCTGGCAGACCACATTCGACAAGAATCACGCCGCACCGTCTCACAGTCCAGGCTCGAATGGCGCGAATGGCAACGGCAGTAAAAATCAAGATTCGTAGCCCGACCGACCCCCTCTCATTCATGTTTGTTCTTTCTTAGAGTCGTAGTTTGCTATGTCTCTAGGGATATTCTTGACCCACCGCAAGAACTTGCACACTTGCCGCATTTCACGTCAGATTTCACCTCATCTTCAGTGGTTTGTATGGTGACTTTGAGGTGTATGATTCTGCGGCATATGCGTTCGGCGCAGACCTAGAGGACCTTCGCCGAGTCTCGAATATCAACAGATTCGACCCAGGGAGCAGGGATGAAGTGTGCGCAGCAGGTTCTTGCCATCGTAATGAGTGGTGTGATGTGCTCAGCCACTCCGGCCGCCGGGTGGACTGGCCAGTCGGATGCTCCGCCTAGCGCCTCCCGAGTCAGCAAAAAGGATTCGACCCTGCTGAAGCATTTCGTTTTCATTGTCAAAGAAAATCGCAGCTTTGACAGCTACTTTGGCGCGTTTCCCGGTGCGGATGGGGCCAAGAGCGGCCTTACGTCCACGGGTGAGCGAGTTGCCTTAAAGCCGCTGCCCGACGTGACTATCACGGATCCCGATCACACCGAAGAGGGCGCGCTGACCGGTATGGATAAAGGCAAGATGGACGCCTTCGATCTCGAGTTCTACGGCAACATCAACGGCGAGATGATGGCGTACCGGCAGTTTCCCGCGGATGGCAGCGGTATTCCGAACTACTGGACCTACGCCCAGAATTTCGTTCTCGCCGATCACATGTTCACTTCCATGCATGGCCCGAGTTTTCCTAATCACCTTTACACGATTGCCGCGACCAGCGGTGGCGTGCTGGAAATCCCCGGGGACACTACGACTGTCGGCGCGAACCCGCTCTATGATCCGGCGAACGCAGACGCTCCGGCGGGAGGCAATCCCCGCTGGGGTTGCGACTCTGGAGCCAACAACCTGGTAAGGGCCATCGATGCCAACGGAAACATCAGCGCGGTTTTTCCGTGCTTTGATTTTCAGACTCTGGCGGACAGCCTGGAGAACCAAAAGATCTCGTGGAAGTATTACGCGCCTTCGAAGGGAGAACGTGGCTATCTGTTCTCAACTCTGGATGCCATCAAACATATTCGTGAGACAAAGCTGTGGACGCAGCACGTTGTTCCAGCAACACAGTTCGTGACCGATGCGCAGAATGGAAATCTGCCTGCCGTGAGCTGGGTGGTCTCAGGCTTCGAAAGCGAGCATCCGCCCAACAGCACGTGCTTTGGCGAGAACTGGACGGTGCAGTTGATCAACGCGGTGATGCAAGGCCCCGACTGGGATTCCACCGCCATCTTTGTCACATGGGACGATTCCGGCGGGTTTTACGATCACGTTGTTCCTCCGGTGATCGACGGTTTTGGTTACGGCATTCGCGTGCCTTTGTTGATTGTGTCGCCGTACGCGATCCCTGGGCACGTTTCGCATACGCGATACGAATTTTCTTCCGTCCTTAAAACCATCGAAGAACGGTTCAATCTGCCGAATCTCACGGATCGGGACGCCAAGGCTAACGACACTTATGACAGCTTCGATTTCGATCAGCAGCCACTTTCGCCTGTGGTTCTCTCTCCGCGGCAATGTCCGCCGAATTCGACAAACTATCTTCAGTTTGGTTCGCGTGGAGTGGGCACTGCGAGCCCGGTGACTGAGGTCGAGTTTACCAACTATGGCTCCGAGCCCATTACGTTCTCGAACTTCAAAATAACCGGCGACTTCCAGCAGACCACGGGCTGTAAATCTCAACTGAAGCCCGGCTATACCTGCAGGTTCAACGTCACATTTGTTCCGACGGCGACGGGAACGCGCAAAGGCACTCTCACAATCGCCGACAGCGACCCCAGCAGCCCGCAGAAAATAGCACTAACTGGGCTGGGAACGCAGATCAACTTTGGATTGAATTATCCGGGATCGAAGTATCAGCAGGTCCTGTTCGGAAGCTCGAAAACCAAAGACGTCAGTGTCATTAATGTGTCGAAGGAGCCCGTTACGATTTCGAGCGCTAAGATTGTTGGTCCCGCTGCGAAAGATTTCGCTATCACCGGAGGCGGCTGCAAAACGATTCCCGCTAGCTCGCGTTGTGCATGGAAAGTGACTTTCACGCCACGACCGATCGATTACGGACTGTGGGGGAACGAACTCGCCAACTTCGTGATCACCGACAGTGCGCCGGGAAGTCCGCATGGGTTGCGGATCTCTGGATTTGGTACGGCCTTGGCTTACTCGCCTGCCACGCTGAATTTCGGCAATCAGCAGGTGGGCACCCAGAGTCAACCGAAAATCGTCACCCTAACCAATACGGGAACCACCACCCTGACTGTCGCGACATTTGGAACGGTGGGCGACTATTCTCAGACCAATACCTGCGGCGGTTCTATTGCACCGGGAGCGAAGTGCCAGGTTTCCGTGACCTTTGCACCGAAGGTCCAAGGCAAAGACAATGGCAGCCTTGAGTTGAATACCAATGACCAGGCCAGCCCCCGCAAGGCGAGCCTCAACGGCACCGGCACGTAGCGAAAAAGGAGATGGGCGGGGGCGCTGCCGCAGCTTGCGCAGCAGACATTCACAAACTAATTCCACCAAAAAAAGAAGGGCACAGTCGAGCTGTGCCCCTCAAGAAGTGCGTTTAAATCTTCAGCGGACTTCAGTCCACCTAAAAGCCGTCAGGATTACCCGGAAATCGACGGAAACCGGGACACCACGGCTGAATTTCCAACTTTCGGCTTTGGCTCCGGGTGGGGATCAGTCGACTTCACCAGCGCCGCCCCGCCCAGGCTATAGGCGAAGAGTACGACTTCGACGCGTTTCGACACTCCCAGCTTGTCGAAAATACGGAAGAGATAATTCTTCACAGTGTGCTCGGTCAATGAGAGGCGTTGCGCGATCTCCCGGTTCGATAGTCCTTCTGCCACGCACCGCACAACTTCCTGCTCGCGTTTTGAGAGCAGCCCGGCGCCACGCGAATCAATGACCCGCATCGGCATGGTCTCTCCCAAAGCTTCCAGCAAATACCGCAGCTCTTTGCTGTTCGCCCAAACCTGTCCTAAACTCACGCAGTGAATGCACTTGGCCAGCAGCTTCAGCGATTCGCTTCGGCAAAAAATTCCCCGGGCGCCAGCCCGGAAAGCTTCCACCACCAAGCCGCGCTCCGAACTGTCAAGCAGCATCACGATGCGGCTTTCTGTCCGCATGCCGTTCAACTCCCGAGCGAGTTGAAATCCCTTTCGCGGATCGCCATCCATCTCCGCGCTGATCAGCACGACCGCCGGCTTTTCTTTCAACACCAAAGCGGCCAGCGAGCGCGAATCCATTGCGGACTCCAGCACCTCAAAACGCTTGTCACGCTCCAGCGCAGACACTAGAAGCTGACTGTTCATTCTGGTACTGTCCGCAGCAAGGACTCGGATCACTTCCGAAACATCAGGTAAAGCAATCGCATGTGCCATAGAGATAAAATCCCCACCGATTCGAAACCCACGTGACCAGTCTTAACGTTGGACCGATTTCACGGGACGGGATTCCCGCACGGTACGTCGCTTCAAACGTGTCCTGAAGTCACACACACAGACGGGCCAGGAAAATGCTCGGAGGGAGACTCGACCACTCACGACCGACGCAACTTCGCGTCTGCTATCCATGAGACTTTATTCTCATGAGCCATGAGTGTAAATGGCACAGGGGTGCCAGAGAAGGCCGTTTTGGGCTATTTTTTGCACAGTTTGATTCCTAGGAAAGTGCCGGAATCGCCTCATAATGTGGGGTTTATAACTGCATCGTTAAAGGAGCAAAGCTCTAAAGATATGCCATAAGTCGCCACAATTGGCGATATCGCCATTCTCTCGCTCGCCGCCTTTCTAAATCCCCGGAATTTGTAACAGCTTCGAACGGTCGAGGCTTGGCGGGTTCAAATCGTTGATCGGGAGGACCTTAAAGAGAGCCAATGTCAGCTTCCCAGTCCCAGTTCCCGCTGAGCCATGCCAACGATCTCCTGGCCAATGGCGAGCGATGCCGTTGCCGCCGGCGATGGCACATTCCACACGTGCAACATATTCTCAGAGGCCACGAACTGAAAATCGTCTACCAGGGACCCGTCGGGACGAACCGCCTGCGCGCGCACCCCGGATCCATCGCGAACCAGGTCCGACTCCTTCAGACTCGGCAAGAGCCGTTGCAAGGCCCGCACAAAGGCCGTCTTACTCAAGGAGCGGTGAAACTCTCCGACCCCGCTTTGCCAGTATTTCCCAGCCATGCGCCAGAATCCCGAGTAACTGAAGGTGGCGGCGGTGTCGCGCAGGTTGAAGTCGCTCCGCATGTAACCTTCGCGCTTGAACGCGAGGACGGCGTTGGGTCCGGCGTCAATGCCGCCACGAACGCGCCGGGTGAAGTGCACACCCAGAAACGGAAAGCGCAGGTCGGGCACAGGATAGATAAGATTCTTGACCAGATGCTCGCTGCCTGGAGCGAGGTCGTAATACTCGCCACGGAAGGGAACGATGCGCACATCTGGTTTTTTGCCCGACATCACACTGATGCGGTCGCTGTGCAAACCGCCGCAGTTGACCACATAACGCGTGGCGAATGCACCTTGATTGGTCTCAATCGTCATGGCTCCCGAGCGACGAGCAATGCCCGTCACCTCGGTGCCGATCTTCACCGTGCCGCCCCGCTCAGTTATCAGTTCGGCATATTTTTCCGAAACGGTAACGTAGTCGGTGATGCCAGTGCTGGGAACTTTCAGCCACGCAAGACCACCGACGTTGGGCTCGATCTCAAGGGCCTCCTCGCGCGTCAGCATCTTCAATCCGGAAATGCTGTTCGCTTTGCCGCGTTCGTAGAGTGCCTGCAGCCGCGGAACCTCCTCCTGAGTAAGCGCTACGATCAGCTTGCCGCAGATTTCATAAGGGATGTTGTTGCCGGCACAAAAGGCGACCATGGCGTCGCGCCCTGCCACGCAAAGGCGAGCTTTCAAAGATCCCGGTTTGTAATAGATTCCAGAGTGGATGACACCGCTGTTGTGTCCGCTCTGGTGCCGTGCCACGCGGTCCTCCTTTTCAACCAGGAGGAGCCGCAGTTTGGGGAAAGTATGCAACATGTTGAGCGCCGTGGACAGGCCCACTACGCCGCCCCCGATAATCACTAAATCAAATTGCTGGTCAGGCATAGAAGAAGCCGGAGTCCTTTACGAAGAAACAAACCTGCAACTTTCAAGATAAATGCAATCGGGTGCTAGAGTGCAAGTGCAGTTTTCATTTCTGAAATTACTTGTGGTTGTTTGGTCCGGAACTAAGCCATCACGGAGAAGCGGAGGCACCGGGGGCATCGGACGGAAAGGTTTATATTCACGTGAAGTCAATAAAATCAATGCTATACGGGTTGGATTTTGTAGCAAGTGGATATTCACCCTTCGAAGGTCGTGAAGGGTGGGCCCGCACTTTTCTCGGGGCCGCGCTGATCGATTGGGCTCACCTCCTCGTGATTATCGAATCCGTCAGTTAATCGTCAGTTGCACTGGGGTGCTGTTGACGAGGGATCCCATCGTAGCGGTCACGGTAAGAGTGTAGGTTCCAGGCGGTGTACCAGGTGATCCGCTGCCACTCGACCCGCCTCCGGTACTGTCACCTCCTCCACAGGAGAGTTCCATCGTAGCGATCATCAACACCGCGATAAGAACACTTTTCGCGAGGTGGGCCCGCCATCTTTTGCTGCGCCATGCAAAAGCTACCCCGGCAATGGGAAGCCAGGTTGCATAGAAAATCAGGCCGCGCGTGTCTTTCGTCCTCTGATCGGCGAGTACCGGGGCAGTCGTGGTCACGGTGAAGGTCACCGGAGTTTCTCCGCTTCCCGTCGCAACCTGCGGTGGGCTGAACGCGCACTTGCTCTCGACCGGCAAGCCGGAGCAACTCAGAGTCACCGTCTTAGGGAACTCGCTGCCCGTCGGCGCGAGATCCAGATCGTACGTCGCGGTCTGACCGGCGGCGATCGATTGCGCTCCCGACTGGTTGGTGATGCCGAACTGAAACGTCGTGGAAAACGAAACGGCAAACAAGTGCTCGATCTTCGATGGATCAGTACCGGTTGCCGCAATATCGAAGTGATAGGTCTGCACGATGCCGCTCTTTACTGCGACGGTGAAAGCGGTGCCGCTTGTGCCGGGCGTGAGGTTGGCGGGGCTGGGTGTGCAATTCGGCGGAGGAACCGTCGTGTCGGCAATGCAAGTCAGGGTCACCGGGCTGGCGTAGTCATTCAGCGACGTCAGAGTTCCTTTGAAACTCACAACGCTATTCACGGGCGCTGTCTGGGATATGGGATCCGAAATATTGAGGACGTAATCGGCTAGGTCGGTGACGGTGAGAGAGAGCGATCGCGTCTGATCGGGTCCGCCGGAAGTTGCTCCCACGATTGTCACAGGAAATGTGCCGGTGGCCGTGCCGGCGGAAGCGCTGATGCGTAGAGTGATGCTCACGGGATTTCCAGACGTTGGATAAACCACGCTCGACGGCTGAAACTGACACGAGGTGTTTGCGGGAAGCCCCGAACAGGAGAGATCAACCTCGGCATTGAACGATCCCGCCGCCGTCACCTGAAAGTCAGAGGCGTTCGAGGTTCCCGGCTCGTTTACGCTGACACCTGCAGGTGACGGCGGGGTCAAAGCGAAATCGATAACATGCAGTTGCAATCCGTAGTCGTGGGTAGACTGGCCGCGGTCGGCGCCCACAGCGTGCAGGTTGAAGGCGTAATCTCCATCGGCCCCACTGGCAGTCAACGTGAATGGCGTGCCAGAGGATGATGGGGTTACGCTGCCTGGCGCGGTCGAACAAGTGGATGGCGGGGCAGTGGATCCAGCGGTACAGGTGAAATTCACCTGCGAACTGTAGCCGTTAAATGCGATTGCCAGACCGTCGTAAGTCGCAGCTTGATTGCCGAAAACGGTTTGCTGGCTGGGAGTCATTGTGACCGCGAAATCGGGAGTGATGATGAGCGGAAACTGCCACATGCCACGTCCGTAGGTGGATGCTCGAAGGATTTTGCTGGTCCCGGTATTGAACATGTGCAGCGCTGTTACCGCGACGTTCGGCAGGTAACCAGATTGTCCGCTGCCCGGTGCGGGGCCGACCTCCGCCCAGCTGGGAGATGCGGTGCTGCTGGAAAAAACGCCCACGTCGGTTCCAACATAAACTGTTCCGTTGGAGGGCACCGTACCGGGATCGACGAGGATGGCATTCACTGGGGCGTCCGGGAGATTGGCGGTGAAATCGACCCAGGTGATGCCGCCGTTCGAGGTTTGCCAAACATGGGAAGTGTGAAATCCCATGATCGCGACGTAAGCGGTGAGTCCGGCAACATCGGACGGATCGATCGCGATGCCGGAAATCGGAAACGAATTGGGATTGATGGAGCCGGTGCGATCAGTCCAGGTGGACGTTCCTCCGGCAACGTTGGTACTGACCCAGACGTGGCCCCCGGGGGGAGTGGTGGGGACAAGCGGCCCGAAGCCGTCGGTGCCGGCGTAGATCACGTTGGAGTTGCCATTATTGTCGAGGGCTCCGCCGGCCGCGATAGAGCGCACCAGGTTCACTTCGTCGCCGGTGCAAATCCCGTCGCCGCCGGTTTCGAAGCTATGACTCAGCACCGTGAACGTTCCGCCAGGAGGTCCTCGCCACAGACGGCATGTTCCTACAAGCATGGCGGTATTGTTCGCGGGATCGAAGATGTAAGGCGTGTAATAGGCGCCTGCATCGCCTCCGACGCTTGATCCGGTGACGACGGCGTTGCTTTGAAAATCCTGAAAGTGACAACCGATACCGGAACTGCAGCCGAAGATGTTCACTCCCGAAAACGAGTCCGGCGGATTCGAAACATACCACTGATTTTCGTCGGTGGGGCTGATCAGGGTGAATCCGTTGTCTCCATAATTCACGCTTTGCCACATGCTGCTCAGCAACACGGATGCGGTGGCTGGAGCCCCATTGGCGTCGGAGCCCGCGAGCAACACGTCAGGATCGGCGGCGGCTTGCGCGAAGGACACAAGTTGGGTCATTGAGCCGAGGGTTTGATTCAGGCTATCGAATGAGTTTGGAGCGCCGCAGGTTCCGCTGGTTAATCCGGTGTAGGCGTTCAGGGCGCGATAAATTCCGCCGTCGTTGGCGAAGTACATCACATCCTGGGAACTCTGGTTTAGCAACAAAGATGCTAGTGCGTGCTGCGCGGGATGAACATGCGCGATGGAGCCGAAGTCTGGAGGACATCCATAGACGTGGGTGAGGTTCAGAAAGGTTTGGGAGCCGGTTCCGTTGCAGGTCGGCGAGTTGACCGTGATCATGCACTTATAAAGATTGATTGCGCCGGCGTAGAGATCGGTCGCACTGCCGTCCGGCACCGCGAGCAGAGCCAGGTTGTAGGTGCCCTGGTCGGTGCCGCAGCCGAACTCGTCTCCGCAATTGGTGATGCCATCTTCGTTCAACTGCGTCCATGAGATGCCGCCGTTGGTGGAGAGCCAGATGCCTTGATCATTCGAGTCGGAATCCACGTACCAGGCGTACATTTCATTGCGGCCCGGAGTGACGGTGATTTCTCCGCGATAGATGGGACAAGAACTGGGTGACACGGCTTGCGAAGGACACGCAGTCGTAGTCAACCCGGCGCCAGGTTGGCTCGAGAGGCGGGTCCAACTGATGCCATCGCTCGATGAATAAAACCCGTGATAGCGCAGCGTGGCAAAAAACTTTCCGGCGGCGGCATTATAGACAACTGTAGTGGCCGATCCGGGCGACACCGTGACGCCGCTGTCGGCGACGCTGGCGTAAGTCCAGCTTTGGCCTCCATCGCGGGATCCGTAAAGGCCCAGGTTCGTTTGAACCGGATTCTCCAATCCGTTGGCGATTCCCTCGGCAGTGCTGGCGGTGGCGGCGGCAACTTGATTAACCAACGCTGTGCTGAAAGCAATCTTGCTGAAACCCATTCCGGCGAAGGAACGGGCCCCACTTGAATCGGCGGGGATGAGCGTCCACGTATTGCCCGCGTTCGCGGAGCGAAGAATTCCTAACCCGTAATAAGAATCGAGGGAACTGTTGGCTTCCCCGGTGCCAACAAGAATGACACTTTTGGTGGGGTCGGGACTATTGAGCTGTGGCTGGATGGCGATGGCTCCGACGGCGAGCGTTGCCTGATTGTCGGTAACCGGTGTCCAGATAACATTCGCCGGATTCGTGCTGAGGGGGCCAGCGTTGGTCGACTTCCAAACACCGCCGTAGGCTCCGCCGAGGTAAACGGTGTTACCGGTCGAGTCCGCAGGATCGATGGCGATGGATGTAGCTCGTCCTGAAACCCAGTTGTAATCTTGCTGGCCGTCTCCGCTGGCGTCCGACCCCAACGGCGCGGGGCCGAGAGGTATCCAGGAAAGTCCGGAGGAGCCGAAATTGTCGGTTGATGCCCGAATCGCCTGAGATCTACGCGCGGTGCGGAGACGTGCTTTGTGTTGCAAGGCAAGATAGCGCAACATTGCGGTTGATTCGCGTGCGGAGGTGCGACCCCGCAGAAACCATGAGTCTTTTGCGCTGGGATTGGTGCCACTTTCGGACGCTGGGCGAGGCGCTTGATATACCACTTGCGCGATGCCGTACGGGGCACTGGTCGCGACCATATATATAAGGAAAGAGAGTCTAAGCGAGTAAGTAAATACTGGGCGCTTCACGATGCAACCTTCTTGTTGATGGGCTTCGGAGAAGGAAAAAGCGGCTCGGATGATTTGGGAGCTATCTTGCCCAGCTTGACCAGCCGGGCCACGATGGAGGGCACGGTGCGATTGTGTTTTTTGGCGATCTGCCGGAAGTCGCTGCCCTCGCGGAGTTCGGAGCAAACTTGTTCGTCCTCGGCCTTTGACCAATAGCGGTAGGCGTTAGGCGGCTGGTTCTGTTTGTCCAGTTCTTTGGCTGCGGCGGTTTCGAGAGCTCCCGTGGCTTTATGCAGGGCGATCACGATGCGTGGATTTTTCAGCAGAGAATCGGAAGCGCAGGCGTTACCGCTCGATGGATCAAGGCCATCGGCGAGTGCTCTCACAATGCGGAGCGCTTCCTGCGTATCCAGGCGCTACCTCCCAGCAGGGAAAATGCTAGGCGGAGTTGGGCAGGTCCCCTTGTGATGGGTAACCATTTCCGCAGGAGCGCGAGCCGATTCGGGAAGGTTCTCAGCTGGGACCGGTGAAATACAAGAACTTAACCACTAAGGACACTGAGGAACAGGATGGAGAATGAATTGGGCGGCCGCTGAGGCTCGGCGTTACCCCGACGCCGCCACGGAGGGGACGCGGTCGCTGACTGGCTTCCAGGCGGAGAGATCGCGATTCAGCATGGTTTCAAGTTCTTCGACTTCGGGCCGGAAATGTTCGTAGAGCTGAAAAGAAACGTCCCGAGAAAGGTCCGAAAAGGCTGGTCCGCCACCCAGAAACAACTTCATGAGTGGAGATTGTTTCACCGCGGCGACGACTCGGTCCAGGCGCCGGGCCTTGAACCAGTCCGCCATATTGGTAGCATAACGGGTGCGGTGATAGCTGCGAGGATGAGTCAGGCTCTCGGACGCGTGGACGTAGCGGACTTGTTCCTGTGTCAGCGAAAAGCGCGGTACTCCAATGAAATCGACAACGGAGTCGAGGTAGGCTTGTGGCTCGTCGCGTAGATCGTCATAAACAGTCGGCAAAACCCGATCACGGCCAAGCGTTCGCTGCCACGCCCTGAGGTTGGTAGCGTATCTACTTGACTCCATTAATTCAGGATCATGAACGATAGCCTGCTCGAAACTCCACGGAATCATTCCGTAGGCGCGCTTCAAACGATAAAGAGAGAGGATGCGTTCTACCGGATTGCGAAAGACGCACACGACTCGCGCGTGTGGCAGCACGGAAGCGATACGTTCCCGGGCTTCGGGCGAAGCGAAATAGGTAGGAGCGACCTCACCGATGGGCCGATTACCTTTGGGAAAGTGAGAGCGGTACCAGTCCATCCCCCGCTGGAAGTGAGTGTCAAAGAAGCGCGTTTCTTTGGTGATCTTGGGGAGCAGAGTCCGCTCCTTCAGAACTTCGTGCAACCAGCTGCTGCCGGTGCGAGGCGGACCGATGATCAAAAACGATGGAAGAAACCCATTGGGCTGAGGCGCAGCTCTCCGGGACGGCGTATACAGGGGGCGGTTCGGCCGAAGGCCGCTGGGATTTTCCATCATGCGCGCAGGCGGACTAGCACTCTCGCGAAGTAAAGATCGACGGTTACGAAGAACTTTGATGAAGGTTGTGGGAAGCAGGTTGTTCTTTGTGGAGCAAACGAGTAGTTTTTCTGGTTTTCCGTTTCTGGCCCTATACTGTTTAAAATTCTGGACTTATGGACTGGCAGGCATTCTGGCTCACACTGCGGCTGGCGGTACTAGTAGCGGGAATCCTGCTTCTGGTCGGGTTGCCTCTGGCCTATTGGATCAGCTTTTCCCACTGGCGGTGGAAATTTCTGGTGGAAGCCTTGGTGGCTTTGCCGATCGTATTACCGCCCACCGTTCTGGGATTTTATGTGTTGATCGCCCTGGGATCGCGTAGCCCAATCGGGCGATGGTGGGTGTCACTGACCGGGCATAGCCTGGCCTTTACATTTCCGGCGTTGGTAATCGGATCCATCCTTTATAGTCTGCCGTTCGCGGTACAGCCGTTCGCGACTTCTTTCGCGCATGTAAGCCCCAAGTTGATTGCCGCGTCGGCGACTCTGGGAGCTTCGCGGCTGCGGACGTTCTTTCGAGTCATCCTTCCACTCTCGCTGCCCGGCCTGGTGACTGGATTCGCGCTCAGCTTCGCCCACACCATGGGAGAGTTTGGGGTTGTCCTGATGGTCGGCGGGAACATCCCCGGTGAGACCCGTACCGTCTCCATTGATATTTACGACCAGGTGCAGGCGCTGAACTACGCCAATGCGAATCAGACCGCCATCGTGCTCCTGCTGATATCCTTCGCAGCGCTGTGCGCGGTCTATGGATTGAACCGGAGAGCATGGAACTTGGGGCCAGACTAGAACGGCGTGGGATCACCGACCATGAGAAAAGCCCAACGTGACCCCGTTCACGTCGTCTTGCAAGGTTTTAGTGCCGTTCAACGCCTCAGCGGTGCCAGACTTTGGATAACGAACATCCCGTTGTTTCCTGCGGCGAAACTTAGCCGGTGATCATCAGCAGCTCTCCCAGGTACAAGTCGGAGTCACGACTGGACTGATAGTCATTGTTGCCGCTTACCGAGGTAGTAGTGATGCCGAATGGCGTACCGGAGAGCATTCACACTCCCGCAAACGTGATCCGATATTCAGTGCAAACTGCCAGGAAGCTGCATGGCCCCGGCGTGTCCACGGCTGTCACTCGGTTTATCCGTCGACCCCAGAAAGTACGGGAGATCGCGCGGGTTTGTGTACGGAACCCAGAACACGTATCTGTTTGGAGCGGACGGCGTACACGAGAGAGACATCCCCAGAAAGATTGGCCCGCCAGATTGGTATTTGCGAGAAACTTGAACCGCTCGGAAAGCTGGTTGTAATGGTCGATGTCGGTGCAACCATATTTGTAAAACCGAAAGCTGAATGTTGCCCCAGGCGTAATGCGAAGGATAGCTAGTTGCGCGCACGCAACGAATTTTGAGCCCATTCACGTCGTACTGGAACCAAGGTTTTAGTGCCGTCAATCAACGACTGAATATCTTCCACGATAATGTTGTCCATTCCCAAGGCGGGAAGACCCGTTGTTCTTGCTGATGTGCACGACGTTCGTGGACGGCATACCCGACCAGGAGGACAATCCGGCTAGCGTGCGAACTTCCAGGTGCGCCCGACAAATCAAAATACGATTGGAAGCGCCGATCAAAGCTGACATCTCGATAGTCCTTCTTAAGATTGCGTTAACGCATGGCTGCCCCCTGACCACAACATTTGTGTCTTGAATGCGTCTCGGAATTCCAGAGCGCTGCATTCGGGCATGATGCTGGAGCAGATCGAAGAGCTATAGCATTCCAAAGTGGTGCATAGGGAAGAGGCTCTGAGCAGCTTATTTCGATGGTCCATGCGTCAAGAACCTCTCATCGCTTGACGGGACTGGCCTAGGACTAGACACTTACCGGGAGCCGAAATGAATCTCGCCTGACGTGACCGCCGGTTATGCAGTGGCCGTTGTTGACTCCGATAGTTTTCGCTCTCGAGATCGGTCCGACAATTCAAGCATGTGCGCGATTGTTCATGCCGGTAGTCGAACCCCACAAGTTGTCGCCACACAGTTATCAATATGATAAAAGTGATTTAGCCCCGGACCTTCTACCTGAGCAATAGATGTTATTCTTCTTGGCCAGGTGCCGGGAGTTTTCAGAATGCTATACACTAGGTACGAACCGGTCGCCTTGGCAGTGGAAACCTAATTTTTGATGGGCATGCTGACCTCGTTATTGTTGAGTCTAGAGGGACCGGCAAGGGAATATTGGCAACATATTTGGGAAAAGGACGGAGCAAATTAATCTCAAGACCTCCCACGGTGGGTGGAAAGCAGATCTGCATCGCTGGCGATTCGTAGGGTATTGAACCTCCGACGTGGACAGAATCGATCAGGGGAATGGGCGGGTGTGCCCAAGAATATGCCGGTTCACGGGAAAGGTCAGCTTCAAAACCCACCGTCTACAAAATCCCGGACACTCCGGGTGCGCTTTCAACCGGTGACCTAAACGGGGACGGTTATCCAGATATACATTGATTCAATATGCAACAGGGTCTGTGGCTGTTTTAACAAACGGCAGCACGGTAAACTTCGGAAAACCTGTCACGTACAACTGGAGGAGTGAGACTAGGATGTGCAGATCGCGGACCTCCGTCACCGAGGTTGATGTGATGGCCAGTTGGCGCACCGGAAAGCCGTGTTGGCAGCCTTTGGTTCCGCTTATCGGATTACCCGCTGCGACACAAACTGACAAGAACTTCCGGGCCCGGGTGTAGGATTTATGCCGGTACCGGTCGGGTTTGCCCCGCGGCTCACTCCTTCGATTCCCCAGAAATTGTTGCGGAATAATCAAGGCGGGAGTACCGGCTCCGGAACCGAGGTACCGTCGCTATAGTTGCCGGACGCGGGACCGTCCGACCATAGAGGTTCACGTCGCCCAGCAGGAGCTTTCCGCCAGCCACTTTCGACGTGATCCTTGAAGGAACGCAGCTAAACAGCATGGTTGTAATGTGGTTTGCTGGGCAAACCTGATTGCAGGATGCTATGCCCCAAGACGTCACGATGAGCAGAATCGAACCCAATGCTCGCAGACGAATTCCAGAAGTGGTCACAGATCGGTCAGCATGCACAGCTAGACAGCTTTCGCGGAGTTGCATAGATAAACCTCCTGTAGAAGGTAGTTATTCGTTTATCCTTGTGCCCCGCACTCCCTCTCGCAGTTTCTGTGCGTCAGGGCCGTGCCGAGCATTGCCGCGACCCTGATAATGCGCATCGCAGCCATATCCTGTCTGACGGAACGCGCTGCGAACAGTGTCAGAGCAGATACCCGTCCTGGCAGATCGGTGGAGACTTTTCACTCTTGACTAGTTGCGATGCAATCGAGAGACTGCTTGGTGGGGAATGCCGTTAAGTGAATGTCTCTTCACTACAGGTTCTGATAGCCATTGGGCTGGTCGCCGCCAGCTCGACAGCCTCGGCTGGACAGTTCAGGTATCGGCACTTCTATAGAGCAGGGACATTACCATATCAAGTGGTTACCTCACAGCTTACTGATACAGGCAACCTTGACCTAGTTGTGGCTGACTATCTCGGCGGCCAACTTGTGACCCTTTTAGGAAATGGGGACGGCACGTTCAAGAAAGCAATCCAGACACCAGTACAGTCGCCCATAGGCTTGGCCGTAGGCGACCTGAACAACGACGGCCATCCGGACGCAGTGGTTCTTGAGTCACGGGGGACGGCGAATGGTACGCTGGCGGTCTATTTGGGGGACGGCGCGGGAAGGTTCAGACTAAAGGCCTCATATACCGTGGGTTCACAGGCAGGGTTCATCGCCCTCGATGATTTCGATCATGATGGCAAGCTGGATGTGGCGGAGACCGATGCCGGTGATGGTTCGGAAGGCGTTCTGAGGGTGTTCAGGGGGACGGGCAAGGGGACGCTTCTGGCCGCTGCCTTATACAGGAACCCAAACATTCCGGGCGCTGTTACAACGGGCGACTTGAACGGCGACCAATATCCTGACATTGCGGTGCTCCAAGCTGGGACGGGGACGGTCGGTATCCTTCTCAATAATGGCCAAGGCAAGTTCGGGAAGGTAGCAAGCTACCCAACTGGCGGTGGGGAGGCCAGCAATCTCACCATTGCTGATTTGCGTCACGACGGCAAGCAAGACCTTGTAATAGCTGACGACTCCAACGGCATGGTGGTCCTGCTCAATAAGGGTAACGGCAAGTTTGGCAAGCCCACCATCTACACCCCGAGCTTTTTCAACTGGCAGCCGCCAGAAGCCTGTACCGTCGCCGATTTCAACCTTGACGGTATTCTGGATGTTGCTTGCGCCACCAACCTCTACGATTCCTACTACTTCTATGGCAGGGGCGACGGCACCTTCGGTGAAGCCATCGCCATCGCCGATACCATCAAAAACCAAGGAGGCTTCTCCATCGCCGCCGGCGACTTTAACAACGACGGCGCCCCCGACCTCGCCATCCCCATCCAAAACGACGGCAAAGTCGCCATCATGCTCAATGAGCAATGACTTCCGCACACGGGTCAGAGACTTGAATCTATCTGTATCCGTTTTTGATCTCCGCTCCAGGCACGGCGGAATCCGTCGACTCCCATATTAAGATAGAGGCGATGAACGAACTTGGGCCTCTGGTGCCGTCGCCGTCGCACCCCACCGATTCGCCAACATCGCAAACCAATGAGGCACGCTTGCCGGCCGGTGGGACGCCCAGCCTTCAGATCGACGTCCGGAAATCGTTCCTCAATCGGGGCGGGGCTTTTACGTTGGATGTTTCCTGTGAAGTTCACTCGGGCATCACCATTCTTTTCGGCGCGTCCGGAGCAGGGAAGAGCACGTTGCTCGACTGCATCTCCGGCCTGGTGCAGCCTGATTCCGGCAACATTTCCATCGGAGATTCAGCCATTTTCGATAGCCGGAAGCGTGTCAACGTCCCTGTGCAGCACCGCAAGATTGGCTATGTCTTTCAAGACCTGTCGCTGTTTCCCCATTTAACCGTCCAGCAGAATCTGGAATATGGTCTGGATAAGCTGCCGAGAAAACAACGTCATGAGCGTGCGATGTCGCTCTTGGAATCTTTTCGCATCACACATCTCGCGGCAAGTAAGCCGCGCCAGATTTCCGGAGGCGAGCAACAGCGTGTAGCTCTGGCGCGAGCGTTAGTGACCTCACCCTGCGTGCTGCTGCTGGACGAGCCTCTCGCGGGGTTGGATGCGCCGACAAAATCCAAAATCGTCGACGATTTGCGGTCATGGAATCGCGAGCACCAGATTCCCATTCTCTACGTCACGCACGATCGCGAAGAAGTGTTTGCGCTGGGCGAGCACGTATTGGTGCTGGAAAAGGGCCGTTTGGTCGCGCAAGGAACTCCGCACGAGGTGATGACGGCGCAGCTTCAGGAAACCGTGGCACAGTTGATCGGCTTTGAGAATATTTTCGGCGCTGCAGTCCGGGAGTTGCACCCGGAGCGGGGAACGATGACATGCCGGATCCTCGAGACGGTGGATTTGGAGACTCCGCTGGTGCGGGCGGAACTGGGGGCGACGCTGCGAGTTGGGATTCGAGCCGGTGACATCCTGGTTTCGGCAGGGAGGCCAGTGGGTTTGAGTGCGCGGAATCTGCTGCCTGGGCGGGTGGTGTCACTAGTGCAACGCGACATGGTCGTGGTAGCGGTGGTGGATTGCGGGATTCGAGTGGAGGTTCATTTGACGCTGGCGGCGCGTGATGATTTGGGGTTGCAACCGGGGCGAGACATCTGGCTAGTTATGAAGACACATTCGTGTCATTTGTTGAGGTAAGGGTAGCCGTGCTCTTCCTGCGCCTTTCAAATGAGATCTGGGGCGTATCGCCTTCGATGAAGTTCCTTCGTTTAGGGCTTGGTCACTCGCGCTTCTTGAATTTGATCCATCTCGATCACAGCGATCCATTGTCCGTTGAGAGTTTCGGCGTAGATGATCTTGCCGCCTAAGATTTGTGCGGCGGCGGCTGGAGGTGTGTCGCGGTGATAGCCGAAGAACTGCGCTTTCCACTCCTGCCACTTTTTAAAACGCTTGAACCAGGAATGCGGAGGATCGTATTTGGTAGAGAAGATCATGGCCGCGTCGAACTGCGAGCGGATTTCGGCGGCGGCCATGAGTTGTTCCACGGTGAAATCTTCCACACGAAAGACCCGGAGCGGCCGCGAGACGTAGCCGAGGTACGGCCGAGTTAGCTCATCGCTGGCGGGCCATGCGGTTAGAACGCGATCCTGCGGATAACGGCTCTCCAGGAATTGCTCGGCGCGGTCGTGCAGCACGATGTAGTCGCGATAGGCGAGATTGTCTTCCATGGAGAATCCGTAGGGTGGGTTAATGAACAACGCCGCGACGAAGCCCACAGCCACGAGCATAATGATCCAACCCCATGCCCGTACGCGGCGCCATATCGTCGACACAGAAACAATGATGACCAGCGGAACCACGGGCAGCATATAACGTGCGAGCACGGCGCCTCCGACGGCGGCCATGGCCAACGTGTAGGTGGCGATCACTGCGTAGAACTCAAACTGAATGCTCAGAGCAATTCGCGGCCGCTCTCCGGACGGGTCTTTTACAGGCGGCTGCCACATCAGAAGTAACGCTAGCGCAGTAGGAAGGATGAGGTTGAGATATCCAACGAGTTGCCAGACGCGAAGCCCGAGGGCCAGCACGATCCGCAAGGGTTGCAGCGTGGATTGCACGTTGTAGCGAAAGAATTCCGGGTTGCCGAAAATAAATCCGGTGCGCGAGTAATGGAAGCAATACCACAGGCCGAGCGGGATCGCGGAGGCAGCAAGGCTCAATGAGTCGGCGAGCCGCCGGGATGGAGCGAAAAGACCTGTTTCTCGTAGCCTGCGAATGTGGCCGAGCAACGTCCACGCGAGAAGTGCGACTGGTATCAGGATGGCTGTTTCTTTCGCCAGCGCAGCCAGGGCAAACCACGCGACTGCCGACCAACGCCGGTCGTCGAAGTGAGCGCACCATCCCCAAAAGGTGAGTCCAGCGGCGGCCAGGTCCACTTGCGCTAGAGAACTCTGGGCAAAGAAGACTGGGTAAAGTGCCGTACAGACTGCCGCTGCCCAAGCCACGTGCGCATGGGAAACTTTTCGCGCCAACCGGAAAATGCCGACTAGCGAAAACATCGCCAGAACCATCATCGCAATTCGAGTCGATAGGATGGAGTAGCCAAAGCTTTTCCAGACGATCGCCAGATAGGCCATCACCAGCGGAGGATGCGCGTTGGACGGAGTGGACAGCGGAATGAGCGAGCCGTGCAGGAACAAGTCCCGAGCCGCGGGCATGTAGTAGCCCGCCTCATCCCAATAATAGGGAAGACGCAAGAGTGGAGCGTGCAGCAGAAGCAGCACGGAAAACCCCAGCCCGACGAGCACGGGTCCGCGCATTCGACGCGATTCGTTTTGCTGGCTCAACGGGGTGGGCTAGTGAACCGGTCCCGCGGGCAACATACGCGGATCGAGCTTAATCTCGCCGAAAGTACTCTCGTATCCCGTAATGTTCTGGTGAAGAATCGCGGCTAGAGCCTTGGCCTGTTGCGGGCTGAGGTAGATGCCCTGAAAGTTCTTGACCTCAACCTGATTTTCAGTCTGTTGCTGCAAAGTGCCGAAGACCAGAAAGAAGTCCCACACGTTGACCCGCACCTGCACGCTGTTGGCATAGCTCTCGCGATAGTCGGGATCGTTCACCAGCTTGATGCTGGGCTGAGTTGGATTGTTCATAGGTCATTCAGTGTAGCGAGAACAGAGGGAATAAAAAAGGTCGAGTCAGCGGCTAGAGTCGCCTGCCGGAATTATGACCACCTGCACCTCGGCCTCGCCCGCTTCTTTTAAGCGTACGGATTCACCTTGATCCTGAAATTGATCGATGAATCCCGGATCCATGAGTGCAGTATTGGCCAGCGTCTGCCATGCGAAAAGCTTGTAGTCGCCGGGGACCACGTTACGAAAAGTGAAGCGGCAAGACTGATCAGTGAAGGCTCGGCGGAAGTCTCGGGGGTCTGGGGAGCGATTCTCGGGGACCATGAGAACCGTAAGTCCAGAACAGGCTTGATCGCTGCCAGTTACTGTTCCCTGGATTTTGCCTACTCCCGGGTTCAGTGCCAGGTCGATGGTGGTTGCAGCGTGGCCGATGGCAATGCCCGTGTCGAGAATCTCAGGATTCGCCGCTTTCAGGTACATGCCGGGAGGCAAGGGGAAGGCGCTGACGCGGTAAGTCCCTTCCATGACGTCGTGGAACGCAAAGCTGCCGTCCGGCTGTACATTCGCGTCTTCGGGCTGAGGTGATAACGGAAGCAGAGTCGACTTCATCATCGGCTCGATCGCTACCACCATACCTTCAAGATTGGGCTGGGCGTTTCCTTCTATACGAATACGGCCTCGCACGGCCACCCCGGGAAAGATCTCCACCTTAAGACTTACGTTGGTGTCGGCCAGACTAAGCGATTTCATTCCCCACAAGGTACCGCCGGAACGGGCCTTCAACTCTCGCTGCGCGACGATTGAGTAGTCACCTGGAGCAACGTTGGAAAATTGGAAATGGCCTTTGGCATCGGCTGAAGCGTCTGCCAGAGGAACCAGAGCTCCTTTCTGATCGACCAGAAGAGAAACCTGGCTTTCGGCTACGGGCGAGGAGTTCTCAGCGTTCACCACAATACCGTCGATGTGGGCCGTGCGTACCGGGGTGAAAGTCAGGTCGATGCCGGCCATTTCTTCTCCAGCGCGAACGGAGAGCGACTGACAACTGGAGAAGTCGCTGGTTCCTGGATAACAGATCGGAGCATAGGACGATCGGGCGGGAAGTTTGACCCCAGCTTTTGGAGTGTAGGAGGCGCGAAGAAGGTATTCTCCCGGATTCAATCCGGAGAAACGGTATTCTCCCGATTCGTTGGTGGTGGTTTGAGCGACATCGTCCAAGTCGCGCATGGAACGTTGTGACGTGGCCTTCATGGCATGAATCGATGCGGCCGACAGCGGTCTGCCTTTTTCATCGATTACGTGCCCGGCGATCACGGCGCCGGGTAGCAGCGAGACGACCATATCGTCGATGTGTTGGCCGGCGAGCAGAACCGGCGATCGGTTGCGCCCGCCGTGCCCCTCATGGAGGTAGCCGGAGTGACTGGCCCAGACGATGTAGCGGCCCGCGGCGAGACTGTTGAAAGTGAAATGTCCATCTGCGCCGGTTGCAGCGGATTGTGCTGAACTGGCCTGGCTGCCGACGGGGCCACGCAGGGTGACCTCGGCCCCACTCAAAGGTTGTTGAGTCACGCCGTCAACGACCGTGCCGCCAATGCTGCCTCGATCCTGAGGGGAGTCCTGCGAATGAAGCAGGGGAGCGCAAGAGAGCGCGATCACTAAGACCGCAAGAGCGCGGAGTAGAGGGTTGGCGTAGTTCATAGATCGTCCCGGCAGGCGGACGGCTGCGCTCCTGCTATTTTCTCACCGGTTGGTGGGATGCGAACAGAGGAGAGAGGGAGGGCTCGATTAAAAATTGGTCACGCGCTTGCCGCTGGTGGGTCGAGGGAGACTATCATTAACCCCGCTGCGCTCGGGAGAGTTCCTCATGGGTATTCGTTGTTTTCCTCGTAAGGTCATCTTCTCTTTCATTTTGCCTGCGACATCCATTTTGCTATTCGCGCTGCCAGCGCAGGATGCGAAGTGGATCCTTGGCCCCTTTACGCGGCCGGTGAACGCACCGATCATCACTCCGAATGAGAAATCTGTGTTCACTGATCCGATTACCAGGAAGCCGGTGCACTGGGAGACTCTGCACACGTTTAATCCCGGAGCGATCGTGCGGCAAAACAAAGTCTATGTGCTGTATCGCGCCGAAGACGATTCCGGAACCATGGCTATTGGCATGCACACTTCCCGTCTGGGTCTGGCTTCGAGTGATGACGGCATTCATTTTAGTCGCGAGGCAGAGCCGATCTTTTATCCGGCGGTTGATTCGGAGCAGGAGCGAGAGTGGCCGGGCGGTGTAGAAGATCCTCGCGTGGTCGAGCGCGAAGACGGCACTTACGTGATGGCTTACACACAGTGGAACCGGAAGACATACGATATCGGAGTCGCGACCTCGACCGACCTGGTGCACTGGAGCAAGCAAGGGCCAGCGCTGGTCGGCGAGAAGTATCAGCACCTGGCGTACAAGTCGGCAAGCATGGTGACGCAGCTTGCGAATGGGCGACTTATCGCAGCGAAGATCAATGGGAAATACTGGATGTATTGGGGTGAGGTGCAGATCCGGCTGGCAACGTCGCCGGACCTGATCCACTGGACGCCGGTCGAGGATTCGTCGGGCAAGCCGGTGGTCTTGCTTCATGATCGTCCGGGAAAGTTTGACAGTGCGTTCCCCGAAGTGGGTCCCCCGGCGCTGCTTACCGATCACGGCGTTCTTCTTATCTATAACGGCAAGAATACGGCGAGTGGCGGCGCGGCCGGGCTTGCAGCGAATGCCTACTCTGATGGGCAGGCTCTATTTGCCAGTGACGATCCCGCGAAACTGCTCGCGCGAACCGACGATCCGTTCTTTAAGCCTGAGCAATCGTGGGAACAGAGTGGTCAGTACGCCGCGGGCACAACCTTCGCGGAAGGGTTAGTGTTCTTTCGCGGGAAGTGGTTTCTCTTTTATGGCTGCGCGGATTCGAGGGTGGGCGTCGCCATGGCAGATGGAAAATAAGGGAGCAGACTCCCAGCACCCGCACTCGCTTGCGCTTATTCCGCAAGAGTCTTACCCAACACGTATGCGAGGCAAGTAACCACTGACTCCGGCTCAGGTTTGTGTTAGAAGCTTATCCTGCTACGTAATCCGATTGTGACCAGGAGATCCTGTCGTGAGAAATGTGACACAACAATGCGTTGGTTTAAGAGCGGTTGCCGCACTGATATTGATAGTCGTGCTTGGGCTTGCCGCTACGACCCAGGTCCATGCGCAATCTCTTAAGACTCTGTACAACTTTGGTGGAGGCCCGGACGGAGGAGATCCGTACGCAAGCTTGATTCGGGATAGCGCCGGCAATCTTTATAGCACCGTCGACTATGGGGGAACGTCGTACGCGGGAGCCGTGTTCAAGGTCGATCCGAAGGGCAACGAAAGCGTGTTGCACAGTTTCAGCGGCGGTGCGGACGGTGCGTATCCATTTTCGGCTTTGGTACGCGATAGCTCGGGGAATCTGTACGGAACCACCTCGCAAGGGGGATCCGCGAATGCGGGAGTCGTATTCAAGGTTGACCCGAGTGGAAAAGAGACGGTGCTGCACAACTTCACGGGCGGGGCAGACGGGGTCATTCCAATAGGCGGACTGCTCCGGGACACGGCTGGCAACTTCTACGGAACTACGTCGCAGGGAGGTACGGCGAATTTTGGCGTGATATTTAAGGTAAGTCCCAAAGGCAAGGAAACCATCGTGCACACGTTCACTGGTGGAGCGAAAGATGGAAAGTACCCGAGCTACACCAGCCTGCTTCCTGGAGCCGATGGTTACTTTTACGGAGTCACACAAGAGGGGGGAATCGCCGATTATGGGGTGGTTTACAAGCTGAGTCCGAGCGGCAAATTAACCGTGCTGCATAGCTTTGCGGGTGGGACGGCAGACGGATGCGACGTGTTGGGAACGCCTTTCATGGATGCAAACGGTACTCTCTACGGTACGACGTCGAGTTGTGGGCCCGGTGGCTATGGGACGGTTTGGAAGGTAAACAAGTACCGCAAAGAGACTGTGCTGCACGGCTTTGCCGGAGGAACAGCGGACGGACAATATCCGCTGGCAGGGGTGATTGTTGATGCCAATGGAAATATCTACGGAAACACTGAGACAGGAGGCGAATCCAATCTCGGTACTGTGTACAAAATCAGCAAGGCAGGCAAGTTTAGCCTGTTGCATAGTTTCGCCGGGCCGGACGGCAAATATCCTTATGGAAGTTTTGTGATGAACTCGAATGGTGCTCTTTTTGGCACTACCCAGAACGGTGGAAGCATCGGCTACGGCACAGTCTGGAAGATCGTAAAGTAGCAATAGCTTAAGCACCCATCGCAACACAAGCCGCCAGTCTCGTGACCGAAGTGGATTTCGGACCACGGGACTGGCATTTGTTTTGGAATAGTCGTCAACGGATGTTGGTTGATTTGTTTTGCTCTCGGCTATTGAAAGCCTTGTCCAGCGCGGCCTTTACGTTGACAGGGAGAAAAATCGATATAGAATGGGCGGCGTCGCTCAGAAACTTTGAGCGACAACATCGAAAGCAGCTAGTTGGTTACGGCTCATGAACGGAGAAGTGATGTTTAAGAAAGTTGCCCCAAGTCTATGCCTCGGTTTTGCATTCATCATCATTCCCTGCGTTAATCTCGCAGCCCAGACTTCGCAAGTTGTCATCAGCAAACGCTCACCGGTGAGTCAACGCGCCACCGGACCGGATCCGGGCCTGAAAACAATCCATAGCAATCTAGGATCGAAAACGGACGCATATGACGACGGCGTCGCGTGGCAGATTACCGGCCCTGGCAATCCCCTGTGGGGCAAGGGATATCTCGCTATGCCGTTCACTCCGAAGTCAAATTCGACGGTGAAGGAGGTTCTGATCGCGCTGAGCTTTCTGGGGGCTGGAGACAACAAGGGTGTGATCAGCATTTTCACTGACGTCAAGGGCGCACCAGGCAAGCCGATCAAGACTTGGCCGAAGAGTAATTTTCCGCAAGACGGCAAGTGCTGCCAACTGGTGGCGCTTAAGGATTCGACAGGAATTCCGGTCACCGGCGGCACTCGGTATTGGCTCGTGGCCCGTACTGACAAGAACTCACAAAATGCCACCTATGAATGGAACTTTGTTTGGAACGACAGTTCGGGAAAAGTGGCGTTCCTGAACGGAAATACCAAAAACAAATGGTTCCCTGACGAGAATAACCTGGCTGCTTTTGGGGTCTACGGCACGATGCCATAACTCAGAAGGCACATCCATCGGCGTAATGCTTCCATACTATTTACATCGGTAAGGCTAGGTTCTAAGTTAACAGCACCCTAACACCTACCGCCGACCTCTGCGGATGCACGATGCAGAGGTCGGCGGTGCTTTTGAATGCCTATTCGCCGCTGGACGCAGACCTCGCCTATAGTACGCTGGCTTTCGGAAGGTCAACGGCAGACGCGTGTGGGTGATATCGGGACTCAGTCGGCGCGGGACTCTTGGCGGTTACCTCGAAGAGCGGCGATGATAGCGGCTGGTTCCGTCTGCTCCGGAACAACAATGTCGGCGTCGTGAGCGGACTTGTCATGATCCTGGGCGACGAAAACGATCAAACCTCCCGGACAATTCCGTCTGAACAAACTCGCGAGATCGCGATATATCAAAGGCGGGGTGATGGAGCACGTCAAGAAAATCCCGCATCTGCCCATTTCAAGTTCATAGCGAGCTTGCACCGGACTGGAAACGGATATCACCATGAAGCCATTCTCCACCAGCGCTTCTTCCCGGCGCAGCAACTTTTCGGGGTTGGAGGACAGGGACAACACGGTCTTGTCGCGCGATCGCATATCTCTCGGATGGGTTGCGGCTCAATAAGGTTATCTGAGTCTCTGATGAGAGCGGCATCAGAGTCACGCTATCCAGAGTCTTCCTCCCGCTCGCTCTTCCGCCGGCTAGCCTCATCTCGCGAAGCTCTAATTCTTTTGGTTGACTCTTCCCGGCTGCTATAAGGCTGACGCGCTTTATCCTGAGGCGCATCGGTTTCAGATTTCTTATTCCATTCGAGCCGTTGGTTGCCGGGAGCAGTGTGGGTTTCGAGGGCGAAAAGGAGTTCCAATTCAAGGGTATGAATTCGCTCGGATTTTGCATCGTAGGCGGACCTTTCCGCCGCGTTAAGGCCGCCAAAGATCTCGTCCTGCCGGGTTTTCCTTTGTTCTCTGCGAAGACGAGCGAGTTCGACGTGGAATGACTCTTTTCACCGAAACCTCTGGCCCCATGAGTCCGGACGGGGAGAGACGACCGAACTGGTGACCCGAATCTTAGGTAAGAGCTTTGGCGGGACCGTGCACCTCAGAGCGGTGAGGCACTGTGATCGCGGGAAAGATCCAAGACGGCAATGTACGCCACCGTACCCGGTCCGTCAATGCAGTAGACACCGTATAGACGTGGGAATTTGGATTATTTAGGCTGCAAGCTGAACGAGGTAATGAAGCTCTCCCACGCTTCAACCGTCGAGACTCGTTTCCGCACGTTTCGAGTCTCGGCGGTCTTTTCTTGCTTGCGAGCCGAAGGCGATGGCTGCCGGCCAACCGGTTTAGTATCATGTTTGTGGAACGAAGCCGGGATGGCGGAATTGGCAGACGCGCTGGACTTAGGATCCAGTGCCCAAAAGGCGTGCAGGTTCAAGTCCTGTTCCCGGCACCAAAGAAGGCTCTCGTATCTACGGGGTGATCTCGAACACCGTGCCACAACCCAACCCGCTGCACAGCTCGCGATTTGATCCTCCTAGTACCGTTGCGCCGTACAAATTGCATACCGAATCGAAGATGACAGGCCCAAGCGGATTCCAGCCATCCGTTACATGACGGTTGGGGCTGTGCGGAGCCTTTGCTCTGCCTAGCGGGATACACTTCACCCTCAGCTGGACCGCTGAGTGTCAGCGCGTCAGGAAGAATGGATTACTGGACTTGCTGCAAGCCCTGGTAGATGGCGATGCCCGCCATCACCAGGAACATCAAGCCGGAGGCAGCCCCCAACCACTTCACCACGGGAGTGACCTTGTTCATTTTCTTCATGAGCTCAATCTGGTCTTTTTCCATTTGCGATTCGGAGTCGCTGAGAAAAAGCTGATCGTCTTCATGCATGGTCAGGGTGCTGCGATAGATCAGGAGGATAATCAGAATCCCGGTGAGAACACCCCACACAACAAACGGCACCATCAGATTCGACAGACTCGACATACGCCACCTCGGTGCAAACTTGGCACGGGCCGCGAGGCATTGCCGTTGTGGGTCGCTTTCACGCGAGCAGCGGTCAAGCCCCTTTAACCGCAGATTATAGCCCTAATCCGCCGGTCGGGAAGTCTTTTGTTTTGGAGGTTTATAGTCCGGAAATCTCTGTATCCCCTTTGCTTCCAGCCTCATCAAACTTAAGTAGTCTAGAAGGTGGAATCGTGTGTGGACCGGTTCCCGACTTTGCTATAATCTGCCCTAGAGGAGACCAAGAATGGCCACGACAACGACTCCGGAAATCAAGCCCGCGGAAACTACGCCGAAAGCCGCGCCGATTAGTTTGACACCCAACGCGATTGCCAAGGTGAGGGAAATCATGGGCCAGCAGACGCCAGTGCCGGCCGGACTTCGCGTGGGCGTTGTCGGCGGTGGCTGCTCCGGATTCTCCTACTCCATGTCTTTTGAGAACGCCTCCGGCCTTATGGACAAAGTGTTTGACATGGGCGGACTGAAGGTTTTCGTCGACGCAACTTCGGTAATGTACCTGAATGGCTGCATTGTGGACTATGTTGAAACGCTGGAAGGCGCGGGCTTCAAGTTTGAGAACCCGAACGTCAAAAGCACCTGCGGCTGCGGCTCATCGTTCAGCGTCTAGATTTCCGATTGAATTTTTCAAAAGGCCTTGTCTACGGACAGGGCCTTTTGTATTTGAGAGGTCTTATTGTTGAGACTGGTTCTGATCGGGCGGTGTTGGGGGCGTGAGTGAGCCCGGATTCGAACTGCCAGACGTACCTGGCTGATTGGGCTGGTTCGTGACTCCTCCAGGGACGGGCAAGCCTTGCTGGGCACCCGGATTGGTGGCACCGGCCTGCTGACCGTTCAAGCCAGCCAGTGATGGCTGATTGGGCGTAGACAAGAGGCCACCCTGATCCATGGTGGGGTCATAGATAAATTGCCACTGGTAATAGTGGTCTTTCTTGTTGAACAGACGGATAGTTTTTTCTTTGCTGGTGCTGGCGACCCCTACGATGGGGCCGCCCCCGAAAACCTGATTCGTAGGTCCGGAGGAGCCGGCATTGGTTGCCGTTCCCGGTGCACCGGGGCCACCATTAGCAGCCGCGCCCGCAGCGGTGTTGGCTACTCCTGGGGGACTGTTATCGTCTCCAGTCCCGCCCGCTTCACCGGGAGCCTGTCCGGGCTGGTTTGGATCAGTGGCACCGGCGCCAGCATTGGGGGCTGCGCCGCCGAGATTAGCACTCACTCCCCCGTTGCCGATTCCGCCGGGTCCGCCGGGCTGGGCGCCAAAGCCGCCGTTGTTGCCGAATCCGCCAGCGTTCAGTCCGCCCGGTCCTTGGCCTTGACCTTGAGCCAGAGCGTTGACCGTGTTGGCTCCCGGAATTCCCGCTCCGAAGGACATTTGGACTTCGCCGGCGTGGAGAAGCTTAAAGTCTTTACCGGTAATTGGGTCTTTGTAACGCCTGCGGAGAAAGCGAACCTGATTTGTGTTTTCCAGAGCCTCAAGGCTGGTCGGGTAAGAGCCGAACTTTTTAACGTAATGCTGGATGGCGCGAGCGTATTGCGTGCCGCGGTGAATGAGTTCTTGCTCGCGGTCGCGCTTGAGCTGAAAAGATAACAGTGGAGCTGTGACGGCTGCAGCAATGGCCAGCAAGGCAACAAACAGGATAAGCGTAAGCAGGACGTATCCGTTTTCGGAATGGCGGTTACGGCGAACTAGCGGGCGGAACAACATAGGAATTGGCAATTTTGCAACCGGTAATTTGTTTTAAAAGCAGCTCAAATCATCGAACTGCCAATCTTGTCTATCCCTGGGTGAGAGGAATGCTCTGCCGGTTGTTATTCATTTCGTCTTCGATTTCCACCGACATGGGGGAAATTCTTACCACTTTGTAGCGACGGTCCACCGTTTCGCCTTCGCTCGCGATGAAGACGTCCTCGCCTTGTGACAGGAAAATCTTTTTCGGCTCGCCTGGTTTACTGGCGAAGCCAAAGAATTTCAAATTAATGGGCGGCGGCGGCGGAGGCTGAGGGGGTCCGGAATCCGCCTCGGGCTGTTTGTCCGTGTTCGCCTCGGCCACAGGCTCAGGAATGGGAGCCTGCGCGCTGAATATGTTTCTGCCAGCGCCTTCGTACTTGGTGTCTTCGCTGGCCTTCAGCCAGTCGTAGCGAAGCTCGGGATTGAGCGATCGGGGAGCCCCACTGGTTTTTCTGCTGATGCTCTTGTTGCGCGGAGTCGATTTTTTGGTGTTGGTGGCCAGCGGTAAAGGAGCGGATGATGCCGTCGGGGTGGTCGAATCCGCGCCGCCTGGACTCCAGAAAGCGCGCGTCAAAAGTACCAGAGCGAGCAGACCCAGCACTCCGGCAGCGATCAACTTATTGCGGTTCTCAGCGCCCAACTGCATAATCTAAGCCATACCTGTGCCGGTCTTGAGATACGTTTCCATTTTCAAGTCGAGCTTTACGACCCCGCCTTGTTCTCCAGCCAATACAACGCTATTGACTAAGAAAAAGATCTGGTCGCGCTCGAGCGAATTGATGAAGCGCACGAGTTGCAGATAGTCGCCGGAAAAGTCGGCTTCGATCTCTACCGGTTCAACTCCCACGGCCTCCGGATCTTTAGCCGCGTATTTTACGCTGCCGATTCGGACTCCACTCTGCTGCGCCAATTTGCCAATCTCTTCGGAGATAGCGGATTCCTGAGATGGCAAGCGATCCTTGTAAAAGCCCGCAATCTGGCTATGGGCGACAGGGATCTTCTTGTCGAGTCCACGCAGAGGCTCGACTTCACGAGTCTTTTCTTGCAATGCCCGCCACAACTGAGTGAGTTGATCATTACGCGATTGCTGCGAACCGACCAAAGGAGAGAAATAGAGAGCGATCGCGACAAGGTCGACTATGATCAGAGCCGTCAGGACGCCCTTCACCTTTTTACGGGTTTGTTGGAGATCAGGCATCAGGGCTTGCTCCCGTTATTCGAACTCTCAACCGCCGGCACATAAAGCGCCGTGATGTTGAAATTGACCCGGTCTCCGGGTGTCACTCCCGAGTTGGCTTCCGAGGTTTCCGAATCAATCTGAGTTTGCTGGAAGCGCTGTGAGCCTTCCATTTTGCGCACCAGTTCGAGCGCACGGTCGCGCGACTCTCCGGCGACCACCAACTTGATCGAAAGGCCGTTATCGGCGGCAGCTTCGGGATGAATCGAAACCACATGCAACCCTGGAGGCATCACCTGCTCGAGAGCTTCGAAGACTTTCGTCCAGGAAAAGGCTTTTCGGTAGAACAGATCGTTGAGGAATTGCGACCGATCGCGGGTGCTGCTGTTCTGCGGCAGGTTCAACAGAGCCTGCGCGTTGGAGCGTTCCTGGTCGCGCTCGGCAATCTGGTTCTTATAACTCTGCATTAGCAGGCGATCTTTGCGGGCGCTCACATATCCGGAGACGGTCATGGAAAGGACAAAAACCGTGACAGCTCCCACCAGGGCGAACGCTCCGCCCCAGCGCAGCCAAAATCTCGCTGAGTCCTCGTAAGGATTTGTCGCCAGATTGATATCGACGCGCATCAGGAAATCAAAGCTCCGACTACTCCAGCCATTCTCCACTTGGGAATGTTTCCAATGCTGGTACCAAGTTGCGAAGAATGGACTAATTCTTTCACTTCAACTCCGGTCGAGGCGCGCAATGCAGGAACGGCGCCGCCCGAATCGGAAAGTCCAGCCACAAAAATCTGTTCGATGTTCAAACTGTAAGTATCCTGGAAAAACACGATGGAAGGATAGATTTCCTCCGCCAGTTGCTCTCCGCTGATGGTAACGCCGCGGGAATTCTCGAGAGTTCGAAATAAAAGCAACTGATGCTTGTCGAGGATGGCGATGCTGGTAGTACGAGCATCGACTTTGACTACGAGCGTGGGGCGATCGGCATCGGCCGCACCCAAAGCGGCAAGCATGGAAGGTAGCACCACTCCCGGTGTGTAACCGGCTTCCCGGAAAATTGACTCATACTCTTCAACTACGCTGGTCAAAGCCACGGCCGCCACGACCTTTACACCCCCACCAGCCGCCTGCGCATGATAGGAAACCTTGGCTTTTTCAAGATCGAAAGGGAGCGACTTCTTTAGGCGGAAACGGATCACGCCTTCAGCCTCTTCCCGTTTTGCCGGAAGAGCTTCGAAGTCGAGCAGCATGACGCGAGCAGTCGCATCGGGGAGAACGGCAATGACGTCGTGGGAACGACCGCCTACATCGCCCAGAACTTGTCGAACGGTATCGACCAAGCCGCTGCGCTCACGCAGATTGGCTTCGGTAAGATCGGGAATGACGGTGCCGGGAGCGAGTTCTCCGGCGGCGCAGGATTCGACCAGGCCACCTCGTTCGGATACTCGACCCGCGAGGACGCGATCCGCTGCGATCTCACACGCCAGCTTGGGTTTCGACTTGGATTTGAAACCAGGACTCATCGTCCGACACTTCTCCCTGTATTAGTTTATGAAACTCTTGGGAGCCGGTAAAAGCAATATCTGGAAGGGCACTATCCACAGTGAACTGATGGGCAGTGACAATTCCGAAAGTTTACCGGTTGCTTTCGATGAAGGTAACCTTATTGATCTCCTTCAACGTGGTCAGCCCCAGCCTGACCTTATCCAGCGCGGATTCACGCAGGAAACGCATGCCTTCCTCGCGCGCCGCACGCCGGATCTCCGACGTGGGTTTTTTAAGCAGAATCATTTCGCGGATGCGATCGCTCAAATCCAGCAGTTCATGGATGGCGGTTCGTCCGCGGAAACCAGTGCCTGCGCACTCAATGCAGCCTTGGCCTTCATAGAACGTCACCTTGGACCACTGTTCGGGATCCAGGCCGCTGGCCTCGAGTTCCTCGATCGTGGGCTTCTTCTCGGAGCGGCAAGACTCGCAAATCAAACGCACCAGGCGCTGCGCCAGAATGCAGTTCAAGGCGGAAACAAAGTTGTAGGGCTCGACGCCCATGTTAAGGAATCGTCCGATAACGTCGACCACGTTGTTGGCGTGAACGGTGGTGAATACCAAGTGACCGGTCAAGGCGGACTGAATGGCGATCTGCGCCGTTTCCGAGTCTCGAATTTCGCCGACCATGATCTTGTCGGGATCGTGGCGCAAGATGGAGCGCAAGCCGCGGGCAAAGGTCAATCCTTTTTTCTCGTTGACCGGGATCTGCGTGATACCGCGAATCTGATATTCAACCGGATCTTCAATGGTGATGATCTTATCTTCGTCGGTCTTGATTTCGTTCACGGCGGCATACAGCGTCGTGGTTTTACCGGAACCCGTCGGCCCCGTCACCAGCACCATGCCGTACGGTTCCTTGATGTAGCGCCGGAATCGCTTGAGATCTTCTTCGTCGAATCCAACGACGTCGAGGACCAGTTTGTGGAACTTTTCGCTCATCGACTCTTTGTCGAGTACGCGGAGCACGGCGTCTTCGCCGTGGATCGAAGGCATGATGGAAACACGGAAATCAATAGGACGCTCGGGGCTGCCGTACTTCACGCGGAAACGGCCGTCCTGCGGGACGCGGCGCTCGGAGATGTCCAACTCGCTCATGACCTTGATACGAGAAATAATGGTCGAATGATGTTCCTTCGCGATCGGAGGCATGGCCTGCGTCAGCACACCGTCGATGCGGAACTTAATGCTGACCGAGTCGTCGCGAGTTTCGATATGAATATCACTGGCCCGGCGCTGCAGCGCGGTGAAGATCGTTGTGTCAACCAGGCGAATAATCGGACTGGTATCGCCCTGGGCAGTTAAGCGATCGATCGAGATGCTCTCGTCGTTTCCGGCTTCATCTTCACGGACAACGTTGAGAGCGAAGCCTTCGCTAGCGTCTTCAAGGACGCGTTTCGACTGCTCTGTCTTCTTGAGGATTTCGCTGATCTGACCAAGCGTGGAAACCTTGGTGACGATGCGCTTGCCCAGCAGAAGGCTGATCTCGTCGATCATCATCAACTGGCTGGGATCGGCAATGGCGACATTCAGGCGCCCATCTTCGGTCTCCTCAAGGGGGACGAAGTTGTAACGGAACATCAAGTGGACGGGGATCTTCTTAAACAGGTCGTGATGGAGCTGAAAATTGCGTAGATCGATGAACTGACACCGGTAGCGCCGGGCAATATCCTGAGCTTTTTCAATCTCATCGTTTGCGCCGGGACGCCCGCCATTGGCTGGGTTGGGTAATACTGTTTTGTTGTCAGCGATACTCGCCATTTTCCTGCCTACCTTGTGCGCGGACCGGTTCGCCCGCGAGTTCCTAGTGAATATTTGATCCCAGGGTGAAGATCGGCAAATACAGAGAAATCAAGATGCCGCCCACCACGACTGCCATGATCATCAGGATGATCGGCTCAATCAGCGCCATGGCGGCGCCCAGAGCGGTCTGCACGTCCTCTTCGTAAAATTCGGCCACCGAATTCAGCATGGCCGGCAGAGCGCCTGTCGATTCTCCCACTTCAATCATTTCGACCGAGAGTTCGGGAAACATCTTCTGTTCATCGAGACTCTTGGATAGACCTTGTCCTTCACGTACCCGGATCGCCGCTTCATTGATCCCGTTCAAAATGCGGCGGCTGCTCATAGAAGCCGCGGCGGTTTCCATTGATGGCACTAGCGGCATGCCTCCCGTCAAAAGCGTCGAGAGCATACGAGCGAAGTTGGCCACCTGATATTTCAGCCAGATATTGCCGAGCATCGGCAGGCTGAGAATCATACGATCCAATTGCTCGGAGCCGCGGTCCGTCTTCTTCCACTGCCAGGCGCCAAACAGTGCGCCGATGGCCCCTATCACCATAAACGGGGCGTATTTTTGCGCATGCGTTCCTATGGCCAGCATCATGAGCGTGATGGTCGGTAATTGCGCGCCCATGTCCGAATACAACTTGGCAAATTGCGGAACGACGTAGGTCACAAGGAAGATCAACATGATGATGACCACCGTGACCAGCAATGCCGGATAGACCAGCGATACAGCCAATTTCTTCTTGAACGTCAGCGCCAGGCGTTGAAAGTTGATATAGCGCTGCAGCACTTCTTCGAGATTGCCGCTCTTCTCTCCCGCCAACAGAGTGGTGGTGTAAATCTTGGGGAAGGTGCGCTGCGACGCGAAGGCATCCGAGAGCAGTTCTCCGCCTTTGACTCGGTCGCGGACGTTCTGCAAAAGATTCTTGAGGAACGGATCTTTCTGCCGTTTGAGGAGCAGATCGAGCGAATTGAGAATCGGCAGCCCGGCTTTGATCAGGGTCAGAAACTGCTGGTTGAAAATGAGGAACTGGGTTGGCTTGACTTTGCGGCCGCCGGAAAGCTTGAACTCCCCGGCCATAATTCCCCGGGGCTTGACCCAATAGACCAGATACCCCTGTTGCTGGAAGCGGTCGCGGACCTCAGCCTCGGAGTACCCGGTCTCCACCTGCTGGACCAGATGCCCCTTTTCGTCGGCGACTTTTATGATGAATTCAGCCACTTAGTAACCTTGTGTTTAACCGACCGTGAAACCCGCTCCAAGTCTAACATTCCAAAACAGCCACAACCCGCCAATTGGCTGTTAAAAGTGCCCAGGGTAACCGCAACACTCTCGAACCGCGTTCCGGAAACCTAAATCTTTTCCGGACAAGCACTTGAACCGACCTTCAGGGTCCAATGGCTCCGTCGATAACCTCAGCCCCGGCGGGCAGTTGAAACTGGAATTTCTGGTCTGCGACGTCCACATTCGCCCTCTGATTATCAAAGCGATATTCCGTGGCCGATCCATCCACTTCATCAATGACCATGCGTTGAATCCAGTGATCCGGGGTAATTTCGAGCAAAACCTGGCTGACCCGATCGGCCAACGCCCTGGGAACCCCCCGCAGAACTACGTCACCCGGGGACGCCGGAACTGCGTCTGGGGCGATGGATAATCCTTGCAATTCCTTCTCCAGTCGGGTCTTACCCAACAGAAACGCTATGGGCGACCGTAAGTCTTCTAATTGCTTGAGTTGCGTGCGCTGCACCTGTCGCTCACCGGACACCCAAAACCACGCATTCCTGCCATCGCTGATAAACAGCTTCTCCCTTGGAGAACGGTATTCCCACCGCATCTTGCCAGGTTTTTTCAGCCAGACCGTTCCGGACTCCGTCCGGTCGGCGCCGGCGCCTCGATAAGTCTCGGTGAAGTCAGCCTGCAGGGTTCTCAGATGGTTGTACTTTTCGTCAACCGCGTGGGTCAAGGCGGAGACATCGGCCGCGGCGGCAACTGTTGCAATTGACAACGAAACCAACAAAAGCAGCTTCGGGAGCATGGACTTGACGGTCACGGAACTAGTTTACTGAATCTTGGCAAAGCACGGTCAGGATGACCATCGGTTGGTGCCATTCGCCCTTGCGAGTCGGACTAGAATCTGGCAAACTGCGCAGTCTTGAGCGAACGCTCATCTATTGCGCCCGACTTGCCCCGGTTCTGCATCGTGGGACTCGCGCTGGTATTCCTGACGGCCAAAGTCAGCTCCGCAATTTCCATGTACAAACGCTGGAAGACGATGACTCTGAAAGCGTATGACATGGATCCGGATGACCCTGATGTTCGGAAGGAATGGATTGCGACTCTTACCCGCCACCAGCGGATCGAAAATTTGCAGCAGTATTTGGCCTCTACCAACAATGACGATAGCGCGACACGGACACGCATCCAGCAACAGATTGACTATCTAAAAGCTCGGGAGCAAGCGTCCGGTCAGAATTGTCATCTCGTAGGAAATGTGACGTCGACTGAAACTCCTCTGGTGCCTTTACTGAGGGATGCGATTCATTTGCGGGGGCTGGGTCTTAGCGTAATTGTGAATGGCACCAAGTTTTCGCTCATGCTCGACACCGGAGCGAGTGGAATCTTAGTCGACGAGAAGATCGCGGAAAAAGCGGGTGTCACGAGGTTGTCCGATACACGCGTCTGGGGAATCGGAGATCAAGGCTCCAATAGAGGATGGATGGGGCTCGCCAAGTCGATCAAGATTGGCGAGTTGGAGTTTCAGAACTGCCCGGTGGAAGTGATCGAGAAACGCTCCGTCGCTGACGAGAATGGATTGATCGGGGCGGATGTGTTTGAAGATTTTCTGGTCGATTTAAACTACCCCGATCGCAGGATGAGGCTGAGTGAGTTGCCGAAGCGGCCCGGCCAAGCCGCAAAAGCCGCCACGCTTCAGAGTGACGGCAAAAGCGAAGAAGCTTCCGAGTCTGCCGGTTCGCCCAGTAAGGTGGCAGAGAATGCGCAAGATCAGGGTCCCTTCGACCGTTATGTAAGCCCAGAGATGCAGTCGTTCACCAGGATTTTCCGCTTTGGGCACATGTTGCTGGTCCCGACATCCATCGGCGAGATTCCTCCAAAACTTTTCCTTCTTGACACGGGTGCCTTTAACAATACGATTACGCCTGCCGCCGCGCGGGAAGTGACCAAGGTCCGTGACAACTCTTACGTGAAGGTCAAGGGAGTGAATGGTCAGGTAAAGAATGTCTACGCTGCTGATACAGCCGTGCTGCGATTTGGCCGGCTGCAGCAAAGGAACGAAGATATGGTGGCGTTTGATATGACTGCGGTCAGCGACCACACCGGCACCGAGATCTCGGGGACCTTGGGATTCGCCATGTTGTATCTCCTTGACATCAAGATCGACTACCGCGATGGGTTGGTCGATTTTACTTGTGACGAGAAGCGCTTTCACTGAGGACGGAATGCCCAAGAATGCGCAGCCTCCGCACGCGTTATGCGGAGGCTGGCATCCACTCTTGACAGTCGACACGTAACTACTTAGCTATATAACTCAGGTCGGCACGGTAGACCGACATCTCCGTCACGATTCTCTTGCAACTGCGACGAAGTTGGTCGAGGATCTGCGAGCCGCCATCCCCGTAAGCTTCTTTGAGCATTTCATCCATTTTCTTTTCCGGCGGTTCCATGTCACTCCAACTAGCGCGGTCAGTCACCAGAACAAACGTTGGCGAATCGCCGCCATTTGCCAGCGAATACCAGCGCGAAGGTTTAACCGGATAGTTGGTTTTCTGTATGCCGCCATTGATCTTTTTGACGGCGTCGATGAAGTCGTTAAGGTGCTCTGGAATCAGAGTGTAGATAGCGGTAGTCCGCATCTTGGCAGGCGTGGCCGAGGGCTTGGTCATGCTGAGATCATCGCGAAACACATAGTACGCAGTAGATCCGCGCTCGGTGTAAGGGCCCATGGTTTTATCTACGTTGGGCAGGTCGATTTTATTGAAGGCATCGCGGGCATCCAGGTCCTTCCAGCTGTGGCCGGGTGAGGCCATCATGTAGGAGCCTGTGCGCTCGCCGGTAAGAATCTGCCAGACGAAGATGTTCCAGGTATCTTTCTGAGCAGCGTGAAAGGCGGAATGTTGCTTGCGTCCGGCTTCCCACTGGTTAGTCATTCCAGACTTAGGCGTAGACATGTTCACTTCCGAAACTATCTGAGGCGAGGACTGTGCAGCCGCTGAGATTGCCAGTAACAGTAATGTGACGATAAGCGCGAGTTTGCGCATTGTGACGCTCCTGAATTTGGGATCGCGGCTGCCCAAGATGGCTCTGGGCCGCCTCACGGAAAGCTATGGGGAATGCAGCGCAACCCTATGCTGAAGAGTACAGAATGTCAATGGATTTGATGTTGGGAGCAAAACTCTAAGAGAAAGAAGCGGCTCATTGCGTGGTCCGCGACGCCGCCGCTTGAGCGCAAACCCCATTTTCTTCGCTCCCTGGAACTCAGGCTCCTTGGAAAAACCGGTCGTTACTCCAACTAAGTCATTCACAAAACTCTGGCGGGCCCTAGAAACCTTAAGGTTTCGCCGATCGCCGAACTTCACCTTTCGGACATCGTCCCAAGGTGACGTCGCATCTATTCCCGCATTCCATTCAGGGTGCCTCGATGAAATGCCGTTTGTCGTTCATGTTGCTTGCACTGTTTTGCGCCGTCTCCGTTGGGGCCAGCGCCCAAATCCAAACCTCCATCAACTTTCAGTACACCGCCATTAACTATCCCGGCGCGCTCCCCCAAGAGACTCTGGCCTACGGAATTAATATCAACAACCTCATCGTCGGTGAGTATCCCGATCCTTCTTCCGGAGCGGCTCACGGTTTCACTTTATCGAACGGGAACTACACTTCTTTTGATTTTCCCGGTGCCGTAGGTACCCACCCCCGCGGCGTCAGCGACACTGGCGACATCGTCGGTTGGTATGAGTTATCGGACAATTCCACGCACGGGTTTCTTCTTCATGACGGCATCTTTAGCTCAATCGACGTCCCCGGATCCTCTTGGACAGTGGCGAATGGTATCAATTCCAGCGGAACCATCGTGGGCGCTTACAACAACGAAATCGACGCTTACATTCTGAAAAATGGGAATTTCAGCAAGGTCAAGGTTCCCGGCGTCAAGGGCTTCCCGAACTACTACACCATGCTCAATGGCATCAGTAACAACGGAGAATTCGTCGGCCAGGTACTCACAGGCGACTACTGGCGCGGCTTCTGGGGAACTCGCAAAGACATTGATTTTCTCGAGCCTGCAGGACGCAAAGACAATCAACTGAACGGCGTAAACGATCGCGGCGATGTTGTGGGCTGTCATGACTCAGGCGCGCCCTTTGTGGTCTTCAATCCGGAACCGGCCGAAACCAGCGAGCACAACGAACCATATCCCACGGTCGAATACCTCGAAAAGAATCCGCACTTCAACATCACCTGTGCCGAGGGCATCAACCATGCCCGCGCCATCGTCGGCAATCCTGGCTTTCTCGACGTCCCGAAGCTTACCCTCAACATGACCAGCCCGCAGAACCATTCGACTCAAAACAACCCAGTGCATGTGGCCGCGAGCGCTGTCGGAATAAACCGCATTTCACAAATTCAGGTGTGGGTGAATTCGGTCGAAATCTACCATGTCAATGGCGGCAAGCTGAATGCGAGAATCCCGCTGCCGACCGGAAATGTCGAAGCCGTGGTGATTCAGGCCGTCGACTCCAAGGGAGTAATGGCCATGATTTCCGACACCATCACCGTGAAGTAACTCCTAGACTGTGCCTGCGGCCGGCTTTGCGGGAACCCCAAGCGCCGCGTGGAGGTTTATGGAGTCTGAAAAAACTGCAGAGGGGTTCCCGCCCTGAGCTGGTAAATGACATATTGATGGGTCCCGCCGGTCTTTGCGAAGGCCGGGTTTTCTGTGAGCACGTGCTCTAACAGTGGGTTGCCGTAGAGAATCAGCACTGGTCGCGGATGCCTCTTCACGGACCGTTCCAGGTTGGCTAGCATCTCCCGCAGTCCGGCCTCAGACAAGGGGTTGAATAGGTAGACGAGCAGCGGTTCATCCGGAAAAACGTATTGCCTCGCATCCTGGCAATAGGATTCGATGGCAAAATTGTTCTGGCAATGGCTATGGTACTTCGCAATGTTCTCCTCCGCAACACGGTGGAGAGCAGGGAACAGCTCGACACCAATAATTCTTCGAAATGGATATTGCGCTGCCATCAGTAGCACGCGCCCTTTGCCCGAGCCGATGTCGATGAACGTGAACTCAGGGAAGGGTATTTTCACTGCGGCCAGCATTTCCCCAAACAGAGCCGGATCACTGGGCTGATATGGAGAGTGGAAGAGTCCTAGCAGTCGATCTCGCCAGTGAACCGTAGCGCCCGTGGTATCGACGCGGTGGTCCCAGTCGAAGTCGATGTCCCCATAACGTTGGCGGCGGCGGGCGGGAGTGGAGTCGCGGAGGAATTGCCAGAGTAGGGAAATAAAGTGGCGGAGAGTTTTGCACGTGCCGAACTGACGGGATTCGTCGCCCCACCAATTGCGGAGAGCGGACCGGATGGTGGGGTTAGCGTCGGTCATTCTAGGTGCAATCGTAGGAAATCACTTTTTAGTGGCCGGGCGGTAGCGGGTAGTAGCCGGCTTTGGCAAAAACATTCACGCAGGGCCGCAGGTTGGATTTGCAACCTGGGCGGTCGATACGGACTTCGACCTCGCGATAAGCGCTGCTGGGCGTGGATCGCGTCACATATCCCAAGGTGTACTGATTGCGTGCTGCGCCAATCACTTGCTGGTAGACTCCTTCGATCGAATTCCTGGAGTATTCGTTGAGAATCTCGCCTCCGGTGGCGTTGGCATATTTGGGCAAAATATCGCTGTAGCCGAATTTGGGAAGGTGGAGTTTTTCGATTTTGTTGTAGCCGGGGATGGCGGAATTCTCCACGCCAATGCCATACACCATGATGCCGTTGGTCAGCAGAACTTTCAGGACATCGCCGTAGGAGGCGTCGCTGCGATACTCGCGGCCGTCACTGACGACGAAAATGATCTTGCGGCGAGCCTTATCGCGGCCGGCCAGATCCTTGGCTGCGGCAAGAATGGCATCATTCAGCACATGCGCGGTTTTTCCCGGAGTAACTACCGTGGGCGCGCTGGGCTCAATGGGAATGTTGTTCACCATCGGTCCCTGGGTTGTGGACAACGGTCCCCCGGTGACAGGAACGCCGTTATTTTCGCCGTGCTTGGTCTTCAGTTCGTTGAGAGCACCGGCCAGCTTCCGAGAAGCGCTACCGTAGTCAGCCATTCGCGAAACGACGTTGCTGTATGTGTAGAGAGCAACTTCATCGAATTGGCTGAATGCGCCTTCGAGAGAAGGGAATGTCTGATTGACCTTCTGTACGGCAACGTCGGGCATTCCAAGATCGATGACGACGGCGGCTGAAAGGGCAAAAGGGTCGCTAGTGAAATAATTCATGTTCTGCTTCTTGCCGTCTTCATAAACCGAGAAGTCGGTGTGAAGCAGTCCGCTGACCAATCGACCATTCTCGTCGGTCACACGAACCGGCACAAAGACCTGGTTGACGTTCACGGAGAGTTTGTAGATTTCTTGCTGATTGCCGGATTGATCTTGCGGAACGGGTCCAGTGGCGCCGCCTTCAGGCACGGTAGTGATCTTCATAGGCGGGGGGGTGCCAGCCGGTTCGTCGGGAGTTCGATCGGCGTCGGTGGGCGATGGTGGTGTCGGGTTCGGGGGAGCCGGGTTCGCCGTGGAGGGCGGAGCCTGGTTGGTTGGCGCGGTCGTGGAATCGGATGGGGGCTGATCGGATGGTGGGCGCGACGACTGGACCGGAGGCGTTGAGGGAAATGCCGGCGGAGGCTGGACAGCGGAGGGCGCATCCGGAACGTTTTGCTTTTGATCCTGAGACTGAGCCGACTGCGGACGTGCGAACGCCGCACCTAAGCCCAACGGAAGCAACAGGATCAGCAGAGATCCGACAAACGACTTTCTAGCGATGACTGGCAGCACTCAGAGACTCCCCCGCCTTGCGGCAGCCTGCATGTATTACGAATGCGAAACCGAGCTGTTTGTTGCATCTAAGGCTCTAGGAATAGACTAACAAAAAAGAGCGAGACATTATCCTCATGCCGAAAGCCTGTACCTCAGTGGTCTGCAGCTTCATCCTGGTTGGTATGTTCATGGGCCTGGCAACGTTCCCAGCACCAGCAAGGGCTCAGCAATCGGGCGCAAACCAGAGCCCTCCTGACGATCAAAGCGCCGAGACCCTGAAAGTCAACGTAAACGTGGTCCAGTTGTTCTTCAACGTGAAAGACAAGAAAGGGGCGCTCATCCCCAACTTGAAGAAGGACGATTTTCAGATCCTGGAGGATGGCAAGCAGCAGACCATCAAGTACTTCGCGGCAGAGTCGAATTTGCCATTGACGCTCGGGATTTTGATCGATTCCAGCCCGAGCCAGACGCGTGTACTGGATATGGAAAAGCAGGTGGGCGGACAGTTTCTGGACGAGATTCTCCGCGATAAAGACTTGGCGTTTGTGATCAGTTTCGATGTCGATATCGATTTGCTGCAAGACTTCACCAACTCGGCACGGCAGTTAAAGCAGGCGATGAATGGAGCGCACATTGGCGGCGGCGGATCGGGTGCGGGTGGCATTCCGGGGTTGGGTGGAGGAACCGTTCCAACTATGAGTCATGGCTGCTGCACCATGCTTTATGACGCGGTTTACCTGGCAGCACACGACGAACTGTCACAACAGGTCGGACGCAAGGCGATGATTTTGCTGACAGACGGGGAAGACGAGGGTAGCAAGCTGAAGATCCAGGATGCGATTGAAGCAGCACAGAAGTCGGACACGATCTGCTATGTACTGCTGATCGCCGATCGCGGCGGTATGTGGCAAGGGTTCGGCAGCGGCGAGATGAACAAGCTAGCCAAAGAAACCGGTGGCCGGGTGATCGAAGTCGGCAACAAGTTCGAAAAGCTGAAAGAGGGTTTCGATCAGATCGCCAACGAACTGCGTAGCCAATACAACATCGGGTATAGCCCGACCAATAATAAGTTGGATGGTACGTTCCGCAAGGTTGAGATCAAGGCGAACAATAAGGACTACAAGATACAGTCGCGGAACGGCTATTACGCAATTCCCAAGAGGGACTAATTTTTCGACTTCGCGGACGCTGTTGTCAATCGAGGATAACCGAAAAGGATTGGGTTCCAGTAACGGCCAGTTGCTCCGGGCGGGGGTCGGCATTGTCAGCATGCGGGAACGAATGCGTGAACTCGGCGGCGAATTGCGTGTAGGTTCTGCCACGACGGGAGCAAGCGCGGAAGCCGGTCGTTCCGCTGAAGCAAGAGCATGGGTTCGGACTCTGTGGTTGGGCCGCGATGGGGTGAGATTTCTTCCTCTGGCTTTGAAACGGCCTTATCGGGCGCGAAGAGTTGCGCAACGTATGCCAAACGTTCGTTCGAACGCGAGTTCCCCGGCGTGGGTCAGACGGACAGCGCGAGTTTGGGGCATCCGAGCCAACCACTTTCTCTCCATGAACTGAGCAAGCAAGGCAGCGCCCACAGCGCCTCCGAGATGATGGTCCCGTTCCGTCCAATCCAAACATCTTCGCGCGAAGGAACGCCGCAGGCTGCGCAGTGATTCCGCATCGATATCGAAGGTGCGGAGGAACCGCTCTCCCGTTGTGGTCAGCAGGAATGAATCGCCACGAAGATGGAGCACCTCTCGCCTCAACAACTCGTTGCGTAATGCAATGGCAAGAACCCCGGCGAGATGGTCGTAGCAGGTGCGAGCGAAGCGCAGTTCGGGCATAGCCGGAGCACCAGAGGCGTGGGCCAGAGCGCCAAGAGCTTCAATGGCTACGGCAACGTCGGCATTCTTCAGGCGAAAAAGCCGCTGGCGCCCATGGCGTTCCGAGACAATGAGTCTTCCCGAAACCAGCTTAGACAAATGCGAGCTTGCCGTTTGGGGAGACACGTCCGCTGCCATGGCCAACTCCGATGCGGAGTGGCCGCTGCCATCCAACAGGACGGTCAGCATCTGAATTCGTCCAGCCTCCCCGATCAAGCCTGCGATGCGAGTAATCGAATGCGCATTCATAGTTCGATGTACATTTAACCATAGATGTCAGATTAGGCGCTACTCTTCCTGAGTGCTTAGCGAATCCTGCTAAGTCAGTGGAGGAGGCTGCATGAAGAGTATCTTTCTGATCGGCGGAGCGTTTCTGCTCGCTACGGCAACCTTAGCGCAGGTGCCTCAAAAACAAGAGGCGCCATTGACCAGTATCGTGGGGTATGTCCGAGACAGCGGTTGCGTCCATCGTTTCCATGAAGTCGTCAAACCGCTGCCTAACGGGTGTGTGGAAGCCTGCATGCGAGGCGGTTCGCCTCTGGTTGTGCTCACCAGGAATGAACAGGTCTATCATCCGATCTCAGCCGAGATGCCCGACGTCGATGTGCGCCCAGAGCTTCTGCCATTCGTCGGTAAACTGGTGAAGGTCACCGGGCACGTGTACAGCCGAGGTGGTTCCAATGCCATTTCGCTGGAGAAGATCGAAGAAATACGGGAATGACCAAGATTGAAGCGGAGGGAAAAGGCGATGAAGAATTTGACGATTGCATTGGAAAACCGGCCCGGCGCGCTGGCCGAGATGGGCGAGGCGCTGGGACGAGCCGGCGTGAGCATCGAGGGCGGCGGGGCATTCGTGGTCGAGGGCGAAGGTTTGGGATACTTTCTATTCCCGGATGGCGAAGCTGCTCGCAAGGCTCTCTGGAAGCCGCTGGGATTCGGGTGCTGGAAGAGAAAGATGTGCTGGTGCAGCGCCTGAATCAGGCTGAACCAGGGCAACTGGGCAAGATTACACGCCGGATGGCGGAAGCGGGCGTCAACATTGAAGTGCTGTACAGCGATCACGACCACCAGATCATTCTGGCAGTCGAAGATTTCGAGAGCGGTAAGGTGGTGTCCGAAAAGTGGACTCGCGAACACTTGAAGGTTGAAAGAGTGAGTGACTAAGAGGACGAGCGCAGTGAAACAACATACCTATAAAGTCCAAGTGGATTGGACTGGCAACGATGGGGAAGGCACCAAGACCTACAAGAGCTACCGGCGCGATCACTCCATCGCAGTAAGAGGCAAACCGAGGATCGAAGGATCGAGTGATCCCGATTTCCGTGGCCATGGGAGCCGCCACAATCCGGAAGAACTGTTAGTCGCGAGTGTTTCAGCTTGCCACATGCTTTGGTATTTGCATCTGTGTTCAGCGAATCATATTTACGGTACTCGATTATCGCGACGCTGCTTGCGGAGTGATGGAGGAGGAGACGGATGGTTCGGGAGCCTTCGTCCGAGTGCTGCTCAAACCGATAGTAACGATTTCGGCTGGGGATGATCGAGCGAGAGCGATTGCCTTACACGGTGAGGCACATCAGTATTGCTTCATTGCCAACTCTCTGAAGTTTCCTGTGGAGGTCAGCCCAGAAATAGCGACTGGCTCGAGTTGACCAGCCCCTTCCAAAGTTAGGAACGCGGCTCGGACGTGGTTACCTCGGGGATTTCCGGTCTTTTACTCGGATTACGAATTTCAGTCCTGACCAGATTTCGCTGACGGCACATACCTTGACGTCAACCAGGCCCGCGGCGAGGCCAATTGTTCGCACCACGTTTTCGTCGAGATCGGTTGCCACGCCGGATGTTTTCTTCGGCCAACTTACCCACAGCATGCCGGCTGGCGCGAGCTTTCTCGCAGAGGATGCGAACTGCTTCTGCAGTTCCTTTTGGCTACGGACGAAAACCATCGCGAAATCGAGCGGGGATTTACCATCCTGGGCACAATCCGCCAAAGCGTCTTTGAGTTCCGCTTTTACCTCGACGGGCATTTCATGAAAGGCGATACGGAATCCCGGCTTTATTCCCAGTTTCTTTGGTAAAGGCGTGCCAGAGTATCCGGGCATGAGCGTTATTGGGTAGGGGCGTAGTAGCCGTGGCGGCTACGAATGCGAAGACCTTTTTGAGTGACTGCAGCAATCTCGATAGAACGATAACGGCCGTCTGCATTGAAGCCTGCAGGTTTGTAAGCGATAGCGTATTGGCTGCGTAGTTCTTCCTGGATGGCGGAGAAGGCGTTCGCGACTTCGGTGATTTGAAAAGGCACATAGGAACGGCCGCCCGTAGCCTCGGCAATGCGCTCGAGGATCTTGTCGCCATGGCTACCCGATCCAGTGAGATTTGTGCTGATCGTATAGACGGACACCTCGGCGCGCTGTGCCATCTCGATCGCTTCTTCCCGAGTCACGTGGCTCTGATTGTCCTCGCCATCGGTCAAAAGAATGATGGCGCGGCGAGTGGCGATATTTCTCTCGTGCTTAAGAAGCTTGTCACGACAAGCGAAGTAGAGCGCGTCGTAGAGGGCTGTGCCACCTCCGGGCCGAAGAGAGCGTACGCCGATGGAAAGTTTCTCGGTGTCGTCCGTGAAGTCCTGGGTAACCTCAGGAGTCACGTCAAAGCCGATCACAAAGGCCTGGTCATACTTTCGACGAATAGTTTGATTCAGAAATTCGGTAGCGGCTTCCTGCTCGAATTTGAAACGATCGCGGACGGAGTTGCTGGCATCGACCAGAAGTCCGACTTCAAGCGGCAGATCGGTTTCACTGCGGAAGCTGCTGATCTGCTCGGGCGGACGGTTGTCGTCGAGAATCTTGAAATCGTTTTCTTTCAGATCCTTCAGATAGTGGCCGTGCTTGTCGGTGACAGTGAAGACTACGTGCACTTCATTGACCGTCTTGCGGAAGGTCGCGACGGAATCGTCACCGGGAGGTGCCGTGTCCTGTGTCGTGGCGGGCGGATCGACTGGAGGCTTCGGCGCGGAAGCCTGCGGGTCCGGGGTCTGAGTCTGCGCAGGGTCGCTCTTTGCAGGAGTGGTGTTAGCCGGACTTGTTTGCTGCGGCGCGGGCAGTGGTTTTGAAGTCTGCTTGGATGACGAGGGTGCAGACGGCAATTCCTGGCCCGCATTTTGGCCATAAGTGACGGGCAGAAACAGCAGCAGAGCCCCAGCCAACAAAGGAAGGTTGCGAAGTCTCATGAATGCAGCAATTATAGCCGCAATTTAGACCTTGGTTCAGACCGGCTGGACACCAACTTCGGGAATCGTCATAGGCATATCCTTTTTCCGTGGGCTGGCAGGGTAGAGCCAAGCGAACAAGGCGAACGCTATTAGGAAAACGAGAAAATCCATGACACTGCCTTCGGGGCCGACGCTGCCGCCGGTGAGCCACCGTGGGCCCTGCAAAGCCGAGTTCAGCAGGTGCCCTTTGGCAAGCATCCCGCTGTCGGGAACCGAATAAAGGAACGTTTCCGCATAGTCAGCCGCCGCGTGTAGGCCGATGGCGAACCACAAACTGCCAGTTCTCTTAAGGGTGAAGCAGGCGAATAGTCCGAACACAAAGACCGAAAGTGCACCTACCCAACCCTCGCCGGGGTTCGGAAGATGAAGTGCTCCAAAGGATGCAGACAAAAGGATCGCGGCGGGCCAGAATCCGATTCCCATCGATAGGGTAAATTGCGCGTATCCGCGAAACAGAAATTCCTCAAAGATTCCGACCAACACGAAACCGCCTGCCCAGAGCAAGGCGTATTTCACTAGTTGGATTCCAGAAAGTGCCAGCGATCCGAACGAGAACCCGTGGAAAGCGGAGATGGCTAGGATGATCAGACTCTCCATCGCCAGCCCCCACACTGCTCCTTGCCAGAAGAGTTTGCCGAAGGAGCCCCTTAAAGGAAGTCCATAGTCTGCGAATAACCGCTTTTCGGTGCGAGCCATGATCGCCGTGGCCGCGAACAAAGCAAGGATGACCGAGGTTTCAAAAACGAATTCGAATAACGGCGTGAGCGTACCGCTCTGACCCTCCCTCAGGATCTGGTGAATAACTGGGATGCGAACCATCGCGCTTCGAGCGGCGAATACCAGGAGACAGAAGAGAGCAATGAAGATCAGGAGTCGCCATCCGGAGCGAAGGCCGGTCCCCGCAAAAAACATTTTGCGGGCGGTTGAAGGTTGGGGCGGCACGCGGACAACTTCTGCTGGGTTAGAAGATGTAGTCATAGTCCTCCCTTTGCGGAATGATACGCAGATTGCCTGGCCAGCGTTCCAGTTTTTAGGCTGCTCAGATGCTTTCGCCACGAGCCCCGAGAGAAACAGTCTCCAACTGTCTTTTGTGGGATCGCTACTGCAGTTGAGAGTCGATTTGATCGAGAAAGCTTCTGAGTTCTGCAGGCAGCGGCCGGGAAAATAAGAGCGCCTCCTGTGATTGGGGATGCTGCAACTGGAGGGCAGCGGCATGCAGGAAATTGCGAGGCAACGAGAGGGTGGGTTTGTTTCTGCCGCGAATTTCAGCGGGCGCGCCATAGAGTGTGTCGCCAACCACCGGATGTCCGAGCGAGGCCAGGTGGACGCGGATCTGGTGGGTGCGACCCGTGTCGATGCGAACTTCGAGCAATGTAAATTTGCCGTAAGCGGAATCGATTCGTTGCTGGACGGAGTAGTGGGAGATGGCGTCGCGTCCCGCGGAGCCGCGAGTGGTCATGCGGGTTCGGCGTATACGATCGCGAGCGATCGGCAGGTTAACAGTTCCGCGATCCTGTTTCAGCCAACCGTGAACCAGAGTCAGATAAGTTTTCTTGATGAGTCGATTGGAAAACTGGGCCGCCAACTTGGCGTGAGCAGAGTCATTTTTTGCAACGATGATCAGGCCGCTGGTTTCTTTGTCGAGGCGATGCACGATGCCGGGGCGGAGATCTCCGTTGACACCGGAGAGTTGGGCGAAGCGATGCATCAGGGCGTTGACTAGGGTCCCGCGATTGCGTTCATCTTCGGTCGCGCCGGCACCCGCGTGCACCATCATGCCGGCGGGCTTGTTGATCACAGCGAGATCGTCGTCTTCATAAACCACATCGAGGGGGATCTCTTCGGGGATGGCGCGCAGCGGAGTGCGTTCGACTTCCGCGAGGATACTAATTTCTTCGTTGCCGGTGAGTTTAAGAGAGGATCTGGCAGAAGATCCATTGACGTGGACTTTTCCCTGCTCGATGAGTTGCTGGATACGAGCACGACTGGTATCGGGAATTTGGGACACAAGGAATTGGTCGAGACGCTTGCCTGCATCATCAGGGGTGGCGGTAATCGAGATTGGAAAGGGCACGGACATCGGGCTACCAGAAGTTTAATTGATAGCGCCAGGTCGGGAGGTAACCGCAGATTCCTCGCCCGGTCTGGCGTTACTTGCAAGCGGCTAAACAGTTCGTAAACAGTTATAAGGGTGCGTCTGGAATCCGCGCGCTTTCAAATTTCTGTCAGGGACTATCGGGTGGCTGGAAGCGGCGCGGATTTCAGGCTCGGCCTTAGCCACCAGATCAGGCCTCCCATGATTACCAGGCCGATAGAAATGAGTTGGGTGCCGCTCATAATCCCACCAAAAACCGAGCCTCTGCCTGGGTCGCCGCGGAGGAATTCGATGAAGTAGCGCGCGATTCCATACAGAAACAGGTACGCCCCGAAAACCTGGCCATCGAACTTCTTGCGTTTCAGCAGCCATGTGAGCAGGAAGAAGATAATGAGTTCGGCGGCCGACTCGATGAGTTGTGTCGGCTCCAAAGCTTGATTCAACGGAGTGCCTACCCAGAGTTGGGCCAAAGGGTTGGTGAAGGTCACTCCCCAAGGGTGAGTTGTGGGCTTGCCATAGCAGCAGCCAGCGGCGAAGCACCCGACGCGTCCGATAGCGTGGCCGATGGCGAGTCCGGGCGCGAAAGCGTCGCAAGTCGCCAACGCTGGCATGCGGTTCTTGCGGATATACCAGGCGGCGGCGATAAATGCGCCAATCAACCCGCCGGAGAAAACCCCTCCGGCTTGCAAGGTGGAGAAGCTGAAAATCTCGCCGGGATGGCTCGTGTAGTAGCCCCAGTCGTTAATGATGTAGAGAATCTTCGCCCCGAGAATGCCGCACAGGACTACCAGAATGCCGAAATTCCACGCGTGTTCGGGATTAATTCCTTGTTTCTCGGAGTTGCGAACGCTGATCCAGAGTCCGATGAGGACACCCATGGACACCAGCAGCCCGTAGGTGGGCAAGCTGAAGTTGCCAATATGAAAGAGTCTGGGAAGCACTGTTAGTTAGATGCAGAGTTGTTAGGATTTACTATCTGGAGTTTAGCAGAAATGACGAGGCTGGTCGTGCTCCGGAGCGCACTGATGCGTGAAGCCGCAGACGAGAAAATGAAGAGCCGACCCGCGTAGCCGTGTGGTAGGCCGAAAATGAACCCGTCTTAGACGGTGGGAACCCGCCGCGACCCATTAGGCATCTCCGCATGGCGGAGCGTTGCACACCGGATCGTAATTCGAGTCGAGTCCCCGTTCATTCGGCATTGGTTCAAAAATCGGTTGCCACCATCACCAACTGAGCAGGCCGGCTTTCAACTTTGGATGCTAGGCAAAGTGAGTAAGATTCGCAAGGGGTCGGAAGTAAATAGTTGGCACTCGGGTTGCCAGCGACTTTAGTCACCGTGCGCGGATATCTTCCCGAAAAGTTGCTTGCCAACCTCCAGTCCCACGTCTCAAGCGCGGGCTGTACCGGAGAAGCCATTCCCCTGACTCGAGACGGAAGTAGATGATGAGTCGAAGTCGGTTTCTTATAGCCAGCCGTTCGCGCCTGCAGGAGGCATGATGACAAGAAGCATCTGGGCGTTGATCGTAATCGCTCTCATTTCTATTGCCGCATCGGGCCAGACGAGTCCCGTGTACCAAAACCCCACGGGTACTCAGGCAATCGTGCAGCCGCCAAATACGAACTTTAGCGCAAACAACGAGGCTGGAATCGTGTATGCTGTGCCCAGCTATAACTGGGCTCCGCAGACGCCTAACACCAACTTGATCGCGGGAGTTCAAGCAATCGTAACGCTACTCTGCCCGGCGGGGCTGCTGGTTCCTCCGTCAGGGGTTGCCGCGGCTTTTACCCCAATCTGGATAAAGGATGGGGCCGCGTCGGAAGCGGTCATAGTTACGGCGACGACCTGCCCGTTACAAGGCGGGAGTACTAGCACCGCAACTTTTACTCCTGGGCACAATCATACTGCGGGACAATACAAGTTGAGTTCCGCTTCACAGGGAATCCAGGAAGCAATCAACGCCGCGAATTTCATCCCAACGGACAATTCGAACCCGCAACTCGGCAAGGTTATTATTCCTCCCGGTGAGTACACGCTCCAGGCGAGAGTTACTGTCATTGGGAGCAGGCAGTTTATTGATGCGAACGGCGCTATATTCACGTGCACAATGTCGGACTCGTGCCTTGTCATTGGCGATAAGACGCACATCAACGCCACCTACGACGTGACCATTGATGGCTTGGCAATGCGCCCCGGGATTTCTGGTCAGTTTGCCGCAATCGAGGATAGTGGGCAGCACACCACATTAAGATCGATTGGAACGCGCGATCCGACCAGCGGAAGTCCAACCTTTTCACTGTGATTCAGATTGATAATGACCAATCCGCTGTCATTGAGAAGTTCGATCCGAGCCTTCATCGAAATTGGGCTCACTGTGGCACCGATTGGTGTTCTGTCGCGGTCTACGGCCCGGGAACTTTTGGTACAAATCCTGGCGTTCTTTGGGTAAAGGACTCAAATATTAGTGCTCAGTGTGCGTTCAATGGCATCGACAACCAGGATGCAAACGCTCTTCGCGTTTCTGACACCGTGGTCCAATCCTATCCCCAGTTTGGTATTCGTGCTGCCGGTAATGCGAATAATGTTGCCGCCATTCTCGACAACGTGCATTTAGAAGTGGGAGATTGTACAAACCCGCTAGGGGTTGGAATCGCTGGACTTATTTCCGAGGGCTTCTTTTCTGTCCTGCACGGCACAGGAGCTGTTGGGCAGGTCCAACAGTTTGGATCCACACAAACATCCCCCCAGTTGTATGCATACTACGTTGTTATTCATGGCTCCATTGGAGATTCAGCGCCGTACCTCGTGGGGTGGGCCTACCAAATTCCTCCAATCACCGTGAAATGGGTGCAGCCACCTTCTCCAAACGGGGGTACTCTGACCTATGACCTGCTGCGGCAAAGCGTAGCCAACCTAGGAAACACTACGGCGGCGCCTTATGGAACAGGGAACTACAAGGTCACTACTACTTTGAGCTGCACCGCAGGCATCTGTTCAGCCACCGACACGGGCGGCGCTACGACGAGCTATCCCGTCGTAGCCCCTTCCACCTATGCGCCGGCTCTGACTTTCTGGCCGGGAGCGGTAGTCCTGACCGAGTTGACCGATTCCGCGACCAACAACGGTGCGGAGCCGAGGCTTTATACGGATATTGTAGGACAAGGCACCGGTATTCCGAGCGGCGGTTTTGTGAATTCTTACGGCGCGAATGTACCGACAGTGTTTGCGCAACAGTGCAGCGCGCCCGGTGCTTGGTCGTCAATCTGGATGAGTTGTCCGGCAGGGGATTCGGTTTCCAGCGGTTACGCTCCCGTCGGGGCTTTGGTTCTGCAGTACGGCACAGTCGCCAGCTCAGGTGAGGGTGGCGGACTGAAGGGGCGGCTGAATTTTCTGATGTCGCCCAACACTCCCACCGGAAATAGCTCGCCCGCCACGCATTTGATCACGCTGGGAGACTCGAACGCGGCCAAGACATTGGCGACGCCGGGGCATCGGCCACAAATGACCCTAACGACACCTGGATTGGGCTGGACAATCCCGACGCCCACGAAAACGGGTTTCAGCTCGCCTTCGGCGCCCCGCAGTTTATCTCCAGCTACATCGGCGCGGTCGGGAATCCTGCGACGGACACGCCGTTGGAGCGGTTGTCATCCACCGCAAAGACATTCGGCGTCCCGATCAACTCAACAGTGACCACGAAGAGCGGCCTTGCTCCCTTTTCGGTGCTCAGTGCAAACCCAGTTGGGACGTTAGTCGTGAGCAATCACCCAAAACTGCAGAACTGTGTCTCCGGCCAGGGGACGGTAAGCTGCCAGGGCACCCAGACTCAAAGTGGGCAGATCGTCTTCGGAACCATTCAGCTGTCCAACGGGACGGCGACTTTGCAGAACCTCAGTCCGGCCTTCCCCGTGAGCGCCAACTGCGTCGCAAATGACACCACCAATGTTGCCAACGGTGTCAAGGCTATCCCGAGCCTCTCGCAAGGCACCATCGCGTTCACCGGAACCGGTTCGGATTTTATTTCATATCAATGCGTCGGGAGTTGAGAAAGGGAGGCACCAAATGCGTAGAGCACAAATTGTCCTTAGGCTGACTTTTCTCGGCCTGGCGTGTGTACCCAGTGTTGCCGTGACCGAGTACGTCGTTGTAAACAACAATAACTCGGTTAGCAACACTGCAATCCTATATAAGCTGGGAACCAGCACGGGCCGTTTGACCAAGGTTTCCGTGCTGCGCACTGGCGGCCAGGGTTGGGGCGCGGAGCAAGATCTCTCCGGCACGCAACAAGCCATTTCTTCAGATGGCGCTTGCCTGTTCGTTCTCGACACCGGGTCGAGCGACATCGCGACCTTCTCGAGAGCCACCGGATACAAGCGAGTGGGAAGTTATTTCGACGCTAACCTGATTTCGGGCGACTGGGGAGATAGCGTGGCTGTCAGCCCAAGCGGTAGGTTTGTGTACGGCAGCTATAGCCAGACAGGAAATCTTGGAGCGTGGAGCGTCAACTCGGACTGTACCCTCACCTTTATCGCGAAGTCCGCCTACGAGTCCGGCGTAGGTCCGGTTAAAGTGACACCGAACGGCAGTTTCCTCCTAGCAAGGACCGGAGGCGGTGTCGCGGCATTCGTTATTGACAAGCAGACTGGCAATTTCACTTACATCGGTACCACGAGCTTCACGGGCGGGGCTTGTGCACGAGAAAATGCCTGCACGCCGTATGGCATCGAGATCACAAAAGACAGCACCTCAGCAACATTCGCCAGTTTCGCGCCGGACGCGAGGAGAGAACACCCAATTCCCCTCATGCTTACGGCCCGAATAACTTCCCAGGGGTTGATTAACCCGACTGTGCGCAACCTCACAACCGAGCAAAACCTCCGCTTCAACGACTTCCCCTTCCTGAGCGCCGCGGGGTATAAGGGACATGGTGCGATCTACTTGGGGGTGACAAGCGGCAGCGGGCAATACAACGCAGGGGTCATTACGGCGGACTTCACCGAGAAACCGGTGCACTTTGCCGTCACCAACTCAACCGTCGCAAATCCGCAGGTGGGCAACATTGCAGTCACCGGAAACACGCTGGTGATGGCCCAGTACCCGAATCAGATTTCCGTGTTCCGCATCAAGAAAGACGGTTCGTTGAAACTTCTCTCCACCACCACCATCAACGAGCAAGGCGAAGGCCTGTTCTCACTCTCGATTTTTCCTAATACGCGGTGACAGATTTCGCGTGCACCCAGGCTTCCCCGTGGCGCAGTTCCACCGCTGGACAAAAACTCCCTGCTGCCCGTTCACGCCTGCGCGATTCCCACTCGCACTAGATCTGCACGTGTGCTTCGCAGCCTGCAGCGCACTGCAGAAAGCTGCTCCACTCCCGCTTCAGGGTGTGGTCGCCGTACGCGGCGAGTAAACATTCTTCCACAGCACAGTTCCAGCTTTCCTGTTCACTCGTCACCGACACTTCAGCGGAGCCGTGTGAAAATTGTCGACGAGTCGAATGTGGGTGACGTGTGCCCGAGTCAGGGCGAACGGTCGAACACCCTGCGCGTGGCTCAGCGCGCCCAGGCGCGCACAGTAACTCTTTTATTTGCAAGATTTTGCAGAATTCGCTCTTTGAAATCAATATTTTGCGCGGAAGGGCAGTCGGCGGAGCGCAAAAATGTAGGCTAAACCCTTGCGAATCTGGATTTTGCCTATAAGCCTTTTAAACTCAAAGATCTGGCGTGATAAGACCGCGTAAAAGCTTTGATTCTAAAAGATCGGACAAAAATAGGGGGTGGGGGCCCCCCATTTTCCAATCGCGTTAGGCGCTTTACTTCACTCCAGCGTTAATTGCCTGGGCGTACTTCTTTGCCAAGCCATTGCCCACAAAATCGTCGTAAATCCACATGGTTCCGCCGATAATGCCGCATTCTTTATGCCAACCGCTGATGATGGATTTTACTTGGCTAGGGGTGTCTACTTGATCCCAGAAGCCGGGAAAGACCGGCACCTTTCCAAAGTCCCATCCCGAGCAGGGATTGTTTCCGGAACCGCCGGCGTAGGTTTGAAGGTGTACTCCATCCACGGTGCCTGGCAGTTTTTTGTTGATTTCGGAAACCACGCTCTGCCAATAGCTGGCGTTGACGTAAGGATCAGGCATCACCTTGTAGCCAAGTTTGCCCACCATGACGCCGAACTTAACCGTGGTCGGCGCGTCGTAGCTGTTCTCGTCGTCGAAGTCGAGGGCATCCAGGGCAGGGATGGCTTTCTTCAAGGCCTTGAAATCCTTGTAAAGAATGCTCTTTGAGCCAACGCCTTGCGCGTTCACCAAGTCCCGGATGTCTTCCCAGTCCCCGTAATTCGACGAACCAATGCTGAACGTAATTCTTTTGACAATTCCTGCTTTTTTTAGCTTGGCCATGTCCGCAGCAAACTTGGGATAAGTTTTGTTGCCGACATAGACGCCCTTCGAGGTTAACGGGAATTCTCCGTTGAAATTCAAATCGCCTGTGGTGTTGACCTCAACACTCCAAACAATGGCTTCGGAGTAACCAGCGTGCTCAAGTTCGGAGATGTTTTTCTCAACATTAAAATTTGCCGTCTTGTAATACGGACCTCCGCCAAATATCGACGTAAAACCTTTCGGCTTGGCTGGGGAGAGGGTTTGCGCGGAGGCTGAGAACGCCAGGATCAGTAGGCAGGCAGCGAGCTGAACCGAGAGAAATGTGGGAATGCGACTTCCCAGGGAAAACCTGGACAACAATCGAGTCATTTGAGTTTCCTTTAAAGTGATCAATACCGATAGAGTCTTTCTCGTCGCCCGATTAGTCCCTGCAGAGTTGGGCAGAAAAGAGCCGTCCGTATTGGACTGTAAACATAACCCGTCGGGGCCGGGTTCTCAAGCGATTTTTGTCGTGAATCTGGCGTCCACCAAGCGGTTTGGCCATTTACGAGGCTCCGCTCTCACTGCGGTTCTTGGCCGGCCCAATAGGTTGAGCGGGCCAGAACCACGCGTTTACCCGGCTCTTTGAGTTGTACCTGAATCCGATGCAGTCCGGGGCGTGGGTCTTTCGGTTGAAAACTCAGCAGGTAACGGCTGCGGAGATGATTGTCAAATTCGTTCATGCGGGTATCGAAACCCTTTTGCGTCTCATATAGCGCATACTCGCCGCCGGTCATGGAAGCGACCGTTTTGGGGACGTTCTTGCGCATGCCTTCCATGGCTAAGTCCAAAACGGCCAACAGATCCGGGGCAGAATTCATTTCGTCGGCGTTATTTCCTCGCATGGTATCCAGGATGTTCGAGACAGCCGTCGAGAATGCCAAGGCGTAAAGAACTGTACTACTGTTTCCCACCGCACCCACAACCTGGTCGAGTCTGGCGATGCTGCCGTGATCGTGCGTGTCGCTGATGAGCAGCAACATTTTCTGGTTATCTTTGGGACGATCGCGAAGATGGTGCTCGGAAAGGAATACCGCATCGAGAATTGCGGCCTTGTCGTCGCCCACTTCAAGCTTGCCCAGATCTTTGTCAATCACTTTCGCATCTTTGGTGAAGTCTTCGATCAGATCGACGCCGCTGTCGAACTCGATCAAGGCAATCTCAACGTTGCCGCCTTCGAGCAGCGGTCCTAGCATGCTACTCAGGCCTTTCATGCGAGGAAATTCGTAGTTCGCCCGGCCTCCGCGCTGGATTGCGGCCACCAGCGAAATTGGCTGCGCTTCCGGTGTTTCGTCGAGATGTACAGGCTGTTCGACTCCCTCATCGTGAACGATAAAGTCTCTGGCCTGTAAGCCATAGACAGCATGACCGTTCTCATCGCGGACGAGCGCGGGAACAAGTACGGCATTCGATTCGGCGTGAAATACGGGTTCCTGGGCAGATATGGCGAATGGGAAGAGGAGAGCGAGTACGAGGAAACCGGGTCTCACTGCGCTACCCGGCGCGGCGCTTGTCGTCCAGAACTTCATCGAGCACGTTCGAAAGATGGTGGGCGCGCTGTAGATATTCGGAGCCACCGCCGTCGGTCTTGCGCTTGAGAAGTTGATATTCGTCGGCAATGTTTAGCGCGGCAAGCACGGCAAGGCGAGCGGTGTCGACGGTGTGGGTCTGCTCCGCAACGGCCCGCATTTTGGAGTCGACGTACTCGGCCAGCTTAAGGATGTACTCGGGATCCGATCCGCGTAGGTTGTAAGCCTGATCGAATATCTCGACGCGCACACTGCTATTGCTCGGATCGTGCACGGAAGGCGGCTTGGTGGCTGTGGCCATAAGTTATTCTGCTACGCTTTGCCCTCGTGTGGAAAGGAAAATCCAGCTTAGCTTGCCGCTTGCTCTTCGGCGACGGTACCAATTTGCTGGAGCATCTTCTCCACCCGGCCGCGAATTTCTTCGCGCTCGCGGCGTAATTGCACCAGTTCCCGGCGAAGGCTCTCCACTTCTTCTTCGCGAACTTCGAGTTGCTCGCGCAGACGTTGCACATCGCGTTCCGCGACGGATCGCCCTTCGCGGGCGGCTTTGTACAACTCGATTGTGCGATAGATTTTCTCTTCCAGAGCCTGAAAATCGTCGGCTGGAACCTGCGTGGATACTGCTTCATCCATTTTTACAGACATGATTGCGTTTCATCCCCGAGAAAAAATTGGAACTTGAAAGCGAGTATACCGCAGAAGGCTGTGGAGAGAAGGGCGGATTTAGGGGGCAGAAATTGAGAAATCCCCTAGAGAAGTGACGAGTTACATCTCAACGCTAGGTCCGGTAGCTGAGGGCTTTAGCTTGCGCAGCTTGTCAGCTGCGGCATCCAGGGTTTCGGGTTTTTTGCAGAAGGCAAACCGTACCTGCTTTGCTCCGTCGCGAGGATCGTTATAAAAACTCGAACCGGGCACGGCGGCCACGCCGATCTCTTGAACAAGATGCCGCGTGAATGCGACATCGTCGGCGAACCCGAAGGCGCTGATGTCGGTCATGATGTAGTACGCGCCGCGAGGACGGAAGCAATGAAACCCGGCTGAGGTGAGTGCAGGCAATAAACGATCGCGCCGCGCACGATAATTCTCAGCCAAAGTTTTGTAATAGATTTCGGGAAGTGATAACGCCGCGGCTCCCGCTTCCTGCAGTGGTGCGGGTGCGCCTACGGTCAGGAAGTCATGCACTTTGCGAATGGCGTCGGTGATTCTCGGAGGTGCAATGGCCCAGCCGACACGCCATCCGGTGACGCTGTAAGTTTTAGACATGCCGTTGATGGTAACGGTGCGGTCGGCCATGCCGTCGAGGCTCGCGATTGAGATGTGTTCGGTACCGTCGTAGAGGATGTGCTCGTAGATTTCGTCGGTGATGGCGAGCACGTCGAATTGCACGCACAGGTCCCGGATGAGTTCGAGTTCCGCGCGTGTGAAAACTTTTCCCGTGGGATTGTTTGGCGTATTGAGAATGATGGCTTTGGTCTGATGATGAAATGCGGCGCGGAGTTCACATTCGTCAAAGGTCCACTCGCCATCCGATGTGCTCGGAGGGCGGAGCTTGATGAAAACGGGCTTGGCGCCAGAGAGGATCGCGTCGGGTCCATAGTTTTCGTAGAAGGGTTCGAATATCACGACCTCGTCGCCTTTGTTGCAGACAGCGAGGAGAGTCGAGATCATGGCCTCGGTCGATCCGCAGCACACCGTGACTTGGGTTTCCGGATCGACAGGGATGTTCTGCCAGAGTTTCATCTGGCGTGCAATCGCGTTGCGTAAAGTTTTCGAGCCCCAGGTGATTGCGTACTGATTCGTGTCGGCGGCGATAGCCTCTTGTGCAGCCCGCTTGATCTCGGCGGGAGCGGGGAAGTCCGGAAATCCCTGAGCCAGGTTTACGGCACCATGCAGCATGGCCTGGCGCGTCATTTCGCGGATGACAGATTCGGTGAAGTGACCAACTTTGTCGCTGAGAAAGTGTTTGGAGGATCCCACCACATCGCCATAGTTGGGTCAGATTAGCACAGCGAAGGGAAGGTCGCCGGAAACTCGGTCAGAACGTCGAGTCGCTGCTTTCGCGATTGTACGGCACTGAGGCTGATGTCGCATAGAAATTCTTGTAGTTTCTTGCTGTGCGCTGCGAGTTTGTTCTTTACGTATTGCATCAAACGCGCTGAAGTCCGCCTAACGTTTCCAGGGCTTTCTGATTCCGACCATTGGGCGACTTCCTCATCGCGGAGAGTTCTGTCGCTCGATTGGAACGTTGCGCGCAACAATAGCGAATGCTTGCCCGGGGGGATGGATCCGCCGCGGAATGTTTCGACAGGAACAAAGCCGCGAAGTTCGGCAATCTGCAATTCTGTGACGGCTTCCGGAAATGGCTTCGCAAGACTCGACAGAATCGTCAAAGACGAACGAGAAATCGCGTTCGACCGAGGGATATTTCGGCAAGGCTATAAACGAATTTCCCGCAACCCGGCGGCGGTAAAGTTGTTCCAGATCGATCTCAGCCAGAAAGACTTCTTGGCGCAACTTCGGGCGTCGGCGGCAATTGAGGGATGAGTTGTCCGAACTGCGCTACTCTATCCATCCAACTAAGACCCGAGCGGATCGGCCGGGATGATAGTAATCGGCCGCGTCAGCTTTCAAGCTGATGGTGTCTATGAAATTGACTGAGCAAGAGTCTCTAGATCGCCCTTGACGTCGTAAAACGACAAAGGCCGGGCTGCCTGGTGCACGGTCGGAACATTCGCATTTCCTGTTGCCGAGAAACAGGTTCGTTTCAGCTCAGCAGCCTGCGAGCCTTCCGCACGAGAATGCTGCCCGCTTCAAACAGACGAACGTCGGCAATGCCCCGGTTGAGATTGTAGGAAAGCATATTCAGCATGCCCGGCACTAGCGACGTGCGCATGACCGAAGCTTCTTCGCTCTGCGGATTCGCCAGCTCGATGACCGGTGCGCCGAGAATTGCTCGGCGTCAGCGTGAGAGATGAAGGTCAGAGAGACAGCTTCGTTATATCCGAGCGCCAGCAGGGAAGTGCGGAGCTTTTCATCGATTTTGGAATGTGGAGTATCCACGACCGAGCCGGCAAAAGCCGGAAGAGTATTGGGGAATTTGTCGTATCCGTGCAGACGGGCGATCTCTTCAATCAGATCGACTTCGCGTTCAATGTCGAGACGCCAGCTCGGGATGCGGACGGTGAATTCGGGATCGTCTGCGGGCTCCGGAAGCAACTCGAAGCCCAGCGCTTTCAGAATTCGAACCATCTGATTCGCATCCAAGGTACGACCCAGAATCCGGTGCACTTCAGAAAGATGCAGCGCGACGGGTGCGAGATCGAGTTGGCGGGCGATTACGTCAATGACCTCGCCGACGAGCTCTCCAGAACCTGATTGCAGGATCAGTTCGGCCACGCGATTACAGGACGGTACGGTCGATTCGAAGTCTGCGCCGCGTTCGAAGCGGTGTGATGCATCGGTGTGCAAGCCGTGACGGCGCGACATTTTGCGGACGGTTGCCGGATCCCACCAAGCTGACTCGATCAGAATGTTGCGAGTCTTTTCCGTGATCATGGTGTCGTAGCCGCCCATGGTCCCGGCGAGCCCGACTGGCTTCACGCCGTCGGCGACCACCAAATCTTCGCTGGTGAGTTTGCGCTCGACGCCGTCGAGAGTTTTCAGTGTCTCGCCGTCGCGGGCGCGGCGGATCACGAGTTTCCCGCCTTCGAGCAGATCGAGATCGAATACATGCGTGGGTTTGCCCATCTCCCATAGCGTGTAATTAGTCGCGTCGACTGCGTTGTTGATGGGGCGCTGATCGAGCAACTGGAGACGATGCGCGATGTTCTCCGAAGAGGGCTGAACCTTCACATTGCGAATGACTCGAGCAGTGAAACGCGGGACAGAGATCGGGCTCTTCGATTTCAATTTTGAACCCTGTGTGGGCCACGGCATTCGGCAACTTGGGCTGAATCGGCTTCAGCGGAACGTTGTAAATGGCCGACGCCTCGCGCGCGATGCCGTAGTGATTCATGGCATCGGGACGGTTGGTGCCGATTTCCATTTCCCAGACGGTGTTGTCGCCTTCGCCGGATATGCCTTCGACGCCGAGGCCAACGTTGGTCAGATCTTCGGCGAGACGGTGGTTGTCCACCGTGAGGTCGACGAAATCGCGAAGCCATCGGGGAGAAATTTTCATGAAATTAGCTTTCAGCTCTCAGCTTGGAACCGTCCGGCGCAAATTATTTTGCGCATCCTCGACCACAATCGCATTAAAAGAGCCACAGACCGAGACTAACGACCAACGACCGTTTATCCGAATTGCTGCAAGAATCTGACATCGCCTTGAAAGAACAGCTGGATGTCATCGACGCCGTACTTCAGAATCGCCACGCGGTCGGCCCCCATGCCGAAAGCGAATCCTGAGACTTTCTTTGCGTCGTAGCCGTTTTCTTTGACGAATCCGTAAACGTTGGGATCCACCATGCCGCAGCCCAGAATCTCAATCCATCCGGTTTGCTTGCACGGACGGCACGGCTCGGAAACGCGTTTGCCGCTACCCCCGCAGATGAAGCAACTGACGTACATCTCCGCGCTGGGTTCGGTGAAGGGGAAGAACGACGGACGGAAATGCGTCTTCACGCTCGATCCAAAGAGCATCTTCATGGCGTGATCGAGTGTGCCCTTCAAATCGCCGAACGTGATATTCGTATCAACCGCCAGACCTTCGACCTGGTGAAACATCGGCGAGTGGCTGGCGTCGGGGGGATCATTACGGTGCACCTTGCCGGGGATGACGATACGGATCGGCGGCTTCATCTGCTCCATAGTGCGAATCTGCACCGGGGACGTGTGGGTGCGCAGGAGCAGGCGGTCGCGTTGCGGCTTCGAATCCTGCCCGGCGATGAAGAGCGTGTCCTGCGTATCGCGCGCCGGATGGTTCAGCGGAAAGTTCAGCGCCTCGAAATTGTAATAATCGGTCTCAATGACCGGGCCTTCCTGCACCGAGTAGCCGAGGTTCTTGAAGACGCCAACGATCTCGTTCATCGTCTTGATGACGGGATGCTCGGCCCCGATGGGGCGGCGGATGCCGGGAAGGGTGATGTCGAGCCGGCTGGATTCCAGGCTCGAATCGGCACCTTGGGCGCGTTGGGCTGCCGCCTCAATTGTGTCTTCGACGCGCTTTTTGATTTCATTGACTCGCTGGCCGACTTCGCGCTTGGCGTCCTTCGGTGCTGTCTTTAGCCAGAGGTCATTGATCTGCGTCAGCACGCCATTCTTCCGCGCCATCCAGCGGTCGCGGAAAGTCTTGTAGGCTTCTTCCGACCTGACTTGGGAGGCTTCCGCATCCAAGGCAGAGAAAAGCTCCAAGGCGGCCTCATCGAGAGCCGCAGGCGAACTTTCGGTTAGTTTGGGAACGGTGTAAGACACGTTTTCTCTCACCACTCTCAGCGGCGTGTCGCGACACCTGCGAGCGACTCGAAATGACAATTTATGTTCGGCTGGCGTAGCGACGTTGCCAGCAATGTCGCCCACAGAGCAAGTGCTTGCTTGGTGCTGAATACTGAGAGCTGCTACGCGGCCCCGCCGATGGCGCCCTTCGCCTGTTCGGCGAGGCTCTTAAAGGCGGCGGCGTCGTTAACCGCCAGGTCAGCCAGGATCTTGCGATCCAATTCGATGCCTCCAAGCTTCAAACCGTGGATGAACTGGTTGTAGCTCATGCCATTCAGTTTGGCAGCCGCGCCGATGCGCACGATCCACAAGGATCGGTATTGGCGTTTGCGCTGCTTCCGGCCGGAATATGCAAATTTCAGGCCTCGTTCTACCGCTTCTTTGGCAGAGCGGTAGAGTTTCGATTTTGTGAGGAAATATCCACTAGCGCGCTCTAAAATCTTCTTGCGCTTGGCATGGCGTTTGGTTCCGCGTTTTACGCGAGGCATGATTGGCTCCTTTTTAGTTACGTTTTATGGCGGCTGGAGGTAGGAGACTTAGGAAGTCTTTCGCCTCTTCACTCGCCCGCGCGGACAAGAATGTCCGCGCCACACTTATTAATACGGAATCATCCGCTTGATTTTGGGAGTGTCCGCATCACTGACCAGAACGGGCGATCCTAACTTCTTCTTACGCTTGTGAGATTTCGAGGTCAGGATGTGGCGCAGATGCGAATGGCCGCGCTTCACCTTCCCGGTGGCAGTCTTCTTAAAGCGCTTCGCAGCGCCTTTGTGGGTCTTCAGTTTCGGCATAGATCCTCAATTAGCGGTCAGCAGCCGCACAGAGCATTCAGCGAGACTACTTTATTCTTCGCTGATTGCTGACGGCTGACTGATTAGTTTTCTTACGCCTGCTTGATGCTTGGTGCGGGCGGTGTTGCTGGCGCAGATTTTTGCTGCGGCGCGGCAGGCTTTTGCGGCGCTTGCTCTTTCTTGGGAGCCAGAATCGCGTGCAGAGTATTGCCTTCCTGCCGCGGTCTAAACTCGACCAAGCCTTTATCAGCTATGTCTTTTATCAGGCGCTCCAGAATCTCGCGCCCCAAACTCTGCCGCGTCATTTCGCGGCCACGAAAGAAGATGGTCGCTTTGACCTTGTCTCCTCCCTCTAGAAAACGTAAAACGTGATTCTTCTTGGTTTCGTAATCGTGGTCGTCCACATTGATGCGGAACTTGACCTCTTTTACGGTGATGGTCTTCTGGTGCTTCTTGGCTTCGCGTTCCTTCTTTTCCTGCTGGTAAAGGAACTTCCCGTAATCCATGATGCGGCAAACGGGAGGCTGTGCCGTGGGCGAAATCTCTACCAAGTCCAAGTTCCGTTCGCGGGCCATTTTGAGCGCTTCGTAAGGCGCCAAAACTCCAACTTGGTTGCCTTCATCGTCAATCACGCGAATTTCGCGTGCGCGGATACGCTCATTTGTGCGGATAAAACGCTTATCGATACGATCCCTCCGTCGGCCGATTGCGGCGACTTAAGCTCTAAAATTATAGCATGCATCCCGAGGACGATCTCAGCAGCAGTCGCCTAGTTGTTGCCCAGATAGTCGGCCATCAGGAATCCGAAGATGATGGCGATCGCAAGGCCCACAGCGACAACCAGCCATCCTTTATTGCGCTGAGCGAAAGCCGCTCTCCCCCGCTTGCTGAACAGATCCCGTACGTTAGAAACGATTTGGCCTGAATATCGCAGAGGACCGTTGGATGCGGGAACCGCTGGTTCCGCAAATGCTGGTTCGGCGGCTACGGCGACGGGCGTGGCCACTTTTACCCAGCAGAAGTCTCCAGCCGTTTCGGCGTCGGTCTGCCAAACGCCTTTAATGACGTCCTGAAACGGATCGTAGTTGGCGGAAATGGTACCGGTCCGAGGCAAGGCGGCAGCATCGCTGGAACTACCGCGAAACTGCGCTAAGGTGGCCGAGATCTTATTCTCTGGATCCCATTCGCCGGTCAACTGCGCTTCCATTCGTCCGAAAGCCGGGTCAAAGACGAGTAAGGTGCCTTCAATCTGGTTGCCCTCACGGTTGATCTCCACGATCACGGTGCCGTTGCTGGTCCCGGAAAGTGCGCCCGCCCAATTGGAAGTTTCCGACATACCCTGAAGTCCGTGGGCGGTCATCGTAGCATGTTTAATGGCCGAGGCAATAGGACGAGAGTTGCAACTCCTGTACTCTCTAAACCGCGCGCCCCGGAAATGGATCACCGGGGCTCAGATTCCGGAGCTATTCGCGCCCGGGTCAATTACCTCCGTTACTTGTTGCCTCTAAACGCATCCCCCATGCTCAACACAGGTTACGGGTTTCATGAAATTGCGAATATATAGTAAGTACGCGATATTGCTGATCTTGAGCGGGTCGGTATTTCGCGTCCTAACGTTCGCACAGGTTTCTGCCAGCGATAAAGGTCTCCATACCTCGCGAACCGATAATTCTTCCGCCACTCCCGGGGCCGGGATTCTGAACAGCTATCTTGCGCCCTCGAATCGAATGGATCTGATAACCCAATCCGGTGGCGTCACCGGAGCCCAGACCGATCTTCTGCTTTATATGCCGACCGTCTACGGCAAGGATTACACCACTTTCGAAGGAGATGTAATCGCCAGCAGAGGTGTCCAATCCGCTCCGGTGGGAGATTCAAGCGTTTTCAATGTTGGCGATGTCGCCATGGCGGGCCTGAACCTGGGTAGCTCAATCAGCGAGCTAGTGACCATCACCGCCATCCCTGACGGTGCGCACATTACAGCAAGGTTCTTGAACAATCATGCTTCGGGAACAACCATCGGCGTGTCTGCGAAGGGCGACAAGATCGGGCTGGGAATTTCAATTTACGACAACCCGCTGAATAAAGACTCGCTGTTTTCCGAGAACTTGAACACTATTTGTAATGGCAAGCTTGAACGGATCTGCGCCGCTTCCGAGATGGATCTGACCAATTCGACCGGCGCAAATCCTGGGTCCTTTTTTGGGGACAAGCTGCCCTTCATGCCCGGCATTTCGCTTGTGTCCGCAGGAGCAAACGATGCGACCTGCGCCTTCTGCGTGGGAACGTCCGGCGGTCATGGTTTCAGAACCGGCTTCTATGCCGATAGCGCGACCGGGGTGGGTCTTGGAATTCATTGGAGTAGCACCGGCAAAGTTCCTGTGGGGGTGGCTGTCACTGGTGCTCTTCACTACGGATTGGAGATTGGCAGCAATCAGAGCGTGCCCTACGGCGGCAATCCACTGTTTCCTCCCATCAACCCGGATACTGCAGCGATCTTGCTCACAGCTCAGGGATCGTCAGGGACGGTGAATAGCAATATTCTTCGTTTTGAGTTCCTGCGGTCGGGGATCGCCCATACTTGGGATTGGGGGACTCTTGGCGGGCAACTGGTTCCGTCTTACGATGGCAAAACTGTGGGCAGTTCCTTCAATCCCGATGGCTCGCTTTCCAGCCAAGCGGGGTTCCGAGTGGTTGATGGCAGCAACAATTCGCGCGGAAATTTTTTCTATAGAGCGGGTCACTCATTTATCCAGACGGATTTTGTCGACGCCGGAATCGTGAACGGTCAGAGTTTCTCAACTGTCCAGAACTGTGCCTCGGCTGCATCTCCTTCAGTTTGTGACTCGGCTACTGCAGGAAGCGTGGCGGTCGCCGAAGGGAGCACCACTTTGCTGGTGAAAACCACGGCAGTCACTGCAAACAGCCAGATCCAGCTGACATTCGATAGTTCGCTTAGTGCCCGCCTGAATGTGACCTGCGACAGCAACATCTCTCAGCCAAGCATAAGCGCGAGAAATCCCGGGACAGGTTTCACGATCACGATGAGCGTCCCTCCTCGCAACCACCCGGCCTGCATCAGCTACATGATCTTGAATTGAGACCGGAACTAAGCACCCTCCCGAATCTGGCGAAACTATTCATCAGCTACCTAGGCGGAGAGCAGAGGTCGCTGGGGAAAGGTCACAAGAAGTGTTGGTGAGCGCGGTAGGAATCGAACCTACAACCTACTGATTAAGAGTCAGTTGCTCTGCCAATTGAGCTACGCGCCCTTCGAATCATCTGCGGGGGTTTCTGCTGGATTGCTGCTAGCAGACCGCGGCGAGGGACCATCGAGAACTCAAAGAGTGTATCACAGTCCTCTTTCGCAAAATGCCCGCGCAGGACATTGCTTCCACACGGAATTCAAGTCAAATATTTTGTGCTCCACAAAAAGTCTGATGCCACACAACAGCAGATTCTTTGCGGGTTTCGGGACACGTTGAGCGCGCCCTACAGCACGTCGGAGAGATGATTCGCGATCAAGTCAAGCCGTGTATATGCTGGCTCGACGGGCCGGAGGAAGCGCCCGGCCTTGGCAAGACTTGAGAAGCAGCTTCCAGAGCCAGGTGCAATCTTGTTTGCTTTGCTCAACTTTCTGGCTAAGATTGGGTTCAATCGGGCCGATGGGGCGTCATGGAAAACGAAACGGAGACTCTGCATGAAAATGCGTTGGGGGTTCGCCGCAACTCTTCTGACGGTCGCGATATCGGTTCCAGCCGCGTGGGCGCAAGTGAGCCGGCCGGTGCCACCGTCCACAAATTCAACCGCAACAGGCAGACAACAACCGTGCTGGCAGCAGGCCGGCGTTTCGCGGTCGGCACTGCAACAACGGCGCCAAGTTGCCGAGATCATGCATCAGCAAATTGAATCGGTCTGTGCTAATACTTCGCTGACGGCGCAACAGAGGCATCAGCAGATCCAGCAGATCCGCGAGCAGGCGCAGTCGCGGATGAATGGCCTCGTATCGCAATCGCAAATGGAATCTATCCGTAGTTGCCGGGCGCAACGGGGCCACTCAGCCGGAATCCCGCACGGAAGCGGAATGGGACCGTGCGGGGAAATGCCGACGCACGGGAGCATTGGAACGAGTCCTACCGCAAACCCGAAACAAGCGATGGAACCTGACGAGCCAGTCGAATGAGAACCGGTTGATTCGAAAATCGGAAGATGGAAGGCCCTCCGGAAAGAGGGCCTTCTGTTCTTAGGGACGGTGACGGTCGGCTGCGAAAGGCCCCACCGATTCGCTTACGCTGCCCGCTGGGCGGCGGGTCGAAAACGTCTCTTCCATGGCGGGCCGTTGTTCGAGCGTGCCGAGCACGGCAAAATCTGCCCCAGGAAATGCGCCGACCTGGGAAAGAAAACCGTGGCTCGCACAAATGCGCTCAATGTGTCTTTTCTGTGCGCTGCTAAGAACGCTTACCGGAAGGGTAGGAAAATTGCGAAAGATCCACAGCAGGTAAATTCGTTGCAAGAATGAAGGTTTGACGTACCTCGGTCCAAGCGGAGTTAGGACGCGCAATACACCTTCCAACAGCTTTTCTAGCCACATAGCACGATCACCTAATACTTATGAGTTAGCCTGTACCTACATAAGGTAGCAATTCAAGGGCCGCAATTATTGCACCGATGTTGATGCAATGGAAGCCCAAAATTTTCGGGATAAACGAAAAAAGGAATTCAGGTTGGAATCTCCGGCAACGTGTCCAGATGACGAATGCTAGCAGCCAAGCCTAATTGTCCGGTGCTGCCCTCCTCGACCCGCAAAACCTCGGCCTGGCAGCATATCCACTGTTTCTGCCCTCGTGTCAGCTCAGCGGGAAACAGCAGAACCATTTCCAGCACATCCCCCTTTGTAACGCGGTTGGTGGTGTAGAGAAAGATCCCGCTGGCGCTGAGATCGCGGGTCTCCCCGCTGCTTGGTTGGGCTTGGCCGGACCGAATTGAAACCGAAACACGCGTCGGAATGCGCTTTTCGGAACGGCGATCGGTACGGCTCTCCATGGAAGTGAAGAACATACCACTTAACGAGGGGTGAGTCGATGATTTCGGTCGTGAGACATCATTCTCCGCCCGGACTTTGATCGGACAGAAATCCGTTAAGATCGGTTCGTGCCGGCATCGAGGAATGATCGTCGCGTTGGTTTGGCTCGCGCGTTGTCGAAGATCGGATTTTGTTCCCGATCGAAGGCATTCGAGTTGGTCCAAGCCGGGCGCGTCGCTCTCAACGGCAAAATTTGCCGTAATCCGGAAGCGCCGGTACGGGGTGGAAAAGATCGGATTGAGGTCGATGGAGAGGCTGTGCGGGAGTCTCCGAAAATTTATCTTATGCTGAATAAACCTCGTGGGCTGGTGACCACCGTTTCCGATGAAAAGCAGCGCGCGACGGTGTACGAGTGTCTGCCGGTGGAAATGCGGCGAGTTGCACCCGTTGGCCGCTTGGATAAAGCGAGCGAGGGCTTGCTTCTGTTTACGAACGACTCAGAATGGGCTGCGCGAGTCATCGCCCCGGAGACGCACTTGGACAAGATCTATCACGTGCAGGTGGGAACTGTTTTGCAAGGTGATGACGTCGTTGCGATCACTCGGGGAGTGCGCGACGCTCAGGGCGACACCTTTCGGGTGAAAAGTGCGCAAGTCTTACGTGGCGGGGAGAAAAACACTTGGCTGGAGTTCGTGCTGGACCAAGGGAAGAACCGGCATATACGGAGAATCTTCGAACAGCTTGCGATAGAAGTGTTGCGACTGGTGAGGGTCTCGATTGGCCCACTGAAGCTTGGAGATTTGGCGAAGGGGAAATGGCGAGAGTTGACGTCGGCAGAGAAGAGAGAGATGGATGTTGAGATGGGATGCTCGTGAGAGCCCTTGTCGCAAGGGAAGGCCGAACAGGCACCTTCAGGTCGGCATCGAATGCTGGAAGCTGACGCACGGCTATCGCCTCAGCGGTTTTAAGGCTCGAACCCGTACAACCCAGTTATCGCAGCACATGAGGCGCTGCGCCACCTCATGAATCCGAAATGTCTGTCGCGGCCAACGCGCATGTCTCATAGGGTCACGATCACCCCGGAGCAGGGAGCCTTACCCAGCCGCAGGTAGGAGTGGCGGACGGCCGAGTCAAAGTAAGCTGCGTCGCCTCCCTCCAGTTCGTACTTATCGGAGCCGATGACAAGTTGCAGCATACCCGAGACTAGATAGAGGAATTCCACGCCGGGATGCTGGTGGGGCCGCAGTTTTTCTATTGCTACAGATTCAAACTCTGCGTAGTAGGCGCTGATCTTTCTTTCGGTCGCCTTGAAATCCAGGCTTTCGAAGTTGTATGCGATCGTGCCGTTGGGATCGTCGGGGAAGCGCATACGCTCCTTCTTACGGACGATGGCCACCACGTGGCGCTTACGTTCGTCCGTGAAAAAGTAATCGAGCCCGACGCCAAAGACCATTGCTATGCGCATGAGAGTTGGCAGCGTGGGGAAAAGTTTGCCACGCTCAAGTTTGGAGAGCATTGCCGGGGACAGGCCGGTATGCTTTCCGAGTTCGACCAGTCCGAGGCTCTTCTTCAGCCGCAAACCTCTCAATTTTTCTCCCAAACTATAGGGCCGCAAACCGTCTTCTATCGTCTTGGTTACCATGTCAAACTCCTTTTTTCCTTTGGGTCAAATAAAAGTAGTTATTTTGATTTTTGTGCACATAACTTATTCATATCACGGTACTTATCATATCAATTAAATAAATATTCGTTACAGTTAATTCACTGAGCCGTACAAAATTCATGCAAGTTCAACAGGAGAACAAATGAAATCTGCAAGTTTTGCTTTCATCCTTGGGGTGCTGCTGACGATGCCGCTACAAGGGGCGACGAAGACAGACATCGTCGATACGGCGGTAGCCGCCGGATCGTTTAACACTCTGGCTGCAGCGTTAAAGGCGGCCGATCTGGTCGACACGTTGAAAGGCAAAGGGCCCTATACCGTATTTGCGCCGACCGATGACGCCTTCAAACAGCTTCCGGCGGGGACTCTGGACTCGTTGCTGAAGCCGGAGAACAAAGACAAGCTGCGGGCGATCCTGCTCTATCACGTCGTAGCCGGTCGCGTTACGGCAAAGCAGGTCATGAAAATGACCTCGGCGAAGACCGTGAACGGACAGGAAGTAAAGATCTCAAGCGAAGGTGGAACCGTGAAGGTCAATGATGCCACGGTGATAAAGGCGGACATCGAGGCGTCAAACGGAATTATTCACGTGATTGATAAGGTCCTGTTACCGAATCAGTAGATCGGGAAGGTCGAAGGAGCAGGCATCCGGCGGAAGAGGAGAGCATCCAATGCTCTCCTTTTCATTTCAAGATATGAAAGAGATTGAAACAAATCCCAGAGTACTCGTGCGCCGGGCGGGGAACCCGAATGCACGGGGAAACTGTGTTGTTTACTGGATGCAGCGGGCACAACGTGCTGTCGACAATCCTGCGCTGGATGTGGCGATTGAGGTTGCGAACGAACTCAAAAAGCCAGTTGTGGTGTTTTTTGCTCCTGTACCTTTCTATCCGCGTGCGAACTGGCGGCACTATCACTTCCTGGCGCAGGGGGTTGCGGACATTGCGGAGGGGTTGGCCAAGCGAAATGTGGGTTTCATTTTCCGCGCGTACCCGAATCACAGTCTGCTGAAATTCTGCGAGGAGGTCCTTCCGTGCATGGTGATTGGGGATGAGAATCCTTTGCGCGAAACGGAACACTGGCGAGAGATTGTGGCAGGGGAGTTGCGAGTGCCTTTGTGGACGGTGGACGCCGATGTCGTTGTTCCCACGCGACTGACTAAGAAGGAGCATTTCGGAGCGCGCACGATTCGTCCGAGAATTCACGAGCGGCTGAATGAGTTCCTCGTTCAGGTGGGAGATGCGAAAGCTCATGTGGGATGGAAGAAGCCAGCGAAGCTGGTAACACTCTCGGTCGACCATGACTTCTTGTCGAGTTGGAAGACACTGGATCGTTCCGTGAGCCCGGTGGCGTGCGTTCGGGGTGGAACAACTCGAGCGTTAGAGGTTCTCCGGAAATTCATAACCGGTGGTCTCAGAGGCTATCCAGATGATCGCAATCATCCCGAACGGAGCGGCACCAGCCACCTATCTCCCTATCTTCATTTCGGGCACATCGGGCCTCGGGCTGTGGCCTTGGCGGTAAAAGCTGCTCCTGCGCCTGCCGAGGCAAAAGACGCTTTCCTGGAACAGGTGATCGTGCGACGGGAGCTGGCGATCAACTTCGTACACTTCAATCATCTTTACGATTCGTTTGAATCACGCGAGCCGTGGGCGGATCGAACTTTTGCGAAGCACGCACAGGATCGCCGTCCGATCGTATATTCCGATGAACAGCTGGACCGGGCCGAAACTCACGACCCCCTGTGGAACGCGGCGCAGAAGCAGATGCTGTTGGCGGGTTGGATGCACAACTATCTGCGGATGTATTGGGCCAAGAAGATTCTGGAGTGGAGCCCATCGATTGCCAGCGCCTACCAGCGGGCGGTTTGGTTGAATGATCGGTATCTGATCGACGGACGCGATCCTAATGGATACGCGGGGATCGCTTGGGCGATTGTAGGGAAACATGACAGAGCGTGGTTCGAACGGCCTATCTTTGGTCAGATTCGCTATATGTCGTTCGCGAGCACATCAAAGAAGTTCGACTCTAAGGAATACATTAGGCAGATAGAAGCATTGGAGGCGCGAAGTGGCTGATCGAAGCTGGCTGGTGCTGGCGTTGTTCGTCGGACTGTGCCTTGGGGTCGGTGGCTTGGGTGCGAAGTGGACGGCTAGGTCAGTGCGAACCTGGTATCCCACGCTCAATAAGCCTGCGATGAATCCTCCGAATTGGGTGTTCGCGCCGGTCTGGACAACCCTGTACTTCTTGATGGCCGTAAGCGCGTGGATGGTATGGCGCCAAGCTGGGTGGAACATGGCGCGCGGAGCATTAGCTTTGTTCGGCGTCCAGCTGTTTCTGAATCTGGCGTGGTCATGGTTATTCTTCGGCTTGCGCAGACCGGGAGTGGCGTTTGCTGAAATTCTTTTTCTGCTGGCTTCGATTGCAGCCACCGCGGTCGCCTTCCTGCGATTTTCGCGGGCCGCTTTTTGGATGATGGTTCCGTACGGAGCGTGGGTTTGTTTCGCGTCGTTCCTGAACCTGGAGATCTGGCGGCTAAACCCGAGTTAAAGCGGTCGGGTTAGGCGCCTTCCGTGACGAACGGCATTCTGGAAGCGACCAGCGCAGCCAATTCCAACTGCTGCAAATCGTCCAGTGTGAAGTCCGGTCCGGAAGATACCAGGTCGAAACCCTTGCGGCACACCTGAATGACACCCAGAACCTTCCGGCCCGGATCCATAATGGGGGCGGACATTAGTTTCTGGATCTGAAGTTGTTCGGAGCGTTCGGTGTCTTCTTTGCTGGTGAGGCGAACCGTTTCGAACACGCGAGCGTGCTTAACCTTGGCGAAGGTATTGAATAACTCAACCTTCTTGGTGCTGGCGGTGTGAGAAGCCACCGCCGATGAACTGGACACTGGAATCGCGCCAGCGGTTTTCAATTCCTCCGGAAAGGCGAATTTGAGGAGACCTTTTTCAAGTCGCATCAACGCCACTTCCGTGAGACGAACGCCGAACAGCTTTGCCAAGGCCGCGCAAAAGTCCTGAGCGCTTTTGGACTGACCGAGTACGTGCTCCAAGGAGGCCTTAGGAGCGAGTGCGGCACCTGCCGCCGAACCGCGTGCACCGGAAGTCGGTTTGCTCTGCATATCACCCTATGATGAGTCTCGGACGGAATTCTTCCCGCATCCAAGTCATGCAGACATACTGCCGTTTCGTAACCCTTGCATCAAGTTACCGAGGTACTCGAATCCATCGGCCAGACGGGAAATCCTAATCTTTCACCAGCGGATAGCCCTTTTCGCGCCATTCGCGGATGCCACCGTCCATGGAAGTGACGTCCTTGTATCCCATTTTCTGCAGGTTGTCAGCAGCGAGGGCAGAACGGAATCCGCCGCCACAATAGAGAATCAGCGGAGCTTGTAAGTCTGGCACCCGGGCTTCGACGTCCCGCTCGATCACCCCTTTGCCAAGGTGGATGGCTCCGGGCAAGTGGTCCTTGGCAAACTCGCTTTCCTCACGGACGTCGACCAAGATGAAGTCTTCCTTGCTATCTATCTTGTGCTTGACCGCATCCACGGTTGTTTCTTTGATCCGGCTGCGGGCGTCGTCCACGATTTTCAGGAATCGGGGCGGGTGTTGGTGAGTCATTTAACTCCTCCGGTCCGGGGAACGCCCGGACAAAAGGGAATTCTAAACACTTTTAATAGTGAGGGTGTGGGTTTCGGACGGGAACTAGTCGAGATCGGAGGGGATGGGAGTATCGACCAGGAATGTTTGGGCGGAGGCGACGTTATCAGGAATCATGGAATGGGTCGCGCCTTCCCGTTCTTCCGCGGCTTCCTCTTCCAGTGCGCATTCAGCGGAAACATCTTCTGCGGACTGCTCCGGTGGCGTAACGCGGGCAGCTCCTTTTCGGATCATTCCGTCCAGCTCTTTCTGAAGTTTCTTTCGTTCGTCATTCGCAAACTCAACGAACTCGAAGGGCTGCATGCAGCCCTTTGTGGCCCACATGGGAAATAGCAAGCGAGCGCGGTTGCGAACCGTGCACGTCCCAACGTGGAACATAACCTCAACCTTGATACCTTCATCTAGCGAAGTATCCAGGTGCATGAGACCACCGGTGGTGGAAAGAATGTGCAGCTTACCGCGGATCTGGCGGCCGTTTTCGAGGCGCAACATGGACAACACCGTGCCGGCCAGCTTCACTCGGGGAGGGCGTTTTGCAGAGTCGGTATGTGATGTCCGTGCCATACAGCTTCTACTATCCCACTACCGTCTAGCGTCTGGCAGATTACGAAAGAACGCGCCGGCGTTCCTTTTCGGACAAGCCCGGTTGCCTTACCTGACGCGGCAAACCGGGCTGAGGCCCTGTTTGCAATGAGCATGGAAGACGTGACGTCCAACCAGATATCCGAGGGTGCTTCCGACAACCACGTCGGAAGGAAAGTGTTGCGCACTGGAGAACCGAGTAATAGAGACAGCCGTGGCCGCTCCATACGCCAACCACTCGACCCAAGCCTTGGGATACTCGTGCGCCACTACGCTAGCGGCGGTCCAGGAAATGATGGTGTGTCCGGATGGGAACGAATTATCGAGGCCAGCATTCTGCCAGAAGTTGCCACGCCCGGAATCCTGCAGCGGGCGATCGCGTCCAGTACCCAATTGAATCAGGGCGTAGAGAATCCCGCTATCGGCCATCGACTCAAGGCCTAGAGCGCCAGCCTCACGGGCGTGGGGGTTGTCGCGAGCGATCCCATCCAGGAGTAGCAGTCCAACGCTTCCGCCAGCCAAGCCTAGTCCGACATTTGAAATGTCACTGCTCGCATTCGACGGATTGCGAGAGAGTTCGCCAGAAGCGTGCTTGTCTATAGCTATGAGGGCTCCCGTCAAAGCAAGAAAACCAACGTCCCAGCCGATCGCGGAACGGTGAAATGGAGCGGTATAGATGTCTTTCTGATCCTGCCAGATGCGATGAACGGCGGTTTCGACGAGGCCTCGCCGCGCGGATGACTGGTCGGGTGGCTCATCGAACACGGAGGCTGACGGAGCGTTGGGCAGCGTGGCTAAAGAATGTTCTTGAGCAGAAGCGGTTTGAAGTGCCAGCGAAGATGACAAAATTGTCATCAAGGCCAATGTTTTCAGGTGTTTGGTGTGCACGCCGGCTTAGACTCAAGATTGGGCTCTCGCGATGCCTGCCCGGAGGACTTCTGTCCAGAATCACGTTTCAAGGTGATATAGTCGGCAATAAGAGCTGTACTGCTGTGCTTGGGGAGGTCGCGTTGGTATGAGTTCGCCTTACGGGCTGCAAATTACCGAGAGTTGTATTCTGTGCAAGCTGCGACAGAAGGGTTTTTTCTGCGAGCTTCCTAAAGCAGCGCTCACAGAACTGGAAAAAATCAAATACGCCAGCGCCTTTCCGCCGGGCGCTTTGCTTTTTGTGGAGGGCCAGTCGGCCAGAGGCGTGTACATCGTTTGCAGCGGTCGCGTTAAGCTTTCTACCACGTCGCGCGACGGGAAGACATTGATCCTTCGCATCGCTGATGCGGGTGAAGTTCTTGGACTGCACGCCGCAGTCTCAGGCAAGCCCTATGAACTAACGGCGGAAACTCTTCAACCGTGCCAGTTGGACTTCATTAAACGGGACGACTTTCTGCGCTTCCTGCAAAACAATGCGGACGCATGCATGAACGCCGCGGAGCATTTGAGTCAGAATTGCCAAAGCGCGTATGAGATGATTCGCTCGCTGGGATTGTCACATTCGGTTTCGGAAAAACTGGCGCGGCTGTTGCTGGAATGGGCCAATGATGGCGACGTGACGAGCGACGGCATTCGCATCAAGGTATCTCTTACTCATGAAGAGATGGCGCAGTTGATTGGGACTTCGCGCGAGACCGTGACGCGAGTACTGGGTGAGTTTCGCGAGAAGCATTTCGCCCAACTGCGAGGGTCGACCTTGATTATCCAGAACAAGCAAGCCCTGGAAAAAATGATCGGTAGTTAAGCGGCAGGTAAAACTTTCCTTCCGGCACGATCCACTTGTAAAACTCGATCCGCGAACCGCGGCCGTTTTGTCACTGCTACTTGCGGGGATTTAGACGCGCGGTAACTGGAAGCTGGTTACTGGCAGGGGAAAGCCAGTGTGATTCTCTTCGGCCAGTAACCCTTGGATTGAGTACAAGCGAGACTTTACCTCTGTCCGGCAAAGTCCTACTCTGGCGGGTGATGAAGCCAACTGCCTTACTGGTATCCCGTGATCGCTCAGCGCTGCTATTGCTGCAGGCGACCCTTGAGGTCCTCGAAATCGAGTCGATGGTTTGTTATTCGCCGGAAGAGGCGGTGGACGAAGTTGTCCATGGGGATTACTCGGTCGTGGTGCTGGACTTCGATTTGCCCCATGTAGCGCTGGTATCACGCATGTCGCGGATCGCTACGCCCGAACGCAAGCCTCTGGTAGGAGCGATGATCAGTTTCTACACTGCTGTGAATGGGGCGGCAGAGACGGGAATCAATTTTGTTTTGCACAAGCCACTGAACGTGGAAGAGGTGACGCGTTGCCTGAACACCACCAAGAAAGCGATTAGATCGAACCGGCGAAGCGCGCCTCGCTCAAGAATGGACGCGTTAGTGCACCTGGAGTTTGACGGACGAACCTTGCCGGCGTTGGCCCGCGACGTAAGCGAGCATGGGCTGGCAGTGCAAGGACCGGAACCGCTTCCGAGGGTGGCAAACGTAGGCGTCCGCTTCCTGCTGCCCGGCACGAGCCACAAGGTCGAGGGAACGTGCGAGGTGATCTGGTCGGATGAGAAGGGCTGCGCTGGCATGTTCTTTACTCAGTTGACGCCACAATCGCGCAAACATTTGCGACTATGGCTGGCCCAGCGGCGTCCGAAACGGGAAAATGCAGTGCGGGTATTATTGCCGCCATTACAGAAATGGTATTCGAAGACAGTCGGACGATAATCGAGCGAATTTCGGCGAAGCTCTTTCACAAGTTGCGCTAACTACATCGGACACCGAGGCACACATAGGAATTTTCTTCGTGTATCTTGGTGTCCTTTGTGTTTTCCGAAAGAGATCGAACTTCATTCATGTCCGAACTGAACTTCCTTTCAGCAACTGCTATGGCGGCCCTGGTGCGCGAGAAGAAGATTTCTTGCGTCGAGCTGGTACTCGAACACCTGAAACGAATCGACAGCCTAAACCCAAAGCTCAATGCCTTTGTGCAGATTGATCCCGAGGGCGCTCGAACCCAAGCGCGGGAGGCGGACGTGACCGTCCAGCGCAGCGACGAATTGGGACCGTTGCACGGTGTTCCGCTGAGCGTGAAGAGCTCCGTTGCGGTTCAGGGATTGCGTTGCGAGGCAGGCACTCGATTGCGGGCCGGAATGATCGCGGAAAAAGATGCGGTGCTGGTATTGAGGCTGCGGAAGGCTGGGGCCATCATTCTTGGGATCACCAACACTCCCGAGTTGCTGATGGCGTGGGAAACGGACAATGTCCTATACGGCCGGACGAATAATCCCTGGGATCTGTCGCGGACGCCAGGAGGATCGAGTGGTGGAGAAGCCGCAGCCATTGCCTCGGGTTGCTCGGCCGGCGGAGTGGGAAGTGACGGTGGCGGATCGATCCGCGTTCCGGCACATTTCAGCGGCATTTGCGGTCTGAAGCCGACACCCGGACGTATTCCGGCGACCGGACATTTCCCCGAGTCAGTCGGGCCATTTGCATTGCTCGGAGTGGTCGGGCCGATGGCCCGGACCATTGGCGATCTGAAGGTTCTCTTCGAAGTGATGCAAGGTCGGGATGACGGGGACACTTCGTCTGCGCCGGTAGCGGTACGATGGCGATCGCAGGATGAACTAAAGAAGATTCGCATCGGATATTTTGAGGACGATGGACGGACTCCGGTGACGGTCGAAACGCGAGGAGCGGTTCTACGCGCCGCGGATTTGCTGCGAAATGCCGGATTTGTGGTTGAGCCCTTTCGGCCGAAAGGACTGGAAGAAGCACAACGGCGCTGGTGGCAGTTTTTTGGCGTCGCAGGCGGGATGATGCTGGGTCCGATGTTGAAAGGGCACGAAGCGGACTTGAGTCCGCTGCTAAAGCAATTCTCAGGCTGGGTGGAAGGGGAACCGCGACACTCTGCGGATTCGCTCCTGGATGCGTGGATCGCGCGTGATGTGCTGCGAGTCGAGATGTTTGAACAAATGCGCCAGTATCCAGTGATGCTTTGCCCCGTCGCGGCGATTCCGGCATTTCGGCACGGGGAACGAACCTGGCAGATCGATGGTAAGACTGTCAATTATCTCGATGCCTGGAGTTACTGTGAGTGGTGGAATGTGCTAAGTATGCCGGGGGTCGTTGTGCCGGTAGGCAGATCCCCAGAAGGCTTGCCGATCGGCGTGCAGCTTGTCACCCGATCGTGGGAAGAAGAAGTTGCTCTGCAGATCGCGGAAGCTCTGGAAAACAGACGTGGTCCGTGGCAACGGCCGCCAATCGAGTAGTTAAATTTAACCGCCGCTAGCGTCGTGGAACGAACGTTACTATACTGATCGGAAACCTGCGTTCGTTCGCGTACGATTCGCAGTTATAGCGAAATCATGGCAGTCATCCAAACAATCAAACAGTTTACTGGCGGACGTATCATCGGCGGGCTACTGGGATTTCTCTTCCTCTCTGCTCTTTACTTATATGGATTCCCGCAAGCTAACGTGTTTTACGCGGGGGTCGTGCTGCTACATGCGATCGCGGGGGTTGTATTCGCGATTCTGTTGGTGTTTTGGGCGGCGCGGTTATTTCGCGCTGCTAGTCCGGTGGGCCGGTTTGGCTGGATTGTTCTTGCTTTGGGTGCGGTCATCGGACTCATTCTGATCCGAACTGGCACGCCGCGAGTCGAGTGGGGATTGTTGTACGCCCACATCGGACTGAGTGCAATAGGCGGAGGAATCGTCCTGGCAGACCGCTTGGGCGATTCAGATAGCGTCGCGGTTCGCAGTGCGTTGTGCCTGATCGTGATCGGGATTCTAGCGGGCGGAGTGCAATACTCTCGCACCCGTTGGCAATATCGCTCTCGAATCGAAAACCCGAAGATGCCCCCGGCGGAAATGACAGGCGAAGGAGACGGGCCGAGCGGACCATTTTTCCCCAGCTCCGCGCAGGTCTACGGCGGGGAGAAGATTCCCAGCAAATATTTCATGGAGTCGGACTCTTGTAAGCGTTGCCACGCGGACATCTACAATCAGTGGTCGAGCTCCATGCATCATTTTTCGTCCTTTAATAACCAGTGGTATCGCAAAGCAATTGAGTACATGCAGGACACGGTAGGTACCAAGCCGTCGAAGTGGTGCGGCGGATGCCATGATCCCGCCGTTCTATACAGCGGGATGATGGATACGCCAATTAAGCAGATCGTCCACCGTCCCGAGGCGCAAGCCGGTCTGGGCTGCATGATGTGCCATTCGATTGCTCATGTGAAGAGCACCATGGGGCAGGCAGATTTTTATCTGGAATATCCGAAGTTGCATGAGTTGGCGGCGAGCCAGAATCCGCTGGTGCGTACGCTGCACGATTTCCTGATCAAACTGAATCCTGAGCCGCACCGCAGAGTATTTCTGAAGCCATTCATGCGCGATCAAACGGCGGAGTTCTGCTCGAGTTGCCATAAAGTTCACCTGGACGTCCCAGTGAATCATTACCGCTGGATTCGCGGGTTTAACGAGTACGACAACTGGCAAGCCAGCGGAGTTTCGGGGCAGGGGGCACGGTCATTTTACTATCCGGCAAAACCGGCCCAGTGCGCCGACTGCCACATGCCGCTGACCAAATCGAACGACATGGGCAATGTGAATGGTATGGTCCACTCACATCGCTTCCCTGGTGCCAACACGGCGGTTCCGACTGCGAACGAGGACGCGGACCAGTTGAAGATTACGGAAGAGTTTTTGAAGAGTGGCGCATTGAGCGTCGACATTTTCGGTATGTCACCGGAGACCGTGCCGTTGAAGGCTGGAGCAGTCAGCCAGTCGGACCTGTCGACCACCTTCGCGGTAGGAGAAGAGGCGGAACAGAAGACAACTCCGCAGGCCGCAAGCGAGTTGGTGCCTTTGACTGCACCGTTGAATCATGTCGATCCGCTGGTGCGTCCCGGTGACACTGTACGAGTAGATGTGGTGGTGCGAACGAAGAAGGTCGGGCACTTCTTTCCCGGTGGTACGGTGGATGCCTACGATACCTGGCTGGAGTTGAAGGCGACCGACGACAAGAATCAAACCATTTTCTGGAGTGGCATGGTCGAAGATGGTGGAAAAGGTCCGGTTGAGAAAGGCGCGCACTTCTACCGCTCGCTGCAGGTGGACGCACACGGCAATCCGATCAACAAGCGTAACGCGTGGGCGACCCGCGCCGTGGTTTATGTCCATCTGATCCCGCCCGGAGCGGCGGATACGGCGCATTACCGGATGAAGATTCCCGAGAACGTTGGCGGCAAGATCACCCTGCATGCACGGCTCTGCTATCGCAAATTCGCGTGGTGGAATACGCAGTTCTCGTTTGCGGGGGTTCCCGACGGAACCCAACCGGGAGACGTGACGGCTAATTACGATGACCGAAAGTTCGCGTTTACGGGTTCATTGCAGGGTATATCTGCGAAGAACGAGAAAATCCCGGATCCGCCAATCGTAGCGGTGGCAGAAGACACGGTGACAATAGAGGTTGCGCCACGAGGAACCGAGATTGCTGCCGGCCAGATGGCGCTCGAGTTGGACGATTGGCAACGCTGGAACGATTACGGTATCGGATTGCTTCTGCAAGGTGATCTGAAGGGTGCGCAGCGAGCGTTCCAGCAGGTAACGGAGATTGATGCATCCAATCCGGATGGCTGGGTCAATATCGGGCGGGCAGCCGTGCAGGAAGGCGACATGGAGCGAGCGCGAACGGTGTTGAATAAGGCTCTGGCGATCGATCCAACCCTGGCACGGGCAAATTTCTTTTACGCCAAGGTTCTGCGGAGCGATGGAAATTACGACGGTGCCGCTGAGCATCTGCACAGAGTTCTGGCGCAGTATCCTCGAGACCGCGTAGCTTTGAATGATCTGGGGCGAGTTTTGTTCCTGCAACGAAAGTACAAAGATGCGGTGGCGGTGCTGGAGCAGGTGTTGGGAGTTGACCCGGAGGACTTGCAGGCCCATTACAACTTGATGCTTTGTTACGGAGGCCTAGGCGATCAGAAATTGGCGCAGGAACATCAGGAAAGGTATTTGCGGTTCAAGGCCGACGAGGCGTCGCAAGCTATTACCGGACCGTACCGGTTACTCAATCCGGAAGATAACAATGAGCGGCAGGCGCTGCACGAGCATGCGTCGGTGCCACTCAGTTCCGCGCCAACAAGATCCGCACTGGCGAAGAGGAAAAGTGCAAGAGCGCCCGTTCCTTCAACGGCTGCCAGTGCCGGATCCTACGGGGCCTCGCGGTGATGCTCGGATGTTTTACCACGGAGGCGCGTGGACATAGAGGAACTAGTTGGTCTTTCATCTCCGTGTCGCCCTGGTTAGTCTTAATCGTACTGTGCGGATCCGCGAGCGCGCAACAATCCATTACCTTTCGCGATATCACAGCGCAAGCCGGAATTCATTTCGTCCATAACAACGCCGCTTTTGGAAAAAAATACTTGCCGGAAACGATGGGGCCGGGCTGCGCGTTCATTGATTACGACAACGACGGCTGGCCGGACATTCTGCTGATCAATGGTCAGGATTGGCCTGGACATGCAAAGTCTGGAGCCACGACTCTCAAGCTCTACCACAACAATCACAATGGCACGTTTACTGACGTTACTCGCAAGGCGGGGTTGGCCGTGCCGTTGTTCGGATTCGGGGTTGCGGTAGGTGACTACGATAATGATGGCTTTGACGATCTCTTCATCACCGCGCTGGGGCAGAGCCATCTCTTCCACAACAACGGAAACGGCACATTCAGCGATGTCACCAAGGCTGCCGGATTGTGGGGACCGAACGAGTTTTCGACAAGTGCAGCGTGGGTTGATTACGATCGCGACGGCAAACTTGACCTGGTGGTTGCGAATTACGTGCAGTGGTCCGAGAAAGGCGACCTGTATTGCACGCTTGATGGGACGAATAAATCCTACTGCACGCCGGAGTCGTACAAGGGTTCATCAGCGCGGCTGTGGCACAACCTGGGCAACGGCAAGTTCGAAGACGCGACGGAAAAGGCAAAGTTCTATGATGCGACCTCGAAAAGCCTTGGAGTTGCGATCCTCGATTACAACAATGACGGTTGGCCAGACATTTTGCTGGCCAACGATACTCAGCCGAACAAGCTTTATCTGAACAAGCGGGATGGAACGTTCGAAGAAAAAGGCGTCGCGGCGGGGATCGGGTTTAGCGAAGATGGCGTCGCGCGCGCGGGTATGGGCGTAGATGCCGCGGACTACGATCGCTCGGGCCATCCCAGCCTCATCATTACAAATTTCGCCAATCAGATGCTGTCTCTGTATCACAACGAAGGCAACGGATTGTTTGTTGATGAGGCGCCGCAGTCGGATGTTGGCAGGGCCACGCTAGTCACACTGGGATTTGGTTGCTTCTTCTTCGACTATGACAACGATGGCTGGCCGGACATTCTGGTGGCCGACGGGCATATAGAAGATGCGATTGAACATGTGCAGAAACGAGTGAGCTATGCCGAGCCTCCGCATGTGTTTCGTAATCTGAGCGGAGGAAAGTTTCAGGAAGTGACGTCGTCCCTCGGAGCAGAGCTTGCAAGCTCGAAGGTCGCGCGGGGCGCCGCTTATGCGGATATCGATAATGATGGGTCACTCGATGTGTTGATCACAACCAATGGGGGCCGCGTTTATCTCTACCATAATGAGGGTGGGCGGAATCACAGTGTACGGGTGAAGTTGAGGGGAACGAAGTCCAATTACGACGGCATCGGGGCAATGGTGCGGGCGACCTCCGGCAAGGACCAGCAATCGCAGATGATGCATAGTGGTTCCAGCTATCTTTCGGCGAGCGAGTTGATGCTGACTTTTGGCCTGGGGTCGCAAACACAAGCGGATTCGATTGAAGTCCAGTGGCCGAGCGGGCAGGTCGATAAGCTCGCGAAGGTTGCTGCGGGGCAAACGATCACCGTGCAAGAAGGGAAGGGGATTGTGAAGGGCGTGGCATACTCTAAAACATGGACGCCGCTGGCGAAAGCCAGGTAAACCACGAAGGACACTCAGGGGCTGCGATTTCTCGAAGGTGCGGATGAGTTCCGTATCCCGCCCAGTTTTGTGATTAACTGATTGGTCATGCGTCAAAAGATTGTCATCTCCTGCTGCGTCTGCCTGCTTGTCTTACTTCTCCTGGCTGCGGTTCCACAGAATTCCCAGATTTCAGAATCCAACAAGACTGCGGAGGCCGCGCGCCTGAACAATCTCGGCGGCGCTTACATGAACCAGCAGCTGTTCGAGAAAGCTCTGAAGAGTTTTCAGGAGGCGTATTCGCTCGATCCTCAGTTGCGGGGGGCGAGGGTCAACCAGGGTATCGCACTTTTGAACCTGGCAAAGGTGGATGACGCACGCAACATTCTTGAAGAGGGGGCGAAGGAAAATCCGGTGGATGCACATGCCTGGTACAACCTTGGTCTGCTTTACAAGAATAGCGGGAACGCCCAGAAGGCGGCTGAATCCTTTGCGCAAGTAACTAAGATCGATCCGCAGGATGCGGACAGCTGGTATTTTCTGGGCGCTTCGTACGCCGAGGCCAAGCGTTATCCTGAGGCGCTGGATGCATTCCAACACGCACTGCAGTTGAATCCGCTGCACGCCTCGGCGGAATTTGGAATGTCGCGGGCATATCAGCAGTCGGGCGACATGGCGCAGGCTCGCGGCCATTTGGAACGCTTTCAGCATATTAAGGAGGCGAAGTTAGGCGCGCCAATCAGTTTGTCGTACGGCGAGCAGGGGAAGTACTCGCTGGCAGAAGAAGCAGCGGGAGCGGTGCAGAAAGTGCCGGCGCAGATCAAAGTGAGGTTCGTGGATGTAACCAAGGAAGCCGGCCTTTCAACGAAGCCTCTTTCGTCTGCGGACGATCTAGCGACGTATTTAGGACCCGGGGCATGTTTTCTTGACTACGATGGCGATGGCCGTATCGATCTGTTTCTCCCCGACAACGGCACTCAAGGCGGCATGTCTCTTTTTCACAACCTCGGTAACGGCAAGTTCGAAGATGTGACCCGCAAAGCGGGGCTGGATTCGAGTTTGCATGCGATCAGTTGCACCGCGGGCGACTATGACAACGACGGTGCGACCGATCTAGCCGTGACACTGAAAAACCAGATTCTGCTTTTGCACAATGAGAAGAACGGAACGTTTAAGAACTTGACCGAACCTGCGGGAATCAAGAGCGAAGGGTTGTACGTCGGTCTCACTTTTATTGACTACGACCACGATGGCGATCTGGACCTTTTTGTTACCCAGGTGAGTAACGATCCTTGCCTGGACCTGCGTTACGCGTCTCGTCCCGCTTGCCCAGTGGGCGCAGCGCCGAATTTCCAGAAGCTCTGGCGGAACAACGGCAACGGAACATTTGCAGACCAGACGGCCGAGGTATTCGGCGAGAGCGCTGCGCTTGAGGTCGGCAGTATGGGTACGGACTATAACAATGATCGCGCGATTGATCTTGCGGTTGCAGGAGAGTTCAAAGGCGGCCCGATTCTGTTCAAGAATCCTCGCGAAGGAAAATTTCAACCGGAAGTTCCGTGGCCGTCTCCGTTGCCAACCAGCCTCGCCGTTGCTGTTCTCGATTTCGATCACGATGGCTGGATGGATCTCGCGTTTACGCATTTGACTTCTCCAGGGATCACCCTCTGGCGCAATAAACACGGCAAGTCGTTCGATCCGGTTGCTTTACCCGCCACGAATTGGGTCCGCGCTTACGGTGTCGCGGCCATCGACTATGACAACGACGGCTGGGTTGACCTGGTCGCGGTTGGCGAAACCAAAGACGGTAAGGGAGAGGTGCGGTTGTTCCGCAACCTTGGGCCTGATGGATTTAAGGACGTCACTGCCGACGTCGGTCTCGACAAGATTCAACTGCAAGAGCCTCGCGCCATCATTACCGGTGACTACGACAGCGACGGCGCTACCGATCTGCTCATCACACAGAATCGCGGTCCCGCTCTTTTGCTTCACAATGAAGGGGGCAATCAAAATCACTGGCTGCGGCTGAATCTGAAAGGACTCGCCGACAACAAAAGCGCTATTGGGACCAAAGTCGAAATCTTTGCGGGAGGGAACCGTCAGAAGTTCGAGATCGGGGGATCATCCGGCTATGTTGGGCAGAACTCTCCGTATCTCACCGTGGGCTTGGGTCAAACGAAGCAGGCAGACATTGTGCGCATGCTATGGCCGACCGGAGTTTTGCAAGACGAGGTCGAGGTGCCTGGAGACCGCGAGCAAAAATACCTGGAGATGGACCGTCGCGGCAGTTCGTGTCCGACGCTGTTTATGTGGGATGGCAAGCGCTATGTGTTGGTGGCGGACACCTTGGGCGCGGGAGTGGTCGGGCATTGGGTCGGGCCGGGACAAAGAGATATTCCGCGTCCGGTCGAGTACATCAAACTGGATCGTGAGTCTCTGCATGAGAAAGATGGCAAGTTGAGCTTCCGTTTCATGGAGCCGTTGGAGGAGTCGGTCTATCTGGACCAGACTGAGCTTCTGGCGGTTGATCATCCCAACGACGTAAACGTTTATCCGAACGAGTTCTTCGCCAGCAACCCGCCGTATCCGCCTTTCAAAGTCGTGTTCAGCCGTGATGCACAGGCACCAGTGGCTGCAACTGATGAGCATGGCCACGATGTCTTACCAGACCTGTTGGCGCATCGTTTCTTCGGCGATTTTGAAGTGCTCCCATTTGCCGGCTTCACCAAGCTGCATAGTCTGGAACTTGATCTTGGCAAGCCCTACGACGGTGCGGCGTTGTGGCTGTTGATGCATGGCGAGATCGAATACTTCAGTGCAACAAGCATGTACGCGGCCGATCAGGCCGGTTTGCAGCCGATTGCGCCGTACGTCGAAGCGCTTGACTCGCACGGGAAATGGGTTCGCGTGATGGACGACATGGGATTTCCGGCGGGTGGGCCTCGAACCATCACCGTGGACTTGACCAGTACGTTGCCGCAAGGTACACGGCGGATTCGCATCTCTACAAATCTGCAAATCTATTGGGATAGTATTCTGGTAGATCGCACGCCCCAAGATCAAGGAATGCGCCTGACTCCGGTCTCGCTCTCCCACGCGGACCTGGAGTTTCATGGGTTCCCCTTGAAGATCGAAGACAAGCCCCCGGGAAACGTGAAGTACATCTACGAGAAAGCAAGCGCGACCGGGCCTTACACGCGACCGGCAGGAAGCTACACGCGCTATGGCGATGTTCTTCCCCTATTAACAGCGATCGACGACAAACTTGCCGTCTTTGGCTCAGGGGATGAGGTCGCGCTGGATTTCGATCCCAGCGGCCTTCCTGCTTTGCCTTCAGGTTGGGCGCGCGACTACTTTTTCGTGGCGCACGGCTACGAGAAAGACATGGATTTCTACGCCTACGAGTTCAGCGAGGTCGATCCGCTGCCCTTTCACTCGATGGGTTCGTATCCATATCCGGGGAAGATCTTTCCTGCAGACGACGACCATTTGAAGTATTTTCTGGAATACAACACCCGGTATATGTCAGGGCACGAAGCCCGCGGATATTCGTTTGGTTATCCGTCGAAGTGAGCTGCAAAGAAATGCCGCCCTCGGATTACCGGGGCGGCGCTGTTTGCGCGTTGAACGAGCTTATGGGTTCGCGGCTGGCTTTTCCGCCGGTTTCTTAGCTGCGGGCATGGCAGCAGCCTTGGGTTTCCAGAAATCCGGATCCGCCTTCACCCAGTCGTCAGAGACGTAGCTCATCCGTGGGTTGAATGCGAACAGGTTGGTCTGAGTCATTTCAATAGCTGCAGCCGACAGTTCACTGAGCTTCTTCATGCCGTCTTCACCCATCGCCGCTACGAAGTCTTTCCCCTCAGCGAAGTTTTTGTCGATCTCCGACGCAGACTTCACGGGATTGAAGATGAGGTAAGTGTTGCCGGGGAAGCCATAGACATTCTCATAGGCGGCCCAGTGTGCGTCGGGAATTTTCTGATAGGCAGCGGTAACCATCTTTACGATGTCGCTCCAATCCTTCTCGTGACCTGGGCGAACTTGAAAGATGGAGATCTCGAAATAGCGCATGTGGGCAATATCAACAGCGGGACGCAGACTGTACTCCTCGTTGAAACGGAAAGTACCGCCATCGGTTTCGCTCAAGAGTTCGCCGTCTCCCGCCCAGGCGCGGTCGAGAGCAGACGACAAAGCAGCGTTCTTCTGAACAGCATGAGCATCTTTTTCCCAGGCATCAAATGATTCATATCCGGTAAGAAAAAGCGCCCGATTCTTTCCGGAGAGCGATTCCACTGCCAGATAGTGGGTGGGCCATTTTGCGCGAGACATTGCCTGAACAAAGGCGCTCTCAGTTTTTTCGTGCGGTGTGCCGGACCTTCCCGGCTTGGTGTATTCCCGGGTAATGACCAATACTTTAGGTGGCATCATGCCGGAGTTATCTTCTCCGACCGCCGTCCCCGACATCCCTACAGCCAGCAGGACAAAAAGCGCGAGCATCGATCCAGTAAATTTCTTCATCGTTAACCTCCTAGGTCACGCAATGGATTGAACTTTTGGATACACAAGATCCAAGGGCAGCACACAGCCTGATGTTGTGTCCTGGGGTCGGGCGGACATTACGCCTGGAGGCGGAGGAAAGTCAAGACAGAGATTGATCGGTGATTCGCGCCGGGGGTGTGCCGCGGATGTAACCTGCGATGACAACGCTATTAAATCGTTTCAATTCTGTTGACAACTGACTCCAGTCATAATTCAATACGCGAGATGGCAACGGCATCAACTTCTTCCCCCGTAACGGCGCGATTGCGGCGCACGCTCACGCTTTGGGACCTGATTCTCTACGGCATCATTGTGATTCAGCCGGTCGCGCCCATGTCGGTTTTTGGCGTGCTGAGCGATCGCGGCCGCGGGCACGTGGTTACGACGATCCTGATCGCAATGGTGGCGATGCTCTTCACAGCGATCAGTTACGGGCGCATGGCCCGGGCGTATCCGAGCGCGGGCTCGGCGTTCACTTACGTGGGACAGGAGATCAATCCCGCATTAGGGTACGTCACCGGATGGAGCATGGTGATGGATTACATGCTGAATCCCATGATCTGCATCATCTGGTGTAGCCAGCAGGCGCATGTTTTTGCACCTGGTATTCCTTATTGGGGATGGGCAATTTTCTTTTTTGCGGTATTTACCTGGCTGAATATTCAAGGGGTGAAAACTTCCGCACGTGTGAATACGGCTCTGGCCGCAGGGATGGGCGTTGTCATCACCATCTTTTTCGTGACTGCCGCCAGGTATGTGTTGGGGCATCCCCATGCCGAGGCCGGATTCTTCACGCATCCTTTTTACGATCCGTCGATGTGGAACACTCGAGCGGTGCTCGGCGGTACGTCGATCGCGGTGTTGACCTACATTGGATTTGATGGCATCTCGACTCTTTCAGAAGAAGCGGAGAATCCGCGGCGCAATATTCTGCTGGCCACGGTCTTCACCTGCGTGGTGATTGGCGTGCTGTCGGCGATTCAGGTGTATGCCGCGCAGTTGATTTGGCCGGCCAGGGAGGCATTTCCGAACGTCGACACAGCGTTCACATTCGTAGCGGGGCGAGCCTGGGCACCGATGTTTGCGATTCTGGGGTTCACTTTGCTGGTGGCAAACTTCGGCTCTGGCATGGGCGCACAACTGGGCGCTGCGCGGTTGCTCTATGGCATGGGACGAAGTAGCGCGCTTCCGAAATCATTTTTCGGCGCGGTCGATCCCAAACGGCACGTGCCGCGAAATAACGTAATTTTTGTCGGACTCATCGCCTTGGCGGGCGCGTTTCTTATCAGCTACGGATTGGGGGCGGAGATGTTGAACTTCGGTGCTCTGATCGCGTTCATGGGGGTGAACCTCGCGGCTTTCATGCGCTACTTTGTTCGCAGTGAGGAGAAAAAATTCACTAACTTCTTTCCGCCACTCGCTGGATTCTTCATCTGCCTGCTATTGTGGTTGAACCTGAGCCGCCCAGCGAAGATCGTGGGCGCGATCTGGATGGGCGTCGGCATTCTGTTCGGTGCGATCAAGACCCGCGGCTTCCGAGGAAACCTTATCGACTTCGAATTGCCGCCGGAAGAAGTCTAGAAAAACTGAGCAGTTGGTAATTTCTAATTGGGCCATTTAAAACCAGTCGACTGCTCTCTGGCTTAATCACCCGATTCTCCATAACTCATTTTTCCACGTTCCAACCACTGACTTCTACAACGGGCCTGGCCGCACCTAACTGTGATGCACGATAGGTCGCAGTTACCTCTCGCTTCTCTCCTGGAAGCAGGGAAATGTAATTGTCTTTCCAAAGCACTGGCAAAATCTCTTCACCCCCGACGCCCTTGTTCACCTTCATGCGAACGAAAAATGCCAGGCTCTGGCTCGGATTCTCCACATTCACATGGGTGACTGCTTCTTCTCCCCTGCGCTCACTGCGGTTCGTTACTTTCAGTTTTACTTTGGGAAGCCGCGAGAGCGCGTTGAAATCCGCGTAACTAAGTGTTGGCGTCGCGAACCAGGTCGAGTTCGCCCAGTCCAGTGTTTCCGGCTTGGTAGAAAGCCAGTAAAAGTTCGATCCCACCAACTTGCCGTTGCTGTCTTCCAGGCGCAGCAGCACAAAGTAGGTCGAGCTCAAGCCCTCGATTTGGGGTAAGGTGAGAATCCTGCTGGTGCTGTCGGCGGCGGCATCCAGATTTGTTTGCTGAGAAAACTTCTCGGACATGTCGACATTCAGGATTTTCGTCGTGAGCTTCAGACCTTTAGCATCCTCGTACTGGCTGCTGACCACCCAGATGGAATTGTCATCGTAACCATAGAGTGGATGCAGGGCCTCCATCGCGATTTTGGCGCCGAAATAACCTCCGCCCGGACGCAGGTAGAAGTCGTACAAATGCCAGATCATCGATGGCCAGGCATTGTTGAGCATCCACTGAATCACGCCGGTCGAGACATATTTGTTACGTCCGTAGGCCTCGTACATCGCGCGGACGCCTTCGTATGCCATGAGCTGAGACTTCTCGGCGAAGTCTTCTACCCCGGTCGCTTTGCCGTAACGCGCGTTTAGCGCGTCTACAAACAGATGCATGTTCTTGAAATTCTCGCCGCCGGAATGGTAGTTCCACCAGTCATCAATCGGCCAGAGATGATCTTTCGGCAGGATCTCGCGAATAGTTTCGATAGGAGGTACCGCGGCTCCCATACTGGTTTCAGTGTTGAAACCGTAAGCGCCACCGCATCCGCCAGGATTGCACTCGTGCTTCGGGGAAGTGGCTGGGCTATCTTCTTCCCAATATCCCGGCGCAACGTAGTCGTAGGGTCCCGTCATCTTTACGCCGCTTTCGCCGGTCAGCGACGTTCGTTTCGCCGTGGCGGACGAGACCACGGGATTCGGCCAGAGCAATTCTTTTTCGACCTTCAAATAAGTCTGTTCAACGTCCGGCGGCGGGGGATTGTCACTGCCGTTAAGCCAGGCCAACATGCTGGGATGGCTGCGCAAGCGATACATCTGATCGCGGATGGATTGCTCAGCGATTTGAAAATCCTGTGGCTGCCACGTCGGCCAATGTTCCCACGGCGAGCAGCAGATCCAACCAGCCATCACCAGTACGCCTTTGCGATCGGCAAGATCGAAAAACTCCTTCGACTCAAGGTGATCTTCGAGGCGAATCGTGTTCAGGCCCATGTCCTGGACGTATCGAAAATCGTCTTCCAGGCGTTGTTGGTCCTGTCGCAGCATCATGTCGGGAGACCAACCTCCGCCGCGAATGAGAAGCTTCTTGCCGTTGATGGAGAAGACACGACGGTTGTCGGCATTCAGCTCAGAAGTGATTTCTCGAATCCCGAAGTCGGTTGTGGTCTGATCCGAGACCTTGCCGTTCGTCTCGAATTGCAGTTGCAGCTTGTAGAGATTCGGCTTACCCATCTGCGCGGGCCACCAGAGACGGGGATGATCGAAGTTGAGTTGGGGGAACTGCTCCGGAGTGAAGGTAACATCCATTGACAACCCGGCATCCAGATGAACGTCCTCTGAGAATTCAACGTTGTCGATCCTGCCTTTCAGCGTGCCGTCAACCGGTTGATTAGTGCCATTCTTCAGCAAAGCGGTAACGGTGAGATGCGCCTGGTCGGGAGAGTCGACCTTGGAAATCACTGCGGGATAGCGCACCGCCACAGGGCCACTTGTCTTAATTTCGACGCCACGAAACAGTCCCATGTCCTTATCAGGCGGCAGCGGATTCCAATCCACAAAAGTCAGGCCAAGATCATTCTCTAGCTGGGAGAAGACCTCCACCGCAAGAACGTTGGTTGCGCCGGGGCGCGCAGCTCCGGTGACGTTGAGGTCATAGGTCCGCCAAGTGCCAGCTGACTTGTCGTAGTTGGCGATTGGTTTGCCGTTGAGCCAGATGCTGGCGCGATAGTTGATGCCGGCCAAGTCGAGCCAGATCGTCTTGCCTTTAGCGCTCGGCGGCAGGGTAAATTCCTTGCGAAACCACCAGGGCACCATGAAGGGACTGTCCTGGCGCGTGGGGAAGTTCGTAAAGTTGGCGCCAATGGGGTAGGTAACGCCGGGAATGGAGCGCAGGTTCATTCCAAAGTAAGGGTCGGGATAAACCTTATGTTTGATCAAAGCCGCGAACACAGTCGTGGGCACAGAAACGTCATACCAACCAGCGGGATGAAATCTTGCGGTCGACACCTCTTCGCCGGGAGCGTCCACTTTCCGAGAGGACTGGAGCGACCAGCCGTCCCGTAGCGGAATCGCTGAGACAGAAGTACCCAAGTGGGCTTGTGCCTTGCGATCGGCTGTTTGTGAGAACGACAACGAAGAGAACGTTAAGAAAAAGAGGCAGCATAGACTGCGCTTGATCATGAAGGCCCCCGGGCCAAGACAACTCGGTGATCCTGAATACAGACTGACGTGTAAAACTGCCAGCAGCCTTGATATCACGTTCTATTAACACGTTTCAATGGCTGATTTCTGAGGCAATAGCCAGCGGCCAGGTGCGGATCGTCTGCTTAGTTTATAATTTTCAATTCTGCCTTATTCCTTGGAGTGACAACGAATGATCCGATTTTTGCAAACACCCGGGCCGATCAAGAAGGTACTTCTTGGCGGGCTGCTAACCATCATCTGCGTGTTCATGGTGATCACGCTTGTGCCCGGCTTCGGGAGTAGCAGCTTTCTCGGCACGGGAGAGCCTAGCCGCGGGATAATCGCCACGGTAGATGGAAGCGACATTACCACGCTGGAAGTTCAGAAAGCGGCCAGGACCATGGTCGAACGCCAGTTTCCACGCGGCGGAGCCCAGGCCTCAATGCTGATTCCTTTTTTCTCGTCGCAGGCTGCAGAGCAACTTATCAACCAGCAGGTGATCTTCGCCGAGGCCCACCGCCTGGGTCTACGGGCGACGGATGCAGATGTACGAGACGAGCTTCAACATGGCCAGTACTCGCAGGTGTTTTTCCCCAACGGCAATTTCATTGGACAAGACGCATACGAGGAGAAGTTGCAACAAGCCAGCCTGACCATCCCGGAATTCGAGAGAGAGGTCAAAGAACAGGTTCTGTTTGATAAGGTTCGGAACCTGGTCGGAGGGGCCGCGACGGTTACGGATGCGGAGATTCGCGACCAATTTCAGAAAGAGAATACCAAGGTAAAGTTCGAATACGCGGTTCTGAAGAAGGACGACATCGAGAGGAGCCTGCACCCCACCGATACGGAGTTGAAGGCCTTTTATGACAAGAACAAAGCGAACTACAACAACGCGATTCCTGAAAAACGCAAGATCAGCTACATCGTAGTGGATACGTCCAAGGTGCAGTCGCAGACGCAGATCAGCCAGGCGGATCTGCAGGCTTACTACAGCCAGCACCAGGACGAATATCGTGTGCCGGACCAGGTCAATGTGCGACACATTCTTTTCAAAACACCGCTTCCAGGACCGGATGGAAAGGTGGACCAGAAGGGTGTGGAGGCCGCTAAGCAGAAGGCACAAGACGTGTCGAAGCAGCTAAAGGCAGGTGGAAATTTTGCGGACCTGGCAAAAAAGTATTCCGAGGACAAAGACACCGGCAAGGACGGTGGATCGCTGGGATGGATCCAGCGCGGACGGTTCGGTTCTGCCGACGAAGACAAGGTCGTCTTTGGCCTGTCCAAGGGTGCAACCAGCGACGTGATTGCCACAGACTCGGGCTTCGATATTGTTCACGTTGACGACAAGCAGGATGCGCACCTCAAGACTCTCGACGAGGTCAAGGCGCAGATCGAGCCGATTCTGAAGCAACAGAAGGCGTCGCAACAAGCCGAGGCCATCGCCAATACTTTGGTGGCCCAAGCTCGCAGCCAAGGTATCGAAAAGGCGGCAGCGGCAAAAGGGTTCCAGGTCGTGACCACTGATTTCGTTGGCCGCACGGATTCATTGCCCGGCGTGGGCACGGCTCCACAATTGATGGATTCGGTGTTCGGGGCAACCGAGAAGGCGCCTCCGGATGAAGCGGCGATTCCGCAAGGATTCGCGATTTATCAAGTGCTCGGGATCAAGCCTCCGGCAACACCAAGCTTCGAAGACATTCGCGCTCGCGTGGAGAAGGAATTCAAGGATGAACGCGCGGGAACTTTGCTCTCGCAAAAGACGCAGGAACTCTCCGATCGTGCCAAGGCGGACCACGATCTGAAAAAAGCTGCGAAAGAACTGGGCGCAGCGGTCAAGACCAGCGAATTAGTGTTGCCGGACGGACAGGTTCCGGATATCGGCTCGATGAGTGGACCGGCTTCCGTGGCCTTCACCTTGAAGCCTGGAGAGATCAGTGGTCCGATCGAGGCCGCAAATTCTGGCGTTGTACTTTCGATTCTGGAAAAGCAGGAACCTAACGAGCAGGACTTCGCGGCCAAGCGCGACGAGATCCGCAACGGGCTCATGCAGCAGCGACAGCAGCAGTTGTTCGGTATGTTTGTGGAGAATGCCCGCCAGCAAATGGAGAAGTCCGGCAAGATCAAAATCAACCAGCAAGAATTGAAGAGCCTTACCAAGCAGCAGGGTGGAGAAGGCGAACAGGGCGAGTAAGAAGATTTCCCATCGCGGAATCCCTCTGTGACTCGTCCGTGGCACAAAGTTGAAACGTGTGCGCCGCGGCCCGCAGCAAACCTTAAACGATCCCAGACTGTTTCGAATTCAACGGTAGTTTTCTTATGCTTCTGCCTCGCCTCACGGGAATCTTGCTTCACCCGATCTCACTGCCGTCGCGCGGTGGTATCGGTGACTTTGGACCGGCCGCGTATGAGTTCCTTGATTTCCTCGCCTCGGCACGGCAGGGACTGTGGCAGGTGTTGCCGCTGGGCGCCCCGGCGAATGGAAATTCTCCATATTCTTCAACGTCAGCATTTGCGGGAAATCCCTTGCTGATCAGCCTGGAACGGCTGGCGGAGAGAGGATGGCTGGGGCGATCCAGCTTGGACGGCCTCCCCACGACGGTGAAGCCGATTGACTACGAAGAAGTGTGGAGGCACAAGGGACCCCCACTGGAGCAAGCTGCGGAGAAGTTCTTGAGTTCGGCTCCGGATCGTTTTCGGGAGCGCTTCGATCGCTTTACCGCTGACAATTCCTGGTGGCTGGAAGATTACGTTCTCTACGACGCATTGCGGGAACGCTACAAGAAAGCCTGTTGGAAGGAATGGCCGCGCGAACTGGCGCGCCGCGAGGCGAATGCGATGGAGAGGGCTCGCAAAGAGTTCGCCTCAGGAATGACAGTGCGCCGGGTGCTGCAGTTTTTCTTCTATGAGCAATGGCGGGCTGTCCGGGTGTACTGCGCCCAGAAATCGATCCGCGTTGTGGGTGACATCGCCATATTCGTGGACTACGACAGCGCCGACGTATGGGCGCATCGCGAGCTGTGGCGGCTAAAAGACGACCTGGAGCCGGTGGTGGTCTCGGGCGTTCCACCGGATGCATTCAGTGCCACTGGGCAGCGTTGGGGCAACCCTCTGTATGACTGGGAGGCAATGCGGGCACGCGGATACGAGTGGTGGGTGCAGCGCCTGCGCTGGGCCACCCAGACCTGCGATTTCATCCGACTGGATCACTTCCGCGGGTTTGCGCAGTTCTGGGAGATTCCAGCTCAAGACGAAACCGCGATGAATGGACGATGGGTAGATGGCCCGCGGGACGATTTGTTCAATCGACTTTCGCAAGCGCTGGGCGGTTTGCCATTTTTTGCCGAGGACTTGGGGTTTATCACTCCCGACGTACATGCGCTGCGGGAGAATCACAAGATCCCAGGTATGGCGGTCCTGCAATTCGGATTCGGCGACCCGGGGGCTCATGCGTATCTTCCGCACCGGCTAACGCCAGATCGCGTGGTGTACACCGGCACCCACGATAACGACACGACGCTGGGATGGTGGAACTCCTTAGCGACCGAATACGAGAAGAAGTCCGTGCTAGCCTACGTCGGCCCGGCAGAAGACGGGATCAACTGGGCCCTGATTCGGGCAGCGCAAGGGTCGCCCGCGAGTTTCTCAGTAGTTCCCGTCCAAGACGTTCTGGGATTGGGCAGTGAAGCGCGCATGAACACTCCTAGTCAGGCGCAAGGGAACTATCACTGGCGGATGCAGCCGGGATCATTGACGCCTCAGTTGGCTGAGAAATTGGCGAATCTGGCGGAAGTCACCGATCGGCTTCCGCAGCCCTTTCATTCACCGCAGGTCGAAGAACCGTTGGCGTAAGCTCCCGGCTCGATCTCGATCAGGCAAAAAAATGGGCCACGGTTTGCAATCAAAACTTGCGAATCCGTGGCCGTCGGTATTTGCACTGTTTCGACGGAACCTTCTACCAGATCCGAACTCGATCCTCTGGCGCGAGGTAAAGCGTTTGACCGGGCTTCACGTCAAAAGCCGAATACCATGCATCGATATTGCGGACCGTGGCAGCGCGATAGCGAGCGGGAGAGTGCGGGTCCGTCATGACCTGCTGACGTTCCGCGGCTTCCCGCGCCTTCGATCCCCAGTTTTGTCCAAAGGCGATGAAGAGTTGCTGGTCGCCAGAGAAGCCATCCTGGACAGGGGCGGCTGCGCCCTTGAGCGAGGCGCGGTACCCGTCATACGCAGCCGAGATTCCAGCCACGTCGGCGATATTCTCTGCCAGCGTTTGCTTACCGTTTACCGAAAGATCAGGAAAAGGCTTGTACGTGTCGTATTGAGCCGCCAGTTTCGCCGTGGCGGCCTCAAAGTGCGCGAGATCGGACGGAGTCCACCAATTGCGCAAACGCCCCTTGGAGTCGAATGTGCTGCCTTCAGAGTCGAAGGTGTGACTGATCTCGTGGCCGATTACCGAACCGATGGCGCCATAGTTAGCCGCCGCCGGAGCCTGCGCGTCGAAGAAGGGAGGCTGAAGAATCGCCGCCGGGAAGTTCAGAGCATTTTGCAACGGCAGATTGACCGCATTTACGGTTTGCGGGGTCATTGACCATTCTTTGCGATCGACTGGCGATCCCAGGCGACCGATTTCTTGATGGTAGTGAAACAAGCTTCCACGCCAAAGGTTTCCAAAGATATCGTCGGCCTTGATCTCGAGCCCGGAGTAATCATGCCAGGTTTCGGGATACCCGATGCCCACGTACAAGCTGCTGAGCTTAGCTTGGGCTTCGGCCTTGGTGGACGGATCCATCCAGGAGAGCGCCTCGATGCGGGCGCGGAAGGCGGTAATAATGTTGGCCACCATTTCCTGCGCTTCAGCCTTGGCTTGTGGCGGAAAGTAGCGCTCGGCATAGATTTTGCCGACCTCGTCCCCAAGAAGGTTGTTAACAGTCGTAACGCCACGTTGCCAGCGAGGCCGCTGCTGGGGGGCACCGGAAAGCACGGTCCCGAAGAAAGCGAAACGCTCCTCCGCGAATGCCTTGGGCAGGACGCCGGCATAAGTTTCGATCAGGTGATAAGCCAGCCAATCCTTCCATGTTTCGAGTGACGAAGAAGCGACCAGAGCGGACTCACCCGCGAACGCGCTAGGCTGCCAGACGATAAAGCTGACTTGCTTACTCAGGCCGGCGGATTTGAAATATTCCTTCCAATCGATCCCCGGCGCTTTGGCGGTGAAGTCGGCTTGCTTCCATGTGTTGTTCGCCTTGTGGATATCTTCGTTCTCGGCGAGTGTGATATGGGTCTGGGCGATGGAGTGTTCTAACTCAACAATGGCTGCCGCACGTCTGTCAGGATCGCTGAAACCCGCGAGTTTGAGCATGTTCACTACGTGCGCCTGGTATTTGGTCCGCAGGTCGCGCATGTGCTCGCTATTCGACAGGTAGTATTCGCGGTCCGGCAACTGCAGTCCGCCCTGAAGCAGGTAAGCGGTGTAGTGGTCGGAATCGCTGAAGCCGGGGGCCACCCAAACTCCAAAAAGATTGTTGGTATGAAAGTTCGTATTGTTGAGGGCGTCAACGTCGGCCCGCAAGGTTTCGCCGAGCGCACGCGACAATTCTTTGGTGTTCTTGATAGCCGCGATCGAGTCAAGATGAGAGCGGATTGGCGTCAAACTCTTTGCTTCAATGCCGGCCTCGTCCATGTAGGAGTTGTAGAGATCGGAGATCTTTCGCTGGCTTGAACCGGCAGCCGCTGAGGACTTGGAGAGTTCCTCAATGAGCGCAGCTGTACGCTTGTTGCTTAAGTCGGATAGGGCCGTAAAGACACCCATCCCAGCGCGGTCTGGCGGAATTTCTGTCCGCTTGATCCATTCTCCGTTAGCGTACTCGTAGAAATCGTCTCCCGGTTGGACAGAGCGATCCATGTTGGCGACACGAATGCCGTGGGTCTCAGGCGAAGAGGCCTCCTGCGGCGGTGCCGCTAACAAGGGCAGCGAGGCAAGAAGGCAAAGAAGCGTGCAAGCGACAAAGAAATACGAAATTTTGGATATTGATTTCATGATTGGAGCTCCAGATTGCTCCCGGTCGGGAGCAGGCCAAAAAATATAAGACGTGCTACCCCTGAAAAGGTAACACGGCCCAGGGAGAAAGTCGGTGTGCCGGCCAGAGACTGTTCTAGCCTCTCAGCCAGTTGAACGAGCGTCTCCGTTATGCCAGTTCGAGTTCGATCTTCTTAGTGGCGGTGTCTAGTAGGGTGATCCGGAACTTGCGAATCTGCCCGGCCCGAACTGGTTCGGGCTTGGCTTCGGACGTCGTCGCACCGCCCTTCCAACGAGCTTGCAGCATGGATGTTAGAGATGAGAGGTCAGCTTTGGAGCCAGTTGCTCCTTTGGCTGGCTCGGCTTTCGCTTCTTCCGGTGGGATCCTGCAGGTGCCCTGAATGCCTTCTCCAACCTCCACGCGAGCGCGATCCCCGGAAACATCCACCACTCTGCCCGTAATTTCGTCGCCGGCTTTACGTTCTCCGATGTATTCCTCAAGGCTCGTGGGAATTAATTGCTTCATTCCAAGCTTGATGCGCCGCTTGTCGATGTCTATTTCGAGCACTTGGGCTTTGACGGATTGTCCCACCTTCAGTATGTCCTGAGGATGATTGATGCGCTTTTCGGCGCTCATATCGCTGATGTGAATCAGGCCTTCGACGCCCTCGGCGAGTTGTACGAACGCGCCGAACTTGGTGATGCTGGTGACGGAACCCTCAATCGCGGAACCTACCCAAAATTTCTGGCCAAGGTCGGCCCACGGGTCGCCCAGAGCCTGCTTCAGGCCAAGCGAGATCCGGCGTTCGCCGGGATTCACTCCGAGAATTACCGCCTCCACAACATCGCCCGGCTTCACTACGTCTTCGGGCTTTCTTACTCGTTTGGCCCAGGACATTTCGGAAAGATGGATAAGGCCTTCGATGCCCGGCTCGACTTCCACAAAGGCACCGAATTCAGCAAGGCGCGTGACTGTGCCGCGAACGCGTTCTCCTGCCTTATATTTGCCGGCGACGGCGTCCCAAGGATGAGCCTGAAGTTGCTTCATGCCGACCGAGATGCGGCGCTTGTCAGAATCAACTTTGAGGACTTTGACTTCGATCTGCTGTCCCGCAGAAAGAACGTCGGCGGGCTTATCAATGCGGCTCCAGGAAATATCTGAGACGTGGAGCAAGGCATCGACACCGCCGATGTCTACGAAGGCTCCGTAGTCGGCCAGGCTGCGCACGGTGCCACTTAGCGTCTCACCTTCCTGAACCTCTGAGTAACGGCGGTCTTTCACTGCGCGCTCTTCTTCCTCAGCAAGGGCGCGGCGATCGACTACAACATCTTCTTCCGTTACGTCGAGCTTGGTGATGCGGCAACGAATTTCCTGTCCGACAAGCTTCTCCATTTCGGCGGCATCACGAGCCCCACTCCGAGAGGCGGGCATGAAAGCACGAACGCCGACATCAACGCTGAGACCTCCTTTAACGACGGCTGTAACGGTTCCCGAAATCACCAACTTCTCATTGAAAGCTTTTTCTAGCCCCTCCCAATCGACCGGCCGATCCACTTTTCCGCGTACCAGTTCGTAATACCCCTCTGGATTGCGTCCCTTGACAGTGACCGGCAGTTTGTCACCGGGCTTGACTGCTTCTTTGCCCTGAACGGCCGTGAGCGGGAGCAGGCCCTCGCTCTTGAAGCCAATGTCGAGCAGGACGCCGTCGGCCGTAAAAGCGATCACGGTACCCTCGAGTTGTCTGGCACCGTCGTCCGATTTGCGCGAATGGCTCTGCTCGTACTGGGAGAGGAGTTGGCTGAAAGATTCGTTGGATTCGGTCGTAGATTGGGTTTCAGGAGCGTTTGAGTTGGGCATAACAGATTAGCAATTCGTTTTGGATCCTTCCCCTCAAGAATAACACCGGTTGACGAGATTGATGGATCGGTTCCGATCTACCGAAGATGATGCCAAAGAGCCCGACACGTTTATGAACATCAGGTTACAAAATTGAGGGCTGCCCTTGGAGGGGCAGCAGGGAATCGTGTATAGACTTAAAGAGAGGTCGGAGTGAAGTCCCGTGGAGAATGCGATCATCCAAGCCCGTGCAGTGGAGAAGTTCTACGTCCAACCGGACGGGAATCGCATTGAAGTCATTGCCCCCACCGATCTCGAAGTCTCGCCCGGTAAAATCGTAGCCCTGCTCGGCCCGTCAGGCTCGGGCAAATCGACTCTACTGCGCATGCTGACCGGCCTTTCGACGCCCTCCTCTGGAGATGTTCTCTGGCATGGGAAAGCGGTCAACAGCCAGCCTCCGAACGTAGCAATCGTGTTTCAGAGTTTTGCGCTCTTTCCCTGGCTCAACGTCCTCGAAAATGTCGAGGCCCCGCTGGAGGCGCGTGGCGTGGCTGCGATCGAGCGAAGAAAGCGCGCTCTCAAGATGCTGGATACCGTCGGACTCGATGGATTCGAGACAGCCTATCCCAAAGAGCTTTCGGGCGGCATGAAGCAGCGCGTTGGCTTCGCGCGGGCGCTCGTAGTCGAGCCGGAAGTCCTATTCATGGATGAGCCATTTTCCGCGCTCGACGTGCTGACGGCTGAAAATCTGCGTGGTGAACTGCTGGAGTTGTGGCTGAACAAGAAAATGCCGACCAGCGCGATTTTCGTGGTCACGCACAATATCGAGGAAGCCGTCTTGTTGGCGGATCGCGTGATCGTGCTGGGTAAGAATCCCGGTCGGATCCGCTCAGATTTTGAAATTGGCATTCCTTATCCGCGCGACCGCAAGGCGTCGCGTTTTGTCGAGTACGTCGATTACATATACCGGATCATGACGCAGCCGGACCTAGAACACTCCTTGCCAGCCAAAGGTACATCCGCGAGACCTGCGAAGGTCCCGAAAGAAAAATATCAGATGTTGCCACATGCGCGCCCCGGTGGGATCGCCGGGCTGCTGGAACTTCTCCATGATCGTGGGGGAAAAGACGACCTGTATCGTCTAGCCGACGAACTCGCAATGGACGTGGACGATCTTCTGCCGATCGTCGAATCCTGCGTGATGCTCGGCTTCGCGACTTTGAAGGAAGGCGATGTTGAAATCACTCCGGAAGGAGTTGCATTGGCAGAGGCCGACATCCTGAACCGAAAGACACTGTTTCGCGAGGCGGCATTGAAACATATCGCGATTTTGCAGTGCATTGACAACGTTCTAAAGGCAAAATCCGATCACTCTATCCCCGATGAATTCTTTCACGACATTCTGGATGAACATTTTAGCCAGGACGAAGTGGAGCGCCAGTTTGAGACGGCGATGAACTGGGGCCGGTATGCGGAGATTTTCGATCACGATCCGCAAAACGAACGGCTCGTGCTTACCGAACACGGGTCGGAATCGGCTCACGTTCCGGCGGGTAAGCCATGAAGAGGTCTGTTAGCCTTAGCAGTTTATCTCCATACCGGTTGTGGTCGCTCTTGCCCCGGGTGGAGACGTCGAACATCCCCGATGTGCTGATGTTTGCCGCCGCGATCGCACTTTTCTACGGCGTCATCATGATTTCGCGCGCGTGGCTGGGACCGTTCACGCCCTCGGTCGAGATCTCGCGTAGTCCCCTGGCCCTTCCAGGATATGCGGCACTTTCTCTGTTGCGAATCACTATTGCTTACATATTGAGCCTGGCGTTCACGCTGGTCTATGGGTACGTCGCCGCCTACAACGCAAAGGCCGAGAAGTTCATGGTGCCGCTGCTGGACGTGCTGCAGTCCATCCCGGTGTTAAGTTTCTTGCCGGGAGTGATGCTGGCAATGGTTGCGCTTTTTCCCCGCCGGCAACTCGGCGTCGAGCTTGGCGCCATTCTCCTGATCTTTACCGGCCAGGTTTGGAACATGGCCTTTAGCTTTTACGCTTCGCTGAAGAACATCCCTCGTGAGATGCGTGAAGCGGCCAAGATTTACCGCTTCAGCTGGTGGCAGCGTTTCACTGAAGTCGAATTGCCATTCGCGGCAATCGGTCTGGTGTGGAATTCCATGATGTCGGTCGCGGGCGGCTGGTTCTTTCTAATGGCCTGCGAGATGTTCGTACTGGGCTCGCGAGATTTCAGGTTGCCGGGCCTTGGTTCATACTTGCAGACCGCGGCCAGTAACGGTGATACGCAATCGATCCTGTGGGGCGTGGCAACTATGGTCGCGGTCATCGTGCTGCTCGATCAGTTTGTGTGGCGGCCAGTGATTGCATGGGCGGAAAAGTTCAAAGTTGAGCAGGTGGAGAGTACGAACGTCCCACGTTCGTGGGTGCTTGATCTGATTCAGCACTCGCGTGGTCTGGCGCAGATTCGCAAACGGGCTGTCTTCCCACTGCGCGAAAAGCTGATGGCCCACTTCTCCCAACAGACCGCGCCTCAAGGGGAATCGGTTCAACGAGCCCCGTGGAAGCTGTGGACGGCGAGGCTGGTCGGTGTGGCATCCCTAGGCCTTGTCGGGTACGCGCTAGTTCGAGTGGCCATGTTACTTACCGGCCTGACCAGCCCCGAGGTGAAAGAGATTGGATTCGGCCTTGGCGCAACGTTTCTTCGCGTGAACATCGCATTGCTGATCGGTGCGTTGTGGACGATTCCCGTCGGGGTAAAGATTGGATTCAATCCAAAGCTGGCTCGGATAGCACAGCCCTTGGCGCAGATCGCCGCCTCCGTGCCGGCAACTGCCCTGTTCCCCGTCGTCCTACTGATCCTGATTCGCCTCGGTGGCGGTTTGGGAGTCGGATCGATCGTGCTGCTGCTCCTCGGTACACAATGGTACATACTCTTCAATGTCATTGCCGGCGCGATGGCCATTCCCACGGACCTGAAGGAAGTTTGCACAGTGTGCTCGATCAGAGGTTGGGAGCGCTGGCGAAAGCTGATTCTTCCGGGGATTTTTCCTTACCTTGTGACGGGGCTGGTCACAGCGTCGGGTGGTGCTTGGAACGCCAGCATCGTTGCGGAGTACTTTCACTTCAAAGGCCAGATATTTTCTACCACCGGGCTGGGAGCGACGATCAGCCACGCAACGGACAGTGGGAATTTCAACCTCCTGATCGCTTCGACCATCGTAATGGCGGCGGTCGTGGTTACCGTGAATCGACTGGTATGGCGGCGTATGTACACGCTGGCCGAAACGCGGTTCAAACTGGAGACGTAACTTGGACGCGTATCGATCGATCCTTAGGAGATATTCAAACTCTGAGGTTCGTGCGAACAGGCTCTAATCTTTGGTTGCTCTCCAAGCAGAACCAATGAGGCCGCCAATGCCGCATTCTTTTGATCCAAAGTCCAAGGCGGTCCGATTGATTTTCCTACCATCTGTAGATCCCGTTTGAGCCCGTGTTTCGAAGCCTTGTCCAGGACTTTCGTGGCACAGTCGTCGAGGTCCCGCACCCGAAAACCGACTACCGCAATGTCGAGGCGGATGCATCCCTCCCAGAAAATTCTGCGAAAGAACTCCCCTTCAGCAGTGTGAATCAAAGGGTGAGAGTGAAGGATGGATTCCAAAGGCGGAAGCAGACGTCCTGAAGCCAGCAGAATGGCACAGCCGAATATGCGATTGTTTTCAGCTTGCAATCGCTCGGTGACCGTCCGGAGGCCGTTCGCTGCCAGGCGAGATGAAGCGGTAGCACAAGCTTGCAGATGCCTTTTCGCCCCCTCAACGCCGAGGTTTTCCGCGAAATGAAAGGGTTGTTTGCCGCCCGCGATGTTGTCAGCGGTGATCTCGATCCGAGCCCGGTGTAGAACGGTTAACGCTCCATCGCTGTACGTCACCGCGACGAGCGAGCCCCATCCCGAATGCACCTGAATACCAAGTGTTGCCTTTGCCATGGCCGATGATCGACGGACGATAGCATATGCGACGGTACAAAAAAAGCCGGGATCTTTCGATCCCGGCCATTTGTTGGCTGGTTTGCCCGGATAAAACTCATGTGCAAGGCGGAGAGCCGTTGGTTAACAGTGCGCCGAAGACAATTGCGGTTGCCGCAGCTCCAAGCTGATAGCGGTCCTACGCGCTTCTTCTTGGCCGCACCGTCATATCGCGAACCTGCGTCAGGACGCTCGACATTTGCATGCCGTTTAACTGGTTCACGAACGGCAGCAACTCCGAGATAAACTGGTCCTGCATCAGGTCCCGGATTTCCTCTTGGCGGTTACGTTCACCGCCGCTCAGGAGATCCGGCACGGTTACCTCGAGCGCTCTCGCCAATCGTTCCAAGGACGAGAGAGTCGGGGTTGCTTTTTCGTTCTCGATTTTAGAAACGTAGGTGCGAGGCACGGACATTCGCGCGGCCAGCTGGCGTTGGCTGAGGCCATTGCGCAAGCGCATCGAGCGAATAGACGTGGCCAAATTCAAGTGGCCAGGACGTCCATGCGTCGGCATCATTTGCGGTGGCGGCGCCGGGGCGACGATTTCAGGTTCGTCCTCGTCTAACGATCCGTGACAACGACGGCAGGCATTGTTGGTGGTCCGGAATTGGACCAAGAGACAACGATCGCAACGGACGACTTCCCGTGAATCTACCGGGGCAAGATTCGTGGCCATTTAGGTGTGGGAGGGGCCAGAGCGGGCTTCCCTTGAACCAAACTTGGTACTTGGTTCCAAACCTGATGCGTACTCTGGAGTAGAGTGCCTGTGGAAGTCAAGCGAAATCGCTGGTTCGCGAGGCAATAGAAAATTCAAAATGGAAAAGTTGCTGCCGAAATTTCAGAAAATGAGGATGAAAGCCTGATGCAACGGGATGCAGCGTGGTGTTTACTAACTGAGTTCACTCAATCCGAGAGTCTGCGAAAACATGCTTTATCGGTCGAGGCGTGCATGCGAGCGTATGCACGAAAATTCGGCGCTGATGAGGAGTTGTGGGGTGTGGTCGGATTGATTCATGACTTCGACTACGACAAATATCCGAGTCTTGAAGATCACCCGTATCGTGGGAACGAGATTCTGCAACAGCGTGGCTGCTCGGATGAAATCCGCCGTGCCATTATGTCGCACGCGGAGTACACCGGCGTGACCCGCGATAGCCAGATGGAGAAAGCCTTATTCGCCTGCGACGAGTTGGCAGGATTCATTACCGCCTGCACGCTGGTAAAACCCGGAAAGTCGCTGGCCGAGGTCGAAGCCAAAGGCGTAAGAAAGAAAATGAAAGACAAAGCCTTCGCCAGAAGCGTAAATCGCCACGACATCGTAAACGGCGCCGCCGAGCTAGGGGTGGAGTTGGAAGGGCACATCGCGTTCTGCATCGAGGCCATGAAGGGCGTTGAAAAAGAGCTGGGGTTGGACGGGAGTGCAGCCAAGACCGCGTGACGATGTAGAGGGGGCGTTCTCGCTTGTGCGCACCTAACCCAGCGCCGCTGCGATTTTCCCGCTCGCGATCAGTTCCGAGATCTTCACGAAGTCCTGATACATCACGCGGTCTTTATCCATCGTGGCGCAGACGGATCGGATCGACGCGTGCGCCTTCTGCCCGCGGATACTTGTCTTTAGCGGGGCCATAAAATCGAGTGCCTGTGCTGCAGCCATCGCTTCTATCGCAAGAACGTTGCGAGTGTTATCGACCACCCGCTTCAGTTTCATGGCGGCGGTCATCCCCATGGAAACGAAATCTTCTTTGTTGCCCGACGTTGTAATCGAATCCACAGAGGCGGGATGGGCGTAGACCTTGTTCTCGCTGACCAGCGACGCTGCCGTGACCTGCGGCATCATGAAGCCGGAGTTCATGCCCGCGCCAGGAGCCAGAAATGGTGGCAGCCCCTCATTCAAAGAAGGATTGACCAGCCGTTCTAGTCTTCGTTCAGAGATGCCGGCCAGAGCACTCAGCGCGATAGCGAGGAAATCGAGCGCAAAGGCGAGAGGCTCGCCATGGAAGTTGCCTCCCGAAATTACATCGCCCTCCCCGTCCATCTCTTTCGGATGGCTCACGAACACAAGAGGATTATCGACAGCCGAGTTGACCTCTATTTCCAAGACCCGCCGACAATGCGAAAGCGTGTCGCGCACGGCACCGTGTACCTGCGGAATGCAACGCAACGCGTAGGCATCCTGTACCCGTCCACAATCGCGATGCGATTCGCGAATCGCACTGCCCTCGAGCATTTTCCGCAGGTTTGCGGCAGTTGCGATCTGCCCGGGATGCGGGCGAGCCAAGTGAAGGCGCTCGTCAAATGCTGCGTTGGTACCTTTTAAGCAGTCCAAACTGATGGCCCCGATCACGTCGGCTGAATTGACCAGTGTCTCCGCTGCGAGTAACGCCGGAATTCCAATCGCCAGCATGGCCTGCGTGCCATTGATGAGAGAGATAGCTTCCTTCGCTTCCAGAGAGACGGGTTTGATCTCCGCTTTCTTTAGCGCGTCAGCACTGGGAATACGCGTACCCTTGTCGTCCACACATTCGCCTTCGCCAATCAAAGCCAGCGCAAGATGGGCAAGAGGGGCCAAATCACCGCTCGCCCCGACACTGCCTTGCGACGGGACAAATGGCGTCACACCGCGATTCAGCAGCTCACAAAGCGTGTCGATAATAAGCGGACGCACCCCCGAATATCCCTTGGACAAAGAGTTCGCGCGCAACAGTATCATGGCGCGAGTTTCCGCGATTGAGATGGGCTCACCAACTCCAACCGAATGTGAGCGGACAAGATTGATCTGCATTTCACGGATCTGGTCGCCGGCAATGCGTACATCGCTGAGTTTGCCCACGCCGGTGGTGATGGCGTAAGAAACTTTATTCCCGGCGACGAGCGCATCGACTACCGCTCGGGCTCGAGTAACGGCATCCCGCGCGTCCGGGGCGAGAAGAACTGAACGGCAGTCGACCGCAACTTCGCGGACGGCTTCCAGCGTAAGGTCATTTCCGTTGATATGGAGAGCTTTCAAGAGGTTTCCAGTTTCCAATTTCAAATTTTGAGTCTCTTAGATTAAGCGTCCAGTGGAACGCTCACGTTTCCATGGCGGCGCGAAACGCATTCTTGTACTTTTCAGGGAGCGCGGTTTTCTTCATCTCACGATCCACGACGATATGCGTGGTGTCGCCCTCGGCCAGTACGGAGCCATCTGTTGCGCGCACGAGTTCATATTCGAACTGGATCAGTGACTCGCGCAGAAGCGAGAATCTTGTCCGCACAATGATCTCCTCGTCATAACGAGCAGGAGCTTTATAGCGGCATCGCGCATCGATGACAGCAATCGCGCAACCATCGTGCTCCTCCATGTCGCGATAAGAAAAGCCGAGTTGCCGCAGCAATTCTACTCGCCCGACCTCAAACCAAATGAAGTAGTTGGCGTGATACACCACGCCCATCTGGTCAGTCTCGGCGTAGCGTACCCGCAGACGCGTCTCCACGGAATGCGAAGAGCCGTTCTCCCGTCCACTCATTGCCCGCTCCAGCGCGGTTTGCGCTTGTCAAGAAATGAGGAGATGCCTTCACGAAAATCGGGCGTCGCGCGGATGGCGGCATTTTCGCGCACCGCGGATTTGATCTGAATATCCAACTCCTCTTCGGCATGCTCTGTGAGCAGCCGTTTGGCGTACAGGAGCGATGCCGGGCTGTTTTCCATGAGCTGCGAAGCGAGTTCCCGCGCTCGAATCATCAAATCCTCCGAGCCAACAATCTCGTTGATCAATCCCATGCGATGGGCTTCGGCTGCGTCGATGATGCGTCCTGTAAGCAGCAGATCGCGGGCATGTTTCTCTCCTACCTGGCGGAGCAGAAATGTCGAAACAATGGCGGGCACAAAACCGATACGAACTTCCGTGTAGCCAAATTTGGCTTCTGGTACGGCAAGCGTGAAGTCGCATAACGTGGCAAGGCCGCAGCCGCCTGCGATGGCAGGGCCATTCACCGCTGCGATGGTTGGCTTGGGAAAATCGTAAAGCGAACGGAAAAGCCTCGCCATAGTTTCCGAGTCCTGCAAAGCCTGATCCGCAGTTCGGTCCAGCAGTGCTTTCAGGTTTTCCAGATCCATGCCGGAGCAGAACGCTTTGCCCGAGCCCGTAAGGATCAGCACTAGAGCCGCCGACTTCGAAACTTCCTCGAAGGCGCCCAACAGTTCTTCAATCAGTTCGTAGCTGATGGCGTTTCGCTTGTCTGGACGATTGAGCGTGACGGTGGCGACACCCGATTCAATTGCAAGTTGGATGGTGTTGTAGTTCATTTCTTAATCTGCCGCCGAGGAGTTGGTGTATCTCGCGCCAATTTCAGCCGTAATGCGGAGCAGGGTATCGAGCGGTTTCAAGGGCGGCAAGTTCGCACCACGGGACCGCAGGGCGTCTATGACTTTTTCTGTGGGGATATTCCCCACCAGTGCATCTTGCGCGAAGGGACAGCCGCCAAGACCACCTAGTGCCGAATCGAAGCGGCGGCAACCCGCGTCATAAGCGGCCATTACCTTCTCGGAGGCCTGATCGGGACGACTGTGCAGGTGGACGCCGATGTCTAGAAATCCGAACCTGGCCCAGATCGCAGAAACCAGTTCGCGAATCTGTTCGGAGCCCGCCATCCCTACAGTGTCCGCCAGCGAAATCATTTTTATGCCGGAGGATTCGAGAACGTCCACTGCATCCACAACTTCTTGCACGCTCCACTGATCGCCGTAAGGATTGCCAAAAGCCATGGAGACGTAGGCAACGACGTCGAGTGCGGCCTCCTCGGCCTTATTCTGAATCTTGTCGAGTTCGTCGAGCGCTTCTTCGAGAGTCTGCCGCTGATTGTTCTGCAAGAACGTGGGTGAAACCGAGTAAGGGAACCCCAGCGTGCTGACTACGTTGGTTTCGATCGCCCGCTGCGCTCCTTTTTCATTGACCACGATACCGATGATCTCGACGTCATCCGGCGGATCCAGTTCTTTGAGCACTTCTTCAGAGTCGGCCATTTGAGGGACAGCTTTTGGCGAAACGAATGAGGCCGCATCGATGTGCTTGAATCCCGCGCTGATCAGGGCTTTCAAGTAATCCACTTTCAGGTAAGCCGGGATCTGCCCCTTCAGCCCTTGCCAGGCATCGCGGGGACATTCAATTAGTTTGACTTGTTCTGCCATTTAGTTTTGCGATCGTGGGATCGGATCTTATAGTGACCGGTGAGCCTTCAGATCGTTCGATCATTTTGATGATTCCATCGCCCGGTTTACGTCTGCAGTACTCCTACCTTGAATTCCGGGACATCCGGATTCAGAGCAGCCGCTTCAAGCGCCTCGGTAATTGCCTCGCGAGTTTCAATCGGATCGATGATTTTGTCGATCCAAAGCCGAGCCGCGCCATAGCGCGGATCGGTTTGCTCATCGTAAGTCTTCTTCGTCGACTCGAACAGTTCCTTGCGCTCTTCATCGCTCAGTTTCTTGCCACCGCGCTCGAGTTGCTTTACTTTGATTTCAACTAGCGTACCGGCAGCGGAATCCCCACTCATTACCGCGTATCGCGCCGTGGGCCAGGCAAACACGAATCGAGGATCATAAGCCTTGCCGCACATGGCATAATGGCCCGCCCCAAACGACCCGCCCACGATGACGGTGATCTTGGGGACAACCGAATTTGAAACGGCATTCACCATTTTTGCCCCAGCTTTGATGATCCCGCTCCATTCCGCATCCCGTCCCACCATGAATCCGTTCACGTCGTGAAAAAAGACAAGCGGGATCAGGTTCTGATTGCAGTCCATGATGAAGCGGGCTGCCTTTTCAGCAGACTCCGTATAAATCACACCGCCAAACTCGATGCGCTTGTGCCCTTCGTGATCAGTCTGTTGAGCGTGCAGTTTCTGATTGGCAACAATGCCCACCGCAAAGCCGCCGATGCGTGCGTAGCCACAGATCAAAGTCTTGCCATACTCCGGCTTGTACTCATCAAAACGGCTGCCGTCGACCACGCGAGCAATAATTTCTTTCATGTCATACGGACGCGCTGGAGACGAGTCGTAAATCCCGTAGATTTCCTCCGCCGCAAGTTTGGGCTCGTCGGGTTTCTTTCGATCCCACGGAGACTGTCGGCGATACCCCCACCGCTCGATGATGGAGCGGATTCGTATGAGACAGGCCTCGTCATTCGGCTCGCGAAAATCGACTGTTCCACTGATGGCGGAATGCATGGCTGCTCCGCCCAATTCTTCGGCTGTGTATTTCTGTCCGATGGCTGCTTGAACCAGCGCAGGACCGGCGAGGAAAAGGCCGCTGCCATCGGTCATCAATACGTGATCGCACATAACGGGCAAGTACCCGCCGCCCGCGACGCACATCCCCATGATGGCGGCGATTTGCGGGATTCCCATCGCAGACATCACAGCGTTATTACGAAAAACTCGGCCGAAATCGTCAGTATCAGGAAAAACGTCCTCCTGCAGAGGAAGGAAAACTCCGGCGGAATCGACGAGATAGACGGTCGGAATGTGATTCTCAATGGCGATGTTCTGCGCACGGATGACTTTCTTCGACGTCATCGGGAAGAACGCCCCGGCCTTCACCGTTGCATCGTTCGCAATGATCATCACCAGTCGGGTATGGATGCGTCCGAGACCGGTGATTACACCTGCGGCCGGGGCCCCGCCCCATTCTTCGTACATCCCGAAAGCTGTGTAGGAACCGAGTTCGAAAAAACTGTCTGGATCGGTCAACAGATTGATGCGTTCGCGAGCAGTCAGTCGACCCTTCGAGTGCTGGCTCTCAATCGCTTTGTGTCCCCCGCCTTCGCGAATCTTCTCTTCTTCATTCCGGACCTGCGAAACCAGGTCGGCGAGGAAGCGCATGTTGGCTTCAAAGCGCGGCGTGGTGGGATCCACATGCGATTCGAGAACACTGGAGGTCGGGGCCGGGTTGGTATCAATACGGTCTGGCATGGGAGAGGGATCCGAAACTCTTTACGGTATAACAGGGCAGCAGGGTAGAGCAAACCGGTGTGACGGAAAAGTGATTGCACGACTGCGAAAATGAGAGGCCATCGTGGAACACAGAGTTAGTCAGCGTCAGGAAAAATACCCCAGGTTCGTCGAAATTCTTGCGCATGCTTCTGCGATAGGGTCCTCGGCGATTCGGTCGATAAGCACCCGGCGAAATGCTTCTTCAGCGTGGACCTTGTCCGCGGTAATGAACATCTCCAGTGCCTTCGCTTTGCCGATCAGCCGCGGTAGTCTTTGTGTTCCTCCCCAGCCGGTGATGAGTCCCAAGGCGGCGCCACGGTGGCCAAAAATCGCGTTGGGTGCGGCGATACGGCGGTGGCATACCAGCGCGAGATCGAGCCCACCGCCCATGCAGTATCCGGAGATCGCGGCACAAACCGGAGCAGGGAATCCCTCGATTGAGTTCATGAGTTCCTGACCTAGCCTTGCAAACTCATAAGCATCCGGCCCGGGCAGCGCAGCAATTTCGTTCAGATCAGCTCCAACCGAAAAGAATCTCGAATTGCCGGTAATGACGAGCGGGTGAGTTTGTTTGGCGAGATCGCTCACGACCTCAGTCAGTGCTAATACACAATGGCGGGTCAGGCGGTTAGTACCGTCTTCGGAAATCAACCGAAGGATGCGAACCCCATCAAGTTGGTCGATTTCATAAAACGACATGGAGACTCAGCCGCTCACCCGAATGAAAGAGAACTTTAACCATCGAGCTCAAGGGCCGTCTCGATCGAGCCAGCGCTCCAACTTGCACCCGCCGTCCCGCAGAACAAATTCTCCCACGCCGAAACACTCGCCGACAATGCGATGAGATTCAGGATCTCGGGTGGCGCGGGTAATCCACTGCTTGCCAATTTGATATTGGCTGGAGGTGAACCAATTTTGGGGAAGCACTTCAACCAGCCCCGCTCCGAGATAAACGACGTACAAGGCGAACGCTGGATCTTCCGCGGTCTTCGTTGGATAACTGGTCGGAATAATCAGTTCGTCTACACCACGCAGGGGCTCAGGAACTTCGATGCTGTGAGTACCCGCTGCGAGTCCGGGAGGAATTTCGAAGTCAGCGAGCGGAGCCGTGGCTGCGTAGATGCGATCTGACGATTGCTTGAACCATCCAGCAACCTCTCCGAGTTCGAATGACTTGAGGTTTTCGGGATCGAAGCATGTTACCCGTAGGCTCCGGCCCTCGGGGCACCATATACCCAACTGCGATGAAACAAGAAAAGGCCGACAGTAGCTGTTTAGGGCGAGACGGGGCTGGTCCGGTTCTTGCTCTAGTCCCAGAGTAACCACGTATCCAAGCGGCCCTTGGTCTCCGTGGTGGGTCCAAACAAACTGCTGCCCACCTGGTGACCGAAACCTAGGAAACGTTTTCCAGTACCACGGAGTTGGCCCAACCGCTTGTGAGAGTACTTCGCGAAGGCGAGAGGTGCTGAGTCCGGACATCAGCCGGCGGCCGGAACGCCGTGCGGCTTCACGTTTCCACGGATGAATTGGACGATATCGTCCATCGCGGTGCCGGGCTGGAAGATCGCAGCGACCCCGGATTTCTTGAGGTTGTCGATGTCCTGGTCGGGGATGATGCCGCCGACAATCAGCAGCACGTCATCCATCTTGTGCTGTTTGAGCAAATCGAGAACGCGTGGCACGATGGCGTTGTGCGCTCCGGAAAGAATTGAAAGCCCGATGACGTTCACATCTTCCTGCAAGGCGGCGTTGACGATCATCTCGGGCGTCTGGCGCAATCCGGTGTAAATGACCTCCATGCCGGCATCGCGCAAAGCACGGGCAATGACCTTGGCGCCGCGGTCATGACCATCAAGGCCGGGCTTGGCGACTAACACGCGGATTTTAGGATCAGCCATCGTTCCTATTTAACCACAGCGGGCCGAGACAGCACAGGGGATCGGTCACAACGCGGGGTATCTACAACGTCTTAATATCAAGGCTCCGCCACAGATACCAGCATGCCACAGTGCGATAAGGCTCCCAACACTTGGCGATTTTTTCCATTTGGGCGGGCTTGGGAAGTTTGCGCTTGCGGTAATGTTTGCGGATTGCCACTTGGATGCCAAGGTCGCCCGTGGGTAGCACATTGGCGCGGCGCAGCGAGAACATCAAAAACATGTGGGCGGTCCAGACGCCGATGCCTTTGATCTTGGTTAGTTGTTTGATGACTTCCTCATCGGGCAGATCAGGTAAATGGGCAAATTGGACCTCTCCCGACTGTGCCTTGCTAGCCAGGTCACGCAGGTAGCTCAACTTCTGCTTAGATAGTCCAGCAGCGCGCATTTGTTCTTCGGAGAGCTTCAGAATGCCCTCGGGAGTGAGAGGCAGGCCGGCCAAATCGGTTAGTCGCTTGAAAATAGTCGCCGCAGCTTTGCCGTGCAGTTGCTGATAGACGATAGCCTCCGCCAGGCTGGCAAATGCCGGTTCGTCGTAGGTAATACGATAGGGGCCAACATTTTCGATGATCGCGGCAAGCACGGGGTCGGCCTTCTTCAAGTGCAGGATGGCTTTGCGCATGCGGGTATTTTTATCATAAAATGCCAATGAAGAGGCGAATAAAAAACGAATACAATCGGTTCGCCTTAGCACTGGGCATCTTCCCGGAACATTCTTCCTACGCCGTACGTAATTCTGACTGAGGGAATTCCGGCGGAGCTTTAACGGGACCCTAGGAGGCAGTCAAATGGACGATATGACGGGGTTAGTCGCAGTAACGATGATATTTGGGATTCCGTTGGCAGCGATGTACACCTACTACCGAGTACGCAAACTGCGCACGGAAGAGAAATTAGCCGCAATTGCCCGTGGAGTGGACGTTCCCATGGAGCCAGAATTGTCTCAGGCGGCCAAGTCGAGGCGATCGGGAATTCTACTGGTAGCAGCGTCGCTTGGATATGTGGCCACGTTCGCCTTGATTGCGCGTACAAATTCGGATGCGTGGGTGGCAGCGGCGTTTGGGATTATCCCGTTGTGTATTGGGCTCGGTTTCTTTGTGGACTCAACGCTGGTACGGCGTGATGCGCGGGTCTAACGATCGCTTTTATTTGGGCCGCTTGTAGGTCGCGGCCCATTCCCTCGTTCTATCAGCCTGCCGGACCGCTCTTTAGTGACGCGATCCCCAAGAATTTAAGTTCCTTTCGCGCGGTCGGAAGTTGAAACCCTTCAGTCGCCACCATGATTGTTCAGTGTTCCGTAGAAGCGTAGACCCGCTAACGCCACGTCCGTACCGACGCAGCGGAAAGAAGCAGTGGATCTACTTTTTCGCCCACTGGTCAACCCAGTCGTTGACTGTTTTGTACCAGAGCTGGCTGTTCTGCGGCTTGAGGACCCAATGCCCCTCGTCGGGGAAGTAAAGCATTTTGGACGGAATTCCCAGGCGCTGCACCGTGGTGAAGAGTTGGAATCCTTCGGAAACGTCGAGGCGATAATCCAATTGGCCGTGAACGACCAGGATCGGCGTCTTGAAGCTGGTCGCAGCAAGGTGTGGCGACCATTTTCGATAGAGCTCGCGATTGGTGTATGGTGTCCCCTTGAATTCCCACTCGTTGAACCAGAGTTCTTCCGTGGTTCCCCATGCCGATTCCGTATTGAACATGCCGTCGTGCGAGACCAGGCACTTGAACCGGTTGGTATGGCCAAGAATCCAGTTGATGGCGTATCCGCCATAACTCGCGCCCAGCGCGCATTCATGATCCTTGTCGACGTAAGGATAATGCTGCTCGGCGTAATCGAGCCCCTTCATCAAATCGACGAATGGCCGCCCGCCCCAATCGCCATTGATAGCGTCGATAAATTTCTGGCCGTATCCCGTTGAACCGTGGAAGTTAATCATGATGACCACGTACCCGTTGGCGGCGAACAGTTCGGGATTCCAGCGATAGCTCCAGTCGTCACCCCACGCGCCTTGCGGGCCGCCATGAATGAGGAACTTCACCGGATACTTCTTCTTGCCATCGAAATCCGGGGGCTTGATCAGAAATCCTTGCACCTTGGCATTGTCTGCTCCGGTAAACCAGAAATTCTCAAGAGCAGTCATCTGCACTCGGCTGAGTACGGCGTCGTTCAAATGAGTCAACTGACTCAGGCTGGCAAGTTGGGCAGGTGGAGGTTTGCAACCCTCGGGTTTGATGAGTTTGCCGTTGGCATCGGTACAGACTTCTTGAGTCGGGAAGGTAGGCTTAGCCTCGGCCTGAGGCGCACCCGCGGGCAGGTCGCCGAAGGAGTAGCGATAAATCTCTGTCGGAGCTTTGATCGACATGCGGGTCATCAGCAGATGCTTCCCGTCCCGGGTCATGGTCAGGTCATCACTGAAGCCTTCGAGAACCTGCTTTACGCCGGTGTTCGTCCGATGCACACGTAGATCTGGGGTTGACTCTTCATTAATCACAAGTCCGCTCAAATCCACGGAGTAAATGGGAGCCGTACCTTCTTTTTCGGAAGTGAAATAGATCTTGGAAGAGTCCGGAGCAATGGTGTACGTGCCGACCCACTGATCAAAAGACTCGGTCAGGCTTCGCTTGAATTCTGTTTTTCGGTTGTACAGCATCAAGCGAAAACGGTCGCTCTCGTAGCCAGGTCGTGTCTGGGCACGATAGGCGATGTACTTGCCGTCAGGGGTATATTGCGGCGTCGAATCGCTCGCTTTGTTTTCAGCGGTAATATTCCTTGCCTCGCCTCCATTGATGGAAACGATGAAGAGATCGTTGTTGGTGCTGGTGGCTCCGACTTCGTCGTGATTTGAGGTGTAACAAATTTCTTGCCCATCGGGAGAAAAAGCGTAATCGTCCTGCCCGCCTAAGCTGAATGGTGGCACATCGTGGTCTCCGGGAGTGAGGTCTCGAGATGCCCCTCCCTCCGCCGGGATGATCAGTAAATGGCTGCGTTTGCTCTCTTTGTAACCATTCCAGTGGCGATAGAGGAGATGGGTAAAGATCATTGCTCGAACTTTGCTGTTGTCTGACTCCTTTAGCTTTTTCTCGTTGCAAGCTTCATCCGTACATTCCGGATAAACGTTGGAGACGAAAAGAATGTTCTTGCCATCAGGCGACCAGATCGGCCCATCCACCTCGGTGGCGACCGACGTCAGTTTGTGGACTCCGGAGACGGTGCCGGCCCCTCCGTCGAAGTCGGCAACCCAGATTTGTGATCCACCTTCTTTATTGGACAGGAACAAAAACTTCTTGCCGTCCGCTGACCACCGGGGATGATCCGAATCCTGAGCCGATACGATTTCGCGAGACTCGCCTCCGGCTACGGGAACAATCCAAATGTGTGGAGTCTTTTTGTTGGCGGCAAGATCGACATCGACCGCGCTGAACAAAACCCACTTACCGTCCGGCGAAACAATAGGTTCGCCTACGCGTTTGAGCGACATCATGTCGTCGAAGGTAAAGGGATGCTTAGACTGCGCGATGGCAGGAATAACACAGACCAGCAGAATCAGTGCGAGACGGCGCATAACTCCTCCGGAAAAGCGCAAGTGTACTCTATTCATCGTTCGAAGAAATTACACTTCTCGGTACCGGTAAACGCGTCCAAAATCTGGACGTGTTTTCAGTGTGCCTCAGCGGGTTGAATGCACTCCAGAATTTCCGCTTCGCTGAGAGTGTGGTCGGATGACTTGGCTCGTTTGTAGATGCGCTCCACCAAGTCCTCAGAGCTTTGAATCTGGTGTTTTTCGAGCCAATAGAGAATGTTCGACTTGCCACTCATCGGACCGACGTCAATCACCTGTTCCAACCCAAATACGTGGGACGGCACCCCGGAATAAACCGTATTTGCCAGTTCGATGTCATTTTTCTTGTACGCTTTGATGACCGCGGCAGCGTGCACTCCGGTGGCGGTGCGAAATGCATCTTCGCCTACTACCGGATAGTTGACTGGAATCGGTACGCCGGTCGCCTTCGAAACCGCTACGCAGTAGTCTTTCAGTTTGGTCAGGTCCTGTTCGGCCCAAGGCTCCAGGCCCATGAGTTTCAAATTCACGAGCATTTGATCCATCTGCGTGTTGCCCACACGCTCGCCGACGCCTAAGGCGGTTGCGTGCACGCAATCAGCACCGGCCACGAGCGCAGCCATCGAGTTGGCGACTGCTAGTCCGCGGTCGCAGTGCCCGTGCCAGTCGATGCGAATTTTCTCACCGGAAGGCTTGACCACTTCCTCTACGATAAACCTCACCAGCGCGAAGGCCCCCATAGGCGTTGCGTGGCCGGCGGTGTCGCAGATAACGATAGCGCGGGCGCCGCAACTGATCGCGGTCGAATAAAGCCGGCGAACCATGTCGGGATCGCAGCGGGTCGTATCCTCGGTGACGTACATGGAGTCGAGTCCTAAAGAAACCGCGTATTTCACCGCATGCTCTGTCGTTCTCAATAAAAAGTCGTCGGACCAGCCCTCGGTGTAGCGGCGAATCGGACTCGATCCTAGAAAAGTTGCCGCTTCTATCTTCAGTCCGGTGCGCTGCTGAATCTCTGCAATCGGACGAATATCGTTCTCATGAGTTCGCGCTGCGCAATTCGCCCGGATTTTCATCTTGTGTTGTACGATTTCGCGGGCCAACACTTCCACATGCTCGACGGTTCGCGGGCCTGCTCCAGGAAGCCCCAGATCAAGCGAGTTGATACCCAGCGTCTCCATCAGGTGGAGAATCTCGATCTTCTCTCCAATCAGCGGATCGCGCACCGATGGCGACTGCAAACCGTCGCGCAGGGTTTCGTCGTTGAGCGACACCTGCCCTTGCGGGCGAAGTGAGCCAGGATGGATTCGATTCCAGTCGTAAATCAGTTCAGAAGACTTCATTTTATTCAGTACAGATAAGACCTTATCAAGAGTCACAAGCGGCTGCGAATCTCCGGCGGCACATTCTTACTTGGACTTCGGAGGGACCGTGAGCCCAAAAACCGAAATGCGACCCTTCCCGGCGACATTCATGCCGGATGGATCATCCGGGTTCGGTAAGTACAAAGTTTTGCAGTGCTCACAGCGATACACTTCGGCATCCGTTCCCCATGCTTTCTGTACGTCTCCGCACTGCCTTTCCAGCACATCGGCCTCATAGAACCAGCGCTTTAGGTGGCCGCCACAGGGCTTGCCTTTATCGTTGGTCTCATTGCAGGCTCGCTGCCCAGGGACTTTGGTCTTCACCTTGTGGTTGGGAAGTTGTTCCACGGCCGAAGCATTCGAAGCCGAAATTTCACTTGTGTCCAATAAATCCTCCCATTAACGCGACCGGACCGGAGTCAAGAACTGACCGCAGCCTCATTCTACTAGAATCGTTTTGATTCGTATCGCGGTGTATCATGCTGCGGAAACGCGAAGGGGGACTCTATGACGACCTTGAAAAGATTCCGCTAGATCATCATTGCGATTCTGTTGCTGGTTCTTTATTTTCTCGATCGCGGCAACCTTGCAGTGGGTCACGAAACCTACTGGCTCTTCACTTTTGCCTTGATGGCAGGAATGTTGTTCAGGCGCCTTGATAGGATCGAAGGCAAGCTAGACGCCATCAGCAAGAAGGCCTAGCAGTACTGGGTCGCGCTTAAAAGGTTCGCTTCGGCGGCGCCTGCTCCTGCCCAACCCTGCCCGCGGCAATCTCTGCGGCAAAATAATTCTCGCCTGTAATTGGCACACCTGCTAGACGGCGCAACATTGCCAATTGCCCTGTGTGGGTAAGGGCGTCCGCAACCGGTCCCTGAAATAGTCTCTCGATGGGCGCATGCAGCGGCTGGGGCGACGCAAGATAATCGTCAAAAGCCTTCATTGTCGCGAAGAAGCGCCGACATTCCCGATCCCACGGCAACGGCTGCGATTGTTGCCATTGCGGAGCGCCGTTCGCCATGGAAAGCGCCCAATCCAGTAGATCGCCGATATGCGCCAGGAGTTCGCCGGGGGTTCTGCCCACCTGCGCAAAATCGCTGAAACTCGCTGGCGCATCTCGGATCGTTTTACCGGCGCGGTAAGCGAGTGTCGCCAAAGCGTGTCGAAGAAGTTCCCGGCCCCCATTTGAATCGGATGGATCGCTCATGGCCAAACAGCTTACACCGGGTGCTGACCAACCGGAAATCGGATGGCACAAGCTCAAATCTGTCCCTTGCGAACCAGAGCGCCGGCGGCACGAATAAGTCCGGGTAACCGCCGTGCCAACGATCGTGAGAATAGAGAATCGACAAACCCTTCCATCTGCTCTCGAAAGCTTCCGCCGTAACCAAACCACCATATTTTTTTCAGGCCGGGAAACCGATCGGAATCGAGGTACTTTAAGCGGGTCATCTCCTCCAGGCCGTGCCTTCCATGAGTGCGCCCGATACCGCTAGCTTTCACCCCGCCGTGTGGGGCCTCGCTGATCCCAAAGCACGAAATCACGTCGTTAACCATGACCGTCCCGGCCTCGATTCTTCTGGCGACGCGTTCTCCTCGAGCGCGATCCTTCGTCCAGACGCTTGCCGCCAGACCGTATTCCGAATCGTTGGCCAGCCGGATAGCCTCGTCATCGTTGTCAAACGCCATGACAGGCAGTACTGGACCGAAAGTCTCCTCGCGCATGATGAGCATCTCGTGACTCACGTCACAGAGAATCGTCGGACTATAAAAGTTTGGCCCCACTTGGCGGAGCCGAGTTCCGCCCGCCAGAAGGCGTGCGCCACGGGCCAAGGCCTCGTCTACCTGAGCTTCCACAATGCGCAACTGCCGTTCATTAATTAGGGGGCCAATGTCGGCCCGATCGTCTTCACCGCCTCCAACTCGCATCATCTTGGTCTTCCGGGTTACTAATTCAAGGAACTCCTCATAGCTACTTCGATGTACGTAGCAGCGCTCGACCGAAAGGCATGTCTGTCCCGCGTTCATGAAAGCGCCCCAAACGGCTCCGCTGGAAGCAACTTCCAAATCGGCGTCGTCCAGGACAATCATCGGGTCTTTGCCCCCAAGTTCTAGGACAACCGGCAGCAATCGCGAGGCCGCCGCCTCCGCAATGCGTTTTCCCGTGGCCACGCTCCCAGTGAAAACCAGTTTACTGATGTCGGCATTGACCAGAGCCGCTCCGGTCGACCCATCACCCAATACCACTTGCAACACTTTCGTCGGTACTCCAGCCTGGTGAAACAACTCCACCAATCGTAGTGCGCACAGAGAGGTCAACTCTGATGGCTTCAGAACTACGGCGTTGCCAGTGATCAGTGCGGCCAGAGTCTCGGTGGCGGGAATCGAAAAAGGATAGTTCCACGGCGAGATGATGCCGACAACTCCGTAGGGCTCTCTCACCAACTGACCCGATTTGGTCTTCATCGCCGGATTGCGGTGGGGCACGGTTTCTTCGCGGAGCAAAGAGTACGCGTTATCAATGCAGAACTGTGCCGCGTCCAGCACAACGACAACTTCAGTCAGTAGGGCCTCGACTACAGGCTTCCCCACTTCTTTTGTAATCAGTTGGGCGACGTCGGTTTTGTGGTTGAAGAGAAGTTTCTGAAATTCACGCAAGATGCTAACGCGCTTTTTGATTCCAATTTGGGCCCAGCCCATCTGCGACTCACGCGCTCGCCGAACAGCCTCCCGCACTTCGCTTTCGGGGGCAACGCAGAACTGCTGCAGAACCTCACCCGTGGCGGGATTCACCGACTCAATTTTCTTGATCGCGGCTGGGGTGTGGGTGGCCATCGGCTTCAAAGTCTACGCGGACGGTTGCGCTCGTGCCACTTTCGTCAATATTCCACTCCCACTAAGTACAGTCCACTGGCTGGGGCTGTTGCGCCCGCGCTTGATCGATTTCGGGCACCTAGAATTCTTTTTACGTCCTCTGGGCCGAGGGTTCCCTTTCCGACGAGGAGGAATGTTCCCACCAGATTTCGCACCATGTGGTGTAGGAATCCACTCCCTCTTACCGTGTAGGCAAACTCATCTCCCTGACGTTCCCACTTGGAACAGAAAACCGTGCGAACATTGGAAATAGTCTCGCCTTCGCGGCCCCTTTCAGGATCTACAGCAGCGAAAGACGTGAAATCATGTTCGCCAGTGACGAACCCGGCGGCGTCGATCATTTTGCCTTCATCTAACGGGTAGGGATAGTGCCATACGTAACGTGCCAGGAAGGGTGGGCAGATATCCGCCCGATAGATACGATATCTGTAGGTCTTTGCCAGTGCCGATTTTCGGGCGTGAAAGTCTACTCTCGTTACGGCCGCCTCCAATATCCGGATGGATTTGGGCAAGACATCATTCAAGGCGATCGCTAGATTTTCGGGCGGAATTGGCGATTCCAAAGCAACACTCGCCACTTGGCCCAAGGCGTGCACGCCAGCATCGGTGCGCCCAGATCCTTGAGGCAAGACCTTTTCGCCAGTGACTCGTCCAATAGCTGAAGCCAATGTTTCTTGAATCGTAGAGGCGTCCGGCTGAATCTGCCATCCGGAGAAGTCGCTTCCGTCGTAGGCAAGAACGAGTTTGAAGTTACGCGACATGGTTCGCTTTGCAGCCGAAGTCGTACCAGTCCAGTAAATGACTTTGCAATCTGGGATTTGCGCGGCACTAGCCCGCCCGTTATGTCGGCTATACTATTGCATTCCAGCTTGCTATTCGAACTTTGATGTCCACTCGGCCCGAAAAATGAAACTCGGAGCCACTTTTTTTCGTAACTCATAGCTCTGGGAATGCTCGGGTTTTCCAGAGGCGTCTTTTTCAGGTTCCACAGCACTGATAACGCAGGGAGAAAATCGAATGGTGTTGCCTAGTTTGAAGTCCATCGCGCGGCTCACGGCGGTCATGTTGGTCGCCGGTGCTTTGTCGTTGGCTCTTGGTCAGGATGCGCAATCAGGAAACACGTCCGCACCGCCGGAGGCCCCGGCGCCGCAGGGTTCGAAACCCGTGCAGACGCCGCAGCCCCAGCAGTTCGTCATGCGCGACTACTCGAAAGCACCGTCTCAGTTTCCCAATGTGATCAAACCATACCTGCCTCAGCATGTTCCGCCGCCGAACCTGGCCAACGCTTCGCGCATCGATCAGTTACTGCAGAACGGCAAGATCATGCTTTCTATGGACGACGCTGTCGCCTTGGCCCTCGAGAATAATCTCGACATCGGCATTGCCCGCTACAACCTGAATATCGCGGATACCGAGGTTTTGCGCTCCAAGGGCGGGGCCAACAACTTTCTTGGTGTGAACTCCGGCATTGTGCAAAACACACCTGGAGGTGATGCGGGCGGTCTAGGTGGAACTGTTGGTTCTGGTCCTGGTGGCACGGCGCCCGCTCCTGGCGGTATTGGCGCCGGCACCAACGGCTTGGTGAGTTCGACCTTGGGCATTGGCCCGGTGATCACGAGCTTCGATCCGGTTATCAGCGGCACCGCCCAAGAAGATCACGCCAACACATTGGCCAGCAGCTCATTCACCGGTGTTCCGCTTCTTTCGCAGAATACGGGCACCTATAATTTTGCTTACAACCAGGGATTTTCATGGGGCACTAACCTGTCCGTAGGCTTCAATAACACGCGTACCACCACCAACAGCCCCTTCACCAGTTACAGTCCGTTGATTAATTCCGGCTTCCAAGCCAAAGTTACGCAGCACCTGCTGCAAGGCTTTGGTTTACTACCAAACACCCGATTGATTCGAATCACAAAGAACAACCGCGAGATTTCCGATGTGGCGTTCCGGTTACAGATCACAACGACCGTTGACCAGATTGAGAATCTTTACTGGAACCTGGTCTATGCCTACGAAAACGTAAAGGTTCAGCAGGAGGCTTTAGCCTTCGCGGAAAAAACTCTTTCCGATACGCAGAAACAGGTCAAGATCGGCAGTCTGGCCCCCATCGAGGAAGTGCGCGCGCTGAACACGGTAGCAACGGACCAGCAAGCGCTCACTCAGGCACAGACCAATCTGGACTTACAACAACTGCTAATGAAAAACGCCCTCAGCCGCAATCTGCAGGACCCGATTCTCGCCGACGCCGAGGTCATTCCGACATCCACAGTCCAACTACCCGATCAGGAGCCGGTTGTGCCAACCGAAGAATTGGTGACGGATGCGTTGGCTCATCGAGCTGAATTAGCTGAGTCGCGCATTGATCTTAGCAATCGTGAAATCAGTTCTAAGGCTTTGCGCAATGCTCTCCTACCCTCGGTCGATGTTTATGCCTACTACGGCGGCACAGGACTCGGCGGATCTCAGAATCCTGCAAATCTTTGCTCCAATCAGCCGGCGGATGTACAGGCGCTAGGGTTTTGTACCCCGGATTCTCTGGCCGCTCCACCCATCGGTTATTCGAGCGCCCTGAACGATCTTGTTACTTCCGCTGCGCCGGATAAAGGGGTCGGCATCACTGTAAACATTCCGCTACGCAACCGACAGGCCCAGGCTTTGCAGGTACGCGGTGAACTGGAATATCGTCAGGCCCAGATGCGGTTGCAGCAGATTGAAAATCAAATCCGTATCGAGGTGCGCAACGCGCAATTTTCTCTGACCCAGAATCGAGCCGCGGTACAAGCGTCCCAGGCTGCGGTACGACTGGCCCGGCAGTCACTCGACGCGGAACAAAAGAAGCTCAACTTGGGCGCGTCCACTAGCACGCTGGTGCTTCAAAACCAATCTGGATTAGCAACTGCGGAATCCAATCTGGTTTCCGCTATGGCTAACTACGAGAAGTCTCACGTGGAATTGGATCGGGCGACCGGCCTGCTTCTGGACCATGTCGGTGTTGTCATGGGCGACGCCGAAACGGGTCAGGTCACGCACATGCCGCACGTGCCCTATGTCGCTCCCCGGCAGAATCCGCAATCGTTGCTGCCTGGCGCGACTCAACTGACACCGGCAGCAACCCCTGAATCTCAAGTACAACCGCAATAGAGTTTCTGCTTTGGTTCCAAGCGGGCCGCCTGTAACAGGATGCCCGCTATTCTTTTGCGGGCTCGCGTCTTAGATCTTTATGTTTCTTTACACTTCCTGCCTATATCATTTCTTTTTGTCGTTTTGCTTCGATCGTTGATCGCAATTATGGGGATGACGGATCGGTTGGGTCCGTTATCCGATTCCGATATTCGGAAAATCCACCACTTCAAACTGAGGATTGCATTGAGGAGATCGAGAATGCTTTCGCTTGCGTCGGGTTCCACCGTTCGAATGGTTCTAACTTTTGCTCTGTCCATTGCGCTGGTGTCACCGGGCTGGGCACAGGAAACGGCATCGGTTGGACAGAATAGTCAATCGCAAACATCCTCAGCCCCGCTGCCGCAGGCCCCAATGCCTGTCTCACAGCAATATTCGCAGCACGACTACTCGAAGTCGCGCTCTCAGTTCCCGAATATCGTCGCGCCTTACAAACCCGACCATGTTCCTCCTCCGAATCTGGCAAACACCGCACGCATTGACAGCCTCATTCGCGACGGCAAGATCTATCTGTCGATTAACGATGCGGTTGCGCTCGCGCTCGAAAACAATCTGGACATCGTCCTTGCTCGTTACAACCTGAATATCGCGGATACCGATGTCCTACGTGCCAAGGCGGGGTCGAACGTCTTGGGAGTAAACACCGGTATTGTGCAGAACACGCCTGGGGGCGGGACCGGAGGGCTGAGTGGAACGGTAGGATCGGGCACGGGCGGAACCAGTGTGGCAGCGGGAGGAATCGGAACCGGTACCAACGGATTGGTCAGTTCGACACTCGGCATCGGCGCACCCATTACCAGCTTCGATCCCGTCCTCTCCGGCACGCTCCAGATGGACCGTGACTTTGCGGAATCCACAAGCGTTTTCACTCCCATTCCAGGCGGTCTTGTGAATACCAACACCGGGACTGCCAACGTCTCCTACATCCAAGGATTCCATTCCGGCACCGATCTTTCCGTCGGCTTCAACAACACCCACGTCACCACCAACAATCCCACAAGTTCGTACACGCCCTCCTTGGCATCGAGTTTCCAGGTTCGGGTCACGCAGGAATTGCTTCAAGGGTTCGGATTTCTACCGAATACACGATTTATTCGGATTGCAAAAAATAATCGGGAGATCTCCGACGTAGCCTTCCGGCTGCAAATCATCACCACGGTCGATCAAATCGAAAATCTCTACTGGAACCTCGTTTACGCTTACGAAAACGTTCGGGTTCAACAGGAAGCGCTGGCCTTCGCGCAGAGCACTCTCGAAGACAATAGAAAACAGGTACAAATGGGAACGCTGCCGCCGATCCAGGTGGTCAGCGCGCAGAGCACAGTCTCGACAGACCAGCAGAATGTGATTCTGGCTCGCACTAACCTTGAGCTTCAGGTCCTGCTCATGAAGAACGCGCTAAGCCGCAACCTTCAGGATCCGCATCCTCACCAGCGCGGAAGTGATTCCCACCTCCACCATGTCCTTGCCCACCGAAGAAATACTGACGCCGACACAAGACCTGATTCAGGATGCCCTTTCTCATCGTGCGGAACTATCCGAGTCCCGGATCGATCTGAACAGCCGGGAGCTCAACAACAAGTCAGTTCGCAATGCGATGCTGCCGACCCTCGATGTCTACGCATACTATGGCGGGTCAGGCATTGGAGGAGATGTCAATGCGGCTCTGGTTCCTCCTCCAAACGGTTCATGCACCCCTCAAACCAGTTCGTTCGGCAAGTGTTTCAACTCTGGCACCGCCGCTGCTCCGTTTAGCAACGGCGGCCCAGTTGGATACGGGTCTACTCTCCAGCAACTTGTAACTTCCGCCGCTCCGGACAAAGGCATGGGAATTACTCTGAATATTCCGATCCTGAACCGTACCGCTCAAGCCGACCAGGTCCGCGCTGAGCTGGAGTTTCGCCAAGCTCAAGTTCGTCTGCAGCAACTAGAGAACCAGATCCGCATTGAAGTTCAGAACGCGCAGTTTGACGTTCAGCAGAACCGTGCCAGCGTCGAGGCGGCGCAGGCCGCCGTCGATTATGCCCGCCAGAGTCTTGACGCAGAACAAAAGAAGCTCGCCGCGGGCGTTTCTAATCCTACAGCGGTCTTGCAAGCGCAGTCGTCTCTAACCACGGTCGAATCCAATCTGGTATCTGCCAAGGCGGCCTACGAGAAAGCCGAAGTTGAGTTGGACCGATCAACCGGGCTTCTTCTTGACCATTCCGGCATTGTCATGGCGGACGCGGAGAGTGGTCAGGTTACCCACATGCCTACCGTTCCGCTGGTCGCGCCCCGGCAGGACATTCAGCCCGTCATGCCGACGCCGCCGGAGCCGTTGCAGAATCGCCCGCAAGGCGCGGGATATTAGTAAGCTTTACTCGGGGCGCGCACGGCCAAGGTCCACGTCCGCGCGGCCTCGGGCGGCGGTAAATATCAGCGATGTCGTACCCCGCCCGCCATTCCAGAGTTTGCACTCGCGGTTTATCCTTTCCCCGTGACACTTTCCGTCGTTCTTATTACGCAAAACGAAGAAAAAAACCTTCCGGCCACTCTAGAAAGCGTGATGCCATTGATACGCGACGGACGAGGCGAGGTCATAGTGGTCGACTCGGGTTCGACTGATCGCACTCTCGAGATTGCGCTCGCATATGAAGCGAAGATTTTTTCCGAACCTTGGAAAGGATTTGCGGGGCAGAAAAATTCTGCGATGGAGAAGGCGTCTTGCGACTGGGCGTTGCAGTTGGACGCGGACGAATCGCTGGAACCGGAATTGGCGAAAGAAATTCAGGCCGCGCTGAGTGGACCGGATCACGTGCAAGGCTATTGGATTCCTCGCAAAAATTTCTTTCTCGGCCGTTGGATCCGGCACGGCGGTTTCTATCCTGATCCGAAATTGCGCCTCATCCGTCGTGGAGCGGGAGAGTTTGAAGAATATGGCGCCCATCCAACGATCAAGGTTGTTGGTCCGACTGCTCAGTTGAGGCACGCGCTGGTGCATAACGCATATCCAACTCTGCACGGTTATATAGATCACATGAACGGCTATTCCTCGATGGGCGCGCAGGTCGCCGTCGAAAAAGGGCGCCGCGGCTTTAGCTTTCTGGACGTTGTTGTCCGCCCTTGGCTCACGTTTATATACAACTATTTCTTCCGCCTGGGATTCCTCGACGGGCGCGAGGGCTTGCTGCTGCACCTTTACCATGCGGTTTACGTCTCGTGGAAGTACTCGAAAGTCTGGGAATTATCACGAAGTTCGGGCTTGGATACTGCCAAGGGAGACGTTGCAAGCGACGGCTCTACAAGTCCAAGAGATCTCTAGAACCTGGCGAGCGACTCCTTGCGGCCCTTTGGCCCCTCCTCTATCATCAAAGGTTACGTGGGGTGACGAGTGGAGAAGAAGGTTTCCAAGCCGCAGGTTGCGGAAAGTCCCATTTCTGACGTTTTTCGAGGCCGGCATCCGTCCGAAAGTGAAAAGCAGTGGGCCGAGAACACCCTTGCGCCGACGCTTGAGAAGGCACCTGAGCGACCGATTGGTGCGCCTACTGGCACCAATCGCGACGAGGACGGACACGCACGCTACACCACCATCTCGGGCGTTCCGATTCGTCGTCTATACACCCAAGCTGATCTGCCCGAAGATTGGTCCCAGGATCAGTATCTCGGCTATCCCGGCCAAGCACCTTTCACGCGTGGAATTCACTCCACGGGCTACCGCGGCAAGCTCTTCACCATGCGGCAGTTCTCCGGCTTCGCGTCTCCGGAAGAAACCAACCAGCGATACAAGTACCTTTTAGAGCACGGCGGCGGAGGGCTATCCGTTGCCTTCGATCTTCCCACGCTGATGGGTTACGACTCCGATCATCCGGCGAGCGAGGGTGAGGTCGGAAAGTGTGGCGTCGCGATCGATTCGCTGGAAGACATGGAGATTCTTTTCGGCGGCATCGACCTCGAAAAGACCACGGTCTCGATGACCATCAATTCGCCCGCATCGGTTTTATGGGCGATGTATCTTGTCGTCGCCGAGAAGCAAGGTGCCGACTGGAAGAAGATCTCCGGTACGATTCAGAATGACATTCTGAAGGAATACATTGCGCAGAAGGAATATATCTATCCGCCGGCACAGTCGATGCGACTGGTGATCGATACTTTCGAGTTTGGATCGAAGTTCACGCCGAAGTTTAATACCATCTCCATCAGCGGATACCACATTCGCGAAGCCGGATCGACCGCGCTGCAGGAATTGGCATTCACGCTCTACGATGGGGTCGAGTACGTGGAATGGGCGAAACGGCGAGGCCTTGACGTAGACGACTTTGGCCCTCGGCTCAGCTTTTTCTTCAACGCTCACAACGATTTTTTCGAGGAGATCGCCAAGTACCGAGCTGCCCGCAAAATCTGGTATCAGGTGATGAAAGACCGCTTCGGTGCTAAGAATCAGCGCACCTGGCTATTGCGGTTCCATACGCAGACGGCCGGCGTTTCACTACCGGCGCAGCAACCGATGAATAACATCGCTCGTGTTGCGATCCAGGCTCTTGCCGCTGTGCTGGGTGGGACACAGTCTCTGCACTGCGACTCTTACGACGAGGCTCTTGCCCTGCCCACCGAAGAGGCTGCAAGAATCGCCCTGCGCACCCAACAGATCATCGCCTATGAATCGGGGGTCGTGAATACGGTAGATCCGCTGGGCGGTTCTTACTTTCTCGAAAACCTGACGTTGCAAATGGAGAAGGGTGCATTCGATTATTTTGGCAAGCTCGACGCCATGGGTGGCATGGTCAAGGCTATCGATCGTGGATATCCGCAAAAGGAGATCGCCGAAGCCTCCTATCAGTACCAGCGGGCCGCCGAAGCCAATGAAAAGATAGTGGTTGGCGTGAACCAATTTGCGATCGAGGAAGAGTCGCCGCACATCCTCTACATAGACGAATCTGTCGCCCGTCAGCAGACCGTCAAGTTGAAAGCGTTGCGCTCTCGCCGCTCAAATGAGGAGGTGCAGCGCCGGCTGGAAGCTCTGAAGAAAGCGGCTGCGCAGGAACCTAGAGCCGGAAGCAACGGTGAGATTTCTCCAGCGAATACCATGCCCTACATCGTCGATGCCGTCCGCGCCTACGCCACGGTTGGCGAGATCTGCGAGGCTTTGCGCGATGTCTACGGAACCTATACGGAAGTCAGCATTACATAAAACGGCGCCACGGACTTGGCAGCTGGGAACTGCACGCTAGTAACGGGGCTTCGCGCCGAAGGCGCTTTAATTCGTGCAATCGTCTAATGGCTGCATCTTGGGTTCTGCAGTGGTGACATCCCAAGCTAGGCGGCTACGGCTCGACCTACCGCGCGCCGTATACGATCTACGCGGGTTGGTTGACTCAGAGGAATGCTCGCCGGCCACGGCTCCTCTACCCCCGCAAGCGCCACGGCTGCGCCCAGCAGCGCCATGTTCTTTGCAAAGTTGATCATTTCGCCGGTGCGCTTCTCTGGATCCTCAATCTTCCAAAAATCATGCATAATTGGCGATACCCCGGCTAGGAAGCCGATTAAGGCTGCCGCTCCCAACTTCGGTTTCACGCCTAGCAAGATGCTTGCACCACCCAAGGTCAGAGCGACGCCGCTCGCGATCACTGCAAGATCGGGAGCTGGAACATTCTTGGCCGCCGTATATTCCGCCATCGCCCGATGGTTTTTGAAGTGATTGATGCCGTTGTAGAGAAAGAATCCGCCAAACGCCAGACGACCGATCAGAAAGGGCACTTTCACAGGCTTGGGTTCCTTTCACGTAGCTTGGCTACTACGATTCCACCGAGCGAGGATATGTTGCATTGACGAATGCGATCGAGCCGGCGATTTGCCTGTCATCCCCACGAGATGACTGATTTGGGCTCACTCCAAGTTGCCGGGTGGCTTATGGGGTGGTCGGATGTTTCTTTTTCTCTGCACTTCATCAAGAGAAGCTAGAAGATTCCGGGCGCATCTCAGGCAACAATGACTGCGGCTGGGTCTGAAGCCCGGGTCGTCACTCTGGAGCACATATTCGAAAGAGGGAACCTGCGTGTGGCACAAGGAGCAGAACTCCGGAACGCCGTCGGCGGCGGTACCTAAGGTCGAGAACGACAAGATATCAGACACGGCCTTGCCTAAACGCTACCCGTTAATTCCAGAATTCACCGTGATAGTCGTCACCAATGCAGGTAATATACACTAGTAATTTGATCGACATTATAGTATATTGTGCAGGCAATTGATCGGCGGGGATAGAAAAGTGGCCGAACGTAGCAAATCGGAATGTCGGAAGGCAGGGCCAGTGTGCTCCCGGTGCGCGAAGTTTATTCCCCACCACGACGGAATTGAGGTCGGGAAGAAGTACTACCACAGAAGCTGTTGCGATAAACGGCTGTTTAACGACGGCCTTCTGTTGTTCTCGCGGTGTCCGAGGCAGCCGCGAAAGGAAGCGGAGGAATCCTCCTACCCTCCGCTTCCGACTGATCAACCACTGCCCTCCAGATCACGATCTCAATCAAAAACCACCGTTTTATTACCGTAGAGCAGCACGCGGTTGTCGATGTGCCAGCGCACGGCGCGGGAAAGCACCACTTTTTCCAGGTCGCGGCCTTTCTGCAACAGGTCTTCTAGCGAGTCGCGGTGCGAGATCCTGACCACGTCCTGCTCGATAATTGGTCCGTCGTCCAAAACCTCGGTGACGTAATGGCTGGTAGCTCCAATGAGCTTGACGCCACGAGTAAACGCTTGATGGTAAGGCTTGGCCCCGACGAACGCGGGCAGAAACGAATGATGAATATTAATGATGCGTTGCGGGAATTGCTGCACAAAGCCATTTGAAAGAATTTGCATGTAGCGAGCCAGCACCATGAAGTCGGGATTGTGCTGGTGAATCAACCCTAGAATTTTGCTCTCGGCGTCTTCTTTATTGAACTTGGTGACTGGAATCACGACGAACGGCACGCGATAGAAATCGGCGATTGGCTGGTTGTCGGGATGATTGGAAATGATGAGCGGAATGTCGCAGTTTAGTTCGCCGCTGTGGTGCCGGTAAAGCAGGTCGACCAGGCAGTGATCATACTTTGAAACTAGGATAATCATTTTCTGGCGGGAACTGGAGCGAGCCAGGCGCCATCTCATTTCAAACTTATCCGCGATCGGTCCGAAGTGCAGCGGGAAGTCGGCCAGATCGATGTCGAAGTCCGCCGGATCGAACTCTACCCGCATCAGGAAGAGATTTGATTCCTCATCTGCGTGCTCGTCGGCGTGAAGGATGTTGCCGTTGTGCCGGAAGACGAAGTCGGAGATGGTGGCGACGACGCCCTTCTGATCGGGACACGCAATGAGCAGTACGGCGGATTTTTTCATGTCTCTGTTGAGACGTTACTTTTTGAGTTCCTTAAGAATCTCTCGCGCGGCATTCGCCCCGGAGCCTCCGGTTAACCCGGCTCCTGGATGGGTCCCCGATCCGCACAAATAAAGTTTTTCAATGGGAGTCCGGTATCGCGCCCAGTCTAGCAACGGACGCATAGTGAAGAACTGATCGAGCGCTAATTCTCCATGAAAAATATGGCCGCCTGTGAGTCCGTAAATGTCTTCCAGATCTTTTGGCGTAATGATCTGGTGCGACAAAATCAGGTCCGGAAGATTTGGAGCGTATTGGGTTAGAGTTTTGACAACGGTATCGCCCAATGGAACGCGCTGCTTTTCCCAGTCACTGTTTTTGAGCTTGAACGGCGCATATTGCATGTAGATAGACATGACGTGTTTTCCGGCCGGCGCGAGCGAAGGATCGCTGATAGATGGGATTGCAACTTCCAGATACGGTTGCTTGGAAAATTCGCCATACTTCGATTCGTCGAAAGCGCGCTCCAGATAATCGATCTCTGGTCCGATGTGAATTCGCCCGCTCAGCGCGCTGGGATTCCCCGGAAACGCCTTGAAATTCGGCAAGCCTGACAGCGCGAGATTTACCTTAGCCACAGTTCCCGGCATGCGGTAATGCTGGAGCTTCATGGCGAAGTCAGGTGAAAGATAAGTTGGATCGACGAGTTTGAGCAAGGTGCGTTTGGGATCGGCGTTCGACACGACAGCCTTTGCGCTAATCTCTTCGCCGGTGGAAAGAACAACGCCGGTTGCGGCGCCATTTTTTACGCAAACCTCGACAACCTCGACCCCCGCGCGAATCTCGGCTCCGGCTTGCACCGCAGCAGCAGCCATGGTCTGCGTAATCGAGCCCACACCGCCTTCCGCGAACCACGCGGATCCTGCGGGATGCGAGTCCCCCGCGGCACGAATCAGGAGCACCAGGCTGCTGCCTGCTGACCACGGCCCGAGAAACGTCCCAAAGATGCCTCGTGCTGCAACCGTGGCCCGCAAAAGCTCAGTCTCGAAGTATTCCGCGACCAGGTCAGCGACGGCCATCGGTCCCCAGCGCAGGAGGCGGTACATGTCTCGCTTGCCCAGGTTGCGCACGGCGCGCCCGGTTTGCAGCATGCCCCACATGTCACCACGGCTGGGATTGTCGATGTTTGGAGGCGTGAGTGCGAGTGCGGCGTTGATTGCCTTGCTGATCTTTTCCAGCGACTGCTGAAGCTCGGAATATTTCGCTGCATCCTTGGCGGAAAACTTGGCGATCTCTTCCGCTGATTTCTTCGCGTCATTGTAGAGAATGAGGGCTCGGCCATCGGGCGAAAGCGCTGCAACGCTAACCTCTGGTCTGATGAGTTTCAGCCCATGCTTTTCGAGTTGCATGTCGCGAACGATTTCCGGGCGTAGAGGTCCGGCGGCGTGAGCCAGCGTCGAGCAACGAAATCCAGGATGAAATTCTTCGGTGATGGCCGCCCCGCCAGGTTGCGGCCGCCGCTCCAACACCAGTGGCTTGTAGCCAGCTTTGGCCAGATAGAAGGCAGTGACCAGCCCGTTATGCCCGCCGCCGATGATGACAACGTCGCGTGTGTCGGCCATGTTACGCAGCCCCCTTCACGTCTTTCAGAATTTCGAGAGCTGCCAGACGTCCATTAGCTCCCATAATTCCGCCACCCGGATGAGTCGCTGAACCGCACATGTACAGGTTCTTAATCGGCGTTCGATACTGTGCCCAACCCGGAACTGGACGCAGGAAGAAGAGTTGTTCGAGCGAAAGCTCGCCCTGGAAGATGTTGCCTTCGGTCAACCCCCATTCGCGTTCGAGGTCAAGCGGCGTCACTACCTGGCGGTGCAGGATGATGTCCTTGATGTTCGGCGCATACTCCGCAATGGTGTTGATCACGTTGTCGCCGAAGGCTTGTTTCTGACCATCCCAATCAAGCCCAGCACGCAACTTGTAAGGCGCATACTGGACGAAGCACGACATGACGTGCTTTCCAGGCGGCGCGACCGAAGGGTCCGTGAGCGACGGAATCACCATGTCGATATAAGGTCGCCGTGAGAAGTTGCCGTACTTCGCATCGTCGTAAGCGCGCTCCATGTATTCGACGCTTGGCGAGATTGAGATCGCACCGCGCAGATGAGCCCCTGGTCCCGGCATGCACTTGAAGTTCGGCAGGGCGTCGAGTGCGAGGTTGACCTTCCCGGAAGATCCGCGGAATTTGTAGCGATTGATTTCCTCGAGGAACTCGTCCGGCAGATTACCTTTGTCCATCAGATTGACGAAGGTCTGTCGCGGATCGACGCTGGAGGAAATGACATCGGCGTAGATTTCGTCGCCATTGGGGAGCACTACACCCTTCGCCTTGCCATTTTGCACGATGATCCGGGAAATGCCGGACTTGGTGCGAATTTCAACGCCCGCCTCGCGGGCTGCATCGGCGATCGCATTAGAGATTGCGCCAGTCCCGCCACGCGCGAATCCCCACGATCGGAAAGCCCCGTCGATTTCGCCCATGTAATGGTGGAGCAATACGTAGGCGGTGCCCGGCGAGCGTACTCCGAGAAACGTGCCAATGATTCCAGACGCCGACATGGTGGCTTTGAGCACGTCAGTCTCAAACCATTGATCGAGGAAGTCGATGGCGCTCATGGTCATCAACTGAACCTGGTTGTACTTGTCGTAGCCGTTCATCGCTTGGAATCTTCGGCCCAGGAACAGAAGCTTCATCAATTCCCGCGGATTCAGCGTCGAGGGATCGGGTGGCACCATGCTCAAAATCGGTTTTACGAAACGGCACATCGCCTGCATAGCTTTGCCGAATTCGTCGTACGCCTCGGCATCGAGCTTGGAGTGCCGAGCGATCTCGCGATGCGTTTTGCCATGATCGTTGACGCGCCACAGATAGTCGCCGTTGGGCATCGGAGTGAACGTGCCATCCAGCGGAAGAATTTCCAGTCCGTGGCGGGGCAGGTCGAGGTCGCGGATGATCTCCGGGCGCAATAGCGACACTACGTAAGAACACACGGAGAACTTAAATCCAGGGAAGACTTCCTCAGTGCAGGCTGCTCCTCCGAGAATATGGCGGCGTTCCAGCACCAGCACTCTTTTGCCGGCGCGTTGCAGGTAGGCGGCGTTAACCAGGCCATTATGGCCTCCACCGACGACGATGACATCGTATTTAGTTGCCATAAAACGCCTTTAGCCTTTGGCCCTTATCGCCTGACTTGAAGCAGCGCTAAAGCCGGGAGAATTCTACAGGAGAAAAAGCGCGTGCCGCGATGAATTGAATTCGAAACGCTCGCGGACGCGACGAACTTGCCGACGGCAATCAGGTCAGAGCCCGCTGGTGAGGACTGTCCAACGACGAATGGCGGACCAAGGTGATGGCATCAGAGAAGTCAAACTGGAAGCATTCTAACCGTGAACTTGCATTTTGTCTTCAAAGTTGTCGCGCCCGCTTGACTGGAAGTCACGGAAGTTCGGTATTTGTTTGCCGCCGCTCCAGCAGCCGCTTATAATCCACCGTTCAGACAGATTTCCGTCGCGAGGCTCCGCGTCCTTGGCGGTTGACAGAAACCTTCAACCATCAAGGTACTAAGGTTCACGAAGCAGAATCGGGGAGAATTGCCGTGCCAGTTGGAACCGCGTTTCACGAGAGAACGTTTGCACTCTGCCAGAGCTTGAATTATCGCGAGTGGTCGGGATACTACACGGTCAGCGTGTACGAGGTGCATCACGAACACGAATATAATGCTATCCGCAACGCCGCCGCCCTGATCGATATCTCCCCACTTTACAAGTACCTGATTACTGGAAAAGACGCGACCAAACTGGTCAATCGCGTGATCACCCGCGACATCAACAAAGTGTCGGTTGGCCAAGTCATCTACTGCTGCTGGTGTGACGAAGAAGGCAAGGTGATTGACGACGGCACAGTAACGCGCCTCGAAGAAAACAAATATCGCTGGACCGCCGCCGATCCTAGTCTCCGCTGGTTCCGACAAAACGGTGTCAACATGGATGTGCAGATCGAGGACATCTCGGAGAAAGTCGCGGCCCTCGCCTTGCAAGGACCGACCTCTGGAAAACTGCTGAAGTCTGTGGCCGAAGCCGATATCGCCAACCTGAAGTACTTTCGCATGACCAGCGGCAAAATCGCCGGAGTACCCGTCGACATTTCGCGCACCGGCTATACCGGCGACCTCGGCTATGAAATCTGGGTGCCCTGGACCGAGGCGGTCAAGGTTTGGGACGCGGTCACCGAGAGAGGCAAACAGTTTGACATTCACGCCGCCGGAATGTTGGCACTTGATGTGGCTCGCGTCGAAGCGGGTTTGCTCCTGATCGAGGTGGATTATACGAGTTCGAAGAAGGCGCTGATCGAATCGCAAAAATACTCGCCGTATGAACTTGGCTTCGGCAAGATGGTGCACCTGCAAAAGGAAAACTTCATCGGAAAGGCTGCGCTGGAGCGCGATCAGAAGAACGGGGTGGGCCGGCAGTTTGTTGGTCTTGAGATCGACTGGCCCGAAGTCGAAGCCCGCTACGAAAAATTCGGGCTAACGCCAGCCGCTCCGGCCCAAGCCTCGCGTGTTGCCGTGCCGGTCTATTGCGGAGAGAAACAGGTGGGCAAAGCAACTTCTACGACTTGGTCTCCCGTGCTGAAAAAGATGATCGCGCTGGCCAGCATCGACAGCGATCATTCCCAAGTCGGCAACCGTCTCCAGCTCGAAATCACGATAGAAGCGGTTCGTCAGAAGGTGACGGCAAAGATCGTTAACATGCCGTTTTTCAACCCAAAAAGGAAAACCGCCACGCCAGTCTAAGAATATTCATGCTGTGGCGGACGCGTCGTCCGCCACATTAAGCGGTGATTGCTCTTCTCTTTCCCGTCCAGTAAATTCCAGCCCCGATGGCGACCAACGCCGCCGAACCTCCAACGACCTTGATCACTGCCAGCAATTTGTTCGGCTCATCGGGTTGCGGAATCACGGATAACACGATGGTTAGCGTGGTCGTCATCAGCCCAAGGATTGCAATCAACACGGCCACCGGTTTTCCTCCAGGAACTCGGATCACCTCAGGGCCAGCCGGTTCGCCTTGAAGCTTTATCATCGCGGCGAAAACATACAAATACGGGATGAAGTAGGTGATTACCGTCATGCTGGCGAGCACGTCGTAAGCGCCCTTCACGCTGGTTCCCGCCTGTCCCAGAAAGATGAACAGCGCACCCAGAGCGAATTGGGTGAGTAAGGCGATCCAAGGCGTCTTCCATCGCGGATGCAGCGCCCCAAAAGATTTCGGCAAGAAGTGATCGATTCCGGCCACGAACGGCAATCGCGCCACCGCAGCCAGATACGCTCCGCAAGCTCCGACATTGCTTAGCGCAATTAAGAAGGCCGCTACTGGAATTACTCCCGAAAGCCCAACGCGATCCGCTGTCTTCGCGATCGCCTGCATCAAGCCTTGCAGGTTGCTGACTTCCGAAGGCGGCAAAGCCAGCATCACGCACACGGTCCCTAAGATGTAGCAGACCGCGACCGTCAATCCGGCGACGAACAGTCCCCACGGCACGGTCCGGCGTGGGTTCTTAATCTCATCCCCCATGAACGACGCGGTCTCGCAGCCTCCGAAGGCAAAGATCAGCAGCGACCAGAAGATCATGTCGTTCAGGTGATAGCTGGGCTTCATAGCATGAAGCGTTATTGCGGTCGCGGCACCGAAACGGTGCCACGCCATCAATCCGAGCACAATGATGATGCCTGCCGGAATCCACATGGCTAGTGCGCCCACGTTGTGCAGCCATTTGCCGACGTCGAGGCCCACAATGTTCATCCCCGTAGCTCCCGCGAGCGTGACCAGTGAGAACACGATATAAAAAGCTGGAGTATTCGAAAGATGTCCCAGTGAACTCTGGCGTACGAAAATGATGTTGCTAGCCGCGAAGTAAAGAACAGCAGGGAAGTAGGGGAGGTTGCTGGTCCAGTACGTCCAACCCGACATGAACCCGGAGAAGTCACCGAAAGCCCGCTTCGACCAAAGGTAGAGGCCGCCTTCGTTTGGATAACGAGATGACAACTCGATGACGGAGAGGGCAAGCGGTGTGTAGAAAGCCAGCCATGCGCCGATCCAGATGACAATTGAGCTGGGCCCGGCCGCTGCTGCGGTTGCGATCCAGCGCAGGCTGATACCGGTGACTACGTAAAAAAGCACGAGATCGCGAAAGCCCATGACCCGCTTGGGGCGATTGGGTTCGCTCGCCTCAGCGATGGAAGGGCGTGAAGCCAGCAGTGTTATCTCATCGGGGCCCGCGGATGGAGTGGCATCTGGCACGCGTTGTCGGGTGCGATTTTACACGCTTGCGGTCGATTCTCAACCGACGTCGGCAATCGCTGCTTTAGCAGGGGTGCGGCGTCCGCAATCCTGCCTACTTCTCCATATCGGCTAGAGCGTACCTGCCCAGCAGAAACGGATGCGAGGTTACCGGCTTGGTATTCGCTCCCGCGGTTGGGTAAGGATCTTGAGTCATCGTGGGAAATCCCCAGATGTTTCCGTTGCGCAAATCGACGACCGCCTTACCCACCACCTGCTGGCTGCCGTCCGGTGCTCTCAACAGGTTGGTACCTGGCTCGATGTAGATCGCGCCCGACACGCCGGACTGCGCCATTACAGAACTGGGAGCGACGTACAGACGTACTGCGATTGTCACCAGCGACATCGCGATCAGTGTCAGAGGACTCTTTACGAACCAATCGAATCTCATCAATCTCTCCTTACGCTAGATGCCGGCAACTTAGGCTTTCTGTTGCTCCGGATGCCAGAACGTAAATTTAACGGCGCCCACGATTGCCAGCACCGTCGTCAGAATTCCGACTCGCGGCGGCAAGCTTGGAATGTAAAGCAGCGCGGATTCCGCGGCGACCATGATCGTGAACGCCGCCGCCCAAACAAATGTGATGACATAGTTCACTCGAACGAAGTTCGGACTACTCCACAGATCCCGAGGAACCTGCTCGCGCGCGTATTGTAGCGTGAAAGGCCGGCGAATCATGATCGAGACGAGCACCACCAACAGAAGTCCCGCATCCACGCGCAAGCGCACAGCAATGACGGACCAGGCCGGCCTCACCAGCAAAGCATAGGCCGCCAAACCACCAAAGAGACGTCGCCGTCCCGATCTCCAGAACTCTTGGCGACCGATTCCGACTCATAGCGTCGCGCACTAGCAGAGCTGCCGATTGCACGGTCGCGCACAGCAGTCCAGGCACTATCCCTAGGAGTCTCTCGATAGCGACGAACACCAGAAAAGGCGAAGATGCCAGAAGAATTCCCATCCTGTTTCTTCACCCCCGAACAACGACGTCCCAAAAGAGATTGCCGGAAGAGTAACTGGTCCCTCTTATTCCCTAAACTAGCTGCGCCTTCCGCGCGCTCCACTTCCAGTACAAGTAACCCGGCACGCCGATGAGCACAATGAAGGTCCCCCAGAAAGCCTCCGTCGGCCGCGTGATGATCGTATTGAGGGTCCACGTGCTACCGATCAAAACGTAGATTGCGGGCAGCCACGGATAGCCTGCGCAGCGATAGGGTCGCGGAATGTCTGGCCTCTTCCAGCGCAAAATAAACAGCCCGATCACTGTCAAGGTATAAGACAGCACCATGCCGTAGATCACGTAGGTGTAAAGCTGATCGTAGCGGCCGCTCAGAGTTAAAACGCCGGCCCAAATGCCCTGTCCAATCAGACTGAATGCCGGAGTACGCCACTTGGGATGAATCACTGCCATGCGTTTGAAGAAGACCCCATCCTGCGCCATGGCGAGATACACTCGCGCGCCCGACAGCGTGCAACTCGCGGCGGCGCTGAAACAGGAAACGGCAATCATGGCCGAAAGCCAAACAGCGGCGCGTGGTGAGAAAAGAGCCGTAGCCGCGGCGTGAGCAATGGTCTCGTGCTTCGCAATGTCGCCAACCGGCATGGCATAAAGGTATGTCATGTTCATTGCGAGATAAATCGCTCCCACTACCAGAATTCCCAGAACCATCGAGAGTGGCACGTTGCGACGTGGATCCTTCACCTCGCCAGCGACCCAGGTGATGTACACCCATCCGTCGTACGCCCAGAAAACGGCAATCAGCGCGATGCCCATCGCGGAGATGAATTGGCTGGGGCCAAGTCCTACGTTCAGACTCGCGCCATGCGCGCTGAAGTTCGACCAACTACCTTTGCCAAAGGCAAATCCTAAAAGCACAAACGCGCCCATGGCTGCGAATTTTGTCCAGGTGGAGACATTTTGCAGAAGTGTGCCCCATCGCAGTCCGACCACGTTCACGTAGGTGAGAATCGCAATCAGCAGAATGCCGACGAGGTGTGCCCGAGTAACTGCCACACCAGCAATGGCCAGCACAACATGATCCTGAGAAACGAAGGGAACAACCTGTCCCATGTATGCGGCAGCGGCAACGGCCAGTGCGGCGATACTGCCACCGTTGGCCACGCTGAATAGCATCCAGCCATAAAGAAACGCAACCAGATCCCCGTAGGCCTCGCGCATGTAGATGTACTGGCCACCGGAGTCGGGGAACATCGAACCGAGTTCCGCGAACGCTACGCAACCAAACAGCGAGACGATTCCACCGATCACCCAGACCAACAGAAAAAGGATTGGATTCGGCAGCGGTCCGGCAATGTCCTTAGCGGTAAGAAAAATGGAAGACCCAATGATTCCGCTCGCCAGCAGCAGAACCGAATCGAGCAGGGAGAGGCCACGAACGAGCGTCGGCTTGCCTGCCGATTCCGTTGGTGGTGCTGTCGAGATGGCTGGCATACTCATGGCACTAGCCCATTCCCAATTCGTCAGGCGACTCAAGCGGCGTTCCGCAACGTCGACAAATCACGGCAGAGCAGTCACCGCAGGTTAGAGGGTCCGCAATTTCGATGGCGCAGATTGGGCAGTACAACAAGTCGGGCTTTGATTCGGCCGGGGGCTGCGGGTTTGAACTCATGAAGACAGAAACTGTAGCATATCCTTCGTCGGCCTTTGTGTCCTTTGTGCTTGAACGCTTCGAATGTAATCGCGCGCCAAAAAAAATTGAACGAAGGAGAATTATTTGCCCGAGAAATCGCCGTCTCCCGACGAGAAGCTGCAACAGGAATTCAATCGCTGGGCCGAGGCTGGTGAGGGCGAGAAAATGGAGGCCCACCATCTCGATATCACCGAGAAAACCATTCGCCTCATGAATCTGCGTGCCGGCGAGCGCGTGCTTGACCTCGGCTGCGGTGCCGGATGGGCCACGCGTCTCTTGGCTCGCATCGTCGGCGAAGGTCCGGAAGGTTCCGGTCAGGTCATCGGTCTCGACGTTGCCGATGAGATGGTCCGCCTGGCACGCGCCGCGTCCAAAGATTTTGAAAACATCATGTACGTCTGCGGGTCGGCTCAGCAAATTCCGTGGGAAGAAAATTTCTTTGACAAGGTGCTGTCCGTCGAGTCGTTTTACTATTATGCAGACCAGGATCGCGCTCTCAACGAATTGTTCCGGGTGATGGCTCCGCTTGGGAAGGTTGTTCATCCTGATCAATCTCTACAAGGACAATCCCTACTCATTGCAGTGGGTCGATAAGCTCAAGGTGCCCGTCCATGTGCGCTCCGCGGCAGAATATGCGGAACTGTTGAAGCAGCACGCGTTCGAAAATATCGAATGGCGTCAGATCCCAGACGATACGCCCACCCCGGACGATTACAAGACCAAGTCATTCCACAGTCTGGACGATCTGCGAGCGTTCAAGCGAACGGGAGCGTTGTTGCTGATGGCGTCAAAACCGAACCTGAGAGTACCCGCGCCCGGGTTCACTGTGTATTCGATAAGAGTCTGTTGTTGGCGGAGCGGGCTCTTATTTCGCCAGCCGGTTATATTTTTTCAGCACTTCTCTCAACCGATCATGCGGCAACCCAATTACCGTGTGCCCATTGATTCCGGTCATCGTATCGGCCGCCACCATCGCATTGACCACCGCTTCTTCCGTTGCCCGCACCGTCGCGAGAAAGATGGGATCCAGATCGTCATTGGACATGCATCGTGATCTGGTGCGGATGCCCCGGGACGGTCATGGCCTGAGTTCGCGGTTGAGAACGCGATGAAGATGTCTCCCGAACCGTCGCCGGCATAGCTGCCATCGCGGCCTAGCCCCAGAGTTACACGCCGTGCTACCCGCTTCAGCTGGGTCGGAAGCAGAGGAGCATCTGTCGCGACCACCACGATAATGGATCCAGTATCGCGCTCGTACGCCGGATGCTCTGGGATTTCCTTGCCAACCGGAACCCCTGCAATGCGGAGTTCCGGACGACGTCCATAATTGCACTGAACCAGCACACCGACCGTGTAACCACCTTCTTTGGCATCAAGTACACGCGATGACGTCCCGATGCCTCCTTTGAATTCATTGCACACCATGCCCGTTCCCCCGCCTACACTGCCTTCCTGCACTGGGCCGCCCTGCGCAGTATCGAGCGCGTGAAAGGCGTCCTCGGGTTTTACGTGGAATCCGTTAATGTCATTCAGCCAGCCGTCCCAGGTTTCAGCCACCACCGGCAGCGACCAGAAATAACCCTCCATGTCAGGTCCGCCGTGTTTCACTTTCCACGCGATCACCGCGTCGCGAACCACTCCTACACTGTGCGTATTGGTGATCATCACTGGCCCGTCAAGAATCCCTGACTCTTCCACCCACGTGGTCCCGGTCATCTCGCCGTTGCCATTCTCACTGAACCAACCCGCGAAGACGGCGTCCTTGGATTGCTTGCCTCTGGGGAAGGATCGCGGTTACTCCGGTGCGTACCGGGCCGACACCAACCTTCAGAGGCCCATCGCCTGAGATGAGCGTCGTGTGGCCCACCTCGACTCCTCTGACATCGGTAATGGCATTGAACGGGCCGGGAACGCCGTCGAAAGGCACGCCCAGATCACGGGCTCGAGGCTTTGACTGTGCCGATCCCGCACCCACCATCGCCAATAGGGCGACGCCGATCCCAATTATCAGTTTTCGCATCCAAGTCCTCCGTTAGAATGAGGCAGTATAAAGTAGTGGCGTTGGTCCGACGGTGACAACTTGGAGGCTGAGATGGAAGGCTGGAAGAAGGCTCTAATCGCGGGTTCGGCGACTGCGGCTGCCGTGATGGTTTTGAAAGGCAGACATTCGGTAGGCTTACTGCTTGCGGGCGTATCGCTGGCCACGGTGGCGTCCGAGTATCCGGACGAGTTTGCTCGCTTTCGCCGTCGGCTGCCGGATTACATCGAGCAGGGAGTGAACTTCGTGGATAATGCTTCCCGTCTGGGTGAACGTATTGCGGAAACTGCGGGCGGCCGCGGAGCGGAATGGTACGAAGCTCTGCTGCGAGGATGACTCGCCAGACCTGTTAGTTCTCAGCAATACGCCAGGTTGTCGTGACTTTCCCCAAAAGAGTCGGGCGCCGGGTAGGAATGTGTTTGCGCGGGCCCACAACCAATTCGACGCCGCTGCCGAACATGTAGGTGAGCAGCGTCTTTCCGGCATCATCGATCTCGTGGACGGAGCAAAGATCCAACTGAATGCAGGAGCCTGCTGATCGGGCTTTGCGCCAGCAACGTTCCAGTTCTCGAACCATCTCGCCGTTCAAGTCGCCTTCGACTCGCACCGTGGTTTCGTTGCCTGAGGATTTGCTTTGGATTCTGGAGATCGCCATGGTCCACCTGGAAACTAGTGTAGGCATAAGACTCTTCAAGGTAAGCACAGCATGTCACATCGAAACGTGACTTAGGTCACAGTGAGGTTAAAATTGGGGAAATAACTTGCCGACCGCGTGGTCTTCCGTTCCCGCCTTAACTCCTTCAGAATGGATATTTTGATATCTCCGAATACGCCCATGTTTCGGGCAGGGGAATTGCCATTCTGCGACCTTCTCATGTCATACCGGCTTGACTGTCCGGGCAGGTGGGCCAACGAGGTCGCGACCCCTACCGGAGCGTACAGGCGGGGCCTGGCGGGAGGGGGCTTCGATTGCTTAAGTCCTTTAGAAGGGATATTTTAATATCCCAATATCCTGCCGAATCCTACTCGATTCCCAGCTGTTTCCGGGCATCCGGGCTCAGACGTTCCGGAGTCCAAGGTGGGTTCCAGACGATGTTCACCGAGGCGTTGCGTACGCCCGGCAGCTGTTCAACCCGGGCTTTGACTTGCGCGCTGATTTCCACGTGCGACGGGCAGCCTTGGGCGGTCAGGGTCATCTCAACGGTGACGTCTTGGCTGTCCTCGGTGGCAGGCTGGACGTTTACCCCATAAATCAATCCAAGGTCAACGATATTGACCGGAATCTCCGGATCGTAGCATTGTTTGAGGGCGCTAATAACCTCGGTTTCGGTAACAACAGGCATCTGGCTCTCCTTGCGATGTTGTTTTAAGTTTAACTCAGGCAGGCGACGAACAGGATTATGACGAGTGAGTTTAAGGCAAGAATTCGGGTGGTGTTGGCAATTGCCATATTCATCGCTGGCACCCGTACGGCCTACATATTTTACGAGCGGCACCAGGATGCTCTGCAGGAAACCAAACAGAAAGCCGTGGCGGCGCTGAATCCAGATTTTTATGTCACGCCAAAGAAGCTCTATCCTTACGACCTCAAGTCAGCCCAGGAACTGACAAAGCAGCCGGTCTGGATCAAAGTGGGCTATGCCATCACCTACTTTCCCTACAACACCGGCGCTCACCACACCGACTTTTCCCATCCGGCAGGGAAGTTCCTTCCCATCGAGCGCCTGCAGGTTCAGCGGGTGGCGATCGATGTCGCGCCGGATGCGGACGAACATCAAGTAATGGCCGTATTTACCAGGAATGGCAGAACTTATGCGTTTCCTGTCGGCAGCGTGAGTAACGACACGTATCACTTTATTATCAACGACCTGGTGTTCATCGAAGACCCGCATGACCTTTACAAACACTGGCCCTCGGACACTTGGCATGCCATTGACACCCATCAGGTCGTGCCGGGGATGAGTGAGATCCAGGTGACGATGGCGGTGGGAATTGGACTGTCACAAGGATCAGGCAGCTATTCAGGCCGGACGCTGAACTATCCCAACGGCGGGCAGCCGCTGACCGTCCGGTACGAAGATGGGAAAGCGGTCGAGATCAAGCAGGGCGGGTAGGGCTCGAAGCCGTCCTCAGCAAGTCCACCGCAGGACCCGAAACCAGGATCTTGGCTACTTGATTTTCGAACTCACTTCACCTTGGGAGAATTCTCGTCGGCGGCTTTCTGGTCGTCTCCGTGGATGATGCCATCCTCATCGGCGTAGAACGAACGGTGATCCGCATCGAGTTGCTTGGGGGTCATGGTCAATTCGTAGCCATCTTTGTGAGAGCGAAATCCGACCGTATAGTCGCCACGTTGGGTTTCGACCATGCGTCGCGTGAACGATCCAGTGTGGACGAGTTGCGACAGGGACGTCGCATACTTTTCGTTCTTGCGCTGGTAGACCTTCTGGGCGCGGATCGTGGTGCGCATGTAACCGAGGGCCGCGGCTTCAGAATCGGAGTGGGCCGGATCGCCAGGAAATTTGGGTTTGTAGGGCGTTTGCGCGCTGGCCAGAGCGGTGAGGGCCAGAATGATTGTCCCCAACAGAAATGCAAGAGTCCGGCGAGCGGCTCGATAGTGGCTTATTTTCATACGGTTGTTCCCTCTAAGTGATTGTAAATCCAATGTTACTGGCGTAATCGCAAAATCGTTACTTGTCTTTCCAAGCGCCCGCAAAGTCTCTAAGCTACGACTATCTTCTACCAATAGTAGGTCCAACGAATGAAAGCAACGGCTACGAAAACTGCACTGGCAAAAAGATCGCCGATCCGAATTGCTGTAGTGGAAAGCGATCCACTGCGGTTTGTGGGGTTCCGGGCCCTGTTCGACAGCGAGAGCGATTTTGAGTTGATCGCCTCCTCACTGCCTGACATTACCAGCCAACAGAACGTCGATCTAGTGTTGCTGGGGAATCGCAGCGGACAGAACCTTTTCGATTTGATGGCAAGCCTGAAGGCCACGCGGCCAGACCTGCGAATTATTGTGACGGGCTCGGGGATGGACGACGAAACCGTCCTGAAAGCGATAGCCTCCGGGGCCAAGGGATACGTCGACGAAGCCGCCTCGCCGGCGGAATTCGTGCAGGCAATACGCATCGTGAATGAAGGCTCGGTATGGGCGCCTCGCAAGGTGCTTTCGATGTTTATCGAGCGAGTCTCGTCGGCGCCGGGCCGGATTTTTCCCGCCGGCCGCGTGACGTTTACCGATCGTGAGCGAGAAGTTCTGGAAATGCTGGTGGCGGGCCGTTCGAACAAGGAAATTGGCTCGGCCTTGGGGATTGAAGAGCGCACCGTAAAGGCACATGTGGCGAAATTGATGCGCAAGGTTGGAGTACAGAACCGAATCGCGCTTTCGGTTCATGCGATTACCCATTCGCTGGTGACAGCGAAGTAGATTTTACGGTTACCTGGGTACAGTGACCTCGGTAATCTTGTCCGGTTTAAGAGTACGAGGCATACTCGTTTCACCTACCACAGAACCTGGGAGACGGGGTTGGGAACGGAGATTAGGGTCACCGTTACCGGCCCCGATTTTTTTTGGTTCAAATATCCCTTAACTGATCGGGCACCCCTTCTCTGACCTGTTTCTGCCCAGTTTTCCACCCACCTGTATCAATTACAATCAGCGACACACATCGAAACTCAAGTGGAAGGTTGAAATCATGAAAAAGCTGGTATTGCTGTGCGTAATTTTCAGTTTGACGGCTGTAGCGGGCTACGCCGCGGACGACAACACCAAGGTAGCGGACCGGGTACAGGCTGCCGCCGACGTTCTGAATGAGATCCAGGGCGCCCCGGACCAGGGTATTCCAGAAGAGGTCCTGGGATCGGCCGAGTGCGTTGCGGTTGTGCCCTCCATGCTGAAGGGCGGATTCATTGTGGGTGCACGCTACGGCAAGGGCGTGGCCAGCTGCCGCACCCCGAAGGGATGGAGTTCGCTATCGTTCTTTAGTATCAAGGGAGGGAGCTTTGGCCTGCAGATTGGCGGCCAGGCGGTCGATCTCGTGATGCTGATCATGAATCAGAATGGCATGCGCAACATGCTGAACAGCAAATTCAAGCTGGGCGCGGATGCCAGCGTTGCCGCGGGCCCGGTAGGTCGCCACGCCGCTGCTGACACTGACTGGAAGATGCGGGCTCAGGTGCTTAGCTATTCGCGGGCGCGAGGCGCGTTTGCGGGGTTGGAGCTAAGTGGCGCGGCCATCAGTCAGGACAAGGACAGTACGCGGGATTTCTACGGGCACATGGTGTCAACCAAGGCGTCGCTTGATGGAGAGGTCGAAGCCCCGAAGGCCGCTTACCCGTTCCTGGATACGCTGGCCAAGTGGGCGAAGGTGGCGGCTAACAAGTAGACCTTCTCGGGAACCAACCGAAATCCTGCAGGCGAATGTCCCACGGACATGCCGGGACCAAATCTTACCGGGCCCGACGGAACAATGGACTACGGCGTTAGTTCGAAGACCGTTCCGTTGAAATAATCGCCGCCATAGGTTGTAGTGCCGTATAGATTTCCGGAACCGTCTGAAACAACTCCACCTACAGGGCTTCCGCCATCCGATTGGCCGGTAAAGCTGTAGAGTGTGGTGAGGGTGTTTGATGTATCCAGTTTGAATACGACGCCACTGTAATAGTCTCCCCCCGAATAGGTGGTTCCGTAGAGATTACCCGATGTGTCGCGAATCAATGTGCCTTGAGGGTAGCCCGCTCCCGAGCCCTGTGTAAACGTGTACAGCGTTGTCTTTTGCCCGCTCGGGCTTAGTTTAAAGATTGTTCCGTAGGTTCCAAAGCCGAATTGCGTCGATCCATACAGATTTCCAGACTTATCGCGCACCAGTCCTCCATACGGTGAGAATGCGTCTGTAACCTGGAAGATGTAGACGAATTTTTCTTTGCCGAGCGGACTCAGTTTGAACACTGTTCCGCATCCGGTAGGCTCGCAATGATAGTCGCCTCCTCCAAAGGTGGTGCCGTAAAAATTTCCTTTGGAATCTCGAATTACTCCAGCGTAAGGAAATGCGCCGTCATTGGCGCCGCCCGAGAAGCTGTACAACACTGTTTCTTTGTTGGTCGAGTCAACCTCGAAAACGGTACCGCAGCCGTAGTAAGCGCCGCAGGAGCCGCCGAGGAAGGTCGTGCCGTAAAGGTTACCCGCGCTATCTCGCATCAGTCCCGCATAAGGAAAACCTCCGTCGCTGCCACCTGTGAAGTTGTAGAGGACGGACTCCTTGCCGGATGCTGTGATCTTGAAGACGGTTCCGGCTCCGTGACTGCCCCCTTTCTGGGTAGTGCCGTAGAGATTACCTTTGGCATCGCGAATTACTCCACCATACGGACTAACCCCGTCTTTGCCCTTACCAAAACTATGCAGGATCGTTTCGGCGCCGGTTGCGTCCACTTTGAAAACTGTGCCGCAACCATATGGGCAAGCGCTCGAAGAACCTCCGATGGTTGTAGTACCGTAAAGGTTCCCTTTAGCGTCGCGAATCAGGCCGGAATAGGGAATGGCGCCATCCGGTCCAAAACCGAACTCGTGCAGTACTTTGAAGGTTTGGGCCTTGGAGGTCATTCCAGTCAACAACAAAATTAAAATGCAGAGGGCCCATGCACAACACCGCAATGGGTGCCGCAGGGATGAATTACACAAGCCAAAATGCATCACGGAACTCTCCTTGGAAAGAATCTCGCGAGCGGCACGTCGTAAGGGAAGGGGGCGAGTGCGCAACTGGCGGGCGTGCGAATCATGCCTGAAAGGCATTTCGCTGTCAAGGGAGTACGAGCAGCAGTTTGACACGCGAATTTCCGCGGTGCTACCGTCACGTTTCCTCTGCATGCGGCAGCGACTCGAGTACGCGCTCGCTTGGGTCATTATCAAGACCATTGGTGCCCTGCCTCGTCCACTGGCCCGCGCTGCAGGTATTTCTCTTGCCTGGATCATCTACCTCTTACACGGCCGACTACGGAACGTTGGAATGAGAAACCTGCAGATAGCTTTTCCGGAAATGAGCCGCGGCCAACGCGCATGTGTTTTGCGCGGGGAATTTACTTCGCTCGGCCGACAGTTGGCGGAAGTCTGCCTGTTTCCCAAATACACTCGCGAGAACGTCAAGAAGGTCGTTGTCTATGACGGCTTCGAAAATTTCGAACGGGCATTTCTGCGCGGTAAAGGCGTGCTGTTTCTCACCGGCCATCTGGGGGGATGGGAACTCTCGGCGTTCGCGCACTCACTGTACGGATATCCGCTGCATGTGGTGATGCGTTCCCTTGATAATGTTTATCTCGACCGGCTTACCAAGGATTATCGGACCATGCATGGAAATTCCATGTTGGATAAAGATGAGTCCGTCCGTGCATTGCTGTCGGTATTGAAATTGGGCAAGACAGTCGGGATTCTGATGGACACCAACATGACACCTCCGCAGGGAGTGTTCGTGAACTTCTTCGGCGTTCCGGCATGCACGGCAAGCGGGTTGGCGCGAATTGCCCTGCGTACGGATGCGGCCGTGGTGCCCGGGTTCACCATATGGGACCCGGTGCTGCGGAAATATCGGCTGCGTTTTGATCCTCCAGTGGAGCTTGTGCGAACCGGCAACGATGATGCTGATGCCGTAACAAATACGCAGTTGTTTACTAAGGTGATTGAAGACTTCGTGAGGAAATATCCGGAACAGTGGTTGTGGGTGCACCGGCGATGGAAGACGAGGCCGGAAGGGGAGAAAGGGCTCTATTAGGTAGCGCTACGTGCGCGTTTTGTCTCCGTCCCCCGGTTACAGCAACCCTGGCGCGGTCCGAAGCATCCCACCTCGCCGACTGCTTGCAGAGGTAGTCGTGGAGGCGCTATGCTCCCCCGTTCACTCGTCGTGTTGCTATTACTCGCCTTCGTCTTAGCTCATGCAATCACGCTTTCAACGCCATTGCACGTTGTCTACGCGGTGCAAGGAACCACCCTTACAACTTTTGTTGCCAGCCAAAGTGGACATATCAAGCAGGTCGGGAGTCTGGTCAACTTGGGTACCGGCTTGGCGGCGTATCCGGTCCCATCTTCAACTGACGGCCGTTTTCTGTATGTGCCCTGCTGTGCCGGCGGAGATCAGCAGCTATCGGTTTATTCGACCGATGCTCAGGGTGTGCCGAATTCACAGCCCATTCAGACGCTCTCAGGAAATTTCACCGAAATCGACGTCGATCCGGGCGGACGATTTGCTTACGTGCTCGCCCTTTCAACCGACAAGACCGGAAATCAGATCTATGCGGTACGACTTTACGACATTGACTCAAATGGCAAACTCACTTTCCACGATGTGGCTGGGCGACATAATGAGGGAAGCTGTTGCCAGTGGTGGAATCTCGACGAATTCAACTCGCAGGGAACAAAGGTTTACGAAGACGAGGGCAGCGACCTAGGCGGGGGCGGCGGATCGAACTGGTACGAGCAGCGCATCGATTCGCATACCGGGAAGCTGTCAAAGAAAGTGTTCCGGATCAATGGACTTACGGCGGCGAAGGCGACTATGCTTACACCGCCATCGGTGACGAGACAATCCTGCTCAGCCAAACGATCGATGGAGATAGCAGTGACTCATGGCTAAATGTTTTGCCGCATGTTTCAAATCCGAAGAATCCCCTGATTCACTGCAATACCGCGATGATCGATTCATGCGGATACGTGAACTCGTTCCAGTTGGATCCGCTGCAGAAGTTTGTGTTCATTTCGGCTTCCCAACTGCCGACGAGGGTCGCTCGAATCGACCTGTCTAGCAAGCAACTGGTTGCGACGGGGAGCACCATTCCTTCTCTCCTGCCGTTCGTATTCAGTCCAGATGGAACCCAAGTCTACTCGTTAAAGTGGGTAAATAATTTCAGTTCGACAATTCAAGGTTATTTGTTTAATGCGACGTCCGGAAGGTTGAAGAAGAGCGGGAAGGAGATGCTTCCGGCGTCCTCCACCCCGCCCGCGATTTTCACCGCGATTCGAAAGTGAGGGGTGCCGACTGGTCGTGGCTCCGCCAACCGTCGTCGCGTGTTTAGGCGGGTGGCGGGGTATGAGGTGGCTTCGATATCATACTTCGGTATGGCATATCCGATTAAAACTTGTGTGGTGTGCGGCGAGGAGTTTGAGTTAAAGCCAGGGAAGCCCGGATTCGCGAACCGTTGTCCGGATTGCAGTGAGGACGAATCGACTGATCCCGGCGCGAAGAACGCGTTGGATGGCGGAGACCGGGAGATCAATGCGGCGAGGCGCGAAGCGATGCGCAATCTGCTTTATCGCAAGGACAGCTAGATCCCATCAGAATCGCAGTAATGATGCGCGCGAATCGCATTGAGCCCGCCCGAATCTGGGAAGTTCAGAACCAGTCGCTGCGGTAGGCAACCCACCAGCTCACGTAAACGATTGGGATGGTAGCGCCGAGGGCCCACCAGAGCGGTAGAGTGAAGTCGGCGATCAGGCCGAGCACGGTAAAGCTGATCCAGAAGATCTTCCGCTCCATGTCTGCATTGTAAGACCTCAGCTTTCCTTTCCCGAGTCAAACGTATACAAATGTGCCATGAAACGCACGGTATTAGAGGTCGCGGAAATCATCGGCGCGCGACTGGTGGGCGACGGTTCGGTTGAGCTAGGCGGGGTCGCGAGTGTCGGGGCTAAAGCCCGCGAGGAAGCGGACGCCACGCGTTCCGGCGATCTGGTATTCGTCGAGCAGGAGAAGGATCTGCAGGCGGCGATGGATTCAAAGGCCGCGGCCATTATTTGCGGAGCTTTCGCTGAGAAGGTCGCGAGTCCGAAGCCGCTCTTGATTTCCGCTGAACCCCGCCTGGCGTTTGCCCGGGCCGCGAAGCTGCTTCGCTCTCCGATCGATCGTTCGAACAAAATTCATCCCGAAGCAATAATTCATCCTTCGGCGGTCCTTGCGAAAGACGTCACCGTGGATGCGCTGGCAGTACTAGGCGAGGATGTCGAGATCGGCGCGGGGAGCTGGATTGGCGCGGGTGCGGTTATTTCGGACGGCGCGAAGATCGGCACCCAATGCGACATCTATCCTCGGGTAAGCATCTATCCCGATGTGAGAATCGGTAATCGCGTGATCGTCCATTCGGGCGCGGTTTTGGGAAGCGACGGCTTCGGCTATGTACGAGAGAAAGCCACCGGAAACTACGAAAAATTTCCGCAGGTGGGCGGACTCGAAATCGGTGACGACGTCGAGATTGGCGCGAACACGACCATCGACCGTGGCGCGTTGGATATGACGCGAATTGGGCGCGGAGCGAAGATCGACAATCTGGTACATATCGGCCATAACTGCCAAATCGGCGAGGATGTCGTGATCGCGGCGCAGACCGGCCTGTCCGGGAGCATCACGATAGAGCGTGGCGTGGTACTGGGCGGCCAAGTGGGCATTGGTGAGCATGCGCGCATCGAAGAGGGTGTGATGCTGGGCGGGCAGGGGGGCGTTCTGCCACATAAAGTCTTACGAGGAAAAGGAGTGGCTTTTTGGGGCACTCCGGCGAAACCCTTGCGGGAGTATCTCAAAGAACTGGCGGCTCTCGGACGTCTGGCTAAGAAGTAGGAGGGCGTTAGTCACGAAACCCACCTCTGTGGTTTACGGAAGTTGAGTAGGCACAATTTATGGCAGTGGTCGTGGTTGGCGGACATTCGCGCAGTGTGGGCAAGACAAGCGTCGTTGCTGGTTTGATCGCCGCGCTGCCGGAATTTCATTGGACCGCATTCAAGATTACGCAGTACGGGCACGGCGTGTGCTCGCTTAACGGCGAGTCCTGCGATTGCGCGACCGATGATCATAGCTGGGCTATTTCCGAGGAGAGAGATCGCTCGGGAGAGTCGGATACTTCGCGGTTCCTAGCTGCTGGCGCCAAGCGGGTATGGTGGGTGAGAACGGAACAGGGTCGTCTGGCCGAAGCCATGCCCTCAGTGCGGAAGAGATTGGCGGAGGCTAGGAACACTATCCTTGAATCGAACAGCGTCTTGAAGTTCGTCCGTCCGGATCTCTATCTAACGGTGCTGGACCCTGGGAACGCGGATTTTAAGAAGACCGCACAAGAGTTTCTGGATCGGGCAGATGCAGTCATTCTGCATCGCCAAGCCAGCGAGAACGGATTTGCCTGGAACGGCGTTTCACTGAAGCCGGTTGCCGGCCGCCCGGTTTTTTCGATCACTCCTCCGGACTATGTGACGGAGGATATTGTCTCGTTTGTGCGCGGGCGGTTGGGAGCAGCGATTTCAACTTAACGATTCCTCACGCGCAACAGTGACGAATTCACCACAGGCGACACGGGGGAGGCACAGGGTTGGTTTGTTATCCTGACGGGTGCGACGGATACATCCCAGTGCGTGGCTTCTAGTTCTGCTTTCCGCGGGACTGCAAATCCTGATCTTTCCTTTGCCGGATCTTTATTTTTTGTGTTGGATCGCGGTCACTCCACTGCTAGTCGCGCTGTTACGAGCGCAGAAGCCGGACACGCTGCAGCTGCGAGAATGGCCAGTTCTTCTTCCGGCCAGTCCGGGTCAGGCATTCCTACTCGCCTACATTTGCGGCATTTTTTGGTATGCAGGGACGTGTTACTGGATCTATTCGACTATGCGGCAGTACGGGGGGGTAAATGCCCCTGCGGCCACCGGAATCCTGATCCTGTTCTGCCTGTATCTGGCGCTCTATCACGGAGCCTTCGGTTTGCTCATCTCGCTGATCGCGAAGCGTGCTCACGTCAAATGGGTTTTCGTACTTGCGCCCGCGGTCTGGGTTGCGGTGGAGTTGGCGCGAACCCGAATCACCGGATTTCCCTGGGATCTACTCGGCATCGCTCAAGTAGATAATGTTTCGCTGGCACGGATTGCGACCGTGACCGGCGTATACGGCATCTCGTTCGAAATCATGCTGGTGAATACAGCCTTCGCTGCCGCGTTTCTGGTGAGACGGGAAAAACGCAAGCAGTTGTTGCTGGCTTCACTGGCTGCAGTTGCCGTGCTGCAGGCAGTGCGATGGATTCCTGCGCCGGCGTTTCCGAGCAGCAGGACAGCATACTTAGTGCAGGCAAATGTGCCGATTCTCGACGGCGCCGATTGGACCAAAGAATACTTCGCGCAAACGCTGCGGGAGTTGAGTCAGATAAGCCTGGACCCAGGCAGCGTGAACGCGCCGATACCGAGCGACAGCGCTACTCAGGCAACGTCGGCGATTCATCCCGACTTGATTGTGTGGCCGGAATCGCCTGCCCCCTTTTATACAAGCGATCCAATCTTCCGCAATGTCGTCAGCAACGTCGCAAGAGAGGCTAACACATGGGTGCTGGCGGGGAGTATCGGCATTCGAAACGCGAGCGCCAATGCGGACCGCCCCACGGAAATCTACAATTCTGGCGTGTTAGTGAGTCCTCAAGGTGATTTGACTGCGCGATATGACAAGATGCACCTGGTGCCGTTCGGCGAGTACGTTCCATTCGAGAAACTGTTCGCTTTCGCCAGCGGCCTTACGAAAGAAGTGGGAGCTTTCTCCCGAGGTGAGAGCCGCCAGCCGCTCGACGCCGGCAGCACGAAGCTGGGTGTCTTTATCTGCTACGAATCGATCTTCCCCGACGAAATTCGACAGCCGGTCGCCGATGGCGCCCAGGTTCTGGTGAATATCTCGAATGACGGCTGGTATGGCGACAGCGGAGCCTATGCGCAGCATTTGAAACAAGCGCGCATGCGCGCCATCGAGAATGCTCACTGGCTGCTGCGCGACACCAATACTGGAGTGACGGCTAGCATTGATCCCTATGGTCGGATAGTCGCTAGCATTCCGCGAAAAACCCGAGCTACTCTGGTGGCGCCCTATGCACTCGTAAGCGAAACTACTTTCTACACCCGTCATGGAGATTGGTTCGCGTACCTGTGTGCGATAATTTTGATAGGAGCACTGGCGTGCGGCTGGGTGGTTCACCCGCGGAGAGCGTAGCAAGCTACGTCTCCAGTGCTAGCGAGGAAGAGATATGGTTGAGGAACTGGAACAGGAATACGCTGGACTGAAGGAAAAAGTGCGCGAACTTCGGGAGTATCTTTGACGCAGGCAAGCTACGCGAACAACTGAGCGCAGTCGATAAGCAGGCCGCCGACCCCAATCTCTGGTCGAACCCCCAAAATTCCCAGCAAGTGATGCGCGAGAAGAAGCGCCTCGAAAACATGGTTGCCAACGAGGCTGATTTGGCGCGCCGCAGCGACGATATCGCCGCGTACTTCGAACTCGCGCGCGAAGGCGAAAAAGTTGACGCCGAACTCCGCCGCGAGATCGATGCGTTGCGGGAAAAAGTGGATCGGCTGGAGACCGAAACGCTTCTCTCTGGGGAGAACGACCAGCGAAATGCGATTGTGACGATTCATCCAGGGGCCGGCGGCACGGAATCCCAGGATTGGGCTGACATGCTGTTGCGCATGTATCTGCGATGGGCGGAACGGCAAGGGTTCCAAACGGTCTTGTATGACTACCAGCCAGGCGAAGAAGCCGGGCTGAAGTCGGCAACATTTGCTGTCAATGGCGAATACGCGTTTGGTTTGTTGAGCAGTGAGATTGGTGTTCATCGCCTGGTGCGAATCTCACCGTTCGATCAGGCGAAGCGCCGGCATACTTCCTTTGCCAGTGTGTTTGTGTCTCCGGAAATTGATGACAGTATCGAGGTGATCATTCGGCCCGAAGACATCCGGATCGACACTTATCGTTCCAGCGGCAAGGGTGGCCAGCACGTCAATACCACAGACTCGGCGGTGCGCATCACGCATATTCCAACCGGACTTGTGGCGGCCTGCCAGAACGAGCGCTCTCAGCACAAGAACAAGGAACGCGCCATGAGCATGCTTCGTTCGAAACTGTATGAGCACGAACTGGAGAAGAAGCGCGAAGTAACCCGCAAGATCGAGGATTCGAAACTAGATATCGATTTCGGTTCGCAGATCCGCTCTTATGTCCTGCAACCCTACCGGATGATCAAAGACCATCGAACAAAATTTGAGATGGGCGACGTAGATCGTGTGATTGATGGCGACCTTCAACCGTTCATGCGAGCTTATCTGCAGATGCGTCGCGGAGAAAAACAGGTGTAAAAGATGTCACAAGCAGAGTACGAACTAGAAACAAAGCTGCCAGAAGTGAAACTGACTGAGCGATTCGAGCAGGCCCTATGCTACGCAATCCGTAAACATGCAGGGCAGACGAAGAAGGGAACGGCCGTTCCGTACGTTTCCCATCTTTTGGGAGTCAGCAGCCTGGTGCTTGACGCTGGCGGTGACGAGGAACTGGCCATGGCTGGGCTCCTGCACGATGTGGTCGAGGATTGCGGAGGGCGTCCGCTGCTGGAAGAGATCCGGCAGAATTTTGGCGAACGCGTAGCGCGCGTGGTCGACGGGTGCACCGATACCTACGAGTCTCCCAAGCCAACATGGCGAAAGCGGAAAGAAGACTACCTGCGACATTTGCGGGCCGCAGACGATGACACGCGTTTGGTTTCGGCCGCCGACAAGTTGCATAACTCGCGATCCATCCTTACTGATTATCGCGAAATCGGCGAGGCGGTATTCGAAAGATTCACTGGGAAGCGGGAGGGCACGCTGTGGTACTACCGGGCGTTGGTGAACGAGTTCCGGCACCATCCTGCTAACAAGCTGGTGAATGAGTTGGAGATAGTCGTAACGGAGTTGGAGCGGGTGACCGGCCACGAATCTAGCCAGCAACGCCTCTAACCTAACCAACGCCACAAAAAAACCAAGGACGCGGAAGCCCGCGAATTCCCTCATTCCGATTTGTCCATGTTCCCTTGGTAACTTCGTTCAGTCGAATGCAGTAGCCGCAGGGCGGTCCTCCGTTCGATCCTGTAATGTCCATTCTTCCCGGAGTCAAAAGCGAACCTATGCCGCGCATGATTGAGTTGTTTCACGCATCGGCCGTGCCGTCGAATCTGATGCATTCTGCCGCCAAAGGAGCCTTGTCGGTTCCGAGCGCGGAAATGATCGAAATCCTCGTATATCTGGCTCGACACAATCGGGTCGTCGGGGAGAAGGCGAAAATGACCCTGGCAGGATGGGATGAGGCCGCGTGCCGCGTGGTGGCGAAGGACCCGAAGACACCCAAGGAAGTGCTGGATTATTTCGTGTGTCCGGAAAATCTACGCCCGGCTTTGCTTCCCGAGTTGTTGGAGAACTCGTCAATTACGGACGCTTCATTGGCGCAGTTAGCTGGTCTGAAATCCAGTGAGATCGTCGACTTGATTCTGGCGAGTCCACGAGTACAGGGTAGCGTAGCTCTTCAAACAGCGCTCCGGGCGAACCCAAGTCTAAGCGAAAAGCAGTCGAGCATCTTAGGCACGATGGTGGGGATGGCCACAGCCTCCACCGATGAAACTAGCGATCCTGAAACCGATGCAGTGGTCCAGGCATTTGTAGCCGAACACGCCAGCGAGATCGCTGCCGAAGGCGACAAGCTATATCAACCGATCGGTGGAATAGAAGAATTAGCTAGAGCCGCCGCCGTTCCACCGCCGGCTATCCCGTCAGTCACGGTTGCAGTGGGTTCTGGGAGCGCCGCTGCGGCTGCGCCCGCCAAGGAAGTTAGCAAGCCCGCGCCGGTGGCGACGAAAGCCGTTCCGGCGATGCCGGAAAAGCGTGGTAGCGCTCTGCAGAAAATAGCCAAACTCGACATCACGGGTCGAATTCAGTTGGCTATGAAGGGAAGCAAAGAAGAGCGTTCTCTGCTGATCCGAGATGGCACCAAAATTGTGGCCTTGGCGGTCCTGGAGTCGCCGAAGATTAGCGACGGCGAGGTGGAAAAAATCGCCAGTCAGAAGAATGTGCTTGAGGCTGTTCTCCGGCAAATTCCACTGAAACGCCGCTTCGCCAAGCAGTATCCCGTGATTCGCAATCTTGTTTTTAATCCGCGAACACCGATCGATCTTTCTCTTCGGGCTGATGAAAAACATTCTGGTCAACGATCTCCGCAATCTCGCCGGAAACAAGGAAGTCTCTGACACCATCCGTAAGCTGGCGCTCAAACTATTCAAGCAGAAAACTGACGACGCGAACAAACGCTGAGCGTTTGCTTGTCCCCAGAACCATGGGGGCGCTGATGCCGCCGAACGAACTGGATTGGCCGCAAGTCCGCTACCCCGCTAGAATAACGGGGTATGGCTACCCTCACCGGATCGGACCCGATTTCAGAAATACTCAGAGCCGCCAAAAATATTGCCGTAGTCGGGCTCTCGAACAAACCCTTTCGTCCAAGCCATGGCGTCTCCGCCTACATGCAGTCACAGGGTTATCGGATCATTCCGGTAAATCCCGAGATCGAAGAAGCCTTGGGCGAGACGGCCTATGCTCGATTACTCGACGTGAAAGACAAGATCGACATCGTCAATATTTTTAGACGATCCCAGTTTGTGGACGAGATCGTCGATCAGGCGATCCAACTTAAGGTTCCGGCCATCTGGATGCAAGAGGGTGTCGTACACGAACCGGCGGCGGAGAAGGCCCGCAAAGCCGGAATTGTGGTAGTGATGGACCGCTGTATTCTGAAGGAGCACAGGGCGCGATTCCGCTGAGCTGCCATCTTTTACAAAAATTTCCCTAAGCAGTCCCGCTATTAAACAAGAGCCGCAATCTTGGAAAATTACGGCCCTCTGTGTGAACAGGTTTGAACTTTACTGACCGGTGCCCGTCAACTTTATGTCCTGTTTTCCGATCGAATCACTAACCACCAGGCTGGCGGAGCGTGCCCCCTTGGCGTGAGGAGTGAAGGTAATCTCCACGTGACACGAAAGATCAGGTGCGAGTTGGCTTCCGCAATTCTTGGTGGCGATTGCGAAGTCACCTTTGTTCTTTCCTGAGAACGCGAAACCCGAAATCGCAAGATCGGCGAGCCCATCGTTCTTTATTTTGGCCGGCATGGGGGGGCTTGTCTTGCCCACAGTTACGCCGCCGAAGTTGATCGACTTGGTGATGCGTTTCACGCCCGGAATCATGTCCACCTGGCGAATACGATTGTTTCCGGCATCGGCTATGAGCAACTGTTGAGCGCCGTTCACAGAAAGACCGCTGTTTTGCATAACCGCCTGGCGAGAGGGACCTCCATCTCCGGAGAAGCCGCCCAGCGTTGGGTTGAACGGATTTCCGGCGACCGTGCTCACGGTCTGAGTGGCGGCATCAATGCGGCGTACCACCTGATCTACACCACCGCCAACAAACAGGTTGCCAGCTGGATCGACCGCCGCTTCCAGCGGCAGGTCCATCGCGGCTTTGAGAGCGGGCCCTCCATCTCCGCCGAAACTGCGCGTACCGTTGAAGGCGTAAGTCACAATAGTACCCACGGCGGACTTCGAAGCGCAGCCACCGGCCGAACCGACCACGCAGCGCACCACATTGTTCTCTGAGTCGGGAATGTAAACGTTATGGTTAGCGTCGACAGCGACACCATACGGGTAGTTCAACTTCGCCTTGGGGCCCGGACCTCCGTCGCCCGTGTAACCGCATTCTCCGTTGCCAGCCAGGGTGTTGATGGTTCCAGTGGAGTCGACCACGCGCACGCGGCATCCCACCCAGTCGGCAATGTAGTAGTTCCCGTTGGTATCAATGGCGATTGAGGTTGGAGTGTTCAGATTCGCCTGTGTCGCCGGACCGCCGTCGCCACAGATTCCTTTGCGAGGGAGGCAGGAGATGCCGTTACCTGCAACGGTTGTGACAACGCCAGTGCTAGCGTTGACTTCGCGAACCCGCAGGTTGCCGGTGTCCACGATAAAGATGTTGCCTGACGCGTCGACTGCGACTCCATTCGGCGCGTTGAACGTGGCCTTGGTCGCCGGGCCATTGTCACCGCTGAAGCCGAGGCTGCCGGTCCCGGCGACGGTCGTGATTACACCGGAAGTTCCGGGTGTAACTTCGCGAACGCGATTGTTGGAAGCGTCGGCGATATAAAAGTTAGTGCCGTTCGTGTCCCAGGCGACGGTCGTGTCGTCCGCAAGAGTGGCTTTGACGGGCGAGGCATTATCCCCGCCATTGCCACCGCCTGCGAGGGTAGTAATGATCCCGCCGCTAACCCGTCGTACGCGTTGGTTACCAGTGTCAGCGAAGGTGACGTTGCCCGACGAATCGGCAACCACCGCGATGGGCTCATCGAGATTTGCGCTAAGTGGCGCGCGGCCATCCCCAGCGTAGCCCTGAATGCCGGTGCCCGCGATTGTGGACATGGTTGGCTTGGAGCCGGTCGTTGCCATGCGAATCTTGAAGTCGAGGGTATCGGCAATGTAGAGATTGCCGGACGCGTCCAGAAAGATGCCGCCCGGCGTGTGAACGAGAGCGTTCGCCGGCAATCCGCCGTCTCCGCATGCGCCTTGCGAATTATTGCATTCCGCTCCTGTTCCGGCGAATGTAGAGATGTTCCCGCTGGACTTGTCTACATAACGGATGCGTTGGTCGCGACTGTCAGAGATATAGAGATTGCCGGAAGCATCTTCCGCGATCCCGTGAGGAAGATTCAGAAGAGCCTGTGTTGCCGGACCGCCGTCCGCGCAAGGATTGCCGGTTCCGCCACCGCAAGGGTGCCCCGTGCCAACGACAGTTGTGACGATACCGTTCGCGATGAGGCGAATACGATTGTCGCCCGTGTCAGCAACGAACAGATTGCCGGAGTTATCCGCAAACAGAGCCTGAGGAAGATCAAACTGCGCCTTGATGGCAGGGCCACCATCGCCGCAAACACCCCAGCTCTGAGTGCAAGCTTCTCTGATACCCGCGATCGTATTGATTTGTCCCGCGGAGACGCCGCCGCAAGCTCCGTTAGCTGCGGCAATGCAACGGATCTTGTTTGCGTCTGCGATGTAAAGATTGCCAGAAACGTCCAGAGCCAGAGCGGCAGGCCCGATCAGGTTGGCTGCGGTTGCTGGACCACCATCGCCGCCACCGCCTTCGATGCCGGTTCCAGCAAAAATCGACAGCGTGTTGGAGGACTGGGTCCACAAGAGAATGTAGTAACTGTTCGGCGGCGCAAGATAGATGTTGCCCGCGGCGTCTTCCGCTACCGCGTTGGGGCCAGGAAGATCGGCCCAGACAGGCTTCGCTGGAATATTGCCGCCGCCGGCAACGGTCGCGATTGTGTTGTGTTGCTGGGCTTTGGCAGTTCCGATCAAACAGGGGGCAACGCCCGTCGCCAAAAGCAAGCCATAGCTAGAATTCGAATTTTCGCCGATTGATTCCTAAGGTAGCCGGCTTTTTCTGAGGCATCAGACGGGAAAGAACGCGTTCCGCGGCTGGCGGGAGAGAGTTTTGAGCTGCGAATAATCATGAAACCTCCTGTGTAACTCTGGAACCCTGGGTCCGGCGAAGGGAGCTGCTGAAACGCTTATGGAGCGTTCTTCTTGCAGATTGCGCTACACCTGCACATCAGGCGCGCAATTGGTGCTTAATCTTGGACCGGACGGTAACCCCTGTCAATATGCAAGGATTTGCACATAAATCGACGTCGCGGAGCTGCCCAAACGGACTTGCCAAAGGGAACGGACCGATTCAGTCACGGAGCGCTGAAAGACGCGCTGATCTCGATTCATTGGCTTGTGATAGAGTTTGTCACCCCAAGGACAGTCGGAGAGAATCGCAATGCAACCGCGTAGGAAGATTTGCTGCTTGCCGATCGTGTTTGTGATGTGTGCTGCCGCTCTAGCGAGTGACATCACAAATGTCGCCGGGGACATGGACGGTTTCCGCCTCGATGGGGAAGACGACACGCCACCCAGACCCTTGTGATTCAGCAATCCGCTGAAAACATCAGCGGAACCTTCAAGGGGCCAAGACAGTCGGGCACCCTTAGTGGTTCGGTGAACGGAAATGCAATCACCATTCACGTAGATGCAAAAATCCCTCTGGACTATGCGGGCACCGTCGATGGTGACACTATGAGAGGCTCTATCACGGGGGACGGAAAAAGCGGAAATTGGATTGCCACGCGAAAATAGGAAGTTCCCGACCTGTTTATTTTCGACGGCTCTCCAGTTCTCGCATCATTAGTCACGAGGATACATAGCCACTCCAGTAACACGTTAACTTACTTCGCCGCAACCTGCGTCATACTCGCTCCGAGCACTTTTCCTTGGCGTGGTTCTTGAACAAACACGATGATTCGAAGATTACCCAGGTCTGCCGGCGCTTCTAAGTTGAGCTGAACATCTTGTTTGTAAGTTTGTCCTTGCCGCAAAGTCCCGACTTTCGTAAGGTTGCGAACCACGGACACATGCGTCAACTTGTGCCCGGAGTTCTCGCCTCCCGACACCTCCGATTCAGCTCGGTTCAGGGCTATTGCGACGTAGACCTCAGCTTCAGATCTGCCGAAAGAACCTCCAAGTGCTGCCGTCTCGACATGCGCGTGCAGGATGCGCGATGGATCCACCGAAATTCCTGATGCCCGAACTGAGATTTTTGGCGTGGCCAGCGCCTTGGCAAGAGCTTTGTCGGCCAGCCCGGAATCGCTACCGGTAAACTCGCTGCTGCCATCCACCACCATCTGCGGTGTATAGACGCTATCCAGTCCGAAGCGCTCCGCATACACGTTCTGACGCTCACTATAAAAGTGATCGGAGTACGGGTCTTTCCATCCAATGTGGTTCCAGTAGTCCACGTGCTCGCTAAGCACGATGATCTCGGCGCCGGGGACAGGTTGCTGGTCGAGCTTTTCGAGAAGTCTGTCGGCGGGCGGACAACTGGAGCAGCCTTCCGAGGTGAACAACTCAACTAGTACCGGAGTGCGAGCACCCGATCCGGCGGATGGCTCAGATCCATGAACCGCCGACCACGCCATCAATCCAAGTGAACCGATCGCCAGGATAAGTGCAACTCTGATCGTCATTTGCGTCCGTCCTCAATCTGAGTAGACGTTTGGGGAAGACTAAAGTTTCAGGGGCAAACGCTGGACGGCGACCTGTAACTTTTTTCTTTTGGCGGACTCTAATCTCCTGTAAGCAGGAATCGTTTCCCCATCCTGCTGGAGATCCTCATGCCGAAGGCACTTTTACGCTCTACTGTCTTGTCGTTGGCCGTGACATTCGTAGGAATTATCGGTTGCAATGCCGAAAACCGCGGCAGCACGACCGTCCCCAGCCCCACGGTCGACGCACCGCTTGCATCTTCGAGGTCTGAGCAGACGGCAGTCATCTCAGGAGGATGTTTCTGGGGTATTCAGGCTGTCTTTCAACATGTAAAAGGCGTAAAGAACGTGACTTCCGGGTACTCCGGTGGCGCCGCCAATACTGCGGAATATGAGCTGGTCAGCACAGGAGAGACCGGGCACGCAGAATCGGTGAAGATCGTTTACGATCCGTCGCAGATCACATACGGCCAGCTTCTCCGCGTGTTCTTCTCGGTGGCGCACGATCCGACAGAGCTGAATCGGCAAGGCCCAGATGAGGGCACGCAGTATCGCTCCTCCATTTTTTACGGAAGCGACGAACAAAAACGAATCGCGGAAGCCTACATCGCGCAGCTAGATCGAGCAAAGATCTTCTCGCGTCCTATTGTCACCCAGGTGGTGCCCCTGAAAGCCTTTTACCCCGCCGAGGCTTATCACCAGGATTACGCCGCACACCACCCTGATAATCCATACATCGTTTACAACGACGCGCCGAAAGTTGCGCATCTCCGGACGCAGTTCCCGGACCTGTACACAGGCAAGTAGCATCCGAACATAGCTCCGTATCCTCGAGCGGCCTTTGAATGATGCAGGTGTCCACCAGCTTCGGAGGCTGGGCACACTACACCTCTAGCCCGCAAAAGAATCGAAAACGGCGGATGGACGCGTCAGGTTACCGCCCGCGAATTGCCGATTTCAACCACGATAGCTGGCGTTGAGATGCGACTGACTACTGGTGGCGTACGCGAGCTGCATTGGCATGTCACGGCCGAGTGGGCCATCATGCTCTATGGAAACGCCCGCATCACTGCCGTCGACCAGAACGGTAAGAGTTTTGTGAGCGATGTGGGGGAAGGCGATCTGTGGCTTTTTCCTCCGGGCATCCCGCATTCCATTCAGGGCCTTGGTCCAGACGGCTGCAAATTTCTGCTGGTCTTTGATGACGGAAATTTCGATGAATTCCAGACCTTCCTGATCACCGATTGGCTCGCGCATACGCCAAAAGAAGTCTTGGCCAAGAATTTCAATGTGCCCGCGGCCACCTTCGATAACGTTCCAAAGAAAGAGCTCTTTATTTTCCAGACCGATCTGCCCGGCGATTTGAGACAGGAACAGAGTCAAGCTACGGAAGGAACCAGAGGTTGTCTCGTCGCAACTCAGTTGGCTGGTGGTAGGCCCACGCTGGAGAGTATTTGCTGGAAAGCGGGATCTTTGCGAAGGCTGACGAAACTCTGGTCAGCGTTAAGATTCAGCATGCGTTCATCATGGGCCTGAAGAGCCACGGTCAGATACTCAAGCGCTGCGCTCGTGTTGTCGAGGCGAGCGGCAGTCCGCGCCACCTCGTAGGGTGACAGGTTTCTCTGTTTATAGAGCACTTGCTGTTGCGAAAGTTGCGCTTTGAGCAGGCCATGTTCGCCGCCCGTGGCGAAGCCCTTCGCCGCGGCTTCTGCCACGGAAGCTTGTGCCGGGTCGTGGGTAAGCTGGGCCTCTTTTTTCAGCTCCACGATGTAGTTCGAATAATCGCCAACGTCGAAATAAGAGAATCTCAAGTAACGGTGAGGCGAAAGGAAGTCCGGCTCCGTCATCTCAAGCTGTTTGAGCAATTGCAGTCCTTGCTCGCGATTGCCCGCAGCCCATAACAATTCCCCCTGATCGGCAAGAATGGAAGCCGAGTCGGGAGAGAGTTTGCGCGCGAAGCCAATCTCGCTCAGGGCCTCCTGATGGCGGTTCAGGGCGTGAAGAAACGTCGCATACCAGTGGTGAGCTTTAGCGTTATTCGCGTCTAGTTCAATGGCGAGACGAAACTCCTTTTCGGCGTCGGCAGAGTCCCACATTCCAAAAAAGGTCACAAACGCCAGCGAGGCATGCGCTTCGGAAGACTGCTGGTCCAGTTCAACCGCCTTCTTCGCCGCCGCAAATGCTTTGAAATATGCCTCGTTCCCCGGCATCGCCGAAAATTCCCGGAGCAGGTTGTAGCAGTCCGCGAGCCCGACGTAGGCGTCGGAATAGTTAGGGTCGTGCGCTATCGCCTGGTTGAAAGACTCCAAAGCCAGATTGAGGCTCTCAGGCGTGCGCTTGTTCCAATAAAACCGGCCCTTCAGGTAAAGGTCCTCGGCTTCGCTATTGGCAGGTTGATGCAGGGTTTGGGAGGGAAGCGAAACGGATCTCGCACTCGCATCAACGTTTCGATATGCGGGACGGAAAATCCAAATGGCGAAGATGATCGCCAGCAGCGGGAGGGCATAGGCGAGGACCCGCCGTGTTAACGGCTCTGACGGCAAGGGCGCTGCGATCCGAGTCGCCGGCTTTTCCACTGCCTGTGATTTATGTGATTCAGTCGAAATAGATTCGACGGATTGGATAGGTGCGATCCAGCGGTAACCTCGGCGTTCGACGGTTTCAATGAATATTGGATTGTCGGCTGAGTCTCTCAGAGCGTCCCGCAGGCGCATGACCACGCTATTGATCCCTTGTTCGAAGTCCACAAAGATGTCGGGCGGCCAGAGCTCCTGCCGAAACTCTTCGCGCGTAATAACCACGCCAGGATGGGACAGGAAAAAGGCCAGCGCTCGAAAGGGCAGATCCTGAAGACGAACCCGGATGCCGTTTCGACGGAGTTCGCCCGCAGGGAAGTCGGCTTCAAAAACACCGAAACGAACCACGGCTGGAAGCGATTGAGAGGAACCCATAAAGGTTGATCGGAGGGGGAGCACGTAGTCTATCACTCGAGCAATCAGGGGGAAAGGCAATGTTAGGCCAGAGAAAAGCGCTCTCCTGACGAGCTAGGGGTCCGCGTAAGTATAGGCCAGAAGGCGTTTTATCTCGCCAGACGCGGACCAGCCAGCCGCTATCTCCGGACCATTGACCACATCGCGCGTTGCGGTCACATTCGGTGAGGATGTGGAAGCACGGTCTCTCTTTAAAAAAAAGCCGCACCAATTCACTCCCAGGAGAATGGAACAAATGAATTCGACTCATCTGCAAGGTAAGCGTTCGGGCATGCTTGCAATGGCTGTTGCTGGGTTCGCAATGTTCACGTTTGCGGCCGGCGTTTCGGCTTCTGCCCAAAGTGTTCCAGCCATGCTTCCTACCTCCGTTACAGCAGGTCTAATTGATCCAGCAGGGAAGGTGCCGACCATCAACGGCGTACCGGGATCAAAAGTCACGAATCTGGACGTCTCTTTTCCCTTAGGAATTCTCACCAACGGGAACAGGTATGTGTATTCGATTACGGTCGAGGACAACAACTACACCGGCTCGTGTACCGTCTCGTACGCACTGACCCAGTTGCAGAACGGTAAAAAAGTGACGCTGGATTCCGCCAAGATCACCAAGTTCAAAACCGCGCCCGGAAATATTTGGCTCTGGGTTGCCACAGGAAAGGCGATTCCCAACTCGCCGGGAGTGGCCACGCTGACGGGGACCTTTAAGTGTGGCGCGAACACAAATTCCATCAAGTCCACAGTTTTGCTGCAGTAATTGGGCGAGTTGGATCGCATTTCAGCAACATCTGAAAACCCCCGCTGCCTCCCGTGGGAGATTCCGATTCCAACCGCGCGCGCACTTTCAATGCGTTAGCGCTGCAACGCCGGCAAACTGAGGCAACGAACCAAGCAATTTGCTCGCTCCATTCCATAGAATCTGCACACCAATGCACACCAACAGGAACGCAGTGAGCTTTAGAATGACGTTCGTCCCCGTGGGGCCGAGCTTGCCTGCGAGCCGATCTGCGTAGCCGTAACAGAGATAGATGCTTATTGCCACGAGAGCGGAACCGATCGCTGCCGCGACAATTACCAACAAGTTTGCGCCGAAGTGCTGCGGCGCATTTGCGCCTAAAGTGATCGCAATCGAGATAGAGCCGGGACCGACTGTCAAAGGAAGCGTCAGCGGGTAAAATGCCTGGCTCAGAGCATCGGCGCAAGTGACCGTTCGCCTGGTGGAGGCTCGGTCATCCCCATCTTTCTGATTCAGCATCACCCAGCCCGTCGAAATCACGATCAGCCCCCCGCCAACCTGCACGACCGGAAGCGAAATCCCAAAGAAGGAGAGTACGTGCGCCCCGAGGGTAAAGGACGCGATCAGCAGTATGAAACTATCCATCGCAATGCGGCGAGCCAGCGCTCGGCGTGTCTCGGCTGCATAGTCTCGTGTGAGCAGCAGAAAGACCGGACTGCCTCCGATCGGATCCACGATCGGAAAGAGCGCGCTCACGACCAGGAGAATACTCTTGGCAACTTGAATGACCAGGCTAACCTCCCGTCTGTTTCTAGATTTGAGTGCTCGTTCGTCCGCGGTCCACTTCATCCTCACGGATGCAGGACTGACCGAGCGCCGGCACTTTTCGTCAATTCCTGCGGCCATTGAAAAGCCAGAGTGGATAGCATGTCTTCTCGGACACGCCAACGCCAGTTTCCATCAGTGCGACCAGGCACTGTTCAGTCATGAGCAGCTTCGTCATCGGTCGGAGCTGTGGCGCCATCTGACATACTCCTTATTGTATTGGCCCGTCTACCGTCAGGAACTTTATACCTTTGATTTGACTGACTGCCTTCAGGGTGCAGCTATCGTTTAGCGAGCATTTGTAGAAGAATCCCGGCCAGCAACTCTGCCGGGTACAATCAGGATGACGGACGTCCAGCGCCAGCCGCGGTTGTCGATATCATCGGCATGTGTGTGATTGCCGGGCGGTGGACTTCTCCGCTTCTCTTAAAGATCCAGAATGACACCCGTCTTGGGCTGGGAACAGCATACAAGCACGTTGCCGGGAGCGGGCCTCTCCAGCGGCTCAGGACTATAAGTAATCGATCCGCCAATCAGACCAGTCATGCAGGTGTGACAGACTCCAGTCCGGCACGACCATCTGACCGGAACGTCGCACGCCTCCGCCAGTTCAAGCAAACTCGCGAATTTCGGATCCCAAGCGGTGGTAATCCCGCTACGCGCGAATGAGACTGACGGGCCGGCTCCGGGCGTCCCCTGCGGCAGGTGAGGAGTGTGAACAACCTGCTCCATACCGGGGGTAATAGCTTCGAGAGAACCGAAGATTTCGGTGTGCACTTCGCCAGCGAGCACACCCCAGTTTTGCAGCCCATCGCGCATATTCTGCAGAAATGAATTAGGGCCGCACAGATAGAAGTCACTGCCCTGAGACACGCCAATTTTCTCTAGCAAGGCTGTGTCAATGTGTCCGGGAGCATCGAAGTCTATTCCGACTTTGTCGCTTGCAGCGGGCCTGCTGTAAACGATGTATCCGCGTCCGCGAGAGAGCTGTTTCAGTAAAGAACGCGATTCTTCTGCGAACGGATGGTCGACGCGATTGCGCGCTCCATAGATCCACCAGATTTCTCGTTGCGATTTTTCAGCGGCGAGTGAGTGCAGCATCGACATGACGGGCGTTGCGCCCACTCCAGCGCTCAGTAAAACCACGGGATTCTGGCTGCGACGCAGAGTGAAACTTCCTCGCGGCGCACTCACATCCAAAACGTCGCCCTCCCGTGCACGGTTGCACAGAAATGAACTTCCAATCCCGTTTAATTCGTTTTTGACGCTGATGCGGAAATGATTGGCTGCCGGCAGATCGGACAAGGAATAGCTCCGAAGAACGGGAGGTTTTGCCGGATCGACGACCAACCGCAGGACAACAAATTGACCTGCTTGGCAGACAGGGATGGGTTGCCCATCGACCGGCGCCAGAGTGAAGGAACTTACGCTATCGCTTTCCTTGCGGATCTGAGCGACTCGCATTTGTCTGAATCCAGGCCATGCTGGCGCTTGCTCCTCATAGGCGAGTCCCGGATTTCCCGCGCCAGTTTTGGAGCTCAAATCTTGTTGAAGCATTGCCTGGAACGAGCTCTGCCAACCCTTGCTGAGTGCAGGAATCCGTAGCGCTCGTTGCAGTTGATCGCTGGAGTGTCCCGGCAAATACAGGAGGGCGTCAATGTCGGCCACACTGATTCGCTCTGGACCGTCAGCAATTTTTACAAGGTCATCTCCTGCCGCAACTTCTCCTTCCTGCAACACGCGAAAGTAGAACCCTGGTCTGTGATGTGCCACGAGAAGCGCCGGCATACGAGGTTCATTCATGCGAATACCGACGCGGAAGCACGTTACGCGCGGCTGTGTGACTTCAAAGATCGCATCGCCGATCCGGTAGCGGTCGCCGATGCAGACCTCGTTATCGGGAAGTCCCTCAACGGTGAAGTTTTCTCCGAACTGGCCGAAAGTAAAATCGTTACGGCCGAGAAATTGTTCCCAGTAGCGGTAAGAATCCATCTGATAAACAAAAACCGCTCTGTGCTCCCCGCCATGACCGGCGAGATCAGCCTGCGCATCACCATCGATATCGAGTTTGCGCACCATTCGCCGTCCCGCAACCGGGGATTTCCAGACTGCGGTTCGGACAGTTTTGCCGTTCCATGTCAAGTCGCGCGGAAGGCCAACATTCACTGAAAGCAATCGGGGCATGCGTACCTCATCCAGTTCGCGCGCGTCTATCATTTCGGCGGAGTGGGCCGCTTAATAATTCTGGTAATGATCATCAAACTCTTCTCCAGCAAAAAGCTGCTTCGTTGATCGATCACCTCAGAATAACTTACCGGCAAGCCAGTAATCGACACTGAATCTTCCCGGGCCTGAGCAGATTAGCCACACGAAGAAGAGCACGTACAAGACTTCCGGGAGGTAGAGGAAATCGTCGAGCCAGCTAAGCAGCGAAAGTCCTTTGGGTAAGGTTGAAATCGCGCTTGTCAGGGTCGCGACAATCATATCGATCAATAAGGCCACGCCGGCCAGGCTCGAAAGCAACCCAACGGTCAGCAAGGATCCGCAGACGAACTCGACACCCGACACGAAATAGGCCGTCTGCTGGGGGAAGGGGACTTTGGCCTTAACGAGCGTCTCGTAAACAGGTTTCGTGCCGCCGGCCACAAACAATTTGTTTGCCCCGGAGATGGCGAAGAACAACCCGATCGAAACCCGTACCAGCAAGATGGCATATTGCTCTAAATCACCGCTACCTAGCAGTGCAAACTCGGCCAACCGTTTCCAATCCATCTCTTATCCCTCCGTCGGAGGATGCGCTATAACGTTAGAAAATTCTCGCGCCTCGGGGTCACGTCTACATCCGTTCGACCCATTTGAGCGCGCGATCAATTCGGTCGACGCCCGCCATCACAGCAGAAGTTTAAGAGATGAACAATTGGACGATAGTATCGTCGATACTTTGGTATCGGTTCTCGTGCTAATGAGTGTATCTATATCGATGTTGGCGCGTTGCGGATCTATTCCGACATCAGGTCTACATAACTTCCGCCCACGATGACCGAGATGCTGGGGACGAGCCCGATGTCGATCATCAATGGGTTTCAAAAATGGGCCGTCGTGAATTCGCGACAACTCCATAGGGGCGCGGTACAAGGATATTCGCCAATACCATCGTCTAATTGATTCGCCGAAGTACTTCGGATGTAATGGTTTGCCACAGCCGATTGGGCTCGAACGATTGATATTGCAAGAAAAGAGAAAGGATGGCAACGACATGCCGAAAGCGACTTGGAAACCTCACGAGAAACATGGACGGCTGACGACACAGAGCGAATTACCCGACAGCGTCTACGCATTTCCGAAGCAGCGCAAAGAGCCACTGGCTGACGCACAGCATGTGCGTAACGCGAGTCGCACGCTTCGATCAAGTCATCGACGTCTCCGATGCCGATCGCGCTTTGGCGTTCGCCAACATCGAGAAAGCTGCAACCTACTATGATGTCAACCTCGCGGAAACGTCATGGCACGACCTGGATATTCATCCTCAAAAAAGAGGATAGGCTGCTCGCCGAAGGCGTTGTGACGCGCAAGCGTCGAGTGCAGAGCTAAGAATCCACGACCAATTCTGACGTCGCTCATCTAAGTCGTGTGGTGGCGTTTGCGCACCTGTACGCGGAGATGAATATGAAAGCAATTGTTGTGCACCGATATGGCGGTCCTGACGTACTCAATTTCGAGGAATACCCTGATCCGATGGCGGGTCCCGGCGAGGTGTTGGTGCGGGTCGCCGCCACGAGTGTGAATCCTATCGACTACAAGCGGCGTGCCGGATTAACCAAGGATTTTTATCCCATGCATTTCCCGAGCCTCATAGGGGTGGATATCGCTGGGACTGTGGTCAAGATTGGGCCGGAAGTTGAAGGCTTTTCGGTCGGCAACCAAGTGTTCGCTATGGCGGACAATACATACGCCGAGCTTTGTGTCGTAAAAGCTACGATTCTGGCGAAAGTTCCCAAGGGGCTCGATTTGATCCAGGCGGCGGCGCTGCCGCTGGTGACGACGACCGGCAACCAGCTCCTCTTAGCTACGGGCATCAAAGCTGGCCAGACGGTTCTCGTCGTAGGGGCTGCTGGAAATGTCGGGCGTTCGGCCGTATTCACTGCGAAGCAACGCGGCGCGACTGTGATTGCGGGAGTTTTGAAGAGACAGATGGATGAGGCGAAGACTGTGGGCGCGGATCAGATGGTCGCAACCGACGATGACACCGCGATTGTGAATCTGCCTCCGCTCGATGCGGTGGCAGATGCGGTCGGCGGAAGAACCGCCGAGAAGCTAATCGCCAAGGTGAAGCCAGGGGGAGTCTATGCCTCGGTTGTCGATCTGCCGCAGAACGCTGCGAAATATCCGTCGGTAAAGGTCGCGCATGTATTCTCGAAATTCGACAGGAAAACGCTCGAATTCATGGCCGAAGCGGTGCGAGATGGCAAGCTTGTAATCCCGATTAGCCAGAAACTGCCGCTCAGTGAAGCATCGGAAGCTCAAGCAGCCGCAGAAAAAGGTGGCATAGGGAAGATCTTGCTCGTGGCCTGACATATTCTTGTACCGAGCGCGATTGTCTTCGGGAGGAAGAATGACCAAGGAGTTCAATGGGACCGCCCGCTTCGCGACAACAACATTCTCGTTCGGTTCATCAAGCCTGCAGCTCGGTCGATGGAGTTGCTCTAGGTGAATTGGACAAGCCTGCGAGCATCTCATGTGATCTGGCTGAAGATGGACGGCTCCGATGTGAAGGACGCGCAAGCGCAGATGCGGCAATCCGCTGAAGCATGGGTGACGGCGCGGAATCACGTCCGCAGCACAGGCTTTCCAGTGCGCGGATTCGTTAGGGTCACATTCTCAAGCGCCTGGACGCGCCAACCATTGGACTGGAGTCTCAACACGACAAGGATTACGGTATCGACCGCATGCGGACCAGCCGGATGCGCTTTTCCAACAGTGAGACGGCTCCAGCAGTGGACCACGGCGGCATCATCGCCGAGAGCTATCGTAGAAATAACCTCATTCTCTATCGTGGAATCGCTATAGATTGTCTCGTGGATCGGCGCATGGAGAGAGACAATTTCCTGAACGCCGCGCACGTAGTGACCAAAGCGGTTGACAAAGGTGGCGTCCTCGCAAAAGAGCGACGCAAGTGCGGCCATCTCGTGGCTATTCCACGCTTTCTGGAACTCGTCAGCTATTTCCTCGGGTCGTTTCATCGAAACTATGTTAATCCACGAATCGAGTGATGACGAGACGCCGACTTATCGGTAGTTGTCTTGTCTCAGTAGGTGCATTGGCGAAAATGCATTTCACCGAGATCCGCCAATTCAGATTGCCGAGACGAAACGGCGCGATGGGTTAAAGCCTGGGGCTCGCGGCCGTCTCGGAGGCCCGGGCCAATGCTTGCGTGTCGACATACTCCCGGACGTTCGTCAATTTGCCATTCCGAACGGCAATGTCAAAGACCCAATGGTCCTCGAACGTCCTGTTTGTGGCTTTGATTCTGCCCGTAGCGAAGCCGACGACCAGAACCCGGTCTCCCTGCGCTATGAACTCGGGGGGCTCTGGGTACGAAGTTTCCACCTTTTCGTTTGCCTTCTGAAGTAAATTCTCCAATCCCGCGTGCCCGCGGTGCGTGCCGGCCAGCGGCCAGTCTTCGCCCGGAATGATCCACTCAATATCTTCGGCGGACAGCGCCAGCAAAACTTGCTTATCGCGGCGGCCGAGTGCCGCGAGAAAATTCTTCACAATCTGGACATTCTTTTCGGTGCTCATCGAAATCTCTCCTCTTCCCTTCCATCAAGCGTGTCCGGCCTAGTCCGACATTTCGGAACCATCCTTCTCGGGCGAAATCGCACGGTGGACGATCGATTACTGCTCCTTCTTGAACAAATCCTGGAAGATGAGCCGACCCCAAGTTTTGCCGCGTGCGTGCACCAGGGCGCCACCCTCGTTGAGCCTTCCCAGTTTGACAGGTGCGAATCCGAGTTGTTTGGCCAAATCCGCCACGGGAGCGATCGCGTCCTCGTCGTCGCTCGACAGAAAGACGACCCGGTGGCCGCCCTCGAGGATCGGATCGGTAGCCAGGATGGCCGCACCCAGGTGATTGAAACCCTTCACGAGCTTGGCGCCGGTGAACGCCTTCGCGACGAAGGCGGAGGACGGGAGACCGTCCAGTTCCTCAGGTGGGATTGGAAACGAGTTCATCGCGTCGATGACCGTCTTGCCTTTCCAGTTCGGCAGCGCCTTAGCAATCTGGCGGTGCTCCCCGAAAGGGATTGCCAGGATGATTGTGTCGGCCTCGAGCGCATCCCGGAGCGACTTGGCGACGACCGTGGGTCCAATCGCCCGAGCCTCCGGTGCCAACGCCTCGGGCGGCCGGCGACTCGCGACTGTTACGTTGATGTTTTTGCGGGCGAAGGCGTGGGCGAGGGCCTGGCCTATCTTCCCGAATCCCACAATTGCGTAGCTCATAATATTTCTCCGATCCTTCTTGATATTGACTCCCAAGCGCCGACTTCAGATGGCCGAGAAGCCGCCGTCGACATTCAACTCCACCCCATTCACGAAGCTCGAATCGTCTGAAGCAAGAAACAGCGCGACGGTCGCGATTTCCTCAGGTTGACCCATCGTTCCCCGCGGGATCAGGGATTCGAACATCTCCTTCGCCTCCTTGGTGAGAACTTCTTCCTGCATCGGTGTGGCGATCGGCCCCGGGCCCAGCACGTTCACTCGGATATTCCTGCTCTTCAGTTCGTTGAGCCACGTGCGGGCAAAGGAGCGCAATGCCGCCTTACTCGCCGCATACACGCCGAAACCAGGAAAACCCTTCACCGAAGCAACGGATCCAGTCATGATGATCGATCCGCCATCGTTGAACAGCGGCAATGCCTTCTGAACCGTAAACAGCGTTCCGCGCGTATTCAGGCCGAAGGTCGCATCAAAGTGCTGCTCGGTAATCTGGCCCAGTGGCAAGGCTTCGCCCATGCCGGCGCTCGCGTAAAGGATGTCGATCTTGCCCTTTACCCGCTTGACCGTGTCGAATAGACGGTCGAGGTCGTCGAAATTAGCCGCGTCACCGCGGACGCCGGTTACGTTTCGGCCAATCAGCTTGACAGCCTTATCGAGCTGCTCCTGCTTCCGGCCCGTGATGAAAACGTAGGCGCCTTCCTCAACGAACAGCTTGGCGCTCGCCAGCGCCATGCCGCTCGACCCACCCGTGATAACTGCAACCTTACCTTCAAGCTTTCCCATGATTACTCCCTTCGGAATGTTTAGCATCTCGGTACAGTAGAGTAGATTTCCTTTGAGGTGGACGAGAACTGCTCGGGAGTCCTAGAATTTTGTCTATTCGTCCAAGTGAGGGAGGCTACGTTGGACCCGATAACAGACATCTTCAGAACGATGCACGTAACCGCTTTCGGTCTGCACAGGCTGGAGGCGACAGCCCCTTGGGGCGTAAGACAGGAGAACGAGGCCGAAGCACAAGTCACGCCTTCCAGTAAAAAGATTCCGCCCGCAGATTTGGCGCACTTCGCTATGCTTTCGCGCGGCAACTGCTGGCTGAGTGTGGAAGGGATCGAGGAGCCGATTCCGCTCACCGGTGGTGATTGCTTTTTGCTGGCACGGGGGACTTTCATTGTTCTGCGCGACAGCCCGCGAACACGTCCGAAGTGGACCTTCCGCGAGATCGGGGCCACGGCCAACGGCAATGTCGCTCTTTGTGGCGGAGGGGGCGCACCGACGACAATCGTCTGTGGATCCTTGAGTTTCGATCGCGCCAGCCTAAGGCCGATCACTCAGTTATTGCCGAACTTCATTTTGATGAAAGCCGATCAGGCACGCACGCTTGCTCTTCACACCACCGTGCAGGCGCTCGCGTCAGAGATGGAAGAACAGGCGCCGGGATCCGAGGTCGTCGCAAGTCGGCTGGCCGAGGTTCTGTTTATCCAGGTACTCCGGGCGCATATCGCGTCGGGACCGGAACGCAACAAAGGATGGCTTCGTGCAATTTTCGATCCTCAAATCGGCACTGCTCTCAGCGTCGTTCACGACAGTGTGAGTACGCCCTGGACGGTCGAATCCCTGGCCGAAGCGGCGGGCATGTCTCGCTCCGCATTCGCAGCACGTTTTAAAGAGCTACTCGGACAAACGCCACTGGAATATGTAACCGAGTGGCGCATGCAGAAGGCAATGCAGCTACTACAACAGCGAGACAAAAAGCTCATGGACGTCGCTCGGTCGGTTGGTTACGAGTCTGACGCTGCGTTCAGTAAGGCGTTCAAGCGAGTTGTCGGGGCCAACCCTGGTGAATACCTCAAAGGTGGTTTTGAAGGAAACGCTCATGCCGGAATGGCGAAAGATTTTTGAAGCTGAGGATTCTGACTTTTGGCGGCGGGGCCTGGGTGCCATGGAAGTGTGTTCTTCCGATGGAATGGTTGGGACGGGAGATCACGGACCCAAAACTGATCGAAGCAGACCGATCGCTCCCGATAAACGCGAAAGCATCCAGGATTTTGTCTCCAGCCTAGCCGACTTACCGGGACTTTATCCAGAAACCCATAATTTCGGCAGATCAATGCCGCCCTAAGCGACCGCAAATGAAAGGGTTTGCGTTTGGACCTTCGGTTGCGCTGCGTCTCAGCAGCAGTAGAATCCGCAACCCAGTGATCCGGCCTTCAATATCTTAAGCGCGGGCTCCTGGGGAGTGCGGGGGGCGGTGGAAACCTACAGGTCAATGCTCCGCGCCAAGCAAGCTAAGCATCGAGCCTTGAGCAGTGGCGGATACATCTTCGGCAGGAAGGAAACGAAAAGGAGCCATGACGCGATTTGCAAAGATCGAAAAGATTGCAGCCAGAGTTGCAGTGGGGGCGCTCGCGCTCGTGAGTTTGCTGAGCATGACTGTGAGCACGCCGGCACAGGAGGATGAGAGGCCCTATCCGAAGATGCTGCCAGTTTCGCAGTATTTAATGGACCGGAATGCGGCAATCGCCCTGGCGCGAAGCGCTGCTCCGGAGGGCATTTCAAAGGATGCGTCTGTTTTGGTGCTGACGCCCAATGGCTGGGAAACAGCGGTCAAAGGTACAAACGGTTTTGTGTGCATGGCGGGGCCGTCATGGACGGCCAGCATTGACTTTTATGACGTCTGGAGTCCGAAGCAGAGAGGGGCGATTTGCCTCAATCCACCGGCTGTGCGGTCGATCCTGCCGATTTTTCGGAAGCTGACGGAAATGACGCTCGCTGGAGTGACCTCCGCAAAAGAGCGCATCGCAGGCATTCAAGAGGCGTATGCGAAGAAGGAGATTCCGCCGGTAGAGCCGGGGGCAATGAGCTATATGATGTCCAAGGATGCATACCTTACGCATTTGGGCCAGTCACATAATTTATGCCACGTGATGTTTTTCTTGCCGATAAAAGATCCTGCTGAACTGGACGCCAATGATCCGAACTCACCCATTTCTTCTACGTCTATGTGGTTCCCGGACCCTGACAAACCAGATAGTCCACTGAACAAAGAGCTGCCGCCGCTGCGGACCGTGCCAATCGAAGTGCCCTATTGGTCCGATGGCAGTTTGGCGTTCCACTAGATATAGCCGTATAGAAACAGTACCGATCCCAGGAACGACCTCGGGTCCTAGCAAACGCGCGGACGAGTAGCAGAGAAACTTGGGGGGATGCTGTTCGGCGCGGCAAGGAGGGCCGCGCCGATCACAAAACCGGCCTTTTCCGACCCTTTGTGAGCGTTTTACATGGATCCGTAAGCTGTGGAGATTTCTGCTAAGTGATTGAAAAAATGGTGGCCAGGGACGGAGTTGAACCGCCGACGCCAGCCTTTTCAGGGCTGCGCTCTACCACCTGAGCTACCTGGCCACGCTTTGAAAAACCTACTCGGCTGCCGATGTGAGACGTTGTGGGCGCCTGCTTCAGCGGAATTGCCGGAACTATGGGCAGTCAAAACACTAGGAGCGTGTAAGACTTCAAGAATTATAGCAACCGTTCGGGATTCGCTCAACGCGAGTCAATTCTTCCCAGCGGTTCAGCCGGTCCGATCCTTTGCCACAGATGTGTCACCTCGAAACTCAGCGTTCTCTCCAGCGAGATAGAGCGTCTCGCGCAAGGTATTTCAAATGGAACCACGACCCTATACAAACCCAGAGAGGGCTAACCCCGTGACGTGCGCGGCGGCCGATCAAGCATCCATGAATTAGAGTCCCGCTTCCTTTTCCGGAGTTTCGGCGGCTTCTGTTTGGGATTGGAGATGGTTCATTTTAAAGCGGCCGATGATCGTCTTTCCTCTCCGGATAGCGTTTCGGAGGCGGGTCGGTCTGACCACTGTACCTCCGATCACAGCTGCAGAAGATTCTGTTACACTGTCTCGCTTGTTGACCCCATTGATTACACTAGGGTAGTGGTGCTTGGGAGATCCGCGTTTTGTACAAACCAGTTCAGACGTCCCGACTTTACGAACGCATTGTCCAGCAGATTGAAGAATCGATTTTGCAGGGCACCTTGAAGGTAGGCGATCAACTTCCGGCAGAGCGGGAATTGGCACAGCAGTTCCGCGTGAGTCGCTCAGCGGTCCGCGAGGCACTTCGAGCCTTGAGCGAAAAAGGACTGGTCGAAGCGCAAACTGGACGTGGCACATTTGTGAGGGAAGCGTCTTCACAGGCTATGCGGCAGTCCATCGATTTGATGACGCGGCTGGGTTCTGACGGTGCCATGCATCTGGCGGAGATGCGAGAGATGTTAGAGCCGGGCATCGCCGCGCTCGCTGCCAATCGCGCACAAGAAGAAAACCTGGCGCCGATGCGTGAAGCCGTTGCCGTCATGGACCGTTCGCTGCAAGATCCGATTGCGTTCATTGAGGCGGATCTGGATTTTCACCTGGCTTTGGCGGAGGCGGCCGGTAATCCGCTGATTCTGTCGCTGATCGATTCGATTGTTGGATTGTTACGCGAACAGAGAACGCGAATTTTTTATGTTGAGGGCGGTCCGCAACGTGGCCAGCATCACCACAAGGCGATCCTCGAGGCAGTGGAGCGGCGAGAACCAGATAGAGCACGCGATGCGATGCGCGCCCACCTGCAACAGGTCAGGGAGGACTCGCGGGGCCGGATGGATCCTATCCCCGCGAAGCCGCGCGCTTAAGAGATTCGTTTAGCTCGGTGAAACCACGATCAGGTGAAATGATCCTGGCGTAACCGTCGGCCGAGGGTGGGGATTATCTGTGGTAGCTGCGGGAGCAGGCCCAAACTTCGCCGCCGGCAGATAAACTTTGTGAGTTGTCGGATCGAGCGCCATGGTGCGCGCGCTTTTTTCTGTCGTCACATTGCCAGCCACGGAATATTTGTCTGCGCTTTCCTGCTTGATCACCGTCAACGTCCCGGTCTCTCCGTTCGATGAAAAGATAAGCTTTTTGTCGGTGTCGTAGGCAGTTGCATCAGGGCCATCGCCGATTGGAACGGTAGCGACCACTTTTCCCGAATCGTAATTCACCACCGCCATTATCTTGTTATCACAAACTGAAAACAGACGATGGGAACCGGTGTCGATGGCCAACCGGAAGGCTCATCGCAGCCCTTGAGCGGCCAGTGGGCCAAGACTTTCAGATCCTTCGGATCGAGCTTCACGATTTCGTTCTTATCTTCGATGTTGGCGAAAACCGATCCTTTGCCGTCACTGGTAGGAAATTCTGGCTTGCCGCCAACCGCGATGGTTCCGGCGACGCTTCCGTCTTTGGCATTGATGGCGGTGACATCGCCGCTACGGCCATTGAAGGCGAAGACTCGTTGCGTGGGAGCATCGTAGACGACACCATCAGGATTTGTGCCGGCTTTCACTCTTTGCAAAATGCTGTTGGTCTTAAGATCGAAGACCACGACGACGTTGTCGCCGCCGTCGGTGATGAATCCACGATTGAGGTCGTCCACCGTCGCGATACCGTGAACGTGTTTGAGTCCGGTGATGGATGCGACCGGCTTTTCGGAACGTAGATCCACTACGTCGACCTGAGTGTTGTGGGCGATGTAGAGCTGATGGTTTGACTGATCGACGTAGGCATAATCCCAACCGCCGGCGCCATCAATTGCGATTTGACCGGTGACTTTATATTGCTGTGCGTGAAGCGAGGCGGAAATTCCAGCGAACATCAAAAGTGCACACAACGTTAAGCGACGCATGCCAATCCTCCCTTACCATGAAGAGCCGACTTTGTTTATCTAATAGGCAGGCTGAAGCGAACCTTAATCCATAGTAAGGCGACTCTTGCCGAGAGAGCCAGGTCCCGCCGGGAAAGCCGTCTCAATGACGGGATCATCGAACAGGCTCCCAAGACCGGACATGGAGTCAGGAACTGGTATGGATCCACCCGTCTGTGTCGCCCGAACTTTCAGCGCAGAAGTATAGAAGATGATTGACAGCTTTACGATTCGCTAGATCTACTTGTGCGTGGCGCCCGCGGGCAGAATGCCAAGTCCGGCGCCATAGTAGTCAGACACGGCGTGTCTCTCATCTTCAGTGAGTTGACTGGCGATTGTCCGCATGCGCACGTTGATATCATTGGCGCGGGACCCGGTCGCAAAGGCTTCGAGTTGGGTCAGAATATAGGCGGAGTTCTGAGTGGCCAGGGTTGGCGCACCCTTCACATAGCCCGCAGGCCCGTGACAGGACTGGCAGGGCGGAATCCCGCGTGAGCCGTCGCCCAGGGTGACCAACTGCGATGCGACGTCGGCGTGTGCGGTGTCGGGCGAATGCTGCGGGAACACCCGATTGTCTTGGGGGTCTGGCGCGTTGGGTAACATTGAGTAGTAGGCTGCAAGATCGGAGAACTCTTGGGTTGAAAGCGGACGCGCGAACATTTGCATGATGGGCGAGTTGCGTTTACCAGAGCGGAAATCTTGCAGCTGTTTCCAGGTAGAGAGCCTGTCCATTGCCGCAAGATTTGGAATCGACCCATCGGAACTGAAGCCTTCGCTTCCGTGGCAATGATCACAGCGCCGAGCAATGAGGAGTCCTCGGAGCGCGTCGCCACTCGTCGCGTTGGCTACGATATCTTCGGTCCACGCCACATTGGAGGGAATGCGGACCGGAGGCTGCATCTCCGCGGATTGAAAGAAGAAAGCATTCGCCGCCAACGAGACGGGAAGCATTATTCCTACAATCGTTGCCGCGATCCTAAAGAAACGTGGGTGTCCTCGAACCTGATTTAGCGAGGAGCACAGGTCACCCTTTCTTCCGGCTTCAGATTTCGAAACTGATTTCGTGGAACGACGTTGATTTCGCCGCGCATAGCGTAATGACCGGGACCGCAAAACTCCTGGCACGGAACCGCATACCTTCCCGGATTTACGAACTTGAGTGAAGCTTGCCTCACGGCTCCGGGGACGGCCTCGATATTGTAGTTAGTGCCGCTGATCGTGAGCTTGTGGACGGCGTCGGCGCTGGTGATCCGCAGGTTCACCGGAACGTCCGCGGGGACTAGCACGCATTGCGGCACGAACACGTATTGCTGGGCGATCATCCGAACCGTGACCGAGCCGTCGGTTTCCTGCGCCGACCCCAAATTGCTTTCTACAAATTCGCCGTGCAGGTGCAGGGTCACTGGGTCGATGACAGTTCCGCGAAAATAATGCCAAACCGGCTCGTCAATTTCGTAATAACGAGTGCCGGCCACCGCGCAGCCGAACAGAATGACTCCCAGAACGAATAGAAGACGTGATCGCATGAATTTTCTGTCTACGTGAATTCTACATGCAGGTGTGTAGGTCGGGCGGTAACCGCGAATCGCGAAATCGATTTCTTCCTCCACTAGAAACATTCGCCTGCTTAACCGGAACCGCAGATCGTTTCCGCGTCAGCCCAGACACATCGTGTTCCTGCTGACCCTCTAAAGCTGAGGGCCGAGTCGAATATCTCCTTATTACGCAATCACTTAGTTTCTGGTCCTTGGGCTGCCCTTCATCTTGTCGCAAGCCAACGACGAGGTGGCGAAGATGGTAGGCAACGAAAGCAATTCGAAGCAGGGATGGATCCTGGCGGCGGTTCTGGTTCTGAGTGGTTTTGCCCTTGGACAAGATCCGCGATTGGTTAACGATGCGAATGAGCCGACTCGACGAGTCATCCTCGTCAGCATCCCCGATCGCAAACTTGCAGTGATCGAGAACGACGAAGTGATCCGAGTGTTCGCAGTTTCTGTCGGAGCGCAAGTCAGCCCTAGTCCCGTTGGCCAGTTTGAGATTGTCTCTCGTCTGGCGAATCCGACCTATTATCACCCTGGAATCGTGATTGCCCCAGGTAGCGGCAATCCCATCGGTCCACGTTGGATTGGACTCAACCAAAAGGGCTATGGAATCCACGGCACGAACCAGCCGAATTCGATCGGACGCGCTGCCTCGCACGGGTGCATCCGGTTGCGCAATCGCGACGTTAAGCGGCTCTACGAAATGGTGAGGGTTGGCGACACGGTTGAGATTCGCGCGGAGCGCGACGAGCAGACCGCCCAAATTTTCGGCGAATCAGGTGACACGGTGGCAAGTGTCGCCAATCCCGTAATGACGTCCGGGCAGTAAGACCCAAATTCAGAGGAGGATGCCATGCAAATGCTAATGACGCTGTTGGCGGTGGTCGCGGGAATGATCTTTTCACTCTCGATCGCGATTCTGGCGGAAGAGTTGATCTTCGGAAAAGTGTTCGGCTTGTTTTTTGCCCGGCAGGCTGAGCCAGTGAAACCAGGGCAGGGGCGCTGAGGCGCGGGAGGAAGTCATGTTGTTCATTAAGTATTTGTTGACCTGGGGCGGGATCGGCATGATCGTGGCTGCCGCCGGAATTCTGCTCTTCGATCTGTACCGTGAAATGCAGTACAAGCAAGCGATTGCCACGGGTGGCGATGGCCAGAAGCCGGAAGAGCCGGGCATACGTTGGCGTACTACCGTTGCATTGGCCCTCCTGGCTTGGGGGCCGATCTTGATGGCTGCGGGAATCGTTGTGGTTCCAAGCGGAATGGCCGCAGTTCGTGTGAGCCAGACGAGCGGAACGCTTTCGGGGACGTTGTATCCCGGCGCGCACTTCATTACACCTCTGGCCGAGAGCGTCGCTCTGTTCGATACTCGCGACCAACTGTTTACAACAGGAATGCTGGAGGATGGCGAGAAGGCTGGCGCTTCAGCCAAGAAATCAGAACCGCTGAACGTTCAGGCGAAGGAAGGATTGACTCTGGGTCTCGCCATCACGGTTCGCTACCGCCTCGATCCCAAACGCCTCGACTACATTCAAGCTAATCTGCCCCAACCGGTGGAGAAGGAGATAGTTCCGGCGGTTGTGGCCAGCGCATGGCGGGAAATTGTGCCCAACTACACCGTTCGCGATGTATTTGCAGCGAAGCGGGAAGAAGTCCGCAAACGGGCCGCTGACTCGATCAGTCAGCGACTTGCGGCAGATGGGATCGTAGTCAAAGAAGTGATGTTGCGAGACATCCAGCTTCCTCCGGAATATGCAAAGGGCTTGGAGAGTCTGCTGCTGAAGGAGCAGGAGAACGATCGCATGGGCGTCGAAACCGACATTCAGCAGAAGCAGGTCAGAATCGCCGAACTCGAAGCCGAAGCTACCAAGGCGCAGCAGGTGAAACAGGCCGAAGGAGAGGCACAGGTTCGCGTGTTGCAAGCCAAGGGAGAATCCGACGCTATGCAATTTACCTTGCCGCTGAAGCAGAAGCAGATTGAGCAATCGAAACTTGAGGCCGAAGCGCGTAAAGAGACCACGGTAAAGAACGCTGAGGCAGAGGCGGAGGCGAAGGTCATCGACAGCAAAGCTGAGATGGAACGCCGCAAGTTGCTGGCGGAGGCTGAAGCGGAGCGCATACGTGTCACCGCCGTTGCCGACGCGGAGCGTATGGAGAAAGAAGGAGTGATCCTGAAGCAGAATCCGCTTCTTATTAATAAGATCGTGGCGGAACGGCTTTCCGACAAACTCCAGATCATGATGGTGCCAGCGGATGGCAAGTTTTTCTTTGCCAATGATGTGTTGCGCAGCATGAATGTGTCGAATCACGCCAGTCAGGCTGAGGATGACACGCAACCGAAATAGGCGTTAGGGGTGGTTTTCAGCTATTAGCTCTCAGCCTTACGCTCTTGGCTTCTGGCCACCCCAATTACATGAAGCCTTCAACCTAAGAGCTGATAGCTAGGAGCCACAAGCGAATTACGAGCAGGAAGCCGGGGAGTACAGAGGTCATGCGCGTCACTCGTCGAGAACGGATTTATAATTCGCGCATCCCCAAGATGCTTAGTTCGCGACGCTGTTTCAGCTTGCTTACTCTCCTGGCTGTTTTGCTGGCTGCCTCCGCGTTCGCGAACGAATGGCAGGCTCCAGCAGAACAACTGGCGCGAAAAATCGCTGGCGTGACCGGTCCGGGCGCGGTGGCGCTGACGGTTCAGAACCGTTCGAGCTTGACGCGAAACGAATCTGACGAGATACGCCGCCGCATGCTCACGGAACTTGGTGCACTCGGATTGCATTTCGTTAATGCCGACCAGGCTTCAGCAACAATTGAGCTGACCCTGTCCGAGGCACAGCATAGCTACGTCTGGGTAGCGGAAATCCGTCAGGGGGCAAACGAGCCGGCCATCGTAATGGTGTCGACTCCAAGAGTTTTGGGTGGCCTGACAGAAAGGCAGAAGCCGGCAACGACGATCAAGAAAGCTCTTGTATGGACCGACCAGAATCGAATCCTGGATGTCGCGACGTTGAGCGGAAACCCGCAGCACATGATCGTGCTCGAAGGCGAAAACGTTTTGGTGTGCAGCCAACAGGGTGGACGGTGGCAGATCGATCAAACACTACCGATCGTCCACCCGCGACCATGGCCCAGAGACCTGCGCGGGCGGCTGGTGCTGCGCAAGGATCACTTGTTTGATGCATATCTGCCCGGAATGTTCTGTCGCAGTTCTACTAGCGCTCCATTAGCGATTAGTTGCAGAGAGAGCGACGATCCATGGCCGCTGGCAAGCGAGCCCTTTGCGCTGAGCGGCTTTTTTGCGTCCTCTCGCAATTTCTTTACCGGCGTCCTGTCGCCAGGTATTCAGAAGCAAACGGCGGTTGCGCCATTTTATTCGGCAGCCCCTTTGCCGCGGGAGAAATACACTTTATGGATTTTTGTCGCGACGGATGGTCAACTGCACTTGCTCGACGGGATCACAGACCAAGCCGCCGGAAGGGTGGGATGGGGGAGCGACATCGCTGCCGTACGCAGCAGTTGTGGATCGGGTTGGCAGATTATTGCCGATACTAAAACGACGAGGCTTCACGCGATGCCGTGAAAGCCTATGAACTTCCCGATCGGGAGCCCGTTGTTGCAAGTTTGCCGGTAGACCTCGGCGGAAACATCACTGCGCTGTGGCCAGAATCGGACGGAAGCGGCGCGATTGCGGTCTCACAGAATTCGGAATCAGGACTCTATGAAGCGTCTCGCCTTACTATTTCTTGCGACCAGTAGCTGCAGCCTGCTGTTTGTTATGGCCGTTGCGGCCGCAGAACGACCGCACTATGGTGGCACACTGCGCGTAGCCTCGGCGAGCGCGCCATCGTCACTCGATCCTGCCGATTCGAATCAGCCGAATCCGTCGCTCGGAATATTTTGCCGCTGATCTCTGACTCTTTGCTTTCTCTCGACTCCGACGGCAAACCCAAAGCCGGCCTTGCCACCGCTTGGGAAAGCTCTTCGAATCGGCAGCGTTGGCAATTCAATTTGAGGTCGGGAATAACATTTTCGGATGGGACCGCGCTAACATCCGAAACAGTAGCGGCCTGTCTTCGAAAGGCAAATCTTAACTGGACTGTCATTGCAGGTGCCGATCAAATTGTGATCGAGAGCGCATCTGCTTCACCCAATCTACTCGCCGAACTTACGCTGCCTCGGAATCGCATCGTGAAGCGCGACGGAAGCAAACTGATCGGAAGCGGACCCTTTATCGCGAGCCAATGGGATGCGGGTAGGAAGCTGATTCTGGTGGCTCGAGATGGATACTGGGGAGGCCGTCCTTTTCTGGATTCAATCGAGCTCAGTTTCGGAAAGAACTTTCGCGAGCAAATGATGGCATTCGATCTGGGACAGGCACAACTGATCGAACTGGCGCCAGAACAGACGCATCAAGCCGCAACGGCGACGAGAAAGGTTCAGACGTCGGCGCCGGATGATCTGCTGGCGCTCGTCTTCGCTAAGCCACCCCAGTCGCCTGAAGAGATTACTTTGCGAACAGCCTTGTCGCTGAGTATCAACCGCGATGTACTCAATAGCGTGGTTTTGCAGGGCGGGGGCGTACCCACGGGGAGCATTCTTCCGAATTGGATGACAGGATACGGATTCGTATTTCCCAGCGACCAGGATTTGACGCGTGCCCAACAACTGCGTGGCCAAGTCCAGCAATCCCCACTTTGGACTCTCGGATTCGAAGTCAATGATCCAGTGGCTCGTGTCATTGCCGAACGTATTGTTCTCAACGCCCGCGATGCCGGACTCCGATTGCAATTGGGGCAGAACGGCGATGTTCAACTTGTAAAGGTTCCGCTCGGCTCGCGTGAGCCTCGCACGGCTCTTATGGGAATGGCCGCAACTCTGGGCATAACGCCGCCCACTTCCGCCGGAGACACTGAGACTGATCTTTACCACGCTGAGCATAGCTTTCTGAGCTCCGGTCGCGTTGTCCCTCTCCTTCATCTGCGCCGGGCCTATGCGGTGTCTATAAATGTGCGGGGCTGGAAAGCGAGCCAGGATGGTAGCTGGGATTTATCCAACATCTGGCTGGCGGAAAAGCCATGACGTTCCGGAGAAAACTCCTCCTCATTTTCGCGCTCACTGTATTCCTGTCGGTGGCGGCTGTTGCATGGATCGCGTCAGCACTGGTGAGGCGCGCTTTCGAGAAAAACAACGAAGAGCGTACCGCCGCGCTGGTCGCACAATTCCGCCGGGAATTCAATCAGCGTGGTGACGAAGTCGTGCACCGCGTTAGTGCAATTGCATCGAGCGATGCCGCCGAGAGGCTTTCCGCGAGTTTGCAGGATGGCTCTCCCGATTATGGGTTGTACTTGAACGAGGGAAAAAAAATCGCCGATGCCCAGCAACTCGACTTTCTGGAATTCATAGACGGCCAGGGCAGGATCGTTACATCTGCTCAATCACCGGCGAAGTTCGGATATCAGGGAAATCTCTCCCTCAACCAGCTACCTGCTGCGGCCTTCCTGAAGCAGGAAGATTTGCCGGAAGGCAGCGCCTTGGGGATCTTTGCGGTCAAGGAAGTGATCGGTGGAGGCAGTCACTTGACGGTGATTGGCGGTCGCAAATTAGATAAGGATTTTGTTGCAAGTCTGGAATTGCCTGCAGGAATGAGGGCGATGTTCTACGAAAACCTGGGGAACGGTTTTTCACCGGGTCAGTTGTTGAACGGGTCAACGGCAACTCAACAGGCGGACAAAATCCGCCCTCTGATCCAGCAGGTTCAGCAACAACGTCGAGAAATGTCTTCGCTGATCCACTGGTCGGATGACCCGGCAGAGGATGAGTCGGTTGATGCTATTCCGCTGAATGGTAAGGATGGCCAACTTCTGGGGATCCTGTTGGTAGGGAGTTCGCGCCGTCCGTACGTGGAGTTACGCCAGCAAATTCGGTCCGCGGCTTTGCTTTCGGGTGGAGCGGGAATGGTAATCGCGGTCTTGCTGGCCGGTTGGTCAGCAGCGCGCATCACTCGCCCAGTAGAAGAACTCGCCGAAGCGGTGCGCAAGGTCGCGGCCGGCGATCTTCAAACTCAGGTGGACGTTCGATCTTCCGATGAAATTGGAGAACTGGCTGGGTCTTTTAACCGCATGACTCGGGAGTTGCTGGAGCAGCGAGACAGAGCTGTACAGGCGGAGCGTGTTGCCGCTTGGCGAGAGTTGGCTCGGCGGCTGGCGCACGAACTAAAGAATCCGCTTTTCCCGCTGCAACTGACGATGGAGAATCTGCTGCGAGCGAAAGCCCAAAGCCCGGTGATTTTCGAAGAAATCTTTCAAGAAAGTTCGGCCACCCTGCTGGCTGAGATAGGAAATTTAAAGTCAATCATCTCTCGCTTCAGCGAATTTTCCAAAATGCCCGAGCCGCAGTTGCAGCAGATCCACCTAAACGAGATCGTACTGAATGTTACGCGGCTTTTCGCCGCTCAATTGAAAACGCCGGTACGGAAAGAAATCAATTGCCAGTTGGAACTGGGCGACGGAGATGATGCCATTGCGGCAGATGCAGATCTCCTGCATCGCGCGTTGTCGAACCTGGTTTTGAACGCGATGGACGCCATGCCGCAAGGCGGAACGCTGACATTGCGCACGCGTTATACCCGCGACTATGCATACATTGAGGTTGCGGACACGGGAACCGGATTGACTCCCGAGGAATGTGAGCGCATCTTCACTCCTTATTACACCAGCAAGTCGCATGGGACCGGTCTTGGACTGGCGATCGTGCAGTCGGTGGTGAGCGATCATGGGGGAAGGATCAGCGTGCGCAGTCAGACCGGAGTGGGAACGACGTTTACCATCGAGTTGCCGGTTAAACCGGCAGCGATTGTTCAGGCGACCGAGCCTAAGGATGTCCAGTCCTATATATAAGGAGCCGAGTGGCGGGAAAAGCTAATTTGCTCATAGTGGATGACGAGGCCAACACCCTGGCGTCGCTGTCGCGAGCGTTTCGTCTGGCCGGGCACGATGCTACGGTCTGCGATAACGCCACCAAAGCACTCGATCTGGCGAAATCGCAGAACTTCGATTTGATCTTTTCAGACGTCGTTATGCCAGGCAAGGATGGCCTCTCGTTGCTCGAAGACTTGCGAGCACAAGGGGTCACAACCCCGGTAGTGATGATGTCCGGACAGGCGCATATCGAGATGGCTGTAAGAGCGACACGCTTGGGGGCACTCGACTTCCTGGAAAAGCCAATTTCGACAGAGCGGTTGCTGCTCAGCGTCGATAATGTTCTGAAGCTTCAGCGACTTGAATCGGAAAACCGGCAACTCCGGCAGCGGCTCGGGAAACCCGAAATTGTCTGGACCAGCGAGGTTATGAAAAAAATCATGGCCCAGGTGGAGCGTGTAGCGGCGAGTGAATCTCGCGTATGCATCCTGGGAGAAACCGGCACGGGTAAGGAACTAGTAGCGCGCACTCTGCATGAGCGAAGTCCTCGCGCCTCGGGACCGTTCGTGACACTAAACTGTGCTGCCGTCCCCGCAGAGTTGATCGAGTCAGAGCTGTTTGGCCACGAGAAGGGATCATTTACCGGCGCGGCGGCAAGGCATGTAGGCAAATTCGAACAGGCCGAACATGGCACGATTTTTCTGGATGAGATTGGCGACATGCCGCTGGCCATGCAGGCCAAGCTGCTCAGAGTGCTCGAGGAAGGTGAGGTTGAGAGAATCGGTGGAGACAAGGCGATCCGGGTAGATGTGCGCGTGCTGGTCGCGACCCATCGGAATCTCCAATCCCTGGTGAGGGAAGGGAAGTTTCGTCAGGATCTTTTTCACCGGGTCTATGTCTTTCCTCTTGTCTTGCCGCCCTTAAGGGAGCGGCGAGATGACATTTCTGCACTGATTGAACACTTTGCCAAACAGGTTTGCACACAGAACAATTGGAAGCCCATCGTTTTCGATTCGCAAGCAATCCAAGCATTGACGGAGTATGCGTGGCCAGGGAACGTTCGTGAGTTGCGGAATGTGGTGGAGCGATTGATGCTGCTGGCCACCGAGGACAGAGTTACGTTGGCGACGGTTCGGACGGCATTGCCAGTGGGTAACACCGACTCGACGCTTTTCACTGCGGGAACTGGACCGCTGGCTGATCGAGTCAAGGATTTTGAAAGAGAAACTATCGTGGCCGAATTGAAGCGTCACAACAACAACGTGACGAGTACAGCAAAGGCCCTAGGCCTGGAGCGCAGTCATCTTTACAAAAAGGCTGAACTGTTGGGAATCGATATTCAGAAGCAGCGCCGGGAAGATGGACCGGAGTCGTTGTGACACGTGTTCCTCAATCATGTCCTGGCGTGAGTCCGTGCAGATGCGGGTGCGCAGAACTTCGTCCCGCGGAGTAGCCTGCGATATACGAGAGAAGTAGTAGGAGTCGAATATTCCCGATCGCATCGCGCGACCCATTTGCCAGACCCTGCGCCAAGTCCAGTTGGGCGAACTCAAATCCGTGGCGAAGTGATTCTCGGTGCTTCACGGTGGCCGACAGAGTGCTCAAGTTGGAGAATACAAAGGGCAGGTGGATTTCCAATTCAACTTGGTCTCCGACAGGAAGTTCCGCTTCCAAGGCGGCGGAAATTCCGGATTCGCTGATTTCGAGAACCTGCCCGCGGGTCAACCCGAACAGGCGCGAATGAACATTGACGCTGACATCGATCGCGTAGCGCGTTTGACGGCGGTGCTCCTGGCTTCGATCTTGCATGTATTGCTGTCCTCGATCAGATGTCTCGAGTTACGCGTGGACGGCGTTGTGTTTAGACCGACGTCTTTTTTGTACCCGGATGAAGACCGGACGATAACTTCGTTTGAGGCACCCCACGCAACGGATGGGTCTGACGAGCAGCAACCGGAGAACGAATTTTTCAAACGGTGACCGGCGCCGGGACTGATAGCCGATATTCGTATTGCACCTTGGGCAATGGAATTCTCGTATGTTCCAGATCCAGATTGCCGGACTGGCATTATCGAATGACACCTATCCACCTCTTCTATGGGTCCTTAATATTTGTCTGGGCGAGGACGAATGGTCCTTTGCTCAACCGAGCAAAGCCCACCAACACACCCCAACTGTGGCATCTTGGCTGCCAAACCCCGCTGCAGATCGTTTTGGCGGAACTCATGTCTCATCAATGCGTTAAAAAGGAGCATTGGATGATTCAAGCTGCCGAGAGCGCCAAGACGTGTCCGGCTACCAGATAGTCGTTCGAAGCTTGGAAAGATTATGAGTCGACGGCCAGCTAATTCGCAGTCGATCTGGAGATAAACAGGGGTTCGGTGGAGGCAATCGCGTCTCGAATTTTGGTGCCCAGGGTACGCAAATTGAATGGCTTCTGCAGAAAGCGAACCCTGGAAGTGAGGATGCCGCGACGGACCACGGCGTCGTCGGTGTAGCCGGAGATAAAAACTACTCGTGTTCGAGGTCGCTTGGCGATCAACTGCTCGGCAAGTTCTCGTCCATTCATTTTCGGCATAACGACGTCCGTGATGAGAAGGTCGATATCCTCCGTGAACCCGCTCGAGAGCGTTAGAGCGTCCGGTCCCGTTCTTGCGCTCAACACTTTGTAGCCCGCATTTTTCAAATACACGGTGATTGCTTCACGTAGGTCATCTTCGTCTTCGACAAGCAGAATGGTTTCCGTCCCCCGCAGATTGCCACGCACCTCACCATCAGTTTCTATGGGGGAGCCTTGCTGAGTGACGCGCGGGAAGTAAACTCTGAAAGTAGTTCCCAGGTCTTGTTCGCTCTCGACCGACACGTGTCCGCCGCTCTGCTTGACGATTCCATAAATCGTTGACAGACCTAATCCGGTACCCTTTCCCACATCCTTTGTCGTAAAAAAAGGTTCGAATACACGTTCCCTAGTTTCGGCGTCCATACCGCAGCCGGTATCTTTGACCGTCACCACGACATAGCTACCAGCGGGGACGGATGAGTGAGACTCCGCCGAGTCCTCTCCTATCTCAACATTATCTGTTTCAATTACTAGTCGGCCACCTTCGGCCATAGCATCGCGAGCGTTGACAGCCAAGTTTAGAATGACTTGTTCGAACTGGACGGGATCGACTTTAACAAGTCCGAGTGATGCCCCAGGGATAATTGTCAGCTTGATATCTTCACCAATAATTCGGCCAAGCATTCTGCCCGTTTCTTGCAACAGAGCGTTGAGGTCAACCACCGCCGGACTAAGCACCTGCTTGCGTCCAAACGCAAGTAGTTGCCGGGTCAGGCCGCTGGCGCGCTCGATGGCTATAGATGCTTTGCCGATGTAACTATCGAGCGTCGTGTTTCCTTCAATATGCTCCCGTACTAGTTCCAAATATCCGCCGACGATGCCGAGAAGATTATTGAAATCGTGGGCGATGCCGCCTGCCAGGTTGCCGATTGCTTCCATTTTCTGCGATTGGCGAAGTTGTTCTTCCAGGGATTCGCGCTCCGTTACATCACGAATCGTGACCAGATGGTGACCTGGCAGGAAGTTCGCGCAAGCGACGAATTCCACTACTTGCTTCTCGCAGTTGGGACGTCGGATCGCGAAAAAGTCAAGATGCTGTCCTTTGGCAAGAAAGACTTGCCAGATTTTTTCGAAATCCTTATCGACACCGGGGAATTCGGCAATACGACGAGCCATGAATTGTTCGACGGATACATCGAATAGGCGAGATCCTGCAGCATTCAGATCGATGCATCTGCCGTCGTCATCGACGATGGCCATGCCGTCGAGAGATCCTTCAAAGACCGCCTGAAACTTCCGCGCTTCTTTCTCCAAAGCCTGCTCAGCCAGTTTGCGCTGCGTCAGATCTTGGATCTGCGTGACGAAATATAGTGGTCGAGACTCACCGTCCCTTACTAAAGACACGCTCACTTGAACCCAGATTACTGAGCCGTTCTTGTGAATGTATCTTTTCTCGACTTGAAAGGATTCCACCTCGCCAGCCAACAACCTTTCGCGGCCATCGGCGGTCTTCGAGATATCTTCCGAAGGTGTGATGGATTGATAGTTCAGGCGCAGAAGTTCCTCGGCTGGGTAGCCTGTGATCACAGACCAGGAACGATTGACCCTGAGGAATTGGCCATCAAGCGAAACCATTGCCATACCGGTAGTTGCCTGGTCGAACGCGCTGCGAAACCGCGCCTCACTCTCCCGCAGTGCGCTCTCGTATTCTTTCCTGGCAGTGATGTCTTGTAAAACGAGGAGAATGCACGACTCGTCGCTGAGAGAAATCGACTCGGCGAATACCGACCAGACTCGAGGCGAACTTGGCATGAGAGCTATGGTCATCTCGGCCCGTTGGGCTGTACCATCTTTTTTCACTGATCCTAAGAAGGTTTGTCGATCGTCGGATTTTGTCCACAACGCTAGCTCGCTGATGGTCAGACCGACGACTTCGTCCCTCTCCCTCCCGCAGGCATGAAAGAACGCCGGGTTCGCATCCAACACGCGATCGTCGGAAGTCTTTATGATCACCTTGGGTAGCGGATTGGCGAAAAATGCCTTCGCAAAGCGCTCCTCTGCCCGCTTCAAGTCGGTCACATCTTCGCCTACACCCACCATGAACTGACCGACAATGTTATCTTGCCAAAGGATGCGGCGGGTGCTGCCGTCCCGATTGGTCAGACTTCTTTCATAGGGTTTGCTTCGAAGGGGGATCTCGTCCCGAAGGGCACGAACCACATAGTCCCTTTCGGACCGGCTCTCCTCGTAATTGCTTCTTGTGAGCCGCCACCATCCGTCACCCAGCAAGTCCGCGGCGGGATATCCCAAGACCCGCTCCACTTCCGGATTTGCATAAGTGATGTTCCCAGTCGCATCCAGAATCAGCACGAGCGACCCAACCTTCTCCAAGATTTCGTCGGAGACATGGAGCTTCGCCTCCACCCTCTTCAGTTCATTGAGGGCCCGCAACTTCTCCAGGGCTTCCTCGTGATGGCGCGTCCGTTCCACCGCATATCGGATCGCTCTGAACAGTTCACGACCGCTGACCTGACCCTTCACCAGATAATCCTGGGCGCCAAGATGAACTAGTCTGAGGGCGAGGTCCTCGTCTGCCGTGCCAGTGAGAATGACGATAGGAATATTGGGTACAACCGAGCGGATTGTCTCGAACGAATCTGCTCCGGTGTGGTCGGGAAGCGACAGGTCCATCAGGATGAGATCAAAGTTCTTGTACTGAAGGCGCGAGACTGCTTGATCAAGGCGTGGATATTGTTCCAACTCGGTTGACGTATTAAGCCCACCGTCGCGGAGCATCTCTTGTATGAGACGCACGTCGCCAGGGTTGTCCTCGATCAAGAGAATCTGCATCTGCGTTAATTCACATTTCCATCAGCACTACCGGGCGGACCACCGAAAACCAATGAAACCTCAATAGCCCTCCCAAGCTTCAACAGAATCATTCAAGTACTCGGGCGGCTGACTTTTGGCGATACAAGTGGGCCATGGCCATCACCATGCTTTGGGGGATTTGCATTCGTGAGGTCAATACATTTCGGGCTGGGCAGCATAGCCCGCGGACATAGCGGCAATCGGTTGGCCATTGCAACAATTCGGGTTAGTAGGAAGTTACTCTAGATACCGACGTTATATTGCTGGAGGTGCGGGCGTTACACATTTGAAGAACGCGAAATGGCTTTCCAATCAACGACATTTCGACAAATGTTTGGACCGCAGAGTACAGTTTCTGGATTTGTGTCTGGATTCTGGACAGAACTGAAGACTTTCGCCAAGAATCTGCTTGATCTTGACGTCACAAAAAGGCATATGATAAGTGCGGAATGGCGAACCTTTAGGATTTCTTTGACCCCAAACTGAAGGGGTGGGTCATGTCACGCCTTAAGCCTGAGTTCGAAGAGCTCTTGCGGTTGCAATCCGATTCAGTATTTCTCCGCGATCTATCCTCATTGCAACTCAAACGCCTAGCCGAACCAGCCTCCATGAAGATTTTCCCGGCGCGCACACTGCTCTATCGCCAAGGTGATCAGCCGACGGTGTGCGTTCTAGTAGTGAACGGCATGATCAAGTTATCCGAGGTTTCGGATACCGGCCATCTAACGACACTCGCCTTGATTTCTCGAGGTCAGATGGTTGGCGGGCAGGCGTTAGTGGGTCACCATACCAATTTGTTTTCCGCCGAGGCCGTTGATTCGACGCGCGTCCTGGTTTGGCGCGGGCCTGAGCTAAGAGCTTTGATGCAACGGATCCCGAGGCTGGCATGGAACGCTTACGTCGCTACTTATGGCCGTTTGGAGGAGTTTGCGGCGCGCTGGCGCGAATTGGTGACCGACAATGTCGAGCAACGCATTGCTCGAGCGCTCTTACGATTGGCACGACAGCTGGCTAAGCGTGAGGGCGAACAACTGGTCATTGACAGCCGGATTTCCGGGCAAGACCTCGCGGGATATGTCGGCACGAGCCTGTTCACCGTGAGTCGAGTTCTAAACCGGTGGGAGCGGCAGGGGATGGTCCGGCATCGCCGAAACATTCTGGTACTTCAAGATATACAAGCCCTCAACACCATCGCGGGACTAGGTTTGACCGAGGACCTCCTTCCGGCCGTGTCTAACGGCTAGACAATATTCTGTCGCTGTTCCGAAAACGGAACAAAGTTGCTCCGGCGCAACGACGCACGTAACTAATCATGCAACAATTCAACAAGGTGCACTGTTGCAGACGGAGTACCTCCCGATAATTCTTGCGACAATTTTAGAGAGCGCCTGATTGCAAGGCTCAATGATATTTCCAAATTACTGGATTCTGGGCATTCCTTTGCTGGTTTCGAGCGCATGGGCTATCCACGAATTCTGGCAAAGGAAGAGGCAGCAGCGCGATCTGGAGGAGTTGAGCAAACGCCTGCAATCTGCGGAAGGCGATCTTCGCCAAGCTGAAGATGGCGCGCGAGCCCTGCTTAACGCGAATGCGCGTCTGCAAGGGGAAAGTGCCGAAGGAAAACAAACCAAAATCGACGCGGCGCGTCTTTCCGCAATCCTGGAAGGTTCTCCCGATGCCATCTTCGGGAAGGACCTGAACGGGATAATCGAGTTTTGGAACTCCGGTGCCGAGAAAATGTACGGCTACTCTGCCAAGGAAATGTTGGGGAAGCCAGTTTCACTACTGATACCCCTGGACCGATTGGCGGAACTGGATCAGATCTTTTCCAAGATACGACAAGGGATGCCTGTCGAGCGCCTTGAAACCGCCCGAGTCACAAAAGCGGGACAACGAATTGATGTAGTCGTTACGGTGTCCCCGGTCTTTGATCAGGCCGGAGCCGTAATCGGTGCCTCGACGATCGCGAGGGATATCACCGACCGCAAGCTGGTCAAGCAAGCCCTTAAGAATTCCGAAGAACAATACAGGTTGTTCTTCGAGGCAAACCCCATCCCGACCTTCGTGGTTGATCGCGACACTCTGGCTTTTCTCGCCGTGAACGAATCGGCAGTGCTGCGCTACGGTTATTCCCGCGACGAGTTTCTGCGAATGTCCGTTCGCGACATCCAGCCGTTGGAAGAGGTGTCATCCCTCGTCACATCGTTTCCTGATGATGAAGCGAGCAACTTGAAGCTTTGCCGCCACGAGAAGAAAAACGGTGAGCTAATCGACGTAGAACTCACGAGTCATCGTATCGATATTGACTCGATGAAAGCGGACCTGATCCTCGCGAACGACATTACGGAAAGAAAACGCAGTGAGGAGAGCCTCCGACAGATGGAGGAAAGGTTTTATAAAGCTTTTCGTTCGAGTCCTCTCGCAATATCAATCAGTACACAGGAAGACGGCAAGTATCTGGATGTGAATGACGCGTTTTTGAAGATGCTCGGTTATGAAAGGCGCGATGTAATCGGTAAGACCGTGAGCCAGCTAAAAGTTTGGGCGAATGTCGAGAAAAGGGAAGTAGTTATCAGCACTTTGAGCCGAGCGGGAACGATCAGTGCCTTCGAAACCCATTTCAATACCCGGACTAATGAGCAAAAGTTGGTGCAAGTGTCGGCCGAAGTCATTCGGTTGGACAATCGTCCCTGCATTCTGGCAATCATCCAGGATGTGACCGAGGCAAAGCAGCTCGAAGAGCAGCTACGTCACGCGCAGAAGATGGAAGCCGTTGGGCGGCTGGCTGGAGGCGTGGCGCACGATTTTAGCAATCTCATGGGCATCATTATCGGCTACAGCGAACTGGCACAGGAGCGTCTGGACGCCAATCATCCAGTCAGGAAGCATGTTGATCAGATTCGGGCCGCAGGAGAGCTGGCGGCCTTGTTGACTCGACAACTCCTCGGGTTCAGTCGGCAACAGGTGCTTCAGCCTCGAATTGTCGATCTCAACGCGGTGGTAAAGAATCTCAGCAAGATGCTGCTCCGCATTCTGGGGGAGGACGTGACTCTGGTCTTTCGTTCCGGCGCGGATCTCGGAAGCGTCAAAGCAGACCTCGGACAGATCGAGCAGGTTCTGATGAATCTGGTGGTGAATTCCCGCGATGCCATGCCTGAAGGCGGAAAGATCTTTGTCGAGACTGCAAATGTCGAACTTGATCTCGAATTTGCCAAGCATTACCAGGCGGAGCCCGGTTCCTACGTCATGCTGTCAGTCAGCGACACTGGCTGTGGGATGGATACGAAGACACTGAGTCGGATCTTCGAGCCTTTCTTTACTACTAAGAACCCCGGGCAAGGAACTGGGTTGGGACTTTCGATGGTATACGGCGTTGTCAATCAGAATGGCGGATTCATTGAAGTTCATAGCGAGCCATTGAAGGGGACGACCTTTAAAGTTTATCTGCCGAGGGCCGAAGAATCTTCGCAAGATATTGGCGAAACTCGTAGCCAAGCGGTGCCGGCGGGCGGGTCAGAGACCGTACTTCTCGTTGAAGACGATTCGCCGTTTCGAAAGCTGGCCACCGATTTGTTGGGCAGTTCCGGGTACAGGGTCATTGAGGCGGAGAATGGGCAAGTGGCGATCGAGATGCTGAAGCAATCGAAGGAAACTGTTCATTTGTTGCTCACCGACGTGATCATGCCTGGAATGAACGGCAGCGACCTTGCGATGCATTGTCGATTCATCCGCCCTGACCTGAAGATTTTGTTCATGTCCGGATATACCGGGGAGTTAATCGCACACCATGGTGTGCTCGATACGGACACGGCTTTCGTCGCGAAGCCTTTCAGCAAGAAATCGCTATTGGGCAAGGTGCGTTCGGTGCTAGACGCTTCGCGGGTCGCCGCCGGGGGCAGAAACGGGCGGTAGCAAGACCATAGTCAGGCCGACGTTCGTGGTTCATTGGGGGAACAACTTCAACCCAAAGGGTTGAAACGGGGGTGAGATGACGGAAAAGGGAGCGCTCAAGCTACTGGCGATTGACGACAATCCGCAAAATCTTGAGTTAGTCAGTGATGCTCTAAAGAGGGAAGGACTTGATATTCATACTTCGTCGGATTCTGAAGATGCTTTCGTGCTCTTCCAGAAGCTGCGTCCGCGAATCGTTCTGTTGGATCTCGTGATGCCGAAGATGGATGGCATGGAATTGCTGAAGCGGATGGTCGCAGTGGATCCTGGAGTAGACGTGATTCTAATGACAGCGCATTACTCTACAGAATCCGCAGTTGAGGCAATCCAACGAGGAGCAAGCGACTACCTTACTAAGCCGTTGAACATTCAGAAACTGAGAAGCCGAATCGAAGTCCTCATCGCCGAGGCCAAGAAGCGTCAAGAAACCATGAGACTGGATCACGAGCTCCTGGACATGTATCAGTTCGAGGGTATGGTGGGGCGAAGTCCACTCATGCTCGATGTGTTCGCCAGGATAAGACGCGTTGGACCACATTTTAGAACAGTTCTGGTGACTGGGGCGACCGGAACGGGAAAAGAACTGGTCGCCCGAGCCTTGCATAAGCTCAGTCCCGCATCATCTCGTGTATTTGCCGTTTGTAACTGTTCGGCACTAGTGGATAGCCTTCTTGAGAGCGAGCTCTTCGGGCATGTGAAGGGATCTTTTACCGGAGCGATCCAGGATAAGCCGGGTCTGTTCGAATACGCCAACGGGGGAACAGTTTTCCTCGATGAGATCGGCGAACTGTCGCCAGCCGGCCAGGCAAAACTGTTGCGAGTATTGCAGCATCATCAGGTACAGAGAGTTGGTTCTCCCGTGCCCCGTGACGTTGACGTTCGCGTAGTTGCCGCCACCAATCGCAATCTACGAGCCATGGTGCGGGAAGGAACCTTTCGCGAAGATCTTTACTATCGGTTGGCGGTGGTCGAGATCACTCTGCCCCGGCTTGCCGATCGGAGGGAAGATTTGCCTCTCCTGCAGCGTTTCTTTCTGGAAAAATTTGCAGGTGAATATCGCAAGGAAATCACCGGCATCTCGCGCCGTGCTCAGACGCGACTTGCAACCTATCCCTGGCCAGGCAACGTTCGGGAACTGGAGAATGTAATCGGTAACGCGTGCATGATGACAGACGAGATAGTGATTGATATCAACGATCTGCCTGAGACCTTGCGTGCGCCTTTAGGCGAAGACGCAATGATCGACGAGTCATTGCTGCCCCTGGAAGAGTTGCAAAAACGTCACATCTTGCGGGTGCTTAGCCGGGTTGACGGGAACAAGGCAAGAGCCGCTGAGATCCTCGGAATTGGACGAGCCACTGTCTATCAATTGTTGTCGAAGTGGAAATTGGATACGGGAGATGACCGTGTTCAGTAAAGCTGAGAAGTTTCTTTTTAGTGAGCGGTTTGAGCCATTGACCGGGGGAGTTCGCCGAGCACTTCGCGAACCTTTGTCGCCAGTCCGCGCATGCTGAACGGTTTGTGTACTAAGGAAATCTCCTTCTTTAGGGTCGGGGCCTGAGTCATGACGTCGTAGGGATATCCAGAGATGAAGATCACCTTGGTTTCAGGTCTTTCGGCGCAGAGTTGGAAAACGAATTCCTTGCCGCTCATTTTAGGCATGACCAAGTCGGTGATAACCAGGTCAATCTTGGGGTTGGCGTGCGCGATTTCCAGAGCTTCTACACCGTTGCATGCGTGGAGAACGTGATAGCCCAGGCATGTCAGGTATTCACGAGTGGCCTCGCGGAGAGCCGGCTCGTCTTCGGCTAGAAGAATCGTCTCTGTGCCTTGCAGATTCTTCTTTGAAGCTTCTTCGACGACCGCTTGGGCAGAGATCTTTTTCTCGCTGGGCAATAGAATCTTGAATACGTTCCCTTGCTCCGGCGAACTGTCCACGCATAGATACCCGCCACTCTGTTGCACCAGGCCGTAGACAGCAGCCATTGCCAGCCCCGATCCACGAACTGCTTCGCCGGAAAATGGATCGAACAACCGCCGACGATCGCGCTCGCTCATCGGTGGTGCATCGTCGCTGACCGAAAGCGCAACGTAATCGCCCGCAGGAATCTCTAAGCCAAAAGACGACATCGACTCTGACAGGCTGAGCGCAGATGTCTCAAACAGCAACTTGCCCCCTTGAGCAAGCGCATCGCGAGCGCTGCCCGCCAAGGTCAGGATTACCCGCGACATATGAGTTCTGTCTACTTTGACCTTATCGATCAGAAGAGTTTTGCGAATTTCAATCTGGATGCCCTCGCCAACCACGCTGCGCAGAGGTTTTGCCAGTTGATCAAGCAAATCGTTCAGGTTCACAATCGCCGGAGAGAGTACCTGTTGACGGCTAAAGGCGTAAAGCTGGGTGGCCAATTCTGCCGCTTGTTTCGTGGCTTGAAGAATGCTTTCCGAGCGGCGCAGTACGGGCACGCTGCCGGAAGACTCCAGAATGATAAGTTCGGCGTGACCTCCGATTACGCTAAGCGCGTTGGTAAAGTCGTGCGCGATGCCGCAGGCAAGCCTACCCAGCGCTTCATTCTTTTCGGATTGAGAGAGTCGCATTTCGAGAAAATATTCGTCGGTAACGTCACGCCAGATGGCGAAGTGTTTTCCGGGAACAAAGTTCGCGGTTGCGGAACTCTCCACGAGACGGCGCTTGCCGTCAGGGCGAACCAACCAGCGTCGGCCACGATACTTGCCGTGGGCCAGAAAGCCATTCCATGCGGCCTTGAAGTCATAGCCGGGAACGATGGCGTCGCTGAGACAGGTACCGATAATTTGTTGTTTGGATACACCGAACAGTTCACAGGCGGCAGGATTCACGTCGAGGAAAATCGCATGGTCATCTTCGATGAGCATCGCATCCGGGGCATTTTTGAACATGCTCTCGAATAGGTGTTCTACAGATTCTGCAGGTTCCGCAGAATTGTTTTTAGAAAGATCCGGATTGTGGCCGTTTAGCATGCCTGGGGCATTCTTCATTAGGGAATCGCTGCAGCCCTAAAGATGCCAGGGCGCCTTTGGCCAAAACGTGCGGCAAAATCCAGGGGAGGGCTCGGCCGGGGCATCTCAGCTTATAAGGAACAAGCACGAAGGTGGCCAAACCACAGATGCCAGATATTAAAGGGCTATCGGATTGCCTGGGCTAGGGTTAGTCAGCCGCCGGCGAAGCGGTAGACTCTCTGGAACGTCTGGAACTTAGACTCGTGTACGTGGCTCGGATTCGGGCATCGATCTCACACGGTTGCCGATCCAGATCACCCGCTACCGTCATCGAGGCGCCGGAAAATCCAATCGCATTCCGACACGAAACAACAGCGGCGGACCTATGTTCACGATCGGCGTGCGGGCTACTTGATAACGCTCGTTGGTGATGTTTTCTGCGGCAGCGTAGATCTGAAGATGCCGAGTGACGGACTTGCCCACTAGAAGATCCATAGCATAGAAGCTGTTTAGAGGAAGCTGGTTCTGATCGTCATCGAATTGATGCCCGATGAATCGGCCTTGCAAGCTCAGTAACAATCGAGAAGGGTTCCAGTAACGCGCCTCCCAAGTGAACTGGTTGCGTGGCACTTGGGGAATGTTCAATCCAATGAGCCCCCGATTTGCCGGGGATTGAAGGACCGTGGCGCCCGTATAGGTATAGCCTGCCGACACTTGAACATCTCGACTTACATGAACTACGCCGTCAAGTTCAAGGCCACGTGAGCGGGTTCGTCCGAGATTCTCGCGTTCCCGGGTGATAAGTGAGGGTGTCGTATTCAGCGTCACGTTTGAAACGGGATCGACTATGTCACTCCAAAAGAAGTTGCCTCGCAGATCAAGTCTGCCTTTCCACGCATTTACGTTTGCACCGGCTTCTGCTCCGGTGAGGTGCTCGGCGGTGAGCGATGAGTTTGCCTCAGTGAAGACATTTCCCAGACGAAAGCTGCGATAGAGCTCATTCAGGGTTGGCGCGCGGAACGCCCGATAAATCGATCCAGTGAGGGATAGATGGGAATTCAACGCACGTAGAACCGAGAGCCGCGGGCTAAAAGCATCGTTAGTCCGATCCGGAAAATATGTCGCCGAGGTTGGCCCTGAAGTCGAGATAGGAACGCGAATAGTGCTTCCATTGATGTTTCGCCAGTCGTCGAAACGACCGCCCAGAATGATTGTCCACCTATCAGTCCAGTGAAAGATATCTTCGCCGAACACCCCTGAGGCACGCTGGCGTCCTCCGGCGATGTTGTTGGCCTTGTGTGTGCCGGAAGAGAATAATTCCTCGTCGCTGGCGCCCATGACTTCCTGGATGTCGGCTCCGGCGATCAATGTATTGTGTTCGCCAAGGATGTGAGTCCATTGGCCTGCCGTTCCCAGTTGCTGCGAGGGTACTGTTTGTAAGTCCGTCAGAGATTCGCTATCGCGATTGGCGGCGATTGAAGAAAAACTCTGGTGATATGTCTCAACATTGCCGAAAGCGCGAATAACCAGCGAATCGTTAGACCCCAACTGCTGGTTGACTCCCACCGCACCTTCGCCAATCCGCGTGTTATTGGCTTGGATTACTGTGCCGTTATCGCGATCTTCGGTATAGAAGTCGCCTCGTGCGAAAACGCGGCCGCTGGTTCCAATCTTGCGACCGACATCCATATCGAGAGCAGCGTGCTCTGAATTGACAGGACTATCGATTGTGCCACGAAGAGAGAGCGGGACGGGGATATAGCCGTCAGACCGGAATAGATCGCTTGATAACGCGAGATCCCAATTGCCGATACGGGTCCCGGTCCAAACCGAAATATTCGGCGTGCGCTCATTGCCGTAGTCTGCGTCGACGGAGATGCTCGGCACTTCAGGCTGGCGAGTGATGAATTGCACCACGCCACCCAGCGCATCGCTTCCATATAGATTGGAAGCGCCGCCCCGAAACACTTCAGTGCTGGCCAGTGCCACTCGGGGAATCCGGCCCCAAAAGACCCACCCTCCGAACGGGTCGAGCACAGGAATGTCGTCTTCGAGAACAAGAGCGCGACTGGGCCCGCTAGCGCCCAATCCACGGAGCGAAACCCCTTGAGACGTCGGATTGGCGCTACGACTGTCGCTACGCCGAAAAAGGGAAAAACCCGGCACTTGCCGCAATATCTGGTCGACCAGGAGTTCCGGACTGGCAACAACATCGGACCGCGAAAGCAGAACCGTGCTTCCGGGTGTTTCCGAAAGGCGGGTGGCTGATCGTGTCGCTGAGACCACCACCTGTTCTCGGGTTGAGGCCGGCTGCAGTATGACCTCCAACTGAGAAGACGCGTCTTGGTCCGCAATCCAGCTCTCATGGGCCTCCGCAAATCCCGGCGCAGAAATTCGGACGGTTCCGGAAGTCGCAGGTACATCTGGGAACACAAATTTGCCGTCATCCCCGCTTTTCCCTGTCGACTGAAATGTGCCCGCCGTGAGCTTGACGACCGCCCCGGAAATAGCGGCGCCTGTCGAATCGCGGACGATGCCCTGTACGCGAAACCGGTCCTTTGCCAAGCTATCCAGCGATAGCCCCATTAGGCACAAGACAACCAACGATATTGCGAAGCAGCATCGCATATTTCAAACTGATGGAAAAGGATATAGCAAACATCTACTCGGTGCGAATAACCTGTCTTACCGTGTGGCGGAGACCATGTACTACACTGGAGGCAATTCTCATGTGGGGGACGTTCTTGTTCAAGACCATGTCGCGCGTTCGAAGCCAGATGTGTGCCCGCAACCTCAGCCTCTTTGTAATAATTTTGTACTCCGTCGGGGCGGTCGGTCAGACAGTTTCGCCCGATTTGTTCAGCGGTTTAAAGTGGCGTTTGATTGGACCATTCCGTGGTGGACGCGTGGTAGCGGTCGCTGGCGTTCAGGGTAATCCCTCCACTTTCTTCTTTGGCTCCGTCGATGGAGGAGTCTGGAAAACGACCGACGCTGGAATGGTTTGGACCCCAATTTTTGATGGTCAACCGGTTGGTTCGATCGGAGCCTTGGCCGTAGCGCCGTCAGAGCCGAACGTCATCTACGCCGGTACCGGTGAGGCCGATATACGCTCGGATCTCGCATCTGGCAACGGTGTGTATAAATCCACCGATGGCGGAACGACTTGGCAGAACGTAGGTCTCCCTGATACGCGGCAGATCAGTCGCATCGTAATTGATCCGCAAAACTCAGCCCTCGTGTACGTTGCTGCATTGGGTCATGCGTACGCGCCGAATGAGGAGCGCGGTGTATTCAAGTCTATCGACGGCGGTGCTCATTGGACCAAAGTGCTCGATCAAGGTGCGGATACCGGCGTCGCCGATCTCGCGATTGCGATTCAACAACCCCGGATTTTGTTTGCGACGACTTGGCACACCCGCCGACCACCTTGGAGTACCTACGCTCCCATCGATGGTCCGGGAAATAGCGCGTTCCGCTCGCAGGATCAGGGTCGAACCTGGACTCGATTAACCGGTAACGGACTGCCCGATGGCGATTGGGGACGTTCCGCAGTTGGAGTATCGGCCGATGGCACGCGCGTATATCTGCTGATCGACTGCAAGACCAAGCCGGGCCTGTACCGTTCTGATGACGGTGGCACTGCCTGGACTCTGCAGAACACCGACAAGCGACTCACCAGCCGGGCTTGGTACTTCGGAAATATCACGGTTGATCCACGGAACCCCGATATCTTTTATGTGCCTAACGTCGCCTTGTATCGCTCCGAGGATGGCGGGAAGACAATTTCGATTGTCCGTGGCGCGCCGGGCGGAGACGATTATCACCAGATATGGGTAGACCCACAGGATTCTTCTCGAATGGTGTTAGGAACCGATCAGGGAACCAGCATCAGTCTCAACTATGGCAAGACTTGGAGTTCCTGGTACAACCAACCCACTGCGCAGTTGTATCACGTGGCAACCGATGACCGTTTCCCTTACAGAGTTTACGGGGCGCAGCAAGACAGTGGCGGGGTTGCAGTGATCAGCCGCACCGACCACGGTCAGATTGGGGCGCGAGATTGGTTTCCCGCGGGTCCGAGCGAGAGTGGTTATGTCGTGCCCGATCCGGCCGATCCCGACGTTCTGTATCTGAGTGAAGTGTATGGCGACGTTTCCCGCTTCGATCTGCGCACCTCCTTTAGCCAGGACATCACGCCGTGGCCGTCCCGCAACTTCGGGACTGACATTGCGGCCAGACGCTATCGGGCACCTTGGACTCCGGTACTGGCGCTGTCGCCGGCAGACAAAAAGTCTCTTTATCTCGGCACGCAATATGTAATGAAGACCTCCGACGGTGGATTGCACTGGGCGCAGATTAGTCCAGATCTCACCGGCTCCAAACCGAGCGATGGCGATAAGAAGGCTACTGATCGGCCCACCGTAGAGAACGCAAAGCAGCTCGGATACGGAGTCGTCTACACCATCGCGCCGTCAAGTCTGAAACCTGAACTGATCTGGGCAGGCAGTGATACCGGGATGATTCACTTGACCCGAGACGGCGGGAAGAACTGGACTGACGTTACGCCAAAGGGCTTGAGCGACTGGAGCAAGATAACTCTGATTGAAGCCTCGCACTTTGATCCAGCCGAAGCCTACGCTGCCGTGGACCGGCACCGTCTAGACGACCAGCGTCCTTATCTCTACCGCACACGAGACTACGGGGCGACCTGGCAACAGATTACCGATGGCTTTGGTGAAACCTCGTTCCTGAACGCTGTGCGCGAGGATCCTCAGTCCAAAGGATTGTTGGTGGCCGGAACCGAATTTGGAATCTACCTTTCCTTCGACGATGGTGATCACTGGCAGTCTTTGCAACTGAATCTGCCGGTCACTTCAGTCCGGGACATGGCTTTTCACGAGGATGATCTCGTAATTGCGACGCATGGACGCTCATTCTGGGTTCTCGATGACAGTGCCCTACTGAGGCAGCTGAAAGAAGGCTGGAAGAGAGATGAAGCTCGGCTCTTTTCTCTTAGCACCGCCGTTCGAGTAGATAACGATGCGTTTCAGGGTAGCCCTGTTCCACCTGATGAACCAACTGCAAGCAATCCACCGAAGGGAGCCATCATCGATTATTATTTGAATCAGTCCGCGGGACGCTTGAGTCTCGAGATCTTCAACTCAAACCACGAACTGGTTCGTGCGTTCTCCTCCAGCGACGCCAGAGTTCAGAAGCGTGCCGCGGTGCCCATAGCGGACAGATGGCTCGTGAGCCCTGCCGTCCTCGACACCACCAAAGGTGCACACCGCTTCATATGGGACTTGGCTTGGGCGATACCCCTCAAAAAAGCTAGCGACTCCGCGGAGGCTGAATATGGGCCTCGTGCCCCACGTGTGCCACCGGGAAACTACGAAGTGCGGCTTACCGTGGATGGCAAAACGTTGTCTCAGCCTCTGCATTTGGTGATGGATCCGCGCTCTCCTGCGACGGCACAGGAACTCGACCATCAGTTCCGTCTTGGCAAGCAGGTCTATCTCGAAATGATCTCCGCGAGACAGGTGCTTGCTGAAATGAACGGCTTGCAGAAAGAACTCGCTCAAGTTTCATTGCAGCTGGATGCCCAGAATCAAGGCTTGAAAAGGGAAGTGACGGGTATACAAGCTCAGATAACTACAATTCTTGCCGGCGACGAGACGAACCACGTAGACGGGCTACAAAACGCCAGTTCGGGATTGTCTTGTGCGCTGGGCGTTGTCGAAAGTAGCGATCGCACCGTGCCGTCCCAAGCAGTCTCTCTGTACGAGGAATCCAGTCAGGCAGCGAAAATTCGTTCTGCAGAATGGTTGGTGTTAAAAACTGGAGCAGTCCAAAAATTGGATGGCGGTCTGCGGCGCGCAAACTTCCCCGGTCTTAATTTATCGCCGCCTGGCGACTCCCAGTGAGGGGGCGATGGTCCCATCGGCCGGTCAGTTGGATCCGAAGAGCAAGAATTAACCCAGTATTCACATTTTCGTCACTCATTCGTAACACGCCGCAGACTACACTTCGGCGCTAGGTTGCGACAGACCCATCTGTCGCTCATGCTGTCTACCTGATTCAGTTATCACAACGTGCAGAAAGACCGGTTCGCGACCGAATTAGGTGGTCGCTAACCAGCAGTGCGGTCAAAACGCCAGGAGCGTTCCAAGCTGCGGAGTTCGGCAGCGAGCGGGACCCGGTGCGCGGCGAGTGGCTCGACGCGCGGCAACGTTTCTAGATCTGAAGGACGGCCATGAGGCAGCTCATTTTCGTTGTAGATAGTCACGCCGAGGTATCTGAGTTGTCGAGGCAGCACCTCGACCGGGCGGGCTACCTGGTTCAAACCTTCTCGACGTCGGACATTATCGACGATGCGTGCAGGTTGCGTCCTGTTTTGTTCCTGATTTCCATGATGATGCCGGATGGTAATGGAGTTGAGTTGTGCCGGCGCATCCGCGAGACGGTGGCGCTGGCTCAGACTCCCGTCGTATTTCTTCTTGACGACGACACCGAGGAGTATCGGATATTGGCGCTCGACTCAGGGGGCGACGATTGTATCGTTAAGCCTCTCAGTCCTCGTGAACTGGTCGCCCGCGTTCAGGCCGTGTTACGGCGCCTGGCTCCCATCAAGCACCCAACGAGGAACGAAGCAGCGGATCTGATCATTGATAGTTCTGCCATGAGGCTATCGGTGCGGGGCGCTGAAATCTCGACGACAAGCTTGGAGTTTCGTCTCATCGATTATCTAGCCAGGCATCGAGGGCAGGTCTTCACGCGAGACTTGCTACTGGACGCGGTGTGGGGTGACATGCAGTTTGTGACGCCGCGCAGCGTGGATGCTTGTATTCGACGGATTAGGGAAAAAATCGAGCCTGACCGCGCCAGTCCTACATTTCTGAAGACGGTTCGCGGAGTAGGTTATCGTCTGGATGCTGTAACGTCATGGCAATCGACTTCCAGTGACGGTTGTACGTGTATCGCCTGCACCCCGTCCGCCGCAGTTTCCAAGATTATTCACAGCAATCACTCGCGTCGCAGAGGAATGGCACAGGCCGACTGAGCCAACTCCAGACGCGTTGGTCACCGGATTCTTTCAGTACGAGACTCCCTGTTTCAGAGCTCACCGCTTACGAATTCCATCAATTGCTTCTGTTCCACACCGTACAATCGATCAGTGAGCCTTGCCGTTCTTTAGGTGCCCGGCATCACAGCCCCGTTTCTCGATTGATAATTAGACTAAAAGGCTCGGCGGAAGGAAAAGAAGCATCATGCCTCGTGTCATTGAAGTCACTGATTTGATCTTACGGGATGCGCATCAGAGCCTCTTGGCTACTCGCATGGCGCTGGAGGACATGATTCCGGCCTGCGAAGATCTGGACAATGCCGGTTTCTGGTCTTTGGAGTGCTGGGGAGGCGCAACATTTGACTCCTGCATTCGCTTTCTGAACGAGGATCCGTGGGAGCGTCTGCGGACATTTCGTAAACTGCTGCCCAAGTCGCGCCTTCAGATGCTGTTACGAGGGCAAAATCTGCTTGGATATCGTCATTACGAAGACGGCGTGGTCGAACGTTTCGTGGATAAAGCCGCCGAAAACGGGATCGACGTCTTCCGCATTTTCGATGCGTTAAACGACATCCGCAACCTGAAAACCAGCGTGCGTGCCGTAAAGAAAACCGGCAAACACGCGCAAGGCACGATTTCTTACACGATCAGCCCGGTACACACGATTGCCGCTTTCGTGCAGATAGCTCAACAGCTCAAGGACATGGGGTGCGATTCAATTTGCATCAAAGACATGGCGGGTTTGCTCAAACCTCAGCCCGCCTACGATCTGGTGAAAGGGATTAAACAGCAGTGCGGGACCGACACACTGGTCCACGTTCACACCCACGCTACTACCGGAGTGACGTTGGTCTCTCTCTTGAAAGCTGTCGAGGCAGGTTGCGACATCGTGGACACTGCGATCAGTTCGCTCTCGCTGGGGCCGGGGCACAATCCGACTGAGAGTTTTGTGGAGATGCTGGAAGGCACAGGCTTCACCACCCGGCTGGACATGAGCCGCCTTTTACGAGTGAAGCGATATTTTGCCAAGGTTCGCCCGCGTTACCGTGAGTTTCTCAGCGACATCACGGGTGTCGACACGGAAATTTTCAAGAGCCAGATCCCCGGTGGCATGATTTCCAACATGGAGAGCCAGCTCAAGGGTCAGGGTGCGGGGGATAAGTTGCAAGAAGTGCTCGATGAGGTCCCGAATGTACGCAAGGATTCGGGATACCCACCGCTGGTGACTCCGTCAAGCCAGATCGTGGGCACGCAAGCCGTGTTCAACGTGCTCATGGGCAAGTATCAGGCGATGACCGGAGAATTCGCCGACCTGATGTTGGGATACTACGGAGCTACGTTAGGCGAGAAAGATCCCGAGGTTCTGAAAAAAGCCTCAGAGCATGCAAAGAAGCCCGTTATTACGTCTCGTCCGGCGGACTTGCTGAAGCCGGAATGGGAGACGCTACGTGCGGATGCGCTGGCGCTCGAGGGCTGCAACGGTACGGACGAAGATGTCCTCACATTCGCCATGTTTCCTCAAGTCGCTCCTAAGTTTTTCAGGAGCCGGTCGGCCGGACCGAAGAATTTGGGACGTGATCCTCTAGGAACTGTCGCGGCCGCACCTTCCAGTGACGGCAAGAACAAGTCGGGAACTTTGAGTCACCCTGTAACCTACGTAGTCACATTGGAAGGCAAGGAACATAAGGTAACGGTTTCGCCAGCGAATTAGTCCGATGAACAGTCCACCGGGGGATCTAACATGAGCGCACCAGTAACCAATTCAACTCACAAGAGCATCGAGGCGAAGATCGACGAACTTCGCGCTAAACGAGCGGAAGTGGAATTGGGTGGAGGCAGGGAGCGTCTGGATAAGCAGCGCGCCGCCGGCAAGCTTACCGCGCGCGAGCGAGTCGAGAAACTGGCCGATCCGCATACATTCCAAGAGATAGGTGCCTTCGCTCAACATCGTTGCACCTACTTCGGAATGGCGGACAAGACCATGGCGGCCGACGGCGTGGTCACCGGATGTGCCATGATCGACGGGCGTCTGGTTCATCTGGCGAGCCAGGACTTTACCGTCGCGGGTGGTGCGGCTGGTGAGGTTCACAGCGACAAGATTTCCGAGATGATGCGCTTGTCTTTGAAGACGGGCACACCTTTTGTCTTCATCAATGATTCAGGCGGAGCCCGCGTGCAAGAGGGCATCGACAGCCTGGCGGCGTACGGACGCATTTTCTATAACAATGTCGTTCTTTCCGGAACCGTGCCACAGATTTCCTTGATATGCGGCCCCTGTGCCGGAGGTGCTGCTTACAGTCCGGCGCTTACCGACTTTGTCGTTCAGACCAGGCACGCTCAGATGTTCATCACCGGCCCACAGGTGATCAAGCAAGTCACGGGAGAAGTTGTTACTGCGGAAGAACTGGGTGGCCCGGCGGCGCAGATGAACCACTCTGGCGTCTCCCATCTCATCGCAGAGAACGACGAGGAGGCGCTTTATTTGTGCCGCCGGTTGCTGAGCTTCATGCCCGCGAACAATCTGGAAGATCCGCCGCGCCTGCCACACAATCTTCCGCTTGATGTCGATCCGGATCTCAATCAAATCGTCCCCACTGAGACGAAAATGGCTTATGACTCGCGCGAAGTCATTGTGCGTGTGCTTGATCATCAGGATTTTCTTGAGATCGCGCCAGGTTTTGCGCCAAATATCGTGGTCGGCTTCGGCCGTATTCAAGGGCGGCCGGTGGGAATCATTGCGAATCAACCGAATGTTCTGGCTGGAGCGCTGGACATAAACGCATCCGACAAGTCGTCACGATTCATCCGTTTTTGCAACGCTTTCAACATTCCTCTGATCACGTTCGTGGATGTGCCGGGATTTCTCCCCGGTGTAGAACAGGAGCATGGCGGAATCATCCGTCACGGAGCGAAGATGCTTTTCGCTTATTCCGCTGCCACCGTCCCCAAACTCACAGTTGTGCTGCGGAAAGCATACGGGGGGGCATACCTGGCGATGTGCGGCAAGGATTTAGGAGCAGACAGGGTGGTGGCGTGGCCAACAGCAGAGATTGCCGTGATGGGAGCGGAAGGCGCGGCAGAGATTGTTTTCCGGCGTGAGATCGACTCGGCTCCAGACAAGTCTGTCCGTCGCAAAGAGCTGATCGAACTGTATCGCGAGACCTTTGCCAACCCCTATGTGTCGGCGGGGCGCAGGCTGGTGGATGACATCATCGAGCCTGCGGAAACTCGGCGATATCTGGCTCTGGCACTCGAAGCGTTGCATACCAAGCGCGAATTGCGGCCTCCTAAGAAACACGGATTGATTCCACTGTGAGCGGTCAAGTGATGGCGCTTATTATTTTTCAGGATGTGCCGGCTGGCCTGGCAATCATGGCAGTAGCTCTGTTTATGATGGCAGGCTGGGGCATGACCTATCTTGCATTCCAGTTCAAGCTCAGGCGAACGGCCGACGGCTTTCGCCGGGAACTGCGTGAGATGGAAACGCGGTTGAATGCCGCTCATTCGACTGATGCCTCAACGGGAAAAAATGAAGCGCCGTCCGCGCCGGCCGCAGCGCGAGGAGCAATCTCTCCCGCAAGGGTTGAAGCACCAGCCGTCACGCCTCAAGAGGTCGCGCCTGAAGAGTTATTGGTAATCGCCGCTGCGGTGACCGCATTCCTCGGCAAGAAGGTTCGGATCCGGTCGGCGCAAATGCTGCAGACACCTTACGAGATTATTAATCCCTGGTCGCAACAGGGCCGGGTCATTGTGCAAGCCTCCCATAACCTCAATCCGCGAGGACACCGGGAATGAGATTTGGCGGCATAGGAGATCTACCTTGAAGCTGCAAATCGGCATCGATGGCAAGACCTTTCTCGTGGATGTTGAAATTCTTGAAGAAGACACGATCACTCGTGCGCCTGGTTATCTCCCACCTTTTCCGGGTTCGGCCACCGTTCCTTCGGCCCCTGTTTCCAGCGTCTCCAAGTCGCATATAGCCGAGAGCCATGTAAACGAGAGCAAGGTGTGCCGCAGTCCAGTCGCAGGCGTGGTTCTACGAGTTGCGGTTCAGCCTGGACAACAACTGCAACCGCACGACTTGATGATCGTGCTTGAGGCTATGAAGATGGAGACAAATGTGACCGCTCCGGTGGCCGGTAAGGTGAAGTCGGTTACGGTTCAGTCAGGTGACGCCGTAAAAGTGGGTCAGGTCTTGGTCGAATTCGACTAAAAAACTCCAACCTTTTCTCACCAGTTCCCTTTTCACCCTCGAACTGTCAGCACTGGACAATGCGCGCGTCCGACGACCTGCGATGCAATCGACCACGGCAAGTGCGTCGAAAGAGTAGTTGTTGCAGCTTTGTTGACCCCGATAACGATAAGGTCGGCATCATATTTCCCCGCGGTGTTGAGAATGGTTTCCGCGGGATATTCAAACTCGACGACGAATTCAAACTTGCACCAGACTTCATCGACGACCAGATTTTCGAGCTTCTGACAGATGCCGGTCTTGGCCGCCTCCTGGTATTGCCAGGGAGTCAAAGGGACAGTATGCAACAGGATTAGGGTCCCTTGCCTCTCCTCCGCCAATGACAACGCGTACGGAAGTGCATGCAGAGAGGTGGGGGAGAAGTCGGTTGGGAACAAAATTCGCAAAGGCTCCCACGGTCTGATGTTGTGAGGAACCTCCGGACCAACCGTCAGCACAGGGCAGGGAGCCTGCCGATAGATACTTTCCGCCACGGAGCCCATAAAGACTTTTTTCAGCCCCTGCCTCCCGTGAGTTCCGATCACCAGCAGATCGATGGAATTAGTGCGGAGGGTCCCCGAGATCGTTGTCCAAATATCGCCCCGCCGCAGGATTCCCTCGCGTGGGGTCGATTCCATATCGACGGGAAGGAACTCGTCCAAAAGCCTGCGGGCGTTATTCCAAAGAACGTCCGTCTGGATTGGCATCGGTTCCATCGGAACCCCGACGTATGGTTCAAGAGGTACCACGTGGATCACGAAGATTTTCGACCCGTACCATTGGGCAAGAGCAGAAGCAAATGGCAACGCATTTTTTGACGCAAGAGAAAAGTCGGTTGCCATGAGGATATTCTTGAGTGAAATGCGGGTAGAAACGGGCAGGGCATGCATGAAACACCTCCTCGCAGACACGCGTCGGGGAGTTTCTGTTCGCGCCTCCTTTGTATGCTTCTAACGCACCCTCGGCAGTGATTAAGATCACTGAGGGATGTCCGTCTATTTTCACGGACTGGCGCCAAAATGCATCTTCTGGAACTGGGGCGAATCTGTACAAGGCACCCCCAGAGGGTTTCTGCATGATTCCCTTTGAATTAATAGGGTTTGCGGGGTCATCGGTCACTTAGAAAAAAGATGCCTCTCAAATTTCCAACAACTTAGACCGCTGGTATCGCATCGATAGTAAGATGCTCGGCGGCTGTGGGGTTCAAGCCGGGGTTCTCAGGAAGGGTGATGCTATGGCCACGAGCCTTGCGGCAAAGCAGGATAGTTCGGCCCGGAACAAACCCGCTGTTCGTTTTGCGGAAATTCGCGAGATGAGCATGCGGATTACCAAACCATTTTCCGCAGAAGACCAAATGCTCCAGTCGATGCCGGAAGCCAGTCCGGCCAAGTGGCACTTGGCGCATACGACCTGGTTCTTCGAAACCTTCATTCTGCTCCCGAATGTTCCCGGATATCAGCCATTCGACGAGAGTTTTCAGTACATTTTTAACTCCTATTACAAACAGCTCGGCGGGCATCCTTATCGAGGTGCGCGCGGACTTATGTCTCGACCGAGTCTGGAGCAAGTTCACGCCTACCGGTCGCACGTAAATGCCGCCATGGAGAGTTTTTACCCAACGGCTTCGTCTGACGTTATTGATCTGATTGACATTGGATTGAATCACGAACAACAGCACCAGGAACTGATTCTCACCGATATCAAGCATGGATTGTGGTCTGGCCCTATGCGTCCAGTAGCGATTGCTGGAACCCACTCGGAAGCTTCAACTCCGAATCTCGCGTGGATCGATATAGCGGGCGGCATCTACTCCATCGGCCACGATGGCGAGGGCTTCGCTTTTGACAACGAGGGACCGCGGCACGAAGTGCTCCTGCGTCCGTTTCAGATCGGGTCTCGCTTGATCACGAACGCCGAGTACCTGGAATTCATGAATGATGGTGGCTACCGTCGCCCTGAGTTGTGGCTCTCCGACGGTTGGGACGCGGTGAATGCCCACAGCTGGAACGCTCCGCTTTATTGGGAGAAGGACAGGAATGGCGGTTGGAGACAATTCGTGATGAATGGCGTGAAGCCAGTCGATCCAAACGAACCTGTATGCCACATCAGCTATTTCGAAGCAGACGCCTATGCCCGGTGGGCGAACGCCAGGCTCCCGTTGGAAGCCGAGTGGGAGATTGCGGCGTTGACTATGCCGTCTCGTGGCACACTTTTGGAAGATGAGATTTTTCACCCCCAACCGGCCCGTGGGGATGGAATGTTACAAATGTTCGGCGATGTGTGGGAGTGGACAGCGAGTCCGTACGTCGGTTACCCGGGATTCAGGCCGGCTGCCGGAGCTGTTGGCGAATACAACGGCAAATTCATGTGCAATCAGTTGGTGCTGCGTGGTGGATCGTGCGTCACTCCGGCCAGTCACATTCGGGCAAGCTATCGAAATTTTTTCCCGCCACACGTTAGGTGGCAATTTTCGGGACTCAGGTTGGCTAAATGATCGCTAGAGAACTGATTGGCGTACCGTCTTATGCGGAGGAGGTTGAGTTGGGCCTCGTTCGTGAGCCCAAATCGCTCCCGGCCAAGCTGTTTTATGACGCAGCTGGCTCCACGTTATTCGAAGAGATCACCACGCTGCCGGAATACTACCTGACCCGCACCGAACTGAGCATCCTGACAGACCGCGCTCATGAGATCGCCTCGGCAGCCGGTGCGACGGTCACGGTGGTGGAACTCGGGGCCGGTACTGCAGCGAAGACTTGCACCTTATTGCGTGCCTTTACCCGTCGCCAGATAAGAGTCCCTTATTATCCAGTTGATATTTCCGCTTCGGCGCTGACTGAAGCGCGCGAACGTGTTCGTGCTGAATCGGAAAGCATTTCCGTGCGGCCGGTGGTGGCGGATTTCAGCAACGGCTTTAGTTTCTTGCGAGACATTCCGGGCAGAAAAATTGTTCTTTATCTGGGATCAAGTATCGGAAACTTCGATCCGGACGCTGCCGTCAACATGCTCACTGAAATACGCCGCGAGCTGACAGAGGGAGACGGCTTGCTCCTGGGTACGGATATGGTGAAGAGTCGGACGATTCTCCTGCCGGCGTACGACGACGAACGCGGCGTGACGGCGGAATTCAACAAGAATATGTTGAGGCGTCTGAACGCAGAACTAGGCGCGAATTTCGATTTGAATGCGTTCCGGCACGTGGCGGTTTGGAACGCAAAAGAGTCGCGCATGGAGATGCATCTGGAAAGCCGACGACGCCAGACCGTTGACATCAGCTCACTTCAAATGAGAATTCCGTTTCGCGCTGGAGAACGAATTCACACCGAGAACAGCTACAAATACACCATGCCGATGGTGCTGAAGATGCTTCGCACTTCCGGATATCAATTGAACCAGACCTGGTTTGATCGCCAAAAATGGTTCGGATTGCACTTAGCGAGTATTTGATTTCAATTGACAGAGGGCCAATCGTAGTGCGACTTCAGAGCGAGTAGCATTGCTGCGTCCGCTCAAAACTTTATTAGCGTGATCCGGCCGGGTCACTGCCCGCTAATAGTGATACGCAGAAATCACCAGCAGAGTTCCGACAAACTAATCGAGCCCGAGCCAATCCTGTGCGATTCTAATAAAGGTTTATGAAAATGACTTGCTTCCCGGAACCTCGACAAAGAATCGCGAGCCAGGATTGGTGTGGAGTGACGGTCTCGGATGGCAGAGAATAGCGGACCCCCAAATATCAATCCCTGGCTGATCGCGGTTGCGGTCATGTCAAGCACCTTCATGGAAGTGCTCGATACCACGGTGGTTAACGTATCGCTGCCGCACATCGCAGGAAATCTTTCCGCGAGCACGGATGAGGCAACTTGGACGCTGACTTCGTACCTCGTAGCGAACGCGATCATTCTGCCCATGACAGGGTGGTTGGCTACGCGCTTCGGGCGCAAGCGCTTGTTGATGTCATCGGTCATCGGATTCACCACGGCGTCCTTCTTCTGCGGGCTAGCACCGAATCTGCCGTTTTTGATCATCTTCCGCATCATCCAGGGCGCGTGCGGAGGAGGCTTGCAGCCGCTCTCGCAGGCCATCTTGCTGGAGTCGTTTCCTCCAGAGAAACGTGGTCAAGCCATGGGATTCTGGGCGTTGGGTATCGTAGTCGCGCCGATGCTTGGACCGGTCGCGGGCGGTTGGCTCACTGATAACTACAGTTGGCGATGGGTCTTTTACATCAACATTCCTATTGGGCTGTTGGCGATTTTTCTGACCCAGGCTTTTGTTTTCGATCCACCGTACCTTCGCAAGGAGGCGAAAGGTATCGACTACTGGGGAATTGGGTTGCTGGTGTTGGGCGTGGGCTCACTGCAGATCATGTTGGATAAGGGCCAGGAGGATGACTGGTTCGGATCTCACTTCATCGTCACTCTGACTGTGCTTGCCATCATTGGGTTGGGTGGGCTGATCGTGCGCGAGTTGAAGGCCGAACATCCGATTATTGATTTGACTGTTTTCAAATACCGCTCATATGCCATCGGTACGCTTCTTATGACCGCGATCGGATTTGTGCTCTACGGCAGCACGGTCCTGCTGCCGTTGCTGATGCAGGAACTACTAGGCTACACCGCGACCCACGCTGGCGTTACCAATCTGCCGCGCGGTATGGCTTCGTTTCTGGCGATGCCTTTGATCGGATACCTGACCGGCAAAGTCGATGCACGGAAGCTCTTGGGCTTCGGGTTTCTGGCATCGGCGTTTGCCATGTACAAGCTATCCCTGTTCAGCCTGAACAGCGCATCAGGAGATTTCTGGTTTCCGCTCCTGATCCAGGGAGCAGCGTTGGGACTGATCTTTGTGCCCCTCACTACGGTGACGAATGATCCGATTCCGAAGGAACGGATGGGGAACGCTACCAGCATCTTCAATCTGATGCGGAATATCGGCGCCAGCATTGGTATCTCCATGGTGGAAACCATGCAGTTCCGTAAAATGCAGTTTCACATCAATGTCCTTGGCAAATATGTGAATCCTGGCAATCCGCAGGCGCGGGCCGTGATTAACGGAATGCAAGGTCTCTTCATGTCGCAGGGGAAAGACGCTGCTACCGCTACCCAGCAGGCTCATGCGGCGGTGTGGGGGATGGTGCAGCAACAAGCGGCCATGCTTTCGTACAACGACGTCTTTCGTTTTCTGGCGTTTATGTTCCTGGCGATGTTTCCGCTGATCTTTTTGATGAAGAAGCCAAACAAGGCTAAAGGCCCAACCATGGCCCACTAAAGGATCGAGATTAAGTTCACTGCGGGGAATAAGCCACGGGAGCTAAGGTGACGCTGTTACCTCATCGCTGATCTTGGCGTACTCGGCCTCAGACAAAATCCTGCGAGTCACAAGTTGATGCGGAGCTTCGTAGGGACGCCCAGCGACGATTCGATCGGCCTGTTCGCCGGTGATGCCGGGAAGGCTGGCGATCTGATTTTTTGTGGAATTATTGAGATCGAGCGGCTTATTGCGATTCCAACCTTCTCGAACACCCTCGGCCACGGCCTTAGCATTTTGCTTCAACTGCGCTGTTGCGTCGGCGGTCTTTTCCCGTAGATCTTCGGGAGTTTCCTTGCGCGTGGTGCAGCCCGAAAGGGTGACCGCCAAGAAGCTGACGAGCAAAATCGATTGGTTTCGCACGTCCCTGAGATGCGAGCCGAGTCTCTGCTGTTGTTCGCTTTGCGCTGCCCGGTGCGACACTCTACTTCTGTTTTTTCTTTCCGAACAACCCGCCGAGAGCGTTCCCCAAGGAATTAGCAGGATTTTGCTGTCCTTGACCGAGGCCTTTCAGACCACCCAGTTGATTATTGAGCATGCCTTTCACGTTGGGCACGAATTTCGGATCGGATGTCGTGCCTTGAATGAAAAAGGGAATGCTGGCGCTGCCTTTGCCGAGTCCCGCGAGCTGGGTTAGTCCGCTTACCGCGCCGCCGCTAAGGGCAGCGCTCATGGTGTAATTCAAAGCGTTCTGCGGGCTGATCGTGCCTGCGCCGGTGATGACACCCAAAGCCGGAACCGTAAGGTTCACGTTCTGCGTATTGATTCCCTCAGGGGCCACTCTTACGTCAGTGCTGAAGTTCTGAATGGACGTATCTGAACTGCTCTGACCGCCTCCCGTGAACTTGGATATAGCGGAAAGCTTCGAGCTCAGATCAAAGCCGGCAAGCTTGGTGTTCGCCAGACGAACCGGCCCCGTGATCACTAATTTGTCCACGGGGCCAGTAATGCCAAGGTCAGCGGTAAGCGTTCCGCCCTGCAACGACGATCCCGACGGAAGTATTACGCCCAGCGCTGGCAGCATGGCTTCTAGATCGTTTACAGGCATGTTGTCGGCATTCAATTTCATGTTCAAAACGGTCGTATTCGGCTGCACCTGGTAGGTGCCGGCCAGTCGCGCGACAGCCTGCCCGAGAGTGACGTCACCCTGGGTGAGCTGTCCGCTTTGTTTCTGCAGCTCGTAGACCGTCGCGTATTTTAGTGTTACGGCCTTCGGTGCCGGAGTGCCTTTCGGCGAAAGCTTGAGTTTGTCCGCCGTCGCGGTACCGGTCGTGCGCAGTTGGTGCCCGTTTGAATTCAGATTGCCGTCGAAATTCACCAACCCTGCAATTCCACTCGAAGCATCAACGAAACCCGATGCCGCCAAATCCATTTGCTTTACCGCAACACTGGCCTCAAGCGGAGTCAAAGAGGCGTCAGAAGCGTCAATAGGCCCAGCTTTGCCATCCAATTTCGCAGTCCCTCCACCCGGAAGTGACGCAGTCAGGGTGAAAGGGAACTGCGCCGTGAAGGAAAAGTCCTTTACCGTGATATCCACATTTTGATAAACGTGGGGCTTGGTCGCCGCACCGCTATCAGCGATCGAAACACTTCCATTCTTCACCGTGAGCTTCGCCACGGACAAATCGGGATTTGAGGACGTTGAGCTTCCACCCCCAGCCGCAGATGGCTTTTCAGGTCGCGCGGCAGATTCCGTCGTTCCGCTAGATTTGTTCCCAGTGTTCGCCGGACGTCCTTCGGCCGCTGGCCGGACGGTATTGCTCGCCGAACCCGAGCCACCGATGCTCGAAAAATTCCACTTTCCAGAGGCATTGCGAATCAGGGAGATCTGGGGCTGATCGATGTCGAGGTTGGTGACGTTCAGAGTCTTGTGCAGGATGAGGGGCAGCATTTCCACCCCAACGTTCAGCGCTTTCGCCCGCACGAAGGGATTTTGGCTGAATCCAGGATCGTCAGCAATGGAAAGGTCGTCCGCCGACACGCTACCGTCGAACAAAGAGAGCTTGAGATTGCCGATTTTCACCGGACGCCCTAGCGATGTGCTGAGCTGCGCCTCAATCTGAGGGCGGAACATGTTGACATCAATGATGAAAGGTAGGGCAATCAGGGCAATGATCAGGACTGCGACGAGAATTCCAATAACTTTCAGCGCGCGTTTCATAACGCTGGTCCTCCGTTGAGTGGGCTAAGATTCCTGATGCGCTCGCTTGGATGTTCGATACAGAAGTTGGGTAAGCCAGTCTATCAGAATTGCTTGATCCTATTGAGGTTCGGCCGTCAGCTCTGGATTCGGGACGGGCTCTTCCAGTTCCTGATGCCGCTTTTCTCGAGCGGCTGAGGACATCTTGGTGAATTGCTCCATTTCTACCTTGGCTTCCTGAGTTCGCCCGAGCCGCTGCAGGATCTGTCCCCGCACGTAATGCACACTCTCGCTGGAAGGTGACAACTTGGCGGTCAAGTCGATCTCGGCGAGAGCCGAGGCGAGTTTGTTTTCTCGCAGATAGACCCGGGCAAGTTGAAAATGGGAACTTGCCAGCTGCGGATCTAGCTTCAACGCTTTCAGGAAGGCTTTCTCGGCCTCCGTATCCTGCTGTTGCAAGGAATAAACGTTGCCGAGTTGGTCATAGTCGTAGGCAAGATCCGGCTCGATAGCAACGTCCTTTAAGAGCTCAGTTTTCGCATCGTCCAGATCCTGTTTTTTTAGATAGGCCATGCCGAGGTTGAAATGAACAAAGGGAAGTTTGGGATCGGCCTTGGCTGCCATTTGCAGCTCAGCGATTCCCTCATCGTATTCTTCGCGATTGAGATGGGCTTTTCCCATCAACAGATGGTACTCAGCCGAGTTCTGGCCGCTGGCTACGAGCTGGCCTAAAGCCTTCTGGCCCAGTTCCTTGTCTCCGGCCTTGTCGGCGGCAATTCCCAAAACGTACAGATAATTCAGTTGTCCTGAGGCCTGCGGCCACAGCGGTGCGAGAGCGCTGACCGTCTCGGAATACCGGTCGCGGAAGAAGTAACACAACCCCAGAAGATAGCGAGCCTGATAAGAGTCCGGGACCTCCTTCACCACCGACTCAAAGGGAGGAATGGCGCGCGCGAAATCATTTTGCCGGTAATAAGCCAAGCCGATATTCAAACGAATTCCTGACACTTGTGGTGCTAGCTTTTCGGCCTTATGCAAGGTATCCAGAGCTTGGGAATATCGTCTGCGTCGCATATCGATGACCCCGAGGTTCGCGTAAGCTCCTGCAACCTTAGGATCGATTGCCAGTACGCCTCGAAATGCCCGTTCCGCTTCATCGAGTTTCCCGGCTTTGAGCGCGGCTTCTCCTTCGTGGAACAGACGTTCCGGGTCAGGAGACGGAGTCGTGCCATTAGCTCGCGAAACTGACGATTTCTGCGCCGCCGCCGGCACGTTTTGCACGGCGTAGCAAGCCCCGGTAAGAGCGAAGTTGAGGCAGGTTGCGGTGATCAGATGGAGCCGCATGCTTGACAGTGGTTTTACTCTCTGATGTAGTGTCCGCCAGCAGCCTATCGAATTCAAGCTGCCCACACTACACAATCTGCGCCTCGGAGAAGGTCTCATTTCCGGAGCATAAGGATCGAATGGTTACCATTCGGGACGTGGCGAAGGAGAGCGGTTTTTCGTCGACCACTGTTTCTATCGTTTTGAATAATGCGCCCTTGGCGCGTTACATACCGGCGGTGACAAAGAAGCGAATCGAGCGGGCCGCCAAGAAGCTTGGCTACCGCCCCAATCTTTTCGCCCGATCGCTGCGCAGCAAGCGAAGCCAGACGGTAGGGGTCATGGTCTTTGACATGACCGATCCGTACTGCACCCTCATCCTGCGCGGAATCGAAAGCGCTCTTTACCAGGCATCGTATTTGCCCATTCTTACCGATGTTCACAACGAACGCGCGCGCTTTGAGCGCTATCTGGAAATGCTGCTCGATCGTCGTGTCGAAGGGTTGATCGTCCTTGCGAATTGGCTCTTCGTGAATATTGATGTGCTCGGCGACCTGGAGAAGAGCAGTATTCCCACAGTGATGATTGGACGAGAGTTGAAGACGGAATCGGTGAGTTCTGTAATCGTCGACAACGAGGTAGGGGCCTATGCCGCACTGCAACACCTGCATGCTTTGGGCCACCGAAAGATTGCCTTTATTCGCGGTCCCAAGACGCTGGCTGACAGCGCTCCACGATGGAAGGGAATTCGCGCGTTCGCTAAATCGAGCGGGCTGGAACTGGATGAGAATCTAATCGTGGATCTTCCTGAATCGCGGAATCCGATTTCGAGCTTTGAAGCCGGGTTCAAACTGACGGAAGATCTGCTGAAACAGAAGCGCCCGTTCACGGCGTTAATGGCGTTTGATGACATGACCGCTTTCGGAGCCATTCGGGCCTTGGCGAAAGCCGGCCTACGGGTGCCGGAGCACTGTTCCGTCGTGGGTTTTGACGATGTGGCGGTTTCCGCCCTCTATGCCCCTTCTCTTACCACGATCCGGCAACCCATGGAAGCGATGGGAGCGATGGCTGCCAGCGTGGTGTTGGAGGGGATTAATGCTGTTGTGGAAAAACGGGAAATGCCCGCCGTCCACCGCAAACTGGCCCCCGAACTGGCGGTGCGGGAGTCAACTCGCGCCGTGTGATTCGGCTCACATCGCCGGTGACGTTATAGGGTTAATGTATTTTTTTGCTTGACTTGAAAATGCGAGTAACGCACTATTCATACGTTTTAATAAAACAATTTCGTGGCAGCTTACGGGGCGCGGCACGAACCGCGAAATCGGGCTGAAACTACGGAAGGCAGTGGGTTCGATGGCGTCAGTGAATATCCACTTGGTGCAATGGGGTAATCAATGAAATTCCGTTTTCTGTGTGTCATAACCCTCGTGACTTGTCTGTCGGCCTTGGTGTCGGCACAAGATACAGCCTCCATTACCGGAACCGTTACCGACCCAAGCGGAGCCGCGATTCCCGGTGCGCAAGTGACGGTTTCGAATGCTGAGAAAGGCATCAACCGGACTGCTCCCACCAATGCCAGCGGAGACTACGTCTTCGCCGCGCTGCCTATCGGAAGCTACGACATCTCCGTAACCGGATCCGGTTTTAAAAAGTTCGAAGCGAAGGGCGTAATCCTGAGCGTTGCGCAGAAGGCACGCGTGGATATTGCCATGCAGGTTGGCGCGGAAAGTACAGAAGTGACCGTGCAGGGAACGAATGTTGCCCAGGTCGAAACCCAGTCGTCTGATCTCGGCGGAGCGGTCACCGGCAAAGAGATTAGCGGGTTGGAACTGAATGGCAGAAATTTCACACAGCTTGTCACCCTGGTGCCGGGCGTCAGCAATCAGACGGGCCAGGATGAAGGGCAAGTGGGCGTTTCAGGAAACGTCTCATTCAGTGTCAACGGAGGACGCACCGAGTACAACAACTGGGAACTCGACGGCGGGGACGCGATGGATAACGGCAGCAACACCACGCTGAACGTTTATCCGAGCCTCGATGCCATCGCAGAGTTCAAAGTCCTAACTTCAAACTATGGCGCGCAGTACGGCCGCAATGGTTCGGGAACCGTCGAGGTCGAAACCAAGTCGGGCACTAGCAGCTTTCACGGTGACGCTTACGAGTATGTCCGCAACGACATGTTTAACGCAACACCCCAATTTCAGAGCAGCGTTCCTCCCTACAAGAAAAACGACTTCGGGTTCACCATTGGCGGACCGATCTATATTCCGGGGCACTACAACAAAGACAAGCAGAAGACCTTCTTTTTCTGGTCCGAAGAATGGCGGCGCGACCGTGTGCCGGCCAGCGGATTTTTCAGCTCGACGACTGTACCGTCGATGGCTGAGAGAGCAGGAAACTTCAGTGCGGATTGTCCGGCGGCAGGGTCACCCGTCGACACGACGGATTTTCCGAACTGTCCCATTAATCCTCAGAGCGGATTGTACTTTCCGAATAATCAAGTACCGATCACGAATGCGCCAACCGTCAACGCGCTTGAGGCGCTAATCCCGACTCCCAACCTTGGCACCAATCAGTGGTATGCGACGCCAACTCTCCCAACCAACTGGCGAGAAGAACTGTTCCGCGTTGATCACAACATCAACGACAAAGTCCGCGCTTCGTTCCGCTATATCCACGACTCATGGGACCAGATTTATCCCGTACCGCTGTGGACGTCAGGAACGAGTTTTCCAACCGTGCAGACCAATTTCCAGGGGCCAGGCGTCAGCATGGTGGCTCGGTTAACGGCCACTGCATCGCCAACTCTCTTGAACGAATTCGTGGCTAGTTACACGACCGACCACATCACCACGCACCTGGTTGGAGCGTGGCAGCGGCCGTCTAACATGCTGCCGGTCACGCTGTTTAACAACGACAATGGCGGCAAGGTGCCAGGCATCAGCCTCAGTGGCGGTGATCAGTACAATTTTGCCCAGGACCCGGGCTATGTTCCTAACGGTCCCCTGAACTCCAATCCTACTTACACCTTCCGGGACAATCTCACCAAGATTGTTGGCAGTCACAATCTCCAGGCCGGTATTTACATTGTGATCGCGCAGAAGAACGAAGTCCCACAGCCCGGTAACGGTGTCAACGGACTGTTGAGCTTCAGCGCGAGTAGCACGGTTACCACCGGCAACCCTTTTGCTGATTTGCTCCTGGGCCAGGTCAGCAATTTTACCCAGGAAGCTTCCGCCATCAAGATGTATGAGCGCTACAAGATTTTCGAACCGTACTTCCAGGATGATTGGCACGCTACCAGTCGGCTCACCTTGAACCTTGGGTTGCGGATGAGCTTCTTTGGCACTTATTACGAAAAGAATCACAACGCTTGGAATTTTGACCCCGCACACTATGTCCCCGGCGCGAGTTCTGTGGACCCGAATACCGACCTAGTGATCGGAAATCCCTATAACGGTTGGGTGCAATGCGGCGTTACGCCCGGAGTTCCGAACGGCTGCATGAAGAATCACTGGCTGAATCCAGCTCCGCGCATCGGTTTTGCTTGGGATCCCAAAGGCGACGGTAAATGGGCCTTGCGGGGCGGATATGGCATTTTCTTCGAACATACGAATGGAAACGAAGCCAACACCGAATCGCTGGAATATGAGAACCCGCTGACTGCGGTCACTGGGGTGTCCAATATCAGCGGATATGCCAACATTACGCCGGCCCTGCTGACGTCTGGAGGCGCAGCAGCCACTACGCCGCTCAGTTTTGTCTCAATCCCGAGCAAAGCCACTTGGCCGTACATGCAACAGTGGCACTTGGATATTGAACGAAATGTGGGGAGGAATACGGTTGCAACGGTTTCGTATGTGGGTAGCGCGGGTGTACACCTGACACGCTCTTACGAACTAAATCAAATGACACCGGTTCCGGCGGCTCTAAACCCCTATCACCCCGGCCAGCCGATCAACGGCGCCGATTGCGCGCAAAACTTTAACTTTGATCCCACTACGGGAGCTGCCACTGCCACGGTTAATGGCATCACGACCACCGGAAGCTGGGCAAACAATCTGGCAGTTGCTTGCGGGAACATTGCCGATCCTTACCGCCCCTTTCTGGGAATCGGAGGCATCACCCGTAAAGATTTGACCGGCTCTTCCAACTATCACGGGCTGGAGACATCCCTCCGGCATAGTGTCGGTGGTTTGCAACTGGAGGCCGCTTATACCTACAGCCACTCCATCGACGACTCGTCGGACTATAACGATGCCGGTTTTGTAAATTCCTACAACTTGAATGCCTATCGTGCGAGTTCGAACTTTGACGAACGGCACAACTTCAACATCGGGTACGTGTATGATCTGCCCTTCTTTAGAGGTAAGGGTCTAAGCAACAAACTGTTGGGAGGATGGTCATGGTCCGGAATCACAACCATCCAGAGCGGAACTCCGTTTAGTGTTTACAACATCGGTGACGGTATCAATATTCCTGCCGACAATGCGGGAGTTGGCAACGGTTTCGCCAGTGGGGCCTCTTACCCTGACCTGGTGGGAAATCCTAAGGCAGGAGTGGTCAACTCCACCGTACCGTTCTTCGGCCCGTTGCTCTACAATCCCGCCGCGTTCGCTGCTCCGACTGGTTTGACCTTTGGCACGTCGGGCAGAAATATCCTGAACAATCCATGGCGGACTAACTTCGACATGGCTCTTCTCAAACACTTCCTGATTACCGAGAGCAAATACTTCGAGTTCCGTGCAGAGGCCTTCAACGTATTCAATCATACGGAATGGGCGTGGCTCGGAGGTGATAGTGGGTCTGCGGCGAACAACGGAGGATCTGGTATCACCACCGCAAATTCCATTGGTTGTTACGGTGGCGCTAACAACTCCGCGGGCGATGCTTCCTGTAGTGGGAACGGATTGTTGCGTCCAGCATCAGCCCACAATCCACGCATCCTGCAGCTAGCTTTGAAATTTATTTTTTAGGGTGAAGGGCACAGCAGAGAAACCTTGATCCTGATCTCGGGCGAGATCAGGATCTTTTTTCTGCCGGAAAGGTCTTATCCAACGCTGGCGTGCTCCGGAACCGTCTGTATGACTGTCAGCGCCTGCTCCAGATCCGCGATCAAGTCCTGAACATTCTCAATTCCGACCGACAAGCGGATCATCTGGTCGGTCACTCCCATTTTCTCGCGCTGCTCTGCCGAGATCATGGCATGCGAGGTCACGAGCGGGATGGTGACGAGCGAATCCACTCCGCCTAGGCTGGGCGCCAGCGTGAACAAGGTAAGAGCCTCGCTGAGCTTTCGAGCGTCTTGACCAGTCCCGGCGACTTCGAAGCTGAGAACGCCGCCGCCGCCCTTCATCTGCGCTCTAGCTATCTCCAACTGTGGATTACTCTCAATAAACGGGTAATGAACACGCTGCACCTTGGGGTGTTTGGCGAGAAACCTCGCCACTGCAAGTGCATTTTCGTTCTGCCTCTGTACGCGGACTGCCAAAGTTCGAATACCGCGGAGCAGTAGCCATGCTGCGTGGGTATCCATATTCCCACCTAAGGTGGTCCGGGCTGAATGAATTTGTTCAATCAGATCCCGGCGGCCGGCCACGATGCCACAAATAAGATCGGAGTGGCCGGCGAAGAACTTGGTTCCGGAGTGCATCACTAAATCGATGCCGAACTCCGCAGGACGAGTGTTAATGGGCGTGGCGAAGGTGCTGTCGATCATCGAAATCAAGCCATGCTTCTTGGCAAGCGCGGCCGCTTGCCGAAGATCCACCACCCGCAGCGAGGGATTTGTCGGAGACTCGAAATACAAGAGACGAGTGTTAGGACGGATTGCCTGTTCGTGCTGAACGAAATCGTTGGTGTCCACGAAAGTGGTTTCGATAGCCAACTTTCGCAGCCATTGATCGAAGAACTTTGTCACACCGCCGTAGATGTCGCGTTGAGCGACAATGTGATCTCCACTCTTCAATAAGCCGAGGACTGTCGTCGTGACCGCGCACATTCCTGAGGAGAAAAGGAGAGCGGCATCAGCAGCTTCCAAATCGGCGATGGATTTCTCGACGACGGTGTGAGTGGGATTTCCGTATCGTGTATAGAACTTGTCGGTATGAGTGGCGCGTAGCTGTTCGTCATTATCAGTGACTTCGAAAGTAGAGGTCTGGTAGATCGGGGTGGCTAACGGACCATTCTTCTTGCTGCGGTTAGTGCCGCCACGAACAGCTTTGGTCTCGGTGCGGTATTTATTGGACATGAAATTCGCTCCCAGCGCTACTTTAGCCGGTGTTTGAAGTTTAGGACGCAATTCAAGGTTATTCCTGTCCGCAAGAGCAGGCAACCGTTCTGGAACACTGAAATCCCGGTCGGGAAGGCTTTATAATTCCACGCCTATGGAATCCGGTCTGAAGAATCGTGTTGCTATCGTCGCCGCATCCAGTCAGGGCATCGGTCGCGCCACTGCCGAGGCGTTTGCGGCGGAAGGCTGCAAGATAGCGATGTGCGCCCGCAACGCTGCAGCTCTGCAGGCCGCTGGAGAGCAGATAGAAAAACGGTACGACGCGGAAGTCTTCGTTGCCCCGCTGGACGTAACCGATCCGATTGCGGTTAAGACATTTGTGAGCGAAACGGTGGCTGTCTTTGGCAGTGCCGACATATGCATTACCAACGCCGGCGGGCCGCCTTCGAAAGGCTTCTTGGCGACCACGAACGCGGAATGGCAGAGCGCCGTTGCCACCAATCTCCTAAGTACGGTCTATTTTGCACGAGAGGTGATTCCCCACATGCAGAAAAGGCAGTGGGGCAGAATTATTACAATTACATCGATAACAACCAAACAACCGGTGACCGACCTTGTCCTTTCGAACGCGGTACGAGCCGGAGTAGTAGGTTTGGTAAAGAGCCTCGCGAACGAGTTCGGCAAGGACGGTATTCTGGTTAACAACGTCGGCCCCGGTTTCACCGCGACGGACCGATTGAAGGAACTGGCGAAGGCCCGCTCGGCCGCGTCTGGAAAGCCCGAGAAGGAGTTCTTCGACGCGTGGAGTGCAGAGGCTCCCCTGAAGAGGCTCGGAGAGCCGCGAGAGGTCGCTGACGCGATTGTTTGGCTGGCGTCGGAACGCGCATCGTTCGTTACCGGACAAACCCTTCTGGTCGACGGCGGAATGTACAAAGGGTTCTGAAAAAAAGACCGGATCATCTCAACTTATCTCTTGCCAAACCTGGTTTTTTTCTAGTAAGCTTCCGCAACTTCTACTTCCAGAGCAGGAGAATTCCAGCGAGAAGCGAGCTTCTCTATGGGAAACATCCAATGGTAAACGTCGCCCGTAAGATTGCAAAAATACAGCGATCCAATAATCCTGTTAAGACCTTGGCGCAGCTAGCAATACCCTTCTTCTGTTGCCGTTCTCAAGCTGAACGTACACACCAGCACTCATAGCAAGATTTTCGACCCGCAGTCATGTCCGAGGGGGAGAGTGTATGCAAAAGCTTTTCAGAAGTGTTCTGGGATTTACTTTAGTTAGCTTGACGTTCTTTGGGCAGGCATTTGGACAGGGAGGTGGCACGGGGGCGATTGCCGGAACCGTTCAGGATCCTAGTGGGGCGGTGGTGCCGAACGCCGAAATTCGCATCACTAATCAGGACACCGGAGTTCTGGCTCGGACGTCGAAGACCGACTCTAAGGGTGAGTTTACCGAACCCCTCCTTCCCGTCGGCACATACACTCTGGTCGTGAAGAGTTCTGGATTCTCGGAAGGCAGTTTTCCCGGGATCGTGGTGCGAGTGACTGAGACCACCCGAATGATTGCCAAACTATCTCCTCAAGCGGTGCAGGAGAAAGTCGAAGTACAGGCAGAAGTGCAGCAAGTGGATACCTCTAACGCGACCACAGGGGAGGCCATTGAGGCCAACACCATCCGCAACCTACCGTTGGCGACGCAGAACTTCCAGCAGCTTCTTACGCTCTCCAGCGGTGCGCAAAGCGACTTGAACGCATCCGCCCAGCTAGGCCGTGGCGACGTTCGCATCATTGTGAACGGGCAGCGCGAAGACAACAACAACTATTCAATTGAAGGCATCAGCGCGACCGATTACAACGTCGCCGAATTGACCAACACCCCATTGCCGAATCCGGACGTAGTCCAGGAATTCAAGGTGCAAACCTCGCTCTATGATGCTAGCCAAGGTCGAAATGGCGGAGGAAGCGTCAATGCAATTCTGAAGACCGGGACGCGCGAATTTCACGGCGACGTGTACGAGTTCTTTCGCAATACGGTGCTTGATTCCAACGAATATTTCTTGAAACAGAGCCAGATTGACGCGGGTCAACCCAACACCCGGCCAGACATCCAGCAAAACATCTTTGGAGGCAGCCTCGGCGGCCCGATTGGCCGTCAGGGGAAGCTCGGCTTCTTCTTTTTTAACTATCAGGGCACGCGCCAACGTAGCGGCTTGTCCGGCGGTACTTTTATCAGCACCAGCATTCCCTATATTCCCGCGGCCGATCGTGGTACTACGGCGCAAGCCGAAGCGAACCTGGCCGCGGACCTTGGATTGCCCAACGTAGATCCGGTGGCTGCCTCCTTGCTGGCATTCAAGAGCAGCCAGTTCGGATCGCCGGCCAATGGATATTTGTTTCCACTTCCCAATGTTCCCGCCGGCACCCCAGCTGGAACCTTGGTGCCGTTCGCGGTCAGCAAGCCCGGCAAATACACCGACGACCAGTTCACCGGTACATGGGATCGGGACTTCCGAAGTTCCCGAGACAAAATCTCCGGACGCTTCTTCTTCTCGAACTCCGAACAAGATGTGCCCTTCGGAGCAGGCGGACTTCAGGCCTCGTTAGGTGGAAGCGTCAGCGGAACCGACCTCAATTTCCCCTACGATCTGCCGGTCCACGACCGTTTCCTCAGCGTCTCTGAAACCCACGTGTTTTCGCCAACGTTGGTCAACGATTTCCGCTTCGGGTTTGTGCGGATTAACAACAGCGCGATTAACGTCGACCCCGTTACCGTTGGAGATGTGGGCATCGACCGCCCAACCAACAATCTGACGAACAGTATTTACAAGTTCACTTTTGTGACCTCCGGATTTCAGTTCGGCCCCACTCCCCAGGCAAACCAGTCGCAGATTCAAAACGACTTCAACTTTGTCGAGAACTTGAGCTGGGTCAAAGGTGCGCATACCTTCAGCTTTGGCGGAGAGGTGGTGCGCGTCAATCTCGACAAAGATTTCCCACAGGTCTTCAACGGACAGCTTTTCTTTACGAATACCGGTGCGTTAAGCGATTTCGACAATTTCCTGTCGGGCACGCCGCAGTTCAGCTTTGGCGGAGGTGGGGTCTATAACCACCAATACCGCCAGAACAACTTTGCCGTTTACGCTCAAGATGATTGGAAGGTTCGACCTGATCTGACGCTGAACCTCGGGCTTCGCACCGAATTTCTCGGCGCATGGACCGATAAAGATTGCCATATTGGCAATATCGAGTCAGACCTGACGAACTCGGGCACCTACCCATTTATTTATCCGAGCTGCGTGAATAAATTGGGAGTTGCTGGCTTGTCCGGCAATGCGTCCGGCTCAACCTTCCGCAACAGCATCGCCACGGGTTGGGGGCCTCGCATCGGATTTGCCTGGGACGTTCTTGGCCATCACACTACGACACTGCGTGGTGGTTATGGAATTTACTACGTGCGCGAGGACGTTGGGGCGGTTGACCAGTTAAGCTTCCAATCGCCGTTCATCCCCATCGTTTTCTTCGGCACCACGCCGGGATACAATCTTTCAAATTTTTTCACGGGAACGCCTAGTGTAAACGCGAATGCCGTGCCGCAAGCTGGAACGATCGCGCCTGCATGGCTGCCGTGTCTCTCGCAATTCACCGGCTTTCCGGGCGGAGACACAACTCAGGCAGCTTCCTACGGAGGTTGCAGCGGTCCGGGCTCGAACCCAACCCAGAACCTCTTTGTGCTCGAAGTCCCGCGGCATTTCGTGGTTCCCAATACCCAGCAGTGGAACCTGACTCTGCAAAGGGAGTTAGGAAAGCACTGGGTTTTGGAGGTCGGCTACGTGGGCACCCGTGGCATTCATTTGCGGGAAACACGAGATGCAATTCAATCCGTCGATGCCAGCCCATCTAATCCTTTTACGCTGACCGACACCAACGGCAACACTTATAAAATCACTACGAACACGTTCGCCAATGCGATCGCCCGTACGCCCGCGCCAGGTCTGAATGGCTATAGTGGCTATCAGATCTTCGCCAACGACGCATATTCGATTTATCACGCGCTGCAAGTCACTGGTTCTCGTCGCTGGGGCCGGGGATATTTCCAGGCTGCGTACACTTATTCGAAGTCTATCGATGCTACATCGACCGGCAACACCGCCTTCAACACCGCCTATAACGATCAAAGCAATATCAACGCATCGCGTGGGCTGTCTGATTACGATCGTCCCCATCGCCTGACGGTCAGCTACGTGTACGACTTGCCGTTCTACGAACATTCGACCGGCTTTACCCATACGGCCCTAGGCGGATGGGGTTTGAGTGGCGTAACCATATTCCAGTCGGGGACCCCGTTTTCCATCTTTGATTCCAGTGCGGGAACTGCGTTCCTTGGGCAGGGAAGCACGCCGTTGCTGGGTGCGAGCCTTGCTCCCGGTGCGTCCGTAGCCAGTGGCCTATCGACTGGCCGGATTCAGCAACGGATCAATGGCTATCTGAATCCGACGGCTTTCGCGGCGGCGCCGCAGCTCTATCCAACACAATGCCTGAGTGATCCCAATTTCTGCACGACGGGTTTCGGTGACCTGGGCCGCAATATCTATCGTGGTCCGTTCCAGCAGAACTGGGACGCTTCGATCATCAAGCATTTCCAGATCAAAGAACGGCAGGACCTGCGGTTCACCGCAGATTTCTTCAATGTCTGGAACCACGTGAATTTTGCCAATCCGGCTGTGACGGACATCGAGACCTACCTGGCGAGTCCGACCAACAATCCGTTTGGCAAAATCGTAAACACCAAAGGTACCCCGCGCCTTATTCAGTTCTCTTTGCGGTATGCATTCTAGATGAACGATAAGACACACACTCGTATTCCGATGCTTGAGCGGGACCAAGTCCCTCCTGAGTTGGGGGCTCTATACGACTCGCTCCTAGTGCAGCGTGGTATTGTGCCGAACATGTTCAAGACTGTGGCGAATACCCCCGGCCTTGCTGCCGGTTTTGCCACACTACTCAAGGCTTTGCTGGGTGACGGAGCTTTGCCCGGCTGGTATAAAGAATTAATCGCCACTCGGATGTCATTTCTTCAAGGCTCGGAATACGCGGTAGCAGCTCACGCTCTTTCCGCGCGGCAGAAGGGTGCGAACGAGGACCAGATAGCGGCCGTCCGGGCCGATTTTGAAAATGGCCCGTTCTCGGCTGCGGAAAAACTGGGTTTTCGGTGCGCTGAAAAAATTCATCGCTCCGGACGTGAACTGAATGACGATCTGTTTGCAGAACTCAAGAGTGTTTATGACGATCGGCAAATTATCGAACTGGTTGCAACCGCCTCCGTATTCGAGTTCTTTCCGCGGTTTGTGGACGCTCTCCGCATTCCGCTCACTGCGCCTCCGGTCGCGAGGTAGAGTCTGATGCGTCCTCTAGCTTCCCGCATGTCAGTGATGAGTGGTGAGGGCGCTCTCTCCGTATTCGCACACGCGAAGGAACTGGAGCGTCAAGGGCGATCGATTATTCATCTGGAATTGGGCGAGCCGGATTTCCATCCTTCCGATAGCGTCAATAAAGCTCTGAAGCGCGCTTTGGATCAAGGAAAAGATCGCTATTGCCCTGTGGCCGGCGTGCCGGAATTGCGACAAGCGCTTGCGGAATATCTTTATAGAACTCGAAAGTTGACCGTCTCCCCGTCAGACATCGTCATTGCTCCGGGATGCAAAATTGCATTGTTCTTCGCCATGATGGCGTTGCTTGAGCCGGGTGACGAGGTGCTTTATCCAGATCCCGGTTTTCCCGGGTATTCCTCCATTACCCTCGGTCTGGGCGCGGTGCCAGTGCCTTTTGCGCTTTCCGAACGCCATCACCTTCAGCCGGACCCAGAAGAAATTGCCGGCAAAATCAATGAACGCACGAAGATGATTATTACGAATTCGCCCGGCAACCCGACCGGTACCGTGTACTCAAACAGGGCCCAGCAGGCCATTGCCGAACTTGCCGTAAAGCACGATCTCATCGTTCTGTCGGATGAAATCTACGCGCGCATCCTATATGGCAACGAATATGTTTCCATGTTGAGTTATCCCGGCATGGAAGAGCGCACGCTGATTATCGATGGCTTCTCCAAGAGCTTCGCCATGACTGGGTGGCGTTTGGGGTATACCGTGGCCCCGCGCTACATTACACCCGCACTGGAGATGCTCGCGGTAAATAGTTACACCTGCGTGGCTGAATTCACTCAACACGCCGGCATAGAAGCTTTGCAAGACCCGGAAGATGCGACGCCGCGGATGGTAGGCGAATTCGCCAAGCGCCGTGAACAGTTCATTCGCGAATTAAATCAGGTACCAGGATTTCGCTGCGCCTCCCCGGAAGGTGCCTTTTACGCTTGGGTGAATATTTCTGAGACAGGACAGAGTGCCGAAGAGCTTTGTCGCATCATGCTCGAAGATGCGGGGGTGGCGGCCATACCAGGAGCTGCTTTTGGCGAAGCTGGGAAGGATTTCGTCCGCTTCTCGTTCGCGTCTTCGACCACCACGTTGCACGAAGCTGTGCAACGGATCCAGCGAGTCTCCTCGGTTTGGCAGCGCTCGAGCGTTGGTTCCTAGACCTGCGAAGCTCTCCGGTCCGTGACCCGGAGGCATTTGTCATCTTCTACACTATTGCGGTGATCGGGGCAGACATGACCAGACGAGTTGGGATTAGGCTGAGTAGTTTCTGTGCGTCATTCGGGGCGCTGGTTGTTCTCTCAACATCGGGGTTGGGGCAGGCCCGTCCCTTCCCCGGACCCGATGTTCCCCGGATTTACGAACGCTTGCTGCCGCAAATCGAAAAAATACCTATGTTCGACCACCATGCGCATCCCGGCTTTGCCGATGATCCGGACGTCGATGCCATGGCGGCGCCTCCTGGCAGTGCTGCCCTGCGTGAACGCGACACCAATCCCGAACTGATCGCCGCCGCCAAGGCGCTCTTTGGTTATCCGTATGACGATCTTTCGCCGGACCATGCCAAGTGGCTCGTCGAGAAAAAATCTGACCTGAAGAAGCAATTAGGAGGAGAATATTTCTCCAGCATCCTCGACAAACTGAACATCGAGCAGGGGGTAGCCAATCGAGCCATGATGGCCGACTACCTCGATCCCAAGCGATTCGTATGGGTGTTCTTTGCCGATTCCTTCATGTGGCCGTTCGACAACCAGCATGAACGCGCACGCAACGCCGACGAAGAGGTATACATCCCTTTACAGGACAAGATGCTGCGCCGCTGGATGCAGCAAGAGGGTGTGTCGAAGTTGCCCAACAGTCTGGAAGATTATCTGAAATTTGTTACTCGCACCCTCGAGGACAATCAAAAAAAGGGCGCAATCGCGATGAAGTTCGAAGTCGCGTATTTTCGCTCGACTCGTTTCTTCGATCCTTCACGCCAGCAGGCTGAGGAAAGTTACAGAAGGTTCTCGAAGGGCGGCGTTCCCAGCGAGCAGGATTACCGCACCTTTCAGGACTACGTTTTCCGCTATCTAGTCACCGAGGGTGGCCGTCTTCATTTGCCGGTCCACATTCACTCGGCGGTAGGCATAGGCGACTACTTCAATCTTTCGGAAAGCAATATCATGAATTTGGAGAACATTCTCCGCGATCCGCGTTATTCCGGCACGACCTTCGTGATGATTCACGGCGGATACCCCTACGATCGCCAGGCGATCTGGCTGGCAGCCGCGAAGAATGTTTACATGGACACTTCGGAGACGGAAATTCTGCTTTATCCCTCCGAATTCAAGAAGTTGCTGAAACAATGGTTGGAGACTTTTCCCGACAAGATCACGTTCGGGACGGATTGCTTTCCTTACAATGAAATTTTGGGAGCCGAAGAGAGCTATTGGTTGGGAGTAGAGTCGACTCGTACGGCGCTCGCAGCCGCTCTGGCAGAGATGATTTCCGAAGGCGAAGTCACTGAAGCGCAGGCCCTTACGATCGCTCACGGTTATCTGCATGACAATGCGGTCGGACTCTACGGCGGAAAGGTGCACTGAAATGGTGAAGAGGAAAGGTAAAGTCGCACAAAGAACCACCAAGAAAAGGGTAGCGTTGCGTGCGCCGCGGAAACGCGTTGCAAAAAAGGCAAACGCGAAACACATTCCATGGACGTCCGTTGAACTCGAGGATCTCAACCCGCTCTTGCAGCGTCACTTCATCGTGGGGCAAGACCTCATGCTGGCGCGGGTTTTACTGAAGAAGGGCTGCATCGTTCCTGAGCACAGTCATCATAACGAACAGATTACTTATATCCTCGAAGGCGCGCTGAAATTCTGGATCGATGGACAGGTCATCGTCGTGAATGCTGGAGAGGTACTCACGATTCCGCCACACATGCCACACAAGGCGGAAGCCATGGAAGACACGGTCGACCTGGATGTTTTCAATCCGCCGCGTGCCGACTGGATCAACAAGACTGACCAATATCTCCGGGGCGGCAAATAATTGGTGAGTGCCTCGAAATAAATGACGGAACCTGTTCTATCCAGGCCGACCTTCAGCGATGCGTCTCACTTGAAATGCATCGGGTGTGGGACGACTTCGGACAAGGCCGAACGGAACTTTCGCTGCTTAGTATGCGGCGATTTACTCGAACTGGTTTCCGAAACGGACGGCCGCGCAGAGGCGTCAAATTGGAAGTCTCTTTGGTTGCAGCGTCGTCAGTCTCGCCTACCGCTTGACCAGAGCGGGGTTTGGCGCTTCCGGGAAATGTTGCCTCAAACCATCGGCCCTGAGATAGTCGTCACGCTACGCGAAGGCAATACGCCTTTGTATGAAATGCCGCGGTGCGCACTCGCTGCTGGCGTCGAGCATCTCCTGGCAAAGCATCAGGGAATGAATCCAACCGGTTCTTTTAAAGACACCGGAATGACGGTCGCCTCCACCTTCGCCAAACAGGAGGGCTTTCACTGGGTGGCGTGTGCTTCCACAGGAAATACTTCGGCTTCGATGGCGGCTTATGCGGCTTACGGTGGCTTGCGCAGCCTGGTCTTGATTCCCGAAGGAAAAATCTCCTGGGGTAAGCTTTCGCAAGCCCTCGATTACGGTGCTTTAACTTGCGAACTGAGAACCGACTTCGACGGATGCATGCGAGTGCTGAATGAAGTAGTGCAACGCATGCCGGTTTATCTGCTAAATTCAGTAAATCCGTATCGCATCGAAGGACAAAAGACTGCGGCCATTGAACTGATGGAGCAGTTGGAGTGGCGGGTTCCCGACCACGTAATCGTGCCCGGCGGCAATCTGGGAAATTCTTCGGCACTGGGTAAAGCATTTCTTGAGATGACACAGCTCGGATTGATTTCGGCTCTGCCCAAGATTTCAATTATTCAAGCCGAGGGCGCTAACGCACTGGTCCGAACCATGCGCGAGAATGCCGGTCAGAATCTGATCTCGGTGAAGCCGGAAACCATGGCCACGGCTATCCGCATCGGAAACCCTGCTTCCTGGAAGAAAGCCGTGCGCATCCTCCAAGCAACCGGAGGAACAGTTGAGCAAGTCAACGAATTGGAAATTGCCACCGCGAAAGCGGAGATCGGTTCAGATGGCATTGGCTGCGAGCCCGCATCAGCCGTGACGTTGGCTGGTCTTAAGAAATTGGTAAAGACGGGTTTTGTAAAGCGCTCGGAATCTGTCGTTCTGATATTGACCGGCCATTTGCTCAAGGATCCGGAATTTACGTTGAAATACCACAAAGGCGACTTGTTCCAAGAATCCTCCGCGAAAGATCACCGGGAAGTCCGTAGTCCGATCGTGCTGGACGCCTCCGCCGACGCGGTGATCCGAACATTGGAAAAAGCGGAGAAATCTCTTGGGTGCTAAGAAACCAAGCGGTAGTGACCGGTTAACGAAAAGCAGCCGCTCGAACTTCGCACTAGTTCTTCCCGCCACATCTGCCAATCTTGGGCCAGCCTTCGATGCTGCCGCGCTTGCCTTCTCGATGTATCTGCGGGTCACAGCTCGCAAATCGGATACTTTCTCCGTTGCTGCGACAGGCCGTGACCAAGAAGTTTGCGGTGCGGTAGAGAATCACCTGATCCTCAACACGTACCGCGACATTCTCGACGCGGAACGGCGGCCAGCGCAGCCGCTGGCACTACGGATCGCTAACGAAATCCCCATTGGTAAAGGCTGTGGTTCGTCAGCTGCCGCTCGATTGGCCGGAATTGCCTTAGCCGTTCGCTTCGGAAAACTAGGTTGGAGCGAGCGCCGCATCGTTAGCGAAGCGTCGCGGCGTGAACACCATCCTGACAACGCAGCCGCGTGCTGGATGGGAGGAATTGCTATTGCCGGCGCGTTCGAAAACGGCGAGACACAAATGACCAGCCTGCAACCGAAAGGGAAGTGGCCCCTTTTGCTCGCAGTTCCTCAGAATGCTCTCTCGACGGAGAAGGCTCGGGGTGTGTTGCCCGAACAGTATTCTCGTGCCGACGCGGTAACGAACGTGCAGAACTCCATGATGCTGCTTGCCGCGTTCGCACAAGGCCGCCCCGATCTTCTCCCCGCAGCTCTCGAAGATCGCTTGCATCAACCCTACCGAGCATCCCTCTGCCCGCTTCTTCCGGCTCTGCAGGCTATGGGCGATGAAGAAATCCTTGGTGTGGCCTTAAGCGGTGCGGGCCCCTCAGTACTTATCTTTCTTCATCCGAAGGCAATTCCGGGGAGAGTGACACAGCGTGTAATTCGGCACCTAAAGAAGAAGAGTCTAGCGGCGGAATTGTTGTTTGCCGCTATCACTCTTAAGGGTGCGCGAGAGAAATGGATCAGCCGATAGCGAACAGGCCTAACTTCTCAACCGAATTTGTTCGGACTATTCAGCGCTGTCCGAGCCAGATGTAGTTCGAAGTATTTCCACGGGGACCGCCGATGACGGTCCCCGTAGCCAACCTTAGCGACTCGCCGGCGGAATGATTCCATTCATCCGCAAATAGACCACCATCTGTCCATAGTGGTCGAAGCAATGTCCCACCCCTGTCATGGCGATTCCGAGTTTCGTAACTTTACCGTCACCGAAGGGGCTCTTAATCTGCTCTACGGAATTCTTGTCATTGATCGTTCCCATGGCTTTGTGAAAGTACGCGAATGAGTCTTTCAGAAACTTTGCGATGTCGGCTTTCGAACTGATCGCATCGGGCCCGTTTTCTCCTCCCAGGTCGACGGGAGGTTTCTCGCCGAGAATGGCAGCCCCAATCATGTAATTCACCGCAGCCACATGTTTCACTTGTTGCGCAAAGGTGCGAACACCTTTGAATTCCCCTTGGGTTGGCGCGAACGAATACTTTTCTTCCGGCATTGCGTCAGCTGCTGGTACGAATTCGCCTTCGACCCCCGAGAGCCTTCCGTCCAGTACACGAGTCAACGTTGGATGATCCTCCGGTTTGGCCTGTGCCCTTGCAGCGCCTGCGAGTACGATCAGAAAAACAAAAGCGTATGTCCACTTCATTTTGTTCATCATGTTTCCTCCTGAGAAGAAGATAAGTGTACTAAGAATTCGAAATTCGAGCCGACGGGATGATCCGATCGCGACGGATACGCTAACAGATAGGTCAGCTAGTCACGAACGACGGATGGGGAATACTGCAATTCCTCGTTGCTCAACGGATACTTCTTCACGCTAACTAGTCCCGAACAAAAGGGCGACGGCGGAAACAGCCAGTGACATTGGAACCCCGACCTTGCTGGCGAGCGCCCCCCACGCTGCGCTACCCAAAGCCATGCCACCTTGCAGAACCAAGAGATACATGGAGAGTGCTCTGGCCCTGAAATGCGGCGGGGACATCGTTTGTGCAGTTGTGTTTAGGCAGGCCAGGATTCCAATCCACGCCACTCCACTGGCAAACAGGACACACATCAACCAATCGAATGACCGTACCCGTCCGGCCACAAAAGTCATGGCTGCAAAGCCGACGATGGCCAACGCCACCAACCCGTCGACCGAAAGCGCTCTTCGCAGTTTGGGGAGGAGACCTGCCCCCACCAGGGCTCCGAATCCAAAGGATGCCAACAATAAACCATAGCCGGTTGCTCCGTGAGGACGCGCCAGGATTGGCAGCAATGCCAACAAGGAACTTGCTCCTAGACTGAATGCTGCGGTCCGGACCAAGACGCAACGGACGACGGGCGCGCTTCGCCCATACCGCAGTCCATTACGAATGGCTTCGCCAATCCGGCCCTTTTCCACATCTTCATAGTGAGGCCGCTTCCAGCGGTAGAGAAACAAAATGACGCCAAAGAACGAAGCTGCGTTTAGTAGAAACGCCACTCCTGAACCAGTCGCCGCAATCACCACGCCGCCCAACGCGGGACCTACCGCCCGAGCCACATTGAAGCCCACCGAATTCAAAGCCACTGCTGGCGCGTGGTTCTCTCGCGAGACGATTTCTGGGGTGATCGCTTGCCATGCGGGATCATTCATCACCGCACCAAGCCCCAGCACAAAAGTGAATCCCAAAAGGATCCACGGAGTTACGTGTCCCAAAATTGTGAACACACCCAGCATGGCCGCCGCAACCACCATCCACGCCTGCGTGATCAGCAAAAGTCGCCGCCGATCCATCATGTCTGCCAGCGCGCCTGCCGGAAGAATGACCAGAAAAACCGGCAGAGTGGCCGCCGCCTGCACCAAGCCAACCATCAGCGGAGACATGGTCAGTTGGGTCATCAGCCAACCGGCGCCCACGTTCTGCATCCAGGTTCCGGTGTAAGAAATGACTGCGGCGCCCCAAAGCGAGCGGAACAGCGGTTCACGCAGCGGTTCCCATGCCGACGCACTCCTCGGCCTTCTGAGGTCTTGGGGCAAGGATGGATTCAGCATAGCCATTCAATAGCTCTGTTCAGTCCCGGTGGGGCCGGTTGCAGTTCCAAATGGCCAGTCTCCGTTTCGCCAGGCCCGGGCGAAGTACAGAGCCGTGCCAGTCAGCAGAACTAGCAGGGCGTAGCGGATTTGCAAAAGAGAATTGGTGCGCGAAACAAGAACGAAAATGAACCCGATCGAGGCCAGCAAAGCGGGAAGCGGATATAGCCACATACGAAATGGCCGCGGCAACTCCGGATGTTGTACGCGCAGCAAAATTACTCCAACCGCTTGCAACAGAAATTGCAAAGTGATGCGAATAACGACCAGTGCTGCAATTACGTCGGCCAGCGACAAAAAGCAAAACAACGCTGCCACCGCACCCAATGAAAGCAGAGAGACGTAAGGAAATCGTCCCGTGGGATGAACACGCGCAAAAGCCCTGAAGTAATTTCCGTCCAGAGCTGCCGCGTAAGGGACGCGGGAATATCCAAGCATCAGCGAAAATACGGAGGCGAACGCCGTCCACATTACCAGGCCGGTGACGATCGCGGCAGCCTTTGCGCCATAAATTCGCTGCATGAAGATCGAAACCGTGTAGAGCCCGTTATTGTTTTGCGTGGGATGGGCAATCTCCTGCCACGGCACCACGCCAAGGATGCTGACATTCATCACCACGTATAGACAGGCTACGAGAAGAATGGATAGCAACAGCGCACGGGGAATGGTTTTCGCGGGTTCTTTGACCTCATCGCCGAGGAAACAAACGTTGTAGTAGCCCCAGTAGTCATAGGTGGCAACCAGCATTGCCGCTCCCAATCCGAGGAAGAAATTCTCCGACAGTTGAAAAGCATGTGGGGGAAAACTGAAAGCTTGGGCGGCATTGAAATGCGTCAACCCGGAGAAGATGATCCATCCCATCGTCCCCAATACTCCTGCCAGGAGGAGTTTCGACATCCACCCGATGCTGGTGATCTTGCGGTACAGAAGCATCGTCGCCAGAATCACGACAGCAATCGCGACGATAGTTGCTCCGGATGCAAGCCAGCGAATCTGCACCGATCCAACCAAAGGAATGGGCAGGCTCCAGTTGTGAGCGAGGTAGGGATGCTCGAGCGCCGGCCAAAAAAAAGACGCGTAACCCGCGAGTCCGATTGCGCCAGACGCGATCGATAAAGGAGCGCTAAAAGAGAGCTGCCAGATGAATAAGAAGGAAACCAGCCGACCGAAGTTGTTCGGGCCGTAAATCTCGCGTAGGTAGCGGTAAGATCCGCCGGAGCCGGGAAAAGCCGCTCCCAGCTCTGCCCAAACCAGCCCATCGCAAATCGCGAACCCTGCCCCTAAAATCCAGCCGAGCATGGCTTGAGGGCCACCCATCGCGCTGACAATGAGCGGAAGAGTGATGAAGGGGCCTACCCCAATCATATCGATCATGTTCAGAGCAGTGGCGCTGCCCAGCCCGATTCCGCGCATGAGTTGCGGCGAATCCTGGCCATTTCCGGATTGCGCGGATTTCGGCATGTGATGAAGGTCGAAGGAGAGGCCAGAACCCGCTCAACTCCAAAACGATTTAGTGGCCTGCGCTTAACAGATTTACGTAGAGCCTGATCGCCCCCGGAACGCCCGCAGGCAACTGGCGGAAGAATGCATACCCCGTGTAGATGTACGTACCCTTGCCATACTGAGCTCGGAGCAGTCCTCCCTGTTGCGGTTCTTCTCCCGGATCGTGCGACGAGAGCAAAGGCTTGAATTGAGAATCCCAATGATCCATAAAGTACAAGCCGCGCTCTTGTACCCAGCCGTCGAAGTCTTGGTTCGTGATTCGATTCGGCGAATTAAAGATGCTGTCTTGCGGATCGAGTATTTGGACCGGTGCTTCTTCCACTGACACTCGGGCTCGGGAGAGTTGTGCTGGATAAGGAGTGAACTTTCCGCCGTTGAAATCACCAACGCTAGCGTTGTATTGCACCACCAGCGTCCCGCCCTTCGAGACCCAGTCCAGCAACTTCGGATTGTTTGCGGCCACCGCCTTCTGTGTATCGTAAGCCCGAATACCCAAAACGATCGTGCCGAATTGCGAGAGGTCGGTGCTGGCTAAACTTTCGGGTTCAATTGCAGTCGTGTCCATTCCGATTTGACCAAGCACAGCCGGAATGTCGTCGCCAGCGCCCATGACATATCCAATTTTCAAATGACTCGGAAGGCTGACGGAAACAATACTTTCTCGTTGAACCGCCGGCTGATAGTAATAAAAAGTATCGAGGTCCGGACGAGTCACTACACTATAACCTTCTTCGTACTTCTTTCCATCCGACTCGAAGATCGCGCGAACCTGAGTTCGTCCGTCCTTGAGGCCTCTGGGAAAAACCGTGAACTTCGAATCCAAATTCCGTTCTTTATTATTTTGAAATTGCAAAGGCAGGCTTGCTGGTTCGACTCGCCAGCCCTCCGGCACTTCCAAATGAAGCGTCCCACTCGCCTTGCCATTCAGATTGCTCGTCACGGAGACTCGTACCTTCCGTCCTTCATCTCCATCCATGCGAATCACCTGTTGCCCAGGTTCGAGCATCACGGAAAACGCAGGGGCAACGGCTAAGGCACGTTCAGTCAAGGTGCCATTCGCATCGGTGAACGGCATGGTGACTGTCGCCTTTACAACTCCTTGCTCTCCAGAAACTGCGTAGATGGCATGCGCCTGTAAGGGAGGTGGAGGAAAAGGAAGCGTCACATCGCTGGGATCATCGATAATGTTGACCGCGTCAGTCTCAGGGTCATTGCGATGCCAGTATGGCCGGGTATATGCTGCGTCGGTCGCCACGGTGACGCGAAAGACAACGATCGTTTCGCCCGGCTGGGAATCAGTCCTGAGAAGTTCTTTGACCTGCCAGCCCGGGGGGGAGTCGATGACGACTTTTTTCAACTCGGTTTTCGTCGCAGTGAAATAGCGAGCTGTAACCTCAAAGGTCTGGCCTGGCACGGCCATAGGAGCATGTTCCGCGTCTTTGCCGACCGGTGCCTCGCCAGATAGCTGCAGTCGTACGCCCCCTGCCAGATTAGCCGCCGTTTCGAACTGATCTGCTTTGGTTTGCAGTTCACAGATTAGGTCAGATTTCGTAACCGGCGAAAGCGCGGAGGCGGAGACTTGACCAATCAGACTTTCGGTTTCTTTTAGTCCCTGCAGTAATGGCAACGCGGCCGACGACGGTTCACGGTCAACCGCACTGGCGGCCTGATTGACTCGATCCTGAAGGGTGGTCAGCCCCGCTGCAAGAAACGGTACTTTTGCGCTTTCGTCTCCGAGTCGTGAAACCAGCCCCGGCAAGCTTGTGTCGATACCGTCGAAGAAGTCTTTCTCGTGTCCGTCTTTGCCAGTGGTGGTGGGCAGAACAGAATCCACCAACTTGTAAAAAGTGAAGCGGTCCCCGGGATCTACAGTCCAGGCGCCAGCACCTTGAGACAGTTGGTGTCGCAAACCCTCCATCGCAAACTGCACGTACGACATGCCGAGCAATGGATCTACTTGGCCAGTGTTTAGCTTGACCGTGTAATCCGCATCCGGACAGGTCATGGCTCCAAACCCGCAAACATTCCCGATGTAGAGCTTCTTTGCCTGCCACGGTTGCAGTCCTTCGCTGATTTGGTCAGGAAATCTGTTCGGATCGGCCGCTGCGCGAAACGCCTCCCGAGTCAGAATTGCTGAAGCCTGATGATGTCCGTGTCCATCACGATTTGTACCGCTGAATCGTGCAACCAGCACATCGGGACGAAAGGTGCGGATGACGCGCACCATGTCGCCTAGAGCGATATCGTGCCCCTGCCATTTCTGAAAGGTCTCTTCAGGCGTTTTCGAATAACCAAAATCTGCGACCCGTGTAAAGCGTTGTTCAACTCCGTAATAGCGATCGGAGGCCGTGAGTTCCAGGCTTCGCAAGACTCCCAGCACATCAAACAAATTGCTTCCGACTTTATTTTGGCCGCCTTCGCCGCGATTCAAGGTCAGCAGCACTACGGAATCACCGTGACCGCGCGATTCGAGCGTTAGCATGCCGCCGTCTTCATCGTCAGGATGCGCGACGTCTTGCATGAGTCGAGCAGTCGTCTTCAGTCTCCGCAGCTCTTGCTTCAAACCGATCGTGCCGGAATCCTGGGGCAGGGGTTTCGCCGGCGATTGAGCGGGTTGGACCGCTTGAGAGAACGAGAGAACGCACAGAATGACGATCCCACAAAAGACAGCCGTCCAATGTCTGAAAACACCCAGTGCAACACCAATCCGGCGGTTAAATAGCATGTAGAGAAGATGGTTGCGCTTCGGGATGGGAACCAAGATTTTTCCTGAACTCTAGTTTTTATGAATCGACTAACCGATGAGGGAAAGGTTAGCTGATGCAATCCTATCCGATTCAGGGGCTCGGTGGCTTGCCGACGTCTTGCTGGCATTGGTGCGCAGCGGTGAGGATCTCGTCAAACTCAGCGCTGCTCCTCAGCTTGGCGAGCAGAGGATCTGCCAACAAAGCCGAGTAGGCGCAGTAGTTCTGCTGCACGGCGGCCTTCAAAAGGTGTAATGCCGCGTCCTTTTTGCCGCAAAATGCCAGAATCGTCCCCTGCGCATACCACGGTTCGGGATCCAGCTCAGCCGGAAAAGTTATCGTCACGTCATGGGCGATTCGATCGAGATCGGCGCCGCGACCCGGTTCCAGACACGCTTCTAGCAGGTCGCGATGGTAACGGGGATTGGCGGACATTTGTTTTGCAGCTTCCCGGGCCTCGGAAACCTTGTTTTCGCGGAGCAGGATCGACGGAGTCACGTATGCCGCCCATTCTGATCCCGCGTCCAGTTGCACAAAATCCAGCGCTCTTTGCGTTTGCCCCAGTTCCATAAATGCCCAAGCACACGACCGGAAGCGGTAGTTTCCCGGATCGAGCGCCAGAGCTGTATCACATTCACGAGCGGATTGATCCTGCATCCCGGCATAGCGCTGTACGTAGCTGAGGGTAAAGTGCGCCTGAGCACTCTCTGGCCGGCTTTTTACCAGAGCCTCGGCCGAGCTAAAGGCCTTAGCCAGCTCCCCGCGTTCCACTCGATTGGTGGCGAGTTGTCCCGCTGCTTCAATCAAGTTTGGATCCAGCGACAAAGCGGCTTCGCACGCACTATTGGATTTCTGGAAGGTCTCCTCCCCGCCATTCGAGTAGGTCGAGTCATAGTAATAGCGCAGGCCCAGCGCCTCCCACGCAGGAGCATAATTCGCGTCCAGCGTGACTGCCTGCTCCAGCATGGCAATAGCCTGCTTGTTCGGTTGCGGGTCGTGGGACATGGCGAGGCTCCGCAAATACAGGTCATAAGCAGCCTGATTCTTCGGCCGCGTCCCGGTGTTTAAGAACCCGGTTGCCGCCCCGAGCACTGTGAGCAAGCCCTGCCGCACCTGGCTGGCCAGCTGTCCTTGCAGCGCGATCAGGTCTTCGCTGGACGCACTGAAACTTGACTCCCACAGCAGGCGATCGCTTTTTACCTCAGTGGCCTCCAGAGTTACAAGAATGCGGTCGGCTTGGCGCAGGAAATGACCACTCAGAATCGTGGCCACGCGAAGTTCGCGGCCAGCCTTTCCCGGATCCACGTCCGATCCGACAAATTTGCGGGTGACCGCCGTCGGCCGAACGTCCAAGCTGCGGCTATAGGTCAAAACCCTGGCGATCTCGTCGGAGAGCGCAAATCGTAAATAGTCGAGGTTGGTATCGCCGTTTAGATTTTGCAACGGCAATACTGCAATCGTGTTCTTGCCGACTCCCAATTGCCCAGAACGGTTTTTAAACCACCAAGTCCCAACCGCAGCCAAAACCGTAACCAACAAAGCCGCCATGCCGATGAAGACATATTTCTGCCATTGCGACGACCTCTGAAAGCTGCGGCTCGGAAGTTTCAAAGCCGTCTCAGTGATCCCCTTGATCATGCCGGAATCGGTTTCGTGCTTAAGATGTTGCAGGTCCGTTCCCAGCTGGGCGGCACTCTGATAGCGCTTGTCACGCTCCTTTTCGATGGCTCGGCCGATGATCCCTTCCAGCTCAGCCGGAATCGCCGGATTTAAGGTTCGAGGCGCGGGCGGCTTCTGATGAAGCATGGCGTCCAGCGTAGTCACCACATTCTTGCCTTGAAACGGTTTCTTGCCGGTTGCCATTTCGTAAAGCACGACCCCAAAGGAGAACAGGTCGCTGCGAGCATCCATCTCCTCGCTTCGGGCCTGTTCCGGGGCCATGTAAACGGCGGTACCAGGAACGACTCCCATCGCCGTGAGAGATTCGTCGTAGAGGCCATCGGAGTTCGAACCTTTCCGCACTTCCATCCTGTTCGGTGAGAAGCTTGGCGAGGCCGAAGTCCAGTAATTTCACCTGACCGGATTGCGTGATGAAAATATTCCCCGGCTTGATGTCCCGATGGATGATGTTCTTGGCATGCAAAGCCTCAAGTGCCTCGGCAACTTGAACACCAATGTTCAAGAGTTCGTCCAACTCCATGGGCTTGCCGCGGATATGCTCCTTCAGGCTGTCGCCTTCGAGCTTTTCCATCACAATGAACGGATGGCCGTCATTGTCCTCAATGTCATGAATGGTGCAGATGTTGGGATGATTCGAGCTGGGAGGCTGCCCGAGCTTCGCGCTCGAAGCGGTCAAGGGACTTGCGGTCGCCGATCAGGCTGTCGGGTACAAATTTCAGGGCGACATGACGGCCAAGGCGCGTGTCTTCCGCCTCGTAGACAATCCCCATGCCACCACCACCGATTTTTCCGAGGATGCGATAGTGGGAGACCGTTTGGCCAACCATGCGGAAGCACCGTCTTCGTCGGCGCTAATGTTAGGCCGCTAGCGTATGCGGGTCAACTCTGAAGAACAGACTCTCGGCCCACGCCGGGACGCGTGATTGCGCACGCCATATTTCCACCTGTTAATCGGTTCACTGTGCCATGGCATGGGAAGTCTATTTTTTGGGCCAGAACCCCGCCGAGCTTCCCACCCATTCCATATTCTTGTTGTGATCCACGCCCATCATCAGGCCTCGGCCCATGCGCACGATTACCATGACTGGCCTCAGTTCGTCCGTCCAGATGTACATGATTCGAATCTCCGCCTTCGCTGCACCATGCGGCGTCTCAATGACGGGCTCGAAGTTCATCCGTTGCTGCAGGATGTATTGCGATCGCTTCGCCACCGGGATGTCGGCCAAATCCTCTTTCTTCAGATTCATGATCACGCCGAGTCCCGCAAACGAAAACAGAGGCTTTAAGACGTAGTTTTGCAGATCATCCGGAATGTGCTCGACCCGATCCAGAAACCAGGTTTGCGGTACACACGGATGTTTCAGGAATGGCAAAGAGAATTTACTCATCCGAAAATACCAGTTCGGATGTCCCGCCCATTCCACATCCAACTCATCGGTAAAAGCAAAATCTGTCTTCGTTTTCTTGCGTACCAACTCGTCTACAATGGCGCGATTGTAAATTCTCCGGATCGGCATCAAATGCCCATCCCGCATGTAGAAAAGTTGGTTTCCGCGTTTTTCCACATCGGTAATCGAAACCGTAGGAATCCCAAGCAGCTTTTCCGTCAGGATAAAGTCCGGCAAAGTCTTTTGATGCAGCGGGTCAACTTCCATCAAAACGACTTCCTTGGGATCATGCTTGCCGACAATCGCGCCCCGCAGTAGCTCCTTGTAGCTTTTCCAGTCCAGACCGTTCAGCAGGTAATTCAAGTTCTTATCGAGTTCGTATACTTCCTGATACACCTGCGACAACATTGCCTGATAGGCATACAGGGAAGGGAAGCCTTGCAACTCGACTAGTTTGGGTTGCAGATGGCCGGAAGCGTCGCGGACCAAGCCGAAGTCCACTTGAATAAATAGCGGATGAGGTGACTCGCGGGGCACGTTGAAATCTGGAGGGATGGCATCGAACGAAGCTTTGCGGTATTCCAACGTTCCCAGTTGATGAATAAGTTCCTTGCCATATTCCGACATCTGATCCAGCAACTCTTTAGGGAAAAAGCAGGGGGTTTCGGAAATTCTGAATTCCACCGGAGTTCCGCAGCGCTCCGCCATGACCTGAAGAAGCCGCTGGTATTTGTCCGTAGTGAAGCTGGCGTTGAAGCGTTCTCGGAGGGCAGGGATCATGATGATCAGAGCAGGCGCTGGCCTGCCCGCGGTCTATGCTTGGATCAGAAATTTCCCGTCCCGCATGATTTGTTCTTCGTCCACCCAAATGTTGAACTTGCGCCCGACAACGTCGATGTGGGTGATGGAATACCATTCCGCACCGGTGTGGGCTCCGTACGGATTGCCAAAGGCAATATGAATGCCAGGATATTTTTCGTCCTGAAGAATCTGTCCAATCACATCTTTCAATTCGATGTTCGTTCCAATCGCAAACTCGCCGACGCGATCGCTATTCTCATCGGTATGGGTGTAGCTCCAAAAGTCCTGCTCTAGCTCTCGATTAGTCGAATGCGCCTCGGTCAGACGGTTTCCCTTGACCTGAATGGTCAGCGGATTTTCTTTCAGGTCGCCGAATTTCGCGCACAACCAATCGCCCACCACGCCATCGATTACGAAAGTCCCATTCACTTCGCCCGGCGTGGTGAAGATTTCACCACCGGGAAGGTTCCCCCACTTGTCCGGGCTGATGATGCCGCTGGTCTTCAGCCAGTGATATTTGGGATTCAAATCGGCTACAAGATTCGTTCCTGCCGCCGTGGTGGCGCGGATTCGAGAGGCACGGCGCACCATCTCGATGACCTTGGCGCTGATCCGGTCCACCTTTAGAAAATCGGCCCGCATACCTTCCAGCATGATTTGCCGGTTGATGTTGACCATGTGAGCGTGACGGATCTTGCGCCGGTTGACGACGTCCGTCATTTGCATTCGTGACCGCAGTTCATTTGCCTGCGCCTGTACGGCGAAGATACTGACCTGGCTCGTCTCGAGGTCATCCAGAATCTCCTGCGGCAGGTCGGTCAGCGGTCGTGGCGTCAAGTCCTCGAGCACCCAGGCACGATAGGGGCAACCCACGGATTCCAGTTCATGAACCAGGCTGGCCGCGATTTCCTGGGAGGCCTCGTCCGTGATGACGGTCACTTTTTCCGCAGGCTGTATGCGCAGGCATACGTTGACGGCATTGCGCGCGCCGGGAGTCAGTTCTGGGTCAAATGGAAGTGTGTTGAGTTGACGACTGGTCGAATCGACAGGAACGCTCATCAGCCTACTTTTCTAGCGGAAGCTGCGCCCGACGATTCGTCAACGCCAACTTCCGTCTCCTCAATGATGTAATCCACAACTTTTTTTAAATCGCCGGTTTCTTCGAAGACGCGCAGTTGCCGGTCAGCCCCGGTTCCTTTTTCAAGAATTGTATGGATATAGTTAAGCTCTTCCCGCGAGTCAAGCTCATCTACCACGTCATCCACAAATTCCAGATACTCCATGACTAAATCGCGCGCCGGGACTTCCTTCTGCTTGCCGAAATCGATCAACTTGCCATCGAGTCCGTATCGCGCCGCACGCCACTTGTTTTCCATCAACAGGGCACGCCGGTACAGGCGGAATCCTTGATTCGCCGAATACAGCTTGTACAGTTTGGCGACCGTGGCTTGGATGAGTGCAGCCAGTGCAATGGTTTCATCCATCCGCATCGGAATATCGCACACCCGAAACTCCAGGGTATTGAAGAACGGGTGCGGTCGAATATCCCACCAGATTTTCTTAGCGTTATCGATGCAGTTGGTCTTGATCAGTAGCTTAATGAAATTTTCGTACTCTCCCCAGCTGGGAAAATAGTCCGGAATATTAGTTCGGGGAAACTTATCGAAGACCTTGCAACGGTACGACTTAAGTCCGGTCTTCATCCCCAGCCAGAAGGGAGAATTGGTCGATAGCGCCAGGATGTGCGGCACAAAATAGCGCGCGTGGTTCATCAGGTGGATCGCGGTTTCGCGGTCGTCGACACCGATATGAACGTGCAGGCCGAAAATCAGGTTGGCCCGCGCCACCAATTGCATGTCTTCCACGATGTTTTTGTATCGTTCATCGGGATAGATTTCCTGGACACGCCAGTCCGCAAAAGGATGCGTCGCCGCAGAGGCGAGGCTGAGGCCATTTTCACGGGACAGCCGAATCATGTCCCGGCGCAGCTTCTTAACTTCTTCCTTCGCAACCTTGATGCTGTCGCAAACAGAAGTTCCCACCTCGACCACCGACTGGTGCATCTCAGCCTTCACCCGCTCCTGCAGCAGGATCTTACCTTTCTCCAGGATTTCGGCATGAATGTGAGAGCGCAGATCGCGCGAGACCGGATCGACTGTCTGATATTCCTCTTCGATCCCGATGGTGAAGGTCGGCTGCATAAGAATCAAAATTCTGCCCGGCGCCTATCGAGAGAAGCCCATTCTCACGCATTCCCGGCGAAACTTGCAGAGCAGGCGAGTTGCAACAGTATAGCAACCGAGAACGGTCTAAGCCTTAGCTTTCTTCTTCGCGGTCGCCTTGGCCGGAGCGCTCTCTACCAGCTTAGGTCCGGCTAGAAACGCCGACCACCTCAATTCCCGCGTAGAATCCTCTCCACTTAAAGCCTTTTTCACTGCCAATTCGGCTACCGCATTTACCACCCAGTCAAAGTTCTCCTGCCCCACTGAATTCACGTCCGCATCGGGTGCCGGATTCATGAAGTCAATCGCATAAGGGACTCCATCCTCAACCGCGAATTCCACTGTATTCAGGTCGTAGCCAAGCGCTCGACAGAGCGTCTTTGCATCGTTCTCCACGCGTTGCAGCAGTTTTGCATCCGCTGGTTCCGGATTCTTCACGTACCTCTCGTGGAAGGGCGCCTTCGGGTCGTAATACATGATCCTGACCTCTTCCTGTCCCACCACATAGCAACGGAAGTATTCTTTGAATTCGACGCCATGTTGCAGCGTCATACACAGATCGCCAGTCTGATTGTAATAGTGAAAGAACTCGTCCGGTGAGTGCACCTTGTACACGTGCTTCCAGCCGCCGCCCGCGTAGGGCTTCAGAAACGCCGGGAACCCGACATACTGAAAGACCTCGTCCCAATTCAGCGGATACATCAGATTTCGCATGGACTGGTCGGTAGTGTCCGGCGGGTGCGCATGATGAGGCAGGATCACCGTCGGTGGAATCGCCACTCCAAGTTTAGTGGCCAGAGCGTAGTTAAAGAACTTGTCGTCGGCGGTCCACCAGAACGGATTGTTGATCACGAACGTCCCCTGCAGCGCGGCATTCTTCAGATACGCGCGATAGAAGGGGATGTCCTGCGAAATCCGGTCGACGATGACCGCGTATTTTCTGGGTTCGTCCATACGGACGCCGCCGACGTTCACGAACTCGGCGGTAACGCCCTCGACACCCATGCTGTTGATTTTTTCCACTAAGGCTGGCGGAAATGTGTTTTCCATGCCGAACAGGATTCCGATTTTTTTCATATAACCATTCCCCTAGATACTTTTGCTTTGGACGTCCGCATACTCGCGACGTTGTCGATCCGCGAAGACACAGCAAGCCGCGTCTTGAGCGGATCCGAAAACTAGAAATACTTTACCGCCATTCGTTGCCAAAGCGGCCAGTCATGCTCCGCGTGGTCGCCCCACACATCCAGCCAGTTTGGCACACCTTTGTCATTCAGAATCTTCGACATGTCCATGTTGTGCCCGAGGCAGATATCCCATTCACCCGCCCCCAGCACGATTTTCATCTGCCGGTACCGGCTCAGAAACCATTCATCAGTCATTTTCGGGACATAGTCTACCGGGCAGTTGAAGTAGCAGTCCTCGTCGTAATACCCGTCCAGGAACTGGTGAATGTCGAAGGCCCCGCTCATGCTGATGCAGTGACTCACCAACTCCGGATGCTTCAGAGCAAAATTCAACGCGTGATATCCGCCGAAACTGCAACCGGTGACGGCAAGTCCAGCGTTCTGGTTCTTCCACCGGAGAAAAGGAAGAAATTCGTTCAAGATGTAGCGTTCGTACTGCAGGTGCCGCATCACCCGCACCCGCGGGTGGACGCCTTTGTTGTACCAACTCTCAGTGTCTATGGCGTCAGGACAGAAGATCTGCAACTGTCCCGCCTCGAGTTTCGGCGTCAGCATCTCGATCATGCCGCGATCCTCGTACTCGAAGAATTTGCCCATCGAAGTGGGAAAGACAAGCAGAGGAATACCCGCATGCCCAAACACGAGCGTGTCCATATCCCGGTTTAATTCCTGGCTGTGACCCTTGTGATATTCGCGATTCATGAGTGCGCCCAGACCGGGCCGAGATATCTTACCTGAAAAAGCGGTGGCAGTTCCCAAAGCTACGTGTCCAATAAAAAAGCCCGCCCCTTCTGAGGCGGGCGATTCGAGTCCAAAGTTCTTCTAGCTGCCGTTCGAACAAACCCCCAGAGACTCACCCTGGAAACTCAACCAGCCATTTACCGATGTGCTGGTCGGCGCGCCAAAGTAAGGCAGGGTGACCAAGTCCTGCAGGTTGTAAGTGAAACCGTGTAGCACGTAATGGTAACCCCCATAGTTGGAGTTGCCCTCCAGTGGGTCGCCTACTTCGAGGATGCCGCAAGGCGTGTTGTTTCCGTTGATGTTGACCACGAGCGGATCGTCGATCCACTCACCGACTTCGTGGGAGAGCGCCGACACGTCCTGCGCAAAGTCGCCCGGGTGATCCACGTAGGTGGCGTGCGCATAGGATTGCGGGTTGTTCGCGCTGCCTTCCGAGCTGTGATAGCCGCCAATGCAGCAGCTGCCATTTTGGGTTAGATATACATCGTAGGTAAGGAAAATCGGAAAGGCGTTCGGGGCGATGCCCAGGTTGTTAATGATCGTGGGTAGTTGTGCGTCGAACCAGTTGATATCGACCAATCCCGCGGTAAACCCGAAGACCGAACCCGTCTTGCCGTAGCTGGAAGGTGGGCTGAGCGTCTGTTCTGTGGTCACGGTCGGTCCGCCTAACAGTACGTGGTAGTTAGTGTCGGTCTTCACCGTTCCCCAGAAGTTGGCCCGCTGATATGCGTCCTCGTACTGAGTTTTTCCAACGTTTACTCCTCCCTGCGTATAGGTCGTGGTCGAGTCAAATATCGGGGAGGTCACGGTATTTTGCGTTACCGTGTTTCCATTCGATAGCACGTGCGATGGATCGTACGTCACTTTAGATCCCCTCCGCGGTGTGATTACGATCTTCACCGGGATGATGTAAACCGGAACCGTGGTGGAGGTGTTAGTTGAGGGTGCAGTGCCCACCATGTTGTAAGTGTAGTTCGAGCCACCGTACGTGAAAGACCCGTTCCAGGTCTGCAGAGACACAGCCGGCGTAGTGACGTCGTTGCGCAGGTGTGGAGGGATGACCACATACCTTCCCTGCGGGTGGGTGTTTACATCTTGAGCCGGACTGAGGGTTGTGAGGCTGAGGGACATCAGCAATACCAGTCCAACGAGTGAACCTGTGCGAACAAAGCGAGTCTTCATAGTAGTTGAATTCTCCTTGAGATTCGGCTAAGTGGCGGATGAACAGCTTCGATTGTCAAACCTCCCGTGGTCAAAAAATTCAGACAGCCGGAGGACAAATGTTTTGAGATTGTCGGCATGTTTGTTGTGATTGTCAATGCAATCCGAAATTCAGAATGCGATTGTCTAAGTATGAGAAATTGCAGCAGTGTTCCTGAAGTTTCGTGGATTGACTAGCAGCAACTCTGACCTATTGATTTGGACAGAATTGGCCGCTTCGAGTGCTTGATCACACTTTCCGCCTTTATGGTTTAACATCAAAGGTTTGAGGCAAGATGCCAGTCGCCACCGTTAAGCCCGTCGCGAGCCGTCCTCCCGTGGTGATTACCGCCTTGGCCCTTGTGGTGGTTCTCGGTTTTATCCTGGTTAGCCGTCTGGTGAATCGTTTTTCTGAGCAGCAGAAGGCCTTGGCGCGACATCTCTTCTCTCAAGGACAATTGGACCTTCGTTCCGGTCATCCGGATCGCGCCATCGAAGAATTCCGCGCTGCCTTGTTGTACGACCGGGATAACTTCGACTACCAGCTGAGCTTGGCGCGTGCGCTCCGCGATACCGGGCGAACCACCGAATCTGAAAGCTATTTAGTGAGTTTATGGGAGCGTTCTCCGCAGAATGCGGCGGTAAATCTTGCGTTGGGCCGACTCGCGGCCCGCCAGGGACAGATCGATAAAACCATTCAGTACTATCACAACGCTATTTACGGTGTGTGGGCTGCGGGATCCGATGCTAACCGCTTGAACACCAGTTTTGAACTGATTGACTTCTTATTGCGGGAGAAGGCTTACCCTCAAGCGCAAGCCGAATTGATTACATTGGCGGCAGAGTTACCCAAGAATCCGGAACTGGAACTGCGGGTTGCTACCCAGTTCGCCCGCGCCGAGGATTACGAACACGCGCTTGTTACTTATCAGCGCCTTTTAGAGATGGAGCATAACAATCCAGCCGCTTTGTTGGGCGCAGGAGACTCAGCCTTCAAACTTGGGCGCTACCGAACCGCGGAACGATATTTGTCACTCGCAGCCAAGGCCAATCCGCAGGATCAGGACACTGTGCAGCTTCTAACTCTCGTCAACCAGGTGCTTGCCTCGGATCCATCCCTCGAGCGCATTCCGGTAACGGAACGCTATCAGCGCATGCATCGGGCCTTCGACCAAGCAGGAAAGAGGATCGAAAGTTGTGAGGCAGCCCTCGCGCCGTCCGGTTCGACCGGCGCCGCTCCCGTGACCGACTCTTTGGCATCCTTAAGGACACAGTGGGAGGCCATGAAGTCTAAAGTGGAGCGCGGTCGTGCGGATCATATTGTTTTTGACCCAGCCATGGATCTCGTTTTTCAAATTGAACAGCAAACTCCCGCATTGTGTGGCCCGCCGACCGGAGACGACGAGGCATTGCTTCTGCTGGCGCAAAATCCAGGAGGTACCTCCCGGTGACTGACCCCGTCAAGGATAGTGTTCCAACCGGGGGCAATGTTGTTGTCCCGAAGCCTTCTCGCATAAGGCGCCCGGCCTGGTTTTCCATGGCCGCGACTTTCCGCGAGGAGCGTTTCTTCCTGATCGTCTCGGTCTTCATCGGAATCTTTTCCGGCTTAGCGGTGGTTTGCTTTCGTCTGGCAATTGACTGGACGCGAATCGGCTTGCTCGGACCGGCTCCGCAACCGCACGATTTGCGTTTGCTCATTGCTCCCACGTTGGTCGGTTTGTTGGTCTCGATCCTGGTTTTACATGTCTTCCCGCTGGTACGCGGCAGCGGTGTGAATCAGACCAAAGCTGCGCTCTACATTTTCAACGGCTACATTCCTTTCCGCACCGCGGTCGGAAAGTTCATTACCGCCGCGCTGGCTATCGGCGCGGGACATTCTCTCGGCCCCGAGGATCCATCACTGCAAATCGGAGCCAGCATCGCTTCCGGGCTGGGCCGCCGCCTGGAGTTTTCCCGCGAGAAACTTCGACTATTAGCGCCAATCGGAGCCGCGGCTGGCCTGGCCGCCGCCTTCAACGCCCCTATCTCCGCCGTACTATTTGTTATTGAAGAAGTGATTGGCCGGTGGAGCGCAGGCATTTTGGGATCGGTGGTACTTTCCGCAATTTCCAGTGTTGTGGTAGTGCGCTGGTTTCTCGGCGCGCAACCGCTATTTCGTATCCCCTCGCTCTCCGCTGCTCGTCCGACCGAGTTGATTGCTTACGCCGTGCTAGGCGTGATCGGCGGAATCGCCGCCGTCATTTTCGCCCGCGCCATCGCCTACTTTCGTCCCTTGCTTCGCGCCCTGCCCAAGTGGACGCAGTATCTTCAGTCGGCGTTGGCAGGTTTGCTTATCGGCCTCATCGGTTATTTGGGGGCTCCTCAGATCATGGGTGCCGGATATGAGTACATGGATCAGGCCATGCACGATCAATTCACCTGGAAGTTCCTCGCACTTCTCGCGGGATTGAAGATTGTTGCCACCACATTGTCGTTTGTCAGCGGAACTCCAGGAGGAATGTTCGCGCCCACGCTGTTCATAGGCGCGATGCTGGGTGGGGCCGTGGGCGGAGCCGAGCGCCTGTTTTATCCTCATCTCACCGGCACGACTGGAACGTACGCCCTGGTTGGAATGGGAGTTTTGTTCGCCGCCTTCCTGCGGGCTCCGATGACGTCGGTATTCATGGTGCTTGAAGTCAGTGGGAATTACTCGATCATCGTCCCGGTCATCTTGGCCAACACCTTTGCCTACGTTATCTCCCGGAGCCTGCAACCAACCCCGATTTTCGATCTTCTTAGCCGTCAGGATGGTCTCGACCTCCCCTCCATGGAAGAGCAGCGCGAAGAAAGTATTCTGCGCGTCGAAGACGCCATGGAAATCGCGGCAGAGCCGATTTTGAACGCGCAGGATACCGTGCGGGAAGCAAACGAGCGCGCACAGCAATCCGCAGCGGACATTTTTCTGGTTCGCCTGAGTCCCTCAGGATGGAGCAGCATTCAGCGGGACGTCCTGAAGCGTTTTGCCAGTGAAGGCAAGGGAGAGATGACTCTCGGCTCCGCGCTGCCCACCGCACGACTGCCTTACCTGCATCCTGACTATCCTCTGGAAATGGCGCTGCGCTATGTTTACCAAACCCCGCTCGTGCCAGTAGTGAGCCGTGCGGATTTCCGCAAGCTTGAGGGTGTGATCTCCAGCCAGGCTGTATTGAACAAATACCGCGTCGTCAGCAAGGAAGAGTAGGGTCGAAGATGCAATCGGCTCTCGGAATGTTGAAGAAAAGCGAGATTCGCGGTGCTGGAGTGCTTCGTGTTCAAGAACAAATTAGCGTCGAGATCGCCCCGAGGTCACTCCTCAATCCTCTTTCCTTTTCAATCACTTAGCTCCATCCAATGCTGATCCCTCCCGCTAAACCCCTGTTTTTCGCTGTTCGTTGGGTTCTTCGTGCTAGGCTCCCGTATATTCAATAGGATAACCACTAGAGAACCAGGGAAAGGTCCATCGAGAGGACCTCCCACGAAGTGAAGGTCAAAGCGGGCTAGATTTCAGATTCACCGGGCACGGCAAGCCGCTGATTTGCCGTAAATCCAACTACGCTAGGAAAGCGAGAGGACATGCATAAGCCAGTAAAGTATGTGGAGAAAGCTGTAACTGTTGCAGCTAACGGAGTGTGGGCCGTATTCGATCGGCTCAACCGGATCAAACAGAACCCTTCTCCTACGCCCAAGTGGTCTGACAAGCCTCTGCTCAAGTCCTACGAGAAGACCAAGCCGCCTCTCGGTTGGCCGCGCTCGACGGATTCGCTTTGCCCCAAGTGCGTGCCTGAAATCCGTCAGCAGATTCTCGACGGCCATTTGCCGCACGAAGTTCTGCTCAACGAGAAAATCGGCGAAATTAAGGCGACCATCATTGAGCGCGACGGCAAAATCCTGATGGTGAAGGATTGCCCGAAGCACGGTCATTTCGAAGACGTGATGTCGATCGACCCCGAATTTTCTCAGCATCTTGAGGACGTGTTTCCGGGCCGTGATATTAAGGCCCACAACGACGAGAAACTCCACAATCACGGATCGAGCACGGTGAAATACGGCCGAGGCTCGGTGCTGACGGTTGATCTGACGAACCGCTGCAACATGATGTGCGATCCCTGCTTCATGGACGCCAACCAGGTTGGCTTCGTTCACGAATTGACGTGGGAAGAGATTAAGACGGTTCTTGATAATTCGTTGACCATCAAGCCGCGTCGTCAGATGTCGGTACAGTTTTCGGGCGGAGAGCCCACCCTGTCACCGTACTTCCTCGATGCGGTTCGCTACGCCCGCAAGGTTGGCTATAACAGCGTGCAAGCGGCAACCAACGGAATCGAATTCGCCAAGAGTTTCGAATTCGCGCAGCAAGCGGTAGAAGCCGGCTTGCGTTACGCCTACCTGCAATTTGATGGTATCGGCAACGCTGCCAACTCACACCGTGCCGTCGGCAATCTGTTCGACGTGAAGTTAAAGGCCATCGACAACCTCCACCGCGCTGGTTGCGAAATCGTGCCGGTTGTAACCATCGTCAACGGCATCAACAACGAGCAGGTTGGCAAGATCATTCAATTCGCGCTCGACAATCCCAAGAAGATCGGTTTCCTCTCCTTTCAGCCGGTATCGTTCACCGGCCGCGACGAGGCTGTTACCGACGATCGCCGCCAGGCGCAGCGCTATACGCTGTCTCACTTGGCGCACGATGTGAAGACCCAGACCGGCTTGGGCGAGCCCTCGCGTGATTGGTTCCCGATTTCCTTCATGGGAACTTTCTCTGACTGGGCGGATTTGATGCATGCCGGTGAGCAGAACAACGATTGGGGGCAACTCTCCTGCGGATGCCATCCCAACTGCGGGACGGGCATGGCGGTCATGATCGACAAAGAAACAAAAGAAGCCGTCCCGGTCACCGCCTTCTTGCATGGGGATCAACTGGCCAAAGACATCGCCAAGGTCAACGACGCCGCACGCGGCAAGTTCCTCACGGTATTCGGCATGGCTCTGTGCCTGATGAAGAACTACGATCCCTTCAAGTCGCCGACTCACTTCAAGATGTTGGATCTGCTCCGGAAGTTCGACAAGAACTACAACGCCACCGGGCAAGAACTACGGCAAAGTCGGACCGGATCGCACTATCGATGACGTCATGAAGCGCCGCCAGGACCGCTGGAACTTCCTGTTCATCGCTGGAATGTGGTTCCAGGATCTGTTTAACTACGACTTCCGCCGCACCGAGCAATGCATCATTCCCTATGCCACCCAGGAAGGTGAGATCTCCTTCTGCGCCTACAACACCGGCGTGGGATGGAGAAACATCATTGAGAAGATGCACATGACTGCCACGCTCACCAAGTGGTACGAAGAGCATGGTCGTCACGAAATCTTCGCTGGCGGCAAGAACGTGAAGATGGATGCCGTCGATCACGCTCTGGTGCTGCGTGACGGCATCGTGACCGAGGACGTCCAGCACGATCTCGACAATCTGGGCATTGCCAAGACTGCCCGCGAGGAGAAGCTTCGTGCCCGCGACGCCAAGCAACGGGGCGCCCAGAAGAATGACGAGGCTTACAACGCGCGCATGGCCTCCCTGTACCGCGAAGTCGTGCTGAAAGAGAAGCCGGTCCAGTCGGAAGGCGGGTTCATTCCGTTGGGCGCACTGTCCAAGCCGGCCGCTCCGAAGCCCGAAGTCGAAGTGGGGGAGCCCGTGTCAGGGGACTAAACTGTAAATTACCTAGGCATACTGCGCGACAAAAGGTCAAAAAAGAGCGGTTACCAACGTGGATAACCGCTCATCATGCAATTTTTAATTTTGCACGATTAGTACCGGCGATGCTCCAATCGGGACATAACAGGACCCCGTGCATGTGTTCCTGGTGCCCGGCGACGCTAGAGTGTACCAGGCATTGTAACCAGGCGGTATCTGATACCCACTGTTATTGGTGTTAGACGTGCGATCCTTAGAAGAATCCCACACCATCAATTGTGTAAAGCCCGTTACAGGATCCTGTAGGGTGCAAGTCCAGATAGTGAGGCTGATCGGGTTTTGGCAACCGACCATAACCTTCCCCGCAAGCCAGGACGGATCGGGGTGGGGGGGATCGTTGGGCGGTTTAGGCCAAGGGTTGACCAGACTCTGGTAGGCTTGCCCAACGTCGGTTAAGTATCCGTACGGGAATGTAGGGATAGGAACGCAAGGATACGGGAACAGCGAGTTCGATCCGTCACAATAGACGTCGCCAGAGTTGCTGCTCGGCTCCCACAGGTTGCCGAAGGACGGGTCCCACGCGTACCAATTTGCCGTCGATACCCCGGCTGACCACAAGACGGCATACCAACGCGCTATATAACCTTGCATAGTTACTGAATCTAATCGGTTGGTATCGGAGACCTACGAGGCATTCTGGCGAGTTTTTTTCTGGACACGAGCATGACTCGCGGGAGCTAGTGACAGAAAACAGGCGGTTATCCAAGTGCATACGAAGAGCAAACGTAGGCGGTGCATAAATTTCCTTTCTTGTTGTTAGGTTGCGGTGAGAATTGGTTCGACCCTGGCCGAAAACGCAGAATTCGTTAGCGTGGCGAGGGTCAGGCGACACGGGACCACACTCTTTCACCCAGAGAAGGGGAATGACAAATTCACCTGTGACTATTTACGAAAACCGAACGATAGGTCGGTTCCCACGGTCGAACTTCCCGAATGTTGCAAGCCTTCAGTCAGGGCGAGATACCGTCTCCGCCCTAGCTCAGCAGGAGAGTATGCAAAATCTTTCACGTTGACAGACTTCTCAGCAGTCGCCATCATGTTCCCCATCCCTTCCCACGTAGGAAGCCGTTCGTCAATTCAATTAGGGGAACACCAATGAAAAAGCATTTGCTGGGTCTCGCCTTGACCCTGTGCTTTGCCACGTCTTAGTGGCACAGAACACTTCCGACCTTCATGCACTACGGCCCTTTAACCCCGGTTTAGAGCCACCTCAGGCCGGAACCATTTCGTACAACGGCGGACCGGTTTTTGAGAAGGCTCCCACCGTCTACATAGTGTGGTACGGCAAGTGGACTAAAAAAGACAAAAGCGTCATCGACGGCTACTTCACGAATCTGGGCGGTTCCACGATGAACAAGATCAACACCCGGTACAGCGACAGTGCCAACAAATTCGTCCCGATCAAAGTGAACCACAGCACCGCTGATGATTATCAGGACAACTATTCACTTGGCAAAAGCCTGAGCGGGGGCGATTCCGCTATCCGCACGATAGTAAAGAACGCCATTACGAAGAAAAAGCTACCTGTCGACCAAAACGGCATTTACTTCGTGCTGACTGCTTTAGACGTGACCTTTCCGGGCATGTGTTCGAGTTTGTGCGGATATCACGGGCCGGCTACCGACATCGTAAGCGGCGACGTGATTAAGTATTCCATGGTCGGCAATCCCGCTCAATGCCCACACAACTGTGAGGCTAGCGCCGTGGTGGGCGATAGTGGCAGTCCGAACAACGATCCTGGACGCCGACGGTGCTGTGAGCATCATGTGGCACGAGTTCTCTGAAAGCGTTAGTGACCCGAAGTGAATGCCTGGTGGCAAAGCGCTGGGCGGGTAGCTGCGGAGAGAATGGTGACCTGTGTGCCTGGAATTTGGAACGACGAAGCTGAAAGCAACGGCAATCATTACACTAACACACAAAGGCAAGAAGTATCCTCGCCCAGACGATGTTGGAACTCAATAGCAAGAAAGGCGGTGCCAACGAGCCCGGGCGAATGCAAGAACGTTTCTAGCATCGTTAGGTGGGTTGGACGTGGCGCCGCTGCGGCGGCCCATTCTTTATTTGTGAATAGTTCTTTTTCCGGCCCATCGGTCCGCTGACGAGTTCCCAAGGGCTAACTCCAGGTTTCCTCATTTGTTCATGAATTGTTTACAATAGAGACTTTCCTACATCATTGGGGAAGCGCTAGACTCCTACGTCTCGGGAAGTTGAAGCAATTTTGAATTTGCCGCATGATCAATTTATCGGCCGTGGCTCCTCTTCTCGCGTTTATTGGCGAGTGGAAGGCAGCCTTCTCGAACTGACGACTGTCCGTCCGATCGCCTTCTTCACCTGGAACGCTCAGACCTTCAACGAGCGATGGATGCGCCGCGGTTCGGTACTGCTGATGGCGGCTCTTCGTCCGTTCCTCTACGCGCTCCATCGTAAGTTTGCCACCCGCGTCGTTCACACCGTTCTTCGCGGCGTAAGCAAGGACCGGCTGGATCTCTTGGGGGACGAATATTTCCACTACGAACTCAAACCGATCCTTAAACAGGAGGGGGTTCGCCAGCTCAAGCTCCTGATCAGCTCCGGCGCGGAAGTTGTTCTGGTGAGTCAAGGTCTCGATCACGTGATGAGCGCCCTGGCGAAACATTTGGGAGCGAAATGGATCGTGGCCAATCGCCTCGAATTTCGCGACGGAATCGCCACTGGGCGGCTCTTGGATCCGGTGATTCGTCCCAGAGGAATTTTCGCCCGCATTACTGAATCTGGACCCGACGGCAAGCAGGACACGGGGCGGCTGATCCGCGACTTGAATTTGTCTGATGTTCAGGCCCTTGAGTCTGCCGTGGTGCCTGCGGAGCGCCAGCACTCCCCGTTACGCCAGCCGGTCGTCCATTTTGATAGCAAGAAGATTGATGAACCGCTGTCGGTGCGCGCCGCTCTGCGCGGCAAGCATGTGATGCTGATTGGGGTGACCGGCTTCATTGGCAAGGTGTGGCTGGCGAACACCCTGATGGATCTGCCAGACATCGGCAAGATCTATTTGCTGGTTCGCCGCCAAAAGTCGAGTCTGGCGCAGCAGCGGGTGGCGAAACTGATCGACGACTCTCCCGTGTTCGATCCACTCTACGAACGTTACGGGTCGGGTTTCGCACAGTTTATTTCCGATCGCGTGGAAGTGGTCGAAGGAGACGTTTCGCAGCCGGAACTTGGAATACCTGCGGAAGTTGCCGAGCGGCTTCGCCAGAAACTGGATTTAGTCATCAATAGCTCAGGTCTTACCGATTTCAACCCCGACCTGCGCGACGCCTTACTAACCAACGTCGACGCGGCGGTTAACATCCTCGATTTTGTTCGCCGGTCCGATCACGCTGGGTTGTTGCATCTTTCGACGTGTTACGTTGCAGGCGGACGCGATGGCCGGGTCAGTGAGAAGCTGAGGCCGAACTACACTCCCGCCAACGTGCCTGACTTTGATGCTGAGCGGGAATGGCAGTCTTTACACGAATTCATTCGCCAGGCGGAAACAAAATCCGAAAGCTTGGAAGTCACCGAGGAATTACGTTCTCAGGCTCTTCAGAAGGAACACGCCGCTAAAGACCTGCAAGGCCCGGCGCTGGAGCGCCAAATCCGAAAGAACCGCGTGCGCTGGTTGCGGAATTACCTGACGGAAGCGGGCATGCAGCGGGCCCGCGAATTGGGCTGGCCGAATACCTACACCCTGACCAAGAGTCTGGCCGAGTCTTTGATTGCGAAATATGGAGAAGGCTTGGCCGTGGCGGTGGTACGTCCCGCTATCGTCGAGACGTCCGTAGAAAAACCCTTCCGCGGCTGGAATGAAGGCATTAATACGTCGGCCTCACTCTCTTATCTGCTGGGCACCTCTTTCCGGCAGCTGCCTACGAATCAGCGCAAGCGTCTGGATGTGATCCCGGTCGATTCGGTTTGCCAGGGTATGACGCTCATAGCCGCGGCCATTATCGAGAGGCGCAATGATCCGGTCTATCAGTTGGCCACTTCGGTGACCAATCCTTGCGACATGCGGCGGTCCATCGAACTGACGTCACTCGCCCATCGCAAACACTATCGCGCCCAGGAAGGCCTGGAATACTGGTTGCGCTTGCGCCTGGACGCCATTCCGGTCTCCAAACAGCGTTATCGGGTGATGTCGGCCCCGGCCCAGAAGGCGATCATCAAGTCCATTCAGCGGATTGTCTCTCCTTTGCCAATGAAGAAACCGCTGACACGAGCGGAACGAAACCTGGAGAGAGTGGAAAAGCTGATCGAATTGTTCGAGCCTTTTATCCTTCTGAACGAGCACGACTTTGTTGCCGAAAATATTGAAAAACTCTCCCATGCCCTGGTGGCGGACGAGCGAGAAGTTTTCGCTTTTGATACCCGTTCCATTGACTGGTGGGAATACTGGGTTGACATCCACATTCCCGCGCTGCGCAAGTGGACTTATCCGCTAATCGAAGGCCGTCCGCTCGAAGCCCGACCTTCGCGTAATCTTCAATACAACGACTCGTCCAATAGTGACGAGACCATCCGAACTGGAACAAACGGGGCCACGTGGCGATATTCCTGACCGGTTCGACCGGATACATTGGCGCACACATTGCCGCCAACCTGCTCGATAATCACGGCGCGTCCTTGAATGTGCTGATCCGCGCCCGCGATGCTCACGAAGCCGAAGACCGTCTGTGGCGAGCGCTTCAATTACATCTCGACTTTCCGCGTTTTTATGAGTACCTGCAGACTCGTATCCGAATTTTCCGTGGCGATCTCACCGCCCAGGAATTCGGTCTGGTTCGAGACGATTACGACCGCCTCATCCACACGACAGATTCGGTCATCCATTGCGCCGCCTCGCTGAATCGCAAGTCTGAGAAGAGCTGCCTAAACGTGAATCTACGCGGCACGCTCGAAGTCATCCAACTTGGCCAGCGAGCCCACTACTATCACGGACTCCGCCGTTTTAGCCATGTGAGCACGGTAGCCGTGGCCGGCAAACGCCAAAACGAGATTGTCACTGAAGACAATTCCATCGACTGGAATCGTTCCGACTACGATCCCTACGCGCGTACCAAGAAATTCTGCGAGCACATGATCCGGCAACTGCTCCCCGAAGTGCCGATCACGATCTTCCGGCCAAGCATTGTGCTAGGGGACAGCCGCCGCGCCGAAACCACGCAATTCGATATGGTGAAAGCCTTCGTCTTTTTGGCGGGCCTGCCTGCGCTGCCATTCCGGCCGAATGACCAGATCGACATCGTCAACGTTGATTTTGTGGCGGACGCGGTGGCTGCCTTGCATCAGAAAGAAAATCCGCTGCACGATACTTATCATTTATCGTCAGGCAGCGATTCCCAATCTTTCCGCGAATTGACCACCGCGCTCGCCGCCGTGCAGCAGAAACGTGGTCCGATCTTCCTCCCGGCGCTGGAAAAACCTTTCTCCGGGACAGTGAATACCCTGGCGAATCGTACGGGTTCCATCGCCCGTGGTGCCGCGTTGATGAAGGTCTTCCTGCCATATCTGGTATGGAACACAGTTTTTGATAACACTCGCGTCACCACCGAACTAGGACGCAAGCCGGTGCCATTCTCTCAATACAGTTACCCTTTGTTGAAGTTCAGCCGAGACACCAATTTCACCTATCGATATCAGGATTGGCCCGCCAAAGTAGGAGGCTCCGCCGCATGATGGACCTGCTCCTCGAGGCGTGGGTGAGCGCCTCGATCGAAAAGACGAAGCTTTCCTGGATGATGGGCAAGGGCGAGCCTTGGCAGCCGGGCGAGAAGCTCAAGCTCTTGTTCGCGGGATACAACGGCACCCGCAACATGGGTTCTGATGTACGCGTGGAGGAGATGCTGCGCCAACTACGCCATATTCTCGGCGCCGACAACGTGGCGTTCAGTGTGATGTCCCAGAACTTCAAGCGCTCGGAAGGATATTTCGACGGCACCACGCAGGTTCACCTGCCCGACATCTTTCCGCCATTCTTGTCCGACGAAGTCCCCAAGCATCATGGCGTGGTCGCCTGCGAAGGTTCGATGTTCAAGAGCAAGTTCGCCAACGCGCTGACCACCATGATGATTGGTTCCCTGGGAATTGCCGCCGCCCAGAACAAATTATCGGTCGGGTACGGGGGAGAGGCCGGGCACATGGATCCTCTGGTCGCGCGCATGTGTGGCCGGTTTTGCAAGGACTCACTCATCATTACCCGCAACGAAGAGTCTCGCACGGTTCTTCGCGAGCTTGGAGTTCCGACCGAACTTGGAACTGATACCGCCTGGACGTTTGAGCCCTTTCCGGCGGAGTATGGGCAAAAAGCTCTCCGTCAGGTAGGTTGGGATGGAACAACGCCGGTCCTCGTGGTGTGCCCCATCAATCCCTTTGAGTGGCCCGTCAAGGCGTCGTTGGCCAAGTTTGCGGCCCGCGGTCTTACTGGAGCTTACAAAGACAGCCACTACCGATCGGTATATTTTCATAACTCAGGTCCTGCCGCGGACCGAGCTTATCGGCACTACCTGACCTCTATCGCAAACGCAGTCCATGCATTTCGTAAGCAACGTCGAGTGTTCGTGATTATGGTGGCGACCGAGCGACTCGATGCGCGTCCCGCTCGCAAAATCTCCGACCAACTTGGCGGCGTCCCGGTGTTGACCTCCGACGATTACAACATCTACGAACTGGTCAGTATTCTGCGCTGCTGCCACATGATGGCGTCTTCGCGCTACCACGGCATCGTTACCTCCATGCCGGGCCTTGTTCCGTCGGCCGGCATTACCATGGACGAGCGTATTCGAAATCTCATGCGCGAGCGCGGTCATCACGATCTTCTGATGAACGTTGACGACGCTGATCTTGAGCCGAAGTTGTTGGCGGCATTATTGAAACTCGATGGCGAAAGCGAACGGATCGCCGACGGAATCGCCAGAACCGTGGTTCGCAACCTGAAGCTTATGGCACGCATGGGTGTGCATTTTGAAGAAGAGGTGCAACGCCGTTATCCTGATTTCCCGACGCGTACTGGTGAATGGAATTGGGAAGATTATCTCCCGCCGATGAATCCGGCTCTGCACAGCCTCATCGAGGCCTATAGCTGATCGATATCCAATGAGCTTTCTGGACGACATCTTCGCGAAGCTGGAGTCGCTCGGCGATACGACCGTTCTTCGCGAACTCCGCGGCGGCGATGCCATCCCGGTTTCGGGTAGAGATCTGCTTGACCGTATAGCCCGTGCTCGTGCCTTCCTGGCGAGCCAACGATTGAAAAAAGGTGATCGCTGCGCGCTGCTGGCTCACAATGGCGTCGGTTGGATTGCCATGGATCTGGCGATTATCGCTGAGGGCTTGATTGTGGTTCCGCTGTATTCGCGCCAAGCCGCCCCGGAACTGGTTGCCATGATGAAAGACTGCGCGCCCGCGCTGATTTGCTGTGGCGATCCCGAACTGCGCGATGCGATTCGCCAAGCCTGGCCCGACGCTCCTCCGCAGCCGCTCTTCGACGAAATCTTTTCAACAGGATCGACGCACCAATCCACCCCTGCCCCAGTCGATTCCGATCCAGTCGCGATCATTTATACCTCGGGCACGTCGGGCGAGGCCAAGGGTGTAGTCCTTACTGCGAGGAACGTCGGCCACATGCTGGGCTGCACCTCGGAGCGTCTTGATTTGCTAATGAAGAACAGTCCAGGTCAGGACCGGGTTTTCCAATGGGCGCCTCTTTGCTTCGCCGCCGCGTGGATCACCATGCTGACCGGTCTGCTGCGTGGCAGTCTGGTTTCGATGAACACCGATCTAACGAAAATAGCCGCCGAAATCCGTACCGTCGCTCCGGACTATTTCGTGAATGTGCCCGCACTGTTGGAACGCGTCCGGCGCGCCGTCGACGAGCAACTGTGGAAGACCGGGGGCTTTCCTCTGACGGTCTACAGTCACGCCAAGGCCGCGTGGATGCGCAAGCAGGAAGGGAAGTCGAGCGTCGCTGACTCGTTATGGCTCAGTCTCGCGAATGTCTTGATTTTTCCTGCCATTCGCAAAAAGATGATTGGCGCAAACCTGAAGGCCTTAATCTGTGGTTCGGCTCCGCTCAACGTAGAGACGCAGCTTTACTTCGTGATGTTGGGCATTCCAGTTCTACAGGTATACGGCCTCACGGAAACCACTGCCATCTGCACCGCCGACGATCCGCGCCACGTTGAACCCGGACGGGTGGGACCGGCAGTTCGTGCCGTCGAGATGAAATTAGGCGAGCACGACGAGATTCTGGTTCGAGGACCAAATGTTTTTGCCGGCTACTGGAACCGTCCGCAGGAAACCGCGAAAGTCTTGCGGGATGGCTGGTTCCGCACCGGTGATCAGGGTGAGGTAAACGCGGCGGGGAACTGGAAGATCGTAGGCCGCATCAAGAATCTCATCATCCTGAATTCTGGTCACAACATTTCGCCCGAGCCAATCGAAGACGACTTGCTGAACAATCTGCCAGATGCTCAACAGGTAGTGCTCGTTGGAAACGGCCGCAGCTACCTTTCGGCAATCGTCACCGGCAACGTGACCGCCGAAAAAGTGCAGCGGGCGCTCGATGCAGTGAATCCCACTCTGCCACACTACAAGCAGGTTCGCTCGTTCTACATCCAGAACCAACCGTTCTCGATAGAGGATGGCTTACTGACAGCAAACGGTAAGCTAAAGCGCGATGCGATTTCGACAAGACTTAAGAATCAAATCGAAGACTTGTATCAGGTCAGGCAAGCAGTATAGAAGGCACGGATTTCTTCGCGAACCTTAGCGTCCTGTGTGGTGACTGGTTTTAGCATGAATCGGACTCAAACGCTCTCCTGGGAGCAAAAAGACGGGGTTATTGAACTCGCTCTGCACCGCGATCCGTGCAACGAGATTGGCTCGTCTACGCTTGAAGACCTCGAGCAATTTGTGGTCGCCCTCAATCGCCTGGAGCGCGATTCTCACGCGCTGATCATCCACAGTCGCCAGAAGGCCGGATTCTGCGCCGGGGCGGATCTTCGAGAGCTTTATCAACGCTCGCATCAGATGGAAAAGCGAGCGGCCACTCAAGGCGTCCGTGATTTCCTCGAACGAATTCACGCGGTAATGAACCGTATCGATTCCTCACCATTGACCACCATCGCCGCTGTGCACGGCGTTACATTTGGTGGCGGCTTTGAACTCGCACTTGTCTGTGATCTGATCATCGCCGATAAGATGGCTCGCTTCTGCTTTCCAGAGCTTCGTTTGGGACTCATCCCGGGCTTTGGCGGGATCCCTCGCCTGAAGCGCGATCTGGGTAACGCGGTAGTTCGCGATCTTCTTCTGACGGGACGAAGTTTCAATGCCACCAAAGCCCAGCAAATCGGCTTAGTGAGTCAGGTCGTGGCCGAGGGCGAGGCATTGAGCGTGGCTAAAAGTACCGCCAGCCAGCTTGGCAAATTCGACCGCCAAACAGCAGCCGCCGCAAAGCGATTTATCAAGCCAATTCCGATCGAAGAACTCAAAGAAGAGATCGATATTTTTTGCAAGCTATTTGCCGAGCCAGCCGTTGAAACGGGCTTGCAAAAATTCGCGGAAAGCACCGACGCGCAACCCTATTTGCCATGAGGTGCGGAGAAACGGGAGCCGGCATTCTTAGGTTAAATTAGATCTATGTCAACACCCGACCAGACCCTAAACGAAATCCTGACCCTTGCGGCGAGCCACTTCAAGGTTCCGCGGGATAAGCTGACGCCCGACGACGACTTTTTCAAAACGCTGGGAATCGACAGCCTGCAGGCCTTGGACCTTCTCACCAGGCTAGAGAATCATTTTCGCGTGGAACTACCCGACTACGAATTGCAGGGCGTATCCGACTTTCGGACGCTGGCGAGCAGAATTCAATCTCGATTGTGATTCGCAATAGCCCAGTAGAGACATAGCTCTGCTGCCTCTAGCCGTGGTAGCCCAGATCCGTTTTGTATCCGTGAGCACCGGAATAATTAACAGCGAATCGTCAGAACGCCGATTCGTCGTGATCAAATAGAACTTTCATGCTCAATCTCGATCAATACAGCTCGCTTGGTGCCGTCCTGCGCGATGCGCTTGACCGCTGGCCCAACGAGACCTGCCTGATCGAAGCGGACCGCGACCGGGAAAAAACCAGGCTAACGTACTCCGATTTCAAGGATATTGCTCTACCTCTCGCCCGTGCCATGCAGGACGCCGACCTGCAGGCGGATGATCGCGTGGCGATCATTATGACCAACCAATCCAAGTGGTTGATCTCGGCATATTCGATTCTGTTCGCCGGGGGCGTACTGGTTCCCTTGGACTACAAACTCACGGCGGCTGAGCACCTCCAGTTGCTGGCACACTCGAAGGCCAAGATCCTTATTGTCGAATACCACCTCTGGCGTGCTATCTCCCAAGAACCCGAATTCAAGGATCACCGGCTCAAGACAGTCCTGGTAACTGAGGCTCCCTTGCGGGCAGATCTTGCGGGAGCGTTTCGCTGGGAGGAATTCCGGCGCAGGGGTGATGCTGTCTTTGTTCCTCGTAAACGGGAGGACACAGCCTGTATTGTCTATTCCTCAGGAACGGCCGGACGTCCAAAAGGGTGCGTGCTCACCCACGAGAATTATCTGGAGCAATGCAAATCTTTGACCGCCTGGTATCCGTTCTGGTCGGGCGTTCGCTACCTGAGCATTCTTCCAACCAATCACGCCATCGACTTCATGGTGGGCTTTATCGGACCGTTTGTTTGTGGCGCGGCCGTCGTACACCTCCGGACCCTTCGTCCGGAGTTCGTCCGCGACGCATTCGTTCGCTACAAAATCACCTACGTCAGCCTGGTTCCGCTTGTGGTCAAGAACCTCGAACGAGGCCTGAAGGCAAAGTTTGATGAACTATCGCCGACGAAGAGATTTGTTCTCAACCGCCTCATCCGACTGAATCGCATGCTGACCCGCAAGCGCCCCAACATTCCGCTTAGTCGCAGGTTGCTTGGCCAGGTTCATGCGGCGTTTGGCGGGGAGGTGCGCGCACTCATCACCGGCGGAGCCTTCATGGAACCCTCCACCGCGCAGTTTTTCTACGATCTCGGAATTCCCGTGGTCAACGGATACGGTCTCACCGAAGCTTGCACTGCGCTCACTTTGAACGATCTCAAACCATTCCGCGCCGACACAGTAGGCAAACCGCTGCCCGGCGTTGAGTTGCGCATTTTCAATCCCGATGCGGAGGGCGTTGGCGAAGTAGTTGCCCGCAGCAAGACCGTGATGTCGCACTATCTCGACGATCCTCAACTCACCGCCGAAACCATCGTGGACGGCTGGCTGCTGACCGGCGATCTTGGTCGCTTCGACGACGACGGCCACCTCCAGCTCTTTGGCCGCAAGAAGAACATGATCGTCACCGAAGGCGGCAAGAACATCTACCCGGAGGATATCGAGGCTGTTTTCGATGGATTGCCCGTGAAGGAATTCTGCGTGTTTGCGGCAAACTACGTATGGGGCTCCAAGGAACTTGGCCAAGAGATGCTGTTGCTAGTCATCCGCCTCGATCAGAATCAAGATTTTACCGATCAGCTGAGGCAAGAAATCGAATCCCGTAATCGCCGTTTACCAGATTTCAAACGAATCAAGGGATATCTCGTCTTTGACAAGGATTTTCCCCGCACCGCGTCCCTGAAAATCAAGCGTAATGTTCTCGCCGAGGAGATCGGCAAATCCGCCCGACGCGAGGCCGTGATTCTCCTGTGAATGAGGCCTTCCTTGCCATCGTGAATCCAGCGGCCGGCGGCGGGCGCGCTCGCAAGCTGGTGAGCCCGGTGTTGTCCCGGTTGCAGAGCGGCGGTGTAGCCGTCAGCGTTACTGAAACCAGCGCGCCGGGACAAGCCACGGATATCGTTCGCGACGCCTACTCCCGAGGCTATCGAAAGTTTATCGCCGTCGGTGGCGACGGGACCTCGTATGAAATCGTTAACGGTCTGTTCCCACAGGCTGTCGGTGCCGAGCGTCCCACTCTGGCATTTTTACCCTTAGGCACTGGAAATTCCTTTCTCAGAGAGTTCAGTGATCGCGGGGTAGAACACGCGATCGAAGCCTTGTTGGCCCAGCGTTCTCAACCCTGCGATGTATTACGTTTGCGCCACGCCACTGGGGTGATTCACTACATCAATCTCCTGAGTATGGGCTTCGCTGCGGATGTAGCCACCTTGCGTGCTCGCCGCTTTAGTTCCTGGGGAGAGCCCGGCTACCAGACCGCAATATTTCTCACCTTGGCCCGCTTTCGCCGTCGTCCTTTTCCATTGAAAGTAGATGAGCAAGGAAAAATCGACCGCCGTCCATGCCTGTTTCTGACTTTCAACAACAGTAAGTTCACCGGCGGTACCATGATGATTGCCCCCAATGCCGAGATCAACGATGGCCTCATCGAATACGTTCGCTGGGGACCGATCGGCCGTATCGGCCTGATTCGAAATCTTCCTACGCTTTACGATGGCACTCACATTCTCCATCCCATGGCGGAACGCCACGCAGCGCGCCGCATCGACTTCTTTCTCGACGCCCCTGTCGATGTTATGGTAGATGGCGAGGTCCTGACCCTGCAGTGCCAGACCTTGGACGTGCTCCCCTCCGCGCTAAACGTCGTGGTATAAAAGTCTTTCTATGTCTGAAGAGCGCAGAAAACGAAAAGAGGAGCGCGAGGCTCAAGATCAGCCTCGCTCCCTCCCGAAGCCTTCCCTGAAAACCGCGGTGATCGTTGCCATCCTCCTGATCGTGGCAATCGGGCTTTTGATCGGTTGGCATCACCGCAACAGTCGCTACGATGCTTTTGCCCAGTGCCTGACCGCCAAACAGGCCAAGATGTATGGCGCTTTCTGGTGTCCGCACTGCGCCGAGCAGAAGGAAATGTTCGGTTCGTCGTTCAAGTATGCCCCCTACATCGAGTGCGGAATTCAAGGCTCGCGCGCCTTGGCCAAGGTTTGTCAGGACACCGACATCAAGCGTTTCCCCACGTGGATTTTTGCCGACGGAACGCGCGGCGAAGGGAAGAAGTCCCTCGAGTATTTAAGCGATGAAACCGGATGTCCTCTCCCATGAGCCCCGCGGTTCGTCGCGTCTACATGACAGTTGCCGTGCTTGCGGTTGCGGGTATTTTAGTGTCCTCCGTGTCTCTCTACCATCACTTCGGCACCAGCAAGACCGACTATTGTGATTTTGCGGCGAACTTCAATTGCGACATCGTCAATCGCAGCGTCTATTCCACTGTTTTTGGCATCCCCGACGCTATGATCGGCATCTTTGGATACGCTATGCTGCTGGCTCTTTCCACCCGATACCGCGATCGAACCGAAACACCTCTAGTTCTGCTGGGTGCGTCCGTGGCAGGCCTCAGTTTTGCGCTTTATTTGACCTACATTGAAAAATACGTGCTCGCGACCTGGTGTATTCTCTGCCTCTCATCGCTGACGGTGATCGTACTGATTACGGTACTGGCGTCGTTCATCATGGCGCATTCCTTGCGCCGGGCCTGAGTTCTGATCTTTAATTCATGGAAGAAACATCTCAAGAATCTCTCGATCAAGCGTCGCCGGATGGTGTTCCGCCAAAGGCCGTCGATGCTCCGGATTTGCAATTGCTTGAGATGCACAGCGACATCTTTCGCAACACCCGTTTGTTGCGCGTCTGGCTTCCTCCCGGTTATCACGCTGGGGAGAATCGCGAACGTTCTTATCCCATCTTTTACTTGAACGATGGCCAGAACCTGTTCGATCCGGCGACAGCCTTCGCTGGGGTTGACTGGCGAGTCGGCCAAACCGCCGAAGCCCTGATTCGCGAGGGCAACATTCCACCTTTGATTATTGTCGGAATCGACAATGCGCAATCCGAGCGCATGAAAGAATATCTTCCGTATCGTTCTTTCAATCCTGCGATCCTGCGTCCACGAGGTAAGCGCTATCCGGACTTCCTGATCAGCGAAGTAATGCCGTTTCTCTACGAGCGGTTTCGGGTCGCACGTGGACCAGAGAACACCGGTCTCGGGGGCTCGTCACTCGGAGGCCTGATTACGCTCTATACCGTGATCGATCGTCCCGGTGTCTTTGGTCGCGTGCTGATCGAGAGCCCGTCATTGTTTATCTCTAATCGAAGGATGCTCAAGTACAGCCGCTATTTTCGCCAGTGGCCTGAGCGGATTTATCTGGGTATCGGAACCAATGAAAGCGGAAGGCCGGACAAGGATCGGTACTTCGTAGAAGATCTCCGCGAAGTCGAGCGCCTCATTCGCCAGGCCGGCATCGGAGACGACCGGCTCAAGATCTGGGTCGACGAGGGCGCAGGTCACAGTGAGGGCGAGTGGGCAAAGCGTTTTCCTCAAGCGCTGAACTTTCTGTTCGGCAATCGCTGATTGTTCCAAGTCCCTGCGTTTGATCGACTAAAGCACAAGATCGTCGTGCCGGCCACGTTCCACCCTCGAACCTTTTACGACTCCATACAGCCGTTGAAACACTGGTACAATCCCGGACACCGATGGCAATCGCGTCCCTGGGTGCTGTAGTTAGAAAGATTGGCGGATCTTCAGTGGTTGTATTTGCCGTGACCCTGGTTACGAGGTTGTCGGTACTCTTTCACCTCCTGCCTGAGCACGAATGGATCAACTTCTATCCCCTGAACGAGCCTTCGCACATCGCTTGGGCACTGGTATCGGGGTTCGGCTACAGCGCTCCGTGGCCAAATACGCCGATCGCCGCGACCGCGCAGCAGCCGCCAGTGTTCCCACTTTTACTCGCGGCTGTCTTTAAAGTGGCTGGTGCCTACAGTCTGAGGTCGCTGTGGATCGTGGTAAGCGCGAACGCCTTGTTTTCGGCTTTGACGGCGGTAGCAATTCTCCGCTTGGGTAAACGCGACTTCGGTGAGATGTCGGGTATTCTTGCGGCGTGGATCTGGGGCTTGTGGCTCTACGAGGCTGTCGTTTCGATTCGCTTGTGGGAGAGCGGATTGACCGGCCTCTTTCTATGCGCCACGCTCTTGTGGCTGCCCCGCCTTGCCGGTTCTGACCGGGTTTGGCAGTGGTGTTGTTTTGGCTTGCTAGCTGGAGTTGCGTCGCAAACCAACACAACCATGCTGGCAATGTTCAGCCTCTTTTACCTTTGGATCTGGTTCGCTTCGCCCAGACTGTCGAAAGCGTTGCGACGGTATTTCTTCGTCTCCGTAAGCGTCTTCGTGCTGACTCTAGTGCCTTGGACGATTCGCAACTATATCGCGTTCCACCGCATCCTTCCCCTCCGCGATAATTTTGGCCTCGAACTTTGGATCGGGAATCGCGTGGCGATCGATGACGCTCACCAGTATCCCAGTGCCTTTCCGCTGATTGATCCGTCGGAATATAACAAGCTGGGAGAACTCCGATTTATGGAAACCAAGAGACAGGAGGCGTTTCAGTTTATCGGAGAACACCCCGAGGAGTTCATACATCTGTGTGGTCGACGCGTCTATCGCTTCTGGACTGAACCGAACTACTCTTGGTGGTTTCGTGTAAGTCTGTTGGCTTGGCTAGGATTGGCCTATGAGTTACGCCGCAATGTTGAAACTGCTATCCCTTACGCCCTGGTGATGTTCTTTTTCCCCATGGTGTATTACGTGACCCACACGTTTCCTACCTACCGGCATCCGATCGAACCCGTAATTCTATTACTCGCCGTTTCCGCGCTATGTCACGGCGCGAAGTTCGCCATTCCGAAGTTGCGCTACACGTGAAATCTCGAGGCCAATACCCCAGAACCAAAGCAGCGGTATAACTGCCAGCACTGATCCGACTCCAAGTCGCCACCACAGCAAGATATGGAGCGGGGTCAGAAACAACAGGATCATCGGCACCACTACCATCCAATTCCGACCGTCATTTCGCTCCAGTTCGTAATCAGCCATGAGCAGTACCGGCACGAAGAGAAGACTTAAGTCGTATTCATAGGCATGATAGCTAGCCATAAGCGTTGCGATAACGGCCGTCGAAAATCCCAGCCCCATCCGCTTAGATTGCTTCCAGCAGCTGGATGCGTACCACAGCAACACAAGCGACAGACCTGCGATGACAAGGAGGCCCACTTTCCCTGAGGCGATCGACGGAAGGAAAGTGGCCAGCAAACCGTGAAGGTTCGGCATATCTTTCGGCACAATCGGTCCGATAGTCCTGGTCTCAACCCAAAGAACGAAGGCGGGGTAATCCAGAAATTGTTTCCATCCGACGACAGCGACCGAAGCGATGGTGAACAGGGACGCTACCAAGGCGAACCCACCCAACGCCCTCCACGCCTTCCGCAGCAGCAGGACGAAGACAAAGGGCAGCACCAGGTGAAACCGGAACATACCCAGGCCTAGCCAGCAACCCCCAGCAAAATCAGTGTTTCGCTCGAAAGCCGCGTACGCCAGAGCGAAGATCAGCATGAGCAATAGGGCATCCTGCCCTTGCAGAACGGCAACGAAAATTGGAAAGAAGGCTAATCCCGCCAATGCAAGTAGAGCAGGACGTCCTCGAAGGTTAGGCAGATGCCGGCGCAGAATGAAAATGGAAGCAGCGAGCGCGGCAACGTTAACCCAAATCCAGACGACATACGCGTCCCAAAAAGGCAGGCTGGCAAGTGGCACGAAGAGGAGTGCCTCCGCCGGAGGGTGATTGTACGGAAGGGGGCCTTTACGGATATCTAGATTTGGCGCAAACTCCCGCTCGACCGAGTACTGGAGGTTCAGGTCGTACAAGTGGCTCGCGCTGTGCTGCGCTACGATTTTGCCGGCAGCATAAAATATGGCGAAATCTTGATATCCTGCGCGCAGTTTTGCGGCGGAGTTCCACCATAGCGCACCATGGAGAATAATCATGCCGATCAGCAACGACAGCACAAGCCGTTCGCTTCGGCGGCTAGAAACACTTTTGATTGTGGCGCCCCCAGGCGGAGAAATCAATGCAGCATTGTATCCTGACCTCGCGATCTTGGGGGTCTGAACGCTAAAACGCAATCCTTATGATTGGAACGTCCTTAACTTCAGAAACACCGATGAAATCGACGACCAGTCGAATCTCTGGGAGAGCGATCCGCCAAACTGCGTCCTTGTTAGCCTTGTTCTTCGTTGGATATTTCTTTGCTGCCAGCTTTCCTTCTCGGCAACAAGGAACAGATTTCCCGGAATTCTATTCAGCGGCGAGAATCCTCTGGGAGGGTCACGGGCACCAACTTTACGATGTCGAGACTCAGCAGGCGTTTCAGAGTCGCTACTTCGGCCGTGTTGGAACATACTTTAACCATCCTCCATTTGAGGCCCTCATCTACCTGCCTTTTGCTCTGCCTTCGCCAACGTCGGGCTATGCTTTGTGGACTTTCGCGAACGTGGGATTAATCGTCGTTTTCGCGCTGTTACTTAGTCGGTTAGTATCCGGCCGGATTGGTTGGCCGGTAATAGCCTTGCTTTGCTTGCTCTCGCCTCCACTCTTGCTCAATTTGTTTCAGGGGCAAGACTCCTTACTTTTACTGGTGTTTATTTCCGGTGCGATCCTCTCATTGAGGGCAAAGCGCGACGTTCTCGCTGGATGTTTGCTGGCCTTGGCGATGTTCAAATTTCATTTGATCATCGCACTGATTGTGCTTGTTTTTTGTTTGCGGCGCGGCCGCGCCCTCTCGATCTTCTTTTTGGCTTCTGCTGGGTTGGCCCTGGTTTCCGTCCTTCTTTGTGGGCCTCGTGTCTTCACGGACTACCCAAGATTCTTGGGCGCGATCCGCATCTTGCCGCTCGCTGGAATCCATCCTGCCCAGATGGCCAATGTTCGCGGACTGATGGCGTTCTGCAACTTCTCCGCTGGCTCCGGACTCGTGCTGACCTTGCTGATTTCTTGGTTCGTAGTGGCATGGCCCGCCTGGCAGGTCCTCACGCGAAATACAGCAACCGGTTTCAACAGCGATTTAGTTCCTGCGGCGTTCTGCTTGGCGGCAGTTCTGATCAGTTATCATCTTAGTCCTCACGATCTGACAATTTTATTGTTGCCCCTTGGACTCATCACCAATTATGTTTTTGCTACGTCTTTGGTGTCGCCGCTCGTCAAGAAATGTATGATCGCCCTGGTTGCTGTTCTGTTTCTTCCGCCTTTCTACATTGGCCTCATCCGATCGCACCTTTTCGCGCTCGCAAGCGTACCGCTACTGGCGCTATTTGGGTGCGTTTGCTGGGAATTAAGCCGCACAACCCAAGCGGATCTCTCGCTCGAATGACGAGGCAAAAAACGACCAGCGAACCCGGCAGCCCAGCTGAAGATTCAGCACCGCTAGGCACGAATGCTCTCAGCCGAACTGGGTTCGCCATCGTCGTAAGCATTCTGGTGCTTCTGCCTTGTTTCTGGCAGACGCGCATCCAGGCCATCGATCTTTCCAGCCATGTCTATAACGCGTGGCTAAGTTCTCTCGTGTCCCAAAACAGAGCGCAGGGTCTCTGGATCGCCCATCAATTCAATAATGTGTTGTTTGATTGGGTTCTGGGGTGGTTATTGCCCCGCTTTGGATCGTCCGTCGCTCAGAGGATCGCAGTATCGGCAACAGTCCTTATTTTTTTCTGGGGCGTGGTCATTTTTGTGTCTCGAGGATGGCCACGCAATTGGCAGTTTGTGCTGCCCTCAGTTTTGACCTTATCTTATGGAACTATCTTCCGTACCGGTTTCTTCAATTTCTATCTTTCGCTCGGAGTTTGCCTGTGGTTTCTCACTATATTTCTTTCGGGAAGCCAGCGACTTCGCCTCCTCTCGCTGGCCCTCCTACCGATTGCCTGGACGGCGCACCCCTTACCTGTAGTTTGGGTGGTCGGCTTGGCCGCCTATGAGATCGTCGCGCACCGGCTTCCGCCGCGAAGGCAGCCTCTATTGCTGCTAACCGGTGTGGCTTCAATCCTCATCATCAGCGCAGTTTTGAGCGCCAAGTACCCATCTTATAGAGCGCCAGCCCAGATTTTGTACGCTACGGGCGCAAACCAGTTACTCATTTCGCCTTATTACGTCGTGCCATTTTTTCTGCTTTTGTTGGCCTGGGCCTTCTTGTCTCTCCGCTTCGTGAAACTTGAGGGTTGGCAAGTCTTGCGCTCTCATCGTTATCTTCAGTTCTGGATTCTCACCGTCTCCGCCGTTGCTCTCATCCCCACTGATATCTTTTTTCCGGGTTACTCGCGCCCTCTGGAATTTGTAACTCTGCGGTTGTCTCTCTTCGCGGGGGTCACTCTCTGTGCAGTTCTGGCCCGGATCCAGAGTACGAAATTTGAGAGGATGATGCTCCTTCTCAGTGCGATTACATTTTTCAGCCTGTTCTACTGGGATACCCGGAAACTTAACCAAGCCGAAGATCAAATTGATGCGGTGGTCGCACAGCTTCCTTCCAATGCCCGCGTGATTGCGCACTTCACTCGTGATGAGCAAGGTCTGCCTCCGCTCCTCCACGCCGTGGATCGAGCTTGCATCGGACATTGCTTCAGTTATGCAAATTATGAGGCGTCGTCCCGGCAGTTTCGGGTGCGGGCCAATCCCGGCAATGGCATCGTTATGACCGAGGCAGCCGACATTGTTCAAGTGGAGCGGGGAAAATATCAGGTCAAGTCTCGCGATCTGCCTCTATTTCTCGTATATTCTTGCGGACCGGCGCATCGCGATATCTGCTCTCGCGAATTGCATCTGGGAGACGATATTGGAGTCGTGAGCCGGGAACCCTGACTATGAAGCGCGTGCCGAAACCTCTCAGCGTACTGATCTGGACCGCTGTCGCCTGTCTTGGAGCTGTCGCCGTTGCCATCATCGCCTTGCATCGCGGTGAGCAGATCAGCGCCACCTGGCTGATTGTTGCAGCGTTCTGTTGCTACGCGCTCGGCTACCGCTTCTACAGCAAGTTTGTTTCGGCCAAAGTGCTTGCCCTCGACGCCAACCGCGCCACGCCTGCGGAGCGCATCGACGACGGTCGCGATTTTGTTCCCACCAGCAAGTGGGTTGTTTTCGGTCACCACTTTGCCGCGATTGCTGGTCCCGGACCCCTTGTGGGCCCGGTACTGGCTGCGCAGTTCGGTTACTTGCCCGGCACGCTGTGGATACTTGCAGGCGCAATCTTTGGTGGCTGCGTGCAGGATTTCGTCATCCTTCTTTTTTCCGTCCGTCGCAACGGCAAGTCGGTTACGGACATGGCGCGCGAGGAGATCGGTAAACTCGGAGGCTTCATTGCCTACGTTGCAGTTATTACCATCCTCCTGATTTTATCCGGCGCGGTTGCTCTGATCGTGGTCAACGCCTTGAAGTCGAGCCCTTGGGGAACATTCACGATCGGTATGACGATTCCCATTGCGTTGCTCATGGGCGTCTACTTGCGCCGAATCCGTCCCGGCAAAGTAATTGAGACTTCCTTGATCGGATTCGTTTTGGTCGTGGCTGCAGTTGTAGGCGGACAATGGGTCGCGCAGAATCCTTCGCTCGCTCGGGCATTTACTTATACCGCGCCCACCCTGGCGATTCTGATTATCGTGTATGCATTCGCCGCTTCAGTTCTGCCTGTCTGGCTTCTACTGGCCCCGCGCGACTATCTGAGCACCTTCGTGAAGTTAGGAACGATCGGGGTGCTGGCGGCGGGAATTATCATCTTTCACCCCACACTGCACATGCCACCGTTGACCCGATTCGCCGATGGGACTGGCCCCGTCTTCGCCGGAAAGATCTTCCCCTTTGCCTTTATCACCATTGCATGCGGTGCGGTCAGCGGTTTTCACTCTCTGATCTCCAGCGGTACCACGCCCAAGCTGATTCGCCGCGAAACTGAAACTCGCATGGTGGGTTATGGGGCTATGTTGTGCGAATCCATGGTCGGCATTATGGCAATGATTGCGGCCTGCGTCCTGCAACCGGGCGTTTATTTCGCAATCAACAGTCCCGCGGGAATTATCGGCCAATCAGCGGACGCCGCGACGGCCACTATCAGCGGTTGGGGATTTCCCGTTACCGCGGCGCAGATGCACGCTCTGGCTGTCGCGGTCGCAGAGCAGACACTGTTCAATCGTACCGGCGGCGCTCCCGCTTTTGCCGTGGGCATGGCTAACATCTTCTCCAATAGCTTAGGCGGACAAGCCGTCATGGCGGTTTGGTACCACTTCGCGATCATGTTCGAAGCGTTGTTTATTCTTACCGTCCTTGACGCCGGAACTCGCGTAGGCCGCTTCATGGTTCAGGAATCGCTGGCGCATCTGTGGAAGCCACTGGGTCGTACCAGTTGGTATCCCAGTATCCTCTTCACCAGCGCCTTGATCGTCGGCGCATGGGGATATTTTTTGTGGATGGGGGTGAAAGATCCATTAGGTGGCATCAATTCGCTTTGGCCGCTGTTCGGGATCTGCAATCAACTACTCGCGACCGTAGCCTTGTGTGTCGCAACTACTATCATCATCAAGATGGGTCGCACCCGCTACGCGGCGGTAACGCTGGTGCCATTGGTCGGGCTTATCGCGGTTACGTTCACCGCCGCCTGGCAGAAGATATTTGATCCCAACGTCCGGATCGGCTTTCTCGCACACGCTCGTATGCTGGATGCCTCCTCATCTCCGGGCCATGACGTTTCTCGACTGGTTTTGAACGACCGCATCGATGCGGTTGTCGCGGGTGTTTTGGTCTGCCTTGTCGCTATGATTCTCGTCGAATCCCTGGTGGAGTGGTCGAGGGTTCTCTCCGGACGCAAGCAGGTGATCATCAAGGAAGCGCCCTTCGTCGCGTCGCGCTTCGCCACCGAGGAGCAGGCATGAGTCGAATCCAGGAAGCTCTCGCCGTCTTATCTCATGCCATGCAGGAGATCTTCGACGAAGCCCCCTATGCCCGCTTCCTTAAACGTCGGCAACTACAGGCTTCTCGCGAAAGCTACGCCGAATTCATTCGCGAGCAGGAGCAGGCAAGGGCTCGGCGACCCCGTTGCTGCTGATACCGGTTCCTCACCCGATTCTCACCATCTCAGAACACCGGAGCTGAGCTACACTCTTCCTGAATGAGAGTTCTAGGTGTCGACTGCGGTACCGAATACACGGGATACGGTGTCGTCGAGCTTCCCGCGGACGGCAAGCTCGTCTGTCTTGCGTGGGGAGCGATCAAACTCTCCCCGAAAGTGCCCATGGCCGTCCGGCTGTCGACAATTTTCGACCGTCTCAGCGTCATAATTTGCGATCACCAGCCCGACAACGTCGCGATCGAAGATGTCTTCTACGCGGTGAATGCCAAGTCTGCTCTTAAATTGGGACAAGTCCGAGGTGTTGCAATGCTCGCCGCGTCCTCAGCGGGTCTCGCCGTTTCCGAGTACGCCCCCCTCGCTATCAAATCGGCTGTAGTCGGGTACGGCAGGGCGGAGAAGCAGCAGGTGCAGCACATGGTCACCCGGCTGTTGAATCTCACAGAAACGCCTGAGCCGCCTGACGCTGCTGACGCCTTGGCCATTGCGATTTGCCACCTGCATACTTCCGCGACGCAGGCTCGCCAGAGTGCGGTGGCGCACTGACTTGCAGAACATCGCCAGCATCAAACTGGCATAATAAAGCCCAATGCTTGCCAGAACCCTCCGCGAGGTTTGCTTCAGGGCCGCTACTTCCGCCCTATTTCTGTTGACGCTTGCAGTGCGTGCCCCAGCACAGCAGCCAGGAATTCCGACCGTAGTTTTCACTCTCGATTTTCCCGGTTCAGATCCGGCACACTACGAAATTATCGTCCCAGCCGATGGACCTTCTCACTACTCCTCCGCGCCCAAGCCCGATCCAGCTCACGAATCTGACCCGGTTGGCGGCGGTCCCGCTACCGATGATCCATACCGCGCCGACTTTACGCTCTCCCCGGCCACCCTCCATCGGATCTTCGATCTGACAAAGCGTGTGGACTATTTCAACGGCGTATTGGATTCTGGAAAGAAAAACCTCGCCTCCACTGGGACCAAAGTGTTGTCGTATAAGGCCCCCGGCAAAAATACCAGCGCCACCTACAATTACTCCCAGATATCCGCCGTTCAAGATCTCACGTCGATTTTTCAAAACCTGTCAGCTACTCTCGAGTTTGCCAGGCGTCTGGACTATGATTTTCGCTTTCAAAAGACGGCTCTGGACGAAGAGCTGAAAAAGATGGAAGAAATGTCAGGCCGGGGCAGTCTAGACGATCTGTCCGCGGCCTCTCCTATCCTCCAGAAGATCGCTTCGGACCCAACTGTTATGAATATCTCCCGCAGCCGTGCCCAGCGTCTTCTGTCCCATGCCGCGGCTAGCAAGTGATTTCGCCACGATTGTCTTGTATTTTTGACAACTGGTTACCCTGAAATAGTGTTCTAATAGGCCTGCGGATTCGAACCTTCTGGGGGTGTACCGTGATTCAGTCCAATCGTCTCACTTTGTCGGCCGTGGTGGCTTCGGTATGCTTCCTAGTAACCGGTGCCTTTGCCGATTCTCAAGCTCGAATGGTTCGGCTCAGCGACGTACAAGGGGACGTCAAAATCGATCGGAACGCTGGTTTGGGCGTGGAGAAGGCGTTTCTGAACCTGCCCGTCACCCAAGGCGCAAAGATCGAGACCAAAAGCGGCGGCCGCGCCGAAATCGAATTTGAGGATGGCAGCACCCTCCGCCTCGCCCCCGATACCCTTTTGTCGTTTTCGCAGTTGTCTTTGCACGAATCGGGCGCCAAAGTCAGCACCCTTCATCTGGACCGCGGAACCGCCTACATCAACCTTGCCGGAAGCAAAGCCGACGAGTTTACCCTGAACTTTGGCCGCGAGACTTTGACTCTGCAAGGCGCAACCCGGCTTCGCATCGAGATGGACGCAACCGATGCGTCCGTAGCCGTGTTCAAGGGTGACGCTGCTGTCAGCGGTCCATCGGGATCCGCGCAGGTTAGCAAGAATCACACCGTCAATTTCGATCTCATCGATAAAGACAAGTACGTCCTTGCCAGGGGGGTGGATCCTGCCCCCTTTGACGATTGGGACAAAGAGCAGGATCAATATCATCAGCGCTACCAGGCCGCTAACTCCAGCGCTATGGCAAATTCCCAATATGCCTACGGAACCAGCGATCTGAACTACTACGGATCCTACTTTGACGCCCCCGGCTACGGCACACTGTGGCAACCCTACCTGGCGGGAGCGGGTTGGGATCCGTTTATGAGCGGCGCCTGGGCGTTTTATCCCGGCGCTGGTTACGCATGGGTTTCCGGTTATCCCTGGGGCTGGACGCCTTATCATTCCGGCTCATGGCTTTACGTTCCTTCCTATGGCTGGGGATGGCAGCCTGGAAATAACTGGTCGGGCTGGTCACTGACCGGCGTCAGGAATGCGCCCGCTGGCTTCCAAATGCCCCAACCTCCCGTCGGTTCCGGACGAGCGACAGTCCTGGTGAGTCGCGGCCCTGAGCCATCTCTGTTGGGAAAATCGCCGAACAAACTTTCTATTCCTCAGAACTCTGCAGGACTGGGAATTCCCCGCGGTGCGGTCAGAGACTTCAGCGATCTCTCCCATTCCGTACAGAAAACCGGTTTCGCGCACACCACGCTGCATGTCCAGCCGGTCGGAAATGGGATGGGCTATCAGATGGGATGGGGTCCGCGAGGATCAGGGCCGCGCCCGTCGGGGCCGTGGCAAAGTGGCAACTCGAGCTCCCGCGGCGCTCCGAGCGGCGTGAGCCATTCCAGCATGGGCGGAGCACGCGTCTCCAAGTAGGATGTGATTCGAGTGTCGCATCTGGCAAGCGACGCTACCTATCCTACCCGGATACTGTTATCCAATCGCTGCGGATTTGATTGCATTTTTGCGACGAGCGGCTTCCAGCCAAGGACGCAGCCTGTCCAATGCCGCTTCCACGCTGATTCCGTACTTCTTTCGCAAGGCCTCCGGATTGCCGTGCTCAACGAACTGGTCTGGCCAGCCGATTCGCACGACCGGCGTTGCTAGTCCCAATCGATTCAATTCCTCGAGCACCGCACTTCCAAACCCGCCCATGAGTACGTGATCTTCCAACGTTAGAATCACATCGACTCCCTTTGCGTAGAACTCCAGCATCTCGGCATCGATGGGCTTGGCAAAGCGCGCATTGATGAGAGAGACGGGAACACCTTCACCCTCCAGTTTCCGCGCGATAACCTCGCCCATCGGAACTAAAGCGCCGAGAGCGAAGATCGCCACCCGGCTGTTCTCCGTATGCTGCAGAACCTCCGCTTTGCCAATTGGAATCGCCCGCGGGACATCTTTGACCGCTGTACCCGGACCAATTCCTCGCGGATAGCGTATTGCAATGGGTCCGGCATGTTGCATTGCGGTAAACATCATGTCGGCCAGTTCATCTTCGTCTTTCGGAACCATGTGCACAATATTCGGAATTCCCCGCAGGTAGCTGATATCGAACAGTCCGTGATGAGTCGGTCCGTCATCTCCCGACAGGCTGCCGCGGTCCATGCAGAAAACCACCGGCAGGTTTTGCAAGCAAACATCGTGGACAACCTGGTCAAATGCCCGCTGGAGGAAAGTTGAGTAGATCGCGCAAAATGGCTTCAACCCCTTTGTGGACATTCCCGCCGCGAACAGCACGGCGTGTTCTTCCGCAATTCCAACGTCAAAGTATTTGTCCGGATGTCGCGTGCGAAAGCGGTCCAGTCCCGTCCCGTTGGGCATGGCCGCTGTAATCGCAACGATCTTATTGTTGCCGTCGGCGAGTTTTGCCAGCGTGTCGGCAAACACTTCGGAATATGTGCGCTGCGTGATCGCCTTGGTTTCGCCAGTCTCCGGATTGTAAGGTCCCAAGCCATGAAATTTCTTTTGCTTTTCCAGTGCCGGACCAAACCCCCTGCCTTTCTGCGTTAGGACGTGCAACAACACGGGCCGGTTTTGAGTTTTTAGAAACTCAAAAGTCTTTATAAGATTCGAGATATTGTGGCCATCGATCGGTCCGTAATAGCGCAGGCCCAGTTCCTCGAAAATAACGCTCGGCCACAACATGCTCTTTGCCGCTTCTTCGGCCTTGCGCGCCATCCGCAGAGCAACCTTGCCACCAACTTTTTCGACAAACGTCGCGGCCCGCTCGTGCAAAAAGTCGTACTTCGGATTGGTCACGATGGTGTTTAGGTAGCTGGCAATCGCCCCTACGTTCTTATCGATCGACCACTCGTTGTCGTTCAGTACGACCAGTAGGCGTCTTGTCTGCTGCGCGATGTTGTTCAGAGCCTCGAAGGTCGTTCCACAAGTAAAAGCAGCGTCCCCGGCCAACGCCACCACGTGCTCTTTGCCCCCCAGTTTGTCCCGGGCGACCGCCATGCCCAGTGCCGCAGATAGTGCGGTTCCCGCGTGCCCGGCGCCATAGCAGTCATGCCGACTTTCGCTACGAAGCATAAAGCCGTTCAGACCCCCAGGCATTCGGATCGTGCGAAACTCCTCCCGCCTTCCCGTCAGCAGCTTATGCACGTAGGCTTGGTGACTCACGTCGAATACGAAGTGGTCCTCGGGTGTGTTGAAAACGTAGTGCATGGCTATGGTGAGCTCCACTACCCCGAGATTGGGCCCTAAATGCCCACCATTCTGGGAGAGTACCGCGATCAACTCTTCGCGAATCTCCTGAGATAGAATTTCCAACTCGTTGATAAAAAGCCGTTTAACGTCCAAAGGAGAATGGATGTGGTCCAATAAGTGATCCATAAAATTGTGTTGGCAGCACCCCGCACACAGATGCCCACGGTCTGGAATGGGTGCATCCGGAAACGTCAAGTATCTCTTTAGGACTTTATCCTCTGTCGACCGCAGGTTCTACCCCCGTACAAACCCCGGCGTCGCGCTTTTGACTCGTACCCAAATTCAGACAGATTCGGCGATTCCTTTCCCTCGCTTTTTTGCCGTATTCTCTTTCAACAGCCGATTCGTCCAGAACGGTGCTGAGCGGTCAATTCCCGAATGAAGATTGGATTTGAAAGACGAAGTTTCGTGTTGGCGGTCTTCTTGGTAATGGCCGCTATCTTGGTGATCCTTGCTACTCTCCAGTATCGCTGGAGCACCAAGGTCAGTGAGGCTACGGAAGCACGCCTGGGTGGAAACCTGCAGACGCTGGCTCTCGACTGGCACATGGATTTCTTTCACCTGTTTAGCGAGATCGCCATCGCGTTGCAGGTCGGTCCGGACTCCGGCGCTCACGACGACGCGCACGATTTCCTTGAGCGTTACTCGAATTGGCAGCGCAATTCATCCGATTCTGCGGCCGTGAGTAGCGTTTTCATTTGGGAAACCAGCCGCGCTGGCGAGCCTCAACTCTGGCAACTGATCCCCAAAGACCAGAAGATCAGTCCATTTCCCGCTCCTGCTGATTTGCAGCCGTTGCTCGCCAGGCTTCGACAAAGTTCAGCCACCTTGCCGGCCGCGCTCTCTGCGTGGCGCTCCCCGGATCTCGGGTCATCTGAGCCGTCTCGGGCTGCGCCTTCGGGCGACCGCAGCGATCCCATCACGGGCTGGATGTTCGATCCCGTGATCCCTGCTTTTGTCCATCCCATCATCCACCATCGGCTGCCGCGCGAAGCTATCACACCGGTCTCCGCTTCAGTGATCGATTGGATCGTGGTTCGATTCGACCTTTCTGTTATACGAACTCAGGCTCTGCCGGAGCTTACGGCCAAGTACTTCAGCGGCCCGGAGGGGCTTGATTATCATGTGACCCTGGTCGCGGACGGACATCCTCCTCAAGTCATCTATTCCTCAGATCCCCAGTCGGAAAGTTTGGATATTTCTTCCGCCGACGTGGTCATGGAGATTTTTGGCTCTCCACCAGAGACGACCGAAGAACACATCGTACCGGCGCTCCGCCATGCGGTTTCGCTCCATGGGGGGAATTGGCAAAATTTCGTCGGCCCCATCTGGTTCCCCTTGATTCGTGAGCCCGGAAAAAACGTCAGCTGGAGCCTGTTCCTTCGCCATCGCCAAGGCTCCTTGGAAGAGGTAATTGCCACGGCTCGTCGCCGCGACTTAGCGATCAGTTTCGGAGTACTGTTTTTGCTGGGCATCACTATGACCGTGCTGATCATCGCCACCCAGCGGGCACAGCGCCTTGCCGAGTTGCAGATGAATTTCGTTACCACTGTTTCTCATGAGTTGCGTACTCCACTCGCGGTGATTGGCTCTGCCGCGGAAAACATCGCCGATGGAGTCGTGGATGGCAAAGAACAGCTGAAACATTACGGCCAAGTCATTAACGCCCAAAGCCGCCAGCTCACCCGGCTGGTGGAACAGATCTTGTTGTTTGCATCCACTCGGCAATCCAGACCCAGTTATTACCTTCGAGCTTTGGAAGTGCCGGATATCGTCGATGCTGCGTTAAGCAACACCGCCGAACTCGTTCGTCAGTCGCAATTCACCGTGGAAAGGGATATCCAGCCCAACCTGCCGCAGGTGATTGGAGATTTAGCGGCTTTGTCACAAGTCCTGCAAAACCTGATCATCAACGCGATCAAGTACAGCGGGAACAGCCGATGGATCCGGATTCATGCTTACGTCACTGCTGACCCGAAAGGAAAATCCGAAGTCCAGATTTCGGTGGAAGACCGGGGAATCGGGATCGAAGAGGCCGAGTTGCGTCATGTCTTCGAGCCTTTTTATCGTGCCAGTGCTGCCACGGCAGCGCAGATTCACGGTACCGGTCTCGGTTTGCCGCTCTCTCGCAGCATCGCGGAAGACATGGGCGGTCAACTCACTCTAAGCAGCAAGTCAGGAGCCGGCAGCAAATTTGTGTTGCATTTGCCCTTGTCAGGAGATTCCGGACTCAGCGCGAATGTAGTATTGAACTCTACGGTGACGCAGAAGTCCTAAGACGACCAATGCACGAGAACATTCTCTTGGTGGAAGACGAAGAAGCATTGCGCATGACTCTCTCGGACAGGCTGCACCGGGAGGGTTACACCCTCAACTGTGCCCGCGACGGCCAGGAGGGACTCGACATGGCCACACGTTTGCCATTCGACCTCATTATCCTCGACATCATGCTGCCCCAGAAGAACGGGTTCGATGTATGCCGGGAAATTCGCCATGCGGGTGTCATCACTCCTGTCCTGATGCTCACCGCGCGAGGCGAAACGGTCGACAAGGTTGTCGGGCTGAAATTGGGCGCGGACGACTATGTAACCAAGCCTTTCGAGATGGCGGAACTCACCGCACGCATCGAAGCGCTTCTGAGACGAGCCCCGGCCAAACCTTCCGCCGAGCATGGCGTCCAGCAATTTGGCTCCCTCCGCATCGACTTCCGCGGTACCGAAGTGGCTCGGGACGGTGTTCCCGTCTACCTTTCCGCGCGTGAATTTCAACTGTTGCGTTATCTCGTCGAACATCGCGGCGCCACGCTCACTCGTGATGAGATTCTCAAAGAAGTGTGGGGTTATAGCGCGACCACATTCACGCGGACAGTCGACGTTCACGTGGCGAGCATGCGTCAAAAACTCGAACGCGACCCTTCCAATCCCGAACTGATCCTCACCGTGAAGGGTATGGGATACAAGTTCGCTGGCTGACCGCCGTTTCTCCGATTCGTAAGTGCGGGGTAAGTCGTCCGGAATAAGCGCGTTGCGGAGTTGTAATCCCTTTACCCGTGCCTGCGCCCGCGACTTTACACAAGCTTTACAAGCATTTTACGACGTCAAGTCGTCTCCTCGGTTCTAATCCATTAAACGCTACTTCAAGAAAGCAAATTCAGGGTGAGGAGATGAAGATGAAAAACATGATTGCCATTGCATTGACCGCAGCTGTGATGGTTGCAGGCGCTGGCGCCATAGCGAGGGGAGTTTCAGCTAACACATTGAAATCGACTGGACTCGCGACCAAGCATCCGACGAATGCCGCATATCGCGACGGACTGTATCTCGGGAAGCTCGACGCCAAAGCTAATCTGCCCGCCCATCTGGCAAGTGGCCGTTGGAGCCGGGACCTGGATCGGGCTTCATTCAACGCTGGCTACGGTGCCGGATATATGCAAGGTAGCGGAAATCCAGTCGCTGAGTGATGCTGTACTCAGGAGCCCCCGCAGCTCTGATAGATAGCTCCCTGCAGGCGGACGAACCCAAACGCGCGCCGTCCGCCTGCGCGGGACTCGCAAAAAGCTCGCATAAACCCCGAATCGCCCAAGACGAGCCTGCGGGATGAAAAGCACGGGAAAATGGCCTCATCGCACCACCACGCCCGCATATCCGACCACCATCTCGCGATCTCCTGAAACGTCTCCTGATGTGGCATAGCGAACCAGTTCTGCAGACACCGCACCGAGTTTCTTGGCCGCAGTGAGCATCGCCACCGTTGGCCCGAATCCACACATGCTGATTTCCTCTTTAGCCACGACGTCGAACAGCCCACGGGGATCGAGTGCCAATATCCGCTCGATGGCTCTGCCATCTTTCACTCGCGTGATGGCATCGCTTTCGTAATGATTCATATCACTCGATGCCACGATCAGCACGCGTTCCGCTTGTGCAAGTATGATGTGTCCCATTGCCTGGCCGAGCATCTCCAAGGCTTGAAAATCTCCTGTACCCAACGCGATGGGCACTAATCGTAAGCCGGGATTTCTTGTCTGCAGAAAGGGCAACTCGACTTCAATCGCATGTTCCGTGAGGTGCGCCTCGCTGTCCTCCGTGAGTGCCGGAAACCTCTGCTTCAGCCGAGCCGCGAGATTCTCATCTACCGGAACCTGCCCTAAAGGTGTCTCCCAGGCTCCGCGACTCATGATCGAGAGTGGCACGCCTCTTCCCGTGTGGTTTGGACAAAGCACGATAACGATTTGCGGCACCTCGATAGCTGAGAACACCGCGCCGGCGACTGCGCCTGAATAGATGTATCCAGCGTGAGGCGCAACACACCCAATCGCCGGCTCCGTTGTTGCCGGTGCAAGATAGGACCGTAGGCTGGCCGCAAGCTTCTCCCGCTCCTTGGGATAAAACCTCCCAGCCACAGCTGCATGGCGGATCGCAAGAGTCATCACCATTTATTGTAGGCGCATGAGCCACTCGTGCGGGTGTGGGCGTCCTCGCCCTGGGTGCGGAAGTGGAATTACGCCTTCAGCTCCCTAAACAGCTCAGCACTCTTTTCTAAACTCAACTCTTCGGCTCGTGCCGTCGCTTCAATCCCCGCCTTCTCTAGCGCGGCGCGTAGTTTGGCCGGCTTGTATTCGGTTTTGAGGTTGTTCCATAGTGTCTTGCGCTTTTGACCGAAAGACAGTTTAAGAAACGCAATGAACTCACCCTCCGGCACTTCCAAACTTTCCAAACGCGGCTCGAGCGTCAGCCGCACTACGCTGGAGTGGACTTTGGGAGGAGGAGCGAATGCATCCGGCGGCAGCGTGAAAACATTTTCGACCCGGCTATACAACTGTGCTGTTGCCGACAACAGCCCGTATTCGCTGTGACCCGGCGTCGCCGACAGCCTCTCCGCCACTTCACGCTGCACCATCAGCAACATCATTTCAAAATATCTTCGGTATTCGAAGAGTCGCAACAGTATGTCGGATGTAATGAAGTAAGGCAGATTTCCTACGACTCGCACCCGTTCCGGTGCATGGTTCATTCCTGGCCGAGTGCTTCCCGGTTTCGGCGCGAACAATCCATCGAAGTCCACCGAAAGAATGTCGGCTTCGATGATTTCCATGTTCGGATATAGGGCAAATTTCATTCGCAGCTGCGCGGCCAATACTCGGTCAACCTCGATCGCAATCAGCCTCCGTGTCCCCCGAGCCAACTGGGAAGTGATGGCGCCGCGTCCTGGTCCAATCTCCAGCACCGTTGCCTGCGACAGGTCACCCAGTTCTTCCACAATGCGCGCCGCTGCTGCACGATCGGCGAGAAAATGCTGTCCTAATTTTGGCTTTCTTTGCGGGACGCGTGCAGCGGAAACCTTTGGCACATTGACCCTCTTTCTTTATGACGTTTACACTTGCCGGTAGCCCCGCAGGTTAGCGAGCGCGGAAGCGTGCAAGCAAGTTTTATCACAGGTGAGGCCTGCACGGGGCGGTGGGGAGCCCTGTCCATGCGCATTGCGTTCGCTGCCTCTGAGTGTGTTCCGTTTTCCAAGACCGGAGGCCTCGGCGATGTTGTCGGAGCTCTCCCTGAAGCGCTTGCCGCCGCTGGCCACGATGTCAGCGTCTACATCCCCCTCTATCGCCAGACCAAACTCTCCGGGGCAAAAACCGTTGTTCGCAGCATTACTATCCCCTTCGACGATCATTACCGCTTTTGTTCTGTTGTTTCCAACGGCGAGACCTCCGGCGTCCGCCATTACTTCATCGACTATCCCCCATTTTTCGCTCGTGACGGCCTATACGGAACATCTTCGGGCGACTATCCCGACAACGCTGAACGTTTCGCTTTGTTCTCGCGCGCCGTTCTGGAGGCTTCCAAGATTCTCGGTGTTCCGCAAATCTTCCACTGTCACGACTGGCAGTCCGCGCTGATCCCGATCTTGCTGCGCACTCAATACATCGAAGACCCCGCATTCCGCGAGGTGGCTACGGTCTTCACCATCCACAATATCGGCTACCAGGGACTCTTCTCGCCCGACACGTTGCCATTGCTTACTCTTCCCTGGGATCTGTTCACAATTTCGAAGATGGAATTCTTTGGCAACGTAAACTTTCTCAAAGGCGCATTAGCTTATGCAGATTTCGTGACCACGGTAAGCCGCAAATACAGTCACGAAATTCAGACCGCGGAGTTCGGCTTCGGGCTTGAGGGCGTCTTGCGCGACCGTGCTGCGACTGTGGCGGGTATCGTGAACGGCGTGGACTACGAAGAGTGGAGCCCGGAGAAGGATAAGTACATCGTAGCCAAGTACAGTGCCAACGATCTGAGTGGCAAGGCATCCTGCAAGCAGGATCTCTTATCCGCTTTCGGAATTGCCAACCCTGACCCCAAGGGTCCAGTGATCGGAATCGTTTCGCGATTTGTCGCGCAGAAGGGTTTCGATCTGATCTCTCAGGTCATGGATCGGCTTGCTCAGGAAGAAATGACTGTCGTTGCTTTGGGCTCAGGTGACAAGGCTTATGAACAGATGTTCCTCCGATTGCAGAAGGCCTTCCCCAAAAAAATCGCGCTTCGCATCGCCTACGATAACGATCTGGCCCACAAGATCGAAGCTGGCAGCGACATGTTTCTTATGCCTTCCCGCTACGAGCCCTGCGGGATGAACCAGATTTACAGCCTTCGGTATGGAACTGTGCCGATCGTACGGGCCACCGGAGGTCTCGATGACACCATCGAGCAATGGGACCCGCGGACTGGGAAGGGAACTGGCTTCAAGTTCTGGGAATACAACGGCGAGTCGTTACTCCTCACGATTAAACAGGCGCTTCACGCCTTTCATGACCAGCACGCCTGGCAGAACTTAATGCGCAACGGCATGTCGAAAGACTTCTCCTGGAGCACTTCTGCCAAAGAGTACGGACGAGTCTACGAAAAGGCCCGCCAGCTCAGAACAACGCCAACCGCGATCCACCCCTGACGGTCATCCACACGCCCGTGCTCCCCGAGGCCAGAACTCACTCAAATTCGACAAGAGAACCGATACGCAGCTTCCGGTAGAATTTCCCCATGTTCCTCCGCTCCATCTTCCACGTCGACATGGACGCTTTCTTCGTCTCCGTGGAAGAACTGTTCGATCCGTCCCTCAGGGGCAAACCTGTCATCGTTGGGGGACAGCGGGATGAGCGTGGAGTCGTTTCCGCCGCCTCTTACGAAGCGCGCAAGTTTGGGGTTCATTCCGCCATGCCGCTGCGCACTGCCGCCAAGCTTTGTCCACAGGGAATCTTCGTCAACGGCCACTCCGATCGCTACCGCGAAGCCTCGGAACGAGTCTACAAAGTGCTCTGTCTATTTTCACCGCTCGTCGAGGTGGCTTCCATCGACGAGGCCTACCTCGACATGACCGGCACCGACCGCCTCCACGGACCGCCTCTGCGCGCCGCTCACCTTCTGCATCAACGAATGAAAGCCGATACGCAGCTCAACTGCTCAATCGGGATCGGCAGCTCGCGCCTGGTAGCGAAAGTCGCATCCGCCAAAGCCAAACCCCACGGAATCCTTTGGGCCTTGCCCGGGCAGGAGGCCCGCTTGTTGGCTCCGCTCGATGTTCGCGACATTCCCGGTGTCGGCAAGGTTACCGAGCAAAACCTGCATGCGCTGGGCATTCGCCAAGTCGGAGATCTCTCCCGCTTCGAAGAGTCTTTTCTGCAGGATCGCTTCGGAAAATGGGGATTGGCCCTTGCGGGCAAGGCCCGTGGCGAAGATGCCGGAGGTTGGTTCGACACAGAAGTCGGTGCGGATACCAGCGCAAAGTCCATCAGCCACGAACACACCTACAACGAAGACACCGCCGATTCAAACCGTCTGGAATCCACGTTGATGCGTCTCTCTGAAATGGTCGGCCGCCGCCTGAGAGAAGGTGATCTTTACGCGCGCACCCTGCAACTTAAACTGCGCTATAAGGATTTCACCACCATCACGCGCGCCCACACCCTGCCCGAGCCCACGCAACTCGATACTGAGATTTTCGAGGAAATCCGGAAACTATTTCGTAAGAACTGGAAAAAAGGCGCCGAGATCCGGCTCCTGGGCGTGCACGCATCCTCGTTCGAGGCCGCAACCAGCCAGGGCGACCTGATCGACGGCGACCGCCGCCAGCGTTGGGAGAAGGCGTTGTCAGCCGCTGATCGTCTGCGTGACAAATTCGGCGACTCCAGCATCACCCTCGCGACCGGGATGAAAGGCGGATTTCGCGAACGAACTCACGAGAATCCTGTTGGCTTGCCCGGAAAACAAAAAAAGTAGCGCCGACGTCCGCCGGCTCCTGACCAGGATCACTAGCGCTTCGCGAGCAATCCACCCATTCCTGGCCGGTACCCATAAAAATCCGACAACGTATGCAGACGCCCCAAAATCTTCTCGTCATATTGCTGTTTCATCGAATCCGTCAAAACACTGCGCTGCGCGTTTGGATCGGTCGCAAGATCAAACAGAAAGCTCTGAGCCGGAGAAGCATAAGTCGCATACAGATATCGGCCGTTGTCGGTTAGCAAGCCATACACGGCTCTCTCATCCGAGGCCATAAACAACTCATCACGCTGATATTCTGCCAACTCCTCGCGGCTCTCCACGAATATCGGATGCCCGAGCACCGGACCGCGCAAAATCGGCCTGTGTCCCAATAGGTAATACAGGGACGGCGTGATATCAGTCAGAGCTGAAAGATGCGAGTCGTCATACACCACGCTCTCCCGCATTTTCTTAGGCAGGTGAACCATCAGCGGAACTCGCATCACTTCTGGATAAATAATCAAAGAATGGCTCAGGCGACCAAAGTCTCCCAGGGCATCGCCATGGTCCGAAGTCACAAGGATGATGCTATTGTCGTACAGTTGATGCGCCTTTAGGTATCCAAAAAATCCACCGAGACACTCATCGACTTGATGAACCTCGTAAGCCACACGGTTGTTGAAGCCTGGCCGATTTCGCCAATTCTGTTCGGTCCGCGGGGGCATGTTGTTGCGTGCGAATTGGTGAACATTTTTCGGCTGGGTATAGAAGAGCAACGGTTCTCTGGACCCGATTCCCGCATCCAGTGCCGCTTCCGCCTGCTTCACTGTTGAACAAACTTCCAATTGGTTCCAGAGTTTCGTATCCGTATCGAGTTTCACCAGATTGTCGGAAGGCGACAGCAGCTGGCTAAGCACTTCGTCATAGCTCAACATCATCCTGTAGCCATCGGCCTGCGCCAGCTTCTCCAGGCTATTGACCTTTGAAAAAGGCTCGATGTAATGCGCGTGCGGCAGCATCGCCCCAGCCCAGATCGTCGGTTCAGAGAGCGACGTTCCCGCATATTGCGTATAAGCGTTGTGAACGACGAAGCTGTCCCGGGCGAAAGTATCGAGGTTCGGAGTGAAGTCCACCTGCGGGTTATACGCGCCTACGTAGTCGGGCCGCATCGAATCGATCACAAAAATAAAGATGTTCGGCCGTTCAGCGCCGGTCTTCCTCAAATCATCAACCAGTCGCAGATCGGTCTTCGCTTCCGCACCGCGAATGTTCGTATATTCATTGAGGATGCGGCAGAAATCGTCACACCGCTCCCCGCGGCCATTTCCCAAAACATGATGCGCGAGCTGAAACGAAGCATTTTCTGACGCGTAGTCTTCCATAGTTCGCGAGACTTCGTCGTCGGTTGCCCCCAGGGGTTGAGCCCAGAAGATTTCCGTCGCCTGAAGCGATTTGTAAGCGAATCCGCTTAGCAAAACCACCGCAAAGACGGAGGCAACTGAATAGCTGACGCGTGCCGGCCTCAGGCAACAGATGCACCAGCCCATGAAGATCCAGAACGCCAATGTGAAGGTCCCTATTAGAACCCCATTCCAATCGCCTCCGCCGATGATCGTCGGAAGGACTGCGGCCAGAACAACTAGCGCCCCGGCGATTCCGCCCATGACCAATCGTCGCGACTTGCCCGACCCACGCTTTTCGCCTGACCAAAGCGGAAGCATCAAGAAGCCAGTCCACAACACAAAAGCCATTGCCAGCATAGCGGCATAAACTTGCGCAGCCAGTCCAGCAAAGCTGAAAGCATTGCTAAGGAATCGGGACAAGATCGTCCAAAGAAAAACGAATCCTACGACTCCGACCGATGCGATGGTCACTGACTCGGGCCTCCTCGTTCGTCCGGCCGCGATGAGAATCAGATTCAGGACTGAAAACACAATGATCGCCACCACTATGTGCGAAATCACGCTCCAACCCGCCAGCTCGAACCCGCTCCAAGGGAAGTCGGAGCCCCGGCCTTCGTGGTGGTGACGCAACCACACTCCTCCGATAGAAGCTAAAGCGGAGATACAGGCGATCAACGCCGCGTTCGAATACGAGAACAGAGAATATTCGGTAGCTTGGGTTTCGAGCTTCGGCCATCGCCGCGCTACTCCCCACCCTGAAGACGCGATCAGCAAGGCGAGAGCCACTAAACTCAAGCCATACGCCGTCCAATTGTCCTTAATAGTGGTCAGAAAAGGATAAGCGGCGAAGCAGAGACCGAAGAAGAACAAAGAGATGCGTAACGATACATCCCCCCAGCTCTTTTTCTTCGGCCACTCAACTAGGAAGAATCCAGCTAACCCCGCGAGATACATGACTCCCTGATGCCGTGCAAACCATGGCATCCATTCATAAGCCGGGGACTTGATAAGTTCGAAATAGGTATACGGAAGGAATGCCAGCAGGCAATAGACCGACGTGAGAACCAAACAGGTTCCCCAGAAGAGCCTCGCTATTGTCGATAGAGCTTTGCGCACGATCGTGGATCTACACCGAGAAGGTTGGGTAATTCCAAACCAAACTCAATTGTCGGCGTATTCGCGACCTACAGCAAGGTTCCTGGGGGCTTGTAGCTGAGCCCGGGGATGACGAAAGTACCCAACTCTTCGCCGCACTATCTACATCAAGAGGGATGAGGATTCAAAACACGAAAGCCGGGCCCGGAATTGTTTCCGGTCCCGGCTTCGCTTTCTGCGACGTCAATTCTGTTCTATCGCGTACCCGGATTCAGCGGGGCGTGACTGCTGGCGCTCGCCGGATCCGCGGGCGCAATTGAAGAGGCCGTTTGGTTCGCCGGCACTTCGGTCGCCGTCATCCGATTCAGGTGGGGGAAGAATGGGGTGACTTCGAATGGCATCTTGTCCCGAGCGGTGACGATAGCCACCGGAGCCGACTTGCTCAGTTCCACTTTGTCATCCCAGGCATTCAGTTTGACGCGTCCGCCCAGCGGCAGCGCGGCGATCTGGTCAAGCTTGTTGATGTCAAGTGCCGGACCCATGCTGGTCAGTGCAGTCAAGCGGATCAATGTGCCCTTGTCGTTGGCGAAGCTGTTGCCCAGATGGGCGGTCAGCAGTGCCGACATTTCCGGGGCCCGCGCCGAAAGCTGCTTCATATACAACGCAGCGATATCCAGCTTCTGGCCGTACGGAGAGTTCTTCAACAACTCCATGGCCTTCTTGTCAGCGGCCGCTTCTTCATCCGGGTTATGACGGAATCCGAAGTTGTTGTAAGTGGATTCGTCAGAAAATAACATGCGATCGTTGAAGGCAAACTTGCTGCCCAGGTTGTGCCCGAGAGCAATATGCGCCAATTCGTGAGAGAGCACCGCAGCCAGGCTGGCCTCGTCAGGTAACGTGTCGATCAAGCCGCGGCTGACGACGATAGTGTTGCCCACACTGAACGTCTCCAAAGGAGAGGTCAGCATGACGCGACCGCGTACCGGCCGTGCCAGTTCGAGATTATTGGTGACGATCAGGTTGTTGATAACCGTGGTCAGGACCTTGTCCACGTCGCCCTCGGGAGCCACCAGTCCGGCTTCCTGCAGGCGCTGCACGACGTTGTCTTCGGCTTGCTGCTGCCATTCCCGTTGCGCTTCCAAAGGAGAAGCGTCGGCTGCGGCCGAGCTCTCGTCCTTCACTTCCTCAACCTTCATATCGGTCAACTCGTCTTCGCTGGAAACTTTCTTGATCTGATAGCCCCAGATACGAGTCTGTGCTTTGAAGGCCATTTTGTCTTTTGATCCGTAACTGAAGTCGCCTTCTTCGCTGTAGATATATGTTGGCAGCCAGTATCCAGGAATCAGATTGAGCCGCCAGCTGTCCATGTGGAAGAAATAAGCATTCTTGGGACGGGGAGCATACGTGCCGTTGAGCCGGACGATGTTATAGTCCTGGTCTTCAACCCAGATACGGCCCACAAATCGTCCTTTGCCAGCGTCCTTCTTGGGTGTCACATCAAACACGATGCAACGGACGTCGCCCAAAAACTCGCGTCGGCTGTACTTGAAGGTGTAGTGCTGGCGATCGAAGTCCTGACGGTCGGCGAAGATCATCCACGAGAAGCCCATCGGCTTGTACTCGAACCGGAACATCTTCGTGACACCGCCCAGCATGGTCTTCTCGAGGCTGGTGTCTTTCGAGATGTAGTCCCTGCGGTCAACCGAGTCTCCCAGATCAAGGCGTCCCAGGAAGTAGTGGTCTTCCTTGGGCACGGCGCCGAGTTGTGGGTCGGGCTGCAAATTCTGCAGATAGGTCTCGACCAGAGGAGTTCGGTTCTTCAAGAAGCTCATCAGCGCATGCTCGCGCAGAATGGAGCGGTCGACAACCTGATCCATGGTGGTGGCGGGACCCTGTGGGGCCTGCGCCGGACTGGCCTGCGCGTTCGCCGGAGCGGCTGCCTGCGACGTCGCAGCCTGCGGAGTCGCGGCCGTGGCCGAAGTTTGATCCGTGCTCTGCTGTGCTATGGCCGTCAGCGATAGCAACATGAACCCGGTTAACATCCATCTCGAAGTACCCATGACTCTGATCCTCTCTAGTTTCTCTAATACGCCAGCTGAAACACCACATGTACGATTGCCGTGGAATCCACGGGTGAACCATTCCGCATCGCGGGTTTAAACTGCATTTTGTTGGCCGCGGCGATCGCCGCTTCGTCCAACCCGTGACCTAATCCGCGTACCACCCGGTTTACGTGCGGCTGCCCGCCCGCTCCGAATAAAACTTCCAGTAGTACTTCACCCTCAAGCTTCATCGCCCGTGCTTCTTCCGTGTAAACCGGGCGCGGCTTGGAGGTCACCTCGACTTGTGACGTGCCGGCTGTGTCTGCCTGAACCGTCTTAGTCGCAGCGTGCGAGATTTCCTGCGATCCGAACCCCGATGTCGAAACTGCTGCGTGATTTGCGTGGTTATCATTCTGTGCAATCCCGCTACCAAATCCGGCGCTCGCAATGACGCCTTGCGCGCCCTTGGCGCCGCCAGCTCCATTGCCGTTGCCTGGACCAGAAGGCATGTCGAACGAACCCGTTTGTGTCGTAACCAGATGCGCGCCTTGCTTGCCTTGACCTTTCAATCCGTCCGGATCTCCAAAGCCGCCCGTCTGCACTTTCTGCACCGGCGCCACCACGGTGGCTGGAGCGGAATTGCCAAACGATCCCGTATAAACGAGCTTCGCCGGGAGCGCGCTGGATGGGGGTTGTAGGGTCGGTGGCATAAACTTCGCGTCCAGCTTCGGCGGTAATTTCTCTTCTTCTTTTTTCTTACGGTGTGTCAATTCCTTTGGCACGTAAAGCTTGGCGGTCAGCACCGGAACGACGGGCGGTAACTTGGCGAGAATGGCATGATGCTGCAGCTTTTTCTGCGCCAGCGGCTTGGGACGAAGGTCCGGTCGCGGAACTAGTTCCGTGACAGTGAACTTCTGTCTGAGTCGAAGCTGATCCGGAAAAAGATATCCTGCACTAATCATCATCAATACCAGTAACACCACGGCACCGTAACTGGTCGCGAAGGTGCGCCAATCCGTCCGCCGCTCAGGGAGCAGACCTAGCTTAAAGTCGTCAGACTCAGGCATCCTTTCGCTCCAGGGAACCCGGACTGGGGAATAGTACGCGGGTAGAGTCTCTAAGCTACGGGAGACTGGCCAATGGGTAAACGTGTCCACTGACGTTGTACTTAGGTAACACGTGAAGTGCTAAATCGAAGGCTGGGGAAAAGACGAAAAACTTTGGTAATCGCTGATCTCAAGCTGCTCTGCGTCGCGCAAAAACAAGGAACACTGGGATGCCCGCCAGAATTGTCAGTGTACCGAAAACAGAATTATGTAAGTTATCCGTAAACGTGTAATAGAGCAGCAGGGCGGATGCGGCCACAAAAAGCGCCGGCACTACCGGATACCCCCACACGCGAAACGGTCGCGACGCGTCTGGTTCGCGGCGTCGAAATACAAAAATTGTGCTGGCCGCAACCATGTAGAACAGCCACTCTGCGAAAATCGCCAGCGAGAAAAATTGCCGAAAACTGCCTCCAATCAACAACAGAATGATTGACAGAATCGCTTGCACACCAATTGCCACCGAAGGGGTGTGAAAGCGCGGCTGAATTTGGGCCAGCGCCGAGAAGAAGTATCGATCGCGCGCCACAGCGAATGGCACTCGCGCGCCGCTCATGATTGTGCCGTTCAAAGTCACCAGCATGGAGACTGCCATTGCCAGCGAGACTGCGCCGGCTCCCACGGATCCTCGCACCAGCCACACTGCATCCGACGCCGCCCGCGGAGAAGCGGCGACTGCGCTGGCCGGCATTACGAACTGCACCGCCGCATTCACCATCATGTAGAGCACGGCCACGACTGCCACCCCAACGATCAATGCAATGGGGATGTTACGTTCCGGCGCCCGAATTTCTTCGGAGACCATAGTCAGGTCATTCCAGCCATCGTAGGCCCAGAGTGCCGCCACTAACGCCGCCATAAATCCCGCAACACCACCACGCGCCCCCGCGAAGGTTCCCGAGAAATGGCTCCAGGCTCCATTGCCATATCCAAAGCAAACGAAGGCAATCCCTAAAATAATGGCAACCTTCAACAGGGTAAAAACCAGTTGGAACTCCCCCGCCTTCTTGATTCCCAGGTAGTTCAATAAGGAGATCAGCAGCGTAGCAGCAATCGCTACCAATTGTCCGTAGGTAACCGCAATCGGCTTATGCAGAAAGAAAGTTGATAAAAACGAAAATGCACGGAATTCGCCCAGGATGCGTACCAGCCCAGTTGTGACCGTGGCAATCGACGCCGGCTTGGCGATCAGAAACCAGGTCCAGGCATAGAGAAATCCCGGCAGCGGGCCGTACGCGTCGCGAATATATACGTATTCGCCCCCGGCCTGAGGCCGCATCGCCCCGAGTTCTGCGTAAGTCAATGCACCAAAAAAAGAGAGCAGACCGCCCACAACCCAAACCACGTAAACCAGCTTGGCGGAGCCAACAGCTTGCATCATTTCCGCGGGAACCAGGAAAATGCCGCTGCCGATGATCGTGCCGATCACGATCGCGCAGGCTTCGCCGACGCTAAGATCGCGTGCCAGGTGGGCGATTGATGAAGGTTGGTTCGCGGCCGTGGACATTTCGGACTTGCAGTATACGGGAAAATGAAATGTTAACTTCGGGTCATCGCGCCCGCTTTGTAAATCAGACTTCCGTTATTCGCGGATCTCTGTCTGAAACGACTCTGCTCGCCGCGTATCCTACGCAGAACGTCGTGACCGTTCCGATCACGACCCACCACGTCCATGGCACGCGCGTGCCAAGCCAGAGATAAAGTTCGGCGACAAACCCAAACGCCATCCCGATCATCGCCCCGTTTTGATTCGCCTTCTTTGTCAGTATGCCGAGCAGGAACACTCCGAGCAGAGCCCCGTAAGCCACGGACGCGATCTGCAGTCCGACTTCGATCACGCGTCCGACCCTGTGAAGCGCAATGACGGCCAATCCGAAAAGCAAAACAGCCCACAAGAGTGTCGAAAATCGAGAGAGCCGCAATTGTGTCTTCTCATCCACGTTCTTCCGCCGCCTCAGGTAGAAGTCGATCATCGAAGTAGACGACAATGAATTGAGCGCGGCACTCAAGTTCGACATCGCTGCCGCCAATATCGCCGCAATCAGCAATCCGGAAATACCATGCGGCATGCGGCTCACAATGAATGTCGGATAAATGCGATCCGCCCGTCCAAAGGCGGCGGAGGGTAGCCCGTAGTAAGCAAAAAGCATCACCCCGACAATCAAAAAAAGTCCAAACTGAAGCAGGATCACCACCCCACTCGACAACAGCGCCGCTTTCGACTGGCGTTCATTCCGCGCCGCCAGCAAGCGCTGAACAATGAGTTGATCCGTGCCGTGACTCGCCGTCGTCAAGAATGTTCCGCCAATCAACCCTGCCCAAAAGGTGTAGGGAATCCAGAAGTTCGGCGAGAAATCAAACACTCTTAGTTTGCCAGCCGACTCCGCGATACTGTGAACGGCAGGCCACCCTCCGGGCACGAGGTGAACAATAGTTGCGATCCCAACCACCGTTCCGAATACATATATGACCGTCTGCACGACATCTGTCCATATCACTGCCGCCAACCCGCCTTCGAAGGTGTAGATCAGCGTGAGCGCAGTGATGATCGCGATCGACGCGATTTCTCCCGTCCCCAGCGCGATCGCCACAACGATCGACACCGCATACACTCTGACACCTTCCGCCGCAGCCCTGGTCAATAAGAACAACCCTGCGGTCAGAGAGCGTAGTTTGGAGCCAAATCTTCGTTCGATTAATTGATAGGCAGTGTAGAGATCGCCGCGAAAATACTGCGGTAGAAATACGAAACTAATGAACACGCGCCCCACGACGTATCCCATCACCACTTGCAGAAATGTCAGATTGGAATCGTAGGCCAACCCCGGAATACTGATAATGGTGAGCGTGCTCGTTTCAGCCGCGATAATGGAAAGCGAGATTGCCCACCAGGGAATGTCCCGGTCCGCCAGAAAATAGTCACGCAAGGATCGCTGACGCTTGCGGAAGCGCAACCCGAACAGCGTGATCCCGGCCAAATAAATCGCGATGATCGTTAAATCGAGCTTGTCCAGCATGTGGACCGGAATTCTTTATAACAGAACCGACTGTTGAGAAGTCCTGTCTAGCATGGTGCCCACGCGAAGTGAAATTTTATTAACTTCTTCATTTCCGCGTTTAGGCTCTGTGGTAGAACTACCTTCGTGGCATTCTTTCTCGCCATTGATGGTGGCGGCAGTAAGACAACCTGCACCATTGGCGATGAATCTTCGCTCCTCGGCCGGGGATCCGGCGGTCCTAGCAATGTCGTTCGTGTTGGAGAACAGAAAGCCAAGCAGTCTCTCCGTGAAGCCATCCGTCAATCTTGCCTCGCTGCCAAAATCATTCCCGAACAGATTGTTAGAACTTGCATCGGTATCGCGGGCGGCGCTCGGCCAGAAATTTCCGAACTGGTTCACGCCATGCTTGCCGAAATGATCTCCGGAGAAATCCATGTGGTCGGCGATATGGAAATCGCCCTTCACGCCGCGTTCGGAGACGGCCCCGGCGTCGTGGTCATCGCTGGAACGGGTTCTATTGCCTTCGGTCGCAGTGTTCGAGGACACACCGTGCGGGCCGGTGGATGGGGATACGCAATATCCGACGAAGGATCTGGTCAGTGGATTGGACGTTCCGTTATATCCGCGGCCTTGCGCTCGTACGACGAGGGTGAAAGTCCCGCCTTGATGCAGACCTTGTGCAAAGCTTGGGCAGTTGATTCCCGCGAGCAGTTGGTCGTGTTAGCCAACGCTTCGCCGTCACCGGACTTTTCCGCTCTGATGCCGGTGGTTATCGCCGCCGCCGACCATGCTGATCCCATCGCTCGCACCGTTCTCGCAGCGGCCGGAGTGGAACTCGCCGGTCTTGCAAAGATTGTCATCCGCCGCATTTTTCCCGAGGATCAGACCGCACCGGTGGCCATGGCAGGTGGAGTCTTCAGTAATAGTGCTCTGCTTCGTCAGGTTTTCTACAATAGCTTGCGTTCAGAGTTTCCCAAGATCGCCCCGAGTTCCAGAATTGTGGAACCGTTGCTCGGAGCTCTAGAGTTGGCCCGAAAGCCGGCTTTGCGGGGAACTGGAGCTTGAGCTACTTATGCCTTTGGGTGATTCTCCCACACCGGGTACGTCCTCACCGCGACCGTCGCCCCTGGAACACGATGTTCATAGTCCCGACCCGGAGATTCTGCAATTAATAGTTTCCGACCCAGCCTTGAGCGAAGACCTCGCGCTTGCTCTTCTGAAGCGTTCCGATTTGCCTTCGAACATCATTGAGCAGTTGAGCAAGAAGGCCGTCGGCAAGAGCCGTAAGGTTCGATTCGCCCTTGTCACCAACCCCAAGACGCCGCGTCATGTCTCGGTGACGCTGGTGCGTCAACTGTTCACCTTCGACTTGATGAAAGTGGCGTTGACTCCGGTAGTCGCCGCCGACTTGAAAATCGCGGCCGAACAGGCGCTGCTGGACCGCCTGGAGACTGTTTCGTCCGGAGAGAAGCTGTCACTCGCTCGCCGTTCGTCGGGTCGTGTCGCGGCGGCTCTGTTGCTCGATCCCGATCCCAAGGTCTGCCGCACCGCCCTCGACAATGGCCGGCTCACTGAGGCACACATGACCAAGGCAGTCACCGCCCCAAAGGCATCCGCGGCATTCATACATGCTGTTTGCGAGCACTCAAAATGGTCGGTTCGCCGCGACGTACGGGCGGCCTTGCTTCGTACCGAGACATTGTCCCTGTCCAAAGCCGTGGAATATGCGCTGGTACTTCCCCCCGCCCTGGTCCGGGAAATTATGCGGAACTCACGTCTGCCGTCTGGTATTAAGGCGCGGGTGCTTGAAGTGATCGCGGAAGCATCGCACTCCAAAATACATAACACCTAAGAATCGCAGGGGAATTGTTGCAGGAGAGTCGGGCATCAGAAAATGCAGCGGCATCGAAGCCAATTCTTACTTCGCCGCCTGGGCTGGCTTTGCCGCTGCTACCGGCTCGCCCGCCACGCCTTTGTGGCGGAGCAATTGCACCAGCGTTTGATTTAATCGAGCCCGTAGCGCATACCGTTCATTGGCCCGAGTAATGTAGCGAACGTGGATCTCGACCCCGGTTGCGGTTGGACGCAGAGTCACCGCTGGCGCCGCCGACACTGAGCGAACCTGGTAGCGAGTGGTCATCTTGCCCCACTCTTCTTCTGCAGTATGGGCCTCGGCCTCGGTTTCCTTCGTTACAGCATCCTGAATTGCATCCAGCAGCGTGTAAGGATCGTGGTCCGCGGGAACGGTGATCTGCAGCTCATCCCATAGCCATTGCCCACTCGTCGTAAAGTTGAAGAAATGACCCTCAATGGCATAGCTGTTTACGAATGAAACTTTGCGTCCTGTAGGATGCCCGGTGTCCGTCCAGTTTCCAGTTTCGAGTAGAACCGTTCTTAACAAATTGATCTCGATTACTTCGCCCGCCACCCCATTGATCTCGACCCAATCTCCCACCCGAATACCGTTCTTCCCCATGAGCACGAACCATCCGAAGAAGCCGACGATGAAATCCTTCAATGCCACGGTAAGCCCCGCCCCGGCCAAGCCCAGGATTGTTGGCATTTGCTGCGGCGTGCCAAAGACCACCAATAAGGCCAGCAGAACTCCCACCACTTGAATGGCGAAGCGAATCACAACCCGCAGAGTATTGAGCCGCGTCCGTTCCCGCGTCGGATCAAGCAGGTAGTGGTCGACTACATGGCCTCCCAGATAAACCACCATCACAATCAGGAGAATCAACAGCGCCGACTGAATCATCCCGTGGAGTGCCGCTCGCTGGTGAGACTGCACCAACGCGATCCAGCTTCCATAAATCGACGCCAGTTCCTGCTCATCCTGTATCCGCTTGTCGAAGTCGGATAGATTTTTCTGCTCGTCAGAAAGAAGATGAAGTGACTTTATGGCAGAGCCAGTATCTACATTCGGTTGATCAGCACTGGCGCCGTTGCCACCTTGTCCCGCACTGGCATGCCTCGTGGCTTTTTCCGACGTGACTCGTTTTTCCAGGGCATTGTGGGATTGGGTGAGAGGGCCCACAGTCGCCAGCGCTGCGTTGCGTGCCAACTGCAGTTCCTTTTCCTTGTCGTGCAGGATCCGCCACGCGCGAAACTGAGCCAGCAGGCTCCCCGCCTCATAATTCACCGCCGGACTCGCGGCGCCTGTAATCTTTTCTCCTGGAGAATGTTCGGCAGCCTGATGTTCCTGGAACTGACGTTGAATCAGGCTTCCTGGGTCTGCCCCTGACCGCACCAGATCTTCCTTGGCATCCCCCAGTTCATCCTGATCCAGTTCCAGCTGGGCCTGGGCTACGTCAAGCTGTTCCTGTACGCTGTCTTGGGTCTTCGGGCCTGCCGCCGCCAGCTTTTTCTTTAGCTGGTTTACTTGATCTTGATCGGTCCTGACCTGCTCTTCGGCTTCCCCCGCATGCTGAAAAAGTTCTCGATTCTCTGGCTTTGTGATTGCCGGGTGATCGGCAGCATCCCTGGACGCGTCATGAAAGGCGAGATCGACCTCATCATCCGCCGACTCCACAGCCTGGTTCGACCATTGCTGTTCGTCTGCTGCGGTGGCCAGTTTTGCCATCTGCCGCGCAGTCTTCAACGGACGCTCGTCTACCAGTTCAAGCGCTTCGCTCGAAGCTTGGGCCTTGGCAGTGGGTTGGGCGTTCCCTTCATCGCGCGTTAGAAAAGAACCGACAATTGCCGCGAGCACCAGAATCACTAGCCCGAGCATGATCAGCCACTGTCGCGATTTCAACACTAATGACATTGTGTTAGTTCGAAGACGCTTGGTCATTATACGGCGGTTGCTTCGTGATCGAACCTGAGTGGGATAGTCGAAAGGGAAGGTACTTTCAAGTGGTTTTTGGCCGATGTGAGAGAGGGAGCACCATAGTCCTCACGGCACCCAGTCCCCAACAAAAATGTTCGTCTCGTGTGGCGCCTTTGCGTTGCGGTTCGATGCCCACACCAGCTTGCTGCCGTCCGGACTGAACATGGGAAAGCCGTCGAATCCGGGACTGAAAGTAATCTGCTCCAGATGCTTGCCATCCTTGCCAATCGCGTACAGCTCAAAATTTCCCATGCCTCCGGTGGAGCCCTGGTTCGACGAGAAGATAATGCGGTTGCCGTTCGGAAAAAAGGCCGGAGCAAAGCTTGCCGCTCCAAGCTTGGTGATCTGCTTTTTCTTCTTGCCATCCGCTCTCATCAGCCAAAGTTCCAGAGAGCTTGGTCGGATCAGATCGTGCGCCAGCAGGTCCTTGTATTCGGCGACCTCCTTATCTGTCACCGGATGGTAAGCCCGATACACAACCATCTTTCTGTCCGGAGAGAATACCGGACCTCCGTCGTACCCCAGTTCATGCGTGAGTTGCTTTACGTGCCGCCCATCCGCATCCATGGTGTAAATATCGAGGTCGCCATTTCGGGTTGAGGTGAACACAATTTTCTTTCCGTCTTTCGAGATCGTCGCCTCCGCGTCATACCCCGGACTGTCGGTGAGTTGTATCAGTCCCGAGCCATCCGGGTTTGCCGTGAAAATGTCATATCCCGGATAAATTCCCCAGACATAGCCTTTCGAAAAATCTGGCCGCGGCGGGCACTTTTCGTCGGCCAGATAGGTGGACGAAAACAAAATGGTCTTTCCATTCGGATACCAGAACCCGCAGGTCGTGCGCCCCTTGCCGTTCGAAACCATCCCCACATCCGACCCATCCACGTTCATAGTGAATTCCTGGTCGCATTGCAGATTGTCGCGTGTTGACTGGAAGATCAGCTTCTTCCCGTCAGCTGAAAAATAGGCCTCCGCGTTTTGCCCTCCAAAGGTAAGCTGTCGAACGTGGCGAAGGTGTTTTTCTTGAGGCGTGGCCAGGTCCGGCGCCTGATCTTTTTTGTCTATGTCTTTTTGAGCGAAGGTGAAAGGAACCACGAATATGGTAAGGAGCAAGAAAGAGGCGGCCGATCTCATGGACATGGATTGTCGCAGCAAAACCGGAAAATTCAAAATCCCGGACTGCGGCAACTCTAGATTTTCTTGGCGACCCTCGCGTCGACCTTGACGTTCTTTTGCGGTTGAAGGTTTTGATCGCCCAACCGGTCGTTGGGCGACTTATAGTAGAAACTCACGTCTAACCCCACTCGAGGAGAAATCCATGAACAAAACGCGTTGGATCATCATCGCATTGATGGCAGTCTTTGCCGGAGGCTACTTCCGTTCCGCAGTGGCTAGCTCGAAAGATGGAGCCGAGGCGCTCAAGAAGATGGAAGCCGATTTCATGAAATCCGCCGCGGAAAAAGGATCGATCGGCTACATGTCGTACTACGCCGCGGACGCTGTCGAATTGCCCAATGGCACCGCCGCCATTCAAGGCAAGGACAACATCGCCAAGACCATGGGCTTTCTGGATCAACCCGGCAACAAGCTCGAATGGACACCCGAGTTCGCGGACATGTCCGCATCTGGCGACCTCGGTTACACCTATGGCACTTTTGTTTTTAGGTCTAAAGACAAGAACGGGAATCCCGTTTCCGAGCATGGCAAATACACCAGCATCTGGAAAAAACAGAAAGACGGAACCTGGAAGGTCGTCCTGGATATGGGAAACTCGTCGACGCCGCCAAAACAATAGCCCTTACTGGCGGATACCAGCGGCGATCATGGGACTAAAGGCTTTTCCCGGAAGTGACCTAAAATCGCCTCCGCCTGCGATCGTGTCACTACAGCCGACAAAGCCGCCACATCCGCCTGCTTCACCGCATGCACACTTCCAAAGTGTTCCAGTAGTCGGCGCGTGGTATTCGCCCCGACCCCCGGAATCTCCAGCAATTCCGTCGACCGGTCCCGCATCTGCCGCCGCTTGCGATGAAATGTCACCGCGAACCGGTGCGCCTCGTCGCGGATCAATTGCACCAGATGCAGCACCGGAGAATGATGGTCGAGCACAACTGGCTCGCTCTCCTGTCCATACACGTAGATGATTTCTTCGCGTTTTGCGATCGAGGCCAGTGGCTGGTTGATGACCTGCAGTGCGTCCAGCGCGTCAGCCGCGGCGTGAAGTTGCCCTAAGCCACCGTCAATCAAGATGAGGCTCGGCATTGGCTTCTTTTCTTCCTGAATTCGCTTATACCGTCGCGTCACCACTTCCCGCATGGAGGCAAAATCGTCGACACCTTGCACGGTCCGAATGATGAACTTCCGGTAATCCGATTTCTTCATCCTGCCGTCTTCCCAAACCACCATCGAGGCGACAGTCTCCGCACCCTGTATGTGAGAGATATCGAAACACTCGATTCGCTTCGGTAGTTCCGGCAGCCCCAGGGCATCCTGCAAGGCTTCTTGAATCTGCCTTTGATTCGGCTTCATCACTCGGAATCGCTGATCGTAAGACTGCTTCGCATTATTGCCCGCTAGATCGATCAATGCCCGCTTGTCACCTCTTTGCGGAACCACAAGATTGACTCGCGCCGCCCGCCCTCCCACCGCCGTCAGCTGTTCCGATAGCAAGTCCTCCAACGCCTCTCGATCTTCGAAGTCAACCGGCACATAAATATTCCGGGGAACATAAGGCTGCCCGATATAAAGCTGAGTCAAAAGAGAAGAAAACATCTCTCCCGGATTGAATCCCGCAGAAACGTTGCTCGCAACATCTCCGGCCACTCTCCGCGGCCACGGCTGCCTCGCCCGGTGTCGCGCCAATATTCCCAAACTGCGGCAAGTCTTCCCAGAAGAATTCCCGCCGGTCCAGGACCTTCCCTCCGCGCATGTGAAACAGATTCACCGCCAGCATGTCGTTTTCGAAGTGATATCCAAAAACATCGGCATCGTCGCTCTCGACCGACGCGATCCGCTGCTTCTCCTGCAACTGCTCCACGGTCGAAATCAGGTCTCGATACTTCGCCGCCCGCTCATACTCTTCCGCCGCTGCCGCCCGTTCCATGCGCTCCCGCAGAGATCGTGACAAATCCGTCGGACGCCCCTCCAGAAACAACTTTACGTCGCGCACCGCCTCCTGATAAAGCTCCGGCGTGGTCAGCCCCTCCACACAAGGCCCCAGACATCGCCCTATATAAAACTGCAAACACGGTCGCGGATGAAACCGGTTCAAATCCACCTTGCACGACGGAATCAGGAAATTCCGGTGAATCAAATCCACGATGCGGTAAGCCAGGTTCGCCGGAAAATAAGGCCCAAAGTATGCGCTCCCGTCCTTCCGCAGCCGCCGCGTCACATACACTCGCGGATACAGCTCCCCCAAAGTCAACTTCACGTATGGATAAGTCTTGTCATCCCGCAGCAGGATGTTGAAGCGCGGCTTCTTCTGCTTGATGAGGTTGTTCTCAAGCGCCAGCGCCTCTTTATTGTTGGCCACCACAATGTAGTCGACGTCGACCGCTTCCCGGACCAGAGTCCCGGTCTTGGCGTCGTAGCTGCGGCCCTCGTGAAAGTAGGAACTGACCCGGCTGCGCAGGTTCTTGGCCTTGCCGACATAGATAACCTCCCCTTCGGCGTTCTTATAGAGATACACGCCGGCAGAGGTCGGCAAACTGCGTATTTTTGCAGGGAGGTCCATTGGCTCTAAATATGGGGTATTTCTATTCTATTAGATTGCCTGCTGCTCTTTTTTGATCCGCCCCGCCGCCCACCATATAAAATTTCCTCGCTTCGTATCCCTTTCATCTACTCTCAACATTCCACACCCCTTCTCATACACAAACCTATCTTCCGCGCAGGCAACAGCTTACAATGGGATCGCCATCGAAGTAGGGTTGGCAGCTCTCGTGCACATGTAAGCGTGCGAGAGGCGAATGCCCAGCACTCACAAGTGTGAGTACCCAGTTCGACCCAGGTTTTGGCAGTTCCAGGTTTCCTAGAGGAAGGAGCCCTCTAACACATGAATCGCACTTCGTTAACAATAGCGTTAGCGGTCACCATGGCGGCCACCGTTGGCTGCGCCAGCAAGAACTACGTTCGTCAGCAGACCACGCCGCTCATCAACAAGACCAACGAGCTCGACGACATGACGGCGAAGAACTCGCACGACATCAAAGACGTCGATCAGCGCGCCCAGGCTGGAATCCAGCAGGTGAACGCCAAGACCGCCGAAGTCGACCAGAAGGCGCAGGCCGCCGGTCAAGCCGCCGACCAGGCTCAGACCCAGGCCAACAACGCCGTACATCGCGTCGATACCTTGTCCAATGCCGTCGCCAATCTTGATAACTATCGCGTCGTGACCGAGACCTCGGTCCACTTCGGGTTCAACAAAGATAACCTGACCAAAGACGCGAAATCCGCCCTTGACCAGCTCGCCACCGACGTCACCAACACCAAGGGATACATCGTGACCGTCGAAGGCGGCACCGACTCAGTCGGGGACAGTAACTACAACTACGAACTCAGCGAACGCCGTGCCAACGCCGTCATTCAATACTTGGCCGCCGAGCACAACGTTCCTGCCTACAAGATTTATCTGATTGGTCTCGGCAAGGATAAGCCGGTGGATTCCAACAAGACCCGCGAGGGCCGTGCCAAGAATCGCCGCGTCGATGTCCGCCTGATGACCAACACCGCCGGAACCCCGGCAGCAGCCCCAGCAACCACTGGGCAGGCTGCCCCGCCGCCTCCCGGCAATAACTAGTTTCCCTCCTCCTCGGAGGACTTCGCCAACACGGGCCACTCTTCCCCCAGAGAGTGGCCTGTCTTTTTTGTGGGCGTGGATTCAATGTGGAGCGGCCGCCCTTGCGCGCGTCGTAACCTGCTCCATTTGAGGCTGGCCCACCCTCCATTTGAGGCTGGCCCACCATCTGCGACTTTCAGAGGGTGGGAACGCAACCGCCCCGCTGCGGTGAAAGAGAGCCAGCTTAGCGTCCTTAGCGGCCCTTCACCTGAGGCTGGCCCACCATCTGCGACTTTCAGAGGGTGGGAACGCGACCGCCCCGCTGCGGTGAAATGTGAAAAGAGAGCGAACTTAGCGTCCTTAGCGGCCCTTCACCTGAGGCTGCCCCACCATCTGCGATTTTCAGAGGGTGGGAACGCAACCGCCCCCTTTGCCGTGAAAGGGAGAATCGTCCTTCGCGTCCTTAGCGGCCTTTCTTAGCGCCCTTTGCGGTTAAAGCTCTTGACTCGAAAAGCTCCCCAGAAGCCCAACCAACTCCCGCCCCAAAACGCGCTAAAATTACTCCATGCGGTACTGTTTTCTGATCCTGGTTCTTCTGGCCGGAACCCTGGCCTTCGCCCAGCAATCCGCGCCTCCACCGGCCGATCCCGTCCCCGGAGCCAACGACGCTCCCCCGCGCTCGGCCGACGACACCGCCCGCGACATCGAAGCCGGAGAGAGTTCCAGCCGCGACACCCGCATCGACATCGCTCCTCCCAAAAACGATGTCAAAGACCACCCGGGCATCGGCACCGGAACCAATCCCGAGGACGATACCGGCGAAGTCGGAGAGATGCATCCCTGGAATCCTTACCGCGCGTTGAAAGACGACGAGGTGGGAGACTTCTACTTCAAGAAGAAGAACTACAAGGCCGCGCTCGCCCGCTACCAGGACGCGCTGATCTACAAAGACCAGGACGCCGTCGCCAACTACCGCATCGCCGAATGCTTCGAGAAGCTCGACCAGTCCGAAGAAGCCATCCCGCACTACCAGGAATATCTGAAAATTCTCCCCGGAGGCCCACTCGCCAAAGACGCCAAAAAAGCCCTCGAGCGCCTCGGAGCCCCAGTGCAAGCCGCCAAGAAGTAACAGATCTCGATCTTCTGACTTAGTCCCACGAACACGAACCAGGACCATTTAATAATCGAGCTAATAATCGAGGCCGGGTGCCCCATTCAAGCCCGATTTTGGCTTGAGTGGGGACCTTCAGCTCTCTCAACTTAACGACGAAACGCCGTGTAATAAACCACAACCGCGACCAGCGCCACGATCCCGAGCAGAACCATCCCGAAGACAATTGCCAGAGGCCAGTAAACCCAGGCCAATTCTCTTTTCCTGATGTGCTGTATGGAGTTGTGCAATGCGAAAGCCGTAGCTAGCGCGCCCACCGGAGTCAGGGCGAAGGCGGGCATAAAAGCGTCGAGTTCGGCCGGTCCTTTGCATCCCGTACGAAGGCAGTAAATCGAGGGCAACACAATGGACACGACGTAGCAGATTGCGATGAGATACGAAATCGTCAGGCCCAGCTTGCGCCACATAGACCCATCCTCAACTCTGATTGTCGTCGGCGTACCGGTAGCCACGTTAGCACAGTGCCCAGAGCACGTCCGTGAAGCCGCGACGCTGGCAGGGTGCGTAGTGCCCCCCTTCCCGAATGATTAACAAAACCGAGGCTGCCCCACCCTGTTTCCCTCGATTAACAAAACCGAGGCTGCCCCCACCCTGTTTTCCTCAATCAACAAAATCGAGGCTGGCCCACCCTCTGCGATTTTCAGAGGGTGGGACACGCAACTCTCAACCTCTTGTGTTTTGGCGGGTGCCCCATTCAATCCCGGTTCCGGCTTGAGCGGGGTGGTTCAGTTCTTCCCAACGAGTGGGCCGTGCACCTCTCCCCAACTCTGTCATCCCGACCGGAACAAATCGCCGCGAGAGCGGCGATCCGTGGAGTGGAGGGATCTGGTGTCGTGACAGGCACCAGCGACCATCAACAAAACCGAGGCTGCCCCCACCCTGTTTTCCGCGATCAACAAAATCGAGGCTGGCCCACCCTCTGCGATTTTCAGAGGGTGGGACACGCAACTCTCAACCTCTTGTGTTTTGGCGGGCGCCCCATTCAATTCCGGTTCCGGCTTGAGTGGGGTGGTTCAGTTCTTCCCAACGAGTGGGGCCGTGCAGTTCTCCCCAACTCTGTCATCCCGACCGGAACAAATCGCCGCGAGAGCGGCGATCTGTGGAGTGGAGGGATCTGGTGTCGTGACAGGCACCGAGCGAAGGGGTTGGAAATTGAGCTATCGAACTGGCGGTGACTCAAGAGTTTGAGTTTCCATGATGAGCTGTCGTTTCAGTTCACGAACCGTCGCCAGGAAGTGTTTGATTCTCGTGCCGAGTATCAGACGCGACCTACGTCTATTCTCGGTGGCGATTGCGACGAGCGGGCCTCGCATTGCTTTTCTGGAGATCTGAAATATTCCTCCGCCACTGACACCCTGGAGCTTAGGTGGACAGGCGCGTCTGCCCTCGACCCGGATCTTCTTATGATCAAAGTCGAGCAATATGTGATCTGACTGTGAAATCCGCTCCTGCAAGTATTCAGCAGCATCTACCGGCTGTGTCGAGAAGCGAAAGGACTGTTGGTGAATTCGACGCTCGGCCTTGGAGATCTTCACTTGTGTTCTCGATGCAGAATAGCCGAGAACGAAATAGAAAGACCGGAGATCATCTTGGTCGTCTGGTTGATCTTCTTGATCGATTTCTGCGTCAGACAAAAAAACATGATGCTGGAAGGCCCCCAAGTGACGTGCTGCGAGAACCAACACACCAACACCGAGATCGCTAATACCTCCCGAGGATTTCAGATGCGCTGTACACTGCGGCAACGGCTGCAACTTCCCGCCCCTACCTTCCGAAGGAGCAAAGAGTGTTGCAGAGCCGGCGTCTCGAATCACGTGTGCTGCGGTAAACGCATAAAACTCCGAATCCAAGCGCACGAGGACGCAAGAACGAACTCTGTCGGGTCGCCCGTCGCGATAGATGAACAAAGGCACCACGGATTCCTGCAGGCGTTCGGTTAATAGCCGCTTCCCTTCCTCTTTTCGTGCTGACGCTTCATCTAGAATTGTCTGAAGATCGATACCACGCTGATGCGCTAACTTTTCCATCATTGCCGTAAGCGCGCGGACAGCGCTGCTTAGCGAACGCCCCTGATCTCTTCGTTCTTTGGCGAAATCGATTCTTTTCGACATCTCTGCCCGAAATACCTCTTGCCACCCTGGATCAACGAGCCGCTCGAAGGCGAAGTCGACCCGAGGACTATCTAAAATAGTGCCTGCCAGCGTTCAGGATTTCATCAATGATGATTCGAAGCTGCGCTCGAACCTTGCTTTCTCTACCAAGACATAGCAACTCATCGAGGAACAATAGGAGATGAAGTAGGCAACGCTCCTCACCGAGTATTGAAGCATCTTCCGAAGGCTTCACAAATCGAACCTCTGGTCCCAAGAACTCGGTATAGCGATTGAAACAGGCCGAGTTCGGATGAGTGTGTTCACTCAACAAAGCATAGCTGTCTTTGCTATCACTGGTTCCTATCGTCTCCTCCTGGTATTTCTCATATGCCCTCAAAGCGTTCTTGACCCGCAGTCCATCAGGCATCTGATCACCAGGTCTTCTACGGGGCATCAGCGACGTACTTCAGTGCCGTAATCCTTGACCCAGCGATTGCCCTCCATCACCCGCGACTGTAATTCTCTTGCACCCTTCCAGTCCTTCCTGACGGTGAAATCCTTGAGCTCCCGTGACATCAAGCATGTGTGAGCCGTCCACTCAAAGGCATGTCGAGCAGGGAAAAACGCAGTCGCGACACTTCCAAGTTGAAGCAACTCCACCATTCCGCGCAAAACATGTCGAACGTGAGCAATCACGCAGTAGGCGTAATACTGTGTTCCCCACAACACCAAAGCTTCATTTGGAGTGTTGTTAGGCACACCGGGTCGTCTTAGGGGAGGCAGCTCAATCCTTTCTAAGCCAGTTGTAACAATCGCAAGAATCGGAATCTCGTTCTTGTGCACAGAATTATTATCTTCCTGGTCAACATTGCTCTGAGGGAGTGCGGGCCGTGACAGTTCTCCATTCAATTGCCGTCAAGTCCCAATCAGAATCGGACACACTGAACCTCCACCGAAACAATCCTCCCTACTCGTGACCGACCTCACTGACATCTCCTGCCACCCCGCGCGATAATCTCCTCGAAACAAGCGAAGGGCGGAGTGTTTGTGAACCGGGCAGCGTGCCTCCTGATCTCACAAATACTCCGCCCTTCCGCTTCTAGGGAAAGATTTGACCGTAAGTTCTTTGTTGTCTAGATTTTGAAGATTTTCCTCTTTAGAATCTGTATTTTACGAGTTTTTTATACGGCCAGCCGGTAATCTAGGGCTAAGTCCTTTAAGCGGAAGATTTTACCTGTAACTCCGTTTGAGTCAAAGATCTCCGCTGGTCAGACCGGCTAGATCTCTGATTCTAAAAGATCGACCCAAAAATGGTGGGGGGGCCCCCGAGCTTAGCCCCACTAGTTTTTCGGAGAAAGTTCGAACGCCACTCCTGCGGAATGTTTTCCACCGACCGGAGTGGCGCCGTACAGATTTCCCGCGGAGTCGAGCACCAGCCCTCCGTTGGGAACCGAACCGCTGTCTCCGGTGAAGGTGAGCAGTGTGGTTAGTTTCCACATGCCGTTCTTCTCCGGTGAAAGCCGGAACACGATTCCGATGCCGAACGAGCCATCGGCTTCGGTGGTGCCGTACAAGTTGCCGGCCGGATCGAAGATGAGGTTATCGACCGGGTTGGCGCCGTTCGTGATGTCGAACGTGGCCAGGGTCGCCAGCTTCCAGTGCCCGCTTTTCTGGGGTGACAGCTGGAACACCGTGCCAAAGCCGTCCTGGCCACCGGAGGCGGTCGTCCCGTACAGGTTGCCGGCGGTGTCGAACGTAGGCCGCGCTTCCGGATCGGATCCGTCGGCGCCGTCGAAGTTGTGAAGCGTGGTGATCTTCCAGTGGCCATGCGCGCTGGGCGACAGGCGGAAAACAGTTCCGCATCCATTGACGCAGCCGGCGGAAGAGCCTCCCAGTTCGGTGGTGCCGTAAAGATTGCCGGAGGCGTCGAGGATCACGCCTGCGACAGGGTTAAGCCCGTCTTTCGCATTGAACGAAAACAGCGTGGTATGTTTCCAGGTTCCGTTCTTCTGCGGAGAAAGCCGGAATACGGTTCCGCATCCTTCGAAGGGGCAAGCGTTGAAATCGCCTCCGCTTTGCGTGGTTCCGTAGACGTTGCCCGCGGCGTCGAGCATCAATCGTCCGTAAGGACCCGCGCCGTTCGTGCCGTTAAATGTGAAGAGCTTGGTAAATGTCCAGCCTCCGTTGGAGTTCGGCGAAAGCCGGAACACGCCGCCTGGATCTGGATACGTAATTGTCGTTCCGTACAAATTGCCGGCAGCGTCCATCGCCAAACCTGCGGGCGGATTCGATCCGCTGCCGTGACCGAATCTGAAAAGTACGGTGTGCTTCCAACCGCCGCCCGCTTTGGGCGAAAGTTGGAACACCGTTCCGCAACCGATGGCTTGGCAAGCCGAACTGCCACCGCCTTCGGAAGTTCCGTACAGGTTTCCGGCGGCGTCGAAAACCAGGTCGCCGTTCGGCTCGGCGCCATCGTTGCAAGTCGACGATCGGCAAAAGCCGTATAGATGCTTGTAGGAATAATGACTCGCGGGCACAAGCGGCTTAATCTGCCCGAAAGCCGATAGAAACGGTTGAATCAGGACAAGAACGAAAGTAAACAAGGTCGCCATCGAGTTCAGTAGCGGAAATCTATTGCAGATGTGCTTCATAAAATTGGCTCCGGACGTTTGTTAAACCATTCACATTTACACGCCAACCTTGGCGGAATAAGACGGACTGAAAAAAGGGCCGCTCTTACAAGCCGGCCCCGAGGGAACTATCGACTATTTCTTAGGAGCCGCAGGATGCTTTCGCACCGAGAGTTTAGGCAGCATCGCGGGTTCGAGACGAACCTTTTCGTAGCCGTTGCGAAGCGCCGAGATGCGATAGTCGAAATCCAGGCTCGACTGTCCGCCACCCAACTCGCGGACTTCGAACGTGGTTGCGTCCTTCCGCGAGATATACAGACCATGGCAATCGCCGTTGGGAGTCAGGAAAACGTGATATGGCATCTTGGTGTCAACGAGCTGGGCAAACTTTGCATCCAGCTTTACCGTGGCCAAGCCGCCCACTAAGCTCGCCGTGCCAAAGTCTTCGAGCCAGACCTGGGTCGATTCCTGGGAATAGACCTTCACCATCTTCCCGCTCTTCAGAGGCACAGCGGCGGATTTGCTGCCGATCGCAACCGTGTCACCTGCCGAGTCTCCGTAAAAGACCGCCTGGCCGCTCGAGTTATAAAAGGCAAATTCGTAGCCGCTGCTGGCAAACTGCTGTCCTTGCACCACTTGCGTCCCGTCCTGGGTGGACGAAATGATTGCCGCGCTGGTCGGCGTCTCAAAGTATCCTGTGCCCGCGAAATCGCCGAAGGTCCCATAAACGCCACCAGCGCTCTCAACGAATTCATTTGAAAAGACATAACCTGTGGCAGAGATGTTCCCGCCGGCGCTGACGTCGGTCGTGGAAATGACACTACCGGCGGCGCTGACGTTGCCGGTCGCATTGACGTTACCCGTGGCATTGACGTTGCCGCCCGCATCGACGTCTTTGGAGCCTTGGATGTTGCCGGCCGCGTTGATGCCAGCGCCAAAATGCTCATTGCCGCTGCTGTCCTGTTTGATCTTGGAGTTGCCGATCGAGTGTGTGCCGCTAAACAGCGGAATGGTGCCTTTGGTGCCGCTGCCGGTGATGTTCGTTGCGGGTGAGTCTTGTCCGACCGCGTAGACTCCGCTAGCCAGGGAAAATAGTACAACCATGCGAACCAGCAAATTGGATTTCATGTGAATCGTTCTCCTTATTTTTTCGTTTCTATTTTGGTTACTGATCTGGCCGGCGAAACTGGGATCACCCTAAGGCGACGGAACTGTCCTGAGCCACAAATCTCAGAATTGAGGAACCTCACCCTCGCCACAGAACTTCTGCGGGCACAGTTGTCGCAGAAAAGGGCACAGCTCAGCAATGGAGCGGCGGTAACTTTTGGGTGACTTGTAGGTGAACTGGTATGTGCTTGCAGACTCGAGCGTTAGGTGTCAGCGTCCGGGAAAAACTAAGTGCGAGTTATTGAGCTGCGGGATCTATTCCAGCGGCAGTCCTACATAGTTTTCCGCTAAAGCGGTCGCGGCAGCCCGGGAACTGGTGACGTAATCGAGTTCGGCGATCTGACGGCGGCGGTCGAATGGCGTCTCGGATTCGAAACGGTGCAGCATGGAAGTCATCCACCAGGAAAAGCGTTGTGCCTTCCAGACCCGGCGCAGGCAGGTTCGGGAATAGTCTTCAAGAAGTGTCTTGTTATTGCTGGTGTAGAAATCGGCAAAGGCGCGGGCGAGCACACGAACGTCGGCCGCGGCAAGGTTCAGTCCCTTGGCTCCGGTAGGAGGCACGATGTGGGCAGCGTCCCCGGCAAGAAAGAGATTGCCGTATTGCATGGGTTCGGCAACGAAACTGCGCATGCCCGTGACACCTTTTTGTAAGACAGGGCCTTCAGTAAGTGAGAAGCCGTCGGCCGCCAGGCGGATATGAAGTTCGTCCCAGATGCGGGCGTCGGGCCAAAGTGTCAGGTCTTCGTCGGGCGCACACTGCAGGTAAAGGCGGGAGATTTGCGGGGAACGCATGCTAAGCAAGGCGAACCCGCGATCATGGTAGGCGTAGATGAGTTCATTGGAGGAAGGCGCGGCTTCGGCGAGAATGCCCAGCCACGCGAATGGATAAGTTCGCTCGTAAATGGTGAGAACACCCGCCGGAATCGAGGGACGGCAGACGCCATGAAAGCCGTCGCATCCGGCGATGAAGTCGCAATGGAGTTCGTGGTCGATGCCGTTGTCGCGGAAGGCGATGACCGGGCTATCCGTGGTGAAGTCGCGGATCGAGACACTATCCGCCTCGAAAATAATCTGTCCTGAAGCGGCGAGGCGGGCGCTAATGAGGTCTTTAATAACTTCGTGCTGGGCGTAGACGGTGATGCCGGAGCCGGTAAGTGCTTTGAAGTCGATGCGATGGCCGTGTCCTTTGAAGCGCAGCTCGATGCCGTAGTGGACAAGGCCTTCACGCTTCATGCGCTCGCCCGCGCCGATCTCGACTAGCAGGTCGGCTGTGCCTTGTTCCAGAACCCCAGCACGGATGCGCTCCTCGCAGTACTGGCGAGTGCGCGCTTCGAGCACGACGGACTCGATTCCGCGCAAGTGCAAGAGTTGGGAAAGCAGAAGACCCGCGGGACCTGCACCGACAATCCCAACCTGTGTGCGGAGACGCGCCATTCATTTCACCCGCGGATTTTGCGAATCACCATCAGCGTCCGGCGAAGTGGTGAAGCGGTCGATGACTTCCTGGGGCACCGGGCGAGACTGGAGCTTCTCGGCATCCTCGGCAGACTTGCCTACCCAAACGCGGAGTTCGAAACACTCAACTGCGAGTTCACCTTTGGCGAGCAGACGGTGATGGACGCGGAAGCTGCTGCGCCGCCACTCAGGGATGCATGACTCCACAATGACGTCGTCACCGAAGCGCGAGGGAATCTTGAAGTTGGCCTTCAAGTCGACCATGGGAATTCCGGCAATGCCGTACTTGTTGAGCATCTCCTGCTTGGGCAATCCGGCGCGCAGAAAGAGTGCAGCGGTACAGTTGTCGAAATAGGCCATGTAGCGCGGATAGTAAACGATGCCCAGGGCATCGCAATCTCCCCACTCAATGTGAATCGTTTTGCGGTTGATCAGCATGATTTGGGATGGTCCAGCACACCCACCCTTCGAAAATCGCGAAGGGATAGCCCAGCCTCGCGTAGGCCGAGGCGGCCGTTTCGCAGTTTTTATTTTTCCACTCGGATGAAGTCTCCGCTGCTAGCGTCGACATCAACCACCAGCTTGGCATCGTCACGGCTGGTTCCATAGATCACGTGCCAGATAAGTTTGTTGGTAGCGTTGCTCCAATCGAGCACGTAGGTCAAGGGAGTGTCCGGAGATTTCTCGAGGACCTTATCGCCTCCATGCTTCTTGGAGGTTTCCAGCGCCTGATCGGAATCGATCTTGAGAAACGCGATGTCAAAGACGGCGGTGGAGGAATTCGTCGCGCTATAGTTGTCCTCGCCGCCCGGAGTAACTCCGCGGGAAGGCGCGTCGCCGGCGTCGGTACCCGACCAGGTGTAGGGCTTAACGCCACGTCCGGCGGGTGAAGCGAAGCCCGCCCTCCAGACACCAGCCTTTCCATCTTGCCCTTTAGCGTCTGGCGTCACTTGCGACTGCAGGCGAAACGGCTGCGCGTCGCGTGCCCATCCGTGAGCTGCGATGTACATCTTTTGGAAGGCGACTCGGCCGGTCTCGAATTCGGCTGGCTTGGGAGCTGGCTTCTCGGTCTGTACGGGTTTGGAACTCTCCGACGAGCAGCCTGCAAGGAATACGAGCGCGAGCATCGGCACAAGCAGCTTTTTCATGGCACCTTCCGTGGGCGTGTTAGATTTGCGAACAGGGATTTCGCGGTTCATTCTACTAGAACTGGTTTTAGACAAGGAGTGCCAGGGCATGGTCAAGCATACCGTCCACTTCGTGGTCTCTCTCAAGGTGGTTGCAGGAAAGTTCGATGAGTTTGAGAGTATTGCGCAGGCTATGACCGCGACCACGAGGAAAGAGCCGGGTGCTCTCGGATACGAATGGTACCTAAGCGGGAATCGCAAGTCCTGCCGTCTCTTCGAAACCTACGCGGATGCTGACGCCGTCCACGCGCATATTACCGGGCCGGCGGTGCAGGAATTGGTTCCCAAGCTTCTCGAGACTGCGAGCCTCGTTCGTTTCGAGGTCTATGGAAACCCGAGCGCACAGGACGCGGAGACCCTGCTGGCATTCGGAGCTGAGATCTTTACTCCTAGATTCGGGCTCAAGGAGTGACGCGGTTGAATCAGAAGCCGGCGTCAGGAAGGTGAAGGTAGGGCCGAGATAATCGCATGGATTCCCATCTACAACGGTTGCGCGATGCGATCGCCGACGCGACACGTGGAATGACGCCGGAGCAGGTCGCCCGGCATCCGGAAGGGAAATGGTGCTGTGGGCAAGTCCTCGAACACCTTTTATACACCTACACAGGAACGACTAAGGCCATGCAGCTTTGTTTGGACGGAGGCAAGCCCCTGGCGCGGATACCCACGTTCAGAGAACGAGTCCGGACGCTGGTGGTGACCGGTCTGGGCTACCTTCCAGAAGGTAGAACGGCTCCGGAACGGACTCGTCCGCGAGGCATGGCATTCGATGACGTGTTGCAACAGATTGGTCCGAAGATCGTCGCCATGGATGAAGTGATCCAGCGGTGTGAAGAACGCTTTGGAAAAGACACTCGAGTGCTCGATCACCCGATTCTGGGTCCGTTCACCTGCACACACTGGCGTAAGTTCCACTGGGTGCACGGACACCATCACGTTAAGCAGATCGAGAAGCTGAGAAATTATTCGCTGGATTAATAGAAAAATGAAAAGCCCCCGGATTCAGATCCGAGGGCTGATTGTGGAGCTAGCGTCTTAGTTCTGCGGGCTGTCCGTTTTCTCAATCACCGAAGACGGCACGCCGGACTTGCGGGCATCTTCCTGCATGTCGCCCATGGCGTCCTTTGCGTCGGCCAGGGCTTTCTGCTTCTCCTGCAATTGCTGTTGATACTCGCTTTGTTGCTTGTCCCAGTTGCTGGAATCGCGCAGCCGCGCTCCAGCGTCAGAATAGAACTCGGCCGCCCGCATCTTCTGCTCGCGTTGCATGACATCAATCTCCCGCGAAATCATGTTGACCTTTTGTTGCTGGTCGCTCAATTTATCTTGCCATTTATCGAATACTTTTTGCCGATCCTCCTGGGATTCTCCCGGAGTGACCTGCGGGTTGTCGGCCTTGGGCGCGTGCTTGCCGGGAGCCGCCGCCTTGTTGGCTCCGTCTGCGCTATTGGCGTCGGTAGATTGGTCCTGTGCGGGGGCCTGAGCATCAGCGGTCTGGGTCGACGAGTTACCCACGACGCTCAACGTGTCCTGTGTCGGGATATTGTCGTTGTCAAAAGTCTTGGTGGGTTTCTTGTCCTTTTTGACGGACCGGGCAAAGTCGCCAAGAGACTGGTCCGGTGGCGTCGCGGAAGTCTGGGCGTAGGACCAGAGGGAACCCGCTCCCAACAGGAAAATGATCAACCAGCAAAAGTTTACAATGCGCTTCATACTCGCTCCAGTTTGCTCAAATTAGGCTCCGGCGGCTTTCGCCGAGGCCTTCCCGCCGGCTAAGAATCCGCCGATGGTGTGATTCAGTTCACTTGCTTCAGAAACGATGTCAGACGCCAGTTGCCGAGTCATTTCCGGATCGCGGCTGGCAGCCAGCTGTCTTGCATACCCCGAGATCGTGGTGAGGGAAGTGCGCAAAGCTAGCGCCATTTCCGAAGACATTTCACCGCGCAATTCCTCGTGGCGGCGCAGGACAGTCATGGCTGTCTGGTCGGTGATCAGGCAAGCAGCGCCCAGCACATCTCCTGCACCAGTCCGGACGCAGGTGACAGTAATTTCGAGAATCCGTTCTTCGCCCGCGGGCGTAACATAGCGAGCCGTAAGGGTGCGTTGACTCTGTTCGCGGACTGTAGCCTGCACCACGCTGGATAGTCCAATCCCTAAACTCGGAGAGATCACGGTTGCATCGCGAAAGAGCTCAGCCGTATTCATTCCGCCGGGCGAGGCGTATCCCAGAATGCTACGCGCGGCATTGTTTGTGCGACGCACTAAACCGTTGGGGGTGAAGAAGACCACGCCGCTCGAAAGATTGGAAAGAACGGCCGCGCTAATATTTTCCGAAGCCTTGGCGCGGCGACGCTCCGATTGCTGCGCTGTGAGAAGTTCGTATTTTTGCTGCTTGAGTTGCTGAATGACGGCGTTATAAGTGTGAAGTGGCAATTGAGAAAGCGAAGGCGCGGTTGCCGACATAAAGCTTTCCGCGAAAGCGCGGCGGCGCAACTGGCGCGACAACGTCACCACAGTCATGAAAGCGAGAACAGAGAGCAGCAGACCGAGAGCCAGCACCAACACTACCGGATTCGCTAGAAGTCTCATGGCATCCTCCAGTACCAGCGAAAGAACTGGTTGCCGAAGAAAAAGGCCACGATCGCCATTGTGCCCAGAAAAACTCCGAAGGGAATGGGAAAGCCACGAAGCATGATTTGAGCTGACGTCCAGGCTCGCCGTCGCGCGATCGCAAGAGATTCGTGATTCTTGGCCACGCGGCGCTGCGTCCGCTTGATCCATACGGCCAAGACCGCAGCCATACCAGCCATCGATCCAACAACCGATCCGGCAAAGATGGTGAAAATCGTCAGTTTAGTTCCAAGGAACGCTCCGACCATAGCCATGAGTTTGACGTCCCCGAAACCCATGCCCTCGACACCGCGTGCGCGAAGGTAAATCGCTCCCGCACCATAGATGAACGAAGCGCCGACAATCGCACCAGTAAACGAGTCTGCTAAAGAGAGCCATCGCGAAACGCCATGTGCCGGCACGGAAACAAACATGGGAAGCAGGTTCGAAATCAGGTCATTAACGGGAACAAATGCACTGAACAGTAGTCCGAGCACGATGCCGGGCAACGTCAGCCAATCGGGCAGCAGCTGAGTCTCTGCATCGGTGAAGATCAATCCCAGCAAGAGAAATCCGAATGTGCAATATTTCACCATTGCCAGGGTGTAGCCAAATTGGGCATAGCAGGCCAGAAACATTGCGCCGCAGAGTACTTCTACCGCCAGATACCGCGGCGAAATGGATGTATTGCAATGCCTGCAACGTCCGCCCAACATCAGCCAACTGAGAACCGGAATATTGTCGTAGAAAGCGATCGGTTGCTGACAGGTCGGGCAAGCGGAACGGGGATGAATCACGGACAACCCGCGCGGCAGGCGGTAGACGCACACGTTCAGGAAGCTGCCGAAGGCCAGCCCCAGAGCGAAAATCGCAAGTGCCAAACCCAGTTCCAATACGTCCCTTTTTCCCTAGTATGCAGACGGGATGGTAGTTACGACCTGATTATAGGCTGGTTTTAAGAAGGGACAGCAGGTACCAAAGTCGGTGTACCTGGGAACGGAAAGGCTTGCAAGCCAAAGATCCCCAAGGGATTATCCACTAGCTTCCCGACCGAGGGTTTCGGGAAGGAACACTGAAAAGACCGTCCCGCTGGAGCCCCTGGTCGACCGGCTGCGGACGCGGATTTTCCCTCCATGCTTTTGCACAATGGCGTGAGATACCCACAGTCCGAGTCCTGTTCCCGTATCGGCTTTCGTGGTGTAGAAAGGCTCGAAAATATGCCCCAGATCAGACCGCTGGATGCCACTGCCGTTGTCGGCCACGGTCACCCGTACCCCGGCTCGCTGTCCGTTGCGCCACTCGTGGATTCGATAAACGTGAACGACCAGACGGCCACCCACTTCCATGGCATCGACGGCATTAACGATCAGATTGGAAAAAAGCTGGCGCAGTTCGCCAACGAACCCCCGGATCTTCAAATCGCCCTCGTAATGTTTTTCCACCTTGATCTGCTTCAGGCTGAGCTTGCGCAGATACAACTGCAGGACATCGTCAATGTTCTCGGAAACATCAAGCTGTACCGGTGAAGAGTGTTCGCGGACGAAGCCCAGCATCTGTTGTGCGACCTCCGCGATCCGGTGTACTTCCTTGTCTGCCATGTCCAGATATTCAGGCGCGTGATCCGGATGGTGACGCGCCAGATACAGCAAGTTGGTAACGGCTTCGAGAGGATTGTTAATTTCGTGGGCAACAGCCGCAGCCATTCGGCCGGCGGTGGCTAGCTTTTCGTTGCGGCGCAGGGCTTCTTCGGCGCGGCGCTGCAATGTGATGTCGTGCGCAATGCTCGAAGCTCCAATAATTTCTCCCCGCTCATTTCTTACCGGCGAAAGCGAGAGATCGACAGTGATGCGGCTTCCATCCTTACGGACCCGGTCGGTGATGTGGTGTTGAATGGATTGGCCGCTCCAGAGTTGCTCCATGAATCCAGGAATTTCATCCGCTGATGTTGGCGGCGAAAGAATCGAAATCGGCTGACCGATGATCTCTGCGGAGCAATAACCGTACAAGCGCTCGGCCCCGGGATTCCAACTGGTAATCAGCCCGTCCTTGTCTTTGGTGAGGATGGCGTCGTCCGAGGATTCGACGATGGAAGCCATCCATCGCTGAATTTGCCCGACGCGAGACTCGGCTTGCCAGCGTTTGCGCGCCAGACCAGCGGTGATTACCGAAACAACCACGAACAGGATGAGACGCTCGTCGTCATCCCGGTGTATGCCAAAACTGAAATGCGGCTCAAGAATGACGTACCAGATTGCCAGAGCGGAGAGAGCAGTGCACAACAAGGCCGGGCCGAAGCCAAACAATCGAGCCGTGATGATCACCGCGGCCAGGAAGATAACGAAGGGGGTGTCGTGCATCACCGGCCAGACGAACCAGCTATAGAGCGCGATGCCGGCCACACCAAGGGCTGCGCTGTATCGCAGAGACCGGCTTCTGAGCCAAACCCGGAGACTCGGCGTGGGGCTGTTCGCTTTTGGCATAGGAGAACAACCTGCTGGCGCACGCAACACGGAGTGGACAACCGAGCGCGAAGCGCGACCGTAGACAGAGACTGTAGCAGAGCGAACCTGGACGTGCAATTTACCGAACAAGCAAAAAAAGGCACCTCTTCTGAGGTGCCTCGTGATCAGATAGCTCCTCGCTATTTCGCTTGAAGAGTCTCGATATATTTTGTGAGGTTTGCTGTGCGCTGCTGTACCTCACCCTCGTGTCCGTGACTGAGGCCCCAGAAAAGCTGTCCCCAAACTGGCATGTCACGAGTTCCGTGAGCTGGCAGGTTAGCGTCGCCACGAATGGTGGAGACCACTTTCATGTCAGGATACTTTCCACCGTTATTCTTGGAAAGAAGTGAGAGGTCGGAGGGTGGGATCTTCAATGCTTCAGCGGCAGGACCATTGCCTTTGCCTTCCTGGCCATGGCAAACCGCACAGTAAGTTTTGTACATTTCCGGTCCGGACGAAGGTGAAGTGCTCTTGACCGGAACAGTCTTGATAATCGGCTTCGGCTGATCAGCGGCCGAGGCCAGTACTGCGAAAAACATAACCACTACAGATATCCAGACGAGTTGTTTTCCCCGCATGAATTGCCTCCTATGACTGCGATTGGTCTGTCAATGATGATCGACAGATCAGAATAGGTCGGAAGGTCAGACCTGACTGTGATGTTGATCACGAGCAGAGGTGAGCGAGGCGGGAAAAAGAACAACGAAAGGCTCATAACCTGTAGAGACGTAACTAGCTACGTCTCTACAGGAATGTAGAACCGAGAAGAATTACTGGTTGCTTCCCAACCGTTGGCGGTTGCCATTGGGGCTCTGCGCCGGCAACACCGAGACCGGAGCTTGCAACGTGAAGTTGAGCACGGTTTCCGAAGGCAACTTGATTTGCTGCCCCTTGGTGGCCGCCTGCACGCCTCCGCCTAAACCTCCGCCGGCAGCTGCGCCGATGGCCGCGCCTTTGCCGCCGCCCGCCAAAGCGCCGATGAGGGCTCCGATACCAGCGCCGGCGCCCACTTTCTCTGCCGTGTTCTTTCCTCGCGAGCTGCCTTGCTTCTTGTACTGGTCTGTCTGGATGTTGTAGTAGTTGTCGCCCGCCTTGATGCGGTCTAGCTGAAGCACCAGATCGGATTGTCCGGCGAACTTGCCGGCGCTCTTCACTTCCACGACGTGACCTTCAACATCGTAGCCGGCTGGAATGGCTACGTTACCATCCACTGCCAAGGGCGAATCGAGAGTGGCATGGAATGTTTGACCTTGCGTCGCAGTCTCCGAATCAATCGGATCCACCAGACGCACCGCCAGCGTGGTCCCCTGAGCGATGGTGACTTTCTGGGGCGGAGGAGGCGGCGGAGGTGGCGCTGGCGCTGCCGCCGGGGCCGGAGTGACTACCGGAGCAGGCGCCGCGTCCTGAGCCATTTGCGGTGGAGCATTATTGGAAGAGGTGCCTTCCGACTTTCGCGTGTGATGTCGTTTTGGAGCAGCGGATGGCTTCGTTTCCTCGGGTGGCGGCGGAGGAGCTTGCGTCTGAGCCGCGGTCGGCGCCGGCGGTAGCGGAGCCACGACCAGGTTGTTGATCACCTGTTTTACGCCGGGAATGCTGGCGGCATATTGCGCGGCAGCGTTTCGCTGGGCGTCATTGTCCACGTTGCCGGACAGAGTGACGGCGCCGTTGGTAGCCTGCACAGCAAGCTGCTTGCCTGAGAGTCCGGAGTCGGCGTTCATTTTGGCTTGGACGTCGCTCGCAATCTGCGCGTCGTTTGGCGCCTTGTTGCAGCCAATCGTGGCTGCTGACACAGTAAGAAGAACGACCGCTATAAGGTAGAGAGATACTCTCGCCTTCATGGAAAACGCTCCTACTCGATGTTGAGTTCGATATGTACAGTTTAGATGCAGAATTGCCGAAATTCTCGGAGAAAATTGTTGGCAGGAACGGTTCGGTGTGAATTTCCATTGCCGTTCTTTACACAGAATTTACGCATGAACCGCGCGTCTGAATCTTGAGCAATCGGGAGAAGGGTGAGCGGAACTCCGATGCCACAGAAGTCCTTGATCCTGATCAGCTCTGGTGCAGAAACTTGTAGTCGAGAATGGACGCGGCTAAGCCTGGATTGTCCGCATTTTCTGCGAGTTCCTTGGTGCGTATGATGCGGCCTTGGCAAAGCACTGAACTGTTCTTCTGGCCTGAGATCTCTTCCGGCATCTCGAAAACCATTTCCACCAGAGTGTTGTTGGGAAAGCGCTGCGGGCCGTGCAGTAGCACGCCGGACTGGCTCAGGTTGTCGATGGTGCCTTCGTACCACGTGCCAAGATTTTTCACACGGTAGCGTACTGGGCTGTCCAGTTTCAGTCTCCGCGCGCGCGGAACCCAGGTCGGTTTTCGCGAATGTGCACGGGAGCGGCGCTGAGGCGTTCCTTCCGTCGTACTGGCGCGTTCTACCCGCTCCGTACGCTTCATGGTTTTCCAATCGTACTTGTACTCGGCGGCACACAGCAGACAAACCTGGTAGAAGTCGCCATCAGCGGCCCGTCGCGGCCAGGAGAACTCGTGAGAGCAACGGCCTAACATAAGAACGTCCAATAACTTCTGAGGCATGTGAATAAGTCCGGGCAGTACACCGGAATTCCATCATCGTACGGTTCCCGGGCTTTTGGTAGGTTACCGTAGTGTTATAAGGGGGCTGGATTTCCACAGATGCCCCACCCCCCGGACTGTTCGTAGCCGAACGCTCGACGTTAACAATGGGCCAAAAGTCCAATGACCCAAGAACGGGAAAATTCGTTGACGGCATTTGTGCTCGCGGGCGGCAGGAGCTCCCGCATGGGTACGGACAAAGCCTTGCTCACATTGGGTTCGGAAACGCTTTTAGCTCGTTCACTCAGGGTTCTGCGCGACGCCGGCTGCGAAGCTCGAATCGTGGGAAAGGCAGAAAAGCTCGCCGGCTTTGGCTCCGTCGTCGAAGACATTTATCCCGAGTGCGGCCCGCTTGGCGGGATTCACTCTGCTTTGCGAAGTTCCCAAGCAGAACTGAATTTAATGGTCGCGGTCGATATGCCGTTCATCGACTCCAGGTTTCTGCGTCTCCTTTGCGCTCGTGCCGCTAAGAACGATGCCCTCGTCACGGTGCCGCGTGCGGATGGACGCTTCCAGCCCCTGTGCGCGGTGTACCGGCGAGCCTTTGCCGACTTCGCGGATCGGGCGTTGCAGCAGGGAATCTACAAGGTTAGCGCGGTGTTCCCAGACATAAAAGTCGAAGTGATGGAGTTGACGGAAATCGAAGCCGCCGGTTTTTCTCCGGATCTCTTTCGCAACGTTAATACCCCCGAGGAATGGAACCACGCGCGCTCGCAATTTCCAGCCGAAAGCTAGCTTCTGGCCAGGTTTCTTGAGCCATCATTTATGATCGCTATGGAAGTTGCATAAGGTCTCCCGCTAATTCACATGGCACCCGATCAGCAAAATTCGAACGGCCCGACGGTTCCTCACGACGGCCCATACATCCAATTCAAGGATGTTTCGAAATCGTTTGGCACCAATCACGTGCTTGACGACGTCAGCTTCACGGTCATGCCAGGTGAAACGGTCTGCATCCTGGGGCGAAGTGGTGTCGGCAAATCCGTGTCCTTGCACCACATCATGGGATTTCTGAAGCCGGATTCAGGGCGCGTCATCGTGGCCTTCGAAGACATCACCGACTATGCGGAAATCGAACTGGAGCGCATCCGCAAAAAAGTTACGATGGTCTTCCAGAATGGCGCACTGTTCGATTCGCTTACCGTCGGCGAAAATGTCGCTTTTCCTCTGCGCGAACGCGGAGACCTCAGCGAAGAACAAATTCTTCAGATCGTCGACGGGATGTTGCAAATGGTGGGAGTGAAGGAGATGGCAGATCTTTTGCCATCGGACTTATCCACAGGTATGAAGCGCTCCGTGGCGATTGCCCGGGCACTGGCGGCTCAACCGGAATGCGTTCTTTACGACGAGCCCACAACCATGGTCGATCCGTTGATGGCACAACTCCTCGGCGACCTTATTCAGCGGCTCAAGAAGCAACTGCATTTGACCAGCGTGGTAGTCACCCACGATATGCGTCTGGCAAAGAAACTGGCGGATCGGATTGTCTTTCTGCACGAGGCAAAAGTGCTTTTCTACGGGACCTATCCGGAGATGGAGAAGTCAGAGGAGCCGATTGTGCAGGAGTTTCTGGCACTGGATGAGATTAACTTGGGCCAAAGCGCCTAGCGGATTTGCAAGCGTGGGCTGATCAAACAGCTCACCACCCACTTTGGGACAATCTGCACAGGGGCGACCGGCAGATACCCTCGAGCTCTGCGTTCTAGAAGCCCGCGCCCACCAGGTGCTCCAACGTAATCGAGCTGTTCTCCGATTCCCCTTTCATCATCTTCTCGACGTATTTCGCAATCATGTCTACTTCCAGATTGACCGGATCTCCTCGTTTGAGCGACTTGAGATTTGTCATCTCGACAGTGTGCGGAATGATAGCGACGTCGACCAGCGTGCCCTCAATTTTGGCGACTGTCAGGCTGATACCCTCGATGGAAATCGATCCTTTGAAGATGACATAGCGCGAGAGTTCGAGGGGGATTTCGATGCGCAGCCAAAAGTTGTCGGCGCCGGGAATGGCAGCGAGTTCGAGAAACGTTCCCGCGCCATCGACGTGGCCCTGTACGATGTGACCTCCGAATCGGCCATCGGCACGCATGGGGAGTTCCAGGTTGACTTCGGCGCCTTCGCGGATGCGCGAGAACGAAGTGCGGGTCCAGGTTTCTTCCGCGAGATCGAAGCCGACGGAATTGGGTTTGATGTCTACGGCGGTCAGGCAAACTCCGCTGATGGCGATGCTGTCTCCAGGCTTCAGTTCCTTTACCAGTTTTGAGGCAGCCACGGTCAGGCGGCGGTTGCCATCCTTATGAGCGATGCGAGTCACACGTCCTACTTCTTCGATGATTCCGGTAAACATGGTCTCTCCAACGGCGCTTATAGTTCTTGGCTCTTAACTCTTGATTTGCAGGCGTCGCTAGCATGCGGACCAAGAACTCATGGCTAAAAGTCAAGCGCAAGCTTCGTACGGATCCCTGAAGTATCCCTCTACTGCAAAATCTTCTCCAAAACGGTGCAAGTGTATCGATTTGATCCCAGCCGCGTCTGTGATGTTGGGGAATCCGGCGCCCGCTGCGAACGGAACCGATGCTGCGCCAGCCAGAATCCTGGGTGCGTAGTACAGAAATACCTTATCGACAATGCCGGATGCCAAGGCCGCCCAATTCACCATAGCGCCTCCTTCGATCATCAGGCTGGTGATCTGACGAGTACCGAGATGTTCCACGACGGCGGGCAAGTTAGGATGGCCTTCAACGGTTGGGCGCGGAATCTGTTCGACCTGAACTCCGCGCTTCAGAAGCTGTTTCTTCTTTTTCTCTTCCGCGAACGAACACAGTACGAGGAGATCATCTTGCGCGGTCTTAACCAGGCGCGAGTCGAGCGGCAAGCGAAGCCTCGAGTCAAGAATGACTCGCAACAACGGGCGTCGACGTGGTTTACCACTGCGGTCGGTGAGCAAGGGATCGTCAGCGAGGACGGTACCAACTCCGACCATGATGGCGTCGTGCTGGTGTCGGAGTTCCTGAACATGTGCACGGGCTAGTTCGCCAGTGATATAGCTGGGCGTAGCGGGAACCGAAGGCGGATGTGCAGGAGGGGGCGGCGCGATTTTTCCATCCAGCGTCATCGCAGCTTTCAACGTCACTAGCGGAGTGCCGTTCCGAATGTAGCGAGCGAACGCCTCATTCAACTTCCGGGCTTCGCCTACGAGCAGACCGGTTTCAACCTCAATTCCCGCAGCGGAAAGGCGAGTGAATCCAGTGCCCGACACTCGTGGGTTGGGATCCGTCATGCTGGCTACTACACGCGCAATACCAGCCGAAATCAGAGCATCCGCGCAAGGGCCGGTGCGCCCTGTATGACTGCAAGGTTCGAGATTGATGTAAAGCGTTGCGCCGCGAGCGCGTTCTCCAGCTTGCTCCAGCGCGAGAACTTCGGCGTGCTTGATGCCGTCGTAGGTGTGAGTGCCGGTGCCGATGACCCTGCCTTGAGGGTCGACGATGACTGCGCCGACACAAGGATTTGGCGAAGCGAGGCCGATTCCCCGGCGGGCCAACTCCAGGGCTTGGCGGATGAATGGTTCGTCTGTTGGTTCCAAGTTCAAAAGCTCATGGAGAATTACGCGAACAGTGAATCTACGAAATCCCTGGGATTAAACGGCAACAGATCGCCGGCTTTTTCGCCCACTCCGACATAGCGAACAGGCAAACCTAGTTCCCTCGAGATCGCAACCACGACTCCGCCTTTGGCGGTGCCGTCCAACTTGGTCAGAACGATACCCGTAACGCCCGCGGCGTCCGTGAACTGACGCGCCTGCTGCAAGCCGTTCTGTCCGGTGGTAGCGTCCATGACCAGTAATGTTTCATGTGGTGCACCGGGGATGATGCGTTGGGCGGTGCGGCGCATCTTATCCAACTCTGCCATCAAATTCGTTTTGGTGTGCAAACGCCCGGCGGTATCGACAATCACGTAGTCGGTATGTCGCGCAGATGCCGCTTGCAAGGCATCGAAGAGGACCGCGGAAGGATCCCCACCCGGCTTGGTTCGGATGACTTCCGTCCCTGTGCGCTGGCCCCATATCTCGAGTTGATCGATAGCAGCCGCGCGAAAGGTGTCGGCGGCGGCCAGAAGAACCGTCTTCCCCTGGGCACGAAACACCTGCGAGAGCTTGCCGATGGTGGTGGTCTTTCCGGTGCCGTTTACCCCGACCACAAGAATCACTTCCGGAGTTCCCTCAACCCTCTGGACCGGCGCGTTGTTGGCGGAGTTCAGAATGGCCAGCAGCTCTTCTTTCAAGAGCCGCTTGAGTTCGTTGACGTCTTTGATCTGCTTGCGGTCTGCTTTGTCGCGCAGTTTACCGAGAACTTCTTGCGTAGTGGTGTTACCGAGATCGGCGCTGATTAGCGTAGCTTCCAGATCGTCCAGGGTAGCGCGATCGATTTCCTTGCCAATCGAGACGACATCATCGATCCGCGCGCTTAGGTTCTCGCGGGTGCGCGTCACCGCTTCCTTCATGCGATCGAGGAAGTTGGGCTTTTGTTGCTCGTCGAGACTACCGAACAAGGTCTGAATCATAAAAATACTGGCGAAGGTTCATTATAGCGGTAGGTTCGTCGGGAGAGACACAGAGCCGGTTGGAAGGTTTGAGTTATTAAGCTGTAGTCGAAGCGGCAGAAATTTCGGCAGGCGCCTCTGAAGTCGTGGGAGCCAGAGGGACCGAAACCGTCGATGTCACTGTGGGTTCGGCTGCGGGTTGGGTGGTCTCAACGGTTTCTGCCGGCATAGGAACGGTTGGCCGCTGAACGCGAATCTCGCCCCGCTCATAGAGCGCCACCAGAGCGCCAACCGCTGTCGGATCGAGCCGCTTGCCCGAAAGATTGTTGATGATGCGCAGTGCGTCCTTGGGATCGTGTGCATGTTGATAAGGGCGGTTGGTGGTAAGCGCGTCGAAGGTGTCGGCGACCGCGATAATACGGGGCAGGATCGGGATCTCGTCTCCCTTGAGTCCGTGTGGATAGCCGCGGCCGTCGAGCGATTCGTGATGCAGTTCGATGCCGGGAATCATGTCCTTCAACTGCGCCACCGGGCGGAGAATGTTCGCGCCCTTGGTGGTGTGGGTCTTCATGATGTCGAATTCCTCGGGAGTGAGCGCGCCCGGTTTCTTCAGGATTCGATCTTCAATTCCGATCTTGCCCACATCATGCAACTGGGCGGAGATGCGGACTGTTTCGATGTAGTCCTCGTAGATCCCCATCTCGCGCGCGATCATCACCGAATACTTGGTAACCCGGTCAGAGTGGCCGCGAGTGTATGGGTCCTTTTCGTCGACCGCTCCGGCAAGCATGGTGATGGAACTCATGAAGAGTTCGCGATTCTCGGCTGCCGCACGACGCAGGTCGAGCACGAAATGCTCGAGTTCCTCAGACATGACGTTGAACGTCGCTGCTAATTCTCCGATTTCGGTGTGGCTGCTGACCTGGACCCGTTGCGAGAAATCTCCTCGGGCGATGGCTCGGCTGGAACGGGTTAAGACCTCGAGGGGGTTGGTGATACGCCGTGCGGCAAATACGCTGATTGCAACGCTGAGCGCGATCGCCATGATGGCCAGAATGCGTGCGCTGCGCTGCATTTCGTAGACTCCGCGATACGCTTCGGCCCTTGGTTTCTGCACCACCACCGCCCAATCAAGGTTGCTGACTGGACTGTAGGTGCCAAGCATCTTGACGGCGTCCCTGCCCTTGCCTACATCGAACTCGCGGGTGGCAGCGACCATCTGGGCCTTGCTGCCTTCGTCCACGAAGTTACGGACGATCTCAAAGCGTGTCATGTCCTGACCGGTGGCATAGTCGGGCGTTGCGCCGGCTACCAGCCGGCCCTGGCTGTCGACGACGTAAGGCGTCAGGCCGCCACGGTGGACTTCCTGCAGGCGCCGGATCAGGAACTGCAGATCGACCACAGAACCGATCATGCCCAGGAACCTCCCGCCGTACATCACCGGAGTGCTAACCAGCATGACGGTGCGGGCCGATTTGCCCGTACCTACAACCAGCGCTTCGCCGTTATAAACGCGGCCTTCACGGGCCGCCGAGTAAGCGCGTTCCAGTTCCCGTTGCAGAAAAGCGTCAGGCGCGATGCGTCCCGCCGAGATTCCTTTGGCATCGGCATTCAAGAGCGATGCGTAGGCCAGATCGTCGCTCGATGACACAAAATGCTCCAGCAGGGCACGCAGTTCCGGAGCCTGTACGTGTTCGGAAGTAAGATCTTCTCCACTGGCCACCTGCAAGGCAGACGACAAATTGGCCTGCATCATGCGCAGCGATTCCTGATGCTGCGAGATATCGTCAGCCAAAGAGCGAGTGACGGTATTCTGCAGGAGTCGTTCGTTGGTGATTAGGCGGTCACGATTGATGGACTCAACCTGCGCCGAGTAAAAATACATCGGCACCACCCCGACCAGCACAAGCACACCAAGGATGACGTAGAGAATCGGCAGGCGAGATGGCGAAGTCAGTCGCAACGACGAAGTGGTCCTCCACGGCCGGAGCCAGATGCGGCCGTTCATGGTGAATCCAATGCGAGTCTAATTGGAATCCGCGCTGGGCACAGCCTGACGATGGGGACTATTACCATTACCAAAGTGTGGCGGGTACACCTGCACTTTCGGGGATTGGCAATCGAAGGTGAGGAGGGAAGAGGAATGAGTTTCGTGGTGGTGTGGGAGTTCCGGGTCCGGCCAGGGCAGGAAAATGCCTTCGAAGCGGTTTACGGAGACGATGGGGAATGGGTGAAGCTGTTTCGCCAGTCGACCGACTATCTGCGGACGGAGTTCATACGAGACACGCAAAACATGCGCCGTTATTTGACGGTTGACGTTTGGAAGTCGCAGGCAGCCTATGAGGCCTTTCGGAATAAGTCCGGCGGAGCATATGCGCGAATTGACTTGCAATGCGAAGGACTGACTGAGATGGAGCGCGAGATGGGGCGGTTTGAATCGGTGCCAGCGTCTGAAAAGGATTGAACCGATGGGGGCGCCATCCGGGCCCCTGAAGAAATAAGAAATCTTGACAATCATCCATATTTCTGCAAATATCGAAATATGGCAACGGCTAACAGGGCAAGCATCGAGCAGATCGCCAGATATGCCGACATGTTCTCGGCGATGGGAACTGAGCCAAGGTTGCGGATCATGCAGTTGCTCTTGTCGGCCCATCCCGAGGGATTAGTGGTTGGCGACATTCAGAATGAACTAGACATTCCCAACTCCACCCTCTCCCATCACCTCGAAAAACTTAAGACTGAAGATCTGGTGCTGGTACGCCGGGAGAGCACATTTTTGCGTTACACGGCGAACACCGAGGCTCTCCAGGAACTGCTGCAGTTTCTTTATGCGGAGTGTTGCACGCGAAATAAGGCGCTCAAGCCACAAAACATTGTTCAGTTGTGCAAGTAAGAGGGAGGTTGCGATGAGTCAGACCGATGTGAAAGACGCAGTGAAGGAGCGTTACGGACAAGCGGCGTTGCGAGTGACGACTGGAGGAAGCAGTTGCTGCGGAGCTTCGCCCGCTGGATCGAGTTGCGATCCCATTACCTCGAATCTTTATGACAGCGTGCAGGCCGGGCAGATTCCTGAAGAAGCGATGCTCGCATCCTTGGGTTGTGGGAACCCTACCGCGTTGGCGCAACTCAATCCCGGAGAAGTGGTTCTCGATTTGGGTTCGGGCGGTGGGATCGATGTGTTGCTGTCTGCGAAGCGTGTAGGTCCGACCGGTAAGGCCTACGGACTCGATATGACCGATGAGATGCTGGCCTTGGCGAACCAAAACAAGGCGAGAGCCGGCTCGGAAAATGTCGAGTTTCTCAAAGGCGAGATTGAGAACATCCCTTTGCCGGACAATTCGGTCGATGTCATCATTTCGAACTGCGTGATCAATCTCTCGGCAGACAAGGATCGTGTTCTGCAAGAGGCATTCCGAGTTTTAAGACCGGGAGGCCGCTTCGCGGTTTCTGATGTAGTGACGCGCGGAGAAATCACGCCGGAAATTCGTCAGAGCATGCTGCTCTGGGTGGGCTGTATTGCGGGCGCTCTGGATGAGCAGGAATATCGCGCCAAGCTATCGACTGCGGGATTTGGCGAGATCGATATCGAACCCACGCGAATCTACAAAGCCGAAGACGCCCGTGCCATCCTTTCCGCGGAAGGGCTTGATGTTTATGCCATCGCTCCGCAGGTGGATGGCAAGTTCATGAGCGCATTTGTGAAGGCGGTTAAGCCGGCGAGGCCCAAGGACACGGCATGTTGTGGCCCAACCTGCTGCAAATGAAGACCTATGTCAGCAAAATATAACGTGCTTTTTTTATGCACCGGCAACTCGGCGCGCTCGATCATGGCCGAGGCCATCATGAACTTCAAAGGCGCACCAATTTTTGCGGCCTACAGCGCAGGAAGCCATCCGTCGGGAACGGTTCGGCCCGAAGCTATACGGCAGCTTGAGGCGGCACGGGTGCCGACGTACGGCCTGCGCAGCAAGGCTTGGGACGAATTCTCATTGCCGGGTTCGCCCCGGCTCGACTTTGTGTTCACCGTGTGCGACAACGCTGCCAAAGAGGTCTGCCCGGTGTGGCCCGGGCAGCCGATGACGGCGCACTGGGGAGTTCCGGATCCAGCCGCAGTTCGAGGAAGCGAATCCGAGATAGCGCGGGCCTTTCGCGATGCCTTCTTTATGCTGGAACGCCGGATCAGTTTGTTTCTGAGTCTACCTTTGGCGACTCTGGACACGCTCGCCATCAAGAAAGAGATCGACAGCATCGGTCGGCAAGTGGGCGAGCCAGTTCAATGAACACCACCAAACGGCTTAACTTCCTGGACCGTTATTTGACGGCATGGATATTTGCCGCCATGGCGACAGGTGTTGCACTAGGGTGGCTTGTCCCGGGCGTCGTGCCTTTTTTGAACCGCTTCAGCGTCGGGACAACCTCGGTTCCGATCGCCTTGGGATTGATCGTAATGATGTACCCGCCTTTTACCAAGGTCCGCTACGAAGAACTCGGCGAAGTGTTCCGCAACAAGAAAGTGCTGGGGCTGTCGCTGCTGCAGAATTGGGTAGTGGGACCGGTATTAATGTTCGTGCTGGCGGTGATTTTCCTGCGCGGCTACCCGGAGTATATGGCGGGATTGATCATGATTGGCCTGGCGCGCTGCATCGCCATGGTCGTCGTGTGGAACGAACTCGCGAAAGGCGACACAGAATATGCCGCCGGGCTGGTCGCTTTCAATTCTTTATTCCAGGTGTTTTTCTATTCAATCTATGCCTGGGTATTTATCACGGTGCTGCCGGCCAAGCTTGGCTTGCAAGGTGCAATCGTTGATGTTTCCATGACTGCTATTGCCAAGAGCGTTTTCATTTACCTGGGGATTCCGTTTCTTGCAGGGTTTCTGACGCGCACGGTGTTAATTCGAGCGAAGGGACAGGAATGGTATGACAGAAGTTTTGTTCCGGCGGTGAGTCCACTCACCCTGATTGCGTTGTTATTCACGATTGTGGTGATGTTCTCCTTGAAGGGCTCGTATATCGTGCGGTTGCCGCTTGATGTAGTAAGGATCGCAGTCCCGTTACTGATCTACTTCGTGGTCATGTTCATGGTGTCCTTCTATATGGGGAAGAAATTGGGTGCGGACTACTCCAAGACCACGACCCTGGCATTTACAGCCGCATCGAACAACTTCGAACTAGCGATTGCGGTGGCTGTATCGGTTTTTGGAATTAATTCAGGGGCCGCATTTGCAGCGGTGATTGGACCACTGGTCGAGGTCCCGGTCATGATCGGGCTGGTGAACGTGTCCTTCTACTTCCAGCGACAATATTTTCCCAGAACGCATTCCTGAGCAGCCGGTGAGGAAACTCTAGTTCGTCGTGCCGCTTTGGTAGAGTCCGGTCTCACTCTTCGAACTGCGGGTCATCAGGTCCTGAATGGCTTTGCTGGGAGATTTGCCCCGGTTTAGGATGGCGTCCATCTGTTCGGTGATGGGCATTTCGATCGAGTGAGCACGCGCGAGTCCCATGGCGGCCTGAGTAGTGAACACGCCCTCGGCGACCATGCCATGCATTCCGGCTATGATCTCTGGAAGTTTCTGACCACGACCGAGCGCGACGCCAACCGAGCGGTTTCGCGATAGCCCACCCGTGCAAGTCAGCACGAGATCGCCAAGTCCTGCAAGTCCGGCCATAGTCTCAGCCCGGCCCCCGCACGCCACAACCAAGCGCGTAATCTCAGCCAGGCCGCGCGTCATGAGGGCGGCAGCCGAATTGTGGCCCAGCCCTAGACCGTCGCATATTCCAGCGGCGATGGCGATGATGTTCTTCAAAGCCCCGCCCAGTTCCACCCCAACAACATCCGTGTTGGTGTATACGCGAAAGCGAGGATCACTGAATTCGCGCTGCACAATCTCGGCCAGTGCGGAGTCGTGAGAAGCAATCGTGATGGCAGTGGGATCTCCGCGTGCCACTTCCTTGGCGAACGACGGCCCGCTTAGTGCGCCCACGCGCACTGGTATGCCGGCGGCCTCAACCACCTGGGAAACCACTTCGCTCATGCGAAGCAGCGTCTTTTCCTCCAGTCCCTTGGCGGCGCTCACGAAAAGCATGTCGCGATGGAGATACGGTACCATCTGCTCGAAGGTGCGGCGGCAATGTTGGGACGGAGTGACGCAGACCACGATTTCAGCGTCTCGTAAAGCTTCCGCCAGATCTCCGGTGGCAGAGACACTGTCGGGAATTTCTTGTGCGGGGAGGAATAGTTCATTCACCCGGCGGGCGGCGATCGCATCCTGTACTTGAGCCTCGCGCGCCCAAAGCTTGACCTGATGTGTCCGTTTGCGTCCGAGGACGATAGCCAGTCCGGTTCCCCACGCCCCAGCGCCGATGACCGCAATCCGACTCATTGGCTCTTCCTCTGGAATCGCGGTTCGGTGTGAGCAAAAAGGCGGCGGATATTGTCGTGGTGCTTGGCGATGATCAGCAGGGACGCCGCAACCATCAGAACCAGCATCGCAGGCGCATTACGGTAAGGCTCCAAGAGCCAAGCGAGAAGCGGGAAGAGAGCGACCGTGAGGATCGAAGCTAGAGATACGTAGCGAAAGATCAGAAAAATCGCGATGAAGATCGCGACCATCACCAGAATGGTCTTGGGAACGAGAGCGAGAAACGCGCCCAATCCCGTGGCGACACCCTTGCCTCCGCGAAACTTCAGCCAAATCGGAAAAACATGGCCAACAATCGCGCACAGCGCCGCTAAGCCCAGCAACCATGTTCGATCAGGAAAGAGTTTCTGCGTCATCGCAACGGCAGTAAAGCCTTTCATGCCGTCGAGCAAAAGAGTCAGCACTCCGAGTAGCGGTGATTTGCGGGACACGTTGGTCGCGCCGATGTTCCCGCTGCCGGATTGGCGAACGTCCTCACCGTGAAAGATGCGCACCAGGAGATAGCCGAAGGGAATCGAGCCCAACAGATAGCTCAGAATAGCGGTGATGAAGGCGTCATTCATGGGTTGCGTTTATCTGAAAAAAACCAATCGACGGGATGCTGGCATTACAAGGTGAAACTAGCCAGCTTCTCGTACCTTGCACCTTTCGGACTCAGATGACTTTGAAACAGAAAAAACTCTTGGGCGGCCATCGTACCAAATTCGGGAGTCGGGAGGGCGCCGAGTTTCTCTTGAAGAAAGTGAAAGTTGCGGTTCGGTGCATCGCCTTTCCTCCAGCCGGGAGCGCCAGACCGGCCACCGCCGCGCGCCAATGTGAGATGCGGGTTGAAGGCGTGGTCTTCTTTGGGAATGCCGATCGTGGAAGTGGCTTGGTCGACTGAACTCGCCAGGGAGAATAGTTCCGCGCCCGATTCGATTCCTACCCAGAAAACTCGCGCGGCTTTTGGCGTAGGGAAGAATCCAAAGCCCGAAACCTTCAGTTCGAAAGGGGATGCTTTCACCGTCTGCAGAACACGTCTGATTTCTTCTACGTGGTCGGCCGGTTTTTCACCGATGAACTTCAGTGTGACGTGAAGGGATTCCGGCCGTACCCAGCGCGCGTCAGGAGCGAAATCGCGGGCCCCGTCCATAAATCGCACGATCCGTTGGCGGATGGAATCGTCGATGTCGAGGGCGATGAAGAGGCGCATGGGGTGGCGGCAGTTTCTCGCTGATTGGCATTTCAGTTTTTAGCTCTTGGCTCCTGGCTAAACCCCGAAAATCATACCGACAAGTTGTGGCCAAAAGCCAAGGCGAATTTCTACATCAACTTTCTTCTCACCATGTCCAATGCCTGCTGTGTAGCAAACCTGCGAACTCGGTTGCGATCGCCGGGCCACTTGCGCTCCACGACCTCGGTTCCAGTGTCGCTTGCCAGGGCGTGGAACACCAGGCCCACTGGTTTCTCCGCCGTGCCGCCGTTTGGGCCGGCAACACCGGTGATGCCTAGGCCGAAGGTCGCACCCGCACGATAACGAATTCCTTCGGCAAGTGCTTTCGCGACTTCCGGGCTGACCGCCCCGTGACGTTCGATCATGGATTCGGGCACGTCGGCGAGGGATGTCTTGAGTTCGTTCGAATAAACGATCGCGCCGCCGAGGAAATAGCGCGAGCTGCCACTTACTGAAGTGATGCGTTCTCCAAGCAGGCCGCCGGTGCACGACTCCGCCACCGCCAAAGTGGCCCCACGCATCTGCAGGTAATAGCCGACAATCTGTTCCAATGAATCGCCATTATCGGAAAAGACCAACTCGCCCAGTTCTTCTTCGATCTCCGCAACCAAATCATCGACGCGGTGCTGAGAAAACTCCAGCGAGCTTCCCCGGCACTTCAGATGAAGCTGCACCTCGCCCGCTCCAGCAAGGATCGTGGTTTGGACATCGGAGTAGCGGGTGTAGATCGGCGCGACGCGGGCGTCGCATTGCGATTCGCCGATGCCGGTAATTTTCAGAACTCGCGTGGCGATGAACTGTGCGGGCAGTTTGGCGCGGAGCCGTTCGACACATTGTTCGGCGAACAGCGCCTTCAACTCGAATGGCGGACCCGGCAGAAGCATCACGATCTTTTCGCATCCTTCGTACTTGCCGGTGATCCACTGACCAGGAGCGGTACCGTTCTGATTCGGCAAAACCGTTGCACCGGAGATAACGTCCGCTTGCTTCAGATTGTTGGGCGCCATCTTCCAACCACGCGAAGCGAAGCGCTGTTCCAGGAAGGCGATGATCTCCGGGTCGCGATGCATCGGCAGGCCCAAAGCCTCGGCAACGCATTCCCGAGTCAGGTCGTCCTCGGTCGGTCCGAGACCGCCCATGAAGATAATAATGTCGGCCCGGGAGATGGCTTGCGAAGCTACTTGCGAGAGATGCGCGCGGTTATCGCCGACGACGCTTTTAAAGATCACTTCGACGCCGAGTTGGTTGAGCTGCTCAGTCAGGTAGAGCGAGTTGGTGTCCTGCTTGAAGGGCGTGAGCAACTCGGAACCGATAGCGATGATCTCGGCATTCATCCAGAAAAGTCTAACCGAAAACTTGCGGAGGAATTGGGGAATGCGCTGGTCAGGCGGGAACGTCGATCAAGGGCTGTCCAGCGATGTTCCATGCCAGATGGTGGATCGCGTTCGTGGTAGCGAGAATTGCTGAACGGCCGGGCGCGAAGGCCAGTCCAACCAAGCCGTTGCCCGCGACTTCCAAAGACGCCTGCGCGTTGGGCGTGATCTTCACAATCCCGCGCTTTCCAGCGAGCGAAGCCGCAACGTAGAGATTTCCTTCGATATCAAAGGCCAGCCCCTGAGGACGTCCCAGTCCACGGTAGAAGACCGTGACACTGCCATGCGGATCGACTTTGTATACCGCGTCGAAACTGGAAGTGGTGGGCCCCGTTACAAACAGATCACCGTGCGGCCCGAATGCCAAGTGATAGGCGGAGACGCTGGGTTCGATCGTGGCGAATACAAAAATCTGCCGATCCGGAGCGATTTTAAAAACCGTGCCGCTGCGATCCCCGACATAAAGATTTCCATTGCGATCAAAAGCAATGCCGGTGGCTACGCCCATGCCCTCCGCATAGGAAGACATGGTTCCGTTACGCGCAACGCGATATACCGTGCCGTCCATGCGTGACGACACGTACATCTGCCCCTCCTTATCGAACGCAATCGAGGTTGCATTCATCAGGTCGGCGAGAAACGGCTTCACGTTGTAATTGGTATCAATCTTGAAAATCGAGACTGGAACGTTTTGTCCGCGGCTGCCAGAAAACGTGGCATAGATATTTCCTTCCGCGTCCACCGCGGGATTGGTAACCGGATGAAGGTTCTCAGCCACGGGCACGGCGACCTTAATTTCCTGCGAGTTGCTGGAGTTCCCATTTGCGGAAACGACGATGGGGCCGGAAGAAGCCCCCGCCGGAACCCGGGCAATGACGAAGTCGTCGGCGCTGATGATCACGGCGCCCTCGACCTCCCCAAACAGAACGCTGGGACGCCGTAATTCGTGCGGACGCAGCGAGCTACCCACGATACGAATATCGCCGCCGGGCAGAGCCGCAGCCGGCGTCACACGCTCAATGTGAGGCTTGCCATTCACGTTCTTCTTGCCCAACAAACGATCAGAGATTCCCATTTACCACTCTAGTTTCCAAAACCTGAGCCTAATGCTTGGCTTAAAGATGCAAGATGCCGAAATGAAGTAAAACTTGCATCACTATCAGGGCATAAAGTCCTGCGGCAACGTCGTCAATTACGATGCCGAATCCCTCGGGAAGGCGCTCAAGTTGGCGCACCGGCGGGGGCTTCACCATATCGAACCCACGAAAAAGTATAAAGCCCGCGAGCACAGTTTTCCATGACACCGGTACCGCAACCATGGTGATAAGTTGCCCGGCAACCTCGTCGATTACGACAAATTGGGGGTCTTTGATGCGCGTGGCCCGGGCGACCAGGGTGGCGGCTGGAATTCCGATCGCCGTAACCAGGGCCGCCAGCGCGATTGCCACATACATCTGCCAACCTGCCTGAATGTAGCGCGAGGCGAGCCACCACAGGAGGATCGTTGCAGCCGATCCCCAGGTGCCGGGGCCGGGACGGAGGCGGCCGATGCCGAAAAACATTGCAACCAGCGTGGCCCAGCGCGGTGCCGGCGGGACGCCGGCGCCACGGTCGGAGGCTACCGTAGGTGGCAACTTCTTCTCAATCTTCATCGGTATCCGATTGCTTGGACGATTCGGGAGACAGGTCGGAAATATCCTGGACCGGAGACGAGATGACGTATGCTCCGCTCGCCCACTTTCCCAGATCGATCAGGCGGCAGCGCTCGCTGCAGAAGGGAAACTCGGGGAACTTCGCCGTGACAACGGTCCTGCATGTCGGGCACTTGAGCGCAATTGCACGCTTCCGAGGCATAAGTTTCAGATGAAAACTATTCAGGAATGATTCTTGCTACCAAATCGTAATCGTGAGCTTCAGTGATCTCGCAGCGGTAGAAGTGTCCGGGCTGGGGATCCGTCCCATCGGGCAGGTCATTCACAAAGACCTTGCCATCGATTTCCGGCGCGTGCATCGCCGTGCGTCCTTCATACAGAAGTTCCGTTTCTTCAGACTCTCCCAGCAGCAACAAATCCAGTTCCTGGCCGACCAGCGATTTCTTTTTCTTCTTACTGATACGTCGCTGAATTTGCATGAGATGCTTGCGGCGGCTCTCAATTTCACGAGTGGACAACTTGTCCCCCAGCCCAAATGCTCCCGCGCCATCTTGATCGGAGTAGCCAAACGCTCCCATCCAGTCGAATTCGGCTGCCCGCACAAATTCGCACAACTCCTCAAATTCCTGTTCAGTTTCTCCCGGAAAACCGACGACGAACGAGGTCCGAAGCGTGACGCCAGGAATGGTGCGCCGCATCTTCTCGATCGTACGTAAGAAAATCTCCGCTCCGCCGCCACGCTTCATGCGCTTAAGGGCGGTTGGAGAAGCGTGCTGCAGAGGAACGTCCACGTAAGAACAGATCTTCTCGTGAGCGGCGATCGTCTCCAGCAAACGACCCGTGATCTTGTTCGGATAAGCATACAGAAAGCGTACCCAGCGAAGATCCTCGATCCCAGCGAGTTTTTCCAGCAACAGAGCCAGACCATCTTTCAGGTCAAAGTCCTCGCCGTAGCAGGTTGTGTCCTGGCCAATGAGTGTGATCTCACGCACTCCCGAAAGAGCGAGGCGCTCGGCCTCGGCGATCACTGATTCAAAGCGCCGGGAGCGAAACTTACCGCGCAACTGGGGAATGATGCAGAAGCTGCACGGATGATCGCAGCCTTCGGCGATCTTGATATAAGCCGTGTATCCGGGCGTTGCGAGGATGCGAGGAGTGGCCTCGTCATAGAGATAGTTTGGGAGATCAGCGATGGCGCCGTCCCAGGACTCCCGTGAGAAACGTCCAGCCGCTGCCCGCGCATCACCCTCGGGACGGGAGGTCAGGATTTTAAAGGGCGACGGCGGAGCTGCAGGCTTCGCCATGCCCGCCGCAGCCAGAATCTTTTCCAGTTCACCTGTGCCCACAACCGCGTCGACCTCGGGAATGTTCTTGCGAATTTCGTTCCCGTAGCGTTCCACCAGGCATCCCGCGACGATAAGCTTTTGGGCCCGCCCTTCAGTCTTGTGACGTGCCATTTCAAGAATCGTGTCTACCGACTCTTGTTGGGCCGTGTCGATAAAGGAGCAGGTGTTCACCACAATCACGTCGGCATCTTCGGCCCGGCTGATCAGGTTCGCCCCGGACTGAGCCAACATACCCATCATCACTTCGCTATCCACCAGGTTTTTGGGGCAGCCCAAGCTCACGAATCCGACTTTGATCGGCTTCGAGGGCTGATCCGTAGATTCAGGCTCTTTTTCGGTAACGACTGTGGACTTCAGGTAGGACATCAATTCCACTTATTTTAACACTGCGAGACAGTTGAACAGAGACATGGACCTCAGAGCAGGACCACGGTGATTCCCTGATTCCTGCGGCCGAGGTCACTATCCTGCTTCAGTTCGGGGTTCTGTTTCAGGAGCTTCCACACCTGCTCGTCGCTTCGCGACCAGTGTTCGCCATAAATGCAGGCCACGATTTGACCACTGCCCGCTAGATCCTGCAGGCGCCTCTGTACCGCGATTCGAATTTCACCCCCGACGCCGCTTGACCCATACCCGTGGACCACTTTCAGCAAGGAATCGCCCCGCTGGCGGCTTACCGCCAATTCGCGGTCCAGACGCTGCAGCGCTTCATGAACGGAAGGCATGTCCGATTTGAGGTTTACGGTCTTCACCGCTTCGGCCCGACTACATGAATGGATGCGCGACATCCACTGACAGCGTTGCCGAGGAGCGCCTACGTTTTGCGGCTCCGGATGGCATCTCGCGCCTCTTTGTCGGCTGTGCGCCGACGCTCGGTTTCGCGCTTATCCCACAACTGCTTGCCTTTGGCGATGGCAAGTTCCACCTTAACTCTGCCGTTTTTAAAGTACATGCGGGTCGGAATCAGGGTTAGGCCCTTTTGCTGGGTCTTGCCGATCAGTTTGCGCAGTTCCTCGGCATGCACCAGCAACTTCCGGGTACGCAGCGGTGCGTGGTTGGTATAGCCGCCATGTTCGTAGGGCCCGATGTGGCTGTTCAGCAGCCAAAGTTCCCCGTCTTTTACTAGACCGTAGGAGTCCTTTAAAGCGACCAATCCCGACCGGACAGACTTAACCTCCGTACCCGTAAGCGCGATGCCAGTTTCAAATTTTTCCAGCAAGAAATAGTTATGAGAAGCGATCCTATTCACAGCGGCGTCGCGCTGCCCAGCAGCGGTAGGGTCCCGCCGGGGATTTTTCTCCTGATTGGGCTTGGTCTGTTGTGTGGTTTGGCGCGGCATGTTCCTCCTAGGGTAACTCACTTGGGCAGGTGAGCGTCGGCGAGGGATGAGGCCAGTGGAAGGCAGTTCCACTGGCCTCACGCGGCGAGTGCCTTGGCCGGTCTACTAGAGTATCAGTACTTAAGTGTGTAACTACCGTCAGAACAGTCACTTCGAACGGTTTGGGGCAATGCTATAATCGCGCAGCTTACGTTTTCTAAGAGGAAAATTGAGAGCTACTTTTCGCGGGGTCGGTAAGGCCTTGCGGGGGGATTTTGTGTGTGAGGGATCTGTGATTAAACGCTTGATTCGCCCGGCGGCTGTGCTCCTGTTGATCGGGATAATTGTGGCGGCTGCTCTCGCTGCCGACCAGGCTAAGGCATTATTCAACAGGGCCAAAGACGCGGAAGCCCGGCAGAATTACGAACAGGCTTACGATCTCTACAAACAGGCCTATGACCTGAAACCGACTGACCTGGCCTACCGGGCGTCCTTCGAACGTTTGCGGTTCCTGGCCGGCGCGTCGCATGTTCATCGCGGTCAGCTATTGCGTGAAGCCGGGCAATTGGATGCGGCTTTGGCGGAGTTTCAAAAAGCCGTAGAGATCGATCCTTCGAGCGCTATCGCCAAACAAGAGCTTCGCCGCACCCAGAAGGCAATCGAGCAGGCCAAGTCTCCGGCGCCCCAGGCCTTGGTAAAGCAGCCCTCGACCGGCCTGCAAAAGCGGGTTGAGGAGGCAGGTGGCCCGGTTGACCTCACTCCCATCTCCAACATTCCCATCAATTTGAAGATCACCGAGGACGCCAAGGTGATCTACGAAACGGTAGGAAAATTGGCGGGAGTGAACGTCCTGTTCGATCCCGACTATACATCGCGTCGGATCAAAATCGAATTGAACAACGTTTCACTGGAAGATGCGCTGCAGATTATTGCGATGGAATCCAAAACGTTTTGGCGTCCCGTGACGCCAAACACCATTTTCATCGCCACCGATAACCCAGCGAAGCGCAAAGACCTCGAACAGAGCGTAGTGAAGACTTTTTACCTTGCCAACCTGTCACAACCCACTGAGTTGCAGGACGTAGTGAACGCGATGCGGCAGATTCTGGAAATCTCGCGCATTCAGCCGCTCCCGTCCGAAGGCGCTCTGGTGGTGCGCGGCACGCCGGACCAGGTAGCACTGGCGCAGAAGTTGGTAAACGACCTCGACAAAGCAAAGCCTGAAGTCATCGTGGACGTTGCCATCATGCAGATCAGCCGGGACAAGGTCAAAACCCTGGGTATCAGTCCCCCGACCAGCGCCACCGTGGCATTGCAAAATAACTTCAATAACAGCGTGACGAACACTACCGGCACCGGGACGACCTCAGGGGTCGGTACGGGGACGACCGCTGGCACTTCAGGTACGCCCAATCAAATCAATTTCAACCAGATCGGAAATTTAAACGCCACCGATTTCACCATCACCATTCCACAAGCATCGGCGACTGCTCTGCTTACGGATAGCAGCGTGAAGCTGATTCAAAAGCCTGAAATTCGCGCGGTGGATGGCCAGAAGGCCTCGTTAAAAATCGGTGATCGCGTACCTGTGGCAACCGGATCGTTTCAGCCCGGCATCGGCGGTGTGGGCATCAACCCGTTGGTTAATACTCAATTTCAATATCTCGATGTCGGCGTCAACATCGACATCACGCCCAAGGTGCACGCCAACGGCGAAGTTACTTTGAAGATCTCGATGGATATTTCTTCCGTAACTGGAACCTCGAGTATTGGCGGCATCAGCCAGCCGATTATCGGCCAGCGCAAGATCGAGCACGAAATCCGCCTGCGTGAAGGCGAAGTCAACATGCTTGGCGGCATGCTGGAAGATTCACAAACCAAGTCGCTGACCGGTATCCCCGGTTTATCGCAGATTCCGGTTCTGAAGTGGCTGTTTGGACAGACCAACACCGAGCATTCGGAGAACGAAATTGTTTTCGTGCTGATCCCGCATATCGTGAGGGCTCCGGACATCAGTGAGTTCAACCAACAAGCGATGGATGTGGGAACGGCAAGCGCGATTCAGCTCCGGCGCGCGTCACACATAGTCGCTGCTCCCGCGACTCAGGGACAAACTTCTCCGGCGCAGCCGGGCGTTCCTGCAATCCAGCCAGCACCAGCTCAGGCTCCGCCGACACAGAATAATCAGGTTGCTCCTCAGGGAGCTTCGTCCGGAGCGCCTCCCGGCGGGGTTGCCGGTACCGCCAGTTTCAGCTTCGATCCTCCGAGCGTGACACCAAAAGCGGGATCGACGTTCGCCGTGAATATCGTCTTGACCGGCGCACAGAACGCTTATTCGGTCCCGCTTCAGTTGAACTACGATCCGAAGGTTCTACAGGTCGTGAACGTTTCCAACGGAAGCTTGCTGTCTCAGGACGGGCAGGCCGTCGCGGTCGTGCATCGCGACGACGATTCCACGGGCACTCTTCAGGTGACCGCAACCCGTCCGCCCGGGGCGCCTGGAATTTCCGGTCAGGGCACGGTGGTCACTTTAACCTTCATGGCTAAAACTGCCGGACAGTCCACGCTGACCATCGGCCGTGGTGTTGTTCGGGATCCGGGAATGCAGTCGATTCCCGTAGCGGGAGCTTCGGCCAACATTACCGTGCAATAGTGTGTTCACAAATAAGGCATGCGGGAAATGCCGCTGCCCGCGTTCCCATTAGAGGGCAGTGGGCGGGAATTCTGAGTTGATATGAAGTTGGGCAAGTCAAATCGACGATCTGCGCGAGCGCTCCGCGGATTTACGCTGATTGAACTGATCGTCGCCACCGCGATTCTGGTGATCTTGACCAGTCTGGCTATCCCGCTGGCGCGGGTTACGATCAAGCGGCAGCGCGAGCACGATCTGCGGCAGGCCCTGTGGCAGATGCGCGACGCCATTGACCGCTACAAGGATGCCGCCGATCGCGGAGGGTTCCAGACCAAGGTTGGGTCGGAAAACTATCCACCCGATCTGGATACGCTGGTCAAGGGTGTGGATGTCCAGGGCAAGAAGCTGAAGTTTCTGCGTAAGATTCCCGTCGACCCCATGACCGGCAATACTGAGTGGGGTTTGCGGTCAATGCAGGACGATCCTACCGCCGATTCGTGGGGCGAGCAGAATGTTTTTGATGTCTACACTAAATCTCAGGACACCGCACTCGACGGTACCAAATACAAGGAATGGTGATGGGGAAGCTCCAAAAACGGCGTAGTCGTGGCTTCACCCTGATTGAGCTGATGATTGTTCTCAGCATCATTCTGATCCTGGTGTCGGTGGCCCTGCCTGCCTACAACCAATCAATCCTGCGGGCCCGCGAGTCGGTTCTGCGTCAGAACCTGTTTACCTTGCGTTCGGTCATTTCGCAGTACACCCTCGACAAACAGAAAGCCCCGCAAGGTTTAGATGATTTGGTTTCTGCCGGCTATCTGAAGCAAATCCCGAAAGATCCCATGACCGGAACAAACGACACATGGACGGTCGACCAGGACACCGACACCGTCATGTCGGTCGATCAGCAAGCCGACCAGCCGGGAATCATCGATGTGCATAGTGGTTCGACTCAAGTCGGCAGCGATGGGACGGCTTACAATACCTGGTGATGCACTCTCGTCGCATGAGCGCTTAGCAAGTCTGCGCATTTGAAGACTTCCCGCCAAAGCAATAACATCTAACCATGCCCGTTGAAACTGAGATTTCTCCACGCACCTATATCCCTGTGCGCGCGCCGCGCGGCAACGCTCTTTCCTGTAAAGGCTGGCAGCAGGAAGCCGCCATGCGCATGATCATGAACAATCTAGATGAAGAGGTGGCCGAGCGTCCCAAAGACCTCGTCGTCTACGGCGGAACGGGACGCGCTGCGCGCAGTTGGGAGGCGTTTCACGCTATCGTCGCCACCTTGAAGACTCTTGACGACGACGAGACTCTGCTGGTGCAGTCGGGCAAGCCAGTCGGCGTCTTTAAGACACACGAGTACGCCCCGCGCGTACTGATCGCCAATTCCAACCTCGTCGGTCATTGGTCGAATTGGCAGAAGTTCAACGAACTGGAGCGGGCTGGCTTGATGATGTATGGCCAGATGACGGCGGGCTCGTGGATTTACATCGGATCCCAAGGCATCGTCCAGGGAACCTTCGAAACCTTCTCAGCGGCCGGCGAGAAGCACTTTGGGGGGGATCTTGCGGGTAAGTTGATCGTCAGCGGCGGAATGGGTGGTATGGGCGGAGCCCAGCCTCTGGCAGCCACCATGACGGGCGCGGCCTTTCTGGGGGTCGATGTCGATCCCGAGCGGATCAAGAAACGGCTAAAGACTGGCTACTGCGACTTCATGGTGAACACACTTGATGAGGCATTGCGCATTTTGAAAAACGCGGTGCGCAAGAAAGAAAATGTCTCGGTCGGGCTGGTAGGGAACTGTGCAGACATTATCCCCGAACTGGCCGAACGAGGCGTGGTGCCAGACATTCTGACTGACCAGACCTCGGCTCACGATCCGTTGAACGGTTATGTCCCGAATGGCATGACGCTGGAAGAAGCGTTCGAGCTGCGCAAACGCGATCCTAAGGCGTATGAGGACAAGTCTCTCGACTCGATGGCTCGCCACGTCGAAGGCATGTTGCGTTTGCAGAAGATGGGTGCGGTCACGTTTGACTATGGCAATAACATCCGCACGTTTGCCTTTCAACGTGGAGTGAAGAATGCTTACGATTTTCCCGGATTTGTTCCGGCGTACATTCGTCCCTTGTTTTGCGAGGGCCGTGGCCCGTTTCGTTGGGTAGCGCTGTCCGGTGAGCCGTCGGATATTCACGTCACTGATGAGCTTGTTCTTGAGCTTTTCCCAGAGAACCGCATTCTTCGCCGCTGGATTGACTTGGCACGCAAACGCATCAAGTTTCAAGGCTTGCCGGCCCGCATCTGCTGGCTTGGCTACGGCGAGCGCGCGCAGTTCGGCCTCGCTATGAATGACCTGGTAAAGAAGGGCAAAATCAAAGCTCCCATCGTGATCGGCCGGGACCATCTCGACTGCGGATCAGTGGCCTCTCCTTTCCGCGAAACCGAGAGCATGAAAGACGCCAGCGATGCGGTTGCAGACTGGCCCTTGCTCAACGCGATGGTAAACACGGCGGCGGGCGCGTCGTGGGTCTCGATTCATAACGGCGGCGGCGTAGGAATCGGATACTCACTTCATGCGGGGCAGGTCACCGTGGCCGACGGCACCGACATGATGGCCAAACGGATTGAGCGGGTTCTCACAACCGATCCTGGCATGGGCGTGATTCGTCACGTGGACGCGGGATACGACGAAGCGAAACAGTTCGCGAAAGAAAAAGGCGTAAAGGTTCCAATGCAGTCGTAGATTCGAGTGAACCTCAATCCTAGTTATGGAATCAGTTGCCCGGTGCGAAAGACGTAGGCTGTTCTGCCGGACGCTGTAGTCTAGAACCGAAACCTAGCCGCAGGAATTTCTCCTCCCACGAGCGCCTAGACAAGTACGCAACGGCTATGGCCAAGACAGTACCGGCCCCAAATCTCAGAAGCATTGCTAGAGCGGGTTGCCGTGCCGCGACCAAATCCCCCAAGGGTCGCGCCAGCAGAATCTCAACCAGTCTGAAGGCGATTACGTGGACAAGGTAGAGCCCATAACTGATGAACCCGAGAAACTTGAGAACTGGCCGATTAACGAAGACGCTCCAGCGACTGGAGCCAAGCAGTAACATCCCGAGTAACAATCCAAAGAAAGCAATATTGAACGACGTCGCAAAGAAAGCCGCCCGCAATAACGGTCGCCCCAGGCACAGAAAAAATCCTCCTCCTCCGATCGCGGCAAATACGACTGACGTCCAGGTCAGACGTTTGCGGTCAAGCCCAGGGTGACGAAGCCCCACGGCCAGCATAGCGCCCAGGGCCAGACCATCCAGGTTGTACCAGGTATATAAGCCGACAAACTCGGACGGCTGGCCACCCACAAAGAATCCTAGCGCGCGCACGGCCGGTGATGCCAGGACGGTGCTCAGAGCAACCAGGGCTAATGTGCGATTGGTTAGTTTGCGAATCGCGGCTGGCCAAATCAAATAAAAATGTTCCTCTACGGCCAGCGACCACAGCGGTCCGTACTGCAGCGGAACGCTGAGCAACGGCGCGCCGTTGGCAAGAAAAAAGCTGCTCAATATCGCGAACCGCCAAGAAATCCAGCCGCTCATCAGCAACACGCACAAGGTGGCATAAAGGGCGGGCAGAATTCGCAAGGCTCGCCGCGCGTAGAAGCGCCGAAAATAGTCGGGCCGATCACGGCTCTCGAGAAGGATGCCGGTGATCAAGAATCCAGAGAGCACAAAGAAGAGGTTGACACCAACCCATCCGAATTGCGAGAAGCGAAGCAGAAGATGCGAAAGACCGGACGTCCGTGCATTTGTCGGTGGCGCCATACCGTGGTAAAGCAGCACGAGCAGAATGGCGAGTCCGCGCGCCGTATCGAGCTCCGGCATGTAAGGGCGAACCAATGCAGATTCCCGGCTGGTTCCGTGTTGGTCGGAGTCGCTCAATAGGTTTCCTATCCTCACCGCGCCACGCGGACATATCATCTGCCATCTCAACCGGACATATCAGGTGCTACCGACACACACCAAGTTTCGCACTTGACACCATGCGGGATGAAGTCCAGAATCCCTGACACCGAGAAGATCCTTCCCCAGAGTTCATGTTTTCGCGGTGTCGTTCGGGCCCCTTATTCCAATTTAATCTCCGTCAAGGACTTGCAAATGAAGTATTGGAGAAGGCGTGCGTTTGTCCGTTGGGAGAGCCTGGTGCGATTGGCTTGTGGGTTGGCATGCCTGATTTTCGGGGCGGATCCAATTTTAAGCCAGACTTTCACTGGCGTCCTTACCCATCACAATGACAACGCACGGACCGGTCAAAATCTGAACGAAACGGTCCTCACTCCGCAGAACGTGAATTCCGAGAGTTTCGGGAAGTTATTCTCTTATTCTTTGGACGGTCAGGTCTACGCACAACCACTGTATGTCCCCAATGTCAGTATTCCTAATCAGGGCACCCACAATGTGGTTTACGTAGTTACAGAGAACGATAGCGTTTTTGCCTTCGATGCCGATGGGCTTGTGGCCACTCCTTTGTGGCAAAACAATCTGACGAACCCTGCTCAAGGTGTAACGACACTGCCATGCATTCTCGGGAGGATGAACAGTCTGACTTGCGGGATTTATCCGGTATACGGGATCACTTCTACACCCGTGATCGATCCCACATCCGGAACAATGTACCTTGTGGCGCGCACCCTTGAAAACGGCCAGAGTGTCCAGAGGCTACACACGATCGATATCACCACCGGCGCAGAGAAATTCGGCGGCCCCGTGGTGATTCAGGGCGCCGTGCCTGGTACAGGCGAGGGAAGCTCCAGGGGAATAGTGACCTTTAATCCGCTTTACGACATTCAACGAGCCGGCCTGCTGCTAGCCAACGGGAATGTTTACATTGGCTGGGCTGGGTCGGCCCACGGCTGGTTGATGGCCTACAACGCACAGACCCTCGCTCAAGTGGCCGTATTCAACACCACGCCGAACGCTCAGTACGGCGGAGTGTGGCAGAGCGGCGGCGGCTTGGCGGCCGACAGTCACGGCAATTTGTACGTCGCCGTGGGGGATGCCACATTTGACGCCGACGTCGGCGGAGCGGACTACGGCGATACGCTGCTCAAGCTGAGTCCGACTCTGAGCGTGCTCGATTACTTCACGCCCTCGGATCAAGCTTGCCGTAAGACGGATGACCGAGATCTTGGATCCGGTGGTCCCATGTTACTGCCAACGCAGAACGGGGCGGCACCCAATGAACTCGTGATTGCAGGAAAGGGCGGGTCGCCTTGCGACTACTTCGGTTTTCAACCGGCCACGCCGATTTATCTCCTGAATCGTGATTCTTTAGGACAGTACAACTCACTCCAGGACCAGGATCTGCAAACGATCGTGGGATCGCCAACGGGTTACTGGAGCAGTCCAGCCTACTGGGAAGGAACCAATTCCGCGAACGTATACCTGGCGGGCACCAACAAAGGTTCGAGCGGTGACACTCTGGATATGTATGAACTGAGTGGAGGGTTGATGTCCACGGCTCCGGTTGCGGAAACTTCAAATTCGTTTCCCATCGGCAGCACGCCTTCTATATCAGCGAATGGCGATACCAATGGCATCGTTTGGGCGATAGAACGGTCAGATGGACTGGACGTTCAACCGGGTCAGCTGCCGGCGATACTCTACGCTTACGATGCCAGCAACGTCGCATCCATGCTCTATAACAGTGCGCAAGTTCCGCAGCGAGACCAGGGCGGCTGCGGAAACAAGTTTCAGACTCCAACCATTGCAAACGGCAAAGTCTATGTGGGCACTCAGAATGAGCTAGACGTATTTGGTCTCTTAGGCAACCAGTCTGGACCCGCAGTTTATCTCTCCCAGCCTTGCCTTACATTCGTTCTTCAGGCCGTGGGAACCAGCAGTAAACCCAAGAAGGTCACGCTGGAAAATAGCGGGGATTCTCCTCTGTCTGTGTCGAGCATAGCAGTCACAGGGACGGCGTCGAGCGATTTTTCACAGAGCAACAATTGCGGAAATTCTATTCCCCCGGGCGGAACCTGTGCCATCACCATAGTATTCAGCCCCACGATCAACGCAGCCCGCACCGCCTTCATCACGATTACTGATAATTCGCCGGGAGCCCCGCATAACATTGCCCTCACGGGGAAGACCTACTTGGCTGGTACGCTGAACGTCTCACCCAGCACCGCCGGATTCGGCAGCGTCGCCGTTGGCACCAGCAGTCCGGCGACACCAATCACAATCATGAACACAGGGAACATTCCGGTAACGATCAATCAAGTTTCGATCGCGGGTAAGAATACCGAAGACTTTGTTCAGACCAACAATTGCCCAGCTACTCTGTCTCCCAATTCCACCTGCCAGGCGAGCCTTACATTTGCGCCAACCGCAAAGGGAGTTCGCACTGCCAGTCTCCAGATAACTGACACGGCCGTAGGTAGTCCACAAGTCATAAGTCTTTCGGGAACAGGCGTCCTTCCAGTGGTCGGATTGTACCCACCATCACTGACGTTTCCGGCGACAGGAGTTGGCAAAAAGAGTGCGCCCAAGAACGTGAGATTGACCAACAAGGGTCCGGGAACTCTGCTGATTGCCAACATCTCTATCACCGGAACCAACTCTGCGGACTTCGCACAAACTAACAACTGCGGTGGAAGTTTGCCTCTGGGCGGGAGCTGCAACATCGCCACGACATTTAGTCCTACCGGAGCAGGGCCGCGGACGGCTACGCTCACGATTGCAGATAACGGCAAGAATGCTCCGCAGAGTCTTGCTCTTCAAGGAATTGGCAATGCATCTGAGGTTTCCCTCAACCCGCCCAGCGTCAACTTTCCCGACCAGCAAGTAAACACTAGCAGCCCAGTAACTCCTATCACGCTCACTAACACGGGCAATCAGACTCTGACGATTTCGAGCGTCGTGGTCCAAGGCGATTTTTCGCAGACTAACAACTGCGGAACGAGCCTCCCCGCGGCCGCTGATTGCACCATCAGTGTTGTATTCACGCCATCCACAACTGGACTGCGTCAGGGCCAACTCACCATTCAGGACAACGCCCCCGACAGCCCTCAAGCGATTCCTCTGGCTGGAAATGGTGTTGCACCATCGGTCTCCGTCGTGCCAGCCAGTCTCACTTTTGTCAGCCAGTACATCTTCACCAGCAGCGCCGCGCAGACGGTTACATTAACCAACACCGGAACCGGTTCCCTCACACTAAGTAGCATCGTTGCAAGCGGCGATTATCAACAGTCCAACAATTGTGGGGCGAATCTCGCGCCGGGAGGAAGTTGCTCGGTCTACGTAACCTTTACGCCTACGGTGCTCGGCCCAGATAACGGCTCGCTGACGTTCAACGATAATGCACAGAGCAGTCCTCAGTCGGTCCCGCTCAGTGGATCTGGTGTGTCGGCGATAGTCTCATTCTCGCCTGCGAGCCTTAGCTTTCCAGGCCAAGACATTTTCACCACTAGCACGCAGCAGACGGTGACCCTCACCAATGTGGGAACTGCGACGTTAACCATTACTGGCATCAACACCATTGGCGATTTTCAGCAAACCAGCAATTGCGGTTCAGCGCTTCCGGCTGGAAATAGTTGCTCGATCTATTTCACTTTCGCCCCAGGCAAGCTGGGCCAGGATAGTGGAAGCGCAATTCTGACCGACAATGCCCTCGACAGTCCGGAAAGCATTCCGTTGATCGGAACTGGAGTGACCTCTCGACTTTCGTTTTCGCCCAGCAGCGTGAGCTTCTCTGCCCAAGCGGTTGGCACGACCAGCCCACCTCAGAACATTACGCTAACCAACCTGGGATCGGTGGCGTTGAATATTGCAGGAATTGTGTCGAACAATCCGGACTTTGCTGAAAGCGACAACTGTCTGCCTTCGGTCCTCGGCGGCGGCTTCTGCACGATCAGCTTGACCTTTACGCCGAGTCAAAACGATCCGGAGAACGCACCCATCACTCTCACGGACGACGCCCCGGACAGTCCGCAAGTTTTGTTTGCGAGCGGAAACGGAACCGTCGGCGCGGTTTCTCTTTCGCCGGCAAATTTGAGTTTCGGAAGCCAACCTGTAGGAACCACGAGCGCGCCTCAGACCGTGACCTTAACCAATAGTGGCACGGGAGTGGTGAACATCGCTGGCATCACAGCGGTCAATTCCGACTACGTGCAAAACAACAACTGTGCCGCGGTTCTGAATCCGGGCGACTTCTGTACGGTCACCGTCACCTTTACCCCAAGTCTCGCAGGAACTGATCCGGGAACAATCAGCATTACGGATGATGCGTCAGCGAACCCTCAACAGCTGATCGTGAGTGGGAGTGGGAGCTAGCGCTTCACTTCTGTGGGGGGTGCCATACCGTGATAGAGCAGCACCAGCAAAATGGCGAGTCCGCGCGCCGTATCGAGCTCCGGCATGTAAGCAGCGAACCAATGCAGATTCCCGGCTGGTTCTGTGTTCGTCGGAGTCGCTCAAGAGGTCACCTCACATTACTCCATCTTTTGGGCCAGGAAAAAGACCCGGCTCCGTGTTCCTTCGGGCACTTTCTTCTGCTGGTAGAATTCTCGCGTGAAGAAAGATATTGCAGCCGTCTGCGGCGCAGCGCGAGCACTGTTGCTGGTGAACATAGGCCAGCTTTTGACCCTGCGGTCGGCCTCAGCGAATTCGGCTCCGCGACGCGGATCCAAGCTCCGGGATCTCGGCATCATCGAAGACGCGGCGGTGCTCTGTGTTGGGGGAAAGATCGTCTCGGTAGGGAAAAGTAAAGACGCGGTACGCGATTCCTGGTTGAAAAAACATCGCGGCAAAGTTACCGAGATTGATTGCGGACGCCAGGTCGTCCTCCCCGGGTTTGTCGATTCCCATACCCACCCCGCTTTCGTCTTGCCCCGCCTCATCGACTTCGAAAAACGCATCGCCGGCGCCAGCTACGAGCAGATCGCCGAAGCCGGAGGCGGCATCCGGTCCAGCGTAGATGGAGTACGCAAGGCAGGGAAGGCCCTTCTAACCCAAAGAGTTTCGGACGCTCTCAATGAAATAGCCGAGTTTGGAACGACCACCGTCGAAGCCAAATCCGGCTACGGATTGTCCGTAGATTCGGAGTTGAAGTCTCTGCAAGCGATCCATCTGGCAGCCAAGCGCTGGCCTGGAACGGTCATTCCCACCCTTCTTGGCGCACACGTGGTCCCAAAAGAATTCCAGGGGCGCTCACAAAAGTACGTCGAGCTCGTCTGTACAGAGATGATTCCGCAGGTTGCGCGGCGCAGGCTCGCGCAATTTGTGGATGTCTTCACCGATCGTGGTGCATTCTCGGCGGAAGAAACGGAGAGGATCTTTGCGGCTGCGGCAAAGCATGGGCTGGCGGTGCGAGCGCATGTTTGCCAACTCAGTCAGACGTCGTTGCAGCCCTTGTTGCGATTCGATCCCGCGTCTTTCGACCACATGGATCACGTCAGCGATTCGGATATGAAATCTCTCGCTCAACATAACACCGTCGCGACGCTCGTTCCGGGGGCTAACTTCTTCCTGAACACCGGAGCATACCCGCCCGCACGAAAGCTGATTGATGCCGGCGTTCCGGTGGCTTTGGCGACTGACTACAATCCGGGATCTTCTCCTACGCCCAGCATGCCCTTTGTGCTGTCGCTGGCATGCACGCACATGAGAATGTCGGTGGAGGAAGCAGTTTCGGCAGCCACCATCAACGGGGCGTGGTCTCTGAGAGTGCAAGGCCGCAAGGGTTCAATTGAGCCGGGCAAAGACGCCGATCTGGCGGTTTTTGATGTCGAAGATTATCGCGAGGTCCCGTACTGGTTCGGCGTGAATCGCTGCGTTTTTACAGTCATGAACGGCACGGTAAGGGCTTCCACGGGTGCCGAAGTTCTGGGGTGAACTTCACTGCTCGCATTGGCGTATCTCCTACGGTCGACCTGTGGTCAGAATCGTACGAATCTTGGCGCCCAGCATATTGGCATCTATGCAATCGTTGATTCTAGAAATCGATCTAAGTCTTAATCAAGGATAACTATGAAACGAGTTCTTGTTCAGGTAATGTGCGCGATCCTTCTGATTGGCGCGGCGGCAGCGCAACGTCTGCCTGAGACCGCGGTTCCCGAGAATTACAAGCTGGCCTTTGCTCCCGACTTCACCAAAGATAATTTTGCCGGCGAAGAGACGCTTTCGATTCGCGTACTGAAGCCCACTTCCGAGATCGTGCTGAATGCGGCACAGATTGATTTCCAGGAAGTAACCGTTACGAGCGGCGGTAGTTCGCAGAAAGCGAAGGTCACGCTCGACGATAAGAAGGAGATGGCAACACTCGCGTTTGACAAGACAATCCAACCCGGCCCGGCCACCATTCGAGTTCGCTTTACCGGCATTCTTAACAACGAATTGCGCGGATTCTACCTCGGTAAAGATGACCAGGGACGCAAATATGCCGCGACCCAGTTCGAGGCCACCGACGCGCGACGTGCCTTTCCTTCCTTTGACGAGCCAAACTACAAGGCCACTTTCGATATCACGGTCACTGCGGACAAGGACATGACCGTCATTTCAAACAGCAAAGCCATTTCGGACACTCCAAGCGCAGACCGATCAAAACATACCGTGCGCTTCGCCACCACGCCAAAAATGTCTTCTTACCTGGCCGCGATGGTCGTGGGAAATTTTGAATATATCGAGGGTTCCTCGGACGGTATTCCCATCCGCGTGTACACGAGTCCGGGCAAGAAAGAGCTTGGAACGTTTGCTCTGCAAGCCGCGGAAAACTTCATGCGCTATTACAACCATTATTTTGGAATCAAGTATCCCTACGGCAAGCTGGACATGATCGGACTGGCGGACTTTGCCGCTGGCGCCATGGAGAACACCGCCTGCATTACTTACCGCGAAAGCTTTCTGCTGCTCGATGACAAGCGCGCGGGTGTCGAGGTCCGGAAGAACGTGGCCTCCGGAGTGGCGCACGAAATGGCGCACCAATGGTTCGGCGACTTGGTGACGATGAAATGGTGGGACGACATTTGGCTCAACGAAGGCTTCGCCACTTGGATGTCGAGCAAGCCACTGGAAGCATGGAAGCCCGAATGGAACGTGCAGTTGGATGACGTGAACGATCTGGGGCAATCTTTGAATGCCGATTCACTCGTCAACACCCACCCGATACACCAGGACGCCGAGACGCCTGCGCAAATTCTAGAACTAGCGGACGGAATCACTTATGGCAAGACAGCAGCCGTGTTGCGCATGCTGGAGTTCTACCTCGGCCCGGAGACGTTTCGCGCGGGAGTGAATGCCTACCTCAAGAAGCACGCCTACGGGAATGCGACGGCAGCCGACTTCTGGGGGGCTCAGACTGAAATTTCACGAAAGCCGGTGGATAAGCTCATGCCGACCTTTGTGCAACAGCCGGGGGCTCCGTTCGTCAATGTGAAGACACAATGTTCGGGAAACCAGGAAACGGTCTCGGTCGGGCAACAGCGCTACTTCTATGACCGTTCTCGCATGGACCAGGGCGGTAGCGAACTGTGGCAAATCCCTTTGTGCGTGAAAGATTCCAATGCACAGAAGGGAAAGGAGCACTGTGAGCTCCTGACTCAGAAGGAAAACAGCTTTGTTCAGCAGGGGTGCTCTCCGTGGCTTTTCGCCAATGCTGATGCGAAGGGCTTCTATCGCTCGGGATACTCTCCGGAAGCGGTGGGCGCTATGGCCAAGGCTGCCGAGATCTCGCTGAATCCGGCAGAGCGGATCATGCTGCTGTCGGACGTTTGGGCATCCGTGCGGGTTGGACGCGAGCCCATCGGAGACTACCTGGCTGTGGCCGAAGGGCTACGTTCCGATCGCACCCTGGCAGTTCTGGATCAGATGTTTCCGCAGCTGGATTTTATCGGACGATACCTGGTTGACGATGCCGACCGCTCGACTTACGAACTCTGGTTGCGACAGCTGTTGGCCCCCATGGTAAAGGAGGTCGGATGGGAGTCGAAGGCCGGCGAAACAGCGGAGCAGATCGGGCTTCGGGTGCGGCTCCTCCACCTGCTCGGCTATACGGCCCGCGATCCCGAGGTTGGAGCTTTGGCGCGCAAGTGGGCGGACCAGGCCATGGACAATCCCACTTCGGTGAACGATGAAATTGCTGACGAGTCCCTGAGAATCGCTGCGCTGTCTGGCGACGCGGCTTTCTACGACAAAATCATGGCTCACTTGAAGACTGCCAAAACGCCTGAAGAGTATTACGCCTACCAGGGAGCTTTGGCCTCTTTCACCGATTCGAAACTATTGCAGAGAACGTTGGACTTTGCGATGTCGCCGGAATCGCGATCGCAGGACAGCATGCTGCTCATTGGCCGCATCATGAGGAATCCGGCAGGACAGGCTCTGACTTGGGATTTTGTGCGCTCGAACTGGTCGTCACTGGAGAAGGCCGCAGGCACGTTCGGTGGAGGCGGCGGGTCGATCGTTGGCTCGACAGGTACTTTCTGTGACGTCCAGCAACAGGAGGAAGTGAAAGACTTCTTCACCACCCACAGTGCCCCCGCGACAGAGCGAACGCTCAAGCAGGCTTTAGAACGGATCGGTTATTGCGTTGATATCAAACAGAGACAGTCGCCGCTGCTGGCCACTTGGCTTGGGCAACAGACAAATCAGTCAGGACAGTGAGTACCAAGTAGCTTCGGATCAACAAACCCCTCTGGTTCGGAGGGGTTTGTTTTTCGGAAGGCGACTTGTCAGAGTTCCGGGTTCTTCACGATTGAACAAAAATCACGGTGGCGTCGTCTCGGAATCCACTGCCGTTCACGAATAAGCGAACGTCCTCCACAATACTTTCCGCGCACGCTCCGGGTTGCTCCACGTGCGCCTGCAAGCGTTGCGCCCCGTATTCCTCGGCAATGTTCTCGGCTTCGGTAATGCCATCGCTGTAGAGCACCAGGCGGGACCCATTCTCCAGCGGAACCGTGCGCTCGGAGTAGGTGCCGTGGGCAATGCCGAGTGGTAGGCCGCGTTCTGATTCAAGAAAGCGAGAATCGCTGGAGACGAGAAGTGGCTGCGGATGTCCCGCGCTAGAGAAAGTCAGACTCCGGCTCGTGGGATCAAGAACTCCATAAATCAATGTCACAAATCGGCCAGGAGGGAAATCCTCGACCAAAAGCTTATTCAGCTTGGTAAGGACTTCTGCTGGACTGCAAGTAGTCTCAGTAAGCGATCGAAGCATGGCACGCGTGGCCGACATTAACAGTGCTGCAGCAGTACCCTTGCCCGAGACATCCGCTAGAACCAGGCCCCACCGGCCGTCGCTCATGGGGATAAAGTCGTACCAATCGCCGCCCACAGCGCCCGCAGGAACCGAGAGACCGGAGACTTTGAACCCAGGAATCAAAGGAGACGTCTTGGGCAACAGCGCTTCCTGGATTTTGCGCGCCTCGCGGGCTTCGCTACTCATGATCTCGCGCTGATCGCGTTCTTGCTGAAAACGGCGCGCATTGTGCACGGCTACGGCGATCTGATTACAAAGAGCCTGCAACAGCACCAATTGCCCGGGCGCAAACGCATCCAGTTCGTGATGGGAAGTAGTGAAAACCCCTACTAACTGACCTTCCACATGTAGCGGAATAGCGACTTCCGAAAGCGTGGTTTCTTCGCAGCCGATGTAGTAGGGATCTTTGCGCACGTCAGGGGCATATCGCATCTGACCGGTTGATGCTACGTATCCCACCATGCCTTTCCCGATTTTCAGGCTATGATGGTCGCCGTGGACGTCACAGCCGTCACAGCCGTGCGCGCAGGCGAGAACTAGTTCGCGCCGTGCCTCGTCGTGCAAATAAACATCCGCATCGACGCACCCGAACGAACGCGCGACATCGTTGACCACTTTGTCGATGAGTTGATCCAGGTCGAGGATCGAGTTGATTTTCTGCGCTGCTTTCTGCAGCTTCAGCAGGTCTTCCACCTGTTCGAAAGGCAATGACCGCAGCGTCGAAGAATCGGAGGTAATTGCTACTGGGCTGGTTGCCATGGACTAAGCCCTCCTATGACGTAACTACAAGGGGAGATTGCACTTACCCGTAAACATAAGATGTTGGACGGGGTATCCGCGATTCAATTTTGAGGAGGCGGTGAGCTTTAAGATTGCACCAGCGGGGCGGAGCCTGCGTCGGCAATCCCCAGGCCAAGCTGGTGACTTCGATTAAGCCAATCCGGCGTGAATGCCAAAACTCTGGGCGGCTTTACGGAGGCGCTTATCTCTTGTCCACAGAAGCGTGGAGGGATTGATAAGTACGGAGGCGATGAGGTGCGCGTCGGTCAAGTCCATGCCGAGGTTGCACAACCGGCGTTCTTCAATCATCCGCCGCACTTCGCTCAGTTGCGCCATCCGTAACTGGGGCAGAAGATCTAGCAGGGCAAGGGTCTTGGCGCGTTGCTGCAAAGAGCCGAGAGCAAGTTCCGCAATGATGAACGGGTGGATCGCGATGTTTCCCTGGTTGAGGTGCTCGACCATTTTCTTGTCTCCGGAGCGGAGATGGTCGATCCAGACCGAGGTATCCGCCAGAATCAATGCTAGCGTCCCTTGCGGCCTGGGATGTTCTTCAATTTCGGCATCGTGCCGCCGAGCGAAGCCAATCTGCGGCTGCTTTCCCGCTCGATAAGGGCTTTGAGAGCTTCCCGCAGCAAGGTCGTTTTCTCCGCTACCCCAGTAAACTCCTGCGCAATGCGTACGAGGTCATCATCAAGGGCAACTGTTGTTCTCATAGGGATACTATCCGAGCACCAATTATAGCATCAAACGATGCTCTTTCTCGTGCGTCATTCAGGAGAGCAGCTTCAGTCGGTCTAGCTTTGTTCCGCTGCTTCCGTCTCCGACGAAGCAGCCTTGCTTGACCCAGAGCGATGCCGTTTGATTTCGTCGATGCGCTCGCGGATCCGTTTTTCAACTCCCTGATTGGTCGGATGGTAGTAAACCCGCTCGCGCAAATTGTCGGGGAGACATTGCATGTCGGCGACTTTGCTTTCGAGATCATGGGCATACTGATAGCCGCGGCCGTAATCAAGGTTCTTCATCAAGCTGGTCGGAGCATTTCGCAAGTGGAGAGGAACGGATTCAGCGGCGGTCCGTTCGACATCCTGCTGGACGGCGCCATAGGCGGTGTAGAGAGCGTTTGATTTCGGCGCGACCGCCAGATAGACCACAGCCTGCGCCAGCGCGAGATTGCCTTCGGGCATGCCCAGGAAATCGACGGCGTCTCGCGCCGCCATGCAGAGAGCCAGTGCATTGGGTTCGGCAAGGCCAATATCTTCGACCGCCATGCGAACCACACGGCGGGCGATGTAGAGCGGGTCTTCTCCGGCTTCGAGCATACGACCCAACCAGTAAAGCGAGGCGTCGGGATCGCTGTTCCGCACAGATTTATGAAGCGCCGAGATCAGGTTGTAATGCTCTTCGCCACTCTTGTCATAGAGCAGTACGCGTTTCTGCAACGCATCGGTAACGATCTCGTGGGTGATCTCAGCGCCGGACTCGGCCTTCGCTATGCCCAAGGCGAGTGTCGATGCCACTTCGAGCACATTGTAGGCACTGCGAGCGTCACCGCTTGAGTACGCCGCGATTTTTTGCAGGACCTCGTCTGCCGCGCGCAACTTGAGGTTACCCAAGCCGCGATCTTCGTCTTCCAAAGCCCGCCGCAGCAGAAGCACGATCTGATCCTCGCTGAGCGGCTTCAACACATAAACCCGGCTGCGTGACAGCAGCGCGGAAATGATTTCGAACGAAGGATTCTCAGTGGTGGCGCCGATCAACCGGATGTTGCCCTTCTCCACGTGCGGAAGAAACGCATCCTGCTGAGCCTTATTGAAACGGTGAATCTCATCGATGAAAACGATCGTCCGTGTGCCATACTGCCGGGCCCTCTCGGCATCCGCCATCACTTGCTTGATCTCTTTAATCCCCGCCAGTACTGCCGAGAATTCGATGAAATCGGCCTTCGTCATTCGCGCGATGATCTGCGCCAGCGTAGTTTTGCCAGTCCCCGGGGGCCCCCAGAAAATCAGGGAACCCATGTCGTCTCGCTCGATCTGCGTGCGCAGAGGTTTGCCGGGCGCAACCAATTGTTCCTGGCCGACAAACTCATCCAGCGATCGCGGACGCATGCGGTCCGCCAATGGCCGGGTTCGGTCGGACGGATTGTCGGCAGGCGGGATGGCTTGGAAGAGACTCATCGGGCTTCTTCCATGATAGACCGCGGAAGTCCTTTACCGCAGAGGCAACAAGGTGAGATCAGGATCTCTGTTTGGCAGCTTCGTAAAGCAGGATACTTGCAGCTACCCCAGCATTTAACGATTCCACATGGGCGGCATGCGGAATGACCACGGTCTCATCCATGGCGTCCAAAAGTTGGTGTGGCAGTCCGGCGCCCTCGTTGCCAATGAACAAAGCCAATGGTCCGCTCAAGTCCAGGTCAGGCAGCGGAGTGCCTTGGTGAGAAGAAGTGGCCAGCAGGCGCAGTCCAGCCGCCCGAAGTTCATCCAGCGCTCCTGCAAGCTTGGTTTGGGCGATTGGTAGCCGGAACAGCGACCCTGCGGAAGCCCGTACTACTTTAGAGTTGAATGGGTTAACGGTACCCTCACCAAGCAGCACTCCCGAAGCTCCAAAAGCCTCCGCGGAACGAAGGATCGTCCCAAGATTTCCGGGGTCCTGAACGCCCGCTATCGCTACCACGGGCCCCTGGCTTGAGCGCTTCAGAATCTCCTCCAGACTGACCATCTTGACCTTCACCAATGCGGCAACGCCTTGCGGAGTATCAGTCGTGACCGCGCTAGCGAAGAGTTTGTCCGGAAGGAGCAGGGCCTCGACATAGGCTGCTATCTGAGGAAGTAATCGCTCGGCCTTATTTTCGGCGGAGGCGCGGAAGAATACGGCGCGAAACTTCAAGCCACTGCGGATCGCCTCTTCGATGATTCGAGTGCCTTCGATGGCGCAGTAGCCGTCGCCTGTGAGCTCGCCATGGGCAAAAGCCGTCCGCAGCTCCTTCACCAGCGCATTGTGTTTGCCTTCGATTTTGCGCAGGCGGCTCGAGGTGTCAGTGGTCTGGGAGGCTTTGGGCATTCAGTCTGGATGATACCCGTTTCGCCGACCAATCGCGGCGCCGCCATTCCCCATGTTTCCATCTCCTTGTAATCCCTTGACGTGATATGTTAGGTTTCGCGGTTCCAGAACATGTATCAGAAAGCCTTAGGGAAGGAAGCGTGTGCGCGCGGAAATTGTCAAAGTAAACAGTGAGAATCCGGAAGCTTCGCTCATCCGCTATGCAGCCGACCAGATTCGGGCGGGCGAAGTGCTAGGTATGCCAACCGATACGTTCTACGGTCTGGCCGCCGATCCTTTCAACTTGCGTGCGGTCGATCGGGTTTATGACATTAAGTCCCGATCCCGGCACAAGCCGCTTTCTTTACTGATCGAAGGAACTGACCAGGCGGAAGAACTGGCACGCCCCCTACCCGAGGAGTTCTACCGGCTGGCGCGCAAATTCTGGCCCGGGCCGCTTACCGTAATCGTAAAGGCCGCTTCGCGGCTGCCTCTTAAGGTGACGGCGAATACTGGAAACGTAGCGTTACGCGTGCCTAGCGCGAAGATTCCACTGGCCGTCATTCAAGCCGCCGGCATCCCGATCACCGCGACCTCCGCCAATCTCAGCGGAGAAACCGAGTGCACAACCGCAGTAGCTGTGCGGGATCAATTACAGGACCGCATTGCGATCATCGTTGACGGCGGGACATCGCCGCGAGAAGTGGCTTCTACCATCATCGATCTCACCGATGAGGAAGCGCGCTGGCGAGTGATTCGCGAAGGGGCCATTCCTTCGCGGGATATTTCCGAATTCTTCGCACAAGGATGAGGGCAGAGACGAGCAATCAGCCTCCAGCCCCACGGGTGTTCCTGATTGTCTATCTGTTACTGGCTGCATTTGTCTTCTGGGTCTGTTCGATTTGCGCAGGAATTGTAAGGTCGGCATCCGCACAGGAACTGCATCCTGCGGATGCCATCGTTGTTTTTGGCGCGGCCGAATATTCCGGCCACCCGTCCCCTGTTTATCGCGCGCGGCTGGACCACGCCTTCGAACTATTCCAACAAAAACTGGCCCCAGTGGTGATTACAACCGGAGGGTCCGGTTTCGACCCAAGTTTCAGCGAGGGCGGAGTTGGTCACGACTACCTGATGCATTTGGGAGTACCGGATGCGAGTCTGATTGCCGAAACCCAAAGCTCAGACACGGCCCAATCCGCTGAGCGCATTGCGGTCATCATGCGCACCAACCAGATGCACAGTTGCGTCGCAGTCAGCGATGCCTATCACGTCTTCCGCATCCGCAAGCTACTGGAACACGAAGGACTAAAAGTGTATATCTCGCCGCGTCCCGATTCCCGTCCGCATGCCCGGTGGCAACGGATCGAGGCAGTCCTGCGGGAAGCGCTAAGCTACGTTGCCTGGCGCCTGCACATAACCGGATAGTCCCCCAGGCGTCCCCTACCAACCCATCCGCTTTTTCAGCTCAGTGACGTGCGCAACATGGTGCCGCCCGTGCCACGCGTAGAGCGCGAGATTTTTCTCAAGCGGTACCACGCCCATATCGGGATGGCGAAAAGTGCGCTTCCATTCTTCAGGTTTCATGGTTCGTAGTACGGTGAGCCAACGCTGGTGCACTGAATCCAGCAGGGTCAGGGATAATTCCGGAGACGTCACCGGGATATCCGCGAGCTGTGCCCAGCGGTCCTCGGCATAAGGCTTTACGGTTGGTTCATCTTCGGTGAGTGCCAGTTTGAAGCGGATGTAGGCGTTCATGTGGCTCTCTGGCACATGATGAACCACCTGTCGGACTGTCCAACCGCCGTCACGATATGGTGTATCGAACTGTTCTTTCGAGAAACCCTTTACTGCCGTCCGCAGGGACGACGGCGCCTTTTCAATTTCTTCAATCAGCTGTTGTCTTTCTTGTTCGCTGGGTGGACCTGTATAGGTAAACTTGCCGATCGGGAAACGGGGATCGCTCATCAAGCCTCCAAATTGTGAGTAGGTCTATGACTTCAGATGAGCGAATCCGGAGAAAGCTGCAGGATTTCTGGCTGTGGAACGAAATGCTAACGGCGCAAAGCCAGAATTCTCACAGGCGAACCCGAGCCGCCTTCGAGTTTCATGGGAGCGACCACAACGATCCCACCACTGGCCGGGGCTTTATCGAGGTTGGCGACATTCTCCAATTGATAAACGCTGTGGCGAAGATTGTACTGATGTACCGGGAAGTCCTTTGACGGTCCGTAATCGATGCTTAAAGTGTCGATGCCCAGCCCAAGAATTTTGCGACCTTCGACAAGAAAGTGCGCCGCATCTTCCGAATATCCGGGGAAGTGCATTACGCCTTTCGGATCGGCGTTGCGGTAATCCTTCACCGAATTCCACCGAGCGTCCCAACCGGTGCGCACCATGACTACGGCGCCCAAGGGAATTTGCCCGTTCACCCGCTCCCACTTGGCGATGTCTGCGACCGAAATCTGATAGTCGGGATTGCCCGCCGTAGTCAAACTGACATCAATCACCGTTAGCGGCGCTATCAGGCGGTCCGCCGGAATCTGATCGACGGTCCATAATCCAGCAACAAAATGTGCTGGGGCGTCTAGATGAGTGCCAAAGTGTTCAGGAAGGGAAATTTCCCGGGCAAAGTAGCTGTCCTTCGAAATGGTTGCGACAGTCTTGGTGCGATAAACCGCTTTTCCGGGAGGTTCGTAAGTGGGCGTTCCCGCGTTCAGCGTATGCGTCAAGTCAATGACCCCGCTGAAGCCGGACGGCTGCAAGTTATCTGAATGCCGCTGCGCAAAAACGAACAGGGCTAGGGCCAGGATGTAGCCAACGATAAATGTACGAATCTTTACCAACGGCTTGGTCTTCTTTCAGGATAATTCGCACCTACGATCAGGCAGATCCGAACCCTCTTGATACGATGCGGCAGGTTGGTCCAGAGGTGCTGAAATGATTGTCGCTTGATGTGGTACACGTCCTCAAGATACTGGGGTACATGCACTTCCGAGTGGAATGTCGGATGGCAATCTAGCACAACAGCAGCGCCACTCCGGCAGCGACGACCGTACTCAGGAAGTTCACCGCGTCATTGTTCAAGAGTTTGCGCCTTTCCAGCAGCGCTCCAAGATAGCTGTCCGCAATCATCCCGGCGAACGCTGCAACGATGGAAATCGCGATCCAGCTTCGCGAGATCATCCCTGCCAAAAAACAGATGAAGCTGACCGTCGTTGCGGCGAGCAGACCGGCGAAGCTCCCAACCCAAGTGACGCCTCCATCGGTCCCGGCGGGGATCTCGCGCCAAGTGGTGATCAGCCGCGCTCTGCTGCTTGAAACCTGCCCCAGTTCGCTCGATACGGTATCGGCCGCGGCTTCTGCAAGAGATGCCGCAACAGCCAGCAGCAATGCCGGATGTGGCGATACCCATCCATAGACGGCACCGCAGACCGCAGCAGTCGCGAGGTTAGCCACAACTTGCGATGCCGTTCGGCCATTCTTCTCCTCCGCTGTTCCAAGTTTGAGCTTGCGGCGGTATCCGACTCGGGTAGCCAACCAGGTGATGGCGAACACTGTAACCAAGGCGAGAAACGCTCCAGGTCCCGCCCCGGCGTAAAGCGCGAACCCCGCCAGTGCACCGATAAAAGCCCCTGAAAGGGTCACTCCATGGACAATTCGACCCAAAATAGCGAATATTACGGTGATCACCACTGCGGTGGCGACACGTGAAGAAGGAGGGAAACCCGCATGGAAGGCTGCGATGAGGCCTATTTCAGCCACTCCGAACCTCGCGCGTTCCAGGAACGGTGCCTGAACCACGGCTGCAAATACTAGGTATGGTGTCGATGGCTGGCCTCCTACCCTTCATCGTGCTTGTTCTCTGGGTTACTGCAGCGACCTTTGTGCATCAAAGATTCCGTTGTAGTTTAAACTCACCAACCGGGCCCTGGGTGTGGGGCCGGCGACTTTTTACGGGGTGGACTCTATGGCTGCATCGGTTTGGTCGGGGTATCTGACGTTCGGATTGATCTCCATGCCTGTGCGCTTGTTCTCGGGCGCGCGCAGTTCCGGCATCTCCTTCAACATGCTGCATCGCGACGACCTGCAGCGGGTCAAGCAGCAATACTACTGCCCGGCGGACGATCGCGTGGTCAGCCGCGACGAAATCGTCAAGGGCTACGAATATCGCAAGGGCGAGTACGTCGTGATTGAACCGGAAGAGATCAAGAAGATCGAACCGAAAACCGCCAAGACCATGGAGATCCTGGAATTCGTGAAGGCCAGCGAAGTCGACCCCGTCTATTTCGAGTCTTCCTATTACATGCTTCCGGAGGAAGCTGGCCGCCGACCGTACGCTCTGCTCACCAAAGCCATGGAAGAGAGCGACTATGTGGCCATCGCTAAACTCACCATGCACAACCGCGAGTACACCGTGTTCCTGCGTCCGCGCGAAGGCGGCATGATGCTGCACACCATGTATTACGAAGAAGAAGTTCGCAAGGTCGAAGGTTTTGGCGCGCCGGATGTCGAACTGAAGGACGCAGAAGTGAAAGTCGCCCACCAGTTGATTGAAGCCCTAGCCACGGAATGGGACCCGGAGAAATTCCACGACGAGTTTCAGGACAACCTCAAGAACTTGATCCAAACTAAACTGGAAGGCGGCAAGATCGTTGAAGTCGAGAAGCCCAAGAAACTGGCGCCCGTAGTCGATCTAATGTCTGCGTTGAAAGCCAGCCTCGCCGAGATGGAAGGGAAGAAGAAGCCGGCGGCCCGCGAAGCGGCAGGCGGCAAAAAAGCTCGAGCTCGAAACTAAATCGGCGAGCTAAGCGCGGGCGTCCTCCGCCTGTCCGGTCGAACGACGGGTTCAGCGAGCCGATTTGTAGTCCCGAGCAGAGCGAAGCATCCTATCTCAAGTCTATTCCGCTCTCCGCAATCACCCGCCTGTAACTTTCTTTCCTATCGCACATCCCATCTTCACGCTGGCAAACTGCCTGCGCAATTCACCGATTTCGGAGAACAAGATGAAAACGATCTCGAAACTAATCGCAGTTTGTCTGTTTGCTTTTTCCCTGACCGCCTTCGCCCAGACTGGTTCGACCACCCAACCTGACAACAGTATGAAGCACGACAGCATGTCGCAAGACAACATGAAGAATGATCAGATGAAGAACGACAGCATGAGCAAAGACCAAGCGTCCAGGGATTCGAAAAAGAGCAAGAAAAAGACCAAGAAGGACACGGCCAGCAAAGACAGCATGAAGAACGACAATATGAAAAGCGACAACATGAAGAACGACAATATGAAAAACGACAATATGAAACCGGATGACAGCACCAAAAAAGACAACATGAAGCAGAACTAATCGCCTCGCATGTCACCCTGGGGTAACTAGAGAGTTACCCCAGTTTATTCTGTCAAAAGCCAGCCGGGCACTGTCTCCGCGCCGATTGCCTGGCCGTTTACTCCGAGTGTGTTGAAAATCACCGTCGCACGACACCCATAAAGAATAGAATGGCTTTGCGTGAGTTCGTGAACGCTGCAGTAGGTTTTCGGTTTCGACCAGGAGGTCGACGATGCTGAAACCGTTGCTGATCGCGTCAGCTTTACTTTTCGTGTTGTCCACATCGGCACAAGAAAATCAAACGCCCGCCAACCCGGCGCCGGCGAATCCCGCTCCGCCTGCCGAATATAAGATTCCTCCTGAAGCCTCTAGCCAGGCGAATCCGGTCAAGCCCACCGCTGACTCTCTGGCGTCTGGAAAAAGAATGTACGGTTTTGACTGCGCCATGTGTCACGGGAAAAACGGCGACGGAAAAGGTGACATGGCTGCCGATATGAAAGCCAAGGTTCCCGATTTCACCGATCCCAATTCGTTGAAAGACCGGACGGACGGCGACATCTTTTACGTGATCAAAACTGGTAAGAACGAGATGCCGGCCGAAGGGGACCGGGCAAAGCCCAACCAGATCTGGGACATGGTTAACTACGTTCGATCATTCGCCAAGAAGTAACCGCTCGAAACCGGCTCCTTTGGCGGTATCCAGTTCCTATTCGCCGTCGTGTATTCCGGCGTTCTCCTCTGACTTTGCCAGAGCTTCTGCGACAGTTTGACTGAGGTATTCGCGCATGCAACGCACGCAAGGCACATAGCCCTCACGTAAAGCCTCGGCCGCTGTCATCGTACGCTCGCGCGCCTTGTCATGGATGAACTTGCACCCCGCTACGTGGAACGTCTTGCCCTCTTCGGCAACCACAACCATCATGCCCGCAGGAACTCCAACCCCCGGTTGAGCATGCTCGGACCGCAACACCGGTGATTGCGCTGAACTTCCGACCTGCAATGTGACCAGGACCATCGCGGCTGCCGCCAGAGCAATCATCCAGCCCCAGGCAGAGCCGCGCCGCCGCGGCATCTGTTCTTCCAATCTTCGCTGCAACCGTGAACCGAATCCCAACGGAACTTGCACCATACGCTCATCTCCGTAAAGCTGAACCACATTTCTGGCCCCGTCGAGCACGGCGCGGCAACGCTGGCACCCCTTGATGTGCTCGTCCATGGAGGCGCGCAGTTCTGGAGCGACGTCGTCTTCGATGTAATTTGAGATTTGGCTCCAGACTTCTTGGCAGGCGATTACCATGGCTTGTTCCCCTTTTCGAAAGACAGCCGGCTGCTCCAGGGACCGCCCAGACCCGGCGCTAACAGATCTCGCAGCATCAAGCGTGCTCGCAAAAGCCGCGTCTTCACCGACGCAGTCGAGATCTTCAGCATTTTGGCCGTCTCTTCAATACTCAGGTCCTGCATGTCTCGTAAAACGAAAACTTCCCGATATTTGTCTCCCAGCGATCTCAGCGCCTCCGCCAGTTTTTCACGGATTTGTTTACGTTCCAGTTCTTCCGAAGGAATCTCCCGCCAGTCCGCAAACTCGCGAGGGATGTAGTTGCCTTCGTCGTCCGCCTTATCGACGATTGGTTCCATTACATCGGCATGCAGTTTTCTTCGACGCATACGCGCCTCGTTTACCGTGATCTGAATGAGCCACGTACTGAAGCGAGCTTCCGCACGGAACTGCCGGATGTGCTTGAACGCCTTCAGGACCGCTTCCTGAGCGGCATCTTCGGCGTCGGCTTCGTTATGCAGAACCGCGAAAGCTGCTGCGTAGATACGCCTCTCGTAGGGGCGGACCAATTCGTAGAAGAGTTCCGGCTCTCCGGCACGCACTCGCCGGATCAGTTCCTCTTCCGTTATCGCTTCCGCCGTCTGGTTCCGGGAAGTAGCCTCTGCTGGCATCAATTCCACCGAGGGATAAATTTACACAACCAAACAAAAGCTAATTCGCTGGGTAGTCCGGATCTTTCTTCCACCCGGTCAACATCGAGACAAAGTTATTCCAGCCATGCAGCACCACCATCACAAGGTGGCCTAGGGTGAACGCGATGATCAGCCACATGATGGCGAAATGCCAGATGCGGGCATAGTGAAATCCGCCCATCAGCCAGCCTAACCATGAGAACTGCACCGGTTTCCAAACCACCAATCCAGTGAGTACCGACAACACACCGAGCCCGATCGCCGTCGTGTAGGCATGCTTCTGCAGCGGGTTGTAAGCCTCTGTGGCCACGGGCTTCGGTCCGAAGAAGAAGTAGTAACGCACCATCGGCCATACCCCGGGAATGTCGCGAGGCACAAACAGAATCTGCTTGTAGTTCCCACTGAATAGCTGGTAACAGAGATAGATTAGGCCGGTGGCGATGTAGATCCACATGAACGTCAGATGCCACTGCAAGGCACCGCCAAGCCAGCCCCCGATGGCGAACTTGCCCGGCCAGTTCAAAAGATCTTTCTGCGGAATCTTGGCCCCAAAACTCGGGAAGGCGCGAAAGATTTGCAAGCCGCTACCGATCATGACGAACAGGGCGACCGCATTCACCCAGTGGCAGAACCGCACCAGAAAGGGATGCTCGTAAACCGCCGTTGAAATCTCTTCTGACTTTGCGTCTTCTATCGCAATTGCCCGTGTCGCCATTCGCTCTCCACTGATTCCTACAGCCCGTAAAATTCGGAATACCCCTGATCTTCCCAATATCCCACTCGTTGGACCACATTTGTGACTTTGAGGTCGGTCAGGTATTTGGCCTGCTTGTAGCCGATCTTGGTGGGTATGTTCAAACGCAGAGGTGCCCCATGCTCGCGGGTTAGCGGCCGATCGTACATCTCGTAGCACAGCAATGTCTGCGGATGCAGCGCGGTCTCCATATCGATCGACTCATAATAATCATCCGCGCACTCCACATAAACGAAGCGAGAATTGAGGTCGGCGCCGATCATATTCAGAAAATCCGACAGCTTTACTCCACCAAAACGCCCGATAACATCCCAGCCTTCGACGCATACGTGTCGCGTATTCTGACGGACTTTGGGCAGAGTCTGGATTTGTGCCAGTTTGTAGTCTCCCGGCTTCTGAACCGCTCCGCTCACAGTCAGGCTCCAAACGTCAAAATCCACCTGAGGATCGTCTACGTCGTAATCATTGATGGGGAACTTGTTGAAGGGCGTCAGTTCGGCGTCGGAGAATGTTGGTGCAAGATGCCCGGTGCGGAAGAGTTTGGCGGATGCCCAATCGCTGAACCCCAGGCCGGTCTTTAGTAGAGATTTCTGGAAGGACGGGATGGCGAAGGCTCCCAAAGCCAGGACCGGTGTCAACTTCAGAAGTTCCCGCCGGTTCATTTTCTTGAATTTACGGCTATCGATTTTAGAAGCCACTCAACGCTCCCGGCTCAGAAGTCTCTTGCCACTGATGGGATTCCCCGGCCTCCTTAAAGTTACAGCCCACCGACCCTGGGACCCCGACACGCAAAATCATGCTGATTCTACCCAATGCGCGAAATATTTTGCGATGCTCGCACCAAATTCGGCCAAAAGATGCTTCTAACCATGAATCCGGGTTAGGGAGCAATGAAAGTGGTGGCCCATTACTCGTCCGGCAGTTCGGCCACGGCCGACGAAGTGCGCGACGGGGTTCGAGGTCTTTGCGGCGCCGTCACGTAAGCGTAGGGATCCTCCGGTGGGTTGGGTTTTCGCTTGAAAAAACGCTTAAGAGCGTCAATAGCTGCGGACAGCCGGCTCGTCTTGGGACGGGGCATGCAGCACCTCCGAATATCCGGGCATTGTAGCGCGTTCCTTGAGCGAATCAAGCCGCGTGGGGCTGGAGGCTTTGGCTTCCGGGCACTTCACGGTTAGAATAGGAATTCTTCCAGAGAACCCTTGAAACGAATGTCTTTGCGAATCGCTGTGTCGAAAACTGCAGATCGCCTGATGCGCTCGGCGGTCGTGATACTGCCTCTGATCTGCCTTAGTTGCGGGGATACTTACCGCCCGGTGGCGAATCCGATCACTCCCAATCCGCCGAATCCCGGCTTTTCCCACGTCGCCGTCGTGTTGAGTGGCAATGGGACCAACAATCCCGGGGCTGGCAGCACCATTGACGTTTCTGGAGATACCGTCGTCTCCCAAGCCACGGTCGGACTCGTGCCTTCATTTGTAGCTATCGTTGGGGGTGGCACACGAGTTTACGCTACCAACGCTCTCGACAATACTGTCTCAGAATTTTCTCCTTCCACTCCGACTCCGGTCACCACGGTCAGTCTTCCCTCGGGATCCAGCCCTGTCTTCGTTGGCTCCAACGAAACCACGAATGTCTACGTCGCGAACCCCGGTAACAATACGGTTTCTATCATTTCCGGATTCACTGACGTGTTGGCTTACACGATCAATGTAGGGACCGCGCCGGTAGCTCTTGCGGAGACGCCTCTTACGTCTACCTCCGGCCCACAGAAGGTTTACGTCGCAAATCAGGGCGGTTCCGTAAGCATCATCAATACTCTCGACAGGAGTGTTACGAGCGTAGCCGGAACGTGGGTTTCACCTGTTTGGGTGGCCGCGCGTTTGGATGCGAATCGGGTTTATGTTCTCGATAGCGGAGCTGGCACGGTTTCGGCGATTGATACGACCCTTGACGCCCCAGTGGCCAGCGTTTCCGTCGGCGCCGGGGCCAATTTCATGGCTTACGACACCACTGGGAACCGTCTTTTTGTCACAAACCCGGTGGCCAACCTGCTTTCCATCATTAACATCTCCAACGACGCTCTGACTACCTCGACTGTTACCGTGCCAGCGCCTATCTCAGTCGCCGTGCTGCCCGACGCCAGTCGAGCTTATGTGGCGAGCGCTCTGGTCAGCGGCGGAATCGTGACTTCAAGCGTGAGTGTCGTCAACGCTCAGAACTTGGCGGTTGAGAAAACTCTGCCATTGTCCAGCATGACTCAAACCTGCACGAGTTCGCGCTTCGAACTGTCGGCAGCTGCTTCCGCCGACGGAACCAGAGTGTATGTGGGGAATTGTGATGCCGGAAATACCACGATCATCCAGGCTTCCACGGATACGATTGTCGCCAACGTTCCTGCTCCGATGAGCTCAACTGCCGCTTCCACAATCAGCGTTACAGCCGCGACTCAATCCGGCACCACCACGACTTACTCTTATGTTCTGACTTCTGGACCGGCGCTGGCTGCCGGAATGAACGTAAGCATCGAAAACATGCAGCAGACCGGCGACAACGGCAGTTTTAACATCACCAGCGTCGCCACGGGAACTTTTACCGTCGTCAACCCATCCGGAGTGACCGCCAGCACACAGAGCGGTAAGGGAACCGCTACCACGCCGCAGACACCGGTGTTTGTAGTGGCTGGTCCTTAAAGGTTATTGGGGAAAGTTTAGTGTCGCTGGACGGGCAACGCAATCTGCAGCGATTGTGGACTGCGCCTGCCGATCGACTTCCGTAGCATTACTGACCCACGGCCGCCGCCTGTTTCTCATTGCCTTGGTGGTTGTATCGCAAGGCAATATTCATGTGAACGTCGCCGCTGCCAGTTTCGAAGCAAATGACCAGCGCCTCCGTGTCCTCACTGCATTTTGGACCATGCTCAGAGGTGTGCAGCTCCGGCGGATGCACGCGGAAGTGGAATCCCTGATCGTTCAGTGAGGTGACTGCGTTGCCTACAACCTGATTGGCCAGTTCGCAGACGGTTTCGCGCACCAGGTCGTCGGAAGCCGGCAAGTCCTCGCCGGCGAAGTGCCGCGCCACTCGCACCGCCGTGTCAGGATCGAGATCGATGATCATCCGTCCTTCGATGTCGCCCGTAACCAATATAAGCGCAGCCAGACCCTTCCGCCGGTACGCTTCCTCCTCCATCGTGAGGTTCGCGATCGACGTAGGACTTTTCAACCCCTGCGCCAATACGGCATCTGCCGCATTGATGAAAGGTTGGATCAGTTCCATCTTCATTTCAGACTCCCGACTTACGCTCCGGCGGTCGCGGCATTGGCCACGACGCCATCCTCGCCCATCACGTACTTGATCACTTCGTACAGGACTTCCGGCTTTACCGGTTTCTGCACGAAATGGCGCGCCCCGCGTTGCAATGCGGCCACGATGTTTTCCTGATATCCGACTGACGAAACCATCACAATGCGCGCTTCGGGATGCTGCTGCACGATCTTCTCGGCTGCCTCGATCCCTTCCATCTGCGGCATGGTGATATCCATCAGAACGATGTCTGGCTTGGTTTTGTCGTACTCAGTGATGGCGGTCATACCATCGCCCGCCTCGCCGGCAAGCTGGCCGCCGAATGTTTCAATCATTCGTGCCAGATTCTTGCGGGCAAAGACGGAATCATCGACAACCAGATATCTCACTGGCTGCCCATCTTTGCTTCGTTTGACTGGTGCAAACTGCTCCATAACAACCTCCTGCCCTTTTGTACTTCCGCAGCCCCAACGCTGCCAGAAATTTAGTCGCTGCCCGCTCGGGTGGCCTTGCCACTCTCGCGCGATTCGCTGCCTCGGCGGTCTTGCGTGCATTGCGCCATAATCGTGTTGGCCAATGCATCCAGTGGAATCACCCGCAGAGCGAAACCCCGTTCAATCGCCGCCTTCGGCATGCCATAGACGACACAGGAATCTTCACTCTGTGCGATCGTGGCTCCGCCTGCATCCTTTATCAAGCCCAGCCCTCGCGCGCCGTCCTCACCCATGCCAGTCATGATGACGCCCACGCTCTGCTGGCCGAATTCTTCAGCCACACTCTTGAACAACACATCTGCCGATGGCCGGTGACCGTTAACTCGCGGCTCGTCGGTCAGAACCGCTACCTCACCCAGCGGCAGTTTCTTTACCTTCATATGGCGGCTGCCGGGACAAATCAGAGCGCGTCCCGCGAGAAGCAAATCGCCGGACTGCGCTTCTTTCACGGAAATGGCACAAATCTCGTCGAGACGCCGGGAAAACATTTCCGTAAACCCTTCCGGCATGTGCTGCACGATCAAAATCGTGCCCGGAAAATCTTTGGGCAACTGCGGCAGCACATATTGCAAAGCCTGCGGGCCACCAGTCGAAATTCCAATCGCAACCACTCGGGTTGGACGAACTCGGTTATCTGGAGTCGCCTTCGCCTGCGGCGCGGTAGCCGTGGTGTAGGAACGAATATTCACGCCCCGGCTCATCGCCGCTGCCTTGATCTTAGAAATCAGTTCGGCGGCGATCTCAGGCATGCGCGCCGAAACATCGCTCGGTTTCGCTACGAAATCAAACGCCCCAATCGATAGTGCCTTCAGGGTGACCGAGGCGCCTTCCGTACTGTGCGAACTGACGACGATCACCGGAATCCGATGATGCCGCATGATCTCTTTCAGCATGTCCAATCCGCCCATGCCGGGCATTTCGAGATCGAGCGTAACCACCTGCGGCTTAAGTTCGGCAATCTTCTTCAATCCGAAATTGCCATCCATTGCCGTTCCTACCACTTGGATAGAATTGTCGGTAGCAAGAATTTGCGGGATCAACTTCCGCATCAGGGCCGAATCGTCCACAACTAGAACGCGAACTGGAGAACTCATTGGCGCACCTCACTTGCAAGTGCAGGGGAAAGTTGATTTCGTTCACCTTGCGACAGCAGGATTCCAAATGACGACGATGCCTGCCCCGGTTCCGGACGCCACCGGGCAAACCGTTCCACAATTGCTGAAAGATTCAGGATCAGTACCACTCGTCCGTCTCCCAGAATCGACGCACCGCTCACCATGTCGGTTTCCACCGTTCGGTCGCTCAGGGGCTTGATCACGAGTTCTTCTTCGCCATCCAGTGAATCCACGAGCAGTCCATATTTGCGCTCTCCAATGGCGATCATAAGAATGAAAATCTTGGAATCGTGCCCCGCGAGAGAAGCAGCGTCACGCGGCCTTCCCAGGCGAATCACCGGCAAAACATTGTTGCGAATCTGGAGTACTTCGCGCCCGTCCACCTGGTGAAGGTCCGATTCCATGGCCCGTGAAATCTCTGCAACCGCGTTCAAAGGGATGGCATAGAGCCTCCGCTCGACGCGGAAAAGCAACGCTTTGATGATGGCCAGTGTGAGCGGGAGGCGCAGCCGGAATCTCGTGCCTTGGCCGGGCTGAGTCTCAACTTCAACCGTGCCTTTTAGGCGATGTAGGACGTTTTGCACCACGTCAAGGCCAACCCCGCGGCCTGCAATCTCGGTAACCTCCTCCGCCGTGCTGAACCCCGGACGGAAAATCAAGTCCAGCAATTCAGAGTCACCCATGCGTGCGCGCGGCCTCCACACTGAGAAGCCCACGTTCCACAGCGCGAGTTCGCACCTTCTGCGAGTCGATTCCTGCGCCGTCGTCGCTGATCTCCACGATGACCTGATTTGCTTGATGAAACGCATTCAGACGAATCGTTCCGTGCCCGGGCTTGCCATTGCGGATGCGGACCTCGGGCGATTCAATTCCGTGCCCAACGGCGTTTCGCACCAGATGAGTGAGCGGTTCTGCAATGGCATCGAGAAGACTCTTGTCCAGATCGGTGTCCTGGCCCTGAAGGACGATTTCAACTTTCTTGTCGCACTGCCGCGCCACATCGCGAACCATGCGAGGGAAGCGGCGGAAAAGCTGTTCCACCGGCACCATGCGGACTTTCATGACCGCGCGCTGTAGATCGTTCAACACTCTGGCCTGGAATGCCATCGCGTCCGAGAACCGGGCTCGCATCGGATCCTTCGGAGAATGGGCGGCGAACTCGTTGAGCGCTTGCTGCAGCATGGACTTTCCGATAATCAGTTCGCCCACCAGGTTCAACATGTTGTCGACGCGTTCGGCATCGACACGAAGCGTGGTTTCTGCCGGAGCAGAGCTCTGCTTGATCTCCTGATTTTCCGTGACAGCTTGGGCGGCGCTCACCGGTTCTCGAACAGATTCCGGCTCCGGAGAAACAACTATCGGCTCCGGGGAAACCAACATGCCAGTTGCCGCAGACGCAGTTGCCGCCGCCGCTCTTTTTTTCTCAGCTTTCGCCGCTGCTGTGGCAACTGTCTCCACATTGACTTGAGAGATGACGGTCGGGATGCGGCACTTTTGCGCGATCTGTTCGCTGCTCTTCTCGCTCGCGATGAGCGCCTGCACCTCCTTGGCGCTAACCGTAGAGCCTGCTTCAGGACGCGTCGCCAGAATATCTCCGGACTCTCTAAGCGCATTCAATACCAGTTGCCGGGCCGCGATCGGCATCGCACAAGCCGGGTCCACGGTCGCGTGCAAGTGATATACCCGCTTGCCACGCGCTGCCGCGTCTTGAATCGAGAGCTTCTCGTATTCGGTCCAGGTGTCCTTTTCGACCGGCGACGAAGGTTTCTTCTTTTTTCTTCCCTTCGCGGTTGTCGGAGATTGCCCCAGTTCCTGAATCAGTTTCTTTAACGGTTCGGCGGATGGCAGCTTCGAACCCTTGACGTAAGCCTTCAGCATCGCTGCAAAAAGATCCGCGGCAGTGAATGCAATGTCGGCCAGTGATAAGTGAGCTTTGACCGCGTCAAGGGCGAGCGCATCTTCCAATTCGTGAGAAAGTTCGCTGATTTCGCGGAAGCCTGCGGCCGCTGCATCGCCTTTTAACGTATGAACAACCCGCCGTATCGTGCGGATCGTCTCTTCGTCGCCCGGTTTCTTTTCCAGCTTCAGTGCTTCGTCGTTCAAGGACTGCAGCAATTCCTGCGAGGTTTCGAGGAACAACTCGCGCAGTTCAGCTCCGCGATCATCGGAAAACTGGGTCACAGTTCCCCCTCGATCTGCTGGTACGCGGTACCAGTCTCGCGGTAAATCATGTTGAACTTCTCGGTCAGGCCCAGCAGACTTTCGGCGTGCCCCACCAGCAAGTACCCACCTGGATTGAGGCAGCGAAAGAACTTTTCCACCAGGCGTTTCTGCTCGGCTTCATCAAAATACATCATCACGTTGCGGCAGAAGATCACGTCGTTCCGCTGGGGAAGATACTCGGTCTTCAGATTGTGGAAGTCGAAGTGAACAATTTCCCGCAATGCCTTCTTGACCGAATAGCGCTCGCCAATCTTGTCGAAGTGCCGCAGCCTGTAGCTGTAGTCCACGGACGACATATGCTGCTCGGAGTAGAGTCCTTCCTGAGCAGCTCGCAGAGCGGAATAGCTGATGTCACTGGCCAGAATCTCTACCTTCCACGGCGGCGGGATCAGCGGCTTCGGATAGAAAGAGTCATATCCCGACGGGTTTCTTAGGACGTGATAGGAGAGCGCGTCTGCCACCAGCATTGCCATGGTGTAGGGTTCTTGCCCGGTCGAACAGCCCGCGCTCCACAGCCGCAGATTGTAGTCACGCTTTTCCTGCTTGTGTGCTAGCAGATCGTTCAAAAGATGTTTGTGAAACAGGTCAAGCTGCGCCTTGTTGCGGAAGAAGCTGGTTTCATTGACCGTCAGATTTTCCAGCAGCTTGGCAAGTTCGTCCTTGCCTTCTTTGCTGATGAGCAGCCGGTAGTAGCTGTAAAACGAATCCATCCGGCATTCTTTGAGCCGGCGGTGCAGACGGTCTTGCAGGAAATGAGCTCGGCGCGAATCGAAATGCATGCCGCATTCCTGGTAAACGAGCGTCTGCAACAGCTTCAACTCCGAATCGCTCAGTTGCGCCTGTGCGCCCGTCCCAGCCGTGCTCATGGATGTTTATCTCACCTGCCGATAAATTACTTCGAAGCCGCCGCGCTGCGCGCTTCGCCCGCTTCCTTCTTTTGCTTGTTGCCCGCACTGGCTTCTGTGCTGCGCGTCGAACTGTATTCGAGTAGCTTCGCCATATCGAGCAGAACAATCAGCCGGCCCTGGTACTTTCCCAGTCCTGTCACACAGTTCAACCCGCCGTCCAGCGATTCCGTTGGCGACGGCTCGACATCCGCAGCCGGAATCTTGATGACCTCAGACGCAGAATCCACAATCAGCCCCGACAGCTTGCCGCGATGTTCGACCACCAGAATGCGGTTGCGCCGGTTCGGCTCGACGGCAACCTCGCCCAGACGCTTGCGTAAGTCGAGCACCGAGACAATCTTTCCGCGCAAATTGATGACGCCTTCCATGTATTCAGGTGCGTCCGGAACCGCTGTCACCTCCGGCACGCGGACGATCTCGTGCAGCGAAGTGATCGGCACTCCGTAGGTCTCCCGACCTACTTTGAATCCGACGATGTGCAGTTCATGGTTGACCATACTCATCCGATCAGGCTCGCGCCGCCGCCGCCCGCACTAATGTTCGCGAACCTACCTTCTCTTCTCGTCGCACGCGTTCCAGTTGCTCCAGGGCAAAGCGGTCCATTGAATCCAGCAAGTCTCGGGACATCTTTGACATCTGCTCCGCCGAAGCTGCGAGCTCCGTCGAACCCGAGGTCGTCTGCTGCACCAGTTCGCGCATACGTTCCATGGCCTTGACCACGGCATGAGCGCCTGACGCTTGCTCTTCCACTGCAGAATTGATCTCGTGGGTTATTTCGTTCAACCGGGTCGTTGCCCGCGCAATCTGCGAAGAACCATGCGACTGTTCGTTGGTCGCGGCGCCAATCTCCTGCGCGAACTTGTAAACCTCGGTGACAACGTTGGAAATCTTACGCAATGCCGTGCTGAGTTCCTGGCCAAGCCCCAGGCCTTCATTCACGATGCCTGTGCTTTGGTCCATGTTCTCGACTGCCTTGCGGGCTTCCTTTTGAATGCTCTGAATCAGGTCCGAGATTTCTTTGGTGGACTGTGCGGATTTTTCTGCCAGCTTCCGCACTTCGTCAGCTACCACCGCGAATCCCAAACCATGTTCTCCGGCGCGCGCCGCTTCGATGGCAGCATTGAGCGCTAGCAAGTTAGTCTGCTCAGCCAAGTCATCGATCACTTCAATGATCTTCCCGATATCGTCAGCGCGTTGTCCCAGAACATCGATGATCGCGCCTGAGGAACTAATGGTGTTGTTGATCCGGTTCAGGCCGTCAGTGGCCTTCTCCATGGTCGTGATTCCGCTGTGCACTTCTTCACGCGAGCGGTTCGAGATGTCTAGCAGCACCTTCGCAGTGTCGGCCACCCGCTGAATCGAGGCCACCATCTGATCGATGGAGGCGGACGTCTCGCTTACGCTGGACGCCTGCACTTGCGTGCTCTTCACCATGTTTTGTACGTTCACGCTGATCTCATGCATGGTGCTGGTGACTTCGTCGATAGCGGACGAGGTCTGCAGACTGATCTTGGCCGATTCATCCGACGCACCCGCCACTTGATTCGAGGCGCTGGCCACCTGCGAAGCGGCGTCGCGAACATTACGCACCAGCGTGCGCAGCCCTTCGATCATGCGCGCGAAGGCGTTGCCCAAGGTGTCGTTCTTCGAGCGCGGTTCAACTTCGACCGTGAGATTTCCTCCCGCGATCGCCTCCGACACCGAGGCCATTTCCTTCAGGTAGGTGACCATGCCGGCAAAAGTTCGCGCCAGTTCACCGATTTCATCTTTGCGGCTGATGTCGATTTCGTGATCCAGATCGCCGGCCGTGCCGATTTGCTGGGCCACCTTCATCAAGTTCTCCAAAGGAACGGTGATGGAGCGGGCCGTTGAAAATGCGATGGCGATACCCAATCCCAGAGCAAGCAGTGTGCTGACCAGCGCTAATACGATGGTCGCCGTCGCGGCGGTCTCGTCGGACCTGCGCCGTTCTTCGAGAATTTTCTTGTTCTCCAGGTCTGCGGTTTGCAGGAATTCCGTCGAATTTTTTACCCAGGAGGATGCGTCTTTCTGCAGGTAGAAGATCTGCAGTTCCGCGACCGTAGCATTGCCCGCATCGACATCTTTTCGCTTGTCGATAAGTTGTGTGGCAAATTCGCTTATCCAGGCGCGTTCGTTCTTTTCCAATTTCTCCAGCGCAGCGCGTTGTTGCTCGGAACTTGCCTTGGTTTCGCCAGTCTGCAGGTTGTCAGCCAGGGTCTTGAAGCCGTCGTTCAGGCGGTCCACTTCGCGGGTGTCGCCACTCAGCAGATAGTTGCTGAGGAAAAGGCGGTTCTGCATCATCTGAAAGGTGATCTTGTCGGTGGTCTCAGCCATTTCGAGCGCTTGCGAAGCCGCTGCTTTGGCACTGTGCTCGCGCTGTACGGCCACCAGGTTGACGAGGAACAGCACCACCACCATCGCCAGCACGGCCCCGAAGTTGATATAGAGCTTCTTACGTAATGTCATGCCTTCGCCTCCGCTCGACAGCCGCCCAGCCGGATCAGACCCCTGAGCTATTGGGGTTGAAACTTGAATTCCACTGTGCCGGTGCTCTCTTCACTGGCCGTTTCAAACTTCCATTTCTTCAAAGCATCGACTGCCGCATTCGCCAAGACCGGGTTTCCACCGAGAACCTTGGAATCTTTGATCGACCCGTTTGCAGTCACCACGACCAACACTTTCACCGTCCCCACGATGTTCATGCGCCGAGCCAAATCGGGATATACCGGTGGCACTTTGCTCTTGACCTTGCGGGTTAGTTCGGTCGTTTGCCCGAAAGCCTTGGTGGCAGGGGTAAACACCACGAACGCAATGGCGGCTGACGCCACCACCCCAACGGTAATTTCAGACCATCTCTTGAAAAGTCTGAAAGACACGATCCCTCCTGGAACACTTCTTTCCGTACGCTGTAAGTGCAATGCCAATGCCATGTCGAAAGAAGTGCCGATAGATCTGTCGTTTTTGTTCAACCCATTGAAAGCAAAATACCTACATAGGTGCCACGGGCTCGGCCGGGGACCCGGGAAAGCGAGTTCCTGTCTCAGGCGGCTGGGGATTTCTCAGAATGAAACGCTTTTCCAGATATTGGTCGGGATTTCATACTTGGCACTCTGCATCCTTATTCCCTTGACTCAAATTGAGATAACAGGATATTTTCCAATGTAATCAATTACTTGGAATTTTCGGTCTGCTGCAGGTGGTGCTGCCAACGCATGTATGCCGGACAGATAGCGGCAGTCGAAGACTTTCCGCGTCGCTCGGACGACGGCTTTCAGAAGCTCCTTCTCCGCGTTTCCGAGATGGCAGCGAGCGCCGTTTCCACCGCTCACTTACTCCAACTCTTTTGCGCCGCTTCCAGGGAATTCTTCTCCATAGAGAGTGCCTGCTTTTGGAGAATCAACGCTGATCAGGAGTTCGTTGCAGAAGCTGGTTCCTTTTCGACCGGCGAGCAGTTTCGCGCCTATCGACTTCCTGCGAACGACAATAGCTTGCCGTCCGAAGCGGTGAGGCAACGTCGAACTCTTTTCGAAAATCGCGCTACCTCCGCTTTATTACAACTTGACTCTCGATCGGTAATGGCGGCACCGCTGATCGTATCGAACGAGGTGATAGGCGCTGCCGTTTTCGTCCAGAATCCGGATGATGGTTTTTTCACCGACGATCTCGCCGCTAAAGCAACCGTGCTGGTGGGACAGTTGGGCAGTTTGATTGAAGCCAACCGCCTGAACCAGTTGTCGCGCGAAGACCATCGACGCGCTGCGATCTTGGTCGAGATTGCTCAAGCCGTGCAGACTCTGCCTGATTCAGTCTCGGTTGCCGAAGCGATTGCCGAACACATCCGCGTGTACTTGGGCGTCGGCTTGGTGACTGTGCTTTTGAGACAGGGCCAGAACAACACCCTCGTGGCAGTTTCAGCCACTACATCAGAACTTGCCGCCGCAGTCCGGCAACGCTACGAGCGCAAAGGCATGCAGTTCGCCGCGGATTTGGCGTCTCGGGCAGTGGCTGCGGGCGAGCCGATCGCGGTCGCAACAAGTCCCTCTACCCAGTCATTGGACGACCTGGTTCCGGCCGGTGTATTGTTGGCCGCGCCTCTTCGAACTTCCCAGGCAGACGGTGCGGTCCTCATCTATCCTCGCGCCGAAGGCGCATTCACTGCGGACGAAAAATCCCTGGTTTCCGCAATTGTCGGATTTGCGTCAGTCGCTATCAGCAATGCCGAACTCTACGGTACCGCACTGGCCCAGGCGCACGAGCTTCATCAGCTACTTGAGATTCTTTCAGAGCTCAGCTCAGCTGGACAGCTGGATGATTTCCTCCGGCAATTTGTGGTTCGCGCCGCAGATTTTCTGGGATTTCGCCGCGCATTCGTCGGCCTTTGGGAAAATGGGACCTTCCACATCCGTTGGATGTGCATCGATGGGCAAAGCAACAGCGCGGACGTGGCGCTGCCGGACGGTCCGATCACGCGGGCCCTGGCCGAAAAGAAAACTTTCTTCAGCGACGATGCTTCCCAGGTCCCCGGAACAGACGTCGCCTTTCTTAATAAGTACAAAGTGCGTCAATTGTTGACTGTTCCATTGCAGGCTTCGGATTCACAAGTGCTCGGGATGCTGGGTGTGCTCGATCGGGAGTCGGACGCGGCAATTTCGCGCGAGAACATCCGCTGCGCCCAGGCGCTCGCTGCTCAGGCGTCCATCGCGCTGCAGTCGATTCGCAACTTGCATCTCTCCCGCCAGCACGCACAACGCGCCGAATCGCTGATGCACCTGGCCATCGATCTCAACTCGAAGCTGCAGCTTCCAGAGTTCGGAAAAGCCCTGGTAATGCGCGCCGCGGAGTTGATTGGTGCGCGCTCGGGCGCCCTGGTCGTGAATCAGGATTCCGTCCTGGAGACGATCGCCATTCGCGGAGCGAATGTTCCCGCCGAACAGCAGGGGACCGCGGTGCGTCGTTTGAATCAGGCGATTGGCGAGATTCTGGCTCGTCGTCAGGAAATGATTCTTTCCGGTCCAGCCACCGAATTACTCGGACCCGAACTGGCTGCCACCCTCTCCTGGGACGATTTCAGCCTGGTTCGATTGGTCGGCAGCGGTGGTGAACTGGTGGGCGCTTTGTGCCTCTCCAACCGGGGGCGTTCCTTCCAGGCGGAGGATGAGCAACTGTTGCATGCGATCGCCGCCTATGCCTCGACCGCACTCGAAAATTCCCGCTTGTTTACCCGCATGGATCAGGCCAACCGGCACTGGATGGAAATCTTTGACGCCATCACGGATTTCATCGTAGCCCATGACTGCTGGGACAACGTGCTGCGCGTCAACCGCTCACTGGCGGACTTCATCGGCGCGCAACCGCAGGAATTGATCGGGGTAAATATGGGCGCGCTGCTTGTTTCCGGGGAAGAGGCCCCGGGGCGGTCTTGTCCTTTCTGTAACCCGTCCCGAGAAGAGGGAACTGACGAGTACGTGCATCCGGTGCTCGATCGCATTTACCTCGTCTCCACCTCATGCGTGCATGGCGCCAGCGATGAGGGTCTGCAGACCATTCACGTCCTAAAAGACATCACCGACCGGCGAGAAGCGGAGCGTCGCTACCGGGAACTGTTCGACAACATTCAGGAAGGCGTGTTCTTTGCTACTCCGGATGGACGATTCATCGAGGTAAACGATGCTCTGGTGCGCATGTTGGGGTACGCTGGGCGTGAAGAATTGCTGCAAGCCGACATCCGCACCCACGTCTGTCTATCGTCCGAGAGCTACGACGAAATGGCGGGTCAGATGCAGCGCAACGGCGCTGTTCGCAACCACGAGCAAACACTGCGCCGTCAGGATGGATCGCTCATCCACGTTCTCGTGAATGCCTTTGCCGTGCGTGACGGGCACAACCGGATTACGCAATATCGCGGGGTCATGCTCGACATTAGCGGCCTCAAGGCTTTTCAATCGGAATTGCAGCGTGAGCGCGATTTTTCCGGGAAAATCCTAAACAACACGCAGAGTCTTATCGTTGTGGTCGATACCGCCGGACTAATCAGTTATGCCAACCGGCGATGGTTCGACATGGGATTTGAAGAGCCGCAGTTGCTCGGCAGAAAGTTGGAAGAGTTGGTGGCGCCGGCCCGGCGAAAGGCCTTGAGCGACGGCTTTTCACAAACCGTTGCCGGCCAGCAGGTCGACAACCTGGAACTCCATCTCGTTCGCGGCGAAGGCCGGGTCGGTCACTTTTCCGTCAACCTCAGCCCCATGCGGGATGAACAGGGAAACGTCATCAGCATCGTTGTCGTCATGAGCGACATCACCGACGCCGCCACGTTGCAGGCCAAGCTGATGCACGCGGAGAAGCTCGCGGCCGTTGGGCAACTCGTATCCGGTGTTGCCCACGAGGTGAACAATCCTCTGACTGCGATTCTGGGTTTCGCCGATCTGCTCATGGAAAATCCGGAAGTGCCCGACAGCGCCCGCAAAGACCTGAGAGTCATCCTTCAGGAAGCTCAGCGCACCAAGCAGATTGTTCAAAACCTTCTCAGTTTTGCCCGGCAGATGCCTCCGCAACGCAAGCCGGTACAGCTGAATACCATCGTGCGCCGCACTCTGCAGTTGCGGGCGTACGACTTTCACAGTCGAGGCGTCGAAGTAGTGGAACAACTTGATGAGTCCTTGCCCCAAATCGTGGGTGACTCCCATCAATTGCAGCAAGTCTTTCTTAACATCGTCAACAATGCCTACGACGCCATGCGCGACAGCGCCCGCCCAGCACGCATTCTGATTACGTCCGCCAAAATCGGTGGGTATGTGGAGATCGTATTCCGCGACAATGGACACGGAATTTCCTTCCCTGACCGAATCTTCGATCCATTTTTCACTACCAAAGAAATCGGAAAGGGAACCGGCCTCGGGTTGAGTATCTGCTATGGCATCGTGCGCGAACACGGTGGCGAGATCCTTTGCCACAACAATCGTGGCGAGGCCGGCGCGACCTTTGTGGTGCGCCTGCCCGCGTTGTCAGAAACCGTGCTTACTGCGGCGGCCGGAACGGATCCATCATGACGGCTCCCGCTTCACAACCCGCTGTTCTGCCGGTGCTCCTGATCGAGGATGAGCCCGCGGTCATGGCCTATGTTTGCGCTGCCCTCGAACGCAGCGGCTACACCGTGGTCTGTACCGAATCCGGCGCGGAGGGCTTGAAACTGCTGGAGTCAGGCCAGTTCATGGGTGTGGTTTCCGATATGCGTACCCCCGGTGGCGTTGACGGCGCCGACGTTCACGCCTGGCTCACTGAACACCGTCCCGACCTCGCAAGCCGGATCGTTTTCATCACTGGAGATATCGCCAATGACGACACTGTAAACACCTTGCGAAAGACAGGCGCGCCGTGTGTGGAGAAGCCTTTCCGGGTGCAGCAGTTCATCGAGGTCGTGGAACAAACAATGGGGAAATCGCGGTGAGTGAAGATCTCAGGATTCGGCTCTTGATTGTCGACGATGAACAGAGCATTCGCAAGCTTTGCATGACTGTCGGGGAAGCCCTGGGCTTCAGTTGTACCGAAGCCAGCAGTGGCGAGACCGCGTTGGCTTTGCTCGAGGAGCAGCCTGCTCAAATGATCTTGACCGACATGGTGATGCCGAATATGTCGGGACTAGAGTTTCTCGAGAAGGTCAAGAAGATGTTTCCCCGCACCGAAGTTGCCGTGATGACCGGCCACGGATCGGTGGAAACTGCAGTCCAGGCCATGAAGCTCGGGGCTTACGACTACATCAGTAAACCCTTCTCGCCGCTCGAAGAATTGCGACTTTTTCTGCGCCGCATGGCGGAGAAGATCCGCCTTGTTGACGAGAACCAGTTCCTGCGTGAGCGCGTAGACACAGAAACCGATCTTCACGGCATCGTCGGGTCGTCCGCCAAAATTCAGGACGTGCTGCGCATGATCTCACGGCTCAAAGACACCCGGACCCCTGTCCTGATTACCGGCGAGAGCGGCACCGGCAAGGAATTAGTCGCCCGCGCCATTCACTTCCGCGGCCTATTTGCCACGCGCCCGTTCGTCGCCGTGGACTGCGGTTCGTTGGTTCCAACCTTGATCGAAAGTGAATTATTTGGCTACGAAAAGGGAGCATTCACCGGGGCTTTGCGGTCAAAGCCTGGATTGTTCCAGTCCGCCAGTGGAGGCACCGTCTTTCTCGATGAGATCGGAGAACTTCCCCTGGAAATGCAGGCCAAATTGCTTCGCGTCCTGCAGGAAAAAGAAGTTCGTCCGGTGGGTAGCAATCAGAAGATCAAAGTTGACGTCCGCGTGATTGCCGCCACCAACCGCGACCTCGAGTCCGAATATCGTAACGGTACCTTCCGCAAGGATCTTTATTTCCGCTTGAACGTTGTGACCGTACATCTGCCGGCTTTGCGCGAGCGGCGCTCGGACATTCCCATGCTGGTGCATTGGTTCCTCGATCGTTATGCGCCGGGCTTGCCAACCCAGGTGACCAATGCAGCTATGAAGTCTCTCCTGCAATACGACTGGCCGGGCAACGTCCGCGAGTTGGAAAACTGCGTGGAACGTGCCGTTGCCCTTGGAGACCGCCAGAAGATCGACGTGGACGATCTTCCGCCCGCCATCGCCTCAGCGTCGCCTTCGCCGGACGGGAACGGCGGTGTTGGCACCAGCACGGCGATATCCACCACCGATCTCGAAGATATTGAGCGCGCCACGATCCAGCGTGTTTTCGAGCAGGTAAAGGGTGACAAAGCCCTTGCCGGCAAGATGCTCGGAATCAGCCGGGCGACCCTCTATCGCAAGCTCAAGCGTTACAACATCGGAGGCAGACCCGGTATGGCGGCTACCCAGGCATTGCAGTAGCTCAGTCTTCCGTTGAAGTGAGACGTGTTCTATTTTGAGACAAAAGCCCGTTGGGTGAACCGCGCGGCTCGCTTCCCCATATTCCTATCCTGCTAATAAATAACCACTTAACTTTTAATTATCTGATCCCGTACTTTGGCCGCTCCCGTGCAACTTTCCTACTGATGCGATCAGGATGCCTCGAGTCGTGCTAACCGGCAGTCTCGGGGAATCCGGATCGTGTTTACCCCTTTGCTTGGGAAGTGAGGCATCCGTGTCGAAAGCGGCAACGGCTCTAGCGAGTTCGACCCGCGAGAGCTCTATCACCAAATTGGCCAAATTTTTCCCCAACGCTACGCCGGTGAGAATCCCGGTTCGGCTGACCCGCGTTTCGAACGCGACCACTCCGTTTTGCGAAACGACCGTGATCGAGTACGGCACGCCGACCGAAGTTCTATTCGCCTCCACTCTGCCCCTCGAGTTTGCTGACAAGCTACGTTTACAGAATTCCGACGGCTCTTTGGATACGGAAGCTTGCGTTGTGGCCCTGCAGTATAACGGCGGACGCACCGCCGTAGCCGCCCGCTTTACTCAACAAGTCTCGAACTGGATTGTGAAACCATGAACCAATCGCCTGAATTGACCGAACTGGTTGCCGAGTGGCGCGATGCCCGGACGCTCTACCCGCTGTACGCTTCTTTGGGACGAGAGTTTGTTATCGATTTGCCATCCTGCGCTGACCTTGAGGCGGGCATTGACGTGCCGCCGCCGGAATCCATCGAGATGGCTCGCCAATGGTTGCTCGACGTGGATGACCGGGTTCAGGTGCATCAACTCCGTCAGTTCCTACAGACCACGAATCTGGCCAGTGACGAGGCCTTGCGCATTTTACTGATCCACCACTTGCGCAAACCCGTCCACACCGATTCCGATCGCGATAAGATCGATTTTCTGCTGGTGCAATATTTCTCGCACTGCGCGCCTTCCCGTCTCGAAGACACTGACGTTGACCTCGAGTTCGTCGCACAAACCCTGGAACCCGTTCTCGGAGCCGCCGACCTGAGCGTGCCTGACTGGCTCGCACCTTTGGCTGGCTTGGTTCAAGAAGCATTCGGCTGCCGGGACCTGAAGTCCTTGCTTTCCAGCCGTATCCTGGACAAGGGTCGCAAGGTCAAAACCGGGGCCGGCCAGAACTACTATCTGCCGGTGGCGATGGTGGCATTCACACGCTTCAGCTTCATGATGCGGCGTGTGTTTTTTCGCCTGATGCACCAGGACCTGAACGCGATCCTCGACGGGTTGCGAACTCTGGAGCAGCGCGGCGTCGCCACCCTCGATTGCCGCCGGGCGCAGTTTTCAGCCGAAGAACCAATCGCGCGCTTGCGAATGATCTGTCAATCCTGGAAAGTGATGTTTCACGCCGAATACTCCTCAGGCCAGCCGCTAAACATGCTTGTCGACTTGCGTGGGGTGGTCGAAACCGCGTTGAGCCGTAGTGCAAAAGTGGCGCAGACGCGATCCGCCGCAGCAGGTGCCGGTGCGAGTGACGCGCCGGAATTTGAAGTATCGAGCGCCCCCGCGGGCTTGCCGGAAGATCCGAGCCAATGAATTCTCCGTTCCACGACACGGCGCGGCAGGAAAAGTACCCTGCAGATCAGCCCACCATGCTCATCATCTCCGATGACGCGGAATTCTCGCGTTCCATCACTGCGCGGTGGCAGTCCGAACGCACCCTCCCGGCTTTCACTTTGGTTAGCAGCGATATCAGTCTGGCATTCGATCCGGACAATTTCCATGCAGCCATCGTAGGCCGCATTCGGCCGGACTCGCTTTCTGTCGTCATGAGCTGTATGGAAGCCGCCGGAAAACGTGTCGTTTTTGTATCAGACGATAACTCTACTCTAGCAACCGTTCGGGAGCGCTGGCCCGGTTCGCTGGTACTGAAGGTACAGGACAACTGGCTGGACACCTTGGTGTTGGTGGCGGGCGAATCTCTACATCGGGCTGCTGCCGAGGCTCGCGCCCGCCGCGCTGAGAACTCCAAAGCCGCCCTGGAGCGTCAAGCGACCTTGGGCCGCTATATGCTTGACATGCGTCATGGCTTGAATAACGCCCTGACTTCAGTTCTCGGGAACTCTGAGCTTTTGCTGCTCGAGCCCGGATCGTTGTGCGCGAACTCTCGCTCCCAGATCGAAACCATCCGCAACATGGCGCTTCGCATGCACGAGGTGCTGCAGCGGTTCTCTTCGTTGGAGAAAGAATTGAATGTAGTAGAAAGACAAGGTGATCGGGAGCCTCGTACCCACTCTGCCGCCGCGCATTAATCCCGTCCGTTAGATTCAATTCCACCTGAAAATGCTGCGCCGATAAATGCCTGCGGCCCGCGTTTTGCGCGAGCCGCAGAGTACCAGCGAACAGCGTTCAGGTTTATGGCGCAGCGTGCTTCGTGTTCAACAGGATTGAGGCATGGACCCCGTTTCCAACCGCCAGATCCCAGAAGTTGTCGACATTGAAGTCGCCAACCGTGGCTCCGGTGATGGATCCCCCGATGAAGTAGTTCTGTGCCTTCTGGAATGTGCCGTTACCATTGCCGGGAAGCACCGCGACCGTACTACCCTTGTTTTGCGAGTCCGGGATAATTAGGTCCAGGCCGCCGTCGTTATTGACGTCGTGGACTTTGAATAGGCCCGAAACTCCCGCCGGATAATTCGCCGGGGTTTTGAACGTTCCATTTCCATTTCCGAGCAGAACCGTGACAGTGTTGTTCACTCCTGCGTCCGCGCATCCGACCAGCACGATGTCGAGCTTGTTGTCGCCGTTGAGATCGGGATCGGCGGCAAAACACCCTGCGGCATTAATGACCTTGGGAGCCTTGAACGAGCCGTTTCCTTTACCCAGCAGAAGGTTCATCGTGTTTTGGCTGCTCCCCACGATCAGATCCAGCTTGCCATCGTTGTTGAAGTCCCCGCTGATCACAAACCATGTGAACGGCTGGCTGGTGGGATAGGTCACCGGTGACTGGAAGGTTCCATCGCCGTTGCCGAAAAGGATCGCAACATTGCCCGGGTTGTTGTTGTTGAGCACGGCGGCGTCGAGGTTGCCATCCCCATCGAAATCTCCAAGAGTGGCGTACGCCGGCGGCCCGCCGGTGTCGAAATTGCCCACGAACTGGAAGCTTCCGTCGCCATTGCCGAGCAGCACTACCATGGCGCTATCGCTCTTGCCAAAGGTGATCAAGTCGGGAATCCCGTCGTTGTTGAAATCGCCGACCACTTCCGGATCAGCCAGGCTGGCAACCGCCATCGGTGGTCGGAATGTGCCATCACCGTTGCCGAGCATGACGTTTCCGTTCAGCACCAGGTCCCGATAACCATCTTCATTCACATCAACCGCCAGCAATTTTCCCGCTGTCTGGTTGCCGCTCAGGTTGAAGTTGCGCGGCCCATGAAATGTGCCATTGCCCTTGTTGAGATGGACCGAGATCGACGAGCCGTTGGCTTTGCCGGTAACTACGTCCAGTTTGTTGTCATGATTCAGATCGCCGATAGCCGGGAAGAATCCGCTGCCGGATTCCATGTAATCCTGCGAGGCGCTGAATGTCCCATCGCCGTGCCCTCGGAAGACCGCCAGATCGCTGGCTCCCACCACTAGATCGGGTTTGCCATCGCCGTTCAGATCGCCCGCCGCCAGTCCTCCAGTGATGTTCTTGGGACCAAAGAACGTCAAGGTATCGAACTTACCGTTGCCTCGTCCCTCCAGAACCATGATTCCCTTCGAAGTTCCGGCAACGAGGTCGGTTTTGCTGTCGCGATTCACGTCAACTGCCAGTAGTTGGCCGACAGTTGCGCCGTTAAAACGAGCCACTTGGCTCTGCGGCTTGAAATCGCCGTTGCCCTTGCCTAGAGCAACATAGATGCTGCCCACGGAGGAACTGGCCAAGTCGAGCTTACCGTCGTCGTTAAAATCTCCGACAGCTAAAACCGAGCCGGTGAAGCTCGAATGAATCGGATTCTGGAAGCTTCCATCGCCGTTGCCAAGCAATATAGACAGTTGGCTGCTGGCAACGACCGCGAGATCCAGCCGGCCGTCGTTGTCGAAATCAGCCGTAACCACAAAAGTCGGTCCCGTACCTACGTTATAGCTGACTGGGTTTTCGAAGGTTCCATCGCCATTGCCCAAGAGGACATCGATGGTATTGGTGCCGAAATTCGCTACCGCTAGGTCGGCCTTTCCGTCCCGATTGAAGTCGCCTACCGCCAGCGAATCGGGACTCTGGCCAACCGCGGTGTTTTGCGCGGACTTGAAGGTGCCGTCGCCATTACCGAGTAGGACACTGATGTTATTGCTTCCCTGGTTAGCGGCGACGACGTCGAGTTTGCCGTCTCCATTGAAATCCGCAAGGGTCACCGACGTGGGGTTCTGGCCTGCGGGAAATGTACTGACCTGCTGAAACTGTGGACCGCTTTGTGCTACAGCGGCGGCGGCCAAAAAGAGCACTATGAAAAACGAACGGATGGGCGATTGCAACGGGGGACAGTGCATAGGAGCACTCCTTGCTGAGAGATTGGGGCCCCACCACGAATGGCACGAACGAAGTTCACTGGAGTGAAGCTATCTTCTGCTGAACTTTCTAAGCTGTCAATTGTGCAAGAACTTGCGCAGACCAGAAGTGATGAAGAGAACCTAGGTTTTCGGAGCCGGGATGAAACTGCCCCACCTACCGCGACAGTACGTGCGATACGGTGGGGCGAAACCGTTTACGGTACTTCGTTGTGAGCGGTCTTCAGTGCTTCGCGGCACTCCTTCAGGGCTTCGTCAACAGCTTTTACTGCGTTTGTGCGGTGTCCCTCGAAATCATGCTTCCCGCTTTGCAGCGCTGCTTTGGCTTCTTCCAGATGTTTGATTGCGCCCTTGATCGCCGGATCTTCCTGCATTTTGGCCGACGGGCCGCCCATTTTGGGAGCCGGGGCCATTTGGCCCATCATTGCCGAAGGAACACAAAGCGCTACAGCCAGTGCCAACAATAGGTGCGGTTTTCTCATCGCTTACTCCTTGTCGCTTAAGTGTGGTTTGGTGGATTGCGGCAACCTCGCCGCGCCACATAGTAACCCAATTAGGCGCAAGAAGTCGCAAGCGGGTACCAGCGCGGCTGCTAGAGGTTTACCGAAACAGATCGACCATCGACTATTAAAGGTTATTGAATCAATGAATTACCAGCGATCAATTAGGCAAGCGATGACTTATTGTGTATCCAAACAATCAACAGCCGGATCCGTGCTTGCAGGTATAAATCCGGGTGGCCCAAGTGCATCCGCTTCCTACGCTGAAGTTGCAGTTCGTGATCTGGTCCCCAAGCATGTACTGGTTCGCTACCCAGAAAGTCAGATCATCATCCGGATCGGTGGACACGCTGACGTATTCACCCCAATACTGATCAGTCTCGTCTTGACCCGATAAGCCCGTGGTGCTCAGGATCGGGACCTGCGCCCCTCGTACACCCTTGTTATTGACGGTCGCGAAAAACGGTGATGGATCATAATCCTGGACGCTGCCATAGCTGATACTTCCGGTTGCAGTATAGGTGACACCGAGATTGCCGCCGCCATCGATTGCCACACTCGGCATGGAGAGAAAATTCAGGTTCTTGGTGTCCTGGATATCACCCGCATAAATGATGGACGGCTTCTTAGCAGCGCGAATCTTGTAGTACCGAATCCCCGTGCGATTCGTGGCACTCTCTTTCACGGTATGAGTGACCGCAAGAATTTCGGATTTGCTCCCGAGAATAAAACGGTAGGCCAGCCGCGTCATCAGGCGATCGCCCAGACCGTCGATGAACCCGCCGTACGGCTCAGGAACACAATAAGTGACGTAAGGATACTTGGGGTTGTAGCAGCCCGGGGTGTACGCCGTCGGAACCGTCAGCAAAGTGGGTCCTGCACCCGTGGTGAAGCCTTTCCATGTCCAAAACGCCAGTTGGTTCGATTTGCATGGAAGTTGGGTGCATTGGTTGTTCGTTCCCGGATTGCTCGGATTGACCAAAGCCAGAAAATATTCGCCAGAAGTATTCGCGGGAATTGGCGTATCACCTTCGAAGTCGGCGGGAAGAAGCGTGTGAATTAAGCTAATGTCGGTACCCCCGGCGCCTCCCGCATACTTCGGAATGTAGGAATAGCAGGCCGGTGGATTGGTGGTTTGTCCCGCAAGTATGTCGGCCTTGTCGAACTGGCATACTTCAAAGCCTACGATGTCACTCTTGTTGTTGATATCGAGCAGGTCCCAAGCCACGTAGAAGCCATCCGACCAGATGCCGAAACGAGGGTAATCTGGATAGTAGACGCCACGCGAATTTCCCGGTAGCGCCGGATTGATCTCATAGGCGTAAACATTCCAGTGGCCTTGAGAGTTGGACCCTTCCAGATTGCTTGCTGGAACCGAATTGCTTGCCGCGCTGACCCCAATGCAAAAGTAAAACGTACCGGCTTCTGCAGGGTTGAACAAATTGGACACCACGAAAACATTGTCGATCCGATCGTAAGTGGCGGTTCCATCGAAGGACGGGTTGGCGCAATAGGTCTTTGCTCCTGGAGCGAAGAGCGTGGACAGAGGTTGCGGGCTCGGAGTATCGCCGATGTGGGTGGTGAAAATCGGATTGCCGGTGCTGCGATCGAAAGCCTGCACATAGTTGTCGGCAAATTCAAGGTACTGCCCAACCCCGGTGGAATCCGTAGGGCCCACCGCTCCATTAGGATCAGCCTGCGGGCGCGGCACACGGCCAGCCGTCAGCAAGGTCGCGGCATCCAGACCTTCAAACTGACCTGACCACGACCCAACACCGGGGGTGGTAGTGTCGAATCCGATCCAGTAGGTTCCTCCCGGACACAGGCTCGAGGGGTTGTTGCCCGCACACCAAACCTGTACCGGTGGCGCGGCAGCGGGGCAGATTCCCGTCGGCGGAGTACTCCCGCAGTTGTTCTGAGCCTGAGAAGCAAGATCAAACGAGAAAAGGGCAAGCAATACTAGAAGAGACCGCCACTTCGGCATGGCCTTTCACCCCACAAAACATTGGGCAGCTTACCCTACACATGACTGGCGATCAAGCTGGACTTGAACGAGGTTGCAGGTTATGCCGCTATCTTATCGACGTGAAGAAGCGCTTTCGATGCCAAAATTCCAGTACGGCTCTCCTGAAGCTTCAATAGTTTAGGAAGAACAGGTGAAGACATCGCCGAGCAATATGCAACCCAGTGCACATTTTGGTCCCAATGTTGACTATAGGGAACTCAAGCCCAAAAAGCCTACAGCCGGGAAGCCTGCAAGGAGACGTCCGAAACGGCTGGCTTCACAGACTTGCGAGACAGGGCGGCGTACACGATCTCCATAAACTTTCGCGCAAAATTCATGATCGTAACGTCGTGCTGAGAGGAGTAGGCGGGCAAATCCGAATCTCGTTCTTTCTGCAAAAAGTGAGCCATCACTCGCGCACAATCGTCCGCATCGCCCATGTGGAAGAACACCGAACCGGGGGCGTTTTGCTCCAGGTGGACCGAAAAATCAGACGCGATTACCGGCTTGGCTACCGACCGCGCATCTTCAATCACCGTGCTCCAACCTTCAAACTGCGACGGCTGCAATACTGCTTGTGACGCGCGGATGAGGCAAACCTGATCCACTCGCGGAATCATGCCTACAATGTGAACCTGCGATTCGATGCCCATCGCCTTAATCTGCGACTGCAGTTTGGGGAAGAATTCCGGATGCCGGTTGTCTTTGGTCGGCCCGGTGCAAACCAAATCTACCCGCACCCCTTGGGTCTTCAGCTTGGCGACCGCCTTGAAGGCGGTGATGTGGTCTTTGTGAATCCAGAACTGGTTGCAGAGGATGACGTAGTTGGGTGGCAAATTGTACTTCGCTACGAACGGAGCCGGATCCTGAAACCATGGTTCGAGCGGCACCGTAGTGAAATGCAGGATGTGAGTTTGCGCCAGCGGCGGCCCGTAGGCCCGAACTGCATCCTCAAGGGCGCAGCGACTGCTGAATACTACGTGACGCTTGGGGTCGCGGAGCAACGCTGGGAAAGCTTTGTCACGTGCCGCGCGCGCCAGGCGCGAAAAGAATTCCGGCAAAAAGCAATGCTGCAGGTCCGGTATCCACGCGATGGCATTCGGCAGAAGACGAGTGTAGGGAACGGAAACCGGGAAAATTGCCTCCACCCCCTCGCGCCTTGCGACCTTGGCTAATTCTGGCGCAGACTCGCGACGCAACGCTGCCCACAAACTGGCATGTACCCGTTGGGCGGCGATTTCGAATCGTGTCCCGCGGAAGAAACGGTCGAGCGGCGAGTCGTACACCACAACCTTGTCAGCCAGCTCCGCCACTTCCTCAAAAAGTTCCGCGGTTCCGCGGCAGAATAGAGTGATTTTCGGACGCTCGTTCTCCGGCAGTCGTGCCAGCGCCCGCACCAGGTTGTGGGTGTAGATCACACCCCCACGCCAGCGGTCCAAGGCGATCAATCCTATGTGTGGCGGGGGCCCGGTCACGAAATTACCCCTTCATAGGTTAATAATTCGCGGAGCCCTCGCGTCAGATCCGAATGGGGTGACCACCCGATCATGGCTCGCAGTTTTGTCACGTCAGCCTGCAAATGAGGACGCTCCACAGGACGAAGCTTAGAAGGGTCGGTCTCAATTTTCAACGGTTTTCTGGAAATTGCCGCGATGTGTTCCACAACCTCCTGCATGGTAACCGACACGCCCGTCCCAACGTTGGACAGGTTCACTCCCGGTGTCGATTTCTCCACCATCTCGATGACCGCTTTAGCAGCATCGACCACTGGTACCAAATCTCGCTTGGCAGAAACGTTCCCTAGGCGAAGCACGTTCGATCCGCCATTGCGAATCTGTCCGATGATCTCCGGCAGAATATGCGGATTCGTTTCATGCGGGCCGTATAGATTGAACAGGCGTCCGATCACGAAGTGACGCTCGGGATGCGTGCCGGACTCGAGATGGATCAGTTTTTCGCCCATCCACTTCGTCATGCCGTAGATGTTGAATGGCGCGATTTCGCCCGACTCTTCATGCGCCGATGTGATCGCCTTGTAGACGTCCGCAGTGCTGGCAAACCAGAACCGGGCTACATTGGCCTCGCGCGCAGCGCTCAAAACACATTGCGTGCCATGGACATTCAAACTGACGGTCAATCCCGGATCACGCATCGCGGCCGGAATGAAGTGCAGGGCCGCCAAGTGGACGATTGTGCCTGGTCGTTCTCTCTTGCAAACCTCAGTCACACCCGCTTCGTCGCGAATGTCTTTACAAACAAACTTGAACTGGGAATGGTTGGCGAAAGGCGCTAAAAACTGCCATTTTCCGGTCGATAAATTGTCGAGTCCGATAACCGGAATTTCACGCGCCAATAGCTGCGCTACCACGTGGGAACCGAGAAAACCGGCGGCGCCGGTGACCAACCAGGGCTGAGGATTCATGAGAGCAATTGAACACTGAAAGCACGACCTGAGCTACGTTTTAGGGTAAGCTAAGTACCCTTTCCGGGCAACCCCTATTATCGGGAAACCGCTGTCATGGAAAGGAAATCTCTTCCTTCTCAGCTCAAAGCCCACCCATGCGCCTGCTGATTTTACTACCAGATCGCGCGCTGTGGTCAAGCCGTGGTCGCCCTCGCCCAATTCTCTAGAGAACGTCGGCCCCATCCGCCTTTTGTGACTTCGCCGGGGCTTTAGCGTTTCTGCGTAAAGTATTGATGTTAAAGGATTTAAATTGAAGATAAGCGCTACACCAAAGTACCGTTTACCCAATGGATATTCAGCTACTATCTTGAAGCCAGGACACGGGCGACTCTCGCCCATATAAAGACATGCTGGCGGTATCGGCGGTGCAGCATGCGAGTGATGCTTCAACGCGAAACTTCATGCCGGAACAAAATTTTTCGACGGACTCTTCTGCGTTAATTCGAGTGTTGGCCGCAGACAGCACTCGGATGAATACCCAACTGCTCAGCCAAGCCCTGTCCCGCGATTTAAGCTTGAAAGTGATCGAGGTCGACCCGACCGAAACCGCCATCCTCAGCAAAGCCAGCAGCGAGAAACCAGATGTCGTGCTCTTGAGCGCGAATTTGGGCAATGATCCGAAATCCGGTTACGAACTCGCCAAGAAACTGGTTGCCGAAGAACCCAAGTGCCGCATTGTCATGCTGTTGGATAGCTCGGATCGAGGGTCGGTGCTGGAGGCTTTTCGTTCCGGCGCACGCGGAGTTTTCTCGCGAACCGAATCGCTGAAATTCCTGTCCAAGTGCATTCATGCCGCTCATCTTGGCCAGGTTTGGGCGAATAGCCGCGAGCTGGGTTACCTACTCGACGCAGTGTCTCAATCGATGCCTCATGTTGTGGACGCTAAGGGATTGACGATCCTCTCCAAGCGCGAGCAGGACGTCGTTCACTGCGTGGCCGATGGCCTTTCCAACCGGGAGATCGCCAAACGACTCAACTTGACCGAGCATACCGTCAAGAATTATCTCTTCCGAATCTTCGACAAGCTGGGGGTTTCGAGCCGGGTTGAGGTTGTTTTGTACGCCTTCAGTCATCAGACGCCCGCCTCTCCTGGCGCCCGTAACGCGCAGTGAGCCGACTTTAACTTTCCGCAAACATCCCAAAATAAGCAAAGCGCCACCGACCCAGCGCCAGCTTTCCCATGGCGCTACGGCAGCGCTGCCGATGCGGAGCCCGACTACTGGTTAAGGCTATTGGGAAAAAAATCCCGTTGCCAGTGCTTTGATGGGTACCCGGAATCAGGTTGGTCAATTTTTCGGGCATATGCCAATCGCTTCTCCCGGCACACCTCTTGGTGTTTTCCATCACTGACTCCAGTGAGATGGGGGGCTAGCGTAAATCTGACCGAAGTGTGCGTGAGAGGAGTCGGTTATGGTGCATGAGGTTTATCTCCTGATCGCATTGTTAGTGGTTCTGGGGGCGTTTTCGCTGCGTCGCTTTCGAGTCGCGCTGAAGGAATTACGCCGCTACTGGGGAAAGATGGTGATCACCTGTCCCGAGAATCAAGAGAAAGCGGCCGTCGACGTCGCCAAGAGTCGCGCCGCCTTGGGCGCGATGGTCGGGCAGCCTCATCTGGAACTTTGCTCTTGTACCCGCTGGCCTGAGAAACAGGATTGTGGCCAGGAATGCTTAAGCCAGATCCAGAGTGACCCCGAGAGCCATCGCTTGTGGACGATTGCTGCGCAGTGGTACGCCGGGAAAGCTTGCGTGTACTGCAAGAAGCCCATCGGAGCCGTCCACCATCTCGACCATCAAGGTGCGTTGCTGAATCCTGATCAGACGACCGTCGAATGGGACGAAGTACCACCGGAAAAATTACCCGATGTGCTCAAGATGTCGGAACCCGTATGTTGGGGTTGCCACGTGACTGAGAGCTTCCGCCGGGAGCATCCGGAGTGGGTTGTGGAACGATCGCGGCAGCACTGACTCGATCTCGGAATCCGACCGTTTGAAGTCGCGGAGGGTATTCGTTTGTCTCGGCAACCTATTCAAAACCCAATTAATACTTGAAGGATTGCAGCCCGGAAAAATTCCCGTTCGAACCCGAGGTTAGTACGAAGCCGGTCCTATTACTGGGGTTCAACGCCATGTACGCTCCTCCCGGCCCAAGAACGAAATTCGCCAGCGACTGTTTCAAATTTCCCTGCTCGTCATAAACATGTATCTCGCCAGTCGTGCCTGGCACCGGATGGGCAATGAGAAACAGCTTGTGCAACGGATCACTCGCTACCGTTGCGCCTGAATACTTTCCGATGACCGGCAACTCCACAATGATGCCGGTGTGATTCTTCAAATCATAAAACTCCGCGCTATTGTCGGTTTCCGTCGTTGTACATGCGATGCCGGTAGCTGAATCCACCGCCAGGCCGTTAACCAAGCCGAATCCCAGCCCGGTAAATTCTGTGATCTTACCTTCGGTGAGATCCACCAGCCCAATCTCTGGAACCGTATAAGGCGCTCCTTGTGCCTGTGCCAAAACTGCACGTTGTAACTTGCTATCCCAGGCCAGCATCGGAGGTACGCCGCCATTAAAGATCGGATCGGTGAGTTTGACCCTCTTACCAAAAGTATTCGCGCCCACGTCCGATCCGAAAACGAAACGTGAGCAACACTCGTACGCAGATCCCATCACCGCAACATCCGGAGTTCCCTGGTCTCCTTCCACGTCCTCGAAAAGCTCCTTCTTATCATTCAGTGGAGGGTTCCATTTTCCGGTGAACGTGTTGCCGTCCAGCGGATTCAGAGTGTTGTAGGTCCGCTTATCGACGTAGATGCCTTTGACGTGTTCGACCTGCTGGATTCCGATGTGGCTACCCATCACCCCCAGGCTCACATAGTTATCGTTGGTCTCGGTTTTCTTCGCCACCACCTTCACGATCTTGCCAGTCTTCTGGTCGAAAGTTTCGGTCGCGATCAGGAGCTTCCCGTCCGACATGAAAGCGTATTCGCTGAGAAATCCTTCTGTGCCGTTGCGATCGACATCGTAGCCAAGGATTTCACCGCCAAATTTGTCCTGTACAACAAATCCTTGACCAACCGGGCCCAACCAATCGTTACTGCCGTTCTGTGCTGTAGAGGTTTGAGAGAAAACGAGTAAAAGCAGGAAGCAAAAGCATAGCAATGCGGCAAACGACGAGGCGGTGCGCTTTGTGTTCATACGTTCAGTCCTGAAAAGAGATGGAGGCGGAATGCGCCCTGGAATCGCCTAAAAGCTAGCCTGCTGCCGGGCCCACCTTGTCATGAAAGTGTTACGGATTTGTAAAATCCTGCCAAGCCAGAGCGGCTCCGGTCCAAACCCAAATTAGGCCTTATCGGTGTCAGCCTCGTTGGACGCAGCCTTTTCCGGACGCAGCAACGGAAATAGGATCACGTCGCGGATCGTGTGCGAATCCGTAAATAGCATCGCCAGCCGGTCGATTCCCACGCCAACCCCACCCGCCGGAGGCATGCCATACGAAAGCGCCCGGATATAGTCTTCGTCCATCTGGTGGGCTTCTTCATCGCCACGCTCGCGCTCTTTTAATTGGCTTTCGAAACGTCGCCGCTGGTCTTCGGGATCGTTCAATTCGCTAAAGCCGTTCGATAGCTCCATTTGCCCCGCATAGATCTCCCAGCGCTCCACAAAATCCGGGTCGTCGGCCTTCTGTTTCGAGAGGGGAGAAACCGCCGTCGGGAATTCGTAAATGATCGTCGGCTGAACCAAATGCTCCTCCGCCGTGGCCTCGAAAAGACTAGCGATCGTCTTGCCCCTTGGCTCACTCACGTCGTACGCGATGTCTGCACCCGCAACCCTGAGTCGCTGGACCAGATTTTTCACGGATTCATCTGTAGCAAAATCCGGTATCGTTGGCTTCGCTCCCGCTGCTTCCGGCCAGTATTGAATAATCGCCTCGCGCATCGTCAGGCGTTTCCAATTCGATTCCGCCCAATCAATCTCGTATTCCCCCCACTTCGACTTGGTGGTTCCATTCACGTCGATCGCCGCTTGTTCGATCAGCTTCTGCGTCAGGTCCATCACCCCACGATAGTCGGTGTACGCTTGATAGAACTCGAGCATCGTGAATTCCGGATTCCACCTCCAGCCCAAACCTTCGTTTCGGAAATTGCGGTTGATTTCATACACTCGATCGAAGCCGCCCACCGTCAGCCGCTTCAAATAAAGCTCCGGCGCAATCCGCAAGTAGAGATCCATGTCGAGCGTGTTGTGATGCGTGACAAATGGCCGTGCCACCGCACCTCCCGCAATAGGTTGCATCATGGGGGTCTCGACCTCAATGAATCCCTGGGAGTCAAGAAAGCGGCGCATCGACTGGATCAACTTGCTGCGCTTCAGAAAGACGTCCCGAACCTCAGGATTCATGAACAGATCGACGTAGCGTTGCCGGTAGCGCAGCTCAACGTCGGTCAATCCGTGGAATTTTTCTGGCAGGGGCAGCAGGTCTTTCGACAAAAATGTGATCTGCTCCACATGAATGCTGAGTTCGCCCGTACGAGTGCGGAACAGGTATCCACTCACTCCCACGTGGTCTCCAAGATCAAGCAATTTGTAAAGCTCGAACGCCGGCTCCCCAACTGCATCTTTCTTTACATAAATCTGCAGCCGCTGTCCGGCTTGCTGCAGATGTGCGAATCCGGCTTTGCCCATCAGCCGGATGGCCATGATCCGTCCCGCCACCCGAACGTTGGTCCTAGCGGCCTCTAGCTCCTCCCCCGATTTGGCGCTAAACTCCGCCAGGATGGCTGGAATCGTGTGAGAAAAGTCGTATTTTGTGGGGTAAGACGGCTGTCCCAGCGCTTCAATCTGCTTCAGCTTTTCGAGACGCAGCTTGTAAATATTTTCGTCGAGTGCCAATGGGAATCCTTAATTATGCTCTAATTTCCGGCAAAAGCCGCCACGGATGCCGTTCTTAAAAGATGAATTGTGATTATACCCGCAGCAAAATCCTTGCAGGTTCAATGAACCTGCCCGGATGCTGACCGCATCGTAGTACAGACGATGGCCGCTTCGTGCTCAAGGCTTGAGTGGCGGCCAGCGTCAAAAGGATTTTTTGGTGCGGTTATTTCAAATGCGACAGGTGGGCGAGGTGAAATGAAGCGAAAGAAGATAGGCCTGCCGCATGTGAAAACCTCTGTCTGGATCGTGTTCCTCGGGACCTTGCTGGTTTCAGCCCGCATCCAGGCCCAACTACACTGGCCCGCTACCAGGAAAGAGCACGTCCGCATACGCCTGATTGCTCTTGCTCAGGACCATCCCCGCTCCAGTTTCTTCGCCAATCAGGAAGTTTATGTCGCGGAAAAGCAACTTGGTTCTGGCGACGAATCCCGCCTCGTGAAGCTCGTTTACAACTTCTTGCCGTACCAGCCACGGCTCTCCGAATATGGTTTCGAATATCCCCTCGTTCACGAGTTGGCAGCCGTCAGAGATCCCAGTTGCGATGAGACTCTTACCCAGATGACCGACGAAGCCAATGCCCTGGGTGGTCGCGAGCCGCAGCATCCCCGATCGGGAATGAAGTACACAGCCGAGGCTCCCGACTTGAGCACCGACCGGCATCGCGATGACTTGCCTTGCTACGTTACAACTGCCGATGACTACGAGAAGACTCTTTCCGAACCTCCGCCCTCGCCTTCCGCCGCTGGTCCCACTCTCAGCAAACGCCCCTGACCCACGTAGCGGAGAGTCCTTGATGTGTCCTGAATCACTTGCCCGCGTGATGCTTAATCCTTGAAGGCCAGCGTAAGCGGCGTTAGTATGGCTCCTTCATAGAGAGTAGAGAAGACAGCCACACCGTTGTGGCGATTCTTCTCTCGAAACGCGCGATACTAATGCCACAAAACTACGTTCCTGCATTCATATTCGTGGCCATCGTGGGGGTGTTGATCCCACTCACGCTCTTGCTCGCCAAACTGGTCCGTCCGCAGAATCCTAACCGCACGAAACTCATGCCGTACGAGTGCGGGGTCGACCCCGTCGATAACGCCCGCGGCCGTTACACCGTGCGTTACTACATCGTGGCAATTCTGTTCGTGGTCTTCGACGTGGAGACCATCTTCTTGTTCCCATGGGCAGTGCGTTTTAAGGCGTTGGGCGTCTTCGGCCTGGTCGAGATGTTGATTTTCCTCGGCATCCTGGTCGTTGGTTACATCTGGATATGGCAAAAGGGGGCTCTGGAGTGGGTCTAACCCCCATCTCTGATTTCAAAAACATCTTAACTGCCGCAAAATCCTTTGATAGTTGAGGACACGATAGTGCACGAAGTAAGTCTTCCGACGAGTGTGGTGCGATGACCGCCGCCAACTCCATGAACACCGGGTCGACACCGGAAGTATTTGTCGCCAGCCGGTTTACCAAAGGCAATCTTTTTTTCCCCACGCAAATTGAAGTCAATAACCAGCACGTGAGCCGCGTGAAGCCGCGCCTCTTTGGCCGGAACGAAGAGAGTATCGCCATTGCGCAGGTAGCCTCGGTACACATCCGCACCGGAGTTTTTTGGTCGGATATCGTGATCGAGTCGGCGGGTGGAACTGATCCCATCACCAGCCACGGCCACCGCAAAGCTGATGCTCAACGTATTCGGGATCTGATCGAGTCATATCAGGCAGCCGCGCGACGCACGTAGTCGCATCGCTGTCTGTGACGCGCGTCGTTGACACTCGAAATCGCGAGCTGTTAGAAGTGAACGTTTTCTAAACGAGACTGGGTCGAAAGAACAGAGCCTGTGGCCGAAGAAACCAAGTCGCCAACGCCCCCACCGGGCGGAGTGAACAAGGCCCCCGCGGCACCGTCCGCTCCCGCCGCTGGCACCTCTGTTCCTCCCAAACCCGCCCCGTCTGCGACTCCTGCAAAGCCCGCCGCCCCGGCGAAGCTGGCCGGTCCCACGCCGCTTCCCTGGGAATCCCCGCTCGTGGCGAAATTCAAGGCGCAATACGGCTCCGGCGTTAGCGAAGCGAACACCTACCTTGGACAAAACTATCTGGTGCTCGACGCCTCGATCGTCATGGGCGTCTTGCAATCTCTGCGCGACGAAGAAGCATTCGATTACTGTGTCGACCTGACTGCCGTTCACTATCCCAAGCGGGATAAGCAATTCGAATTGATCTGGATTCTTTACTCCTTCATTCGCAACGAGCGCATGCGCGTCAAGACATCGATCGCCGACGGAGAATCGTTTCCCAGTTCAGTTTCCATCTGGCCGACCACCAACTGGCTGGAGCGTGAAGTGTTCGATATGTTCGGGATCCGTTTCGAAGGGCACCCCGACTTGAAGCGCATTCTGCTGCCCGACGGTTGGAAAGGGCACCCCCTGCGCAAGGATCACGGCCTTACCCAGCAGGATCAGGAGTGGGTGCAGATCAATCTCGGAATCGAGAGTGGCCAATGAGGAAAGGTCAATGACAGACCCGACGACCTATCTCTCTCATCTGGAACTCGGCCAACCCGACAAGACTTACCTCGATACCAACGAACTCATCATCAACATGGGGCCGCAGCATCCTGCCACCCACGGCGTACTGCGCGTCATCCTGAAACTCGACGGCGAAAAGGTTCTCGGCACCGAGTGTGTGATCGGTTACCTGCACCGCGGCGTTGAAAAGATCGCGGAAAACCGTACCTACGTTCAGTTCAATCCCTACGTCGATCGCATGGACTACGTGGCAGCGGTCTCGAACGGCTTGGGATATTGCGAAGCAGTCGAAAAACTGCAGAACGTCGAGGCTCCGCCCCGCGCCCGATACATCCGCGTGATTCTGACGGAACTGAATCGCCTCGCCAGCCACATGGTTTGGCTCGGCACCCATGCCCTCGACATCGGCGCCATGACGCCACTCTTTTACACCTTCCGCGACCGCGAAGAGATCCTGAAAATCTTCGAGAAATATTGCGGCGCTCGTTTGACTACCCACGCCTTCCGTATCGGCGGCCTCCAGTACGAAGCCTACGAAGGCTTCGAGCAGGATGTGAAAGACTTCTTGGACCACGTGCCCGCCAAGATCGACGAATACGAAGAACTCCTCACCACCAACCGTATCTGGGTCGACCGCACCAAGAACGTAGGCAAAATCTCTGGCGCGGATTGCATCGCCTTGGGCGTTACCGGTCCCGTCTTAAGAGCGAGCGGCGTCAAGTGGGACATTCGCAAAGCAATGCCTTATTCGGGATACAACGAGTTCGATTTCGACGTTCCCATTGGCGCGAACGGCGACACCTACGACCGGTACATTGTGCGTATGCAGGAGATGCGGCAATCCCTGCGGATCATTCGCCAGGCGGTCGAGCGAATTCCGGAAGGCCCGATCATGGCCAAGGTTCCCAAGGTCCTCAAGCCGCCCGTCGGCGAGATCTACCACTCGATCGAGGCACCCAAGGGCGAACTGGGATATTTCATCGTCAGCGATGGCACCATCAAGCCCTATCGCGTCCGGGTGCGTCCCCCGTCATTCGTCAATCTGCAAGCGCTCGATCTGATGGTGCGCGGACAACTCGTCGCCGACGTCATCGCGGTGATCGGTACCATCGACATCGTTCTGGGTGAGGTGGATCGCTGATGCTCGACTACGTCACCTCCTATCTCAGTAGCAACGTCACACCGGGGCAGGCCGGGAATCTCTTCTGGGTAATCGTTTATGTGCTGGTCGTATTCGGTGGCGTATCCGTTACCGTGATGGCCATGAACTGGCTCGAGCGCAAGGCGCTCGCCCATTTTCAAATCCGATTGGGACCCATGCGCGTAGGTCCACACGGATTGATGCAGCCCTTCGCCGATGCCTTGAAGCTCTTTACCAAAGAGGACATCATCCCGGCGGCCGCCGACAAGTTCGTGTTCTGGATCGCGCCTCTCATCATTCTCTGCGCCTCGTTCACCGTTTACATCGTCGTGCCGTTCGGCCCGACCCATGCCATCACTGACTCGAACATCGGAATCCTCTTTATGCTCGGTGTCTCTTCGCTCAGCGTACTGGGAATCGTGATGGCCGGATGGGCTTCGAACTCACACTACCCGCTGATCGGCGCACTCCGCTCCAGCGCTCAAATGGTTTCCTACGAAGTAGCGATGGGCATGGCGGTGGTTTCGGCGATCCTGATGACTAGCCTCCACGGCCTGGGAATGTTCGGAGTCGGCACCGGGACATCTGGCACCGGAACGCTGAGCATGATCGGCATCGTCCGTGCCCAGCAGGAGCAGCACGTCTGGTTCGTCTTCAAATTTTTTCCGCTCGGTTTCATCGCCTTCGCGATTTTCGCCATCGCCATGATCGCCGAAACAAACCGCGCTCCGTTCGATCTACCCGAAGCCGAGTCCGAACTGACAGCAGGCTTCCACACCGAATACAGCGGGCTGCGCTGGTCACTCTTCATGCTTGGCGAATATGCCGCGATGATTGCCGTGTCGTCGATCGCCGTGAGCCTATGGCTCGGCGGATGGCTCAGGCCCTTCCCCAACCTGCTGACTGGTTCGGTGGCTGACCTTTTCTTCTCAGTGTTTCCTGGCGTCACATTCCTCGCGCTCGCCGGTTTCTGCTTCCTCGGAGTCGTCCGCATGCCAAAGCACCCCTACTTCCGGGTGCAAACCATCGGCCTCGCGGTATTCGGCGCGCTGCTCGCGCTGATTGGACTGATCCTCTTTCTTCCGCCGGTCAGCAGCCGCATCCAGGACATTTACTGGTTCATCGCCAAAGTCGCGGTATTTATGTATATGTACATCTGGTATCGAGCCACGTTTCCGCGCTTCCGATTCGACCAATTAATGAAAGTTGGATGGAAAGTGCTACTGCCGATCGCAATTGGCGTGCTCGTACTGACCGCTGTGCTGGGGGTGTTGCTCTAATGCAGCCCGTTGCCACAACTTTTTTCTTCTACCTGCTATCCGGAGTGACGCTCGTCAGCGGCATCCTGGTGGTCACGCGGAAGAATCCCGTGCACTCGGCCCTGGCGCTGATTCTTGCCCTGCTATCGCAGGCGGGCCTCTACCTGATGCTCTACGCCCCCTTCGTGGCTGGCGTTCAGATCATCCTCTACGCCGGCGGAATCATGGTGCTGTTTCTGTTCGTGATCATGCTGGTGAACCTCGAACGCGCCAGAAGAGAAGAGCAGTTCAACAAGCAGTGGCTCGCTGGCACGATTGCCGCAGCCGCGCTGGGATTCCTCTTCATCACGGTGTACCTGCGAGGCCAAAATTTAATGCCGGAGCACGTTCGTCCGGCGCTCGAAAGCAATAACACTCAGGAAATAGGAACGCTGCTGTACGGGCAATACATGTTCACCTTCGAGATCGCTTCCTTGTTGTTGCTGGTGGCAATCATCGGGGCGGTATTAATGGCAAAGAAGAGAATTTAACTGCTGTTCCCGATTGTTTTGATTTTGGCTGAACTGAGGCCTGAAAGCGTTTATGGCACCGATCACAACACTGCACTACCTGGTTGTCGCCGCCGCCCTCTTCATTCTGGGCGTGGTCGGCGTCCTGACGCGACGAAACGTCGTCATCGTGCTGATGTCGATTGAACTGATCCTCAACGCCGTGAACCTCAATCTGGTCGCGTTTTCGCGCCTCTGGGGATTGCACGGACAGGTGTTCGCGATTTTCGTCACCACCGATGCTGCCGCTGAAGCGGCTGTAGGATTGGGCATTCTCATCGCCTTCTTCCGCAACCGTGAAACCGTCAACATCGACGAAGTGGATTTATTGAAGTGGTAGGAAGTGAGCACTCAGCAATCAGCGCTCAGCATTTAGCAGGCTGAGCGCGAAGTACCGGTGTTCTGGCTGATAGCTGACGGCTGAAAGCTCAGTTGAAATTATGCTCTTTCTCTCACACATCTGGCTGATCCCGCTCCTGCCCGCCTTCGGCGCAGTGCTGATGTTCTTTTTCGGACGCAAGTTCCAGAAATCCACGGTCAGCGCGGTGTGTGTCGGGGTAATTGTCATCGCATTCCTGTTCTCTTGCGTAGCCGTCTGGCAGTATGCCGATTACTCCAAGACCAATCCCGGCAAGCCCTATCAAACCATCATCTATACCTGGCTCGGCACGGACACGGGTCAGATGAACTACCTCAAGCATGACGGCGTGCCCGCTTCCTTTCAGGCCGATGCTGGATTCCTTCTCGATCCGCTCTCGGCTATCTGGCTGCTCTTCGTCACCGGCGTCGGCATGCTCATCCACATTTATTCCATGGGATACATGGCGCATGAAGGCGGATACTACCGCTTCTTTGGATACCTGAACCTCTTCATGTTCTCCATGCTCACGCTGGTGCTGGCCAATAACTACGTCTTGATGTTCGTCGGATGGGAAGGCGTCGGCCTCTGTTCCTACTTGTTGATCGGTTTCTACTTTCAGCGCCATTCCGCCAGCAGCGCTGCCAACAAAGCATTCATCGTCAACCGCATCGGTGATGCCGGATTCCTGCTGGGAATGTTCACCATTGCCTGGTATTTCGGCTCGCTTCGCTTTACCGATGTCACCAACCTCGCTCGCAGCGGTCACTTCGCCATCGGAGACCCCATCATCACGGCCGCCACTCTGCTGCTGTTTGTCGGAGCCTGTGGCAAGTCTGCGCAGTTGCCTCTCTACATCTGGCTGCCGGACGCGATGGAAGGCCCAACCCCTGTCTCCGCCCTGATCCATGCTGCCACCATGGTGACAGCTGGCGTGTACATGGTCGCGCGCTCCAATGCACTCTTCGTGCTGGCGCCTACATCCATGAAGACGGTCGCCATCGTTGGTGGCCTGACCGCTATCTTCGCCGCCTCGATTGGACTCGTGCAGAACGACATTAAGCGGGTGCTGGCCTATTCGACCGTCTCCCAGCTCGGCTACATGTTCCTGGCGCTGGGCGTCGGAGCTTTTACCGCCGGCGTCTTCCACGTTTTTACCCACGCATTCTTTAAGGCGCTGTTGTTCCTCGGATCAGGTTCCGTGATCCACGCCATGAGCGGCGAGCAGGACATGCGCAACATGGGAGACCTGCACAAACGCATCCCCATTACCCACTGGACCATGTTCATCGCCACATTCGCCATCGCCGGTATTCCGCCTTTCGCCGGGTTTTTCTCCAAGGATGAAATCCTTTGGCAGGCATGGACCTCAGAAGGTGGTGCCTATCGCTGGCTATGGCTGATTGGTTTCTTTACCGCGTTGATGACCGCGTTCTACATGTTCCGATTGATGTTCCTGACTTTCCATGGCCGCCCGCGAATGAGCCCCGAAGCCGAGCATCACATTCATGAATCGCCAAAATCGATGACGATGCCTCTCATCGCTCTCGCAATCATGTCGGTGGTGGCTGGATTCCTCGGCTTCCCCAAGAGCGTGGCGCGCGTATTCGGAATCCACGGGCAGACCAATCGTTTCGAGACATTCCTCGAGCCTGTGTTCGCCCGCGAGGCCCCAGTGTTTCAGGCAGAAGGGAAATCTGCGCAGTTGGCCGCCGGGACTAAAGAAGAGGAGCAAACCAACCCGCTGGAATACGCGCTCATGGCGCTTTCCGTCGGGGCAGCCGTCGTGGGATGGGGCTTCGCCTGGAATGCCTACCGCGCCGCCGGCAAGGGCTACGTCGAGCCCCTGGAAGCCAAAGCTCCAGCTCTGCACGAGGTGCTCTATCACAAGTATTACGTCGATGAGGCTTACGACTACGCTATCACTGGGCGCCGCACTGTCAAAGGCCATCGCCTTGGCGTGATGGGTCTCGGCGAAGCGTCCTCCTGGATCGACTCTCACATTATCGACGGCACCGTGAATGGCGCAGGCTGGATGACTCGAGCCTTCGGCACGCTTTCGAACCTCTGGGATAAGTGGATCATCGACGGCTTGCTGGTAAATGGCGTGGCAACGTTATCGCGCCTGCTGTCCTATCCCATGCGCATGCTGCAATGGGGACTGGTCCAGTGGTACGCGCTGGTGATGGTAGTTGGTTTGACTGGGTTCGTGGCGTATTACGCGTTAAGGTAGCGCGGCGTATAACGCTTTTGCGGGTCGCCCGCGCGGCGGCGCTACAAGTGAAATTTATGCAGAATCATATTCTCTCGGTCATCTTATTCATGCCGCTCCTCGGAGCGCTCTTCCTGATCTTCGTCCCTAAAGACAACAAGAACGCCATCCGCTGGATCGCGAACCTGTTCTCATTGGCCGGACTGCTGGTATCCATCCCTCTTGTTCCCTGGTTCTGGCAGCAACGCTTCGACGCGGGTTTCAAGTTCGTCGAAGGTACGCCCAATAACTGGATCCCTTCCATCGGCGCAGGCTACCTTCTCGGTATCGACGGCATTTCCTTTCTGCTGATCATGCTGACCACGCTCCTGGGATGGATTTCCATCCTCTCTTCCTGGACGGCCATCGAGAACCGCGTCAAGGAGTACTACATCTGGTTTCTGGTGCTGCAGACCGGCATGCTTGGCGTCTTTATGGCGCTGGATTTCTTTCTGTTCTTCGTCTTCTGGGAAGCCATGTTGGTCCCGATGTATCTGCTCATTGGAATCTGGGGCGGCCCGCGCAAACTTTACGCCGCCATCAAATTCTTCCTGTACACCCTGTTCGGCTCCGTGCTGATGCTGCTGTCAGTGCTATTCCTTTACTTCTACAATTTCCGCCAAACCGGCCAATACACCTTTAGCATTCAGTCGCTTTACATAACTGCGCCGCGCATCTTCCACGATCCCGCATATGGCCCAACCTTTGCCATTCTGCTGTTCCTGGCATTCTTCCTGGCCTTCGCTATCAAGGTGCCGATGTTCCCGTTCCACACCTGGCTGCCTGACGCCCACGTGGAAGCGCCCACCGCGGGCTCTGTGATCCTGGCCGGAGTCCTGTTGAAGATGGGAACGTACGGCTTCATACGCTTCGCACTGCCGTTCTTTCCCGACGTCCTGATGCACACCAAAGTTCGTGGCTGGATGATTGCCCTGTCCATCATCGGCATTATCTACGGTGCACTCGTGTCGCTCATGCAGAAAGACATGAAGAAGCTGGTCGCGTACTCATCCGTCAGCCATCTTGGGTTTCTGCACTCTGGGAATTTTCGCATTGAATCCTGCCGGACTCAGCGGTTCGGTCCTTCAGCAAGTGAATCACGGCATCTCGACTGGCGCATTGTTCCTGATCGTAGGCATTCTCTACGAGCGCCGTCACACTCGCGAAATTGCCGAGTATGGCGGCATCTCCAACGTCATGCCGCTGTACGCCACCATCACCATGATCATGTTCCTGTCGTCGATGGGACTGCCGCTGTTGAACGGTTTCGTCGGCGAGTTCACCATCCTGCAGGGCACTTTCATGGAGAACTGGCGTTGGGCCGCGTGGGCGATTCCCGGCGTGATTCTGGCCGCTGCGTACCTGCTCTGGCTCTACCAGCGGGTCTTCTTCGGTCCTGTCACCAATCCCAAGAATGAAAAGCTGCATGATCTGACGCCGCGGGAGATATTGACCTTCGCCCCGCTCATCATCGTCGCCCTCTGGATCGGCCTCTATCCCAAGCCGTTCTTTCAAATCCTGCAGCAACCGGTGAATCAATTGGTGATGACGATACGCCCGGATTACCCAATCGGCGGCGTCACCGCGGTGAACGCGGCAATCCCTGTAGTACAAACGCCGGCAGCAGTTTCGACTGCGATCCGGGTAGCGCCGGCAAACGTCCGGAGGGAATCGCTAAGTGCTCGTCACCCAACAATTCTTTACCGGCACTGATTACATCCTCGCGATGCCGATTATCCTACTGACGCTGTTCGCGCTCGGGATTCTTCTCATCGATCTCATAATCCCGCCGGAGTGGAAGTGGACGAACGCTGTTACCGCAATTGTTGGAATAATGTTCGCCACCGCCGGGGTGGTGCGAATTCAGTTGGTGCAATACCAGATGGGGCAGATCGGCCGTCACCTGGAGTGGGGGTTCTCTCACTCCCTCATGCTCGACCACTTCGCCATCTATTTCTATTATTTGTTTCTGGGCGGAGCTGCGCTGGCCATTTTCATCTCCGTGCGGTATCTCGAAATCGAGCACGAAAATCACGGCGAGTTTTACGCGCTGATTCTCTTCGCCGTCATCGGCATGATGTGCATGGCCTCGGGCTTCGATGTCGTCCTGATCTTCATCGGCCTGGAACTCATGGCGCTTTCCACTTACGTGCTCGTCGGATTCCTGCGCCGTGACCGCCGCTCCAACGAAGCGTCACTAAAATATCTCCTGCTCGGCGCCTTCTCTTCCGGAATCTTCGCCTACGGACTTTCCTTGTTCTACGGGCTAAGCGGAGGCACCAACCTCTACGACATCTCCCGCGCCATATCGAATCGGCTCGCGAACCAGCAGGGCAAGCCGGACGCAGTGATGATCCTGGCCCTACTCGCCACCATGACCGGGCTCTTGTTCAAAGTTGCAGCGATTCCGTTCCATCAGTGGGCCCCCGACGCCTACGAAGGCGCGCCCACCAGCGTTACCGGATTCATGTCGGTTTCCGTGAAAGCCGCCGGTTGGGCCATGATGCTTCGCATTCTGGTTTGGGGCCTTTACCCGCTGCGCTCCGTGTGGGTGCCCGTTTTGATCATAGTTTCCATCCTGACCATGACCGGCGCCAACCTCGCGGCCCTGACCCAAAGCAACCTCAAACGTCTGCTTGCGTATTCCTCGATCGCCCATGTGGGCTACATGCTCTTGGGCTTGGTAGCGCTGGCATCGGTGAACTATCCCTCCCCCGCTTTCATCGATGGCTTTCGCGGAATCCTGCTCTACCTGCTTGTCTACACCTTCATGAATCTCGGTGCGTTCGCCGTGATCACGTCATTGCGTCAGCGCGATGTCATTGGCGACGAAATAGACGATATCGCTGGCTTGTATTCGCGTGCTCCCGTCGAAGCCGTCCTGATGCTGATCTTCCTGCTGTCGCTCGCTGGAATTCCGCCGCTCGCCGGATTCTATGGAAAGTACTTCATCTTCCTCAGCCTGATGGAAAGCGGCCATTACATATTGGCGGCAACGGCAGTTCTGTACGCTGTCTTCGGGCTCTATTACTACATGAAGATCGCCAACGCCATGTTCATGCGTGAAGCCACTGACAAGACCCGCCTGCCCATCGGCGCAGGGGTCTGGGCCGCGCTTGCCATTACTGCCGTTGCGACCGTCCTGATCGGTATTCTCCCTGATTGGTTCATCCGCCTGGCCACCTGGTCGATCGGACTAACCTAGGCGCGGTCGTCCCCGCCCGTGCCACTCCACTATCTGTAAGATACTTCCTATGGGTAGTGACGACCGTAAGGAAAAGAGCATGCTGGTGCAACTGGCGAATTACAGCCAGTTAGCCTTCATCTTTCCCGCCGCGACCGTGGCTGGTTGGCTGATCGGCCTCGGCCTCGACCACTGGTTACACACCACGTGGCTTTATCTCGCCGGACTCATTCTCGGCATCGTCGCCGGATTCGTCGAACTGATCCGCACCGTGCTTTCCTCCGAATCGAAATAGCCGTCTCCAACCCCAGCGTTGTATTCTGCCTGCATGGCGGTGTTGAACGCGGGCCTTAGCATCTATCCCTACGCAGCCGAATTGCGCCGCGAACTCAGTTTGCGCAATCTTCGCTTCGCCCGCCAGCATAAGCTTCCACACCGCGAGAGCTACGGCCAGCCGCCGGTGACTTGCTACCAGCCCTCAGAAGACAATGCCAGTCACGGAAATTTCCTGCACGATACCTATCGCGCGATCCTGCAAAACCCGGACTGGGCCCGCCGTTTGGGCAAAGTTCACACTCAGATTCGCGGCTCCGCCGATCGCCGCTGGCGCGAGCTCGACTCCTGTAACAGCTCAGACGCGCTTCTCATGAACATCTTCTGCAACCCCAAGGTGTTGCAATCGAGGCAAACATTTGACCTGCTCGGGGTGGAAGCGGCTGGCTTTCCCGAGTTCGGAGTCAAAGCCCGAGTGCCTCTCGTCAACGGCCGGTTCGATCGCACCGAAATAGATATGCGTCTCGAAGATCTCTTGGTCGAAGCCAAGCTGACCGAATCCGATTTTCAAAGCTGCGGCGAAGATCCGCTGCAACAATACAGGGACTTTCGCGGGGTATTCGAGGTTGACGAACTTCCCCGAAACCGCGACCGCATCCTCTCCTACCAGCTCATTCGCAACGTTTTGGCCGCCCACGCCTCCGCCAGTTCGTTTTGCGTAATTTCTGACGAGCGCCGTCCCGATCTGAAAGAGGCTTGGTACGCCGTGATGCGAACCATCCGCATTGCCAACCTGAGAGTGCGCTGCAAGATCATCACCTGGCAGGAACTCTCAGAAGGTTTGCCGCGCAAATTGCGAACCTTCCTGGCCGAAAAATACGGAATCGCTGCCGGAGACATGACTCCCGCACCCTGCGAAGCATCCGCGGCCGAATTCGCATGAGCGTCAGAACTGACTCCTCGGCAACCTTCTACTCCGGAGCACTCCGCCGCATTCCCCGGTTCATGGTCGTGCTGGCGCTCGTCCTCGGCCTCGCGGCATGGCTCCATTACGGATGGAGGATCGCTCTTGGTTTTTTCTGCGGATGCGTCATTGCCTATCTGAATTTTCGTTGGCTGGATCGTGTGGTCAAGGCCCTCGCTGACCGTGCCACTCAGTCCGGACAGGCCGAGTCGGGCGGTGGCGTCGTCTTCCGCTTCCTCTTCCGCTACTTTTTGATGGCCACCGCTGCCTATGTTATATTTACTGTTTCTCCCGCGAGTGTTTACGGGCTCTTTGCCGGGCTGTTTCTGCCGGTAGGGGCCATCGCGTGCGAAGCTGCCTACGAAGTCTATGCGGCGTTAGGCCGTGGACTTTAGCACGAACTGGCAAAATCCCCGACAAGCGAAAAAGCAGGAGCTACAGCCAACAGCGGTCTTATGCACGAACAACTCTGGGTTACCGCGTTCCTGAATCACTACCTCGCCGGTCCGGTCACCGGGCTGCTACGGGCGCTGCACATCGAGCCCAAGTATCCCGATGCTCCCATTCCCAACTCTTTTTCCATGGAGTTGCTGGTCTTCCTGTTTCTGATCATCGTGTTCATGATGGTGCGCTCGCGCCTCTCGGTGGATAAACCCGGCGCTTTGCAGCACGCCTTCGAAGGCGCTCACGGCTTCGTCGAGGGCCAGAGTCAGGAAATCATCGGACATCACAGCGAAGGTTTTACGCCGTTCCTGATGGCGCTGGGATTTTTCATCCTGTTCTGCAATCTGATTGGCTTGATTCCGGGATTCGAATCGCCGACCGCCACGCCGGTTGTGCCCCTAGGGCTGGCGCTTTGCGCCTTTGTTTATTATCAGACTCAAGGTTTCAAGCACGCCGGCATCGGATACCTGAAACATTTCCTGGGTCCGGTCTGGTGGCTCTCGCCGTTGATGCTGCCCATCGAAATCATCAGCCACCTGGCGCGTGTGCTCTCGCTCACCATCCGTCTTTACGCCAACATTTTTGCCGGAGACATGGTGACGCTGGTTTTCTTTTCGCTGGTGCCGATCGGGATACCGATCGTCTTCCTGGGATTGCACATCGGCGTCTCTCTGCTGCAGACCTATATTTTCGTTCTGCTCACCATGGTGTATCTGGCGGGGGCGGTAGCGGAAGAGCACTAGAAAGTTTCAAGTTCCGAGTTTCGAATTCAAGAAGCATCAAGAAGTCGAAGCTGATTTTTGACCGTTCAGCGTGAGGGCGTTTGTTCGGTAACGTCAACCACCCACTGGCGGTATTTCATAGTCACAAGGAGAAACAACATGCGTCGTTCACTGAGCTACATCTTTATGGCGATGGCGATCCTGTGCTTTGCCGTTCCCGTATTCGCACAGGGCGGGGAAGCGGGTGCTGGCACCAACTGGGTTCCAATTGCCGCTGGCTTTTCCATGGCTTTCGCTTCCGGAATTTGCGCGCTTGGACAAGGCAAGGCCACTGCCGCAGCCACCGAAGCCCTGGCTCGAAATCCTGCCGCCCGTCCTGGAATTCAGCTGGCGCTGATTCTGGGTCTTGCGCTGATCGAGTCCCTCGCTCTCTACACCCTGGTCATCATCTTCGCCAAGGTAAAGTAAGGCCCGCTCGCATAGATTGCAAAAGCTCCTGCGCTCAGCGGGAGCTTTTCTTTTTTGTATCAGTAGTGTTTTGAGTGATGCAGGATTTTAGGCAGAGCGGTGTTTTTGAGTGGCGCGCCGCTTCAGCATTGAAATGCTGGGATGGAGCTGAACTACTTCCGCCCGCCCGACCACTCCGTCTCTTTGGTGTCCGGAGCTTGCTCAAGCGTTTCCATCAGGATATTCCGTAGCCGGTAGCGGCTCTCCAGATCGGTTTCCACCAGTTCAAATCCAATTTCATTCACTCTTGCCCGGCGCAGCAAAACTTGCCCGCGGATGTGGCGCACGCCGATCGAGATGTCTATGTTCGCTTCCGACCCTACACGCAGATTGTCTTCCTTCGTTCCCATGCCGCCGCCCAGGCTCAGCTCGCGGACCTGCACACTGGACTTTCCCCAGGAACTGCTGAGAGTGGCCGATAAGGTTTTTCTCATCACGATGCGTTCGTAGCGTCTCTGCCTTACCCATGGGCAAGCTGGGGCTGAGTCCAGCGGAGCAATCGCCAGTTCCGCGGGAGACAGTCCGGTATCCGCCATCACCTGGCTGGCATACCGAGGATCGATCTTGGCCAACGCCTGCGCTGCCGCAATGCGCAGCTCGCGGTGATGCATCCACTTCCACATCTTCTTGGCTTCCAGCAGATTTCGTAGCACCGGTATGCAGTCCGGTTCTCGTAATCGTCCCAGCGATTCCACGGCCTTCAACTGAATAATGACCGAGCGTCCCTGGGCTTCGCCGGATTCCGCCATCACCATCAAGGGAGGCACCGTCGATCGGTCGCCACTCATGCCGATCTCGTCGATCGCCTGCGGCAGCACCATCGTATCCAGGTGTTCCAGAATTTCCAGTAAAGTCCGGCCGCGATCATGTCCGGCGCCGTATGCAATCTGCCGGACGATCACATCGTGGTAGAAGCGGTTCCACTCCTTCAGCCGCATCGGCAACAGTTCGAGAAGAGTAGGAACATCCACCCGGCTGAGAAGCCCAACGACCGATGCAGCTTGCCGCACCGCACCGGTTCGCAGCATTTCACGCATCTGCAGGTTGCCGTTGGGACCAAGCTCTCGCACCAGATCGACCATGCGATCGCATTCTTCCCGCCGCATGCACCGGAAGAAGCGGTCCGCGAGATGTTCGATCGCCGCCTGGGAAGTTTTCTGGAGTATTGAAATCAGATCTTGCGGAACTCGCTCCATCCGGAGCGCGTCCTCGATAAACTCCGGCAGACGATTTTCCACTCCAATTCGTGTGCGCAACTCCGCCGAAAACGCCGGACGCAGTTTAGCCACGTGGTCCATTGCGCCGCAAACCTGGTCGATCGCCCCATACTGCTTGCGATTACTGGCTTCGGAACTCAGTCGCACAAAGGCCGCGCCCAGGAGAGTTTGCACTTCGTGGTCGGATTCCCTCGCTACGGCGTCCCCCAGCCGTACCACCGTCGCGCCGATCAGATCAATTCCCGGCGCCGCAAACAGGTCGGCCAATTGGCTGAGCCCGATCGCCGTCTTCCGCCGTGGCTCGATATCTTTCGCTTCCAGGCAGCTGGAGTAGTTATTCAGAATCGCAATCGCCGATTCACGGTCTTTGCGCTCCAGCAACACCTCTATGAACTGCCGCACGTTCCGTGGAGGCACGCAGGGTGCTTCCTCCGACATCAGAACGCTTGTCTTGCCCGCGTCCGGAACTTCCGCCCAGAACATGCGGTCCAGAATGTCGGCGTGGGATTCCACCAGGATCCCCGCCTTGCTCATCTTTTCTTCCTGAAGTTTCAGAATGCGCCGCAGTGTATCCATCTGCCGGCTCATGTGCTCTAGCAGCTGGTGGACGGCGTTGACTTTAATATCTCCGCGCTGGAAACGTTCCAGTGCGAAGCGAATCGCCATGTGCTCGGCCGCCTTCATGAGCAGCGGAGCGTCGTTTTTGCTTTCTGGATTCTGTGACGCCAGAGTCTGCAACAACTGCTGCAGATTGAGTTTTGTGTTGGGATCGACTTCGGTCAGCTCGTTCTGCAGAGTTTCCGGCTTCAGGTTCGGGTCCGCGCTGGCTTCTCCGAACCGCGTCAGCAGCCGGATCGCCTGTATGACTTCCTGCTCCTGCAAGGGCACGGTCGCCCCGTCGCTCGCCGCTCCAGCCGCGGAGGCTGGTCCCGTTCCCACGCCGGGCGTTTTGCCGTCTGCCGATCCATCCCCGGTATTCCGTGAACCTTCGGCGGCCGCAATCAGCTGCAATAGTTTTTGCGGATCGTTCAGCCAATCCCTGAACTCGGGTCCTAATGTTTGCGCCGCGATCTGCGCCGCGATACTTACCTCGCCCGTGCTCGGATCGGCGGCAACAAACTTTACTTCATTAATCTTGATGGTCGATCCTGGCGCGTCGGTGAACGTGTCCTTGATCTTGGTAACGACGTCCTGCACCTTGGAACCGCTCACCGCAAAGGCCCGCACTAATTTCGCAAAGTCTTCCACCGTGACTTGGTTGGAAAAATTAATACTGGCGAGTCCTGCCGCCGTCAGTAGCTGCGCGAAGCTGCGCTCTGCCTGCCCCGCGTCCAATGGAAATCCGTCCAGCAGTAAGGTGTTGTCGGAAACCCCGAGCAGAAAGCCCCCGTCTTTTCCCTTGGGCAGCCCCAGCTGCAACTCTTTCCATGTAATCTCAAACTGGCCTTCGGTGCGTTTGTGGTTGAATCCGTACAGGCGTACGTACTTCACCAGGATGTTCAAGCTATGGATAAACGCCCGAGCTGAGGCGTTCCGTTCTTCGCGCTTAATTGTGGCAGCGGTCGAAATACGCAGCTCCAGGGACTACGCAGTAAGGTTAGTGCAGAAGGTAAGGCCGCGCACATTACGGAAGTAATTGCCCGAAAGGGCCCAAATGAGCCACCTCTGATGCGGTAGGCAAGCGGGGAAAAACCGTCTTCTTGAAGTATCTGATAATAGTATGAGATTGGGATGCCAATGAATATCTCAACTTTACATACTGGGGCCGAAAGAAACTCAGCCGTCGGCTCGTCCGGAAACGAGATCTCACGTTTCTCGATCCAGTTGGTGCTCGCGCTCTCCGGAATCAAGCTCCTGATGCACCTCCTGCTCAGCGGTCGCTACGGCTATTTTCGCGATGAGATGTATTACCTCGACTGCGCCCGCCACCTCTCGGTCGGCTACGTCGACATGGCGCCGCTGATCGCCTGGATCGCGCGCGTCGCCCTCGCCTTAGGCGGTTCCCTGAACGTTCTTCGAACTTTTCCGGCAATCGCCGGCGCTTTGCTGGTCGCGTTGACCATGCGTATGACCTGGCGACTGGGCGGAAACGTTTTTGCCCAGGCTTTGGCAGGGTTCTCCATAATCTGCGTCCCCATCTACATGACGATGGACAGCCTCTTCACCATGAACGCCTTCGAGCCGCTCTTCTGGATGGCTGCCGTTTACGTTTTGATCGAAATCATTCAGACGGGGAATTCGCGCCTCTGGGTATGGTTCGGAGTGCTTTCCGGCTTAGGCCTCATGAACAAGCATTCCACTGCCTTCTTCGGCATCGCCGTCGTCCTCGGCCTTTTGCTGACTGAGCACCGCCGCGAATTCGCCAAGCCTTGGATCTGGATCGGTGCCCTCGTCGCAATTCTGATTTTTTCGCCGAACCTGATTTGGCAGATCATCCATCACTTCCCAACCTTGGAAGACCTCCACAACGTCAAAATCACCCATAAGAATGTCGAATTGCCACCCTTCGCATTCATCAAGCAACAGATCCTTGTCATGGGACCAATGCTGTTTCCTTTTTGGTTCTCCGGTCTCTGGTCATTCCTGTTTGGAGGCCTTAAGAAGTACCGATTGCTCTCATGGATCTTTCTGGCATTCTTCGCCATGATGATGGTTCTGCATGGCAAGGACTATTACGTCATCCCGATCTACCCCATGCTGTTCGCCGGAGGAGCGGTCGCATGGGAGAAGGCCTTCGGGCGCTGGCGTTTCAGCCGAGGCCAGCTGTGGCCGAAGGCCTTGGTGATTGGCCTAACTGTCTTGGGCGGAATCCTGATTGCCCCGGTCATGATGCCAATCCTGCCGCCAGCTCAGGCTGCGGCGTATGCGGAAAAACTGGGTTTGAAGGGCGCGAAGGCGGAGGTTAACCACCAAAGCATCCTGCCCCAGTACTTCGCCGATCAGTTTGGCTGGCCAGAATTAGTGCAGCAAGTGGCCGAAGTCTACAACTCGCTGCCTCCCGATCAACGCGCCCAAACCGCCATCGTCACGGGAAACTACGGCGAGGCCGGAGCCATCGATCTGTTCGGACCCAAATATGGGTTGCCAACCGCTCTAAGCGGCCACCAGAATCACTACTATTGGGGCACAAACGGATTCCAGGGCAACAACCTGATCCTGCTGCAGTTCGATAAAGAAGATGTTGAGAACATTTGTACCTCTGTCGAAACCCCGGCTGTGCACTACAATCGCTGGGGAATGGACGAAGAGAACCACGTCATTCTTCTCTGCCGTGGTCTGAAGCGGCCGCTCGACTACTACTGGCACGAATTCAAGCACTGGAATTAATCCGCCCCAGCAGCGAAAATTGACTATCTGGGAATTGATTATCGATGACCGCATCTCCCGCATCTGCTCCCGCGAAAAAGTTCGCTGCCAACAAGGCGGGATTGTCCCTGTGGCTATTGCGCGTTTTGGAGGAGTGCGACAAAGTCAGGCGTGGAGTTCGCGCCCGACCCGGTTCATGACCTGCGCGTGGCCTTACGCCGCTGTCGCTCGATTGCCGATGGATTGAAGGCGATCGACCCCGATCCTGCCTGGAAGCAAATGAAGAAAGCCGGCAAGCGTCTATTCAGCAGTCTCGGAGAATTGCGTGACGCCCAAGTCATGGAAGAGTGGGTTCGCAAGCTCGGAGCCGCGGACGATCCTGTCACCGAGCGCGTCTTGCAATTTCTTGCCAGCAGGGAAGTCGCACTGAAGCTGGCCTCGGCCCAGGCGCTCGAGGAATTCGACCGCAAACAATGGAAGCGCTGGAGCGTTCAACTTCCACGCCGGGCACGAAAAATCCGTACCGGCGGTCTGATATTCAAACATCTCGCTCTTGAGAGATGGACCGAAGCCTACGCTCTACACCGGATTGCCTTGCGTAACCGCTCTCAAGTTTCTTTTCATAACCTGCGAATTGGCATCAAGCGCTTCCGTTACATCGTGGAAAACTTCCTCCCCGAACAGCACACCGCCTGGAGCAACGATCTCAAAGACCTGCAGGACCTCCTCGGCGAGGTCCATGACTTGGACGTTCTCTGGGCCACCGCCATTCAGATTGCCGCCTTCGCCAATCGCGGAGTCACGCTCGCACTGGCACCAAAAGATAATGGAAGAGCGTTCCCGCCGGATCGAGAAGTACAAATCCAGGATGGTGGGAGAACGCTCGTTGTGGCAGGTATGGAGGTCCGATCTTCCATCGGGCAAGCAGATCGAAACCGCCGCTTTGAGCCGGCTTAAACTATGGGGCTCGCTCCTCGATCCTGACGTGAAGCACGCCAATCACGTGGCCCGGCTCGCTCTGCAACTTTACGATGGCCTGCCTGGCAAGCGGCCCAAAGAAGAAAACTCCCGGCAGGAACGATCCATCCTGCAAGCCGCCGCTCTGCTGCACGATGTCGGTCGCTCGCAGAAAGGCGATGGCCATCACAAGACATCCTATCGCCTCATTCGCCGGCTCACGCCGCCTTTGGGCTGGAGTAATGAAGCAATGCTGATTGTCGGTGCTGCGGCCCGATATCACCGTGGAGCCTTGCCCCAGGCCGGACAGAAAACCATGCAGGATCTGAGTCATGAGCAACGCCAGACTGTGACCCGGCTCGCCGCGGTTTTGCGTCTGGCCAATGCGCTCGACGCTGAAGCCGACGGACGTATCCGCCGCGTTTCAGTTGCAGAAAGCAACGGCCATCTTGGTCGTTCAGGCCGAAGGTTATTCGCCCCGCGATCGTATGGCCGAAGAAATCGCTGCGGGACGACATCTCCTTGAAATGGTCTATCGCAAACCGATCCTGGTGAAGCCGCTCAGACCGAAGTCGACGCGCCGCCTGCCGGCGAAATCCCCGGCCGCTGCCTGAGCCAGCCTTTCTCCCGAAACTTCGCAGTCACTTCCATGCAATCCCTCCCCCAGCGTACTTTGATGGAGTGACCCATCAGCAATTAGTCCTGAAAGCCGTAGCCTGGTTGCGTTCCTATCGCTGCGGAGTTGTTTTGTCCGAGCAAGCCTGCGTTAGCGGAGAAATGCCAGACGCCATCGGTTGGAAGCGCGCCAGCCACTCCGTCCTTGTCGAGTGCAAGATCTCTCGCGCGGATTTCCTCGCCGACCGCGACAAGCCCTTCCGTCAGAAGCCTGAATCCGGAGTTGGCTGCGAACGCTTCTACCTCACTCCGCCCGGAATCATGAGAGAAGAAGAACTGCCGCGCGGCTGGGGACTCTTGGAGTGCAGGAATCGCCTTGTCGAGATCGTCCGCCCCTCAGCCCGAAATCACCGCACGTCTGTCGGCTTCGCCTACGAGATGAATCTGCTCCTCGCCAGCCTTCGACGAGTCGAACTCCGTATTGAACCGCAAAGCATTACCGACTTCTTAAAGTGGAAGAATCGCATGGCCGAATATAACCGCGGCGCCGTGCCACAAGGGATCGTCCCCACCGAAGACGAAGCCAACCTATTCCTGGACGCCTAACCGCTCACGTTGATTCCCGCCTTAGCCGCCGAGGTGTTCGACCAAAGAAGAAAACCGGGCTGGTTGGCCCGGTTCTCGAAAGCGTCGGTTGGATGCGGTTACATACCAGCGCGGCGCGTGCTGGCGCCGAAGGGTGCTCCGGCCATGGTTGGACCCGACGAGCTACCTATCGATTTCCCGCGTCAGCTGAAATGATGAATGCGCGAGAATCGAAGCAGACAGAGCACCTTGATCGCCATGTACAGTCCAACTTGAGGTATACCGCTTAAATGGCTGACAATAAAATACTTACATCGGAACGAAAGGGTGTTTCAACTTTCCTCTTTCGCCCCATACATCGCAAGCCCTTGCACACTTGCACCACTGAGGGTGCACTGCCAGACTACAAATCCCGTCGGCCTTCGATCGATTTCAACATGGTGATCTCGTCGGCGTATTCAATATCGCTCCCCACCGGAATCCCCGTCGCGATTCGCGTCACCCGCAATCCCGCCCGTCGCAATTGTCCCGAAAGGTAAGTCGCGGTCGCTTCGCCCTCCACCGTCGGATTGGTGGCGAGAATCACTTCATCGACCCCGCCTTCTTCCACTCGCCGCATCAGATTCGAAATTCGAAGTTGCTCCGGACCTACCCCATGCAGGGGAGAGATCGATCCATGTAGCACGTGATAAACACCGTTGAAGTGCTTGGTTTTCTCCACCGATGCGATATTGGTCGGTTCCTCCACCACACAGATCAGTCGCTGGTTCCGTGTCGGACTGCTGCAATAAACGCAGGGATCCACGTCCGTAATATTGTTGCAGAGCGAACACAGCCGCAGACTGGCTTTCACGTCGCGAACCGCGGCTGCCAGACCTTCGGCATCCTCATCACTCGAACGCAGAATGTGAAACGCCAGGCGCTGTGCCGTTTTGCTCCCAATGCCCGGAAGCTTCTTCAACTCGTCAATCAACCGCACCATCGGCTCAGCAAATTTAGACATAAAGAAATTGTGTAGTTGAGAAATTGGGTAATTGGGAAATTGAGTCTTGAGTTTTTCAATCACCCAATGACCCGATTGCTCAATGCCTAAAGCCCCGGAATCCCCATTCCGCCCAGCATTCCACCCATTGTGGATTGCATCGCGTCATCCACCTTGCGGCTCGCCCCATTGATCGCTGCTGTAATCAGGTCCTCCAGCATCTCGATGTCGCTCGACTTCACCGCCTCCGGATCGATCTTGATGCTCAAAACCTGCTTGCGGCCGTCCATCTTCACCGTGACGCTGCCGCCGCCCGATGAGCTCTCCACCACCGTCTCTTCCATCTTCTTCTGCAGTGTCTCGTACTGCTTCTTGGCTTGAGACATCAACTCTTGCAGATTGAATCCACCCATGCCTGAATCCCGTCCTTAATCAGCAATTCCGCCGCACGAAGTCAGCGCAAATCGAGAAAATCTATCGCCGGTCTTTGTAGTCGATGATGGTTCGAATCTCCGCGCCGAATTTTTCCTTCATCCGTCGCACCACCGGATCCTGCTCCGCCCGGCTGCGTCCACCGCCATTCGACGGCGTACGCGCCGGCGCTGTAGCCTGCGCCACGCCGCCCGATACAACCCTGAATTTTGCCGGACGTCCCATCGCGCCGCTAAGCGTGGCAACCACCAGCCGCTTCGCGTCGGCGCTGACCGACATGTCAATCACCGTCGGAGACGCTGCCACCTTGATCGCCAACTCATTTCCATTGACCTGCCATTCCCCGTTTTCGAGCATGGAGATCAGAACGTTCTGGCCTGAACTTGCCAGCGCGTTCAGCACCGGCTCTCGAAGGCTGTCAACATTTACCGCCTGAGTCTGCATCACCGGCTCCGGCTCCAAAGCCAGTGCCGTCGCAGCAGCTCCCTCCCGTTGCGGCAAATCCGCAGGAGCCGAAGATCCCATAACCACCGAACTCGTAGAAACCCCCACAGGCGCCAGACGCGGTCCCGCCCCTGCAGACTCCGTTGCTGACATCTGTGGCTTCGATCCCGTCTTGCGCGCGGAATCCGCCGCAAATGGCGAGACGACGTTGGAACGATTCGGGACTTGCGCCGGTTTGCTTTCCGGCAGTGCGGCCGGCCTTGTGACTGCCCGCGGCGTTCCTGCTCCAGACGCTGCCTCGCTCAGCAATTGCTCCATCGGCAGCAAGCGCTGCGCATGGACCATTTTCAGCAGTCCCAGCTCTAAGTGAAAGCGCTGTTCGTGCCGATATCCCAATTCGCCGTGGGTGCGCAGCATGATCTGCAAATGCCGTGAGAGATCTTCCTCACTGAACTGTTCCGCCACCCGTGAAACCCGATTGCGCTCGTCGCTCGAAATCTGCAGCAGGGAAGACTCCCCGCCCGCGACCTTCGCTACTACCGAATTCCGCAAGAACCGTACCAATTGCCGGGCAAAATGCGTCGGACTATGCCCTTCACTGATCAGCCGGTCAACCAGCCGCAAAGCCTGCTCACTCGATCCGCTACTGACAGCGTTCATGACCTCTTCCAGAACACTCGAAGGGGCCGCGCCGACCAGCTGTCGGACATCGTCCGCCGTCAGCCGCCCGCCCGAGGATGCGATGGCCTGGTCCAGAATCGAAAGCGCGTCGCGCATCGAGCCGTCGCCCGCTTCCGAGAGCAAAGCCAGCGCATCTTCATCGGCGGCAATGCCTTCTCTCGCCGCCAGATCTTTCAACTGGGCCAGAATTTCTTCAAAGCGTACGGCCCTGAAGCTGAAGTGCTGGCAACGCGAGCGAATGGTCTGCGGAATATCCTCAGGCTGCGTGGTCGCTAGCATGAAGACCACATGCCCCGGCGGCTCTTCCAGCGTTTTAAGCAGCGCGTTAAATGCCGCGTCTGTAATCTGATGAGCTTCATCGAGAATGTAGATCTTGAACCGGTCCCGCGCTGGACGGTACCGCGCCGCCTCTCGTAGCTCTCGGATTTCGTCGATGCCGCGGTTGGTCGCTGCATCGATTTCGATCACGTCCACGGAATTTCCCGCACGAATCTCCGTGCAGGAATCGCAAATCCCGCAAGGCTCCGAAACCGGCTGTTCTGACGACCGGCAGTTCAACGCCATGGCCAAAATTCGCGCCACCGTCGTCTTGCCGATCCCCCGGTGTCCGCTGAAAATGTAGCCGTGCGCGATCCTCCCCTGCTCAATTGCATTTTTCAGGGTGCGGGTGACGTGCTCCTGGCCTATCACCTCGGAGAATTTCTGCGGACGGTATTTGCGCGCCAGGACCTGGTAGCTCATGAGTGGAAAGCCTGATTATACGTGATGAATCTGTGAATGCATTGCGGCGGGCGGCGAATACTTTTCTACTCCCATAATCGCCCGAATGCCAGCAAATCCTTGCGGAACACGCCCTTCCGAGAGTACCCTTCTGACTTGATCTTATAGCGAAATCGCAGGAGGTTCTCGTGCAACTGAAGCTGAGTTCTCGAACCAAAGATGGGATTCTGATCGTTGATTGCTCTGGCCGAATCGTCTTCGGGGAAGAGTCGGCGCATTTGCGTGATACGGTCAAAAAGCTGGTCAGCGAAAACAATCGCGTGGTCCTCAATCTTTCCGGCATCACCTACATCGATAGCGGTGGGTTGGGAACCTTGGTTGCCCTCTACACCTCGGCTCGCCACGGAGGCGGTTCGATTAAACTTGCGAACCTGACGCCCCGGGTCGGAGATTTGCTGCAGGTGACGAAGTTGCTCACCGTCTTCGAAGTATTCGACGACGAAGCCAAGGCGATTGAGTCCTTCAAAAAAGAAACTGCTGCCTGATCCGTGCAGGTGGGATTGCGTTCTAAGGCCACAACATCCATGGAGAAGGCGCGCGCCAGAATCCTGGCCGCGATCCGATCCATTCCGCGCGGAAAAGTTTCCACCTATGGCGGCGTAGCCAAAGCGGCTGGATTGCCCCGCGGCGCCAGAATGGTCGCTCGAGCTCTTCATAGCTCCGTTGGCGTGCCGTGGCAACGGGTGCTTGGCGCCGGCGGCGAGATCAAGTTACGCGGAGACTCCGCCTTCGAACAGCGATTCCGTCTTCAATCCGAAGGAGTCGCCTTTCGCGGTCGCCGCGTTGACCTGGCAAAGCACGAATTCAAGTTTGCCAAGGTCCGTGCCGCCACTAAAACCACAAAATCAAAACTGAAAAAGCCCAGCCGAAGCTGAGCTTCTCCGTCATAAATTCTCCAGCCAGACTATTTCTTGAATTGCGGATCGATCTCCACCTGGTATCCCGCCACCAGTCGGTTCGTCTCGTTCGCCATTCCCACCACCGCCATCAGCTCTTTGAACATCGCATCCGTCATACCCTTTTTCTGCGCTGAAGCCGTATGGGAAGCGATGCAGTAGTCGCACTGGTTGCTCACACTGACTGCGACATAAATCAATTCCTTGGTCAGCGGATCAAGCGCGCCCGGCGCCATAATTTGCTTAATGTCTTCCCATGTCCGCTTCAGGGTGACCGGATCGTGCGCAATCGCCTTCCAGAAATTGTTGATCCAGTCCGTCTTTCGCGTCGTCATGATGTCGTCATACACGGCTTTTACTTCCGGGCTCGCATCTTTATATTCGATAAGTCCGAAGATGGACATGTTTTTTCTCCAGTAATTGATTAGCGAAAAAGCTGTTCGCCCGATCGGCGAAGTCAGCCGCAAATCGAACAATCGATCGAATCGCGGGTCGTAGTGTTTAGGTTGCAGCCGACTGCCCGCTGAGAAGATTTCCCAGCTCATTCCACTGGCAACGCAGCCCTACGTAAAATTGCCCGAACAGCGCGTACACCGCGCTCACTTCATCGAAGCGCATCTCGTAAATCAGTTTCTTGAAGACCAGCGGATCGTCCGCGAACAGGTCGACTCCCCACTCCCAGTCATCGAAACCGATCGATCCGGTGATGATCTGCTTCACCTCACCCGCATAGCGGCGCCCCACCAATCCATGATCGTTCATTTGGCGGGCCCGCTCTTCGATCGGCACCGTGTACCAGTTCTTGTCTTCTCCGCGCCGCCGGTCCATCGGATAAAAGCACAAGTATCGGTTCTTCGGAAGTTCCGGGAACAACCGGGGCTTCATCGCCTCACGCTGCCGCTTTAGCGTTTCTTCAATCCCTCGTTTCCACTCATCCGAATGAGGTTCGACGCCCCGTTCCACCAAGTCCCGATACACTTTTATCGTCGATTCGTAAAGCCCCAGCTCGATCACCGAAAGATAAGATGTCGTCGGCTCCAGATAATCCGAAAGCCGCAGTTTCGCCAGTTGCAGTTCGGCTTGATTCAGTTCGTCGAAGGATTGCCGAAAGTGAACCAGCATCAGGTCACCCTTGTGACCAAGCAACGAATACAGTCCGGATTGCCCCCCGGAACTCTGCTCCATCTTCGCCAGCATACCGCTGGCCTCATGAATCACTTCAGTTTTCTGCAGGCTGCGTAATGTTCGCCATGCTGCCCACCGGAAACGAAACATCTGGTGCAGCACGCTGTAACCTTCGATAGTCAGCGGTACTGGCGGAATCTCCGTGGAGGCAGCGTGTCGTGCCTCGGTTCGCGTAGAAGACATGGTTTTACCTTGCGGAAATTAGAACACAATCGGGCATCGCTGAGTAGGTGGGCCGAGCTAGTCGCCCCTTTGAGGCGCCTCGTTGGGTATACTTCGCCGGATAGGAGACGTTGTGCGCATCGCAATCTTTGCCCCAACTCTGGTTTTGTTGTTCCTTCTTCCCGCATCGGCTGCCCAAGATGTTCCCGTGCCCTCAACCTGCACGCCGGCTGTCAATCAGAAACTGGCCAGCTTGATTTCATCGGGACAGCAGGATCCCGTCGATAACGTGATGGTGTGCGGTGTAACTGCGAGTTCTTCTCGTCGCCAACGCGGAGGCCGTCATGGCGATCACCAGATTCTCCCGCTGCGTGTAATCATGCCGGACGGATCAACCAAGTTGATCGAGGTTGTGACCAACGATGATCTTGACGGCCGCGTGACTGCACCGCCCAACGCTGCCGTTTTCGCTTACGGCCAGGCATTCTTTTCGCATACCCGAAGCTTTGCCGCCGGAATTCATGATGTCCACTGCGCCACCCATCGCGGAGCAGACAACGGGTGGGTGGTGGTTAATGGAGAGAAACATCCTTCCTCCTGTCAGCCATGAGCCTGCCTGCATAACACAACCTCACCGCCGGGTTTTTCCTCTAAGCGGCAGGAGGCATTCATGGCAACGAAAAAGAAATCGTCGTCGAAAAAATCCAGCGGTCGCAAGTACGGAAACGCTGCCGGCAAAACCGTCGCCAGCGCCATGCGGCGCAAGAAGAAGGGAACACTTCGCCGCAGCAAGGCTGGAAAGGGCGGCAAGGTAACCAGTCGCAAGCAAGCCATCGCCATCGGACTGTCGGAAGCGCGCAAGAAAGGCGCGAAGGTCCCCAAGAAAAAATCCAGTAAGCGCTGACTGAGCCAGCGAGGAAAAAACCTTAGCCCATGATCGTGGAGCGGAAAGGATGTGAAAGCTCGCTCCGGGAGCGAAATACTCGCCAATTGCGGTATCCTTCCCGCTCAACGATACCCTGACTTACCACTGCCCATTTACACTTTCCCCATGAGCCAAGGTCCCCGCAAAAACTGGAAGACCAAATTAATCCATTCTGACGCTGCCGTTCCTGAAGGATTCCGTTCCTTATCCACGCCAGTGTTCCGCGGATCTACCGTGTTATTTCCCGACGCCGAATCCGTCAACGATAGTTGGGACCAATACGAAGTCGGATACACCTACGGCCTCTATGGAACTCCGACGGTTCTTGAACTGGCGGCCCGCGTCTGTGAACTCGAACATGGTTTTCGAACCATCATCACCCCCGGCGGCCAGGGAGCGATTTCTCTTATCAATCTCGCCTTGCTCAAAGCTGGCGATCACATCCTGATACCTGAAAGCGTCTACACTCCCAATCGCAAATTGGCCATTCGCGTCTTGCAACGCTTTGGTGTCGAAGCGACCTTCTATCCCCCAACCATTTGCTCCGCGGAATTGACCTCGCTTTTCCGCAAAAATACACGTCTGGTTTGGTGCGAGAGTCCCGGTTCCATCACCATGGAAGTCCAGGATGTTCCCGTAATCGTGGAAGCCGCGCACCGTGCCGGCGTTCTGGTAATACTCGACAACACCTGGTCCGCCGGTCTCTACTTCGAGGCCTTCGCCCACGGCGTGGATGTCACCATGCAGGCTTTGACGAAATACGTCGGCGGCCACAGCGATCTGCTCTTGGGGTCGATCACCGTCCGCGATGAGGGTCTTTACAAAAAGTTAGGCGCCACCCATCAACTGCTAGGCTGCCCCGCCTCCCCCGACGACTGCAGCCTCGCGCTCCGCGGTATGAAGACCCTCGCCGTCCGCCTGTCGGCAATCGAGCGGGCGGCTCTTGATCTGGCTCGTTGGCTTGCGGACCGTCCCGAGGTCGAACGAGTCCTCCACCCGGCACTCCCCTCCTGTCCTGGGCACGAGTGTTGGAAGCGTGACTTCACCGGCTCGGCCGGTATCTTTTCCGTTGTGTTTCGTAATGCCTTCACTAAAAACCAGGTTCTGAGCTTCGTAAATGCCCTTCAACTATTCAAAATCGGGTACAGCTGGGGTGGCGTGACCAGCTTGGCGGTCGCTTATGACTTTCACGGTGCACCCCACCGGCCCGAGTACGGCCACCGGATCGTCAGGTTGAGCATTGGGCTGGAGGACGTCGACGATTTGAAGGCAGATCTGGCCCAATCCCTCGCCAAAATCGTATAAATAGAACGCGGGGAATACAGTTATCACTGTATGGCAACTTAGGCGGAACTACGGTGTACTGAATCCCTGAATCTGGGGCATAGTGCATAAATCCGGCCATCGTTTTAGGAATATTTTGCTGCAGCAAGCCATCCGGGCCCTACCGAAGTCCAGTCTTAACAGTTAGCGGAGTGAATCAGTGGCAGCGTTGCGAATTCTCATTGCCGACGACCACGATGTGGTGAGGCGTGGCCTCCGATCACTCGTGGAATCCCGCCCGGACTGGAAAGTTTGCGGAGAAGCGGTCGACGGGCGCGATGCCATCGCCAAGACCGAGGAGTTGCGACCCGACGTCATCCTGCTCGATATCACCATGCCTCACCTGAATGGGTTGGAGGCAGCCAAAGTAATCCGCAAACAGGTGCCAAAAACCGAGATTATTCTCGTCAGCCAGCATGACTCCTCCCAGGTGCACAAAGCTGCAATGGATGCAGGTGTCCGCGCCTTCGTCGCGAAATCCCAGGTCGCCCGCGATTTGGTTACCGCCCTGGACTCGATTGTCGTCGACGGCCGTAACGGGCATCTTTCAACGAAAGCGAAGGAAACTACCGAGCCTCCGGCCGCACGCCCGTCCGGGAAAGTCCAGAAAACGAAAACCTCCGTCAGGTCAGACTTACAGTGGTTAGCCAACGGCGGCGAAGTCGCCGAAATCATGAAATCCATGGACTGGTCCAACTCACCCTTGGGCCCCCTGGATCAGTGGCCGCAGAGTCTGAAAACGACCATCAGTATCTGTCTCGCCTCCCGCTTCGAACTTTTTATATGGTGGGGAAAAGACCTTACCGTTTTGTACAACGACGCTTATCGCCAAACTCTGGCCTCCAAACATCCTTGGGCTTTGGGCAGACCCGGAGCCGAGGTGTGGCGCGAAATCTGGGACGTGATTGGCCCCATGCTCCATCGAGTCATGGACACCGGCATGGCCACTTGGTCAGACGACTTGCAGCTCTTTCTCGAACGCCACGGTTACGTCGAAGAAACCTACCACACGTTTTCTTACAGCCCGATTCGCGATGAATCTGGCGGGGTGGGAGGCGTATTCACCGCTGTCGCTCAAACTACAGAAAGGGTCATCGGCGAGCGTCGCTTGCGTACCTTGCGTGACTTGGCCTCGAGCGGGACAGACGCCAAGGGCGAGCCCGAATCTTGGAGCGCCGCCGCCGAAGTGCTCAGCCAGAATCCTTATGACATTGGGTTTGCGGTCCTGTATTGCCTCAGCGAGGATGGGACCGAAGCCGTCGCCACGGGTTATTCCGGCATCAGCCCGGACCACCAATTGTGCCCAAAAAAAGTTATCTTGGCGCACCCTCCCCACAAGGTCGGCACCCTCATAGCCGAAACCGCGCGCACCGGAAAAGCGGCAGAGCTGAAGCGCACTGACGTGCTGGGCTTCGAACTCCCCAATGGCGTGTGGGGCGATCAACCTCAAGAACTCATCGTCTTGCCCATCTCCCAAACCGGACAGGCTCAGCTCCTCGGTGTTTTGGTTGCGGGAGTGAATACACGAAAGCGCTTGGATGAAAGCTATCGTACGTTTTTCAATCTGGTCGCCGGACAGATCGCCAAGGGTGTCGCCGATGCCATGGCCTACGAGCAGACTCGCAAGCGCGCCGAGGCGCTGGCCGAACTTGATCGCGCGAAAACAACTTTCTTCGGCAACGTCAGCCACGAATTCCGCACCCCGCTGACCCTCATGCTTGGTCCCTTGGACGATATTTTAGCCAAGCAGAATTCCCTTCTTGCTGAGGATCGCGACGAGCTGGAAGTAGTTCGCCGCAACGGTTTGCGCCTGTTGAAGCTGGTGAACTCCCTGTTGGATTTCTCCCGCATTGAAGCCGGCCGCGTGCAGGCCATGTATCAGCCGACAGATCTCTCCGCTCTCACCGCCGAACTCGGCAGCATGTTCCGTTCGGCGATGGATCGTGCTGGACTGAATTTGGTCGTCGACTGCCAGCCGCTTCCTGAGCCGGTCTACGTCGACCGTGACATGTGGGAGAAGGTTGTCTTGAACCTGCTTTCCAATGCTTTCAAGTTCACCTTCGAGGGCGAGGTCCGTCTCGGTCTTCACGCATCAGGTCGCCACGTCGAGCTGACCGTGGAAGACACGGGAATCGGAATTCCCGAAGCCGAGTTACCACGCCTCTTCGAACGTTTTCATCGCGTAGAAGGGTCTCGCGGCCGGACTCACGAAGGCACAGGAATCGGCTTGGCGCTGCTGCAAGAACTCGTCAAACTTCACGGTGGATTTGTGCACGTGAAGAGCTCGGTTGGGCGAGGCAGTATTTTCACAGTTTCGATTCCTTTGGGAAAGGCGCACTTGCCGGCAGACCGTGTTGGAGGCGTTCGCACTCAGGCATCGACCGCCCTGCGAGCCGATACTTATGTGCAAGAAGCGCTGCGATGGCTGCCCGAAGACTCCGCCACCATCGAATCCAGCGGCGTTATCCCCGACGTCGTCCCCGGTGCCGCGCCTTCCGACTTTGAACCAACCGCGGGTGCCGGTCGACCGTTGATCGTTCTCGCCGATGACAATGCCGATATGCGTGAGTACGTCCGCAGACTGCTTTTGCAGCACTACCGTGTCCATGCCGTCTCCAATGGCGAAGAGGCGTTGAAGGCGATTCGCGAACTAAAGCCCGACTTGATTCTTACCGACATCATGATGCCGGTCGTCGACGGCTTCGGTGTCCTGCAGGCTGTCCGCGACGATCCTGAGACCAAGGCGAAGCCCGTGATTCTGCTTTCCGCGCGAGCCGGAGAAGAAGCCCGCGTTGAAGGCCTGCATGCTGGCGCCGACGATTACCTGGTTAAACCGTTTACCGCGCGTGAACTGCTCGCTCGCGTCGGCTCTCATTTGAAAATGTCGCGTATACGCCACGAGGCCGCTGAACTGGAGCGAAGGTTGCGTGCCGAAGCTGATCTTGAGCGGAGCCGTTTACGCGAAGTGTTTCTCCAGGCGCCCGGCCCGATTCTCATGCTTACCGGTCCGGATTTTCGCGTCGAGTTTGTGAACGAAGCTTACGTTGCCGCTGCTGGCCGGAAGGCGATTGACGACATTCAGGACAAGCTTCTTTTCGACGCGATTCCAGAACTCCGGGACCAACAATTCCCCGAGCTTTTTGCTACCGTCTATCGTACCGGCGAACCCTTCATGGGAAGGGAATGGATGGTGATGTTGAATCGCGACGGCCAATTGCGGCCCACTTATTTCAATTTCATCTTCCAACCGATCCGCGACGTGAGCGGAAACGTAACCTCAATTCTGGTCCACGCCCACGAAGTGACAGACCAGGTGGTCGCCCGGACTGGCCTGGAGCAACGGGTTCGCGAACGAACCTCAGAATTGGAACAGGCGGAAGAAAGCCTGCGCGCTCTTTCCGGACGCTTGCTGCAGATCCAGGACGAAGAACGCCGCCGCATTGCTCGCGAGTTGCATGATAGCGCGGGCCAATTACTGGCTGCTCTTGGCATGAATCTGATTCCCCTCCAGGCCAAAGTAGAAAAGCTCGGCCCCGACGCCGTCCGCGTCGCCAATGAAAGCGTCGCATTGGTCGATGAACTCACCAAGGAACTACGCACCATTTCGCACTTGCTCCATCCGCCCATGCTCGACGAAGCCGGTCTCGACTTGGCGCTGCAATGGTTCGTCGAAGGTTTTGGCGAACGCAGCAAAATCTCTGTGCAGTTCGACCGTACCCCGGACTTGGGAAGGCTGCCGCGCGAGATCGAGACAACGATCTTCCGGATCGTGCAAGAGTCCCTCACCAATATTCACCGTCACTCCGGAAGTACCACTGCATTGGTTCGGATCACTCGCGATGGAGACTTAGTACAGGTGGAGGTTGCCGATCGCGGTAAAGGTATCCGCACCGATAAAGATTCGGTTCCCGGCGGCGTATTACGTCCCGGCGTCGGAATTCAAGGCATGAAGGAACGCGTTCGCCAGTTAAAGGGAAATTTTGAAATCCGCTCCAACGCCGAAGGAACCAGCGTCTCCGTAACCCTGCCGCTGTCCCCCACCCAAAAGCAAAAGCCCGCCCAAGAAGTCCCCGCCTAAACTCATGTTGTTCTTAGCGCCCTTAGCGACAGCTTTGCGCTCTTTGTGGTTAGTTGCGCTTTGCTCTAGGGTGGCGAAGCCGTTCACCACTGTCATTCAATCCCCACACCCAAGGCACTGAATCCTCCCCATCCTCCCTCCCGAGTGCTACACTGTCACGTTTTCCATAGGACTCTTCATGAAAAAGACCATTTACGCCATCGTCCTTCTACTCTTGCTTTCCTCCGCCTTCGCCCAGCAGCTTCCTGCTGATCTTCGCGGCAAGATCGACAGCGTCGCCAAGGATGTCCTCAACAAAACCGGAGTCCCCAGCGCCTCCGTGGCGGTTGTTAAAGATGGCCAGATTGCTTATCTGCAGGCTTACGGCCTCGCCCGCCTCGATCCCGAAACTCCAGCCAAGCCTGACATGCGCTATAGCATCGGCTCCATCAGCAAGCAATTCACCGCCGCATCCATTCTTCTCTTGCAAGAGCAGCACAAGCTTTCTCTCGACGACAAGGTTGGCAAATTCTTGCCTGATCTCACCCGCGCCAACGAAATCACCATCCGCCAGTTGCTCTCGCACACCTCCGGCTATCAGGACTATTGGCCCGAGGATTACGTTATGCCGCGTATGCTCCAGCCAGTCACTGCCCAAGAGATCCTCGACACTTGGGGTAAGAAGCCGCTCGATTTCGATCCTGGGGCGAAATGGCAATACAGCAACACCAACTACGTGATCGCTGGTGTGATTATCGAAAAAGTCAGTGGAGTTCCGCTGCTCGAGTTTCTTCACAAGAATGTTTTTGTCCCGCTCAACATGTACCGCGTTGCCGACACCGACGATGGGAGACTGAACCCTCCCGATCCCGCGGGATATTTGCGCTACGCCCTCGGTCCGCTCCGTCCCGCTCCAAAAGAAGGTAGAGGCTGGATGTTCGCCGCCGGAGAACTGGCGATGCCGGCCGAGGATCTGGCCAAGTGGGATGTTTCCATCATGAATCAATCCTTGTTGAAGCCCGCATCCTACGCCGATTTCGGAAAGGAAGTCGTCCTCAACAACGGAGTCGGCACCGAGTACGCTCTGGGAGTTTTCGTGAAAGATGAAGACGGTCACCGTCGTTGGGAGCACAACGGAGAAGTCTCCGGATTCACCGCCGAAAACATCGTCTATCCGGACGACAAGACTGCGATCGTCGTGCTCACCAATCAAGACGCGGCCTCAGCCTCGGGCCGCATCGGGCGCGAAATCGCTCCCTTGTTGTTCCAGACCGCCGACGCTGCGACCGCTCAGAAAGAGGAGCAAGCTCGCAAGATATTCGAAGGCCTCCAGCACGGCCAGATTGATCGCTCTCTATTCACCTCGAATGCCAATGCCTATTTCTCCGACCAGGCAATCCAGGACTTCGCCAGCGGCTTGGGACCTCTTGGAACGCCTCAGGAGTTTTCTCAGACTGCCCAGGAACTCCGCGGAGGAATGACACTGCGCATCTACCGCATCAAATTTCCCGAGAAAACCATTCGCGCCTGGACCTACGAAATGCCCGACGGAAAGTTGGAACAATACCAGATAGCCGCCACAAATTAAGAAAAGTCACCTTCGTGCACCTAGGTGTCCTTTGTGGTTAAAGCGTTGCCCTTGAAGTTAATCACAAAAAAGCCCCCATTCTTAGCCGGGGGCTTTTCGCGTGTGGGTAATTGTTAGCTGGCCCGAGGAAGAGGTTTATCGGTCTTCTGCCAATCCGCAGAGGCCTCGCCAGTCGAAGCCACGTCGACCGCGCCCGTTCTGTCTAGGATTTCCTTCGCCTTCTTCGTCCAGTTCGAATCATCGCAATGAACGCTCAACAGAATCCCGCCAGCTTTGACGCGTCCCTCGTAGCGCTTGGCTTCGTATTCAGGAATGCCCATGCCCACCAGCGCTCCTGTGATCCCGCCAATCGCTCCGCCGACTCCAACTCCGGTCAGCGCCGCCACAATCGGCCCCGCTGCGATCAGCGGTCCAATGCCGGGAATCGCTAGCGCGCCGATGCCCGCGAGCCATCCCAAGGTTCCACCAATCACCGCCCCAGTAGTTGCGCCGGTAGCTGTACCTTCAGGTGCCTTGGTATTCTTTTCGACTGCAAAATCTTTGGTCCCTTGGTTCTCCGGAAACAACACGGAAATATCGGTATTTCGAAAGCCCTCCGCTCGCAACGCGTCAACCGCATACTCCACATCCGCTTGTGTCTGATAAATCCCGAATGCCGCTGTATTTTTACCCGCCATGGAAATCCTCCCGTCCCGTATTGAGCCACACGCCTTGGATGGCGATGTTGCAGTTCCCGATGGCCGCTCAAAAAAGCAAAAACCAGCAACTCTGGGTTAAGATTCCTTGTTGCTCAGGGAGGACCACCGATGGATGCGTCGCAAGGCTTGATGTTTTTGTTCTACGCAATCGTCGCCATATTCGCGATTGGAACCCTTCTCAGCGGCTTTTATCAGGTTCGCACCGCAGAGGCCATCGTCATCCAGCGCATGGGTAAGTTCAATCGCGTCGCCAACGCAGGCATCAACTTCAAATTGCCCTGGCTTGACCAAATCGCCGGACGCATCGATCTGCGCGTCCAGCAGCTGGCCCTCGATGTCGAAACCAAAACCAAAGACAACGTGTTCGTCAAGATTCCCGTGTCCGTGCAGTACCATGTCATTCCGGAAAAAGTCTACGAAGCGTTCTACAAGCTGGCCAATCCCAAACAGCAAATCTCTTCCTATGTGTTCAACGTCATTCTGGGCCACGTCCCCAAGATGATTCTCGACGACGCCTTCCTGCAGCAATCTGATATCGCCGTGGCCATCAAAGAAGGACTCGACGACGTCATGCGGACTTACGGTTATGCCATCGATCAGGCTCTGGTCACCGACATTGAGCCCGACGAAAAAGTGAAAGCCGCCATGAACGACATCAACGCCGCTCAACGCGAGCAAGTCGCCGCCAGCGCTCGCGGCGAAGCCGAGAAAATTCTGAAAGTGAAGCAGGCCGAGGCGGAAGCCGAGAGCAAAGCCTTGCAAGGGCAGGGAATCGCTAATCAACGCAAGGCGATCATCGAAGGTCTGAAAGAATCCGTGGAAGCATTTTCAAAAGCCGTCGAAGGAGCCACGCCCAAAGACGTCATGATGCTGGTTCTGGTCACCCAATATCTCGACACCATGAAAGAGATCGGAGCCAACGACAAGAGCAACACCATCCTCCTCTCACACTCCCCGGCGGCCGTCGGAGACCTCTTCCGCCAAATGCAAGATGCCGTCATGATCGGCCAAAAAGCTGCCAGCCTGGGATAGGAACGACCGCCAGCCATGCGAGTGGGATTTTCTCTCTGGGATGACCTGATTCAGCGCACCGCGCTTCAGGCTGGCTGCACCGTGCTCTTTTCCGAGGACATGCAGCAGGCGAGGGAAGTGGACGGCGTGCGGGTGGTGAATCCGTTTGCGTAAGATCAGCTGCTAAATTATTCATGAGGTCTTATGCAAAGCGAGGCTGATTTCGTATCTCAGAAGTTTTCTGTCTACGTTCTCGGTGCGGGCTTCTCCCGTCCCGCAGGCCTACCGCTCGCACCTGAACTGTGGACTGAAGTCCGGAATCGCGGCCTGTCACTGTCGGGGCGAGCAGGACAATTTCGCGAAGACCTGGAATATTTCGTGGAATACAAGGGAAGATGCGGCGAAACAGACCTTACATTCGATCAAGTTAATTTTGAAGAATTCATGGCCTTTCTTGACGTAGAGTTTTACTTGGGACTACGGGGCAAAGACACATGGAGTTCCCAAGGAAATGAATCGCAGGTCGTGGTAAAGACGCTCATCGGAGAAATCCTCACTGAAAGAATGCCAGGTGCGGTTCCCGACCTCTACTTAGAATTCGTCCGTCTTCTCAAACCGGATGACTATGTTTTGACTTTTAACTACGACACTCTCCTCGAACGCGCTCTGGAAAGTGCCGGGATTCCATTTCGGCTTTACCCAGAGCGCCTCAAGCCGAATCCGTACGGCGGTCGGAACATGCTCATTGACGATTCGAGAAAGGAGGTAGTGGTGCTAAAGCTCCACGGCTCAATCGACTGGTTTGATCGGACCGACTATGCCCACCTCGAAAAACAACGTATCGAGCAGGGCTCTAGCTACGCGACGACCGATTTGGTGTTCGGAAGCCCCCAAAGATTCGGAGCTATTCCCTTGCTCGAAGGGCCTCGCTTTCCAGACGATCCGTTACGTCAGATGTATCGGGTGACAGACATTAAGAACCTTTACCGAAGCAGGTCGCTGTTCCTCGCAACCCCATCCCTGCTTAATCCCTCCTCCATGAAAATTCTCTATTCCAGGATGTTCAGAGAATTCTGGTGGGGATTGGGCGCCGTCGGCGAAATGAACTTTCGTATGGTGATAATCGGCTTCTCTTTGCCCTCTCAGGACGAGTACGCGCGGCAAGTTCTCTACCGCCTCATAAGAAACTATCAGAACATGTCTTGGGACAAGGCCGGGGACGGTTTCGGCCACAAGAAGGCCCCGCTCGTGCTAATAGATTATCGTCCGTCGGTTGAGAAAGAAGAAGAGCTCAGACGCAGCTACGCTTTTGTCGATTGGAATAAGGCAGTTACTTGCTTTACGGGCTTCGACGATGCCGCTATCTCGTTGATCAAGGCTAACTGAAATCAGGCTTGCTCCCCGCGCCACACTTTCGTCATCTAATCACGCGGTTGACTTCCCTGGGCTTCCTGCCTAGTCTGGAAGTAGTTCTTTACAGGGCCAATCCCACGATGGGGGCGTCACGGTTTCGACGGAGATGCTTGCGGCCAAGAGGCATGTCGGGGTGCACACACCCGTGATCGCGTGCAAAATGATAATTGCCAATCAACAGATGGCATACGCAGCCTAATTAGTTAGGCAGCCGTTCTCCGCCGCTTCGCCCTTGGGCGGCGAGCGAACGTCACACAGAGGGCTGCTCTTCCCGTCTACGTCTGGGGCGGGAGGCTAAGATCTCAGGCTAGCGGAATCCGTTTCTTGTCCGTTCTGAGCGGAGGCCGCGAACGTCCCAGGGTAATGCCTGGGGCATGAACTGGACTAAGCATGTAGTCTCTTGACCAGTAACATTTTCGGACGCGGGTTCGACTCCCGCCGCCTCCACCACTCTTTGTATTAACAATTGGTTACACGCAATGCGATCTTCCTTGAAAGATCGATTCCCAATCCCATGTGACTTTTCGGACGTGAGTTCCTTCCGCCGGTTCGTTATCGCTTGAAACTCCAAACCTTCATCAATTCCTGATGCCTAATGAGGCGAGAGAGGCTTTTCATGGTAGGGGTCATTGCAGCCGACCGTTACCGCTCCCTAAGCTAAAGCGCCAGATTCTCTCAGAGCTCGGTCGATAACCGCCATCAATATCGCGGGGTCCGGAGGTTTCTGAAAGAACGCACATGCGCCGGCTGCCAGCGCCCGCTCCTTGTTGCCTCGGACTTCGCGCGCCGTGAGAACGATGATGGGGATGCCGGACAATTTTGTGTTCTTCCGCAAGCGCTCCATTACGACAAACCCATCTCCTGCCGGCAGTCCGAGATCGAGAAGCACCAGGTCTGGAACTTCTTTGAATGCTGTAGTGGTGGCAGATAGACCATCGGTCGCGAAGAGCGTTTCGTAGCCAATCGCTTTGAGACGTTTGTTAAGAGCCCGCCGCATGTTATCGTCGTCATCGATAATGAGAATCTTCGGCTTATTCATCGCCTTCTCCTCCTTTGCTTAACGCTTGCGAAACAGCGCGCGTAACCTCGTCTGTGATCTCTGCCAGGTTTGCGCCCTCGGACTGATTTCCATCCCCCGTGGTCTTCAACTCCGCAGTGGAAATCTGCGCGCTGCCGTATCCGGCGATTTCGGGACAGCGTTTCATCTGATCCCGAATTCTACGAACCAGCACCTCGGCACCGCGCTCATCCGTGCCCGCCAGGATAGCGAATGTCTCACCGTTGGCTAGGCGGCCCGCCGGTGGAAGCAACACGTCTTTGTCTGGGAGCGTGCAGCTTTGTAACACTTCCAGGCATTTCCGCCGAATGCCATGCCATTGTTCAATGGCGGCCGAAGTGGGCTTGGGAGCTACCCGCACCGTGATCAGCGAAACAGATTTCCGCGGCCTCCCGTCATCGATGAGGACCGGCGCGAGTATCCTCTCCAGCGAGTAAAGGGGCAACGTAAAACTGAAGGTGCTCCCCTGTCCTGCCCGGCTTTCAACCCAGATCTTGCCGGTGTGGCGGGAAACGAACTCCCGGCAAATTGCCAGCCCCAGTCCCAAGCCCCGGCGTCCTTGATCAAGGGCGCCATCTTCCTGATAGAGACGTTCAAAAATATGCGCTTGCGCTGATTCACTGATTCCGCAACCATTATCTTTTACCGACACCATGGCGTATGCGGCATCGTCGCAGGCGACGCCGTATTTCACTTCGACCCATCCTCGGGCAGAGGTAAACTTAAGGGCATTGCCGACCAGATTCAGGAGAATCTCCAGCACACGATGGGGGTCGGCGTATACCAGTAGGGGCTCGTTCTGCCCGTCATGTCTGAGAGCGACCCTGTTTTCGGCGGCTGTGGCCCGAAGCATCTCCACTGCTTCTCGAACCACGTCCTGCAACACCACGCAACCGCGCTCGATCTTTATTTTCCCCGCTTCGATGCGAGCTGTTTCGAGTAAGTCATCGATCATGACCCGAAGCTGATTGGCACTCTTCAGCACAATCTCCAGATCACTTCTCTGCTCGCTGTTCAGTGGACCGGACAAACCATCCAGCAATATCGTCGTGAACTGATGAACACTCGTCAGGGGAGACCGCAATTCATGCGACACGTGCGAGAGCAACTGGTCTTTCAGACGCAGCTCACGCTCCCGCCGCAGTCGGACTTCTTCCTCAGCCCGCTTCTGATTGCTCAGGTCGGTAGCCACCAGGCAGATCCCTTGTCCGCATTCTTTCAGGGAGATGGAACTAAGCGAGAGCTGTACCGGCAGCTTGCTCCTGTTCTTCGCGAGCAAGCATCCCTCCATTCGAACGTCGCTTTCGAGTGCCTGTCGGATCGACTCCGAGAAACCCTGACGCACTTCCTCGCTCAACATGGCAGTAAAGCAAGATCCCAGCAATTGCTCCGCGGGAAGCCCGGCCATGTCAGCCATTCGCCGGTTGCAGAACAAGATGGTTCCCTGGCAGGTCAAGGTCGCGATGCCCTCGCTCATGCGTTCGGCCAGAATTCGGTACGGCTCCTCAGGGTTCTGCAGGGTGAATACTCGTCGTCCCTCCGGCCCATCCACAGCAATTCCATCCACCTCGCCACGATAGATGGCTTTCATCGTCGCTTCCAGATCGCTGAGACACGCATGCCCTCGATCGACTTCGAGCGACCCACCCCGCCTGAGTTCATCTTTCTTCGATCGCATACGCGGCCTATCCCTGACGCTCCTGCGCGCGCCTTGTGCCATTAGGCGGGTCTCTCAGAGATCAGATTAAGCCCGACAAGCACCTTTTCAGTATCGGATAAATCTCCGATGATCTTTCTGAGCGGTTGCGGTAGCGTTCGCACTAACGTGGGTACGGCCAGAATTTGATCGCCGGCCGCCAATTGTGGGTTCTTGAGCAGATCGACCACCTCGGTGTGATACTTCCCAGGTAGATGCTCATCACAGATCTTTTGCAGATTGCTCAGCGCAGCCATAGACCGGGATGTTCCTCCAGCGATATATAGGCGCAGGTGCCATATTGGACCACGCGGCTTTGAATTCCCCCTGCTGCTCCGTGCCCTTGTCGGCTTCATTGCATACTCCTTTATGCCGCTGTGCTTTCATTGCAGCGGAACTTCATCGGCCGTTGCCGTTGACGTGCACTTGATCGGCTTTTCGGCTATGGCCCATCTCCAGACGGTCCACGTTGATTTGTTTCTCCCGCGATTCCATCTGGTGCGCGTCGCGTAACAAGCTCTGCTCCTGGATTTCGAAGTCGGACCGCATTTTGGCGATCTGCGCTTCAAGTTGCCGGCGACTCTCTTTCATTTCTATAGTCTTGCGTCGCAACTGCTGTTTGCGTTCCTCCGCTTCTGCTCGCTCTTTGGCTTCCTGGGCCACCCGTGCTGATCCGGCAACCAATCCGGATGGTCCCACATAAACGTCGAGTAATTGAATTCCGTGTTTGGTTAGCACGAACTCCCGAATTTGATTGGAGTGCGCCATGCCGCGAGATTTAAGTATGTAGAACCCACGGTTGCGCTCCCCGTTCGATTCCAGGTTGCGCAATAGCAGCCAGGAGTCCATTTGGGAGGAGACTCCCACCTCGCTCAGTTCTGGAGAATCGCCTCCCGCTGTGAGGCTCGTGAACATGGCGGTAATCTGACGGGCCTTGAGCATATCAATCAGGCGCGTGATCATCGACTTGACTTCGGCATGGCTGCCCACGGAAGCGAAGTTGGTGATCGGATCGATCACTACAACCTGAGGGCGGAAGGCTGCCGTCTCGTCGTGAATTGTGACCAGGTGTTTTTCCAGGCCGAAGGTGCCGGGCCGAGCCGAATAGAAACGCAACAGGTTACGTTTTATCCAAGGCTCAAGATCAATTCCAATGGATCGCATGTTGCGAATGACTTCGTCAGTGGATTGTTCGGAGGCCATGTAGAGTGCGCGCTCCCCCCTTTTGCAAGCCGCATCCACGAAATGAGCTGCCAGACTGCTCTTGCCTGTGCCGGCACCGCCCGACACCAGGATGCTGGTCGCGCGATAAAAACCCTTTCCTCCCAACATCGCGTCCAATCGTGGAACGCCGCTTGAAATCTTTTGCGCCGGCGCCTTATGCTCCAGTTTCAAGGAACTGAGGGGCAACACGGAAATGCCGGTCTGCCCGATCAAGAATGGATACTCGCTCGTCCCATGCGTGGTTCCGCGGTATTTCGTCACTCGCATTCGGCGGATCGACGTCTGATCTTCGACTCGATGGTCAAGCAGGATTACGCAGTCGGCAACGTACTCCTCAATACCATGGCGGGTTAGCTTGCCGTCGCCACTCTCCGCCGTGATCACCGCAGTAACTCCTTTAGCCTTCAACCAACCGAACAAGCGCCGGAGCTCAGCCCGTAAAATACTTGTGTTCGAAAACCCAGAAAATAGCGATTCGATGGTATCGAGAACCACACGCTTTGCACCTACCGAGTCGATCGCATTTCCTAAGCGGATGAAGAGTCCCTCCAGATCGTAGTCTCCGCTCTCCTCAGTCTCGCCGCGTTCAATACAGACATAGTCGAGGAATAGCTTTTTGCGAGCGCACAACGCGGGCAGGTCGAAGCCCATCGAGGCCACGTTTTGACTTAAGTCTTTGTCTGTTTCCTCAAAGGCGACGAAAACACCCGTTTCGTTGAACTGGTTCGCACCTCGTACCAAGAATTCCATTGCCAAAACAGTTTTGCCACAGCCGGCATTGCCACACAAAAGGGTAGGCCTGCCCGCGGGTAGTCCGCCTCCGGTAATTTGATCTAATCCGACAATTCCCGTCGGGCATTTTCGGATCCCGCTCTTAGCCAGAACCTTCAGTTGCTTAATGGACATTGCCATTCTCCATTGTCCGGAATGTTGTCTGGGCCCAGCCCCCCAACCGGAGATTAGAAATAGCTCGTTGGGAACGGATGTGTTGGGAAACCGGAATCAATTTCCGTTCCGCCCTTCGTGTTTGACCGTGAGCCTGTCCATTGTCACTGCCGCACCGAGTTCTCCCGCTCACCAGATGATTCCTCAAAATGTCCATGGATTACCGGCATCATTAAGAGAATCCTAAGAGGCCAGCGTACTCACCCAGTTATAGGTGCAATCTGAATGCCGTAGACTACGCACCATTGTCTATGCCCTTTGCCTGCTCTCGCCTTCCGAGCAAGCCCGTGCATTATCTTGAGAAGCTCGATTTCCACCTGCCCTCAGCTCTGGTGGGATAACGGACGGCCCCGCAACTACGAGAGGGCAAGCCGGTAAATTCGCAACGGAACGTCCGAGGCGTGGGTGTAGGGAAGAAGGTTGGTATTGTTCGCGAGCTAGCCGGACAAATCTATGGGCTACTGCGGCCGAACGAGAAAGATTTCATACAATAAACGTACAAAGGATCGGGCAATGGGGCCGTTTTCGCCTTGGTGGCACTTCTAGAACCAAAAACTTAAGCGCTGTCGACATAGTGATCAGTTCGACTCCCTCCGCCTCCGCCATTCAAAACCAGACCCTCAGTGACTTTGTTCCCCCTCCGCCAGTTTCTTCAGCGCCGTCACCCCATTCTCATTCGAGGGATTCAGCTCAACCGATTTCCTGTAGTTCTTCTCGGCTAATTCTCTGTCGCCGTTATTAAGGTAAGCCTCGCCCAGGCTGTCATACGCATTCCACGAGCCAGGATGGAGCTCAACATTTTTTCGCAACACCAGAATCGCATCCGCGAACTTCTTGTTCCCCATCAGGCTATATCCCGCCTGATTTATGGTTCCTTCCGCGATCGTTCCAGCAGCTAGCTCTTTGGAGAATTGTTCGAGCGCCTCCCCCGCGCCTTTCCTCAACGCCACCCGCGTAAACGACAATCCGGGAGAGTCATAATTGTCATACTTCAGCCAGTCAAACGCCGGCTGTTCGCCGCCCAGTGTCTCGGCCAAAATCTCCCGTCCGATCGCAAGACCGTTCTCGCTGTTGGTGAGGTAAACCACACCCGCCTTCGTTTCCGGTCGCACCACGAAAAACGTTTTAAACACACCGTTATCTCCCCAGTGCCACAGCGACTCGCCCTCCGCCGTCTTCTCAACGCCAAATCCCAGCCCCCAGAAGATTGTCGTCGACAACTTGCCCGAGGGCGTTCCTTCAACGCAATTGGAACACCCAGTGTCCACCGCGATCTGCGCCTTTTCCATCTCCCGCACCGTGGCCTTCTGCAATCCTTTTCCCTGCAGGACCGCATCCAGAAAAATTGCATAGTCTTCCGCAGTCGTCTCCAGGCTCGCCGCAGCGTTCGCCTGGTCCGCTTTCCCCGAAACTACCGGAGCCCCGCCCACGTTGTGCCCAACCGCCACTTCATCCTCGAACGCCGGATTCCACACATAGCTGCTGTGCTTCATGCCAAGCGGCACGAACACCGCCTCTTGCATGTAATCGTTGAGTGGCTTGCCCGTGATCTTCTCCACAGCTTTCTGCAGAAACACCATGCCCGCGCCGGAATAGCTGAACTTCTCTCCCGGCGTGAAGTGGATCACTAACGGCTTGCCATCCCCCGGCCAATTGGGGAATCCCGTGCGATGGCTCAGCACGATGCGCGCCGTAATCTGCTTGAACCGCGGATCGCCCGCGGTAAAGTCCTGCGGAAGATATGGTGCCAACGGTTCGTCCAGCTTCAGCTTGCCCGCATCCACCAGCTTAAGTACGCCATAAGCAAAAACCGGTTTGCTCAGCGACCCCACGTTAAACATCGTGTCTTGCGTCACCAGCTTTTTCGTCTGCGCACTTCGGACACCGAAGTTTCCCATCCACGCAGTCTTCCCGCCCCGAATGACTGCAATCGAAAGCCCTGGCACATCGGCCTTCTCCATCAGCTTGGGAATGCCTTGTTCAAGCTGTGCTTCAGTCGCGGCATTCATCTTGACCGGCGCTATCGCACTTTGACCGACGCACACCACTACGCTCAGCACGAAGAAGGTTGCACACAGCCGCAATGTCGCCATGACACACTCCTGTCGATCACAATTCCGAGCGTTAGACTCCCGCCAGCACAGTTTGTGAGCCGGATGTACCAAGCAGTTGTTGGATTGTTCCACTAAAAGGAAACCGCGGCTATTTTCCTAACTTCTTCTCCAGGTCGCTCACCCAACCCACCTGAAATTCTGGCTCGATGGTTTTAGCCAGCGCGAGCGCCTTGTGGTAAGACTGGCGAGCTTCGTCGGGACGTCCCATCGCAGCCAAGACGTCTCCCATGACAGCGTTTGCCTTCACCGCATCCGGAGCAAGCGAAACCGCCTGCTGTGCCTCGACGAGCGCCTCCGAAAGCTTCTTTTCATCGAGGAGATTTCCTGCCCTCTGTTCATGGCCTATAGCTGCGGCCAGCGGAATTTCAAAATGTCCCTCAAAGACAAATACTCCGTAGTCGATCACGGCGGTGGCGCGCAGATCTTTGAACTGCTCGTACGGATTGAGCGGCCCCGCTCCGAACTCGAATCCGGAGAGATCGCCCGCGCTGATCAGCACTGGGCCGTCGACCGCCGGCGGGGAATCGATCGGTTCATTCACCCACAGCGAATCGGCAGTAGGCAGGGGCTTACATGGGATCCCGTAATCGTGCATGTCCACGACGCCCTCGGCAAAATAGACGAACCAGCAATCTTTCACTCCCCGTTTGTCGAGATATCTCTTCGTCGCCTTGAGTTGCTGCCCCCAATCTGAATTGGAGTCAGTCAGATACTTGTAAGTCTGCGAAGGTCCGCCCCACAGTTCGTTCGCATAAGCAATATAGGCAGGATAAGTGCGGGTCACCGAAATCGCCTGGAAAATCAGTAGCGCGACGACCACATAGACCCAGCGCCGGTTCTGTTCAATGAGTTTCCCAGCCGCGCCCCCAATCAGCACCGCCAGAAAAACATAGACGAGCAGAATATGACGCACGCCGATGTTCATCCCCGAACCCATGGCAACGGCGAAATGCACCGCCGGAGGAATCGTAAGGAAAAGGATCTCCCGCCAGGCCCGCAATTTTCCGCTGACAATCGACCACACCGCAATCGACAGCAGGAGAAGAAACGTCAGGCTTGACTTGATCACAAACGCCGCCGGAAAGTAATACCAGATGCCCTTCGCATAGTCCTTGCCGAATAAATACGACGCATAGAAATCCGCCATGATGCGCACGTCGGCCAACCCATAGATGTAAGACTCAGGCAGCAAGCGAAACCGCGCCACGGCCGTGAGTACTCGAATGTCTCGCTGCCGGGATAGCCTTTGCACGAACTCAGAAAGCGGCGGATTTATCTCCTGTCCATCCGCTCGCGCTTTGTAGCGGAACCCGTAGAACGACCATAGAACACCGACCGATATCACGGTGACCAGCACCAAGGCCCCAGCCATTCGAAGAGCGCGCTTGCTCCTCGGAACTTGCACGCTCTTGTCGGCGTCGTTCCCCGCCCGCGCTATTTCGCAGATCGCCAGCAGAAGCAGCATCGGGAAGATCAGAATCGCGCTGTGCTTTGAAGCCAAGGCCAGTCCCCCAGCCACTCCTGTGAGAACCATTCGCCCGGCTGACGGAGCTTTCACGTAGCGGTAGAAAGCATAGATCGACGCAAACACGAAGCAGGCGCATCCCATGTCAGTGCCGACCACCCCGCCATGCGCCAGCACCGTCGGATCAAACGTCAGCAATGCCAGGGCGATGAAGGCTGCGACCACGCCGAACATCTCTCGTGTCGCCAGAAAGACCAGAACGACCAGCAGCAGCGTCAGCAGTGACGCTGCCATGCGCGCGCGAAACAGGATTTGGTCGGCGTCATTCCGGAAAATGAAATCCTTGCCGCCGAGAAACGCCTCAAGCTTGAAAAAGCGATTCTGCAGCTCGGGCATCTTCAGGGGAAGATTCAGTAATGGAATTGTGGCCAGCAGCTTCACCAGCGGAGGATGTTCGGGATTCAACCCAAAATCGCCGTGCTTCCACGACATGTATCCGGCGTAGATGTGGTCGTCTTCATCCCAGGTAATCGAATTGTCCCGCGCGGTCAGCGCGAACTGAACGACGAGCACAGCCACAAAGCAGAGGACGCCGACAATCGTCCCGGCGCGACGGGCAGATCCGTTTGCCCCAGTCATTTGAGTGATAAAAGCAGGCTCATCTCGGTGGTCGACGGCTCCTATAATAGCTCTTCCGCGAAACGCGTAATGTGACTAGTTTCGTGCCTCGGGCGCGGACCTACGCCCCCGACCCTTTAAATAACTTCGCTAAACCGTCAATATCCGCTGCACTCGCGTCGCCGACCACGAAATAACGCAGACCACCTTGGCTCCAGGTCTCCATACTGAATGGCACTTTCTTCGGAGACATCGAACTCTCCTCTAATTTCGCCGGCAGCGTCCGTTCCTGAAAGATGAACACAGAAATGTGGTGCTTCCGCACGTCGTAGATCAGATGTGCTCCCGGCGCTTGCTCCAGATAAGTCATCCGTCCGCCGACCAGCGAGAAGTCAGTATTCTGCAATTCGGGCAAATTGAAAGAGAAGGGAATCTTTCCCTGGAACCACGGCTTCACCGTATGCCGGTCCGTCGAGATCACATCCACCGGCGAGGCACTGGCCAGCGTTTCCACATGCAGGTCCGCAATCTCGCTGAAGACCTGATCTCTACCCGATCGCCGCCCCAGGTAATTCGCTGTCAAAGCACTAACCATCAGCACTGCAACCAGCGCCCCAGCGAATATCCATGCCAGCCTGGTATTGCGCCGCGCCTTGGGCGCAAGGCTCTGCTGCATCCGCTGCCGAAACTCCGCCCTTGGAGCGAACCGCGTTCCCGCGACGTGGATGCCGCGTTTCATTTGTACTCGTGCCAACGCATCCGCCGCGCATGAAGGACAGCTGCGTACATGTGCGTCGAACGTGCGCATCTCGCCTTCCGGAAGTTCACCGTCAACGTAAGTGTCGAGTTTTGCGTTCCAGGATTCACACCCCATGGCTCACCGTCTTTGACAACCTGGCCGTAAGGACACCGCGCAACGTCTTTCTCGCTCGCGACAATCGCGACATCACTGTGCCCATCGGAACTGAAAGTGTTTCCGCAATTTCCTGATACGACATTTCCTCCACATCGCAAAGCAGCAGGATCTCTCGAAAATGCACCGGCAGTTCGTCAATCGCGCTCTGCATCAGCTGAACATTGCTCCGTTCCATCAAAATCGTTTCCGGCGTTTCGCTCTCTACCGCCAATTCCGGTCCATCCTCATCGTCCGAATCAAGCGAGACCGTGGATGTAGCTTTCAGTCCAGTGCGCGACGTCAGAAAAGTATTGCGCAGGATCCTGTACATCCACGCCCGAAAATTCGTTCCTAACTGGAATGACGAAAACCCCTTCAACGCTTTCGCGTAGGTCTCCTGTACCAGGTCCTCGGCTTCTTCGCGGTCCTGCGTAAGCCAGTGCGCGAAGTTATACAACTGGTCGAAAAGCGGCATCGCCAACTCTTCGAACCCACCGGATTGAGGGGCCCGCCCGGACATTCCCATAGAGTAAACCAGCCCACATTACTTTTATTCCATAGATCGCGAAATTTTCATGGCGCAAAACGCGAAAGCGAAGCGCGGAATAAAACTCCGTCGGGCTGGTTATAACCCGCAGAGTGCAAATGCCTGATGTCGTGATAGTGCAGCAAACTGCACTATTTCAAACCTGTTCAAGAAAAAAGGAAGGCCACAATTATGAAAAATCGATTGATAACCATTGTTATGGCTCTGCTCTGTGCCAGTTCTCTGGCTTTTGCCGATAACCCAACCGATGCGCCGCTCGTGGCTGATGCCGGCTACGTCGCCACGTGCCGGGACAACAAAGTCGAGCACAACGCTCGGCGTACTACGAAGAAGGACGAATCTGCTTCAGCCAAATCCAAGCAGCAAAATGACTCTCGAAATGATGGTCAGGAGGCAAGTAGTTCTGAATACTCCGTCAATGCCAGCAATTGAAAAAGTAGTGGCCGGGGAACTCGTCTTCTTGAAGAAAGCTGTTGTGACGCTGATCCCCGGCGGCTAGCTCATAAACGGAAGAAATATCATGATCAATCCATTCGACCCTAAAACTGTTCTTTTGGCCAGGCATGCGCAGCATGCCGTTCTGATCCATTTCCCCATCGCACTTTTTATTTCAGCGGTAGCCTTCGACCTTCTCGCGCAATGGACCAATCGCCGCGGCTTGGCGGACACCGCCTACTACAACCTGTTGGTCGCAGCGATCTCTACCGTGCCAGTCCTGGCCACCGGAATTCTCGCATGGCAACTCCAACTCGAGGGCCAGCGCTTGAAAGGCATCCTCCTGCTGCACCTAGTGCTCGCCTGCGTCTCAACCGTCGTAATCTGGCTCGCCTGGTGGATCCACTTCCGCACCCGTCGCAGAACCCAGGCGTCGCCCGCTTATCGTCTGCCACTCGAGTGTCTCGGCGTGGTTCTTATTGCCCTTACCGGACATCTTGGCGGATTTCTTAGCGGTGTGAACTTACCAAACTAATTTTGCGGGGAATAAAACTTCCTCCACCCAGTTATCACCTCAGAACGTAATTCAAACGGAGAAACAAATGGCAGACCAGAAATCAAATATCATCGATCAGAAACTGCAAGACCTCAACAACGACGGCATCGATCGTCGCGGCTTTCTGAAGTGCATGGCGTGGGCCGGTACCGGGTTGGTCTGGACCATGAGCGGAGGCATTCCCGTGTCACGCGCCTTCGCAAAAGATCTTGACCACAAGCCGGCAGACTTCAGCTTCGTTCAAATCAGCGACAGCCACATGGGATTCAACAAGCCCGCCAATCCTGACGTCGCCGCGACCCTGCAGGCCGCGGTGAATAAGATCAACGCGCTGCCCAATGTGCCGGACTTCTTGCTGCACACCGGCGATATCAGTCACCTTTCGCGCCCCGAGCAGTTCGACAACGTCGATCAGATTCTGAAAAGCGCGTCCGCCAAGAATGTCTTCTTTGTCCCCGGCGAACACGATGTCCTGAACGACGACGGCAAGCAGTATCTCGACCGCTACGGCAAAAACGCCAAGGGCTCCGGTTGGTACAGCTTCGATCACAAGGGTGTTCACTTCATGGGCCTGATCAACGTGCTCAACCTCAAAGCTGGTGGACTCGGATCTCTAGGCGTGGAACAGCTCAAATGGATTGCCGACGACGTCAACCACCTCAAACACAGCACGCCCATCGTGGTGTTCGCCCACATGCCGCTCTGGTCGATCTATCCCGAGTGGGGTTGGGGCACGGAAGACAGCGCCCAGGCCCTTGGCTCATTGAAAAAGTTCGGCTCAGTTACCGTACTGAACGGTCACATTCACCAGATCATGCAGAAGGTTGAAGGCAACGTAACTTTCCATACCGCTATGTCGACCGCATTCCCGCAACCACAGCCCGGCAAGGCAGATTCTCCCGGACCCATGAAAGTCACCGCCGAGCAGTTGCGAAGCGTGCTCGGGATCACCGATGTGAATTATGTTCGTCGCCAACATTCGCTTGCGATTGTTGACTCAAGCCTCGGCTAGAGCGCATGCCCTCGTCTCACAAGAAAAATGAAGAAAAATCAAGAAAGGAAAAGAACATGAAGAAGAAAGATTTATTGATGAAGAGTCTGTTAACGCTCGCCGTGATCGCAATGCTATTTCTCATCGGATCATCCACCGTATCCGCCAATGACCAAGCCTCACCTGCAGCGGCGGAGGTCAAAATCGACAATTTCAGTTTCGGGCCGCAGACCGTGACCGTGCCCGTTGGCGCGACCGTCACCTGGACGAACCGCGATGACATTCCGCACACGGTTGTCAGCACTGACGGCGTCTTCAAGTCCAAGGTCCGCGACACCGACGAGAAATTCTCGTACACGTTCACCAAGGCCGGAACCTATTCCTACTTTTGTTCCGTTCACCCCAAGATGACGGGCACGGTTGTAGTGCAGTAGCGCCGCCGTTTTCCTAGTGCTGCGCTTCCGACACCGAAAAATGCCGGAAGCACAGCACTTCAGGGTCTACCCACGCTTATACCTAATAACTAAAGGAGCGACTATGTTTGAAGGACTATTTCAACCCATGCATTTGTGGGTAATTTTCGGCATCGCCTTACTGGTTTTCGGTCCCAGGAAGCTTCCAGAACTCGGCAGAGGAATCGGCGAAGGCATTCGCGGTTTCAAGTCGGCTATAAAAGAAGAAGAGAACCTTGGGTCAACCAAGTCCCCGGAATAACTTCGGGGGGGCGTACGGCAAGTCGTCCGAAATTTTCTCACTCGACGGTGCAATCTTCAGCTCTGCTGCCCCAAATCTCGGATAGAATGGCCGCTGTAGCGACTAGCCATGAGTACCGCAGCAGTTCGCGAAAACTGGGAAGGCCGCGTAGTCGACGGGAAATTTCCCCTCCTCCGCTGGGTGGGCGGTTCTGCGCAAAGCACCGTCTTCCTCACCGAACTCGCCACCGAGCCCAAGCAACCGGCCGCCATCAAGCTCGTCCCCGCGGATGGCAACCACGCAGAGTTTGTTCTATCGAATTGGCGGAGGAGCGCGGATCTGAACCATCCCCTCTTGACGCGCGTCTTTGACTTCGGCCGCTGCGACATCAATGGCGCTCCTCTTCTTTATGTAGTGTCGGAATTTGCCGAAGAAAATCTCGCTCAGATTCTTCCCGACCGCGCGCTAACCCCCGCCGAAACGAAAGAACTGCTCAACCCTGTTCTGGACGCTCTCGTCTACTTGCATAGCAAAGGTCTGGTCCACACTCGCCTTAAGCCGTCCAACCTCATGGTCGTCGACAACCATTTGAAGCTTTCCACGGACGGGCTGCGCAAGTCGGGGGACACCGTCGCAGATTCGCGGGAGCGCAGCGCATACGATGCCCCCGAAATCGGTTCCGGCCCCGTCACGCCCGCTGCGGACATCTGGTCGCTCGGCGCCACCTTGGTTGCCGCCCTGACGCAACATCCGCCCGCATGGACCGAATTCGCGACCACCGAACCCTTGATTCCGCAGTCCGTTCCGGCGCCCTTTCACACCATCGCCGAAAGTTGTTTGCGCCGTGATCCGGCCGCACGAATCAACACTGCACAAATCAAAGCCCGGCTTCAGAACGGTGCAGCACTCCCAACCGTGAGCCGGCCAACTCCAGCCGCAACCACCGCAAAGTCGCCCAAGCGCCTTTTGCTGCTGGGTGCGCTCGCGGTTCTTGCCGTCTTGGCTCTCGTAAGGTTAGCCTGGCATCCTCCGGCCACACCGAAGCCTGCCGAAGTTTCGCAGTCTGCTCCGGCCGCTCCAGCGCCCGAGACGTCGCAACCTGCTGCAGCTCCTGGTTCGACATCTCCTGGATTTGTGAAAGGTGCGGTTCTCCAGCGCTCGATGCCTGACATCTCGCCCGGCGCGCGCCGAACCGTTCAAGGCAAGGTCAAAGTAAGCGTCCGCCTCACCGTCGACTCCAGCGGAAACGTGTCGAACGCCACATTCGAGTCAGCCGGACCGAGCCAGTACTTTGCCAGCCATGCTCTGCAAGCCGCTCGCCAATGGAAATTCAAGCCCGCCCAAATGAATGGCAATCCCGTCCCCAGTAAATGGACTCTGCACTTCCGCTTCGGCCGCTCCGGCACCGAAGTCGACCCCATCGAAATCACCCGCTAAAAGAGCGAATTAATTCTCCCGCGCGAAGGGCGCATGCGCGCTCAATCCCTACTCCACCAAAGCCAACTCCTCCTCGACCTGATGTTCCTTTTCCGCCACGACTGCCGGCTCCTCCTGATCTCGAACCACTGGATGCTTCTTATATCGAAGCAACAGAACCAGAGGCATCATCAGCAGAAACACCACCCCCATGATCCAGAACGATTCCACAAATGCGAGCATTGAAGCATGACTCTGCACCATTCCATATAGTGCAGCCAGCGCCTTCCTCGACGCTGCGTAATTGTCCGCGCCCTTCGCATGAAACATCCCCTGAAACCTCTGCAATGTCCCCATCGTCCCTAAATTTCCAGCACTGATCTTTTCCACCAAACGGTTCTGATGAAACTGCGTCCGCCGCGCCAGAAAGGTTGTCATCAGTGCGATTCCGATACTTCCGCCGATGTTTCGCATCAGGTTAAAGATGCTGGTGGCGTTCCCCATCTTCTCCGGAGCGATTTCCGCCATCGTCAAAGCCATCAGCGGAATAAATAGAAAGCTGAGCGCCACACCCTGAAACACTTGCGGCCACAAGATATCCCAATACCCCGCGTTCAGATTCAAACCAGACAGACTGAACATCGTCAGCGATCCCAGTACCAGCCCCACTCCCAGCAGTCGTCGCGGATCGATCTTGCTGGTCAAATATCCCGCAATCGGCGTAAAGATCAGCGCGCCAATTCCGCGCGGTGAAAGCGCCAGCCCCGAGTTGTAGGCCGGATACCCCAACAACGTCTGTAGATAAATCGGCAAGAGCACCAGGCTGGCATAGAGAATGAACCCCAGCATCCCGATGAGAAACACCCCGGTACGAAATGATCGATTCGCCAGCGCTCGCAAATCCACCACCGGATCGTCCGCCCACAACTCTCGAATCACCAGCGCCACCAACCCGCTCACACACGCTACGGCAAAAAAGCGAATGTAACTCGACGCCAGCCAGTCTTTGCGCTGCCCCGTGTCGAGCACCACCTGCAGCGATCCAATGCCCACCGCGAGAAATCCGATTCCCCACAAATCCACCCGCCGCGCCACTCGCCCGATGTACGGCGGGTCAGTGACAAACCGGTTCATCATCGCCCACGAAAAAATTCCCACCGGCAAGTTCAGATAAAAAATCCAGCGCCATGTGTAGTTGTCAGTGATCCATCCCCCGAGCGTCGGACCCAGAATCGGCGCAAGCAATACTCCCAACCCAAACACCGCCATCGCCTGCCCATGTTTTTGTCGTGGAAAAGTTTCCAGCAAAATCGCCTGCGCCAAAGGCTGCAATCCGCCCCCGGTCAGACCTTGCAGGATGCGAAAGAAGATGAGCGCATCCAGCGTTGTCGCCATCGCGCAGCACAAAGAGGTCACGGTAAACCCGGCCACGCAAGTCAGCAGCAGGCGCTTCCGTCCCATGAAGTTCGCCAGCCATCCCGAAATCGGCAGGATGATGGCGTTTGACACCAGGTACGACGTCACCACCCACGTGCCTTCCTCCATGGTGGCGCCAAGATTTCCAGAAATGTGTGGGATCGCGACGTTGACGACGGTAGTGTCCAGCACCTCCATGAACGTCGCCATCATCACCGCCGCAGCGACGATCCACGGACTTACCCGGCGCGCCTCTCCGTTCCCCGCGAGTGCGGGCTCCGAAAGCAAGCCATTGCCAGACACCTTACATTTCTTCTACCCCAATTCATGCCCCCAGCGGCGTGACCCTCATCACACCACTCACGTATCGACAGCCTCGCGGTCCGATCCTAACCTGAGCTCCTATCGCGGCCAAAGCCACCCAAAGGTTCCCGCCGTCAGCAAGGCGTAAACCAGTCCATCAATTACTTCCTTGAGGGTCACCGACCACGTCTGACCCTTCCATATTCCATTGCTCAGGTTTCCCAACCCGTAGCCTAGAAACGCCGCCGTCCCCACCACTCGAAACACCGCCGGATACGGCGCCCCCGCTGCAACCGTGTGTCCCGTCAGATAAGCCACGAAGAACCCGATCAGCAGGCAATACACGAACCACTGGATCAAAAACTTCGGCATCACTGGCGGACCGCTGGGAAGAATTGTCATGAAACCTACCGGCCCTTGCTTGAATCTTTCCATGGTCGCCGGCGACTTCATATCCTTGTGTGTGGTGTAGGGAAAAACATACTGGCCACGCTTTAGACCGGCAGCCCGCAGCGTTGTCAGCAGCTTTTCTTCATCCGGAAGTTGTCGATAATCGCTGCGATGATACGGCAACAACATGTGGATGATAGAACTGGCGACAAAGACGATGAACGCCGAAACCACAATCGGTAGCCACAAAACGCTGAGAGAAACCATACGAAGCCTCCTTTGGGTCGAGGACAACGAATGCCGCAAGCAACCTATCCCACTCAGTCTCCGCCGTCAAGGTTTATAGCTGGAACCAGAAGTGTCCACGCCTCGGCTGCGGAAAAAAGGGAACCCGACTATTCATGACAGCAGCGCCAAAACGGAAAGAATGTTGTGTAAAGCAGGGTTGAAGTCCCGCCGAGATCGGAGCTCTAACCCCCGAGATACAGCCGCGACCTCTATGGCGCCAACACAATCTTTGACTTCACCGTATACAGCCGGTACTTCGAATAGAAATGTTCTTCCTTGAAATCCTGTCCGCCTACCTCAGACGTCACCACCAGCTTGTGTGGCAGCCACAGAGCTGGCGAAACCTGCGGCACCTTCGTCTCGCCAAATGAAATCTCCGAAGTCAGCCGTCGCAAATGGACTTGTCGCAGTGGCGTCAGTAAATCTGTACGCAGACGCACGATCCGGTAATCCGACTCGTCGACCCAGGCGATCCCCTGGTAATAAACCGGCAGCGTTCCCCCTGCATACCGCACCTCTCCCGGATATCGAACCGATTTCGGCTTCTGCGCAAACGCGATGACCGCTGTCGAATGTCCATCGACATGTTGGCGCCCCAAGTACCGGAACCTGGATTCCACCCGGTTCGCCGGATAGAAATACACCCAGTTATTGGCAAAACCCTGGCTCAAGGGCAGCGCGCTCGGTTTCTCATTTCCTGCCTGGGAATTTCTTCCCGTCATGTCCCTTGCCATTGCCATCGAACCGCCCGTCACCGCTGCCGGATTTGCCGCCACTTCCTGTTCGGCGCCGCCCGCCTGCAAGTTCATCCGGTACTCATCCAATGTCACCGCCTCCGCGCTCCGGTGCGACAGAATCAGATACTCAAACTCCTGTCGCGTCGCCTTGGCGTGCCCTCGTGTCTGTGTCACTTCCTCACGCGAAATCAGATTCGGCAGCTTCTGAAATAGCACGCCAGTCTTATCGCCGAGCTTCTCCAGAAGTGCCGGCAACTCCGTCTGGTCCTTCGCCTTCGCCAGTCCGCGCAACTCCGGAACTGCTGCCACAATTTGCTCGAACGGCAAATCCACGAAGATCGCTGGAGTTTCTTCGACGAGATCGTCGGACGTGTTCGTCTGTGCCACCGCTGATCCAACCTCAGCCTTGGCAGACGGTGGGGAGCCTGTACTTTTGCTTGCGTCTTCCGCAGATTGCTTGGCCCGCAGCGCCTCCGCCTTCTTCTGTGCCTCCGCCGTCGCCCGGATGTCGCCCATCCAACAATTCACCGCTTTTCCATCTTTCGCCAGCAACGTCCTTTGCTTGCTGACCTCTTTTGCCGTACCTCGTATCCAGGTGACTAACGGATTTACAGCTTGGGGCAGGGGACTGGCCGCTTGTTCCGCCGAACCAGCCGGTCCCATCAGCAGAAACAGCTGCGTGCCCTCCGGCCGCGGCACGGCGCCGCCGATAATCTGCCCTTGTCGCACCACACCTTCGTCAATGCGCCTGAGTTGGCGGAAGTCGGGCGCCGCAAGAATCGCGGAGAGTGCGCTCATGCTCTCCGGAGAAAGGATGGTCTCGAAGACTTCCGATCGGGAAACATCCAGCTGAGTCGCCGGCGACCACTTCTCCAGGTGAAGACGCCCATCTGGGAACACCGCCACGCAGGTCGTTCCCCCCCGGACTGGCAAATCCACGTCGCTGTATCGGAACTGTCCCACCACGGCCGTTCCCGCCGGCAGGTTTTGCTGTGCCTCGCCCAGCATCGCGGCCATCCCGGTAATCAGCCCGACGAAAAACATCGAACGGCCCCGCGCCGCCCCCAACCACTTCATCGCTACTCCTTGGTCGCGCGTGGCAAGTGTCTCTCCCCCATCCATCCCCGTCAAGAAAAGAGAACCTCCCCCGCCGGGGCCCCCGGAAAATCCCGCGCTCAAACCTTGTCAAGCCCCCACGCACCCCAAACTTTCTTTAACTCGCTGATTCCATTCCCGAAATAAAAGGCATGTCTGACGAGCGAAGACCGGAGCCTGCCCTCCCGACACTAACCCGGTTAAAATAATTCCTGGAGCCACCCTATGTGCCGGAATATCAAGACCCTATTCAATTTCGATCCGCCGGTTACCGACCACGAGGTTCGCGCAGCCTCATTGCAATTCGTGCGAAAAATTACCGGCTTCAACAAACCCTCCCAGGCCAATGAAAAAGCCTTTCTCGCAGCCATCGATGAGGTAGCCGGAATCTCCATGCGTCTTCTCCGTTCACTCGAGACTGCTGCGCCTCCCAAGAACCGCGAGGAAGAAGCCGCCAAAGCCAAAGCCCGCGCCGCCGAGCGCTTCGGAGACTGAAAGCCTCTCGCCAACATTCCAGCACGTCGCGAAAACAGATTCGCCTGATCAAGGGCGTACCCTTTCGTCACGCATCCTTGCCGCACCCTGACCGATATATTCATCTTGGAGGCGCCGCAATGGGGCATCAGGTCGAGAGTGGACTTCGGCCTTCCGCAAGAGGTAGCTCAATTGAAATCCTTTCTATCCCCTGTCATTTCTATGTCGAGAAATACAGCCTGATAGAAGACCTGTTTGTGCCCCTTCTTTCCTCCGCGCAGGAGGCTTCTGATTTGATGGGAGTTCGGGTCAACGGAGAGGCCGCATCTCTTCGCGCCGCGGCCTACATGGCCGGGGAGTTGCTCCGCGATGTCAGCATCTCACCCGGCCACCGCGCCATGAGCGCCTCCACCATCTACGAAATGGATTTCGTAACCGATACCTTTCAGGCCGACGCCAACATCTTCGGCAAGGGTCCAGCCGGTCCCGCCGTGTTTCGCGTGCAGGTGCGGGGCAAAATTAAAGGCGATCGCTTCGACGTCTTCGATTTGATCAGCAAGGGCAAGCTCTTTTCCTTCACTCGCTTTGAAGCGGAGAAGGCGGATTACTTTTCCAAAGAGTTTCCCTTTCTGGTTCACGAAACCCGCAAGAATCCTCCGTTCGCTGAGGGCAACTCCGCTTTGGTCCAAGGCGTAGTCGATCTCACCCTGGGCATTCCCGTGAACGGATCCGTCTTCAACGTTCGCATCCTGAAAGCGCAGGACACCTTGAGTGTGCGGGTCGCGACCGCCAGCACTCATCTCACCATCATGGAACTTCCCCTGGGCTCGCTCGGCAACCTGGTAAACATGACAGAAACCATAAGCCGTTACTTGTCAGAGAACCAGCGTGCCAGAAGCCTCGCTGAGAGCGGCTCCATCCCGCCCGACAGCCCCGCCGCCGCCGTCGCCGCCGCCGAAAATTAATGCTAAGGAGCGGGCCCGCCCGCCCGCAGCCAGACCCGTGGCGACAGCCGCCTCGGCTGTCCAAAAAAAGGCGCGCCAGCCCTCATGCCCGATCCAGAAATGATGAATCGCGGCGAACTTTGACTGGACCGTTTTTCCATCCGAGCGAGCCTTATGTATAATCCGCCGATGCAAGCAATACCCTGGACCACCATCGCGCTCGGCTCGCTATTGTTCATCGCGGCCCACTCAACACGAGGTCAGGAAGTGAAATCTCCTCAACCTGAAAATCCGAAGCCGCCTGTCAAAACCGAGCAGCGCGGGCGCATCATTGGCATCGGCGGTGTTTTCTTCAAGTCCGCCAATCGCGATCAGATGCGCGAATGGTATGCCAAGCATCTGGGACTCGCTGACACCGGCCAAGGCGTGATGCTTCCCTGGCGCGAACACGACGACCCGCAAAAGGAACACGTCACAGTTTGGACCGTTTTTTCCGCCTCCTCTAAATATTTCGATCCCAGCCCTGCACCGTTCATGATCAACTACATCGTGGACGATATGGATGCTTTGCTCGACCGCTTAAAACAAGAGGGAGTCAAGATCGATCCCAAACGAATGGATGAATCCTACGGTCGCTTTGCCTGGATCTATGACTCGGATGGGAACAAGATCGAGCTCTGGCAGCCGCTTCCCGCTAAACCCTAAAGGCTTTCCACCGCACTGACTCAATCAGTTTTCGGTAGCTGCGGTTTATCGCAGGGCCGCCATCCAGAACAGTTGGCACAACGCCTCCCAGCCATGCGATCCCCGCACTCTCAAATCCGGCCTTTAAGCGCTCACAGTAAGTTCCACTCAAACCTGCTACCGATTCTTCCCGCAATCCGTCTACGCCTCAAGCCTTAAACAATTCGCCTACAAGACAACAGGTCACAATGCCGATGCCCACTCGCCAGCTCGCTCTTTGTGCTCTCGCGCTTCTCTTCACTTCCGCGGCCCATTCCCAAACAACGCTCTCCATTCCCCCCGATTCCCCGCGCTGGGAGCTCCAGGGAGAAGCCAAGTCAACCGAATATCAAGGTCGCAAATCCATTCTCCTTAACGGCGGAGCGGCTGTGCTGAACGACTTCGAAATGCGCGACGGGGTCATCGACGTCGACGTCGCAACCCCCGCCACCCGCGGTTTCTTCGGCATTCAATTTCGCATTGCCAATGACGGAGCCAATGCCGAATGGGTTTATCTCCGCCAGCACAAGTCCGGACTGCCCGACGCCATGCAGTACACCCCGGTCCTCAATACCGGACTCAACTGGCAAATCTACAACGGCCCCGGTTTCACCGGTGCGGTCGATATCCCGAAAGACATCTGGTTCCATCTTCGCCTTGAGGTCGCGGGCGCCCAGGCCAAGCTCTATGTCAAAGACATGGACCACCCCGCTCTCGTGATGAACGATTTGAAAAGCGGCGTGCAAAAAGGCCAGATCGCGCTGGCCGACCTGATCGGCGCAACCTATTTCTCGAATTTCGAAATACACACCACGCCGGATGCCCCCTGGGAACGCCACTTGCCGCCGATGCCCCCGGATACCCTGACCAAGTGGAGCATCTCGCCCGTCTACGATGCGCTCGCGCGAAATCTGGAACGGCCCCTGTCCTCCTCCGAAAGCGTAGCTATCCATTGGCAGGAGGTTGAGGCAGAGCCGCCCGGATTCGTGGTTCTCTATCGCTATCGCGACGCCCCCCATCCCAAGGTCTCGTTTCAAGGAAATTTTTCCAAACGTCTCGAACCGCAACCGGGAATGAAAGTCTTGTACGCGCGCACCAGCATCGCGTCTGAGCGCGACCGGGTGAAAAAACTTTATATCGGATATAGCGACGACATCAGCGTGTTCCTGAATGGCAAGATTCTCTATCGCGGCCGCAGCGCCCAGGGTTTCCGCGATCCCGGATTTCTCGGCATCGTGAATCCCGAAAATGACGCCGTCTACCTCCCGCTGAAAAAGGGAAGCAATGAACTGATGCTGGCGGTCAGCGAACTAGGGGGAGGATGGGGATTCATTTGCCGCCTGGTCGATCCCGAAAACTGAGGCCACCCGCCAACCGTTTTTCACTCAAGCCCCCTGTAGTGTAAGCTCACAGGGTTTGAAAAGGAGCAATCCCGTGTCCGACCTGATTCCCGCATCCCGCCTGAAGTGCATCGCTTTGTCCATCGCCGTCGCGTTCGTAGTGATTTGCGTTCTGCGGCCATCTCTTTTCGCCCAAGCAGGGCCGGGATTGAACGCTGTTGCTCCGCAACAATCGTCCATCGCCGTTCAGGACAATGCGGCACCGTCCGCTCAATCGTGCCAGGCGCGGGTCAATGACAGCCCGGAAAAGCTGCTGGAGTGTATCCAACAGAACTCGCTTTGGGGGCATCTTTCTCATTTTCAGAAGATCGCCAATCAAAATAAGGGTTCGGACGGCCACGGCTACCGCGATACCGGCACACCGGGCTACAAAGCCTCCGTTGACTATGTTGCCGGACTGATGCGGCAAGCCGGCTATCACGTCACCATCCAGACTTACCAATACTTCGCTACCGAAGTCACCGGAGTGCCCCAATTCAGTACGCCCGACGCAAGCTACGCGCTGTCGCGCGATTGGTTTGTCGCTCGGCTTTCCGGTGGCGGCACGCTTACCGCAGCAATCCAGCCAACCGCCGGCTCAAGTAGCGGATGCTCTCGCGCCGACTTCGCAAGTTTTGTGCCGGGAAAGATGGCTCTGCTCGAGCGCGGGACATGCGCCTACGATACTCAGGTCGCAAATGCTGAACGCGCCGGTGCATCTGCAGTCATCCTCTATAACCGCGACCCGCAAGCGATGGCAGACCCAAACACTAAGTCGGCGAACCGCGGTCCAAACGATGGCAGTGCATTCCCGGCTCGCCTCACACGTCAGGCAACGATCCCGGTCGTCGTTGTGTTGTACTCTGTGGGCTCCGATCTGAATCGGCAATACGCATCGGGAAACTCGCCTGCCGTACATCTCGACATTCGCCTGCAACCCAAGTCGGGCACGGACTATAACCTGATCGCCGAGTCGCCCTTCGGCGACGCCACCCACACCGTCGTGGTGGACGCGCACCTTGACTCGATCTATGGCGCAGGCATGCTCGACAATGCCTCCGGATCGACCACTATCCTCGAGATCGCTTTGAACATGGCGAAAACGTCGACCCACAATCGCCTTCGCTATATCTGGTTCGGTGGCGAGGAACTCGGATTGCTCGGCTCGAACTATTACACCGACCATTTGACCAGCGCGCAGCGCAAGAAACTTGCGTTCGATATCGATGTCGACGTCACCGCCACTCCGAATTTCGATATTCAGATTGCCGATCCCGCCTACGCCCGTAACGTCAGCGAATTCCCCCAGAATGTGGTTCCTCAGTCAAAAATCGGTAATCAGTTTTTCGAGAACTACTTCACTTCCATCGGAGTGGTTTCCCAACCTGCTCCCTTTGGAAACAGCGGGACCGATTCGAACTCATTCGCCCTGATTGGCATTCCCGATAGCGGCATTCTCACCGAACAGGATTGCTGCAAGGAGCAATCCGAGGTCGACCTCTGGGGTGGTTACCTGGGAAATTACGAGGGAACGGTGCCGGGTACCGACGGCGGGTGTGTCGACTATCCTTACCGCTGGTGTGACAATCTACCCAATAACGACCCGTTCGTCTTGGGAATGGTATCGAAGGCAACCGCGAATGTAGTTCTCAAAATGGCGAACCATACATTCAAGACAAGCCGGCAGTGAGCAATTCCCGGCATTTCTCGCGAGGCAACGAGAGGGGCACGATTCGCGACACGGGTGGAGTAGGGCGGATGGCCCAGCCTACCGCGTTCTTTGCGGAGGCTGGGGTAGTTCGGCGAGGCCGGATGCCCCCACTCTTACCCACCCTGGCGATGGGTATTTCCATCAAGATCGCTGAACCAGCAGAGCCCATTGTGGAAGGTGTGGGGCCGGATCTTGCGAGCCAACAATATCGAACAGGGCAAGCACGTCCGCATACAGGTAGTTCCAATAGCGCCAAGATCCAGAATAGAGACAACCGCTCCCTTGTGTCATGCATGTCACCTCCTGCCGAATACCTACGGTCGAGCGGAGGAATGAGTTTCAGGGGCGGCATAGATTGTGGCGTCCGCTGTCGCCATCACGCGATTGCACGTTTTGACTGATCAATGAGCGCTAGGGAGATTCGTCGTCAGGTGAACACACTTTGGTAGACGTTTCTAGAAGGCTGCGTAGATTAGACCGGCTCCCGCCATCATCGGCACGGGGGAGAGAATGCGGACCGCCAGCGGCGCGATCCGTCCAACCAACCAGCGGCCGTAAGCGCCATGCCACCGGATCGGGGCGATCATGATCAGCAGCGAGCTCGCAACCAAAAGCCACCCTGCAACCTCGAAGACCAGCGGCACCTTAGAGACCGGCGCCCGCACGATCAGCGCCACCCCGGCTAGCACCCGCAATCCCTGCTCGCTGAACTGAAGACGCCAGTTTGAACGCTCCAGATTGGCGCTCATCTTCTCGAACAGTTGAAGGCAGTAATGCGGACGCAGGGCCATCAGAAACCCGACACCAACCAGCCAAACGCCCGCTGCCGCCACAACGATCAGAGCAATAGCCTGCATGGATAAGCGCCTCTTAACGTTATATGAGTCTCGGAATTCTGAGCAATACTGACCATTTTGGAGTTCGATCGTGTGCTTAAATCTGGCCAGCAGAGCGACGGACAGCCAGTTGCCCATGACAAAGAAAAGACTCCCCTTCAACTCATTGACCTTTCTCACAACCGTCGGCAGCGGTCGGAAGATGACTTCCTTCAGGAAAGGGCAGACAATTTACTCTCTGAACGATTCGGCAGACGCCTTATTTGTCATTCAAACAGGAAAGGTAAGGCTCAGCGTTAAGCCCCGGGTCGGGAAGGAAGCGATCCTCGACATATTGAGCGAGGGCGATTTTGTTGGCAAAGATTCTGTCGCGGGCCAGGCTTCGCGCACCGCCTCAGCTCGCGCAATGACAGACACCACTCTGCTGCGAATTGAAAAAAAAGCTATGCTGCGAGCCCTGACAATGCACGTAAAGTTGGCCAACACGTTTTGGGCTTATGTGCTGGCAAGAAATATCCGATACCAGCAAGACTTGGTTGACCAACATTGCAGTTCCAGCGAGAAGCGGCTCGCACGTGTTCTTTTGCTGCTCGCGCATTTCGATGGCCATGGGGGGACCGAGACTGCCATTCCCAGGATGACGCATGAGACGCTGGCTGAGATGGTTGGCACGACCCGTTCGCGCATCAGCTTTTTCATGAATCGCTTTAGGAAATCCGGCTTCATCTTTTACGAGAACAATGGCAAGCTCTTGCGAGTCCATCGGACGCTTTTTGCATTCTGCGGCCAATAGTTTCCGCGTAGGAATAGGGTAACAATTCCCCTAGTCGCATTGTCCCTTTACCCCACCTACCCTCGTCCAACATTCAACCCTATTTTTCGCCAACGATGTGTCCTGCGTCGCAGAACTACAACAGATGACCGTTAATAATGGAATGCCAAGAATCACTTTATGATGATGGGGGCTGGCCCAACCTTTCCCGATTCAGAACTGAGGTTGCCCCACCCTTGTCGCTCACGTTTTTGGAGCGACAGGGTGGGAATACTATTGGCGTGAACGAATGGGCATGTTCCCCATGGTCAGACTCACCCATCCTTCGCCACAGGACGGCGAAAGGATGGGGCAACCTGAATAAAGCTATCGAGCAGAAAGGTTGGGCCAGCCCCCGCGCTTACTTGGAACGCGAATTCGACGATTCAGAAGTTGAATTTAACGGACCCGTTTCAGCCTGCCCCGGCTAACTCTGAGGCTTGCACCTTTGGCTACGACGACTTGGCTCGCCTGGGAAGCGTAAATTGCGTCAACGGGAGCACGAATGTTTGGAATCAAAGTTTCACTGCCCCTTCACATTCGTACGATGCTTTTGGAAATCTGCAAAAGACGGTTCCGACGGGGGGAACAGGCATCACTTTCACACCGACCTATTCCGCCACAACGAACCGTTTCTCGACAATCCCCGGAGTGACGGTTGCGTACGATAGTGACGGAAATCTGACGACTGATGACGCGCACACCTACGCTTGGGATTCGGAGGGCAGGGCGACTACGGTGGATGGGGCGGCCATTTATTATGATGCTTTCGGACGAGAGGTTGAGATCGATCAAGGCTCGTCCTACAAACAGATTGTTTATGGCGCAACCGGGGCAAAGCTCCAGACAATGAACGGCCAAACAATAGTGACGGAATACGTGCCGCTGCCCGGTGGGGGCGGATCGCTTTACACTCAGAGCGGCCAGTACTATCGCCATCCGGACGTGTTAGGAAGTTCGCGCCTGTTGACGACAGGAACGCAGACGAACACGCCATACTATGACGGCGCATACGCACCATTCGGCGAGAGCTACGCGGAAATCGGCACGATGGATCGGATGTTTACAGGGCAGACTCAGGACACCGTGCAAGGGCTCTACGATTTCACGTTCAGACGATACAGTCCCACTCAGGGGCGGTGGGTCTCTCCCGACCCGTCCGGACTGGCGGCAGTGGACATGACCAACCCCCAGACATGGAATCGATATGCCTATGTAATGAACAATCCGTTGAGCTACGTCGATCCGCTAGGCTTGTTTTGTGAAGTGAACCCAGGCGGAGACATTAGGGACAATTTCGTCGTCCGATGCAAACAGGGGGAAGCTGGTTATAATTGGGGCGCTGGCGAATTTCCAACCTACAATTATGAATGGTTGCCTTCGGGCGGGGTTGACACAACGCTTGATTACGGGTTTGACGAGAACGGCACGGCCCTCTTCGACGGTCAGTTCGGATACGTACCCGGTCAATGGGAAGTGACCGGCGTCACCATTAGTTTTGGTTATTCCACGTACGCCGCAAACAACGGGAGCTGGTTCCAGAGGGGATTGAACTACCTCAAAACGCATCCAATCACCATCTCAGTGAATGAGTTTTTTGCAGGGCAGATCACCTACCAAGCCTCGACGAATACGATTTGCGGCAGCGTTGGAGCTGGAGCCTCTGTCCCACCTACAAAGGCCGTGACGGTTGGCATCTTAAACGCAGGAAACATGCAGAATTGGCAGGGCGCGATTAGCGGTCCGAGCTATTCCTTTGGGGCAAACTTATTCGTGGGATATCAGGGGACTTTCAGTTCCTCCGGAAATGTGGGCGGCCCCACAGTATCTGGCATCGGTCTCTCAGGTTCCTACACGATAGGCGGGTGCACGACCATTCCCTAGAAAGGCTGGAGGAATCTATGGCGATTCTGATGATGATGCTGATAATCGGGCTGGCCGCTGGTGTCTGGGGATTCATGATGTGTTTCATTCCAGCGCGATGGGAAAGACTTACCGAGACGGTGAGCTTCGCTGGCCGTTGGACCGAGCCCAGCCCAAAACGCTTGCATCCGTTCATACGGTTCGGTAACCGCATTTCCGGGCTGGTAATCTTTGCCGTGGGCTGTTGGTTCGCCTACGTAGCAGCTTCGAAGATCTATCTAGTGCTCACTGGACGAGCGGTGATCCACAAGGCGGACGCGGTCAGCGGAACGTTTCCCAACTCCCCGACACCAGCGTTGACTGCACTTTCGATCTTCGTGATCGCAGCAGGCATACTAATGGCCGTTTTCCCTGCAAAGGCCGTGGCGGTCTTTGAACACGTCTGGCCTGCAGGGCGATCAGTAGCGCCATCGGCTGCTGCGAAGGTAATGCTGTCTGTGAGGCTCTGCGGCGTGTTCTTCGCCTTCCTTGCGCTTATGTCTTTGTTGCACTGAGCCACTGGCGTGAGAGAGTCAAAACCTGGGGGCTGGCCCAACCTTTCCCGATTCAGAACTGAGGTTGCCCCACCCTTGTCGCTCACGTTTTTGGGGAAAACCTGGGGACAGACGGGACGTTCACCGAGTTTTTCAGGCCACGAAACTAACGTTTGGGCGTTGATTTGGGAATCGACTTGGGAGGGACGGCTGGAATACCGGGTGGCTCCGCAACCGCAACCTACTCTTGGTGCGGGACACTTTAGTCGGCGAGGCCGGTGGAGAACGAGCATGGAAATCTTTGTCCTTTTTCTGGTGCTGATAGGCCTTCTTCTCTTTGTGATTAAGGGAGGCTTCATGGTTTTCCGCCCCGAATCGCATTTTTTCCTCGACCGCTGGATTAGGGGCGACAAACAGGCAAGTCAGGAGTTCAGTAATCCGAAGCAGCTAAGTCTACAGTGGCGGATCGCTGGACTCATATTCATCGCTGTTGCGATAGGCATTGGCAAAGCGGTCCTCACGGCGATTGTGTCAAGGCTTTGGGGAAGATAGGACGGCAGAAGAGAATCGGTATGTTCATTCCAAATTGGCTTCGCGGTTCCTTCCCTCTCATTGCGTGGGTCGCGACGTTTGCGCTCGGGTTGTCGTTTCTTCTCAGACCGCAGTTCTTTCACGATTGGATAAGAAATAGAAATCCGGAGTTTCGATCGCTTGCCCCGGAACTTGGCCGTCGCAACGTGCGGCTGCTTGGCCTGCTGTTCGTAGTGGCGGCGATTTTTTTCTGTGCTGTTTGGATACACAATATGCGATGAGCCAATGAGCGGAATGAACCTTTGAGACACCTAGCAGATGGAAAACCTGGGGACAGACGGGACGTTCACCGAGTTTTTCAGGCCACGAAACTAACGTTTGGGCGTTGATTTGGGAATCGACTTGGGAGGAGGTGGAAGTTCCCTTTGGTTAGGCGGGGTGCCAGGATCTTCTCCAACCCAGACTAGTACAGCCTCGCCTTGGAACCCAGCATGCGACTTCGGATTGTGCAGCCCGATTGGCAACGGTTTCGGGCCAGGCTGGGTTGCAGCAGGTGCCGGCACTATTGCTTGTGAAATCGCTGAGCCCTGCGGCTTTTTCGAGGACATTTTTTTGGGTGTTCTCTTACTCGAAACGGCGCATCACCTTAGCAATGTCACGCAAAACAGGCAGTTTGATGAAGGGGGCTGGCCCAACCTTTCCCGACTGAGAACTGAGGTTGCCCCACCCTTGTCGCTCACGTTTTTGGAGCGACAGGGTGGGAATACTATTGGCGTGAACGAATGGGCATTTTCCCCATGGTCAGACTCACCCATCCTTCGCCACAGGACGGCGAAAGGATGGGGCAACCTGAATAAAGCTATCGAGCAGAAAGGTTGGGCCAGCCCCCCATAAAAAACCCCGCTCCGAAGAGCGGGGTTGGTGTTGCTGACGACTGACGACCGAAGACTGACGACCGTCTTAGTACATGCCTTCCATGCCGCCGCCGCCGTGTCCGCCACCGCCCATCGGAGCTTCCTTCTTTTCAGGAATCTCAGCGACCAGAGCTTCGGTGGTGAGCATCAGCGAGGCAATCGATCCGGCATTCTGCAGAGCGGTGCGAACGACCTTGGTCGGGTCGAGCACGCCAGCCTTCACCAGATCTTCGTACTCGTTCGAGAAGGCGTTGTAGCCGTAGTTCGGGTCTTTCGACTCGAGCACCTTGGCCAGAACGATTGCGCCCTCTTCGCCGGCGTTGATGGCGATCATGCGCAGTGGTTCGGTGATGGCGCGCTTCACGATGTTGACGCCGATCTGCTCGTCCTCGTCAACCTTGAGGTTGTCGAGAGCCTTCACAGTTCGGGCCAGCGCTACGCCGCCGCCCGGGACAATGCCTTCTTCCACGGCTGCGCGGGTGGCGTGCATCGCGTCTTCGACCCGGGCCTTCTTTTCTTTCATTTCGGTCTCGGTTGCGGCGCCGACTTTAATGACGGCTACGCCACCGACCAGCTTCGCCAACCGCTCCTGCAACTTCTCGCGGTCGTAGTCGCTGGTGGTCTTGTCGATCTGGCTGCGAATTTCTTTCACGCGGCCTTCGATCTCGCTGTGCTTGCCTTTGCCTTCGACGATGGTGGTGTTGTCCTTGTCGATGGTGACCTTCTTGGCCTGGCCGAGGTCGGACATCTGGACATTCTCCAGCTTGATGCCGAGATCTTCGGTGATGGCCTTGCCGCCGGTGAGGGTGGCAATGTCCTGCAACATCGCCTTGCGGCGATCGCCGAAGCCAGGGGCTTTCACGGCCGCGACTTGCAACGTGCCACGCAGCTTGTTGACGACCAGGGTCGCTAGCGCTTCGCCTTCCACGTCTTCTGCGATGATCACCAGGGGCTTGCCGCTCTTGGCGATCTGCTCGAGCAGCGGGAGCAGGTCCTTCATCGAGCTGATCTTCTTTTCGTTGATCAGGATGTAGGCGTTCTCCAGGGCAACTTCCATGCGCTCCGGATCGGTCACAAAGTAAGGAGAGAGGTAGCCGCGATCGAACTGCATGCCTTCCACGACTTCAAGCTGGGTCTCCAGGGTCTTCGACTCCTCGACCGTGATGACGCCATCCTTGCCGACCTTCTTCATCGCCTCGGCAATAATGTGACCAATCGTCTCGTCATTGTTAGCCGAGATCGTCCCAACTTGTGCGATCATTTCCCCCGTTACGGGCTTGGAGAACTTGTCGAGTTCGCCGCGGCCGCGCTCGCCGGTCTTCTTGTCGATGACGCCGGCGATCACTGCGATGGCTTTCTCGATGCCGCGCTTCAGGGCCATGGGATTGGCTCCGGCGGCTACGGTCTTGACGCCTTCGCGGAATATGGCCTGGGCTAGAACGGTGGCGGTGGTGGTGCCGTCGCCGGCGACGTCGGAAGTCTTGGAAGCGACTTCGCGAACCATCTGCGCGCCCATGTTCTCGAGGCCGTCCTTCAATTCGATTTCTTTGGCGACGGTGACGCCGTCTTTGGTGATGGTCGGGGAACCGAATTTCTTTTCAATAACGACATTGCGGCCCTTGGGGCCGAGAGTGACCTTCACGGCGTCGGCCAGAAGGTTTACGCCGCGGAGGATCGCCTGCCGCGACTCTTCTCCATGTACGATTTGTTTTGCCATAATTTGCTTCTCCTTAAGAAGTTAAAAAATCTTTGACCACAAAGGGCACGAAGGATCACAAAGGATTCCTGGCCCTGACAAATCTCTTACTTGCGTGAGCCGGCGGTTTCTTTGGCCTTGGTGGCTCCGGTGACGATGCCGAGGACTTCTTCCTCGCGCATGATGATGAAGTCTTCATTGTCCAGCTTGATCTCGGTGCCCGAATACTTGCCGAAGAGAATGCGGTCGCCTTCTTTTACATCGAGGGGGCGGACTTTGCCGTCTTCGTTGACTTTGCCTTTGCCGGCGGAGATGACTTCGCCTTCCTGCGGTTTGTCTTTGGCGGAATCGGGGATGATAATGCCGCCCCGGGTGGTTTCAGACTCTTCCACACGGCGGACCAAAATGCGGTCGTGTAGTGGGGTAAATTTAGCCATGTTTGTGACTCCTTTCGCTGTCGGTTCAGTTAAGATTTGGGTTGATTGCAGGTTGTTTGAGTACTAGTAGCACTCGCTAGCCTTGAGTGCTAATTGTAGGAGTTGAGCGTTCAGTTGTCAACTTGGAGCCTGGTAGGTCTATAGATCATGATGACCCCAAAAAGGATCGTTTTAGTTTTAAGTTTAATCTTTACAATTACTTGCGTTTCATCCGCAAAGGATCAGCCTGCCGAAGTCGTCCTTTCTAACGCTACGATCTACGCCTCTCCCACCGCGGAGCCGTTGCCGCACGCGACGGTGGTGATACGGGCGGGGAAGATCGAAGTCGTCCAGGCGGGGCAGAAGTACCGGGCGGTCAAATCCGCGGACGTCATCGACTGCACGGGCAAAGTGATCGTCGCCGGATTCTGGAACAGCCATGTGCACTTCACCGAACCGGATTGGAACGACGCTGCCAAGGGGCCAGCGGACAAACTCGAGTCCCACTTGCAGGAAATGCTCACGCGTTGGGGATTTACCACCGTCTGGGATCTCGGTTCTGATCCCAACAACACCTTGGCGCTCCGCAAACGGATTGCGAGCGGCGATCTCCCGGGCCCGCAGATCCTGATGGCGGGCGACATCTTCCCGAAAGGCGGGCACCCGGTTTACTTGCCGGCCGAAATGCAATTGCCGGAAGCGGCGACTCCGCAAGAAGCCGCGCAGATGGCGGAGAAGTATTTGAGTTTGGGCCTGGATGGAATCAAACTTTTTACCGGCGCGTTCATGGGAAACAAGCCGGTGGTGAATATGGATGCTTCCATCGTGAAAGCGGCGGTGGACGTGGCTCACTCGAAGGGCAAGCCGGTGTTCACGCATCCGCAGAACCATGCCGGGGTGGACAATGCGCTGGCGGGCGGAGTCGATGTGCTGGCGCACACCATCCCGACGGAGGGGCAATTTACGGCAGAAGAGTTGGCGCAGATGAAGCGCCAACATACAGCACTGATTCCCACGCTGACGTTGTGGACCACGGTGACGCCTGATCCGGCTGCGGTGGATCGGCTGGTCAACGCCGGGGTGAGCGAGCTGAAGTCGTACTTTGCGGAGAGCGGCACAATCCTGTTCGGCACCGACGTTGGATTCCAAACCAAGTACGACACGACACAGGAATTCGAGTTCATGGGACGCGCCATGGCGTGGCGGGATGTTCTCGCCGCGCTCACGACGAACCCCGCGGAGTTCTTCAAAGCAAAAAACAAAGGCCGGGTGGAGAAGGGAATGGACGCGGACTTGGTGGTGCTGGAGGCCGATCCGGCGAGCGATGTGCGCAATCTGGCGAAGGTGGCGTACACGATCCGGGCGGGGAAGGTTGTTTATCCGGAGGGGAAGCGGTGAGGATCGGCGGCACGCGCCCGATGATTTCGTTTGGATGTTGCTCGGATCGGGGCCGGACTAGGGCGAAACTTCGAACACGGTACCGCAACCATAATTCCCGCAGGACTGTGAAGTACCCCCACGCTCAGTGGTGCCGAAGTAGGAGCTTTCACTTTCCTTCCGAACCAGGGGACTGGCGGGGAAGTTGCCGTCGGGCCTCTTCCCGAAATCGTAGAGTCCTGTGAATATCCAATTGTTTTTCAAGTGAGTAAGTCGATAGACCGCTCCAGATGCCGATTGGCCGGCAGCGGTCACTGATCCGTAGAGCCGTCCCTTGGCATCGAAACCTACGTCAGACATAGGCTCAAACCCGTCACCTAGTGATCCTTTAAAACTGTACAAAACCTGTTCTTCTGAGAAGCCCTTACCGCCAAGCCTGAATACTGTTCCCCCGCCCGAGTTGCCGGACCCGCCAGCTTGCGTGGTGCCGTAGAGATTGTTGTCGGGGCCGAAGACAACTCCCGCGAACGGATCTGCCCCATCCGGGGGGCCCGCAAAGCGATGTAGTATGCTCTCGCTCCACGCACCGTTCATTTTCAGTGGCGGCGTCAGTTTGAAGACTGTCCCGCAGCCCACGGACCCGTCGTGCGGACAATTGAAACCTCCGATGTAAGTCGTTCCATAGATCGCCCCGCTGGAGTCGAGAACAAGGCCCCCGGTGGGAGCTCCGCCGTCACCAATTGGCGAGGCTATAGAAATACCTGCGAAACTATACAGAACTTTTTCTGTCCACGGACTATCAGCTTTCTTCGGCGGGCTTAGTTCGAAAATCGTTCCGCAATACCCATAGAGACTATTGCAATTGGTGCCTCGCCCTCCGCCGAACTGGGTCGCTCCATACAGATTGCCGGCCGCGTCGACTGCCAAATCGCCCCATGGCACGTAGCCATCACTTCCGCTCTGGAAGTTGTACAGTACCGTTTCCGTCCAAGAATCGCCCTTTTTCGCAGGTGGGGAGAGCTCGAAAACCGTTCCACAGCCAACGAACACGCCTAGCAAAGTGCAGTTGCCTGAGCCGCCGTACGCAGTGGTGCCGTAGAGATTCCCCGAGTTATCGATGAGTAGCCCGCCGAATGGAGATGCGCCATCATTGTTTACATTGCCTTGAAAAATGTGCAGAACGGTTTCCGTCCAGGCCCCGCCTTTCTGAGCCGGCGGAGCGAGTTGATAGACAGTGCCGCACTGATAAATCGATTTGCAGGTGGACGCACCGCCGTCTTGCGTGACTCCGTACAGATTTCCCTGCTTATCGAAAACCATATTGCCCAGCGGCATCGCGCCATCCGAATTGCCCTGAAAGCTGTACAGCACCTTCTCTTTCCACTCGGCGGAGGCGGAGAGGGTGGCTAGCAGGGAGAACAGGGCCAGCAGGGAGATTCGAGTGAGTTTGCGGTTCATGTGGGACTCAGCCAGACTGGCCGGGGGAGCGCAGCTTGCGGCGTCCCACAGCTTAGCGCAGGCGGAGCGGAAAAGGAATGACAATGTACGCCATCCGTCGGCCGATGAGTTGGCCATGCAAAACCTTTCATCTTGACCCTTCTGCGCTTCCAGCCCACACTGGCAGCGTACTGAAAGGGTTGTCGATGAAGCGCTCTGTGTGGTTTCCTGCCCTCATGCTCGGGACGTTTAGTGCTCTTGTGGCCCGAAGCTCAGCCGGTCTGTTCACAAAAACACGAATTCCATCAAGGTGCACCGGGCGGGCAGCATGAATCCAGAAAGCAAAACGGCATTCGACTGGCGTAACCTGCTGGCCATTTTGGCATGGCTGATCTTCCCGCCCATGCTGATGTCGCAGCAGTTCCAGAATCCTGTCTATTACAAAGCGGGCAAGAACTCGCACGCACAGCCTTATGAGGTAATTTCCGCAGATCTGAACAATGACGAGCACTCCGACCTTGTGATAGCGGATTACTTTGAGGATCAAATTCGGGTCTTGATTAACAAAGGGGATGGAACGTTTGAAGCGGGGAAGAATTTCACTGTTCCGGGGCCACCCGTCGCACTGGCCGCCGCGGACTTGAATAATGATGGACGTGTCGATCTCCTCGTAGTCATATCAGGGGGCTCGGGAACTGGCACCCTAGCAGTTTATCTAGGAAACGGGGACGGTACGTTTCGGAAAGGTACAACGAATACTCTCGGTCCGTTCCTCGGCGCTATTGCCGTGGGAGATTTCAATAACGATGGCAACATTGACGCGGCCGTTCCCTTCACAGAGTTCAATAAACCTTCTGGAGTCATGGTATTCTTCGGCAACGGCAAAGGAAAACTGAAGAAAAACGCGACTTATAAACTTGCTGGTGAACTCGGTGGGTTAGCGGCAGCCGATCTGAACGGCGACGGTTACCCCGATCTGGCAGTGGCGGAATATCAGAACGAATCTGTTGCGGTTTTGCTCAACCAGGGTAATGGGAAGTTCGGGAAGCCCGCAACGTATTCCACACAAGGGCCGGGGGGAGCATCGAACGTCGCAATAGCGGACTTAAATCACGACGGCATCCCCGACCTTGCCGTCAGCACAGAGATTGGGTTAACGGGGTTTAACATTTTCTTGGGCACCGGTCACGGCAAATTTAAACTTATGGCATTTTACAGCGACGACAATCCGATTGAATTGGCAATAGCAGACTTCAACTTGGACGGTAATCTTGATGTGATCGAAGCAAATAATACAGGCGCGGCTGATCTATTTTATGGCAATGGCGACGGTACCTTCTCCTATGGATTTTCTGTCGGTATGCCATACAAGTGTGGATACTCGGTCACAACAGCGGACTTCGATCAAAGACGGAGCTCCCGATATCGCTTTTACTCTGTACAACATCAATAAGGTAGCTGTCCTGCTCAATAAGCAGTAGGTCTCAGGTTGCTTCTGGGTTAGGGTTGCTCCCGGCCCGTCGGAAGGGCGCTCGCTCCACAGGCAATGCAAAACCTTTCATCTTGACCCTTCCCGGCTTCCAGTACACACTTGCAGCCGCTGTCGAAAGGCGCGTCAATGAAGTCTGCTGTGTGGTTTTCTGCTCTTATGATTGGGACTTTGATGCTCTTGGGCTCCGAAGCTCAGGCGGGTCTGTTCACAAAACACGAATTCCATCCAATCACTACTAGGCGGGCAGCATGAATCCAGAAATCAAAACGGCACTCGACTGGCGTAACCTGCTGGCCATTTTGGCATGTCTGATCTCTCCGTCCATGCTGATGTCGCAGCAGTTCCAGAATCCTGCCTACTACAAAGCAGGCAAAAATTCGCACGCGCAGCCTAACGAGGTGGTCGCCGCCGATGTGAATAACGACGGACATTCGGATCTGATAGTAGCGGACTACTTCGAGGATCAGATTCGGGTTTTGATCAACAAGGGTGACGGGACATTTGAGCCGGGGAAAAATTTTGCCGTTCCGGGGCCACCGGTCGCCTTGGCTGCAGCGGACCTAAATAACGATGGACGGCTTGATCTCCTCGTAGTTATCTCGCACGGCTCGGGAGATGGCACTCTCGGGGTTTATCTTGGAAATGGTAACGGTACATTTGGGAAAGGCACAAGCTATACCTTAGGTCCATTTGTCGGCGCTATTGGTGTGGCGGATTTCAATAACGATGGCAACGTGGACGCCGCCGTTCCTTTCACAGAGTTCAACAAACCCTCAGGAGTTATGGTGTTCTTCGGGGATGGCAAAGGGAAACTGAAGAAAAACGCAACCTATAAACTCCCAGGAGAACTCGGCGGCCTAGCGGCAGCCGATCTGAAAGGTGACGGATACCCTGATTTGGTTGTTGCAGAATATCAGAACGAGTCTGTTGCTATCTTAATAAACCAACACGATGGCAAGTTCGGGAAACCGGTAACGTATTCCACCTTTGGGCCATCTGCAGCCTCCAACGTTGCGATCGCCGACCTGAATCATGACGGTATTCCTGACCTGGCCGTGGCTACTGTCGCGCCAGAAGCCGGACTAAACATCTTTCTTGGTGTTGGACATGGCAAGTTCAAGCCTGGGTCCTTCTACGGTGACTTCAATCCGATTCAGCTAGCAATAGCTGACTTTAATTTGGACGGCAACCTTGATGTGATCGGGGCGAATAACACTGGGGCAGCAGACGTGTTCTATGGCAATGGCGACGGCACTTTTCTGTCTGCATTTTCGATCGGCACAAAGTACAAATGTGGATACTCTGTGACTACGGACGACTTCGATCATGATGGTGCTGCCGATGTTGCTTTCTCGCTGTACAACATCAATAAGGTAGCTGTCTTGCTCAATAAGGAGTAGGCCTGCGGACGGGAGATTTCATTTCGCGACCTCGCGGGGTAAACCGATCCTCCCCCCACTTCCGCCATTCTCGTTGAGGGGCCTCCTCAGTTTCGTTTAGAGGAAAACAAGAAGTTGAATCGGGAGGGGTGGGGCATCCGGCCTCGCTGGCGCTCGGGGGATTTCGCATGGCGGCTTATCGGCACGAATGAATTCGTGCCCTTCCCGAACTGCGCCAGCCTCCGCAAAGAGCGCTGCGGGCTGGGCCACTCGCCATGGTTTAAGTTATTCGGAGGGACGAGGCGTCCGATCGGAGAGACGGAGAGAATCTTCTGTTCCCAGGTTAGCGCCAGAGAACGGCGCGATCCTGGGCCACCAGCCTGGTGCGATGCGAAAGTCAAAGGCAGCGGACAAGAATGTCCGCTCCACACACGCGGCCAAACCCATGGGTTGAGTGGGCCGCCGGCCGGTTTCAAAACAGTTCCCATGTCTCGAAAATCACGAGACATGAGGCACCCGGCCAATCAACGGCAGGGGGATTCTTGCGCGGGCGATGACAAGGCGGGCCGGGGGCCTTAGAATTGTGGGGTTATGAAAAGGGCCTGGCTGACGATTGCGGTGGTGGTGGGATTGCTGGCTTCTCCGAGCTTTGCCAAGAAGAGGATCAAGCCGGAGGGACCGACCGCCACGCTGAATTTTGTGGTGCTGCGGGACGAGAATGGAAAGCCGGTGCGCAATGCGGCGGTGGTTCTGCATCCGGTGAATAACGATGACAAGCAGGAAAAAGGCGGGCTGGAACTGAAGAGCGATGCGGAAGGGAAGTGCAGCATCGACGGCATCCCTTATGGAAAGCTGCGGGTGCAGGTGCTGGCGCCGGGGTTCCAGACGTATGGCAGCGACTACGATGTGGGACAGGAGTCGGTGGAGATTACGTTGAAGTTGAAACGGCCGTCGGGACAGTATTCGATTTATGTGGATCATCCGGAGGAGAAGAAGCCTCAGGAGAAACAGTAGCCGGGGCGGTCGTTGGTCTGCGGTTGTCGGTCGTCTGTCTGCGGTCGTCAGTCATCGGTCTATGCAGTCCTTCGATTCCGACCGCAACCTAGGCGCGAAGACCGGCGACCGAGGGCCGAAGACCGATGACGGCAGACCAAAGACGAATCTATGGACTACTTACTGAAGACGGAACCTACGGTTTATTCATTCGCCGACCTGCAGCGGGAGAAGGCGACGATGTGGGATGGAGTGACGAATCCGGTGGCGGTGAAACATCTGCGTGAGATGAAGGCTGGCGATCGGCTGGTGATTTATGAGACCGGCGATCATAAGAGCGCGGTGGGGACGGCGAGTGTGGTATCGGTGGAGGCGGCCGATCCGAAAAATCCGCAGGTGAAGATCAAAGTGGGGAAAGCGCTGGCGAAGCCGGTGACGTTGGCGGAAGTGAAAGCGCAGAAGCTGTTTGCGGATTCTCCATTGGTGCGGCAGGGGCGGTTGAGCGTGGTGCCGTTGAATGCGGCGCAGTGGGGATTTTTGACGGGAGAGTAGAGTTTCGTAGCTTTAAAGTTGCCCTTCCCAGATTGGCTGGGAAGGGCTTTTCTTTTGGGCTTTGGAAAACCAGACTCCGCGCAGAACGCGGCAGGCTGGAGCATTCGAGCTACTTTTTAGGCGGAGCGGTGGTGGTGGCGGGAGCCGGTTTCTTCTCCAGGCTCGGTTTCTTCTGGATCGAAATCAGTTCGACGTCAAAGAGCAGAGTGGCGTTGGGCGTGATGTCGGGCGGCGCGCCGCGCTCTCCGTAGGCGAGGTCGGCGGGAACGAAGAGTTGCCACTTGGACCCGACGGGCATGAGTTCGAGGGCCTGGGTCCATGCCTTGATGACGCCGTTGACGGGGAAGGTGGCGGGCTGGCCGCGCTTGTAGGAGCTGTCGAACTCGGTACCGTTGATGAAGGTGCCGCGATAGTTGCAGACAACGGTGTCGGAGGCAGTGGGCTTGGGACCGACTCCGGCTTTCAGGATCTTGTATTGCAATCCGCTGGGAAGGGTGACTACACCTTCTTTGGTTTTGTTCTCGGCGAGAAAAGCTGCGCCTTCTTTTTTATTGGCCTCGCCTTGCTGCTGCATTTTCTCCATTTGCTGCTGGCGGACGGTGTTCTGCATAGCCATGAGCGCGGCGTGAGCTTCATCGTCGGTGAGGCGCGTCTTGCCGCCGGACATGGCGTCCTTCAGACCCTGCAGGATCAGATCGGGATCGACAGGCACCGACTGCTTTTGCAGGTTCGTGCCGAGGTTCATGCCGAGGGCGTAGCTGAATTTATCTTTTGGGGTGGCGAGTCCGGAAGTGTCGGGAGCCTGCGCCGGTGGAGCTTGCTGGGCCTGAGCCGCGGCTGGGGCGTCGGGCGGAGTCTGTGCGGGTGGTGTCTGTTGCGCGAGAGCACTGCCCACGAGCAGCATTCCTGACGCCAATAGGATTACGGGTAGGGTGAACGATTTCTGCATGAGGTATTGTCACATTGGTTGGGGGAACGGGCAAATCCGGTGGTACCGGGGGATGGGCAAAATTTTGCATGTTCCTGGCGGAGAAGCTGAAAGCCAAGAGCAGCGGGCGAAGCGCGAAAGTCGCGAAGGTAGCTAAGAATTGCGGTTGGGGGCGAGGCGTCGGGTACAATGTGACGCGTGGTTGCAGGAGGAGAGATGACTCGAGATGGAAAGCGCAGTTTTTACGGGATGGTGTTGGCGGCGAGCCTGCTAGTTGGCGCGGCAGGTAGTGCGTGGGCGGCGGATCAGAGCGGTCCGGTGGGGGGTCCTGCGACTCATCACATTCAGACGGTCTTTATTATTTTGATGGAGAACCATAACTGGACGGGCGATGGGAATCTCGACATCAAGGGGAACGCGGCGGCGCCGTACATTAATAAGAAGCTGCTTCCGATCGCATCGCATGCGGAGAGTTACTGGAATCCTCCGGGGAACCATCCGAGCCTGCCGAATTACTTGTGGCTGGTGGCGGGAACGAACTTCGGGATTTTGAACGACAATCCGCCGTCGGAAAATGATGTGAAGTCCAGCAAGCACCTGGTGACGCTGCTGAAGAACGCGGGGATTTCCTGGAAGGCGTATGAAGAGAACACGACGGGGACGGTATGTCCGCTGACCGATTCCGGGGAGTACGCGGTGCGGCACGATCCGTTTGTGTATTTCGACGACATCACGAACCATCTGAACCCGAAAGGGGCATATTGCATTGCGCATGTGCGTCCTTACACGGAACTGGCGACGGATCTGAAGAATGGGACGGTGGCCAAATATAACTTCATCACTCCCAACGTGTGCGACGATATGCATGACAATTGCAATGGAGATCCGATTGCGCAAGGGGATACGTGGCTGTCGAAGAATGTGCCGGCGATTCTGAATTCGGCCGTATATAAAAAAGGTGGGGCGCTCTTTATTACGTGGGATGAGGCGAACAGTGGAGACGGGCCGATCGGGATGATTGTGCTTTCTCCGTTTGCCAAGGGGAAAGGCTATTCGAACAAGATTCATTACACGCATGGATCGACGTTGCGGACGATCGAGGAAGTGTTTGGAGTGACTCCGTTGCTGGGAGATGCGGCCAAGGAAAAAGACTTGAGCGATTTGTTCAGCGTGTTTCCGTGAGCATGTGATCGGGTAAGGTATCAGGGCGAGCCTGCGGGCTCGCTTTTTTTGTGCCCAGAGGCGCGTGTGGGAGAGACTGAAAGAGTTTGAACCGCTAAGGTCGCTAAGGTTGCGAAGGGCTCGGCTAATGTCAGTAGCGTCATCGCGTGCGGAATAAATTGCCCCGCCTCCGCAAGAGAGTACGCGCTGGGCTGGGGCAACCCCGCGGTGGGCCGGGGTACCCCCTCAGTTCCTGGGTGCCAAGGATTTTCTTAGTTCGCGGCGGAGGATTTTTCCGGAGAGAGTTTTGGGAACGGCTTCGACGAAGTGGACCTCGCGGGGCTGCTTGTAACGGGTGAGGCGCTCGGCCACGAAGGCGCTGATTTCTTCTTCGAGTTTTTTCGCAGGTACAAATCCGTCGCGCAGGACGACGAAGGCTACGGGGATTTCGCCGGCGTCGGGATCGGGACGGGCGACGACTCCGCAGTCGCGGATGGCGGGATGCTCCAGCAGGACGGATTCGACTTCCGCGGGGGCGACGGGGAATCCTTTGTATTTGATCATCTCTTTGCGGCGGTCGAGCACGTAGAAGAAGTCTTGCTCATCGCGGCGCACCACGTCTCCTGACCAGTACCATCCATCCCGCAGTACGGATGCCGTGGCTTCCGGCTCGTTCCAGTAACCCAACATGAATTGTGGGCCGCGCATGACGAGCTCTCCGGGCTGGTTGGGCGCGGCTTCGTTTCCGTCTTCGCCAATAACGCGGCATTCGGTCTGGCATAGCGGCTGGCCGATGGAATCGGGACGGTAGAGTTCGGGTTCGAGGTATCCGATGTGGGTGACCGGAGAGGCCTCGGTCATGCCATAACCCTGGCAGACAAGAACTCCAGTGAGTTCGCGGAAGCGGCGAGCGAGTTCGGGCGCGAGTGGAGCGGCTCCGGCTTTGACCCAGCGCAAGGAATGTTTGCTGGGAAACTGCCCGGCTTCAGCGGCCTGATTCATCGCGTTTAGAGCCGGCGGGACGACGGGCATCATGGTGACGTTTTCCGAAACCAGCAGACTGAGCAACTGCGGAACGTTGAAGCGCGGCAAGAGAACCAGCGTCGCGCCCAATGCGAGGCAGGGATTCAGGGCTACATTGAGCCCATAAATATGGTAGAGGGGGAGGAAGCAGAGCATGACGTCCGTGTGACGGATCTCGGCGGCGTGCGGACCGATGGTTTGAAAAAGATTGGCGACGAGATTGAAGTGGGAGAGCATGACTCCCTTAGGGAGTCCGGTGGTCCCGCTGGAATAGGGAAGAGCGGCAAGAATGGTGTTGGGCGACTTGTCGGGAGCGGGGATCGGGCGGGAAGGGCTCGCCAGCAAAGTGCTGAAGGAATCCATGCCGGGAGCGGGTTGCCGGGTACTGTAAATGCGACGAAGCGGAAGCCCGGCGAGGTTGATGCCTTCGAGGAGTGGAGCGTCGGTAATCAGAAAGGCGGCGCAGGAATTTTCTAACTGATAACGAACTTCGCGTTCGCGATAGCTGGGATTGAGAAGTGTGGGGATGGCGCCGGCCAAAGTGGCGGCGTGGTAGGCGACGCAAAATTCCCACGAGTTGGGGAGATAGATAGCGATGATTTCTCCGGGACGAAGGCCGGCGGCGACGAAGCCCCGCGCGAGCCGCTCGACCAGGTCACCATATTCGGCGTAGGTGATGCGGCGATTGCAGGAGGGATCGACGATGGCGGTTTTTTGAGGGAAGCGGCGGCAGGAGTCCAGGATTACGTTGTGGAGAAAAAGACCGTTGGGGTCGGCGTAGAGTTGGGTGCGGAGCATTCCGGGGATGATTGTAATTCAGGAGCCAGGAAGTTTGGGGTGAGCTGGGGAGCTTTACCATTGCCAAAAGCTTTGCCACCACGGGCGCTAAGGAAATTTACGCTGCGAGCTCTACCACAGGGGACACAGAGAGGCACAGAGAAGCCTGCGCTATCGACTGTAAACAATGTTTGGTCGGGATTTGCCTACTCTCGGTCAGGCGGCTATTTTGCGGAGGAATTCGCGTTCGTCCATGCGGTACTTGAAGGCTTTGCGGCCGTTGATGAAGACGACCGGGACTTCGTCGGTGAACTGGCGGCGGAGTTTGTCGTCGGCATCGACATCGACTTCATGCCATTGGAATCCTCCGCGACGTTCGAGTTTGGTGAGCGTTTCTTTCACGATCTCGCAGAGATGACATCCTTTGCGTGAGTAGACGATCACATCATGCAAGGTCGGCATGGGCCGGAGTGTAGCAATTCCAGAGTAGGATTTTCCAGCGAATTAGCAGTCTGATTTATGGACACGGAGCGAGTGGCGCGTCCACAACCCTTAGACGGTGAATACCCGTTGTCTGGTATCGAACGAACGAGCGCCTTTGCGATAGGGTGAGAACTGGTTGAGTCAGGGCGGGGGCGCGATGCTGGCCCTCCCTAGGTGCTAATCACCTGTGCCCTTGCCCGGCTCTCCTAGAGATAACCCGCCGGGAAAGTCCGCAAGTTTCATAACCGAGTACAATCTTTGCCATGTCAGAGGTCACAGGTAAGCCGCTTCAGGGGAAATGTGTGCTGATCACGGGCGGCGCGAAACGCCTGGGGCGAGCCATGGCGCTGGCTATGGGGCGGGCAGGCGCGAATGTGGCGATCACTTTTCTAAGTTCGGCGCGCGAGGCGCAGCATACCGTGATTGATGTGAGCAGCTTTGGCGTGCGAGTGGTGGCGATTCGCTGCGACGTTACCGACGAGAAGGGCGTCAAGGAAGCTGTAAGGGAAGTCGGTAGGGAACTCGGGGGGATCGACGTACTCATCAACAATGCCGCGAATTATGAGACCGCGGAATTTGAGAAGCTCACGGTCAAGCAATGGGACGCGATTTTTGCTGCGAATACGCGGGGGCCGTTTCTGGTTTCACGAGAGTGCGTGAAGCAGCTGCGCAAACGACGGGGACGAATCATCAATATGGGATCGCTGGGCGGGCTGCGGCCATGGGCGACTCACGCTCATTACTGTTCGTCGAAGGCGGCGGTTCATATGCTGACCAAGGTGATGGCCAAGGCGTTGGCGCCGGAGATCGCAGTGAATTGCATTGCCCCGGGGATGATCGATTTGGGGGAAAGGGCGGCTGCTGCATTTATGAAGAAGATGGCAAAAGAGACTCCGATGCTGCGAAATGGCACGGGGGAAGAGATTGCGGCGGCGGCCATGTTCTTTGCAACCGCGCCACACTTCATCACGGGACAGATTCTTGCTGTGGATGGCGGGTTGGGATTGTGATTTGTTCGCGGCAAAGTTTTTCGATATGGTGACGGGCTGGAGTCTGCGGCATATAAAAGTGATGAAAAAACTTCTGGCTGTGGGCGTGCTGGTTTTCGGATTGACGTTTTGGGGCTCGGCCTGGGGACAGTCGCGTCCGGAGGATGGCGGACATGAGTTCGAAATCTGGACGGGCGGCGGGCACTCGGTGTCGGGCGGCACACGCGATACCGGAGTGTGGAATGCTGGAGCGCGGTACGGATGGATTCTGACGCGTCCGCACGGGCCGGGATTCTTGAAGGGAAGATTCGAGTACCTGGTCGACGCCACGCCGGTCTTCGTGGTTTGGCAAAAATACAACACCGCTTACGGAGCTGGCTTCAGCCCTCTGGGATTGAAATGGAATTTCGCGGCGCGCGGCCGGTTGGAACCTTACTTTGAGTTGAATGGCGGAACGCTGTTTACGAATCACGATGTTCCGACTGGGACTTCTTCGGTGAACTTTACCGATGCCGCCGCTTTCGGAGTTCATCTTCTCGGAGACAAGTGGGCATGGAGTTTAGAGGCTCGGTACATGCATATTTCGAATGCGGGTCTGTCGTCGCCGAATCCGGGAGTGAATACCGTGCAGGTGCGGTTGGGAGTGGGGAAGTTCTGGCACAAGTAGGATTGGGAGACATTGGTGGGTAGAACCAGATATTAGAGAGTATCACTTGCAGCGCGAAAGCGCGGCGCTGCCCAAGGAGAACAATCATGAAACGGAATGTGTGCCTGACAGTGGCACTGTTGGCAGGAATATTTTTGATGAGCCGGCCCGGCGGTATGAGGGTGATGGCGGCACCGCCAGCGGCGGAGAAGAATTCGTTTACGCCGGATGGAATTCAGTGGGGACCGGCGCCGCCGTTTGTGGCTCCCGGGGCGCAACTCGCGGTGCTGGAAGGCAATCCCATGGCAGCGAGCGGGGACTACACGGTGCGGCTGAAGATGCCTGACGGATATCGAATTGCACCGCATTGGCACCCGAAGCGCGAAAACGTTACGGTGATATCGGGAACGTTCAAAGTCGGAATGGGCGACAGCTTTGATGAAGGCAGCATGATGACTTTTCCGGCGGGAAGCTTTGCCTATCTCGATCCGGACATGCATCATTACGCGATGGCCAGTGGCCCGGTGGTGGTGCAGATTCATGGCATGGCGCCGGTGCAGTTCAACTATGTCAATCCAAATGACGACCCTAGCCGAAAGAAGTAGGCTGAGGCGGTTTTGAGGGAGAGCGACGCGTCCTTGGCTTACTCTTTTGTTATGAATTGGTTGCGCTGGTGGGGTTAACTTCGTGAGTGAGTGAAGGGAACAGCCTCAATCCGAATCGCAAGTTGGGGAATCTAATGGACCATGCGGGATCGAAAACGCGTGGTCTTTTTTATTGCAGTCATCCAGACGGTTCTTTTCCTGGGGCACTACTTCCTTTACCAGACGTGGACGTTGGGGACGGGAGATTCGTCCTGGGCGGTTAAGCTGACCTTCGCATTATTGTCGGTGAGTTTCGTCGCGGCGTCGGTGCTGGCTTTTCGCTATACAAATTCCGCGGTGCGGGTGTTTTATCGGGCGGCGGCGATTTGGACAGGGCTGCTGAGCTTCCTCTTTATTGCGGCGATCTTCTCGTGGATTGTTTTCGGAGTCGGGCGGCTGGTCGGGTGGAATGCGAACTTTCATCGAATTGTGGAAGTGCTGTTTGGTGCGGCGCTGGCGGCGGGAGTGTACGGAGTTTTCAACGCCAGTTGGACACGAATTACGCGAACTACGGTGCGGCTAGCGAATTTGCCGCGAGTCGTGGCGCGGGCGGACGGCGGCACTGATCAGCGACGTCCATCTGGGGCATGTGCGGAATGGCAGTTTTCTGCGGCGCATGGTGGCGAAGATTTTGAGGGAAGAGCCGGACGCCATTTTTATTGCCGGGGATCTTTACGACGGAACGGCGATTGACGAAGCACGAGCGGCCGAGCCACTGAGTAAGCTCACGGCGCCGCATGGCGTGTATTTTGTGGCGGGGAATCACGAGCAATTTGGCGACGACAGCAAATATCTGAATGCGATTGCAGCGGCGGGAGTGCGAGTGCTCACCAACGAGAAAGTGGAAGTGGACGGACTGCAGATTATCGGAGTGCCGCACAGGAACGCGACGCGGGACGGGCGACCTGGCAACGGCGCTCGACGGAGTTCGTTTGGATCGGGATCGTGCCAGCATTTTGTTGACGCATGCGCCGGACCATCCGGCGGTAGCCGAAGCGGCGGGCGTTTCGCTGCAATTATCGGGGCATACCCATCTCGGGCAATTCATTCCATGGAGTTGGATGGCGCGGCGGATTTACCGGCAATTTGTGTATGGGTTAAGCAGGATCGGGAAGATGCAGGTTTTCACTTCGAGTGGGGCGGGGACGTGGGGGCCTCCGCTACGGCTGGGCTCGAATCCGGAGATTGTGGTGCTGGAGTTTGAGTAGGGTGGCGGTCGTGAGTGTGAGTTGGTTTGTTCACCGCATATGGGTAAATGAGGGGTCGCGATTTGTCTCCAACTTTCGTCGGAGCGAAAGAAGCGGGTTTCCGATCTGAGGTTATTGTGGCAACCTAGACGGATGCCGAAAGCCTATAGAGTTGACGTACTCGCCCACCCGAAGTTTCAAGCCGAACTGGCAAATTCAAAGAATGCTCCGAAGCCAGAGCGCGTGCGATGCCCAGTTGGCGATTGCGCGTGTAGCTACGAAATGTACGGTCTCCAAACCTCAAGCCGCGACCGCGACATCACGACTCTTCAAGAGCGGCTTAAAGGAGAACATCCAGGTCACACCAGCGAATTGTTGGCAGTGAATGCATTCCGCAGGGGTCCGAGGTGAGAAACGGCGTGGGCGAACGAATGTCGCATTTTGTTTTTGCCAGTTTTGCGGGCAAGAGTTTGTGAACCGCGATAGGCTTTAACACTCAGGTCCTCTGCGAGATCAATGAGTGAAATCGGGATTGCTTGCCAGCTGGTCTTTCAGGATGCCCCTAACTCTCTGACTTCGATTGACTTGCCCGTCGCGCCGCGCTTACCATACTCCGACTCAAGTGATAGGGAAGACCATCTCGCATTACCGCATTGTCGAGAAGCTCGGCGGCGGGGGCATGGGCGTCGTCTACAAGGCTGAAGATACGCAACTCGGGCGTTTCGTGGCGCTCAAATTCTTGCCCGACGGAGTGGCCCAGGATCCGCAAGGACTGGAGCGTTTCCGGCGCGAGGCGCGAGCTGCCTCGGCGCTCAATCATCCGAACATTTGTACCATCTACGAAATTGACGATCAGCATGGCGATGTATTCATCGCCATGGAATTTCTGGACGGCGTCACGCTGAAGCACCGTATTGCGGACCGGCCGATGGACACTGAGTTGATCCTGTCGCTCGCCGTGGAGATTGCGGAGGCCCTTGATGCAGCGCACGCCGAAGGGATTGTGCATCGAGACATTAAGCCGGCGAATATTTTTGTCACCAAGCGAGGACATGCCAAGATTTTGGATTTTGGGTTGGCGAAAATGAAGTGTGGCCAGCTCGGCCAGCCAGGTTCGAGGCGAGCGTACCGCGAGTGTGGAAGCGCACCTTACCAGCCCGGGAGCCGCGCTCGGAACCGTAGCTTACATGGCGCCGGAGCAAGTACGGGGCAAGGAGTTGGACCAGCGCACAGATTTATTTTCCTTTGGCGTGGTGCTCTACGAAATGGCGACGGGAGCATTGCCGTTCCCAGGTGACACTTCTGGAGTAATTTTCGATGGCATCCTGAACCGGGCACCAGTTCCACCGGTGCGACTGAATCCCCGTTTGCCGCAGCGGTTGGAAGATCTGATCAATAAAGCGCTGGAGAAAGATCCCAAGCTGCGTTGCCAAAGCGCGGCCGAGATGCGGGCGGATCTGGAGCGGCTCAAGCGCGACAGCAGTTCGGCGCAAGCCGGGTCTCCGGCGTCTGCGAGTTCGTCATATAGCAGCGCTGCTTCTGATAGCGTTGTGCTGCCGTCAGCGATGACGCCGGGAACGAAGCCGGCTCCACCACCAGCACACACAAGAAAGTACTGGCTGGCAGCTCTCGTGTTTTTGCTGGTGGCGCTCATCTCAGCGCTTCTCATTCGTAATCGTCTCTGGAACCAGGGCTTGGCTCAGAGTGGCTTCAGTCAGTTCGAGATTTCCAGCATTACATCGAGCGGCGATGTAACCCTGGCCCGCATCTCGCCGGATGGACGGTATCTCGCTTATGTGGCGCAGAGCAAAGGGCATTCCAGTCTGTGGGTGCGGCAGATCGCTGCTGCCAGCGCCGTACAGCTCGTGCCGCCCACGCTTAACACCATTGGTGACCTGACGTTCACGCATGATGGCGACTTTATCTATTACTACGTCACTGCAAGCACCGCGCAGCACGGAATGATTCTCCGGGTAGCATCGTTGGGCGGAGCTTCGCGAACAGTGATCGCCAGCGCCGACTCCGGGGTGTCTTTTGCTCACGATGGAAATCACATGGTGTACGCGCTGATTGCCAGAACTGACGACGTCGAACTAGAAGTAGCCGACGACAATGGCAGTGGTGTTCGTGCCCTCGCGTCATATAAGCAGAGCCTGGCGGGCAACCTGTATGCGCCGGCGGTGGCCTGGTCGCCCGATGGACGTAGCATTGCGGTTCCCAAGATCGATCCCAGCCCCAACGGCAAGTCCGCGGGCCTCTACCTGGTGGACGCAGCGACTGGACAAGCTATGACCGCGCTGGGTCCGCGCTGGCAAGTCATAAATGATTTCCAGTGGCTGCCGGATGGCAGTGGCCTCCTGCTTGCGGCCCAGGATCGAACCGGTTCTCCCGCGCAGGTTTGGATAGTGAACCGGGCGGACGGAACGCCGCGCCGGATTTCGAGTGACCTGAATGAATATTTTTCGGTGAGTATTTCTTCCAATGGCAAAAAGATCGCTAGCGCGCAGCAAAACCAGTCCGGTCAAGTTTGGGCCGGGCCTGCGTCCACTCCCGACCGACTGAGCCAAATCACAAATAGCCGGAAGGACATTCGCGTGGCGTTCACTCCCGACGATCGTATCGTGTACTTGAGCAATACTCCCAACGGCTGGGATCTGTTCGTGACGGATACCAGTGGGGCGAATGTGCGGCAGGTGAGCTATGACGGCCAATTCCGCAGTACGCCTACAGTGTGCGAGAAAGGCACCAGCATTTTTTTCGATTCCGATCAGGATGGCACAGAGCACATTTGGAGAACCGACTTGCAGAGTGGTGCGTCCCGACGAGTGACAAGCGGGCCAGGTGAACTGAATCCCAAATGCGCGGCATCGTCCGACTGGGTTTACTACGTCGGGCAGGTTCCGGGCGAAGGGACTCACGTTTTCAAGATGCTGCCAAATGGAGAAAAGTCGACGCGATTGAGTGATCGCATAACGATCAGTCCGCCTTTCCTGTCGTTGGACGGACGCTGGATCACTTTCGCGGGGCCCGACGAGAAAGGGGTAATCGTCGCTACAACGATTTCATCCGAGGACGGTTCTGTTCATGCCGTTTTCGGTGTTGGCAACACCATGGACCCGAATGTCCGGACCGGCGCGTGGATGCCCGACAACCGGCGAATTGCGAGCGTTGACATTCGTACTGGCGTACCAAATCTGTGGGCGATTTCAGTTTTCAACAAAGCTCCAGACGAGCAGTTAACCCACTTTACTTCGGGCATAATCCTGTCCCTGGCCTACTCAACGGACGGCAAATGGCTGGCCATGATTCGAGGCACGCAGCAAAGTGACGCGGTTTTGTTCAGCGCCTCGAAATGATGAGCGCCCACGGCCGTTTACACTTAAAAGCTCCTGCCCATTGTTCAGTGAGGATGACAGCGACGTCACGTCAGCTATCATAGGGAGCTTGAATCTGCAGTGCAGTTGGCTTTCATGGAGGTGAGACCGTGCGAACGCTTCTTATCATCCTGACCCTAACCGTCGGTTCGGTTGGCAACGCATCGGAAGACAGTAGATGGAATGAGCTCGCAGCACTGGTGCCACCGAGCGGCTCACAAATCTTCGGAGAATCCGTGGCGATTAGTGGAGACACCGTTGTTGTGGGAGCACCCTATACAACAGTCAATGGCAACGCGTACGAGGGTGCGGCTTACGTCTTTGTAAAGCCCGCCAGCGGCTGGCAGAATATTAAACTCGTCGCTACACTCACCGCTTCAGATGGGCAAGCTTCTTATCATTTTGGAAACTCCGTGGCAATTAGTGGGGACACAATCGTGGTTGGGGCACGGTCGTCGTTGGAGCAATCAATGCAAACAACGGCCAAGGATCAGCCTACGTCTACACTCAACCCAAATCTGGCTGGAAGAACATGACTCAGACAGCTGAGCTATCATCTTCGGTCGGAGAACAGGGCAGGGGCGAAGAATTCGGCTACTCCGTTGCCGTTAGCGGAAAGACGATATTGGTTGGTGCACCTCTGGCAATTATCAAGGAACAGAAGACCAGGCACGGTGCGGCATTCGTGTTCGAGGAACCTTCGGGCGGGTGGAAGGATGCGACAGAAAACGCTAACTTCACAATTGTCGAGTGGAGCCGGCTCGGCTACTCCGTGGCGCTCACACCGGACCAGGCGTTCGTTGGCGCGCCGGACCAAAGAATTGGAAACAGCTCTGGGCAAGGGGCCGCGTTTGTTTTTAACCGGCCTAAAGATGGATGGAAGACCACCTCTCACTTTAACTCCACGCTTACGGATACCAGCGCGTTTAGGTTGGGTACTTCTGTTGCGACCCAGGGAAGTGTCGCAGTCACCGGGGCTCCGACCTCGGGTGCAGGCGCAGGCGAGGCGTTTGTATTCGGGAAGTAATTCGTCATAATGCGATTTGGCAAAGTCAGCTGAGCAAGATCGCGTAGACTTTATGGCGAATAGCTTTTACTGAGATTTCCGGCTCAACTCTCCGGGAGGAACGACTTCCCACCGAATGTCATCCGCATCATTCAGGCCGTGATGTCCCTTCAGTCGGTAGACGATATTTGAGTCTTTGTCCCCAAACCATCTCTCGGTATCCCCGTTCGCCAGGGCCATTTGGTGAAGCGGAGGAGTCTAATCCTTCGACGAGGGCCCCGGCTGACGAGTGTTTCGATCGCCATTTTCATCCAGTGGGCGCAAAACATCGTAATCGATCCATCTCGAAAACGCTGGCGCTCACGATTCGGTGGCACTCTACCCTCCCAACCTGGCCTGCAGATCCTGGATTGCGGCGATCCAGTCGTTGAGGCCGTCGGCTTCGAGCCATAGGTCTTTCAGTTCTGAGTTTTTTCGCACACGTTCCAATGCTCGAAGTGCCAGAGCCTTGAGCCCTGCAGTGGATGCCTGCTGATTGGTTGTCCATCGGACGATTTCTGCGCGGGCTTCGGGGGCGGGGGATCCGTTGAGGGCGGCGATGACCTCGGCCGCAGCAACCACGACGCTGGCGATGGGCGCCTCAAGATAACCGGGATTGTCGGCAGCTTGAATGAATATCTGTGTCAGATCGTCGGGCGCGATGGTGCTGAGTTTAGCCAGCCAACCCGCGGCATCATCGTTCTCAAAGCTTCCGGTACCCCACGCACCCATACAGCCTCCTTTGGTGTCGCACGTCCGCTTGGGGATTATAAGGTCACGAAGCAGCAGGCAGGGTCAGCTCGGCGGAGGACGACATCGCCATCAGTGATGAAGTCAGAGGAGCTTCCTCGTTGGCTCATTGACGCCGCGTCTTGCCTTTTTGCGATTCCATCCGTTCGTACTGCGCCTTCAGAGCAGCGTACTCCGTCAACGTCGCGGAGCATTCAGTCTTCGAGGCAGAATAAACGGTCAAGACTCGGTCATACTGATCCCGCAACGCAGAGTTCTCCGTTTCGATCCTGTCATATTGGGCCCGCAACGCCGAATACTCGCCAGCACTATGCTCGGATCTCGCATGGCTGATGCCCATTTCATAGGACAGGGCAACTAACAGGCCGAGGACAAGCAGAATTCGTATCTTTCCCCATAGCCCTATGTTTGTCCAGTTGTCGGTTACTTGATCAGACATAGTTCCCTCGCACGAAACGGAGGTACTTTATCACAAAGCACAACAGATATCGTCAATGTGAGGTAGCCAGGCTTACGAGGGCTTAAAACCCGGTCGGTGAGAGTGATGGCAATGCCCGTCGGTGGCGAATAGACGACGTGGCACAGTGCAGGTCTATTTCCTCGCGAGGCTGCAACTTGGCGCCGGGGGCGGGTTGCAGCGTGATTGCCTCCGGCCGTTTCGGCTGGCTGGCCGACGAACGGCTTGGTCGCTTTGTTCGAATAAATATGCCGAGATCCCTTTCTAACGTGCATAATGTAGGGCGCACTTGTGGCTGAATTACCGGCCACCATCTGTCCCAAGGAGTATTCCGATGCAGCAAAATCAACCTCGCCGCCTTGCTGTAGCCCGTACTACAGCCGTTCTCTTTGTGCTTATTTTTGCATTCCTATTTATTGGCAGCGTGTCTCAGCTTGCACAGTGCCAGACCTACAAGGTGATTCACACCTTCACAGTCAGCGACGGAGCTACGCCTTATGGTGGACCCATCCTGGACGAGAAGGGCAACCTTTATGGAACCACCTATCTCGGAGGCAGCGAAGGTTCTGGGACCGTCTACAAGCTTTCGCCGAACGGTTCGTCGTGGGTATTCAGGTCCCTGTACAGCCTTAAGGGCGGGGCGGATGGCGCCGGACCGGCATTCGGGTCGCTGGCCATGCGTCCGAACCACAGACTGTTTGGGACCACCGAAGGCGGCGGCGGTTTCGGGACTGCCTTTGAGGTGTGGCCTCCAAAGAGCAGCGCTCCCTCCCCAGCCACCGTGCCGTGGCAGGAGATTGTGGTTCACAGTTTCGGCACCGGCAATGACGGTGCGCAACCGATCGGCGGAGTGGTCTTCGATTCTGCAGGCAATTTGTACGGAACTACGAGTTTGGGGGGCGACTCGGGAAATGGCACTGTCTTCGAGGTCAAGCATTCCGGCAAAAAATGGGTTGAGAGCGTGATCTACCGTTTCAAAGGGGGTGTCGACGCCGCCAATCCAGCTGCGGGCGTGACGGTGGATGGTAAAGGCAATCTTTACGGTACCAGCTCTTTCGGAGGTACGGCCAATGTCGGCGCAATCTACAAGTTGCAACCGTCTGGCTCCCATTGGAAAGAAACTGTCGTGTACAACTTCCAGGGCAAGAGCGACGGACAGAATCCGGTCGGCGGTCTAGTGTTAGACAAGTCCGGTAACCTTTATGGCGGCACTTTTGATGGCGGGGTCAATGGCGGCGGCACGGTGTACAAACTGTCCCATGGAAGCAAGGGCTGGAAGCTGACCACGCTCTACAGCTTCACCGGTGGTTACGGCGGAGTGTATAACAAGCTGACCTTCGACGCGAAGGGAAACATCTACGGCACTACCAATGGGGAAGGCGCGAATGGGGACGGCTCGGTATTCAAGCTATCGCCGGGCAAGGGCGGTTGGAAATATACCGACCTGTACGACTTCGCCAGCGGTAACGACGGTGGATTGCCCTACGGCAGCGTGGCGGTCGATGCCCATGGAACGGTCTTTGGTACGGCGTCGGTGGGCGGAAGCGATAACCAAGGCGTCGTGTTTGAGATCACCCAGTGAGGTGGGCATAGCGATCGGACGATTCACTGATAAGTGAAGGAGATCTAAGAGCAAAAGGCTGCGTGGCATCGCTGTGGTTTGCAGGCCGCTATTGGGGGATGGCCGGCTGCTTTGCGCAAAGCAATCGAAGTGTGGTTGGCGCAGCGCAAATCCACGGATGAATACGTTTCGCCAGTTGTGATCGCGGGGTACTACGCCGACCTGGGTGATAAGGACCACGCTTTCGAATGGCTCAGCACCGCATATAAGGAGCATGATCCGAACCTGGTCGCTCTCCGGACGGGATTTGAAATGGAATCCCTGCATTCGGATCCGCGGTATGCGGAGTTGGTGCGGAAGGTGGGATTTCCGCAGTGAGGAAGCTTTCGCCAAGCCAGAGCAAGAGCTTTCACCACAAAGGACGCTGAGAAAGTCGGGTCGGAGTTAGATCTTCTTTGTAGAGTTTAGCGGCCGTTGTCGACCTATTGGATTCGTCCGAAAAAACATTCCCTGAGTTGCAGCGCGGTAACTCCGCCTTATATCCTTCTCGGTCATGTCAACTCTCGTGGAATGTGTTCCTAATTTTTCTGAAGGGCGCGATAAGGCCAAGGTGGATGCGATTGTCGACGCCATGAAAATGGATGGCGTGTATCTGCTGGATCGCGAAATGGATTCCGATCATAACCGCTGCGTGATTACGCTGGTGGGCGAGCGGGAGGCGATTCAGGAGGCGGCGATCCGCGGCGTGGGAAAGGCGTCGGAATTGATTGATCTGACGGTACATCAGGGGGCGCATCCGCGGATGGGCGCGGCGGATGTGGTGCCGTTTATTCCGATTGAAGGCGTCACGATTGAAGACTGCGTGGCGATGGCGCGACACGTGGGCGCCGAGATCTGGAAGCGATTTCAGATTCCAGTTTATTTGTACGAAGCGGCGGCGGCGACTCCAGAGCGGCAGAATCTGGAGAACATTCGGCGCGGACAGTTCGAAGGAATTCGCGCGGAGATTGCGACGAATCCTGCAAGGAAGCCGGACTTTGGCGATCTCAAAGTACATCCGACGGCTGGGGCGACGGTGGTCGGCGCCAGGAAATTTCTGGTGGCTTACAACGTTTTTCTCAGCACCTCGGATGTCCAGATTGCGAAGAACATTGCCAAGGCGGTGCGGGCCTCGAATGGCGGGATGCGGTTTGTGAAAGGCGCGGGATTTCTGGTGCGCGGGCAGGCGCAGGTCTCGATGAACCTGACGGATTTTGAGCAGACGCCGGTGCATCGCGTGTTCGAAATGGTGAAGCGCGAGGCGCAACGGTATGGCGTGGTTCCGGTGTCGAGCGAGATTGTGGGACTGATTCCGAAGAAGGCGCTGGAGTCGGCGGCGGAGTGGTTCTTGCAGGTGGAGAATTTTGATTCGTCGCTGATTCTGGAAAATCGGCTGACGGCGGTGATGGGCGGGAAGATGGCGGTGGGCGGGCTGCGGGCGGGAGTCGAGCCGTTTGTGGAGCAGCTGGCCGCGCCGACGGCTACTCCGGGTGGCGGAAGTGCGGCGGCGGCGAGCGGCGCGATGGCGGCGGGGCTAGCGAATATGGTGGCGTCGATGTCGCGAGGAAAGAAAGCTTATGTGCAGTATGAGTCGCAACTGAGCGAGGCGATTGCGCGGCTCTCGCAATTGCGCGAAGAGTTGAAGGCGGCGATCGATGCCGATGCAGAGTCGTTCAACGTGGTGATGAAGGCCTACAAGCAAGCCAAAGAAGCGACGGATGGCGATGCGATTATCGAGGCGGCTTTGAAGCAGGCCACCAGCGTGCCTTTGGGCGTGGCGGAGCGGGCGTCGGAGGTGGCAGGGATTGCGGAGAAGTTGCGGCCGATCACCAATCCGAATATGAAGTCGGACTTAACGACATCGATTGCGTTGGCTCAAGCGGCCATTGCCGGAGCGCTGGCGAATGTCGACATTAATGTGGAGTCGATCAAGGACGCGGAGTTTGTGGCGGGGGTGCGAGGGAGAGTGGAGCGGCTGAAAACTAGTCGGGCGTAGGTTTGCGGCGGTTTTTTGGGGATCTGGGCGGATGGATCACCACAGGGAGCACTGGGGTGCGCGGAGGGTGAGGTTGACGCGGGATTCTCTCGACTGGCCTGGACGATTTCTGGGGAATCGTCCAGTTCCGGTCAAGATAAGAGTGTCTTTCAGGGTGCGAATCAGAAGGCGTCGATCCCGGTGATACTGGCACCGATGATCAGGGTGTGAATATCGTGCGTGCCTTCGTAAGTCTTCACCGATTCCAGGTTCATCATGTGACGCATTAAAGGGTATTCGTCGGCGACTCCGTTGGCGCCTAGAATGTCGCGCGACATGCGGGCGCATTCGAGAGCCATCCAAACGTTGTTTCTCTTCGCCATCGAGATGTGCTGATGCTGGACTCTGTCGGCGTCCTTCAATTTTCCTACCTGCAAAACCAATAGCTGGGCCTTGGTGATCTCGTTAATCATCCAGGTGAGCTTTTCCTGGACAAGTTGATGAGAGGCAATGGGTTTATCGTGGAACTGCTTGCGGAGCTGCGAGTACTGCAGGGCGCAATCGTAACAGGACATGGCGGCGCCGAGGGCTCCCCAGGCGATGCCGTAGCGGGCCTGGTTGAGGCACATGAGCGGAGACTTCAGGCCTCCACTTTTTGGCAAGAGGTTGGACTCGGGGATGTGGACATCTTGCATCGAGAGGCCCGATGTGACCGAGGCTCGCAGCGACCACTTGCCATGAATGTCTTCGGCTTTGAAGCCGGGGCGATCGGTTTCGACAAGGAATCCACGAACTTTATTGTCTTCGTCTTCGACTTTGGCCCAGATGATGGCGACGTTGGCGATGGAGCCGGACGTGATCCACATTTTTTCGCCGTTGAGGACGTACTCTTTGCCGACCTTGCGGGCGCGGGTGCGCATGCCTCCGGGATTGGAACCGAAGTCAGGCTCGGTAAGACCGAAGCAGCCTAACTTTTCTCCGCTTTGCAGGGCGGGAAGCCAGGTTTGTTTTTGTTCGTCGCTACCGAAGGCATAGATGGGATACATCACTAAGGCAGACTGGACGCTAACGAAGGAGCGGACGCCGGAATCTCCGCGTTCGAGTTCCTGCATGACCAGGCCGTATTCGACATTGGACATGCCGGCGCAGTTGTAACCTTTAAGGCTGGCTCCATAGAAACCCAGATCGCCCATCGGCTTGACCAATTCTTTGGGGAAGCGGCCGGCGCGATTGCATTCCTCAATGATGGGGATGAGGTTGTCCTCGATGAACTTACGGGCGGTATCGCGGACCAGACGTTCGTCGTCGGAGAGCAGGGAATCGAACTCGATGAAGTCCACACCGCGAAATTTCAGGGACATAAAACTCCTTCTTTTTGGCTGAGCCACTCAGCCGATTGCTGCATTCAAGGGGAAACTTTACAAGCTAACAAAGAGAGGAGGGCTGAGGCAAACCGAGCGAAGGGCGAAAGGTGTGGGCGGCCATAGCGAAGTCTTCACGGAACAAAGCGATGACATAACAAAGCCAGTTCTCTGCGGCGGGGGCAAATCCGGGTCGAACACGGGCTGTTGAGGGAGTTGTTTTAGCAATGAACGCAACAGTCGATGGCTCGTAAGTGCAAGAACTGCTTGGGGATTTATCAGAAATTCACCGTTTTGTAACCTCACTGTAACAATCCGGACGTACAAACAACCTTTACCAAAATTTCAAGGAGGAATCATCGCGTGATACGACGAATTGCGCTTTTGTGTCTGGCTCTGGCAGTGCCGGCTTGTGCTCAGACCACGTTAAATGGGGCGGGCGCAACGTTCCCTTATCCGATGTATTCGAAGTGGTTCAGCGAATACCACAAAGCTCACTCGGACGTTCAAATCAATTACCAATCGATCGGAAGTGGTGGCGGAATTCGTCAGGTGCTCGCCGGCACAGTGGACTTTGGGGCCAGCGATGGGCCGATGTCGGATGAACAGCTCTCTCAAGCGAAGACCAAGATTCTGCATGTGCCGACAGTGTTGGGAGCGGTGGTACCGGCTTACAACATTCCGGGGGTGAGTGGGGAAATCAAATTCACGCCGCAGGCGCTCGCAGGAATTTATCTGGGAAAGATCACGAGTTGGAACGATGCGGCTTTGACCAGCGCCAATCCGGGGCTGAATTTACCGAATTCCCCGATCGTTGTGATTCACCGTTCGGACGGCAGCGGAACGACTTTCATTTTTACCGATTATCTGTCGAAGGTGAGTTCGGATTGGCAGGGACAGGTAGGTAAGGGAACGTCGGTAAAGTGGCCGGTGGGATTGGGCGGTAAAGGCAACGAAGGTGTGGCCGGGATGATCCGGCAGATGCAGGGTGCGATCGGCTACATCGAATTGATTTACGCGGTACAGAACAACATTCCCTACGGCACGGTGAAGAACGCTGCGGGGGAGTTTGTGAAGGCAAATCTCGATGGGGTGACGGCAGCGGCGGCGTCGGTGAAAAATATGCCGGCGGATTTCCGAGTGTCGATCACGAATGCTCCGGGTAAGGATGCTTATCCCATCTCGAGCTTTACCTGGCTGCTGATTCCAGCGCAGTCCAAGGATCCGGCGAAGGGAAAAATCCTGGCGGACTTCTTGAGCTGGATGGTGGATAGCGGGCAGAAGATGACGGCGGAACTGACGTATGCTCCGCTTCCCGCCAGTGTGGCGGCGAAGGTCAAGGAAGAAATCAAGCAAGTCCGGTAGCAGTAACCCCAACGGTTTGCGCTGTACATCCTGAAAGAAAAGGACGAAGAAGGCCTCTACCCCCATGAGGCCAAGGAGAAGAAAGATGAAGGCTGTTCTCAGGTGGTGCGTAGTACCGCTTTGCACGGCGACGCTGTTGGCGCAGACATCGACAGCGCCAGCGAAGCCGAAACGAAAGGCGGCGACTCCGACGGTCACGGCCAAGGAAGTGATGGAACTGAAAGAAGCCTTGGCGGCCCAACAACAACAGATCCAGCAACTCAGGGATCAACTGAACCAACGCGATCAAGCCTGGCAGCAAACGCAGCAACAATTGCAGTCAGCCCAGCAGGCGGCTACGGACGCTCAAGCCAAGGCGCAACAAGCCGAAGCGGCGGCGGGCCAGCAACAGCAATCGGTCGTTGAACTGAAGACAGATGTTTCAGATTTGAAGCAAAACTCGACGAACACGGCGCTGAGTCTGCAGGAGACGCAGAAGAACATTCAGTCGAGCATCGAAAGCCCGCTGGCGATTCATTACAAAGGAATCACGATCACTCCAGGCGGATTCCTGGCGGCAGAAACAGTTTGGCGGCAGCACGGAACGGGATCGGACATTAATACGCCGTTCAACTCGATTCCCTTTCCGGGATCTTCGCAGTCCCAGATGTCGGAGTTCTTCGGGTCGGGACGCCAGTCGCGAATTTCGATGTTGGCCGAGGGCAAGACAGACAGCATGACGCTGAGAGGTTATCTGGAAGCGGACTTCTTGTCGGCAGGCGTCACCTCGAACAACAACGAGAGCAACAGCTACACCCTGCGGCAACGGCAGGCGTTTGCGCAGGCGGCTTTGAACAATGGGTGGAGTTTCACCGGCGGCCAAATGTGGAGCCTGGTGGCGGAAACCAAGAAGGGCGTGGATAACCGGTCGGAAGCGCTGCCGATGACGATTGATCCACAGTACAACGTGGGATTCAGTTGGGCACGGCAGTACGGATTCCGCGTTTCGAAGAACTTTGGGAACAAGTTCTGGTTGGCGGCATCGATCGAAGATTCGCAAGCCACTTTGGGTGGTCACGGCGCGAGCAACAACTTCCTGCTGGGACAGCAGGGAACCAGCGGTGGATTGTATAACCCGACAACCAACTACTCCTACAACGCGGTTCCGGACTTCATCTTCAAGACGGCATTCGAGCCGGGATGGGGACACTACGAAGTGTTCGGGATCATCAGCGACTTCCGCGACCGGGTATTCCCCTGCGCGACGACAACGTCAACCGGGACATGCGGAGGAAAAACAGGTCCGTCAGCGGCTGGCGCCGATAACAACTCGTCACTGGGCGGCGGTATCGGCGCGAACGTGCGAGGATCGATGGCCAACAAACACATCGACATCGGCATCCACGTGCTGGGTGGAAACGGCATCGGGCGATACGGTACGGCGGGACTGGTGGACGTAGTCGCCAGACCTGACGGGGTGCTAAGGCCGGTGCGAAATTACCAGGCATTGGGAACTCTGGAGTTCCATGCCAAGAAGCTGGATATCTACAGCAACGCCGGCATGGAGTACGAAGTGCGGCAGTGGTATCTCAACGGCAAGACCCCGGTGGGGTATGGCGCGCCTGGATTCAACAACTCAGGTTGCTATACCGAAACGCCTCCGGCGTTGACCAGCACGTCCGTGGTGACGGCTCCGACGACTTCGGGTGGATCGACTGGAACTGGATCGATACCAGTGCCGGGTTCGGTCGGCACACCACTTACGGGCGGATTCAATCCGGGAGGATTGAAGAACTGCAACGGCGATACCCGAAATATTTGGGAAGGCACGGTCGGGTTCTGGTATCGCTTGTACAGCGGACCGAAAGGCCGGTTGCAGTTCGGACCGCAGTACTCGTACATCGTGAAGAATACCTGGGCGGGAACGGGCGGAGATCCGTCGGCGAACGAAAACATGTTCCTGACGTCGTTCCGTTATTACCTGCCGTAAGGCGCGAGCAAGATGTTGAATGGGGAGGGCGCCGCGAAAGGGCGCCCTCTTTTTTATCAAGTTAAGGGTCGACCGGCTAACCACCGGGGCACGGGGTCCACGGGGCAGGCAGTGAGGAACCTGGGGTGGCAAAATGAGCGCCTAGAGCCTGTTCTATACTAGTTAGATATGCGGAGTCGTTGGGTTGGGTTTTTATTCGTCTTGATTCTGGCGCTGCCGTTGGGCGCGTTGGCCGCCGAAAAGGTGTATGAGAGCGGCAAGGTCGTCGATGTTCAGCAGAAAACGAACACGCGGGTACTGTATTACATCTCGAATACGCCTGTGACGAAAGACGAACCTTATTACGAAGTATCGGTCCAGACCAAGGCGGTTTTGTACCTGGGAAAATACACGCCGCGGAATGCTGACGAAACCTTACCGGTCGACTGGCAGCCAGGTGCGGCGGTAGATGTGCGGGCGGACAACCATCATTTATTTATCCGGAAATACAGTGGAGTGGACGTCGAATTCGCAATCGTGAAACGTACTTCGATCATGAAGGTCGGCCCGACGGACGCGAGCCCCGCTCCTGACGGTAAGTGAGCCGGAAGTCAGAGACAAATCCAATCATTTGTAGATGTGAGAACTATGGCACGCAATACTCTCGACAACTCGGCCTACTATATTAATCGCGAGCTTTCCTGGTTGGCATTCAACTGGAGAGTTCTGGAAGAAGCGGTAGATTCTTCGAACCCGATTCTGGAACGGGTGAAGTTTTTGTCGATCACGGCGAGCAATCTCGATGAATTTTTCGAGGTACGCGTCGCGGGACTGGTACAGCAGATTGAAGACGGGTACACCGAGGCTGGTCCGGATGGTCTGACGCTCTTGCAGGAGCGAGATCAGCTATCGAAAGAAACCCACGAGTTTGTCAAAGAGCAGTATCAGTGCTGGAACGAGCAACTACGTCCGCTGCTGGCGCAAAGTGGCATTCGGGTGCTGGGAATCAACGACCTCGATTCTAAGCAGCGAGCTTTCGTGGAAGAGTATTGCGAGAAGGAACTCGATCTTCTGCTGACCCCGGTGACGGTGGATCCAGCGCATCCCTTTCCGCGAGTGATCAATAAAGCTCTGTGCGTAGCTTTTCTCTTGCGGCGGAGACGGCGCTCGTCGATGACCTATACGGGCGTGGTGACAGTGCCGCGGGCATTGCCCAGGCTAGTAAGGCTGCCGGCAGAAGGCACGGTCGATTTCATTTTCCTGGCGGACCTGGTGACTCATCATGCGTCTCGCATGTATCACGGGTACGACATTGTGTCGTCAGCGGCATTTCGGGTGACCCGCAACAGCAATCTTTACCTGGCGGAAGAAGAATCAAGAAGCCTGCTGGAATCAGTGCGTACGGAGCTGCACAACCGGCGCAAGGGCGATGCGGTGCGGTTGGAGATTGACACGGAAGCCGATCCGGAGATCGTGGAGCGGCTGAGGACGAACTTCGAGATCGAGCCGTGGCAGGTGTTTCCGGTAAACGGGCCGGTGAATTTGTCGCGTCTGTTCAATATCTACGATCAGACGGAACACCCGGAGTTGAAGTTCAAGCCATTCTTACCGCGCGAATTACGGCTGACGGGGAAGTCCTTGGATCTGTTCGAGGAGCTGCGGCGGCACGATATTATGCTGCACCATCCGTTTGACTCGTACGATGCGGTGGTGTCGTTTATCGAGTCGGCGGCGGAAGATCCACGAGTGGTTTCGATGAAGCAGACGCTGTACCGGACGAACGAGCACTCGTTGATCGTGCCTTCGTTGATGTCGGCGGCGGAGAAAAAGGAAGTCACGGCGGTGGTCGAGCTGAAGGCACGATTCGACGAAGCGCCGAACATCCGCTGGGCGCGGGAACTGGAAGATGCGGGCGTCCAGGTATTTCACGGGTTGGTCGGTTTGAAGACGCACTGCAAGCTGTCGTTGCTGGTGCGGCAGGATCCGGATGGAGTGACGCGGCGTTACGCACATCTGGGGACGGGTAATTACAATGCGACGACGGCGAGGATTTACACCGATCTCAGCCTGTTGACAGCCGATCCGGAAATCACGGGCGCAGTGCATGATGTTTTCAGCTTTCTGACGGCGTACGCCGAGCACCCCAATTACGATCCGCTGCTGGTGGCGCCGCTGGATTTGGCCGAACATTGTCTGGCTCTGATTGCGCGCGAGGCGGAGCATGCGCGCCACGGGCGTCCGGCTCACATCATCGCCAAGATGAATGCGCTGCTGGACAAGAACATCATTACGGCTTTGTATCGAGCTTCCCAGGCGGGAGTGAAGATCGATCTGATCGTGCGGGGCATCTGCGCGTTAAGGCCGGGCATCCGAGGAGTGAGCGATCATATACGAGTACGTAGCATCGTGGGACGATTCCTGGAGCACAGCCGCATCTATCATTTCGCGAATGGCGGCAACGAAGAAATCTATCTGGGAAGCGCGGACTGGATGCCGCGAAATCTGTATGAGCGTGTGGAAGTGCTATTCCCCGTGAAGGATGAGTTGCTGCGGGAACGCATCCGACAGGAAATTCTGGAAACGTATCTGGCGGACAATCTAAAGGCGCGGATTCTGCAAAAAGATGGCACGTACGTGCGAGCGTGGAAGGCGCAGGGAAAGCGCCGGGCTCCGACGGGCACGAAGGCGTTCAATTCGCAGGATTTTCTGATCGCGATGGCGGAAGGAAAACAATCCCTCGATGCGATTCCGTCGGTGCCGGCGACGCGGACGAGGAGAAGTACGGTGGGAAAGGAACGATAGCCTGAAATGATTATTTATTTTCTTCGTCATGCGAATGCGGGAGAGCGGTTGAGCAATCCCAAGCGGGATGAAAAGCGCGCGTTGGATAGAGACGGCATCGAGCAGTGCGGGCTGGTGGGACGAGCTCTGGTGGGGCTGGACGCCGCGGTGGATGTGATTGTTTCGAGCCCACTGAAGCGGGCGACGCAGACTGCGTCATTGGTCGGGAATGAGCTGGGGTACGAAGGGAAACTGCAGTTGGAAGATGGGCTGAAACCGGGCGCGTCGTTTGCGGATTTCCGCAAGATGCTGGAGAAGTATGCCAAGCAGGACGCGATCATGGTGGTCGGGCACAATCCGAATCTGAGTGAATTTCTTGGCAGAATTATCAGTGAAGCGGGTTGCGACGCGGGAGTTGAGTTGAAAAAAGGCGGCGTCGCCAGAGTGGAGATCGGACGAGGTGGGGCGGTGCTGCAGTGGTACGTGACTCCTAAGGTCCTGAGACTGCTTTATAGTGCGGCCGCGGACAGCTCGCGGCCCAAAACTTCCCGGAAATAGTTCTTTTCTTTTTCCACAGCCCACAGTTCAAGGTCGACGCTGTTTCGCGGTTTCTTGATGAGCGTGAAGCGGACCTCGCCGTCGTGTATGCGAACGCGCGAGGATTGCACCGCGCCACTTCTGCCGAGGTTGAGGGCGCGAGCCAGGCGAAGAATCAGAGAGGCTCGCGGCACAAGTTCCTGGTCAACAGGCGGCAAGAGTTTGATCGGGCCGTCGGTGGGGGTGGGACGCGACTTGCCGAGGTAACGGGCGATTGCGGCGATGACTCTTCGTTGCTCGGGGGTATAGCCCAGGATCTCGGAGTGGGAAATGATGTAATAAGCGTGGCGATGACGGCCGTTGCGATTCACGTAGTCTCCGACTTCGTAGAGCATGGCGGCGGCGGAGAGCCACTCTTCGTATTCCGAAGGAAGATGATGAACGGAACGCAAGGCCTTGAACAGCTGCATGGCGGACTCGCGGACGCGCAACGCATGGGGCATTTCGACGCGATAATGACCGACGGCGGCACGGATGGAGTCCCAGCGTTCGGATTGGATCTGCCGTCCGGAGCGGGTGCTGTGGTCGTACTCGGCAGCCATTTGGGCGAGTAGACCGTCGCGAAGGCCGAGAGGGCTGTAGCGGAATCCGAGTAGCTGGCATCGTTCCAAAAGTGCCGTATAGACTGCCGCTCCGGCGACGATGATCTCCGCCCGGCGGGGACCGACACCAGAGAGCTTTCTTCGCTCTTCCAGCGAAAGCCGGGTGAGAAGCTTGGCTACGCCTTTCATTTGGCTCCGCGAAACCGAGGCGCTGCGCGATCCTTTGGTTTTGTAAACACCGTGCGAGACCGCAGCGAGCGATTCGGCGGTTCCCGACGTGGCAATGACGATCTTGGGACGAGCGCGTTTGATGCGGTCGGCGGTTCGCTCGATTTCGCGGGAGATGAATCCGCGGAGTTGCTGCATCTCGGCCTTGCGCGGCGGATCGTGATGGAGAAATTCGTTGGTCAACCGCACGGCACCGAGAGGGAGACTGACGGTGCTGCGAATGCGGCCTTCGCTGGAAATCGTGAGTTCGCAGCTGCCGCCGCCCAGATCCATCATGAGGACGGGAGAGGCGGCGACGCGGATGCTGGAGGTGAGCCCCAGGTGAATCAGGCGTGCTTCTTCGACTCCGGAGATGATGGCAACTTCCCATCCAGTGGAAGAGCGGACCCATTCCAAAAAGGCGTGAGAGTTGCGGGCGTCGCGAAGGGCGCTGGTGGCGACGACCCGGACGGGATCGGCTCCGGCGCGCTGCACGGCGCGGTGAAAACGGCGGAGCACCTTGACGGTGCTGGCGATGGCCTCGGGAGAGAGGAAGCCGCTGCGAAATACGGATTCTCCAAGACGTGTGACTTCGCGGTCTTCGTGGATTTCGGTGAGGCGATGTTTGGATAGTCGAGCGATCTTGAGGCGGACAGAGTTAGATCCAATATCAACGGCGGCGAAAGTCGGCATGGGATTTGGGAAGTAGTTTACTCCGGGAGACGAGGGTTCCCTATAGTGCGACGAGTTTTGCTATGGCGAGAAAAGGCAACTGCTACCACTGATATGCACGAAGTGACGGCATAGGGGCTCACCACAGGGGACACAGAGGTTCACAGAGGGTCATGCGGCGGAGGCGGCCTGGGTGTGATGTCGGCTTACGGGTTTTCGCTCGGGGGCGGGAACTACGGCAACGGGTTTCGCGAGCTGGGTGCGGGTTTCGGAAACGACGTCGAGGGCTTGGCGGTACTTCGCGCGAGTCACATTTTGCAGCATGGCTACCAGAGCCGAGTTGCGGGCGCCTCCGAGCAGAGCCTCAGCTTTCTGAGTCATCTTCAGCCAATCGTGCCAATCTCCGATAACGTCCTGGAGGGATTTCAGGTTGTCGATCAGATGCTTCGTCTCTGGGTTCTCGGGGTCAAGTTCCGCAATGTAGCGAGCTCGTTTGCCGACGATTCTGTACTGGTGGAGCGACTTTTCGGTAAGCGGGGCACGATCTCTGCCGAGCTGGGCAAGAAGATTGAGGGCCAGAGCCAATGGGTTCGCTTCTTTTGCAAGATCGAGCTGGGCGGCAGCCCGTTTGAGTCGCTGGCGGACTTCTTTTTTCGTTTTGCGATCACAAGCGTCAGCCAATCTGTTTTCGCTCTTGGCCCGTTCATGGACAAGAGACTCGATAAATTGAGTTTTGTCGCCATTTCCACCCGAGATCTTGAGCGTGCCTAGAGTAGAGATCTGGACGTCGAGGTCGCGAACTTTACCGGCTTTTTTTCGCAGGCGGGCGAGAAGTTTGAGCAGCTTGCGAGTGTTGCCGGCGGGCTTTTGCGGGACTTCTTCCAATAGAACTTCCACCCGGCGGCAAGTAGTGCGAAACTTGTGCACGTTCGTCGGCGCAGTCTTGGGTTTCAGCTTCGCGAGCTGGCGTTGCAGTTTTGAAAAAGAAGCGCGACTTTTCTTGAGGTCAATCGGCATGGCTTCACAAAATCAGGGGAAAAATACAAGGTCACGACAAAAAACGCAACGAGGGAATCAGGACTTCATTTCTCATATCTTGCCCTTGCAAGGCTCGATAGGCGATTCGCCGCGGATGGCTATTTTAACACTCCTTTAACACGATCCTGCTAGTCTTCGAACGATGGCTAACCCTGTCCTAGGAGCGCCGCGCGTGGACGGACCGCAACCTGTTGGAAAGCCAGAGGTTGTACCAAATACGGCAGTACATTCCAAGCCGCTTATCAATGCGGGAAACAGCCACGTGGCGGACCAGATTTTCCACTATGCGATGTTGGCGTGTGGTCTCTGCGTGCTGGTGCTGGTCGGCGTCATTATCTATGAGCTGGTGAGCCGGTCCAGCCTTTCCTGGCATGCTTTCGGCCTGAAGTTCTTCTTTAACAGCGATTGGGACCCGGTCAACGAAAAGTTCGGCGCACTGCCGTTCGTGTTTGGCACGGTGGTGTCGTCGATCCTGGCGCTTGTTTTGGCGGTGCCGTTAGCGTTGGGGGTGGCGATCTTCATCACCGAGATGTGCCCACGGCAATTGAAGGGGATTTTGGCTTTTGTTACCGAGTTGCTGGCGGCGATTCCAAGCGTTATTTATGGGCTGTGGGCGATCTTTGTACTGGTTCCGTTGCTGCGGCTGTATGTAGAGCCAGTTTTGATGAGGACGCTGGGCTGGACCGGATTGTTTGAAGGGCCTCCGTATGGCATTGGGATGCTGGCGGCTGGAATCATTCTGGCGATCATGGTCGTGCCGATTGTCTCGTCGATCACCCGAGAGGTAATGACGGCCGTGCCGCAGCAGCAGCGAGAAGCGGTTCTGGCGTTAGGTGCGACGCGCTGGGAGATGATCCGTACGGGTGTTTTGCGGAATGCGCGTGCGGGCATTGTGGGAGGAGTGATACTAGGTCTGGGGCGCGCCCTGGGTGAGACCATGGCGGTCACCATGGTGATTGGGAACCGTCCGGAGATCGCGAAGTCTTTGCTAGCGCCCGGTTACACGATGGCAAGCGTGATCGCGAATGAATTCAGCGAGGCGACATCGGATACTTATTTGAGCGCGCTGGTGGAAGTGGGACTGGCGCTGTTTATCGTGACCATCGTCGTGAATATTTTTGCCCAGCTTCTGGTGTGGAGTGTGACCCGCGGCATGCCTGCGAGGACAAATGCCTGAGATCGGAGTTTCTCCGGGCTTTACCAACGCGCCAGTGAGTTTGTATCGACGCTCGATGAACCTGGTGATGACGTCAGCGGCCGCGCTGGCAGTTTTTCTGGTGTTGCTGCCTTTGGGAGCGATTTTCGCTTATCTCATTTACAAGGGAATTGGAGCGCTGAATTGGGCGTTCCTTACGCAGACTCCGAAGCCGGTTGGTGAGGCGGGCGGCGGCATGGCGAATGCGATTGCGGGAACCGGGCTTATTCTGGCGATCGCGAGTTCGATGGGAGTGCCGATTGGGATTGGCGCGGGAATTTACTTGTCGGAGTACGGGCGCGGGCGGTTGGGAGACCTGATCCGGTTTACGGCTGACGTATTGAACGGCGTGCCGTCAATCGTGGTCGGCATTGTGGCTTACTCCATCGTAGTGCTGACGCAGGGACATTTTTCCGCGCTGGCTGGCGGAGTAGCGCTGGCGATCATGATGATCCCTACCATCACGCGGACGACGGAAGAAATGCTGTTGCTGGTGCCGAATGCGGTACGGGAAGCGGCGTATGGTTTGGGAGTTTCGAAGTGGCGGACGACGCTCTCGATTACTTTGCGAACCGCAACGTCGGGTGTAATTACGGGAGTGATGCTGGCTTTTGCGCGCGTGGCGGGCGAGACGGCGCCGCTGCTGTTTACGGCGTTTGGAAACCAGTACTGGAACTGGAAGGTCAATCAGCCGACTGCTGCCTTATCCTTGCAGGTGTTTACGTATGCGATTTCGCCGTTTGACGAGTGGCATCGACAGGCGTGGGCAGGGGCGCTGATTCTGATCATTCTCATTGTGGCGGCGGTGAGTGCGGTGCGCCTGGCGGCCAGCCGGGGTATGCTCAAGGGAGCAAACTGAGTTATGGGAGTAGGAATCAAGGTCGAGAACCTGAATGCCTGGTTCGGCAAGACGCAGGCGCTCCATGACATCAACATGGACGTGCCGGCGAATCGTGCAACGGCAGTGATTGGACCGTCAGGCTGCGGGAAATCGACTTTTGTGCGTTGCCTGAACCGGATGCACGAAACGGTCACCGATGCGCGAGCCACGGGCAAAGTAGCGATCGGGGATCTGGACGTCTACAACGGAACGGCGGCGGTACAGATACGGCGGCGGATCGGGATGGTGTTTCAGAAGCCGAATCCGTTTCCGACCATGTCGATTTATGACAACGTAGCCGCCGGGTTGAAGCTGAATGGGTTCAACGACCGTCGGCGGTTGGATGAGATCGTGGAGCGCACGCTGAAGCTTTCGGCGCTTTGGGACGAGGTGAAAGACACGTTGCGGAAGAAGTCAGGCGCGAGTCTTTCGGGCGGGCAACAACAGAGGCTATGCATTGCGCGGGCGCTGGCGGTGGAACCGGAAGTGTTGCTGATGGACGAGCCCTGCTCGGCGCTGGATCCGATCTCGACGGGGAAAATTGAGGAACTGATTTTCCAGCTCAAAGAGAAGTTCACGATCGTGATTGTGACGCATAATATGCAGCAGGCGTCGCGTGTGGCGGAGTTCACAGGGTTTTTCCTGTTGGGAAAGTTGATCGAATTCGACAGGACTGAGAAGATCTTTACGACTCCGTCCGACAAGCGGACAGAGGACTACATTACAGGCAGGTTTGGATAATGCGCACCCGCTTTCAACAAGGACTGGACGACCTCCGCGCGCGATTGCTGCGCATGGGGGGTCTGGCCGAACAGGCGGTAGATCGCGCCTGCCAGGCGTACATCGACCGGGATCTGACTCGCTGCCAAATGGTCTTGGAAGGCGAATCGCAGATCAATGTGACGGAGCGTCAGATCGATGAGTTGGCGTTCGATCTTCTGGCCATGCAGCAGCCGATGGCGGTGGATCTGCGGTTCATTCTGGCGGTAACCAAAATCAATTCTGACCTGGAGCGCGTCGGCGACCAGGCGGTGAACATTGCCGAGCGCGTCATGGACATGGTGGAGTTGCCCAAGGTCGATTTGCCCGTGGACATTGCAAGAATGGCGGCGGCGGTTTCGGCCATGGTGCGGCGCGCTTTGGAATCGTTCATTGAAGGGAAGGCCGAACTGGCACAGGCGGTGCTCGAGATGGATAGCGTGGTGGACCGCATGAAGGACGAGGCGTTCATCACCTTGGTGAAAGAGATGAACGAGCGTCCGGAAGTGACCCGGCAGGCCCTGGATGCGCTCCTAATTGCGCGAAACCTGGAGCGGGTTGCGGACCATGCAACCAACGTTGCCGAAGACGTGATCTTCTGGGTACGAGGCGCGGATGTGCGGCACAACGTGTCGGCGGAGCCGCCGCTGCCACAGGAAATTACGGACACTCACTGATTGTGACTGAGTGATAGTTGGATTCCTGGGGTTGTCGTTAGAAATCGAACGGGAGCAGCGCTTCAAAGCTGCTCCCGTTTTCTATTGAATGGTGCGACACTACAGCCAGAGCTGGGCTTAATACAGTAAGCTTCATACGGAATAGGAGAGCCTCGTGAAGAAACTCCTGTGGTTCAGCGCGATGATGGCGGTGTTGGGAGGCTGGGCGATCGTTTCTGCCCAGAAGAGCGGGCTGGTTTGGCGACGCCAAGGGTTGCCCACCAGCAAGGTGCTGATCGGGCCTACGCCGGGAACAGTCGGGCGGCTGAATGGCTTCGCAGCAGCGATGGCGGTGAGTCCGGACGGGCAGTATGCCGCGATCATGAACGATGGATTCGGGAGCCAGGAAAATCGGTCCCATCAATCGATCGCTATTTGGAATTTAAGCTCAAACCAGATCGTGGATTTTCCCGATGAGCGGTTGTCGGAAGAAGCGCACCAAAGCTATTTTCTGGGGTTGACGTTCAGTGGAGATGGCGGGCATCTGTACGCGTCGATGGGGTCGATTACCGATCCCACGGGTACGACGGATGGTGACACGGGAAATGGAATTGCCGTCTACCGCTTTGAGGGCGGCAAGATTTCGCCGGAGCGGTTTTTGAAAATCGCTCCGCAAAAATTGGCGACCGGGAAAAAAGTCCTATACGGATTGCGGACGACCCCGAGCGGCACGGCGATTCCTTATCCCGCAGGCCTGGCGGTGATTAACAGGAAGAAGGGCAACGACCAGTTGCTGGTGGCGAACAACTATTCGGACAGTGTTGTCCTGATGGATGCCGGCTCCGGAGAGATCGTAAAGCAGTTCGATCTGAGCACGCATAGGGCTGTGCCTTCGGCTTTTCCGTATACGGTCGTGGCAAATCGAGACGGCAGCCGCGCATGGTGCAGCTTGTGGAATGGATCGAGTGTGGCCGAGTTGAACTTGAAGAATGGAAGGGTCACACGATGGATTCCATTGCTCGAGCCGAAAGATCCGCTGGCGCCGGGTTCGCATCCGACCGCAATGCTGCTGAGCCGGGACGAGAAGACACTCTATGTAGCGCTTTCTAACGCCGACCGCGTGGCGGCGATATCGACGCAGAAGTCAGGTACGGTTCGCATGCTGGACACGATGGTGCCAGGGCAGAAGTTCCCGGGGAGTTATCCGAATGCACTGGCGCTCACGGCGAATGGAAGCAAGCTGTTCGTCGCAGACGCGGCGGTGAACGCGGTGGCTGTCTTCGATGTCAAGGAGACGAACGGCCCTGAGCACGGGACGCAGACGGCGGAGGGATTCATTCCGACGGACTGGTATCCGACGGCGCTCGCGACGACCAAAGACGATTTGCTCATTGCTACATCCAAGGGACAAGGCACCGGGCCGAACAATGGAGCGGATAGGTTAACCGGAGGTCGCAGGCATCGCGAGCATCCTTATATTCCGACGCTTTTGTATGGTTCGGCGATACGCCTGGGGGTTAACGATGTCGAGAAGCAGTTGCCGGAATTTACTAAGCGGGTGCAGGAAAACAATCTGTTTACGGCAGACTCCGGGGAAATTCAGTTTCAGCGGGGGGCGAACCCGATCAAGCACGTGATTTACATCATCAAGGAGAATCGCACGTACGATCAGGTGCTCGGGGACCTGAAGATTGCCAACGGCGATCCGACGCTGGTCATGTACGGCGCGGATATCACGCCGAATGAGCACAAGCTGGCGTTGCAGTTTGGCGTACTCGACAACTTCTACGATAGCGGCGAGGTTTCGGGCGATGGGCATGACTGGTCGACCGCGGCGATCACGAGCGATTACAACGAGAAGAACTGGCAGATCACCTATCGCGGAAAGGAGCGGACCTACGATTTTCAAGGCATGGTGGGAGACGAACTGGCGCTGGAGAACGGTGTCTCGGATGTAGACGATCCGTCGACTGGATTTCTATGGGACAACGTCGCCAATCACAAAGTGAGCTTTCGCGATTATGGGGAGTTTGTGACTACGGTGTGGTGCAAGGATGAGCAGGTAGGATCGCCGACGGAGGGAACTCCTTCACCGCTGAAAGGGAATTGTGCGCGGGCGACGATTACGACGGGGGACACGCTGCCGGCGAATGTGGGGCAGCCGCATGGTTCGAAGAGTCCGTGGCCATGGCCAGTGCCGGCGATGCGAGAGACGAAGGCCACGAAGGAGGCCTTGCGCGACCATTTTGACGCGAACTTCCCAGACTTCAATACAGAATATCCAGATCAGTTGCGGGCGGACGAGTTCCTGAACGAGTTTGAAGGATATGTGCAGGCGAGGAAGCAGGGAAGCGGAAACCAATTGCCGACATTCGTGCTGCTCTACCTTCCGGACGATCATACGCATGGCACGACGCCGGGAGCGCCGCGTCCGGCAGCGAGCGTAGCCGACAATGATTTAGCGGTGGGCCGGGTGGTGGATGCGGTTTCACATAGTCCTTATTGGGACGATACGGCCATTTTTATGCTGGAAGATGATGCGCAAAATGGGGCGGATCACGTGGATGCGCACCGCTCAATTGCCTTCGTGATCAGCAAATTCGCGCCAGGTTCCCTGGAGCATCCGGTTGTAGATCACCGGTTCTATACGACGGTCAACATGATTCACACCATGGAAAATCTGCTGGGCCTTCCGCCGATGAATCAGAATGATGCTTATGCTCCCCTGATGTCGGCAGAGTTCGCGGGAACGGGCGATCAGCCGGCTTTCAATGTGGATTGGAGCAATCGGGACAACGGGTTGATTTATCAAACCAATCCTGCGAAGGGTCAAGGGGCGGAGCAGTCACGGAGAATGGATTTCTCACGTCCGGATGCCGCCGAGGCATCGGTCCTGAATGCCATATTGTGGCGGGACCGAAAAGGTGCAACACCGATGCCTGCGCCGCAGCACAATGTGTTTGGTGCGCAAACGGGAAGCAGCGACTCGACTGATCGTTAATAGATCGCCCTCGACAGGATATTTGTCCACGGCCAGTATGTACTCTCGATTCGAACCAGGCACTCTGTTCAGTGCTAGACTCCATTTCACTGGCCAACCGAAAAGCAGAGTTGCTGCTCGTCTGCAGCACACCACTTAACCGATTCCTCAACAGGCGTACATCGTTTCATGTAGTTCACAGCATCAGAGAAGCGGCATGAAAGCATTGGCGCAACAGGATGTGTATTCCATTTTCATGGACCGGCTGCGAACCGCTCCAGTCCGATTGCTGTTGCTGGACTACGACGGCACACTGGCACCATTTCAAACCGATCGAGAGCATGCTTTTCCGTACCCCGAAGTCCCCGCGCTTATCGGGGAAATCGTAGGCAAAGGGACGCGAGTGGTGCTGATTAGCGGACGTCCGGCGCGAGAGTTAATGATGATCAGCGGGATCCACCCTCATCCGGAGATTTGGGGGAGCCACGGTATGGAGCGGCTGAAAGCGGATGGTACATACCACGTGGATGACCTGCCGAAAGACGCTGAAGCGGGGCTGATGCAGGCGGCAGACTTGTTGAGAGCCGCCGGGCTTGAGAACCGGATGGAACTGAAGTCCGGAGGAATTGCGGTGCACTGGCGAGGACTGGAAGCACAAGAGGTTCTAGCTCTGAAACAAAGTGTTCAGCAGCTGTCGGCGCCTCTTGTCAAAGAGCAGTCCCTCCGCTTGCTGGATTTCGACGGTGGTATCGAACTGCGTGCGCCGGGCAAAGACAAAGGATCGGTGGTTCGCGCCATTTTAGGCGAAACAGGAACTGATGGCGCGATTGCATATTTGGGGGACGACCGCACCGACGAAGACGCGTTTGAATCGCTGCGAGGACGGGGCTTGACGGTGCTGGTCAGAGAACAAAATCGAGCGACCAAAGCTGAGATCTGGCTGAAGCCGCCAGAAGAACTAATTCGTTTTCTGGAAGATTGGTTGGAAGCCAGCGGAGGCAAAACCGTATGATGCCGTGTGGACGGATGATCAATGTGTCAAACCGGCTGCCCGTCACGATCAAGAAGACCGCGGCGGGAACCCGGGTGGAACACAGTTCGGGCGGATTAGCGACTGCGATTGAGAGCGCATGGGAAGACCGCTCGGGAGTGTGGACGGGATGGGCGGGAAATTCCGAAGATCAGCCGGTCGACGAGCTTCTGGCCAAGGCTTCGCGACGGCGACCGTACCGCCTACAAGGAATCGTTCTCACAGAAGATGAAATTACAAAGTTCTACGGCGGATTCGCCAACGAGATTGTCTGGCCACTCTTCCACGACATGCCAACGCGCTGCAACTTCGATCCGGATTACTGGGAAGTGTACAAGCGGGTCAATCGGAAATTTGCTAGCAGCGCGGCGCAGGATGCGAAGAGCGGAGACTGCGTTTGGGTGCATGATTATCACCTGATGCTGGTGGCGGAAAACCTGCGGCAGATGAACTGCCAGAGCAGGACCGGTTTTTTCCTTCATATACCGTTTCCCTCACCGGACATTTTTGAAAAGCTGCCGTGGCGGGAGCCTATTCTCAACGCCTTGCTGGAATACGACGTGGTCGGTTTTCAAACGGACCGTGATCGAGCGAATTTCATGGCCTGCTTGAGCCATCAGCTGCCCAACCTCCGTCCGGTTTCAAACAACCGGCGCGAGACGATCCAGATAGGCGAGCGACAGGTTGTGGTGGGAACGTTTCCGATTGGCATAGACTACGAAGAATTTTCCAGCAGAGCGGCGCGTCCTGAGGTGAAGGCGCGAGCGGAAACAGTCCGGCAGGAATTTACCGAGAACATTGTGGTGTTAGGTGTCGATCGACTGGACTACACCAAGGGTATTCCGGAGCGGCTGAAAGCATTCCGCATACTGCTGCGAGACTATCCCGAGTTGCGGCGGCAGATCACATTGGCGCAGGTGGTAGTCCCGAGCCGCGAGGACTTGCCCAAGTACAGGGATCTGCGGCGTGACATTGAATTGATGGTGAGCCAGATCAACGGCGAATTTACGGAGCGGGGATGGGTGCCGGTGCATTACATGCATCGCAATTTAGGGCGCGATGAATTGCTTGCATACTATCGTGCCGCTGATGTTGCCCTTATCACGCCGTTGCGCGACGGGATGAATCTGGTGGCGAAGGAATTTTGCGCCGCGCAAGTGGATGAACGGGGAGTGCTGATTATCAGCGAATTCGCTGGGGCGAGCCACGAGTTGCGGCACGGGGCAATTCTGGTGAATCCCAATGACCTGGCCGCGGTGGGGAAGGCGATTCACGAAGCTGCCGTAATGCCGGCCGAAGAGAAAAGTACGCGCATGCGCCTGTTGCGCAGTTTGGTGAAAGAACACAATGTACAGCGTTGGGCGCAGTCGTTTCTTGAGGTGCTGGGAGGAAGCGGCGCGGCGGGAAAGAATGGAAGCCAGAGCGGGTCAGGAAATGTGCAACCGATTCAGCAGGCGCCTCCGGAGAATAAGGTGCCGGGGATTGCGTTGGTCGCTTCGCCGCACTTGATGGCGAGACATTCGCATCGGCACCAGACTCGGGTGGGCTGAGGGCTGAGGCGGCGTGGCGGTTCGCGTGTTGCAAGTGTCTTCCGCGGAGTGATAACCTCGGCATGTGAATTGCCGAGCGGGAGTAGTTCAGCGGTAGAACGCCAGCTTCCCAAGCTGGATGTCGCCGGTTCGATCCCGGTCTCCCGCTCCAAAAAATCCATAACTTTAGCGGTTGGTCAACGATAGATGAGCCACAGGCGGCTGTCAGGTTGGCCGAAATTCGGTTGCGGAATGCACCCACCGGTCTTCGTCCATCGTCCGTTTCCCTTCGGCCTCAGCGTGAAGACGGTGCCAGCGGATTCTGAAAGAGGTGAGACCGCGCCGCTCCGAACCCGCCAGCCCGAAGGGGTGAAGCGCGACTGGATCCGTCTCTGAGGGCGAAGGGATCCCGCCTTCGCTCCGGGCCGAGCAAGCCTGCCAATCCTTCTCTATGTTCCCGTTCCGCCCAAATCCGCCTGCTGCGGACTCGGCTGTGCATCGTCGTTCACCTGCAGGTAACCTTGCCTGGATCCCTTTTGGGTAGGCGTGAACGTAACCTGAATGGTGCAATTGCCTCCAGCGGGCAAGCTGCTGGGACAATTGTTCGTCTGCGAAAAATCTCCGGGATCCGAACCTCCGATGGTTACACTGGAAATATTCAAAACGACCTTGCCTTGGTTCGTAAACGTGATCGTCTGGGGATTGCTGCTGGTTCCTACTGGCTGATCTCCGAAATTGACCCCGATCGGCGAGAACCCGACCGAAGTTCCGACGCCCGAAAGCGAAACCGTCTGCGGACTGTCCGGAGCGCTATCGTCCACCGTCAAATAGCCAGTGGATCTGCCAATATCCATGGGCGAAAAAGTCACGTGGATCAGGCAATGTTGTCCGGGTGCCAGCCCTCCCGGGCAATTATTCTTTTGTCCGAAGGTGCCTGTGGTTGAGATGTTGGTCACATCAACATCAACTTCACCCACGTTGGTTAAAGTTGCGGTCTGTGGAGAGCTGGTTGAGTTGAGCAGTTGCTTGCCAAACACCAGCTTGGACGGCGTCAGGGTGACCTTGGGAAAGATGATCCCTGAACCCGACAGAGAAGTTGTCAGTGGACTTCCAACGCCTGGATAAACCACGGTCAGACTGCCGACGCGATTGCCGGATTTCGATGGCGTGAACGTGACCTGAATCTGACAATTTCCATCCACCGGGATGCTGCCTGGGCAATTATTGGTTTGGCTGAAATCACCGGCGTCGGTACCGCCAATCGCAATGCTGGTGACTGTCAACGGAGTTGAACCGGCATTGTATAGGGTTACATCCTCGGGCTTGCTGCTCTTGCCGACCTTGTGCTGGCCGAAGTCGATGCTGTACGGATCCAGACCCGCCGAGATCTGCCAGTAAATCCCGCCATCCCCGGCGACGCCCAGGTGGCCGTTCTGATCGAAGTCGCCTAAGCCGCCAAACGCCGTCGGACCCTGACCTGCATATACTCGCCGGCTGGAGCGTTCCGTCGCCGTTGCCCAAGTAGAGTGCCAATTCGTTACCCATTACCAGCACATCCTGGTTTCCGTCGCCATTAAAATCCGCAACCGCAACATCTGTACCAGGTGCAATCAATGCCGGTGGCCGAATGCCCGTCCCAGTTTGATTGGGAGCATCTTTACCTCTGGCGAAAGTCCCGTCTCCTCGGCCAATCAGCACGCCGCCTTTGTCGCTGACAATGTCCAGGTGCCCATCGCCGTTAATATCGGCGGTGGCAATTCCAAACGCCAAAGGGGCACTGTAGGTCTTGAAGTCTTTGTAGCCGAACACACCGTTTCCCTCGTTCAGAAAGACCATCACCGATTGGCGTTCTGTCCTGGGCACCGCAATGTCAAGATTTCCATCCTCATTGAAATCGCCCAGAATCGGGCTACCTTCCATCCCCAAAGAAAGTTGAGACCCCCTACCAAAGGTGCCATCGCCATTGCCCAACCAAACCTGGACGACGCTAAACCCCGCTCCGCGTAAATATCCCCCCGCGAGGAGATCGAGTTTGCCATCACCGTTGATGTCGCCCACAGCATAAGGAACCAGAGAATTTGCCGTGAGTACCGGATTTCTAAAATGCCCCTTCCCATCACCGAATATCACCGTCGAACTGCGTTCCAGTGCGGATCCCACCACCAGATCAAGCGAACCATCGTTGTTGAAATCGCCGGCGAACATTGGTCCGGAGGCAACTTTGTTTACGCCCGTAAAAACCGACTTGATCGGCGCTTGGAACTTGCCGTGGCCTTCCCCCAAATAAACGGCGATGACGGAACCGAAATGGTCCGGGGTGCAGGTCGCCACGTCGGGGATACCGTCATTATTAAAGTCCGCGACCACGCTGGAAACGCTGGCCTTGGCAGAAACGGCAGGATCGATCACGATCGACACCGTGGGCGCAGGTTTGCGCAAAGTGAATAGCGCTGTGTTGGAAACGCGATTCCTCTTCCCCAGATTCACTACCGTAACTTGAGCTGTCCCCGGTTTCGTCAGGTCCGAAGTGTCGATGGTCGCGGTCAACAATGTGCTCGACGTGACGACCGTCTCTTTCTGATTCCCATTCCACTCGAGCACCGCCGTCGGTCCGAAGTTGTCCCCGTGAACGGTCATGACGAAACCCTGGCTGCCGGGCGGAAGTGTCGAAGGAGACAGTGGCGCCGCAATGTAAGGCACCGGCGCGGTCTGAGCCAGCGCGGCACCTGTAGCGAGAAGCAGGAAGATCAAGCGAAAGCGATGCATATTGGCCTCCAAGGCAGAACCGACGGAGTTAGAGATAGACTCGACTACTGATGTTGCCTGGTACGGGACCCAATACAGGGGTGGTCGGGAGCGTGCCTTGCGGCGTCAGACAGCATATCTCAGAACCACGCGGAAGTGAAGACGTTGCCGCAAATGGTAGTGGGGCTACTTTGGAAGTAGCCCCACTACCCGCAAATCGTTCATTTTCCGCGGTGGAGTCGATCAGGTCAACCACGCAACGCCCTGTTGGCTGGATAAGGTCTTAATTCCCCTTAATCCTCAATCATTGTTAGACTACGTCCCGGTCTGCAGACAAACTGGATCAAGTGCGGGAGCGAAGCATGAAGACGAACCGGCTGTTGGCCGAACTGATTGCCGAATTCCTGGGAACCTTCGTCCTGATTTTGTTCGGCAGCGGAGTGGTCGCGATGGTGGTGCTGTTTCCTAGTAGCACATCGAGCGAACTGGCTCACGGGGGATATACGAATATCACGCTGGGGTGGGGCCTCGGCGTAACGATGGGCATTTATGTGGCGGGAAAGATTTCCGGGGCGCACCTGAATCCGGCGGTCACCCTGGCGGTTGCGATCTTTCGCGGCTTTCCCTGGAAGAAGGTACTGCCCTACTCCATGGCACAAACCGCAGGAGCGTTCGCCGCCGCTGCAGTGGTGTACAAGAACTACCTTCCTGCGTTCCAACAGGTGGATCCGCATCTCGAAAAAACGGCGGGAATTTTCACCACATTTCCGGCGTTTCCCTCATTACCGCAAGCTGGCTTTCTGGATCAGGTGATCGGGACTGGCTTACTTCTGCTACTGGTATTCGCCATCACCGATGAGTTTAATTTGCCGCCAGGCGCCAACATGGTTCCTCTGATGATTGGACTGGTAGTCGTGGCGATCGGCATGAGCTTCGGCGGAATGCACGGGTACGCTATCAATCCGGCCCGCGACTTTGGTCCACGGCTGTTCACAGTTCTGGCTGGCTTCCACAACAACGGCATCACGGATGGTGCCCGGGTGTGGTGGGTGCCGGTAGTGGCTCCTTTAATCGGGGGCGTACTCGGAGCCGCGGTTTATGACTTCGGTATCCGGCGCTTCTTGCGGCAACTTTCTTCGAACTCATCTGCTTCTTAGTGCCAAGAGCGGAGGATTGAGTGGCATACATTTTAGCTCTGGACCAGGGGACAACCAGCTCACGAGCCATCGTTTTCGATCACATGGGCTCGGTCAAGGCCGTTGCGCAACGGGAGTTCGAGCAAATCTTCCCGCAATCAGGTTGGGTCGAGCACAATCCAGAAGAAATATGGACGTCGCAGATGGGAGTAGCGGTCGAAGCCTTGAGCAAAGTGGATCTGCGTCCGCGCGATATTGCCGCGATCGGCATAACCAACCAGCGCGAAACGACAATTGTGTGGGACCGCGAGTCGGGGAAGCCGGTTTATAACGCGATCGTGTGGCAGGACCGCAGGACGGCGCAGTTTTGTGATGAGCTCAAAGCGCAAGGCCATGAGGGCATCATTCAGGAGCGCACTGGCCTGCTCATTGACTCCTACTTCTCTGCCACGAAAATCTCATGGATTCTCGATCATGTGCCCGGAGCGCGGCAGCGAGCTGAAGACGGAAAGCTGGCATTTGGCACCGTCGATAGTTGGTTGATGTGGAAGCTGACCAGCGGGCAAGTTCATGCAACCGATATCACGAACGCATCGAGGACGATGCTCTTCAATATTCACAGCTGCGGCTGGGACGAAGAACTGTTGCGGCTGTTCCGCGTTCCTTCTTCCATGCTGCCCAGAGTCGGCGCGTCGAGTGAGAGATTCTCGGAAGTGACGACTACGTTGGGACTGGGCGGCATCGCCATTGCCGGGGTCGCCGGAGACCAGCAATCATCACTTTTTGGCCAACGATGCTTTAGCCCCGGGCTCACGAAGAACACTTACGGCACGGGATGCTTTCTGCTGCAGAACATAGGAACACAGCCGATCAAATCCTCCAATCGGCTGGTGACGACGGTCGCCTGGAAAATAGGGGATGTGGTCGAATACGCGCTTGAGGGCAGCGTGTTTGTTGGCGGGGCCGTGGTGCAGTGGCTGCGCGATGGATTGGGATTGATTCGGAATTCTTCCGATGTCGAAGCCCTGGCGGCTTCGGTTCCGGACAATGGAGGCGTGTACTTCGTTCCGGCATTTGTCGGTCTCGGCGCGCCGCACTGGGATCAGTACGCCCGCGGTTCAATCTCCGGGCTGACTCGCGCGACCCGGTCAGGCCACATCGCGCGAGCGGCATTGGAGAGCATTGTGTACCAGGTGGCGGACTTGCTTTACGCGGTGCAGCGTGACGCTGGGACTACCTTGCAAGAGTTGCGCGTCGACGGTGGCGCCGCTGCAAACGACATGCTTATGCAATTTCAAGCGGACATCCTGGGAATCCCCGTGGTGCGGCCTGACATGATGGAGAGCACCGCTCTGGGAGTTGCGTATTTAGCTGGCCTGAACGCGGGGGTGTGGCGAGATATGAGGGAGATTGCGGCTTTGCCGCTCAAGGAACGCAGATTCGAGCCGAAGATGGATCGCTCTGAGTCAGAAAGCCTTCGCGGACGGTGGAATGAGGCATTGTCACGTTCTCGAGGCTGGGCCAGGGACTAAGACATGAATCGTCCGGAAATGGTGGACCGGCTCATCGGCCATAAAGGGCCGTGGCAAATGTTGGTGATCGGTGGCGGCGCTACAGGCGCGGGCATCGCAGTGGATGCGGCGTCGCGCGGATACGAGGTGTTGCTGCTGGAGCAGAGCGACTTCGGCAAGGGAACGTCGAGCCGCAGCACCAAGCTGGTGCATGGCGGAGTTCGCTATCTCGAACAGGGCAACATTCCGCTCGTCATGGAGGCTCTTCGAGAACGGGGCATATTGCGGCAGAACGCGCCTCATCTGGTCAGCGATCTAGCTTTTGTGGTGCCTCGCTACGATTGGTGGGAGGCCCCGTTTTATGGAATCGGGCTAAAAATTTACGACCTCCTGGCGGGGAAGTACGGATTCGGCTCCTCTCAGTTGCTGTCTCGTGAGGAGACGCTTCGGCGACTGCCAACAATTAAGACGGAAGGGTTGCGCGGCGGAGTGATTTATTACGACGGACAGTTCGACGATACTCGCCTGCTGATCAACCTGATACAGACCGCCGCGGACTACGGCGCCACTCCGCTTAATTATTTTCAGGCGACGGGAATCACCAGAGGCCCCGACGGATTCGTGGAGGGAGCAACTGCACGCGATATCGAGACGGGGCGAGAATTTCGGATTTCCGCAAGTGTTGTAATCAATGCAACCGGACCGTTTTCTGACGCCATTCGCAAAATGGCAGATCCATCGATTGCTCCCATGATCGTCCCGAGCCAGGGAGTTCACCTGGTGTTTGACCGCTCGTTTCTTCCCACTGACAACGCCATCATGGTGCCGAACACTCCGGATGGGCGGGTGATATTCGCTATCCCATGGCACGGCCACACGGTGGTCGGAACCACTGACACTCCCATCAGCGACGTTTCGTTGGAGCCGAGAGCTTTGCCGGAGGAAGTCGACTTCATTCTGGAAATGGCCGGCCACTATCTCCACAAGGTTCCAACCCGTAAAGATGTCTTGAGTGTGTTCGTCGGTATCCGTCCGCTAGTGGGCGATGGAGACGCGAACGGCACAGCCACGCTCTCCCGCGACCACACCATTCGTATCGACAGTTCGGGTCTGCTAAGCATCGCTGGCGGGAAATGGACCACCTACCGCCGAATGGCCGAAGACTGCGTTAACCAGGCAGCCATGCTGGCGCGATTGCCAGAGAAGCCGGCGGTCACGGAGAATCTTAAGGTTCACGGCTTTCACCTCAACGCGAAGCAGTTCAAAGAGCTTGAGGTGTACGGCACAGATGCGGTTGCCATTGAAGATCTCATGCGCAGCGAACCGGCGCTGGCGGAACGGCTGCATCCGGCGCTGAGCTATTGCGCTGCTGAGGTGGTTTGGGCCACCAGAAATGAAATGGCGCGCACGGTTGAGGATGTACTAGCCCGCCGGACACGGGCACTATTCCTTAATGCGCGAGCTGCGTCGGAGATGGCGGAGCGGACCGCCGAAATTATGGCTCGGGAATTGAAGTACGACGAGAGTTGGCGAGCGAACCAGGTCAAAATCTTTCAGGAACTTGCCCGGCAATACGCTGTTCCACCCGCGTGATGGGCAATTGCGGAAGCAATTCTTCTTCTGCGGGGTACTTTTCCTGTTCTGGAGTTGTCTTGGAGAATTCAAAGCGGCGTGGTCCCGGTCCGGAGAGGGGGCCGGGACCATTTCGCATCTCATGCGCGATTACGACGCGCGGCGCTGACCCTGATCAGGATTCTGTTGTTGATCCTTGTCCGTCTGGTTGTCCTGGGAGGGGTTTTTCTTGGAAGGATCGACTTGGTCTTTCTTCTGCTGACCCGGCTGTTGATTTTGGTCGTGCTGCTGCGATTGCTGATTCTGGTTCTTCACTTGATCGTCTGCCATTTAGAAACTCCTTGAGGCAACGCACTCGCGCACGCTGCAGAATAAGTAACTCAGTTTGGTTGCAAAAGTCTGGTGTCCGGTTGCTTTGGGCATGGCTATGGTGCGGTGCGTTTACAGATATTGACAGGAAGCCGTGCTGGTAGGAGGAGCAGCAACTCTGGACAGAGTTGGATCGGGTCACGAAGGGTAGATATCTTCGGAAGTCGGGCGAGCCGGTAATTGAGACTTCGTGTTCAGCGGGATCGTGGCAGAGATAGATGTGCCAAGAGAGGTAGACGCGATTTCGAACTCACCTCCAAGGTCGCGGATGCGTTCCCGCATAGCTGCCAGTCCGACGCCACTCGATCCGTCGTCGTTATGACGATCGAGGACGGCCTGTGGCAATCCGACTCCAAAATCCTGTACGGTGAGTTCGACCTTCTGATCGAGAATGCGCAACCTGACCTCGGCCCGCGGGCTCTGGGAGTGACGGTGAATGTTGGTGAGGCTCTCTTGCAGTACGCGGAAGAGAGCGATCTCAATCGGCTCGGGCAGACGCATCCTGGTGTCTGGTATCTCAGCCTTGATCTGAATTCCGCTGCGCTTGGAGAAACCTTCCACGAACCAGCGGGCGGCGGACGAGAATCCTGCAACTTCGAGAAGCGGCGGATGCAGCAGGTGAGATATGGTGCGAGTTTCCGAGATGCACTGATCCAGCAGGGTGAGGCAGTCGCTGTAACGCCGGTCGCTTTCGTGTCCAGCGGCCAACATGCCGAAGCTCATCTTTAGGGCGGCAAGATATTGACCGAGGCTATCGTGGAGTTCGCGAGAAAACTTGCGGCGTTCTTCGTCCTGGACCTGCATCAACCGAGTACTCAGAGTCCGCAGTCCATGTTCGGCGCGCTCGCGGGCCTCGAGTTCTCGTACCAGGAATGAATAGTGAACGCCTAACATCGCGAAGGCCAAAACGACGGTGACCGCGACAACGATGAAAGTGAGAACGGAGAGCTTGGAAGACTCCCGTTCGCGCTGCTGAAGAAGACGTTCTTCTTCGGAGCGCAGCTGACGCGTGATCGATGTCGTCTGGTTGAGTAACGGGATGCTCTCGCGGGTAAGGCGGTCCTGGGCCTGCGTGTTCGAGGGATCACTTTTCTTCAATTCGACTGCCTGCCGGGCAATGGCAATTCTTTGCTCGGTCACGGTTCGCAAGGCATCGCACAGGGCTTGCTGGCCTGGATTATCAGCGCTGGCCTGCTTGAGGTCTTTCAGTTCCTGATCAGTCTCGGCGATGGCAGTCTCGAAGTCTTTGAGAGCGAGATCGTTGCCGGTCGCGACGTAGTCCATGCGGGAGCGACCGAAGTGAGCGGCGGCTGACTCCACCTCTCCAATATCGGCCTGAACCTCACGGGTATGTGAAACCCAGCGCTCGCTCTTTAACAATTGAAGCATGGAAACATATACGGCGAGGCCGCTTAGAAAAAGCAGGATCAGAGCAGAAGTGAAAGCTACCTGTGCCTTCTTACGTGGAGACATGAAAAAGGTTGACGCGAAAGCTCCTTTCAATCCAATGCTATTCCCTTAATGATACTGCACCTGAGAAAAAAGGCGGAGCGGATGGGCGGAAGGAGGTGAAAAACAATTTCTTATGTGGAAATCATTTTAAAGGCTGTGGGCGATGGCAGGCGCTGCGGGCTCGCTGCGTAAATGTATGACGCTCGGAGGCTCTGGACTCCGGATCTATTCAATTTCGAGCAAATGCTAGAGCTGCAGGCATTGCTCGGGATCCTGGGCTGCAGGCGTTCGAGGTCGTGCTGAAGCTAGTTTGGAAACGGCGGCGGAAAGGTTTACGGATGAGTCGGGGCGCCGTAGGGCGACTCCGACCACTTCCCCGATGATCTCCGCCTCTTGTGGGGTACGAAGAAATCTTATGGGCACGGAAGAAAGTGGGTGGGACTGGAGAACAAGATAGCCGTCCTGGAACGAACACCAGCAGCAGGTCATGCCGCTACGGGTCTCAACCAGGTAGAGTGGACGCTCGTATTCAGAAGCCCATCCCCCTTCCTTTATGCGGTTTCGGGATTCATCCACTTGGACGAAGCTTCCCGGGGGAAGCATCGGGTGCATCGTGTAATCGTTGCGACCAATGTAAGCGTAGGTGTACTGACCTTTTCCCGATTGGGCCAAGTAGGCAAGAGGGACAAACTTCAACCCGTCGGCAACCGCCCCGACGGGAACAGTCGTTTTCTCCAGGAAATCGAAGGGCACCATACCGGGCTTGGGCCGTTCGTCAAGATTATCGGGAAGCGTGACGCGATAGGTGAGGGGCGGAGAGAAGTCAGAACTCCCGGTGAGAGCATTGTGAACTTCAATTCCGTACCACGATAAGAGTTCTACAACGTCTTTGTGGTAGACGATCGCAAGCGAATAGATACGGAAAATGGATGGCACGATCTCATCGTGTTCGATGTCATAAAGACGGCTGATCGAAATGATGAAATCCTGATGCGATTTAGTGGCAGCTATCTGTCGCGTGGCTCGTTCCACATCACGCATGGAAAAACCCAGTAAGTTCCGCAGTCTCTGTAGTCGTCCACCAGGAAAATCCGAATTCGATCGCGTCGGCGCACCCAAGCAGGGTTTTTTCACGGCTGGTCTCCTAAATTTCTGATGCTTTTTCTTCCAACGCGATGTTGAGATTTTGAACGCATGTTACTCCACATTCGAGCAGTTTCAAACGCCGTGTTCGAAAACTGACAATGAAATATTTCTCCGACCAAGAAGAGCCGATGAAACAGTGTCTTAAAAATGGAAAACAGGCGACAAGTCCGAAAAATAGACAAGTACCCGGCATGAAAATGACTCGGGCACCGCATGAATTCTGTTGGGCCATCGGACCGCCCGCACGAGCAGCTTTGATGTACTGGAGGGTCAGAGGGAGACCTTGATCGGCCACCTGGAGATGAATCGCAAGCGATTTCCCCTATTCGCGTCGAAATATGCGAGTCCAGATAATGGAGGAATTGTCCGGAGGCAGGACAGAAAGCTGTTCCGGGAGCGCAGGCTGAAAAGTAAGTAGCTGAAAAATAAGGGGATCAACCGGGTTGACGCAGGTTTGAGGTGGAAGTTGACGTGCCGCATCTTCCCTGAGGCTAGGCACGAATGAAATCAAGCCGATCCGATAATCGGGCAAGCAATGAGGATGGCAGCTATTCGTTTCTTTCGGGGATGCGAAAGATCGAAAGGCGGGAATGGTGGTTGTGGAGCGTCGCCGTTCTAATCACGTTGATCCTGACGTCCGGGTTGGTTTCGTTTGTACTGCCGATGTTGCACCAGCAGGAATGGGATTGGTACCAGATGATTCATTCCATTCGTGGTCTCGTGGGGCTGGTTCTCTTGTTTGATGTTTACGTGATTTACCAGCAACTGCAGATCTACCGAATCCGGCGTCAGTTGGTACAACGCGAGGTGTTATTTCGTTTGATCACGGAAAACGCCGCGGACATGATCGCGGTCGTCGATTCCGATGGGAAGCGGCTGTACAACAGTCCGTCCTATGAACGGGTATTGGGGTACACGCGGGACGAGATGGAAATGACTCACGCGTTGGAGCAGGTGCATCCGGAAGACCTGCCGCTGGTAAAAGCCGCGGCGCAGGAATCGCGAGAGAAAGGCGTGGGGCGCCGGATCGAATACCGGATGCGTCACAAAGACGGAAGCTGGCGTCTGTTGGAATCCACCTCGAGCACGATTGTGGACACGGGAACGGGATTGAGCAGGCTGGTGATTGTGAATCGGGACATCACTGACCGCCGCCGGCTGGAGGACCAGTTCCGGCAGTCGCAGAAGATGGAAGCGGTGGGCCGGCTTTCCGGAGGAATCGCCCACGACTTCAACAATATTCTGGGAGTGATCATTGGATACGGGGAGATTCTGGAAGAGCGGATGAAGAAGGACGATCCGCTAAGCAGTTGCGTGACCGAAATTCTCAATGCCAGCCGCCGCGCGGCGCAACTCACCCGGCAGTTGCTGGCGTTCAGCCGGCAACAGGTGCTGGAACCGAAAGTGGTGGATCTGAACAGCATCATTCTGGATACGGAAAAGATGCTGCATCGGGTGATCGGAGAAGATATTGAGCTTAGCGCGGAATTGGATCCGCTGCTGGGCAGAATCAAAGCGGACCAGGGACAGATCGAGCAAGTTTTGTTGAACCTGGTGGTGAACGCGCGGGATGCGATGCCGGCTGGCGGGAAGTTAACCATCGCCACAAAGAACGCGGTTATGGATGAGGCGGCGGTGCAACGCTATTCCTATCCGGTGAAGACCGGCCGCTACGTGCTTCTGACGGTGAGCGATACCGGAACGGGGATGGCGCTCGAAACGCAAGCGCATATCTTCGAGCCATTCTTTACGACGAAAGAAAAAGGCAAGGGAACGGGCCTGGGTTTGGCCACGGTTTATGGAGTGGTGAAGCAGAGTGATGGCTACATCGAGGTGCACAGCGAAGTCGACGCCGGAACGACTTTCAAGATTTACCTGCCGTTGGTGGAGGCTCCAGTTGAGGTGGAAAAGAAGAACGCCGTTCAACCAGCCGTGCTGAATGGCACAGAGACTATTCTGCTGGTCGAAGACGAAGACACGCTAAGGGTGCTGACACGAAACATACTGCAATCGCTCGGTTACAAAGTACTGGAGGCGACGGATGGCGATGAGGCCTGCGCAGTCAGCCGGCGCTACACGCGCGACATTCATTTGACAGTCAGTGACGTGGTGATGCCGGGGATGAATGGTCCGGCGCTGGTAGAACGTCTTCTGGCGGAGAGACCGGCGCTCAAAGTTTTGTACATATCCGGATACACCGGGCAAGCCGTAGGACAGGGAGTGCTGCCAGCAGGGAGCAATTTTCTGGGTAAGCCGTACACGCGTGAAACTTTGGCGCGCAAAGTCCGAGAAGCGCTCGAAACCGAGCCCAAGGCATCGGCAAATTCAGCAGGTTAGGTAGCGGCGAGGAGAGGCGATGAAGAAGCTTTTGATTGTGGATGACGACGGAGCGATGCGGGGGATGATGCGCATGCGGCTTTCCGATTCATACGAGATTTTCGACACGGGCGATCCTGAGCAGGCGCTGGCAATGGCGCTGGAGTACAAACCAGACGCGGTATTGATGGACCTGATGATGCCAAAGTTCTCCGGCTTCGAGTTGTGCCAGAGCTTTCATGCGCTGAGCTACACGTCATCGCTACCCATTTTTGTGATCACGGGTGAAGCAGGGATGAAGTTCCGGGAGCAGTGCGGAACGTTGGGAGCTTCGGGATACTTCGAGAAGCCTATCGATTTCTCCAAACTGAAGGAGCGGCTGGCTCTGGAGCTTAAGGATAGCCGTCCGGAGCGGCGGACCGAGGTGCGGGTGCGGATGCGAGTGCCGCTCAAACTGCGAGGAGCCGATGCTACCGGCAATAAATTCGAAGAACTGGCGGAGACGGAGAATGTCAGCGCCAGCGGCTTCCTGTGCAACTGTGTGCGGCAGTTCACCAAGGACGCCATCGTTGAGGTTTTTGTGACCGGCGAAAAAGAGCGTTACGTCGGGCCAGCCAAAGTGGTGCGGAAGGAATCGTCGGGAGCGCCCTGGCAGAGATACGGGATGCAGTTTGACGGAGATCCGAAGGACTGGGTTTTGTCGAAGTAGGGGAATCGCTGCATCACCCAAAAGCCGGCGGGCTCATCTGCATCATTGATTCACATTTGGTTCATTGGTTTGGGCGGCGGATGGAGGCGTCCGTCGCTGCGTGGGTGTTGGTTGAGGGCCTCGCCCTCGCGGGCGAACATTAGAACGAGCGGCCCGGGCGTCCGCTTTATGCCGGTCCTGCAGTTTCAAGAGGTTCCCGAAGCAAGCATGGGGAACCTTTGTCGTCATCCCATTGGTTTAGCAAATTCCCACTTTCTACGGTGGCTAACACTGTTGGCAGTAATATTATTCGCTAAATTTGGTAAAAACTGGATCTTCTTCCCACTTTCCTGTGTGAAGCATCCTTAGGTGAGCGGTCCGAGGCGATTCCGGTGAGCTAGGGGGTGACGTTGTAAGTAGCTGTAAAAGCTTTCGGTTGCTGGATTTGGGGTGATACAATTCCTGCTCTTGGCCCATGGATTGGGGAGTGCCATGGACTCACCCTCCTTTATATTCCGTTTTGGCCCGTACGAACTGGAGACGGGGTCTCGCGAGTTGTCCAAGCACGGGACAAAGCTAAAGCTGCGCGGCCAGCCTTACCTGATCCTGGAAGCATTGGTGCGGCACTCCGGCGAAGTGGTCACCCGTGAAGAAATCAGACAAAGCATCTGGTCATCCGACACGTTCGTGGACTTTGAACATAGTCTGAACACGTCGATAAAGAAGTTGCGGCAGATCCTCTGCGATTCGGCGACGGAGCCGCGATATATCGAAACCCTGCCGCGCATGGGTTACCGGTTCATTGCGCCGGTTGAGGTGGTGGCGGGCGAACGCAGGGCTCAGTCTGAAGTTGAGGCGCCGCAGCCGACCGTGGTTGAACCGCTTCCGATAAACGGCAACGGCCCTGGTTCGAAACTGCGCTCGGCGCAGATTACGCGAGTATTTTGGATTCGTGCGGCGGCGATCCTGGCGCTGCTGGTTGCGGCTTTCCTGATATTGGGACTCGAGGGCAAATTAAAATCGCGATCGCTCTCCGGCCTGCTTGGCGGTCACGCCGATGCTTCGGCCGGTCCGACAGGCCAGCCGATTAATTCCATTGCCGTATTGCCGCTGCAAAATCTTTCCAACGATCCTTCGCAAGACTACTTTGCCGACGGGATGAGCGATGAGCTCATCACAGACCTAGCGCAACTGGGAAGCTTGCGCGTCATCTCGCGCACCTCAACCATTCAGTACAAAGACACGAAGAAGATCGTTCCGCAGATCGGGCGGGAGCTTGGGGTTGATGCTCTGGTCGAAGGCACGGTGGAGCGGGTGGGGAACCGGGTTCGCATCCGGGTGCAGTTGATTGAATGCGCGAGCGACCGCCATCTTTGGGCGCAAAGTTATGATCGCGATCTGAGCGATGTGCTGACACTACAGGGTGCGGCGGCGCGCGACATCGCGGAAGAAATTCAGGGGCGGGTTATCGCGCCGCGACAGACCGTAACCGGAACTAGCGCGCACACGGTGAATCCCGATGCCTATGACGCATATTTGAGAGGAAGATATTTCTGGAACAAGCGATCTCCGGAGTCCATTCAAAAGAGTATTGCGTATTACCAGGAGGCGATTTCGAAGGATCCGCAACTCGCGGCGGCTTATGCGGGGTTGGCGGACGCGTATTCGATTCTAGGGTCGGATGTGATGTCGGCGAACGAAGCGCGGGAGCGGGCGCAGGCCGCCGCGCGCAAGGCGTTGGAGCTTGATCCGAACATGGCGGAAGGACATGCGACGGCGGGACAGCTAGAGTTTTATTACCAGTGGAACTGGAGCCGGGCGGAAGATCAGTTCCGGCAGGCGATCCAACTCAATCCGAATTACGCGACCGGTCACCAATGGTACAGCAGCTTTCTTTCGGCGATGGGACGTTTTCAGGAGGCGGTGGGAGAAGCGGACATCGCCAAGCGGCTCGATCCATTGTCGCTGGCGATCAATAGCACGCTGGCGTCGAAGTATTTTTACGCGGGCCAGTACGACAGGGCAATCGAGGTCAATCGCCAGTCGCTAGAGATGGATCCAAATTTCCTGCCGGCGCACCTGGCGCTGGCATCGGAATACCAGGCTGTGGGAAGAATAGACGATGCTTTTCGTGAAGCTAATGAGGCGCTGCAGATTTCGCATGAAGGGACGGCGGCGTTGGTTGAGATGGGGAAATTGTACGGATTGTCTGGCAACGTGCCAGAGGCAACCAAAGTGATTCGCAAGCTGGAGCTTCGTTCAAAACAACAGTTTGTTTCTCCGTTTGAGATTGCGGAGATTTATGCCACGACTAACAATCGAGACAAAACGATGCTGTGGCTGCAGAAGTCTTACCTGGAGCGGGAGAGCCGGCTTCCGTTTCTGAAGGTGGATAACCGCTTTGATCTGGTGCGGCCGGACCCTCGCTTTCAAGACCTGATGCATCGGGTCGGCTTGCAATAGAGGCGAAACCTACGTGTTTTTGCGGTGTTGAGCTGTATAGTCCGCTTTCCTTTCCTTGGCATTTGCGTCCATAACAGGTAAAGTGTCGTTTTCCACTACTGGCGATAGGAGCCTTTCCCGATGCGAGTGAGTCTTGCGCTGTTGCTCGTTTTATCCGCGAGTGTTTTTGCTGCTTCACAGACGGCGGACGAACTGATCGCCAAAAACCTGCAGGCGAAAGGCGGCGTGGACAAAATCAAAGCGATCAAGACCTACCGGGTGACGGGAAAGTTGGTCGCCGGCGGCGGTTTCACCGGAGAGTACGGGCAGGAAAACATGCGTCCGAATCTGGTGCGCGAGACATTTTCCGTGCAAGGACTCACCGCGGTGCAGGCCTATGACGGGTCGACGGGATGGCAGATCCAACCGTTTGGCGGAAGCAAAACGCCGCAGTTGATGGGAGAAGACGACCTGCCGGATTTGTTGATCGACTCTGACTTTGATGGTGCTCTGGTCGATTACCAGGCCAAAGGAAACACGGTCGAATACCTGGGCCACGATGTGGTGGACGGAGACGACGCACTGCGGCTGAAGGTCACTCTGAAGAGCGGCAACATTATTTATTACTACCTCGATCCGGATACCTACCTGGAAATTCGTAAAGAGACACAAGAGTTTATTCGCGGGTCGATCAAAGAGAATGTCTCCGATCTAGGTTCTTATAAGGCAGTGAATGGAGTGATGTATCCGTTCTCGATCGCCTCCGGTCCAAAGAACGATCCTACGCAGTGGCAGACTGTGACTGTCGAAAAGCTGGAAGTGAATGTGCCTCTGGAGAGTTCCGATTTCGCCTTGCCAGCCTCTCTAAAGAAATAGTGCCCTAATCAGTGCTTGAACCAGATCAACCTATCTTTCAAGAAGAGGTCTTGTGTATGAGAATTCTTGCCTGTAAATCCCGCAGATTTCTGAACGCGATCGTACCTGTGCTGGCATTGAGCGCAATTTCTGCGATGGGACAGCAGAACATCAAGTTCGACGCCGCAACCGTCTCCGGCCTACCGGCTCGCAACATTGGATCGGCCACGATGAGTGGACGAATCAGTTCGATGGACGGCGTGATGCAGGATGGACGGTTGACTTTATTTGTGGGTTCAGCGAGCGGAGGGGTTTGGAAGTCGGTGAATGGTGGAACGACGTTTAAGCCGGTATTCGACCGGCAGCCGGTGCAATCGATTGGCGCGATCACGATCGATCCGACGAATCCGAAGATCGTTTGGGTGGGGACGGGAGAAGCGTGGACGCGGAACAGTGTCTCGATCGGCGACGGTATCTACAAATCCACTGACGGCGGGGAAAATTGGACGAATGTGGGGCTGAAGAATACGGAGCGCATAGCAAAGATTCTGGTGGATCCGCGCGATGGAAATTCTGTTCTTGCCTGTGCGACCGGACATCTTTGGGATGACAGCGATGATCGGGGAGTATTCAAGACGTCGGATGGCGGCAAGACTTGGCGCAAAGTCTTGGCAGGTGCGAACGCATCGACTGGATGTGGAATGCTGGCGTACAGCCGTCAACAACCCGGGACGATTTTCGCTTCGTTGTGGGACTTCCGGCGGCAGGGTTGGACGTTTCGTTCGGGAGGTGCGGGCAGCGGCCTTTATCGCTCAACCGATGGCGGCGAACACTGGACGGAGTTGAACGACAGCAATAGCAAAGGCCTGCCGGAGAAGCCGTGGGGACGGACGGCGCTGGCGGTGGCCCCGTCGAAGCCGCAAACCGTTTACGCGATGATCGAATCCAAGAAGAGCGCTCTGTTTCGCTCGGACGATGGCGGCAGCACCTGGAAGCGCCTGGATTCCAGTCAATTCGTGGTGTGGCGGCCTTTCTACTTCGCCAACCTGATCGTCGATCCGAAAAATCCTGACAAGATTTTCAAACCAGATGGTCCGCTCCTGCTGAGCGTCAATGGTGGGCAGAGTTTCAGCGCGGTGGCGAATGCGCACGGAGATCACCATGACATATGGTTCAATCCCGAGAACCCGAACATCGTCTATACCGGGGACGATGGTGGCCTGTGGCGCAGCGAAGACGGCGGAACGCGGTGGAAGCATCAGCTCAATTTGCCGGTCTCGCAGTTCTATCACGTGAGCCTCGACAACTCGAATCCCTATCACGTGTACGGCGGATTGCAGGACAACAGTTCGTGGATGGGGGATTCATCGTATCCGGGAGGAGTGAGCAATTCGCGCTGGGAAAATTTGTACGGCGGCGATGGTTTCTGGGCGTTCCAGGATACGGCTGATCCGGACTACGTCTATGTGGAATACCAGGGCGGGGAAATCTCGCGCGTGAACAAGCACACTCTGGAAGGCAGGAACATCAAGCCGTTGCCGAACTACGGCGAAGGGAAGCTGCGTTTTAACTGGAACACTCCGATTCACATGAGTCCGAACGAGAAGGGAACGGTCTACATTGGCGGACAGTTTCTGTTCCGCTCGCGTGACCACGGGCAAAGCTGGGACCGCATCTCTCCGGATTTGACGACGAATGATCCGGAAAAGCAAAGGCAGGAAGAGTCGGGCGGCGTGACCGTGGATAATTCGTCCGCCGAAATGCACACCTCGATCTACTCAATTTCGGAGTCTCCGAAAAATGGACAGATTATCTGGGTGGGAACCGATGATGGAAACTTGCAGATTACGCAGGATGGCGGGAAGAACTGGACGAATGTAGTGGGGAACGTTCGGGGGCTGGGGAAGAATTCGTGGGTGTCAACGGTGGAAGCGAGCCGGTTCAATGAGTCGACTGCTTACGTCACATTCGATCGGCACACCTTTGGCGATATGCAGCCATACGCGTACAAGACGACCGATTACGGCAAGACTTGGACATCTCTAAACCTGCAACAGAATGGGGTACAAGGGTACGCGCACGTCGTGAAAGAAGACTCGGTTGATCCGAATCTGCTTTTTGTGGGGACTGAATTTGGGCTTTGGATTTCTGTGGATGGAGGACAGCGGTGGGGGCAGTACAAAGGAAGTGATTTTCCGGCAGTCGCGGTGCGGGACATTGCGGTTCAGCCGCGAGAGTCAGACCTGGTGCTGGCTACGCACGGGCGGGGCATTTGGATTATCGACGACATTTCACCATTGCGTGCACTCACTCCCGAGTTGATGGCGAAAGAAGCGGCACTGGTGGAAGGCCCGCCGGCAATTCAGTATTTCAATTCGAACGGTGGTTGGCCTGAAGGAGATGAGACGTTCACGGGGCCAAGCCGGCCGACGGATGCGTTCATCGACTATTACCAGCGCAGCCGGCACATCTTTGGAGACTTGAAAATTGAGATCTTCGCTCAGGACGGGAAATTGGTGGATACAGTACCGGGCAGCAAGCATCGCGGGCTTAATCGAGCGACGTGGTCGATGCGTCTGAAGCCGCCGACTGTGCCGCCTGCTGCAAGCGCTATGTTCCAGGCTAACCAGGGTCCCCGAGTTTTGCCGGGCACGTACACGGTAAAACTTACCAAGGGTGACCAGGTTTATACGGAGTCGCTGAAGGTGGTACTGGATCCGCGGGCAACCTATTCAGTGGAAGATCGAAAGCAACAGTACGACCTGGCGATGAGGCTGTACAAGATGCTGGGTCACATGAGTTACGCTGTGGCCGCAGTTAGCGGAGTGCGGGACGAGGCTCAGGCGCGAGCGGCGAAACTGGGCGAAAAGGATCCTTTACGCGCGCAGCTGCAGCAACTCGCACAACATGTGGATGATTTGCGATCGAAGATTGTGGCGACAAAAGAAGGCGGCATGATCACGGGCGAAGAGAGAATTCGCGAGCACATGGGCGAGCTCTACGGCAACGTGAACAACTACGAGGGACGCCCCGCCGATTACCAGGTGGCTCGCGCGGATTCGTTGTCCCGTGAACTGGAAGACGTGATCAATGACTTCCACAGAGTGACGGACAAGGAACTCTCGGGCATTAATGCAGGGCTGAAGAAGAAAAAGCTGGAACCTATTGTCGTGATCTCCGAAACGGATTGGGAGAAGCAGCAGGGGGGAGCCGCTGCGGCTTCGTCCGCGCCTGGAGCCATGCGCGAGATGGACTAGGTCCGTATGCGCTAGTTATGCGCTAGCTGGAGAGTGATTGGGGAATTCCATTAGCTTTGAGACCCAATCTTCCATGACTGGCAGAGCTTCGCGAGCGTCAGGATCGCTGAGGAATTTTACGTTGCTGTACTTGGGGTCCTGATAATTCTTGACCTTACCGGCGCTGATGGCATCTAGAACCTGCTGAACGCCGGATTCGAGTGTCCAGACCGGGGTGAAGTTCAGATTCTCGCGGATCCTGCGAAATTCGACCCGGTAGTTGCGGCGATCGACATTTTCTTCAGTACAGTGCAGCGCAGCGCCCGGTACCATCCGCTGAATCAGTTCCCCGACCTGGCCCAGAGTGCGATTTTGTTCGTCGCAACCGACATTGAAAATGACGGGCGCCACATTCTCGGAACGAGACTCCAATGCGGCCATCACTGAACGTCCGGCATCATGCACATGCAAAAATGGCCTCCACTGGTCCTTTCCGAAGACTGTGATGACCTTGTCAACCAGCGCCTTTGCGGCAAGCAGGTTGACGACGAGGTCGAAGCGGGTCCTGCCCGATAAGCCATAAATAGTGCCGAAACGCAGAATCACCGGCTCAAAGCTGGCGTCCCGCATGGTGAGCAGAACGTTTTCCGAAGCGATTTTGCTTTTGGCATAGAGGGACACGGGATTAAGTGCGGAACGTTCGTTCAGGATGTGGTCGCTCGCGCCATAAACTGAGCAACTGCTCGCGAATACGAATCGCGAGATTCCATTTCCTTTGGCCACCTGGGCAATCATGCGCGTGGCAATCAGGTTGATCTGGGTTGTAAGTTCTTCATCAAGGGCGCAAGCGGGATCGCCGACCAAGCCTCCGAGATGAATGACGGATCGCATGTCGCGCATGGCGGCTACGACGGTGTCGACGTTGCGGAAGTCGCCGCGATGGATCTCGAGATGAGGATGCTGCATGACCGGCTGAATCGGTTCTTCACCATAAAGGAAGCAATCCAGCAATCGCACCCGACATCCCCGATCGAGAAGTTTAGGCAACAGTGCTGAGCCGATATAACCCGCTCCTCCAATGACCAGGACGCTCTGGTTGTCTCTTTGGAAAGATATTTGCGGAAGTTTTTCCTCGATGATGATTTTCGTCCAGAGGTATGACCAGAGTCTGGCGCCGACCAACAAGAGAGACGTTGTCAGCCATGCTAATAGGAACGAAGAACGGGGAAACGATGGACGGAATCTCAGAAAGTAGAGTCCCATGCCTGCAACAACAAAGAGTATCGCCACGGCCTGAACAACAACCAAGGCCTTGTACTTGCCGCTGTATGTCCGACCCTTGGTGTAGAAACCCATCACGCAAAACAGGGCGGGGCCAGCGACACTGAGTATGCAGGTCATGGGAAGCCACATGTGCAGCACGGCGTTGAGGCTCCAGTTGCGGAAAAGCAGTTGCGGCAGCAGAGCGATTAGCCCGGCCACATTGAGCATGACAATATCTGCTAAGACTCTTACAACGGCTTCAGTACGGAACGTGGTGTTACGCATTTTTCTTACTCCAATGGGTTGGTAAAACGATATTCAGAGATCCACTAAGCAGTGGCGCGCTTCATAACACGCTGCACCGCGTCACAAGTCATCTCGATATGTGCACCGACAAGAGTAGGGTGGACCAGGAACATCAAACTGGTTTCTCCCAATTCTTTAGCAACGGGCAGCGGTTTTAACGGCCGCATTTGCGGAGGAAAAGCCTTCTCCAGGTAAATCTCACTGCAACTCCCGGAGAAACAAGGTATGCCCGCAGCGTTGATCTCAGCCATGATGCGATCGCGGTTCCAGCCTCGGCGAAGATGGTCGGGCCGAACGAAGGTGTAGTACTTGTAATAAGCGTGAGCGATCGACTCCGGGGCATCCGTAACGCGAAGCGCCGGTAAGTCGCGAAAGCATTCGGCCAAGCGGGACGAGTACGCGCGACGCTTGGAAACCCACTCTGGCAACTTGCGCAAGATGACCCGGCCTAGGGCGGATTGCATTTCGGTGAGACGCCAATTGGTGCCGAAAGACTCGTGCAACCAGCGAAACCCTGCGGGATGCTGGCGGCGAAACACGGCGTCGTAACTTTTGCCGTGGTCCTTGTAACTCCAAGCCCGCTCCCAGAGATGCTCGTCATTGGTGGTGACCATGCCGCCTTCCCCGCCGGTGGTGAGAATCTTGTCCTGACAGAAAGAAAACGCCGCCATGTGGCCAATGGAACCGACTTGCTTGCCTTTGTAGGTGGCGCCGTGAGACTGGGCACAGTCTTCAATCACGCTCAAATCGTGTTCTTCCGCTAGTCGCATGATGGGGTCCATGTCGCAAGGCCAGCCGGCAAGATGAACCGCAATGATTGCCTTAGTGCGCGGGGTGATGGCCTTGCGGATGGTGTCCGCCGTAATGTTCTGACTGTCGCGATCCACGTCGACGCAAACGGGACGGGCGCCGCGAGCTACAACGCAACTCGCGGACGCGATAAAGGTGCGCGAGGTGGTGACGACCTCATCGCCCGAACCAACCCCGAGCGCATAGAGTGCGAGTTCGAGAGCGACCGTGCCATTAGTGAGGCAGATAGCGTGTTTCGTGCCGACGTAGCGGGCGAACTCTTCCTCAAAAAGGCGGCCTTCGGGACCCGTCCAGTAGTTTACCTTTCCCGATGTCAAGACAGAGGTCACGGCGTCGATTTCGTCCTGAGCGAAAAAAGGCCAAGGAGAAAAGGGAAGGGTTTCCGGGGTTGTAGTATTTGCAAGTTTTCTTCGAACAGCGGTCGTAGTCATAGTAGTCGTTGTAATGGATCAGAATTGGTTCTAGTGCCGTGGTGAAGGTTCGAGTTGTTGCGATGTTACGTGACGCCGGGCAGGAATGCCGACCACCGTCACGCACTCGGGAACATTGCGGGTAACCACGGCTCCGGCTCCGACGGTCGATCCCGCCCCTACGTGGAGGTACTGGAGTATCTGAGCGCCAGTGCCGATCAAGACACAAGAGCCGATAACCACACCGCCCGAAATGTTGGCGCCGGGGTTAATGACCGAACCATTTCCGACGCGTGATTCATGCCCGATGGTGCAACCAAAATTCAGTAGAGAAAAAGGGTCGAGAACGATGTTCACGGTTGCCGTGACGCCGGCTGCGATGAAGCAGCCCTGCCCGAGTGTGGCAGAGTCGAGATCAATGATTGCGGTGGGATGGACGATCGCCGGCCATAGCACATGGGGAAGCATGTGTTTGAGTTCCGCAGCCAGCTTCAGGCGGACAGCCGGGTTGCCCACGCCGATTGTAAGTGCGTCCACGGAGTCCCGATTCTTGTTGAGCCAACTAAAGTCTCCGATTACCTCATCGCGGCTATCGTTGGGTCCTAAGCGAGACAGATCGCTGACAACGTATCCTAAGAAATCAAATTGTGGTTGGGAGCGATTGATCCAGCGAAGAGCGGAGGCGACTTCGCGGGCCATTCCGCCAGCACCGATGATCGCGATTCGGGTCTTCTTCATAGCATGTCTCCCTGCTCACGGCTGATACCATTGCCGATGAATTCCGGCATGGTAGCGTGGCCGGGTTGGGCAATGCCTTTTCGCGCTATCACTTGCCAAAACGTGCGGCTGAGAATGCGCAAGTCCAGCCAAAAGTTTCGATGGCGGACGTACCACAGATCGAAAGCGAATTTTTCATCCCAGGTAAGAGCATTGCGCCCGTTGATCTGCGCCCAGCCAGTGATGCCGGGCTTCACATCATGACGTCGCATCTGTTCTGGCGTGTAACGGTCGAGGTAGCTCGCCAGGAGTGGACGCGGCCCGACTAGACTCATCTCTCCGCGTAAGACGTTGATCAGTTCCGGCAGCTCATCCAGGCTGGTAGCGCGCAAGAACTGGCCGAACGGTGTCAGCCGTTCGGCGTCCGATAGCATTGCACCGTCGGGGGAGCACTCATCAGTCATGGTGCGAAATTTAAGACAAGTGAAGGGGGTCGCGTTATATCCAGGACGTGTTTGCTTGAAGAGGATGGGCGATCCCAAACATAGCCGAACGACTACAGCGATTGCCACGAGAAGCGGGGAAAGAATGATCAGCAAGGCCAAAGCTGCGACGAAATCGAAGGCGCGTTTAACAACCAGACTCGCGGCAGGGGATTTCTTCCGCTGGGAAAGCTCTTCCAACATTTCTCGATAAAGTTCCGCGTGAGCTTTCCAAATTGATTCTGGTCGAAAATCCTGCTCCATCCATTTACGACCGGCATGACCCATATCGGAGCGCATCTCGGGGTTACGAAGAAGCTTGTCGACGGTCGTGGCTAAGGCATTTGCATTTCGGGCGGGTACGATCAGACCCGTGACGCCGTGCTGTACTGAGTCGACCGCTCCGGTTGCGTCGGTTGTAACCACTGGGACTTCGCTGGCTTGAGCTTCGAGGGGAACACCGGGAAACCCTTCGCGGTAGGTCGGCAGAACGAAGACATCCATCAGGGCGTAGTAAGGAGCGGTGTCGCTGACGAATCCGGCGCGCAAAACGGTCGGAGTGGTTTCGATATATTGGCGAACTTCAGGTTCAACGGGATCGCCGTTCTCAAAATCGCCAACCAGAAGGAGGCGCAGAGCGGGACGTGACGTACTCAATTCACGAAATGCTTCCACCAGTTCCCGCATTCCCTTGTCTTTGACGAAGCGGCCGACGAATCCGATTACGATTTCGCTGCCGCTCAGTCCCAGGGCCTTGCGCAGTTCGGAAACCTCGTGGCTCTTGCGATTCTTAGGAGTAAAACGCTCGGTGTCGACCCCGCAGCTTCCTTTGCAGAGGGGATGAGCCTTCTCTGGACTCACGAGTTTCAATTCGATGGCGCGAAGTCGGAGACTCTCGCTGACCGGGACCACTCGATGGGCGCAAGCGCAAGCTACCCATTCGGCCAACCATAAGACACAGCGCTTGAACCCCGTGGCGGTCTCAAGACGCAACCCGCGTAGGGTATAAACGCGACAGGGGACGCGCGCAAGCAGAGCAGCCATAGAACCTAAAAGTCCCGCCTTAGGGGTGCTGACGTCCACGACTTGAGGCTGGACTGATCTCATCTTTCGAAACAGAGTCCATAAGGAAACCAAATCGCGAAAAATGTGAATCTCGCGTTCCATAGGGACTGCGATGCTGGCTGCCCCTTGAGAACTGGTGACCTCGTTTAATAGAGGTCCAGGGGCGGAGAGCAACGTCGTGGCGAAACCTGCATTTTCCAGGTAACGCAGCATTCCCGCGGTAAAACCCGCAGCCAATGGAGACGGTGACCGCGAAGAGCACTTGTGGGCTGCATCGATTTGTTTCGAATCAGGCATTTTCAGTTTGGCCGAGATTTTACTTGGCTTAGGGATGGATTAACCCCAGCTGCTTATAGATCGCAAGCGATCGGACGCCAAGGAGCAAGAAATGACGAGCCATGGACTACTCCTGCAAAGCAGGACTGGTGGCGATCCGAATCTCAACCCGCGGAGCAGCAAATTTCACCGGTCGAATTCGACCGGCCAATATGAACAAAGCCGACGCATCAAACACAGCCCTGAAAGTCCATGCCAGCGCTGCGCCCGCAATACCAAACCAGTGGACCAACGGGTAAAAGATAACGAGATAGAGTGGCAACTCGATCAAGTGCAGCTTGCCGGTCCATTCCGCTTTCCCTAATCCTTGGATCAGGGCAAAAGGCATAGCCGCAAGCCCATTTAGAAATACACCCACAATGAGAATCTGCAACGGCAGAGAGCTGTGATCAGCAAAATCGACTCCCAACCAAATCTTAAGTCCGTAGTGGGAGAATAAAAGAATGGCGATAGTTGGAGGCGCCAAAACGGCTCCCAGGTACTTCAACGAGCGGACGTAAAGTCTATGTGCTTCAGCCGGGCTCGAAATCAACAGAGTGGAAAACATCGGAAACATTACGCCAGCTAACGCAGCAGGAACGAGTAACAATTTCGTGGCAACCTCATTGGGAGTTGAATAGTAGGCCACAGCCTGCAGCGTCAACATGGTTCCAATCAAGAGCCGATCTAGATTAGCCATCACCGGCGAGACAATGCCGGAGACCGTCATCCAACCTCCGAACGAGAGGAGTTCAGGGATGGGTCCGGTTTGGAAAAGCTTCCCTGTGTGCCAGCCGGGAACGATGCGGTATGCGAGGTGGGCGTAAGCCAGCAGCAGAGCGACACGACCAGCGAGCAGGACGAGAACGATCGGAAACAGCGAGTGCGAGAACTGAACGGCGACCAGCGGGCCTGCGAAACTGAATACCCCTTGGGGTATGCGCAAGATGTTGGAGAGGTCAAATCGTTGATAAGCCTCCACGATGCCTCGAAATCCGGTGGTGAGAATGACAATTGGGATGGAAGTGCTGACGGCCAAGAGCGATCGCAGCGCATCTGCCTGAAGAGCCTGAGGAATATGAAGGATATGGCGAACTAAAACGGGAGCAGCGAAGGCGAGTCCCAGGCCGCCAACGCTACCCATAGCGAACATCAATACGCTTGCCGTAAAAGCGAGCGACGGGATTGTGTTCTCCTCGTTGGCGCCCAAGGCACGGGCTACGAGGTTAGTCAGTGCGCGCCCCAGACCGAAATCGAAGAGCCCGAAGTATCCGATGAGGACCCAAACAATGGTGAGGAAACCGAAACGGTCGGCGCCAAGGCGATGCAACAACTGGGGAATTGCGACGGCTGCCATAATAAGGGGCAAGCAACTGCCGGCAATATTCCAGATTGCGTTCCGGGCAATGGCTCTGTGTCCGGTGGAGATCTTAGTTCTGGAGAAGAATTCCATGTCCGTGCTAACTCCGGGTGGGGACCATATTTGCTTCAGCTTTAAGAAGATTGCCGGTAGAGAAACTTGAACTGCCGTCGTGGGCGTTTTCCAAAATCGTCAGCAGGCGAGGGGCAGTGACCTTGGTGCAGTACTGGGATTCCACCATCTTTCGAGACGCTCTTCCCATACGTTGACGAAGGGCGGGATCGCGATAGAGGGCTACCAGTGCGTTAATCCATTCCTCGGTCGAGTCGGCCAAGAAACCATTGATGCCATGACGGATTACCTGTGAATTTGCACCGACTGGCGATCCGATGACAGGTTTGCCCACTGCCATGTACTGAATTAATTTGTAGGCGCACTTTCCTCGGTCAAAGAGTTTGTCGACAAGAGGCATGATACCGACGTCAAATTGTTGAACCATGTCTATCTCGGCGTCTTCTTGCCAGTCGAGCCCCCGGGTTGGAATGCCGAGATCCACACTGCCCGCGCCCACGGTCACAAATTCCGCCGGAAGTTGAGCTAGCACGTTCTTGATCGCCGGAGTCGCAAGGCCGAGATTCCTGGATGCCGTGATCGGAGTGCCGATCCACCCGATGGTAAAAATGCCCCGCGAATAAAGAGGAGCCACTTTGTACCGCGCCAAATCCACCGCCGTGGGTAAGTACTCCACTTTTTGTGCTCCGGCGCGTAAGGCCCGATCCGCGAGGTAAGCGTTGCCGACAACGACGCAACTCGCGCGCTTCATTAGAGAATCAATCTTGGTGCCGAAAAAGCGCCGTACCAGGTAAGAATTGTGTTGGTCATAGCAGTGAAAGGTTGCGTCGTCATAGTCAACGACGTAGGGGACCCGGGGCTCTTCGAAGAGGCGCTCGACAAAAGCCGGCGCCCAGGGAAACAACTCACTCTGCAGCCAGACCAGGTCGAACTTACGGCGACTTCGCGATATGTCCCGGACACGCTTCGCATAACCTGATAGCACGTGATGCCAGCTTGTTTTCTCACCAGAATACAAGCGAGCCACGTATTCATCTGAGAGGAGCGGGGCAACGACGACTTCGTTGCCGTGTTCTCGCAAATAGTTCAAATACTGAAACATCCGAAGTCTACTGCTGGCTCCCAGCCGGGAGTATTTGGTTAGAGCCAAGATTTTCATTCGGCGCCCTTCAGTAGCGATCTCATACAGAGTGCGCGAACCAGAAACCAGTAGCCTTCGAACGTGGCTTTCGTATCTCCTAACGAACCCCTTCCAAGATTGGCGATGAGGCGCGTGAACGGCTCAATGAAGAGCGTTGCGAGAAGCACACCAGTTGCAGACACAACCCCAAAATGTTTGTAGCTATAGAGAATCCTGCTCCGCAGCACGTAAAACAGCCGTGTAGCCTTTATCTGGTCGGTGCTTCCGCCTCCTTTATGGAAGGCCCTCGCGTCCGTCAGAAAGTAACTCGAAAATCCCTGCTTGCGGGCTCTGAAGGAAAGGTCGACTTCCTCAAAGTAGACGAAGAAGCGCTCATCAAAGCCTCCAAGACTGTCAAACAGGCTGCGTCGAATCAGGAAAAATGCCCCGATCACCTGGTCGACGGAACGAGTGTCGCGATGATCCCATTCGTGCATCTTCTGGGTGCTCGACGGATAGAATCGGTCAAGGCCAAGGATCTGCAACCACAAACGCCAAGGAGTGGGAAAGCGGGAGCAACTTCTGGAAACTCTGCCTTCGTCGTCGACTAGCTGAATGCTGCTAATTCCAACCGACGAGTTCTCCGAGTCGCACATAAATCTCAGAGGAACCGAAAGACTGTCCGGCTCCAATGCCGTGTCAGGATTGAGGAACAGGATGAAGTCCGCATCGCTGCATCGAGCTCCCTGATTGCAGGCTGCAGCAAATCCGCGGTTGGTGGAATTGTGGACGACTTCTAGAGGTAGTGTTTGGCTGGGAAGGTTGAATGCAGAGCCGTCGGTCGAAGCGTTGTCGACCACGACGATTTTGCGAATCTGTCCCCGGTTTGCGATTGCGAGGGACTGAATACACTCAGCCAGTTGGAGGCCCGTATTCCAATTGACAATTACTACGTCGAGAATCATTGTGCAAATGCTCGCTGTCTAAACCGAACAATGAAGAAGAAAAAGAACAGCCCGATGCTGTACTGAATCCAAGTCGATAGGAGATTGAAGTACTGGTCCTGAAAAAATTGCATGGCTAGCGGAAACAGCGATAGAGCAAAAGCGAGAATATAGGCCGGATGGCCGCGGTCTGCCCGGCGGTACAGATATCCGTGGACTATGCCGAGGATGAACTGAATAATGAAGATCCCCGGATAAGAAAAGTCCATGAAGTAGGGCTGGTATATCGTGTAGACGTTCGTATCGAAGGGCAGGTTGGCGAAATCCTGGACTAAAGAGGGCGGTGCGTTGCAGACGCCAAGCTTGGCGCCTACGGCCAACGCGGAACGGAACATATGAGTGCCCAACGTGGGAGTTGCGTCGTTATGCATGAAACTGTCGAACGCGGGAAGACTTCCCAGCAAATAGAGCCGAAAAGAGTCCCAGGTAGCGAGTGCACTGTCGGATGCAGAAGTTGAGGTGCTGAGCAAGTCGCGCAGAAGCGCGATAATCACGAAGATTAAGAGCGATGCGCCCGCGAACACGATCAAGGCTCTTCGGCTGGTCATTTCGCGCGTGATGGCCAACATCCCAAAAATAAGAGCGAACAGCAATAAAAAAGAGGTTCTGCCGGTAGTGAACAGACAATAGACGCTCGCGGATAGCACCGCGACGGTGCAATGCAGAGGGTGTGACCGGCGAAAAAACATCACGTGAATGCCGGCGGAGAGAATGCTAGCTGGAATCAGATACTGGATTGCCCCGAGCGGATTGTCTTGTGTGTTCAGAGATGTACGCAAGTTGCGGAAGAAGCTTCCCGTGGCCCCTCCGCTAGCCAATTCGTTCAGTTGATGAATGAAAAAAGGCAGTCCAATAAGGGGAACTAGAAGAAACATATAAGCCAGGAAACCGTAGTGGAAGCCATCAAAACGGATCCGCGACTTGAAGGGGCGGAACTTAACGGTGGCAACAAATGATCCCAGACTGAACAAAACCACGCCGAGAACGATGATGAGATACATCGATCCGGAAAGCGGCAAGAATTCGTCCTGCCCGACGATATAGGCCGCCGTGATTGCTAGCCAAAGCCCAGATTGAAGGACCGGCGGGTAGAGGGCATCGCGATATCTGATGAAGTTAATCAGCAGTACAGAGGACAGAATCGCAAGAGTAAGTAGATTGACCATCGAAGAGTTATCGCTAGCGTGAAGTTGTTACAGGAGATTATTCGTGGAACTGTAGTCGGGAAAGTTCGGAGCTTGGGCCGAAATCTCTTGAATAAGAGTTACGGCAGGCGATAAATGGTAGCCGCTGCCGCTGTCGGCGCGGCTTGTCCAATGGCGCGCAGAGTTTCTTTGGTGGCGCTGCTCGGGATGAAGAGGATGTCGTTGTCCTTCATTGCCAAGTCGGTGGACTTAGAATGCAGGATCTTCTTTAGGTTCACCGGAATTTCCTCGCGCCCTTGTGGGGTGGTGCGGATTAGCTTGGCGGATGCGTTCGCCGCCGTTGGATTGGTGCCTTGCGCCAGGGCTACCGCTTGGAGGATGGAAAGCTGTCCGTCGTGGTCCATGGGATAGCCGCCCGGCCGCATGACGTCGCCGACCACGAAGATGACCCCGGTTCGCTCCACGTAAATCGTGTCTCCAGGAAAGACTTCGGGATTGTTCTCTGGTTTCGGCGTTGCGCCCGCGGTTACTTTCACCAGTTCAGGCGTGCTCGGGCTCGCTGCGTGCGTGATGGTAATGCTGGTTCCGGCGAGGGGTGTGAAGCCCTGAGCGACTGAAATGTAATCCAGAAGATGATGGGAGCCGAGCGAGGGATACACCCCCGGGCTCTTTACCTCTCCGAGTACCGATACGTTTTGCGTAGCATATTCGGCAACGAACACGGTTACCTGCGGATCTTTCAGATAGCCGCCAGTCATAAATTTCTGGCGGATCAGGTTCTGCGCTTCTTCGGCCTTCATGCCCGCGACGTGCAACGATCCCAGGAGTGGAAGCAAAATATCTCCGGTATTGCTGACTCGCATTTTGCCGCTAAGTTCCGGAGTGTCGAATACAGTCATCTCCAGAAGATCACCAGGGCCGATGGGGCCGGCCGCTCCGCTGCCGAAGCCACTGCCCCCAAGGGACGCAGTGCTCGGAACAGTAATTTGGCCAGAGGGCTGCCGCTGCGCGGAAAGCGGCCCGATTGATACCGTCAGAGCGAGCAACAGACTCGCCACAAACTTAAAGTAGGTTGTCATAATCTGTTTTCCCGATCCTTTAGGCATGGTGGCCCTTGCCGTTTTCATTACCGTTACCATTTCCGTTCCCGTTGCCCTTGCCATTACCGCTTCCGTTCCCGGTTCCCTGAGGGCTGCCGAGATCATGGTAGTAGTACGAATATTCCGAGCCGTAGTGTCCGTAGTACTGGCGATATTCAACCGAGTTGAAGGATAGGTCGTTAACCACAACGCCGGCGATATTGGCGCGAACTTTGCGAAGAATGTCGCGAGTGCGGACGAGCGATTGTCTTCCGGTTTGCTCGGAACGGGCGATTAGAACTACCACGTCGGCGATTCGAGCACAGACGACCGCATCGGTTACCGCCAATACCGGAGGCGTATCGATCACGACATAGCGATACTTTTCCCGCCACTGCTGGACCAACAGAGGCATGGCTTCAGAGGCCAGCATTTCTGAAGGGTAGGGGGGCATGTGCCCGGCCGGCATGACGCTGAGGTTGGGGATCTCCTCTATTTTTACGATGACATCTTCCGACTGTTCCGTGCCGGCGAGACAAGCGCTGAGGCCTCGATTCATCGGAATACCGAGATAGCGATGGACGGCGGGACGGCGCATATCCGAGTCAACCAGTAAGACGCTTTGTCCAGTCTGGGCGAGAACGACCGCCAGATTCAGTGCAGTGAAACTTTTGCCTTCCTGCATCATGGCGCTGGTCACCATGATTACGTGGGGAGGGGCGCCGGGCGAGGACAAGAGCAGGGAAGTTCGCAAAGCACGGAAGGCTTCGGCGCTGCCCGAATTGCGCTGTTCCATGGTGACGGGCATGTTAAGCCGAGTGGAAGTTGGAGACTCCAGACTTCTGGAGGAGTTTCGCCCGCTGACGGCCACGCTGGGTATGACGCCCAACGATGGCAACGAAACGTAGGTTTCGATGTCCTGCGGAGTGCGAATGGAGTTGTCGACGTTTTCGACGACAAAGGCCATGGCCACGCCTCCGAGCAGGCCTCCCATCAGTCCCAAGGCGATGTTCAGCGGGATGTTTGGTTCGATGGGTTCGACCGGCTGGCTTGCCTGGTCGACAATGTTGATGTTGCTGGATTTCAGCCCGGCCATGACTCCAGCTTCTTTAAGCTTCTTCAATAAGCCGTCATAAAGATCCCGGCTGGATTCCACGTCGCGGCGAAGAATCGCGTATTGAATGGCATCTTCGTTCAGCTTGTAGGCCTCGCCCTTCTGTTTATCGAAGGAAGCTTGGAGCATTTCTTCGGACTTCAGAGATGCGCGATATTCGGCACGAACGGCTTGGCCGACCTTGTCCACTTCCTGGTTAATACTGCTGTCCAGTTCCGTAAGCTGCGATTGGAGTTGCACGACGCGGGGGTAGGCCGCTCCGTACTTGGCGGAGAGCTGAGCATATTCGGAGCGAAGTTCGGCCCGTTCCTTATATAAGGCGCCCAAAACGCTTTCCGGAGCAATGTTGGCGATAAGTTCGGGATTTTCCGTCATGGCGATGCGATACTTCGCTTCCTTCAGGATGCGGTCGCCCTCGGCTTCGGAGAGTTCTTTGTTCAGTTCCTCAAGTTTGTCGAGAATAATGTTGTGCGTCTCATCGGTTCCGAGAATACCTGTCTTCTTTTGATACGTAGTCAGGGCTTCCTGAGACGATTCGGCATGCTTCTTGAGGTCATCCAGCTGCTTGGTAAGCCAGTCAGATGTCTGTTGGGTGGCTTTGTATTTGGTTTGGAAGTTGTGCTCAATGTAAGTGGTGGCCACAGCATTCGCGATCTGGGATGCCAACAGGGGATCGCGATTGCGGAAATGAACTTCGACGATCTGAGTTTTTGGAATGAGCTGAACATTTAAGGACTTGTGGAAGGTCTTGCTGATCTTGGCACGTTGCTCCAGGCCCAGGCTGTCGAAGTCCACGTTGGGAGCCGAAGCCTGTTTGCCGGCAAAGTTTTTGTTGGAATTCAGGGAGAGTTCTTTGATCACGCTGTTTGCAATGGTTTCGCTCTGCACGATGTGAATCTGGGTTTCGAGTTTGGTGTTCAGATCCAAGCCAATGGGCATGACCACTTGCTCCAACCCGAGGCCGTCGTTGCCTTCCAGGTCGAGCAAAATGCGCGCCGAAGCGTCGTAGCGCTTAGGAAGCAGGAAGGAGACCACCGCGACCAACAGAACGACCGAGGTCAGACAGGAAAAGACCAGCCAGCGCCGTTTCTGCAAAACGCGCCAGAACTGCATGATCGAGACCTGGTCTTCGTGCACATCTATCGTGACGGGATGAGGATCCGCAAATGCAGATCTCTCGAGGACTCCGCTCTTGTTGAGCGACATTGAGTTGTTTTCGGTCATAGCTTCCTTGCCATATCTAAGGATTGATTAATTGCTCGGGCCCAGTCAGTTGTGGCACAGGTACCGTAGTCAGCAGTGCAGTATCGGGGAGCATCGCTTTCATCCAAAAGCGCGAATAAGCGGCGATCGCGGATTCCGTGCTGGTATAAACCATTTCATCCAGCGTGAGGACCTGTTGCAAATTCTGGTGAGCGGCAACAGAGGCAGCGAGCCCCAAAGCAGCCACTCCAGGTTCCAGATCGCGAATGAGTCCCTTGGCGACGCAACGCGCCAGATATTTCTGCAGTGGCTCAAAGACCTGAGCCAGATGCTTGCGCAGGATTCGTTCTGCCCCATCCTCAAGTTCGAAAAGACTGAGATAGAGGAGGCGCAACATTTCAGGTTGATTCCGTACAGCGTTGACTAATAGAGCGACAATTCCAGGCAGGACGACTTCCGGGTTCTCGTCGGCCTCGAGACTGGCGCGGAGTTCTTTGCCGATACGGAGCCGGCGCAATCGGGATTCGGTGGCCGCCCAGAACAGATCTCTTTTCCGGGGAAAATGCCGGAATATCGTGACCTCGCTAACGCCCGCCAGCCGCGCGATTTCCGCAGTACTGCTTGCGGTAAAGCCTTGTCGCGAGAAGAGCTGCGCCGCAGCTTCGATAATCCGCTCTTCGGTCGAATTCTTACTTCTGTTTCTTGAAACTGACATGAGGTTCAGGAGGGGCGATCAGGCGGTGCGATAACTCTGGTACTCGCAGGGTTCGACGTCTTGAGTGTCTAACTCGACGGCGACACTCTGATTGATGATTTCGACGGTAAGAACAACCCGAATGCTTTTGGCATTGCGGACAAGGACGCCGGTCAGTCCCGCCAATGGTCCGGCCTTGATGCGAACTCGCTGGCCAATCGCCAGCTGTGGGAAAGGCTCAACCTTCTGGAGGTGCAGACCGTTACGAATCGAGACAATCTCAGCTTCAGTGAGTTCTGCTGGTCCACTGCGGGTTCCGACGAATCTGATCACTCCAGGAAGATCGAGCACATTCACCCGGTGTTTCCAGTCTGTCTTAACGAAGAGATACCCAGGAAAGAGAGGAAGCTCAAGTTGAGCTTTGCAGCCGTTCTTCCATTTGTGCACTGTGCGATAGAGAGGCAGAAAGCTTTCCACCTCGCGATACATAAGAAGAGAGGAAATTTTCTTTTCGTGACGCGGCGTGGTACAGACGGCATACCAATGGGCGGAATTGCTGTTCAGGAAACCTGCTGGTACTTGTGGATCAACGGCAAACGTCTTGTCATTCCCGGCTTGCGGCAAGGCTTCGCCCCTCTCGCTTAGATAGCGATTCTCAAAGTTCTGATTTTTCTGAGCCCGACAGCTTGGGCTGCAGTTGCATGTCGGGCCGAACTGTCAGTCGTGAAGAACAACCAATGCGACTGAAGGGGGGAAATCGGTGCCCCGCACACTCCCAGCGGTACCTTCTTGAGATCCGGCAACCACTTGTTTACGTCGCCAAATGTAAGTAGGTACTTACAGTCGTGTACGGACTTTTCATTGCAGCTCAGGTGCCACTTCGGAACTTTTACCAAGGTCAATGTTTTGAACAAGCTACATATATCAAAACGGGAACAGGGAAATCTTGAAGCGTCTCAAAGCGAGAGAATGGTCTTAAAACTGAACTATCGGACAAACCGGGTGGAGGAGAGCAAGACACGCAGAGATGATGCACCGCTGATCGTTACCAGAGGTGAAGTGACGACAGTCACCGGTTTCTCGGTTTTGTGCTAACTGGCTGCCTACGCGGATGTTAGATTCGCGCCTGGCATGTTCAGTCCGCCGATTCGGAAGTGCTAGTGCCTCTGGAACTGGCGAGAGACTTCGGTTCAAGTTAGTCTCGGCGATTGAAGTGCTCTTGAAGGTTTGAAGCTCTGCCAAGCGATTTCGTCACGGAAGATTCGTGTTGTCCGGTGAGGATTGCGTCGCGAAACAAAGGTCGAGCACCAGGGGAGGATAGGGTGCGAAATCGCCACAAGGTCGGTTTGTTATTTGGATGGTTATTGGTGTCCGCGCTGTCTTTTGCGCAATCGGGGGATTCCGCGACATCGGCGATAGTTGCGCCGGAGGTACGGGAGACAACGGTGCTCACGGCCAGCCTTTATCCGGCGATGCCTCTTGCCGCATCCTTATCGGATAGCGAACTGCCGGATGCCCCAAGCGCACAACAAGGGGCGACGCTTCAGTCCGATGCCACTGCATCGCCAGTTGAACGTTCCAAGAATTCGTGGCGCGGCGGCGCTCCGCCAGCCGCGGTCGGTGGTCCGTTTGGGATGGAAAGCCAGATCGCGGACAAGAAATATATCGCAGTCACGGCAGCCATGTTTGGGGCCACGGTTGCAAACATCGAGCTGACGCAACGCTGCCAGGAAGTCAAGGAATGCAGCTACGTTCCTTCCTCACTGCGAAGCCGTTTTGCCATGTACGGGATTGCGATGCCCGCAGAAGTGGGGGTCGCTTATCTGACTTACCACATGAAGAAGCGTCACAACTCTCTTTGGTTCATGCCTTCTGCTTTGATGACGGCTGCGAATCTTTATATTGGAATTCACGCGTATCATCGAAGCCAGGAATAGTTAGCGTTCAAAAATCAGACTGCTCTCGGGAAGGAAGACATTCACGGGAGCGGTTTTTTGCGTCTGTGCCTCAGTTAGAAACTGGACTTAGGCTCGCGTTTCGCCCGCTCTAAATAAAAAACTAAACATTTAGTTGACCTTTTAGGGTATGACCGCGTCTAATCAAGAAGACGAGGGAGGATGGCGCTTTGCCACCGAGAAAATCTCCAACTTTAACCGAGGCAGAACTCCGATTGATGGACGTGCTCTGGGTCAAAGGGCCCTGCACGGTCCAGCAGGTTCTCGAGGCATTGGCAGGGCAGGCCTTGGCGTACAACTCGGTCCTGACTACGATCAGGATTCTTGAGCGGAAGGGGTACGTCGAGCACTCCAAGGATGGGCGCGCCCACGTCTATGTGCCATTGATCGAGCGCAAGGAAGCTAGTAAATCGGAAATCCGGCATCTGGTAAACCGATTTTTTAAGGATTCCCACGAACTGTTGGTTCTAAACATCTTAGAGGATCGCGGATTGGAATCTGAGGAGTTGGAACGATTACGGGATTTGTTGGGATCGAATCCACAGAGAGGGCAGCGATGACGGTCGGATTGGAGATGATCGCGCGAGCCTCGGCTAGCGGAGTGACCAACTCGCTGATTGAAGGTACGGTAGTCGCTCTTTTCGCTTGGGCTTCTTTAAGGGCGGCAGGAAAATGGCACTCCAGCATCCGTTTTAGCGTGTGGTTCGCGGCGTTATTGACGATCGGTCTGATCCTGGGTTTTGGAGGCTGGGGGGCGCAGGCCTCCGGCGCAAGCCGGGCCGCGACTGTTACTCTGCCAAGCTCCTGGGCTGAAGGCATTTTCTCTCTATGGGCCCTGGGAGCATTTCTATCCTTATTGCGAGTTGGCGCGGGGTTCTGGCAGATCGCGAAGCTCAGACGAAGTTGCGAGACGTTGGCGGAAGAGAATTTGGAATTCTCAGTTCGGGAGACGTTGCAATCCCTGACCCGGAGAACGCCGGCCCGGGTTTGCGTTTCCCACGACGTGCGAGTACCCACGGCGATTGGATTTTTCAAGCCCTTGGTATTGCTTCCAGCATGGGGTGTGAACGAACTGTCGGCTGAAGAGTTGAACTCCGTGCTGATTCACGAATTCGAACATCTGCGGCGGCACGACGACTGGAGCAACCTGGCACAGAGGGTTTTGGGCGCGTTATTGTTTTTCCATCCTGCGGTTTGGTGGATCGAACAGAAGCTGGCATTAGAACGCGAGATGGCGTGTGACGAAGCGGTCCTGGCGCGAACTGAAAACCCGCACGCTTATGCAGCTTGTCTGGTAACGGTCGCCGAGAAAAGTCTGATGAGACGTGGACTGGCGTTGGCGCAGGCCGCAGTGAGCCGTATGCGGCAAACTACGGTGCGCGTCACGCAGATTCTAAGCAATGATCGGAAGATTTCGGGGCGCACTCGGAAATCTGCTGGATATTGGGCTATGGGAATGGCGTGCTCGGGCATTTTTCTGATCTCGCAGGTGCCGCCGCTCGTTGGCTTCCGCTCTGACATTCCGTCGGTTGCATCGTCCGTTGGTTCAACCGTCGAGCCAACGACATTGGTATCGGTAAAGCACGACGAGAGGGAGACTGCACCTCATGGGGTTCTTGCTCATGCGAAGGATGTCGTCAGGGCAACCGCGAAACGATCGGTTCCGAAGGCGAGCACACTGCTAGCGAAATTGCCGTCGGAGCAGCCGGTCGCGGTCAATGGCATTCAGTTGGCGAAGACGGAAGCGGTGGTGCCAGCTCAGACCATGCTGGTGGTTATGCACACCGAACAGTACAATCAGTATGGTGGAATGATGTGGACGATTTGTGTGTGGCAGGTTGATGTTCCGGGCGCAGCTCTTGTGAACCGGAGTAAGACGATCCCCGCAAAATCGATTTAAGGGCAAAGTAGAAAAGGCTGTCGGATTTTTGTGATTGAACTAACTAAATGATTAGTTGCAAAAGAGGAGAAGGAAAACATGCAAGGACTTAGCAATTTGAAAGTGCGATTTCGGCGCTGGACGGGGATTTCGGTCCTCGCCATCGCAATGTTGGGGACGTTTGTAGGCTACGAGTCCCTGAAACCAATCACCGCAAGGGCAGCCATTACACCGGCCGCCACAGCCCTCGATCAGGACAGCGTGAGCCCGTTGCTTTCGCTCGACAAAGCCATGGAGGCGCTGGCGGCACGAGTGACTCCCGCGATCGTGAATGTGGCCGTCACCTCGCGCACCAAGACAACATCCGACGATGGTGCGCAGATGCCCGAAGACATGCAGCAGTTCTTTGGGCAACAATTCGGCCAGCAATTTGGACAACGCATGATGCCACAGCAACCACGGATCGAACACGGCATCGGCAGCGGTGTGATTATTTCGCCAGATGGATATATCGTCACCAACAATCACGTCGTGGATGGCGCGGTTGAGATGCGAGTTACGATGAGCGACCGCAGAATTTTGACGGCGAAGCTAGTCGGCGCCGATCCACTAACGGACATCGCCGTTATTAAAATTGAAGGCAGCAATTTTCCGAGCGTGCCGATGGGAGACTCCACGGTGCTGCAGCCCGGACAAACCGTGTTGGCCTTCGGAAATCCGTTCGGATTCCGGTTCACCGTGACTCGCGGTATTGTGAGCGCATTGAATCGTCCCAGCCCGTTTGGCGACAACCCGCGCAAGCCGGGCGAATACATCCAGACTGATGCTGCCATCAATCCCGGTAACTCCGGCGGACCGCTGGTGAATGCGCGCGGCGAAGTGATTGGCATTAATACCTTTCTGGTGTCGCCGTCGGGATCATTCTCTGGGATGGGATTCGCGATTCCGACTCAGATCGTGAAGCCCACGGTCGATAACCTCATCAAGTACGGCAAAGTCAGCCATGGTTACATGGGAATCGGCATTAGCGACGTGACTCCGGAGAACTCGAAGTTTTTCGAGGTTCATGACGCGAATGGCGCACTGGTTACCCAGGTCGAGAACGATTCGCCGGCAGCGAAGGCCGGATTAAAAGTGGGCGACGTGATCACTCAACTGGATGGTCACAAAGTCACCGACGCCGGTCAGTTGCAGGTGGAAGTCGGACAGAAGCGGCCGGGGACCGAAATCAAACTCGGCTTGCTGCGCGATGGCAAAATAGTGAATGTTCCGGTGACTCTGCAGGACATGAACGGCCGTGGGGACGATACGAAAGAAGCCAATGCCGGCGATCATGGCAAGATGCGCTGGGGACTTGGCTTGATGGATATCACCCCCGATGTTCGCGATCAGTTGCAGGCTCCGAAGGATGTTCATGGAGCGCTGATCGAGCGGGTGCAGCCGGGAAGCGCTGCGGATGACGCCGGGTTGCAGCGTGGCGACGTGATCCAGCAAGTGAATCGTCACGATGTGCAGAGTGCGTCCGATGTACAGCAGGCTCTTTCCAACGTGCCGAAGGGCCAGGATGCGCTGATTCTAGTGTGGTCCAACGGGGGCAATACCTTCCGCGTGCTACATGCACAGGAAGGGTCGTAACAAAGCAGGTAGGCGATAGAAAAACGTCGGTGCCTCACTCTTTGCGCGTAGGTTGCGTGAACGGTGGGGCAACGAACGTTTTGGGGCCAAAGTTTGTGGTAGACCTTTTAGAAGCAAAAGAACGGACCCCCTCGACAAGGGCGACAACAGTCCCCGTCTACAATTTGTGCAATGACTAGAATGCCGAGCCGGAGCCGAGCAGGCTGTAGAGGAGAATAGCCAGGACGATCAGGGTGAAGGTGACGTACATTCTTGTCTTTCTCGGCGGCGAAGCCCCAGGCGGCGAAGGCGACTCGTGCAACCGGCGTGGCGATGAGCAGGAGCAGGCCGAGCTGAATGAATCCGCGGCCACGCAGAGTAGCGACTCCGTGGAGAATGCCGGCGATGGTTTTATATTCGGCAGGCTCGCCGTGAAAGACCTGATAGCCGACAGGTTCGCGGCCGTGACGAAAAAGATAAATAGACCCGCCGATCAGTACCACGGCGGCAGAGAGCATCACGCCAGTGCGCAGCAGGTCTCCGACGATCTGCTCGATTTTCTGATCGTTCCAGGGCTGAGGAGTCTTCATCTAGATCTTTCCCATAAGTCCGTTGTAAATCATTTGTAATCCGAGAAACGCGATGACTACGCTGAATACCAGGCGGAGCACGCGGGTCTCCGCCTTCATCAGGATGCGAACCCCGAGTAGCGATCCAGCCAAAACGCCAAGCATGACTGGCATGGAGAGGCCGGGATCAACGTATCCGCGATTGAGATAGATTCCCGCGCTGGCGGCGGCGGTTACCCCGATCATGAAGTTGCTGGTGGTGGTCGAGACTTTGAAAGGGATTCGCATGGCCTGGTCCATAGCGAGCACTTTAACGGCACCGGAGCCGATCCCAAGTAAGCCGGACAATGCTCCGGCACCGAACATCAGGCCGAAGCCAGCAGGAACGCGTTGCACGTTGTAGCTGCGTATGCCACCTTCTTCAGATGGGAAGCTGCCGTTCATGCGGAGGCGTGTGGCGAGCGGGTCCGGTGGAGAATTGCGCTCTGCGCGTTTTCGTGGCTTGCGAGACAGATACGCCGAATAAAGCAACATCACTCCGAAAACGATAGCCAAGGCTTTGGTCGGAATGAAAGCCGCCATGAAAGCTCCGACCAGAGCACCGAGCGTGGTGGCGATTTCGAGAAACATGCCGATGCGGATGTTGGAGAAACCTTCCTTGACGTAGGCAGCGGCTGCCCCGGAGGAAGTGGCGATGACCGAAACAAGCGATGCCCCGATGGCGTAACGGATGTCGACTTTGAAGAAAAGCGTCAGCAGAGGGACGAGAACGACTCCGCCCCCGAGGCCGGTGAGCGATCCGAGAAGTCCGGCGGCAAACGATCCGATGGCAACCAAAGCGGTGAACTCGAAAACACTCATCTTTTAGAGTGTGCCACAGTTTGGCGAGTGAGAGCGGAAGGGGGAACCCAGAGGGGAACACGCCGGTGGTCGGGAGTGAGTCCTCGACGGCTGGATGGCACGGTTGAAGCGCTTCGCGATACAAACCTCGAAAAATGATTTACGCCACCGGTAGGGTGAAATAAAAGACTGAGCCATGCCCAGGTTGGCTGGTGACGCCGATGCGGCCGCCGTGAGCTTCAACGATCGCTTTGGCAATGGCCAATCCCATCCCTGTGCCTTGTACCTGCAGGCGTTGATTTCTGCCGCGATAGAATTTTTCGAAAATCAGCGACTGCTCGAAATCGTCGATGCCAGGTCCGCGATCTGCCACGCTCACCATCAAAGTCCGATTCTGCGCCTCCGCGGTTAGCTGAATTGCCGAACCTGCCGGAGAATATTTGGCGGCGTTTTCAAGAAGCTGGGCGATGGCTTCGGAGATGCGCACGACGTCCATTGTGACCATGGGCAGGCCCGGAGGAATCTCGATGCTGACAGGATGCTTTGCCATGGCGGACTTGGTTTTGTCGAGGGCGGCGTCGATAGCTTCGTTGATGGGATGAGGGCCGAGCTGCAATTCGATTTTATCGGCATCGAGTTGCGCCATCTCCGCTGCTTCGCCTACGAGGCGGTTCAGGCGATCGCTCTCTTCGTTAATCACGGTGAGCAACTCCAGCCGTTCGGCTTCCGAAAGTGTGGAATTGGAAAGGAGGGAAGTCGCAGATGCTTTGATCGACGTTAGTGGAGTGCGGAACTCGTGGGTGAGCGAATCGAGAAGTGCGGAGCGAAGTTGTTCGCTTTCGCGAGAAGCTTCAGCGCGGGTGAGTTTCTCGATAGCGCCGGCGCGTTCGATAGCGATCGCCACCAGACTGCCCATGGCTTCCATGGTTTCGCGGGTCAGCGGCCCCCCGGAAATGCCCATACTGCCGACCACGCGAAGCCCCATTCGCAGCGGAACGAAAGCTGATCGCGTGTCGGGGTCGACCTTGGGCTCGCCACGCATGCAGACCAGTTGCAGGTCGTGGATATCGAGCACACGCAGAGAAGAGTCAGAGCGGTAAACGTCAGGACGGTTGGGCAAGGCGATGGCGGCTGCATCGACGCCGAAGGAATCGACGATGTAGCGCGGAATCAGGTTGAGCAGTTCCGCCACGCTGTCATTCGATAGCAACAACTGGCTGAACCGGTAAAGCCGTTCGGTTTCTGCCCGGCCTTCGTGGGCGCTGAGGGCCTCGCGACGGGCTCTCTCGGAAAGCTCGCTGGCGATCACCGCGGTGACCAGAAAAGCGAACAGGGCTACCCAGTTTTGCGGATCGGAGACGGTGAAAGTTCCGACCGGAGGAAGGAAGTAGTAGTTAAAGCCCAGCGCGGCGAGAAAAGCCATGAAGACAGCGGGGCGCAGTCCCCAGTTTGCGGAAACGACCAGCACGCCGAGTAAGAATGTGAGGGCGACAGTGGTCGGATTAACGTGGATGGCGAAGCGATAGAATACGATAGTCAGCGCCACCGCAAGTGCGGTGCCCGCACAGCGGGCGATCAATTTGCGGAGGTCCGGATTCACGCCGCGATTGTAACTGAGATCGACAATTTCGGCGTACTCGACGAAAATAACCGCGATGGTGAAAACTCCCGAACAGTGGCTGGAGGAAGCTGCGCCGAGCAAACCAGGCGGAGTCTTCAAGCTTTTCCTCGGATACGCCCCCGGTGTGGGCAAAACCTACAGCATGTTGAGCGAAGCGATCCGGCGGCACAGCCGCGGAGAAGACGTCGTTATCGGTGTCATTGAGTCGCACGGACGTAAGGCGACAGCCGAGCTCGCGGCGCAGTTGGAAGCGGTTCCGCGAAAAAAGCTGGAGTACAAAGGGACCGTATTCGAAGAGATGGACGTGGATGCGATTGTGGCGCGAAAGCCCCGGGTCGCGCTCATCGATGAACTCGCCCACACCAATGTGGAAGGCAGCAAGCATACCAAGCGCTATCAGGATGTGCTGGAGATCCTGGACGCGGGCATCGATGTGCTGTCTACCATGAACATCCAGCACCTCGAGAGCATTACCCCGACGGTGCAGGGCATTACGGGAATCACGGTGCGAGAAACCGTGCCGGACTGGGTGTTGAAGCGGGTGGACGAGGTTGTGATGTCCGACCTGACGCCCGAGGCGCTGCAAAGCCGGATGCGCCGTGGGGATATCTATCCGCTCGATCGGGTCGGGCGGGCCTTGGGAAATTTCTTCCGGCCGGGGAATTTAATTGCCCTGCGTGAACTCGCACTGCGTCAAGTGGCGCATGCGGTCGATCGCAGTCTCGAATCCTACCGCGAAAAAGATGATAACCACGGCACGGCGGCCGTGCGTGAACGAATTGGAGTGTGTATCAGTTCGAATCCAGCGGCCCAATATCTGATTGCCCGCGGAGCGCGCATGGCGCAGGCTATGGATGGAGAGCTGCATGTGCTGTACGTCGATATGGGGCAGGACGACAATGAAAGAAATCAGAAGACCTTGGCGGCGAATCTGCAGTTTGCGGAAAACGTTGGCGCTCAGATCGAAAAACTGAAAGGAAAGAGTGTGGCGGAGGCCGTGGCCGATTACGTCAGGGAAAAACACCTGACGCAGATTGTGTTTGGACGGTCCGCGACGGCGGGATGGAAGCGATATTTGTACCTCTCGGCGATCCACAAATTCTTGCGAGACGCGCCCCCGGTGGACGTCCACATTGTTACCCAGGATCCGGCGTAATGTCATGAGCGATTCCCGGCGCATTCTTCTGGTGGACGACGAGTCGCAAATTACCCGTGTGCTGCGCACCAGTCTCTCCAGCAATGGCTATGACATTCGCGTGGCAAATGATGGCGAAACTGCACTCGAGATCATGAAGGACTGGACGCCGGATCTGGTGATCACAGACCTGTCGATGCCCAACATGGATGGGCTGGAGCTTTGCCGCAAATTACGCCTCTCGACCCAGATTCCGATTATCGTTCTATCCGTGCGTGGCGAAGAACGGACCAAGGTACAGGCGCTCGATGCCGGTGCGGACGACTACGTGACAAAGCCGTTCAGCATCGAGGAACTGCTAGCGCGAGTACGGGCGAACTTGCGGCGTGCGCCGTCGTCGAGTGCAACCGAACCTTCGCTGATCGAGTTGGGAGATTTCAGGATTGATCTCGGCGCGCACAAGGCTATCGTGCGCCAGCGGGAAGTTCATCTGACACCCAAGGAATTCGATTTGCTGGTTTATCTCGCCCGGCATCCGGGCAAGGTCGTGACTCATCGCACGCTGCTGGGCGCGATCTGGGGCGGACAAAGCACAGAGCAGGTTGAATATCTTCGGGTGTTTGTCGGTCAACTGCGCAAGAAACTTGAGCCGGAAGCGTCTTCTCCGAAGTACATCGTGACCGAACCGTGGGTCGGCTATCGCTTCGAGCCGGGCGCGTAAATACTTCAGCCTGCCCGATCAATTCAGCTTACAAAGATTCTACGAATTCTTTATTCAATCCTTATGCCTCCTCGTATCAAATCAATCGTGCGGGAATGAAGGATGGTCCCGCAAGGAGCGCACATGGCTCTGCTGGCGATCACGAACATGGCATTGCTGCTAATCAGCTTTTGGTGGAGATCGCGGCGTGGTGCGGTCCGAGAAGACGAATCCGCTGTAGAGCCACAGCAACGAAGAGAAGGGGAATATGTCCATACAGGAAGTATCCGCAGAACAACTGGCAAAGATTTTTCATCACTATCAAGAGGCGCTGGCCGAAGATTTTCATGGATTGGCTAAGGAAGACGCTTCGATCTCTTGGGAAAGAGCCCCACAAAACGAACGCAAGCTCATGATTGCGGCCGCCCGCCTGGCGCTGTTGGAAATCGCTGCATGTGCGCAACCGTCCGACCGAAAGTACTTTGCCAAACCTGGTGAAGCAGAGTGGGGTTGCTAGGGAATCTTACGAAGATGCCTGTTCAAGTCAGGCTTAGAGTGATTTCGCTCTCCCATCAACACTTGAGTGTCTTTACGAATTCTTTATGAATTTCTTACCCCGATCTTATGGGGTGGAGAGTGCAATGTGTAGTACGCGAATAGCTGGAAATGTGCTCGGGCTTCTGAGATGAGGTTTGCCCTTGCAATCACGACTGGTGCGGGAGTGATTTTCCTGCTGAGATGCCTCGCGGCATTGGTGGGGGAAATCCTGGATCCACGCACCAAACCGATAAGAGCATATTTTACGAAGGTTTATTTGCCCAAGCGGCGTGGAGAGTTGATCGTGATTCATCCTGAAATTACTAAACCGAGACTTCGAGTTACAAAGGACCATCGAGCAGCGCTCATCGTGCTGCTGGCCGTCGGCCTTGTGGTTCCTATGCATGGACAGCAGAAAGCCAGTGACGCTGGTTCTCAGGCATCTGGAACTTCTGTTCAGCCGGGCAGCGGCAATTCCCAAGTATCGCAAGAGGTTCTACAAGAACTCGATGCTATGAAAAAGCGCATCGAGCAACTCGAGGCGGAGCTGAAGGCGAAGCAGGGACAGCAAGTTACTCCTTCCGTGCCTGCGTCCGGGGATGCGGCAAAAGCCGATTCGGGAGCGTCTCCTTCCGCTGCTCCGACGCAAGCGGTTGCGACCGAGAGTTCTCCTGCGACCAAGCCGGCTAAGGCCGAACCCTTTGCGTTCGCGGACTGGACCTGGCTCAACGGGAACGCGCGAACCAAAGACATTCCGATGGACACGAAGTTCTTCACGCCGGAAATACGGTCTGACGTGGATTACATCTACGACTTCGCACATCCTTCGGACCATACGATCGGTGGATCGAGCGAAGTGTTCCGGTCCGGCGAAGTGCAGTTGACCCAACTCGGGGTGGGTGGAGACTTTCATTTTGACAACGTGCGGGCCCGGCTGATGACCCAGTTTGGCATGTATTCGACGACCACGCCGCGCAATGACGCCAGTACATCGGTGGGGCAGTGGGACCTGGCGGACGCCTATCGCTACGTGTCAGAAGCGTACGGCGGATATCACTTCAACGCCTTGCACGGAGTGAATGTCGACGCCGGAATTTTCATGTCATACATCGGCCTGTTCAGCTACTACAACTTTGATAACTGGGCCTATCAGCCGTCTTACGTTTCGTCGAACACACCGTGGTTCTTTAATGGCCTAAGAGTACAAATCTTTCCGACCGCGAAGCTGAAGATTGAGCCGTGGTTCATTAACGGATGGCAATCGTACGGCAAGTTCAATCATCGGCCAGGGTTGGGTGGACAGATTCTTTGGCGGCCAAATGCGAACATCTCGATCGTCTCGAATAACTATGGACTAGGCACGGATGCACTGGGGATTCCTAATCGATCCCGCTATCACACCGACAACAGTATCGAGGTGAAGTACTACGACCGTCCGGGAAAAACTCTGGACAAGATGGCATTTTCGTTGACCGGAGATGCCGGTTGCGAGAGTGGCGGCGGAGTGAGTTGCTTCGGGGACGGGCGCAGCGGTCCCAAGCAGAGCTTTCTCGGCTTCATGGTTTACAACCGTTGGTGGTTCCACCGGGATATGTTCGGCTTCACCCTGGGCGGAGGAAAGATCAACAATCCGGGACGCTACCTGGTATTGCTGCCTCCCATCAATGGTGCGACGGCCGCGTCGGGCACGCCGTACTTTACGGAAAATCCGGGCGACCCATACAAGGCATGGGACGCGTCGGCAACGTTTGACTATATGCCAAGCCAGTACATTACGTTTCGCTGGGAGTATGACCACCGCGCGGCGAATGTTCCGTACTTCTCGGGGTCGGGGGGAATCACGCCGCCCGGAGGGAATACGGGAACGCTCGGGTCGGTTGTCCCGGGCTGGGCTCCAGATTTAGTGAAGGACGAAAACCGTTTGGATTTGGCAATCCTGGTGAAGTTTTAAGGGGCGGAGATAAGTATGCGGGATGTCATGTTCATCGTGGTAACAATTGCTTTCTTTGCGCTATCGATTGCGTACGTGCGCTTTTGCGATCGGACTCGGTGAGGCGAGCGTCATGAGTGTTGAGTCAATCATTATGTTGGCGGTGTGCACGTTGCTGATGGCCTATCTGGTGTATGCACTGCTGCGGCCGGAGAAGTTCTGATGACGGTCAATGGCTGGTTTCAAATCATCTTTTTTCTGGCGCTCATCCTGGCGGTTACCAAGCCTCTGGGAGTGTTTATGGCGCGGGTGTTCAACCGCGAACGAACATTTCTCGATCCGGTGGTACGGCCGGTGGAGAAGCTGCTCTATCGCCTCACCGGTGTGGATGAAGATCATGAAATGCCATGGATGGAATATGCCGTATCCATGTTGCTTTTCAGTTGCGTGTCGATGCTGGTGCTTTACCTGATGCAGCGGGTTCAGCACTGGAGCCTGTTGCCATGGAATCCTCAGAAACTTGCCGGAGTCGGGCCGGAACTCGCGTTTAATACCGCCGCCTCCTTTACCACCAATACCAATTGGCAGAATTACGCGGGCGAGACCACCATGAGCTATTTCACGCAGATGGCTGGTCTGGCTTATCACAATTTTGTTTCTGCGGCGGTGGGCATTGCGCTGGCGATCGCATTTATTCGCGGGATCGCTCGGCGAGAAAAAGAGACGATTGGCAATTTCTGGGTCGATATGACCCGCGCCACTCTGTGGGTATTGTTGCCGTGGTGCATCGTAGGCGCATTGCTGCTGGTGTCACAAGGGGTGGTGCAGAATCTGAAGCCTTACGATGCCGCCAAGTTGGTAGAGCCGCAGGCGGTACAAGTGACCGGCACGGACGGCAAGACTTCAACTACGCAAGTGACCGAACAGACGATTGCGCAGGGTCCGGTTGCATCGCAGGAAATCATTAAAGAGTGGGGAACGAATGGCGGCGGGTTTTTCAACGCGAACAGCGCGCACCCGTTTGAGAATCCAACGCCGCTGACCAATCTCATCGAGATGTTCGCCATCTTCGCGATCTCCGCGGGGTTGACCTACACGCTGGGCCGTATGACTGGTTCGCAGCGCCATGGTTGGGCGGTTTGGGCAGCCATGGCGTTCCTGTTTCTGGCGGGAGTAACCACGGCCTACTGGGCGGAGGCAAGAGGCAATCCGCTGCTCAAGGGAGTGGATCAGCAGGTCTCGGCTTCGCAACCCGGGGGGAACATGGAAGGCAAGGAGGTGCGATTTGGCATTGCCAATTCGGCTCTTTTTGCCACAGTGACCACGGATGCCAGCTGCGGAGCGATTAACGGCTGGCACGATTCGTTCACCCCGTTGGGCGGAATGGTTCCTTTGGTGAACATCATGCTCAGCGAAGTGGTGTTCGGCGGGGTGGGAGCAGGCATGTACGGCATGTTGATCTACGTCGTGCTGGCCGTGTTTATCGCCGGACTGATGGTCGGCCGCACTCCTGAATATCTGGGCAAGAAAATCGAAGCTTACGACGTGAAGATGGCCATGCTGGTGGTGCTGATCTTCCCTCTGGTGATTCTGACTTTGACAGCAATCTCATCGGTGCGGGGTTTCGGAACATCGAGCATCAGCAATTCGGGACCTCATGGCTTGACGCAGGTTTTATATGCGTTCACCTCGCAGGCAGGGAACAACGGGTCGGCTTTTGGTGGGCTGAATGGAAACACTGCCTGGTACAACATCTCGGGCGCGTTCACCATGCTGATCGGGCGGTTCCTGATGATCATCCCGATGCTGGCGATCGCGGGGAATCTAGCGAAAAAGAAGTATGTGCCGGCTTCGCTAGGAACTTTTCCGGTAACAACTCCGCTGTTCTCGGTGTTGTTGGTCGGAGTGATTCTGATCGTGGGCGCACTGACTTTCTTCCCGGCGTTGAGCCTGGGGCCGATTCTTGAACACCTGCAGATGATGGTAGGGAAAACTTTCTGAGCTGACATGGCAGACAAGAGCACAAAAACGAAATCGATTTGGGACCTTAAGATCGTCCATCGAGCATTGCTGGATGCGCTTCTGAAGCTGAATCCAAGCAACATGATGAAGAATCCCGTCATGTTTGTGGTGGAGGTGGGCAGCGTCGCCACCAGCGTACTGTTGATACGCGATGGAATTCATCACCAGGGCGCCTTCGGCTTCAATCTGCAGATCACGCTTTGGCTCTGGTTCACGGTGCTGTTCGCGAACTTTGCCGAGGCCATGGCCGAAGGCCGCGGCAAAGCGCAGGCGGACACTCTGCGGAAGGCGCGGGCCGAGACGGTTGCGAACCGTCTTCTCGCCAATGGAAAGACGGAGCAGGTGGCCAGTTCGAAGCTGCGCCGCGATGACATCGTGCTGGTGGCGGCGAGCGAGTTTATCCCGGGGGACGGCGAAATCGTCGAAGGCGTAGCCTCGGTGGACGAGTCGGCAATTACGGGAGAGTCGGCGCCCGTCATTCGTGAAGCGGGCGGGGATCGCTCGGCGGTAACCGGAGGAACCCGTGTACTGTCGGATTGGCTGAAGGTAAAGATCACATCGAATCCGGGGGAGACATTTCTGGACCGGATGATTGCTTTGGTCGAAGGCGCGGAGCGGCAGAAGACTCCCAATGAGATTGCCCTCAATATCCTTTTAGCTGGACTGACCATCATCTTCTTGCTGGCTGTGGTGACCTTGCAGCCGTTTGCGATTTATTCAGGATCTCCCCAGACCGTATTCGTCCTGGTGTCGCTGCTGGTGTGCCTGATTCCTACGACGATTGGCGGGCTGCTCTCGGCGATCGGGATTGCCGGGATGGACCGGTTGGTGCAGCACAATGTGCTGGCCATGTCCGGCCGCGCCGTGGAAGCGGCGGGCGACGTAAATACGCTTTTGCTGGATAAGACGGGAACCATCACTTTGGGGAATCGGCAAGCGTCGGAGTTTGTTCCGGCCCCGGGGATCACTGAAGCGCAGATGGCGGATGCGGCGCAGCTTTCGTCGCTGGCTGATGAAACTCCCGAAGGAAGATCGATCGTCATTTTTGCCAAGGAACGATATGGGCTACGGGGAAGAGAACTGGCTTCTCAAGAGGCGCAGTTTGTTCCTTTCACGGCGCAGACCCGCATGTCGGGCGTGAATCTGGATGGCAGGGAAATCCGCAAGGGCGCAGTGGATGCGATTACAAAATATCTGACCCTGCATGGGACCGCGCTGCCAAAAGAGATTCAGGCTAGCGTGGAGAGCATCGCGCGATCGGGTGGAACTCCTTTGGTGGTGGCGGAAAACCGGCGGGCGTTGGGTGTGATTCACCTCAAGGACATCGTCAAAGGCGGAATGCGCGAACGCTTTGATCAACTGCGGTCGATGGGCATCAAGACGGTGATGATCACTGGCGACAATCCGCTGACTGCCGCGGCGATTGCGAGAGAAGCAGGAGTGGACGATTTTCTTGCCGAGGCGACACCGAAAGACAAGATGGACTTGATCCGCAGCGAGCAGAAAGACGGCAAGTTGGTGGCGATGACTGGAGATGGCACGAACGATGCCCCGGCGCTGGCGCAGGCGGACGTTGGCGTGGCCATGAACACCGGAACGCAGGCGGCGAAGGAAGCCGGGAACATGGTGGATCTCGACTCGAATCCGACGAAGCTGATTGAGATCGTGGAAATCGGGAAACAACTTTTGATGACGCGGGGAGCGCTGACGACGTTTTCCATCTCAAACGATGTGGCGAAATATTTCGCGATCATTCCCGCGATGTTTGCCGGGACCTTCCCGGTACTGAATGCGCTCAACATTATGGGCCTGCGGACGCCACAATCGGCAGTGCTTTCGGCGGTGATCTTTAATGCGCTGATTATTGTTGCCCTGATTCCGTTGGCACTGCGCGGGGTGAAATACAAGCCGATGGGCGCGGCGGCGTTACTGCGGCGCAATCTGTGGATCTACGGAGTAGGCGGAATCATTGTGCCGTTTGCGGGGATCAAGCTCATTGACATGATCATTACCCGCGTGGGCATGGCGTGAGGAATTGATGAAAAAGAATTTGATCACTTCGGTGTTGATGACGATTGTTACGACGGTCTTGCTGGGATTGGTTTACCCGCTGGCCGTGACTGGACTGGCGCAGGTGCTCTTCAGAGATAAAGCGAACGGCCAACTGATTGTGCACGGCGGAAACGTTGTGGGTTCGAGAATTATAGGCCAGCCGTTCGTTGGGCCGGGATATTTTCATTCGCGGCCGTCGGCGGCGGGGAACGGGTACGACGCTGCGAATTCCGGTGGATCGAATCTGGCTCCCACGAATAAACAGCTGATTGACCGGGTAAGTGCGGCCGTGGCGAGCAATCAGGGGGATGGGTCGGTACGTGCCGTGCCCGTGGACCTGGTGACGACTTCGGCTTCGGGTTTGGATCCGGATATCACGCCGGCGGCGGCGGAGTTTCAGGTGGCGCGAGTGGCGAAGGAGCGCGGAGTTTCCGAAGACGACTTAAGAAAATTGGTGGCTTCCCACACGGTTCAACGGCAGCTGGGATTTCTGGGTGAGGCGAGGGTAAATGTGCTGGAGTTGAATTTGGAGTTGGATGCGAGGTGGCCCGTGGGGAAGGCTGCTCAGGGTGAATAGGATCAGGGTTGGCGATGTCGCCCTACCTGTTGGAGGCGATACCGTCGGCCTGAATACTACTCCTGCAATCTGAAATGCTAAACTCGCATTCGTGAGCCGAATCGCCTTCCTCGAATGCACCAAGTGCGGCGAGCATCTTAGCGCCGATACTCCTCAAACTGTTTGTCCTAAAGATGGCGGGATTCTTTACGCTCGCTATGATCTGGCTAGCCTGAAGAACTCTTTCCGGCGCGAATCTTTGGCCGGACGTTCGGCGAATATGTGGCGCTATGCCGAAGTGCTTCCCGATGCCCCGCCGGTCACGCTGGGCGAAGGGTTCACCCCCATGCTGCCCAGCCGCGAGTTTCCCCAGGTATATATAAAGGACGAGGGACTGAATCCCACCGGCTCGTTCAAAGCGCGGGGGATGTCGGCCGCGGTGACCATGGCCAAGGCGTACGGCCTGACAAAACTGGCAGCGCCTTCGGCGGGGAATGCAGCAAGCGCTTTGGCCGCTTATTCGGCCGCCGCGGGGATCGAAGCTCACATCTTCATGCCGAAGGACGTGCCCATGGCCAATCGCATCGAGTGCGAAAGCTTCGGGGCACACGTCACGCTGGTGGATGGCTTGATCAGCGATTGTGCACGCATGGTTGGTGAGCGCAAAGAAAAGGAAGGATGGTTTGACGTATCCACGTTGAAAGAGCCGTATCGCGTGGAAGGCAAGAAGACCATGGGATACGAAGTCGCCGAACAACTTGGCTGGCGGCTGCCGCAAGGCATTATTTATCCGACCGGCGGGGGCGTGGGGCTGCTGGGAATGTGGAAGGCGTTCGATGAGATGGAAGAGTTGGGATGGATCGGAGCAGAGCGTCCGAAGATGGTTTGCGTGCAGGCGAGTGGCTGCGCTCCGATCGTGAAGGCTTGGGACGCGCACAGCGCAACATCGGAGATGTGGGCCAATGCTCACACGGTGGCGTCGGGCCTTCGTGTGCCCAAAGCTTATGGGGATTATTTGATTCTCGACATCCTGAAAAAAAGCGACGGGGTGGCCCTGTCGGCGACCGACGACGAAATCATGGATGGGTTTCGCCATTGGGCTCGGACGGAGGGCGTGTTTGCCGCGCCGGAAGGGGCGGCCTCGTTGGTGGCCTATCAGAAGTTGCTGGCTCGCGGATATTTCAAGCCAGAGGATTCGGTAGTGTTGTTTAATACCGGATCGGGATTGAAGTACCTGGATGTGATCGAAGGAAGCAAGAAAGCGTCGAAGAAACCAGCGTCCCGTCAGATTGGCGGGATCATTGGTCCGTATTGATTGCTGGGGACATCGGTCCCGGAGCGGCTGAAGCCGGATGTAGAAAGCTCAAGGTGGCACGACTGAGTTCGCGCCCTCCCAATAACAATCGCGATATGACTGAACGTTTGTACTACAACGATTCTTTTATCTACGAGTTTGATGCCGAAGTCGTGGAAGTACGTCCCGGAGATGCTTCGACTACGCGGTCTGCGCTGATTCTTGATCGCACGGCTTTCTATCCGACGAGCGGCGGGCAGGTGTTCGACACAGGATTCCTCGCGCCAACAAGCAATCCTCGGGAAAAGATTCGGGTTGAAGAAGTCGGTGAGTTGGAAGACGGAACAATCCTGCATCACGTCGGGCATGGCGTCTCGTTTGCCAAGGGCGCGCAGGTGCACGGTGTCGTTGATGTGGAGCGGCGTCGCGATCACATGCAGCAACATTCCGGGCAGCATGTGCTGTCGGCGGCGTTTATTGAGCTTTTCGATCTGCCCACGGTTTCGTTCCACATGGGTGAGGAATCGTGTTCGATTGACCTCGACGCAAAGAGTCTCACTTCTGTCCAGGTTCAGGCTGCGGAGAACCTGGCAAACGATGTGATCAGCCAGGATCGCAAAGTCGGGATACGGTTTGTCACGCGCGAAGAAGCATTGACGCTAGGTTTGCGGAAGGCTCCTCCGGCGGAACGTGAGAAGTTGCGTTTGATCGAGATCGAGAATTTCGATCTATCGGCTTGCGGTGGAACTCATGTGGCCGCGACCGGGCAGATCGGGTCGATCCTGCTACGGAAGGTGGAGAAAGTCCGGCAGGGCTGGCGGGTGGAATTTGTTTGCGGAAAGCGGGCAGTGGCGGCGGCTCGTCGCGATTATCAGGTGCTATCCGAAGCAGCGAGCCTTTGTTCCAGCCACATTTCGGAAGTTCCGCAACAAATTCGAAAATTCCAAGAAGATGCCCGGGCATCGCGCAAGGCGATTGAACACCTCATGGAGGAGATCGCAGATTTGCAGGCTACTCGGCTGCTGGCTGATATACCGCCGGCGAATTCGCGGCATGTCGTGGTGCAGAGTTTTCCGGATCGCGATCTGGCTTTCATTAAGCTCCTTGCCCAACGGTTAACCCGGCAAAAATCTGACGTCGTGGCTTTGTTGGCCAGTTTGCAGGAGCCTCCGGCGCTGGTGTTTGCGCAGTCCGCGGGGCAGCCCTTCGATATGGGATCTCTCATGAAAGAGGTTCTCGCGGAGGTCGGAGGACGGGGCGGGGGAAATAAAGACATGGCCCAGGGCGGCCCGGCAGAAGTGGGCAAAGTTGGTTCCGCGCTGGTGAAAATCGCGGAGAAGGTCCGGGCGTAGTCGAGAGTTCTTTCGCCCTCTTCGGGGCTCGGTTTACTTTTCGTCGATTCCCGCGGGTTGCACCCTGGGTTTCATTTTTGCGCCACTTTGCGACTGAATACTCTCTAAGGGTTCAACTATCCGCGGTTTCAACCACCTGCGACGCCGATGCATATCACCCGCTTCATGTGCACCAGTCACTGCGTCCCGGCTCAGCAGCTCTTATAAGTAAAGGAGAAGTCTCGAAGGAGGCGGTATGATCCGCAGCGCGATCGCTGAGTGGAAGGGAAGCCCCGCGGCCGGGGAGGGTGCAGTCTCGACCACCAGTGGCATTATGGCAAAGGCTTTGTATTCATTTGGTTCGAGTACCGGCAATGAACCCTGTACCAGCCCGTCGGAAATGCTGGCAGCGGCGGTGGCTTCGTGCATGTCGCTGATGCTGGCGCAAGAAATGGCGAAGGTCGGAATCCGCAACGAATCCGTGAAAACCGAAGCGGAATTGACGCTTGAGGAGCATAAGGGGCGCTGGCAGATTAGCGGTATCGAGCTGCATGTAACCGCGGTTTTGCCGGAGATGGACATGGAAAAATTCCATCGCGCGAGTAAGGCGGCGAAAACACGCTGCCCGATATCGCATGCCCTGAACGTGCCCATAAAGTTGACGACGACGATTGAACCCGCAGTTCACGCGGTTGCGTAGCCTGGCTGGCTTCTTGCTGAAACGACCGGAAACGAATCGACCGGGAGCGTTTCTTATGTTGAGGATGTCATGAAAACGAAGGAGAAAGTTGAAGAACAGTCGCCAGTTGAGACCAAAGTCCAGGCGACGTCAGTATGCATCGTTTGTGGGAAGCCCGCGACCCGGGTGGTCGATGGAGATCCCAGTTGCGAAGAACATGCGGAGCTGGTGTACGAGGATCAGGTGGAGAGTTACACGCAACAGCATCTTGTCCGCGATGAGTGGTTAGAGAAAAAAGGCTGAACCGCTCGCTCGTCTCGATAGACGGTTCGCGGTCCTGGTCCGTGGTTGCCGCTGAGAGAATGCCTCCTTCGTGCTACATTTCTTTCAGCGGCCTCCATGGAACAACGTCTCATCCTGGTCAATCTGCTTATCAAACTGGGCGTCGCGGCCGCGGTCGCCAGTTCGCTTGTCCGCTCGGTTGAATTCAAGTCTTTGCTATTTAGCGAAGAACGTACCATCCGGCAGCGCATCTATTTGGTTCTGTGGATCGGCATTCCGTTGGGAATTGGAGTATGGATCCGCTTCATCCAGAAGAGTTTTCTTGCTGGAGACCTTTCCTTTGAGGCCAGCATTCTGTTCGGGGTAGTCGCCGGGCGATTTACCGGAATGTTGGGCGGCGGCTTCATCGCTCTGCCGGCGCTGTTGCACGGAGAGTGGGCCACCCTGCCATTCAATATTCTGTGCGGCCTGGTTGCGGGGCAACTCCGCATCATGGCGCCGGACCGGGAGGATATCTGGTCGTTTTCCCCCTTCATTGATTTGAGCATTTACCGGATGATTCGCCGCAACCTGCCTACCCCGAAGTTATTTGATTGGCAGGTAATGTTTTTTGGCGCCATCGTGGGACTACGTTTTTTGCAGACGGAACTGTCGCGATTTCTGCCGCGCTCCACGTTTAGTCTGGACAGCCCCAATCTCTGGGTGGAAGTGGCGACTTATGCGACCTCGATTATCGCCATAGGCACGGTGTTGAAGATCTGGAACAGCGTGCGACTTCAGATCAAGTTGGAGGAGCAGGAACGGCTGTTGCTGCATGCTCGCATGGAAGCCCTGCAGAACCAGATCAATCCCCATTTCTTGTTCAATACTCTGAATTCGGTATCGTCCCTGGTGAGGCTTGATCCCGACACCGCGCGGGAAGTGATCATCAAGCTGGCGACGATTTTGCGTCGTTTGCTGAACAGCACAGACTCTTTCGTGCCGTTGAGCGAAGAAGTGGAATTCATCGATAACTATCTGGATATCGAAGTAGTGCGCTTTGGACGAGACAAGCTGCAGGTGGTGAAGGAACTTGATCCGGCGTCGCTCGATGTGATGGTGCCCAGCATGCTTCTGCAGCCGTTAGTGGAGAACTCGATCAAGCATGGATTGTCGTCGAAGATCGAAGGCGGCATCATTTATCTGCGCAGCCATTTGAAGGATTCGATACTGATTATCGAGGTCGAGGACAACGGCGTCGGCATGGGAGCGGCTCACCTGCTGGAGAAGCCAACTGGATTGGGCGGGACAGGCATTGGAATGGCCAATGTTGCCGAGCGGCTGAAGGTTCTCTATGGAGATGCGGCCCGCATGACCATCGATAGCCACAAGGGGAAGGGAACGCTGATCCGCCTGCGCGTGCCGGTTCTGCAAAATGACGATCTGCCGGCCTCGCTTTACGAAGAACGTTCCAGCACGCGGCGGTAAAAGTCCTCATATTCCGGAACAATTTTCGAAGCGCAGAATCGCGACTGAGCGACGCTGCGACAAGCTTTGCCCATTGACCGCAGGCGGCTCTCGTCGCTCAGTAAGTCGATGGTGTATCGGGCCATGGTGTCGACATCTCCCACGTCAGCCAGATATCCGCTAACGCCATGCTCGATCAACTCCGGGATTCCGCCGACACGGGTCGAGATCGGCACGACTTCGCAAGCCATGCCCTCAAGGGCCGCCAATCCGAAAGACTCGAGTTCGCTAGGCAGCAGCAGGATGTCAGCGATTGCCAATTTCTCGGCTACATCATCCTGTTTACCCAGGAATAAGACGTCGTTGTGAATGCCTTTTTGCACGGCGAGCCACTCGGCGCGTGATCGATCTGGGCCATCTCCCATCAACAAAAGCTTGGAAGGTATCTTCTTACGGACGCGGTCGAAGATCTCCACGGTGTCGGTAACGCGTTTCACGGGACGGAAATTCGACAGGTGCACCAGGATTCGTTCATCGTCCTTGGCATATTCGCGACGTTTTTCCATCGATCCGGCGCTGCGAGAATAGAGGTCGCAATTCACGAAGTTGTAGACGACTTGAATCTGGTTGCGGATATCGAACTCGCGAAGGGTCCGCTCCCGCAGGTAATTCGAGATTGCCGTAACTCCGTCGCTTTGTTCGATCGAAAAACGGGTAATCGGCAGGTAGGAGCGATCTAGTCCGACCAGCGTGATATCGGTGCCGTGAAGCGTCGTCACAAAGGGAAGACGTTGTTTTTGAGGCTTGGCGGCCAGCATTTGCCGCGCCAGCAGGGCGCTTACGGAGTGCGGAATCGCGTAATGCACGTGAAGCAAGTCGAGCGCATACAGTTCGGAGACTTCCGCCATGCGGGTGGCGAGAGCAAGATCATAGGGAGGATAGTCGAAGAGCGGGTAGCGAGAGACATCGACCTCATGATAGTGAATGTTCTGATGAAGTTCGGTCAGACGAATCGGTTGGGCGTAGGAGATGAAGTGGATTTCATGACCGCGCGAGGCCAGTTCAACGCCTAGTTCGGTGGCGACTACTCCGCTGCCGCCGTAGGTTGGATAGCACGTGATTCCAATCTTCATCCCGCCAAGTCCCTCCTGCTCAAGAGCAGCCTATGATTCGATGGTAACTTAGACGGCGGGATTCAGCATTTGGGTAGGGACGAACCGGGTGGGGGGAGAAACGCGGTAGCTCTAGTCTGCCCCGCTGGCGCCTTTGGCGGCATCTCTGGAGGCGTTCAGTCCTTCGTTCATCTTGTCGAGGTGCTTCTGCAGCGATTCCTGCACCTGATTTTCGAGATCGACAAATTCGATGCCCATACCAACGCCGGGATCGCTGGCGCGGACGAGGCCGGAAGTGCGCATCTTCTCGGAGTCAATCCAGAAGGTTAAATTCACCTTCGTGCCCATGGGTAGGGGAAGAAGAGTCTCTACGTAACAGCCGCGGCCGCCAATATCGGTAGCATTGGTCTGCATGTGCGAGCGGCGGGCATCCTCAAAACCAATCTCGATGGGAAAGTGGATCTTGTGGCGGGTAAAACGACGGCGGTTTTTTCCGGAGGGAGTCTTCTCGGCCCCATCCGAAGCCAAGTCGTGCCACGGCGTGCGCTGGCCCGGCATCACCTGAACGCCCGCGTCAATTTTCCTGAGCGAGCCCCCGTCCATAACCCAAATCACTTTGAAGCGGGCTTTATGATCGCCATACTGTACGCCGACGACATCGCCGGCTTTCAACGGGTGATTGATTCCAGCCAGCAACGCGCCTTCGCTATTGATGTTGGCGGCTTTGACGTTCTGGAAAAAAGGACGACCGTCCGAATCCATGCCCCAGACTCGGACTTGAATCTGAGCTTCAACGCGGGTTTCTGGGCGTTTCTCCATAATCCGGTGACCGCAATGTCCTCAACTGACTGGCTTATCATACCTTGCCTCATGCTGGGTTGCGGCGTGGAATATGGTTACTAGCGGGTATCCAAAGGCCGTGTACGTCTGGTGCTTCAGATAAGCGGGTAATTACCGGAGATCCCGGTAAGAGATCAGCTGAATCCCGCTTCTGACCAGCAACTCGCGGGTCTCAGGAGAAGTCAGCAGGCGCAGTTCGTCGGCCCTCGACTGGCGGAGCCGAGTGGCGACGGCATCCAGCTCCGCATCGTTGTAGCCGGGATGGCAGACCAGTTCCCATGTTCCTTCCGGCAGAGAGTTAATCATGTGCTGCAGGAGTGCGGCGTCCATAAAACCGGTGGCGAGGATGCCAATTGTGCCGTCGGTTGTGATCATGCCTGCGTCGGTTACAGCTCGACGAAATTGTGCCGCCAGCGTATACAGAATCTTTATCTTTACGTACTGCTTTACCAATCGCGCATGGCCGCGAAGCAGGGAGATGCGAAGCGGCTCAAAGGGATTGCGAACGGCGCGAATGCCTTGAGATTTTGCAGCTTGCAGCAAGGGCCTGAGCACTGCAGGAAGAACGTGAACATGTTTGTGGGTGTCCAGATGAGAAACGGCAATTCCTGCGGCTTGGATTTTAGAGATTTGCGCGATGGCTTCCGCGGTTATCTCGTGCTGATCGATTCGGCCAAAATGGCTTGTCCCGCAAATGCGCTGAGACTTTCGCGAAAGCGTTGCCGCGAAGAGTCGAGCAAGGTCAGAATCTGGGATGGTGGAAGTGTGGGTTGTCCATTTATGAGGACAGTGTGGCAGCCCACTCCGAGTTGCGGGTGCGATTTTGCCAGGGTGATGGCATTTTCAAATTGTGGGCTATTGGCCATCAGCGTGGCGGAAGTGACGATGCCGCCGCTATGGGCTTGGGCGATGGCGAGGTTCACGCCTTGGGTAAGTCCGAAATCATCGGCGTTGACGATCAGTCTGCGCAAGGCGACAGTCTAGCAGGAGGGAAAGGAGTCAGGCGGCAATCAGCACGCAGCAATCTCTGAGAGGGAGATGTTCAAAAAAAGATTTGCTCAGAGGCGTGCATTGCGCGCCGGACGAATATCCGAATGGTATCCCTCAAAGTCCGAGTGCCTGAGTCTTGATTGCTGAATGCTTCAGCCCGGGCGGTCACGTTGACCGTAGTTTCCCACGTCACGTATACTCGAAAATGTTCGTTGGTGAGATGCCCCTCATCTTCACTAAGCTCCCAGCAGGATGTGACAAAAGGAGCGAGGGGCGGTTAGCTCAGTTGGTTAGAGCGCCTGCCTTACAAGCAGGAGGTCGCAGGTTCGAGTCCTGCACTGCCCACCAAGTTTGACATTCCGGTCGCAAAACCGGGGACGTAGTTCAGTTGGTTAGAACGCTGCCCTGTCACGGCAGAGGCCGCGGGTTCGAGTCCCGTCGTCCCCGCCAATTCTTTCAAGCCACTTGCAAGGAATTGGTAATTTGCGTCATGGTCCAGTTAGGCCAGTGCCTCTCCCTTGTTGAGCACCATCCGAACATCCGAACCAGTTTGCTTTGTGCCAGCCGTTTGTTCGGCATTCCCGCCTGAGCGTAAAGATCCAGCGTAATGCGACTGTTCGCATGACGTAGGAGTCTCCCGCACCACCTTCACTTCCTCGTTGGGTTTTTTTTGACACGCTTCGGTACCGTATCTGTTCTACGCCGGAAACCCAATCGTGACTCGCTGGGGGTGTCCGGCTCTTTTCCGAGCAAGACCACGGGAAGGGAGGGACGTCCCCCCTGCATGCCGCGTCGTAGCAGCACTTCTTCTAGGTGACAGGAGCAGCCTTGGCCGCGAGCGGCAGGAAGAGACGCTTATTCACGCTGCCGCGTCGCGTGACGTTCGGATGTACAGGATTCAGTGTATGAGAGGCGGCTTTGGTCCGAATCCATACCGCTAAACGCGCATCGAGCGACGCATCTCATCTAGCTGATCTTGGAATTGTGGCGCTATGCCGACATATCAGTACTGATCCTTTGTCGGTGAGCGCATTGGCGATAATGTGATCATTCACAAGGGTGGGAGCGATCACAGCATCAGGCTTGTTCCTGTGTTTATCCAGACAGCGGCCACACCACCCTCACGGCTCCACCCGCATCGAAAATTTGCGCGCTAGCGAGAGGCCCTCAGGCGAAATGGCAAAGTTATTGACGATTTAGGATGCAGCGAATACAGGCAGGGGCCGATATGAACAGAAAACAATCCAGAAGCGATCTCTACGCACGATCTGAAAAATCCGTCGCGCAGCGCTTTGCTATCGCACTGGCGGTTGGTGCGTGTATGGGATTGTCGTGGTGGTTATTGCTGGGAGGGATTGAATTTGTAGGCGACTGGCTGGGAGGATCGTGGACGCTCGGCGATGAAGCCCGGCGCATGTGTCTCGGGGTAATGCTCACTGTGTATTTCTTCCGCCTGCTTCTCACCCAGTTCGTGTTTCTGAAGAGAGCGGTAAGCTGGAGTGAGGTGTGCATGATCGTGCCATGGGTGTGGTGCATCTATCTGCTGCTCGCCATTGCAGGTGGTAGGAATTCTGCTCCGTTTGGACTGGTTGCCGCCATCGGAGCGGTTCTATTTGTTGGTGGCTCATGGATGAACTCGTATGCGGAGTACGCACGTAACGTTTGGAAGCGCCAACCGCAAAATCGTGGGTGCCTCTATACGCTCGGCCTGTTCCGATATTCAAGGCACCCCAATTATCTTGGCGATCTGATTTCATTCTCCGGACTTTGCCTGGTATCAGGACGCTGGATAACCGTCGTCATTCCGTCGATCATGGTGGCTGGATTTGTATTTGCCAATATTCCGATGCTCGACTCACACTTGCATGACCACTACGGTGCGGCATTCGATGAGTATGCGGCACGAACCAGCAAGCTGATTCCGTTTGTGTATTGACGCCATCTGGCGCAGGGCGAACGCGTCCAACAGAGAGCGAACGCTCAGGAAACACTTCAAGTGGCGATAACACGCCAATGCCTCGTTGAGCAGGGCTTTTGAGTTGGCATCGGACATTATTAGTCCCAATCCTCTCCCGCCCCGGCTCTCGGATTCCGGTCGCCATGCCGACTTGCGGGGAGTAATCCCCCAGCCCGTTTCGGGGGGCCTAACGGACGCACAGCCCTTCAGGGTATGCGCTCTAGTGGGATCACTTCAGCTTTGCCGACCATCCATGAACTGGATTAGGTTCTTGGTTCTCTATGGTTACGGACCAGATGTCGGCGTAAGGGATCGGTCGGAGAAATATCCTGCAGCAACATCGTTCTTTATGCGGGGATCGCGATCGGTTCCCAGATATTCGTCGAGAAAGTCCAGCAGGACTTGAACTTTCGGCGTCAGCCGTGATGGGCTCGAGAACAGCGCACAGAGGGTAATCGGCTCGGGAACCCACTGTGGCAGAATCTGCACCAAGGCTTTTCGAACGTCCGGATTTTTCGCCATCCACAATGGAAGAATCGACGATGCCAAACCCGCTCAGGGCGAGTTTCAGAGCAACCGTCGGATCGCTTGTAACCACTCGAAAAAGGATATCGGGCGTTACCACCTTCTTGCCCTTGCTCAACTTCCAAGGGCCGGAGCCAACGCATTTGTGAAGCGTAAGGTCCTCCGGGGTCGATGGATTTCCGGCAACTTTGAGATAGTTTGGGCTGGCGAAAAGGCCTCGAACCGTCCCAGGATAAGGCCGCACGCGCCTCAGAGAGTCCTTCGGTGCCCGCAGTTTAAAGAAGATGTCCACGTCATCGCGCGGCTCCTGATCCCAACTCGCCGCATAAGGTTCGATCTCAACGCGTAACTTGGGATAGCGTTCCAGAAATTCCTTCAGCAAGGGCGCTAGAGTGTCGCGCGCCATGGTCACCGGACAAGCTACCTTCAGCAGCCCGCTTGGGCTGGAGCGGCGGTCTTCCAGAACGTCACGTCCGTGCTGAAGACTCTGCAGCGCACGTCTGCACGATTGCAGGTACTCCTTCCCGGCGTCGGTCAGGACGAGGCCTCTGGGACCTCGCTGCACTAGCAGAACTCCGAGGTGCTTTTCCAGTCGAGTCAACGCCCGGCTCAGGGTAGAAGCAGGACAGTGCAACTCCTTTGCGGCAGCGGTAAACGTGCCCGCCTGCGCGACCGAGACGAAGGTACGTACATCGTTGAGATCCAATTCATTCATGCAGAGCCACCGCGCAGTGTCTATTCGTTAAGTCTAGCAAGTATTGCGCTGGCGCAATTCTACCTTGCGCATATCGATCTATCAGGGCTGTCCAGGAAACATCTATTCATGAACCTGCGCTGGGCGGGAGAAGAATCCGGTTGTGCGGCGCAAAGACTATGGAGGGGCAATGAAGATTCTGGTAATTGGCGGCACGGGCAAAGTTGGTGCAGAAGTCGTGAAGGAACTGCAGAAGCGCAGGGCAGACATTCGCCTGTTTGTAAGAAAGGACGGCATTCCGACACCGCCGGGCGTTGAGGTCGCGACCGGCGATTTGCTTGACCCGGTCTCGGTAGAGAAGGCGATGCACGGCGTTGACAAACTCTACCTGTTGAACGCCGTCTCGCCCGATGAACTGACGCAAGCCCTTATTGCCTACGAGCTGGCCAAAAAGCTGAAGCTGAAACATATCGTCTATCACTCGGTTTTCCGCGTGGAACAGTTCAAGGATGTTCCACACTTCGCCTCAAAGCTCGCGATTGAAAATGCCTTACGGGAGTTCGAAGTCCCTTTCACGATTATTCGCCCAAACTACTTCATACAGAACGATGCGACGTTGAAAGACGCCCTGATGGCTGGAGTCTACCCGATGCCTCTCGGCAACGTAGGCATCTCCGTAGTCGACATCCGAGACATTGCGGAGGCAACGGCAATCGTTCTGACTTCGGAAGAACACCACGGCAAGACTTATAACCTTAACGGTCCGGAAGCTATAAGTGGTCCGAAAGCGGCATCGATCTGGAGCAAATTGCTCGGCAAAGACATTCGTTACGCGGGTCACGACATGGATGCGTTCGAGGAGCAGATGAGAAAGCGGGCCCCGTCGTGGTCTGCATTCGACATCCGCATGATGTTTCAAGGGTATCTCGAACGTGGGTTTCGTCGCGGAGCCGGGAGATATCGAGAAGTTGACGAAACTCCTCGGGCATGCGCCACGCAGCTACGAGAACTTCGCCGCAGAAACGGCCGCACTGTGGAAATCGTAATCGGCATCAAACACCCAAAAACAGGACCTTCAGGAGAACGAAATGTCATCTGCTGTGTCACCCATCGCTGCGGACGATCCAAAACGCAGCCTGACCGTCGCTCAACCCGACAACCTCCCCCACATTGGACTGGTTGGAGATACCTACACCATCACCGTGACCGGCGAGCAGACTGCCGGACGCTTCTGCGTCATCGACATGCACATCCCGCCTGGCGGCGGTCCGCCCCCGCACCGGCATGACTTCGAGGAGACCTTCATCCTTCTCGAAGGCCAGATGGAAGCCACCTTCCGCGGCAAGAAGTCGACCGTCCGCGCCGGCGAAACCCTGAACATCCCTGCCAACGCTCCTCATCAGTTTCACAACGCTTCTGGTGAGGCCGTACGCATGCTCTGTATCTGCTCTCCTGCCGGGCAGGAGAAATTCTTTTTGGAGGTTGGAGTTCCGGTCTCCACTCGCACCACACCTCCGCCCAAACTCTCTGAAAAGGAACAAGCGGCATTCATCGAGAAAGTGAAAGCGCTCGCCCCCAAGTACCGTACCGAGCTTCTAAGAGAGGCGTAAGGTCGAAATCCTTCTCGCAACTCGAACGGCGCTTGTCCATACCTGTCAAGAAAGGGGAACCGCTCCCTTTATATACCTTGACACGTATATGCTATGTAAGGTATATAAAGAGAGTGGAATCTGTGTTCGAAATCATTGCGGAGCCGAACCGCCGCGCGATATTGAGCCTCCTGGTCTCGTCCCAACAGTCGGTGGGAGAGATCGAGCGTCAACTTCGTATGCCGCAGCCGACCGTGTCAAAGCACCTGCGAGTGCTGCGCGAGGCCGGTTTCGTGGAATCCACGGTGGACGCACAGCGCCGTCTCTACCGGCTGAAACCCGAACCACTTCAGGAGGTGGATGCCTGGCTGGCTCCGTTCCGCCGGTTCTGGTCCGCTCACGTGGATGCTCTCGAACGCCACCTCGACCGCATGGATCCGTCAACACCAACCAAAAGAAAGACAAGGAGAAGACGACGCGGCCCAAACCGCGAACGTGACAAAGGAGAAACGAAATGAAAATCAAATTGACCAGCGTATACGTGGACGACCAGGACAAGGCCCTGCGCTTCTATACGGAGGTACTGGGCTTTGCCAAGAAGGCCGATTTCAGTCAGGGCCCATATCGCTGGCTGACCGTGGCCTCGCCCGAGGAGCCGGACGGCACTGAGCTGCAGCTGGCGCTGAACAACAACCCCGCGGCCAAAGCGTATCAGCAGGCGATCTTTCAACAGGGCCAGCCCGCGGCCATGTTCTTCACCGACGACGTCAAGGGCGACTACGAGCGGATCAAGGCCCGCGGCGCCGAGTTCACGATGCCGCCCACCGACGTGACCGCCTCGACCATTGCGATGCTGAAGGACACCTGCGGCAACCTCATTCAGCTCACCCAGCTTGGCACACTATTCACGCTAAGGAAGAAGAAGATGGCCGCTCGCGAGCAGTACACGCCGGGTCCCGCCAGCGGGGCGCAGGTACGAAAAGAAGGAGAGAAGTGGACGCTCATTCTCGTCCGAGAACTGCGCCACTCGCCGGAAAAAGTCTGGCAGGCGCTCACCGACCCGGCGCATCTGCGCGAGTGGGCGCCCTTTGACGCCGATGGGAGCCTGGGTACGGTGGGAACGGTGAATCTCACCTGGGTGGGAGCACCGGCAAGCCGATCGAAACAAAGGTGACGCGAGCCGACGCTCCGAGGTGCTTGAGTACGGCGATATGCGGTGGGAACTCGAAGCCTCTGGCGGCGGCACGCGCCTGACACTGTGGCACAACATCGATCGCCGCTTCATCGCGTGGGGCGCCGCGGGCTGGCACATCTGCTTCGATGTTCTGGATCGTCTTCTCGCAGGAACTCCGATCGGCCGCATCGTCGGCGCCGACGCCATGAAGTTCGCTGGCTGGCAGCGATTGATCGCCGAGTACGCCAAGCAGTTCGATGTTGAGCCACCCAACTGGTCGCCTCAGGCGGCACAAAAATAGCTGAAGGAGATCAAAAAGCAATGCCGATAGCCAAAGGTTCGAAGAGCAAAAAAGAATTGCCTCCAAAGCAACACGAAGAACTGCTCAGTGCACTGAAAGCCCGTTTTGAGAAAAACATGAACCGCCATAAGGGTCTCGCATGGGCTCAAGTGCAAGCAAAGCTGGAAGCCGATGCTGAAAAACTGTGGTCGCTCAGTGAAATGGAAAGAACTGGCGGTGAACCGGACGTTGTTGGTCACGATAAAAAGACGGGCGAATATATCTTCTATGATTGCTCGCCGGAAAGCCCTCAAGGCCGCAGAAGTCTCTGTTACGACCGTGAGGCGCTGGAGTCGAGGAAAGAACATAAACCAAAAAATAGCGCTGTCGAATGGCAGCGGCCATGGGCATCGAGCTTTTAACGCGAAGAACAATATCGAGAGTTGCAGAAGCTTGGAGATTTCGATACCAAAACTTCGAGCTGGATCAAAACACCTTCTGAGATCCGAAAATTAGGCGGCGCCCTCTTTTGCGATCGCCGCTTCAATATGGTTTTCGTGTATCACAACGGCGCGGAATCTTACTATGCCGCCAGGGGCTTCCGTGGCTGGCTAGGGGTCTAAGTTTGTGGATGGCAAAATCATGCACTGGCCACGCTCGTGGAGGCAATCATGAAAGATGCCACCAAACGCTCGATTGTTCGCTGGATTCACCTGGTCTTTAGCATTCCGATACTCGGTTACATTTACAGTCCATTTGAAAAACTTCCCGGTTATGCCCCGCGAACTCGATTTTTCTTCGTTCCGGTCATGATCATTTCGGGATTGTGGATGTGGAAAGGCCATGTCGTCCGACGACTGATTGCGAAGAAATCAGCCTAGGGTTCTCGCGCACGTCGCGCGGCGCGGAAGTCCGAACGCAAGTGCGAAACACAAGATCGAAATCTCAAAAGATCGAACCTTGCGTCTCGGACTCTCTAAGAATTGCGGCGGTAGGCCAGTTTCAATTCGTTTAAGAAGGTTGGACTATCGCCTCAAATCCGCACAATGCGGCACTTAGCCTCGGTGAGATCCGGCCGCGAATAGAAAGAGCCCTGCAGTGAGAGCCAAGGTCAGGACCTCGACCAGTAGCGCATATAGAGTCAAGCGTTTCGCCTGGTCAAACCGGGCCAGCAAGCGGCTGACTACCAGCCCGACAATCACGATCGGTGAGACGAGCAGCCGATCCATACAAATCCAGCCTAGGAGCATCGTCCCTTGACCCACGGCCGGGATACTGAGCACTCCCAGGCAAATCGGTGCAGTCAAACTCAAGCCGAGCAGGCTCCTTGAATACACGTTGTAGAGCTGTTCGGACTTGCGGACCACGAGCGCCAAAATAAAAGTTGGGACAAGAAACATGCAAGCAATGAAGATCTCCAGCATCAAGTCGCCGGCCGCATACATCCCTCCCGCCGCCGCGACGTCCTGGGGATGATTGACGTACAGCAAGTGGCGCGCAAAGACGAGGAGCGCCGCAGTCGCAAGCACCACAGCGTAGGCGGCCGCCACCAGGCGGAGCTGCGTACGAAGAGGCATCGATTTCATGTCGGCATTCTACCCGGTGCACGTAGTCGGCGATGGTAGCAACAAAGGTGACGAAAGAGCTGTGGTCGCTGCGGTGAAAGCGAGTTGATCCCTATGACGTGAGAACTGTCTGGTGAATACGGCAGGAAAAACACGAACCAGCGGCGGGAAAACTGTCCTGCGATAGAATTGTCCCACTCAAGCAAAAACCGCCTGAGTGGGACATCCATCCGAAACTGATCGATCCCTCTAATTCACCGTAACTGCAACCGCCTTGGAAGGAATTCCGTTGGCGACGACCACTAGACTGCTGGCACCCGTCTCCATGCCGGAGGGCACATCGAAATTCGTAGACACGATCTTCTTGCCCGTCGCTACACCCATGGTGCTGTGATCGTGGGTACGAGCATAGAACACGTGATTGGTTGTGTTGTTTGTGATGCGCACCAGAGGATAGTTACTGTTCATCTGCGCGTCGTCGCCGTAAGCCGCGCCGTGGGACAGTCCGTTGAACTGAGTGCCTGAGATCTTGTAAGTACTGCCGCGAGTGACGCTGCTGGGGGCAGTGGTGATCGTTGGCGCCCATGCTTTGCTATAGGCTCCTTTGGCGGTGTAGATCTCGGCATCCTTGGTGTAGCCATCCGCCAGGGTGTAGAAGATTTGACCCGTAGGCAGCACCAGCAACCGGCCTACGTACGAAGTATTCACTTTCTGTTTTTTGTTGCCCGTATACTTCGGGTTGGGAACCTTACTGAACTTTGTACCGTCGAACTCGTAGAAAGTCACAGGCGGATTGAAGACTCCTGGGCTGGTCTCGCACAGAATGTTTCCGTTTGGAAGCACAGCCGCTGGGCCATCGGCCATGTCGTTCCCACCGGGAAAATCAGGTCCCGCAGCCCATTTGGCCGTCTTCGTGTTATAGATGGCGGTGTGCCCAGCGCCAAACCCGTTTGCGCCCATCGCAAAGACGGTGCCGTCAGGCCGCAACAAAGCCGGTCCGGTTTCACCTTGAGAGTTTTCGGCTAGGTCCACCATCGTGCTGCCCGCGCTCGACCATTTATCGGTCGCAGGGTCGAAGATTTCGGAGTTATCGGTATTCTGCGTGTCAACCAAAAGCACCTTGCCATTGGGCAACAACTCCATGCCTTCCTCGGAGAAAGCATCCGATTTACCGGAGCCCTTCAAGGTCCAGCCTAGAGTTTTGGCATTGAAGAAAGCCGTCGACGAACTTTCATTCTGGCCCAGGATTAAGGTCTTCGAGGGCAGAACAACTGCGGGAGAATCGCCAATATCTCCCCAGCCACTGGGAGGATTGACGTTGGTCCACTTATCTTTGACCGGGTCGTAAATGGCGCCAATCACGGTCTCTGCGGCGTCGCAATTCGTGTCGTTATATTCGCCGCCTTCAACCAGAACCCGCCCGTCGGCCAGCACCTGCGAGGCGAAATACAAAGGTGCATAGTCTGACGGCATCGAAGCTACCTTAGACCAGGTACCATTCACGTAGCTTCCCGACTGATCGGGCGTGAGGCGATGCCAGTTCGATGTGCAGGGCTCGTGTACGATGACCGTGCCGTCGGTGAGCAGCATGGCAGTATCAGTAAAAAATGTGGGTGGATGCTTCAGGGTTTGCCACTGTTGGGCGCGGGCAATGCCCGGCAAAACCAAGCATGCGACGAGTGCGATTCCGAGCATTCTTAATTGCTTCATGATCCTATCCTCTCGTAGGTGTTTCGATTAAGGCGGGTAGGGATGAGGGAGTGCAGCACTTCGCCGCCACAGATGGGAAGAGTAAATCGACCCAAAAAACTTGCTCAGGAATCTAGCTGTAAAAGCGGTCGAAGTCAAGGCTGGATTTGGTTTGTCTTTGTAGCGGCCCGGAGTCGCTGGGTGCTCCATTCTAAGTTTCGCGTTCCCCCTGTCGATTTCCGCGCCGCCCATTCGATTAACCCATAGAAGCGATCACGGGCTCTCGCGTGCAAATCGGTTCCGCGATCGCGCCAGAGCTTGTTCACGGAGGAACTATGAAGAAGCACATAACATTGGTATCGAGTTTGTTGATGCTGGTAGTCGTGCTCAGCGCGGCAGGACAGATGTGGGCCGACGATCACGCTCCTTACCCGACCATGGCCCCACTCGATCAGTACCTTATGCCTGACCGCGATGCTGAAATCACGCTGGCGCGCAGCGCCGCCCCGGAGTCAGTTTCTCGCGACGCCACCGTCCTGGTTCTTACCCGGCGCGGATATGAAACCGCGGTCGAAGGCAAGAACGGCTTTGTGTGTGTAGTGGAGCGAGCCTGGATGTCTCCGTCCGATTCCAAGGAATTCTGGAATCCGAAGCTTCGCGGTCCGATCTGTTTCAATCCGCCCGCAGCCCGCTCGGTCCTTCCGGCAACCTACAAGCGAACCGGGATGGCGCTGGCTGGCCAATCCAAAGATCAGATCATGGAAGGCGCCAAGGCAGCATTCGAAAGTAAAGAATTGCCCGCGCTGGAACCGGGCGCCATGAGTTACATGATGTCGAAGGGATCGTATCTCACCGACCGTGGCGACCATAATTTGGCCCACCTGATGTTCTATACGCCGGCCATCGACCCGGCGACGTGGGGAGCGGATCATCCCGATTCTCCGGTAATGAACAATCCGCAATTCAAGGGCACGGCACCGATCAACGTGTTCGTTGTGCCAGTGGGCCGATGGTCCGACGGAACCCCCGCGCCGGTGATGTAAAAATGTGCGGTGCGGATCGCTCCCGGCCAGTTTTCTAGCGGCCCAAGTCTTCGCAAAAGAATAGGTAAGGCTGGGGCCGCTTGCCCGCCCGTTCATTTCTTGATTGCGTCGCTGAAGCTTAGCCGCTACCTTATTCGGAGCATTTTCCTGGGGTTTTCCAGCAGAGTTTTGGATCGCAGATGTGCGCAGTGGGGCTTAAAGGCTCCTGCAGCCCGACGGCGTGTTTGTGACATTCTGGGAGGGAACTTCTGTGGCCATTGGAAACGCAGCCTTCGCTGCCCGCATAGAGAAAGAAGTAAGCACAACGAATCGGCTTAAGACATTCTTGAGCCGCTATTTCTACTTTTGCATGTCACTCGCCCTGCCCGGGCTTGTGGTGTGGGGCTTCAGCCATACCATTGATGCCAACCTCTTCCATGCCAAGCCGCGACGGCCGCTGCTTTTGTGGGTGCACGGCACCGCATTCGCGACATGGTTGGTCTTCTTTATTCTTCAGTCAGCGTTGGTACGAGTGCGCAAAGTTAGCGTGCACCGCTTTCTCGGATGGTTTGGAGCCGGGCTTGCCACGGTCATGGTGGTGTTGGGCTTCAGTACTTCCATCGTCATGACCCGCTTCGATATGCGCGTGCTCCATCAGGCGAATATTGATTCTTTCCTGTCGATTCCTTTCGAGGACATGATCGTCTTCGGCGCGTGCATAGCCTTGGCGATTTATTGGAGAAGGAAACCGGAATACCATCGGCGGCTGGTGTTCATCGCGAGTTGCGCGCTCATGGACGCTGCCATTGGCCGATTCGATTTCTGGTTCAATCACAGCATCTTTTATGTTGGCTTGGATCTTCTGATCGTGATGGGCATGGTGCGCGATTGGATCGTCGATGGACGGGTGCACAAGGTTTATCTCTATACGCTGCCTCCGATGATCGCTTTACAGAGCCTTGCCGTGTATATGTGGCGGGTGAATCCGGTGTGGTGGCAAGGGATGACTCACGCGATCCTGGGATAGAGGACAGTGTTGCCGCGCTTGCGGGAAGAAAGACGCCTTCGTATAGTGCCTGCATGCACTCGCTGTGGCTGGCTTTGCCCTGTCTGATTGTTTTGACGTTCGGTGGGGTGGTGTATGCGGCCTATCTATCCTGGCGGAAGATGAGCGCTGGTAAGCGACTTATGGGTGTCTTGCTGCTGACGCCACATTTTCTACTGATCGTCTGTTTTGTCGTGTCACTGCTATGCGGCCATCCCCCGCAAGGATCACCTTGTTTCAACGCGCAGTTTCTATGCGGCGTTCTCCTGGTTTTCATTCTGCCGCTTCCAGCTTTGATAGGCACAATAACGGCGTTTATCATGTTTACGTTCGCTCGCAAGGCTTCTTGAGCCTCAAGGGTGGGCACTTTCAGTCGCTCGCGTCCCTCAAGAACGCGGAGGACATGGGCACCGCGCGCGAGCCTTCAAGCTTGAACTTCACGACTACAGAGCCTTCGATCCCGCACGCTCTGCATTCCGCGTTCGACTTCTGAACGCTGCTGCGGGCTTCAAGTTTTTCAAGCGCCACCGCCGCACACAAAGGTGTAATCGCGCCCGTACCGGCTGGCACTGCCTTGTCAATTGCCGTCAAAACGGCTGAGAAGTCAATCGGCGTCAACTCGGATGCCTGCCAGATCCAAAACTCGCCGGTACACCACATGTCGCGACTGCTTGTCGAGTCGCTGGTGAACAGCACTTTTGTCTCGCCGGCCATGGTCACGCTGGGGGTCGACGGAGGCCACGCCCAGAAGCCTCCTTCATTTCTGAGCAGAAAGACTTCGCGATACATCCCCGGTACGGTCTCTGCGACGATCGATTTCCAATATGGCTGCGGCGGTTGACCGGCTGGTTGGTGAGCGGCATCGTCTGTGTTTGTTTTCAGGGCGTAGATGATCTGAAGGATTTCCTTGCCGAGTGGGGCGCCAATCTCCTGCTGCGACACCTCCACTTTGAGCTCATCGCACACCGATTTGGAGGCGCAATCGTCGGTCTCGGCTCGCAGAAACTCCTGCTGCCGCTCCGCTGAAATATAGTACGGAAGGGGGTGGTCGCTGCCGGGAGTACGACGCTCGAAGTAACCGTTTTCGCCCGTCCAGCCCATTTCAATCCGCTCACTCTGAGCCAAGGCGGTGGGGCAGACCGCAACCAGCAACGCCGCCGCTAAGGCAATCCGCCGCATAACGCCTGACAGTTTAACATTCACGGCTTTGAATATCTCATCCGCGCTGCCGTTGCGCTCAATCCCAAGGGGAAGCGTAAGCCGAAGCCCAAGCGAAAATCTTTTCCGTTCGATAACCAGGGCAATTTCTACGTCTGCAAAGAACGCGAACTTAGAATGGCCCCTCAAACATCCCCTTCCGAGAACCCGATCTGATCGGCTTGATGTATAATCGGCGGGCGCTCAGGGGGCATTGAAAATGCGGAAACTATGCTTGTGCCTTTTGGTGTTTCTGTTCTTTTCGATTACGAGCCTCTCACAAAATACGGCGCACCATAACGCTGCTCCAAGAACTCTGCCTCGGATGGTTGCTAGCTTCGCCCGATTTAACCAGACGGGCGATATCCCGGTCTCGACGGTATACATGCCGAAAGACTTCGGAATGTACCGTCTCTCTTTCGTGATCGTTGTGACCAAAGTTGGCCAATGCACCAATGGGCAATGGCTTGGGAAGTACGGTTGGACGGATGGTTCGGGACCGATAGACGGATACTATCCCATTTACTGTGACCAGCGCAGGAGCGGAGGCTTCGACTATCCGATCAGAGCTTACAAGAACACGCCGATCAAATTCGGAGTGAGCGGTGCCAATCAGACCTCCGGCTCCGTGTACAACGTTTTCTTCACTGTTGAAAAAATCATGTAAGAGCTGGGGTAGATCGAGTTGATCCATTCTTCCAGCGTAGGATTTATCGGCGAGCATGCGCGGTAGTGCTTCTCCTAGTTCTGCTCAGCCTTGGTGCCAATCGCTTCCGCGAGTCCGCTCCACTCCAGCAATACCCCGATAGTAGTAGGAAAAGATTCCGAGCGTAGGGGATTCGCCGAGGCTGGAAACAGCCTAGCCTGTCTTATGTTGAGGAGGCGGCCGACGCTGCGACGTACTTTTTCGACGTTTCAGGGTGGATGGCCCGGTCTAGGCCTGCTCTTATTGCGAATGAGCGTAGGAGCCGAACTGGCGTGGTGCGCCTACACCTACTGGATGGCCGGTCCGGATCCGAAGCACTTAGCGGGCGTCGTGGTGACGGTCGCGGTAGTCAGTGGAATTTTCCTGTTTCTCGGCTATCTAAGTCCCGCGGCCGCCGTGCTCGCGGCCTTGACCAGTCTGCCCATTGCCTTTGCCTGGCTTCCTGCAAACGCCTTGGGAGCCAACGAAATCAGGTTGAGTTCTGCTTTTACCGCAATTATTGCGGTTGCCCTCTTGTTCCTTGGGCCCGGGGCATTCTCACTTGATGCTCGACGCTATGGGCGTCGGGAAATCATCATTCCTCAAAGGCCGAGGCCGGCACCGGAAGAGTAATTGAATATCAAAAGGCACTACCCGATCGTGGTACTCATCCCCAGGGCTTCTGAGGTAGCAAAAAGACACTGCATGGAGTGATGTGCTCCTTGTAACAATTTGCAACAGTAGGTGTAACAAAAGTCAGCTAGGATTAACCGCACGTGAGGATCAGATCATGAAAGACAAATTAGTTCCGGCCGCTCGAATTAGCCCTTGCCTTCGGATTTTTATTGAGTCGCTACTCAGTGAAGTTGGTCACGCAGGCTCCCCAAATCCCTTAATGCCGTTTGGGCCGGAAAAAGCAATTCCGATGAGCGCGGTACTGGCAGCGCACGACGCCTGTACGAATCTCGTCGCGGGAAAATCGCAAATCTAGGCCAACCCGCGAATCGCAAGGCACGCTCAGACCCTAGCGGCCTGTGTGCGCCGCGATGCAAGCGGAAGCCGATTTCCCGGAGTTTCGACCCCAATCCGAAATCTCAAATGGAGGCAAAACGAGATGTTCTCCCAGACTGCGATTCAGCAATTGCGACCGGTGCAACCGTCCGGCGTGCTCGCGAAACTGTTACTCAGACTTCTGACGTTTTTTGTTGTCCTGAGTTTCTTTACAGCGGCCTCAGTTGGAGCCGAGTCGATTAACTCGCGAGCCGCGGAAGCCGGAGGCGTTAAACTGCACTATCTCACGGCGGGTCACGGTCCGACGGTGATCCTGCTTCACGGCTACACACAGACTTCGCGCATGTGGACGCCGATCATTCCATTGCTGGCGAAGAAATTTACGGTGATCGCGCCGGATCTTCCGGGGATTGGGGACTCCGCGATTCCAGCCGACGGGCTGGACATGAAAACGGCGGCGATCCGCATTCATGCTCTTGCGAAATCACTGGGAGTTGAAAAAGCTCGCGTGGTTGGGCACGATATCGGCTTGATGGTTGCTTACGCATACGCGGTCCAGTTTCCCTCCGAAACCGAGAAACTCGTATTGATGGATGCGTTTCTACCCGGGGTGGAAGGCTGGGAGGCCGTCTACGACGATCCCAATGTTTGGCATTTTCGATTTCATGGGCTGACGCCAGAGGCTTTGGTAAGCGGGCGCGAGCGAATTTATTTTGCTTACTTCTGGAATGATCTCGCGGCCGACAAAACGAAATCTCTGCCCACAGCGGACCGGGCAGCATATGTGGCTGCGTATTCGCGTCCAGGTCGCATGCGAGCGGGATGGGCATACTTCGCTGCGTGGCCGCAGACCGCCAAAGATTTTGCCGCGCTTGCTCAAACCAAGCTGACGATTCCGGTTTTGTCCATCGGCGGCGAGAAGTCTCTGGGAGACGTGCTCGGGCAACAGGCCAAACTGGTGGCGACGGACGTAACGGTTGTGATTCTGAAGGGCAGCGGGCATTGGATCATGGAGGAACGCCCCAAGGAGACCATGGATGCCCTGCTGAAGTTCTTGTGAAACCGCGGACCTCTCGTCGACCTCGACCGGTTGAAGTTTAGTGCTGGTGTTGGGCTTAGCGAGGGTAAGGCCATGAACGAGGTGATGAAATGCGCCAGTGGATGTGGATCGTCGTTGTCTTTCTATGTGGAACTTATTCCGTCAACGGGCAATCTCTTGGCGAGATGCAATTAAGCCCAGCCGAGGTTCAGAGCGTGGGATATGGCGACAGCCAAGTCGGAAGTTCAAAACTGCCGGGCGTGCATACCAAGGTGCTATTCGGCGATCCAACCCAGGCTGGCTTTTATTCGATTCTGTTGTTCGTCCCGGCGCACACCACAATCCAAGCCCATTCGCATCGCGATGATCGTATGGCGACCGTGGTTTCAGGCGATTGGCGGTTTGGCTACGGTACACATTTCGAAGAAAGTTCGTTGAAGCTGCTTCCTCCGGGCAGCGTGTATTCGGAACCTGGCGGTACCAATCATTTTGCGCGCACAGCCGACGATCCGGTCACGGTTCATTTATGCGGGTATGGACCCACCGATACGCGCTATTTCGATCCGAAAAATGATCCGGCCGCACAAAAGAAATAATCACGCAAAGTGGCCGGTTATTTTGCCGCGTAGGCCTCCGTCAAAGAGGTGATCTTCATGGCGCCTTTTATCTGATCCATGGTGGCGGCAGACTTCAGCGTAATGGTGGCCGATTCCCCCGGAAGCAGATCAAAATAGTTGTCCGACGCCTCGACATCCAGATCGCCGAATGACAAATAGACGCCACGGGCGAGCTGAGGCGATTGCAACGAAATGGTGTAGCCGTCGCCGCTTTTGCTCACATTGGAATCTATCTTTGGCATGACTGGCAGATCGAGGGTATGGGTTACGTCGAAGAAGATAAGATTTCGCGAAACCCGCTTTCCTCCGATTTCCAGATCGAACACCAGGAAGCTTTTGTGAGGATCGCCTTTCGCCGTCATATCTGATTCATTGAGGGTCAGGTCGATCGCGCTCGACTGCGCGGGGATCTGGACATCCTTGGTCTGATCAAGCAGAACGCTTCCCGAAAAATCCAGGAGGCGAGTGTGAATCGTTCCCGAGAGCGGTTGCAGTTTGTCAGACACAACGTAGACGTCGACCTTGCCGTCGTGCAAGAACGGTGAGATCAACACATCGTCGTAAAACCGCCGGGCGTAGTAATGGAGAGCCTTCCAGCGGCCGTAATAATCGATGCTTGACCACGATGCGACCGGCCAGCAATCATTCAACTGCCAGTAAAGTGAGCCCATGACCCGCGGGCGCTGGCGGCGCAAATGCTCGGCGCCGATCTTAATGATCTCGGCCTGCTGTACCTGGCTCAGGTAAACGAACGAAGCGAAGTCCTTGGGTTCGCGATATTCGCGCAACATGTAGGTGAGGATTCGTTCATTGCCGCCTTTATTTTTCTGGTGGGCCTGCATGACGGTGGAACGAATGTCGAAGTCTTCCGGCTTGCTGGCGAATGTGTGAATGGTTCGCATTTCGGGGAAAGACTGGAATCCGTATTCCGTCATGAAGCGCGGAAACTGTTTGGTGTAATCTTCCGCAGGCGCTTGCTGGTGCCAGACCGCCCAGTAATGCATGTCGCCGTTGGTCTGGTTATCGGGAATCTCCTCGAAGTCGGCACTCGGAGAGCTTGGCCAATACGGCACCGGGTCAGAATATTGATGGACCGCGCTCTTCAGGATGTCGGCAAACATGATGGTGTAGTCCTGCCAAACGCGGTCGCGAGCTTCGGCGGATATGGAATTCTTGAATATCTGGCGGTCGCCCCAGTGATACCAGCCGGTTTCAACCTCGTTGTTTCCACACCACACCACGATGCTGGGGTGATCGCGCAGACGCCGGATCTGATCGATCGCCTCCTGCCGGACATTTTCCTGATACGCTTTGTCGCCCGGAATCATGTCGCCGCCAAAGGCGAACTCCTGCCAAACCATGATGCCGAGTTCGTCGCAGATGTCGTAGAAGTCGTCGGATTCGTAGTAGCCGCCGCCCCATTCACGAACCATATTCATGTGGGCGTCGCGAGCGGCTTGAAGAATTTTGCGATGAATATCCGGAGTGACGCGGTTAGGAAAGCTGTCGAAGGGAATCACGTCCGCACCCTTACCGAAAACCGTAATGCCGTTTACCACAAATTCGAAACTCTTTCCCCATTCATCTGCTTGGCGGCGGAGCTCGATGGAGCGCAAGCCGGTCTTCACCTCGGCTCGGGCGGCCACGTCACGACCGCTGCGAACGATCGCGGAAAAGCTGTAGCGGTTCTGGGCGCCGTAGCCAACCGGATACCAGAGTTTCGGTGAGGGAATACGAATCGGAAAGGCAAGGTGATTCGATCCGGCGTCGAGTTGCTGAACGACAATTCCGTCGGAAGTTGGCTTTCCGCTTCCTTCGTCGTGCGTTAGTGCAAGCGTGACTTGCGTCGGCTTGCTAGCTTCGATATCAAGTTCGGCGATGACGCTCGCCGAATCAGCGGCGATCTTAGTTTGGTGGACGTGAAAATTATCGATGCGCAGTGCATCCCAGGTTTCCAGGCGCACGGGTTGCCAAATGCCTTCCGTGAGAAATCGCGGTCCCCAATCCCAGCCGTACTGGTAGGGCGCTTTGCGCGTGTAGGGAGCGGTGGCGATGTTTTCTTCGTTGTTAGAAATGCTGGTAGAGATTGACGGCAAAACATAGGGCAGCGACTTCACGTATGGAAGCATTTTTTCCACGGCAGAATGAAAAACAATGCGCAGCGTGTTGGGGCCGGCCTTCAAGGTGGTTTTCGCAGGAACGCGCCAGCGGCGGAACATATTGTCCGGGTGGAGAACCGCTTGATCGTTAAGGTAGACGTCGGCAAAAGTGTCCAGACCATCGAACACCAGATCGACGTGATCGTGCGCGAGCGCAGCAGAATCCATCTGAAACGTTGTCTGATATTCCCAGTCAGCGAGGCCGATCCACTGCAGGCGAAATTCGTTGTCCCGATCGAACGGTTCGGGGATGAGGCCGTTTCGCAGCAGGTCAGTGTGCACTACACCCGGAACCTGAGCGGGATGCCATTGCTTCACCTCGGATTGGTCTGCGTTCGCGACCGCGCGGAACTGCCAGCCGGAGTCAAGGGCTCGCGATGATGGTTCGGCGGCTCGGAGCGGCAAGGATAGGAATGAAGTCACGAAAAGTAGAGCTAGACCGAGATGAAGGAAAGCTCGTGTCGACATAGACGTCATGTTCAGCACTCCTGGTTCTGAGGTGTCGTACGCATTCTTATTGTGGGTATCCATAAAAGATCGAAAGGGTCTGTTGTGTTCATGGCTGGGCAGACCGCTCCGAGCAAAGGGCCGCTCCGCCGGCGATGCCAGCGTCCGCACCATAGTGCGCTTTCAGCAACGGGATCTCGTGACAGCGGGAATTGATACAGTACTCCCCGAGATACTTGTTGAGATCGTCGAAAAACGGAGTCAGCATCGCGGCGACACCGCCTCCCATAATGATCACATCCGGTTCCAGTAAATCGATAATATTGCTGAGCCACAACGCTAGCAGGTCCACAGTTTCGAGAAGAATCTGTTTAGCCAGAGGATCGCCGCCGGCATAGGCGGTACCCACCATTTCGCTGGTCACGGCGTCGACGTTTCCATTCGCCAAATTCAGAATGACCGATTGCGCGTGATCGGCAGACTCCAACTTGGCGCGCGCTCTTCTCGCAATGGCTGGGCCGGCAGCCAAGATTTCAATGCAGCCGGGCTTACCGCAACCACATCGCGGACCATGGTAGTCGATACTCATGTGGCCGCCTTCGCCGGCTGCGCCGGTGCGTCCGTTGTAGATTCGCCCGCCGCAGACAATGCCGGCCCCGATCCCGGTGCCTATGCAAGTGTAGAAAATGTGATGGAACCCGCGCCCCGCGCCCCAATAGGCTTCCGCCAGGGCGGCGGCGTTGGCATCATTCTCGACTTTTACGGGCACGCGATAGATGTCTTCTACTGCTGCCGATAAGGGAAAATTCCGCCAGCAGGGAACGTTCGGCGGGTTGACCACCACTCCCGTATTTGGATCCAGAGGTCCAGGAGCGCAAATGCCAATGCCGCGAATCAGAGTTCGTGCTTGCGGATCTTGCGCGAAGAGAAGATCGATGGCAGATATGACGGATGCGAGCCCTTCCTCGGAGCTTCCGTTCGCTGCCATGGGAGTACGAGTTTGACTCTTGATTTCTCCGTTGCGGTTCACTAACCCAGCGGCGACTTTGGTGCCACCAATATCGACGCCCACTACGAGAGTATCGTCAGTCCCTGTCATCGCAACGGCCTCCTCGGCGGACTTATGCCCGAGGATCAGTCCAATCCCATTCTTTCTATCGTTCGTATTTGTCTTCGTCGCACTGTACAGTACGATTCAATCGCAATTCAGAATCCGCAGTATACGCCGCCTGCCGGAAGATGCCAGGGGTCTCCTGCCCGCATGACGATCAGCGCGAAGAAAATCCTTGGACGAAACCCTGCTGCCGGGAGAGGATGGAATCTGTTGAGGAGGTAAGGTGGTGCCCGATCGTCGTGATGATTCAGCGGCTATCCATGCGGTGATTCTCGACTACGGCGAAGTTCTGGCGCGACATCCGAGCAAAGAAGAGTTCGGATCGATGGCGAGAATGTTCAACGTCAGCTTCGAGCTATTTTATAAATTGTGGCAAGACAGCCGAGGGCCTTATGATCGCGGGGACATCGCCGCTGAGGAGTACTGGTTGAATATGGCGGAGCAAACCAACTCCTCGATTGACCTCGAACAGATTAAGACCCTCCGGAAGATTGAAGTGGACATCTGGGTGCATCACGATCCCGCCATGCTGGCTTGGTTGCAACGACTGTGTGAGCAGGGAATCAAGACCGCTCTGCTGACGAACATGCCGCTTGACCTCATCGTGTATTTACAGAAGAACTGTAAGTGGACCGAGAGCCTTACTTTTACTACGTTTTCTGCCGAGGTGAGGCATATCAAGCCAGAACCGGAAATCTATGAGCACACGCTGCGCGGCCTGGGTGCTTCGGCTGAAGAAACGTTGATCGTCGATGATCGCGAAACGAATATCCGCGCTGCACGTGCTCTGGGAATCCGCGGAATTCAATTTCGGTCTATCGCACAGCTCAGGAGCGAGTTGGATGGGATAGGTTTTGCGATCTTGCCGGAGATAGCAGGGTGATCCTGTCGTTCCACACGAAATTATGCCTTTAGGCGGATGCCGAAAGAAGGCAATTATTGCTTTCCCGGCGCCTGCGGTTGGTTGAGCCGCTGAAATTCCTGCATTTCCTTCTGCGCCGCTTCGACTTTCCCCTGTTTGCGGTAAAGACTCGCCAAACCAAAATGTGCCTGGGCTGCCAGAGCAGTGTCTTTCTCAATCGAGAGCAGCTTGGTCCATTCTTTCTCGGCGGCGGCGGGATCGCCATCAAGTGAGGCGCTTTTGCCCAGCGCGTAAAGCGTCTCCGGCATGTCGGGCATAAGGTGATCGGCGCGCAGAAGTTCAGCACGAGCTTCATGCACTTTGCCTTGTTCCAGCAACGCATTGCCCAAACGGTAAGCTGCTTCGGCGTTTCCGGGCTGGAGCTTGGTTTGCGCGCGAAACTCTTCTTCCGCCTTGGGCCACTGAAAGGCGCCGGCATAAACTTCGCCCAATTCCAGATGAACCTCAGGGACATCTGGCCTCAGTTGTAAGGTTTCGCGGTATTCTTTCTCCGCTTCGGGCATTTGCCGAAGGACGAAATAGTTCTCTCCCATGGCCTGATGGGCGCGCGGAGAATCTGGATAAGCGCCGAGCAAGGTGTCAATCGATTGCTTTGAAAGCAAACCGCTGGCACGGCCAAGATAGTACAGAAGATCAGGATCATTGGGGCGAGTGGCTAGTGCCGCCTGCAGATTGGCGATGGCTTCGGGAAACTGTCCGGTTTGGACTTGAGCGATGCCTAGCGCGCTCTTGTCCTGCACTCGCTCAAGATGAGGAATTGCCTCCGCCGCGTAGCCTTGTGCGAGCAATGCATAGCCAAGGAGTTGATGAGCGGGGACCAGGTTGGCATCGATCTTCAGAGCGTGTTTCAAGGGCGTGATGGCGGAAGCAAAATCACGCTTCTCCATGTAAGCCTGGCCCAAGCTGATGAAACCGTCGGCGTACGACCGGTCGAGTTCCGTGACCTTGCGAAATTCCGCTATCGCAGTGTCGAATTGCCGTTGTTTGTCGGCGGCGATTCCGGCTTGCATGTGCTGGACGGCGTCGGGCGAGGGCGCTTGCATCGCAAGCCACAGGAGTAAGAATGTGCGCATCATGGTTTCTCCGGCTCCCGGACTTCCAGAAATTGATCGGCGTGAACGTCATTCAGCGTCTGGTGAATACCCGATGGCCACAAGACTTCCACCTTAGCCTTTTCCTCCGCGCCGAGTCCGAAGTGCAAGCGTTTGTCGCTTGATGAAAGATAACCGGTGGTGGAAGTTGCAAAGCGAGTCTGCCCGTTGACTCGAACGCGAGCGCCATATCCGTCACGGTTACTGCGTGTGCCGCGCAGAGTGATCGCCAGCCAGTGCGCCTTGCCACCGTGGTTGAGAAAAATCTGCGGGTGCCCGCCAAGGTAAGTCACCACGACATCCTGCCAACCGTCGTTGTTGAGATCTCCAAAGGCCACCCCGCGTCCGGCCACCGGAACCGTGCTGCCGGAATCGACCCGCTCAAAGCGGCCGTTGTGATTCAACGCGAGCAGCGGTAACTCATGATAGTGCAACGAAGGATCGATGCTCTCTACGTTATCCAATACGTGGCCTTGAGCAACGAATAAATCCTTCCAGCCGTCGTTATCGAAATCTTCCAGACCCACTCCCCAACCGGAGCTTCCGCTGGTCAGCGCGCCGAGGCCGGTTTCCAAGCTGCGATAACTGAATGAGCCTTTGCCGTCGTTGTGATAAACGCCGTAGATCTCCCGGGGCAGCTCGGTCACGATGACGTCCGGGCGTCCGTCGTTGTCGTAGTCCTGAAAAACCACGCCCATACCCGACATTCGTCTGCCATCTTCCGACAGAGCGGTTCCGGCTTCCAGACTTACCTCACTGAATGTGCCATTGCCATTATTGTGAAACAGGTACTGCTGCATGCCGTCGTTGGCGACAAAAATGTCGGTGAATCCGTCTTCGTCGTAATCCGCAAACGCTACCCCGAGGGCGCGTCCCTTTTTTGCGGCGATACCGGAGCGCTGGCTCACGTCCGTGAAGGTACCATCCCCGTTGTTGTGATACAGAATGTTGGTGGTCGCGGGAAATTCTTCTGGCGGACAGTACGTGTGGAAATTGCCTCCGCAATTCTTGCTGTGCTTTATGTCCCATTCCATGTATCGTGTTACGAATAAATCCAGCTTTCCGTCGTTGTCAAAGTCAAAAAAACCGGCTGATTCCGACCACCCGCCTCCCGCGACTCCCGCTTTCGCGGTCACATCGGTGAAAGTGCCGTTGCCATTGTTGTGATACAGAATGTTCTTCCCATAATTGGTTACGTATAGATCGGGGAAGCCGTCGTTATCGTAGTCTCCTACGGCGACTCCCATCCCGTAATTCCCATCGCCGGCATTCGACAGCCCAGCTTGCTCGGTGACGTCGGTGAAAGTCCCGCCTTTATTTTGACGGTAAAGTCGATTCCAGTAACGTGGGTCATGACGACCGAAGTTTTCGGCCCCCTGCATCGGGTCAGTAATGCGCCCTCCGTTCACCAGGAAAATGTCCAGTAAGCCGTCGTTATTGAAGTCGACGAGCGCAACACCACCGGGCATGGTTTCAATCAAATATCGTTGTGAGGTTGGCGAATTCTCCAGAATAAAGTTCAAAGCCGCCGGCTGGCTCACGTCGAAGATCGGTGCAGGGAGGGCCGAACACGCAAGGACAAAGGCGAGCACAAACCCGAAGCGAAGGCCACTATTCCGCAACTTTCATTTTCCTTTAGTTGCCTAGCATATCGCGCCTGCTGCAGGATTTGTAGGCTCGGAAGACAAAACTGGCGCGGCGTACCTGAAATCGAACATCCACCCTCGACCATAAAATTCTCCGAAGCGGCCGTGTCATGCCAACACGTCAACGCTAGGAGGTATGGTTTTTCATAGTAGCCCAGTAACGTCAGCGCCGCGTTGAATCCCGAGGTACCAGTCTCGGTGGAATGAGGATTGTCGTAGGGCGCGGTGAGCGTTTGAGCCCAATTCGTTCGATAAGAAGCTGGGCCGCCTGGGCACCGATTTGACGGGTGTCCTGATCGATGGTGGTTAGCGGAACCTCCAACAAGTCGGAGTAATGAACATTGCCCGCCCCCACCACGGAAATGTCGCCCGGAACTCTAAGTCCGGCGTCCAGGATTGCATGAATTGCGCCGATAGCCACCGGGTCGTTGAAGCAGAAGACCCCATCCGGGAGGGGTCGCGTTCGCAGCAGTTCAGCCATTCCTTCGTAGCCAGTCTGGTCTCGATGGCCGCCCGAAACTACGTATTGAGCAGGTATCCGCAGGCGGCGTTTTGACAGCGCGCGCCGATAGCCGGTCAATCTTTCTCTGGCGATTCCCATTTCGGGACCGCGCAGGTGGGCGATACAACGGCAACCTTGATCGATAAGGTGTTCCGTGGCCAATCTTCCGATTGCCTTGTTGTCCGTCCCGACGAACGATGTGCGCAGCCCGGCGACTGGGCGGTCGATCAAAACGTACGGCACGTCGCGGCGTTGAATGCGCCGAAACAAATCCAAATCACGAGCCGGCTGCACGGTGGCGATGATGAAACCGTCGACCTGTCGGCCGAGAAGGGAATCAACCTCGCTAACCTCCAGTTCGGGATCTTCTTCGAACGATGAAATCAGCACGTGATAGCCCTTCGGGCGCACGGTTTGGGCGACTGCGAGAGCGATCTCCGCGAAGAAGGAATGGGTGAATTCCGGCAGTAGTAAACCGATGGTGTAGGTGCGGCGCGTCACCAGGCTGCGCGCCACCCAATTCATCTGATAATGCAGTTCCTTGGCACGCCTCAGGACACGCTTTCGCGTGGCAATGCTGATGCGTCCCTGGTTGCGTAGAACCTTGGAAACCGTGACGACCGAGACCTTCAAGTCTCGCGCAATGTCCATCATGGTTACGGCCATGGCCGGACAAGCATAACACCCCAGTCAAGGTAAACGATTACCCACATTTAACGATTACCCAATCTACAAAATGCATTTTTTGCTTGACAATGGTTGCTCATCTATCCGAGACTTTCGCCGACTCATAAAATTGGCGTTGGGGGTTACGTATGCCGTCTTGCAGCTTTCGAGCCCTAGTCGTCTCGATGGTTCTTGTCTTTGCCACTTCTCTTTCACTTCACGGTCAAAGTACCTTCGGTACAGTCGATGGGACCGTGGTCGATTCATCCGGAGCGTCGGTCGCCGGAGCGCAGGTAACACTCACCAACACAGGGACTCAAGAAAAGCGAACTCAGCCCACCGGAGCCGAGGGCTTGTACCAGTTCGTAAACGTGGTACCCGGTCAGTATCACTTGGATATCGAGAAGGCGGGCTTTAAACACTTTACTCGAGACAATGTCACCGTTCAGGTGCAGCAGGACACACACATCGACGCGACTCTGCCGGTTGGACAGGTAACGGAGACCGTCGAGGTAACGGCCGAGACGCCGTTGCTACAGGCCGAGACTTCGTCCCTTGGCCAAGTCATTGAAGAGCGCAAGGCCAACGAGCTTCCGTTGAATGGCCGGAACATTTTCAACCTGATTACGGTTTCGCCCGCGGCAGTGGCGCAGGGCGGATCAGGCGGTACGCCGGTCGGTCAGAACCCGTTCAGTTGGGGCAATTACCAGGTTGGCGGTTCGTTCGCGAACCAGAGCGCTGAGTATCTGGATGGTCAACCCCTCAATATCGGCTACATCAATTTGCCGATCGTCATCCCGACCCAGGATTCAGTTGGCGAATTCAAAGTGCAGTACAGCAACCTGGGACCGGAATGGGGCAAGTTCTCCGGTGGCATCTCGAACTTCAGTACCAAATCGGGAACCAATGCCTTCCACGGCGAAGTGTACGAGTACCTCCGCAACAAGGTTCTGAACTCAAACGAGTACTTCTACAAGCAGAGCGAGCTACAAGCCGGCAAGGAGAATACGCCCCCGCCATACGTTCAGAACCAATATGGGTTCAACGTCGGTGGACCGGTGATCAAGGACAAGACGTTCTTCTTTGCTAGCTGGGAGCAATTCCGGTTGCGAACTGGGCAGGTCACTACGACCACCGTCCCGTTGCCCGCGTTCCGGCAGGGTGATTTCTCGTCGCTGTTGGCTCAAGGAATTAAACTTTACGACCCGTACACGGTCAACACAACGACCGGGGTGCGCACAGCCTATCCCGGTAACCAGATTCCGCAGTCCGAATGGAGCAAGGCCGGAACCGCGTTGTGGGATAAGTATTTCGTCGCGCCGACCGACCCCTCCCTGACCGTCGGTAACTTCACATCAGCCAGCAGCAGCGGCGGAAACAATACTCAGTTTGTAACCCGTATTGATCAAAACCTGACCGACAAGACCAGAATCTTTGGCCGCTTCACTTACTTTGGCCTGCTGGATTTGCCGACCAATCCTTTCGGGACCGGACTGTGTCAGGATCGTTGCGCAGAGGACTATCACACCAAGGCCCTCGCGATTGACATCAATCACTCATTTAGCCCGACCATTATTGGAGATCTGAATATTTCGGGAAGCCGCTTCATCTACCTTCGCGGACCGATCCTTGCGGGCTACGATTTGACGCAACTGGGATGGCCGTCGAGCTATAACACTGAAGTCCCATCCATCATGCGGACGCCGCCAACGCCCGCGTTCCCGTTCCCCAACGATGTTGGCAGAAGCCAAGGAAACAGCGCGATCGGCGACCACAATACCCAATACAACGTTTCGCCTTCGTTAACAGTAATTCGCGGCAAGCACACTTTCAATTTCGGTGCCCAATACGAGTTGGGTTTGGATAATTACTATCAGACAAACATCGCTAGCGGCGCATTCGGTTTCTCTGGGGCTTGGACGGCGAACAACGCGCTTAACCCCTCAGCCACGAGCGGTTTTGCATTTGCCGATTTCCTCCTGGGATTAGCACAACCTGGGCCCGCGTCTTTCGTCAACCAGACGGAAGGTGCTGCTCAGGTCCCCGCGCAAACTGCTGGACGGCAGACTTACAGAGCTCTGTACGCCGGGGACACATGGCATTTCACTTCGAAATTGACCTTAAACCTCGGGCTTCGCTACGAGCTGCAGGGTCCATGGTCGGATCGCTACAACCGCCTGAGCTACTTCAATCCGAATGCTGTGAACGCATCCGTTACAGGCTGCCAGCTCAACCCAGATGGAACCGGGAAGCCTGGCTCGCCTTGCTTCGGTGATGCAGCGCTGGTTGGAACTGGCATCAACAACAGCCGGAATAACATCCCGTTGGACAAAAAAGAATTTTCGCCACGCATTGGATTTGCCTACAGCTGGGATCAGAAGACTGTGATTCGTGCGGGTTACGGCGTGTTCTGGATTCCGAATTATGTTTCCTTCGGACTCAATCCTGACAACGACTTGATCAACCTCGCGACCACGCCCTTTGTGGCCACGACCGACCACGGTTTGACTCCGGCGGCATCGCTGGACGGGAGCAATTGCACCATCGCTGGATTAGGTCTCAATTGCGCAAACGCTGGCCCCTTCGGGGCATCTGGTGTACTGGCTCCGCCGGGGCGCAGTGGGAACATCTCCCAGTTTGCTGCGGCTAACGGTTCACCGAACTTAGCACCGTACGCCAATCCCAAGCCGGGTTATGTGCAGCAATGGAACTTGGATCTTCAACGGCAGTTGCCGGCTGGTTTCTTCGCAGATGTTGCCTATGCAGGGTCGCACGGCGTTCACTTAGAGCAATACAACACCAACGTCAATCAGATTGGTGATAACTACATCGCGCAAGCTGCCGCGCAATTTGCTGCTGGCCAGCCTGTGTCGATAGATCAGCCGGTCGTCGTGAATGGAGGGATAGGGAACCAGAACCCGATCTCAAGCCCGAATCCCAACTTGAGCACTCCCACTATTCTCGAGGGTCAGCTTCTGCGTCCATATCCTCAATACAACGGTTTGAACCTCGCTGGCTACGGTTGTTGCAGCAGTACTTATAATTCGTTGCAAGCGACCGTAACTCGTCGATTTGCCGGCGGCGGCACCATGCTGGTGGCTTATACCAACGCCAAGCTGTTGAGCAACACCGACACCCTGACGAGTTGGCTCGAAGGAGCCAACGCGACCGGCGGCGTTGGACAGATCCAGGACTGGAACAACCTGAATGGTGAACGGTCTCTCTCCTCTCAGGACGTTTCTCAGCGGCTCGTGATTAGCTATGTGCTCGACCTTCCCTTTGGCCGGGGCAAGATGTTCATGGGCGGGGCATCAGGCATAACGGACAAGGTCGTTGGAGGATGGGGAGTTGACGGCGTAACCACCTTCCAGCGCGGCTTCCCGCTCAAGATTAGTTGGGCTGGAGCCTCTACTCCGTTGGAAAACGCGGGCTTTGGCGTAAGCAACGTCCGCCCCAATTACATCGCCGGGTGCGACAAGTCATCAGGGGGCGGCAGCATCACGCAATGGTTTAACACCTCCTGCTTTAGCGCACCGCCAGCCTGGGGTTTTGGTTCTGAGGCACGCGTCGATCCCACATTGCGCGCCCCCGGAATCAACAACTTCGACTTCGCGTTATTCAAGAAGACGAAGATTGGGGAGAGAGTCGGCGTAGAGTTCCGAACGGAATTCTTCAACCTCTTCAACCATCCGCACTTCGCACCTCCGGGTACCGGCTTCAACGGCACCGCAACAGGCAATGGATTCGGCGAGATAACTGCCACCAACACGGACAGCAATCCGCGCCTGATCCAATTTGCCATGAAGGTGATCTTCTAACTCCACAAACCCGGGCCGGACTGATGGACCTCCACCAGTCCGGCCTGAAGTTTTTCATTCCCTAAGGTGGCAAGCGCAACGCTCGTGCTCTGTGCCTTCATGTTCCGTCCCACTCCTACCTAAATGCGGACTATCCCCGTCATCGACTACTCCGAGGCTAAGAAGATTATCGATTTCATCGTGGACAAGGCTTCCGCAGCGAAGAAATCTGTCGTAGTCGCGGTTGCCGATTCCCATGGGGAACTGATTGCTTTCGCCAGGATGGATAATGCTCCGATCTCCTCGATCCGAATTGCGGCGAATAAGGCCTGGACTGCCGCACGCGAACGCAAGCCGACTAAAGAAATCGGGGAGAAAGTTCGGAATCCCGAAAAGGGACACGACATTGCTTATTATGGCGATCCGCGATTCGTTGGATGGGGCGGCGGCATTCCCGTATGGAAGAATGGGATGGTTGCAGGAGCAGTCGCTGTGAGCGGCCTTTCCTCAGCTGAGGACATCGAGTTAGCCACCCAGGCGATCGCACTCATCGAAGGCCAAACGAGTTCGTGATCACGATTAGTTGATCGATCGACGTCATTCCAGAAGTTGGAGGTTCTCATGACCCGAAAAGTTCGGGCTGCACTCTTCCTGGCTTTTTTTTCTTTCTCCCTCTGTTGGTCCGCAGCGCAAACATCGTCACCCGACGTAGATGCGCGGGTCGACGCGCTTCTAAAAAAATTAACTATGGAAGAGAAAGTCGACCTGATCGGTGGGGTGGATGATTTCTACATCCGCGCGGAAGAAAAGATAGGGCTGCCGCGATTGAAGATGGCAGATGGACCCGTCGGGGTGCGAAATTACGGTCCCGCGACTGTATTTGGCGGAATCGGTTTGGCGGCGACGTGGGATCCGGAACTTGCCTCGCGCGTTGGACAGACGATTGGCCAGGATGCTCGCGCGCGTGGCGTGCATTTCATGCTCGGCCCCGGCGTAAACATTTACCGGGCGCCGGTGAATGGCCGCAACTTTGAATATTTCGGCGAAGATCCGTTTCTCTCGGCGCGCACTGCCGTCGCTTACATCGAGGGTATGCAAAGCCAGCACGTGAGCGCAACGATCAAGCACTTCATGGGGAACAATTCTGAATTCGATCGTCACAACTCTGATTCGATCATCGATGAGCGCACTATGCGCGAAATTTATCTGCCGGTGTTTGAAGCCGCAGTGCGGGAAGCCCATGTTGGCGCCATCATGGACTCTTACAACCTGACCAACGGCATTCACATGACCCAGAACGGTTATCTCAATACCGACGTCGTGAAGAAGGAATGGGGATTCCAGGGAATCATGATGTCGGATTGGGATGCGACGTACGACGGAGTTGCCGCCGCGAATGGCGGGCTTGATCTTGAGATGCCGTCCGGAAAATTCATGAAGCGAGAGACGCTGCTGCCCGCGATCAAAGCCGGAAAGGTCACGGAAGCCACCATTGACGAGAAAGTCCGGCGCATTCTGCGCACTGCGATTCAATTCGGATGGCTCGACCATGATCAGACCGATGTTTCGATTCCGTTATGGAACGCGGAAGGGGATAAGACTGTGTTGGAAGCGGCGCGTTCCGGGATGGTCCTGCTCAAGAACGACGGCAATGTGCTGCCCTTGCAGAAGGGAAGCATTAAGACGATCGCCGTGATTGGCCCGGACGCGCATCCCGCTCAACCTGGGGGTGGTGGAAGTGCAGAGGCAAAACCGTTCGCGCCGGTGAGCTACCTGGACGGCCTGGTGAGGTACTTGGGAAGCGATGCCAAGGTCTATTATTCGCCCGGAATCCCTTCGCTCGATGAAATTTCAAAACAGATGGAATTCACCACGGAGGCAAAGGGCGGGAAGAAAGGCTTAAAGGTCGAGTTCTTTAATAACGCAGACCTGAGCGGATCCCCGTTTGTGGTCAGATATTCGAAAACCGTCCATTACGAACCAGCGCGCGGCGCAGAAGGGTCGGATGGCAAGGTCTCCGTGCGATGGACCGGATTCTTCACACCCAGCAATCCCGGACCTTATCTCGCGTTCGTGCAGGGACCGGGAGAGAACGGTGGCTACCGTCTCTACATCGACAAGAAACTGGTGATCGACAACTGGAAGCAGTGGTACGCCTTTGTGGGTGACGCAACCGTGAATCTGGCTGCAGGCCCGCACCAGATCGAATTCGACTACTACGCTAACGGTGGCTGGGGAAAGACTACGGCCAACCTCGGAATTGTGCGTCCAGAGACGCTGGTCACCGCCGAAGCGAAATCGCTGGCTGCGAAGGCGGATGCTGTTATCGTCGCGCCAGGTTTCGACGCTGATACTGAGGGCGAAAGTGGAGACCGTGAATTCCGGTTGCCTCCCGGTCAGGATGAGCTCATCAATCAGATCGCTGCGGTAAACAAGAAGACCATCGTGGTCATGACTTCGGGTGGTGGAGTCGACATGGCGCCTTGGATCGATCACGTTCCGGCGTTGCTTGAGGCGTGGTATCCAGGACAGCAAGGTGGCACAGCCGTAGCGCAATTGTTGTTCGGAGATTTCGACCCCTCGGGACGATTGCCGATTTCAATCGAGCGGCGCTGGGAAGACAATGCCGCGCACGACAGCTACTACCCAAAAAGTGGCAGTAAGAAAGTGGAGTACACGGAAGGAATATTTGTCGGATATCGCCACTTCGATAAGTCAAAAGTTAAGCCGCTGTTTCCCTTTGGCTACGGGCTCTCCTACACATCATTTTCTTACAAGAATCTGACCGTCTCCCAGCCGTCGCCGAATCAGCAGATCACGGTTACGTTCGATGTCACCAATACTGGAGCCCGTTCCGGTGCGGACGTGGCAGAAGTGTACGTCGGCGATCAACACGCTCCGGTGCCCCGACCCGTAAAAGAGTTGAAGGGTTTTTCGAAAGTGATGCTAAATGCGGGCGAAACCAAGAATGTCTCTATCAAACTGGATAAGCGAGCGTTCTCTTATTACGACATTAAGGGTCACACCTGGACTGTTGCGCCGGGCGATTTCGACATCTTCGTGGCGCGTTCAGCAGCCGACATCCAACTGACCGGTAAAGCGACTCTGCAATAGGCCCTAATCAGCCGCACCGGCGTAGGCGACGTTACGGTGACCATAGCGCCGCACGCGGATGTTTGCCTGCTCCGCATGAGCCAGGAAGCCTTCGAGCACGCACAGACGCGAGCAATATTCGCCGATCATGGCAGAGGCTTCGTCGGTGAGCACCTTCTGGTAGGTGCAGGTCTTGATGAACTTTCCTACCCAGAGGCCGCCCGTGTAGCGCGCTGCCTTGCCCGTTGGCAAGGTGTGGTTCGTGCCGATTACTTTGTCTCCATACGCCACATTGGTGCGCGGCCCGAGGAACAAGGCGCCATAGTTTTTCATGTTCTTGAGGAAGTAATCTGGATCGCGCGTCATGACCTGGACGTGCTCTGAGGCGATGCGGTCCGCCTCGCTCACCATTTCCTCATTCGAATCGCACACAATCACTTCGCCATAGTCTCGCCAGGAAACTGAAGCAAACTCCTTGGTAGGAAGCACGCATAGCAGGCGGTCCACTTCAGCCAGGGTTTCGCGTGCCAGTTTCTCGGATGTGGTCAGGAGAATCGCTGGTGTGTTGAATCCGTGCTCAGCCTGGCCCAGCAGATCGGTGGCGCAGAGTTCGCCGTCAACGGCGTCATCCGCGATGACCAGGGTCTCGGTCGGCCCGGCGATCAGATCGATTCCAACCCGACCAAAAAGCTGCCGCTTGGCCTCCGCTACGTAGGCATTCCCGGGGCCCACGATCATCGATACAGGAGCCATGCTGCCGGTGCCAATCGCCATGGCGGCGATTGCCTGCACGCCTCCCATGCAATAGATTTCGTCCGCTCCGCCCAGATGCATAGCGGCGACGACTGCCGGACTGGGCTTGCCGTGATAAGGCGGCGAAGCCGAGATCACCCGCGGCACGCCCGCGACCTTGGCAGTGACCACACTCATGTGAGCAGAGGCCACCAACGGATACTTGCCGCCGGGAACATAACAGCCGACTGAGTCCACCGCCATGTTCTTGTGGCCGAGGATGACTCCGGGCAGCGTCTCGACTTCAATGTCTCGTATTGACGCCCGCTGGGCCTGAGCAAAGTTGCGTACCTGCGCCTGCGCAAACTTGATGTCGTCGATGTTTCGCTGGGAGAGTTGGGATAGACATGCCTCGATCTCTTGCGGGGAAAGGCGGAACGCAGGTGGATTCCACTTGTCGAACTTTTCGGAAATTTCCCGCAGAGCCGTTTCGCCGCGACCCTCGATGTCCTCGATGATGCCCGTGACGATCTCGCGGACTTTCTTGGCATCGGCTTGCGATTGCTCCGGCGTGCGGCCGGTTTTCAGATGGCGTGCCATTGTGCCCTCCTTCTTGTCGTCGCGTAGGTTAGCCGGTGGCCGAGACCGGTTCGGTGAGTTCCACATCGGCTGCCGAGTGGCGATGCTGTTCTGCGGCGTAACCGGCTTTGTAGTCCGCTTTGACAGCGTCTGACGCGGTCGGGAGCACCGGGAAGTCCCACCAGCCGACTACTTCCGCCGCCGCCACCGAGACATCCCGGGTGATCGGCACCTCAATCAAGGCCGGCGCGTTTGAGTCGAGCGCCCGCTTGATGGTGGAACCGATGTCGTCGGCCGATTGTATTTTCGCGGCAACGTCGAAGCCAAACGATTTCGCGAGCGCCACGAAGTCCACCGAGTAGGGCGTTTTGCTGCCGTTCTGATGATTGAACTCCGAACCGATCTGCCGGCCCATCAGGTAATTTTGGCCGTCGCGAATCGAGATATAGCCCGAGTTGTTGAGAATCAGAAACACAACCGGAATGTTGTACATGGCGCAGACGGCGAGTTCCTGAACACACATCATGAAGTCGCCATCGCCGATAATGCACACGACAGGCGCATCCGGCTTAGCCAGCTTGGCCCCGATGGCGGCAGGAAGAGCAAAGCCCATCGAGGAAAAAGATCCTGATGTAATGTGCGTGCGAGGTTCGTAGACCGGGAAAGCCTGCTTGGTGGTGCTCTGGGGATGACCCGATCCGACAGTGACGATGCCGTTGCGAGGCAGCACCTTGCGCAGTTCTCGCAGGGTCCGCAGCATTGTGGTTGGCATGCCGTTGTAAGCGCGACGGCCCTCCAGTCTCTCGTCCCACTGTTTTTTTAACCCTTCAAGATTGTCCAGGTAAGAGGACCGCGATTCACGTGCTTTGCGGGCCTGGTCTTCGGAGATGCCGGCGAGGATATCGGCGAGCACCAGTTTGCAGTCTGCCGCGATGCCGACCTCGGCGGGATAGTTCTTGCCGATCTCACGCGGATCAATATCGACCTGAATGAGCTTCGCGTCGGGAATGGAGAAGGTGACGCCCTTGCGATAGGACGATGCCGACCAATCGGTGAAGCGGCAGCCTAGCGACATCACAACGTCAGCGTCCGCCGCGGTCTTGTTGCCAGACAACGATCCCGGCCAGCCCGCGGTGCCGGCGCACATCCGATTGTCCTCAGCAATGGCGCCCTTACCGTTCCAGGTAAAGACCACCGGAATGCCGAGCTTTTCCGCTAGCATCGTCAGCTCTGGTGTGGCATTTGCGCTTATGGCCCCGCCTCCAACCACCATGCAGGGTCGCTTAGCGCTCAGTAGAAGGGTGATGGCGGCTTCTATCGCATCCGAATCCGCGCGCGGCTTTCCGATGGGCAGGCGCTTGGAGAGTTCGGCGACTTCGACGTCGGTTGTCTCGACTTGTATATCGAGCGGCAGTTCCATGTGCACGGGGCCGGGCCGGCCAGTCAGCATCGCATTCCACGCACGGTGCAGGACGAACGCGACCTGGTCAGCGCGGATTATGTCGAAACTGCGCTTGGTGACGGGAGCGACGATGTGCGGAAAATCTGGTGAAGCAAAGCGATCAAGCTCCTGCATCACGCCATGGCCACGCATATGAGTGGCGGCGCTCCCAGTAATAAGAAGCAGTGCGGTCGAATCGCAGTGCGCGGTCGCCAGTCCGATGATCGTATTCGTTGCTCCCGGACCAATCGAAGTGCACGCGACGATGGGCTCGCCGGTAACCCGGTAGTGCGCGTCGGCGATGTGGACCGCACTCTGCTCGTGCATGACCTGGATGAAAGGTAGCTTCGAGACGGGATCGTTGAAGGCGTCGATCATGCTCCAGTTGCCATGCCCTGGTAAGCCGGTGACGTAGGGAACTCCGTAGGCCTTCAGAGCCTTTCCAATGAGCTGTCCCACTGTGAGCTGCATAGACCATCCTCCTGGCAAGATTCTTGGCTTCGCCGCACATTCTACGCTCCACACGCAGGCGCCGAGTCGATTTATTAGGGCGTCGAGGCCATACTGGCGGGGTATAATCCTGCTCACATTTCGGGGCGGAAAATATGAACCGACGCGGTTTCTTGACGCATTTTGGTCAGTTACTTATGCTCGCGCACTTTGCTCCCAGGATGTTCGCTGCTGAAAATATGGCCCCAAACAATCAACGCCGGCAGTTGGCCTTCGCCAACGATTGGATCGACGCGGTACTGGTGAATGCGGTGCGCGAAATGCCGGTCGAGGAAGCGATCGTCGTGAACCTCTCCACCGCAGACCTGCGCTATCGGGTGGGCGGAGATCGGGGAACGATCCCGCCGTGGAAATCAACCATGCTCCGGCATTGCACCTTGGAGAGCGGTGAACGCGCTGCCTTAATTAACGTCCGTCAGCGCACCAATCTTGGCGGAGTCGCGCTGGGCTGGGAGTGGTACGGCCAGCGCAATCCGCAATTTCCGCGTGGAACTCCTCTGTACATTTCAAAGCAGGATGACATCGGAGATGTGGAACTTGATCCAGTCGCGGCTTTCGCCCATGACACCGCAGCTTTGCCTTCACCGCGGCGTTACCGGCTAAAGTTGAATCTCTGGTACACACCGGAACAAACCGATTGCGGGATCCACACTGGACACAAGTTTCTTGAGGTCCATACCCAAATCTCAGGCACAGGGCACATGCAGAAGTTTCAGCAGAACAATGCGGAGACGCTCTATGAAGACGTCTCGATGCCTCCCGGATACACGCACGATCCCTTCTTCACTGTGGCAAACGACCGGAGCTTCAGTTATCCGTGGCACCGTTATTACGCCGATACCGATTGCATCTGGATGGCAGTCGAGCTACATCCGCTGTGAATTTGCACCTTCAGGGCGGACTTTGCTTAGACACTCACCCAACCGCGGGCAGCCGAGGATCGCTCGACGGCGTCGAGGATTCTTTGCACCGCTAGGGCGTCCTCGAAATTCGCATGGAACGGTTCTCGCTTCTCGATCGAATTCAGGAAGTCTCCCAGCGTGGCAATGAAGGGATGCTCGTATCCGAGGATGTGTCCGGGCTTCCAGAAAACCTTTCCATAGGGATGCGCTAATGCCGTGACAGCGATATGTCGGCTTGCCTGCAAGGCCGCGGGTTCGGTGGCGTCGACGAAATCAAGGTAATTCATTTCGTCCAGAGTGAAACTGAGCATGCCCTTCGATCCGTTGATTTCGAATGTATTTCGATTTTGACAGCCTACCCCGTAACGCGTCGCCTCGAAAGTCCCGATGCCGCCGTTTGCGTAGCGAGCCATCAGCATGGTGGCGTCGTCTACGTCTCTGCCGGGAGCGAAGGTGTGCATCATGGCGGAGAGTTCCTGGATCGGCCCGTTGAGGTAGAGTGCCATGTCAACGATGTGGGAAAGTAAATCGCCCGCCGCTCCCATGCCTGCTTCGCTTTTTTTGTAACGCCACGTGTTGCCTTTGCTCGGATCGTTTCCCGACTGATTCAAATAGAGCGCGCGATAGTGGAACGTCTCGCCGATACGCCCTTCTGCAACGAGTTGTTTTGCAAACGCAACCGCCGGGATTCGGCGGTAGTTGAACCAAACCAGGTTGGGCGTGTGCCGAACAGCTTTCGCCATGCGCTCAGCTTCAGCAAGCGTTGAGGCCAGCGGTTTTTCGCACAAAACGATTTTACCGGCTTCGGCGGCCGCAATCGCAATCGCGCAATGTAGAGCGTTAGGGACCGCAATGTCGACGGCGTCAATGTCTTTTCTGTCGATGATCTTCTGCCAGTCGGTCTCAACCTCGCTCCAACCCCACTGCGACGCAGCTTTCTCGAGTTTTGCTCGATCGCGGCCGCAAATGACCTTGCAGGAAACGTCGTAAGGACTCTCAAAGAAGTGCCCGACTTGGCGAAAAGCGTTCGAATGCACTTTGGCGATAAATCCTGAACCGATCATTGCCACGTTCAGCGTCTTCTTGGGCATTAGGATCCTTTGTTGAGCGAGCTCTTATCTTAATCCGGATCGCTGGTTTGCACCGTCCCCTGACTGGCGTACAGGATTTCTCCTCCCGCTCTTACCAACGCTGCCTTATAGTTTTCGGCTGTAGATTGTTCTATCTAGATGACTGCATCACCTGCGAATTTATGAAAAAAGTTCCCCGGACCGAGCCCAGCCAACCCTTGACTGTCTCCGCCAGATCGATCGTCGCGTTACGCCAAGCTGCCGCCGATTGCAGGGCTTGTGATCTTTGGAAGCACGCGACGCAGACCGTCTTCGGCGAAGGACCATCCAGGGCCAAGATCATGTTGGTGGGGGAGCAACCTGGAGATCAGGAAGATCTCGCGGGACATCCGTTCGTTGGGCCTGCGGGGAAACTTCTCGATAGGGCGTTGATCGAGGCTGGGATTGAGCGTTCTCAAGTCTATGTCACCAACGTGGTGAAGCATTTTAAGTGGGAGCCTGCGGGCCGGGGAAAGCGCCGCATTCACAAGAAACCACGCTACTCTGAAATCAACGCTTGCCGGCCCTGGCTTGAGGCTGAGCTGCATGCCGTGAAACCTGAAGTTCTGGTCTGTCTGGGAGCGACGGCGGCACAGGCGCTTCTGGGAAGAGAATTCAGTGTGACCCGCCAGCGCGGACAGGTCATCGAATCCCCGCTAGCACACTATGTCACTGCGACCGTGCACCCTTCATCCATATTGCGGGCGCCGGACGAGGCGGCTCGGGAAGCGCAGTTGCGCGGGTTTATTGACGATCTTAAGAAAGTCTCCCAGCTTGCTCGAAAAAAAGCAGCTGCGTAACCGCGGAGCAAAGCCGTATGCAGTTCCTTGGCAAGCGGATAGAGACGACGGCAGCAGATTCCTAATCTGCTGCCATACCTTGCGCTTCCTGCTCTAGTTGAACTGGCTCCTGATTCGCCGTTTCAGCTCGCAACTGCGCTTCAAGCGTTGCCAATTGCGCCTCAATGTCGTCCGCCGCTTTGCGTTTGCGAATGACTTCTTCGCGATAACGTCTCAGGAAGTAGTCAATAGTCTCCACCCGGATTCTGATGGACCCCGATGGCTTGTTTTCATCAAGGTCTTTAAAGCAGAAGTATGGCGTGCCAGACTGTTCGATGATTCCCTCAATCACCCCGTAGATTGGCGCGTCGTGTCCGCATTTGAAACTGGAAATCTCCAGCGCCACCAGATTCGGATGGCGCGCCGTAAACTTCGCGGCCCAGACTTTGTGGTTCGTGCTGCAGGAGTATGAGTTCTTCCAGGCATCGGTGATGTCCAGAGGATGGCTGATCACTCCAGCGCGAACCTCGTCGCCGAACAGCCGTTCCAGCATGTCTTCGTCGAGTGGCAAAGTGTTCTGCGAGAAGATCGGATAGCCGAGTTTCTGGAACTCTTCCATGATTTCGTGATTCAGTCCGGGATCATGGTGGTATGGCCGGCCCAGCATCACGATCCCGATGCGATCTTCCCGCTCCAGTTGATCGAGAGTCTGACGCGCACGCCGGCGAATGCCTGCCTCGTAATCGGCCAAAGCTTTGAACCCAACTTCGACCGCACGATCGTTTTCCTCTTGAGATAGCCCCATGATGGGCTGGAAAGCCTGCAGCATCTGGTGGGCGAACAGTTTGCGGTCGGCAAAGTTCAATACCGGGTCGATATACTTCACGTTGTATTCAGCGAATACGTCGTTCTCTTTGGTGAATGCAGCTTTCACCGTTTCCGGTGTTGCCGTCACCGTGGGGCAGGCGTTTGCTCCGACAATCTTGACCAGCGGTGAGGTAAGGACGTCGTACATGGGGAAGAAGACCACGTCCAATGGCTTCTTGCGATGCTTTTCCTGGATCAGGTTGTAGACATGCGAAATGCCGATCTTCGCCGGGAAGCATGGATCGATCGCGCCGCGGCTCGCGCCCGCACGGTACAGCTCTGAACTGGTGTAGTCCGAGTAGATGATGTTTTCCGGCTGCACCCCGAGGCTCTCGAAATATCCGTTAAACAGTGGCGCGTAGGTGTAGATGTTCAGAACGCGGGGAATGCCGATGCGCAGCTTCTTACGCTTCTCCATGAGCGGAATGCGTTCTTTGCCGGCTTTGTTCCAGAACTTCACCGTTGGAACGGGGTCGGCCACACTCTTCGCATTGACCGGCCGGAAGACCTCGTGGGCGGCGATATCCACGAAATTCGGATGCTTGTCTTTAATTTGATCGAGACCGGCCTTGATGTCCTTCATGTCGTTGACATCTTCGACCAAGCCTTTTTCGCAAGTGGCGATAATCAGCCGCTGCTCACCATGCATGAGCGGAACTTTCGTGACCTTCTGGACCGGCACGAAGCTCAGATCGTCCTTGGGAACGGTACGAATGTCGATGAAGGTGCGGAGGCAATTGTTCTTGCAGAAATTGCAGCGCGTGGCTTCGTTGCGAGTAGTGCGATATTCGACCTTGCGAACCGCCTCCAGTCCGACGAAGGTGGTCTGCTGGCCGTTGCGCCACAGCCGCAGTGATTCGACGGCGGCTCCGATGGCTCCGGATTCTCCGCAGAATTCGTGGACGATAATCTCCGGTTTTTTGCCGGCAGCGCGGAAGCTTGCATTGATGAAGTCCACTTCTGCTTTCACCACCGCCATGTTGTTCTGTGTGCCGCCTTGCAGAACGAAGCGCGTTCCAAGCGCGGCGAGGTTGGGAATGCTGGCTACGTACAGAAACACGTTCTTGGGAAGTACGGCGGCCAAGCCGGCGAGAATTTCTTCCGCACGCCAGCCCTGCCGTTGGAAGTTCACAATGTCGGACTGCATGAACACCGCGCAACCGTAGCCGAACACCGGCATAGACTGGGCGGCAAAGGCCAGATCAGCATATTGCTCAACCCCGAGCCCGAATCCTTCCGCGGTCGACTGCAGAAAATATCCGTTGCCGGCGGAGCATTGCGTGTTCAGCTTGAAATCTTTCACCCGGCCGTTGTGCAGGATGATGATCTTGATGTCCTGACCACCGACGTCGACGATCACGTGCGGATCCTCGTAGAACTTCAGCGCCGACTCGGTGTGGGCGACGGTTTCGACCAGCGCCACGTCGGCGTGCAAAACGTCTTTCAAAATATCCTTGGCGTACCCGGTCGTCGCCACGCCGAGGACTTCCAGTTTGGCTTTCTGCGCTTCGACCTGGCCGCGTAGATTCTCGAACATCTCGATCGTGTCTTGAATCGGATTCCCGTTCGAAAGCTGGTAGGCCTTGCAAAGGATGTCGCCTTTTTCGTCGATCAACACCGCCTTGGTTGAGGTCGAACCGCCGTCGATGCCAATGAATCCCGCGACGGTGGAACTGGTGCTGAACGTGGCGGGTGTGAATTTCTTGCGGCGATAAGCCTCTTTGAATTGGTCGAGTTCGCCATCGCTGGTCGTCAATCCCTTGGCGCCTGACTTGGCTTTTTCTTCCTGGCGGCCGTATTCAATGTAGTGAACCAGCTTCTCGTATCCCTGGTAGCAGCCAACGCAGTCTTCTTCGCTCTTGCCGAATTCGATTGCGCCCATGGCGGCGAAATACTGCGCGTTCTGCGGAACTTTGATCAAGTCTTCGGGCTTGGCGCCGTCTGGAATCTGCACCTTCCGCTCTTGCCACATGCGAGGGATGTTGGCCTGCCACGCCTCACGCATACCCTTGATGAAACTGTTTGGACCGCCCAACAGCAGAACGTGCGGACGGAGCGTATGGCCGCGGGTTAGCACACTGAGGTTCTGCAAGACGATCGCTTCGAACAGAGAAGCCATCAGCTCATCCGGGGGCGTTCCCACTTTCTGTAGGCCGTTGATATCGGTCTCGGCAAAGACGCCGCACTTGCCAGCCACTTTATGCAGCTTGATTCCGTGATATCCCTGCTCGCATAGCTCGACCGTTGGAATCTTCAGCTTGGCATTGATCTTGTCGATTACCGCGCCCGTGCCGCCGGCGCATTTGTCATTCATCGACGGAATCTTTTTCTTCCGTCCCGTCTCATCGTCATCTTTGAACACGATGATCTTTGCGTCCTGACCGCCCAGTTCGATGACCGAATACACTTCGGGATGAAGCTTTTCAACCGCCAGGGAGACAGCCGTGACTTCCTGCACAAACTTGGCGCCGATCTGCTCGGCGATCGAGCCTCCGCCGGAGCCGGTCATGAACATGCGCGTGTTGTGCCGATTGATGCCGATCTCGGCTTCAATACGGCGCAGGAATTCCAGCGTCTTCTCTGGCTGCTTGGTCTCGTGACGCTGGTAGTCCTGCCAGATCACCTTGTCGGTCGCCGCTTCGACGACCGTGGCTTTCACCGTAGTCGAGCCAACATCAAGTCCGACCATGAATTCGGTGTGATGATCATGGGGCCTTTGCGGAGGCGCTGGAGAGATTTGAAGTAGCTGTGGAGCCTTCTGTTCGTGTCCCGAATGGTCGTGCATGAGTTCTCCGATTCCGGTAAAGAAAATAGTTAGGTAGCGCCGCCATCCTGATGGTCCGGCTGTCTGTCAAAGGTAGACGGTAGCCGCTGGGACGGCGGCGCTGCTTTATGCTGCGTTCGGTAACGCGACGTTGGTGACTCGGGATCGCTTCCACAGGCGCCTGTCTTTGTTGATGCGATCGTTGACGTGCAAAATGAATTGCGCCGCCGTGCCTGCCACGCCTTCGTCGATGTGGTACGTGGTAGAACGGACGCCGCAACTCCGGATGCTCCGCAATGTACTCGCGAATCTGCGGCAGCGTTTTCCCGGTTTGTTTCAGGCATTGCTCGAATTCGGTCTTGGCTTTTACTTTCGCCTCGCCGAGCGCCATCTGCACGCGGCTGTGAGCGTTGACCTCGCCCTCGCCCGAAGTCTCGATGGGAAGGAAGATCATGTCTTTGAATTTATTTACGACCGCCGATTGCACGCCGTCGGATTGTGAGGAAGGCATGCAGCCGAATGGCTTCAGCGCCAGCACCATGTGACAGAGATGATGGACGGTGTAGTAGACGTTCTTGCCCACTTCGAGATGGCCTTCACCGCCGCGGGCAAACTGGTTGTAGAAAGGATGGGCCATTTCGGCCAGTTCGGTCTGCGGCACCAGATGGTGGGTGATTCCGCCGAGATTCTTGATGGTCCGGTGATAGAAGAAATTCCACATCTTCTCGCCGGCGCCAATGCCCATGAGCTTTTTTCGCAGGCCGATGTCGTTGGCGAGATGCTTCTTCAGTTCCCACCACTGCGGGTTGCGGTGCGGGCGATTGACCGGCCACTTCGCCTTGGCATGAGCCTTGGCTTGATACATCAAATAAGCGACCCAGGTTGCGATCGGTTCGACGACCACCTGCGATCCCTCACGCTCCAGGAATTCGAACATGTGGAAGTTGCCATCGCCTTCGGTAATCTGCGCCCAGAATTCGCCGGTAATCTTTACGACCGGCTTCACCTTGGTGCGATCGACTTCGATACTGTCCATGCGATTGCGGGCGGTGTGCAGAGCGTTCAGGTAATCCTTGCCCCACATATTTTCGTACCACTTCCCAAAAACATTTGCAGTGTTCCGCAGCACTTTGTTGCTCTTAAACTTCGGCTTCGCCCAATTTGGAGCGCGCTCCTCAACCTCGAACGAGCGTCGGTTCCTCAAATCCTCGGCCAGACCGTCGACCGTCTCACGGAAAACCCTGTCGGTCTCGCCCTTGTTCACCTCGAAAGGCCGGATCTGGTAAATGAGGTCGTTCATCACGTCGCCCATGTGCATGGCGTTCAGCATGCCGAAGCCAAAGTCGATGGTGAACTTGAGGCCGGGCTCGCCGGAAGCGGCCTTGATTCCGTCACTATCTTTGAAAAGCAAAACCCGAAATCCGTCGAATCCGGCATTCTTCAGCGCGAAGCGGTACTCAGCTTCATACATGCCGAAGCGGCAGGGACCGCAGGAACCGGCCGTGAAGAAGACATAGTTGTCCAGAATCTGCTGCCGCGGTATTCCTTCCTTTTCCATGAACTGGAGATACTGCACCAGATTGCCGACCGTGAAATATGTCGGATTGCACTGGCCGTTGTTGCCGAATTCTTTGCCAGTCTGGAATCCCGCCACATTGGGTACAGGCAGCTTTTCGCAGCGATAACCGCAGCCTTGGAAGACGGCGCGGATCAGATCTTCGTGCTTCCAGGTAAATCCGCCGAAAAGAATAGTGACCTTGCTTCGTTCTTCGGCTGTAAAAGCACGCTCCACCGGGCGATGGAAGTGTGTGGGTTCGTCCAGCCCCGCAATTTTGCGAAGCCGCATACGTTCAGCGTCGAGGCGCTGCTTAATTTCCGCGTCGTTTTCAATGCGAACGAGATTAGTCGCCATTTATCTTCCTCCGGCGTAGGTGTTTACAAGTTCAGAGGTGAAGGAAAGGACGATCGGGGGACCGCCCAGGGGAAGGCGTGGCTCGTGAAACGCAGGGATACTCTGGAGTGCGAGGCCGAGAGATCGGCCGAGGACGTTCCACTTGCAGTTCGAACTCACCGGAAACTCCTCAACTAAGGAAAGGAGGTTCGATGTTTGCACCGGCGGGAGTTCATTGGGTCAACAAAATCCCGAGGCACCGGACAACAGAATCAGACAACAAAAAACCCACCGGGAATATCTTTTCGCGATAGTTGCCCCAGCTTAAGCGAAGCTGCCGCTCACCCGTTGGAATCCATGTGCGGCTTGCTCGAGAACCCACTCAATGACCCTGTTGTCGTTGTAGCAGAAATCGAGGTTCTGATTCAAGGTGGAAAAGCAATGCCTCTGACTGGACTTTTCGTTTCGTCCAATTGTGGAACTTGGCAACCTATTCGCTTCAAACGAGATCGTTGCATGGCTCCCATCCAGAAGAGCATTTATCATCCCATTGTGAATTGAGCCATCGGCCGGCCGCACATCCTGAATCCACCCGCCGCTTAAGAGCATCTCTATTCACCAACAAGGGATTAAGGGTGAACAACTTGAACAAACTTGGGGTTTTACTTTTCTCGGGCACAATCCTGGCGACTGCCTTGGCAAATATCGGTTGCACGAAGACCGAAGCTAAGCAGCCAGCGCCACAGGCAATGCCGGTCAAAACACAGACGGTCGATTTGGCTCCAGTGGCGAGACTGGATGAGTACGTTGCCACGATTAAGTCACGCCGGTCGGCCAGCATCCAGCCGCAGGTGGACGGTACGCTAACTCGCATTTCGGTGAAGTCGGGCGATCGCGTGCATGCCGGGCAGGTGTTGATGACGATTGATCCCCTGAAACAGCAGGCAACGGTCGACCAGCAGCGCAGTACGGAGGCCCAGAAGAAAGCGACTTACGATTACAACCAGCGTGAAGTGGAACGGCAACGCCAGTTGTACGAGTCCGGCGTTAGCAGTAAGCAGGATTATGAACTGGCGGTGCAGGCCTACGAGAATTCCAAAGCCGACTGGGAGTCCTCGATCGCTGCCCGTGTCACCCAACAGCGCCAGCTTGCGTACTACACCGTCACTGCCTCGGCCGCTGGCGTCGTTGGCGACGTGCCGGTGCACGTAGGTGACTACGTTTCCCCTCAGACTTTGCTGACCACCGTCGACCAGAACGCGGACCTGGAAGCCTACATATATATTCCGACGGAACGCGCTGCCGATATTCGCATGGGTTTGCCGGTGCAGATTGTCACCAGCAACGGGGAACCGATCGAGAGCACCAAGATCAATTTCATTTCTCAGCAAGTGGATGACGCAATCCAGGGAATTCTTGTGAAGGCGCCTGTCCATTCCTCGCTCGACAAATTTCGTAATGCTCAGCTGGTAAAGGCCAGGGTGGTTTGGAGCACGGCCCCAACCCCGACGATTCCCGTCCTGGCAGTCACGCGGATTGGCGGCCAGTCGTTCGTTTACGTGGCGACTGAGGCAGGTGGAAGCACCGTCGCCAGACAGCGCGCCGTGACTCTGGGCGACACCATCGGAAACGAATACGCGGTGACCGGCGGTTTGAAGCCTGGAGAGAAGGTAATCATTTCCGGCATTCAGTTCCTCATCGACGGTGCGCTGGTACAGCCGATCGGCTAGCAATCGCCCCAGCCGTCAAAACAACGAGTCCGTAGAAAACCCAGAACGAGAGGAAACGCGTTTGGTCGACTTTTTCATAAAACGTCCGATTTTTGCTACCGTCTGCGCTCTGCTGATTATTCTGGCGGGAGCCGTTTCGATCCCGGGTTTGCCCATCTCGTTGTATCCGAACCTGTCGCCCCCACAGGTCACCGTGACCAGCAACTATGTGGGCGCGAACGCGGCAGTGGTGGAATCGGCCGTAACCATTCCCTTGGAGCAGCAGATCAACGGCGTCGAGGGCATGCACTACATTACCTCGACCAGTTCTAACGACGGTACCAGCAACATCAACGTCACCTTTCGAACCGGCTATGACCTCAATATTGCTGCAGTCGACGTGCAAAACCGCGTCGCTACGGCTCAAGGTCGATTGCCGCAGGAAATCAAAAACACCGGTGTCACGATTACCAAGGCGAATCCGAACTTTGTGTTTGCTGCTGGTTTCTACTCGCCGGACAACAGTCTCTCCAACCAGTACATATCGAATTACCTGGACGTCTATGTCAAAGATGCTCTCAAGCGTATTCAGGGTGTGGGCGACGTCGTCATCTTCGGCGAACGCAAATACGCCATGCGGATTTGGCTCGATCCGACGAAACTCGCGGCGCGCCAGCTTACCGCGGCCGACGTGGTGTCGGCCCTGCAGGAACAGAACGTCGAGATTCCGGCGGGACAACTGGGACGTCCGCCGGCTGATCCGAAGCAAACCTTCCAGGTGACCTTGCGAGTGGTCGGTCGGTTATCCGAGCCGAAAGAGTTCGAGAACATCATTCTCAAGAACACAAAGAATGGAATCGTTCAGCTCAAGGATGTGGGACGCGCGGAGATCGGCGCCGAAAGCTACGACACCAACCTGATGTACAGCGGTCACGATGCGATCGGTATTGGTGTGCAGCAGCTTTCGAATGCCAATGCGTTAGAAGTGGATAAGGCCGCTCGCGCCGCGCTCGCAGACCTGTCCAAGTCATTTCCTCCGGGGATTAAGTACGTCATCGCCTTCGATACCACGACCGTAGTTGGCGACTCCGTGAAAGAAGTAGTGACGACTCTCGAAGAAGCCATCGTCATTGTCATCATCGTCATTTTCTTTTTCCTTCTCGATTGGCGCGCGACCATCATTCCGGCGGTGACAATCCCAGTGTCTCTGGTCGGCACATTTGCCTTTATCAACCTCTTTGGTTTTTCGATCAACTCGCTCACACTGTTTGGCATTACGCTCGCGACCGGGCTGGTGGTCGACGATGCGATCGTCGTTATTGAAAACGCGCAGCGGCATATCAACGAAGACAAGACCGATCCGCATACCGCAACTTCAGCCGCTATGGCCGAAGTCTCGAGCGCAGTCGTTGCCACGTCTCTTGTCCTTATTTCGGTGTTCGTCCCGGTGTCGTTCTTTCCCGGTACGACAGGAATCTTGTACCGGCAATTTTCGCTGACGATCGCATTTTCGATTGCAATCTCGCTATTCAATGCGTTAACACTTTCCCCGGCATTGGCAGCTCTGCTGTTACGCGGTGAAGAGCAAAAATACTCGGTCTTCGATTGGACAGGGATCAAATGGCTATCGAACGGATATAAGAAAATCGCGCACGGAATCGACGCCGCTATTCACGGTTTGGGAACCGCATACGGCAAGGCTATCTGTAAAGTCCTGAATTTCAAGTACGTGATGATCGTGCTATTTCTCGGCGGTCTTGCGGCCACGGGTTACATGTATGTTCATGTGCCCACTGGCTTCGTGCCGCAAGAGGATCAGAACTACTTCATCGTCGTGATTCAGGCGCCGCAAGGAGCTTCGCTCTCCTATACGACGAATATCGCCAGACAGGCGGAGCAGATTTTGCGCGCCGATCCCGACGTGTTCGGAACCTTCGCGGTGCCTGGGTTCTCGCTCTCCGGCGGCAGTTCGTCAAACTACGGCTTGGTTTTCGCTCCCTTGAAACCGATCGACGACCGCAAGGGCAAAGGTCATGGAGCCAGCGATATCGTGGCTCGTGTTTCACCCAAGCTCTTCGGTATTCCTGGAGCAATTGTTGTGGCATTCGAGCCGCCTGCTATTAACGGCATTGGAAGCTTCGGCGGTTTTCAGTTCGAGTTGCAGGATCTGGGACGTAACACTCTGCAGGATCTCGATACGGTGGCTCACAAGATTGTCAGTGGAAGCCGGCAGCGTCCGGACCTTCGCGGCTTGTTCACCAGTTTCACGGCGAATGATCCGCAGCAGTTAGTCCAGATTGATCGCGAGAAGGCGAAAGCCATCGGAGTGCCGCTTACCCAGGTGACGCAGGCGCTCGGCGTCTATATGGGTTCCGAGTATGTGAATGACTTCGATTTCAATAATCGTTCCTACCGGGTTTACGTGCAGGCCGACCAACCATTTCGTATGAATGCGCGCGACCTGCGCCAGTACTATGTGCGCTCTGACAGCAGCGGACTGGTGCCGCTGGGGAACATTGTTAGTTTGAATGAGACTTCCGGGCCTCAAGTAATCAACCACTACAACCTGTTCCGCTCAGCCGAAATTGACGGCGCCGCGGCCCCAGGATATAGCTCCAGCCAGGGTTTGAAGGCGATGGAAGAGCTTGCCCAACAGAACATGCTGCAAGGCATGTCTTTCAAATGGACGGGTCTGGCGCTCGAGGAAGTTGAAGCCGGCGGGAAGGCGATTATCATTTTCGCCCTCGGAATTCTGGTTGTGTACCTCACGCTGTCGGCTCAATACGAAAGCTTCGCGCTACCCTTCATTATTCTGCTCGCCGTGCCCATGGCGGTGTTGGGCGCGTTGCTCTTCATCTTCATGCGCGGCTTGGTCGACGACGTCTACGTGCAGATTGGACTCGTCATGTTGATCGGGCTTTCAGCCAAGAACTCAATTCTTATTGTTGAGTTCGCCGAACAGCTCCTCGAGCAAGGACGCACCATTACCAATGCCGCGATAGAAGCCGCGGAATTGCGCTTGCGCCCGATTCTCATGACTTCGTTCGCGTTCATTCTCGGTGTGCTGCCACTGTATTTTGCGACTGGAGCAGGGAAGCTGGGACGGCATTCGGTGGGAACGGCGATTGTCGGCGGCATGTTGTTTTCGACCGTGCTGAATCTGTTTTTTATCCCGGTTCTTTACGTCATCCTGAAAACACTGCTAGCTTCGTTCTCAAGCAAGAAAGTGGCGGCCAACGCTCCCGGGACCGTTGCTCCAGTCGAGCAGAATTAGTGCGGGTTAAGATGTTCGTACGGTTTGCCGGTATCAGGAGATCAATCGTTGTTTGAAAGCATTCTTTGTCAGGTAGCGGAATACGATCCCGAAGTGCTGGAGCCGCTGATCGAGCTCTCGGTGGAGATCGCGCGCGAGGGCCGCGAAGGCAGGCGAATCGGCACGCTCTTTACTCTGGGAGATGAGGAAGCCGTTCTCGCCAAATCCAGATCACTCATTCTTGACCCGCTGGCGGGCCATCCTGAGGCGGACCGGCACGTCACCAGCCTCAACCTTCGCGGAACCATTAAAGAGTTGGCGCAGCTGGATGGTGGATTTGTGGTCAGCGGCGGTGGCGTGTTTCTTTCGGCCTGCCGCTACCTTGACGCGATGGCCTCGAAGGTAGAAGTTCCTCTCGGTTTGGGAAGCCGCCATATCGCCGCCGCCAATATGAGTGCGGTGACCAAGGCCGTGGGCATTGTCGTTTCAGAAAGCTCGGTTGTTCGCCTTTTTTGTCACGGAAAATTGGCGGGAGAAATCATTCCAGAACTTTGGATGATCGATCGCGCTGCGCATCTTCGTGGTTTGGTGAAGAAGGAAAGAGTCGGGGAACTGACGGTGCTGACGCCGAGCTTCCCTTAGCGGGTAGGAGAATCCCGGACTACTTGGTTCTGCAGCGGCGGCACCGAGAAGCTCTAGGCAGCCCCGTGAGCGGCTGCAGCGGCAGCCAGGAAGACGGAAGCGCTGGTTTGTTTTTCGTCGGATCTCGCCAGACCCCAACCGGCCTTGTCGTCTTCAATCGCTCGTAACCCGACCTGATACTCCCCTGCCTTGTTGAGCAGCTTTATCCAGACCACTCGAAATTCCATCCTGTGCTGGCGGTATTGAACCGTCAGCCGGTCGAGCGTCTTCAGTTCACGATGGATAGCCCCTAGCTTGCCGCCAGAGGGGGTGATGTCCAGGGTGTGAACCAGCTCTTCGAATACGTTGCCGGCCGCATCTGTGCCCGAAATTCGAACCGGAAGAACTGCTTTGACTCGGGCTTGCCGTCTTTCAGCTTTGGATGTCTTTTGCGATTGCATTTGGGTAATGCCATTGTGCCTTCTGAAGGGGTGTAGGGGAATGGCTCGTAAGGGTGGGGCACGGGGGTAACCGCGCTTGTGGTTACGGACGATCCCCAACTGATTCCTTGGGGGATTTCGGCCTACAGGAGGCTCGCCCACGGCTCTACCGAATTCCAGCCATACCCCTACTGTTATGACTTTATGGATGAGTTGCAACCCAGGATCTTCCATATTTCATAGATCGAGGTAGAGGGAGTCATTGAGATTCTTCTAAGTTGCTGATTACATTGACAAACTAACATCTCTTCATTGGCACACCAGGTGCACAGTTGAGTTGTTCCACAGCTGTGTCTATTGGCGTAGTTATGTGAGGCGTTGGGTTCTCTCAGGCACGCAAAACCTAGGGCTTTCAGCAGTTTTCAGTAGCAATCAGTCGGTACGCAACATCGCAAGCCAACTGTAATTCGAAAATTACAAAGTGGAGAGAAGATATATGCGATTTAAACCGCTTTTTAGACTAGCCGTGTTGTTGGTGGCTGGTTTGTTTGCCATGCAGATGGTGGCGCAAACCACGACCTCCGGCGACATCGCTGGAACGGTGACAGATCCCTCGAATGCCGTTGTATCAGGGGCCACTGTCTCCATCACGAACGTCGATACAGGCGCGAACTACACCACCAAATCCACCGCAAGTGGCTCATTCCGGGCGCCATCGTTGAAGCCTGGAAATTACAAAGTTACGGTCAGTCAATCGGGTTTTCGCACCACGGTTGAGAGCGTCATCGTAGCCTTAGGTCAGATCACCTCGGCCAATGTCCAATTGCAGGTGGGCCAGGGTTCTGAGACCGTTGAGGTCACTGGCGCGGCTCCTCTGATCCAGACGGAAGATGCCAATATTTCGACTGCATTCACTCAGAAGCAGGTTGACCTGATTCCGAACGGCGGAAACGATCTGACGGCAGTGGCTCAGACTGCTCCTGGCGTGCTGATCAATAGCTCCAGCGGCGGCGGCTATGGCAACTTTACCGCCTTCGGTCTGCCCGCTACTTCAAACCTGTTCACGGTAAACGGTAACGATGAAATGGACCCGTACCTGAACCTGAACAACTCCGGCGCCACGAACCTGTTGCTCGGCAAGAACGAAGTGCAGGAAACCGCTGTGGTTAGCAATGGCTACACCGGACAATACGGTCGTATGGCTGGCGCACAGGTTGATTATTCAACAAAGTCTGGTACGAACGACTGGCACGGCAATGTGCAGTACTTCTACAACACCGGCGGATGGAATGCTAATGATTGGTTCAACAATCACACCAGCACGCCTCTTCCCAAAGAGATCAACAACCAGTGGGCTGCCTCGATCGGGGGACCGATCAAGAAGGATAAACTGTTCTTCTTTGTCGACACCGAAGGACTCCGGTACATTCTGAGCACGAGTTCGCTCGCGATTGTTCCGACAGCGCAATATGGAGCCGACGTAACTAACAATCTAATCGCCGATTCCAATCTCCTCGGTGCCACTCCCTACTCCAACGCCGTGGGTTCGACTGCTTTCTATCAGAACATATTCAACCTTTACTCCAACTCAACCGGTGCAAGCCGAGCCGTTCCAGTCGACAATTCGATCGACGGTAGCGGTAACCTCGGTTGCGGCGACTTGAACGTTGACACGGGATCACCAAACCCGGGGCCAGGTACCGGTGTCCTATATCCGAACTTGGCTAAATACGGTGGTACCTATAACGGACAGTTTAACGGCGGTGAAGGAGGTTACAATACCGGTGGCGGCACCCCCTGCGCCAACTACTTCCGTTCCACGGTCGGACAGCTCAGCAAGGAATGGATTCTTGCTGGACGCGTGGACTACAACATGTCCAATGCGGACAAGATGTTCTTCCGCATTCGAACTGATCGCGGCACCCAGCCGACGTACACCGATCCCATCAGCCCCATTTTCAATGCAACCAGCGTCCAGCCTCAGGACGAAGGTCAATGGAACTGGACCCACACATTTAGTCCGACGGTGCTCAATCAGTTCGTAGCATCGGGCAGCTATTACAGTGCCATTTTCTCGGATCCTCAGCAGTCGGCTGCGACAAATGCTTTCGGTGATGGCGCGGGCCATGGCTATGCCTTCATCGACGAAGATTTGTCAGCATTCGCTTTACTTGGCGGTGAGAACTACGCGTTTCCTCAAGGGCGAAAAGTGAGTCAGTATCAGTTCATCGACGATCTTTCGATCACCCGAGGCAGCCATTCATTGAAGATTGGCGGCAACTTCCGTCGTAACAACATTACCGACGCAATTTTCGGAGCCCGTTACGTTACACCCGAAATGATCAGCGTCTCGCAAACCCTGCTCGATGGCGGCACCATCTACGAGATGGCGCAGCGCTTCCCGCAGAAGCTCGAACAGCCAATGTCGATCTACAGCTTTGGCTTGTATTTCCAGGATGAATACAAAGTAAATAGCAGCCTCAAGCTGACGCTTACGCTGCGTGCTGACCGGAACTCAAACCTGAACTGCTCGACCGGTTGTTTCTCCTACCCAGTTGGCGGATCGTTCAACGGCATCGGTCACAACAACGACACGCCTTACAACCAAGTCATGCAGTTCCCGTCCAACTCCATGGTTCCAAATTTGGAGAAGGTCGTGTTTCAACCGCGCTTTGGATTTGCCTGGAGCCCCATGGGCAAGAGCACCACGGTACTTCGTGGCGGCGTTGGATTGTTCTCCGACCTGTATCCGGGTACTTTGGCTGATAACTTTGCTCGTAACACTCCTTCCTTGAACTCGTTTGCTCTGACCTTCCTGCCGTTTTCACCGGCGGAGCCTAACAGCGCGACGGCTACCATCAACGCTTGCAACTCAGGCTACAACAGCAACTATTTTAGCGGCGGCAGCGCAACCACCTTTGCCGGATTAGGCATCGCTGGATGCACTCCTCCGATCATCAACTCTGTGAGCACCAAACTGTTGAACCCGAAGTACCTGGAATGGAACTTCGAAATTCAGCAGGCGATCGGAACCAAGACCTCGTTCACCTTGAACTACGTTGGCAACCACGGGTATGACGAATTCATTGAAAATCCGTGGGAAAATGCCTGGTCCAATTCGATCTTTGGGGCGAACGGCACTTCGACGTTCGGAGGCTTGCCCACTGGCAACACTTCCTTGGGCCCGCCGTCCTTCCTCGAAGCTCCTGACGGCCATTTCCGCAACGTAATTCAGCTCAACAACAGCGGAGTTTCCAACTACGACGGCCTTACGGCCACCGTTAGCCGGCGCTTCACCGCAGGGTTTAGCGGAAACCTGAACTACACCTGGTCGCACTCGTTGGATGATATTTCCAACGGTGGCATTCTGCCGTACAGCGGCAACGATAGCGGTCTTATCCAGTACAACGCGTACTGCCTGCGTTGCTTGAACTACAGCAATTCTGACTACGATGTCCGCCATAACATCACGGCGAACTTCGTTTGGGAACTACCGTTCAAATCATCCAGCAAGGCGCTGAACATGATTGAAAGCGGATGGACCCTTTCGCAAACCTACTTCTATCACACCGGGTATCCTTACTCCGTGTGGGACGGTGCAGGTTATGCGACAGCCGGTCTGCACAACACGTCAAGTGTGACTGATACGCTTGCAACCTTCTCGGGCGGATCGATGGCCTCAGGTTGCAGCACTCCGGACACACCTTGCCTGTTGGGCAGCCAGTTCAATGCATCCCGCCAGGAGCCAGGTTTTGGTAACCTCCCACGGAACTCGTTCCGTGCGGCCGGTTACTTCAACTCGGATTTCTCCTTGCTGAAGAACTTCCCCGTTACCGAGCGCGTAAGCTTCGGGCTTGGAGCAACCGCTTACAACGTGTTCAACCATGCCAGCTTCTCGAGTCCGGTCAACGACCTCAGCAGCGGGCAGTTTGGCACGATTCAATCCACCGTTGTTCCGCCGACCAGCCCGTACGGTGCGTTCGTCGGATCGTCGGTATCTGGACGGTTGATTCAGGTTCAGGCTCGTCTGACCTTCTAAGCGAGCTTTAACTCTTCACTCAAGGCGGCCTCGAAAGAGGCCGTCTTTTTTTTGTCCCCTGATTTGTGGCTAGACCCAGCCAAAACACAGCCGTCGAACTTGGTTGACATCTGGCGGCCTTTTGAAACACAATCACCCCTATGAAGCACTTACTCCTTGCACCGATCTGTCTTCTCGCGTTGGCTTTGCCGTTATGTAGTCAGCAAACCCCGGCCGCACAATCCTCTGCCGACCCATCGACGGCCGCACAAGCTCCTGATCGGGCGCCGATCGATGCGGCGTTAAAGGCTTACGTGAGCGCTTACGAACGTCGAAGTATGGATGAATTGCTAGCCATCTGGCCGGATCTGCAGAATCAGAAGAAGGACTATAAGAAAATCAAAGATCACTTCGAGGACGGCCGGATTTCATCAGTCAAGGTGACGTTGGGACCGGAGGAGATCCAGTCGTCGAAAGACGATGCCGTGGCTCGCTGTGAGCGCACTGAGGAATATGTAAAGACCGTGACCCACACAGAGGGAGCCGGAGATGCGATGATGTCCAACCCGGCGCAGCGTCCTCCTCCGACCCAAAGAACCAGCACCAGCAATGAAAAGAAGAGCAGCAATCTGTGGTTCAAGTTGCACAAGAACGGGGACAGCTGGCAGATCGTGGCAGTCAGCGAGAAAGCAATAACCCTCTAGGATCGCGCCGCCCTGTAGCCTGACTAACTGCTAGGCTTTGCGGCTGCGGAGTCCTCCGCAGCCGCCATCGCAAGGATATCTACCTTCCGCCGAAGCTGTAGCCGATGGACACTCCATATCGGGCCGAGCGGCCTGAGCTGAATTCCTGATTGTTGTTGACTAGGTAGACTCGAGCTTCCGGCCGGATGAACAGATCGTGCCAAACGTAGGCGCGGATGCCTCCACCGAAGTCACCCATAAAATGATTGCTGCTCGAATAATTGGTGCAACCGACCACGTAGTTGCAATTAACAATCCCGTAAAAACGAAGGTCTTCGCCGCCAATGCCGCCCAGCAGTTCGGCCGTCAAATGTTTGGTAAGGCGCGGGGCCCAGATGGCGTTGAAGGCGTAAAAAATCGGACGGTAGGGCTGATTGCCGCCATAGTTGCTCTGGCTGGCGCGCCAGGAGATCTCGCCTTCCACTCCAACCCGGTGTTTTAGCAGGAAGTCAGCGCTGAATGCAGGATAGGTTCCGCCAGTGAGCGATGGGAAGAGCAGCCCGTTTGAGGTGGTGGCGGCCGGCGCCGACAAGGTGCTCAAGCCAAACGCCGCGTCAAACTGTTGCGCATGAGCGGCCGATCCAATCAAACAAAGAGCGAAAAGCGTGGTAAGCAGAATTAGCTTTTTCAAGTGTGTTCTCCGAATAAGGTAGATAATTGTACGATGTGAGGCGCAATGGCAGAGTTGGATGGGTGCGTTTTCAGTCAATATAGAGGGTGTAGTAGTAAACCCTGCTCTGTCAGTATGTTCCAATTCGGCCAAAGAGAATTCCATCACGAGTCACGGCGAAGCGAATGTAAAGAATGGTCAACTTCGCGTAGATCTTTGTGGTCATTCTTAGCAACCCCGGTTTTCGTCGTTAGTTGTTACCTATAGTTACTTTAGTGATCACCGGTATCTTGGCGGAGAAGGGCCCCTCGCTTACCGTGGTAAACAGTCATTAGTCTCATGTCTCTCCTCGACAAGATACCTACCGTAGTGACGGTTGCAGTGCTGGTCGGCATATTTGCCGGGCTCAAGCGCCACAGCCGATCCTCGCGGCTCCAGTTGTGGCTGGCGGCGTGGTTTCTTACCTTTCTCCATTTTGTGGCCCAATGCCTCGAGCCATCGACGGGCGATGCTGCTCCCTGGTTATCGGCGCTCGATTTGGGAGCTTTGCAGGCCGCCGCGGTGGCTTTCGTGGTCTCCGTGACCTCCTTTGTGGAGGACAGATTTCGACGCACTGTGATGTTAATCGCTGTGGGGGTTCCTTCGGTCGCGTATGCGGTGATCGTCTGCTATGACCTGCACGCTCGCTGGCCGTATGTGCTGTGTTTGTCGGCCAGTTTCTGCGGCGGAATCTTGGGCCTGATCTGGGTGCAGAAGAAATTCTCTTTGTATGTTGCTGGTCTGACCGTGCTGATGGCTGGGACCGCTATCTGGGCTCTTCAGGCTGCTTTTCGGGGCTCTTACGACGAAGGTGTAACTGCGTTGCTCGGGCTGGGGTTCGGCCTGCCCGGAGTTTTTGTTTGCCGCAATCACTGGCGCCTGTCGCCCGGAGTCCTTACGGTCGTGGCGGGATTCTTCTGCTGGGGAGCGGTGTTCCCGGTGAGCATGCTTTTGCAGCATGTGGCTCCGAATCTCAATGTTCCGGCTGACCTATGGAATACTCCCAAGCTTTTCGTAGCTTTCGGAATGATTCTGACTATCGTCGAGGACAAGTCAGATTCGATCGAATCCATGCAGCGGAAACAACACGCCCTCAATCACCAGTTGGAGAGATTTTCCGCCATCACTTCGCAACTGCTTACCGTTACCACAGTGGACTTGCTCTGCGACCAGATCGCTTCAGCGATTACCGATGCCAGCAACTTCCAGGTCGCCGTCATTGAGCTGGATGACCCTAGTCATGGCTTACGCGTGGCCGGCGCTGCTGGACTAACCTCAGAGGCTCGGGCCGAGTTAGAAGGGCGGGCCCGAAGTTGGACTACAGAAGATATCAAGGACTTCTGCTCGCGCGGCAAGAAATTAGGCCAGAACTCTTTCGTCTTATCCGCCGTGGACGCGTCGAAGTACCTGCCGGTAAAAAGTCAGAACCAGTACGAGGCCAATTCCTTCTGGAATACTGGGGACGAATTATTGATCCCGTTGTGTTCCGCGCGCGGGGTCTATTTCGGATGCATCGCGCTTGACGACCCCCGCGATGTCGAGGCCGTGACGTCCTACGAGCTCTCCAGAATCGAGTTGCTCGCGGCTGACCTCGCGGTGGCGATCGAACTGAGATCTCTGCACGGTCAACTGGTACGCTCGGAAAAACTGGCTGCGTTGGGACAGTTGGTCGCCGGCGTTGCCCACGAACTGAACAATCCGCTGACGGCTGTTATGGGCTACGGCGAGCTGCTCAGCGATGACATTCCATCAGGACCTCTTCGCGACCGCGTGGACAAGTTGGTCAACGAAGGCCGCCGTATGAAGAAGATCGTGGAAAACCTGCTGCGCTTTTCGCGGCAGAGCGCCGTTGACCGCCGCTCCTTGGACCTTGCTCCGGTCGTGCGGGACGTGCTGGCCTTGCGAGAATATTATGTTCGCACGCACGGGCTTGAAATCGTAGTGGACATCCACCCCGATATGCCACGCGTTGCCGTCGATGAGGATCAGTTCAAGCAGATCCTGCTCAATCTGATTAACAACGCGATCGACGCAGTCGAAGAGGGTGGGGAAGTAAAGCGAATCACGGTTCGCGCCTTCCCTCGATCGGGCCGCGCTTTGGTCGCCGTGGAAGATAGCGGCAAAGGCTTTGCTGATGTGAATCGAGCTCTTGATCCTTTTTACACCACCAAACCGATCGGCAAAGGTACAGGGTTGGGGCTGAGCATCTGCTATGGAATCATTCAGGAACATGGTGGAGAAATCCGCTTGGAGAACATTTTGCCGCATGGCGCTCGCGTGACCATCGACCTGCCGCTCGGCGCGGAAGCAAAGCGACCGATTGCTGTGCGGGCAGCCGAAATGGCCTGACTCTTTCTTCCAGAACATGCAAATCTTTTCATTCTAAAAGCAGGTTTGCAGCGTCATCTTTACCTTGCTATCTCCCTTTTTTCCCTATAATTTGTATGCAGAAATCTCAGGGCAAATTAGCGGCCTTTTGTGAGTACCCTATGAATAGAATTCTACGATTGCTGCAGTCATCTCCGGTGCAGCTTGGTCCTCTTGAACAAGAACTCCTTACCGCGATGTGGTCGAGGGGAAGCGCTACCGTGCGCGAACTTCTGAATGACGGCGGGATTTCACTTGCATACACCACAGTCATGACGACGCTCGATCGCTTGTACAAGAAGAATTTATTGGACCGCGTGGCCGAAGGCCGCGCTTTCCGCTATTCACCACGCCACACGCGCGAAGAACTTGACCGGGCCATGGCAGGCGAAAGCATCCGGCAGTTGCTCGGATCGGGTTCCAGTCCTCTTCTTCCCCTCTCCTATCTCGTGGAAGCGGTGGAAGATCACGACGTTAAGCTTCTCGATGAGTTGCAGGAACTGTTGGACCGGAAGCGCCGGTCACTGCAATCGCAAAGACAGGAGAAGCACTAATGTTTGCCGCTCGCGGCGCGGGCGTTTCTTTGGCAATATTTGTTCTGATCTACATCATCAGTTCGCTGATGATGGCGGGTTCCTGGCGTTTGGCGTTCCGTCTGCTTCGCCTCTCGTCGCCCCGCCGTGACTCGAATCTTCTCTTTGTCCTGCGCATTCTTCCCTTCGCTCTCGCTTCGCTTGTCATGCTCGGCATTGCGTTGCCATCATTTCTGCTGCTTGAGCCCAGAGCAACCGACGAGTCTGTTGGGACTGCTCCGGCCGCACTGGCTATCGGTGCGCTCGCCCTGGTTATCTTCGGTATTGTGCGGGCAGTTCGAGCTCAGAGGCGAACTTCGCGAGCCTTGGAGATGTGGCTGAATGGTTCAACGCGAATTGAATCCGGTGCTTCGGTGCCGGTATTCCGGAGTCGTCAACCTTCACCTGGTCTAACAGTCGCTGGCGTGCGTGATCCCAAGGTGATCGTCTCGGAGACGGCCGTTGCGGCCCTAACTCCTCCGGAGTTGCACACCGCCTTGCGGCATGAGATCGCGCATGTGCGCCGCTACGACAATTTGAAAAAACTGATCTTCCGCTTGGTCGTGTTCCCTGGCTACACAGAGCTGGAAGGGACCTGGGCCACGCAGACGGAACTGGCGGCCGATGATGACGCCGTGTCGAATATCGGAGATGCATTGGACCTTGCGTCGGCGCTGATCAAAGTCTCGCGCCTGGCAGCATGTCCCAGCCCCGAACTCAGCACCGGCCTTCTTCATAGTTCCACCGCTTTAACCGTGCGGATTCAGAGACTCTGTTCGTGGAGCGAGACGCCTGAAAACGACGATCGTTGGATCTGGCTCTGGAGTATTCCTGCCGCAGTAACAGCCTCCTGTCTGGTTCTCGGCTACGGATCTCTGCTCGGCGGAATGCACCAGATCACGGAATGGCTGGTCCGCTAACGCTTCAGTTTGGCCCAACCGTCTCTTTACCCGTCCCCCTCTTCCCGCAGTCCTAAAATCGGCAAGTAATCCCGTCCATTTGTGGGATCAACCCTGGCATCAGATTTACAAGTAGTTGACGTTTCTTTACCTTGCCGGCTGCTTGGTTGTGGTCGAATAAGAAGTTAAGCCTTTTACCGAATTTGTTGGTGCTCCAAAAAGATGGGGCGAACCTTCGCCGAACGCGCGGGTTTCGCTCGGAAAAGACTGCCCCAGGGATCGAATCATGGCGAAGCCAAAAATCCGAGACATCATGAGAACGATCGTAGCATCGGCTATTTTCCTTCTCCCGCAGACATGCCCAAGCGTACTAGTCGCGCAGTCGCGGACACCCCCGGCATCCTCGCCTGCACCGTCCGATCGGGCGGTAGGAAAGGTCAAGAGCGTAACTGGAAACACCATCACCATTACCACGGATGCCGGTGCCGACGTTGGTATTCAGGTATCAGACTCAACCCGGTTGCTCAAAATCGCTCCCGGGCAAAAAGATCTGAAAGACGCTACTCCGATTCCCTTGACGGAGATTCAATCCGGAGATCGCATTCTGGTCCGAGGGAAACCGTCAACATCGGGAACCTTCCTGGATGCCACGACAGCCATCGTGATGAAGGCGTCCGACGTCACCGCCAAGCAGGAACACGACCGCGAAGATTGGAAACAGCGGGGTGTCGGGGGTTTGGTGAGTTCAGTGGATCCGGCCAGCCAAACGATCGCGATTTCCGTACCGGGATTTGGCGGAAACAAGACGATCAAGGTCCTGGTTGCTAAAGACACTGTATTGCGCCGGTATGCGCCCGATTCGATAAAGTTCGACGACGCCAAGCCCGGCACTTTTGCCGAGATAAAATCCGGCGATCAGTTGCGCGCCCGTGGCGACCGAAGTACAGACGGTAGCGAACTCACCGCGCAAGAGGTTGTGACTGGCGCGTTCCGGAACATAGCGGGAACAGTGGTCTCGACGGATCCGGCGAAGAACACGCTTACCGTGATCGACCTGGCCACAAAGAAACCCGTGGTTCTCGCGATTGATGCAGATTCGCAAATGCGAAAGCTTTCTCCGATGGTCGCGCAGCGAATTGCGATGCGGTTAAAGGGCGGTCCCGGAGAAACACCGCGTTCTGGCGCCCCTCCAGCTGCTCCTCCGGCACCCGCTGGCGCTGCAGGAGCGGCGGCTAGTCCCGGTGCGAATGGAAAGTCGGGAGGTGCGCCCGATTTCCAACAGTTATTGGGCCGGATGCCGCCCGCCACCTTGAACGATCTACAAAAAGGCGATGCCGTCATGCTGGTCAGTACGCAGGGCAGCGACACGACTCCTCCCAAGGCGGTTACTTTGCTGTCCGGGGTTGAGCCCATTTTGACGGCCTCTCCGAACCGCGGTGCGATGTTGCTTTCGCCATGGAACATCGGGGGCGGCGGCGGTGGTGATTCTGGCGGAGGCGCTAATCCATAGATTCTTGATACTCACGTTTGGGAGAAAGTTTTGAAGTCTGGCCTACTAAGAAGTCTGATACTCGTATTCGCGTTGACGCTCTGTCTGGGTGCTCCCTGCCAATTGCTGGCGCAAGGCTCGACAGGGACGCTTCGCGGTAAAGTCGCCGATCCGTCCGGAGCAGTTATCCCCAAAGCGGTGGTTACTGTGACGGCCGCAGATGGTAAACAAGCACACTCCGCCGCGAACGATCTCGGCAATTACGAAATCAAGGGATTGGCGCCGGGAACCTATACCGTCAGCGCTATCGCCAAAGGTTTTTCTCAGTACTCCAAAGAGAACGTCACCATCACCGCCGATCAGCCTCTACGGCTTGATATTGGACTGGAGATTCTGGTTGAAGAAGAAAAAGTAAACGTCGAAGAAGAGGGGACCGGCGTGAGTGTCGATCCTTCTCAGAATGCCAGTGCTCTGGTCATCAAGGGGAAAGACCTTGAAGCTCTTTCCGATGATCCCGACGAGCTGCAGTCTGAACTAGAGGCGCTGGCCGGGCCCTCCGCCGGACCCAATGGCGGACAGATCTATATCGACGGGTTCACCGGTGGACAGCTTCCTCCGAAATCGTCCATTCGCGAGATTCGAGTTAACCAGGACCCCTTTTCTGCGGAGTACGACAAACTTGGCTACGGGCGGATCGAGATCTTCACCAAGCCCGGCACCGATCAATATCACGGGCAGTTGTTTGTAGACGGCAATGATTCCGCCTTCAATTCGCTGAATCCCTTCATCACATCGGTTCCGCCGTATAACACAGAGTTTTTTATGGGGAGCGTGGGCGGACCGATAACCAAGAAATCTTCGTTTTTCTTCGATGCCGAGCGCCGCAATATTAATGACGCTAGCGTGGTGACCGCAACCGTATTGCCTCAGGATTGCTCTGTCTCCAGTTGTCCGATCTCTGAGTTAAGTGAGGCTTTGCCGAATTCGAGGACTCGTACCGAAATCAGTCCGCGATTCGACTTTCAACTGTCGCCCAACAACACGCTCACCGTCCGGTACCAGTACTTTCTCAACAATGAGAGCAACCAGGGCGTCGGGCAATTCTCGCTTCCCAGTCAGGCCTACAGCTCAAGCGATACCGAGCACACACTACAGATTAGCGACACGCAGATTGTGAGTACGAATGTGGTCAACGAGACCCGCTTTCAGTACATGCGAGAGAACAGTACTCAGAACGTTCAGAACTTCGCGCCGACCATCAACGTTCTCGGCGCCTTTACCGGTGGCGGCAATTCATCCGGCAACTCGAATGATACGCAGGACCATTACGAGTTGCAGAACTATACCTCAATCGTCCACGGGAAACATCTTTTCAAATTCGGTGGACGTCTTCGTGCTTTAACCGATACGAATACTTCGCTTTCGAACTTCAACGGAGTTTTCACCTTTTCCTCGTTGACGGCTTATCGCAACCAGATTCTCGGGCTGTGTCCCGGCGCGCCCAACGCGACCTGTGGCCCGAACCAGTTCTCGCTTACGACCGGACAGCCAACCACGCCTGTGAACCTGGTAGACGTAGGCTTATTCGTGGACGACACCTGGCGCGTTCGTCCCAACATCACCGTGAGCTTGGGATTACGCTACGAGACGCAGGACCAGATTGACGACCATGCCGATTTCGCGCCGAGGTTGTCGATTGCTTGGGGTGTTGGTGGTAAGTCGAAGACCGCACCCAAGACGGTGATCAGGGCCGGTTTTGGAATGTTCTACGACCGGTTCGCTTCTGATCTCGTCTTGCAGGCTGAACGTCTGAACGGCATTACTCAACAGCAGACCATTATTACGAATCCAACTTTTTATCCCAACTTGCCGACCGGTAATGCGCAAGGCTCCCAGGTATCGCCGACCGTGTATCAAATCGCCGGCAATTTGCGAGCCCCATACACTTTGCAGAGCGCAGTCAGCGTCGAGCGCCAGGTCCTCAAGGCAGCCACTCTGTCCTTGACCTACCTGAACTCCATTGGAGATCACCAGTTATTTATTCGAAATGCCAATGCGCCTTTCCCGGACGGCAGTCGGCCTGACGGCAACTTAACCAACGTCTATCAATACGACTCCGAAGGCGTGTATCGGCAGAACGAATTGATCGCCAATTTTCGCGTGAGTGCGGGCTCGAAAATGTCACTGTTCGGCTTCTATACGCTCAGTTATTCCAATAGCGATTTAGGAACTTCCGGCGCAGGTTCGGGGGGCGGTGGATTTTTCGGCGGTGGCGGCGGAGGCGGTTCGGCAACTCCCAACTTCATCACCAACCAGTATGATCCCATCGCAGATTACGGACGGGCAGCATTCGATGTGCGCAATCGCTTTGTGATAGGGGGAACAATTTCTTTACCCAAAGCCATCCGGCTCAGCCCATTTCTGATTGCAAACTCAGGCGCGCCATTTGATATCACCGTGGGACAAGATTTGAACGGAGATTCGATCTTCAACGACCGCCCCTCCGTGGTGTCGAGTTCTACTTGCCCGGGAAAGGTCTCGACGGGCTCGGTCGTGTGTACTCCTTATGGAACCTTTAACACCTTGGGAATTGGGGGCCCGATCGTGCCGATCAATTCCGAGAGCGGTCCGGCAGTCTTCTCTTTCAATTTGCGACTGAGCAAGACTTTCGGATTCGGCGCCGAAGCTAAGGGCGCTGGTAGCAATGGTGGGCCTGGCTTCGGGCGAGGCGGACGAGGCGGAGGGCCGCCTGGAGGCGGTCTGGGAGGCCGCGGGCTCACTGGCTCGGGAGGCGGGGGCGGAATGGGTGGCGCAACCACCAACAAGCGCTACAACCTGACCCTCGGCGTCTCAGCGCGCAATCTGTTCAATAACGTCAATCTCGCGTCTCCGGTTGGCAACCTGCAATCGCCGCTCTTCGGGCAATCCAATTCGCTCGCAGGACCCCCGTTTTCTTCCGGATCGGCGAACCGCCGCATTGACTTGCAAGCGACGTTTTCTTTCTAAACTATTGCGCCGCGATGATGCTACGCAGACCCGAGCGATAACCCCGGCTGCAGGACAACTCCTTACCGTCTTTCAGAACCACCATGTACTCGCCACTATTGCACGGCTGCAATTCCCGGATTCGCCGGACATTGACGATGATGGAACGATGGATGCGAACGAACAGTTTGGGATCGAGTCTTCGGTGAAAGTGCCCGATCCCTTCCCGCAATGAATAAGACTCCGAGCCTGCGCGCACGCGAACATAGTTGCCGTCCGCTTCGATCCAGTCCACTTGATCTTGTTCCAGCAGAAGAACGCGTCCGCCAACCTTGATGGCAATGCGGCGTTCCGGAATCGCTCCGTTTTGAGCTCCAGCCAGCAAGCTGAGAAGTTGATAAGTAATGCTGCGGTCGTGGGCACTCAGGCGCTCCGTTCGCACTCGCTCGATAGCCTGATGCAGTCGAGTGGAATCGTAGGGCTTCAACAGAAAATCTAAGGCCCGCACTTCAAATGCACGCACGGCCCATGTCTCGCTGGCCGCCGTCAAAATGATCGACGGCATATCCTCCGCGGGCAGACTCTTCAAGGCTGCAATGGGATCGCGATCCGGCATGTCAAGATCGAGCAGCAAAACATCCGGCTTGAGATCGATCGTGGCAGAAATCATTTCTGCCGTGTTGGAGCACACCGCTACCACCTGCAAGTTGGTGTAGCCAGCAAGGAGCTCGGACAAGCGTGATCTCGATGTGGCCCCCGCATCTGCGACGATCACTCGCATCGAAGACATCATTTCCATCCCGCTGAAATAGGTATCGACCTGCGATATCCAACCCATGCCTTGATAGACGTAGAAGTGTACGAATTGGTTTCACGCGCAGTTCAATGATTAACAAATGAATTCGTTGCAAGAAACGAACGACTGGCACCGCGCGAAACTTCACGAGCGCGGGTGCAGAACATAACAGCAGCGCGGTATGCAGGCACGGCGATCAGGCTTCTGAAATTAGTATTGCGCTGGGCCCGATGTACGATTTCACGTATCTCCGCCTTCGCAATACATGGTCTGGCTCAGAAGCGTTTGAGGAAGATCTCCAAATGCTACTGGCAAGCGGAATGCCGAATAGGCGGGCATGACATCCGCGATGTCAGATTCTGCCATGCCGCACTCACACAAAGAGATCCGGTTGTCTTCCAACAAACTGTGGCCCTGTCGGGATCGCACCATACTACTGATTCTTGTAGCGAGGGCTGAAAGTGTGTGCGAAATCACATATATAAAACGATTGAACGCCGACCGCGAGAACCAGAGTAGCTCTCATACGTCCGTCGTTCGTCACGCAGGACGGAACGTTCAAACCTGGATTTAAACCACCAGTCCCTGCCCCCACCGATGTGAGCAGCGTGGCGGAACGCGTGCCCTTTTCATAAGTGACCTCTTGTGCGGTTGCTCAACACGCCACAAGAACAAATGAAGCGCGAGGGAACGCAATGAATTTCGTCAAACTCAGAACTTCACTAGCATGCATGCTCGTCCTGTTTGTGATCGCGGCCTTGTCACAGTCATGGGCGCAAACTGCAACCACTGGAGACATCAGCGGTACCGTTACAGATCCCACCGGCGCGGTCGTCGCGAATGCTCCGGTAACCGCCAGGAACTTAGATACCGGAAGAATCCAGACAGTCACGACCAACGCTGCCGGACTTTATAAGTTCAACCTGTTGCCTCCAGGCAACTACTCCGTCACTGTCGCAGCGTCGGGCTTCCAGGCAGTCGAACGAAAAGTAGTGGTGGCATTGGGTTCGGCAGTTTCCGCGAATGTCCAACTCAATATGTCGACATCGCAGGAAACCGTGGAAGTGACGGGCGGGGTTACCACGGTTGAAACGGAGAACGCCGACCTGAACGTGAACTTCAATTCCAAGCAAGTATCGCTCCTGCCGAATCCGGGAAATGACTTGAGTGCGGTGGCCGAGACGGCACCTGGAGCGGTGATGAACACCACGGGCGGTTCGATCTTCGGCGGTGGCAACTACGAATTTTACGGGTTGCCGTCGAATTCGAACGTGTTCACTTACGACGGTGCGAATGCCAACGATCCCTACTTCAACATTAACAACAGTGGCGCCACCAACCTGACGCTGGGTCTGAATGACGTCGAAGAGTCCACCGTCGTTACGAACGGCTATAGCGGACAATACGGCGGCCTGGCGGGCGCGAACATCAACTATATCTCCAAGTCCGGCACCAACGCCTATCATGGGAATGCGTTGTATTGGTGGAACGGACGAGCCATGAACGCCAACAATTATTTCTTGAACCAGCAGACACCGGCGGCTCCCCGTCCGTTCGTGAATGCCAATCAATATGCCGCGTCGTTTGGCGGACCCATCAAGAAGGACAAAGCATTCTTCTTCGTGGATTACGAAGGCATTAAGCTGTTCATCCCTTCGATTCTGTCGGTGAATGTGCCGACGCAGCAGTTTGAGACAGCGGTGCTCAACAATTTGACGACGGTGTCCCCTTCGTCGATTCCGTTCTATCAAACTCTGTTCGGTGTCTATAACAATGCTCCTGGCTCAGGTGGCGCTGCGAACAACCTGCCCGCTGGAGGTTGCAGTAACGTCACGTCCGTCGCGGGTGTCGCATTTGGTGCGTCCAATCCTTGCGCCCTGACCTATCACGGCGGGACGTCGGCGCCGACCAGCGATTGGCTGATCGTGGGACGTTATGACCAGAACATCGGAAATAACGACAAGCTGTTTGTCAGAGTGCAGCATGAAAAAGGCGTCCAGGCTTCTTACGTGGACGCACTCACGCCCAGCTTCGACGCTACCAGCACTCAGCCACAGTGGCAGAGCCAGGTGAACGAGACGCATACGTTCGGTTCGAGCCTGGTGAATAACTTTGGCGCTTCTTTGACGTGGTACAGCGCTTTGTTCACCATGACGAATCCGACGGCGGCGACGAATCTGGTTCCTTTCACACTCATCTTCGCTGACGGAAGTTTGTTCAATGCGAACAATCTGGGGGCGGCATTTCCGCAAGGACGAAATGTGACCCAGTACGGCCTTGTGGACGACTTCAGTTGGTTGCGTGGAAATCACAATTTCAAGGTTGGAATTAATTTCCGCCGGGATAACGTGAGTGACCACAACTTCGGTTTCGTCACCCCGCTCGAACTGGTGGATTCATTGAATGATTTCGCCAACGGCGGCATTGGAGGCAGTGCGGGCGAACAAAACTTCCCGATTCAATCCGACGTGCCCATCGCGCTTTACCAATTGGGTTGGTATGTTTCGGATGAATGGAAAGCGACCAAGAACCTAAAACTCACCCTGAGTATGCGATTCGATCACCTTTCGAATCCCGTGTGCCAGACCAACTGTTTCGCAAGGTTGGCTGCGCCTTTCGACCAACTCGATCCCAATGCCCCCGTCAATCAAGCCATCCAGACGGGAGTGCATACTGCGTTCCCATCGGTTACCAGCATTGTGTACCAGCCGAAGGTTGGTTTTGCCTGGTCACCGTTCGGCGCGAAGAACACCGTTCTTCGTGGCGGAATCGGAATCTTCAGTGACGCAGTGCCCTCGCTGGCAATCGATCCCATCATCGATAACGCCCCCAACGACCCCAAATTTGTTGTCGGGAACGGAGCCCTCGCTCCCAACGCGACAGGCAGCCTTTTGGGACTGTTGTCTACGGCCAACTCTACCTTCCAGTCCGATTTTGCCAACGGCCAACCAGTGGCGCCCTTTGCATTCTTTAACGGCGGCACGGTTAAGGTTCCACGGTATTACGAATGGAGCCTTGATCTGCAGCAGGCCATTGGATGGCACTCAACATTAAGCGTGAAGTATGTTGGAAACCACGGATCCTTTGAGGAAATGACCAATCCGGCGCTGAATGCGTTCAGTCCGACAGGAGCTCCGTTTGCCAACCTGCCGCTGACCGCGCCCGACCCTCGTTTTGGCGTTGTCGCCCAGACGCAGAACGTAGGAAATTCAAACTACAACGGAATGGTTGTTACCTTGAACCACAGCTTCTCCGGAGGTTTTCAATTCCAGGCTGGATATACCTATAGCCACGCTTTGGATGAAATCTCCAACAACTCACTCAACCCGTTCGGTCTGAACTCGGCCACCAACGCCGATATCGTCTTTCCGATCGACCAACAGAATATTCGCCTTTACAACTACGGAAACGCCGATTACGACGTTCGCAATTCGTTCAACATGAATTACGTGTGGACGGATGCTTTCCGTCACTTTACCAGCAGAGGTCCTAACGTGCTGGTCAAGGGATGGACGTTCTCGGGCACGATCTTCGCCCACGGCGGATTCCCGTACACGATTTACAGCAGCAACGCGACCACAGCCCTCCATGCCAGCAACTGGGGCAGCAGCCAGGCTGTGACAGGTACTTCGGCTCCCGCGGTCATCGTCGGGAATCAGAGTCCCGGTTGCAGTGCAGCTGCCGCGCAAATCAATAATCCCTGCTACAGCGCTTCCAATTTCGCAGATCCAACTGCCGATTTTGGAAATCAGCGACGGAACCAGTTCCGCGGCCCGCAATACTTTGACACGGATTTCAGCGTCGAGAAGGGCTTCGGAATTCCTAAGTGGGAAGGTGCTCAGTTCTCGGTTGGTGCGAGGTTCTTCAACCTCTTTAACCATCCGAACTTCGGCTTCCCGGTTACGGATGTGAGCAACGCCCAGTTCGGGCAGATCCTTAACACCGTCAGCCAGCCAACCACTATTTATGGCGCGGGCCTGGGGGCGGACGCTTCACCGAGGGTGATCGAGATTCAAGGCAAGTTCACCTTCTGATCGACGGCAAGAGAAAAAGGGCGGCCTCGGGGGAGGGCGCCCTTTTTTTGATTCCTTCTAGCCGGCAACAACCAATGCTGTCCCGTCTAAAGACCTCGCGACAACGCTACGCGACCTTCTTAGTGAACTCCGCAGCGATCTGCTGGCGGACGGCCACAGTCAAGTCCTGCATCTGGTTGTCGGTTGCGTCCAACTCCTTACGCAGTTCCTCGCTCGCCTTTAGCGCCTGATCCCGGGCGTTATTGATTTCTTCCAGCTTGGCTGCCAGTTCAGAGACCGCCTCATGAAACCTTTTCACAGAAGACAGATACTTCTCAAGGCTAAGCGGAGTCACAGGGTTTCTTCCTCCAAAGAAGGGCTCAAGTCAGCCCAAAAGTAAGAGCTCCAAAGTATATGATGGCGCGGCACTAAATTGCCAGAAAAACCAGTAGCAGCGGCCTTTGTAGAGGCATTTGTCTCTACTCCGGCGCTCCCGTCTGGCCCGGTTCTGATGGCTATTCTCCCATCACTTTGATGATCAGGCGCTTGTCCCGTTGACCATCAAATTCGGCGTAAAAAATCCGCTGCCACGGCCCCAGATCCAACTTTCCCGCCGTGATGGGAACGATGACTTCGTGATGAATCAGCAGGGATTTCAGATGCGAGTCACCGTTGTCCTCGCCGGTGTTGTGGTGCTTGTAGTTCTTATTGAAGGGCGCCAGCTTTTCCAGCCACTGGTCGATATCTTCGATTAGCCCTGATTCATCGTCATTGACGTAAACCCCCGCGGTAATATGCATGGCCGAGACCAGTACCATTCCTTCCTGGACTCCACTTTTCTTGACCAGGCTCTCCACTTGCGGGGTGATGTGCACGTAGGCACGGTGCGTCTTGGTGTGGAAAGTGATGTAGTCGGTGAGGAATTTCATCGGATAGCCCCCCAATTGGCCCAAAGTAGTCTGAAGACGCTGTTCTTGCAGCCGTCAAGTACTAAGGTAATGGCTTGCACGTGCATAGATCACAGCAAATTTCTAAACCTGCCCATAATGTCGAAGGGGAGGTTCTTCAGCTGTGGTCAGATTGGATTATTTGTCGTGCGTGCTTACGGTTTGCTCTACGATTTTGGTAGGTCGTCGCTGCTGGGAAGGTTGGCTGCTGGCCGGAGTGAACAGCGTCATCATATGTTTGATTGGATGGAAGACGGCTCAGATCGGATTTATACCGGCCAACTTGTTTTGCATCGTGCTCTACGGGTTCAATTTGCGATCCTGGCGTAAGGAAGAAGTTTAGAAAACGGGAATCACTTGGTCGCGTCGACGGCCGCTAAAGCGGCGGCGCTACGATCTACCGGATTGTCTCTTCCACTTCGGTGATCCAGTCGGGTCGCTTCAATACTTCGCGAGGCTTTGGCCCGTCCGCTGCTCCGACAATTCCATCGCGTTCCATGAGATCGATCAGGTGCGCGGCACGGCCGTAGCCGATTCTGAGCCGGCGCTGCAGCAGGGAAGTGGACGCCTTCCCAAACTCAATAACCAACCGGACGGCATCTTCGTACATTGGGTCGTGCTCGACTTCCTCGCCGTCCTCCCCACTTGCAAGTCCACCATCTTCCCGATCTTCTTTCGGAGCCTGTAGGAACTTCTCCTCGTACTCGGCAGTGCCCTGCGCGCGCCAAAACTCCACCACTGCCGCGATCTCTTTTTCAGTAACGAACGGCGCGTGCAAGCGATGCACTCGCGCTGAACCGGATGGCAAGTACAACATGTCGCCCTTTCCCAGAAGCGCTTCGGCGCCATTCGCGTCAAGAATCGTTCGCGAGTCAACTTTAGTCGCGACACGGAAAGAGACGCGAGCAGGGAAGTTCGCCTTGATCAGACCGGTGATCACATCCACCGAGGGACGCTGCGTAGCCAGTACCAGGTGTATGCCTACGGCCCGCGCCATCTGTGCCAGGCGCGTAATCGACTCTTCGACGTTGCCGGCGTCCAGCATCATCAAATCCGCAAGTTCGTCGATGATGATCACAATGTAAGGCAGCGGACGTTCGTCCGGGTTATTTTCGAAAAGGCTCGGAGTATCCGTATCAAATAATTTGTTGAACTGGTCGATGTTCCGCACGCCCTTCGTCGCCAGCAGCTTCAGCCGTCGCTCCATTTCACGGACCGCATTCCGCAAGGCGTTCGCCGCGAGTTTCGGTTCGGTGATGATCGGAGTGTAAAGATGGGGAACCCCTTCGTAGTTGCCCAGTTCCAGCCTCTTAGGATCCACCAGGATCAGTCGCACTTGCTCGGGCGTCGCTTTGTAGAGGATGGACATGATCATGGCGTTGATAGCCACGCTCTTGCCAGCGCCGGTCGAGCCCGCGATCAACAGATGCGGCATGCCGTTGAGATCGGCGGTAACAATGCGTCCGTTAATGTCCTTTCCCATGGCCAGAGTCAACTTCGACTTTGACCCAGAAATTCAGACGATTCGATGTTCTCGCGCAGCCAGATGATTTCACGCTCGCGGTTAGGAACCTGAATGCCGACCGTCGACTTGCCCGCCATCCTCTCGATCAGGATGCTCTCCGCTTTGAGCGCTAGGCACAGATCGTCGGTGAGGCCGGTGATGCGGCTGTACTTTATTCCGGCTTCGGGTTTGAACTCGAAGGTGGTGACCACTGGCCCGGGATTGATCTGCGTGATCTGTCCGTGAACATCGAATTCGCCGTATTTCTCGGTCAGGACCTGCGCCAACTGTTTCAGTTCTTCTGTGTTGACTGCTTGCTGGCCTTCGGCACGCTGCAGAAGGGAACTGGGAGGCAATTTGAATCCGCCCGCCACGCGAGGCATGGTGGTTTTCGGCTTGTGATCGACGTCAGCCCGCTCTGCCACCTCTGGTTCGATCGCGGAAGCTTGCGGACGTGCTTCCACAACCGGCTCAAAGGGACGTCGTTCCGCAACCTCCTCTTCGAATTCCCGTTCGATCCCAGTTCTCCCCGGCTGCAGGCTTGATCTCAGGAGCAGGTTTCGGCGCTGCTTTCGCGGGAACCAGTTGCGTCGTGATCACAGGCTTCGGATTGGCTCGACGCTTTTCCAGATCCTTTTGCATGCGCTCTTTGGCCCGGCTCTCCTGCCAGTCCTTCCACCGCTCCTTGAGAGCAACCGCGAAAGCGAAGCGCGTCGGCATCCAGACCTGGAATGCGGAGAACGAGAACGCAGTGGCCATGTAGAGCGCGACAGCTAGAACGCTGGCGCAGACGATGTACGCTCCAGCCAAATTGAAGTAATGGATCAGGAAATCGCCGACCACGCGTCCGATGAGCCCTCCATCGGGATGACCCGCATCCAGTGCAGGTGCCCTGGCAGCAAGGCCAGCAGCGCGGGCACGAAGACGATGAGGAATCCGGCCCCAAGAGTCTTGGCGACCGGTGAACCCAACCTTGCGCGACCGGAACCAGCGCATCCCCAGCAGGACTAGGAACACTGGAAGCAGGAAAGCCCCAATCCCCCAGGTCTGCAAAACGAGGTCGGAAACCAGCGCACCAACCACCCCAATCCAGTTTCGTGCTGAACGGGAATCGGTCAATACGGAGGCGCTATTCAGCGAAGGATCGAGCGGCGAATACGAAGCCAGCGCGAGAAAAAGGAGGAGCGCGGAGACGCACAACAAGAACCCAATCAGCTCGTTGAGCCGACGGTTGCCGGTTGGCGTAAAAATCTTAGCGAAATACTTCATGTGGGCGTATCTCATCCCGCCAGGGCATTGCTGCCCCCACGGTGCCAGATCTACGCCAGAGCCTCTTGATTATGCCAAGAACTGCAGGGGGCTACAACTCTCGATTCCAAAGCAGTATCCAGAGTGACAAACACAACCTATGCAGTCAGTTGTGCGGCGAACACAAGCACCAGTATCCCCACGATGATGCGGTACACCGCAAAGGGCACAAAACCGTGTTTCCGCACCCACGCCATGAACCACGCCACGGAGAAATATGCCACGAGGAATGAGACAACAAAGCCGATGAGCCAGGACGATCCAGCCGTTAGCATCGATCTGCGACGCCCCCATTGCGGTCGGCGCCTTTCCCGTGCAATTTCAGCAAGTCATAGCCGGTGGCGGCGAACATGGTCGGGAATCGACAGGAAAAACGAAAACTCAAGCGCCGCCGCCCGCGACATCCCGGCAATCTGTCCGCCCGCAATAGTCGACATGGACCGCGAAGTCCCGGGAAACACCGCCGACAAAATCTGGCAAGCGCCCACCCATGCCGCTTGTCCTAAAGACATGTCTTCCATCCTCCAGGTACGAATGCGACTGCTTCGGCGCGCCGGGACCGGCGGCTTCGGATTTCGCGTGCACCGCATCCACGATCCACATCACGATTCCGCCAATCAGCAGGGCCAGTTCCGATGATCGGCGAGATCTTCCAGATGCTTGGCGATTAACTTGTCAGCCAGATAAGAAAACCGGAACGCGGTAATCAGAAATGCGACGATGGTCAGTCCCAGCGGATGTGTCAGTGCGGTCCGGTCTCCGCTTTCCCCGCGCGGGAAACGTCGACACGAAATTTCACGATGCGATCCCAGAAATAAACCGGCAAACACAGAATCGCGCCCAACTGAATCACGATCGTGTACATCTTCCAGTAACCATCATTCAGCGGAATATGCATGAGCGCTTCGGCAATCCGCAAATGCGCGGTTGAACTGACCGGCAGAAATTCAGTAAGACCTTCCACGATACCCAACACTACGGACAGTAAGTAGACGTTCAAGTCGCCTCCAAGGGAAGGGAAAGTATCTCAGAATCAGAGCTGATGAGCTAGCCGCCTGCGATGAATTCTCAGTGAAGCCTGAACCAATGTGGCGCGGGCATTCCTGCCCGCGAAAAGCCTGGATGACCCGTACCGCTGGTCGTGGCGAACTGTTCAGTAATTCCTTAACAGTTTGAATTCAAATTTCAAAAGACTGGGTTGATCAGGCTGCCCGGTTGCCGGTGGCGAAGCCCTGCGACTTCTCTGCAAAGGGGATTTTGAGTGCTATGGGAATCCTCTTGCGACTGCCAGAAAAGCTCGAGCGCCGGATGCCTTGCTACTTTCTCCCCGCTGCCAGAGCTCCCAGGCTGCCCGGGTTCACCGTGATGACGTCCGGCCCTTTCGCCTTGCCCGCAACGATGGGTCTGTTGGCGACCGTCTCGTAGGCGTAGCCCGTGATCGTGGCATCGAAGCCCCCATGCCCTTTGCCAGACACGTTCAGTCGCACCCAGCCATAGTGAGTCTTTCCCTTGATGCTGAACTTCACCCCTACATACCGGCCTCTCACGCTGTACCACTGGCCCGTGCTGGAAACATATCCGCTACTGTCATTAATCTGGAACATAATGTCGCCGTGCTGGGAGTTGACGAACTGCTTGTTTGCTCCAACTCTGACATACTCCTTCAGTGCAGAGGCGCAGGCACGGCCATTCTTGGCAAAGTAACCAGCGGCGCCATTGGATCCTTGAGGTTCGGCATTAATGGCTTTTCCGTGCCCCCAACTTCCCCAACTGAAAATCACATCGTTAACGCCATCGTGGTTCAAATCAATTGGAACCGTGACCTGGCTAGTGATCGGGATGTTTGCCTTAGTGACGACAACTTTTGCTTCCGCCGGTACGGCAAGACTCACCGCAGCGATACTCGCTGCCCCCGCCAGCGTCGCGTATCCGCCGATCTGACGCAATCCGGAAACCGGGTCGATCCGGCTGGCGTTTGCCGCAAGCTGGTAGGCACTGAGCTTGCCCTCCACGGAGTCTGTAAGTTTTGCGGGGCGCTGCATCAAGCGTTTCATAGAGTCTCCTGAGAGGTGAGATTAAATCCGACAGCGCGGGAGGGACTATCAGACCAGATACTAACGTGGCGAAATTACATTACCCGTTTTCCAATCGTATTTGCAAAGGGAATGATGCCGATATTGCGCACTTCAACCAGCCGAGCCCGGGTGCGCGAAAAGCAAGATTCAACCGTAGAAACCAGATACTTCACCAAATTACTTCTACGCGACAGACAAGCAGGTAGCCGACGGCAAGGTTGAAAAGACTCCATAGCACATTGACCGTCGCGGAGGACAAGCCTACCCCGGGCGGCGATGCAAAAGGGCTCTGGAAGGCGTGCCCCGAGATCCGTTGCCAAGATGGGGCAGGGCGTTCGCGAGGAATGCGCCCCCGAAAAAGTAGGCCACGTAGTGGTACCAGCGCATAGTCGTCACCTTCTTCTGTCAACCCAATGGTGGCTCAGACCGGTCAAAAAATAACGCGGTATCAGACAGCTAGCACAACTGTCCCCTTTTATCCGCCGAGTTGATGAGCGTGATCCATCGCCCACCCACGAACGCTACATCCGACAGCCTCGGCCATCCCAAATCACGGCTGGCCATTCCCATAGGTAGGTATGCCCTGCTGGATGAAATAGAGCAGTCGCTGCGCGCGCGATCCCCAATCTCCTTGCGGCGACTGCGACACTACTCTGCGGGCCAAATCGATCGCCTTGGTCTTCGATACGTCAGACTTCTTCTGCTGGTCTTCTGACTTGTAGATTTCGATCAGCGCCGCCCATCGCCACGCAGCGTCATACAGAGCCTCTGCAAGAGCCGGGGAATTGGCATGATCTTTGGCATAATTCTCGTAAATCTCCGCCTCTTTCGCCGGACATTTCGACTGCGCCTGCCAGTCCCCGCAAAGCTTGTTGTCGATCAGCTGAAACGCCGCCAGATCAGCCCACTTGGTGCCGGGAAATTTCTTGATGACCTTCTTCATATAATCTTCGGTCATCCCCTCGCGCATATATGCTTCCTGCTCTTTTGCCGAAGGGCGCGACATGACGTCAGCTTTGTCGATTTGCCAGCGGATGTCGGCCGACCGGTACATGGCCTCGCCGGCGATCGGCGAGTTCGGAAAAATCTCGGAAACCTCAAAGTAGAGCCGCAGCGCATCCTGGGCCGCGTCTTTACGGCCATGGCGTTGGCTCGCCTGATCTTCAGAGTCGACGGCTTCGCCAAACAGGACTTGATCTCCATTCGGAGTCGATCCCTTGACCGCGTCCCGGTCCAGGATCCATCCCGTCACCGTTCTTTCCTCGGTGATATTGGCTTCGACGTGGGCCCATTCGCGGCTGGTATCGAGCACCACGATTTCGCGGCCGCGGTCAAGGTCAGCCAGCTTTGCCGAACTGGCATCGGGCGAAAGATAGATCGTTGTGGGCCGAATGACGGCTCCACGCAGAACCTCCGCATGGCAGAGCGTCCCGGACAAGATGATGATTAGAACTAAAGCGGCCTGCTGCAATCTCATGATGGTGGTTCTATCTTGCGGTCGATTGCCGGCGAAGCTCATCCAAAACACTCGGCTCGATGTTGCCTCCGCTGATGATCGCCACATTCACCGTCGTCTTCGGGAGCTCGTCGCGATGGAATAGAAATCCGGCAACCGCGACCGAACCGCTCGGCTCTGCAACGGTCTTAGGGTTAGATGCAAGCCAAGCCATGGTTTGATGGATTTCGTCCTCACTGACCGTAACTATATCGTCCACGTAGGCTTTGATATGTTCGAAGTTGATGGGGCCAATGCTCTGGGTGCGAAGCCCGTCGGCGGCGGTGCGCGTCACCTGCTCGGCCGGGAGCTGCGTCAGATGCCCCGAGCGGAGGCTGGCCTGAGCATCGGCTGCCAGCTCGGGTTCCACCCCAATTACCTTGATTTGCGGCTTGCTGAGCTTGATTGCGGCTGCGATCCCGCTGAGCATCCCGCCGCCGCCTACCGGAACCAGTACCGTTTCCACCGAGGGCAAGTCTTCCAGGATTTCCAGCCCCATGGTGCCTTGCCCGGCGATGATCTTCTCATCGTTGTACGGAGGGACGATGGCGTACCCATATTCTCTGGCCAGTTCCTCAGCTTTTTGTTGCCGCTCGGCGCTGCCTGGGCCCACCAGCACAATTTCGGCTCCGAGGGCGGCGGTGGCTTCGCGTTTGATAGCCGGGGCATTTCCTGGCATGACGATGACCGCCTTGACGCCCATCGCTCGTGCCGCGTACGCCACTCCCTGAGCGTGGTTTCCGCTGGAATAGGTGATCACGCCATTGCGCCGCTCGTCGGGCGACAGAGATGCGACTTTATTAAAAGCGCCGCGCAACTTGAAGGCGCCGATGGGCTGCAGGTTTTCCGGCTTCAGGTAGAGCCTGCGGCCGTCTGTCCAGAACCTGCTGCCGGACAGCGAAATCGATCAATTCCGTGCGAACGGTAATGTTGCGCAAACGCTGCTGGGCTTCGCGGATATCGTTCAGAGTAACCATCTAACAAATTGGGCTCTCCGCTGCGAGCCTAGATCTCCAGAATAACCGGCATGATCAGCGGCCGTTTTTGCGTTTGTTTGGAGATGTAGCGCTTCAGGTCGGCGCGGATCTTTTCTTTGATCACGCCGTAGTCGGCCTTCTCTTCGTCGCTCGAAACCTGCAGGGTCTGCATGACCAGTTCGCGAGCGCCTTGGACGAATCCGTCTTCGCCTGGCTCGAATCCGCGAGTAACGATCTCGGGCGTGGTCTCAACTTTTCCCGTTAGTTTATTAATCGCAATGATCGGCAGCACGAATGCCGTCTTCGCTCAAATGGCGGCGGTCTTTGATGATCAGATCTTCAACCACATCCGTTCGGGAGCCGGAGTCGATGCAGACCCGTCCCACATTCACCTTGCCGGCTTTGCGGGCCCCGAGTTCGTCGAATTCGAGAATATCTCCGCTCTCGATCAACATCACGTTGCCGACCGAGCCATGCATGGATGCAGCTAACTCGGCGTGCAGCTTCAACTGCCGGTATTCACCGTGAATCGGAATGAAATACTGCGGCTTGACCAGATTGATGATCAGCTTCAGTTCTTCCTGGCTGCCATGTCCGCTCACGTGAATCGGTGGCGACGAACCGTCTTCGTAAATGACGTGGGCCTCGCGGCGGAACAGGTGATCGATCATCCGGTAAATCGCTTTTTCATTTCCCGGGATGATTCTGGACGACAGGACGACGGTGTCTCCGCGCTCGATTTTAGCGTGCTTATGATTGTCGACCGCAGCCCGCGACAGCGCGGACATCGGCTCGCCCTGAGTGCCGCTGATCATCACGCAGACTTTTTCCGGCGGATAATTCTTCATGTCGCCGGGATGGATCAGCAGGCCTTCGGGAATTTCGATATATCCGAGATCTTCGGCGATCTCCGCCGAACTGTTCATCGAGCGTCCAATGAAAGCGATCTTGCGGCCGTGTTCGAATGCCAACTCCACCGCCAGCTTGAGGCGATGAATGGACGACGAAAAGCAGGAGATGAACAGGCGTCTCTCGGTCCGGGCAAAGACTTCGTCGAACTTCCGCCGAACCGCACGTTCACTGGGCGTGTATCCCTTGCGTTCAACGTTGGTCGAATCCTGAAACAGAGCAAGCACGCCTTTTTTCCCATATTCCGCGAAGGTGTGCAGATCGAACAACCGGTTGTCGGTCGGCGTCGGATCGACTTTGAAATCTCCGGTATGTATCAGGACTCCGAGCGGGGTATGGATCGCGAGCGCTACACAGTCCACCAGACTGTGCGTGACGCGAATGGGATGAATCGTAAACGGACCGATCTGGAAGCTCTCACTGGCCCGGATCTCATGCAGATCGGCATGTTCGAGAAGGCCATGCTCCTCCAACTTATCTTCGACATAAGCGAGCGTAAATTCTGTCGCCCATACCGGTACGTTGAGCTCGGAAAGCACCCACGGCAGGCCGCCGATATGGTCCTCGTGGCCGTGCGTAAGGATGATCCCCCGCACCCGCTGGCGGTTTTCGGTCAGGTAGGAAATGTCGGGAACAACAATATCGACGCCCAGTAATTCGGCTTCCGGGAACATGAGGCCGGCATCGATGACGATAATGTCGTCCCCCCAGCGGATCGCCATGCAGTTCATACCGAACTCGCCTAGCCCGCCCAAGGGCACGATGTGAAGTTTTCCAGTTGGCATCCTGAGTTCCTTGATGCTAGCACACTCCAAAGCGGGCAGGTTCTAAGGTCCAGAGTGCAATTCGGTACGCTGCGCGACCAAACAAGTTCATATAATGGGTTTTTAGCTGGACGGCGACGAATTTACCTTCAGTGTCATAACCCAACATGGTGGAAACCGCATCCAAACCGGCGATGATCGAGCAGATGCGAAAATCCTGGCTTCGCCGTCGCCTCGAGGGTGCTCTTCAGCAGGGCTTCCAGCGCGCCTATAAAACCGTCAAAGTTGATCCTGCAAACTTCCTTCTCCAGCTGCGCACGGCCTATGCTTTGCCGGTCACTACCTTTCAAGGAGTGTATTCGGTCGATCTGGCCAGCATCGACAGTGTAGCCAACTCCGTCATTCGTAGCGGAGGCAGACTCGCGGCAGTCGAGGGCGCTGGCTTCGGCTTGGGCGGCCTAATCACCATCGTGCCCGACCTGAGTATTCTCGCGGGCATTACCATGCGGACCATCCAGAAACTTAGCCTGGTTTATGGTTTTGAGTTCAACACCGACGAGGAGACTGCTGAACTCTGGGTAGCCGCGGCGAGCGCCGCCGGAGTGGACATCAGCAGGGAGTTGCTGGAGAAGGAAGTTGTCAACCGCTTCGTGCCAAAAGTCATTCAGAAAATCGCCGTACAAGCGAGCAAGGAAGTGGTGGAAAAGTGGTCGGGACGTCTGATTCCCATCGCTAGTTCCGCGATCGGCGCCGGACTGAACTACTATTTCGTTCGTGCCTGGGGCGAGCGCGCCAAGGGTCATTTCCGCGGCCGTTATCTGGCGCGGCGCGCCCAGCTTCAAGCCGAACAACAGAGGCCCGTTCCTTTTGTAGTCACCGAAGCCAAGATCTCGTCTTAGCTCGTTGCCGCTCTCGGCGCGGTGCCCCCTCGGAGTTCAGGCCAACTCGTCGAGAAGCATTGTTTCGAAGCCCTCAACACGCTCAAAGACTGGATCATTGCTGATTAGTCCGCTGCTCGCCGTGTGTACCGCAGTCGCGGCTTGAACCGCATCGGGAGTCCGCAGACGATGGAGAGCTCGAATGCGCGCCGCAAGATCCGCAATCTCTAGATTTGGTGCAACCCAGTTCAGGTTGGGATACGTAGAAAGCAAGCCGTAGAAGTCGTTTGCCTGCTGTTGGTCGCCTTCGCGGTAGGGCAGGACTAGGAGCTCTGTCATCGTAATCGTAGATGTGACCGCCGTGGAACCCGGCCGCTCAAGCCATTCAAAGATCGTGTCAGTGTATGCAAGGTACTTGGGGTTTGCTTCCAACTGGTAAATGAAAATGCTCGTGTCCAAGGCAACTCGTGGATGACGCCGGAGAAATGCGCGGAGTTTCTCTACCCCCAACTTTGGCGTTCCTTTTTCAGATGGTTCTTCGGATAGGCGCCGCCCGCTAGCCCACGAATAGCGGCATGGTAAGACTTCGGTTTTTCGAGAACCAGAACCTTGCCGCCCCGCACCAGCACGAGAATCTTGTCGCCGGGTTTTAGCCCCAGCGCCTCGCGGGCTTCGCGCGGGATTACGATCTGATTCTTAGCGGAAAGAGTAGCTTCCGTCATCGCTTTACATTATAGCACGTAGTAAAGGGCCCAGAATCCCCGCAGTGGCACCCCAAGTTTAGCGTTGCATCCACACCTCTCGGCCATTAACGAGACGTACCGCCCTACCTGAGCCATTCTTCCAGCTCAATTCCACTGTCGGTTTTTTCGTCGCGATACTTCACGATCACCGGTGTGTACAGTGACAGATTCCAGTCGGCCGCTGCGCCCCGTTTGACCGCTCTCGATCCTGGGACGACCACAGCATTTTCCGGAACCTCTAGAGGACGGTCGGCAGAGGAACGATAGACCTCTCCACGCACCAGGTCATACAGGGGAGTAGATCGCGTAAGGATCGTTCCCGCACCCAGCACCGCGCGACTTCGCACCAATGTCCCCTCGTAAATACCGCAGTTTCCCCCGACGAGCACATCGTCTTCAATGATGACTGGAGCGGCATTTACCGGCTCAAGCACGCCACCCACCTGAGCAGCGGCACTGATGTGAACCCGCTTGCCGACCTGAGCGCAGGACCCTACGAGCGCGTGCGAGTCCACCATCGTTCCCTCGTCGACGTAAGCGCCGACGTTGATGAACATGGGCGGCATACATATCACACCTGGCGCCACATAGGAGCCGATGCGCACCGACGATCCTCCAGGCACCACGCGAACCCGGTCTTCCACCGTGAAGCGACGGACCGGATAAGTATCTTTATCGACGAACGAAAGGGAATCGTTTCCCATCTGAGCCAGTTCGCCGAGACGAAAGCCAAGCAGAATGCCTTGTTTGACCCATACGTTCACCCGCCATTGCCCGTCGATTTTCTCCGCCGCGCGAACTTTCCCTTCCGTCATCTGCTGGCGGAATTCCAGGAAGGTTTCGCGAGCTTCGGAATCGCGATCCAGGTCGCCGAGCGAAGCTAGCCGCTCAATTGCAGTTTGCAGAGATTTCATCGTCAGATGCACTTGCACTCAGAGCGAATGAGCACACCCGTCATTCCGTGGGACGTTTCACGAGCTTCTACCAGTGTCGAGTAGGGTCCATGCCATTTCGCATGGTTGGCGTCGTGTCCTGCAGGACGGCCCTTGCCATTGTTGCACTGGCCGCAGTTCGAACGGTGCAGAACGATTTTGTGCGGTCCCGCCACCCAGTTCTCGTAGATGAAGAAGTGAGCTGCGTCCGGAGCCACAGCGCCAGCGGGCTTAGCGATCACTCCCGCTTCGGCGGCGATCCGCTGCAACTTGGAGCGTGTGTCACGCTTCATCGGAAGGAGCGGCAGCCGGTAATTTTCCTCGATCTTGCCCATCATCGTAAGCACTGCCTTAACGGGCAGAGGGCTTGACTCGATGAAGTTGGCTTGCATCAGCGCCAGGTATTTGCGGTGCAGGCTTCGAGCCTTCGTCCAATCATTTTTCAGCGCGGCGCGGATCATCTCAGACATCTCGTGCGGGATTTCATTGGACGCCACGGAAACTGTTCCAACACCACCCAGCGCGATGACCGGAAGCGTTACTGCATCGTCCCCGGAGAAAACCAGAAAATGTTCCGGAACAGCATTGAAGACTTCCGCGATCTGCGTCATGTTGCCGCTGGCTTCTTTTACGGCGACGATGTTCGGGATCTCAGCGAGACGACCCACGGTGCTCGGCTCGAGATTTGTGCCGGTCCGTCCGGGAACGTTGTAGAGCATCAGCGGCTTGTCAACGGCCTCCGCGATCGCGCGAAAATGCCGGTATTGTCCTTCTTGCGTGGGCTTGTTGTAGTACGGCGAGGCGGTAAGAATTGCATCCACCCCGGCACGGGACGCCACATCTTTAGCCTTCGCCACCGCGTCTTGGGTTGAGTTCGATGTCGCTCCGGCAACGATGGGAACTCGGCCTGCAGCCACTTCAATCGTAGTATCGATCACGCGCAACCACTCGTCGTGCGAGAGGGTTGGGGTTTCACCCGTCGTGCCGCACGGCACCAGAAAATCGATCCCGGACTCCACTTGCCACGTCACCAGGTTGCGCAGGGCAGCATCATCTATGGAGCCGTCTTGTCGGAAGGGGGTTACAAGGGCTGTACCGCATCCTCGAAGTTGCATGGAATTAAGATAGCGCGAACTGGGCCGCATGCAAAATCAGCAAGGCACGTCTCAATGTCAGTGACGAATTATTCAGAGTGAATTTCCCGGATACTCTCGTTAGAGCTCGCGCCAGACATCCTTGAAATCAAAAAAGCCTTTCTTGCCAACGATCCATTCCGCCGCGCGCACGGCGCCTTCCGCGAAACCCAAACGAGACTTGGCGTCATGACACAGGTAAATCCGATCAGCTGTGGAGTCAAACACCAGTTCGTGCAATCCGACCACTTCGCCCTCCCGGAACGAAGTGATTTCCAGTTCAGTTCCCGCGTCCTCTTTGACGATGCGCTTCAAAGCGATGGCCGTTCCCGAGGGCGCGTCCTTCTTGTGGACGTGGTGACGCTCGAAAATTTGCCCGTGGTAGTGGTGGTTTAGCGCAGAAGACGCAGTTCGCGCGATCTCAAAGAAGAGATTGACGCCAATCGAGAAATTCGCAGCATACACGAAGCCAATACCCGATTGCTCGACCATGCCACGGACCTGGGGAATCTGCTCGTACCATCCTGTGGTTCCCACGATCATGCTCTTGCCGGCGCGGGCGCAGGCTGCAATGTTCTCCGCAATCGCGTGGGGCGTCGTGAAGTCGATGACCGCAGCCACATCGGTGAGCGCAGTTGCAGTCAGAGCCGATCCGCCAGGATTATCCGCAGCGCACAACACCTCTACAACGTGACCACGTTCGCGCGCGACTTCGGCAACCAGTTTTCCGGTCTTCCCACGTCCTAATACGACAATCTTCATGAGAATATCTCTGGCGGTCCAATCAGGCCGTCTCTAGAATCCTAACCAAAAACGTCGGGATCGAGTTCCGCAAAGAAAGTTGAATGCAAACGCCTCACGACCTGGGGGACGTCATCTTCCTCGATCACAAACGTCAGATTGATTTCCGATGCGCCTTGGGAAATCATGCGAATCTTTACGTCTGACAGTTCGCCGAAAACTTTGGCTGCGATTCCGGGTCTATCCCTTAGATTCTCTCCCACCACGCAGACGATCGCTTTCCGCCCTTCGTACTTGACGTCCGCGAGTTTGGCCAAGTCAGCGGCCAAGGCGGGAATCGACTCGTTGGAATCTACGGTCAAGGACACACTTACTTCTGATGTGGAAACGACATCGACCGACACACGATGTTTGTCGAAAATTTCGAAAATCGCTTTCAAAAACCCGTGCGCCAGCAACATGCGTGTGGCCGCTACATCGATGATCGTAATTCGTTTCTTGGCGGCGATGGCTTTAAAGGAATTTCGACAACGCGGGACTCGCGCCGAAATCCGCGTCCCTTCACAGCTTGGGTTTTTCGAATTCAAGATATAAACCGGAATGTTCTTCTGCACCGCCGGCAGAACGGTCGATGGATGCAGGACCTTCGCGCCAAAGTAGGCCAACTCTGCCGCCTCGTCGAAACTGATCACTTTAATTCGGCGTGCATCCGGGCAGAGATTCGGGTCCGTGGTCATCATACCGTCCACGTCAGTCCAAATATCGATGCGTTCGGCGTTCAAGCCGGCGCCAACGATCGCCGCTGAATAGTCAGAGCCGCCTCGGCCGATGGTCGTAGTGGTCCCGGTCTTTGTCGCACCGATAAATCCGCCCATCACCGGAATTTTTCCTGAATCCAGCAAAGGCTGCAGTTTAAGCTTGAGACGCTCGTTGGTTTCCTCGATCAGAGGCGCAGCCCGCATGTAATTGTTGTCCGTGACAATACACTGGCGGGAATCGACAAAACTGGCGTTGATGCCTCGGACCTCAAACGCCGCCGCCACCATCTTGCTCGACAGCAATTCTCCGTAGGAGGCGACGTGATCGGTCGTACGCGGAGTCACTTCTCCGACGGCAACAATTCCGCGCAAAAGTTCATCCAGCGCTTCAAAGGCCGTTTCGAGTTCGCCGTGCAGGTCGGTAAAGACGCCCGTGCCTAGCAGCTCGCCGGCGGTTGTGTAGTGGCGTTCCCGAAGCGCGCGAGATAGATCCAGCGCCGCCTTCTTGTCTCCAGTGCCAGCCGCGCGCGCCGTGGCCAATAGTTGGTCGGTCACCTTGGCCATCGCGCTCACCACCACGACCGGCTTTTGCGCAATACGATCTTTTACGATCGTGGCGACGCGGTCAATCGCATCCGCGTCCTGGACCGAGGTGCCTCCGAACTTCATGACGATCATCGCCGGAGACCTCGTGTGGAGATGGCAATCACGCGCCCTGTCACGCCAGGTATCCCCGAACTTTGAGGAATTCCGCGTTGAGCAATGCCGCACCTGCCGCTCCCCGGATCGTGTTGTGGGACAGCACCGTGAACTTCCAGTCAAGCACGCTGCAAGGGCGCAGCCGCCCGACCGTTGTCGTCATTCCATTCCCCGCGTCCACATCGAAACGAGGCTGAGGCCGGTCCGGTGGGCGAAGATACTGAACTGGCTGCTGCGGCGCTGTCGGCAGATTCCACTCCGCGGGCATCGCGGGAAAATCGTTCCAGGCCTTGATGATTTCGTCCGGCGAAGCTTTCTTTGCGAGTTTCACCGACACTGATTCGGTATGGCCATCCTCGACCGCGACGCGGTTGCACTGGGCGCTCATCCCAAAGTCCGCGGGAATGATTGTCGTTGCGTTTAGTTTGCCCAGCAGCTTGAGTGTTTCCTCTTCCATCTTCTGTTCTTCATTGGAAATATAAGGAATGACATTTCCTAAAATATCCAAAGATGCAACGCCCGGATAGCCGGCTCCGCTGACGGCTTGCATAGTAACTGCCATCACAGTCTTCAGGCCGAAATGCTGCTGGAGAGGAGCGAGCGCTAGCACCAGTCCCATGGCTGAGCAATTGGAGTTCGTGACAACAAATCCGCCGGATTTCTTCCGCCACGTCTGAATGTCGATGAGCTTGATGTGATCGGGATTGACTTCGGGAATGACCAGTGGCACATCGCTCTTCATGCGAAGAGCACTGGAGTTCGAGATGACGGCGCATCCCGCGTCGGCGAAGCGAGGTTCTAGTTCTGCCGCAATCGACGAATCGAGTGCTGCGAAAATAATCTTGGGAGCACCTTCCGGTCTCGCCGGTGAAACCGTCATGTTCGCGATTCTTGCGGGGAGCGGAGTCTTCATGCGCCAGCGCGCGGCCTCGCCGTAAGGACGACCCTCTGAGCGGTCGGATGCCGCCAGCCAGGCTACTTCGAACCAGGGATGATTCTCCAGCATTTGCACGAAACGCTGCCCGACAATTCCGGTAGCGCCCAGAATTCCAACCGAAACCTTCTTCTCCATGATTGATCTGAATTTTACAACAGGAATAACTCAGCAATGAGCGCGGATGGTGAATGATTCAAGCGGCAGAACCTGCTTCGTTCACGGCCTGGGCGTGGTTTCCGTTCCGAATGAATATTCATTCAGCGGTCCGAATCGTCTTTTCTCCGCGTAAAGGCGCCATCTTCTGAATACGATTCGCAAACTCGCCATCACCGGAATCGAAAGATAAACTCCCAGGACACCCGCGATTTCGCCGCCAGCCAGCACTCCAAAGATGGCAGCCAACGGATGCAATTCCATGCTCTTGCCCATCACTCGGGGCGAAACTATGTAGTCCTGGATCATTCGCCATGCTGCCAGAAAAACAATCAACCACAGCCAGTGCGGATAGCTGCTCAGGACGGCCACGCTGACAATCACAACCGCCGTGACCAGGGGACCAACCAGTGGAATGAACTCCATCAATCCGCCCGCGCTGCTAAGCACCAGTGCGTACGGGACACGCATCGAGCCCAGAAAGGTGATATAGGCAACAAACGAGAGAGCCGCGAGAGTCAATTGCGCCCGTATGAACTGGGCCAGCATCAGGTTCAAATCGCCGAGCACTCCTTCGACCAACTCGCGCTGGGCGCGGGTGTTCACGAAAGAGAGCAAGGCCCCGCTAAAGTAGTAGCCGTCTTTCAGGAAAAATATCGCCAGGATCGGCACCACAATCAACAGCCATGCCTGTTTCGCAACCTCGGCCACGCGCAGGCCCACGCGTTGCGCAATGTCGATCATGTCGCTGCGGTGGTCTGAGAGGAATCCTTGCAGCTGCTGGCGGGTGCGAACGCTCCAGCCATGTTGCGCGCCAATCTGCTCGGCAATCTGGCCGGAACTGATCTTCTCAATCAGCGCCGGCGTTACTTCGCCAAGCCGTTGCGATTGCCGCGCGATACTGGGGCCGATGAAGAAAAAGAACGTCGCCAGGAGAATGACGATGAGGAGATAAATCACTGCGATCGCCACCGTGCGGCTGTGTGTCCATTTCTCCATCCGTGAAACTGCTGGGTCTACCAGATAGGCGAAGAAAATGGCGAACAAGAATGCCATTAGGGTGTGATGGGCCACGTAGAGGAAGCCCAACACCAGCGCGAAAAGCGCTATGGTGGCGAGAACCCGAGCCGTTCGTGTGTCGATAAGGGCCAAAAGCCCTCCTAGTCTCGAACTACTTCGGTATTTTCGATTGGTATTACGATGCGTTGCAGTTTCAATGCATCATCGAGCCACAGCGACCAATCCCCAGACTCGGTGCTCATGTCGAGGCGGATCAGTTCGTGCTCCGCTCCGCGAATCGTAATTTTTTCTCGGCCTGCGAATTCGATGTTCACCGCCATCGAGGCCCGGGCGTGCGGATTCAGCGTCCCCATCTGCGCTTTCTGTTTTAGCGGACACTGAACTCCTTTGTCCTGTTTGCAACTGGTGGCCAGGTATCTCCAGGCGAGCACTTCACGCTGCACAAAGAAATAGTCGTCCAGAATGGTGGTGGATACAGGCAACAAAAACGGCTGCTCCAAAGGCTTATCCGACGGATTTTTCCAGACGTGTTCAATCAGAAAGCTGTCCTTCGGTTCGACGACCGCATGGGACTGCCCCGGACTAACCTCTTTCCATTCGTACTTTCGCAAGTCGCCGTTTACCGCAAGCTGCAAGTCGGATGTTTGCTCAGCCTTATTCGCGCCGGCTTCACTCTTGAACTGCGAGGTGACCGTACTACCATTCGAATCCTGTGCGATAGAGAACACTTCGGTTGCGACCCGGCTGCCGTTCATGAACACGCCGAACGATCCCGAGTCGACCATGGTTCCGCTCGCCTGCTTTTTATCGGCGCCCAGCAGCGACAAGGGTGCTAACAGCACCACGGAGGCGATTGAAATCAATCGGCGTTTGTTCCGGCGTCTTACTCCAACCCCAGACTGCATGAGACCTCCGCGGCGACCATTTCTACATCTTTATCTTGCGTCTCGACTCGGCAAGCCGCCGATAAATAGGACACGCGTCGAGTTTCGTACAACTGACGAAATCTCTCTTCATCGCGACCCAGCGGCCGGTCACGATTTTCCCCCCGACAGCGGCGCAAAAGTTCTTCCGGAGAAGCGTCCAGGAATACCGTCGCCATCTTCAGCGATTCGATAAATGAGGCGTTTTCCGGCTGTAGGAATGCGCCCCCACCCAACGCAATCACTTTGGCTGACGGATTGTCAGTCGCGAACAACCCCCGGAGCGCACGCGTTTCAACCTGCCGAAAGCCAGCCTCTCCGAATTCCCGAAAGATATCCGGAATGCTTCGTCCCTCTTGGGCCTCAATACGTTCGTCCAGGTCTACGAATTCCCAGTTCAAACGCTTGCTCAAAGCCCGCCCGACGCTCGTCTTACCCGCCCCCATGTATCCCACCAAAAAGATACCGCGCTTTGCCGCCGCGCGGAGAACGGATGCGTTGTTCTCGGGTTGCAAGTGAGGCAAACGCGTCATGAACACGAGTAGCCAACGATTTGTCGGTCTGACTAACTATTGGCGTTTCTTGAGGTGAATTTTACCACTGAAGGATATGAGCCTAACCGAGGATGCCGCTTTACCCACCGTACCTGCGAAGGCACTCCCGGCCCGCTCGACAAATGAGTTGTGCTCGGGGATGAGAGGGAAGTCGTTTTCCACTTTGCCACGCATGGATGTCGCTACCACGTCGATGGACGCATACGAAGGGGCCGTAGCTTCGATGTCGCCGGTGTGAGTCATCAACAGATATTCGCCGCCCCCGCCGAAGTCGCCGTCATATTCAATTCTTCCGGTGTTCGAATTTACCCGCACCAATGGACCCGACACTGATTTAAGGGCAATCTGCCCATTGACTGATGTGATCTCTACGTGACCGTCCGTAATATTGGTCAGCGTCACCGGCCCGTCCAGAGTCTTCACATGCACATGACCTTCGCTGATGTCGCGGATTTCCACGTCGGCAGTATTGCCCTCGAGTACCACATCGCCATGCAGTCCCTCGGCGCGCAGAGAACCGGTAGCCGAGTTGAGGGTGACGCTTGCGTCAGCCGGGACAAGAACCACGTATTCAACTTTTCCGCTTTCCGCGTCGGCCCCACCCAACATGTGGGAGACGAGCGAGATTCGGTTTCCATGCTGGTTCTGATCGATCTCAACTTTGTCGGAGCTGAGAGTAGCGTTCACGATCACTTGATGGCCGCTGGTCGGCTTTACCGAAATTGGGCCGAATTGATTGAGGATGGAAACGTTGGCGTGACGATGGACCCGGAAATGAAATTCTTTGTGAAGTTCGTTGGCCGCGAAGGCCGATCCGACAAAAAAGAGAACAACCAGAACTCCAGCGCGCTTACTGCTCGGCACCATGTCCATCTTCTCCCCAAGCCCTAACTTTTGCAGCTACTTCAAACGGCGTTAACGCATGGAACGGTTCATTGCCATTTCGTAGATCATCGCTCTTTGTTCGTACGCGCTCATCAAGTATTGCTGCGCAACCTCATCCTGAGGGTCGGCGCGCGCGGAGGTTTCCGCGTCGTCGATATAAGAATCAATCACTTTCAGGTCGGCTTCGTAAGCGGAGGTCAATGCCGGCGCTCGTTCGCTCACCACCCGTATCAGTTCGCGTTCTTCGGCTTGTGTTGGTGAGTCGGCGACCACCCGCAACGTGGAACTTCCTGCAGTGAAGTTGGTAGCCATTTGCTGCCGGCCACCTCCGTGCTGGAACAGAAGCGTTCCCATGATCAACATGGCCGCTACTGCCGCCGGTACAAGCCACGCCAGCCTCCACTTCGGGTGTACTGACTTTACCGAGCGAACTTCAACCAGGGGTTCTCTAATCAACCCCTCATTCTTTAGCGCAATCTCGATGGAATTCCAGACTCGCTGAGGAGGCTCTTCTGAACCCTGCAACAGCCGCGCTTCCTGCGCGATGGCACTCAGGTCGTCGAGCACCCCCGCGCGGCCGGAACCGGCAAGCGCATAATTTTCATCTTCCAGCCGGCGGCTGCCCTGAGCAGTGGCATAAACTGGATGAGATTCCCGGATTAACCCTTCGCTGCGAAGCGCCTGTTCGATCGATTTCCAAAGAAGGGGGCTCGGTTCTTCCGAAGCCGAAAGCGTTCGTGCACCAGCGCTGATGGCGTTCAGATCTGTCAGCAGATCCGAACATGCGGAACAGGAACGCAGGTGCGCTTCTTGTTCCAAAGTGTGACCGCCCTCAAGCTCCGGCAGGACCCGCTCAAACTCTTCACAGGTCATACTTCTCTCCCCGATTCCTTCTGCCTCTGTTACTCCTTCACGGCTTGCCGGCTTTTTCAGCTCTGCTCGTTCGAAGGAGGTCTCGTAACTTCATTCTCGCCTTATGCAATTGTGACTTGCTGTTGCCAATTGAGCAACCCACCATCACTGCAATCTCGTTATGTTCGTAACCTTCCACGTCGTGCAGAACAAACACCGTTCTGTACCCCGGAGGTAGCGAAGTAATCGCATTCTGCAGTCTCAACCGGTCGATCGACCCTACCAAGCTGACATCGTCCGCGCCTGGCTCTTTCCGCGGCGACTCTTCGTCGGTTTCCATCGTGTCTTCCAACGGAACGATGGGAAGGCCCTTCTTCCTCAGTTGCATCAGGACAACATTCACAGCCATGCGATGCAGCCACGTGGAAAAGGCTGATTCGCCGCGAAATGTTGCGATTTTGCGAAAGAGCTGGAGGAACGCCTCCTGCGTCAAATCTTCTGCCGTTGCAGTATTCGCCGTCATCCGCAGACAGAGCGAGTAAACCCGTCGCTTGTGCAGGTTATAGAGAGTTTCGAACGCCTCTCCGTCCCCCTGTTTGGCTCGCTCAATTGCCTCTGCTTCTGAAAGCCGGTTGCCCTGAGGTTTCCTCGCGTCGGTCAAGTTGCCTTTTCCGTCCGCACTCAATCTGATGCGGCGTAAGTATCTTTTCGTTGTACTGCTTGCGGGCGAGCCGGGCTCTGCCGGCGCGCTCTCTACCGAATTTATCACTTCTGCTCCCAGGATCAACGCGTTGGCTGTCATTTCTGTGTCAAACCCGCCACAGCACCTTTTGTCGCAAACCGCCCTGGGACTAGATAAATCTCGCAGTCCAATCTCTCGGTTACCTTGCAACCCACTGATAATGGGCCGCTTGTACGATGTCGATCTCGACGGTTCCGCGCACTACTTCGAAAGGTAGCCTACGCCGCCGATTTGGTGGTGATCGTTTCGAGTCCGTGCCGATGTGGTCCGGTTTCCCGTTGCCGGAGCAGAAATGCGAAAAACACCCCTAGGAACCCGAGAATCGAGAAAATCCACATTCCCAGACGGTAACCCGAGGGGTTAGACGCGCTGGCGTTGCCGTAGTCATTGGCCCATCCAATCGCCAGGTTGAACCCAAACAAGCCGATGTTCTGGATCATCGTCATGAGCCCGTAAGCCGTGCCCAATTTGCCCTGGTCAACGATGTAAGCCACCGACGGCCACATCACCGCCGGGATCAGTGAAAACGCGATGCCCATCATCGCCATGACGCCGAGCAGCAATACGGGAAGGTCCCACACCCCGAAAAACGGAATATGCAGGATCACATGGCGGGTGGAATGGAGATAGGCCATCATCAGATAGACCGGGATCAGGAGCATCGAGCCGAACATCATCAGCAGAGACCTTCTTCCCACGCGATCCACCAGCAGTCCGAACAACGGCGTGACGAACATTGCGAACAAAGTCAGCATGCTGGAGAGAAATCCTCCAACCTCCCGCGATGTTCCGTGCGCTTCCATGAAAAATTTGACCGCGAAAGTTTGAAAGGGAAAGATCGCCGAATAGAAGGTTACGCACAGAGCGACGATGTACCAGTAACTTACCCCAAATTTGAATAGATCGCCGAAAACGACCTTGTCGGTAGAAGCTTCTCCTAGATGGTAGGTATTCTCCGCGTGCACCTCCATGCCCCAATAAATGGCCGACCCCAGCAGGCACAGCGTCGAAAAAGCCAGGGCAATCAGAAACGGCCATCGCCAGTTCGCGTAGGCGGCGCGCGCCCATGTGGGCGAGTTCAGAGCGGCAAACGATCCCAGTCGGGCGATCGTCAAATTGATGCCAAAGGCGAAGCTCAGTTCTTTACCCTTGAACCATCGCGCCAAAGCCGCGGTGACCGCAACAATGAGTGATTCGGCGCCCATACCGAAAATCAAGCGTCCAACAGCCATTACCCAGAGGTGTGGAGTCGCTGCAGTAATGGCAGGACCAATCAGGCAAAGCGTTGCGAAGATCATCAACGATTTTCGCAGCCCAATGCGATCGATAATCACGCCGCCGATGACGACAGTGAAAATGTTTGGGAAGCTGTAGATGGCTTGCAATAGACCGATATTGGAATCGGAAAATCCCAGTTGTTGCTTGAGCACGTCGGCCAGAGGGCTCAATGCATCGTAGACATAGTAGTTGCCGAACATGGCGATGCTCACGAAAATGAGCACCATCCAGCGATAGATCCGGGAAGGCTCTGGTCGCACCGCTTCCGCCATTGATTGTCCCTTCAAGAAGACGAATCCCGTTCTGATTACGAACCCACGAAGATAGCAGAATGCGAGCCCCAGCGCACCGCTCGTACTGGCCAGGCCGTCAGACGCCTTGCTGGAAGCCGATTCTCGGGCACACCTAGTCCATTCCTACTAGTTTTCCCGCTGGCGATTACAACTTCTTCGGTCCGTCCTCCAACCTTGAAGCAGCATCAAAAGCAGTATAGAAAGCACTGAAAAAATACTCTCGCCCCCGCGAACAAGTGGGCGAAGAACCCAAGGAGTGAAGTAGAAATCATGAAGCGAATTGCCCTACTAGTAGCGGTTTTAGCTGTTGCTTTTGCTGTGCCGTCCTGGGCCCAACAGTCCTCCTTTACCGAGAATCACGCTGAGGTTGGAGTTTTCGCCGATTACATGCGCTTCAGTCCCACGGACCCGGTCATCAATTTTGTCGGAGTCGGTGGACGGCTGGGCGTGAACGTGCACCCCAACATTCAGCTGGAAGGTGAAATCAACTACGATTTCGAGCGCAATCACACGACGTTTTTTGATAATGGCGTCGGCACCAGTTTCGTTCGCACCAATGTGCGCCCCCTGACTGGTTTGTTCGGACCAAAATTCCAGGCCGGAACCTCCGGTCCCATCCGATTCTTTGTGACGGGCAAAATGGGCTTTATTAACTTCAGCACCGACAGCGGCCCGGCAAACGGTACCAGTTTCGCTAACGCTGTCAATGGAGTCGGCGGAGACGGTACGCATGTCGCGTTTTATCCCGGCGCTGGCGTTGAAGGATTTCTCGGACCCATCGGCCTGCGCCTTGATGTGGGCGATGAGATCTACCTCAATAACGGTGTTTATAACAACCTTCGCGTGACCTTCGGCCCGACGATTCGTTTCTAGTTTGTAGCGTCAACTCTCCTCAGGCAGCCTCCGGGCTGCCTGCTTTTTTTTGCCAAAATCCGAATCTCGTCGTCCGTACTTCGTGATACATTGGCGTTTTACCGGTAGCTGGGGTGGCCGCCGCCGTGCACCGCGAATTCCACAAAATCTGTAAGGAGCCAGTATGTCGCTGATCCGGGATATCGTGAAAGACCGGCCTATCTACGCAATCGACGCCGAGAACAGCGTGCTCGAAGCCTCGCGCTACATGATGGAACATAGCATCGGCGCACTGCCCGTTCTGCGTGAAGGTGAACTGGTTGGAATGTTTTCCGAGCGTGACGTGATGAACCGGGTGGTCGCGCTGGGCCGCACCCCAGGCACAACCATCGTGTCCGAGGTGATGACCGCCAATCCCAAAGCCGTGAACATCAATGAGACGGTTGAGAACTGTATGTTCCTCATGCGCGAGTTCGGCTTCCGGCATTTGCCAATCACCGACGGGAAGGAAGTGAAAGGCGTTGTATCTTTGCGCGACATTCTGTTGCGCTATGTCGCCGAGAAAGAAAGCCAACTGCGCCGTGCGGCGAGCTAGCCTGGACGACTCTCCCTTATTCCCTCGGCCGCACTCGTAGGTCAATGTCTGCCTGACTCAGCGGAAGCGTGAAAGGGAATTCCACAATCGTTTTGTCGATTGGCACCCGCAGCACGAACCCTTCCTGCCTGTTTAGCTCGTGAATCCACCGGTTCCGCGCGGAAAGAAAGATCCAGCCTGAGATCACTGGATTGTCAGTTCGCAGTGTCGCCGCGCTAAGACTGTCCGACCGAAGGAAATCGATCATCCTGGCAATCGCTTCCCGTTGGCTGCTCAGCGCCGCTTCGATTTCTTTTTTCTTCTCCGGATGTTTCTGGATCTCCCGACCGGCTCGCTCCTGCATAGCGCGGGCATCTCCATTCAGAAGTGCCGCCAGTCTGTCTTTGTCTAAAACGCCTTGAACCGTGTGAAAGTGATCCACAAATTCGAGAGTGATCTCATTCGGGTCTACCCTCCGCCCGCCGCTTCCAGAGTATTTAACGCTAAGAAATATAGCGATGACTGGCTCGACTCTTTGTCGCACCCTGTCGAGTTCTTGCGAGTCAACCGCCATCGTGATCGTAAGACCGCCGGTCGCCACTGCGTAGCGGTACGTTCCGTCTTGGTTTCGTGAGAATTCGCAGTCTGGCTGATTCACCTTCCAGCGCACCGTCTCTCTGCCCTGCGCTGCCATATTTGTCGGCAAAAATGACAGCAGAAAAACGAACGTGGCTAGAAGGGAAGAGTCGGAGGTATGCCGTCTCTGCATGGACAATTTCAGGTTACTGATCTCTGCGATCAGGAAATGTGCATGAGGTCACAACCGTGGGTTTCAGTTCCCGGATCGGAACCGTCCCCCCTCGGTGAAGTCGATTTCGCTCCGTTCTTGTGTGGTAGTCTGAATCGAAAAATGGTCGAGCGCGCCTTCTAATGACCAGCCCGCAAGTCGAACCGCCAGGAGATTTCACGAAGGCTTATCCCCTGAGTCTCCCTTGGCTCATTCTCGCCGCAGGCTTGCTCGTTCGCTTGTGGTTCGCGAGCTACACATTTCTAAACCCCGACGAGGCACTCCATTATCTGCTGTCCGTTCAGTCGTCCCTTGCGGACACATATATTGCCAGCCTGAGCACCGCTCATCCCCCGCTCTATCTCCTACTGCTTCATGTGTGGGATCACCTTGGAAGTTCGGAGTTTGTGCTACGGCTTCTCTCAGTATTTGCGAGTCTCGGCTTTTGTGCGCTGATGTTTGCCTGGATCAAGAACGTACTCGACCAAACGACTGCCCTGTTCGCTTTGATCTTGCTGGCATTCTCGCCGCCGCTGGTTTGGCTTTCCGCCGAGGTGCGGCAGTACGCCGTGCTCTGGCTGTTCGCGGCGGGAAGCTTGTACTTTTTCGATCTCGCGATGCAGCGCGATTCTCCACTGCTGATGCTGCTGTCGTCAATATCCCTCTACCTCGCAATACTCAGCCATTACTCGGCCTTCATTGCCGCGGCCGCGATTGGAACCTACGGTTTGCTACGCATCGTGACCGCAAAGCCTCCGGCGGCGATCTCAGTTCTCTGGGTCGGCGGCCAACTGGGAACGTTAGCGGAAGTGTTGTTCCTGTTGAAGAGCCACGTCTCCAAGCTAAGAAAAGAGGGATTGCCGCAGGCGATAGCCAACTCCTACCTGGAGCGATCGGTATTCCATCCGCAACTGGAGAGCGCCATTCACTTCGTGATCAAGTCGAACGTTCGCGTCTTCCATTATTTCTTCGCGCAGGGCGCCGTCGGAGTGCTCGCCCTTTTAATTTTCGTGGCCGGCATCGTCTTCCTGTTCAAGAGCCGCACTGCCTGGCGAGAGTCCCGGAGACCCGCACCCGTCGCGCTGGGCGTCTTGTTTGCTCTCCCATTTGTCGTCAACTGCGGGCTCGCGTTAGCTGGGGCCTATCCCTATGGCGGAACACGCCACGATTCCTATCTCGCGATCTTTGCCATGCCGGCGATCGCTGTCGCGCTCGCGCATTGGAAACCGTCCTACTTCTCGACCAAGATGGCTGTCCTTGCCCTCGTGTTAGCGGCGTGTAACTTGTTCCCGGCAGCCCTCGGCGAGTACATACGCCCGCGAGATCAGCAAAAGAAATGGATGACCCAGGCTACGGATTATCTCAGACAGTCCGCTCCACCCGGGTCCACCATCTTTACCAGCGACCAAGGCAAGCTGTTGTTGACCTACTATCTTTGCCGCGGCAATCACATCCCTTATCAGGAGCCGCTGCCGGATTTCCTGCAGTCGACTTGCGGCGGATACCGCATGATCGCACTGAGTCCCGACTTGTGGGATTTTCGTTCCCAGACCTTCGCCGATGAGTTGTCGCGCGCCCATCAGATTTTCCAGTTGGCGCCCAGCACCACGCTGTGGTTCGTGCAGGTGGGTTGGTATCAGGACCAAAAACTTCGCGCCGAGCTTCCGCAATACGGCTGCCGCGATCCGCGCCAGTTTGGCAACAATGTTTTCCTGTGTCCGCTGAGGCCATCTTCGCCATAGGTCGGACTTCGAGAGAAGTCAGGCGACAGAAGTCCGGTGAGAAGACGGGCAGCCAACCGTTCGGCAAGATGAGGAAGTCCGCGCACTGAAACTCCGCCAACTTGAATGCCGAAGCACTTGACCGCCCGTGATGAAAACTACGATTCCGCCCCGATCGGCGCTGTTAACGTCGATCGTATTGCTCGCAAATTTGCAGTTGGCGGGTCGCTTCACCAATCGCCCTCATAGCATCCACTCGGTGTCCGCCAAAATCGTGAGCGGCGTGCTCTAAGTGGTCCTGAGCATTCTGCAGCGCTCGAATGGCAGCTCGAATTTCAGGATGCTCCTCAAATGCCGGCGACATCGGCGTTAACGCTAGAGTGAAAAACAGCACCACACACACGCTCAGCAATTTGCGCTTCATTACTATTCTCCTGGGGAAGATTTGGTGGGGACACGCTACTGCCCACTTTCTGGCCAACCATACCGTTAACCTGAGTCGAAAGCAACCCGCGTTGAGTGCCGCTTCCGGTACCCTTAGATCCCTAGGGCCGTGTGGGATCGATTGGCCAGTCGGTATATCATTTCCGGAATGATGCGAGAGAATCAGAACCAGCGGACCGACAAGGATGTTGTCGCCTTGCCGCTGACAAATCAAGAACTGATCGTCGTCATCCGCTGCCTTGTTATCCTGTGCGACACTGAACTCATTGACGCAGCCGATAAGCAGACGATTGCGTCTATCCAGGAACGTATTGTGAGATTTGCCGAGCGGCAGGGTGCCTGGTGGGACCGGCCATGACGTGGTTAGGGGCACAGGGAACGTATTTGGGGATGAATCTCGATACGCTCTAGCATTACGTTCGGGGCTGGCCCAACCTTCCCCGATTCTGAACTGAGGTTGCCCCACCCTTGTCGCTCACGTTTTTGGAGCGACAGGGTGGGAATACTATTGGCGTGAACGCAGGGCATTTTCCCCATGGTCAGACTCTCCCATCCTTCGCCACAGGACGGCGAAAGGATGGGGCAACCCAAATAAGCTATCGATCAGAAAGGTTGGGCCAGCCACCAAATCTTGGCACGCTGTTACAAATTCCGAACAGAAGTCTGCGTATGTTTACTGCGAGTTGAGGAAAATCGCCATTTTGCCCCCGCCGGTCAGAGGCAAGGCAATGTCTGGCGTGCCCTGTCCGTCAAAATCGCCGGTGGCGATTGACTCCGCGCCATTTGGCTTCATTTGGATTGCCGTTAGCTTGCCGAACGTGCCGTCGCCATTTCCGTAGAGTAAGCCGGGAAGTCCCTCCGATTGTGCAAACGCCACATCGACCTTTCCGTCGTTATTAAAGTCCGCGATTGCCAACGCATAGGGATTACCACCCTGCTGGATTTTCTTTGTCGAGTAGTAAACCGCCTTATGAAACTTACCGGCTGACTTGGCCAATAGGACGGAGATTCCGGAAGCTGTCGCGGTCACCAAGTCCGGATTGCCGTCGTTGTTCAAATCTGCAATTAGCACGTCAGTGAGGGCAGCGGGATAGACGGGATGGACAACCGGCTTCGCCAATTTGCCCTTTCCGGTGTTAAATAGAATCGCTACGCCCGCTTCGTTCTCGGCTACCGCTAGGTCGGGCTTTCCGTCTCCGTTCAGATCGCCAGCGGCCACGCTGTACGGATAAAACCCCAAATTATAGGTCTGCGCCTTCCCCAGCGTGCCGTCTCCCTTTCCAAAGAACACCATCACGCTGCCGTTGCCCTTCGTGCCTTCGCTGGTAGCGGCCACATCCAGCTTTCCGTCGCCGTTGAAGTCGGCTACAGCTGCAGACAGCGGTTCCACGCCCAGACCATAAACACCCACGTTTCGGAAAGTGCCGTCCCCCTTCCCCAAGAAGGTTTCCAGAACACCCTCGCTGGTGCCGTTGTAACCCACCACCACCAGATCGGCTTTCCCATCGCCATTTAGATCCCCCGTTGCCATTCCGATGGGACAGTAACCAGCCGCAACGAAAGACGAATGCTTAGTAAATGTGCCATCTCCCTTGCCAAGAAAGATTCTGACCTCGCCGTCAAAGAAGCTACCTACCGCGAGATCAAGAATGCCGTCACCATTGAAATCTCCTGCCACAATGGTATCGGGAAGAGAGTTCTTGGCACCGACGTGGTAGTAAACCGGGGGCTTGAATGGATCGGTTTTCGAAAAAGTCTGAGCCGCGCAAGGTAGAGTTAGTAGGCAACATCCAATTAACACGAGGGTACGGATTGTTGGCATTTCGAACCTCTTTCTAACGATTCGAGCCTGCGCCATTTGGCACACAGGACCTCGAGTTTGGGACATCGCCAGTGGGCTGGGGAGGAGCACGGCTGAGACTTGCGACGCGGTCCACACATTACAGCAGGCCAAGCGGAAAAGAAACGGCTAATTTCCGGGCTTCGATGCTGGGGGCTGGCCCAACCTTTCCCGATTCTGAACTGAGGTTGCCCCACCCTTGTCGCTCACGTTTTTGGAGCGACAGGGTGGGAATACTATTGGGCAAATGTCCCCGAAACCGAGACGTTATCAACACCAGCGCAGTCTCCATTTCATTACATTCAGTGGTTACCAGCGCCGAAAGCTGTTGGACTCTACAGCCCTGCGGTTATGAGGGTCGGGTCGAAGTCGAATGTCAGTGGACAGCGAGCAGGCGTGAACGTAGGGCATTTTCCCCATGGTCAGACTCTCCCATCCTTCGCCACAGGACGGCGAAAGGATGGGGCAACCTAAATAAAGCTATCGATCAGAAAGGTTGGGCCAGCCACCATTCCGGAGATCCGGGAAAATTCTTGCCAAGATTCGAGCTAGAGGAAAGATCCTCAATCTGCGACCCAAGTGTCGCGCGAAATTTTGAGAGATGATAACCTACCAAAGTATTCCGCAGTGGGCGCGTAGCTCAGTTGGTAGAGCAATGCCCTTTTAATCCTTTTTACGAAATTGCAAGTCGTCGCACCCTGACGCAAGACGGCACAAACCCAATATGGGTGCGAGGTTCGACGATTCCCTCACCGCATCGGTCTGCACGATATCGCACTCACAACCAAATCGAACTGACACCAGAACTGACACCAGAGTTTCGTGCCGGGGGCTAGGTCTTTGCGGTGTGCTCCGCCCAGCCCGACGTATTCGGGGATGATGGTGGGGCGCTGTAAGAACGAAGAACTACGTGGTGGTATATCCAACAGATTCGTCGTTCCTACGATGTTGTCTACAGTTTCCTCATCCGGCACAACGCCGAATTGAAGAAACACGCTGTCAACTCAGTCTAGGGACGATGTCAGATTGTCTACAGATATCGCTCTGTTTCTTTGCTTCGTGGTTTGTGTACTCTACCGACGCTATAAACGATTGCTGTGTCCGGGTGGGGCTTGCCAGGTCCAACGCTCTCGCGATGCGTCCTAGGATTCCAGAAGCCCTTTTACCAATGAATTTTCACATTTAAAAGGAGGTTCAGACCTTTGGTTACATGGTTAGTGCGGCGGCGGGATGTTGGCATATCTGTCGGCAGAAATGGTCAGCCGTGTCACAGGAGAGATATGTGATGGACGAACGTGGATTGGTTGTGCGGGCGACATCTTTGTCGACCTCATTCGCACAGAACGCAAATGAATAGATCGCCGCTTAGAACTGTTTTGCAGGAATGAATGGTAGCGGTGGTGACTTGCAAGGAAGTCGGGCCTCAAGAAAGTGCTGGCATCCTTGAACGCGACTTACATGCTTTGTGGATAGACGATTCCGCCAAATGAAATGATGCGACTGGACAACGAATGACCGGAGTCTCAACCTGCGGAAAGACGCTCTTGCGAATTCCATCACAACAAGCGGGGTAAAGGCTGGGGTTTGGGAAACACGAGTTCGGAAGGATTCGTTTGTCAGCGATCGGACAAAAAGCCCCGAGTGGCGTTTTGCTACGTCCACTCGGGGGGATCGTAGAACCTTTAAGTCTAGTTTCCTTCCTCAATCCGGATGTCGAACATCTGATGCTCTATGACCGCTCCGAAGTCCCCAATTTCGGGAGGATCGGTATGTCCCCAAACTTGTACCTGGGTGATATCTTGCCCGCTTGGTAGCGTTATGGCATCTGTCGTTTCACTCCTACTCGCAAGCGTGTAATAGATCGTTGTCCAAGTAGTTCCACCATCTAGGCTATACTTGACAAAGGCTCCACTGAGACGTTCTGGATCAGCCGTACACTTGTAAGATCGCAACTCTAACCGGGGCCTCCTACAGCACTCTGCCGAACGCATCGTAGGTCAAACAGACCGCTCCGATGCCACCCGCCTTCGCTCTCATCGCGGGCCGACCCGGCATCCCATATCGGAACGATGGGCCAGTTCCGTCTGTCCCCGCATTGCCCCGAAGGGAACAAAACCGATTGCTTACATGACCCCGTAGATGGGGATGGCAGGAGGCGCGCCTTAACGGAGCGTACAGAATCTTCTTCACAGCTTCTTGTCCCCGCATTCCTCTGGTTGGGTGTGATTACGCCCTCGTGCAGGTCACCAGGTTTATTGACTTCCAGTTACCAGGGCCCTAAATACCTGTTCTCCCGCATCAAGGTGCTCCCCCGAAACCCAACGTGGGATGAAAGTTGGACAGTTGGCGTCTGCGCCGCAAGCGTTCCGCAGATTTGTAGGCTGGGATCGAACTGCGGGACTGGCTTGGGCCTGAGCCACAGAATCGAATACTACCAAATCCGGCTTCATTGTAGACAGTCTTCCCTCATCGGCAAGCAAGTCTTCAAAGTGTGCACGATCAAACAAGATGGATTGAATGATTATCGGCTTGCCCGAAAGTGTCATGGGCTGGCGCGACTGAAAACTGAGTAACTTGCGCTCTGTTATTCCGAAAGCTTCTGACTTCCCATCTCGGAGTATGTTTACAATTACCGGCTCAGGAGTTTTTCGTTTGCAACCCGTCAGACAAATGACAAACATTAAGATACAACTCGCGAACAAGGTTGCGCTCAATCGCATTTTCATACTCCTGTCAACTATTTGCAGCATTGACAAATGGCCTGTGGCCCATAGATACCTGCCCATGCGCGGCATACGCTCACGCCTCCCGTATTCTCGCATTGGTTAATGTACCCACTTTGGAAATTGATCCATTGATCCAGTCCGCCATTTGGGTTGTAGGGATTAGGCCCGGCAGCTTGGCCTGTTCGAGTCATAGGCTTACCGTCTAAGCCGTTGATGTCAGAACAGAAGTTTTGAGTCGCATTCTGCTTGGGCCATTTGCTGTAGTACCAGGTGGATAGTGAGTTTGTGATCCTCTGCCACAAGCTGGGACCACTGAGTCCGGCTGCCGCTAAGCCGTCAGCGAAGCCCAACGCGCCCGGAATGCTGGGATCGCAGGGACCAAAGTCGCACGGGCCACCGAGACCAGTTCCGCCCGGTGACAGTCCGCAGGGCAAGCCGACCGACTCGCCGCAGAGGAATCCGTCCAAGCCCCAATCGAAGTTGAGCCCGGGACCACTGTAAGAAGCGCAGGCAGGGTCATTGAAATCGCACCCGTCGCTCCCACCTCCGTCGCCGCCGCCGGGTGCGCTCGCAAAGCCTCCGCAGCCGCCAACCCAAGAGCAATCGACATAGAATAGGCCCAGCGGATCCACGTAGCTTGTCGGATTGTTGTCCACGTAGGCATAGCGGTTCCAGGTCTGTGGATTGGTGGAGTCTGCCACCGCCAATCCTCCAGGGTCGGGCGTGGTCCAGTGGCCCTGGGTCGAATTGTATTGCCGGAATAAGAAGTGGTCCAGATTGCTCTCGGTGTCGCGGTCTTGCCCGGTGAAGAATGCCGGGCCCGGAAGCCCAGACGCCGTCCCGAAGCAACTTTGTCCGTCTCCGAACGGCAAGTTCACGCACGACTCAACGTATCCATAGTCCTGAGTTACGTTGCTCCGTACCGTTCCCACGAGGTCTCGTGTGGGGAAGAACGTTAGACCGGCCTTGTAAGTAGCGACCCGGCCCGCTCCTCCGTAGACTTCGCTGCGATACAACGTCGAGTCCTCAAATTCCCAAACCAGCCGTGACGCCAGATCGTAACCCGCGTGCCAGTTGTGGCCTCCGGTGGCGGTCAGCACTCGTCGGCCCAGAGCGTCATAACTGTAGTTCGCGACCGTGCTGTCCACGCTGACCATCCTGCCCTCCGCATCGTACACGTAGGCATGAAAGCCGTCGTTGGTCAGGTTCCCAGCAGCATCATAGCAAAACGCCGTGCTGCTCAAGCAATTGGTCGGAGTCAGACGGTTGTTTGCGTCGAACTGATAGCTCGTTGAGGACGGCCCCGATCCGCCCGTCTGCGTTGAGTGCCAGCGATTGCCATAGCGGTCGTAATCGTAGGTGTAGGTTTCGTTCGTTCCCACTGGAGCGCCGCTTTGGGTCGTACTCGCCAGCCGGTTGAAGTCATCGTAGCCATAATTCCAGTTGTAGCCTAAGACACCATCAGCAAAACCCAGCACGTCGCCGTCGCCTGAGTAGGTGATGCCGGATTGAATCTGAATGGTCGCGTGGCCATTCACATGCGAGCTGTAGTAGGTCGTGCGTCCACGGTTGTCATAGACCCACGATTGTCCGAAGCCGCTTGACGAATTGACCGTACCGGAGCCGACCCCGGTCAGTTCTCCGAGAGGATTGTAGACCGGACTGGAAAGCAAGCTTGCGGGATGGGCGGAATCGACCCAACTGGAAGTGACTCCGCTCAGGCGAGAAGCATTATCGTAGCCGTAGGTAATTGTCGTTCCAGCGGTAAGGGCAGAGCTGGTAACGTTTCCCAGCAGATCATAGCTGAATCTCTGTGCGGATGTTTTAGTCGAAGATCTCAGGACTTGGTTTGACCTTCAGAGTTGGGAACCAGCAACGTACAATCGCTATAAGTCGACGCTGTCCCTCATGTATCGATTGGCCACGGAGAATGGGAAAGCGAAATCGAATCCTGCAAGGTTCTTGAAGCGAAAGCGCGAAGACAATGGGCGTGTTCGGTTCCTCAATCAGTTTGTGCCGCTGAAGACAGAACTGGAATACCTGCAGATTGCCACTGACGAAGAATCCCGGCTCCGAGCTGTCGTTGCGAAGCGCTTTCCTGCGCATATGGCGGAGTTGGACGTGGCGATTCACACGGGTATGAGACCCAGTGAACAATATAATTTGACCTGGGAGCGAGTGGATTTTGCTCGTAATCTCATCACAATTCCGAAAAGCAAGAACGGTAAGACACGGTACATTCCGATGAACACCGTCGTTGCCGCCGTCTTGCAAGAGATGTTCAAACGCTCGTGCGGTGAAGGACGAATGTTTATTGCGAAGGACGGAATTCCGCTAAAGGGCTATAAGCACTGGTTCGAAGACGCCGTGAAGGAGGCAGGAATTAAAGAGTTTACTTGGTATTGCCTTAGGCATTCGTTTGCCAGTAGGCTTGTAATGGCAGGTGTGGATATCCGCACGGTGGCCGATCTGATGGGGCACAAGACAATTCAAATGACAATGCGGTATGCTCATCTAGCGCAACAGCACAAACTAGATGCTGTCGAGCGGCTGGTAAAGAGTGGGACAGTAGACGCAGTCACTCTTCAGAATGCATCAACTGACCCCAGAAGTGACACCGGCAGTTTACAGACGCTTAGTCTCGCAACTGATGTAACGATGTAAGGCTTCTGTATTCTGCTAGTTGGCAACAGTGTGGGCGCGTAGCTCAGTTGGTAGAGCAATGCCCTTTTAAGGCATGGGTCGCAGGTTCGAGTCCTGCCGCGCTCACCACACAAATCGTAGGACTGCTGCAACCCCATTTTCTCGCCTCATTCCAACCGCCCTTAGAAGCTGATCTTCAGAATCGTGCCCCCGGTGCCCACGAACCATCCTGCTTTCGGACTCGCAAAGGCAACGCCCCAATACCCGCTCACCTTGGGCAGTTTGTACCATGTATGTCCTTCATCGGGTGTCCATGCTCCCGCTCCGGAGTCGAAGTTGGGCGCGGTGTCGGCGGTAATTACAACGGCCTGATGGTGGCCGTGGCCCCGGTGTCCACGATCGTCGTGGCGGCGATCGCCGCCGACATAGGCCAGCCCGAAAATCGCTCCGTTGACCGGAGGCTGATTGGTAAGCTGCCAGGTCTTGCCGCCATCATCTGACGTTGCCGTGGCCGCCTTGTCAGGATCGCTTTGGTCCAGGTCGCCGCCACCCAAAATGCCGTGCTCAGAATCGCGGAACGCCACCGTAAACACGCCAGCCGTCGCCGAACTTACCAAGGGAGTGTTGTACGCATTCCAGGTATTGCCCCCGTCTCTTGTAGCCAGGATTCTCGCAATCGTCGATCCACCAGTACCGATCCAGGCGTTCCGCTCGCCTTCGGTCGCGACGCAGGTTCCGCTCGATGAAAACGACGCTTCGCCCGCCAGTGCAGGAGGCATGTTGTTGGCAATGCTCTTCCATGTCTTTCCATCGGTGGTGCGAATGTCAGGAAACACTCCGTTGACCGAATCGCTGTGCGCGATGCCCCGGTTCGGAGTCCAGAAGGCAAAGCAATCGTAGAAAGCATTTTCCATGTGGTTCTTGAACTCGATGCTCCACGTCTGGCCGCCGTCAACTGTTTTGTAAATGCGGAAATCCGTGGTGTTATTTCCAATGGACAGCAAGTAGGCGATCTTGTCGCTCACTCCCTGCACATCGCGGAATTGCAGTTTGGCAGCGCCCGGCACTACCCCAGACTTCCAGGTCTTGCCGCCGTCGGTAGTAACCACATACGTTCCGCCCGCCCCCGATGCCCACACCACCCGCGAGTTCACCGGACTAACCGCGATGAGTAGTTGCGTCGTATTGCTGTTTTGCGGCGTGAGTGTCGGTTGATGGTCTTTTCTACCTTCCGCGAATCCGAGCGTCGTAGCGGAAATCAGGAATAAGGCGAGCAAGCGGTTCAACATTGGAATCCTCCGGAGGGCGAATCGTGGCGTCCGAGCAGTATAGGAGCCGTGTTTGGGGCTGTCAAACCCGCGAATGCGTAAGTCTCGCTGCATCCGACTGGATGTTGTGCGCGACATCCCAGCCTCTTTTGCGACACTACCCGCCCGCAGATTCCGCGAACATTCTACAGAATTGCATCCCGATCCATCCTCCCAAGCTCTAATTTCCTAACACCCAGGCAAAGACAGGAGTGAGATGGCAACCAAGCCCCGATCCCGTTTGAGAACGGTGGTTCTTACCGCAGCGATTCTGGGTATCGGATTCCTGGCGATTCAGTTCATTCGCCCGGCGCTACCCAATCCCCCAGTCGAGGCCGAACTGCAAGCGCCCCCCGAGGTCATGCAAATCCTCAAAACCTCCTGTTACAACTGTCATTCCAACCAGACCGTTCTTTCCTGGTTCGATAAACCCGTACCCGCCTATTGGTTGGTGGTCCGCGACGTCAAAGAGGGCAGGGAGCACCTGAATTTTTCCGAGCTAGGCAAGCTTCCCATCAATCAACAGCGAGGCGTCCTGTTCGAATCGATCAGTCAGATCGAGTTAGGCGCAATGCCTTTGCCGGCCTACAAGCGGCTCCATCCAGAGTCGGCGATTACGCCCGAGCAATTGGCTGTCTTGAAAAAATACCTCAGCCCTTCTACATCGACTACGCCTGCGGCGGCCCTCGACATCGCTGCCGCCGACGCCGGGTACTCAAAGTGGATTCAGTCAGGCACCGCGACTCCGACCGTCGCTCCTTCGCCCAACGGGATCGCCTTCATGCCGGACTACAAGAACTGGAGAACGATCAGCAGCACCGAACGCTTCGACAACAACACTACGCGGGAAATCCTAGGCAACGACGTCGCCGTGAAAGCAATCGCAGAGAACCACATCAACCCATGGCCCGACGGAACCATCTTCGCCAAAATTGCTTGGACGCAACAGGCAGACGAATCGGGCGTGGTCCGGCCGGGAAGGTTTTTTCAAGTGGAGTTCATGGTGCGTGATAGCAAACAAATATGCAGACACTTTGGGCTGGGGATGGGCACGATGGCGAGGTACCGATCTGAAACCGTACGGAAAGGACAAAAACTTTACCAGCGAATGCGTCGGTTGCCACAATCCCTTGAGCAATACCGACCATGTGTTCACATCGCCGATCCGAGGTCAACAATGAACTCGATCAAAAAATGGATTTCCCCGGTGCTGCTCGCTTTCTTTTTCAGTTTAGTTACGCTTGCTTGTTCGAGCAGCGAACCCAAAATCACCGCGGACGTGAATGAAAACGCTTCCCTCGCCGGAGCATTCGCCGCGGCATTGCCCGCAAATCCGCTGCAGTGGAAAGTCATTAGTTCTGAGATCAACCAGCACGACTCGACGATGTCCACCCTCTACGGAAACGATGTGGCCGTCGCATACGCGAGAGCGCATTCCGAACACAACTATCCCGCAGGATCGGTGATCTCGCTTGTAACTTGGACCCAGCGGGAAGACTCCCGTTGGTTCGGTGCCAAAATCCCCGACCAGGTCAAGTCAGTGGAATTCGTAACTATCGCCGGCGACCCGGTTACCCCGCAGTTTAGCTATCAGGGGTTCGAAGGCTCACCGCTGAAGAAGATTTCACAAGCAGATGGGCCCATTCCGAATCAGCGGGCTGCATATCTTCTATCGCAACGCGCTGCCGTCTTACCTTAAAGGACCAACTCGCGAACGACTCTCGAACGCATGCGATGGACCTGACGTCCTATCAGTTTTGCAAAACGGACTTCACCTTCTGCAAGAGTGAAGTCTTTTTAAACGGCTTCTCCAGAAGTTCCGTCCCGGGCGACAGTTGCCCATCATTGCCTAGCTGGCCGCTCGGATATCCGGACATGTAAAGCACTTTAATTTCAGGACGCACCGTCCGCAGGTTGGCGCAAAGCTCCGGCCCTCTCATCGCCGGCATGATCACATCGGTAAGCAGCAGATCGATTTTTCCTGCATAGGAGCCAGCTACGACCAGTGCGGCTTTCCCATCTCCTGCCTGTAGCACCTTGTATCCGTTTCTTTGCAGCAGAGTCGCGGCAACATCACGCAGGTCCGGTTCATCCTCCACAAGCAAAATAGTTTCCATGCCGCCCTTTGCGTCCGCCTCTCCCGGTGGTTGCTCCAGTTCACTCACCTCCGCAACTTGTGGGAAGCAGATTTTGAACGTCGTGCCTTTGTTCAGTTCGCTGTACACCCAAACGTATCCGTTGTTTTGCTTGACGATTCCGTACACGGTAGCCAATCCCAAACCGGTTCCGGCCCCCGGGCCCTTGGTCGTGAAGAAAGGCTCGAATACACGGCCTAGTTTCTCCGGATCGATGCCGCAGCCGGTATCGCAAAACGACATCATCACGTACGCGCCGGGAACGACAATCTCTTGCTTTTCAGCAGTTGCTTCGAAAGTGACATCGCTGGTTTCGATGACAATTTTTCCTCCGGCGGGCATCGCGTCCCTCGAATTGACGCCGAGATTCATCAGGATCTGCTCGATCTGTACCGGGTCCGCCTTGATTCGTGAGTGCTTCGATCCCGGGGTAAACGTAAGTTCCACGTCTTCCCCGACCAGCCTTGCCAGCATTTCCGAAAGATTTCCCACGACTTGATTAAGATCCAACACGGTCGGTCGCGTGACCTGCTGTCGGCTGAAGGTCAAGAGTTGTCGCGTAAGACTCGCTGCCCGCTCGGCCGCTTGCTTGATCTGGGAATTGTTTCGGTACAGCGGATGCGATTCCGTGAGAAGGCCGTCGGAGAGTTCCGTATATCCCAAAATGATTCCAAGAATATTATTGAAGTCGTGCGCAATGCCCCCCGCCAGCCTTCCCACGGCTTCCATCTTTTGCGCTTGCTCGTATTGTGCCTCTAGTCTCTTGCGTTCAGTAATCTCCTGGATCGTTCCAATGCCCCTCAGCGCTCTACCGCCTTCGTCGAACTCCACCTCGGCTTTTTCACTGACCCACTTGGTTGTCTCTTTCACAATAATGCGGTGTTCAATTCCGTAGGATTCTCCCCGCAGCGCACATGCCCAGGCGTTGCTCACCAGTTCTCGGTCGTCGGGATGGACCGCATCCAGAAAGGTTCGCAGGGATAGAGGAATGCCGGCTGGGATCTCGAACATGCGGTACGCTTCATCGGAGCAGGTGAGCACATCGTGAGGAATGTCGTAGTACCAACTCCCGATGTGGGCGACGGCTTGCGCCCGCTGGAGATCCGCTGCTCCCTCGCGTAACGCTTGCTCAGAAAGTTTGCGCTCTTCAATCAGCGCACCCAGCAATAGGCTGGTCAGCCCTAACGCCAGCATGAAAAACTGCAGATTCGTCAGGCCCGGTGGTGGCAGGTGGAAGTATCCGAAGGCGGCGACAGCTCCGATATTAACCGCCAGCAACACCGCGCTGGTAGCCCGAAGTCCTTGTCGCACCGCGATCCAAACCACCGGGATGAAGCACGCGTAATAGGCGTGTTCCCCGGAACCAAAGGCAATCCACAACGCCAGTGGAATGGACACAACCTGCGCGGCAATCTCTACCCAGTCCCGTGCCGTTCGTCGCCGTTTCGTCGCGGAGCGCGCTCGCTCGCTACTCTTTTCCATCCCTAGAAATCGGCGAACCGAGGGAACCACGAACTGCAGAAGGAATGGCACGATCGAAAGAAAAGCAGCTGCGTCTCCCACCCCCCAGGCCAGCACCGCTTTGCCATAAATTGCTCGTGGGACTTCGCCCGTGACTGAAAGCAGGCCTACCGCTAGAGCCGCAACTCCCATCGCGGCGGGCATCATCAGCACCGCGAACAAGATGACGTCCCTCATTCGCCGCAACCGCAAATCGAGCCGAAACACGTCTCGAAACAACCACGCCATGAAGGTGTAGAAGGCGATGCCCAACACCGCGCTCATATCGTTCCAGAACGCGATCGGCAGGTGATAGTTGAGCGCAAGGCAAATGCAGGAAGCCAGACTGATGATCGGCATGTACCAGAGCCCAATGCCGAACAGCGCTGCAAAAGTCAGGGCTGCTGGCGGGTACCATGCGCTTACGTTGGGTAATATCTGCAGCGCCAGCGTGGTCTTATCCAGGATGACGTAAAGCGCCATACACCCCAGCGCGACCACGACATGCCGAAGGTAAAGATGGCTCACGACGGCTCGCGTCGATTTCTTTTTCGGATGGTTGCTCTAACAACTTCACATCGAATCTCAACGAAAAGGAGAGGTCCTTCTTTGCGATCCGCTCCCAGCGCACCACTATTGTGAGCCTGCCGTTCTCCACGATCAAGCGAAGTTGAAGATTTGCTGGTTACCTTTAGGATCGGCTTCGGTTCAACCCCGGAAACACGGAAAATAGAGGTGGGTGCTCCGCTGGAGTGAAATCAAGCCCAGATCCACGTCTAAGTGCTTGACTACCAATTCAGACCAGGCTTGACCCCGCCGGGAGCGAGGAATAAAGTCTGATTGAGGATGTCGGCAATCATGTCCAGCCAGACCACCAAGTACCTCAAATTCGGCGGAGCTACACTCGCTATTCTGCTGACGCTCGGCTATTTAGCCTACACCGGCGTGCAGGAAAGCAAGAGCTATTACGTGACCATCAAAGAGCTCCACGGTATGGGTGATGGTGCTTACACCAAGCGATTGCGCGTGGCCGGCAACGTTCAGCCCGGTTCTATCAAGCGCAAGGGCATCCAGGTCGAGTTCACCCTGGTCGAGAACGACCAACTTCTTCCCGTTGTCTACAACGGTACCGAGGCGCCTCCCGACACCTTTAAAGACAATTCCCAGGCTTTAGCGGATGGCAGTTTCGGGCGGGACGGCGTGTTCCACGCCAAGGGACTTCAGGCCAAATGTGCTTCGAAGTACGCACCGCAGCCCGGAACCAACGGCGCGCCCGGCACTGCACCTGCCAAGGCGATGACTCAAGTGCAAACCAGCACTTCTCCGAACGGCATGGCCAACTGAGCTCCGGAATTTCCCGCTGCTTAAGCGGCTTTCGCAACTCCTTCTTCTAATGATTGCCATTCGTTGTCACTGAGCCGCAACTCCGCCGAGGCCACGTTCTCTTCCAGATGTTTGACTCGCGAAGTGCCCGGGATCGGCAGCATCACCGGGGACCTGTGTAAGAGCCATGCGATAGCTACCTGCGACATCGTGGCCTTATGAGATTTGGCGATTCGATCCAGTGCGCCGCCGGGCTTGGTTAACTCTCCCGCTGCGAGCGGGAACCAGGGAATAAAGGCAATCTGGTTCTCTTCGCAGTGTTTCACGACATCTTCGTAGGCCCTGTCCGTCAGGTTGTACTTGTTCTGGACGCTCACCACCGTCACCGTCTTTTGCGCGCGCTGAATATCCGCGACCGTCGTCTCCGAGATACCGATGTGGCGAATCTTTCCCTCGTCCTGCATCTTCTTTAATTCGCCCAGAGACTCTTCGACCGGAACTTTCGGATCAAATCGGTGAAGCTGGTAAAGGTCGATGCGTTCCAGCTTCAGCCGGCGCAGGCTCATCTCGACGCACTGCCGCAGGTATTCTGGATGGGCCACCGGCGCCCATTGGTCTGGTCCTTGCCGAGTCAACCCGCCTTTGGTCGCGATAACCATCCCCTTGGGATACGGATACAGGCTCTCGGCAATCAGGTTCTCACTGACCTCAGGCCCATACGCGTCCGCCGTGTCGATGAAGTTCACTCCCAGGTCGGGCAGCCGCTGCAGAACCCGTTTGCATTCCGCCGGGTCTTTGGGATCGCCCCAGATTCCGTCGCCCGTAATGCGCATGGCGCCGTAACCCAGACGATTGACGCGGAGATCTCCGCCAATAGAAAAAGTGCCAGCTGAAGAAGCGTTAGGTGTACTCATGACCAATTTGGATTCCGCAACCCGTCCGCGAGATTCAGCGGAGAATATCGTAATTTTGGCAGTGTTTGACGGATGAACGCAGCTTTCATCCCACTATCCGCCCCCCCGCTCCCTCGACTTCCCCTTCCGCTTCGTCTATCTTCACTGGTTATCCCGCAACCTCATGCAGACTGTGACGCCTTCCTCCAACCCGACGTCTTCGCCCATCGTGGTGGTTGCCGATCTGGTCAAACAATTCGGACGGTTCTACGCGCTGCGTGGCGTCTCCGCCCAGTTCTTTCCCGGGCGCCTCTACGCTATTTTGGGGGACAACGGGGCGGGGAAGACCACTCTGTTGCGCTCCCTCGCCGGCCTCAGTCCGGTGACCCGCGGCACCATCTCCATCCTGGGGAACTCAAACCTGCGCTCGGTCTGCTCCGATATCGGCTACATGGCGCACCCCTCGCTCCTGTACGACGAAATGAGCGGCATGGAGAACCTCCGCTACTTCGCCCGGCTCTACGGCATCTCCGGCGACGAGCGCTGCGCTGAGGCCATCCGCGCCGTCAAACTCGATCCCGCATTGCCGCGTCCCGTAGGCCAGTACTCGCAAGGCATGCGGCAGCGCATGTCATTGGCCAGAGCGCTCCTTCATAATCCCCGAATATTGCTGCTCGACGAACCCTTCTCCAACGTAGACCTCCGCTCCGCCCGCGAGATGGTAGGTCTGCTGGCCGAAATGAGAAATAGCGGCAAGACGATTTTTGTCGTCACCCATCAGGCCTCTCTGCTGGATGGAGCCGCCGACGAATTTGTCTGGATGGAAGCGGGACAGATCGTCAGCCGCACCCCGGACTTTAGGCCACCCGAATCATGACGAACACCTCTGGATTGACGCGCGCAACCCTCATCAAAGATCTCCGCCTCGAGTGGCGCTCCAAAGACGCCATCAATTCCATGCTGTTCTTCGCCCTATTGGTGGTGGTGATTTTCAGTTTTGCCTTCGATCCCACGGCCGAGGAGTCACGACACATCGCCGGTGGTTTGATCTGGGTAGCTTTCTTGTTTGCCGCCGTCGTCGCCCTCAATCAGACCTGGTCCCGCGAATTGCGAAATCATGTACTGGACGCATACCGCGTATCTCCGGCGCCGCCGAATTCGCTTTTTCTCGCCAAGGTGCTGGGAAACTTTATTTTCGTCACCGTGCTTGAGGCGCTGATGGCGCCGCTTTTCATCGTCTTTTATAACCTTCGCGCCATCGGGCCCGCCTGGCAGCTCCCCATCGTCGCCGCTTTGGGCACCTGGGCACTCGTCGTGAATGGAACCTTCTTTGCCGCGATGTCAGTTCGCACCCGCAGCCGGGAAATTATGCTGCCTCTGCTGCTGTTTCCCATTTCAATTCCCGCGTTGTTGGCGATGGTGGAAGCTACCGGCTCTATCCTGACCGGCGACTATTCCGCGAAATTCTGGATCGTATTGCTCATCACCTACGATCTGGTGTTTACTATGGCCAGCCTTCTCCTCTTTGACTCGGTCTTAAACGCAGAATGAAACAGCTCTTTGCCATCCTCGCAATCCTCACAGCGGTCCTGCTGAGCTATGGTCTCTACCAGGCTCTCGTCGCTGCGCCCACCGAGCAGACCATGGGGGATGTCCAGCGCATCTTCTACTATCACGTACCTTCCGCCTGGACCGCATTCTGCCTGTTCGGGGTAAATCTGATTGCGTCCATCTGGTATCTGGTTCGCCGCAATACCAAAGCTGATGCTCTGGCTCTGGCTTCCGCTGAGGTTGGAGTCGTCTTTTGCACCGTCGTGTTGGTCACGGGCCCGATCTGGGCGCGGCCCGTGTGGGGCATCTGGTGGACGTGGGATCTGCGTCTTACTTTGACCCTGGTGCTGTGGTTGATCTACGTCAGCTACCTGATGCTCCGAAGATTTTCGAGCGGAGGCCAAACGCCTCTCTTGGCGGCTGTCCTCGCCATTTTCGGCGCGCTCGATGTTCCCCTCGTTTACTTCTCAATCTGGTTTTTCAGGACGCAGCATCCCCAGCCCGTGATCGGAGGCGGCGGATCGCTCGATCCCCGCATGCTCCATGCCTTGCTCATCAACCTTGCGGCTTTCAGCTGTTTCGGCGCTTTGGTTTGCTGGTCTCGATACCGGCTTGAAGTTGTGCAGCGGGATGTTGAAGAGCGTCAGGCGCTCGAGGCGTTAATGCAAACCGGGAGCCCGCGATGAACTATCTCTATGCCGCGTACATCTCAACCTGGGTGATTCACGTCGGCTATCTGACGTATCTGGCGAGGCGCTACTCCCGACTGCGGCGGGAAATCGACGAATTGAACAGGAAGTAACTTTCAGGAAGTAACAATCGATCGAGATCCCAGAAATTCGTATTCTTCGATCAACGCAGCTACGCCAATCCGCGAGCCGGGAAGAGGTTCGTCCACTCGAACGACCCGGGCCGAAAATCGCACCCGGACTGAGTCCGTCAGGGTGACATGTGGCGGAAGCGTCAGAGTTACGTCAATCCGCGAATCCGCTCCGAGGTGGCGATCCAGGTAGAAAAAGATTCCCCGCGCGCTCACGTTCTGTGTCTCAGTCATCAGGTCCGCGATTGTGGAGTCGGGAAACCGGACCAAGGCTGGAAGACGCATATCAAAACGTCGCGTATGCCGCCGCTCCTGGGGCAGCGATGAGACTACATCCGTTTGTCCTGCGAGCACCTGAGCTCCCCCTTACATATGACTTCTGCAGCTGGTGCCGAAGGCTGACTGCTTCGGTCCCCTTAGATTACTCAGTTTGTAAACATCCGCAATGGCCTGAAAGTGGCGGGAACCTTCTACTCGAATGTCTCAGATCAGGAGGTGGGGAGGGCGGGGGACGGCTGGCAAAAGGGAGAGTAGGCGTGCACTCCATAGAGCAATCGCCCTGCCAGATTACATGCGATGCCGAATTCATGAAACACTGGATTTGCGGGAGCGCCGCCGGTCATGTTCACTTTTCACGCGCAGCACTTTGCAGCGTTTCCGCTGAGTTTTATCCCGTTCGCGGCTTGTGGAGACTTTCTGCTGGAGAGCGGCATCTCTGCTTGCCGCGAGTTGCATCTGACCAATGCAGGGATGGGCGCAACTCGCTCGGCTTGACACCGCTATTTGTAAGATGTTTAAGTAGTTATTTATTTTTTCGCGCAATTTTCTGGTGACAAGTAGGCAGGCCGCTTCGCACCCGCGGGTCGGAGTGCTGTTTGTGTGCCATTCTTCTTTCTCTCCAAAAGCAGAAGGTCGGAGGATCTAGTGAGATTGAGTCGTCTTGGATTGGGTGGTGCTGGTTTGCGGACTAGAGCAGCTGTTATCTTGATCGGTCTTGTCGTACTAGCCACCGCCGCGTTGCGGTTGGATATGAGGTCCCGGGCCACCAGCAACGCCACCAAAATGAGCCATGAACAGGTTCTGGCATCCTATGGCCATCTTCCCCTGATCTTCGAAGCCAACCAGGGGCAAAGCGATCCTGCTGTGCGGTTTCTGGCGCGCGGCGTCGGCTACGATCTTTTTCTTACCAACAATGAAGCTGTTCTCACCTTGCAGCACCCCGCCGGCAAGTCGGAGCGCTCTTCCGTGGTTCGCATGGGACTGGCCGGATCGCGGGCCAACTTGGACGTCATCGGCGCGAATGTTCTGCCCGGAAAAAGCAACTACTTCATCGGCAACGATCCGGCAAAATGGCATCGCAATGTTCCGCAGTTTGCGCGAGTCCGTTATGCAGGCGTTTATCCCGGCGTCGATCTGGTTTACTACGGCAAGCAGGGAACCCTGGAATACGATTTTGAAGTTGCCCCCGGCGCCAGTTCGAAACAAATTGCGCTGCAGCTTTCCGGAGCGAAGAACCTGAAGTTGGCCGGCAACGGCGATCTTCAACTCGACGTCGATGGCTCCGAACTGCGTCTGCTGGCTCCCCGCATCTACCAGAACTTCGGTGACGAAAAGCGCGAAATCGCCGGCCGCTTTGAACTTCGCGCCAACAATCAGGTGGGATTTGCACTCGGCGAGTACGATCACAATCGCGAACTCATCATCGACCCGGTCCTGACTTACTCAACCTACCTCGGTGGACCCGGCGATGAAAGTTGTTCGGCGATCACCGGCCTTGCGCAAACCCCCGGGTGCCCCGCGATTGCGGTGGACGCGGCCGCGAATGCCTACGTAACCGGTTCCACAAATTCGCCCACTTTCCCCGGCGTGAACACCAGTTCGTTCCAGCAGACATTGGCTGCCGGCGCTACCGCCAATGCCTACGTCGCCAAGTTTAGTGCCGCCGGATCAGCCTTGGTGTATGCCACATATTTAGGTGGGGACGGACTCGACTACACCGCGGGCATTGCCGTCGACAGTGCGGGATTCGCTTACGTAGCCGGAACGACCACCTCCACCAATTTCCCCACATCGACGGGGCCTAACGAGGTTGCGCCTTTTCAACAAACCCCGGTTTCGCCAGGCACTCACGCGTTTCTAAGCAAGTTGGATGGCTCCGGCTCGAGTTTGCCGTATTCGACCTATCTTTCGGGGAATGGAACCGACATCGCGTCTGGCATCGCTCTCGACACCAGCGCCAAAGCCTATGTCGCCGGAACCACAACCTCCGACGAGACCGGTAGCAACGTTTTCTTTCCCGCGACCGTCGGCTCTTATCAGCCCGCCTCCAACAATCCTGGCAAGGGTCAGTTCTTCCTCACCAAGCTGGATACCACGGTTCCGGGAACCAATGGAGTCTTGTACTCCACTTACTACGGCGGAAACGTTCCCAGCGCCGGCGTCGTGATCGGCGGTGCGGTTGCCGTCGACGCAAGCTCGAATGCCTACGTCGCCGGTACCACCAACTACACCAACATGTCGACTTTGGACGCCTATCAGTCAACTAACAACGGCGGTTATGACGCCTTCTTGTTCAAAATCAATCCCGCAGCCGTGACCGGCTCGCAGCGAATTTATGCCAGCTACTTCGGAGAGCCTGGCGATGACTACGCCTACAGCGTCGCGGTCGATTCCGGTTCCAACGCCTATATGACCGGCTCGACCACCTCGACTAACTTCGCAATCCCTACGAATACCGTCCGTTTCAGAACAGCAATGGTGGTGGAATCGATGCCTACATAGCCAAGTTCGGTGTTCCCTGCACAGGTTCGACGTGCACCACAACCGCTCTTCCTTTGAGCTACTTCAGTTATCTGGGCGGCAGCGGTGACGACGTCGGCACCGGCATCGCGGTCGATGCAAATCAGGGAGCACGCGTTACGGGTTGGACGGACTCGACCAATTTTCCCATCACCACCAGCACCATTCAGGGAACGCCCGGAGGTGGCAAGGACGCTTTTGTCGCGCGTATCGATACCTCTTCCACCGGCAACTACACCACCTATCTGGGTGGAGCTGGAGACGATGTTGGTACCAGCATCGCGGTTGATAATCAGGGCTCCGCGTACGTGACCGGAGAAACGAATTCGAGCCCCTTCCCGCTGGTGAACCCCTTCCAGAATACGTTGCAGGGGCCTACGGACGCCTTCGCCAGCAAGATCGGTCCTACTCTCGGTTTGGCCGTCACCGGCACCGCAACCCCTTCGCCGGTCGGCGTCGGTAGTCAAATCAGCTACGCATTCACCATCACCAATAACGGCGACTACACCAATAACATTACGTTCACTGACGTGCTGCCCTCATCGGGCAATGCTACGTTCACATCTGCCACCTCCAGCCCGGGGAGTTGCGGATCGGCAAACGGGGGAACGGTTCTCTGCAACATAGGAAGCCTGAACAATCTGGCCACCGCTACAGTGACTGTCGTTCTTGTTCCGACTGTGGGTGGAACATTGGGGAATACGGGAACCGTCGGCGTGACCGGAACCAATTTCGGCGTCTCTCCCAACCCCGCTCCAAGTTCCGTCGTCAACGATTTCGCCCTGGCGGTTTCTCCGGCTTCCGTCACCGTACCCGCGGGCGTTCCGGCCAGCTACACCGCGGTCGTCACGCCGACGGGCAGCATTCCCGACAGCGTTTCTCTATCTTGCAGTTCTGGCTTGCCCAGCGGCGCTACTTGCTCGGTGACAACCAACCCCATCCCGAACCTCGATACAGGTGCGGCCAGCACCACTCTGGTGATCAACACCACGGCCCGCGTAACCACGACCACGGGACTTTGGCCGAGCGGTCGCCCGCTATACGCGACTTGGCTACCCGTTTGTGGATTGACTCTGCTGGGCGTTGGCTTCAGCGGCAAGCGGCGTCGGCGAATTCTCTTCGGGCTTATCGTAGCCTTGGCACTCGCAGGAATAGCCTTCATGCCCGGCTGCAGTTCTCACACGTCCACGACTACAACGACCGGAACGCCCGCCGGAAGTTATACCGTGACCGTCAGCGCAACCTCTGGAACAGCCGTGCGCACGACAACCATCCAACTGGTGGTTCAGTAGTCGATGCTCTCGCAGAAAAAAAGAAAGGGACACAGCTCGCTGTGTCCCTTGCCGCATTAGCCCGTAGTGGTCCGTCACGGTCTCCCAGGCACACCTGACGCGAACGTGCTCGCTTGACAGGAACTTACAACTTGCACCAGACTTAGCGGCGCAGCGTCCCCCGCGTTGCTGTTCCACGCAGAAGACCCCAGGTAGCTACAATCGCGTTCGTTTCGTGCCGGAGAAGAAAGATGAAGTTCTTGAAATGTACCCTCCTGCTGCTTGTCAGCTTCACAGCGTTCGCTCAGAATCCCGTTCCGTATATCGCGGAGCCCCTATCGCCCACTACTGCCCTTCCCGGGAGCCAGGGATTCACCTTGACGGTGCACGGCGATAACTTCGGCACGACATCAGTCTTGGAATGGAACGGTAAGCAGCGAGAGACAACTGTGGTATCAAGCACAGTGTTGAAGGCCGACATCAAGACCTCCGACCTCACAAAGCCGGGAACAGCCCAAGTCACGGTGGTGAACCTCGGCGGAAGCAATCCGACTTCGAATGTTGCACTCTTCACCCTTCGGAAGCCCGCCCCAGCAATCTCTTTGACACCTGACCCAAATTTCACGGGTAACGGCGTCTTCAGCGTAGTTGGAGACATTAACAATGATGGCAAAGCCGATGTCGCCATCTGTAAACCGGGAACCCGGGGCACCATCATCGATGTTTACTTGGGTGAGGGGCAGGGTAAGTTTCAGCCTCCGATCAAAAACGTCTTGCCGAAGAGCTCACGAGTGGAGTTGTGCGCTATATGTTTAGCGGGAGATTTTAATAGACGGATCAATCGACTCGATCTGTTACTGAATTCGACAAGCAGAGATCTATAGCTGTCGTATTTGGCGACGGCTCAGGGAGATTCACACAGCGGACCTAGTCGCGACCCTGAGGAGCACGGTATATGGCGTTGCCGATTTCGACGGAGACGGAAAACTAGACGTTCTATTTACCGGCTATCCTGCCGTCGAAAAGATCGGGGAGGACAAGTAGATGTGTGGTTTGGACGGGGGGACGGCAGTTTCTCTGGAGGTACAAACGGAATAAGTCGTGTCGCCCCCTGGGGTCGCCAGTCGCTGGGAGATTTCAATGAAGACGGCAAACTCGATTTCGCGCGCCGTTAGATATGTAGCACGGAACGAGCGCTTAACAAGGACCAGGGTCTTACGCTACGTCAGCTACTCCATTTCCTGAAACATGATCGCCACAGCGGATGTAAACGACGACAGCCACTTGGATATAGTGACAAATTCAGGGCAGATTTTGTTGGGCCGGGGCGATGGCACTTTTGTCAGCGGGCGAGGGCGCGATCTGTTGTGGACAAGGGGTGCCAGTCATTGCAGACTTCAATGGCGACGGAGAGCAAGACATCCTAGTGTCTGAGTGACCCTGCTTCTCTTGTTGCTGGGCAATGGTGATGGAACGTTTCAAACACGGCGCAGTGGCTGGAACCGGACCTGCGACCTGGCACCCTTCCGATTTGCAATGAAAATGGTCATCTGGGCTGGTTGGAGGAGGAGGAGTATTTTGGCAGATCTCAGCGGGATTAACTCCAGCTTCGCTACGCCTATGCCCCTCAGGGTATCGGCACAAGCAGTCCGCCGCAGGCTGCCACTTTGTACAACGGAGGTTCAACGCCTCTGAGTGTCACGAGTATCGGCATTGGCTGGCACAAATGCTCGGAGACTTCTACGCAAACGAACAACTGTCCCGCGAATATTCCGGTAGGTAGCAATTGTCAGATCCAAGTGACATTCACACCAACTGAAGCTGAGGAATCGGCGACGCGAGCTTGAACGTCGTGTATGCAGGGTTCGGAAGCCCACTGGCGACTGCACTTATCCGGAACAGGGGAAACCACAGCGTGATCGCTGACCCCGTCCAGCCTGACCTTTGGGAAGCAACTACTGAACACGACGAGTACGCCACAGGCTGCAACCTTGACGAACACCGGCTCCAACGACGTAACCATAAGCAACATTGCGACGACTGGCGCGTTCGGCCAAAGCAACAACTGTCCCGGAGACCTGGGGGCGGGTCAGAGCTGCCAGATTCAGGTTACGTTTACGCCGACGCCTGAATGGCGTCGCCAATGGCACGTTGACGGTAACCGATAGTGCTCCGAACAGTCCCCAGACGGTTTCGCTTTCGGGCACAGGCACGTCCGTCAGCTTCTCTCCTGCATTCTTGAACTTCGGCAACAAAAAGGTCGGCAAGAGCACAGCCTCAAAGCCGATCACCTTCACCAACCAAGGGACCGTACCCCTCAATATTTCTCAGATCGCCTTCGGTGGAGCTGACCCGAACGACTTCTCAGAGACCAACAATTGCCCAGCCAGCCTGTCTGCGGGAAGCAATTGTACGATTCATGTGACGTTCAAGCCGACGAAGAAGGGCAACCGCTCGGCATATGTACAGGTCAACGATGACGCAGCGCCCAGCCCTGCAGCAAGCAAGCGTGGCTGGTACTGGAACTTAGGTTTTTGCGAAGTCGACGCCTACGAGGCGCCTGCGGAAAGTCTGTGGCTCTTGGTTTCCGCGAGCCCGTATTGCCGGATCTTATAAAGCAGTGCCTTGTAACTGATCTGCAAAAGCGCGGCGGCTTGCTTGCGGTTCCAGTTGGTCTCCTCGAGAGCTCGCGAAATGGCCTCGGCCTCCGCTTCGTCTTTGGCGCTGCGCGCCACCGATTTCAAGCCGCCACCTGAACTGCTTCCGCCTTCAGCATACGGATCGACATGTGCTCCCGTGCCATCCGTCTTCGGACGCAGTTCGCCGATCGCAGCTTTCTCGTCGCCTAGAACTAGATACCGCTTGATGAAGTTGCTCAACTCTCTCAGGTTTCCCGGCCAAGCGTAGTCGAGACATGCCTGCAAGAACTCGGGAGACATCGGTAACGGCGGTCGGGCATAACGCTCCGCCATCCGTGACATGAAATGTTTCAGCAGGATCGGAATTTCTTCCTTGCGCTCTCTCAATGGCGGAACGCTCAAAGTGAAGGCGTTGAGGCGGTAGTACAGGTCTTCGCGCAAACGCTTGCCGGCGAGGGCCTCCGGAATATTGATGTTGGTCGCAGCCAGGATGCGCACGTCCACCTTAATCACGGAGCGGCTGCCCAGTCTCGAAAACTGCTGGTCCTGCAAAACATGCAGAAGTTTGGCCTGCAATCCATACGGCATTTCGCCGATCTCATCCAGCAGGATCGTTCCCTTGTTGCATAGCTCGAATTTTCCCGGCTTCGCGTGAGTCGCTCCGGTAAAAGCTCCCGGCTCGTATCCGAACAATTCGCTTTCCAGAAGATCGCCGGGAACAGCCGCGCAATTCACCTTCAAGAAAGTGCGATGGGCGCGCGGCGACAGCTTATGGATCAGCCGGGCCATCACTTCCTTGCCGGTACCGCTCTCTCCCAGCATCAGAACTGGGATATCGACGTTCGCTACCAGGGCTGCTTGCGATCGCAACTTCCGCATGGCGGGGCTAGCCGCCACGAAAAACACGTCATCGTGCAATTCTTCGACTTCACCCGGATAGTTTTGCTGGTTGGTGCCCAGGCACTGGTCGATCACCGCGTCCAGTTCAGCTTTTTGAAAAGGCTTGGTGATGTAATCGTGAGCCCCCAGGCGAATGGCCTGCACCACCTTGCGGGTGTCGGTCACGCATGACAGCATGACAACCCTTGCCCCGGGATGGATCTTGCGGATCTGCTCCAGGGTTTCCAGACCATCGATGCCCGGCATGACAAGGTCAAGCAGCACCAAATCAGGCCGCAATCCTTTTTGCACTCGCTGGACTGCTTCCTCGCCAGTCGTCGCGGTTTCGACCTTGTAGTCGTCGACCTCGAGGAGAGTCTTGATGTACCGCAACATTCCCGGTTCGTCATCCACTAGCAGGATGCTGGCTGCCTTTGTCATTTCGTTTTCCCTTTAATAGCAGCGACGGAGGGAGGCTGGAGGGGAATGATGAACGAAAACTTGCAGCCGGCTCCCGGTACGCTTTCCACCCAAATCTTACCGCCCATTCCGCCCACCAGCCGCCGTCCTATAGCCAGACCCAGACCCATTCCGGATTGGTCGTCGCTTTGTGGCAAGCGGAAGAAATCGTCGAACACTTCGATGTGATATTCCGGTGGTATGCCAGGGCCCGTGTCAGAAACGCTCACCTTCACCGAGTTGGGATGAAAGCTGGCTTGATGGCGGCGATCATCGGAAATCCCGGAGGCACTCGTGCTCCGCCGCTCCCACATATGAGGCTCGGCATGCAGCCACACCGTGCCCCCAGCCGGAGTGAACTTTGAAGCATTCTCCAACAGATTTGATACCGTGCGCTGTACCTTGGCTGAATCGAAAGGAAACTCCGCCACTTTCTCGTTCGCCAGAAAATACAGGGCCAAACCCTTTTCCTGAAAATTGTTGGACCACAGCTGACAGACTTCCGACAGGCAAGCGTTGAGATCGGCCTTCTCGAAACGCATCTTCATTTCGCCGGTCTCAAGCACGCTGAAACTCAGGAAATCCTGAATAAAGTGCTGCAGGCGCTGGCCGCTCGACCGCATGTCGCGCAAAACCTCACGCTGCCGTTCGTTCAGGGGGCCCAGTTTTTCGCTTTGCAGAACCTCAACGTAACCATTAAGAATGGCCAGTGGGGTCTTCAAATCATGGGCCGCCGACGCCAGGGCATTCGTCGTCCGCAGATAGCGTTCCTGCAGCTGAGAAAACTCCTGCAGCAGTTCCTGATCAGAGGTTTGATTGGCTGCGGACTGGGAGGAGCCCCCGTCCGTCGGGCGTGCGTCGGACTTTACCGGCTGAGACTGCTTCTTCGGAGGAAGACACGTCTTTTCTGGAGTCGCTGCCATCGTCAGAAAACTCAGTGGTTTGTACGACGAAGGGGAGGGGCAAATCTAAGCACTGTAAGCTGAAATAACCTGCACAAATGCTATGACACGGTGTTTAGGCTGTCAACGGAAAACGAACGAAATTGTCACTCAAGGAAAGATCCTTGCATTCCCAACGAGTTAGAGCGTTCGCAACGCTCCCCGAAACAGGCGAACAGGAGGCGAATCCCCCGTTTTCTTAAAACCACTCTTAGCGGAGAAGAATCAGCATTCCACGCGTCTCGCGACCCATCCGCCATTCCCAATACGGCCGTTTGGCCCAGAAGATGCTTCAATTCAAGCAGTAAGCCCACCCCGAGGGAACTGCTTGACCCGAAACCAGGCGGAAACAGAACGTCGCAAGTGGCCACGTTTGCCTCTCGCGATTCCAGTCTTTGTAAGAAGTCGTGAAGAGAACGGCAAAGAGACTTTGGAATTCGCGACTGCTCTAAACGTCTCGGCTGGCGGGGCACTCATTGCATTGCATCGCTCAATGCCGCTCTCCGCGCAGGTTGTGCTTGAGATTCCCTGCGCACCCTTGGCTTCCACCACGGCCTTGCCCAAGGCATCGCGGTTGCTTCGCGCCAAGACTCTCCGTATCACCCACGCCGAAGGCTACAACCTCATTGGGGTGAAGTTCTCGAATCCACTGATCGGTCCAGTCGGACCAAGAACCACCCCACGTAGGAAAGTTACTTCACCTGTGTGAAAATGTTTGCCTATGCTTGGGGAGCAAAAAGAGCCCAATTTCTAGGGTCCTTTGTTCCTGTTCGACTGTTATGTTGAACTGCCGGAAATTTGCAAGTGCTTGATAACAGGATGGTAACCTCTAGGTAATCGAAGTAATCTCCCCACCGTAAGATTTGGCTTTCCGGGTGCACGTGATAGGGTGCAAGCTTAGGAGCCGCTACCGACGAAATGCCTACTCCAACTACAAGTTCTGTCAGTTCCTTAGTTCAGTCGTTAGGCGAGTTCCCCCCTGAATCCGTAATTTTTGGCAAGACGCAAGTCATGCAAGCGCTCCGCAGCCGTATGGACAAGGTCGCGAGCGCAAATGTGCCGGTTCTCATTCACGGGGAAAGCGGCACGGGAAAAGACATCATCGCTCGAATGGTGCACGGGCTCTCGCCTTGGAGAACCGGCCCCTTCGTAAAGGTGAACTGTCCCGCCATTCCCGGAACCCTGCTTGAGAGCGAACTTTTTGGATACGAAAAAGGTGCTTTTACCGGCGCCTATGGCATGAAGCCCGGCCGCGTCGAACTGGCGCACCGCGGCACGCTCTTTCTCGATGAGATTTCCGAACTCGACTTGTCCCTGCAATCCAAACTCCTGCAACTTCTCCAGGACGGTCAGTTCTGCCGCATTGGCGCCCAGGAAGACAAGCGGGTCGAAGTTCGCGTTGTCTGCGCGACCAACCGGAACCTCGAGACCGAGATCGAGAACGGCACATTCCGCCAGGACCTCTACTACCGCATCAATGTAGTCAATCTGCACATGCCGCCATTGCGGGAACGCCGCGGCGACATTGAAATGCTGGTCAGCTATTTCCTCGAACACTACAACCGTAAGTACAACTGCCGCGGAAAAGGCCTTTCCGGCGAATTGATGGCGGTGCTGCAGAAATATCACTGGCCCGGCAATATCCGCGAACTGGAGAACCTGATCAAGCGTTACGTCATTCTGGGCAGCGAAGAAGTGATCACCAGCGAGTTGGTGGTTCGCTCCGAGCAGGAGTACTTTAACCCCGATGTGGACGTGAACGGACCGATCTCCTTGAAGAAACTGACTCGCCAGGCGACCCGCGAGTTGGAGCGCAAGATCATCCTGAAGGTCCTTCAGGCACATCACTGGAACCGTAAGCAAGCGGCCAAGGCGCTTTCCATCAGCTATCGCGCCCTGCTCTACAAGATTCGCGACGCGGGCCTTCCCGCCAACCGGTCCGCCCGGCGCCGCGAGGAAGAAGTCACCGACGGAGTCGCTGCCGACTAAACACTTTTCCAACCGATAATCGATCTCTCAAGCCGGCAATCCTCAAGGATTGCCGGTTCGTTTTGTTTTCAAAACCCTCAACATTGACTCATCGGGTAATTATTTGTGAGTTATACAGGGATAGGGGTATCGAAGGATGCGTAATCCTTCCGTATAACTGCGATATATTCGTAACGTCCTGGGGTAGTGTGCATTCCGATCGGGTCAAGCAAATCTCCGCCGAGTTGAGTCGTCTGTTCGAACAGCAGATGGAATTTCTCGAAACCAGGAAACTCGCCGAACTGACGGACGGGGACCTTCGCGGATACCACGAACGCAACCAGCGAATCTCAGAGCTGACCGCCGCCCTCAATCAACTGAATAAGGCTTCCTAAGCCTCCATTCGAAATCCCCCGAGCGCCAGCGAAGTCACCTTAGGCCTTATTATGCTTAAGATTCGCTGGAGGATCGCTCATGTGCTTTTCGGCAACCGCCAATTTTGTCGGTAGCGGGGTTCTGGGAACCATCGGTGCCGTCACTTTGACCAGGGTAAAGCATCGGCGTGAACTCCTCTTTGCCGCTCTGCCTGCACTCTTTGCGGTTCATCAGTTCACCGAGGGATTTGTTTGGCTCGGACTCGACGGTATCCTTTCCCCCAAAGTTGCCCACGTCATGGGCGCAGCGTTCATGCTCTACGCTCAGGGGATCCTCCCGTTTCTGCTGCCTTTGAGCGTGTGGTGGTTCGAGCCCAACCCGAAGAGCCGCAGCCGCATGCTGCCCTTCCTGGCGATCGGCGGTGCGACCACGCTCTATATTCTGTGGGCGCTCACCGCCTATTCCTTTCAGGTGTACATCAGGGAAAACAGCCTCGTTTACGTCAATCCGGCGACCAACAATACAGTGGTCGCAGTCTTCTACGTGATCGCAACTTGCGGATCCCTCTTTTTCTCCAAGATAAGGGCCATGGTCATCTTCGGCGCTGCAAACCTGATCATTCTGCTGGTCGTGATGGCGGTCAAGCGCTACGCCTTCACTTCGCTGTGGTGCGCCTACGCGGCGGTCGCGAGCGTAATTATTCTCGCTTATTTCTGGAAGACCATGAAACGCCGGCCATTCAAATACGCGGCAGCGATGGTAGAGCGCCTCACTCTTTAGAGTCGCCGCCGAATCGTCGCACATGGGGAAAAGTTCATGCTGGTTGTTCTTGCCGGAGTCGATCGGCTTCCGCGTCCTTGGAGTAGATAACGACGTGCGCGCCAGTTGATCATCCGAAAACTCCCGGCCCACTTGCGGCCTGTATTCTCTTTCAGCAATAGCCAAGTAGGCCAAACACCTGTCTCGCATCCGCCAGCCGAAACGCCGCCGTGCTCTCACACCGGGGACAAACTTCATCGACATCCGTCGAATACACCGGAGCCCTCAGAAGATCGGCGCGCTCAGCAATCACCTCGCGCAGCCAAGCCGACGCGTCACTGAAACGTTTAGGATCATCCGGCTTACGGTGCTCTTGCCAGACATTCTCAATGTCCCCGGACCTTCGCGAAGTCCAGCATACGGAGAAAATCGCGCGCGTATTTCGGCGCCAGCGTTTGCCCCCGCAACAGATCGCAGCACAGACGCCCATGTCTCGCAACCAGATCCTCGAAGGCCACAATTTGAAACACCAATCCGCCCAGTTCGATTTTCTGCGCCCGCTTCATCTCCGACCCATACGCGCGGAACACATCGATCCTCACCGAAGTGTCGGGATCCACCGCCTGCAGCATCGTTTTCGCTGGGGGATCATGCGGATGCACATGCCGCGAAATAACTAGGCCCCCGAGGCTCGCAGGCAGACAATCGAAGCTCGCAGCAATAAAGTCCAGGTCGTGCAACCGTCGAACCAGGGGTGGTGCGCCCCTCTGACCGAGATGCAGTTCGATTGCTGTTCCACCGGCCAGCGCCCAACTCGAGACGTCATGTCTCGCCAGAAGATCCAGCGTACGCGACAAACGGCGGGCATCGTCATTTTCGTAGAAGGCTTTTATATCCATCTCTGCACCCAAACCTCACTTTTACTCGTCATTAAACCACAACCATGACCGGCGCAGGAGTGTTCCGCTGGCGTCTGTTCTGTGCACCCTACCCCATGCCCACGAATACCTCCGCAGGTCCGCCGTAGACTCAAATAGGAAATGATCACTCTTATACAGCTAACTACAGGACCGTTCTCCTAAAATCAAGGCCGCCCACCGTCACTTCATCTCAAACGGTGAGAAAGAATGTCGGCGTAGGAGAGTTCGCCATTCCGAACATCGAACCAGAGCCACCGAACACGCCAAATACCGTTGCGTTCATATTGGAGCGAGAGCAAAAGTCTGTTATTGCGGAATGGCTGAAAAGAGTGAAGTTGGCTTCAGACCTGACCGCCGTCTCCCTCAGTGACGCGAAGCGAACCGCTCATCTGCCCGAACTATTGCAGGGCCTCATCGTCCGCCTGAAGAGAGGCAAGAGTGCTCCATCAATGATTTCCGACACCGCGGACCGGCACGGCAAGCTACGCTTCGCGCAGGGCTACTCTGCCTCGATGCTTGTCGAGGAGTCGAAGATCTTCGAAGTCGCCGCCTTTGGCCTCCTGCACGTGCACCGGAACGAACTGAACCGGGAGGAATTGATGCTCGACGTAATCACGATCGCGGATGAAGCAGACTGTCAGCTTGAGCAAACCATGCGTGGGTTTGTGACAGCAGGAGAGCCGCGGGCGCTCCACAAATAAAATCCTCCGGGCAGATTCCCCAGGTCTCTTTACGCCTCCCCGAGACCGGGACTTGGCGGGCTCCTCAGCCGAGCGCTCTCTGCGGAGCCTGGGGGCAGGTCGCGAAGGGCACGATTCCTTCGTGCCCATAAGCCACCGTCCGAATCCCCCGAGCGCAGCGAGGGCCCGGCATCAATCCCATTAGCGCCGGGCCACCCGTCCGCACACTCCAACCAATCCGTCGCGACACCACTCTGAAACTAGTGACCCCAGTGGTTGTGATTGCGCTGGTAATCGTGGAGCCGGCTGACATCGTCGTTCAACACATCTCGATCGCGCGGAGACAGCCTTTGGTCATCCGCCGACTTTCTCAGCGAATCAATGACGTCGTTCAGAAGGCCGTTGTCGAAACGGCCCTGATCGAGATCGGCCTGCATTTTGCTGAGTTCTTCTTTAGTCCTCGCCAGCCGCGCATTTTCTTTTTCGCTCGCGTTTCGGGCACTCCAGATATGCTCAAGATCTTGCCCGACATGGGAGAACACTTGCGGCCGCCATTGGTCGCCACGGTAGCGCTCATCCCGATCGTGATACCAGTCCTGTGCAAAAGCCATTGATGTTACCGATGCCAGAATCAAAACGGCCGTCATGATGTGTTTCATGTATGCTCCTTTGCGGAAGGCTCAAAAGGCCGAAGCGCCATCGATAGATGCGTTTAATGAAACCAACGTTGTAACTATCCGTCGATCGTCGTGCTGACTGTCGATTGTCATGCTGAGCAAAGCGAAGCATCCCTATAGCCACAATACCGCGTGCGTCCACCGTGCGACGCCCTTTGCGGTTAGCTTTTTGTTTTAGGATGTGCAGCGCTTTGAGCAATGCGATAAAAGTCCCGGGAAGGGCACGAATTCATTCGTGCCAATCAGCCACCATTTGAAATCCCACGAGCGAAGCGAGGGCCCACTGCGCCCCATCAATTCCAGAATTCTCACGGGCGTGCGGGAGCGCCCGATCCGCGCTTCACCGGATTGCGGTGCACCAGCGCTAACCACACAAACCGAATGGCAGAACCTCGATTGTCATGCTGAGCAAAGCGAAGCATCCCTACAGCCACAATACCGCGTGCGTCCACCGTGCGACGCCCTTTGCGGCTAGCTTTGGTCTTTAGGAACGGAGCGCTTTCAGCCGGGAGGGGCACGAATTCATTCGTGCCAATCAGCCGCCATTTGAAATCCCACGAGCGAAGCGAGGGCCCTGCTGCGCCCCATCAATTCCAGAATTCTCAAGGGCGGGCGAGGAGCGCCCGATCCGCCCTTCACCGGATTGCGGTGCACCAACGCTAACCACACAAACCGAATGGCAGAGTCTTTGATTGTCATGCTGAGCAAAGCGAAGCATCCCTACAGCCACAATACCGCGTGCGTCCACCGTGCGACCCCTTTGCGGTTAGCTTTTTGTTTTAGGATGTGCAGCGCTTTGAGCAATGCGATAAAAGTCTCGGGAAGGGCACGAATTCATTCGTGCCAATCAGCCGCCACCCGAAATCCCACGAGCGAAGCGAGGGCCCACTGCGCCCCATCAATTCCAGAATTCTCACGGGCGGGGAGGAGCGCCCGATCCGCCCTTCACCGGATTGCGGTGCACCAGCGCTAACCACACAAACAGAATGGCAGAACCTCGATTGTCATGCTGAGCAAAGCGAAGCATCCCTATAGCCCACAATACCGCGTGCGTCCATCGTGCGACGCCCTTTGCGGTTAGCTTTTTGTTTTAGGATGTGCAGCGCTTTGAGCAATGCGATAAAAGTCTCGGGAAGGGCACGAATTCATTCGTGCCAATCAGCCTCCACCCGAAATCCCACGAGCGAAGCGAGGGCCCACTGCGCCCCATCAATTCCAGAATTCTCAAGGCGGGTGGCCCGGCCTTTCGCGTTCTCTGCGAAGGCCGGGGCGGTTACTGCCCGGATTTATCTATTGTTGGTTCAGTTTTCATAATAAAAGAACCCTCTCCTTGCAGTCCCGATGGGATGGCCTTTCGCCTGCGCGGAACCGGACGGTCAGCCGTCCAGTCCGCCCGTTGCGCCCAAACAAAAACTTTCGTGTTTGGCCTCAATTCGTCTCGATGCGAGAGGAGTTTGATCCTCGCGCAGGCCTTGCTATGTGGTCGTCACTGTCACGGCCTGACGCACATACCGGCTGCTTTCCAGTTGCTGCACCATGAATGCCGCCAGATCGGCCCGCCCGATCTTGTGCGCCTTCTCGCCGCCCTCCGTGCTCAGCACCCTGGCAACGCCGGTCTTCTCGCCGTCGGTCAACATCGGCGGCCGCACGAGTGTCCAGTCCAAGTTGCTGCCTTCGATCTCGGCCTCCATGCCCGCCTTGTCTACCAGCAGACCGCGCAGAAACGTCTTCATCAGCAGGTGCTCGTTGAAAAATCCGGCATTCTTGACGCTCTGGCCCGCACCGACCACCGAAATCTTCAGCAATCGCCGCACCCCATTGCGCCGCATCGCGTCCACAATATTGTGTGCCGCGCTCGTTTCCATCGTCGTCACTTTCCACGGCGTCTTGCCGCCCAGCGCGTCGATCACCGCGTCCTGTCCGGCGACCGCAACGTCGACCGCGGCCGCGTCCAGCACGTCGCCCGCAACAACTCTGACATTCGCCTTCTTGTACTGCGCGGCTCCGCGCACGAAAGCCGTCACCTTATGCCCGGCCGCCAGCGCCTCATTTACCAGCGCTTCTCCGCTCTTGCCCGCTGCTCCAATCACTAGAACTTTCATCGCATTCTCCTTTGCCTCGTATTTGGCCGCCTATCCAAATGAGCGACCTGACTATTAGAGGCTCAGAAAAACCATTGGTTGCAAAATAATCAGTGGTTAATGACCAATGGTTAGAAAATAACAATCGGTCGCAACAATCATCAAAATGGACTAAGCTATTGAAGTGACATCCCAATCACCAAGTCGCCGTGTAGAGCGCAAGGAGAGATTGCGGGGCGAAATCCTTGCGGCTGCCAGCAAAATGTTTGCCGATCGGGGCTACGAAGCCGTGACGCTTCGCGCGATCGCTAAAGAGATCGGCTATACGCACGCCGTGATTTATCAGCATTTCCCCGACAAATGGCATATTCTTGCCGAGTTGAGCAGCGAGACGATCGGGCAGTTGATTCAGAACTTCGACGCCATCGCCGCTAAGCACCCTAAACCGAAAGAGCGTCTTTTTGCGACTTCACGCGGCTTGATTCAGTTCTGCACTGCCCATCCACAGCAGTTCCGCAACGTCTTCTTCGGGCCGGAGAACCGCAACGGTATCCGCGCTGGACAATATATCAACGATATTGGCACGCCTTTGTTCCAACGTTTCGTGCAGCTCTTTTTCGATGTTGCCAGGGATGAAGGACTGCCAAGCAGGGATGACATAGTGGTGGCCCACACCTGGTGGTACACGATCCTTGGCCTCGCGACACTCATGGTCATCCAAGGGGTTGTGCCTGACTTGCCTGACCAGACTCTCCTGGTCGAGCAAACGATCGCCACGCTTTGGGCGGGCGTCCAGGTTGTTCCGCGATTGCCCAAGAGCGCAATCATTAAGCGATCCGGCCGAGCCCGTGCCTCAAAGCGCTAGCAATAACAGCTCTATCTACTTAGGAGTCGTTGGAGATATTCCCGTGGCGTACCAGGGTGTCAACCGCCCCATCAATTCCGGAATTCTCAAGGGCGGGTGGGAGCGCCCGATCCGCGCTTCACCGGATTGCGGTGCACCAGCGCTAACCACACAAACCGAATGGCAGAACCTCGATTGTCGTGCTGAGCAAAGCGAAGCATCCCTATGGGCCACAATACCGCGTGCGTCCACGTGCGACGCCCTTTGCGGTTACCTTTGGTCTTTGGGAAGGGAGCGCTTTCAGCCGGGAAGGGCACGAATTCATTCGTGCCAATCAGCCGCCATTTGAAATCCCACGAGCGAAGCGAGGGCCCGCTGCGCCGAGCGCTGACCCCGCGTTCGTCGAGCAACCGAAGCTGGTGGTTAGCTTTTTGTCTTGGGGATGGGCATCGATAAATGTTTCGGGAAGGGCACGAATTCATTCGTGCCAATAAGCCGCCCCTCGATTTCCCACGAGCGAAGCGAGGGCCCGCTGCGCCGAGCGCTGACCCCGCGTTCGTCGAGCAACCGAAGCTGGTGGCTAGCTTTTTGTCTTGGATGGGCATCGATAAATGTTTCGGGAAGGGCACGAATTCATTCGTGCCGATAAGCCGTCCCTCGATTTCCCACGAGCGAAGCGAGGGCCCGCTGCATGTCAATTCCAGAATTCTCAAGGGCGGGCGGGAGCGCTCGATCCGCGCTTCACCGGATTGCGGTGCACCAGCTGCTAACCACACAAACAGAATGGCAGAACCTCGATTGTCATGCTGAGCAAAGCGAAGCATCCCTATGGCACCAATACCGCCGGCACCGACCCGCGGGTGGCCCGGCCTTTCGCGTTCTCTGCGAAGGCCGGGGATGTTCAATCCTCACAGAATGAGATTGACCTTGGCCGCTAGCCTGACTTCATGCCCTGGGGTCTGAAACGTTATCAACAAAATCGCCAGCTGCATTACATCACCTTCACCTGCTACCATCGCGCGAAGTTTCTGGCCACGCCGCACGCCCGGGACATCTTTGTTTACAATTTGGAGCGCGCTCGTCGATGGTACGGGTTCTATATTGTCGGATACGTGGTCATGCCCGAGCACGTGCATCTGCTGGTGAGTGAGCCGGAACGTGCAACGTTGGCGCTGGCTTTGCAGATGTTGAAGCAAACCGCTTCGCGGAAGCTGAAAGCCATTGCGGGCGAGAATCCTTTCTGGCAAGCGCGGTACTATGATTTCAACGTGTGGAGCGAGCGCAAGCGGATGGAGAAGTTACGCTATATGCATCGAAATCCAGTGAAACGCGGATTGGTGGAACGGGCCGAGGACTGGCGATGGAGCAGCTTCCGTCACTATCTGACCGATGAGGATGCGGGAGTGGAGATTGAGTCGCAATGGACGGCGCGCCGGCGAGAGAGTCTGGGAGTCCATCCGACAGTGCGGCGGAGGGAATCGGCGTAACCTCCCCGGCCTTCGCAGAGGACGCGAAAGGCCAGGCCACCCGTCAGGGCCCTTTACGGTATGAACTCAAACGCAGTACCGCGACCGTAGTAGCCGGCCCAACTCGTAGTCCCATAGAGATTTTGCCCGGATGCATCGAAGGTAAGGCCTCCTCTCGGCGAATTGCCACCCCAAATATTGAAGCTTCGCATGACCTTCTCGGTCCAATTACCGCTGCCGTCTGGTGTCAGTCGAAAGATTGTCCCCGAGTCATAATCACCACCCGCATAGGTGGTGCCGTAGAGTCGCCCAGAGCCATCAAGAATCAGCTTGCCTTGCGGAGAGCTTCCATCAATACCAGAGCCGAATTCGTGCAAAACCTTGATTTTCCACTTACCACTGGGGGACGGCACTAATTCAAACACTCCGCCCCAGATCCCCTCAGTCTCTCCGTACAAGTTGCCGCTAGCGTCAAAAATTACGCCGTTGCTCGGCATGAAGCCGTCCTCGCCATGAAAGCTGTGAATTACTCTCTCTTTCCACGTCCCATCGGGAGAGGGAACCAATTGATAGACCGTTCCGCAACCGTCGTAATCGCTGCATCTTTGGGTTTTGTCGGTTCCCCCATACCCAGTGGTGCCGTACAGATTACCTTTCGCATCGAAGCTCACCGTCGACGACGGAAAGTAACCATCTTTCCCATCTTGCTGAAAGTTGTGAAGCACGGACTCACTCCAGGTCCCATCGGTCCCAGGAGACAGGCGAAAAACGGTTCCGGAGAGATGGGAGCCTCCCACTCTGGTAGTGCCGTACAAGTTGCCTACCGGATCGACAATCACACCTGCCAGCGGACTCCCGCCATCGTTGCCGGTGGCACTAAAGTTGTGCAGGATCAACTCCGTCCAACCGCCATTCTTGCCCGGTTTCAGTTCGAACACGGTTCCACAGCCGCTGCCGCCGCAGGCCGAACCCGAAGTGCCGCCCCCCAACGTTGTGCCATAGAGATTCCCGGTAGCATCGAAGACGAGGGTCGAGTACGGTTGAGCGCCGTCTGTATCGCTTTCACCGAAACTGTGGAGAATCTTCTCGGTCCATTCTCCGTCCGAACCCTGCATTAATTCGAATACAGTTCCTTTACCGTATTTGCCGCCTCCCGCAGTAGTCCCGTACAGGTTGCCGGACGAATCGAGAATGAGCGAAGCTGATGCAAAGATGCCGTCCCGTCCGTTGCTTTGGAAAGCGTGGAGCGTCGTTTCACGGCCAGTTGCCGAGGCCACCATTGTTGCGGTAAGAACCCCGAAGAGCGCGTACCCCGCCAGCGTCAAGCGGGTCGTTCCGTTCTTGTGCATTATGCCTCCCAAATAGAAACATGTTTGCATGTATTCACCACACTGAAAGTAGACCGACTTTACCAGGGAGGAAGAAGTGAACAGTGAAAATATTATAGTTGAATCCTGGTGGTTAGCTTTTTGTCTTGGGGATGGGCATCGATAAATGTTTCGGGAAGGGCACGAATTCATTCGTGCCAATAAGCCGCCCCTCGATTTCCCACGAGCGAAGCGAGGGCCCCGCTGCATGTCAATTCCAGAATTCTCAAGGGCGGGCGGGAGCGCTCGATCCGCGCTTCACCGGATTGCGGTGCACCAGCTGCTAACCACACAAACAGAATGGCAGAACCTCGATTGTCATGCTGAGCAAAGCGAAGCATCCCTATGGCACCAATACCGCCGGCACCGCACCCGCGGGTGGCCTTTCGCGTTCTCTGCGAAGGCCGGGGATGTTCAATCCTCACAGAATGAATGATTCGGGGCCGGACGGAACGGACCCGAATTACTTTCGCCAATCCCTGTAGAGACTTTTCGCCTCCAAGATAAAGATTTCAACCTGAACTGCCCTGATTATCTCTAAGCTAACTCCCGCCTCCCTCAATTTCTTGTCAAGCCCCCTCCCACCCCGATTTTCCCCTAAACTATTTGATCTATTCGGAAAATAAGTCCCAAAACTTGGCATCTTCCCCCTCTTCACTTTGATAAAATGTTCTTAGATCGACCGAGGCCCGGGCTTCCGCTCAGGGCCTTTTTTTATTGCTCAAAATCTTCAGAAAGCGAGTGCCCGCTAACCTGCGGGCCGCATTTGTTTATCTCTCCATGAAAAACCAATCCAACGTCGCCGAGCCCGGCCCGGCCGTCAGCTCCAAGACTTCGCCTTCGCCACTCTCCAAGCGCAAAGGAGAACTCGCCGAGTTGATCTTTGCCCTCAAAGCCGCTCAGATGGGCTTCTCTGTCAGCAAACCCTTCGGCGACAGCGAGTCTTTTGATCTCATCCTCGGCGAACCCGGACGCCTCCTCCGCATCCAGGTCAAGTCCGCCTTCACTTCCAGCGACAACTGGGGGTTCGCCATCAACCTCGTTCACAATCAGAGCACCGCGCACTATTCATCCGCCGACGTCGATTTCTTCGCCGCCTATATCGCCCCTTACGAGGCCTGGTACATCATTCCCATCGATCAGGTGAAAGGCTCCCGTTCCATACGGCTTTACCCGAACGGCAGTCGAAGAGAAGGCGGAGGACGGTTTGAGATATACCGCGAAGCCTGGAACTTGCTTCACCAAGGCATGCCGGTCTTGGATCTGGAAGAGTAGCGGTTCTCAACTGCAACAGCGCGTTGCAGGATCGATGTAAGACTTACCCGACAACTGCAACCGGGCGTTGCAGGATCAATGCAAAAGTTACTCGACAACTGCAACCGGGCGTTGCAGTTATCGCGCAGAAATTACCCGATATCCGAAATGGGCCTTTTCACGTGGAAACGTTTATTTTCCTGCGGGAATTTGCAGCATCGACATCAGCTCTTCGCGGAGATGCGGGCCTCCGGCCAGCAACCCCGAGAGCAGGGGATTGCGGTTGTTGCAACGCAGAGGTTGATTGTCCAGGGTGCGCACCCAGCCTCCCGCGCTTTCGACCAGCGCGGCTCCGGCGGCCACGTCCCATTCATTTTTCGGGACCAGGGTAAACGTGATGTCGGCCAGACCAGCCGACACGAGAGCCAGTTTGTAGGCCACCGAGCCCATGGGGCGGACTTTGAAGTTGGCGCTTTCGAACTGCTTCCACTCGCCGCGCTTGACCTCGCTGCGGCTGGCCAGAACCAGCGACCCGTTCAGTTGCGTGCGCTGGCTGGGCTGCGCCGGCTTTCCGTTGTAAGTAACGCCGGATTCGCGCGAGCCGATGAAAATCTCGTTGGTGACAGGATTGCAGATTCCCCCGGCGATGGGAATGCCGTTCTCGACCATGCCGACGGAGACGCAGAATTCCGGAATGCCAGCGACGAATTCGCGGGTGCCATCCAGCGGATCGACCACCCATACGCGGCTCTTCTCCAGGCGAACCGGGTCGTCGACGCTTTCTTCGGAGAGCCAGCCTTCGTCGGAGCGCAGCAACTCCTTGCGCAGCACGGCGTCGACGGCTTTATCAGCCTCAGTGACCGGATCGTGTCCAGCCTTGTATTCGGCGGCGATTTCACCCGGCGTGAAGCGGTTCAGAACCTGGCGAGCTGATTCCAGGGCGGCCTGGATACGGAGCAGCGTTTCGGCGTTCAAACTTGAAGTCATGGATTTAGTTTTCTCTAGGTCCAGAGCATGCGGGCTCCGGTAGCCAGCAGCACGGTGCAAAGAATTCGCCGCAGCCAGGGCACTGGCATGCGTGTGCTCAGATAGGACCCGACGATGCCCCCCGGAATAGACCCAATCAACAACGAGCCTACGAGCACCGGATCAATATTGCCAAGCCGAAAATGCAAAATGCTGGTTACCCCCGTTAGCAGCACCGCATGGCAAATATCCGTCCCTACCATTTGCTTGGGATGGAAAGAATAAAAAAGCAGCAATAACAGCATAACTATCGAGCCGGAGCCTACGGAGGTCATGCCGACCAGAAAGCCGGCGAGCAGGCCGATGGCGGAGATTCCGGCGAAGGACTTCATGGTGGGCGGGCGATGGGTGACGCTTTCCTCGATCCTGGTTTGAAAGAGCAGAAGCAGAGGAACAATGATCAGAAGAATGCCGATGGCGGTGGTGATGAAAGAATTGACGCCCGTGCCGTACACGTGACGGAGATGGCCGAGCAGGCTTACCCCACAGATGGAGCCGGGAATGCTGCCTAGGGCGAGGGCGACAACGACTTTCTTGCGGACGGTTCCTTTTGTGAAATGGACCCAGCTGGAACCGATTTTTGTGACGAAGTTGAAAAGTGCGTCAGAGCCTACGGCCATGATCGGCGGGACGCGCAAGACGAAGATGAGGAGGGGCAGCAAGAGAACGCCGCCCCCCACACCCGTCATACCGATGAGAGTACCAACGACGAAGCCGATGGCGATTTTAGCTGCAATCAACATAGGTTCGCATCGCTCCTAGCCGGGGAATACTCCCCGGCTAAGCTGCTCCGTGATTCACTCCGATAAAGCCTTCCCGTTCAAGGTGCAGAATGATTTCCTGCGCCGCTTCTTCCGCGGACAAGTCAGCCGTATTGATGGTGACTTCGGCGTCCTTGGGCTCTTCGTAGGGATCGGAGATGCCGGTGAACTCCTTAAGGATGCCGGCTCGGGCCTTCGCGTACAGTCCCTTCCGGTCACGTTGCTCGCAGGTTTCTACGGAAGTTGCGATGTGAACCAGAATGAAACCTCCGACCCCTTCAACCATTCCGCGAACGAACTTGCGGGTGGCGTCGTAGGGAGCGATGGGAGCGCAGATGGCGATACCGCCGTTCTTGGTGATCTCGGAAGCAACATAGCCGATGCGGCGAATGTTGATGTCGCGATGTTCTTTGGAGAAGCCAAGTTCAGAGGAAAGATGCTTGCGGACGAGGTCGCCGTCGAGAATGGTGACCGGACGGCCTCCCACTTCGAGGAACTTGGTCAGCAATACGTTGGCGATGGTGGATTTTCCGGAGCCGGAAAGTCCTGTAAAGAAGATAGTGACGCCTTGCTTGTGGCGTGGCGGGAAGCTGCGGCGCAACTCCTGAACAACTTCCGGGTAAGTAAACCACGCAGGGATGTCGCGGCCTTCATTCAGGCGCTGGCGTAGTTCGGTACCCGAAATATTCAGGGTGCGAGCGTCTTTGGGGACTTCGTTGTCGGGAACGTATTTGTCCTGATCTTCGAGGTAGACCATCATGTTGAAGGGAACCATGGTGACCCCGATTTCGGCTTCGTGCATCTTGAACAGCTCTTGGGCTTCGTATGGTCCGTAGAAGGGTTTGCCGTTGGAATCGTTGCCGGGACCGGCGTGGTCGCGTCCCACGATGAAATGAGTGACGCCGTGGTTCTTACGGATCAGAGCGTGCCAGATGGCTTCGCGAGGCCCGCCCATACGCATGGCGAGCGGAAGGAGCGAAAGCTTCACGGTTCCTTGCGGATATTTCGAAAGCAACAACTGGTAGCAACGAACGCGGGTGAAGTAGTCGACGTCGCCAGGCTTGGTCATTCCGACAGAAGGATTGATCAGCAAGTTGGCTTCGACATTCTTGGCTGCGCGAAAAGTCAATTCGACGTGAGCGCGGTGCATGGGATTACGGGTCTGGAAAGCGACCACGCGGCGCCAGCCAAGGCGGGCGAACTCGGCGCGAACTTCCGCCGGGGTAAGGCGGATGGATTTGAAATCGTAATGAGAGGGAAGTTGAAGGCCCTCGATCCGGCCGCCGACATACCAGGGATTGGACTGGGTCAGCAGGTAATTGACGCCGGGGTGAACCGTGCTGGTGGTACCGAATACGGATTTTGCTTCAGCCTCGCGGTCGGGCTGCCAAACTTCTTCGACATGAAGAATTGCGAGCATCACGCCTTCGGGATCGCGCAAAGCAATCTTGCTGGTGCCAGGCGTCAAGGTCTTGGCGAATTCTTCCTTCACATCCAGGGTGATCGGCATGGGCCAGATCACGCCGCTGGCGAGATGCATTTTGTGGCAGACGCCTTCATAGTCCGCCTTGGTCATAAATCCGCGCAGCGGAGAGAATCCCCCGCTCAACAACAATTCCAGATCACAGATTTGGCGAGCCGTGAGGTCCCAAGAGGGCCACTCGCGAGAGTGGGCTTTGAGTTCTTTCGCACGTTCGGGTTGGACAACGAGATTTACGAGTTCTCCGCCATGGGGCGGAATAATATGACTGGTTGAAGCGGTCAATTCCCTGTGCCTCCGGATTCTTAAGGTTTGCTGTTCGATTTGTTATTGCCCGGCCTAAAAACTCGAGACCAGACTGCGAGCACTCTCGCAGGTCGCTGAAGGGAAGGTAAACGTCCCTGAACTTTGTCTCTGCCAGACTACTACGACCTTGCTTCGGACTCAAAACTGATAGGGCAGAGTAAATCCGTAAATAGTAAGGAGCAATTTGGCTACCTTCGCGGTAGGGATAGTAGCCTGAGGAATGATGATATCAAAGGAGTTGCCTCGCGCGCTGGCAGATTTCCAAGGAATTGGAGGGGCAGAGGTGAAAATGTTTGCGACAAATTGGTGGGACATCGGGCGGGAAGTAAGTCTGGATTTGGAGGTGGTCGCGATTGGCCGACCGCCAGAACAGCAGACCAACCAACGTGCAGGCGCCGAAAAAGGGGGCAGTTTCCTTTTGGAGGCCGCCCTTGAAATTTACTCAATAAAAATACGCTATCGTCGGCGCGAGACGCTATTGGCCGGATTTTGAGTGCAACGTTCATGTGTGTTTGATCGGACGGACGAGTCCGATTGGAGGCCCGGAGAAAGATCCCCCTGTACCCGGGTGTGGCGCCAGAGAACGGCGCGAACCTAGTCCCCCCGGCCGGTGTGAGAGGAGGGCGCGAACTACCCCAGCCTCCGCAAAGAGCAATCGACAGACACACTCACTTGGCAACTCAATCTCATTTCTGAGCAACAGAACTATGTGTCAAGCGACACTGTTTACGGCTTTACGGTTTGGGCAGCAATGTCCAACGCTACTTCGCAGAGCATGATAAGCCTAGCTTCGATGGCTATGTCTTTGAGTCACGTTTCCTCTCTGATTACAGGCGGCTCCGTGGAACCATCTCTACGTCGAAATGGTAGGTATTTCCTTTGGTCATAAATCAAATGTCCAACGCAGTTAGCTAGCCAAGAGGTCCGAGCAAATGGCGAAAATGCAGCGTTTTGGAATTGCGGCAATGTCAGTCGCTCTCGCCGTTGTGATTTGTTGTCCTAATCAAATCCTGGCGCAAACCCTCGAGACGATCTGCGTTTTTCAAGGCGGAGAGGCCGGGCAATGGCCAACTGAGATTGCGCAGGGACCCACCGGGCCCATTTACGGTACCAGCGAAGCAGGTGGTAAGGAGAATGACGGCACGCTATTCGAGGTAACAAGCAAAGGCGAGGAAATCGTTCTGCACAGCTTCAACGGAGAGGACGGCGACACTCCTTACGAGATAACAGCTTCGAAATCGGGATACCTTTACGGGATCACGGTTTACGGGCATACCTATGGCACTGTGTTCCGATCAAAAGCTCGACGTCTCACTGTACTCTACAACTTCACCGGGCCTCCCGATGGAGCATTTCCCTACGGCCGTTTGTTAGCAGATCAGAAGGGAATACTCTACGGAACAACCGGCCAAGGTGGCACGGGAACTTGCGCCGGAGGGTGCGGGACTGTGTTCTCAATTGATTCTACCGGCCACGAGGCCACGCTTTATAACTTCACAGGCCCCGACGGTGCCTATCCTACGGCTGGTTTAATCGCCGATAGAAAAGGCAACTTCTACGGAACAACAGGGGGCGGTGGTTCTAACTATTCATGCAGTGGAGGGTGCGGCACTGTTTTCGAGTTAGATGCTCGTAAGCGTCTCAAGGTACTTCACAACTTCAACGGGGGAAACGACGGCAACACCCCATTCGCTGAACTATATCGAGATTCGGCGGGGAATTTATTTGGCACAACCCTCGGTGGTGGCCCTTTGAACAATGGAGTCATTTTCGAGGTCACGTCGTCGGGTAGATATAGAGTCCTTCACAAATTCAAGGGCATCCCGGACGGAGCTGTGGGAGCAGGGCCATTATCGTCCGCGCCAGATGGCAGCCTTTACGGAGTTACCGACAACGGTGGGGCGGAGTGCACGGAGCAGTCTGACGGCTGTGGCACGATATATCGAATCGATTCGTCCGGCAAATACTCCGTTGTACATCGATTTAATGGCGTAACCGATGGTGCCGGCCCGCAGGGAGCGCTCGTCATAGACACGAAAGGCAGAATCTACGGTGTTACAACCGAAGGGCCATGGGATGGTTGCGAGGAATCGCATAGCGGTTGTGGGACGATCTGGAAGCTATCTTTCAGTCTCAGATGACGTCCCCGGTTGAAGTTACTGTCTGGCTGCTGGCGATTTCAATAACGACGAAGTTCCCGGACCGCGCCATTCCGACACAGGATAAGGGCAAGACCGCCATCATGCTCAACACGAAATAGCGGGCGGACGACACTCTCTTTCGCGGCTGCGCGGGATTTCAAACCTCGGTGATGCGAGGGCAGCGTTTCCTGCCCTTGCCAAGAACGCAAGGACGGGGCACTCTCACGATTGCCACTGCCCAGCGAAACCCCGGGCCACCCGCCCCTGCGCCACCCAAAAGCAAAACCGGTCTAATGAAGTTGTTGGCTTGTGTTTATTCGGGCGGACGAGGCGTCCGATTGGAGGCCCGCAGGGAGTTTTGCTGTTCCCATGTTAGCGCCGGAAGACGGCGCGAACCCGGGCCACACGCCCCGCCCAACGTTAGAGTTCAGCCAGTGCCCCACCCTTCGAAAATCGCGAATGGTGGGGCAGCCTCGGTTTAAGTCCTCGCGGAGCGAAGCGTGGCAACCTCAGCGCGGTCCCACTCAAGCCAAGAACAGCAACCCGGCTATTTCTCCGACCAGAAGCAGATTCCTCGCGGTGAGCGGTAGGCTTCGAGAAGGATTTGTACGGCTCGGAATGACAATGCTGGGGGGATGGAGTTTATCGGGACCGACGAGGCGTCCGATTGGAGGTCCCGCGCGGGGAGTTTTGCTGTTCCCAGGTTAGCGCCAGAAGACGGCGCGAACCTGGGCCAGACGCCCCGCCCAACGTTAGAGTTCAGCCAGTGCCCCACCCTTCGAAAATCGCGAATGGTGGGGCAGCCTCGGTTTAAGTCCTCGCGGAGCGAAGCGTGGCAACCTCAGCGTGGTCCCACTCAAGCCAAAACAGCAACCCGGCTATTCCTCCGACCAGAAGCAGATTCCTCGCCGTGAGCGGTAGGCTTCGAGAAGGATTTGTACGGCTCGGAATGACAATGCTGGGGGATAGAGTTCAGCCAGTGCCCCACCCTTCGAAAATCGCGAATGGTGGGGCAGCCTCGGTTTAAATCCTCGCTAAGCGAAGCGTGGCAACCTCAGCGCGGTCCCACTCAAGCCAAAACAGCAACCCGGCTATTCCTCCGACCAGAAGCAGATTCCTCGCCGTGAGCGGTAGGCTTCGAGAAGGATTTGTACGGCTCGGAATGACAATGCTGGGGGGATGGAGTTCAGCCAGTGCCCCACCCTTCGAAAATCGCGAATGGTGGGGCAGCCTCGGTTTAAGTCCTCGCTGAGCGAAGCGTGGCAACCTCAGCGTGGTCCCACTCAAGCCAAGGCCGGGATTGAATGGGCCAGCAGCCCAGCCACCCGCCCACTTTTTTGGGTTCGCTTAGGACTTTAACAATGCCAATTCTCTCTTAATCTCTGCGGCGTCGTGGTAGGCGGGATCGATCTTTAATACTTGCTCGAACTGCTGGCGGGCCAAGGCTGGTTGGTTTGCTTTCGCGTAGGCGAGACCGAGGTGGTGATGAACCGCGGGATCGTCCGGCACTCTATTCTTCTGCGCCAGTTTAAGAGCTTCCTGAAACTGTCCGACAGCGGAAAGATAGGCTTTTTTCTCGTAGTAAACCCGTCCCAAAGTATCGGCAACCCGCGGCGAATCCGGCATGCCGCGGTGGGCGGTTTGCGCGAGCGAAAGAGCGATGTCGAGATCGCCACCGTTTTCCAGCATGACGTGCGCGAGGTTGTTGGAAGCGAGCGGGTCTGATGGCTTTAATTCGAGGGCTTTCTGGTAAGCGCCCTGGGCTTTGTTCCAATCGCGTTTGTATTCGTACAACTCTCCCAGAAGCACCTGGAAGTTGGAAGTGCGAGGATGAGCCTGGATGGCATTCAGGTAGGTGGCGATGGCTTGATCGGTTTCGCCGCGCGCAGCCTGAACTTCACCGAGTTTTACGACAGCGTCGGTATTGTCCTGATTCAGCTCAACGGATTTTGCGAAGGCGATTTCCGCGGCGGACAGATCCTTCTTGCTCTTGAAGAGAGTGGTTCCCAACAGATCATAGAAGTCGCTGTTGTTGGGAGACTTGGCAATCTGAGTGTTGGCTGCACTCACGGCACGATCGGTTTGATTCTGGGTCAGGAAAACGTTGATCAATCCTCGCAGGGCATCGGTCGAATTGGGATCACGGTCGAGAGCTTGCTGGTAAGCCTGAGCCGCCTTGTCGTAATTTTTCTGAACCAAGCGAAGGCTGCCCATCTGGATGTAACCGACGGAACTGTTGGGAGCGACTGCGATGGCCTTGTTCACGTCATTTTCGGCATCGGCGAAGCGCTTGCGATTTATGTAGGAGATGGCTCGCAGGGCGTAGCCATCCGGAACATTGGGCTGCATAGTAATGATCTGAGTGCAGACCTGTTCGAGCGTGTCCATGTCACCGCGGCGCAGGGCAGAGCCGGCCAAGGCTCGCTGCGCGTCCGACATGTCGGGCCGCAGACGAGCCGCCTCGCGCCATTCGCCTTCCGCTCGTTCGTCATTGCCTTGCTTGTCTAACGCGATGCCAAGCTGGTAGTGGGCGAGAGCGTTGTCGGGATCGTTCTTGACGACGGTCTGCAGAGTGGACACGGCGTCGTTCGCGTGGCCTTCCTGAATCTGGATCTGGCCGCGATATACGAGAGCTTCACTATCCTGCGGAGCGGCCTTCAGAATTTCTTCGTTCAGCTTGGCAGCTTCCGGCAGGCGGTTCTTCAGGATAAGAATCTGAACGTAGTTCTTCTTGACCTGGATGTCTTTGGGATGTTCCTGATAAAGCGATGCGTACTCGGTCACTGCTTTGTCGAGTTGACCAGAGGCGAGATAGAAATCGCCTAACATACGATAACCGGTCGAATCGTTCGCGAACCTGGATTTAGCCTGTGACAGCAACTGTTCGGCATCTTGCGGCTTCTTTTCCGAAACGAGAAGCCGAGCCAGGAAACCATAGTTGTTGGGATTTTGCGGATCGGCCGCAACCACGTCGCGAAACTGCTGCTCGGCATCGGGAAGCCGATTCGACATCTGGTAAAAAACGCCAAGCAGAATACGGGCGTCGACAGCCTTCGGGTTCAGTTCGATGGATTTCTTGAAGCTGGCTTCAGCGGCAGTTGGCTGGTTGTTTCTGGCTTGCAGGGTAGCGAGATTCAGATAAGAGTCCCAGCGATTGGGGTCGAGTGCGACGGCCTTTTGCATTTCGACGACAGCGGCGTCAGGACTACCTTGAGCCGCGAGCAGGCTGGAGAGCGTGGTGTGGCTGTCGGGATCGTTGGGCCGCTGCGCCAGAAGGATATCGATCTGCTCTTTGGCCTGGGGAAAATTGTGCCCGGCGATCAGCAGGTTCGCCATCTGCTTGCGAGCTTCGAGATTGTTCGGCTGGAGTTCAATGACGCGAGACAGCTCCTGAAAGGCCCGTGGCAGTTGCTGGACCTTGAGAAAGGTCTGCGCCAGCATGAAATGCGCGTCGACGTAGTTGGGGTCGATTTGGACGGCGTTCAAAAATTCGATCCCAGCTTCCCGATATTTGGCTTGCTCAAAATACTGTTGTCCACTGCGAAAGTACTTCTGTTTGCGAACATTGGGATCGCGCGAACAGGAGGTAGCAAAGGAAACGACGAGACACAATAGGAGCAGTAAACAGGCAGACGAACGCGGCGTTCTGGGTTGCAAATCTAACCTCAATTCGGACTATTTTTCCTCACCCTACAAGAATTCCGTGGCGAAGCAAAGTTACTTCCGCGCCAGATTCATGAGCCGACTGGACCGAAAAGGGCGGGGCAGGCGAAGGGGTGGAGATCTGCCATGGTATCTATCTCGCTTGTCTTCAATGGGATAGATGGTTGCAAGCGCTTGCAACAGTTGCAGAAATTATCAACCTTGACAGATTCCCGGGGTCAGTTAGATTGAAGGCGGTGGCACAGGCGACTCATCGTCTGGCTACAGGTTTCCTCCCCCGTCAGTATTTGCGAGGAGACTTGAATGCGTAAAGTTGTTTCAGGTGTTTTGTGGTTGGCGGTTCTGTCATTCCTATGTGCTGCGCCGAGCGCCTTTGGCCAGACTAACCTGTATTTGAATGACGCGGGCAACAACGTAATGGATGGTGTTTACGTTGGGCCCTACAACGCAACGATTGGCGGATCTGCGGGCCAGGTCATCTGTGATGATTTCCTGCACGATTCAAACGTAGGCGAATCCTGGCTAGCCAACGTCACGACCCTTTCAAATCTGAGCGGGACGCGATGGGACGGCCAACAAGCCGGCAGCGCAAGTCTGCTGGGCGGTACCTACTCCACGCTGCAAGGCTACGAAGCAATGATGTTCCTAGCTTCGCAGATGCTGGGAAACAAGAACAACACACAGGTTGGCTACCTGGGATACGCCATCTGGTCGATCTTCGATCCGAGCGGCGTCTATAACTGGTTGGTCTCTCACGGCGACAAGGCTGCATGGGCTTCTGTGCAGAAACTGGCGGCGGGAGCGCTGCAAGGGACGTATTCGATCGCCCAGTTCTCCGGCTGGCAGATCTTTACGCCGACGAAGTGCCTGGCCAACTGCAGCGGCTACCAGAACATGCCCCAGGAATTCTTTGAGTACGTTCCCGAAGGCGGAGCGGCCCTTGGATATCTCCTGTTGGGACTGTTCTCATGTGTAGTGGCAGCATTCTATCGCCGACGGGTTGAAGCGTAAGCGCCAAGCCAACTCGAAACCTTTACCCAAGTCCAGACTCAGTGCTTGCGCTGAGTCTGGATTTTTTTCTTTCCTACAGCATCTTCGGCTTCGACATGGAATGTGGCAGTTGGCTTGAGCGCGTTGTATTCTCGGAGCTGTGCAGCACAACTTCTCTCCTGGCCGGTCGCCGACTCCGGGACTGTTTTTAGGGCTGGTGATCACGTTGGCCGCGGTGGTGGCCTACTCGGGCTACATCAGCCACCAGATCTCTGGCCTGCGAGACTTGCAGAACAACCTGGTCGATCGCAATCGAAAAGATTCTCTACAACTGCTTCGCATCCAGAACGAAATGAATTTGCTCGCGCTGGCCATGCGCGACATGCTGGACAATGATGAACCGTATCCGTTGACAGCGTGGTCGACCCAGTTGCAGCGCATCCGCGCGGACCTGGACGATGCCCTTCGCCTGGAGCGGCAGTTTGCAGTGAACGATCGCACCCCCGAACAGACTGAATACCTGCAGAATTCGCTGAGCCAATTCTGGGATGCAGTGGATCACACGTTTGCCATGGCTCGGGATGGAAGGGAAGCCGAGGCCCGGACGCAGATCCGGATTTCTTTGCAGGCCCGGCAGCAGGCGCTCAGTTCCGCGGTGGCGAGGCTCCTGGTGCAAAATAACGAAAGTGAAGAACAGGCCGCGGCGCGCATCGGACAGATCTATGACCGGGTTCAGCGCCAGGTTTATCTATTCCTCACGGCGACGCTCACCGCGATTCTGCTTACCAGTTTGTATTCGATCCGTTCGAACCGGCGCCTCTTCACCCAGCTTGCGAGTCTTTCCGAACAGCGGAGTGAACTGGCGCAAAAACTGATCTCCACTCAGGAAGCGACGCTGCGTCACGTCTCCCGCGACTTGCACGACGAGTTCGGCCAGATTTTGACTGCCATGGGATCGATGTTGAGCCGAGCGGGAAATCAGCTGCCTGAAACTTCGGCACTTCGAGCCGATCTGCGGGAAGTCTGCGAGATTGCGCAAGGCGCCCTGGACAAAGTGCGCAGCCTTTCGCAGGCATTGCACCCCATGATGCTCGAAGAGGCGGGACTGGAAAGCACGCTCGACTGGTACTTGCCGGTGGTCGAGAGGCAGGCGGGGATACGTATTTCTTACGAGAAGTCGGGGCCGAGATTCCCGGTGGATGGCAATGCTGCCATCCATATTTATCGGGTGTTGCAGGAAGCCTTGAACAATACAGCTCGGCACTCGGGCGCAAACGCAGCCTGGGTACGGCTGCGCTTTCTGCCGGGAACCTTGGAACTCGAAGTGGAGGATCACGGCACGGGCTTTGTGGCACAATCTTCCAAACCCGGAATCGGACTGGTCGCGATGCGGGAGCGGGCGGAATTACTCGGGGGAAGCCTTCAGTTTGTCGAGCCCGCTGAGGGTGGAACTTTGGTCCAACTTAAGGTCCCAAGAGAGAAACTGGATTCGTATGCAGGATAAGATTTCGGTCCTGTTGGTGGACGATCACGGCCTGGTGCGGCGCGGATTTCGACGCATCCTCGAAGATGAGCCGGATATCGTTGTGGCTGGCGAGGCGAGTGACGGTCCGGAAGCGATACGGATGGCGGAGAAACTCCGGCCACAAGTAGTAGTGATGGACTGCGCGTTGCCGGGCATGAGCGGCCTCCAGGCGGTGCGGCAAATCCTGGACAAGAATCCCGAAATCCTGGTGCTGATTTTGAGCATGCATTCTGAAGAGACTCTGGTGCGACAGGCATTCGAGGCCGGGGCGCGGGGATACATTCTAAAAACTGCGGTGGATTTGGAACTGGGCGGAGCGATTCGCCGGGTGATGGCGGGGGAAACCGTCCTGGATTCGAAACTCGAGCGGCCTGCGGCACTGAAAGGCGAGCGCAGCGCGGGTCTCACGCAACGGGAGCTGCAAATCCTGCAAATGATCGTGGATGGCAAGTCGGCGAAAGAAATCGCGGGGGCGCTCGACCTCAGCGCAAATACCGTGGCGGTTCATCGCGCCAACATTATGGAAGCTTTGGGAATTCATAAGACGGCTGAGCTTGTCGTTTATGCAATCCGCAATGGGTTGGTAAATCTACCGTGAACCGCCGTTCGTTTCTGCGAGGAGTGGCGGCGGGTGCTATTTCAGGCTCGATGCTGTGGCGGGATGGGTTTGCAGCGTCTCCACCAGCGATGCCCGCACCGGGATTTCGGCTGGTCGATGTAACGGGCAAGGCCGGCATCCAATTTCGCCATAATAGCGGCGCCTACGGCGGGAAACTTCTTCCCGAGACATTGGGCGCAGGCTGCGCATTCCTCGATTACGACAGCGATGGATGGCAAGACATTCTGCTGATCAATGGGATGGATTGGCCGGGACACCGAAGGGAAGCCAGCACACTCAAGCTCTACCGCAACAATCGCGACGGCACATTCGCTGACGTTACCCGCGCGGCTGGCCTCGATATCGAGATGTATGGCATGGGCGTGGCGGTGGGTGACTACAACAATGATGGGCATCCCGACATCCTGGTCACCTGCGTTGGGCAGAACCGGTTGTTCAAGAATACGGGGGCGGGAAAGTTCGTCGACGTCACGAAGGCAAGTGGGCTGGGCGGACGACAGGCGTTCAGCACGTCGGCGTTGTGGTTCGATTTCGATCGGGACGGATTGCTGGATTTATTTGTCTGCAACTACGTGAAGTGGTCCGCCGAGCATGACGTTTTCTGCAGCGTCGACGGGAAACATAAGTCTTATTGCACGCCCGAGGCGTATCGCGGGGAGACCTGCTGGCTATTTCGAAATCGCGGAAACGGAACGTTCGAGGATGTGACCGCCAGCAGCGGCATTTTTGATAGCAGTTCGAAGTCGCTGGGCGCGGCGATGCTTGACTACCCGGCGGATGGCTGGCCGGATCTGCTGGTGGCCAACGATACTCAGCCCAACCGGCTCTATCGCAACCTGCGAAACGGAACCTTCAAGGATGTTGGAGTCGAGGCGGGCATTGCGTTTAGTGCCGAGGGTAAGGCGCGCGCAGGTATGGGAGTGGACGTCGCCGATCTCGATAACTCGGGGAACCTGGGCGTTGCCATCACGAATTTTGATAACGAGATGATCGGGCTCTATCGCGCCTCCCATGACGGGAATTACGTGGACGTGGCCACGCAGAGTGGAGTTGGGCTTCCGTCGAAGGACAAGTTGGGCTTCGGATGCCTGTTTCTCGATGCCGACCTGGATGGTTCCATTGACCTCGCGGTAGTGAACGGACACATCGACGATACGGTCAGAAATGTGCGCAACGCCGGATACGCCCAATCGCCGCAACTGTTTTTGAATAACGGGAAGGGGATATTTCGTGATGTGGCGTCGGAAATTGGCGACGGATTCATCCAACCCAAGGTTGGTCGAGGATTGGCTTATGGCGACTTTGATCGAGATGGCGACCTTGATCTGTTGATGACTACGAATAATGGTCCGGCCTACCTTTACCGTAATGACCAGTCAGCAGGGAACCGGAGCATTCGCATCCGGCTGGTTGGAACGAAGTCGAATCGTGATGGAATCGGCGCGTCCGTACGGATCTTTCACGGCGACTCGGGTCAGTCTCGCCTGGTGAAAAGCGGATCGAGTTACTTGTCGCAATCGGAATTGCCCGTGACCTTTGGGCTAGGGAAGCGCGATAAGATCGATCGACTGGTGATCGACTGGCCTAGCGGGAGGACGGAAGAGTACAAGGACCTTGCCGCTGGCCACAGCTATGAATGCGTGGAAGGAAAGGGACTGACGAAGTCGGCGGGTTTCTAGCCACCGCTTCCTGCTAGCAGCTCACTAATCCGCAGACAAAGCTGTAGCGTCGCTGCGAATGTGGGATGCCGACCGGTCGATGCGTGAAGAAGACTTCTTGACACCATCAGCGGGGTTGCGCAGCCATTCACCAGCGATGGTCTCTGCTTGCAGAAGTTGTTCCATATCCATTGCGCGGCCAACGTTCTGGGTGGTTCGGGAAATAAATTCGCCGACAATCAGGCACCAGGTGTAAGCCTTGGTCAGATCCGCAGCCGAGGACTTGCGAGCCATGTACATCTGAGCCAGCATCAACTGGGCGATGGCCGATCCTTGCTCGGCGGCTTTCTGGCATTCGGCGAAAGTCACGTCGTCCTGCAATGTGAGGTCGACGCAATTCTTGAGGAAATTCCTGAAACCCGATTGCGAATGAGTTTCGTGGCTCAAAGTCATGAACAGAAGTTCGACACGGCTGGAGACGCCTAGCTTGTCGAACACTCGAAATAAGTAATTCTTCACGGTGTGCTGGCTCAAGCCTAGCTTCTCTGCAATCTCCCGATTGGTCAGCCCTTGCGCGAGGCAGCGGACAACCTCAGTTTCACGCTTGGAGAGCAGGCTGAGGCCGGCGGCATCGACGGCGTGCACCTCGCGACTCGAGGAAAGAGCCTCTACCGCGATCGCCATTTGCTGAGTGTTGGCCCAGATCTGGCCCTGGTGAACACTACGAACGCTCTTCGCGAGCCGGTCGGTAGATTCATTACGGCTGAGAATGCCCCTGGCTCCGGCGCGAAAGGCGTCCAGAACCATCTCGCGCTTTGAGGAGTCGACCAACATGACAGCGCGGACGGTGGGATGAATAGAACGGATGGCGCGCAGAATTTGGAAGCCGAGCCGGGGTTCTTCATCCAAAGTGGAACTCAAGACCAGAACGTCGATATTGCGTATGACCTCGCGCTCGACCAGACCTTGCGAATCGGAATCCGAAGTAATGACTTCCAGGCCGCCGTCGCGACGCAGTGCGTCGGCTAGCAATTGAGTATGAATCCGGGTGTCATCGGCCACCAGCACCCGGATGGGTCGATCGTCTACGCTACCGCTCATAGTCAGCTCCGAAGCTAAAAAAGGACTTGGGGACAGAAATAGAAATAACGATCAAAAAAACGGTACTAAATAACGAACATTACGAGGTAAAAGGGGAAGCCTGCTTCGGGGGAAACAACCACAAGCTAGTAACGATGCTACAAAACTCAGTGCGGGTATGCAAGTGCAATCAGTTTGCACACATACCACTAAAGTGCTACTCCGAATAGTAACCCACTAAAGTGCTAGGGATCGACGACGAACTTGCAGAGGGGATTGTCCGCGTGAAGGCACGTGCCTTGCGACTCAGCAGTTTAGAAATCTTCACGGTCGTGCCGCTGTGGTTGGACCAGCCTACCACCTATCCTCAGAAAGCTCTTTTTGTGAGTAGAGTGTCTCTAGGGCGACTCTACCTCTCGCTCGGGAAGACCTACTCTGGCCTGTGTGAGACATCTGTCGTTGAGTCGGTGTACCACTTGCAGACACCTGCATCCCCGGATAATCTGCAAACACTCCAACGTCGAATTCTTGGTAGTCGTTCCTCCCCGAGCGAAGCAAGCACCGAGTATCCCCCACGACCGGAGATGTTTTCTTAATAGTTTTGCGATCTAGTTTTTCCCCCCGGAACTCGATTCAGGAATCCGTGACGGTGTTTTGTGTCGATGCGGGCCAACAGGCGACTGTGGCTCATAGGGCGAAGCTATGAATACCTTTAGCCAAACGATCCCGAGCTTACAAGCCGATCCTTCCCAGGGTGGGGACGCACAGAACGCGAATTGGTTTGCAGTTCATACCCGAGCTCGACACGAGAGGGTGGTTGCTCAACAGTTGCAGGAGAAGGGCGTGACCACGTTTTTCCCGATGGTGAGCGAGGTGCACCGCTGGAGCGATCGCAAGAAGTTGGTTGAACTGCCGTTGTTTGGCTGTTACGTGTTTGTGAAGATTCCGCCCACCCCCGAGCGCCGGTTGGATGTACTGCGGGTGAACAGTGTGTTGAGTTTTGTAGGAGTGCGGGGCCAGGGCATTCCGATTCCCGAGGAACAGATCGAGTCAGTGCGGATGCTGCTGGAAGAAAAGCTGACCTGGGCTGCTTATCCCTTTCTAAAGATCGGCCAGCGGGTGCGTATCCGCAGCGGGGCCCTGAATGGCATGGAAGGGATTCTGGTATCGCGCAACGGAGACCGTACCCTGGTGATTTCGGTGGACGCAATTCAGCGCTCTCTGGCGGTAAAGGTTGAGGGTTACGAAGTCGAGCCGGTTTAGTTCAAACTCACCTCTCCTGGCAGCAAATTTTTAGCGAAATGAAAACCTCTATGACCGATAAAGCGAACGAAGCTATACGGTTGCTGGCGGTAAGCCGCGAATCCGTCGTTCTAACTTCCCTGGGTGCGATTGGCGAGTCCAATGACTGGCAACTGGACACCGTGGGAAATGGCTGGGAAGCCATGGAGCGAGTGCAGTCTGGCGACATGCCGCAATTGCTGGTGCTTGATTTGCCGCGGGGCGATGACGATGGCCTGCACATGTTGAGGTGGCTGCGCCGTCTGCGTCCGGAGCTACCGATCATCTTTATCTCGCATGAAGACGACGCGGAACAGAAACGGGAAGCGATCCGCTTAGGCGCAACCGATTATTTGGTGAAGCCATTTGAAGATCAGGAGTTGGAAAAAATCCTGAAGCGCCAGCTGGGATCGGCGCAGGACGACTCGGAAACCGAGATCAGCAGTGAGGATGTGGAGCAGGTAGGCCGGGACGCATTCTTCGTGGCTGCGAGTTCGGTCATGCGCCGGCTGCGAGGCCAGGCGGAGTTGCTCGCTGAAACCAATGTTCCGGTGTTGATTTTGGGCGAGGCGGGAAGCGGGAAAGAAACGGTTTGCCGGCTGATTCATAAGTTGTCGGTCCGTTCTGCATCGCCGTTCGTGAAGGTGAGCTGCGCGGCTCTGCCCGGCGAATTGCTGGAACATGAACTATTCGGTACCGCACGAGTGAATGGAAGCGTACGAGTGAAGCAAGGGAAACTCGAACTCTGTAACAAGGGGACACTGCTGCTGGACGAGATCGTTGAACTGCCGCCAGACCTGCAAGCGAAATTGATGCAAGTGCTGCAGAACAAGAAATTCACCCGGCCCGGCGGAGAAACGGTGCAGGTGGATGTACGTATCCTGGCGGCGACCAGCGCGAACATCGAACGAGCGCTTGCGGAAAAACGTCTGCGTGAAGATCTCTATTACCTGATGAGCGCCTTCACCCTGCACGTGCCGCCGTTGAGGCAGCGGGTGGAAGAGATACCTTTGCTGGTCCAGCACTTCATGCATTATTTGTCGAAGCATTACGGCGTTCCGCCGCGGGCCTTCTCAACGGCGGTGCTGGGCGCTTGCCGGTCATATTCCTGGCCGGGAAATCTACGAGAACTGGAAAGTTTCGTCAAACGCTACCTGATGATGGGAGACAGTGACCGGATCCCCGGAGCGCTGGACTCAGTTGACGATAGCGATCAATTCGATCGGACGGAAGAGTCGTCCGAGATGGCGGCAGAGTCTCGGCAGGAGAAGAACGGCGGCAAGTCTTCTTCGCTGAAGTCCCTGGTACAAAGTGTCAAGTTGGAAGCAGAGCGAAACGCGATCGCGGCGGCGCTTGATCGTACCGGTTGGAACCGCAAGGCTGCAGCGCGGCTGTTGAAAGTCAGCTACCGGACGTTGTTGTACAAAATCGAGCAGTACCACATGAACGCTTCCGATGAGCCGGTTCTGTCCGGGGGAATTAAAGGGAACGGAAACGGACTGCGCGGCAACGGAAGGGCGAGTTAGCAAGCGGGCCCCAAACACCAATAGAGCGGGGTATGCAATGAAGAATGAAAACCAAATTCGGAAGATAGGGCTGGCGACACTCACCTGTTGCTTGCTATCGACAGGACTTATCGGGCAAACCGTCAGTGCGAATGCCGCGGGCGGAGCCGCTCCGGAGATCGCATCCAAGACAGCGCCCGTCCAAACAGACGCGTCCTCCATCAAGTTGCATGACGACACCTATGTCATCGGAGAGGCGGACGTTCTAGCCATCAGCGTGTGGAAAGAGCCAGACATTTCGCGGTCGATCCCAGTGCGTTCGGACGGGAGAATCTCTCTGCCGCTGGCGGGAGAGATTCAGGCCGCGGGACAAACGCCGCTGAAGCTGGAAACGGAAATCGCCACCAAGTTGAAGAGCTACATCTCAGACCCGGAAGTTACGGTCATCGTTCAGCAGATCAACAGCCAGAAGTTCAATATTCTGGGACAGGTTTCGCGGCCGGGCTCTTACCCATTGACGAACGCGACGACGGTTCTGGATGCGCTGGCTCTGGCGGGTGGGTTTCGCGACTTCGCGAAGCAGAAATCGATCTATGTGTTGCGGCAGAATTCTGACGGCAGCGAAATGCGGATTCCCTTCAACTACAAAAGTGTGATCAAAGCGAAGGGTTCCACGCAAAACATCAAACTGCAGCCCAAAGACACGATCGTCGTACCGTAATGAACAACCTATCCATAAAACTCTGCCTGGGTCTGGCGCTGGCGGTAACGCCCGCGCTCTGGTCGCAGACCGAAAATGCGACACCCTACTTGAACGACGGGGTGCCAACTCTTACGGATGACCGGATGATGACGCCACCTCCGGTGAGCGGCGAGACGTTTCCGTCGGTGGGCGTCGCCGACAGCCGGTCGAACTATCTTCGGGGCGGGTTGACGTTCAGCAGCGCTTACAGCGACAACGTCGTGGGATCGATCAACGGAACGCCGACCAGCGATGTGAGCTACTCGGTCTGGCCGACCTTGGCCCTCGATCAGAGCACGCCTCGTTTGCATTGGGTGTGGAACTATAATCCCGGCTTCACCTTCTATCAGAAGACCAGCGAGCGGAACGAAGCTGACCAGAACCTGGGAATCAACCTGCAATATCGTTTGACTCAGCACGTGACGTTGAACTTCCACGATTCGTTCCAGAAGACCTCGAACGTGTTCAACCAGGCGGACCTGCTGGCTAATAACGGAGTTTCTGGGGGACCACAAACCCCCGTGCAGTCGGTGATCGCGCCTATTGCAGACCAGTTGAGCAATACGGGCGGCGGCGGGATTACCTATCAGTTCAGCCGCTCGAGCATGGTCGGAGCGAGTGGGACGTTTTCGAACCTGCATTATCCCAATCAGAGCCAGGTGCCGGGACTTTTCGATTCAGCGACGCAGGGCGGTTCGGCCTTTTATAACCGCCGTTTGTCGAAGAACAACTACCTGGGCGCGACTTATCAATACCAGCGGCTCTCGAGTTACCTGACGACCGGGCTGAACGAAACGCAGACGCACGCGGTGACGCTCTTTTACACGGTTTACATCACTCAGCGGTTATCCTTGTCATTCTCGGGCGGTCCGCAGTATGCGCTCTTGCCGGGCCAACCCCCATATCCCGCAGGGCATTCATTGTCCCCGATGGCGACGGGTAGTATTGGTTGGCAGGGGCAACACACTAGCGTAGCGGCCAGCTATGTGCATATGATCAGTGCGGGTGGCGGTCTGGTGGGGGCGGTCCACTACGATGGAGGGACCCTCTCGTTGAGCCGCCAACTGAGTCGAAATCTGAGCATTGGCGCGGTGGGAAGCTACTCCGATAACAAACTGCTGGAGAGCTTTCTGCCGGGCACGGGGGGACACACGATTTCCGGCACGGCTTCAGTTCGGCGTCAACTCGGTCCGCATTTCAACATAGCGGCGGATTACACCCGGTTGCACCAGAATTACGCCGGTATTCCTCTGGTCTCGCTGGCGCCGGATACCAATCGCGAGTCGATTTCGATCTCATATTCATTCACGCGTCCGTTGGGAAGGTAGCATGGTTGAAGAATTAGACGATCAAAGTTCGGGCGGTTTCGACATCCAGAAGTATCTGGGGATGGTGCGGCGACGCCACCTCCAGTTCCTGATCCCGCTGTTTCTGGGATGGGTGCTGGTCTGGGCGGCGAGCTGGGTGATGGCGCCGCGGTACAAGTCGGGCACGCTGATTCTGGTTGAGCAGCCCACCATGCCCAAGGACTACGTCACTCCAAACGTGAATGACGATCTTCAGGAGCGATTGCAGAGCATTACCCAACAAATTCTGAGCCGGACGCGCCTGCTGCACATTATCGATCAATTCAATCTCTACGCCGACAAGCGCGGCAACGCCACGCCCGACGACAAGGTCGAGCGGATGCGCAAGGATATCGAGATCGAACTGGTGCGCGATGCTCATAATCAGGTCACGGCGTTCAATGTGTACTACTCGTCGCGCGATCCGCACCTGGCGCAGCAGATTACGAGCGAACTGACGAATTTATTCATCAACGAGAACCTCGAAGTCCGGCAACAGCAATCAGAGGACACCACGAAGTTCCTGCAGGACCAGTTGGAGACGGCGGGCAAGAATCTGGCGGATCAGGAAGAGAAGATCCGAATCTACAAAGCTCAGCACGTGGGAGAGATGCCGGCCCAGCTGCAAACCAACCTGCAGATTCTGAGCGGCCTGCAAACCCAGTTGCAGAGCGAACAAGATTCACTGAACACGGCGAAGCAACAACGCGTCTACTTGCAGAGCTTGTTCGATCAATCGCGCACCATGCAGGCGACAACCCGAGGTCCGGATCACGCTCCGGTTGGACTGCCCGCGATCGACCTGGAACTGGACAAACTAAAGTCGCAGTTGGCGGACCTGAGTTCGCGTTACACCGACCAGCATCCGGATGTTAAGAAGCTCAAAGAGCAGATTGCGCGGACCGAGAAGACCCGGGCGCAAATGGCTGCAGATCTGAAAGCGAAGGCGGCCAACCCGTCGTCCGACACCGCGGTTGGGGACGCCCGGGACGGATCTCCGTCGGCGCAGTTACAGAGTCAGTTGCAAGCCAATCAGGTCGAAATTACGAACCGGGAACGCAGCATTGCGACTCTGCAGTCGAAGATTGACGCGTATCAGGGGCGGTTGAACCAGGAGCCGACGCGAGAACAGGAACTGGCGGACCTCACCCGCGGGTATGAGCAATCGAAGGCGAACTACGACGATCTATTGAAAAAGAAGAACGCCTCGGCCATGGCGACCAGCATGGAGCTTTTGCAGCAGGGCGAGCGTTTCCGGATTTTGGATCCGCCGAGTCTTCCGCTTAGACCGGATTTCCCGAACCGGCTTAAATTCTGCGGTATCGGGTTGGGCGTAGGGTTGGCGTTGGGGGCGGTGGTTGCCGGCGTGTTTGAGATGCTGGACGACAGCATTTACAGCGAGGAAGATCTTAAAAACATGCTGCCGGTAGCCGTGCTGGTGGAGATTCCGTCGGTTACCAATGCGGTCGACCAAAAGACGGCCCGTAGAAAGAATTTGTTGGGTTGGGCAACGGCGGCGGTAGTATTAATGACGATTCTGGCAGGATCGGCGATCAGCTATTTGCGCGGCTGAGCAACGTTAGAAAATGTACAAGACATTTTTCAATCTGAAACGTAACCCGTTCGAGATCACTCCGGACCCGGCGTTTCTTTTCCCCACAAAGAGACACAATGAAGCGCTGGCAGCGCTTTATTACGGAGTAAGGCGACACAAGGGCTTCGTGGTGTTGACGGGAGAAGTGGGAACTGGCAAAACGCTTCTACTGCGCTGCCTGCTGCAGTTGCTGCGACAGAGTAACGACGTGGCGTACGCTTACGTATTCAACAGCCGGCTTTCGCCGGTGGAGTTCTTGCAGTACGTTGCGGGCGACTTTGGGCTTCCGGTTACTGGCAAGAACAAGAGCGAGCTTCTGCTCGACCTGAGCCGCTATGTGGTGTCGCGCGGACTGAAGAAGTTGACTACGGTCCTGGTGGTGGACGAAGCGCATCATTTGTCGGCGGATATTCTGGAAGAGATCCGGCTGCTGACCAACCTCGAAACGGCGCAAGAAAAACTGTTGCAGATCCTCCTGGTGGGCCAGCCAGAGCTTGACGAGAAATTGGACTCGCTGGAACTTCGCCAACTGAAACAAAGAATTGCGGTGCGGTCTCATCTGACACCGCTGGATCTGGAAGAAGCGAAGGGTTACATCGAGCGGCGATTGAAGCTGGCGGGAGCCGATCCGCAGGCGCCGGCGATTTTCCCGGATGCGACGATGGCGGCGGTATACCGGCACTCTCGAGGTTTCCCGCGGTTGATCAATACCATCTGCGAAAACGCGTTGATCGCTTCATACGCGCGGCAAGTACGCAGCGTTCCTTCGGACATTATCGAAGACATTGCCAATGATTTTCGGCTTAACGTCATTCATTCCTCCAAAGGTGAACAAGACGCTCAGCTAGGCCCGACCGATGTGCAACGTGCAGCCAAAGCGTTACTCGATCTCTACGCCAATCTGCAAAAGCCGCAATCCCCCGAGAATGAAATGCGCACTCCGATGGCGATCCGAATAGGGAAAAATGAGCCATATATTTGACGCGTTACAAAGATCGGAATCTGAGCGGTCGGGCGTCGACCTGCCAGAATTGTCGGTAGCGACCGAACTGTTGCAGTCTGCCGAACGGGCGATGAAGGGTGCGGTGCCGGGCGCCCCGAAGTCGAGCGATGTGCCCCTGATATTCGAACCGACTGTGGAGCAGAGCCAGGCAGGAGCGTTCGAATCGGTAGCGGTTTCGATTCCACCGCACAGCAAACTGGTAAGCCTGGTAGAAAAAGATGGATTAGCAGCTGAAAAATTCCGCTTCCTGGCCGTCCGCCTCCGCCAGATGCAGCAGACTCGACCGCTCAAGAAGGTGCTGATTACGAGCAGCATTCCGGCGGAAGGGAAGAGCATGGTGGCGGCGAACCTGGCGTGCACGTTGGCGCGGAGACGGCAACAAAAGACGCTGCTGATCGACGGCGATCTTCGGCGGCCTACGCTCGACCGGGAATTCGGTTTGAATAACGTCCCGGGATTGTGTGAATGGCTACAAGACGGCGTAGGCGGCACGGCAAATATCTATCACCTGGAAGCCGCGGGCTTGTGGATTCTTCCTGCGGGAAAAACTCCACAGAATCCGCTGGAGTTGATGCAGACCGGAGCCCTGTCGTCCCTGATGAAGCAACTGACGGCGTCCTTTGATTGGATCATTATTGATTCCCCGCCCATTCTTCCGTTGGCCGATACCAGTATCTGGGCGCGAGTGGCTGATGGGGTATTGATGGTGACCCGGCAAGGCACCAGCCGCAAGCAGCATCTGGAAAGAGCTCTGGAGGCGGTGGACCAAACCAAACTTCTTGGTGCGGTTATAAACAGTTCGGCCACAGTGGCGCACAGCGATTACTACTATCACTATGGTTCGAAGGATGCGGCAAAGAAGAAATCCGAAAACGAGTTGATGCCAGTGAACGAGTAAGAAATCAGTACCGCAGTAAAGACCTCCCTACTACCGAAGCGTAAGAGTTAGACGAATTTCCCCCAAAGTTTAAGTCCCCCACGAGTTCAAGACTTTTTGGCCTTGGCCAAAACGAATACCCGCACAAACAGGCGGAGGTAGCCGTGATCATGCGTCGTTCCGAGAACGTTTCCAGCTTAAGTCCCCTTCCCACGGGTCAGTCGTCGACTGCCGAGCGCAAAGTGATGAACGAGTCTGCCTTTCACAAAGCGATTTCGGTGGAGAGAAAGCGCACCGAGCGCTCGAAGAAGCCCTTCCTGCTTATGCTGGTCGACATAGGGAAGAACCTGCACACAGGGAAGAACCAGCAGGCGGCAAACAATGTTCTGTCGGTGCTGCTGTCGACTTCCCGTGAGACGGACATGGTGGGCTGGTACAAGGGTCAGAGCGTGGCGGGAGTGGTATTCACCGAACTTGTGTTCAGCGACAAGAAGGTTCTGCTCGAAACCATGTTGGATAAAGTCAGCGGCGCTCTGCGGGAGAGTTTGACCGCGAATCAGCTTGGTCAGATTACGGTTTCTTTCCATCTCTTTCCAGACGATTGGGACCACGATGTTCCGGGGCATCCGACGAATCCGGTGTTGTATCCGGATCTGCCCATTGCGGAAGGAAAGTCAGGATTCTCGGCGGGAATCAAGCGGATTATGGATGTGCTCGGAAGCCTGCTGGCTTTGATCTTGCTCAGCCCATGCTTTCTGGTGATTGCCCTGGCGGTGCGGCTGTCTTCGAAGGGACCGATTTTCTTCCGGCAGCAACGGGTTGGCTACCACGGAAAGTCGTTCAGCTTCCTCAAGTTCCGGTCCATGTATGTGAACAATGATTCCACGGCTCACAAGGAATTCATCAAGAACTTAATTGCGAACCAGGGGAATGGAGACGGCAACAAGCCGAGCAACGTCGTCTATAAAATGACGAACGATCCACGGATTACTCCGGTCGGTGCGTTCTTGCGCCGAACCAGCCTGGACGAGATTCCGCAGTTCTTGAACGTGTTGAAGGGAGACATGTCGCTGGTAGGTCCGCGGCCTGCGATCCCATACGAAGTTGCAGCGTATGAAACCTGGCACCGCCGCCGGGTGCTCGAAGTGAAGCCGGGGATCACCGGCCTGTGGCAAGTGTATGGCCGCAGCCGGGTGAAGTTCGACGATATGGTTCGTTTGGACATCCGCTATGCGAAAGCCTGTTCGCCTTGGCTGGATATCAAGATCCTGGCGCGTACTCCCAAAGCCGTGATGAGCGGCGATGGAGCGATGTAACCCTTCACCCTCCTGATTTTTATTCTTATTCGGATTTCGGTCCGGTTTGTAACTTTCCTCCCCAAGAAAAGGCAGGGCTTCAATGAGTTCCGACGTGGTCACGTTCGTCAAATCAATGGACGTCATTCAAACCGATAAAAATATGATCAATTTTGGTGTCATTGGCTACGGCTACTGGGGACCGAATGTGGCCCGAAACCTGAGCCATCTGGAAGGCTCACGGGTGCTGGCTATTTCGGACAAAAGCGCCAACGCGCGCAAGCGAGCGGAGAAGGCTTACCCGGGCGTTCCCATTTGCGCCGATGCGGCTGAGATCATCTCATCGACGGAAATCGATGCCGTTGCCATTGTTACGCCGGTGTGGACCCACTACGAACTCACCAAGGCGGCACTAGAAAACGGCAAACATGTGTTTGTCGAAAAGCCTTTCACCAGCAGTGTGGCGCAAGCCGAGGAATTGATTGAGCTGGCGGCGCGCAAGAACCTGAAGATCATGGTTGACCACACCTTCCTGTTCACGGGAGCGGTCAAGAAAATACGTCAACTGGTGGAAGAAGGGGCGCTCGGTAAGCTCTATTATTACGACTCCACGCGGGTAAACCTGGGTCTTTTTCAGCATGACGTTAATGTGGTCTGGGATCTGGCGCCGCACGATCTATCGATTATGGATTTTCTGATCAAGGACACTCCGGAAGCCATGGTGGCAACCGGCCAGAGCCACTTGAATGGCCATGAAGATGTGGCGTTTCTTACGGTGTACTTTCCCGACAAGGTCATCGCCCACATCAATGTGAACTGGCTATCGCCGGTGAAAGTACGCACTACGCTGATTGGCGGCGAGAAGAAAATGCTGGTGTGGAACGACCTCGAGGCGGACGAAAAGATCAAGATCTACGACAAGGGCGTGAAAATCACCAACCAACAAGGCCTTTACAACTTGTTGGTGAACTACCGATCGGGCGATATGTGGTCGCCGCAACTGGAGCAGGTTGAAGCCCTGCGGGATGAGCTTGCTTATTTTGTCGATTGCATCGTGAAAGACGAAACGCCCATCAATGACGGCCACGCCGGCCTTCGAGTGGTCAAGATGCTTGAGGCTGCTGACGAGTCGCTTCGTAAACGCGGCGCTTTGATGTACCTCTAAAGACCCAATGCCCGGAATGAAACCTACCGTCCTGATTGCCACAACGTGCCGCTGGGTTCCGACGGCTCGCCTTGCGATGGCGTTAACCAATGCCGGATGCCTGGTGGAAGCAGTGTGCCCAAGTCAGCATCCGATAGAGAAGACAGGCGCTATCCAGCGTGTGCATGAATACCGAAGCCTGAGCCCCATCAAGTCTTTCGCTGCGGCGATCGAAGCGGCGGGGCCAGAGGTTGTGATTCCGGGAGACGACCTCGCGACCCAGCATCTTCACGATCTGTACCAGCAGGAATTAGAGAACGGGCAAACAGGCGCCAAGATCCGCGCGCTGATTGAACGGTCCCTGGGAGCGCCGGAACATTTTGCCGTTCTGTACCAACGATGCAAAGTGATGGAAATAGCTGAAGAAGAGGGCATTCGAGTTCCGCCCACGGCGGTCGTCGCAAACAATGGCGACCTCCGAAAATGGATTAAGCGAAATGGTTTCCCGATTGTCTTGAAGGCAAACGAGACCTCGGGTGGCGATGGCGTGAAAGTGGTTCATTCGTTCGATGAAGCTGAAAGCGCGTTGCAGAAGCTGCAGGCTCCTCCGCTGATGGCGAGAGCCGTGAAGCGAGCTGTGATCGATAACGACCGAACCTTGATTCGACCGTCGTTTCTGCGGCGGAAGCATGTGGTGAACGCACAGACGTTTGTGGCAGGACGGGAAGCTACCACCGCGGTGGCTTGCTGGAAGGGAAAGGTGTTGGCCAGCCTGCATTTTGAAGTTCTGAATAAGAGCGATGCATCGGGTCCGGCCACTGTGATCCGGCGGATCGAAAACGCAGAGATGGCAGATGCCGCGGAGAAACTGGTTTGCCGATTGAACCTGTCCGGCATTCACGGATTCGATTTCATGTTGGAGACGCAGACTGGCCGAGCGTACCTCATCGAAATCAACCCTCGCGCCACGCAGGTGGGACATCTGACGTTTGGAGTTGGTCACGACATCCCGGCTGCCATGTTTGCCGCGATTTCCGGTGAAAAGATTCAGGTTGCTCCCAAACTCACCGAGAGCGACACCATCGCGCTCTTCCCGCAAGAATGGAAGAGAGATCCGGAGAGCAAGTTTTTGCGTTCGGCCTTCCATGATGTTCCCTGGGAAGAGCCTGCATTAGTGCACTCCTGCATAAGCAAGACCCGTCATGGCCGGCTGCGGAAGTCGAAGCAGGAGACCTTGAAACCCTTCGCAATAGAACGCAGCCAGGTTAACCGAGCCACAACCGTAAAACCTCAAGCGGTTGGATTGGACTGCGAACTGAAATAGATGGTGTAAGCGACTGACCTCCTCCACTGAAGCAGTTAGGGAACCCAAAAAAATCTATGAATGAACACTTATGCATCGCGCCGGACGTAAAGCTGGGCAAGGATGTGAAGCTTTCGAAGTTCATCAATCTCTATGGATGCGAGGTCGGGGACGAGTCAAAGATCGGGGCTTTTGTCGAGATACAGAAGAACGCTTCGGTCGGCAAACGCTGCAAGATCTCGAGCCATACCTTCATCTGCGAGGGGGTCACGATTGAAGACAACGTGTTTGTTGGACACGGCGTGACCTTCATCAACGACAGCTATCCACGTGCCACCGACGGACGGCCAGTTGCAAACCGAGGCCGACTGGAAAGTCGAGCGAACGGTGGTTAAGCAAGGCGCGTCGATTGGTTCGGGCGCCACAATTTTGTCAAACGTAACGATTGGTGAAAACGCGATTGTGGGAGCGGGAAGCGTAGTCACCAAAGACGTGCCGGCCAACAGCATCGTGGCCGGAAATCCCGCCAAACTTCTACGTTCCATCGAATCGACCTTGGAGGTCACAAATTGAGCAATTCTTCTAACATTCCTTTTCTCGATCTGGTTACCCCCCACGTTGAACTCGAGCAAGAGTTGACGGCTGTTTTTCACAAGGTGCTGCACACGGCCGGGTTCATCGGCGGACCCATGGTGGAGGACTTCGAAGCCGCATTCGCGAAGTTCTGCGATGCCAAACATTCGGTTGCGGTGAGCAGCGGAACTGACGCACTTCGTTTTGCTCTGATGGCATGCGGCGTGAAGTCGGGCGATGTGGTGGTCACAGTGCCGCATACGTTCATCGCGACGACGGAAGCGATTTCTCAAGCGGGTGCTCTGCCGGAGTTCGTGGACGTGGACGAGCGTACCTATAACCTGGATCCGGAGAAATTGCGCGAATATCTGCAGGGCGAATGTGAGCGGGATCGGTCGGGACGATTGATCAGCCGCCGCAGCGGGCGTCCGGTGACGGCGGTTGTGCCGGTTCATCTCTACGGGCAGATGGCGGACATGGACGCGATCCTGGATTTGGCGAAGCAATTTGGCTTGATCGTGATTGAAGACGCTTGCCAGGCGCACGGCGCGGAGTACTTCTCGCGTAAGAACAATCGCTGGATGAAAGCTGGGTCGGTCGGCGTTGCCGCGGCGTTCAGCTTCTATCCAGGGAAAAACTTGGGAGCTTGCGGTGAAGCCGGCGCCATCACGACGAATGTTTCCGGCCTTGCCGACAAGATGAAGATGCTGCGCGACCATGGCCAGGCGAAAAAGTACTATCACGATATTGAAGGCTACAACGGCAGACTCGACGCGCTGCAAGCCGGTCTTCTCCATGTAAAGCTGGGACATTTGGCGAAGTGGAATGCTGCCCGACGCGATCACGCCGCAGAATACCGGCGCTTGTTCGAGGCTTCAGGTAGTGTGGTCGCTGCGCCGTACGAACCGTCCTGGTCGAAGGCGGTCTACCACCTGTATGTGGTGCGTACCGACGACCGCGAGGGTCTGATGAATCATTTGAAGGCGCAGGGTATTGGCAGCGGCATTCACTACCCAATCCCGCTGCACCTGCAAAAGGCCTACAGTTCGCTGGGCTACGGTATCGGAGATTTCCCGGCGTCGGAGAAAGCCGCGGCGGAAATCGTATCGCTGCCGATGTTCCCGCAGTTGACCGCGGAGCAGCAGGCGCGGGTCGTCAAAGAGGTTACGAATTTCATCTCGAAGACGAAGCGCAAACAATCTGAACGTGAGCCTGCTTTAGCCGGAGCCGAGCGGAACGCGTAATGGATTTGCGTCTTGACCGTCTGGCTACGCTGTACGTTGCCCGTCCGCTTCAGCGGCTGACGTCGGCTAGCCAGCGGTCCATTCCGATCCTGATGTACCACAGCATCTCGGACGAAGATGAGAGCAGAGTACATCCGTACTATCGGACGGCGACGTCGCCGGCAGTGTTTGCGGCGCAGATAGCGAGCCTGCAGTCGGCGGGTTTTCGAGCTGTGGGATTGACAGAGGCCGCCCAAAGAATCGCCCAGCCAGCGATTCCGGATAACTGGGTTGTCATCACGTTCGACGACGGATACAGGAATTTTTATACCGACGCTTTTCCAGTCCTTAATCGTCATGGATTCACGGCTACGATGTTTCTTCCCACGGCCTATATCGGCGATACGACGACGAGTTTCAACAAGAAAGATTGCATGACCTGGAGCGAAGTGCGAGAGCTGCAAAAATGCGGTATCGACTTCGGGTCGCATACGGTAACGCATCCGCAGTTGCATGACATTCAGGCAGACAGGATCAAGCAAGAGGTCGAGCTGTCGAAGCAGACGATCGAAGAGAGGCTGGGATCGAAGGTGGAATCGTTTGCTTATCCGTATGCATTCCCGGACACCGATATTCAATTTAGAAATCGACTGCGAGAGATGCTGCGGAATGCCGGGTACGCGAGCGGGGTTTGCACCACGCTAGGACGAGCCAGTCGCGGAAGCGACCCCTATTTTCTCAAGCGCCTGCCGGTGAATTCGTGTGACGACGCCGAACTTTTCCAGGCCAAGTTAGACGGTTCATACGATTGGCTGGCGAAGCCCCAGTATCTGGTAAAAAAAGCAAAGAGCTGGGCGTGAAAACATCGAGGAGAGAGCATCGTTTGCCGGTCCGCGTTCTTTATAGTTTTCCGCACAAGCTGGGAGCCGACCGCATCTGCTATACGGCGTGGCAACAGGTGTGCGGACTCGACGGGGCGGGTGCGGAAGTTCTGGCCATGCCCGGAGTGTTGCATCGGCCAGTTCCGGAAGGCGTGAAAGTGCAAACCACGCTGGCTCGGGGAAAATACAGAATTCCTTACAAGCTCCTGGGAGTGACGAATGCTTCCCGGCTCCATGATCGGATCGTAGCAAGGCGTCTCGAGAAGATTGCCGATCAGGTCGATATTGTGCACTGTTGGCCTCGCGGGGCACTACACACCCTGAAGGCGGCGAAGCGGTTGGGAATTCCGACAGTGTTGGAGCGTCCGAACGCTCACACGCGCTACTGCTACGAGGCGGTGGCAAGAGAGTGTAAGCGGATCGGAGTGAGCTTGCCACACCGTGAATACCGGCACGATGAGCGGGCACTGGAACTTGAGCAGGCAGAGTTCGACGCGGCCGACCGGTTACTGTGCCCAGGAGCGTTTCCCGAAAAGAGTTTTCTGGATCTGGGCTTTGCTCCAGAACGGCTGGCTCGTCACGCCTACGGATTTGACGAAGATAGATATTTCCCAGAGTCGCGATCCGACAATGGGTCGAGGAAATTCACCGGATTGTTCGTTGGGGTGGATGCAGTTCGAAAAGGGTTGCACCTGGCGTTGCAGGCGTGGTTGGCATCGCCTGCGGCGGAAGCTGGGGAGTTTTTGATAGCCGGCGATCTCAGCCCTGAATTCAGAACGAAGTTTGCCGCGGAGTTGTCCCATCGCAGTGTGCGCGTGCTGGGACATCGGACGGATGTTCCTGAGCTGATGCGCAAAGCGGACGTTCTGTTCCTGCCGTCGATCGAGGAAGGTTCAGCGCTAGTGTGCTCGGAGGCGATCGGTAGCGGGTGTGTTCCACTGGCATCGAAGGCGTGTTCCGATGCCTGCCGCCACATGGAGAACGCGCTGGTGCACGAAGTTCTGGACGTAGCGACGCTGCGCGAGCACATTACGCTGCTCTGCCAGAATCGGGAGTTGCTGAACCGGCTCCGCGAGGGCGCCATACGCAGCCGCCGCGAACTGACCTGGGCAGTTGCGGGGAAGCGGCTGCTTACGGTTTACCAGGAGACGATTGAGTCTTTTCATCAGTCCAGCCAGCGAGTCGGGGCGGCGCGCTAGAAGCTTATTTTGGGCCGGTTCCTTTTTGGGCATGTGTAAGTATCTGCAAGCAGGTGCTCTAGAGGTTTCGAAACAGGGCATGTACTGCCGAGACCTATCAAAGGGGGCATCCCTCCACGACAATCGAGTCCTAGATCGGCTGAATTGGCCCGCGGATGGCGGTTTCCCGATTGGGGAACTCGCGCAGGACGGTTGGCAGCGGGAACTTGTCCGACAAGGACCAAAATTAGTGGAGGAATACGTGACCGTCGTCCCCCGAAATACCGTTATAACGTTGATGTTCGTGCTCGCGGTCTCTGCCTTTGGATTTGCCCAGGCAGCCAATGTGTACATCACCCCTGACGGAAGCAGTCAGGGAGCCTGCACGAATAGCCCTCACAATCCGGCATGGTTCAACAGTTCGGCCAATTGGGGAACTGGAGGAAGCCAGATCGGGCCCGGAACGACGGTGACGATTTGCGGAACGTTTAACGGGAGCCCTGGCGCTACAGAGTTTAGCTTTCAGGGAAGCGGTACGAGCGGGAATCCGATCACGCTGCTGTTTGATAGCAACGCGAATCTGACGCTCCTTACTGGGGAAATGGCGCGATTGCCACCAACGGTCATAGCTACCTGACCATCGACGGAGGCAGTAACGGAGTTATTCAGAATACGCAGAACGGCGACGGGCTCGCCTACCAACATATTTCTGCTTTCCTCAACGCGTATTCATGCAATGGCTGCACGCTCAGAAACCTGATGCTCGCCAACAACTATATTGCGATCAAGAATTACAGCAATCCGATTGGCGGGCCGATGACCCAGATGAACATCATTATGTTTTCCGGGTCGAATTGGACGATCAACAACAACGTAATGCACGATTGCGGTTGGTGTCTCTATAACGTTTACGGAAACGGTGACACCAATATCAACGTCTACAACAACGAGATTTACAATTGGGACCACGCGTACATGTTCGCCACCAGTGGAGCGAACGCAGCGACCAATTTTTATTTCCACGACAACAACATCCACGACAACATCAATTTCGAAACATCAGGTTGCGTTTATCACCTGGATGGCGTTCACTTCTTCGGAACGAATGGCAGCTCGATGAATGGAATCTATTTTTATAACAACTGGTTCCATGGCCAGCTTTCCGGCAACTGTTCGAGCGGATTCATATTCATGGAGGGCGGCACAGGAACGCCGTCTCACGCTTCGAATTCCTACTGGTGGAATAACGTGTTTGATGCGTCTCAGACAGACAGCATCAATGCCAACGGATGGGTCGGGATCTTCTCCGGCGAAAGCGGACAGACTTTCTTCGTGAACAACACCATGGTGGCGGCCAACGGTACAGATAACGATGTGTGTTATGCAATGGGCCCCCTGGTTAATTTCACCTTCGAGAACAACGTAGTCAACAATTGCGGCCTGCAGATCAAGTTGTGGTCTTTGACCGGTACCACCACGGTCGACTACAACGTGTATGGAATTTCTTGCCAAAACGGCGGGAATTGTTTCGCCTGGGACAACAAGTTCGAAGGGAATTTCCCGACTTGGAAGTCGGCTACCGGCTTTGATTCCCACAGCTTGTTCAGCATGACCCCGAACATGAATTCCAATGGCACGCCGCAGTCCAACTACATTGGGATCCAGCAAGGCGCTAATCTGACGGGTCTGGCAACGCAGAAATTGGCGAGTCTAGCCAACGACACAACCCAAGGAAACACGCGCACACCGTTTCAGCGCCCTACGGGCACCTGCTCGTCGCAAGGATCCGCGAGCTGCTGGGATATCGGCGCGTATCAGTATGGTACGGGCGATCCGCCGCCGGCACCGCCGACCGGACTACAGGCAACGGTGCAGTAGGATCCAGATTTGAGTTTCAACGAAACTTAAAGTAGAAAGAACCCAGTCAGAGTGGTGAAGCCTGGTCAGACAGGCTTCACCACGACATCCTAAAGACAATTGAAGTTCCTTCCTGATCCGGTCCGATAAACAGACGCTACCACTGATCTCTTCCCGCTCGATGCTATTAATGTGTCAATGACCCAGCAGAACACCAAGTCTTCTCCATCTCACCACAACCTTGCCTCGTCCATCGGGAGGAACACCCTCTTTGGAGTGCTGGCGAATGGCGCTCAGGTCGCCACCAGACTGGTGACTGTTCCGGTCGTAATTCACCACTTAGGACTCGGTGGGTACGGAATCTGGAACATCATCATGATGACCGCCACGTACATGAGATTCGGCAGCGTGGGGGTGAAGACGGCATTCCAGAAATATGTGGCCGAAGCCACGGGGACGGGCGACTACGAAAAGGCTAACCGCCTGCTCAGCACTGGCTGTGCAGTGATGCTGGGGCTATCGTTGGCAGTGTTGGTTCCGGTTTCGTTCTACTCTCGTCGCATAGCGACTTTGGCCGGCGTGCCGTCTGAGTTTTTGACCTCGGCGGCTGGGGCGATATCGTTGTTGGCGGTCATCATGGTGATGGCGAATGTGGGCGCCGCATTCGAATCCATCGTGATGGGTGGGCATCGGATTGACCTGGTACGGAAATTTGGAACCGTAACAACCGTCTTGGAAGCCATTGCAATTCTGGTTCTCTTGCACTACGGATACGGTTTGTTCGCGATGGCTGGGGTAATGGGTGTGTCTGAGCTCGTCTATATCTCCTGTTGCTTTCTGGCCTCGCGGCGCATCGTGCCTGAGATCCGAGTGGCACCACAGTTTTGGAGCAACGGCGTTCTGTATGAGCTTTTTAGATTCGCGGGTAGCTATCAACTCGTTAATCTTCTCGAAGTTCTTTACGCATCGCTGCTGCCGTTTGCGATTCTAAGAACATTTGGAGCTAACTCGGCTGGTGTCTACGCGGTCGTTACACGGGTGGTTACGTCTGCCGGGATGCTTTTGGAAGCCTTTTTACCGCCGATCCTTTCGGGGGGAACCCTGGTATTTGCTTCCGGCTCAGCGGAACGGATGCAGGCATTGGTGACGAAAGCATTCAAGGTCACACTTGTGCTGTCCCTTTTCCCGTTGGGCTTTATGTCAGTATTCGGCACGACCGTAGCGTATGCGTGGACTGGACAAATGGATCCATCGTTTCGAGCCGCGTTCTGGTTGGTGTGCGCGCGTGCAGCATTCGCATCGTTTTCGCTACTCGCACTGGTACTGTACCGGGTCTCAGGGAAAGCGCTTCTGGATAACGTTCGCCAGGTCTTAAGAATTCTTATCATTCTTGTAGTAGCTTTCTTTGCGCGGCAGCTTCGGATTTTATGGAGTTCTTGGCGGGCATGGCGGTGGCGGAATTGGCGGGCATGCTGTTCATGCTGTTTGCTCTTACACGAACCTTCCACCTATTCCGCGCCCAGTCCCTGGTACCAGATACAGTGAGATTGACGATTGCTGCAGGTTTGATTCTCGGTGTCGGGTGCCTTGGCGTCCTATATACCGCTACCTGTCGACGCGAGTGGACGCTTGTCTGCGACGTTAAAACTTGTGGAGATTCTCGTAGCTTGCGTACTTGTATCCTGGCCGTTGCTTCTGAGGACTGGTGCGGTGACCGCGGCAGAAGGTAAGGCGTTGTTTGGATCCTTTCTGCCACAACGAAGCAGTTAGCGAATCTCCTGGACTGTGCCAATATTTGTGACGACTCAACCACATCTTGAGAAGCTGCCGAGCGAGGGCCCGCTCGCGGCGATGAGACGTGCGATCACCAAACTGCACACCAGTTGGCTACGGGCAAGCTATCCGTTCGTTCAGTTTGGACAAGGTGTATCGATTCATCATTCGTGCGAGGTTTACGAGGGCAGCGTCACAGCACATTTCGTTGGGCGACAACATCTTTGTCGGAAGCGATGCGTGGTTGAATATCGTTCTCGAATCGGCGACCGAAGGGGCAAAGATCGTGCTCGGAGCGGGTTGCAAGATCGGGAGGCGGTCGACGATTTCGGCGAAAAATTACATTGAGCTTGGCAAAGACGTATTGTTGGCACCGTCGGTTCTGATCATGGACCACAATCACGAATATTCGAATCCCAATCTCCCGATTCACTCCCAAGGTTGCAGCGAAGGTGGGAGAATCGTGATCGAAGAGAATTGCTGGCTGGGTCATGGAAGCGTGATCTCCTGCGGCAGGGGCGAAGTAGTGATCGGGCGGAATAGCGTGGTGGGGGCAAATAGCGTGGTGACGAAGAGTTTTCCGCCGTTCAGTGTAATCGCCGGAAATCCAGCCAAGCTGGTCCGACGCTTTGATGAGAGTAGCGGGAAGTGGGTTCGAGTCAGCGACGAGAGCAACGATAAATTCCATGTCAACGCAACTTATTGATCAGGTAACTTCCGGAACGGTTCGCAGCGCAGAACAGGTGTGTCCGATCTGCGGAGCCGGCGATGTCTGTAGTTTTCTCACGGCTCCGGATCGATATCACGGGCGGCAGGTGGTCTATGAATTGATGCGCTGCCATGCTTGCTCGGTGGTGTGGCTGAAGAATCCGCCGACTCCGGAGGAAATGGCCCAGCACTATGGCTCGAACTATGACGCCATGATTGCCTTGTCGGGTGAAGAGGCCATCGAGGCTTACTGGCGCGGGCCGCGAAATACTCTGCTGAAGTACAAATCCGGGGGCTCCATTCTCGATATGGGATGCAGTTCAGGCGGATTTCTGTCGTCGCTCAAGGGAGACTGGAAGCTGCACGGAATCGAGATTTCGAGCGAAGTCGCGGAAAGGGCGCGAAAGCGAACCGGGGCTGAGGTGTTTGTTGGCGACGTGCTCGACGCTCCGTTTGCTCCCGGGAGTTTCGACGCGATCACCTGTTTCCACGTGTTCGAGCACATGTACCATCCGCGCGAGGTTATGCAGCGGGTGTCACAGTGGCTTCGTCCCGGCGGAGTGTTTGTGACCTACATGCCGAATATTGACTCGGCAGGGCGGCGGATTTTCGGATCGTACTGGTACGCGCTGGAATTGCCGCGGCATCTTTATCACTTTTCGCCGGTTTCGTTGAGCAATGTGGCAAAGGCGGTCGGGTTGGAAACGGTATCGGTCACGACGGACCGGGAAGTGTTCATCGAATCGAGTTGCCGCTACATCATCGATGAGAGCCTGAGCAAGGTGGGAATTGTACGGACGCCGATGGCGAATGCCAGGCGCGCCCAGCTTGCCGTTTCGAGTGGTGAGGAAAGCATTTCGCATGACGGCGCTGCCGGTGTTGGAGGCGATGGCCGGTATGGCGGGTGACGGCGAGACGATTCACGCCGTGTTTAAGAAAGCGATCTGATGCCAGAGGGTCCAGCACAGAGTCATTATTTCGGCGGCGGCGCGACGGAAACCATGTTGAGCCCCATCGTGCTGGTGGGGCTCATCATTTCACTGGTTCTGGTCGCGGTGTTGCCGCGAAGATATGTGATCGTGCCGATGCTGTTGATGGCATTTCTGGTTCCGGTTGGCCAGTCAGTTTATGCGGGCGGCGTGCACTGGTTGGTATTGCGGATTGTGGAACTGGTGGGCATTCTGCGGTTCACGATTACCAAGTTCACCTCGAAGAAAGCATTCCTGGCAGGTGGATTCACTACCATCGACAAGGCCCTTCTGATATCCGTGGTGTGCCAGGCGATCGGCACCTCGCTGCAGTACATGGACCCGGGGGCCCTGGTGAATCAGTTCGGGTTCCTGGTCGACATGCTGGGCGGATATTTTCTTCTACGGGCGTTGATCTGGGACGAATCGGACGTTTACCGGACGCTGAAATGGCTGGCGGCGCTCGCCTTGTTCCTGGGTGCGTGTATGGTCTGGGAACAGGTGCACCTATTTAATATTTTCGGCCAAATCGGACTGGGGAGGTTCGTCCCGGAGATTCGCGAAGGGAAGATCCGCTCGCAAGGCGTGTTTCAGCATTCGCTGACGGCCGGAACTTTCGGCGCAACTTTGCTGCCGCTCTTCTTTTTGTTGTGGAAATACGGCAGAGCAAAAGCCATGGCGGCGGCCGGAATGGTCGGATGCACGGTCATGACGATCTGTTCGAATTCCAGCACTCCACTACTGGCGTATGTTGCCGGTTTGTTCGCGATGTGTTGCTGGCCCCTGAGAAAGAAGATGCGCGCCATCCGCTGGGGAATTGTGGCTGTGCTGCTGACGCTGCAGGTAGTGATGAAGGCGCCGTGCTGGTTCATCATCGCGCATATTGACCTGACGGGAGGATCGTCGGGATACCACCGGGCGGAACTGATCGATCAATTCATACGGCACTTCAGTGACTGGTGGCTGATCGGCACCAAAGACGCGGGCACCTGGGCGTACGATCTGTGGGACCAGCAGAATCAATATGTGAGTGTTGGCGAGGGTGGCGGATTGCTGGCATTCGTCTTCTTCATCGCGATGATCACGTATACGCTGCGAAAAATCGGAATGGCCAGGCGAACGGTTCAAGGCAAGAGGAAAGAATGGTACTTCTGGTTTCTCGGGGCTGCGATGTTCGCAAACCTGGTGGCCTTCTTCGGGGTGAACTACTTCGATCAGGTAAAGGTGATCTGGTTTGCCCTGATCGCGTTCATTTGCGCCACCGCCGATCCGATACTCGGGGTGAAAAAAGTGACGGCGGCATCTGTGGAGGACGAACTGGCGGAATTCGTCTGGTCCGGCGCCGATCAGGGAGAACAAGGGCTTGAGGCGCCAGCAAACCAAGCTTCGCTCCCGCTGGTCGACCGGCTGATCTAGAGCTCATAAGACTTAATAGCCACGAGTAGATGTGGATTTCGCCTGGTCCGGCGCCGATCAAGGAGAACAAGTGCTTGAGGCGCCAGCAAACGAAGCTTCGCTCCCTTTGGTCGACCGGCTGATCTAGAGACTCACAAGACTTGAACTACTTGAAAATCAAGGTTCAACCACATGGAAATCAAGGATACAAAATACGTCGTTGTCACTCCGGTGCGGGATGAGGAGAGCTATCTCAAACTGACGGTGGAGAGCGTGATCCGGCAGACGATTCAGCCGGTGGAATACGTGATCGTCAACGATGGTTCGAAGGATCGTACTGGTTACATTATCGAGGAGTATGCCCGGCAGTATCCGTGGATTCGCGGGGTGCATCGCGAGGATCGAGGGTATCGCAAATGGGGCGCGGGGATTATTGAAGCTTTCTATTCGGGATTCGAGGCGCTTCATTGTCGGGATTGGGATTTCATGTGCAAGCTCGACGGAGATCTTTCGTTTGAACCGTCTTACTTTGAGGGCACCTTCAAGAAGTTTGCGGCGAGTCCGAAGCTAGGGATCGGAGGCGGCTTTCTCTACCATGTCGAAAATGGTGAGAAGACGCTGGAGAGGCATCCGACGTTTCATGTGCGCGGAGGCGCGAAGATATACCGCCGCGAGTGCTGGGAAGCAATCGGAGGCCTGTGGGTGGGACCGGGCTCTGATACCGTGGACGAAGTGAAAGCCAACATGCTCGGTTGGAGCACGATGAGTTTCATCGATCTGCAGATGGAACACCATCGCTGGACTGGGGCGGCCTACGGCAAGTGGGGCGGGATCGCGAAGAACGGGAAGACCGACTACGTATCCGGGTACCATCCTTTATTTGTCCTGGCAAAAGCGGTTGCGCGCATGCCTCAGCGGCCGTTCGTGATCGGTTCAGTAGCCCTGATTTATGGATACTTGGCGGCGTATCTGGAAAAAGTGCCGCGGGTCGACGATCCGGACTTGATACGTTATCTGCAGCGTCAACAACTTGCGAAATTGACCGGCAAAGAAACCATCTGGAAGTAAGGGGTTGGGTGAGCTTACCTGGGGAGGTAGTTGTGCTTAAACGAGTTGTTAATTTGATAATCAGTGTGTTTGTGGGAATTGCCGATGGGGTGAAGAGCCTATTGGGCCGGCGAGACTCGACTTGTGTAGTGCTGGCGTATCACTCTGTGACCGAGAAGGAACGTGCGAAGTTCGCTGCGCAGATGGATTTGCTGATGCGAAAAACCAAGCCGGTAAGCGCTGACATCGAGTCGCTGCCGGGCGACGGGCAGGCATTTGCGGCGGTAACTTTCGACGACGGATTCCAGAATATTGTGGATAACGCGCTGCCGGAACTAAAGAAGCGCGGGATTCCGTCCACGCTGTTTGTGGTCACCGAAGCTCTGGGAACGGCACGGGCGTGGGAGCATCGCGGAGGGGACGATACCAGAGATGAGCAGGTCATGTCGGCGGAGCAGATGTGCAAATTGCCGGCGGATCTGGTGACCATCGGCTCGCACACCATGAATCATTTGTACCTTCCCACGGCAAGCGACGAACAGCGGGCGCAGGAACTGTTGGGTTCTCGCGTAAAATTGGAGAAACTGCTGGGCCGGGATGTGCGGCTGTTCAGCTTTCCTTACGGGGCGTTCAACGAAGAAACATTGCAGGCCTGCCGAAAAGCGGGCTACGACCGGGTGTTTACGGCTCTTCCGGTATTCGCTTTTTCGGGAAGCAGGGAATTCGTGAGCGGACGCGTCGGGACGGCTCCGACGGATTGGCCTCTTGAGTTCCGACTGAAGCTTGCGGGCGCGTACCGGTGGTTGCCAAAAGCGTATTCCTTGAAAAGACAGCTTCGAGCAGCACTGGGAGCTGGAAAAAAGAGTTCAGTACAGATGAAAACCTCACGGAGGGTTGCATGATCGCTACCGACAATCAGAAGCACATCGCGGATGTGCTCACTGAGGTCTTCAAGGCTAAAAATCTGGCGGCGCCGGCGCTCGGGCCCGACACGATTCTCGACCAACTGGGGTTGGAGTCGTTGGACTTCGCTCAGGCTGTGATCCGGATGGAAGAGATAACCGGGAAAGATCCGTTTGCCAGTGGAGCGGATTTCCAGATCAAAACACTCTCAGACCTCGCCGTTTTGTACGACTGAAGTCGCTAAGAATGCTGGGAAATCTTATTTTCGATCAGGAATTACCGGGAAGCCAAGTCGCGGTTGCCACCCCAGGAAGGAGCACTACCTGGTCTGAACTCCGCGATGAGGCTCGATCTTTTTTCTCGAATCATTCGGGGCTGGCGCAGCGGCGGGTGGGATTGTCTTTTTATCCGTCGGCGGCCAGTTATTCTGTCTTAGCAGCCCTCGACAAGCTGTCTTGCGATGTATTTCTTTTTGATGCGCACTTATCCGACGAAAAAGCTTTGGAACTCGCCCAACAATTCAGACTCGGGGGCCTAGTCAGTAAAGGGGAAAATGGGTCTACCGATTTTTCAGTCTCCGAACTGGAAGACGAAGCTGAATGGAGTGGCGGCAGTAGCCTGACGATTCTTACCTCTGGGAGCACAGGTATACCGAAAGCGGCACGACACTCCTGGGACTCGATCAGCAGACCGATTCGTAGCGGAGCTGGAACATCGCCCAAATGGTTGCTCACCTACCGTCCTCATCTTTACGCGGGCTTGCAAGTCATGTTGCAGTGCTTTGCGGATCGGGGAACTCTGGTGATTCCCGCCTCCGACATGGACGCGGACGCGATTGTCCAATTCATGACGGATTCCGCCGTGGAGTTCGTGTCCGCCACTCCTTCTTATTGGCGACGTTTGTTGATGTTCGCGAATGCCGAGACGCTCCGGAGAGTTCCGCTAAAACAAATCACTTTGGGTGGAGAGGTAATCGATCAGCCGATCCTTGACAAACTGAAAAATTGCTTTCCGGATGCACGGCTAGTCCACATTTACGCCACGACGGAGTTGGGGCGGTGCTTTTCCGTGAGCGATGGAAAAGCGGGCTTCCCAGTGAACTACCTGGAGAAACCTCTGCCTGATGGCACAGAGCTGAGGGTAAGGGATGGCGAGTTGCAGTTTCGGTCTGTGAACTCCATGCAAAAGTACGACCCACTCTCAACGCAAGTACAACCTGCTGCAGAATGGTTTGCTTCCGGCGACATGGTGGAAGTCGACGGGGACCGAGTGCGTTTTGTAGGACGACGCACTGAAATGATTAATGTTGGCGGAAGCAAAGTGTTTCCCGTCGAAGTGGAAAGCGTGATTCGGATTGTGCCGGGTGTGTCCGATGTGCGGGTGTTTGGCAAAAAGTCGTCGATTGCGGGGGAACTGGTGGCCTGCGAAATTGTCGCGAGCCCGGACCAGGACAGAGAAAAACTGAAAGAGATGGTAATCAAGATCTGTCGCGAACGATTGGTGAGTCACCAGCAACCACGGATTATTAAATTGGTGGACCGGATTGATCTGTCATCCGCGGGGAAGACACTCCGAACGAAAACCTCATGAGCGACCCGACGGCGATTTCCAGTCGACATATCACGATAAGCGGTGGAAGCCGGGGACTCGGGAAGGCTATTGTTGCCGCTTTACTGGGAGCAGGCTATCGAGTGAGCACGTTTAGCCGCAACCCATCGGAGTTCACTGAGCAGCTTGCTGGTGATCCCAATTTCTTTTTTGCGCCGGCAGATTTGTCCGATCGGAGTTCGGTTGCAGCCTTTCTCAAGAGTGCAGAAGCGAAATTTGGCGTTCCGTACGGCTTGATTAATTGCGCCGCCATTGCCGCAGACGGAGTTCTTGCAACCATGCCAGAGGGAAAAATCAGCCAACTGGTCGCGGTCAATGTCGAAGGCACGCTGCAATTTACGCGGTTGGTGGTGAGAAGGATGTTGCGTCTCGAGAATGGCGGCGTAATCTTAAACATCTCATCGATTAGTGCGAATCGAGGATTCCGTGGTTTGGCAGCTTATGCCTTTACCAAGGGAGGACTTGACGCTTTCACGCGTGCATTGGCGAGAGAACTGGGAGAGCGCAAGATTCGGGTGAATTGTATCGCCCCCGGCTACTACGACACGGAGATGAGCCACAACATCACTGGCGAACATCGCGAGCAGATTCTGCGACGTACACCACTCGGCAGACTCGGAGTTCCCGAGGATGTTGTTGGATCAATCCTATTTTTCTTGTCAGACCAGGCAAGTTTCATCACCGGGCAGACTCTGGTGGTGGACGGCGGTGGAACGGTCTGAAGCAGTTCTCGATTATCAGAATTCATAGCGACTCTCACACTACGATATGCCTGGACTAAGACCTTTCGTCGAAGCCGATATACCGACCGTTGCTGACCTTATTTGGCGGGTGCTGCACGAACGTCAGGGATCTGCGCCTGCGAGCTTGAGGACTCACTTGGACGAGCTGTTCCTTAAGAATCCCTGGATGGATGACGGAATCGTCTCGCGAGTGTTCGAAGATAGCGCGGGGAAGATCCTGGGTTTTTTCGGGGCCTTGCCGCGACGGATGTCGGTGCAAGGAGAGACCATCCGGCTGGCTTTCGGCAGCAATCTGGTCGTGGATCCTCAAAGCCGAGCTTCGATTGTTGCTATGCAACTCGTGAAAGGGTTCATGAAGGGCACCCAAGATGTGTCGATTACGGACTCGGCGAATGAAATGAGCCGTCCGTTATTGAAGAGTTTGGGCTTCACCGTGGTTCCGATCTACAGCCTGCTGTGGGCGCGGCCGCTGAAGCCGTTTCGATATGGAGTGAATGCGTTCTCGCGAATGAAGAAGAAGCAGCGATCCATCGCAACCGTGGCTTCGATTGCGTCTCCTTTCGCGGCCCTCGGAGATGCATTTGCAACCAATGTGCGTATGAGCCCCTTCGCGCAAAAACAAACATGGCCGGATGATGAGGAACTTGATATTCCGACACTGAACGAGTGCCTGAAAACGATTCCGGCCAAGAATTGGATCCTTCCAGAGTACGACCAGGATTCGCTCAAGTGGCTCTTTGATTTCATCGCTAAAAGGAAGGTGTTTGGAGACCTGCGCAAGGGATTGGTCCGCAACGAGGAGAAGCGAATCGTGGGCTGGTATATCTACTCGCTCGCGTCCAGCGTTGGTGAAGTCCTTCAGATTGGGGCGGAGAGCGCAGCGGTAGGCACGGTTCTGGACCACCTTTTTCATGATGCAGCGAAACGAGGTTTGATTGGGCTGCAAGGCCGGATGGAGCCCCAGTTTATGCAGGAGCTGACGTCGAAATCCTGCTTCTTTTTTCGCAATGGAAGCTGGACGCTGATCCAGGCGAACAAGCCTGAGCTGGTTGCGCGCTTACAGAGCGGGACAGCGTTCTTTTCACGGCTCGATGGGGAATGGTCGTTCCGGCATGGGGCGCAAGGGTCGTAAACCGAGATTCGCTGAATGAAGCTTTCTATTATCTGCGTGAACTGGAACTCGGTGGACTACCTCCGGGAGTGTATCGCCAGCATCTACGAACACACACGGGATCTGTCATTCGAGATCATCGTAGTAGACAGCGCTTCACCGCAAGGTGGAGTGGATGCGCTGAAAGTGAGCTTTCCGGACATTACGATTATTAAATGCGAGACGAATGTAGGGTTCGCGGCGGCGAACAATGTGGGATTTCGCAAGTCGAGCGGCGAGTACATTCTGTTTCTAAATCCTGATACGAAGCTGGTAGGGCCGGCGATCAATGGGATGTTGGAGCGCGTGAAGGACTTGGAGAACCCAGGGATTGTCGGCTGCAGGTTACTCAATGCCGACAATTCTGTGCAGCTGACGTCGATACAGAAGTTCCCCACGATCCTGAATCAGTTTCTCGACCTGGAGTATTTTCAGTTGCGCTGGCCGGCATGCTCTCTTTGGGATATTGCGCCACTGTTTGCATCTGACGTGAAGGTTGCAGAGGTCGAGGTTATTTCCGGGGCATGCATGCTGGTTCCGCGCGGGGCCTTCGAGAAGATCGGACTATTCACCGAAGATTACTTCATGTACGCCGAGGATATCGATCTCAACTACAAGGCCAGACGAGCCGGCTTCCGAAACTACTACATCGGTGATGCGACGATTGTTCATTATGGCGGGAAGAGTAGTTCGCGGCAGGAAGTCAGCTACTGGGCCACGCTCATGAAATATCGGGCCATGAAGAAGCTGTTCGAGAATACCAAAGGTGGCTTGTATGCATTCCTGTACCGGACGAGCATGGGGGTTTCTGCCGTGGGGCGCCTGATGATTTTGGCAGCCGCTTATCCGCTGGGAAATCTTCTCGGTAAGAAAAGTGCGGTGCGGGCGGCCATGCGGAAGTGGAAAGTGATTTTGCAATGGGCATTGGGTCTGCACTCCATGGCCTTTGGGGACTGAAGTTCGCTGATAACAAGGCAGAGGGAAAGAGGACACTGTGTGTGGCATTTGCGGTAAATTAGCCTTCGATCGCGACAGTAACGTTTCGCAGAATCTTCTAAAGAAGATGGCGGACACGCTTTATCATCGCGGACCCGACGATGAGGGTTATCACGTCTCCGGGCCGGTGGGTCTTGGGTTCCGACGGCTTTCGATCATCGATCTGAACACGGGGCATCAGCCGATATCCAACGAAGATCGCACGATTTGGATCGTCTTCAACGGTGAGATTTACAACTTTGAAGAACTTCGCCAGCAACTGCAATCGAAGGGACACGTCTTCAGCACCCGTACCGATACCGAAGTCATCGTTCACCTTTACGAAGAGTATGGCGAAAGTTGTGTAGAGAAGCTGCGGGGCATGTTTGCCTTTGCCATCTGGGATGAACGAAATCGCTCTTTATTCCTGGCCCGTGATCGGGTGGGGATCAAGCCGCTGTACTACCATCTGTCGGACAAGAGTCTGATCTTCGGCTCCGAGATTAAAGCCATTCTTGCGGACAGCGAAGTCAAGGCGGAAGTCGTTCCCGAGATGGTGGACCGTTTCCTGACTTTCTATTACATCCCCGGAGAAGAGACGCTCTTCCGAAATATTTATAAACTGGCCCCGGGCACAAGCATGCTGGTGAAAGACGGAAAGGCTCAGATCAAGCAGTTCTGGGACCTGCGGTTTGAACCGACGGAGCAGAATTTCAAGCATGCGGAGGAGGAACTCCTCACTCTTCTCGAAGAGAGTGTGCGCCTGCACATGATCAGCGATGTGCCGGTTGGCTTCTTATTGAGTGGGGGTGTCGATTCGACCGCGATGTTAGGGTTTGCCGGGAAGAAGACTGAGTACCCGTTGAGCAGCTACACTCTCGGCTTCTCCGACCCGGGCGTGGTCGATGAAAGACCGTATGCTCGACTGGCGGCGGAGCGTTACGGTTCAGAACACCACGAGATGACCATCAGTGCCGCTGAATTCGCGGACTTCCTCCCACAGTATTCGTGGCACATGGAGGAGCCGGTATGCGAACCTACTGCCGTTGCTCTCTATTATGTCTCGCGTTTGGCCAAGAAGTATGTGAAGGTTCTCATCTCGGGCGAGGGAGGAGACGAAGCCTTTGCCGGATACCCGAACTATCGAAATTTTCTTTGGCTGGAAAGAATCAAGAAGATATGCAGGCCGATGAACGGGCTACTTGCGGCTGCTGTGGTGAATGCGGAAGCCACATTCAACTCCGATCGAGCCGCGAAGTATTCGCGTTTAATCAATCAGCCGCTCGAATCGTACTACTACAGCAGGATATCCGGCCCCGGAACGTTTTTTAACTCGCGCGCGAACGAACTTTACTCCAGCGACTATGCAGAAATCGCTGATAAGGATTTTTCGCTGGCGTCAGTCAAGCGGCATCTTCAAACTGCTTCCGGGGCAGGCGTGGTCAACCGAATGCTCTACGTAGACACCAAGACCGCGCTGCCGGACGATCTGCTGTTGAAGGCAGATAAGATGACGATGGCGAATTCGGTTGAGTTGCGAGTGCCACTGCTTGATCACAAGATTCTTGAGTTCGCGGCACGGCTGCCGGAGAACTTCAAAGTGCGCGGCTTTACGACCAAGTACATTGCCAAAACAGCTTTACGGAAGCGAGTTCCAGAAGAAATTCTTAAGCGTAAAAAGGTTGGATTTCCGGTTCCGTTTGGGTCATGGCTCCGGCATGAACTGAAAGACTACGTTTCAGATGTTCTTCTAGATCGGGAAACCATCGCGCGCGGCTACTTCACGCGGAAAGGCGTGGAGAGCCTGGTTGAGGCACAGAGGCAGACGGGACGTTTCTCGAAAGAGGTGCTATCACTGGTCTCTCTCGAATTGTTGCAGCGAGCTTTCCTTGCGAAGGAACCTCAGAATTCAAGCGCTCTGAGTGTTGTTGCTGCAGGGGATCGGGTTTGATTCGGACTCGGAGTTTTGCAGCACAGCGTAGCTGGCCGGTACCTCCAGTGCCTATGGAACGCAGCTAGTCAGGTTGGAAATGGCAGTATCAAGAAATATGACTGGATCGGCTACTCTTTCTCTCCCGTTGGACCTGGTGGAGGCGTCTGATCTTTACGAGATCGATCCGCTGCAAGATCCTCGCTGGGCGGAGTTGGTAGAGAATTGCCCACTGGCGTCGGTTTTCCATAGCCGAAGTTGGTTAAGCGCTCTCAACAAGGTATACGGATACAGACCGCTGGTTCTGACGACCTGTCCGGCGGGAAGCGCTCTAAAGAACGGAGTCGTGTTTTGCGAAATAAGAAGCTGGCTGACCGGCAATCGTCTGGTATCGCTGCCATTTTCCGACCACTGCGAACCGTTGGTGGAGAATTCCCAGGTACTCTACGAAGTCCTTTCAGCCGCTAATCAACATGTGGATCAGAGAAAATCCAAGTACGTAGAAATCAGGCCCCGCTATTTGGCTCCCGTCGATAAGACAGAGTTCGGCGAAAGCGCCAAGTATGTCTTCCATCAGTTGGATTTGCGCTCTGATATCGAGACCTTGTTCCGCAAGTTTCACAAAGATTGCGTGCAGCGGAAAATCCGGCGGGCGGAGCGCGAAAAACTGACTTATGAAGAAGGAAGGTCGGAGCAACTGCTTGCGGAGTTCTACAAGCTTTTTGTGATGACCCGGCGACGGCAGTATTTGCCTCCTCAGCCGATATCCTGGTTTCGAGCTTTAATCGCCTCGTTCGGCGATGCGTTGAAAATTCGGGTCGCTTACAAAGATGCGATTCCCACGGCCAGCATTCTGACACTCGATCACAAACGTTCCATGGTCTATAAGTATGGTTGCAGTGACGCTGCATTCAACAATCTGGGGGGCACGCCACTTCTGTTTTGGAAGACCATCCAAGACGCGAAAGCGCGCGGGTTCGACGAGCTGGATATGGGGCGGTCCGATATCGACAACGCCGGTCTAATCACTTTCAAAGAGCACTGGGGAGCGGTGAAAACGCCGATCAGTTATTGGACGTATCCACGGAGATCCAGTGGTCTTCCGAGTTGGCTGAAGGGCGATATGGTGAAGCGAATCGTCTCCGCGACTCCAACACCTATCCTTGAAGGGGTGGGGAAGTTTCTGTACCCGCACATCGGATAGTGCAATCGCAAGCATCGCCTCGTTGTAACAGCCTTCGAAAGAAGGGTGAGCCGTTTCTGGACTTCTAATTTATGCCTCTGAGCAAACTGTATTACCTGTTAAAACCCATGATGCCGTGGCAGGTTCGCATCGGTCTACGACGCTGGCGAGCCAAGCGGCGGAGGGATGCGTTTGCGGGGGTGTGGCCGATTGACCAAAAAGCCGGCTTTACGCCTCCGGGTTGGCCAGGCTGGCCGGACGGAAAACGCTTTGCGGTGGTGCTGACTCACGACGTCGAGGGAACAAAGGGAGTCGAGCGGGCTGAGCAATTAATGAACCTCGAAATGAAACACGGATTCCGATCGTGTTTCAACTTCGTGCCCGAGGGGGAGTATCGGCTCGCGGACCCGGTCCGCACCATGCTCGAGAAGGCAGGATTCGAACTCGGCGTACACGGATTAGAGCACGACGGACGACTCTATAGTTCGACCGCTAACTTCGCGGCCAAGGCAACTCGGATTAATGAGTACCTGGAACGCTGGAACGCGTCTGGGTTTCGTTCTCCGCTAATGCAGCATAAGCTTGCTTGGCTGCATGCTTTGAACATCGACTACGACAGTTCAACTTTCGATACCGACCCTTTCGAGCCCGAGCCAGACGGAGTGGGCACGATTTTTCCCTTCTGGGTTCCGGACGGAAACGGCGGTGGGTATGTCGAACTTCCTTACACCCTGATTCAGGACTTCAATCTCTTCGTAGTTTTGCGGGAAAAAAATATAGATATCTGGAAGCGCAAGATTGATTGGGTGGCCGAGCACGGCGGGATGGTTCTGTTAAATACTCATCCGGACTACATGTGTTTTCAGGGGGACCCGGAACGGGATGAATATCCGGTTGTGCACTACGAAGAATGCCTGGAGTATATCCGCGAGAAATACCAGGGATCGTATTGGGCTGCCCAGCCGCGCGAAGTAGCGCAGTTTTACCGGAAGAGTTTGCCAACGGCTGCCCGGAACACCCGGAAAAAGATATGCATGTTGGCATACACGGCCTATGAGTCGGACAACCGGGTGCGGCGTTATGCGGAAAGCCTGGCGAAACGCGGCGATCAAGTTGATGTGATCGCCCTCAGCGGCGCACAGTTCCGGGAGCCGGTGGAGGAAATCAGTGGCGTCACGGTCTATCGTATTCAGCACCGGGATTTCAATGAACGGCACGAATGGAATTACGCGACGCGATTAGTCCGTTTTCTGTGGAAATCTTCAGCTTTTATCTGCAAGTTGCATGAGCGGAATCGCTACGACGTGATCCACGTCCACAACATGCCTGACTTCCTGGTTTTTGCCGCCTGGTATCCGAAATTAACTGGCGCCAAACTCATCCTCGACGTTCACGACATTGTGCCGGAGCTGTTTGCGAACAAGTTCAAAACGAAACTGACGAGGACCTACGTCAGCGTGTTGAAGATCATGGAGAAGATGTCTGCGTCCTTTGTGGATCACGTTATCGTGTCCAACCACCTTTGGCGCGACACCTTGGTAGCGCGCTCGGTTCCGAAAGGGCAATGCTCTGTATTTCTTAATCATGTCGATCCGGCCGTGTTTTACCGGCGCGAGCGAACCCGGAATGATGGGAAATTCATTGTTTTATTCCCTGGCAGCCTGCAGTGGCATCAGGGGCTCGACATTGCGATTGAAGCTTTTGTTCACTTCAAGCGAGTGGTGCCGAATGCCGAGTTCCATGTGTACGGCGGTGGGGGCGGGGATAAGCGGGCTGAGTTGACGGACCTAGCGGAAAAGCTTGGCCTCGGGGATACAGTCAAGGTATTTGAGGGTGTCTCGCTTGATGAAATTCCTGAAGTTATCGCCAATGCGGATCTGGGCGTCGTTCCGAAACGCGCTGATTCGTTTGGAAACGAAGCCTACAGTACGAAGATCATGGAGTTTATGTCTCAAGGTGTCCCTGTGGTCGCTTCCCGGACGAAAATTGACGCCTTCTATTTCGAGGAGGGCATCGTTCACTTCTTTGAGTCGGGAAATAGCGTAGCGATGGCGCAAGCCATGCTGGATGTGGTCACCAATAGCGAACTCCGAACGGAACTCATCACGCGCGGATACGATTACGCATTGCGTAATAATTGGGACCAGAAGAAACAGGAATATATCAATTTGGTCGATTCGCTTTCCACGGAACACTTTGGCAATGCGGCGGCAGCGCATAAGGGGTCGGATGCCGACCTGACGGTGACGCCATCGCCCGGTCCAAACCCACCTATCCCGGTTGTGATTCCGGTTAGCGAAGTCGATTGCGCCGCCGGGGTTGAAAGATCCCAAACGGCGGGGAAGTAACACACCGAACCTCGGTTTCCGATCTTCAGACCGGTGACCGGTTGAAGTTTTCTTCATGTCTTCGATTCGTTTTAGCGTAGTCATTACGTGCCACAATCAGCGCGACTTCATTCGTGCCGCGGTCGACTCTGCTTTGTTGCAGCCGCATCCGTTGAAGGAAATCATCGTGGTTGACGATGCCTCGAGCGACGGTTCGATTGACCTGTTACAGCAATATGGGACATCGATTCGACTGATCAAGTTTTCCAGCAATCGGGGCGCGATCGAAGCACGCAATGAGGGAGCACGACTGGCGAAAGGTCAATACCTGGTTTTTCTTGATGGAGATGATGTCTTACGGCGATGGGCTTTAGATGTGTACGAGAGGATCGTCGTCGACCGGAATCCGAAGATTATCGCGGCTCGAGCGCTGTGGTTTCGAGGTGAAGTACCGGTCAAGGAAGATGCGCAGACTCCGGACAAGGTTGAGGTAGTCGAATACGAAGGCTTTCTATCCAAGGACCGCCCCTACGGGATGAGCGCGAGCACGTGGATTCTAGAGCGCCGGGCCTTCGAGGATGTGGGGGGCTGGACCCCGGGCATTTTTCACTTGGATTCAGTTGATCTCGCGCTTAAGTTGAGGGGAGCGTCTCCGGTGGTCCTGGTTTGTTCGCCTTCGACGGTTTTTTACCGCGTTCATGCGTCCAACAGTATCCATTCGGTTCCTCCGTTCATCGCCATGCTGCATCGGTTGATGCGAAAGGAAAGATCTGGCGAGTATCCGGGCGGCGCGGAACATCAGTTCGAAAGACGGGCCTTCCTCGGAGGACTAGTCTTTTTTTGGATAAAGCGAGGGATTCGGGCGGGTTGCTATAAAAAGGCACTTGGGCTCCTCGCATCCGGCATTTTTATGGTTGCGGGGGGAGTCACCAGTCGGGTCAGCGCTCGGATGAAAGGGCTGCGTCCGGTAAGAAGCATCAGCATGTCGGACGTGATTGTTGTGCCGCACGAACCAGAGATTCGCAGCGGATTAGCAAGTGTTGGATCGAAATAGAGTTAGCGTCGGGGGCAGGTTGGTTGGAGCTTGTGCTAATAGTGGGCCGGGCAAAATGAGTAAGAAATTCCAGGAATAAGCTTCACAAGGAACGACCAGAAGCTGGCATAGTTCTTTCTATTTATGATTTCAGTTGAATCAATTTCCCAGGAATTAAGGGTCGCGGAAGCGAATCCCCGACAAGACCCGCGCTGGGAGTCTTTCGTAGCTGCTCATCCGAACGGATCGATCTATCACCACCCCGCGTGGTTGGAGGTTTTAGAGCGAGAGTACGGCCAAAAAGGCGTTTATTACATTTGTGAAGATGCGGAGGGACGGGTGCAAGCGATCCTCCCGATGCTGCAAACGAGAGGCCTTCCCTTCGGCGTCCGTAGCGCCGTGACGGGACGCCGTCTTTCGTCTCTGCCGCGTACACCCATTGCCGGTCCGCTTTCGGTCGATCCGCGCGCGACGGTTGCCGTGCTTCGCGAGGCCGTGCAACAAGTCGCCAAAAATCCTGGAGTTCAACTTCAGGTTAAGACGCAAAGAAACGACCTCGACGGGCTCATTGATGGGGTGGTTGGCGCTCCTTGGCGGCTCTCCTATCTTTTGCAATTGCCGGCTGATTCGGGTCAGCCTTTCCGCGTCAAGCACAGCCATAGTCGCGCCAGTATCAAATGGGCGATCAACAAGGCTACAAGGTTAGGGGTGCACGCCCGCCCGGCAGAAAGCGAGCTTGATCTCGCCGCATGGTACAGGCTCTATCTGGAGACAATGCGTAACACGGCGGTCCTACCTCGACCTTATCGTTTCTTTTACTCGCTTTGGGAGTTGTTGAAGCCTCGAGGAATGATGCGCCTGCTCCTCGCCGAACAACACATCAACGGGCGGCGGAGAATCATCGCGGGTTCTATATTCCTTTCATTCGGCCATACTGTTTCCTATGCATTCAATGGTTCCCGTCTTAGCGACTTGTCTTTGCGGCCCAATGACGTTATTCAATGGCAGGCGATCAACGACGCTTGTAAGGCGGGATTCAAGTATTTCGATTTTGGTGAAGTGCCGGAGGGACATCACGATCTGGCAAAGTTCAAGAGTAAATGGGGAGCTGAGCCGGTGCGTTTGTACAGGTATTATTACCCGGGACGCTCCGGTCTGGCGAGCGCTCCCGCGGAATCGGCAGGGTACTCAGAGTTATTAGGCAAGGTAATCTGGCGCCGGTTGCCGCTGGCGACGATCTCCTGGATCGGCGATCGACTTTATTCGTACCTTTAGACAAGATTTTCGTTTTATGGGTCGGACCATAATTGGCAAACATGCGTACTCTTCACGTCGTCGGCGCCAGACCTAACTTTATGAAGGCGGCCCCAGTTATTCGGGCGTTGCGAGACCGAAACATTCCCCAAGTCTTGGTCCATACAGGCCAGCACTATGACAAGAAGATGTCTGACGTGTTTTTTGCGCAGTTAGAGATTCCGGATCCAGATGTGAATCTTGGCGTGGGCTCGGGTAGCCACGCCCAACAGACTGCCGAGACGATGATCCGTTTTGAAAAAGTGGTTGAGGATTACCGGCCGGATCTGGTGCTGGTTTATGGAGATGTGAATTCCACGGTCTCCGCCGCCTTGGTTTGCGCCAAGCTGTCGATCCCGGTAGCGCATGTCGAAGCGGGACTTCGGTCGTTCGATCGAAGAATGCCGGAGGAAATCAATCGCATCGTCACCGATCGACTCTCAGACCTGCTGTTTACGCCCTCCGAAGACGGCGACGAAAACCTCAGGCGAGAGGGCGTCGATGAGAAAAAGGTGCATCGAGTCGGGAACGTCATGATCGACACGCTGGTCCGCTTGTTGCCAGCGGCGGCAAAATGCCCGCAAAACGGATATCCCGAACGCTACGCGCTGGTGACACTCCACCGCCCGTCGAACGTGGATGACGGCGAAACTCTGAAAAGCATTCTGGAAACTCTGCTCGAATTAAGTCACCGGATCGCGGTGGTGTTCCCAATGCATCCACGAACCCGCCAGCGAATTTCAGAGTTCGGTTTGAGGGTTGATGACTTGCACCTGACGGAGCCGGCTCCCTACATTGAGTTTCTCGCTTTGCAAAGCCGAGCTGCCATGGTCATCACGGATTCGGGCGGGATACAAGAGGAAACAACCTACCTGGGAGTGCCTTGCCTCACGATGCGGGACAGCACCGAGCGACCCATCACTGTGACCGTGGGGACAAACACTCTGGTAGGAAATAGCAGGAAAAAATTGTTCGGCGAGGTCGAAGGGATTCTCAACGGCAAACGGAAAAAGTCTGCTGTTCCGGCGTTATGGGATGGCCATGCCGCGGAGCGGATTGGCGATATTATCGCCGGTCTTCAGACTTGAACCTGAATCTAAGACGTTTCATTCTTCAAGCAAGCGTCGGTCTCTGATCCCATTCTCTGACATGAGAAGTGCGCGAGATTAATTCTGGGTTTGCCCTGCCTAATGCAAACAGGCAACAGACGGAAACGATCGGCGCCGCGTAAGCGGTTGGGACAGGATTGCCGGTTCAGGCAAGTTCGGCAACTTGGCCGAAAGGCAAATCGCAGAATATAGATGACGAGCGCGAGATAGAAAATCGCGAGCAGATACATGAAGTGGAGGAGGCTGAACATGAGGTCGTCCTCCCAGCTAATATCCATTTCTGTGAACATGGGGTCTGTGACTTCTATCACATCTGCCTGTGTGATCTGAACACCGTTTGAAAGTTCGTTGTGCATTTTGCGGCGGCTCAGTGAAGGGCACCCATGTTTGCTGGCAGCGTGGTGGGGCGCTGTCGCAGGTTTCAATTCCGCAATCAGTCTGATTCAAATTTCCATCTTCAAATGGAGGATACTGTGAGCTCTGGTACGACACTTGAAGTTTCTAAACACTCAGCTGCTGTTGTGCGAGGTGTCGGTTTGTCCGATAACGACGTCGTGGTGATTGGCGCCGGTCCATATGGGCTATCGGCAGGCGCTCATCTGAAGGCCAAAGGGATGAGTGTCCGGGTGTTCGGCGAGCCCATGGAGTTCTGGGCGAGCAAGATGCCGGAAGGCATGTTGCTGCGGTCGCCCCGAGTGGCATCGAATCTTTCTGATCCGCAGAGCGCTTTCACACTGGAGGCCTACGAAGCCGCGTCGAAGACGAAGCCGTGCGCGCCGCTTCCGCTGGATACCTTTGTCGAGTATGGCCGTTGGTTTCGCCAGCAGCTCGGTTCCGATCTGGACACTCAGAATGTTGCGCGTGTAAGCCGAGACGGGCAAGGTTTCCGTCTGACTTTGCAGGACGGGAAAGAGATTCGAACGCGATCTGTGGTGGTGGCCGCAGGGATCGGGCCGTTCCAAAAGAGGCCGGCGGTTTTCAACCGGCTGCCAGCGGAACAGGTTTCGCATTGCTACGAGGGTCGCGCGGTAAAGAAGTACTCAGGACAGAGAATTGCTGTAATCGGCGGTGGTCAGAGCGCATTGGAGTCGGCCGCTCTTCTACACGAAGCAAACGCCAAGGTTGAGGTTATTGTCCGCGAACCAGGTTTGCGCTGGGTGGGAATGCACGGTTGGTTGCATCACCTAGGCCCGATCTCTGCGATGCTTTACTCGAGCCATGACGTGGGTCCGGCTGGAATCAGCCGGCTGGTCGCCTATCCCAAGCTCATGTCGTTTGTTCCGCTGCCGCTTCGAGATAGAATTCGTACTCGTGCAGTGCGCCCGGCAGGTGCCCGGTGGCTTCCGGAGCGTCTGAAAAACGTCAAGATCGTGAACGGCCGCTCGGTGGCACAGGCTTGGACAGCCGGCGATGAAATCGCACTCAAGCTGGATGACGGGAGCGAGCGCCGGGTGGATCGAGTCGTGCTCGGAACGGGATACCGAGTGGATATCACGCAATATCCGTTTTTACCCGAGGATCTTACAAAAGACGTGAAGGTCTTCGAGGGTTATCCTAAGCTTTCTAGTGGTTTTCGCAGTTCGGTCCCCGGCCTTCGCTTCATTGGAGCCACTGCGGCACGTAGCTTCGGACCGCTGCTTTATTTTGTTGCTGGAACTGAATTTGCTTCTCGGGAGTTGGCGTCGCACATATAGAGAAGGCGTTGGAACGCTTGAGGAGCAATTCAATGAAACAAGAACAGGTCGGGGCCGTTGTCATTGGTGGGGAGCACCCTGGGTTGGGCATCGCCAGAAGTCTGGGGCGCAGGGGAATTCCGGTATGTGTGATTGACGACGGTTTCTCGGCTTCACAGTTCTCCAAGTATGCAACCCACGTAGTGCGAGTGAAGGATCTACGGGATGAAAAAGCGACGGTCGATAGTGTTCTGGAGGTTGGTCGTCAATATGGACTGAGGGGTTGGGTCCTTTATCCCACGCGAGACGAGACGGTCGCTGCTTTCTCACGGCATCGCGCCAGGCTCGCGGAGTTCTTCAGGGTTACCACCCCGGAATGGGAGACGGTTCGTTGGGCGTGGGACAAGAAAAATACCTACGATCTTGCGGAAAAACTTGGGATTCCCGCACCGCGCACCTGGAATCCGCGCTGTGAGGAAGACCTTGTCGAACTGTATAATCGGCTGCCGCTCGCGATAAAGCCCGCGGTGAAAGAGAATTTCTTCTATGCAACCGGATCGAAAGCGTGGCGAGTAGACACGCCTGAGCAACTTCGAGACTTGTTTCGTAAGGCGGCCAAGCAAATCAGCCTGGACGAGATCCTGCTACAGGAAATCATTCCGGGCGATGGACAGCGTCAGTATTCTTACTGCGCTTTTTTTCGCGATGGAGAGGCGCACAGTTCTCTGGTCGCGCGACGCATGCGGCAGCACCCCTACGAGTTTGGCCGCGCAGCAACCTATGTAGAGACCACGGAACTGCAGGAAGTCGAGGAGCTGTCGAAACGATTTCTTCGTGCCATTAACTTCTACGGACTGGTCGAAGTCGAATTCAAACAAGATCCCAGAGACGGAAAGTTCAAGTTGCTGGATGTGAATGCCCGGGCGTGGGGATTCCACAGTCTGGGAGAGGCCACAGGCGTGGATTTTGCTTACTTGCTTTATGCGGACCAAATGGGGAAAGAAGTGGAGAGGCGCAGAAGTCCGGCTGACGTTGGGTGGTTACGCTTGATCACGGATGTGCCTACGGCCGCTTCTTACCTGTTCCACGGCCGGCTGAGTGTCCGAAAATATCTTCAATCACTGCGAAGGACTGGCACGGAATCGGTTTTTGACTGGGAAGATCCGCTTCCGTTTATCGGAGAGTGGGTGATGCTCCCTTACCTGGTGATGAAGAAAATAGTGCTGAAATCGCCTAATCCGAGCCATTCCGGGGTGAATTTGCCAGGGTGATTCACGAGACCCGAAAGAGGCGCCGGAGATGCAGAAAACCTGAGCGAGGCGCTCCGGGTGTATTGGCACACGCGAGTGTGCCGTGGGTCACAGACTACATGTTCGCCTTGGTGAAATGATCGGACTACAATCCCCCAAAAATTCATAGAGGCGGCCCATTACCATGCCTTCCGACGGTACGGTTTCAGCTAGTCCGTCAAAGATCGCCTACATAGGGTGCTGGTACAAGTACGACATGTACTCGCACAACTGCTCGAATTTAGTCAGTTCGCTGCGCGACCACGGTGTGCACGTGGAGGTGGTGACGTCGAACTGCCGGTGCTTTTCTTCGGCGCAGCGCTTTTCAATTGCGGCCGACGAGTTGATTAATATCGATTGCCGCCAGGTAGCGATTCCACACGCGCCACGAACTCCAGGCAGGAAACACGGACTCCTCAAGTATTATGCGGTCAGACTCTTGCGGTTGGACCTCTGGCTGGCTGTCGCACGAGGTTTTTTATATTACCGGCGCGGGCGCAAAGCGGATGTAATTCATTACGATCAAGTGCTGGAAGCTTTCGGCTGTGTTCCACTCTTCGTCATTCTGGCGATAGCGGGAATCACCGGGAAGAAGATTGTTGTCACAGTACACGAGATCGACCCTTTTCAACAAAAACACCGGAGCTTTAACAAGCTTTACCGAAAATGTGCTGCGATTTTCGCGTACAGCCTAGACATGAAGTCGAGGATCGCGGATTTGGGTGTTGAAAGCAGCAAGATTTCGGTTATCAAGTACGGTGTTCGGATCCCGCAACTTCTCGAGCAGAGTCGATCTCGATATATCTTTTTTGGCGGTCATCACATCACCAAAGGAAAAGGCTACCAGGAATTATTGGAGGCCTTAGAGATCCTTAAGTCCCGGAAACTCGCGATACGCCTGTTGATCTACGTTGGAAGAGGTTGCAACGGGCTTGAAGAGGCCAAGCAGCTTGCAGTTGCTCGGGGCGTTGCTGACATGATCGAGTGGGAGGAATTTTTCTCCGGCGGGGAATTGGCTCGGGCCTATCAATCCAGCAAGGCTTGTATCGTGCCCTATACGGGAGGGTCGGCGAGACACCCGCTCAGTTGTGCGATGGCAAACGGCGTACCGGTCATCGCCACCCGCGCCGTAGATATTCCTGAGTATTTGGGAGAATTGGGAATTTATGTCGAGGGATCCGGTCTCTCCATCGCCGAGGCGATTTGCCGAATGGACTCGGATCCCAAAGCCGGAGACGAGTTAGGCAAGAAACTGAGAGCCAAAGCCAGTTCAGAGCTGGACATCGGCAAGGTCGCGCAAGAGGTGGGCGGTTTCTATTCTCGAATCTGCTCCGCCGCGGGGGCTTAGGGACCAGGCCCTGCCGTAATTTGTAAGTCTATCTTTATCAATGGTATGAGTTGGAAATCATCGCCTAAATGTTTATCCCTTCGGTAGACTTTTTTTATTTTAGCGGTAGCACTTTTGGGCAATTGAAAGTCCGGTAATTCAGACGATACTGTGATGCCTGTGGGGAAGTGGACGATAAAATCCGGCTCAGTGACGGTACTGCTTGGGGTGCTGACCATTATTCTTCCTGATACTGGTTCTGCCTCAGGTGGACCTTCTGGACACTGCCTTTCAGCGAGATACAGCACCGGTCGTGGTCCACTCACAAGCCACGCTTCTCGCCGTTCCACAGGCTGTTCTCGCACCGTTTGCGTTCTACCATTCCGATAATCAGTCCGCCGGCCATGTTCTTTGGAACGAAGTTCCGGCTTATGCCGGCAGTACATCTCTTCCCGTTCTCCACGAATCTCTCCGCTGTTGAGTTCGAACACCGACTGACTCCCGCAGTTCTCAGATTGGTATGCATCTGAGGAGCAAGAAACATTGGCGCGGTCCTGATCCGGTTCTCAACCGGAATCTCCCCTCTAGTCGTCGCCCAGTCATCACGTTCGGAGCCCACTCGACTATGGACAGATCTTTTTGCGAGTACTATCGATGTCCTGAGCAGTACAGTTCATTTGCCTCCAATGGCGCGGTCTCTAAAGAGTCCGGTTACTTCAAATTCGGTAACATTATTCTTTACGGTAGAACCTACGGCAGCGCTCCCGCGGGGTCGCCGGACCATCACCTGCGAGATGTTCTGCCGGAGACTCGCATCGAGCATCGCACGATACGCTTGCCATTCGATGCGTCTTCAGTCCTGGACAACCTCCGTTACGAGCGTTATGCAAATTCATCGAGTAACGGTCACCCGTCGAAATCGCTTGTTGGAAGGGCCTATTACCTGATTCGCCCGGCGTTGCCGGTGAAGGTTCGAAGGCATCTCCAGAAATTCCGTCTGAACGGATGGCATCATTTGCGGTTCCCGAATTGGCCGGTCGACCGCACCGTAGATGAAACTCTGGAAAAGCTTCTGCTGATGTCCCTTCGAGCGCATGGCCTGGAACAGATGCCATTTATTTGGTTCTGGCCGGAGGGTGCCTCGAGTTGTGCTCTGATGACACACGATGTCGAGACTGAGGCTGGAAGAGACTTCTGTCCGACCCTGATGGACATAAATGACGCTTTTGGAATTCACGCTTCATTTCAAGTTGTGCCAGAGCGGCGCTACGAAGTGCCAGACTCTTACCTGCAGTCCATTCGTAAAAGAGGCTTTGAGGTAAACGTACAGGACCTCAATCATGATGGCCACCTGTATCGTGACCGGGAGGAATTCCTGACGCGAGCGGAGAAGATCAATGCGTATGGCAGAGACTTTAAGGCGGCGGGGTTCCGGTCGGCCGTGCTCTACCGGCGTCAAGAATGGTATGACGCGCTGCAATTCTCGTACGACATGTCGGTACCCAACGTGGCACATCTGGATCCGCAACGCGGTGGTTGTTGCACTGTGATGCCGTACTTTGTAGGAAATCTGGTCGAGTTGCCCGTGACCATGACTCAGGACTATTCGCTGTTTCACATTCTCAACGACCGTTCTATCGATTTGTGGATGCGGCAGAGCGAGCTGGTGATGGAAAAACACGGGTTAATTCATTTCATTGTGCATCCCGACTACATCACGGATGAACCGGAGCAGAACACCTACAAAGCGCTGCTCGGTTACCTGTCCAAACTGAGGGCGGAACAGAACGTCTGGATACCACTACCTCATGAGGCTGCCGCATGGTGGAGACAGCGTTCTCAAATGAGGTTGGTTGAAGTGGATGGCACCTGGCAAATTGAAGGAAAGGGCAAAGAACGTGCGCGCATTGCCTACGCCAGCGAGAAAGACAACCAGCTCGTTTTTTCATTTGAAGACAAATCCAAGGCGGCGGTGGCGGCCCAAATCAATTAAGGGCTTGCATCGCGCACAAAAATCCTCTATCGGTTGAATGGTAGTAGTTAACCAAAGCCCCATTATGAATGACCTGAAACCGCTGGTTCGCAGTGTGTCGGATACTGCGCGCTGGGTTGCCTATTTCCGTGCGCGGGAAACCGCGCGCACGGATGCCCTGTTTCGCGATCCCTATGCTGAACGGCTGGCCGGCGAGCATGGATTCAATCTGGCCAATACTCTCTCGGAAGGGAACACGCATGAATGGGCTTGGGTAGCGCGGACGTATCTGTTCGACAAATTCATTGCGCAGGAGATCGCGCAAGGGGCGGACCTGGTGATTAACCTCGCAGCCGGTTTGGATGCGAGGCCCTATCGCATGGATCTGCCCGCTAGCCTCCAATGGGTCGAAGTAGATTTTCCGGAGATTGTTTCCTACAAGCAGCAGGTCCTCGCTGAGGACAAACCCAGGTGCCATCTGGAGCGGGTGGGTCTCGATCTGGCGGACGTCCCGGCGCGGCGCGCGCTATTGGATGATCTCGCAACGAGGGCCAAGAGAGTGGTCGTTGCGAGCGAAGGTTTGCTGATTTACTTCACCCCGGAAGAAGTAGCGTCGCTGGCGACCGATCTTGCGGCACGCGCGAATTTTGTGAGCTGGGTGATCGACCTGGCCTCACCCGGGCAACTCAAATTGATGCAGCGAACCACGGGAAAGCAATTGAGCGAAGGTAACGCGGCGTTCAAGTTCGGGCCCGCCGAAGGGGCGGACTATTTCATTCCCTTTGGCTGGCGGCCTGCCGACGTGCAGGGCTTACTAAAAACCGCGGCGCAGTTCAATCGGCCGCCGGCTGAGCTCCTGGGGCTGCTTCCTGAGCCCAAGAAGAGGCCGCCGCAATATCCGTGGACTGGGGTGTGTCTGTTGCGAAAATAAAGCGGATTTCGTCGCATTTCGAGGGAGCGCAGGTTACTTCCGATTACTGCAGTAACCTCTGGTATTCGTGCCTGTTAGCCAATATACGAGCGCCCCGGAACATGCTATATTGCTGAAAATCCCCCAAGAAGTTACGTGCCGCCCCCAGGCCCGTTCAAGTTAATTATTCAGACTATTTCCGACTCGGTGGGGTCACTCATGACTGATGTAGCGATTATTGGCGCGGGCCCGTATGGCCTCTCAGTGGCGGCCTATTTCCGCCGTCAAGGTATCCGTTTTCGAATCTTCGGCAAGCCCATGGACAGCTGGCTGGCGCACATGCCGGATGGCATGATGCTCAAGTCAGACGGCTTCGCCTCGAACCTCTACGATCCGGAGAAGGAGTTCACGCTCGCCCAGTTTTGTGCTGAGCGCGGCATCAAGTATGCAGACACGGGTGTTCCGGTCCGACTTGAAACCTTCAACGCCTATGGCCTGGCTTTTCGCGACCGCATGGTGCCCGAGCTTGAAGACCGTCTGGTGGTGAGCGTTGATCGTGACGGCGATGAGTTCGTTTTACGACTCGATAACGGAGAGACTGTCAGGGTTAGCAAAGTAGTGCTTGCGGTGGGCATCACTCACTTTGAGTATGTTCCGGAGAACATCTCGCACCTGTCGCCCGCCTTCTTGTCGCATAGTTCGCGACACAAGGATGTGGAAGCGTTTCGCGGTCGCGATGTGATTGTGATCGGGGGCGGAGGTTCAGCGCTTGACCTGGCAGGCCTTCTGCAAGAGGCCGGGGCCCGGGTTCAGCTCGTCACTCGGCGAACGGAACTGATCTATCACAGCAAACCGACGGGAAAGTCTCGTTCGTTATGGTCGCGAATGCGTCATCCGCGGTCAGGGCTTGGTCCGGGCATGCGGTCACGATTCTTCGCCAATTCGCCGGGCCTGTTTTACTTCTTGCCGGAAAGCTTGCGGCTCGAAGCCGTTCGTAGAAGCCTGGGTCCGTCGGGTGGATGGTTCATCCGGGACAAGGTTGAGGGGAAAGTCCAGACGTTGCTTGGATATACGCTGGAGCGTGCCGAGGTCAAAAACGGTCAAGTTCACTTGCAGCTTCGCAGTACTGACGGTTCACAAAGAGAGGTGGCGGCCGAACACGTCATTGCAGCGACGGGATACAAGGTGGATATGAAACGCCTGACGTTCTTGAGCTCGGAAATCCGATCCAGCATTCGAACGATCGGCGGCATGCCTGAGCTCACCACGAATTTTGAGTCGTCCATCCCAGGGATTTATTTTGTTGGGCTCGCTGCGGCAAACAGTTTTGGTCCGGTCATGCGATTTGCCTTTGGTGCAGGCTTCGCTGCTCGCAAACTGACGCGCGCGTTGTCCAAGTCATTAGTTAAGAGAGCCGAGCCGGCGAAGTCTCCGGAAGCTATGGCAGCAGCGAAGTGACCACGACCAAGGCCGCCGAGGCTGAGATGAATCGGGCATGAAGAGAGAAACCATCGCCATACACGTCGGGTATGACGGCGATCCCACGACGAAGGCGGTCGCGGTGCCGATTTATCAGACCATCGCCTTCGAGTTCGATAGCGCGGAGCATGGCGCGGCCCTGTTCAACCTTGAAGTTCAAGGAAACATCTACACCCGAATTGGAAATCCGACGAACACGGTTCTGGAGAAGCGGGTTGCTGCGCTTGAGGGCGGAGTTGAGGGTCTCAGCGTCAGTTCGGGCATGGCGGCCATCGAGTATTCGCTGATTAATATCGTCGAATCCGGGAATAACATCGTCTCGCTGCCTCAGCTTTACGGCGCAACCTACACGCTCTTGGCGCACATTTTTCCCAAACGTGGGATTACCACGCGGTTTGCAGCCAGTGATCGCCCCGAAGACGTGGAAAAATTAATCGACGAAAACACGCGCGCGGTGTACTGCGAGAGTGTGGGGAACCCGGCAGGAAACGTCGCTGACATCGAGGGGCTGGCGCAGGTCGCGCACAAGCACGGTGTTCCTTTGGTGGTCGACAACACGATCGCGACGCCGATTCTGTTGAGGCCGATCGAGTACGGCGCGGATGTTGTGGTTCATTCCATGACGAAGTTTATGGGTGGGCACGGCACGACCCTGGGCGGAATGATCGTGGACAGCGGCAAGTTTCCCTGGCGGAAATATCCGAAGAAGTTTTACATGATGAACGAGCCGGAGATCGCGTATCACGGTGTGGTCTATGTGGATCACTTTGGCGACGCCGCTTATGTCGCGCGTTGCCGCACGGTCTGCCAGAGAAATACCGGCGCGACGTTGTCACCGTTCAACGGGTTCTTATTGTTGCAGGGAGTGGAGACTCTCGCCCTGCGCATCGAGCGTCACGTAGAGAATGCGCGCAAGGTGGCAGAGTTCCTGCGCGACCATCCCATGGTGGCCTGGGTGAACTATGCGGGATTTCCCGACAATCCGCTTTACGCGATGGCGCAAAGATATCTAGGGCCGCATCGTTGTTCGTTGCTGACCTTTGGGGTCAAAGGCGGATTCGAGGCGGGCACCAAGTGCTTCAACGCGCTCGGGCTGTTCAAGCGCATGGTGAATATGGGCGACGCCAAATCCTTGGCATGCCACCCAGCCTCGACGACGCATCGACAGTTGACGCCGGAAGAACAGGAAAAAGTTGGTGTCACGCCAGAAATGATTCGTTTGAGCGTAGGCATAGAGCACATCGACGACATCATTGCGGATCTCTCCCAGTCCTTAGATAAGGCGAAACTGTGAAATCGCTCAGCGCGCCGCAAATCTTCGATTCAGGAGGCCTGTCGTGCCGATAATCATCGACGGAGGACGGGTTCCAACCCGCTGGGCGGCGAAGCGGCCTGTGAGTCCTGCGCTTGACCTGGGTCACGAAGACTGCCTGCGCGTGGCCTTCATCAACAACATGCCGGACGCAGCTCTCGAAGATACGGAGATGCAGTTCTTTGAACTGATCGATGCAGCGGCGGGGAATACTGCGGTTCAGGTAGAACTTTTTTCACTCCCCAACGTTCCGCGAAGTGACCACGGCAAAGAGCACGTCGGCAAGTTTTATGCGGGCACAGAAAATCTGTGGAGCAGCCAATTCGACGGTCTGATCATGACTGGAACCGAACCGCGTTCCGCCGACCTGCGAGATGAGCCTTACTGGAGCGCGCTGGGTCAGGTTTTGGACTGGGCGGAACGGAATACCACTTCGACCGTGCTTTCCTGTCTGGCGGCGCATGCTGGAGTGTTGCACAGTGACGGAATAAGGCGGCATCCGCTTCCGGATAAGCAATTCGGGGTCTTCGAATGTAGAAAGACTGGGGATCGCGATCATGGACTGACTCAGGGCACAGGCGAATTAGTCGGATTTCCGCATTCAAGGTGGAATGAAGTTCGTGAAGATGAGTTGGTCTCTTGCGGATATTCGGTCTTAACCAAATCGAGCGAGGCCGGAGTCGATCTGTTCGTAAAGAAGAAGCGGGAAAGCCTGTTTGTGCATTTCCAAGGGCACCCGGAGTACGGCGCTCAGACCCTCCTGAAGGAATACCGAAGGGATATCAAACGATTCTTGCGGCAGGAAAGAAAGACCTATCCCACCATGCCCCGGGGGTACTTCGATTCGGCCGCTACCGAAGCGTTGAACGAGTTCCAGAAGAAAGCTCTTTCGGATTGTAGTGAGAGCATGATCGCGGTTTTTCCGGAAAGCGCTGCATGCGAGGGCTTGACCAGAACCTGGGAGTCTTCCGCTAAGGTCGTGTACCACAACTGGCTCCAGTACATACTTTCTGCCAAGGCGGCGACCTCGCGCTTTTCCGCGATGTCCGCCTCTTTCGGAGGAGAACAGAAGCGTACGGCAGTTCCGTAATTCACATTGTTCGACTGGAGCAAATATGGATAAATCGGTCTTGATGGTCGATCCTGCTACCGTTGAACTCGAACCCGAGCCAATTCCCGAGTCTTGGATTCTGAGTGGCACACCTAAAGCATCGAGCAAAACCATGGCTAGAAGCCATGATTGGACCTCGCACACGGTTGTGTGGGAGTGCACCGCTGGACGATTCCAATGGCACTATGCGACCGACGAGTCGATCCTGGTGGTTTCAGGCGAAGCTTTCATGCTGGAAGAAGATGGAGGCGAACGCCGGATCGGCCCGGGCGACCTCGGATTCTTTCCAGCGGGCACATCGTGTACTTGGCGCGTGAAGGACCGAATTCGAAAAGTTGCAGTTCTTCGAGAACCGCTGTGGCGGCCATTGGGACTTGCATTGAAAGTCTGGCATAAATTCTTGCGAGTTGCGGGATTCTCAGGTAAGTCTCCGCTCACCGTTGCGTTTGCAATTCTGGCGCTGCAAAGCTTTTCGTAAGCGGCCCGCAACCATGGCTTCGAACTTCCACAATAACCGGCAGAAGGTGAAGCTTCGTCCCGGTGATCTGGTGATGGTGAAATCACCGGAGGAGATCCTGGATACCTTGGATTCCGACGGAGCTGTCGACCATCTTCCGTTCATGCCGGAGATGATCCAGTTCTGCGGGAGGACATTCCGCGTGGCCAAGCGGGCGGTCAAAACCTGCTACTACGGAGAGGCCAGCGGTATGCGGACGTTTCGGACAGACGATGTTGTTCTGCTGGAGAACGTGCGTTGCTCCGGAGGTGATCATGACGGGTGTCAAAAGGCCTGCTTAATCTTCTGGCGCGAATCCTGGTTGAGAAAGGTCAAGGAAGCCCCGATACTGGCCAAGATTGTTACAAAAGGCGTTGAGCAGCTGCGTGCCCGGCTCAAGACAACGACGGCCCCGAATACTTATTTTTGTCAGGCAAGCGAGATTCTGAGAGCCACCGAGAATCTGACTCGTGTGGAGCGCTTCACTAAGTGCTACAGCGACATTCGGGCAGGCAATACTGGCGCGCTGCAAATGATCAAACTGATGTCGGTATGGCTTTTCTGGAAGACACGTAAGGTCTTCTTCGGTGAATATGCCCATGGGGCCAAGGGACCGACTCCGGCGCAGAAGTTGAGTCTGCAATCAGGTGAGTTGGTCGAGATTCAATGCGTATCGAACATCGAAAAGACGCTGGACGATCGGGCTCGTAATCGCGGGCTGTATTTCAGCCCGGCCATGCGTCCGGTCTGCCAGGAGCAGCACCGCGTCGAAAGAAAGCTGGAAAAGATTATCGTGGACGGTACGGGAGAGATGCGAAAGATGCACAATACTGTCTACCTGGAAGATTCGATGTGTGGGTGCGCTCACGTCGCTTTTGGCGGATGCCCGCGCAACGAATTCGCGTATTGGCGGGAGATCTGGCTCCGCCGTGTTGAGAGTTCTTCCGAAGAATCCGAGAAAGCCAGTTGACAAGAGTGCCCTCGCAAACTGCATTTGATGGTATCGACGCGCCCGAGCTGCTGAAAGCATTACCCACCCGCATCAGCGACGTCGCGAAGGTCTGGGTCGAAGCCTCTCCGGATCGAGTAGCCCTGGTCGAGACCTCCGGGCGCTGGACTTACCGGCAATTAGCGGAAGCGATCTCAGAAGCTCGGAATTGGCTGGTGAGTCTGGGGGTGCGTCCGGGCGATCGAGTCATGATCGTCTGCGAGAATTGCCGTGCGTTTGTTGCGATCCTGCTTGCGTTGGCCAGCCTTGACGCGTGGCCAGTGCTGGTGAACGCGCGGCTATCCGCACGTGAAGTGGACGAGATTCAGGGCCATTGCGGTGCGCGGCGGGTGATCTACACCACCAGCGTGTCTCATCAGGCCAGAGAACATGCCAAGCGCCACAACGCTGCAGCGGCCGACGTAGGTAGCCTGGGAGCCGTAGCCGTGAGTGCTTCGAATGACGCCGTCATCCCGGAAAGTGTCGAGCCTAACTCCGCTAATAATGTTGCGGCCTTGATCTACACGTCCGGGACTACCGGTGTTCCCAAGGGCGTGATGCTCAGCCACCGGAATTTGCTTTTTGTGGCTAGCGTATCGGCTCGGATCCGATCTCTCAGTCCAGACGATCGGCTCTATGGTGTTCTACCGATGTCCCATGCCGTGGGACTGTCGGTGGTGCTTCTGGGAAGTCTCTTAAGTGGCGCGACGGTTTATTTGTCAGCGCGTTTCGATCCGGTTGCAATTTTGTCTACTCTCGAAAAAGAACGGCTGACTGTGGTTTTGGGCGCTCCGGCCATGTTCTCGCTTCTGGTCGAGTACACCAAGATGAAGGGATTGCGCTCGCTGAATTTTCCCGCTCTGCGCATCATTTCTTCCTCGGGCGCGCCTCTACACGGTCCGTTGAAGGCAGCCGTCGAAGGCTTATTTGGACTGTCGCTTCACAATGGCTACGGAGTAACGGAATGTTCGCCGAATATTGGGCAAGCGATTCCAGAAGAAGTTCGAGATGACGTCTCGGTCGGGAAAGTACTGCCCGGAGTCGAGGTTCAATTCGTCGACTCCAACGGCAAAACGGTTGCCGATGGCGAAGTGGGCGAATTGTGGGTACGCGGTCCCAATGTGATGAAGGGGTATTACCGTGCCCCGGAAGAGACCGCCGCAGCGATAAGTCCTGAAGGGTGGTTCAATACTCGCGATCTGGCTCGTTTAGAAGACGATCATTTATTCATCGTGGGCAGAACGAAAGAGTTGATCGTTCATTTTGGTTTGAATGTCTATCCAGCGGAAGTCGAATCGGTTCTGAACGCCCATCCACAGGTCGTCCGGTCCGCGGTGATCGGAAGGGCAACCGACGGCACCAAGGGAGATGAGGAAATAGTGGCATTCGTCCAGTTGTCACCCGGTTCAACAACCTCAGAAGCAGACTTGGCCCAACACGCCGCGCAGCATCTTGCGCCCTACAAGCGGCCTTCCCAAATAGTCCTCGTCCCCGAAATGCCGCTCACTCCTACGGGGAAAGTAATCAAAGACCAACTCCTAGCAACAGCCACTCTTTAAAGCACAATCAGGATGCAGGCTGACGATGGTGGCGGCGTTGCCGCGCTTTTCCCATTGCGGCTGCGCTATGCATTGCGCGTGGATGCCGAACTCTGCCAGCGATTAATTATGGTTCAAGGCTGAAGTCAGGCCGAAGTGTCTGTAGACGTGGGCGTTCAGTATCTGGTAAAGGGTTGTGGCGCTCTGCGTGTATGTGGCGGAAGGCAAGGTTGCTCGTGTCGGAGCCGATATAAATCACGCCATTGGCGACGATCGGCGAGGAGAAGATATTCCCAGCCGTAAGGTAGCTCCACAACTCGGCACCCGTCTTGGCCTTCAGCGCGTAAATCTGGTCGGTGGAAGCTATGTAAACCACTCCATTGGCGACTGCCGGTGAGGAATAGACGCTCGAGTCTGCCGTATAGCTCCACACCAGGTTCCCATTGCCCGCGTCTAGCGCGAAGACGGTGTTGCCACCAGTCCCGGCATAAACCACTCCATCCGCAACCGCCGGTGAGGAATATACGGCCGAGCCCGCCGGGTAACTCCACAGCAGGGAACCAGTGCTAGCGTTTACGGCGTAAAAATTAGAATCGAACGAACCGAAATAAACGACTCCGTTGGAGACGGCAGGCGACGAGGTAATGGAATCGCCGGTGGGATAAAGCCACAGCAGGGAACCGTTGTTGGCGTCCAGTGCGTAAAGGTTCTTGTCGTCCGAGCCAACATACAAAACGCCATTTACGACCACTGGTGAAGAAAACACATCACCTTGGGTTTGGTGGGTCCAGAGTAAAGAACCATTGTGAGCGTCGAGCGCGTAGATGCTGGCATCGTCGGAGCCCACATAGACAATTCCATTCGCGACCGCGGGTGAGGACCGCACGCCGTTGTCCACGGGGAAGCTCCACAACTGAGCCCCGGTGCTGGCATCCAAGGCGTACACATTGTCGTTGTCACACTCAGGACAGCCGGTGCCGAAGTAAATTACCCCATTCGCCACGGCGGGCGACGACACTACAGAGTTTCCGGCAGCAAATTTCCAAAGCATAGCGCCAGTTTTGGTGTCCAATGCGTAGAGGTTATTGTCCTCCGAGCCGACATAAATGACGCCATTTGCGACAACCGGAGAAGATTCGACCGAGCCTGCAGTCATGTAGCTCCATGCCAAGCCGAGGTTACTTACGGTGCTGGGGCCGAGATTGTTCTCGTAGGGGTTCAGTCGCGTGCCGTCGGAACTGAAGTGGAATTCGTTCCAATTGGTTTCAACGAGAAACGGCTTCTGCGCGCCCTTGTTGTTGTCCCGCTCCACGGCCGAGATCCAATGCTTGCCGGAACGTGCGCTCTTAGAAACGTAGACTCGAGCCTCGTGAAATTGCCCCTTCGTATCAGTTACAACCAGCGCTCTATCCTTGGTATCTAGAAACAGATCTACGCCCACATTCGACTCAAAGCCGTAACCCGAGACCAGAACCGTGGTCGTCGGCGGGCCGGAAGCTTTTGAAAGGGTGATGATCGGCACAGGCGTGCTGCCTCCGTAGAGGAGGGGAGCCGAAAGCAATATACAGGCAAGAAAAGCGATCAGGCGACAGCCTTGCCGGCGGAAACTGAACATGTCTACTCCTCATGGACCGAGTAACGCCGGGGGGAGACAGCGCATCTGGACGGAGCGTTATTGTGTGATCTTTTGTGTCGATTGTCAATCCACAAATCGGGTGGCGAACCTTAATAATTCACGGCGGTACGGTTCAGCTTCCACAAGCGCCGCTCACCGAGCGATTTTGATTCAAGAGTTTTGCGGTTTCTTATTGAAGCATTGAACATCGAGGTTGACCTGTCAACGACACGATGAGCTTTTCTCGTTTGGCAGAAGCTCATTCAGCTGTACAAGGAAAATGAGGAGCGGCCAGGTTCGACCGCTCCTTCTCCCCTATCGACGTCGTTATCCGCCGAAACTTAGTGCTTCTGGCTAAGCGCCGACTTGTGCTTCTGGGCCATCCTCATGGAGGGATGGTGAGCCAGCGCAATCGATTTTTCCATCGACTGTCCGAAGAGTTCGGGATGCAGATACATTCCCCGATCCTGCTCAGGCTTCTGCACTTCTACCGGGATGCGGTGAGCGTTTGCCCACGCATCCTGGCGGACGCCTGTCACCTGCCACGAAACTTCCACGATTGGCTTGTCGGTCTTGATGGTGAATTGGTGATTGCTCACCTTGCCGGACACGATCGCTTGCGCAAACTGGCCCATCACGGTCAGTTGATAACGGAAGTCGCGGTTCAGGCTTTCGAACCATTCCGGCAGGCTGACGACCGCGTTGCCGGCGCCATCCGTGGTTACATTTCCGTTGTAAATGTTCATCATGTCAGGCGACTCCACGAAAGAGTGGTAGAGGTACTTATTGGCAGGATCGATAGGATCGTCGATCTTGAACGAACCCGCTGCCTTGGATAGATTGCCGTCGACATCGACATCACCGAGGAAGAAGCCGGCAAATCCGCCCGTCTGATTGTTCGCAGCGAGCGCATCGCCGGTCGAATCGTTGTAGGCGAATACGCCCGATCCCGCGCTGCTGTGGCTGATGCCATCGACACCGTCTGGTCCAAAACCATTTGAGCCTGACGATGCGTCGCTCTCGCCCCATACACCCATGCCATTGCTGCCCGGTAGCGCCTTGCCTTCCACTCCAATTCCTGTGCCGCCGCTGCCTACTTCTCCAATCACGCCGACCACGGAGTTTCCGGAAGCCTGACCAAAACGCCACGACCCTGATTCGAAGACGACAATCCCCAGACACCGAAGGTGAACCCGCTGTCGCCGGACGCCGTCGCCGAGCCAGTGATTGAACGAACCGATCGCAGCGCTCGCCCACCTCGGACTCGCCCGCGCCGCATCCGCCCAGGGTGATCCCGCGAAGGCAAAATCGCATTACCAGGATTTTCTCCAACTGTGGAAGGACGCCGACGCCGATATCCCAGTGCTCAAACAAGCCCGGTCCGAATACGCGAAGCTGCAAACTTCACATTAGGTCCGGCTCGATTGCGGGTACCCTCACGCGAAAAGCTGATCGAATTTCGTAGGCTTATGGCCGGCAGAAGGCGCGCCGAAATGAACCGCAGGTTCGCCGAATTACGTATGCGGCTCGGGCAACGCGGGTAGGAAGCGGGATTACCAAAGGTTGCAGTATGAAACACAATGGCTGAATTGATGTATTAGGCTATGAGCGTGAGCAGCCGTCGGTCGCAATTCGGTTTTGTTGCCTTATTCGCAATCTCCGTATTGGCTACGTGGCGACCTTTGGTGGCTACCTTCTCTCTCGCTTCTCGGGATGAGCAATACACACATATCCTGCTGATACTCCCTTTCGCGATTGTCTTAGCTTGGACGCAATTGGCTAGGGGCACGATGGACGGGCGACCGGCGCGATGGGCGCTCGGAGTTCTGGCTTGGGCTGCAATTCTGGTTGGATCGGCTGCCTGGGCCATGCCTAATCTCACTCCTGATGTAAGGCTGGCCGTCTCTATCATCGCGTTGGTCCTATGGTGGATTGGCGCTTTTGTTCTCTGCTTCGGAGTGGAGACCGCCGGACGCGTGATCTTCCCGCTTTGCTTTTTGTTCTGGCTGGTGCCGTTTCCTCAATTTCTATTGAACGCAGTGGTGAGTGCGTTACAGCTAGGATCCGCATTTTCGGCCAAGATCTTGTTCATGACCGTTGGCGTTCCCGTGATGCACAATGGGGTTCAGCTATCGATACCAGGACTTACGCTCGAAGTTGCAACCGAGTGCAGCAGTATCCGATCGAGCATGATATTGCTGGTTACGACGATGGTGGTGGGCGAGTTGGTTTTACGATCGACTTGGCGTAAAGCGCTGCTTGTGGTGGTCGCGATTCCGCTCTGCGTCGCCAAGAATGGGCTTCGCATCTTCACCATCGCCATGTTGGGAACTCGCGTGGACCCGGCATATCTCACGGGCCGATTGCACCGGGAAGGCGGCCCGATCTTCCTGGGAATCGCCCTCGGGATCATTCTCCTACTGTTGTGGGTTCTGCGCCGAACCGAGCGCCAGCCCAATAAGATCGCGCCGAGTCTCTTACAAGGTCCCGCCCGGGCCTAAAGCGGTACTTCGATCAGCGTCGGTCCCTCGCTGGCGAACCCTTCGCGCAGCGCCTTTGCGAACTCGTCCAATGATGTGACGCGTCTGCCGGGCACGCCCATTCCTTTGCCCAAGGCTACCCAATCCAGATCAGGGTTGCCGATGTCGAACATGGCTTGAGCCCTCGGTCCGGGCTCGCCAACTCCCAAATAAGAGAACTCGCGCTTGAGGACGGCGTAGCTGCGATTGGCGAAGACTACCGTCGTCACCTTCTGGCCTTCGCGCGCCATCGTCCACAGAGCTTGCGCGGTGTACATTCCGCTACCGTCAGCGGTGAGGCACAAGACGCGGCGGTCCGGACAGGCGATAGCTGCGCCAACTGCCAAGGGCATACCGATTCCGATCGATCCTCCGGTATTGCCCAACCAATCGTGAGGCCCGGCTCCGCGCGTCGCTGCCATCATGCCACGGCCGGACGTCATCGACTCATCAACCACAATGGTGTGATCGGGCAATAGCGCCCCTACCACGGCTGCTAATCCTTGGGCTGTGATCTCGCCTGTTGGCAAGGGCGGCCGCTCTGATTTCTCCTTAGCTGAGCCATCCTCCTTCAGCGACAATGTCGCGGCGAGCGCTTGTAGTCCGGCCACGTAGTCTTGTCCTGGCTCTGCCAAAGCGTGAATCTCGCAATCGGGTGAGGTCATGACGCTGTTCTTTCCTGGATAGGCGAAATAGGCGACGGGAGGCTGCGCCCCGACCAGGATGAGCTGAGCGGAATTCCTTCAACTGTTCGACTGCTTGCTCGAGTACGTAATTGATGCGTTCGACTGGCGGCCTGCCTGCCCCGCGCTCCTGGCGGACGATGGGATAGGGAGCGAAAAGTTTGGCCCCGGTGCTCGCAGCGATTCGTCCGGCGAGTTCGAGTCCCAGGCCGTAGAGGGCGTTGCCGTTCAAAAGGATCGCGGTCGGTACCTTCCGCCGCAGCATGTCTGCCGCTCGAGCAATAGCGTCTGATGACGGCAAAGACGTCTTTGGTAGAGAAGGGAACTTGGGTACCTCTCCACCCTCACTCCATGCCACGTCGGCTGGGACGATTAGCGTTGCAATCTGGCCGGGCGCTTTGCGTGCAGCCATGACTGCCTCGACCGCGTCCGAACCCAACCTCGACGCGTTCTGAGTTGTGCGCAACCACTTCGAGTATGGTCGAGCGATTCCTTCAATGTCCGAAGTCAGAGGCGTGTCGTGCTGGATATGAGAGGTCGGATGCTGGCCTACGATGCTGACGATAGGCACCTGCGCCCGGCTCGCGTTGTGCAGATTGGCGAGACCATTGGCCAGCCCCGGACCGAGATGAAGCAAAGTGCAGGCCGGCTTTTCCGTCATGCGAGCGTATCCGTCGGCGGCACCAGTCACAACTCCCTCAAACAGGCCGAGTACGCAGCGCATCTCCGGAATGCGATCGAGGGCCGCAACGATGTGAATTTCCGAGGTGCCGGGATTGGTGAAGCAGGTGTCGACGCCCGCTCCGAGCAAAGTTCGAACTAGACTTTCAGCGCCGTTCATCGATTGAAACTCTCCGCGAGAATACTTGGATTGGGTGCTTTCCCACAAGGCAGTGTTAGGACTGTACAGACAACGGTTGCAGATCTAGCAGGGTGTTTCCGCCACGAAACGGGAAATGGCGGATGCAAGACTCTCGAAGTGCGTAGTCATGATGCCGAGGTGGTCGCCGGGCACAGTTTCAAGTTCGAATTCGCGGGCCAAATGGGCCCAGACCGCCGTGGCATCGGCAGGGAAGTCGGTAGGAATGGCAGCTCTGACAAAACTTATTTTCCCAGGATAAAACTTGGGCTGATATCGCTCGAGCGCGAAGTAGGCGCTATCGCGGAAGCGCTGCAGAATTGGCGAATGGGAGGCGTCGACCACTGTTTGCACAGACGAGTCAGATTTCAACCCCAGCCAAGCTAGGGAGCGACGCCACGATTGGCGCGCAACCAGGCGTGCGCGCTGCCCGAATCTCAAGTGTCCTATGTGGGGGTATGCATCGAGCATCGCCAACATGGCAACCTCTTCGCCGTTCGCGATCAGTTCCTGCGCCATCTCCAGGGTGACCAAGCCACCCAGAGAAAATCCGACAAGCATATAGGGGCCGTGAGGCTGCACCTGCTTGACTGCCTCAATCGAATATCGGGCCATATCTTCGATACGATCCAGAGGCGGCTCAGCGCCATCGATGCCCTTGGCTTGCATTCCGTAGATAGCGCGCGGAGTTTGAATGTGCTTCACGACCTGATAAAAATCCATCACACTGCCCCCCAGACCGTGCGTAATGAAAACTGGAGGCTGCTGTGTGCCAGTCTTCAGTTGCATGAGAGCGGGAACCCTGGGGGTTGTAGGTTGTTCCAGAATGTTGGCTAAGGCGGCGATGGTCGGAGCCTGATAGATCATGACCGGGGGCAGATCCCGGCCAGTGACCTTTGCGATTTCGTTAAACAATTCGAGAGCTAACGACGAATCACCGCCGAGGTCAAAGAAGTTGTCCTCTGTGCCCACGGATTGCTGTTGCAGTACTCGTCGCCAGATGGATGAGACCATCTCAACGGTTGTCGAGGTGGGGACAGCCTTCACGCAGCACCTTTGCCAGCATGCGCATTACAACGCGAGAGACGTTCCGCGCATTGTGGGGTATGGTTCACGAGTGTGCAAATGCCCAATACAGCTCTCTCGCCTTGGTATAGAGCGGTCCGAATGGGAGGGTCCGGTCATCGATTCGCGTGACAGGAACTACTTTGGAGTAATTTCCGCTGGCGAAAATCTCATCAGCCTTCTGAAAATCCTGGTAGGTCAGAGTCTTTTCGATAACCTGAACTCCGTTACCGCGAAGCAGACCAACGACTCGCTGGCGGGTAATGCCGTTCAGAAACGTGCCGTTCGGAATCGGTGTGAACACTACGCCATCTTTCGCCATAAACACATTCGAAGTCGCCAGTTCGGCCACGTTGCCGAGCATATCGCAAACGATGGCGTTATCGAACTTACGAGCCTGCGCCTCGAAAAGGGCGCGTGAGTTGTTGGGATAGAGACAGCCGGCCTTAGCGTCCACTGGCATCGACTCAATCGTTGGACGCCGGAAGGGAGACACGGTGATCGAAAAACCCTTCGGCGTTCTCATGGGTGCTTCGTAGATCGAGAGGCACCATCGAGTCGATTCCGGATCATGCGCCTGCACCCACGGTCCTTCATTCTCTGCCCAATACATGGGCCGGATATAGAGTGCCGCGTCCTTATCGAAGCGCTTGATCCCCTCGCGTGCGAGGCGGATCCATTCGCCAGTCGCTACCGTTGGCTTCAAATAGAGCTTGGCAGCGGAGTCATTCACGCGTGCGCAGTGAAGATCGAGATCGGGAGTTACACCTTCGAAGTAACGGGCTCCATCGAACACCATCGAGCACAACCACGCGGCGTGGGTGCGAGGACCCATGATGGGCACGTTGCCCTCATGCCAGTCACCGTCAAAGAACGTCCAGGTTTTCGACCAACCGCTTCCCAAGGCCAAGGAATTCCTCCGTTTGTTGCTGCAACCGCTAACTCATCTTCTGATTCTTCATCGCGTCGTCCATGGCTTTTCGGAGCGCGGTCGCTAACTGTCCCACGAATGGTTCGACCAGCATCCCTGCGGGAAGGACCGGCAAGGTCACAACCTGTTGACCGCCCCTCGCTAGCTCATTCCACTTCACATCTGGCTTATCAAATACGAGATATTGCTTGGCTGGACGAAAGTCAGTTATCGCTCCGGGATAGGGCTGCGGCACGTACCCCCAACTGGCGCGGTCGTTGGTTTGCCAGATTTTGCCGAGAAGTATGGCATCCGCGGCGGCCCCGGTAGCTTGCCTTCCGAGCTTCGCTAAAATCACGCCTCGCCACACCGGAATCCGCGTCTTCAGTACACTCATTTTTTCCCGCAAGAATTTTGCCTGGTCCGAGAATCCGAGTCTCGCCAAACTGGCGGCGTGAAAGAAAAGCTTTTGCAAGTTGTAGAGCGTCTTGCTCCAAACGTTCAGTGGGATTTTGGACCAGTTCATGGTGTCGAATAACGCCAGCAGCGCGACATTCTCACCGGATGCCTGCAGTTGTTGAGCGACCTCGAACGCGACGGTTCCACCCATGCAGTAACCGCCGAGGAAGTAAGGTCCATGGGGCTGGACTCGGCGCATCTCCTCGATATACAGAGTGGCCATGTCGGGAATTCGAGTCAGAGGTTCGCTACTTCCATCCAAACCTTGGGATTGCAATCCGTACACCGGCTGGTCGGTTCCCAGGTGTTCTGATAGTTCGCGGTAGAGAAGGACGTTGCCGCCGGCGCCATGAAAACAGAAAAATGGAGGACGGGAACCGGCGGCTTGAATTGCTACTAACGGCGACCAACCCGAGGCCGCGACGTCGCCGCGAAGTATCTGCGCCAGTTCTTCAATGGTGGGAGCTTCGTAAAGCGTCGCGACCGGCAGCTTCACCTGAAAGACTTTCTCGATCTGCGCGAACATCTGTACTGCAAGCGAGGAATCTCCGCCCAGGTCGAAGTAATTCTGATCGGGCGTGATAGGCCGGACCGCAAGCAACTCCTCCCAGATGTGAGTGAGCTGGTGGACGGCGTTGTCGGTCTTCACCTTACTTTGAAGAGACGTTTCCGATGTCGCTTTCTCTGCTACGTGATGCACCGAATAACCCCGCTAAGAATCTCTGAAGAGACTTAGTGCCCGCAAATCGCGTTTGTCCGAAAGCCGTGCCCCTGAAACGGGAGGTTTTTCAAGGAATCAGCAGGCTTGCATAAGTCTATGCAAATAAAGAACGTTATGTCTAGTTCCTAAAGTCACACATGATGCCGAAGACCCACTGTTTCAGGAGCTTGCCTCGGCATAGCCAAATATCGCTTTGAGCTCAAGAAACTCTTCCAGCCCGGCCTGGCCCCATTCGCGGCCATTCCCGGATTGCTTATAACCTCCAAAGCAGGCAGCAAAGTCTACTCTGGCACCATTGACGTGTACGTTGCCCGACCGGATGCGCCTGCCGACGGATCGGGCACGTTCAACGTTCCCCGAGGTCACGAAGGCCGCCAATCCATATGGGGTATCGTTTGCGATCCGCACTGCGTCGTCCTCGTCTTCATAAGGAATGATGCATAGCACCGGGCCAAAAATCTCTTCGCGGGCGATCGTCATGTCATTCCTGACGTTGGCGAAAATGGTGGGTTTGACGAAGTGGCCTTTGACCATGCCTTCCGGACGCTCAAGTCCACCAGCAATCAGCGTTGCCCCTTCCGCGATTCCGGCCTTGATCAGGTTCTGAACTTTTTCGAATTGGGCCTTGCTTACGAGAGGACCGAGATGTGTTCCCTCGGCTTCGGGATCGCCGACCGTAGTATTGTCCGCCGTCTGCTTGGCGATGGCGCTGGTATGAGCCGATTTTGCACGCGGCACGAGCAATCGCGTGGGCGCGTTGCAAGACTGACCTGAGTTTCGAAAGCAGGCCTGCACACAATCCTTTACGGCTTCCTCTAAGTTGGCGTCGTCTAAAACAACGTAGGGAGATTTCCCGCCCAATTCTTGCGTGACCCTTTTTACGGTGGGTGCGGCGGCCACTGCCACGGCAGCGCCAGCGCGCGTAGATCCGGTGAACGATACCATCGCAACTCCTGGGTGAGATGCGATGGCAGAGCCAACCGTCGGACCGTCGCCGTTCACGAGGTTGAAAACCCCATGCGGCAATCCGGCGTCATGAAGAACCTGACTGAGCAAATAAGCCGAGAGAGGCGCGATCTCGCTGGGCTTCAGTACCATAGTGCAGCCCGCGGCCAGCGCCGGAGCTACCTTGCAGGCAATCTGATTCATCGGCCAGTTCCACGGCGTGATCAGGCCACATACACCGACTGGTTCCTTGCGCATCAGGGTTGAGCCTCGAAGCTCCTCGAAGCGAAAGCTTCCAAGGACGCGCACCATTTCTGAAAAGTGTGCCAAGCCAGCCTTTGCCTGGGCTCCGCGGGCTAAAGATCGGGGAGCGCCCATCTCACTCGAAATGGTGTCTCCGATTTCTTCGAGGCGTGATTCATAGATTTCGACGATTCGCTTCAGGTATGCGAGGCGCTGTTCAACACTGGTCTGCGAGAACGTCTCAAAGGCTTTGCTGGCCGCTGCGACCGCCCGGTCGACATCGGCCGCGCTTCCGAGAGAGATGGTAGCAATAGACTCTTCATTAGCCGGATTGATTACGGGAAAATCCCGTGCATGGAGCGGGCTCACCCACTCACCATCGATGTAGAATTGGCGGCAATCCTTCATAGCTTTTCGTTCAGTGATCAGAATGATTCGACAGTGTGGCCACTGGCTCGCTTCCTTTTTGATCCGCTAACAATGCGAGAACAGCGTAAGCTGTGGCCGCATCGCTCATAAAGCGGCCAGTATCTGAAGATATGTGGTGGCGTTTGTTGACGGAGGTAGCTGGCCAGGAGCCGTCGGTCGAATTCTGATGGGTCAACAGCCAGGCGCGCCCACGCTGTAGTTGGGCATTGTCGCCGGGTACTCCCGCCTGTTGCAGAACCAGAGTGATCAGGCCTGTAGCCACACCGTCGCTTTTCCCGTCTAGAGGCGTGCCGTCTTCCCTGAGCCATAGGTTAACAATAGAACGGACGTGCCAACCATTCCACCTCCATACGATGGATGCGAGCCTCCATCCTCCGTCCGATTGCTGCTTCCCGAGGGCTTCCCGGATGATCGCCTTCTGCTGCTCTGGCGACAGCAATCCCGGCCATTTTGTCGACGTCCAGAGCAGGAAAATGCGGTTGATGGTCGACTGAGCTGGTTCCTCGCGTATCAGGTATTCGCGTAACAAATTTAGATTGTCTTGAATTTCGGGAGTTGCAGCGTAGTTTCCCGGAGCATCGGCAACCGCCATCGCAGCCAGCGACGCGCCATAATAAACCGAGTCGCGCGCTTCCCATGGTTCCTGGTCAAACTGAAGCCAGGACCACGCGCCCTTGAGATCACCCGCTTTTTGCTGCTCGGCCCACATGTTGTCGAAAGCGGCGCGAGTCTCGGGACTCAGTTGCCTTGTCTCGGCGTCGCGGTTAGACAAGATGAAGGCATTAAGCACCGCTTCAGTACCGCGAGACTCGGAGGTCTTGTATTCCTCCCCTTTGTCGCTGTAATAAGGACCGTCTTCCTTCCAGAGGCGCACACGCTTTGTCACGTTCTCGACGAGTGCCTGTTCTTGGGCGGATGGTTTGGGGTCACCAAACGTCTTACGAAGGACTGGCCGCGCGAGAGCATAAGGCAGAGCAGTGTGACACGATACGCAGAACGTACCGTGGTCGCGGGTGGCTCCAGTCCACGTCATCCACCAGGTTTCCCGTTGATCGAGATACGAGGCGGCGAGTTTCGGATTCCAAGTAGCCGCAACGTCCGGGGCTTTCGAACGCGTGCAAGCCGTGGTTAGCACTGCCAGCAAGCAGGCAAAAAGCAGGGAGACGTTATTTGGGTTCGGCTTCAACAAGTCGTCCTTGTTAGATTTTCGGGGGGAGCACAGCTTTACAGAGCTTGGGAGAAGGGCATTCCTAGGGATGGGGCCGCAAAACTCCCGTAGGTTCAATATCTCACAGGATTGGGGTCCATACAATGGCGCATACAGGTCGGTTCAGTGCGTGCAGTTCGGACGCTTTCGCACGGCTCGAAACACGATAGACAACACCCGTTGTGCGCCTTGACGCATCACCAAGAGCAGCCAGGCGAATCTGCCGATCCTGGGGTCGGCTGAGATCTTCCACATGGACTGGATCATTTCCAGGCGCTCCCGATGGGTGACTCGGATGTCTACTCCCTTCGCTGCAATTACATCGTAGGCGCTCAGTTCCAGGTAAGCGGTCTTAATGTCTTTGACCACACAACCCAGGAACGACAGGGGAATGGCGTGAACCACGATGGCATCTTCCACGAACACGGGTAGCAAGCGGCGTTCGATCAGGCTAGCGAGCAAGAGAGTATCTTCGGCGCGCAGAGCGCTGGGATCGAACAAATCTACTCCGAGGGTGATTCCACTACGGCGTATGGCGAATCCGGCTGTATTCAGGTAGCGGATACGGCCATCGGGCCGGAGCATCTTTCGCTGTAACGTGATCAGGCGAAGTTCCTCCGCTCTGCCTACCCAGCGAGAGCAATCTCCCACGAGATGAAGTTGAAAATAATGCTCGCCGGGAAAAGTTGACATTGTCGCATCCAGCTTGGAGAGACAATCTGGCCGGGCCTTGCAGTCGGCATCCATGAAAAGCAAAGTGGAGCCATGGGAAGCTCCGACTCCGTGATTTCTGGCGGCGGCGATCCCTGCGTGAGTTTCTGTCAGAACTTGGAGAGGGTACCAGCCAGCCCAATTACGAATGTGACTTGGAGCGGATTGGTGGCTGCCATCGTCGACAACAATCACCTCAAAGGTGGGGGAGTTTGTCTGCGCAGACAGGGATCGTAGACAACGATCAAGCGGCTCCCAGTCGTTGTAGACCGCAATCACGATACTGAATGCTGGACCAGCATCTGGACTGGGCTTTGCCATTCGGTTTAGGCGTTCAGGGTTACGGAACTACGGATTGTACACTCGTGGGGAGTTGGTTTTGCGGGACATTCAACACGGTGACCAAGAAGGACAAACCTCTGGGGAAGCGTCTTCCCGCAAGATGGGCGCCTATTTCCCGGTAAGCTGATTGCGGTTACTGCGCAAATCAATGCATTCTTGACAATCCCCCTTCTGCATAGCACACTTCGGACACTCTGGTAATGCCAGCGGGGCCACCTGCCGTTTGGATCCGCATCTCACCTTCGCAAAGGAATCGTCTTGTCATGGGAACCGACTTGTCTTTAGTGGCCAAGAGCCTGCAGAGAAGTGCAAACTTCCTCGTCTTAGTGGCGCTTCTCCAATTCCAGAGCTATGCCCAAACTTTTAATGTGATTCATGCATTCACCGGTGGAAGTGACGGCGGGACGCCGCTTTCAGGATTCACCAGCGATGCCGCGGGCAATATGTATGGAACGACCAGTACCGGCGGGAGTGCGGGTGGCGGAACCATATTCAAGCTGAACAAGAACTTTCAGAAGACCGTGCTGCACAATTTCGCGGGCGGAACCGATGGCGCGACACCCGAAGCTAGTCCACTTCTGGGCGCGAACGGTAATCTTTACGGCACCACTCTTGCGGGAGGAGCGTCCGGAGCCGGGACGGTATACAGGGTAGGACACGGTGGCAAAGAAACCATCTTGTATAGCTTTGCCGGCGGAACTGACGGATCTGCGCCTATCGCGGGATTGACCATGGATGCGGCGGGAAATCTTTACGGCACCAGCACGACCGGTGGAGCGAATGGTACAGGCACGGTCTTTAAGTTGGCTGTGCCCGCGAAGAAAGGCGGCAAGTGGAAAGAGACAATACTCTACAGCTTCGGACCAGGCCCGGATGGAGCCGCTCCGATTGCAGGAGTGACGCTCGATTCAAAGGGCCGGCTTTACGGTACTACTTCTGCCGGTGGTAGCGCAGGGTACGGTACGGTTTACAGGTTGGCTAATTCAAAAACTGGGTGGAAAGAAACCATCCTGCACAATTTCCTGCTGCAAAGCGATGGAGGAACTCCGTACTCCGGGTTGATTTTCGACAAGGCAGGAAATCTCTATGGAGCTGCGACCCAAGGCGGTGATGGCTCAGGAGGCGGCGGCACGGTTTTCCAGTTGACCCAGTCAAAGGGCAATTGGACCTTCGCCGTTCTTTACGGTCTGGCAGGCTGGGATATCTCGGGGCCGTTCCGCAACCTTCTTCTCGACAAGTCCGGCAATATATTCGGTACAACCCATTGCGATGGTACCAATAGCGACGGCACGGTATTTGAGTTGACGCCTTCGAATGGTACTTGGACTTATACGGAGCTCTACCTCTTCACCGGAGGGAACGACGGGCTGTATCTGTTCAGCAATTTGGCTTTCGATGCGCATGGAAATCTGTATGGAACAGCCAGCGAGGGCGGTGCCGGAAGTCAGGGAGTGATCTTCCAGGTCCAACCATAATTTCTGGTTCGAACAAAGGATAGAGAGAACCACCGCAGTCGATGGGCGTTACCCTTTCCTCAGCGCCCAGCAAGATGAATCTGTAATCGATTGAAAAGAGAGGCCATCTCTGTGTACGTCGGAATGTGATCCAAATCACAGGCCGGTCGGCCATCTTCCCTGTAGGCTCGTAGTGTTGTACAACTCGTTCTTCGAGCCCTTCCCCAAGATTTCCCCTGAATCGAGAATTTGGAGATCTATGATTTTCGCGGAAGCGGCTGCGCTCCAGCCATCTTCACAACTCAGAGTCTTTCCAATGGACTTCAAAGCCGATGCGCGCTGGGAGGCATTCGTTAACTCCCATCCCGACGCTTTGATCTATCACCATCCAGACTGGCTCAGCGCTCTCGAACGAGAGTACGAGCAAAAGTGTGTTGGTCTCGGGTGTGAGGACGGGAACGGCGAACTGCGGGCAATATTGCCGCTGTTCTATACTAGAGGACTTCCCCTGAAACTTGTGCGGAACGCCACGGGAAGGCGGTTATCTTCGCTTCCTCGCACGCCGGTGGCCGGTCCTTTGGCGCTGGACCAAGTGGCAGCTGAAGAAATTATTCGCCATGCCGTTCGCCTTGCCCAGGAGCAGAAAGGCGTCCAACTCGAAATCAAAACCTTCATGGAAAGGTTGGACTCGGTAGACGAGATAGCCTGCGTACCATGGAGGCCTACCTATGTCGAGGAACTCCCAACGGCGGTGGAAGGTGAACCGTGGCAGCGGTTTTGGGAAGGTGTTCGACTTCCAAGGACCTGCGGCTCCTGTAAAGGCTGCCGCCGTCTACGATTTGGCAATGCCAAGCAACAACATCGAGTGAATTGGGCGGTCAATAAAGCGATCAAGCTAGGACTTGAGGTCAGAGCCGCGGACTCGGAGTCTGATCTGTCTCAGTGGTATGGTTTGTATCTGAAAACGATGCGACACAACGGCATTCCGCCACGGTCCTACAGATTTTTTCTAAGTTTGTGGTCGTCCATGCATGCGGCGGGAAGGCTGCAATTGCTCATTGCAGAGCAGGATGTGGGCGGGCAAAAAAGAATGGTCGCAGGTTCGATTTTGTTAAATTTTGGGCAGACCGCTTTTTACGCGTTTACCGGCTGTGCGCCAGAGGATTTCTGTCTTCATCCCCACGACATTATTCAGATCGAGTCGATTCGAGCGGCATGCAAGGCGGGGTTCCGCTGGTATGACTTCGGAGAGGTCGCCGAAGATCATGAAGCTCTGGTCCAATTCAAGACAAAATGGGGAAGCGAGCCGAAGCCTTTATTCCGTTATTACTATCCGCCTATTCGCCAGAACGAAACTGGCGGCGCGTCCACAACGGTGGCGAGGCTGCGGCGCAGAGTCTGGCAAAAGCTCCCGCTGAAGATCACTGAGAAGCTAGGGGATCTGGTCTACGCGCGTCTGTAGCTGATCGGCCAGCGGAATCTACTCACAGCACTCTCACGGTAACTCTGACCTTGGTAACTTGCCCCATTCATCCTTGCGGCAGATGATGTTTGCGTTGCATTTCAGTTTCTTAAGGCTGAGTCCCCCATTGTTTCCCGATGTTTAGGGGAGCGAATCTATTCATCGTCATCGGGAGAATCCCATGGACAAATCCACTCCGGCGGTTCCGACGGCTGTTGGCCAGCAAGGTCGTTCCGGCTTGGTCGTATCCGAGGTACGACAGAACTTTCGCGGCTCCGTGCGTAGCGGCTCAACGTCGACTCATGAAGTTGTTGTAATCGGAGCTGGACCGTATGGACTCAGCGTCGCCGCTCACCTTCAACATGCGGGGGTCGAGCCCTATGTGATTGGGAAAACCATGGCTTTCTGGAAAGAGAATATGCCAGGAGGCATGCTGCTTCGTTCGAAGAGCGAGGCGTCGAACATCGCTGCTCCGCAAAAACACCTTTCTATCAAAGGCTTCGAGAAAGCCAGGGGGCGCAAAGCAGCCGATCCGCTACCTATCGAGGATTTCATCGAATACGGGGAGTGGTTCCAGAAGCAGGTCGCTCCCAACCTGGACACAAGACATGTTCAGAACGTTGTCCACGATGGAAGCACATTTGAGCTGACTCTCGCGGATGGCGACCGCCTGCAGGCCAAGTCAGTCGTTTTGGCCATGGGCATCGGATTTTTTTACTATCGCCCAGAGCAATTCCTGGAAATACCGCGAGAACTTGCTCCGCACTCCTCCGACTTGAATGACTTCTCGCAATTCAAGGGAAAGCGCGTCGCGATCATAGGCAAGGGACAAAGTGCACTCGAATATGCGGCGCTCCTGCACGAAAACGGCGCCGAGGTGAAGATACTGACGCGCGCTGCGGGCCTGGCATTTCGTCCATTCGCCTGGCGCAAGAATCTGTTTAGAAAGCTGACTTCCGGTCCGCTTCTGCCACTTTCCTACAAGATCCTTCCGCCTACCGATCTGGGGGACATCAACACGGCAAGAAAAATGGCGAATCCGGATCTGTTTCGCCGTCAGCCACCGGAGGTACAGGAGAAGCTTCTTAAGGATTGCGCCAGACCGGTAGGCGCTTACTGGCTGCCTTCGCGATTGGAAGGTATACCCGTCAAGACACAAGTAACGGTGGTGCGCGCGCAAAGAGCGGGAAGCGGCGTGAAACTGGAGTTAAGTGATGGCTCCAATGACCAAGTCGATGTTGTCGTGCTTGCGACCGGATACAGAATTGATATCTCCAAATATCAGATCCTTGACAATTCTCTAAAACAACACATCCAGACAGCGTCGGACGGATATCCCGTGTTGACGACCAGCCTTGAAACATCGGTAAAGGGGCTTTACATGGCGGGGGTTGTCGGTGAAAAGACTTTGGGCCCAACTCTCAGATTCGTGACCGGAACCTCGAACGCCGGACCGCGCCTGGCGGCAGGCGTCACTGGCAAGCGGCTGTAGCTCACGACTCGCAGGCAAAGAGAAATGGACACCATGGCTCAACCGATCCAGCCGTCACTTGAAAATCACCGCCCGGGAGCGATTGTTCTGGGCGGAAATTTCGTCGGTTTGGGAGTTGCGAGAAGTTTGGGAGCGCACGGGATTCCCGTGTGGGTCATCGATGCCGACCGGTCGAAGTCGATCGCGCAGTTTTCCCGATACACGAAGCGATTCATCGAGACGAAAGAACCGATTACAGAGGTGCTGCTTCGAGAAGGGAAACAGCATCACTTGAACGGTTGGGTTTTGTTTCCGGTAAGCGATGAGTACGTCGATATTTTGTCGTCGAATCGAGAATTATTGAGTTCGATGTTCCGGGTCACGACGCCGCCCCCGGAGGTGACAAAATTTGCCTTGGACAAACGGCTGACTTACAGCCGGGCAACTGAATTGGGCATCGCGATCCCATGGACGGCGACTGGGAGATCTCTCGCTGATTTGGAATGCAGGACGATCCCTTATCCGGTAATCTTAAAGCCGGCCGTCAATCATCATTTTTTTCCCCAAACAAATATCAAAGCGCTGGCGGTTGCCGACTTGTCAGAGTTGCGTCAACGCTTTGCTCAGATGTCCAAGTACATTCCAGCCGAGGAGATTCTGGTGCAGGAGCGCATTCCGGGTGGAGGAGAGAATCAGTTCTCGTTTTGCGGAGTGTGCCGGGATGGAGTGGCGTACGCATCGCTCGTGGCGCGACGAAGAAGGCAATATCCGATCGAGTTTGGCAACGCCAGCACTTTTGTAGAGACCACAGAGCAGCCTGTCGTTGAAGCGGCGGGGCGCCGGTTCTTTGAAAGCGTCGGGTTCGATGGAATGGCCGAAATCGAATTCAAGTTCGATCCCAGGGATGGGAAATATAAGATCCTCGATTTCAATCCCAGAACATGGGGCTGGCACACTCTGGGTAAGGCGGCGGGGATGGATTTTGCTTACCTGCTGTGGCGGCAAACGGTTGGGCTTCCGGTTGAGAGCGTGGATGGCTACTGTGAGGTGGCGTGGATCCGGGAAATCACCGATGCGGTGGCGATCGCGAAGTCGCCACAGCGCGGGGCTGAGATCCAAAGACTGGTGAAAGCCATGGCTAGTGGCAAACTTACTTCTGGCACATTCAAGATTTCAGATCCGGTGCCGTTTTTCGCGGAATTCGTGCTCTGGATATCCTCAGGATTGTCCCGGCAAAAGAAGGCTAAAGAGTTTTTGCAGGTTCAGACAGATGGTCAAGTGGATGGCCTGAGGCAGGGTTTAGTCGATCCTTCGCCTTCAGGGGTCGCAATCGAGGAAGGGACCTCTGAGACTCATCGTATCGAGATCACGCTGGAGAAGAGTCAAGTCCAGACTCCCGAGAATCGAAAGAAAGTTTAAGGCCGACGCGGTTATCGCTGCATTTTCTGACGCGTTCTCAATCGATCGGCAAGATCATTAACCACGCAATCCTCAACTAGTCAAGTAATTCTTCCAGCAGAATAATTTCAGAGCTGTTTGCAAGTGGGAGATGAACAGTGAGCCCGGCTTTCATTAGTTGCTCGCCGTTAACGATCAGGCCGGGCGCGGAGCGATCATGGAATCGCAGTTGGTAGCGGGAGGTTTGAGCCAGTCCATGTAGAAGAAATGTGTGCTCGGCTTCGCCGCCATCCGAGCCGTGGAACGCGTACACGGCACCTCGGTGCGTATGAGGATCGAAATACTCCACGCCGTCCCAGTGCAGCCCATCCGGACGTTGCGAGATGTGATACAGGTCAGCGTCGCGAATCAGCGGACGCAGTCGCGATTTATAGAGTTCGAGTTCTTCTTTGGCCACGGCGTGCTGCTGCTCAGTCCACGAGTCGGTGTCGATCATGACGCTGAGCCAGCCCATCATGCCGCTTCGCAGCATATAGCGGAAATTATCGATTGTCGCGGTTGACCAGCGTTCTACATAAGCCTCGAGCATAGCTGGCGGCAACACAAAACTTGCGTCGTAGAAGGCGCGACGGTTAGAAAGCGGATCGTACGTGTCGGTGATTGAGAAATAATCTCCGTGGGCAGCGCTGCCGAAGTCAACCATCCGCCCGCCGTCGTTGCAAATCTCAAGCAGCAAACCGGAATGCTTGCGGCGCAGGTTCGACTGAATGTCGTAGTAGGTCCGAACAGCATGGTAGCTGACGTCGGTCGAATTTGAACTTTGCACGAAAATGAAGCCAGAGTCGCGATAGGTACAGCGGTTCTGTGGATCGGGTGGGGCATGAACGTGATCGGTTGCGTCACAACCCTTGGCGACGAGGTAGCCGTCGTGTTCAAGCATGTCCAGGTTGTAGTCGCTGACTATTCGATCGGTTTCTCGAATTGCCCATTCCTTTGCCGGGGGCTGGCCGATATCGATGGTTTGACCCTTGAATTCCTCAGGCTTCCAATCGACGGGCAACTGCGTCGTTAGCCAACTCCGAACCTCGGGATCGCGAATGTTCAGCGCTCCGGGAGCAGTGTCCAGTGCGGCCTGCGTCCAGTCCGTCCATAGACCAAACTTCAGACCTCGCGCGTGGGCCTCGTCGACAATCGGCCGCAATCCATCGGGAAATTTCTTTGCATCCGGATACCAGTCCCCTACACCCCGGAACCACCCGGCATCCATATGGAACATTTCAAATCCCAGGTCGGCCGCATCTTTGATCATGCGCCGGGCAATCTCATCGTTCACGTTCATTCCACCGCCCCAACTATTGTTCACCAGAACCGGGTAGTGAGGATCTTTCCATGAGTCTGGATTCGTCAGAACATCGCGAACCCATCGGCGGAGAATATTTGCTGTGGCGTCCGGGCCGCCGCTCGTGCCTCCGAGAAAGATTCGGGGAGTCTCAAATGTGTCGCCCGGCTTCAGCCGCGTGCGGGCCGGAGCAGGATTCGGGTCAAGCCCGACTTCGCCTTGAAGAGAATCTGCTTTGCGCTCCAGTGTCAAATGAATGCAACCGCTGAATTCGACGCCGACATACCATCCTGATTGTGCCTTGCCGGTTTGTTCAACTAGAAAATAAGGAATGATTTCCCGTGCTTCTCCGGGGCGCGGTTGAGCATAGGTAGTCGATTTGCCTTCCCATTTGTATCCGTCGACCACTGGCACGATGTGAGTTCCCATTGCAGAAGGAGTGTCTGCACCTTTTTCTACGTAGAAGTGCTCGATGTTGTATCGAGAAGGAATTTGCCAGTCGAACGAGAGGCTGGATTCAAATGGTAGCCAGATTTCCCGGGTATCCCGGTTCTCAATTCGGATTTGGTGCTCGATGGGCCCTTGGGTGGTGCGAACGTTCCATTCCCACGTGAGCCTTAAGTGCGGCGCGGCGCAATCGTAAATGAAGCTCACATGGTCTTTATCTATTCGGCTGTCGGTGCTATTGAACTTCCAGTCGAGTGAAATGGGCTGGCCCGCGATCTCTGCCTGGGAAATCGGGATTTCGGGCGCACGGTTCGTCCACTCTTCAGTTCCATTTTGCAGCTGGACGAGTCGTGGTGAACTCGCGCCGGCCTCGAGGCGCAATTCGGTATTGGCGGTCTTGAGCGTAGCGATGGTTTGTGCGGCGCATGTTCCTGCCAGGACAAAGTACCAGAGTGGAATTAATCCTCTAGCATTTCGCACGACCGAAGCCCATCCGGTTGTCATAGGGGGCGCTCAGGTTGGTGTGTAAGGATCATTTGCTGGCACCGAAGGTCACAACAACTTTGCCTTGCTGATAGCCGCGCACGGTGTTGTTCTGAGTGGAAGAATTTAGCGTGAAGCGGTAAACATCCGGGGAAACAGCTTTAAAGGTGGCGCCTTGAGCATCCTTAATTGGCCACGCCGTGCGAAGTTCGAGACTCGATGGTGAACCCGCCATGTAGTCGAAATCTACGGTGTAAGTTCGGCTCAGCAGATTGACTCGGGTGATCTTCATTCCTTTACTCGGCTCACCAATCATGATCTCTGGTGGGTCGGACATTAGCGTAACGCCACCAGAATAGCCAATCACCAGAGACGTACTTCCGTGAGGCAGAGAGAATTCTACTTTGGCGTGGGCTGTCCTGGGGATGCTGCTCGAGGGTAGCGGCAATGAGACGATTGTCTAATCGGGCTTTGACCAACTCCGCACCCAAGGGGATCTCAGGATCAAAGTCGAAGTTCACCGGAGCACCGTCATTTTGGACTTGCAGACGAATCTCGCTGGCAGACTGAGTCATGGTGAGAGCCAGTCGCGATGGACCTATCTTCAGATTGCGCAACGTAATTGTGTCCCATTTTGGCGGCAGGTGAGGTGTAAAGACGAGTCGATTGGATGCACCCTCTACTTGAAGCCCCAGCAGGCCATTGACTGTTGTAGTAAGGAACGCCGTGGACGACCAGGTTTGCTCCGGCACGGACTCTATTTCTTCGTGATAGTAGTCGCCGGCGAGTGCCTCATGGATGTGGCCTAAGGAATCTAGAGCGGTCCAAGGGATGAGGGCGCTCCAGATCGGCCATGCAGTCGCGGGACGGTGCTCGGTCCAGAATGCGCCGGCAACTCCTGCCGTACCGATTGCCCAGACGCTGCCGCTGGCGTACGAATCCGGTTGGTAGGTGCTCGCACTGGACGCGTTCCCCCGAGTACCCCAATCGGCCTGAAAATCAGATGAGGCAAGCTGGTCCATCACAGTGTTTCGCTGAGCCTCGGAGAAGAGCTTTCCCATTATTCCGGCGGGACCGATGTTGCGGTCCATCAAGGGCATTCCCGCCCGGGTGTAGCCGCTAATCCAAAATTGTTGGCGCTCATCCCAATATCGCTGACCGATGATGCGGCTAGCGCGTAAACTCTCGGCACGCGCTTGTTGCGCCGCAGCCTCGTCATGCATTTCCGAGGCGAGTTCGGCGTACGCCTGAGAGGCCTCTGCCCAGCTTGCGGACAAGGTCAGCTCATCGCTGAGTGCATCCTGTTCTCGCTCGCCCCGTTTCTCCGCGGGTATATGGGGAAGGCCATCACCAGAATCGACGAGAGAACGGCAATATCCGTATGCGGCCTGGATCGCGGGCCAGTGCGCTTTCAGGAAATCTCGATCGCCAGTGGTAGAAACATATTCGCCGACCGTATTCAGAAATTGAAAAGTCAGATCAACATGCATATAAAGGAAGGGATATTTGTCCCAGTCGAGCCAGGGAGCGCTCTGCGAGAGCTCGTGCCAAATCATGCCGGTTTTCTGATCCTGGTGGCGGAGAATGAATTCAAGTTCCTGGCGAGCGTGCTCGTATTGGTTCTCGGCTAGTAGGCCATTAACCGCGACCATGCCGTCGCCGGCGAAGAACCAGTCGTACTGCGGTCGCCGCGCCTTGCGAGATGGCCCATACCCAGCGACACTTCCGCATCCTAGCTCGGGACTGCATACCCAAGCCTGGTCAAGCGCGATCTGTGACCAAGCCAGAGCGCGATTGACCTCGGCATCGGGAGTTTCGATTTGCACTGCGTGGCCCACCAGGTCGGCGTAATGAGCGACGGCGGATTTCTCCAGAGCCTCGCCATCTTCGAGAAGTCTCTTGGCTAATGTGCTCAGGTCCTGTCCCGGTCCGCTGCCCGCAATAATCACTCGGGCGGCTTTTCGGTCGCCACCGGCTCGGATAGTGAAGGCTAGACCGGGCGCATTGCCCACGTGTTGAGCACTGTTCGGGGTGTCGTCATGGGCCACGATGTCGGGAGAGCCAATGCGCGCTGTGAACTGGTGGGTCGGTTCGAGAAGCAAATAGGCCGAGGCTGCAGGGTTCCAGATTGCTTCCTGCCCGCCCACCGAAGCCGGCCACATCAGGTTGAGCACAGGAATAAAGCGGACGGTTATGTCGACGGGGCGGGAACCATCGACCTCGAAGGTGATGATTGCGCCCGGTTCATCGAGAGGAACAAAGAGTTTCTCCCTGACCACAAAATTGGGGCCAGCGTAAATGCGAGTGACCGCCTCGGGGCTGTAGACGATGCGCCGCAGGATAGCCTGGCCATCGATTCCGGTGGTCGCGCCTTGTGGGCGAAAAGTTATAAGGAGTGAGCTGAGAATCTGCACCGGATAGGCCCAGACTTCCAATCCGTCTTGAGAGTAGCCAAAGATCGCCGCACGCCGGCCGTGTACAGAAACAAATCTTCTGGGTCCGGGAGAGTCGGTACTCCATTCGAGTGGGGCGAGAGGGCTGGCTGCGTCGGAAGCGGGCTGAGCCGCGAGCTGGCCCTCACAGGCGACTACCAGAGACACGAGGATTACTGCTTTCACAAGGAGCAGACAGTCTGTGTAAGATCGCGACATTGCTGACGAGTCGTCTAAGTCACGTGCAAGTAAGTCGAGTATTGTTCTTCATCGATGGCGATATACGGCAAAAGTGTCACGGGGCCAATCGAGGATGCGGCTTCCCAAGACTGCTTTCCGGTTTGCCTGGCGGCCAAAAGTTGAGTGCGCGTAACTGAGGGCTGGACGCCGTTCTTCGTGATGGCAAATAAAACCAACGGGCAGCACAATAACGCGACGGTTTCGGGATGCCGCGAATCGATGGCCTCAAGGCGAGTTGGCCTCGGCAGCTGCAGGTCAATGTGATCGCCGGCCCGCCATTGGCGAGAAATGGTGGCAAAGCTTCCGGGTACGGGTGGATCCCAACGCTTCCCATTCACTTCGATGCGAGCGCCCTGCGCCCACTCAGGAATGCGCAGGCTGATCGCAAACTCTTTCGGCGCCGAAACAGCGATGTCTAGTGACACGTTATCTTCAAAAGGATAATTGCCGCTCTGGCTCAGAGAGACCTTCACGCCCTCTTGAATCCAGCGAACGCTCGAGGGCAGGTACAGATTTACATAAATGCCGCGGGGATCGCGGAAGTAGCTGTTGATTCGGTAATCGGTCGCGACCTGCGGCAGAGTTCCTGAGCAACACGGGAAAATGTGATTGGAAAAGACCTTCTTGCCGGTGAAGTTGTAATCGGCATAGTAGAAGGCACGTCCGTCGGGTTGCATGGGTTTCGCGCCTAATACGGTGTTGTACATCACACGCTCCATGCTGTCGCCGTAGCGGGAATCGCGGGTTACCCGCAAAAGATAGCGCGTTACTTTGAAGTGAGCGTACGAACCGCACGGCGTTTCGAAGCTGTTGTGAGTTTTGGTTAAGCTCGCGTTCACGTCATCGCTATCAGGCGAGCGTAACATCTCATCGGGACCCCAACCGCCAGTTGCGAAGCTTTGCGCAGTAAGCATGGTGAAAGCGTTTTTCGTGGCGCGTAGATGCTTCTCACTTCCCAATGTGAGATAGGCCTGCATCGATGAACTGAGCGAGTTAACGTAGCTATAGGCGTGTTTTCCGGCGAGAACATTTTCGCCGCGAGCCAAAGGATCGAACCAGGTGGAATCGTCGAGATACTGGACGGCTAGCTCACGGTAGCGATCTCCGGCACCGCGTTGGTAGGCGAGAAACAGATTCTCCGGGATCGTGTAGGACTCATCCCAGCGGAACGACTGATCTTTGCCGGGCCGCCACGCCAGTTCGCGGTCGATTGCCTTGCCGGGCATGTGAGGAACGGCCGCCTTGGTAGTTCGTTCCAGAATGGCGAAGGCATCGGAATCGGCAACCAACTGGTGTGAATCGATCAATCCCAATACAAGCTTGTCGTAACAGTAGGCAGGGAAGCGGTTGTTATCGTAAAAATCCTGGGAAATGGTTTGCGCGTAAAGCCGGTTCAGCCGCAGCACCTTGTCGCGCGTCTCCTGCGACCCGGTGATCGCGTAGTGCCGGGCTAGCGCCGAAACCCACTGGCCGAAGGTGGCGCCTGGAGCGAAGCCAGCATCATCCTTGTGCCAGTCAAAGTTCGGATCGTAGTTGTACCAGCCTCCCAAATCCGCGCCCGGAGCGGGCTGGCCCGCCATCTGGCGAAAGGGCTTGAGCAGACTGTCTTCGCTCATGTTCATCAGTACAGCGTGCGTTTCGCGGAGTTGTGCATCGTGCGGTGCACTGGTGATAGTGACATCTCCGTAGCCAAATTCTGCGAGGGGAGGAGTGGAAGGCGGCGCTTCCGCAAAACGGCCCCCGACCCATAGCGGACGCATAGCGATGGCCCCAGCGGCGACAGCCGACAGCTGCGCAAACTTACGGCGCGAAATGTTTCCCGACAACTGCATACTCTACCGAGGGCTCGATCCGGATGCCTTCACAGATTCGTTAGTCGGTGGATGATTCGACAACGCATCCGGAGCCTGACCAAGACCCTCCGTCAAAATTATGAAGCGGTCTGCGGCTCCCCCAGGAAAACTCTCTGAGGTGCCGTTAGGCCAGCGAACTTCGATGCGTTCGATCTCTCCAACGTTTGCAAGTCCGAAGTGCAGCCGCATATCGCTGTTCGAAATGTAGCTCGATCCACTACGCACTTCCTGCACGAACCTGCGTCCTCCGGCCACGACCGTGACCTTGGCACCAATGCCATCGCGATTCGACTTCACACCTTTGGTTATCACGCCTAACCAGTGATTGTTATTGCTGGCCTGATTCACCAGAAGCATCGGTTGGCCGCTCATATTATTGATCACGGCAGACATCCGGCCGTCATTCCACAGATCGCCAATCGCCAGACCGCGACTCGACTGTGGTTCTGTACAACCTGGTCCGCATTGCTGGCTCATATCTTTGAATTTTCCGTCAGGACCATTCCAATAAAACAACCTCGGTTCTTTGTACGTGGATCCCAAATGGGCCGTGTCCACTTCGGGATAAACGTGGCCATTGACCAGGAGAATATCCGGCCGGCCATCATTGTCGACATCAATGAACATGGTTCCCCAGCCCAGGTAACGGGTGTTGAGTCCCAGGCCCACGTCAAAGATGGTTGCTGAAAACGTTCCGTTGCCATTGTTGTGATAAAGAGAGGACGTATCGTCAGAAAAGTTTGTCTTGAAAATGTCGGGACGCCCGTCATTATCGTAATCGGCAACCGAGGAACCCATGCCTGCTTGTTCGCGGCCATCTTCGTCGAACGCGACGCCCGCCTCTGCGGCCACATCCACGAAGGTTCCATTTTTCTGATTGTGATAAAGGATGCTCGGCGTGCTGTCGCACGCTACATAGATGTCGGGCCAGCCATCGTCGTCGTAATCCAAGGTAGAAATGCTGAAGCAATAATGCCCATAGGTTTTTTCGACGCCGCTTGACTTGCTCACGTCAGCGAACTTTCCACCGCCCAGATTGTGATAGAGGACGTTGGGTGAAGACTCAAGGCCGCGGGGTCCGCACATCACAGGTGTGCCTTTCCAGACGCAAATCAGTCCCTCTCCCGGTTTGGGGGCAGTCTTAACATCGAAAAGCACATAGTTCGAAACGACAAGATCAAGTCTTCCATCGCGATCGTAATCCACAAAGGCACAACCTGTGCCCCACGCTTTGCCATCGCCCGCGACTCCGGCAGCAGCCGATACTTCCTTAAAGGTGCCGTTGCCCTGGTTGTGGTATAGCCGGTTCTTGCCGTAGTAAGTGACGTAAAGGTCGTCGAAGCCGTCGTTGTCATAGTCGCCGACGCACACGCCCTGTCCCCAGCCGCTGAACTCCAACCCCGCGGAACGCGTAACGTCGGTAAATGTGCCGTCACGATTGTTGTGAAAGAGATGGCTTGTCGGCTTCTGGTTTCTTGTTTTTGCGTCATCCAGGGCGCTGCCGTTTACCAGAAATATGTCGGGCCAACCGTCGTTGTCGTAATCGATGATCGCGACACCGCTTCCGGTGGTTTCAATGATGTACTTTTTTGTGTCCACGCCGCCGTTCACGTTTTCCATTGTGAGCCCCGCCGGCTGGGCCACATCGACAAACCACGCGGGGCCAGGATGAGGGTTGTTTGGCGGATAAGGAGAGGACGCAGGCTTAGCTGGAACGGGGGTTTTCTGAACTTGCGCTGCAGGCGATGCGCCGAAAAGCCAGATAACAAGAATCGAAACTATTCCCAGAGACCTCCGCCAACACTGCATCAGCAAATCGTATCAGCGTGCCGGACGAATGCAAATGGGCGTATTGTGGTTAGAATTCGAAAATATGCGAGCCGTGTTTACAGTTACGTTGTTATTGTTGATTGCTGGTTTCGCCAAAGCACAATCATCCGGCGCTCAGTCGCCACCGACAGAAAATCGGAATGCTCCCTCATCCGCGGTAACCCAATCTTCAGCATCGCCAGCGAAGGCCGGCGTCAAAGAGACGTTGGCGGCGGCGCATGAGAAGCTCGAACACGGCGACTCGCAACAAGCTATTGCCATGCTCGAGCAGCTAGCCAAGGAGAGCGGGCCGGTTCCGGGAGTGCAGCATGAGCTCGGGATCGCGTACTACCGCTCTGGCAAATTACTGTCCGCCGAACAGGCTTTTGCTCATGCCATGAGCGATGACCCCGGCGACATGGAGTCAGTTCAAATGCGGGGCCTGACGCTCTACCGTTTGGGTCGTCCGGCCGCCGCTATCCCATTTCTTGAGCGCGTAAAGCAATGGACTCCGAACGCAAACGCGGACGCGAATTATGTTCTTGGGCTTTGTTACCTGAACTCCCAGCGTTACGATGATGCTCGCGTGGCTTTTGCTGACCAGTTTGCCGTGCCTCCTACGTCGGGAGCGGCCTATCTACTCTTAGGGAAGATGCTGATGGATGCAAACTTGCCGGAAGCGTCCGCCGAAGCAGTGAAGAAGGCGCTCGTGCTTACGCCGAACCTTCCCCTGGCGCATTTCATGCTGGGCGAGTTCTATCTTTTCAAGTCGGATGCGGATCAGGCACTGAAGGAATTCGAGCAGGAACGACAGCTCAATCCGGCAAATGCCTCGGTCTATGATCGCCTCGGCGACGTCTACACCCGGACCGGCCAGTATCTGCAAGCCCAGGAGGCTTTGGCTAAGGCCATCGCGCTCGACACCTCGAGCACAGGCCCATTCATTCAGATGGGGAAGGTGTTGTTACGGCGCAATGATCCTCAGACCTCGTTGCTCTACCTGCAACATGCCGAAAAAATGGACCCCGGGAACTACATCACGCATACCCTGTTGAGCCAGGCTTACCGTAGCGTGGGGAGGGAAGAGGATGCTAAGAAGGAAATCGATATCGCGTCAAAGATCCACGCCGACAGTCAATTGAAGTTGCAGCCCGCCCAATAAAGGACCGAACCGCCCATTACTTTCGCTTGCGCACCGCTACCAATTCAGTACCCACTGGAACGCCACGGGTCACTTTGACCCGCAGCAAGGCCTCAAATAGGGGTATTTCACTTCCATCCCGAAGCGAGAGTTTTCGCAGCAGGTCTTGGACTGAATCGTTCTCGCAAACATACTCGACGGCCGCCTGAGTTCCGATCGTGGTCGTTCCCGCCAAAATCATAACGTGACGAGAGGGGTCGAGTCCCGGCAGAAGGGCAACGATCGCATAGTCTTCAATCAGCGGCTGGGTCGAGTCACTCGGATAAAAAACGGATGGTTGTCCGGGCTCGGGATGCACATTGACGATGCCTAAATCACCTTTGTGCGGGCTGGAAGCGAGGCGTTTGAAGATAAATTCTTGGCTGCCAGGAAGATCGAGGAGCGTCAGGTTCTCCGCCGGAGACCCCACGAAGATCAAGTCGTTATTCCGAGCGTCGTCGAGAGAGAAGAGGCTGCCGCGCTTAACCCGAAGGGGCTGATTCAGTTGGGCGAAGATGTGGTCGAGTTGGTGAACTGCCAACACTTCGCCTACGCCAGTGTAGTGGTCCAAAATAAGATCACGGGAATCGCGGCCTGGATCCAAATATCGCATACCCGTTTCCGGACGCCCTATAAACGCTGCATTGCTGAAAATCACCCACGGCGCTCCGGGACCTGTAGCAAATTGGCTCCAGAAGGCACGCAAGGCTGCGGGCGCTGGAGATTCACTTCGCTTAGATGTTCGGGCGGAGTTGAGAGCAACCGAGAGAATTCCAAGTCCTACCAGAGCCGCCACCAATAATAGAGAGAGACTGAACACGGCGATCATCCATCCGCGATTACTTTTCGGAGGATGTCGACGTTCAATGGGCGGCTGAAGAGAGGTCGGTGGTACGACCGCAATCGGAGTCGGCAATTCTCGATCGTGGAAGCTGAGCGTGTACGAACCGTTGGGAACTTCTACGATGATCGAGTCTGCAGCGCCCTCGTGACTGTAGTAGTCAAGCAACTTGAGACGCAGGCGGCCGGCTTGCACACGAATCGCCGAGTCGGCTTGTGGGTCGAAGTTTTCCGGCCGGCCAAAGACCTCTGTGGCGATCTTATATTCCTTCAGCGGGACGCCGGGTTGAGCTAGCGCATGCTCTGCCAAATACCTTAAAAGCTTGCAGAGAGACTCCGCCTTGCGCAAGGTATGGCTCTGAACCAACTTATCAATCTGGTTCAGGTAGCGCTCTTTATCAACGAACTGGACTGATGTAACAGACATGTAACGTTCGAATTAACAACCCTCTATCCTGTAGACAGAATAGAAGATCCAAGCTGCTGTGACGCGTGACTTACACAGTGATACTTCCGCCGGAGGGCAACCAGGAACACCATTCCCGATTGTCAAGGAACGTAACGGGGTGAAGGGTACTGTGTTCATTTCCACCTGAATCGAAGCAACTGTCAATAATGTTTTCATGCTACTTGAATCCGTAATCGGGTTGCAAGCGATCCAGCAACTCCGAGTTTCACCCCGTGGGTTGTCGCTGCGACATCATGCATTCGATGAGAGCACCTGCTTAGAGGCTGTATCCCAGGAGGCGGTTAAATGAGGAAGTGTGATGTGCAGACGGAGAACGTAGACAATTTGTTTAGGCCTCTTTCGAAGAAGCGGGTGCGTAACGCAATTTTACTGATCGTAGTGTTCGCCGTTTGTGGCCTCGCGGGTTCTCGCAAAGCGCTCGCTCAAGCTGTTTACGGTTCCATTTTTGGGACGGTAACTGATAGCACGGGAGCAGTGGTCCCAAACGCCACCATTACCGTAACGGATGTGGCTAAAGGAACGTCTGTTTCCGTGCAATCCAACGCCAGCGGGCAATATTTGGTGCAGCACCTGATTCCGGATACCTATACCGTTGCCGCCGAAAGTTCTGGCTTTGGCAAGGTTTCTACGCAGAATGTTGTGGTGTATGCCGACACGGCGCCTAAGGTTGACATTGTTCTTCAGGTCGGCTCGACCCAAGAATCGGTGGTGGTTTCAGCCGAAGCCCCGTTGCTGCAGACCGAGCATACTGACGTTAACGTGATTTTGAACGAGCGTGCTGTAGAAACGCTGCCGAACCTAAACCGGAACTTTACCGCCTTCGAGCTCCTGACGCCAGGAACGACCTACATCGGTTGGGGCGTTGACGAATCTCAGAACCCCCAGCGCAGCCAACAAATTGAAGTTAACGGGCAGTTGCCTTTTGCGACCGGCTACGAGTTGGATGGAACTGACAACCAGGATCCGGTGATCGGAGTCGCGGTCATCAATCCTAATCTTGATGCCGTTTCTGAAATGAAGGTGACCTCGCAGAATTATGACGCTGAGTTCGGAAAAGCCGTGGCCGGCCTGGTCACGGCGCAGACCAAGTCTGGTAGCAACAGCTTCCACGGATCCGCGTTCGAATTTCGGCGTTCTGACGCACAACAAGCCAGAGATCCGTTTGCACAATCGGAGCCCGATCCAATTACGGGTCGCTACATTCCGACCAACCTTCACAATCAGTTTGGCGGCTCCATCGGCGGTCCGATTAAGAAAGACAAGCTATTCTTCTTCGGTGATTACCAAGGCCTGCGTGAGAAGAGCGGCGTGTCGGGACTGTTTACCGTACCTACTGCTGAAGCCCGCTCCAGCTGTCTGGCAGCGGCTGCCAATCCTGGGCTGAACTGCGATCTCAGTCAATATCTTGCGGTCGGGCAGATTTTCAATCCAAACACCGGCCTGCCAGACGGATCCGGCCGAACTCCCTATGTGAACAATCAAATTCCGGGGAGCGCGTTGTCTGCCCCGGCGATTAATCTTCTCAGCTTGCTTCCGAACCCGAACCGCGGGGCTGTCGGGCTGCTGAACAACAATTACGCAGCTTCTGGAACAGGTTCGTTCAACAACAATCAATTTGATGTTCGACTCGACGACCAGTTTTCGGAAAAGCTTCACCTGTTCGGTCGCTACACTTTCTTTAACTCCTCACTGAACGGTGGCTCCGTGTTTGGTCCGGCGGGGGGCTCCGGGTTCGGTACGAACGGGTTCGCTGGAACCGATACCAGTCAGGACCACAGTCTCGCGGCCGGTGGCGATTACACCCTGTCTCCGAAGTGGCTCACGGATTTCCGCTTCGGCTGGTTCCGCTTCCATTTCAACGAGCTCCAACCCGGATTCAACCAAGCGCTCGGCGCGAACTTAGGCATTCCGGGTGTGAACACCGGCGACTTGGCGCTCAACGGTGGATTGCCAGCATTCAATATCGACGGAATTTCGAATAGCGGCGGAAATACGATTTACGGAACAAATACCGCTCCGTTCCTTGAGACCGAGAACTCGTATCAGGTGAACAACAACTGGAGCCACAGTATCGGTACCCACAACATCAAGTTTGGAGTGGACCTTCGATACGCCACGCAATATGCAGTGGGACTGGATAACAACAACTTCCGCTCTGGCAACTTTCACTTCCCGGCTTCGATTACCGGGTCCAGCGACCAGAATTCTCCGGGCGTAGGCCTTGCCACTTTCTTGCTCGGTGATGTGGGTCCTTTCCAGAGAACGCAAACCGCCAATACCAACGCCGAAACACATCAATACCGATTCTTCTATTACGCACAAGACCAGTGGCGCGCGACCAATACCCTCACGATAAGCTACGGCCTGCGCTGGGAGTGGTATTTCCCCGAAGCGGTGAATGGGAAGGGCCAAGGCGGACTGCTCGACCTCAATACCGGAAACGTGAACATCGCCGGCTACGGACCTTACAACGATTCAGTCAACGTCTCAAAGAGTTGGACGAACTTGGCGCCCCGGGTTGGTTTAAGCTGGCAAGCTCAAAAGAACACCGTGGTACGCGCCGGTTATGGGCGCGTCTATGGACAAGGTTGGTCGGGAAATACCTTTGGGGAAGTTTTGGCTTGGACTTACCCGGTTCAGGTATCCCAAAACCTGAATCCGGCCACTCAGTATGTGCCGTCAACCACCACTGGAGGGGCACCTTTCACGCTATCCAACGGTCCGCCAGCTTACACATTCGCTCCGATACCGGCGAGTGGACAATTCCCGTTGCCAAATGGAATTGGAGTTCCGACGCGGCCACTAGTTGTCCGGCTGCCAACTCTGGATGCATGGAATTTGGCGATTCAACACGAAATCAACAGCACCATGGCTCTGCAGATTGCCTACGTGGGTAGCCACGGTGTTCACAACATGTTCGACTCCTCGAACCAATTTGATCCGAACCAGGCGACGATAGCGGGGTTCAACCAGATCAATCCGGCCACCGGACAGACTTACACCTATAACGAACGGCAGCCATATTTTGACGGGACTGCGCAAACGTTGGGCGTCAATTTCGGCGCGCCCTTCGGCTGGACGCAGAGTCTCCGTTACAACAACAACGAAGCGACCAGCAGCTACAACGCTTTGCAGGTGAAGTTGGAAAAGCGCTTCAGCCACGGTGTCCAGTTCTTGTCGCATTACACGTGGTCCCGCGCCATGTCGCATGAGTCTTACTACTTCGCCATCGATCCTAAAGTCGGATACGGTGCCAGCTACTACAATCGCCCGCAAGCCTTCGTGCTGGCCGGTAACTGGGATTTACCGTTCGGCAAAGGGAAAGCGCTGGCTGGTGGATCGCCCCGCTGGCTTGATTACATCATTGGCGGATACGCTTTGAATGGTACGGTCACGGTCGAGAGCGGACTGCCCTTCACGCCTTCCTACGCTTTGTGCAACGCCGACCAGGATCTGGGTATCTGCCGCCCCAGCCAGAACGGCCAGCCATACAGTCTCGGAGCGGGAAAGTTCAATCCTCAGACTCTGACTGTTCAATACTTCACCCCGTCGCCATACGAACTGGGCGGGCCAAATCCTAGCGGCGGTACCTTCCCGACCAGCTTCGGCCCCTACGTTCGCCCTGCAGTTGGCACCTTTGGAAATATCTATCGTGATTCACTTTATGGACCGGGATTGGTCAATACAGACTTGTCTATCGCGAAGACGTTCCCGATCAAAGAAAGCCTCTCGGTACAGTTCCGCGCCGATGCGTTCAATCTCTTCAACAAGGTCAATCTCGGTCAGCCGAACAGCTGCGTGGACTGCCAAAACAGCAATGCCGGGCAGATCACCAGCATCATCTCGACGCAGGATGGAACATCGATGCGACGGTTACAGTTCGGACTGAGAGTGCAATTCTGATTGGGTGAATCAGGGACCGTCACTGGCGAAAAAACGAAAGGACTGGAACGGGCAATAATCTTAGCTTGGCCAGGATTCTTGCGCTATCGTTACTGCCTATGAGCAACGGGATGCAGGGATCTTGGCCTCGTGCCGAAGAACGACGCCGTTGGACAGTGTGCCAATGGTTTCTCGCAGTCGTTCTCTTCGCGTTCGTCCCAGTCGTGGCTGCGGCCCAACCGGGTTCTGCCGTTTCAACCGGGAACACTGGCCTCCAGCAAATTCTCACATACATTCATCAGGGATGGGATTCGCTAACCCGCTCCACCAGTTCCTGCGGGGGCGTCTCAGATCCGAAACTGGCCGCCGCGCCCGTGGTTTATTTACCCGCCGACTTTGATCAGCCGAGAGAACTCGAACAGATGCAAGCCAATTGCAAAGTTATGGTCGCGCATCTGCCGCAGGTCATCCACCAACTGGGAACAACAGACTTCGAATCGATTCAGCCGCCGGGATTGCTTTACCTCCAGAACAAATATGTGGTGCCGGGCGGCCGCTTCAACGAAATGTACGGATGGGACAGCTATTTCATCATTCGGGGATTGTTGCGAGATGGGCGAATAGATTTGGCACGAGGGATGGTGGAGAACTTCTTTTTTGAAATCGAACACTATGGCGCGGTGCTCAACGCAAACCGTACTTACTATTTGTCGCGCTCGCAGCCACCGTTTCTGAGTTCGATGGTGATGGCAGTTCACCAAGCGGATAAAGCGGCGGGGCACGATGATCGAGCGTGGCTGGAGACGGCTTATTCGTATGTAAAACGTGACCACGATATGTGGACGCGGGACCCACATCTTGCCGGCAGTACAGGCCTCTCCCGCTATTACGATTTCGGCGACGGCCCTGCCCTGGAGGCCCTGCAGGACGAGGCCGACGTCTACCGGCAGGTAGCTTCTTATTTTCTGTTCCATCCGACAGTTCCGGCGTACGAGGCTGAAGCCTCGGATGTTCCGGCGGGCCAGGCATCGGGCGCGCCTTATTCGGTTCGCGTTTGCAGCGCGGATCCTGCTCAGTCGTCCTGCGAGCCGTCCCGGCTTATCAAGCTCAAGCCCGACTTTTACAAAGGCGATCGCTCCATGCGCGAGTCGGGGTTCGATATCTCGTTTCGCTTTGGTGCTTACGGTGCCGCTACGCACCACTACGCGCCGGTATGTTTGAACAGCCTTCTCTTTAAGACTGAAAGCGACCTTCGAGAAATGAGCCAGATCTTGGGCAAGAACTCGGATGCCTCGCAATGGCAACAAATGGCGGAAGCCCGGAGGCAGTTGGTTCAGAAATATCTGTGGGATGAGCAGCAAGGACTGTTTTTCGACTACGACTTCGAGAACAACCAGAGGTCGACTTACCGTTATGCGAGCACGTTTTATCCACTGTGGGCTGGCTTGGCGACCGATGGGCAAGCGCGCGCAGTGGTCAAGAACCTAAGCACGTTCGAAAGGCCCGGCGGCATCGCGATGAGCGTTAAGCAGTCAGAGGGACAATGGGACTATCCTTTCGGATGGGCCCCGATTCAGTTCCTGGCGGTCGAGGGTATGCGCCGCTATCAATACAATGCTGAGGCGGACCGGGTTTCAGTAGAGTTTCTTTCAACGGTTCTGCAAAACTTCGTTCGAGATGGCACAATTCGCGAAAAATATAACGTCGTCACGCGGTCTCTGGAAACGAATGTTAAGGCGGGATATGCGGCGAATGTCATTGGATTTGGCTGGACGAATGCCACCTTTGTCGAGCTCCTGCACGCGCTTCCGCCAGATAAGGTCAACCAAGTGTCACAATCAAATCCGCCGGCGGCGTCACAGTAGTTCGATGATTCCGCTTTTGCCGCGCCTGTGTGAGGAGAATTGATGAAGCCAGTTTCTCTTGCCGTGGCTCTGCTGGTGTTGCTGAGCTTCACCGCCGTTCCACGCGCGAGTTGTCAATCCAGCGATCAATCTCCTGTTCTGGCCAAATTTCCTTTTGAAGATACTGTGCCCCTCAAGATTGTGCGGGAGGCGATTCCTTCCCGGCCATTCACCGTGGCGGGACCCAGGGGAGCTATCCTTGGTCAACAAGACGGTTCGTTCGAGGCATGGATTTTTCCCTGGAAGATCTTCAGCAATCTTCGCATCAGCGCGGAGATGCAGGATTACCCTGTGCCGATTGATGTGAACGAGCAGTCCGCCGTGATCGAGGTGCGGCCGGATCACACGACCATCACTTACGCGCATGCGAATTTCACGGTGAGAGAAGTTCTGTTTGCGCCGCACAACGCTCCCGATGGTGCCGGCGTGCTCGCGTTCTTTCAGATCGAAGCAATCCGGCCGATGACGCTTACGTTTCAGTTCACGCCCGAAATGAAGCGGATGTGGCCTGCTTTGTCCGCGGACCGCTCATTCCCCGAATGGGTGAAGACTTCGACTGGTGGTTTTTACGCTTTGCGTTCCAGTTTTCCCGACCAGGCCGTGGCTATCGAAATGCCTGGAGCAGAGCCGGGCATTCTTGCCCCATATCAAGAGCGACCTAAAACCTATCCTTCGCAGTTTGTATTGCATTTTGATCCCGCTCGCGACGGCAACAAACTCTTTCCCTTATTAATGGTGATGTCGGATACACCTGCAGAGTCAACTAGCTCGTCCCTGGCAGTAAAGTTGGCTGGAATCGGCCGCTCGTTCGAGTCCGTCTACGAAGCGAACGTATCGTATTACAAGAAATTCCTGGCGGAGCGTGTCAGTATTGAAACCCCAGACCGGGAATTCGATGACGCCTTCAGTTGGGCAGAAGTTTCCATCGATCAACTGAAAGTTCAAACCACTCCAGCACACGACGAGACTGCGCTGGTGGCCGGATTCTATGGCTCGGGCGATTCTGCTCGACCGGGTTTTGGATGGTACTTCGGTCGGGATGCGTTGTGGACTCTTTACGCGGTGAATGCTTACGGCGATTTTCAGTTGACCCGGGATCAGTTGGAGTTCTTGCTGCACAGGCAAAGTCCGGAAGGTCAGATCATTCATGAATGGGCGCAGACGGCAAACCTGGTGGATTGGAAGAGCCTACCTTATGAGTTTGCCTCGGCGGATGCCACACCATTGTTTGTGATGGCTGCCAACGACTATCTGAAGATCAGCAACGATGTCGCATTCGTACAGGCGCACTGGGAGGGTTTGGCAAAGGCGTGGAACTTCGAGACGTCGCACGATTCCGATGGCGACGGCATCTATGAAAACACCGAAGGCTCCGGGTGGGTCGAGTCGTGGATTCCCAAGGTGCCTCATCAGGAGATTTATCTCGCGTCTCTTGATCAGGAAGCGAGCACCGCGTTCTCCAACCTTGCAAAGGCGACCGGCCACGCGCAATTGGCCGAAGCCGCCGAGAAGCGGGCGGCGCATATTGCTCAACAATTGGAGAAAGAATATTACCTGCCGGAAGCGAGTTTCTACGCCTTCAGCCGCAATGCTGATGGCACTCTCGACACGAGTCCCACAATCTATCCGTCGGTCGCAGCATGGGACGGCACCTTTAACCTGTCCCGCTCCGGACCCATGTTGAGCCGATGGGCGTCGCAGGAATTCTCAACGGATTGGGGAACACGTGATCTCAGCCCCGGCGTGAGCTTCTACGATCCCATCAGTTATCACCAGGGAAGTGTGTGGCCGCTATTTACCGGGTGGGTTTCGCTCTCTGAGTATCGCAATGGACGCAGTTTGTCCGGTTACGCTCATCTCATGCAGAATGCCGACCTTACCTGGGCGCAGGATCTGGGCGCTGTTACCGAATTGCTTTCGGGAGAATTTTTTCGATGGTTTGGCCGTAGCACCTCGCACCAATTGTGGTCGTCCGCGATGGTGGTTACGCCGACGATGCGGGGAATGTTCGGATTGGAATGGGATGCGGCCTCGAATAGGCTCACGGTTACTCCTCAACTGCCCGCGCAATGGAATGAGGCTAAGATCTCGGGTGTGCCGATAGGCAATTCGCGGGTTGGCGTAGAAATGCGGCGAGATCGAACGACGCTCTTGGTTCGACTCAACGGGAGTGCGGCGAACAGCGTAAGACTCGACACCCATGCAGTTGGGGCAAAGTTGGTGAATGGCGAGTTGCGGATACCGTTGCCTCCCGTGGAGGTTGGAATTTCGCACGGTCTTCCTGACGCCGGAGCGGTTACCTCGCAGCTTAAAGTTCTCGACCAACAATCATCCGCTCGTTCTTTGCGTCTCAGATTGTCTGCGCCAGCTAACACCTCTCAGGTTTTATTCCTGCGATTAAACGATCCAAAGATTCGCCCCCGGACTGACGGAGCCGAGATATCCTCGGATACCTCTCAACTTCGTGTTCAGTTTCCAGCCGGTGGCGGATACGTTGAGAAGATGGTTACTTTGTCCTGGTAGCTTGCAGCGGCAAATGCCTCCAAAACTGGGTTCGCATCGCTTTTCCAGTCAGCTCATCTAAACCCACATGAGTCAAGGATTAGCCGTTTCTGTTTTGGACCTTGTTGGCATGCGAGCAGGCGAGGGTGCGGGTAGCGCAATTGCGCGCTCGGTAGATTTGGCCCGGCACGTCGAGCAGCTCGGGTATAAGCGCTACTGGCTGGCCGAACATCACTCGATCTCAGGTCTGGCATGCTCCGCCACCTCGGTCCTGATTGGGCATGTGGCGGGCGCCACCAAAACGATTCGGGTGGGCAGTGGAGGAGTGATGCTGCCTAACCACGCGCCACTGATCGTGGCTGAGCAGTTTGGCACACTCGAAGCACTTTATCCGGGACGAATCGATCTTGGCCTAGGGCGCGCTCCTGGCGGCGATTCCCAAACGATGCGGGCGTTGCGGAGGGATCTGCGACAAACTGGGGACGATTTTCCCGCCTTGCTGGACGAGCTAAGAAAATATCTTCGGACCGGAACAGCCGGGACAAGCCGTGAAAGCGATCCCTGGACAAGGCAGCAATGTGCCGATTACGTTGCTGGGATCCAGTGGCTTTAGCGCGCAGTTAGCGGGCATGCTCGGGTTGCCGTTTGCGTTTGCAGCGCACTTTGCCCCTGAATATCTGCGTGCAGCGACGCAGTTGTATCAGGAAGAGTTCCGTCCGAGCGTGACACTAGAGAAGCCCTACCTCATGGTGGCAGTACAGGTGATCGCGGCGAAGACCGACGCGGCAGCTCAGAGGCTGTTTACCACGCCGCAACAGCGCTTCTTGCGGCTGATACGAAACGAGCCGGTGGAATTGTTGCCGCCAGTGGACTCGATGGAACCTCTCTGGAATCCGTTGGAGCGCGCCGCCGTCTACAACCGGCTCAGTGCGGCGATTGTCGGATCGGACGCGACTGTGAAAGCGGGACTGGAGAAGGTGGTAGCTGACACCGGTGCGAACGAAGTGATCATCGTCACCGATACCTACGATCACGCGGATAGGCTGCAGTCGTACTCACGGGTGGCCGAGGTAGCGAAGACGGTTGAGACAAACTCCGCGGTGCATGTCGAAGCATAGGGGAACATCTGCGATGTTCAAGGAACTTTATCTTTCCGTGCTCTGAACACTTTTCCCGATTGAATGCGTCTTCCTCTTCCTGCCTAGCCAGACCCAATCTTGGGGAGTTAACACGTTGACTCGATGATCTTCTGCCATTGAACTATCCAAGACTTCACTGACTTGTGGACAGCTTTGCGTAGCGGCGCGGTTGCTGCAAAGCGTTGAGCTTAGGCGAATGGTCAATGCCGGAAGCTGCTTGTATGCAGCGACCTAGGGTTGGGCTCTAAGAAGATAGTTGAAGTACGTGGGGAATCTCATGCGGGATGTTACCAAAGGAGTGGCGGGATCTCTCCGCGCCTTGTTTCTCCATCGAATTCCTTCTCGGTTGGGCGATAATGCATAGTGGCCCTACAACTTAAGCTCTCGGTTGGCCGATAGCTTGCAAGGACTTAGGTTGCGAGCGAGTCAGCCCTGCAGCAGAGCCTTGAGGTCATGGAGAGAATGGCAAATCGTCCGATAGTGGTGACCGGAGGGGCTGGATTCATCGGCTCTAATTTTGTGCTGCAATGGCTGGCGCGCGAGAGTGCGCCGGTGGTGAATTTCGACAAACTGACTTACGCCGGCAACTTGGGGAATCTCCTCAGCGTATCCAATAACTCCCAATACAGTTTCGTTCACGGTGACATCTGTGACCGCGAACTGGTTCGCGATTTGTTGCAACGGGAGCAGCCACGGGCGATCGTTCATTTCGCCGCCGAGAGTCATGTGGACAGGTCGATTTCGGGGCCAGACGATTTCGTGCGCACCAATCTGAATGGTACTTTTTCGCTTGTTGGAAGAAGTCCGAGCGTACTGGTCGCAGTTGCCGGCGGAGGAAAAGCAGGCTTTTCGCTTCCTGCATGTGTCGACCGACGAGGTCTATGGCTCGCTTCGTCCGGAGGATCCTGCTTTTTCGGAGACGACACAATACGCGCCCAATAGCCCGTATGCGGCTTCTAAAGCCGGTTCCGATCATCTGGTTCGCGCCTATCATCACACCTACGGCCTACCCACGCTCACGACCAACTGTTCGAATAATTATGGACCGTACCAATTTCCGGAAAAACTGATTCCGCTGATGATTTTGCATGCGCGAACTGGCAAGTCCTTGCCGGTTTATGGTGACGGCAAGAATGTGCGTGACTGGTTGTATGTGGAGGACCATTGCGAGGCGATTCGTCTGGTTCTGTCTCGCGGTCGCATTGGGGAAACTTACAATGTCGGTGGACGTAGCGAAAAGCCGAATTTAGAAATTGTCCATACGCTTTGCTCGATCCTGGACGAACTGCGTCCGAATGATCCGGTAACGCCGCACAAGAAGCTGATCACATTTGTTCCCGATCGGTTAGGACATGACCGTCGATACGCGATTGATTGCCGCAAGATCGAAAAAGAGCTGCACTGGCGCCCCAAGGAGACGTTCGAGACGGGCATTCGCAAGACGATCGAGTGGTATCTGGCGAATGACGCCTGGGTGAGCGAAGTGACTAGCGGCAATTACCGTCAATGGATTGAAAAGCAATACTCGCTGTAATTTTCTCAATACCGCATTCAAAATTATCTATGCCAAATCAGCAAGCGAAGTCCCATTACAAGGGAATCATCCTGGCGGGCGGATCGGGAACGCGACTTTATCCCGTCACCCACGCTGTCTGCAAAAGTCTTCTGCCAATCTACGACAAGCCCATGATCTATTACCCATTGTCCGCGCTGATGTTGGCGGGTATTCGGGACATTTTGATTATCTCTACCCCGGACGATCTCCCCAGATTCCAGCACTTTCTAGGGGACGGATCGAGTTTCGGCGTCCATTTCAGTTATGTGGCCCAGCCTCGTCCTGAGGGAATCGCCCAAGCCTTTTTGATTGGGAAAGATTTTCTTCAGAATTCGGGTTGTGTGCTGGTTTTGGGCGACAACATCTTTTATGGCCACGATCTGGTGAAGTGCCTGAAGAACGCTTCGGCTAAAGATAAGGGCGCGCAGGTCTTCGCCTATCCGGTTCAAGATCCCGAGCGCTATGGAGTGGTGGAATTTGACGATCAAGGAAAGGCCCTCAGCCTGGAGGAAAAACCCAAGACGCCGAAGTCGCGCTATGCAGTCACCGGTCTTTACTTTTATGACAACCAAGTCGTGGAGATCGCGAAAGCTTTGAAGCCTTCGGCCCGGGGCGAATTGGAAATTACTGATGTCAACAAAGAGTACCTAAAGCGTGGACAGCTTGAAGTTGTCGTGATGGGCCGGGGGATGGCATGGTTGGACACCGGAACCCACGAAGCCATGCTGGAGGCCTCACTGTTTATCCAGACGATCGAAACCCGGCAGGGACTGATGGTCTCCTGTCCGGAAGAAATTGCCTATCGTTACGGATACATCAGCGGCGAGCAGCTCGAAAAAACGGCCTCTGCCATGAAGAACAATCGATACGGAGCATATCTTCTGCAGTTGCTGAGTGAAAAAGTCTTCTAAAGACTCATTCCGCTCTAGTGAGAAATTCGCCATTAACAGCGTGCCTGACATTTTTATGAAAGTAACTGAGACTCCACTTGCCGGCGTACTTCTCCTCGAGCCCAAAGTCTTTCGAGACGAGCGTGGCTTCTTTCTTGAAAGTTACAACGAGAAATTCTGGGCCGAGCTCGGAGTTCGTGCGGCATTCGTGCAGGACAATCACTCCTACTCGCTGCACAACGTGATTCGCGGCGTCCACTACCAGATTTGCCATCCGCAGGGAAAGCTGGTTCGCGTGGTACAAGGGGAAATTCTCGACGTTGCCATAGATTTGAGGCAAAGTTCGGCGACCTTCGGAAAATGGTTCGGGGCAACTCTTTCGGGAGAAAATCTTGCCATGCTTTGGATCCCGCCGGGTTTTGGTCACGCGTTCCGTGTAGTGTCGCAGGACGCTCACGTCCTTTACAAAGCTACCGATTTTTATCATCCGGAGTGCGAACGCAGTATTGTGTGGAACGACGCGCAAATCGGCATCGATTGGAAACTCGACGGGCCCGCCATCGTTTCCCAGAAAGATGCCTTGGGATCTCCGTTTCAGAATGCGGAGACTTTCGGATAGCCGCACTCCGGCTAGTTCGAGTTTTAAGGAATGGCGGCCGTGGCCTCGGACGAATACCTGCTTTCGCGGCCATTCGCGTCCACCGTGGTTACAACATAGAAATACGTCCGGCCGCTGTTGACCAGTCCATCCCTGTAGGTTAATTCCTTAAGCTCTGACGCAATCTTCGCGTACGGACCACCAGTGGATGTGCCGCGATAGATGTTATAGCGCAATCCGGAGGCGGTCGGCATTGCCGCTGGTGCGCGCCAATTCAACTGCACAGTATGAACCTTTGGTTTGGGATGGAATACAAGGAGCGCAGCTAATCCGGACAAGGCGAGAACCACAATCACCAGCAGAAGAGTCGCCGGTTTCTTCAAGGGAGTGGAGCCTCGTTTATCGATGGGTCAGATTGTAGCTTATGGCAAATCCTGACGCGCCAATGCTCGCCAGCGGTGTGAGCCGTTCGAGTTTGTGATGACCGGTCTTGTGAAAGAAATAACTGAGCCCAATGACGCCCGCCGTTTCGCCGGCAAAGTTCGCGGCCAACGCCGGAGTGCTGCCGGCGAAAATCCGCGTGACGGGATTTAACTCCCGGCCGCCATTCGCCAGGTTGGCATGCGTGGTGACGAAATCGGCAGCGCCGAAACCAGCCACCGTGGCAAACAGAATGGTGTTTTGACGGTCCCAGAACCGGTGTGGAGCGGGCGCTTCCGGCAGTACGGCTGGAGAGGTCACCGCTCGCTCAATCGGCTCTCCTGAGGCAACGTCACGGCCAAAGGCGGGGCAAGAGATGGCCAGAACCAGGGCCAATCCGGCCAGTTGGCATTTCCAGGTAGCACTAAAGCATGATGTCTGCATGGCTTTTGGCAGTGCCAGGTACTGGCCACCTGTACTAGTACTACCGCGTAGTCTGGAGCTCGGAAATAGCCTAAAGGTGCTATTAACCTCCTCAGAGTCATTACTTTATGGACTTTTCTTGGGTTACCGGAGTCACCTGTCCGGCTGGCATCCGGTAGCCGATGAATCCAGCATCAATCATCCGCCACACGGTTTTTCTTTGGAAGAGGACGCCCTTAGCATGCGTATTCGTACGCGCGCCTCTGGATTCTGGCCCGCTTGTGAGCAGTTTTCGAACGATGCACTCCAGTGCTCTTTGCAGAGCAATAGGCAGGCACTAGCATCCACTTCGTCAGTCGGGATTGTTTCTATGAATTGTGCGAAGAACGGCAACGGATCCAGCGATTCTCGCGAACGGAAATACCGGCGATTCAAACTGCGTTATCCGGTGCGAATCAAATTTAGCTCTGGGTCTTCCTCGAAGGAATTGCAGGCGTGGAGCGAGAATGTGAGCATGGGTGGCTTGCTGCTGAAGAGCGATTCCCCGATCCCTCCGCAAACGCCAATAAGTTTCGTAATGACATTTCGGGGTGGCCAGCTTGTGCGTCCGATCAACATGACCGGAGAAGGGTACGTCGTGCGCGTAGAGAAAGAGGATGGCCCCGCGTCATTCACTATTGCTGTTCAATGTAAAGCGCCGATTGCCGAGATGGATGAATATCTCGCAGCAGTGTGAATGAGCGCCTGAGAGGAATATCTTTTCCAGTCGCCGATCTTGCCCCAGAAAAAGGGCTCCATCGCTGGAGCCCCGGTTATCTCTGATTATCCCCAATGCTGCGGACTGCGGTTCTAGTTCTGAGGAACGACCGCCTGGGCCTCGTTGGAGTAAGTGCTTTCTTGGCCCTGTGAATTGATTGCGGTTGTTACGTAGTAGTAAGTCTTACCGTTCTGCACCGAGGCGTCGGTGTATGCCGTGTTCGGGTCCACAGAACTATTGATCTTCCCGTAAGGCCCGCCGGTCGCGTTTCCGCGATAGACGTTATAACCGGTGACCTGCGATTGGCTGGGCGTCCAGGAGAGCGCTACCGTGTGCGGTTGTACGGTCTGCGTTCCATTGCCGGTCCATGTTTCTACGGCGGGAGAGTTGGTGGCGTTGCTGAAGAACGAAACGCTGCCCGATACCTGCCCGGCCGCTTGTGGCGTAAATGTAACCGTAAAAGGAACTGATTTTCCTGCGGGAACAGTTACGGGAAATGTAATGCCGCTCAGGGCAAACCCCGTACCGCTCCAGTCTGCTGAATTGACGATCACGTCGCTTGAACCTGCCGTGAGGGTACCTCCGGCGGGAGAGCTGCTACCCACTGTCACGTTGCCAAAATTGATGGAGGAGGGCGAGACCGCTAATTGCCCAGGCGCAACCCCCGTGCCAGTGCACGCCACATTGATCGTTGGAGTGGTCGCATCACTCACGATCTGGAGATTTCCGTTCAGCGTCCCGCCCGACTGGGGCGAGAACTTGACCGTCAAATCGATCTTTTGTCCGGAATTGATGGTCAGTGGCAGTGACGGCCCAGAAACCAGGCTGTAACCGGAGCCGCTAATGGTTAGCTGGGAAATGGTGGCAGTAGCGCCGCCGCTAGATGTGTTGACGATCGACAACGGCAGCGTGGTCGAGTTTCCCACCGGAAGGGCGCCGAAAGACAAACTAGCCGACGTTACCGACAGAGTGGCGGCGGTCGGGCCTGGCGCGCCCGTAGTTTTGGTGGAAGCGCCGGTTGATGCGCCGACACAGCCGGAAAGCGCGAGCAGCGCCGCTAACGCCAGGGCGCCTGCTGCAGAGCTTATTAACAATCCAAGTTTCTTGGGCACGGACTCAATTCTGGAATGTGCCGGGGTCCAGGTCTAGAGTTCGAAAAGGCATGACCACCGCGACGTGTGTTACCACACCTTAGTAACCGGTCGTCGCATTAGGAATTATGGCGCGCGCCTCATTCGAATACGCGCTTTCCTGTCCCTGGGAATTCACCGCCGTCGTCACGTAGTAATAGGTCTTACCGTTGCGAACATAATGGTCGTTAAACCAAGTGTTCGAACGCAGAATCCGATTAATTTTCCGGTAGGGGCCCCCGGTATTATGTCCCCGATAAATGTTGTATCCGACCACACCATTGGAATTACTGGGATTCCATCCCAGCTCGACATAATAACCGGAATCGAGCGTCTGGCTCTTGAGAACGTGTGCATCCGGTGCATTCGACGTAGCCTGAACGGGTGGTACGGCAGGGGGAAAACAGACAATCAGGGCTACCGCAAGGGAGGTCGATAGAAATAGGATTCTGTTACGCGATTGGGGGAGTCGCATATACAGCCATTGTGGCCGCTATGCCCAGTTTCGAGAAGGTTCCGGTAGTACATCCTTGGTTGCAGGAGTTCAAGAACGGGACTCGGTTGGCGGGCGGCTAAGTGCCGGGCAGATTTCCCGGCAACGGCCCCGAAGCGGCCGACTTTCCCGGTTCCTTAAGCGAATATTTCAGCAGGCACCACACCGCCCGCACTCCATCTCTCCAACCAATTTTTTTTCCTTCTTCGTAGGTGCGACCCCAGTAGCTGATGCCGACCTCGTAAATCCGCAAATGACGCTTGGCAATCTTCACCGTGATTTCCGGCTCAAAGCCAAACCGATTTTCTTCAATTGGGATCGACTGGATAATGTCGCGGCGAAACGCCTTATAGCAGGTCTCCATGTCTGTGAGGTTGATGTTGGTCAGGCAATTGGAGAGGAGGGTGAGAAGTTGATTGCCGACCGAATGCCAGAAGTACAGCACGCGATGAGGGGCGCTGCCGAGGAATCGGGAGCCATAAACCACGTCGGCTTTTCCCTGGATCAAAGGCTCGAGTAATAAGCTGTAATCTGCAGGATCATATTCAAGATCCGCATCCTGGATGATGACGAAATCTCCAGTTGCCTCTTCTATACCGCGACGCAGTGCCGCTCCTTTTCCCATATTGCGGGGCTGAAGAAAAACCCGTAACTGTGAAAATTGCGCTTGCAGTTCGCTGAGGATGTCGCGGGAGCCATCCTTGGATCCATCATCCACACACAGCAGTTCGACGGGAATGGAAACCGCAAGAACGCGTTCGACCACCTGGCGCAGCGTGGCTCGCTCGTTGTAGACGGGCATTACGACGGAGAGCTTCATGTTTCTTGAGTTGAAGTAGTGTAAAGCATTGCTTCAAAACTCGCCTGCCGAATGACTTGGAAATGGCCTGTGCGGGGAACTCGCATGAGAACTCTGAAGCTTTGTCTATAGCACGAAGGTGTAATTAGTTCCCGCAGGCCTTACATGATCAGGGAATTTTGACCTAAGCTATATGCCCTAGAAACGAAGCACTTGAGCCGCGTTGAGGCTATTGATTCGATTAATCGCGCCGTCATTTCGTCACCGGCGCGATAGCATCCCGCGCACCCTTAACTTATCCACAGGCACAGCAGCTTTCCCGTGTTGTTTGTATCACATAAGACATTTTCCGTTACCTATTGCAGGCGTTGAGCTTATTTCGCGCCGGTGAGCCCCTTTGTGAGGGGAAGAAAGGCTCTTACGGAAGACTCCGTGAGATAAGGTCGAAGGTATTCTGGCAAACGGACTGCGATCAGTAAACTTCAACAGGCGATCTGTGCAAGAAACCACTCTGGTGGCAGGCTGAGTGCTATGGATTCCTGTAGACAACCCCTGACTTCAGAAGAATGTTCCGGGGTGGACGGCGAAGCGCGTCCAATCCGGAGGCTGGCAGTGCGCAGTTTCCCGGACGGCGCGTGAATACTCTAGAGGGGAGAGCACGCATGAAGGAGAAGCCTGCCCGGCTTGGTCCAAGAGAGCAGCAGATCGCTGAACTGCTCCTGCAAGGCTGCGACAACGACGAAATCGCCAAGCAGCTGAAGATGGCCCGGCGTACGGTCAAAGCTCACTTCAATCGTCTTTTCCTCCGATTCGGCATTAACAGTGGAATTAAGCGAGTCAAGCTCGCAACACTCTTGTATCGGAGGCAGCTATGTTTGGAGGGAACAGGTACGGAAAACGAGTTCCTAGCGAGCGAGAACAGCAAGTCATTCAGCTCGTTGCCCAAGGACTCAAGAATAGCGAAGTCGCAGCAGTCATCGGAACGACCGAGCACGTCGTCAAGAACTACCTTCGGGTCATTTACGACAAACTCGGGCTCTGGAATCGGGTCGAATTAGCGTTATGGTATGAAGCGCGGCGACATGAAGGTTCGTTCGCCCACGCGTAAACCGTTTCTTGCGGCATAAAAAGGAAACCCCACCATAGCGTGGGGTTTTTCTTTTTCGAAATAGTTTGAAATACTCCCGCCTTCAGTTGCAGGTCTTGCCTTGGGCGGGCTCGAATTGATCGATCTGTGCGTCACGTTGCGTCGAGATTTTGCCTCCCGGAGTCTTTCCGAACAGATCGGATCCTGGGCAGTAATAAAGAGCAGTGTGGAGATCGACCCACACCTGAGTATTTGGGTTCCCGTTGTATACCGGAGCCACAGGCGGCTGAGCCAAATCGAGATCGACCAGCAATTTGTCGAATAAACTCATGGATGGCTGCGGGCTTTTTGAAGCAGTCTGGGGCAAATCGGGAGTGCGCAGTCCCCAGCCCATAATGGCGACCACCAGCAGAGTGACGGCTACCGCGACGTAAAGATTGCCGCGCTGCTTCGATAGCCAGATTCCCGCGGGAGTTTCGGTCCTGAGGGACTCCAGCCAATTGCGCGCTTTAACAGACGAAGCCCACGGCGACGCATGTGGTTTCACCTCAGGCACGACCGGGAGATCTTCCGACGCCTCCGGCTTTTCCACGTGGTCGGCTTCGTCGTCTAGAGGTAAAAACTCGATAGCCGACGCCGTTTCGCTTTGCTCTTCGATGCGAGGCTTGTCCGGAATAATGCCAACCAGCGATGCCAGTTGCTCGTCCGAAATGAATCCGAGGTCCGACATTTCGTGATCGCTGGAGCCGGTCTTGTCGGCCTCTGGGTCATCGGGTGTCTGCAGTCGCAGTGCGGAGTCCAGATCGCTCGATCCACTGGCCGAGGGAGGAGTACCTCCGGGACGCGGTTTTCCGCATCGGCCGCAGAATTTTTCCGTGGCACCGAACTGATAACCGCAAGCCTGGCAGACCTCGATCACCGGGTCCGAATCGAGTTGCTTCGAGGGCACGGCTGGCTGCGGTGCAGGCGCCGGGTGGGAGATCGCCAGCTCTTCAAGAATCCGCGGTGGCTTCGCCGCTGGTTGTTTCCGGCCCCCTGGTTTGGCGTCACCTGAAGGTTCGATGGCGAGCCGCTCCAATTGCGGCATGATTCGTCCCAGAGCCTCGAGCATGGTGGCCCGTTCGGACGAGAGGGCCCGCTTCCATTCCATATCTGCTGCCCTGGCCAAGGCTTCCGTCATCAGTCCAGCCATCAACTGGCAGCTCCGAACTTCGCGCTCGTGGATTGCTTCGGGATGATCGAAATGAACCTCAAGGATGCCGGCGATTTTTCCTTCATGACGCAGCGGCAATGAAATCGTATTGTGATCGAAATTTGCAGGTCCGGTTGCGGCTGAGAAAGGTCCTTCAGCGGAAGCCTTGTCGCCAGTCGCAACTGGTGTATCCGACATCGGCACACTTGCGCCCGCCAAATCCGCGGCCGTTCCCAGTGCGGCGCAGTATTCGAGCCGTCCTTCGCGTTCGACGGCGATGGCGACACCGTTGGCGCCGGTGATTTTCTGCAACCGCTCCGCGATCAAATTTGCCGCAGCCGTCCGGTCGTAGGGCAGGGAGCGCAGAAGTTCCTGGGTCTCCGCAATGATGGTGAGAGTTTCTTCGGGATCTGGGGTAGGGGTGGAGATTGGTGCGGCGACGCGCTGAGGCGCTGGTTCGAGTTGCTCCAAATCATTCTGCTGCTGGATGACGTACGCCGCCGCAAGAAGCTGCTGGAAGGCATCCGCGTCCAAAAACGGCTTTTCGTCTGCGGCTAAAACTTGGGACTCCACTTCGGCGTCAACTCCTCCAATCGGGCTTTTCGAAAAGCGGCGCATACGGAACGTTGCAATCGGCCGTCCAAAAGCTGGAGTAGCGCTTACAGGAAAACGATTCTACCAGTCTACGTCAAGCGCTGGCCATAGCACCGAAGCGCTAAATAACTCAATGATTTCAGGGGACTTCAAGCTTAGCGCTCCAGCATGTCACAAACCAGATGGAGCCTCTCCTGGAAGAAAGTCCACTGAGTGGGACATCCACAGTAACCCCCGCTGGATTACTGCGCAAGAGTTTGCACAGGAAGGCTCGCTCCTACGCGCGGGGCACCGTCCGGAATTCGTGCTCGCTTCGCGGAATCTAAGCTTCGGTAGTTTCGAAGTCCGCGAGCGGTTTCGACTCATGGCTCAAGAAATAATGAACCGTCGGCGTGATGATTAGCGACAGAACCATCGATATCAGAATGCCTCCAATGACGGCGATCGCAAGCGGTTGTAACATCTGCGACCCTGCGCCCAGCGCAAATGCAAGTGGCAGCATTCCGGCAACTGTAGCCAGAGCTGTCATAACAATCGGACGCAGCCGTCGGCGACTCGCTTGCAGCATTGCGTCTTCCGGCGAAAGCCCGAGTCCACGGAATTTCTGATCGGCATCAAGCAGCAGAATTCCGTTCTTCGCTACGATGCCGATGACCATGATCATTCCCATGAATGACGAAACGTTGAAAGTTGTGCGGGTGATAATCAGCGCGATGAACACACCGGAGGTCGAGAGTAGCGCAGAGGCCAAAATCGCAACTGGAGCAGCGAAGGTTCGAAATTCAAAAAGCAGGACGATGAACACCAACAGAACGGCAAGAATCAGAACGACCACCAGATCTTTGAAAGATTTCTGCTGTTCCTCATAAGTTCCGCCGTATACCACGCGGATGCTTGATGGCATGTGCAAGCCGTCCACCGCCTTCTGTACCGCCGCGATGCCGCTTCCCAGGTTCGTACCTTCGAGTCTCGCCGTAACCACGACATCGCGCTGAAGGTTTTCTCGGCGGATTTCGGTTTGGCCGGGTTGTTCGGTAATCGTAGCCAGCGCACCCAAGGTCGCCGTGTGACCACTGCTGCTGGTGAGCAGTGTATTTTGCATGGCCTCGAGTGAAACCCGGTTGGAGGCAGGGAAGCGTACTCGAACCGTATATGCCCGATCATTGGTAATGACTGGAGCGGCGGCAGGCTCGCCCTCCAGAATCGCAGAAGCGTCTATAGCAACCTCATCGGTAGTGAAACCGGCGCGCGCAGCTACCCCCGGGTCGACCTGGAAAGTTACGGCAGGTCCGCTGATCGTATTGTCGATACCGTTCAGAATATCCACAACTCCGGGAACCTTTTTGATTGCATCGGCAACCTTCGGGGCCCAGTCTTCCAGTTGAGCGGGATTCTGGCCAAAGAGTTTGATCTGCACTGGCTCCGGCGCACTGGTGAGGTCCCCGATCATATCTTGCAGAACCTGGGTAAATTCAATATCCAAAGCGGGCTCTTGCAGGGTCACCTTTTCGCGAGCCTCGGAGATGATTTCATCGATACCGCGACTCCGATCGGTTTTCAATTTGACGGTAAAGTCTCCATAGTTCGCCTCAGTCACGGCGGCGAGTCCTAACTGCAATCCGGTGCGCCGGGAGGTACTCTCGACCTCGGGAATGCTATGAAGGATCTGCTCCACATGAGAGATGACGCGGTTGGTCTCCACAAGGGAGCTCCCCGCGGGCATGATGTAGTCGAGAACAAAGCCCCCTTCGTCCATCTCCGGAAGCAAATCCGACCCGGCAAAGTGATAGCAAAGTCCGGCCGCTGCCACCAGCACGATTGCCGCCAGCCCCAGCCAGCGCGGTTTCTCCAGCGCGCGTCGCAACCAGCGTTCGTGGAAGTTCACAACCCGGTGAAAGAATTTGCCGAGCGATGCTTCTTCCGCGGCCATGAGCCGCTTCATCGACTCCTGCTCGGTCTGTGTTTCAGTTCCTGCTTCCGACTCCATCAGAGGCTTGTGTTTGATGAAGTACTGGCTCAGATTTGGAGTCCAAGTCAGAGCCAAGGCAAGGGAGGTGAGCAGAGAAACCGCCATGGTGACGGCAAGTGCGCGAAAGAATGTACCGGTAACACCGGTGATCGAAATGAGTGGCAGGAAGACGACGATGGGAGTGATCGTCGAACCGACCAGCGGAACCGTGATTTCTTTCAGCGCACTCTGAATCGCCTGAATGCGATCCTGGCCCGTGTCTCGATGGAGAACGATATTCTCGACTACCACGATGGCATCGTCGATCACCAGTCCGACGGCTGCGGCCAATCCGCCTAGCGTCATCAGGTTGAAGCTTTCGTGCATCATCTTCAACGCCACAAACGTGACCATCACCGTGACCGGGATGACGAGGCCGGCGACGATTGATGTTCCCCAATCGCGCAAGAAGACGACGAGAATGATCGAGGCCAGAATGAGTCCCAGAAGGATCGCATCGCGCACACTCTTGATGGAGTCGTTCACGATCAGCGACTGATCGTAAAACGGCTTGAGTTCGATGCCTGGGGGAATCGTCTTGCGAATGTTCTCAACTTCGGCATGAACCTCGTCCGCGACTTGAACCGTGTTGCTGTCGGGCTGACGGTTGATGTTGATCAGCACCGCCGGTTTTGCGTTGGCTGTGACGATCGTATAAACCGGCTTTACACCAGGCAGTACGCTGCCGATGTCGCCGATCCGCACTGGAATCCCAGTCTGCGTGGTTTTAATTACGCTGGCCCCAATTTGCTCCGGAGTGCGTACCTGCCCGCTGATCAATCCCAGGTAAAGCTGGTGATTGCGCTCAAACAATCCGGGGGAATCGATGAGGTTGGTGCGACGCATCGTGTCGAGAATATCGTTCACGGTGACATTCGCCGTCAGGAGCTTCGCCGGGTCTGGCGTTATCTGAAATTCCGGCTCCTGGCCTCCCTGGATCACGATTGTTGAAACACCATCCAGCCGGTTCAGACGCGGCTTGATTTCGTAAGTTGCCATCTCCCAAAGCTGCGTCTGGGGCATGGTCGCGGAAGTCAGGCTGTATCCGATGATGGGGAAGCTGGCGAACGTCATGCGATGAGCCACCACGAGTGCAGTGGATGGCAGTTCCGGCTGCACGCGCGCCAATTCGGCGTTCACGTACTGCAGCGTTTGGAACATATCGACGTCCCAGCTGAAGTAAAGATCAATCTCCGCCGACCCGCGACTGGTCACGGAACGCACCTGTTGTAACCCGGGCACACTGTTCACGGCTTCTTCCAAAGGGCGCGTGATGGTGACCATCATCTGATCGATCGGCATGACGCCGTTATCCACGCCAATCAGAATGCGGGGAAAATTTGTTTCGGGAAAAACCGAAACCGGAATCGTGAACGCAAGATAGGCCCCTACACAGGCCACTGTGAGAATCAGGAATATCACAGGCTTCGAGAAACGTGAAACCCAGTATGAAGACGCCTGCTGGCTCACTTGTCTTCTCCCGCGGGGCTGGGCTTTTGGTCTTTCTTATCTTCGGGAGCGGTCTTGTCTTCAGGCGCAGTCGCGGCCTCGATTTTGATCTTGGTGTTGTCGGGCAATCCAAAGGCACCGGAGGAAACCACCCGATCGCCGGCCTGAAGTCCATCTATAATTTGAACGTCATCGCCTTGGTGCACGCCGACCTTCACCGCCTTTTGATGGGCCCTTCCGTCGCTACCCGCTACCAGGACCGTCGTAGTGCCGTCCTGTGCCGTCAGAAGGCTGGTTGCCGGAACGACCAGCGCGTCAGGAATAGTCTTGGCCACCATCGACACCTGTACGCTGGTTCCGGGTTTCAGGCTTTGGTCGGGATTTTTCGCCTGCACCCATACCTCAACGGTCGTGCTGTTCGGATCGAGCGCGGGACTGACGACCGTCACCTTGCCCTCGACTGGTTTGTCTTCGCCGGGCGCGGTAATTTCGGCTTTGTCACCCAGTTTGAGCAGAGCCGCCTCCGGCTGGGGAATGTGAGCGCGCGCGACCACTGACGACACGTCCATCACGGTGATCAGCGGAGCACCAGCAGCAGCCATTTCGCCCGGATACAGCGGACGGTCCGCAACGACGCCGTTGATAGGACTGCGAATCTCCGAATAGCTGAGTTGCGCTTGCGCGCCGAGATACTTTCCTTTAGCGGATTCCAGTTGTCCGGCGGCGGATTTCAGCGTCTGTTGCTGGCCGATCGCCTGCATGGCCTCCAGATGCTTGGTGGCCATTTGATATTGGTTCTTGGCCTGCTGCAGATCGACGCCTGCCTGATCAAAATCCTTACGGGGCAATGCGCCCTGTTGAAATAAATCCTGGCGGCTGTCGTAGAGCTTTTGCTGGGCCTCAAGAAGCTTTTTCGCGCCTTCGACTTCCAATTCCGATTTCTGCAATTCCTGCGGCAGGTCGGCTCCGGTGCTAATGGCGTAGGTAGCTTCCGCCTGATCGTAAGCGCCTCGCGTGTCGGTTGCAGCCGCAGCCAGATCCTGGTGCTCCAGAGTGGCCAGAAGTTCGCCGGCTCGCACCTTGCTGCCACGCTTCACCATGAATGCCTTCACTGGAGCGCTGATCTTGGGCACGATCGCCGATTGGGCTAACGGAAATAAAACAGCTTGAGCAACGACGGTGTGCTCGATGGTTTGTTTCTCGACAGAAGCTACTTGGACAGAAACGGTTGGCTCCTGCTCCGCGGGTTCCTTCGAGCAAGCCCCAAGCGAGAGCAGGGAAGCCGCTATGACGGCTGCCGGCAAAGACAGCATGGCCTTCCGCCTTACCTCGTATGCGGTGATCTTCATGGTTGGAGGTTTCCAGTGAGAGTTTGGAGATTCGCGAGCGCCACGCGGTAACGAACCTGACCGTCATCGGCTGCATTGCGCGCCTGCGTCAGAGTGTTCTGAGCATCTACGACTTCGAGTACGGTGGATTCGCCTGCCTGATACCGCATGGTGGTCAGTCGAAGACTGTCGGCCGCAAGCTCTGCCGAGCGAGTCAAAGACTCGAGTTCCGAGCGGGAAGTCTGGGCTTCGTTGTAGAAATTCCGCAAGTTTGCCAGCAGTTGCCGCTGCGCGAAGCTGAGTTCGACCTTGGCGAGGTCGCGACGCAGCGTTGCCTGTTTCAACTTGCTCCGGTTGGCTCCCCAATTCCAGATCGGCAGTTGCAGGGTTGCAGCACCTGCATAGCCGAGATTGTGGATGAGAATGCCTGTAGTTGGATCGACTTCGTTGACCGCATAGTGGTTGGCGTCGATACCATAGAACACATCCACCGACAGAGAAGGCAGGAAACCGTTCCAGGCTCCCGCCACTTCCTGCTTGGCGGCTTGCAGAGTCGCGATCGCGGCGCGCAGATCGGGATTCTTGTTAGCGGCTGCTGTTTGTATTTCGGCGAATTCGGGCAGCGCCTCAGGGGTTTGCAAGTCATCCACTGCGCTGAAATTCTCGGAGAAATCGGGGAACACCAAAACCGACAGCTCCAGGCGGCCGCGATCCATTTCCAGTTGTGCTTCCTGCAAGTCGCGTTGTTGCTGCTGTAACTGGATCTGCGCCTTGATGACGTCGGAGTGGGCCACTTCTCCGCCGTGTTCTAGCTTCTGGCTAATATCGAAGAATCGTGCGGCTTCGGTGTTGGCGCGCTCCGCAGTCGAATACTTTCGCTGTGCGATGACAAATCCGTAGTAGGCCTGAACCACGGTCACAACCAGACCGCGAGCCGCGATTTCAGCGCGCGCCTTGGCAACAGCCTCGAGGGCGCGAGTGCGGCGGTAATCCGCGATGTTAGCCAAGGAAATGTCTTCATGCAAACTGCCTTGACTGATGTACTCGTGCACACCGTTGTTGGCGATGAATCGCGCCGCCTGCGTCCCATTTCCCTGTGTGTACACAAACGATGTGTTGTAGTCGACGCCGGGCAACAGCGCCGCCCGGCCCTGTACACGATCCTCTTTGGCCAGACCGTAGTCGGTCACGGCTGAGCGATAGTCGGGATTGATTCTCCGGGCCCGCGTCAATGCGTCCTGCAGGGTCAGCACGAGCGGAGCGTTGCTGCTCGCTTGCTGATTGGTGGAGAGCGACAACGTCGATTGGGATGGGACTGTCTGTGCGAGACCTGATACTGCGAAAACCAGACTTGCGACGAAAAAAACCAACAGCGGCAAGCCATTCGTGTTGTAACGAGGAATTGCCATAGCTCTCACCGGACTGCTCGAATTCCAAGTGATTGTGCCGAAAGGAAGATTAAGCGAAGCTGAAACAAAGCGAAGGACGCGTCGAAGGTTTTTAGGGCACGGTCTGTGGTCAGAGAAGCCGGGATGCAAGCCTAGCTGCCGGAAGATGTGGGAAGAGAGACTGTCATGCGTGTGCCCTGACCGGGGGTGCTTTCCACGCGGATTGTTCCACCGTAGGCCTCCACCAGAGACTTGGCTATCGCCAGACCCAGCCCGAAGCCTCCCGTGGCCCGATTACGAGACGGGTCCGCGCGGTAGAAACGGCGGAAGATGTGGGGTTGGTCCTCGGGAGCGATGCCAACGCCATGGTCGGCTACGGTGATGTGTGCCCCTTCGTCCCCTTTTGTCTCGATAGCGACCTCGACGGAACTGCCGTCTGGGCTATAGCGAATAGCATTTTCCAAGAGGTTAGTCCAAACCAGCAGCAGGTCCTCAGGATCGGCGCGAAACGTGACAGGCCCGTTCTTAGACAGATGAATGGTGGTGTGCCGTGTGTCGGCAACATGGCGCAGACGCTCGACCGCATCTTCGCAAGTTTGGGTAATATCGATCACGGGTAAGTCTCGGCGCAAGGCACCGTGCGCCCATTGTTCCGCTCGCGCCAGCCGTAACATCCACTGCAGAAGTTGCTCCAGCCGTTCAAGGTCTTCGAGAGAGTTCTCGAGTCCGGCGCGATATTCTTCCGCCTCGCGGGGTCGCTGCAACAACGATTGCAAAGTCGATTTAAGGACCGCCACGGGTGTTTTCAGCTCGTGAGCCGCATTGCCCAGGAATTCTCTCTGTTCGACGAAGGCCCGTTGTAGCCTGGCCAACATCGTGGTCATGGATTCAGTCAGTGGACGCAGTTCGCGGATATCCCGGGCCTCAGGCGAGAGATGCAGGTCCCAGTTTTGGGACGTGATCAGTCCTGCCTCTGTGGCCAACTGTTGGAGGGGAAAAAGCCCACGCCGAACTCCCCATACAGCCAGCAGAACGGTGATGGCTAAGAGCAACAAACTTGCCGCTGCGATCGAAATCCCGGCCTCGCGCACTTCTTCGGTGACATGGTGAGTAGGCGCGACATAAATAATCGTCAGAGTTTGGGGTTGGAACGATTTGCCCTCTTCGCGGTCCAGAACAGGAGCGTGGAAGACGCGCAACCCGCGATAGTGAATTTGGTTCCACTTGAACGTCCAATGATTTCTGCCGTCCGCTGGAATATCGAGTCCCAAGGGCCAGTTCTTGGAGCGAGCCAGCGGCCCGGAACGTTCGGCGAGAATTTCAAACAGATCGGGATGCTCGGGGTCGATAGAAGCCGGAGTCAAACTATCGTCAAAATAGACCTTGCCGGTAGCATCCTCGTCGTAGCGCACGAGGGCGGCCAGACTCATGGCGCGCGCTTGTATCGCGGCGTCCAGCGAAGAGAGCAGGCGCTGCCGCGTATCGTACACGCCCGCGAGCAAGAGACCTACCGCCAGCAGTGCCTGTGAGAGCACCACTATCGCGATCACCCGGCCTTGTATGGATCGCATCATGGGCTATTCCTGCAGAATATAACCCTGGCCGCGCACCGTATGAATGAGCGGGCGCGATGGTGTGCCTTCCAGTTTGCGCCGCAGGCCAGAAATGTAAACCTCGATCACATTGCTGAATTTTTCCCAGTTGTAGTCATACAGATGTTCGAGCAACTCGGTCTTGGAAACCACTGCGCCCGGTCGGTGTGCGAGATATTCGAGTACGCGATACTCCATCGCTGTGAGGGTAATGGGACGGCCGGCGCGGCGCACGCTCCGGTTCACTGTGTTCAATTCGAGATCACCGACAGCCAGAATGGGAGAAGGCTGTCCCTTTCCACGCCGGATCAGGGCTTTGGTTCGAGCTAGCAATTCTCCGAGATCGAACGGCTTGGTGAGATAGTCGTCCGCTCCGGCGTTCAGGAGGTTGACCACGGATTCCTTTTCGTCCCTCGCGGTAAGCACCAGTACGGGGGTATGGCTCCCCGACTTGCGCAGGCGTTTCAGAACTTCCAATCCATCAAGTTTAGGAAGCATCAGGTCGAGCAGGATGGTGTCGTAGTCGCTGGACTCCGCCAAGAACAGCCCCTCCTGGCCGTCCGGAGCGACATCGACCGCGTAGCCGGCGCTCTCGCGCAGACTTCGAGCGATGTTTTCGGCTAATCGTGGTTCGTCTTCGACAATAAGTACGCGCAAGTTTGTTTTATACCTGGGAGCTTTCGCGCAGAATACCTCGAACAACCTTAACGCGTCCTGAATCCAGCGAAAAGTGTCTAGCCCGGACCGATCGCGTGCGTCCGCGACCAATTCGGGAGAGATAGTCCCATAAGTGACCTAACCGAAAAGGTTCGAATTCGACCGACCGATTCACAAGTTGGACAATGCAAAGGGGTTGAGCCATTCGTGCTCCGTGGCGAAACTTTGGCGAACCATTTGCTTTTCGATTATGTCGCGAACGCGGGGAAGCTGGAAAAGCGACAACTCAGGAGATGGCGAATGTTAAGCCTTGACGAAATTAAAATTACCCCAAGAGATGAAGAGGTTTTGCAGTTGCTTGTGCAGGGCTGCAGCAACAAGGAAATCGCTCAGCAGTTGCGCATCAGTCCGCGAACCGTCAAGCAGCACCTTCGAACGCTGTTTCTGCGGGCCGGCATCCGGGACGGACGCAAGCGCGTGAAACTGGCCACAGCAATGTTCCAAAAGAACGGAGGGAATCATGCAACCTTGTGATCGGTTGACTGCCAAGGAACTGCAAGTTGCTAGTCTGGTTTGGGAGGGTCTCACCAATCGGGAGATCGCCGAACTGATCGGCACTACTGAACAAGTCGTCAAGAATTACTTGCGAAATACCTTTGACAAGCTGGGTGTCTGGAGCCGGCTAGAATTGGCTCTCTATGTTGCCAATCATGGAGGCGCAGAGTGGCAAGCGTCGTTCCCGTCGCATAAGACTGACTCACCACACGGGCCGGATCGCCGATCGCTGCAAGCTGCTGGCTGAAGCTGCTATATCGAGGAGAGCCGGGTCTGGCCCTGCAGGAATTGGCGTAACAATTCGCGATCAGGGGCGGAGATTTCGCTAAATTCCACGCCGCAACCAAAACCCGGCGTGCTGGTGACAACCTTCCCATGGGCCCACACCTTGGTTTCCTTCAGCCAGAGGCCCACTTTGACCGCTGTGCCTTTGGGTAGAGGAAGATTCATCTCTACAAAGCACCCTCCCAGGCTGAGATCGGTGCTGCGGGCCCGCATCGGGCTAGTTTGATTGGGTGCGTAGACTTCGATAGAGCAGACGCATTTGAGCCGAGGATGAGTACGACGGTCCCGAGCATCCCGCCATGCGCCATCATCGGCTGGCTCCGGCAACGGGAAGTCCCAACTTGATTTCTCTGGCGTCAGATTCAATAGCCCAAGGTGCCCTGCTTTGGGAGTATTGGGTTGTCCTACCCACTTGATCCGGTAATGGCCCTTGGTGGTCCCATAGGTGAGTCCGATGATTTCGTCGGCAGCCAGCTGGGCTTGTACCCCAACCAGTTCTACCCCGTGGCGGCTTACATTCGTGGTGAAGACCTTCTCGGAAAATATCTGACCGGACGAGTCTGTCCCGAAGATGCGAACCGGCACCTTGATGTCTTTACGAGGCTCTCGTCGTTTACCCATACATTTGAGGAACGTCGGCCCTAACCAGGCTGAGCTCGCCCGTCGCTCCAAACACGGCTTCAGTTACGGGTTGTCAGGTTGCGCTCAACCCAAACCGGGAAAACGGTGCAAAAGATTGCACGATATTTCTATCGAGTTCAGAAGGAGCACGCAACATGCAAATTCTACAAGCATTTGCAGGAATACCTCCGGCATTTCAATTGCACTTTAGTTTATGACCCCCAGCCGGGTTCGCTCGGTGCGTTACCTTACAATTCCGGTTTCGAAGGCAAAAACGATGACACGCATGGAGACATTTTGGATGGCCTGCGACTCTACCGAGCAGTTGAGAGCAGAGTACGGACCGTTCCACACCCGGGAAGAGGCCGAGCGTGAAGCTCGCAAGCTGGGGTTCGGGTTCCTGCTGCGCTATGAACACGTGATTGATGGGAATCAGGACATCCTGGAGGTTCGGTGCGTGTTTATTGAACTTACCGGGGCTCCGGTACCTATCTCAAAGAATCTGCGGCGACTTCATACCCGTTGCGCGAGCTGTGGCGAAATGGCCGTGCATGACGAGCCATGGCAGGCCGAGGTTTGGGCGGACATCCATGAATTCGAACACAGCCGCCACCGCGTCCGACTGTTCGAACAAACCCGCAGCGAAGGTCTGAAAGAGGTACCGGACTGGCGCGACCTTTGCGCCTGAGACCGAACCGTGTCCGTTGGTCAGCTTTACTGTAAGGTTCACACCTGCGCCATATCGAAAACATTACTTGAGTAACATCGCAATGTATTTGCGACTCCCTTAGTCCGTCTTTCCAAGCGAAAATTTACCAATACCAGTGTCTTGTGGAGAGATCGCTCCGGTAGCGGAGGGGGAAATGCAGCAGGAGAAAGAGGAACGAGCCACTCAGTCCTCGATGCTGGCGCGTGCGGAAGAAATTCAAAGACAGATTCAGCAGATCTCGGGACGAGACCTGCAAATCTGGTCCATCGGTCTGCTGATTATGCTGGTACTGACAGCCGGGGTTCTGGCGTTGGTACTGCCGAATGTAGTTTGGGCGCAGCGCGTGGTGCGGCTAGAACCGGCTTACCTACCTCAATTGTTTTACGGACTGATCTCGCTGGTCTTGCTTTCCAACATATACTTTTTGGCACAGAAGCTGGCGCTGAACAACACTCGCAAGGCGCTCATCAGCGAACTGGTATTGAACGAAAGATTGGAAAGTCTCTCACTGATCGATCCTTTGACCCAACTGCTCAACCGACGTGCCCTCAACGAATTGTTGCCGCGTGAAATCGCCCGCGCAAACCGCCTGAACAGCCCGCTAACCTTTATGGCGATGGATCTGACCGGATTTCGAGCCATCAATGCGAAGTTCGGATCGATTGAAGGCAACCTGGTGCTACGGGAATTTGCCGCACTTGTAACCAGCACGTTTCGCGGCGGCGATCTGATCTTCCGTCACGGTGGGGATGAATTCCTGGTGGTGATGCCTGACACTGGGGAACCTGAAACTGACGCACCCGTACAGCGCTTACTGCGCAGCGTCGAACATTGGAACGCGAGCAACGGCAAGACCTATGAGTTGTCCTTTAGTTGGGGTATTTCTGCGTTTGTGACAGGTACGGAACTGGCCGACGTGTTGCGGACGGTCGACCGTAAGATGTACCAGAAGAAACACAACCTGGTTCCGGTTTTCTGATTAGCCGCGGTCACCCGAGAGGGAACTGGCCGCCGCGCGATCGATGAGCCACAGCAGTTTTCCATCCACCGGCTTTACCCGTTGAGACGGCAGTCCAGCCGATTCATTTTCGAAGACCTCGCGCAGAATGTCGGCTTTATCCGCCCCGCTGACCAGGAACGTCACGTAGGCGGCATGGTTAATGACAGGATAGGTAAAAGTGATTCGGTAGGTCTTGAATTTCTCTACCCAGTTCGCCACCACCAGTCGCTGTTTTTCTTGCAATGCCTCGGATCCCGGGAACAGCGAGGCCGTATGCCCGTCGGGCCCTAGGCCCAGCAGTATGAGGTCGAAACGCGGCAACTCGCCCGGCGGCAAAGCGAAATAGTCGCGAATGCTGTCTTCGTAGCGACGCGCGGACACTTCGGCACTCGGCGCTTCCGTGGGTACGCGAAAGATATTCTGCGGCGGAATGGGCACTTTCGAAAGCAGAGCCTCCTTCGCCATGCGATAGTTGCTTTCCGGATGATCCGGTGGGACGAATCGCTCGTCTCCAAAAAAAATGTAGGTCTGGGACCACGGCACTGCTGGTGCTTCTTTTGTCGCGAGAAGACTGTAAAGGCTCTTAGGCGTTGATCCGCCGGATAAAGCCACGCAAAAGCTCCCCTTGCGGTGCACAGCGTCGCGCGCCAACAATGCAAACTCTGCCGCCGCAGCCTTGAACAAATCAGACGAATCGTTTAGTACGCGAATTTCGGATTGCGGAGCCATGGGGAGCCTTACCCTCGGGATCGGGCGACAGCACAGCGTGCAGCGCCCATTAGAGCAGTTTTGTCGTTGATGATGACTCGAACCGGCATAGTCTCGAGCAGAGGCTGCATGCGTCCCTTAGCGACGAAACTCTGCATGAACAGGGGGCCTGCCAGTTTCGGCAGGAGCTTCGGGGCAATGCCTCCGCCAAGGTAAATCCCGCCGGTCGCCATTAGCTTGAGAGCAAGGTTGCCGGCTTCGGCGGCATAAATCGATACAAACAGATCAAGGGCGTGTTCGGAGAGGGGACATCGCCCATCGGTCGCCGCTTTGGAAATTGCTGCCGCAGGGTCGCCGTGTTGCATTTCCTCGGTGAGCCACGGCGGCTCGACTCCGCGACCCGTGTCGCGCAAAAAATGAAAGACGTTGACTAGCCCGGGTCCAGACACAATTCGTTCGTAGCTGACATGCCCGAATCGCTTCGCCAGGTAGCGTAGCAAGTCGATCTCAAGCTCATTACGCGGAGCAAAGTCACAATGTCCACCTTCGCAAGCGGAGATCTGGTAGTTCTTTCCGTCCCAGACCATGCCCGCTTCGCCCAGGCCGGTGCCGGCTGCGATCACGGCCTGGTTGCCGGTCGGGTGGCCTTTGACCTTGTTCAGAGTGACCACATCTTTGGCATCAAGGGTGGCGATGCCCCAAGCGTTGGCTTCGAGGTCGTTGATCAGGACGGTATCCGTGATTTTAAGTTCGTCGGAGAGTCGCTTGGAATCGATCACCCATGGCAAGTTCGAAGTTTCCACCTTGCCATTTCGGACCGGACCTGCGACACCAAAACACGCGATGTTCGGATGAAGGTTGGATGAATCGACAAACTTCGCGACTATCTCATCCAACCCGCGATATTCACGACTGGGAAACACGGAAGCGGAGACGAGACGAAAATCTCCCTCGGTGACATCGAAGAACGCGAGCCTGGCGTTTGTACCTCCAATGTCACCGGCCAGGATCATTTCTCGAAGTTTCTCCAGCGGCGTCCGTCGCGCTCCATGAGATCCTCTGCATCCTTCGGCCCCCAGGTTCCGGCGGCGTAATTCGGGAAGTAGCGGGGCGGCAAAGCTTTCCACACGTCCAATGCTGGACTGACCACGGACCATCCAGCTTCGACCATGTCGGCCCGCTGGAATAACGTCGCGTCGCCAATCATGCAGTCGTGCAGGAGACGCTCGTAACCCGTGCTGGGCTGGGTGCCGAAATAGTCGGCATACTCAAAATTCATGTCGACCGCGCCGAGATGCATGATGGGTCCGGGGACTTTGGCCGCGAACTGCAGGGAAATTCCTTCTTCCGGTTGGATATGAAGCACCAGTTGATTGGGCATCAGATTTTCCACTGGAGTATCACGGAACAGCACGAACGGCGCGCGTCTGAACTGAATCACAATGTGAGTGTTTTGCGCCGGCAGTCGCTTGCCGGTTCGGAGATAAAAGGGAACATCCGCCCATCGCCAGTTGTCGATTTGCAGCTTCATCGCGACAAAGGTCTCGGTGCGAGACTCGGGATCAACATCACTCTCTTCGCGGTATCCCGGAACCCGCTGGCCATCCACCACGCCGGGGCCGTATTGCCCTCGCACGCTCTTGCTCAGGACTTCTTCAGAACTCAGTGGCTGGATAGCGTGCAAGATCTTTGCCTGCTCATCTCGGACGGCGTCGGCCTGAAATGAGATCGGGGGCTCCATCGACGTCAAGCTGATCAGTTGCATGATGTGGTTCGGCACCATGTCACGCAAGGCGCCGGCATGATCGTAGTAGCTGCCACGCTGCTCGACTCCAACGGTTTCCGCGACTGAAATCTGCACGTGATCGATGTACCGGCGGTTCCAGATTGGCTCAAAGATTCCATTGGCGAAACGGAATGCCAAAATATTCTGCACCGTCTCTTTGCCCAGGTAGTGATCAATCCGATAGATCTGTTTTTCTTTGATGACCTTCAGTAACTGGGCATTCAGCGCCTTCGCAGATTCCAGATCGTGACCAAATGGCTTTTCGATGATCACCCGGCGCCAATGCTGGTTATCTTCTTCCATCAATCCGACTCTGGATAACTGTTCCACCACGGGACCGAAGAAGTTCGGCGAAGTGGCAAGATAGAAGAAGAAATTGCTGTGGGTGGCGTGGTCCTTATCGACCTTGACCAGATAGTCTTTGAGTTGGTCGTAGATTTTAGGGTCGTCGAATTCGCCGGTAATGTAATAGACACGGCGCAGGAACCACTCAATGATGTCGGGATCGGCGTCGTTGCCGGCGTAGTGCTTTACGTCTTCGGCTACTTTCTGCCGGAAGACATCGGTTGTCATCGAGCTGTGCGAAATTCCAACAACCGCGAATTCGCGCGAAAGCAGTTCCGCTTTTGCCAGGTTGTATAACGCCGGGATCAGTTTTCGCCGCGTCAGATCGCCGGCCGCTCCAAAGATCACCATGACGCATGGATCTGCTGTTCTGCCGGTGCGCCGCGGCGTACTCGCCAATGCTTCTGCTTGGGCCATTCCTTTTTCCCCGTCTAGCACGGTTCCCGCCTTATGCCGTTTTCTTGACTGCGGTCGGTTCGACGTGACCGCCAAATTTCTGCCGCATCGCAGAAAGAACCTTCTCCGCGAAGGTGTGCTCCTGCCGTGAGCGGAACCGGGTGAACAACGCGGCCGAGAGCACATCGACTGGCACCGCCTCATCAATGGCTGCCTGGATCGTCCATCGTCCTTCGCCGGAATCCTGCACAAAGCCGGAGTACTCCGAGAGTGTCGGATTTTCTACCAGCGCCATGGCGGTCAAGTCGAGCAGCCACGAACTGACGACGCTGCCCCGCCGCCATACTTCGGCGATGTCCGCGAGATTCAGGTCGTAGCGCTGCTCCTCGGGTAGTTCCTTGCTGCTCGCGTTGCGGAAGATGTCAAAGCCCTCCGCGTATGCCTGCATCAAACCGTATTCGATGCCGTTGTGCACCATCTTGACGAAGTGTCCGGCGCCAGAGGGTCCGGAATAGATGTAACCGTCCTCAGAGGTTCCAGCGATCTTCTCGCGCCCGGGCGTGCGAGCGATGTCGCCGCGCCCCGGCGCCAGCGTCTTGAAGATGGGATCCAATTGCTGGACGACTTCCTTCGGGCCACCAATCATCATGCAGTAGCCGCGCTCCAGACCCCAGACTCCGCCGCTTGTGCCCACATCGAGGTAATGAATTCCTTTGGGCTTCAATTCCTTGGATCTTCGGATGTCGTCCTTAAAATAAGAATTTCCACCGTCGATCAGAATGTCACCCGGCTGCATTCGTTGCGCTAGAGCCTGTACCGTCTTCTCGGTGGGTTCGCCCGCCGGAACCATCAGCCATGCAATTCTCGGCTTGCCTAACTTGCTCACGAAATCGTCGAGGGAACTGGATGCGACGGCACCCTCCCCGGCGATATGCTTCACGTTATCTGCACTTAGGTCGGTGACGACCAGTTCGTGCCCTCCGCGCATCAGGCGGCGGGTCATGTTCGCACCCATCCTGCCCAGACCGACCATTCCCAGTCTCATACTAGCTCCTCACCTGTATTAAAACGTTTCTATACTCTACTCTAGCTGTCGAGTAACAAGCCGGGTACGGCATGAACGACTGAAAGGACCTTAGCTCAAAGCCTGGCGAAATGCTTCCCGCAATTTTGCGAAGCCTGCCTTCAGGTCGCTTCCGAGATGCACCCGCAGGGCGCGACGCCCCCGCTCCGCTAGCACCTGGAGGTCCCCGCGCGCCTGAGCTGCTTTCACTACCCCAAACGTAAATTTCTGCCCCGGGACAGGAAGATCGACGGCGTCGTCGCAAGTAATCTGGAGAAACACACCAGAATTTGGACCGCCTTTGTACGCCTGTCCGGTTGAATGCAAGAACCGCGGACCAAATCCCAGACAAGTCGCTACCTTCTTTTTGTCACGAACAGAATGACGCAGTTCCTGCAAGCGATCCGCATTCTCGTCAGTCATCTGAATATAAGCGAGCGTCGCAAAGTAATCGCCTTCGCCAATGCGGTTGAGATGAGCGCGCAGATATTCGACGAGCGACTTACCTTTGGCCGCCTTGGCAAGTGACTCCGCATTTTTCGCGTCGCTAAACAGTTTGATGCCGCCATCTTCAAAAATCGGACTTTCCGCGGGGAGGGAACCAGTCTTCTCATATTCTGATGTCAGATTACGAGTCGCAATCTTGCTGGCTTCCACGTCGGGCTGGTTGAAGGCGTTGATGCCGATCACAGAACCGGCAACTGCCGTGGCAATTTCCCAGCGAAAGAATTCCTGCCCGAGGTCCTGCTTGTCGGCGATTGAGATCCGCACCACAGGATGACCGGCTTGTTCGAGCGCCGAGACCTTGGCCTCCTGTTGAGCGTCGGGGGCAGATTCGAGGCGCACATAGGCGAAAACACGATCCTTGCCATAGGTGTCCGGCGCTGCGAGCGCTTCACGGTCGACAGGGATGATTCCGTGTCCTTGCTTGCCTGTAGATTCTGCCAGCAATTGCTCCAGCCACGCTCCGAGATCAGAGATCCCCGGGGAAGTGATAATCGTGACTTTATCCCGCTTGTTTTTTGCCGCCGTACCAAGAACGATTCCTAGCATGACTCCCGGATTCGCCGTGACCGGAACAGACGCTCCGCAGGCGCTGATCATCTCGGTTGTGCGCTTTAGGAAGTTGCTGACATCGATTCCCATCACTGCGGCAGGAACGACGCCAAAATTTGAGAGCGCTGAATAACGTCCGCCGATGCTCGGCAGGCCGTGGAAAATATTGCGGAAACGATCTGCCTTTGCCACCTGCTCCATCTTCGATCCCGGATCGGTGATTGCGATAAAGTGGCTGCCTACCCTGTCCGCGCCTACCACCTGCTTTGCTCGTTCGTAGAAATACTGCTTGAAGATGTTTGGCTCGAGCGTCGTACCCGACTTGCTGGAAACGATAAACAGTGTCTTTGCCAGGTCCACTTGCTGTTCGAATGCTTTCACCTGCGCCGGATCGGTCGAATCCAGAACGTGCATCTTCGGATGACTTCCTATATGGCCGAAAGTCTTCTCCAGCACCTCGGGACACAGGCTGGATCCACCCATGCCGAGCAACAGAATGTCGGTGAAGCCCTCACTCTGCACGACCTCGGCAACGCGGTTCAGAGCGTCGACCTGCGCAATTTCCTCTTCTACAACGCTGAGCCAGCCGAGCCAGTTGCCTTCGTCGGTTCCGGTCCAGAGCGACGCGTCCTTCTGCCACAGGCGACGAACTTTGCCATTCGCCCGCCAGTCATTCACATTCAATTGGACAGCTTTATTCAAGTCCTCCGGTAGTTTGTAGGTCTGGCTCCCCACCTTTGCATCCGCGCTCGACTTGGTCTTTTTCTCGACGGCTTCGAGCAACTTGTCGAAGGCTTCTGCGAAGAGGCGTACGCCGTCGTCGGTGAGTTTGTCGGTCACTTCTTTCATCGAAATTCCGACAGCAGCGACCGTCTGCATCACTTGATTAGCCGCCTCCAAATTCTCGGTAAGGCTGGTTCGCGGATGCCCGTGGTCGCGGAACGCATCGAACGTGGCTGGCGGGATGGTATTTACCGTGTCGGGCCCGATCAGTTCTTCTACATAAAGCACGTCACTGTAATTCGGATTCTTAGTGCTGGTGCTTGCCCAGAGCACACGCTGAGTCTGCGCGCCTTTAGTCGCCAGTGCCTGCCAGCGCGGACCGCTGAAAATCTTCTGATAACTTTCGTATGTTTGCTTGCCGTTCGCGATGGCAACTTTGCCCAGAAGACTCTTGAGGTGTTCCTGTTCCTGAGCAGTCTTAGCGGTCTTCAGCCTGGATCCAACGATCGCGTCAATCGAATTATCGATTCGGCTGATGAAGAAACTGGCCACACTGGCAATCTTGCTGACGTCGCCGCCTCGCGCAGTCAATTGCTCAAGTCCCGCGATGTAGGCCTCCGCCACCTTCTTGTAAACGTCCTGCGAAAACAGAAGCGTAACGTTTACATTGATCCCTTCGCTGATCAGTTGCTGAAAAGCCGGAATTCCTTCAGCGGTTCCGGGAACTTTGATCATCACGTTTTCGCGTCCGACCGTATTCCAAAGCCGCCGCGCTTCGGCGAGGGTGCCTTGGGTATCGCGAGCGAGATAGGGTGAGACTTCAAGGCTCACATAGCCATCGCGCCGCTTGCTCGAGTCGTACACGCCGCGCAATGCATCTGCCGCATCTTGAATGTCACGGATTGCCAGGGATTCGTACCGCGCCTTGGCGTCAAGGTCAGCTTTCGCTGCCAGCGAACTCAGAATGTCGTTGTAGTCCGTGCTGGAATCGACCGCCTTCTCAAAGATCGCCGGGTTAGAGGTCATGCCACGCAACCCGTCGTCGTCGATCATGCGCTTCAATTCGCCACTCGTCATCAGGTCCCGGCGAATGTAATCCAGCCAGACCGACTGTCCGAAGTTCAGTAACTCTTTGAGATGATTGACGGCTTTCGACGTTTCAAGAATTCCGGTAGGTTGCATAAGACCTCACTCTTCAATTCTGCGGCCCCAGCTATTTCTTGGCTTGGGCGATGGCTTCGCGAGCTGCTGCGACGACATTGTCGGGAGCAAACCCAAATTTCTTCAGCAGATCTTTCAGGGGCGCGGAACTGCCGAAGCTGTGCATACCGATAATTTTGCCTTCCGAGCCGACATATTGCGACCACCCAAAGGTGCTCGCTTGCTCTATCGCGACACGGGCTCGAACGCTTGGCGGAAACACCTTATTCCGGTAGGCTTCATCCTGTTTTTCGAAGAGTTCCCAGCAGGGCATGCTGACCACCCTCGCCTTCACGCCTTCGGCCTTGAGTTTCTCATAGGCGTCGATGCAGATAGAAACTTCGCTGCCCGTCGACATAAGGATGACATCCGGCTTGCCGTCTGGGGCGTCGGCAAGTATGTATGCGCCTTTTGCGACTCCGGCTGCCGAGGCATACTTGCTGCGATCGAAGGTTGGAACAGCCTGCCGAGTCAAAACCAGGATTGCAGGTTGGTGCTTTAGCGGCATGATCACTTTCCACGCCTCGACGACTTCATTGGCATCGGCGGGACGGAAAACCATCATCCCTGGAATCGCCCGCAGTGAAGCAAGTTGCTCCACCGGTTGGTGGGTCGGTCCATCCTCGCCCAAACCGATCGAATCGTGGGTGTAAATGAAGATCGACGGGATCTCCATCAAGGACGACAACCGAATCGGCGGGCGCATGTAATCGCTGAAGGTGAAAAACGTTGCGCCGAATGGGCGAACGTTCGAGACCGTCATTCCGTTCACCGCCGAGCCCATTGCGTGCTCGCGAACGCCAAAGTGAATATTGCGTCCGTTGTAGCTGCCGGGTTGGAAGTCGCCAGTGCCATCAAACTTGAGCTTGGTCTTGGTGGAGGTGTCCAAATCGGCTGAGCCGCCGATCAACCACGGCACATTTTCTGCGATGGCGTTCAGGACCTGGCCAGAGCTTTCACGGGTTGCGACGCCCTTGGCGTCCGCGGGGAAGGTTGGCAAGTTCTTATCCCAACCATCCGGAAGTTCGCGATTTTCCATGTGATCGATTTGCTTCGCGAGATCGGGGAACTTCTTTTTATACTCGGCGAACGAGCGCTCCCACTTATCTCGCAAGTCGCGCCCGCGTTTACCGATGCCAGCTTGAAAATTCTCCAGCACGCCATCCGGAACCAGAAACTTCGCGTCTTCTGGCCAGCCGTAAAACTTCTTTACCAGCCGGACTTCGTCTTCTCCGAGCGGCTCTCCGTGAGCCGCACTCTTATCTTGCTTGTGGGGAGAGCCGTAACCGATATGGCTGTTCACGATGATGAGCGTGGGTCGATCGTTGGTTCGCAGGAATTCGTTGTACGCGCCCTCGAGTTGTCCGAGGTCGTTGGCGTCAGTGACGTGAACGACATTCCACCCATAAGCCCGGAATCTCATCTCGACGTCTTCAGTGAATGACCAGTCTGCGGGGCCATCCAGGGTGACGCGGTTGTTGTCGTAAATCCAGCATAGGTTAGGTAACTTCAGGTGGCCTGCGAGGGAAGCAGCCTCGCTCCCCACGCCTTCCATCATGTCGCCGTCACCACAAAAAGCGTAGACGTTGTAACTGAAGATCTCGAATCCGGGTCGATTGTAGCGAGCGGCCAACCACAGTCCCGCGATCGCCATTCCCACGCTATTGCCGATACCTTGGCCGAGAGGGCCGGTCGTGGTCTCGACGCCGGTTGTGATCCCGTACTCGGGATGACCCGGCGTTCTGCTGTCGACCTGGCGAAACTTCTTGATGTCATCCAGCGATACCGCTGCTTCGTTCAGAATCTGATTCTGTTTATTCGCTGCCTTCACGCCTGACAGGTACAGCATCGCGTAGAGAAGCATTGACGCATGGCCATTTGAAAGCACAAAGCGGTCGCGATTGGGCCACAGCGGATTTTGCGGGTCGTAATTCAGGAAATGTTGCCACAAAGAATAGGCAACCGGCGCCAGGGCCATCGGCGCGCCGGGATGCCCGGAATTGGCCTTTTGAACCGCGTCGATCGCCAAAGTTCGAATGGTATTGATGCTGAGAGTATCGATCTGCTGGCTGGTCAGTAGGGTCTGCTCACTCGCCACCATAATAAAGAATTTCCCCCTGAATACACTCGTCAGTAATCTGACTGGCTTGATTCCGATCCGCACACTGGCCGCGCAAAAAGCTCGACCCACGCAGTTTATCAAGTTCCGCCTGAAAGCGGGTTACGTCAGGAACAATTTCCGACGTCAAGAGCGGCAGCACTACATCCACATCTCACTACATCCACATCTATCAATTGTTAGGATGATTGGCTGCGCGGAAGGATTCAGTGAAGCGAGGGTTTTGCAACGGGACGCGATGTTCAGCGCTTGATTTGTGCCAGATAGTTAGTGGTGTTTTCCTGGTTTCGCGTAGTTTCCACTACATAGTTAAGAAACTGCTTCAACGTCTCATGCGCGTTCGACTCCATCTCGTCAAATTTGATTCGGATGCCGGAAGAAGGATTGCTGCTGGTGACGATCCCATTCAGCACCAGACCCTTGACCCAGAGTTCGCCATTCGCAATCCAGAGTCCGACGCCTACCTTTATTCCGGGATTGAAGGGCGTTGCAGTTTCAACAAAACAGCCACCGGGACTTAGATTCGACAGGTTACCCCAAGCAGGTGAGAACGAACCTTCAATCCGGAGTTCCACCGCGACAAAACATTTCATTCTGGGGAAACGTCGGCGATCCTGACCTCGACTCGGAGCGAAAAAATCGAGTTCAAAGGGCGGAGCCGCGGAGGTAGCGACTGCTGTGACGACCCCGGGCGTAGTCGCGGAAGAAACACCGGCCGCAGCCGCCTGAGACTTGGTGCCTTTAATTCTGCGCATTGCATCCAGTAGCGCCTGCTCGCGTTTTTCTGGAGGTGCTTCGCGGTAAGCCTTCAGCAATTCTCCCAAGTGTTCGGCAATCGTTGGATCGCTAAGGATCTTTGTCCAGTCGGATCCGGCAGAAGGCTTGAAGGTGTTCATTCGTTGTGTTGTTAACGGTCGTTTCCCGTTGTCCAGCATGAGCCATACGAAAGTGGATCACAAGGTGACTGTGGTGTACTCCGAAGGGTAACTTCCGTTCGGGCTAGGGTGCGCTCCGCAGGCGGCAAAGTATTACCGCCAGGAGAGTTAAGGCGCTCACAAGAATGGGAAACCAGACTTGAGCCAACCACGGTACGGGAATGAGGAACAAAACATCCAGATCGAGTAGGGAAGCTGGCCAGCGCACCATCGCCCAGAGTCCCGCGTAATAAGTGAGGTCCCAGAATGCAAACATCCAGAGGAACGCGGCAAACCGTTCAAGAGTGCGGTTCGATACGAGAAACGCAACGCTGCCTAGCATGATCAGGGTCGCGGCTTCCCGAAATATTTCAATCGTCAACAGACCACGAGGAAACCGCGCAATCGACAATGCCTGTTGATAGGCGAGTGAAGAATGTTGCAGATCAGCCAGCGTACCCATGGCGCCCGGCAGCAAGCCGATTGCGGCCCGCAGATAGACCACCACAGCCGCTTCAACAAATCCAAATGCTACCGCGAAAATTCCCATCAGTGAGAGTTGGCGCTCCGTAACTCGAAGGTCGCGTTTTCTGGCCATCGAGTAAAAGAAAACCGGCACCAGGATCGAGAGATTCACCCACCACGGCTGGGCCCAAATCCGAAGATTCTGCATTTACGGCATTTTATGGCCTGCGGGTGACAACCAAGAACAAGGCAGTGCGTTCTTCACCTGATTGAGAGGCTCTCCGGAGATGCTCGTTTTGAGAATTCTAGTACTCCCCAACCCTCGCCGTTCGCGTGCATCCAAGGTTCAGCGATTTGGGAAACACTTAAGGAGAACTGCAAAATGACTAAACGCATTATTCGACAAACCGGAATCACGCTCGCCTTACTTGGAATTACGGCCCTGGGGGCTGCAGCCCAAATGGGAAGTTCGAGCACCAACTCGATGGGATCCGATCACACAGCGTCTGCGAAGAGTTCCTCCGGACTTAGCCCTGCCGACAAGACTTTCGTGAAAAAAGCGGCTGCGGGCGGCATGGCCGAAGTTCAATTGGGACAACTGGCGACAGAAAAAGCATCCAGCGGCGACGTTAAGAAATTCGGTCAGCGCATGGTCGACGATCACTCTAAGGCGAATGACCAGCTGAAGCAGTTGGCAAGCAGCAAGGGAGTGGACCTGCCGCAGGATCTGGACGCGAAAGATAAAGCCACGATGGCCCAGCTCTCCAAACTCTCCGGCCCCGCATTTGATCGCGCATACATGCGAGACATGGTTGCGGACCACACGAAAGATGTGGCGGAATTTCAGCGCGAGAGCAAGATGGCGAAAGATCCCGACGTGAAGACTTTCGCCTCGCAGACCCTGCCTACTCTGCAGGATCATCTGAAAGAAGCCAAGAGCGTTGCCCCGACAACGTCCAAAAGCGCAGGCATGGGCAAAGGCGAGTAAATCTGGATATGCCGAAGCGTGGAGACGAAGCCAGAAAATCGTCTCCGCGCTAAATTTTCTTCAACTGAACCGATTCTATCTCGCAGCACTCACTTCCGCGCCGAGAGACTCGCCTTGTTGCTTTTGTAAAGGAACGGTGGCGACGACTGTGGTGCCCGAACCGGAGCGAATGTCGAGATTGCCGCCGAGCTCGGCAATTCTCTCGCGCATTCCGGCGAGCCCGACCCCCACTTCCGTGCCGGCGGTATGAAATCGTTCCAGCACTCGTTCCGGAATTCCCTTGCCATCATCCGTAATAGTTAACCGAACTGAATCTCGCAGTTCTTCGAGCTTAACCGTCGCGCTTCGACCGCCGGAATGGCGATGGATGTTGGTGAGGCTCTCCTGTAAGACTCGAAACAACGCCGTCTCGGCAAAGGTGGAAAGGCGGGTGAGTGAGGGAGGAATATCGAGCGTTACACCGATGCCGCTTCGGGTCGAAAAGCCTTCTACATACCATCGGGCCGCGCTGGCCAATCCGGCCTCATCGAGTAAAGGCGGATGGAGCAAATGCGAGAGCGTGCGAATTTCCGCCAGGCACAAATCTACAGCGTTCTGGCACTCTCCCACGAGCTCCACGAGATTTCCCTTTGATTTTTTTACTTGTTCCAAATGGATTTTGAGAGCGACCAGTTCCTGGCCGACGCTGTCATGCAGTTCGCGCGCGATTCGGCGACGTTCAGTATCTTGCAAGTGCAGAAGTCTGGTGGAAAGCCGCCGCAAAGAGGCGGTTCGCTGCTCGACTACAGCCTCCAGTCCCTCTCGTTCGTGCCGCAAGAGTTCCTCGGCCTTCTTGCGTTCGGTGATATCCATCGATATACCAAAGACGGTTGGCTCTTTGTCGTCCCGGGAGAGCATTCTTCCCTTGCTGTACATCCAACGTTCACCGAGTGTGGGGTGTTCGTAACGGTATTCGACCTCGACCATGTTGGAGTCGCCTGCTTCTTCCAAAGTGGTCTGAACTCGTTGCCTGTCTTCGGGGTGAACTCGCGATAGCCACTGGTCGTGGTAGTCGGTGGCGCCAGGTGGGACGCCGAAAATCTGGTAGGTCTCAGCGGACCAGTTCTTGCGAATGTTTTGTTTGGGGTCATATTCCCAGGTCCCCACGCCGGCGGCGGCCTGCGACAGGCGTAAATGGGTCTCGCTCTCCCGCAATGCGCGTTCGGTGTGCTTACGTTCGGAGACGTCCAGAACGATGCCGAAGAGTCGTGGATCATCCGCACTGACCTTACTTCCGCGGGAGTAGTACCAGCGTAATCCCCGTTCAGGGTGTTTGAACCGGTATTCAGTTTCTAATAACCCCGATTCCATGCTGGTGCTCATAGCGTCGAGTACTTTAGGGAGATCGTCCGGGTGCACGCGGTTTCGCCAAGCGTCGTATCGATCCTCGGGCGGGCCGTAATATCCGAATAAATCGTCCGCTTCACTGGAGAGTGTGGAGTGGTTCGTTGTCGGATTCCATTCCCACGTGGCAAGCTGAGCTGCGGCCTGTGCTACTCGCAGATGCATCTCGCTCTCGCGAAGTGCGATCTCTGCCTGTTTTCGCTCGGTAAAATCGACGAAAGTACCGATCCACTCGCGAATACTATTATCGGGATTGCGCACCGGAACGGCCTTAGCCGAAAAATACCGATAGCTTCCATCCTTCGCACTCAAGCGAAAGTCGCATTTGTACGGATTTCCGGTGCGGATGGCTTCTTCAAATGCATCTTGAACAGGTTTCTGGTCCTCGGGGTGAATGGCGGGTGACCAGTTGGGTCGAACGCTTGAGTCGGAGCGGATGACGATCAGATCAGTCCAGGATGGAGAAATCCAGATGACATTTCCGGTGGGATCGGCGCGCCAAACCGCATCCGACGTGGCCGTCACCAGGGCGCGATAGCGTTCTTCGCTCTCCCGAAGTGCTTTTTCGAGCGCCACGCCGCGCTGCAGCAGTTCCTGGGAATCTTGCGCTCCCGTCCACTCCTCCATTTGGGAGATCTTGGGATCGAAAAACGGTTGCCTGCGGCTTACCGCTTCCACCGCCGCAATCAAGTCTCGTCCAACCGAGGACTTGACCACGTAACCGCGGGCGCCGGCAATGACGGCTTGGCGGAGCATTTCTGCTGACTCGTGCTGGCTGAGGATTAGAATCTCGGACTCGGGAACGATTCGACGCAGAATGCGTGCGGCTTCCAGGCCGTTCATTCCGGGCATGCTCACATCGAGGATGATTACGTCAGGCGAGACGAGCTTGGCTTTTTCAATTGCCTCGAACCCATCCGAGGCCTCGGCACAGACTTCCCAGCCCGGGTGGCTTTGGAGGAGCGTTATAACTCCTCGACGCACAACCTCGTGGTCGTCCGCAATTAACAGACGCAAAGTATCTCCCGACGCCCTCAGAGCGCTCAACCTTTAGGATCTTGGACTAGCCCGGATTTCCAGGCGACCGGTGCGACAAGCATCTTCCCGCCCTGCCGATAGGAGACGCTTTGGAACGCCCTAAACCGTTTGATTGTCAGACCGCTGAGGCCAGCGGTCTATACAGTCTTTCCTGTAGGAGTCAAATCGGATGGTCAGCCTGGTAAGGGGGGTGGCTGCCATCTCCAGGTCTCAGATCGATTTAACAAAACCACCCTAATTCCTGTTTTACTTGACTTCTGTGCCCTTATTCTCCGAGGCCGGCTTCTCCGGATCTTTCATACCTTCCTTGAAGGCGCGAATGCCATCCCCAAGACCCTTGCCGAGTTCCGGCAATTTCTTCGGTCCGAACACAAGCAATGCGATAAAAGCGATGACCAGCAGGTGCATCGGTTGAAAAAGACCCTCACCCATTTCAGACCTCCGAGCTGGGCCGAAAAAAGCCACCACCCAGCGAATCAGTTAACGTCTTATAGATTAACAGGGCCCCTCGCCCTGCGTAGGGCTATTATCACCCGAACTTGTGATGCGCATCACTCCCGGCAGCGGATCCGTCACTACTGGCGTAGACTGAGGGCCCGCAAAATGGCTTGCTGCTTGGCAATCAAGGTTTGTACGCCTTGTCCAGCCATAGCAATCATCTTTCCCAGTTGCGCTTCGTCAAAAACCTGATGCTCTGCGGTGGCCTGCACCTCGACCAACTTCCGCCCTGCGGTCATGACGAAATTCATGTCAACGTCGGCCCGCGAGTCTTCTTCGTAGCAGAGGTCCAGCAGAATCTCGCCGTCCACAATGCCAATGCTAATGGCCGCCACATAGTCGCGCAGCGGTACTGAAGTTAGCGTCCCAGCTTCCACCAATTTCTCCAGAGCCAATCCCAAGGCCACAAATGCGCCTGTGATCGATGCCGTTCGCGTGCCACCGTCGGCCTGGATTACGTCGCAATCGATCCAGACTGTGCGTTCTCCGAGGCGATCCAAATCAGTTACCGCCCGCAGGGAACGTCCTAACAGCCGTTGAATCTCATGTGTCCTCCCACTCTGTCGCCCCTTATTGACCTCGCGGGGTGTGCGGGTCAGTGTGGAGCGGGGAAGCATGCTGTATTCGGCGGTGACCCAGCCCTTTCCAGAGTTCCGCATAAAGGGGGGCACGGTTTCCTCAATCGAAGCGGTACAGATTACTCGCGTATTTCCTAGTTCGATGAGAACAGAGCCTTCCGCGGTATGAATGAACTCAGGAACAATATTTACAGGGCGAATTTGGTCGGGAGTACGATTGTCGGAACGATAAACCATAGTGGCCGATTGTAATCGATTGAAGAACGTAGCTGCGAGTGGGCCTGCGTCTAAACGCGAGTGCGTCCTTGCCCGTGAGGAAACACTACGAGTGCTGCGCTACTCCTCTATCGCTGGCCTTGCAGTTGCCCGACTAACAGATTCACAGCCGTGACGTCGTAGGGAGCGGAGAGGTCTGCGTGTCCAGCCAGAGTATCCCGTGTTTTGCCGTCCACCAGAAATTGCACGCGTGTCACGCCAGCCAAGTTAGCCGAGAGAGTCTCCACCATCGAGGCAATCGTGAGTTCCTCGACCAGAACGCCCGACCGGTGGCCATCGGCGAAAGCACCGTTTAAGTCCACGACTGCTAAGCCGGGCTCGACCAGATAAACGTCACGAACTTCAGATCCGGGTCCGATCGTATGAGGGGTGTATTTTTCCTCGTACACACCCACCAATGCCCGCAACAATTCCTGAGCTCGTTGTTGGCGGTCGGAGGGCAGCGCTATGCGGGCCGAATGGGAGTGCAGTACGCCTGGATCGTCGTACGCCACGTAGAGTGTGACCTGTTCAGTGGGGCCAGTTACGGGAGGAGCAACCGGACGCTCGCTGCTCGCCACGGAATCACTACTGCGTTCGGTGCGCCCGCGCATGCGCCATACAAAGAAACCCATCCCCAAAGTGATTACGAGCAAAACAACGACTCCGATGATGAGATGGCGGGGAATCAATGGCCGCCCTCCAACTGCTCTCGCGCAGCTACCAACCCATTCGCAATCACACTGGCAATTGCTTGCTGATAAACCGGAGACCCAACTTGCGCAATATTCTCCGACGATGGGGATATCTCAATTGCAATCGCTGGGGACACGATGTTGTTGAGTGGCCGCAAGGGAGCCGGAAGAGCTCGGGCTGGCACTCTGCCCTCGGCCAGAGCCGACACAAGTACTTCGGCCACTCTCTGGCTGGACGAGAGAAACGTGCCCTGTGCCGCGTTCCAATCCAGAAACGGACCTTGATTATTGGGGCTCGCCTGAATCAACGCGGTAAAGATCCTCAACCCAGGTCCCTGTGAGGATGCGTGTATGGAGATATAGATTGCGGGATGAGCCGCATTGGCAAGGTTGGCTCGCTGATCGAGCGTCAACGCGGCGTCACCGTCACGTAACAGGAGAGTCGCAAGATGGCGGTTGTCGAGTTCCTGGCGCAAATGCCGCGCGAACGAGAGAGTTACGTCTTTTTCCGCGAGTTGAGATCCAAGTGCCGCGCCGCTCTCATCTCCTCCATGTCCAGGGTCAATCACAGCAAAATATCGCCGTGTCCCACTGATCGCCGTTGGCGCCGCCGTCGGCGGCGTAGTCGAAACCGGTGCTTGGGCAGTAGGCGGTTGCGTAGTCGCGGGACTCGTGACAGGAGGGCTGACGGTAATCGTTTTGTTTTCGTTACTGAATCTCGCCATCAGAGGGACATTTCCGGCAATCACCACTTCCGCGAAACCATTGCTTTCCTGATAAACCGCCGAAGGGATGGCTTTGTTGTCGAAGGTGAGGGACTGTGCTCCTGGAGAAACCAGCGCCTCACGAGTAAAAGTCATGCGCAAACGTCCGGGTTCGTTCGCCAGAACGGGATTCACCGGGGAGGTGAAGTTCATCACCAGAGTCGGTGGGGTCGTTTGAGTGATTTGTGCTGTGAAATGCACCGCCGTACTGCCGACGAAAAGCCGCCGGGATGCCTCATGGAGGCTTACGGGCCCCCCGAGGAATCGGGGTAGAAGTATGCTCAAGGACGAAACCGACACCAGGCCGCGCCCGTTTTCCAAGAGAAAGGGCGACGGCAAGTCGATGTCAGCGCCCGGCATCTTGGCCCGCGTTTTTCCCGCGGTGAACTCTCCCTCAACATCGTTGAAGCGGAATTTCCAGTGAGAACCGTTGGCTTTTGCGCTGACTGTTCCAAGCGGCTCCAACGCTTCCAGCAATCCAACGTAGTCGGCCCCATTATTCGATTGGACGCCCAACGAGTAATTAGCGGCATTGGAATAAACCGTGAGCCGGCGATCGTCAGGAATTCCTGGGAGCAGCAACACCAGCGCAAATAAGGGCACCACCATCCGCAACCCTCGCCAGCGCAGCGCACTACTCCAAGGCATAAATCGTCAAGCCACTCAGAAGTTTAGGATAGAAGTCGGTGGATTTCTGCGGCAAAACCTCGCCTGCAAAGGCGATGTCCCGCACTTGCCGCATGCGTACCGGATTCATCAGGAAGGCCACATTCGCATCCCCGACGCGAACTCGCGACAGAGCCTCCGTCGCCTCCCGCACATAACTGATGTTCTGTTGATCGCGAATTGCTTCCTCGGAAATTCCCAGCGCTCCCTCAAGCAAACACTTGTGCAACTGCACGACGTCCAGCGCCTGCTGTTGCGGAGAATAACCTTCGAGCAAACTCGATCCGGCAGCTTTCGGCTTGGTGAGAAGGAATGCGCGATCCTTGGCCACCGCCAACAAAACCGTGCCCGTCATTCCGGCCTCCCGTAGCATACGAGTCGCTCGCTCGGCGTCAATCGCAGCATCGACGTCCGCAACTTCAAAATACTGGCCGGATTGATCGCGCAGGTTTTGTGAGGAAAACTCCGGTAGCCCGTGAACGACACGATGGGTGGGCAACACGAGAAGGGCCGGGCTGTCCATGTTAACGAACGTCATCATGACCATCTCATAAGGAGCTGGTTCGGATGGACCTTTCAATCCCAATGAGCCACCCCCGGTGGAGTTCATCGAGATACTAGCTCCTGCTGCCGATTTGGCTGCTTCTCGGCGTTCGTTGCGATAGTTTAATGCGGTTTCATAGCGATGATGCCCGTCGGCGATGATCAACTTCTTATCGCGCATTTTGCTTCGGATGAGTCCGATCAACGGCGGTTCCGAGATTTTGGCGAATTCGTGCGACACTCCGAATTCATCGCGCACCCCCATTATGGGCTCAGCGCTAGCCCGCAACAGAATCTCGATCTCGCTTGAGGGGTCGCTGTAGAGCATGAATATCTGGCCAAAGTGAGCCCGGGTCGCTCGGAGCAAGTCGAGGCGATCGGCCTTCGGTTTGGCCAAAGTCTGCTCGTGACGGAATACGACGCCCGCGGAATACTCCTCGAGTCTTCCCAAGGCGATGAACCCGCGTCTCTCCAGACGCGCTCCGGGATTTGGACCCGGAAACTGCTGTATGTAGCTGTACAGAGAAGGCTCCGGATCCTGCAGGAAAATTCCTTCCCGGCGCCAGTTAAGAAAGGAACTGGATGCCCGGCTGTAAACATCGTTCCCGGGCTGATCGCCAGCCTCCCGTTTGCCAAGTATGATTCGAACCAGGTTGTAAGGACTGGCAGCGTAGTACTGCTCCTGCATCTCGGGCGTAATTTTGTCGTATGGCTGGGTAACGACAGATCGGAGATCGACGCGGGAGGGATCATACCTCAGCGCTCGAAAAGGCGCGATATGGGCCATAAGGTGAAGAGGAATTGTACAGGAGCGGGGAAGATGTGGTCAGCTAAGCAGCGGTGATCTCAGCTGTTGTTGGAGAGTTCGCACTTAGAATTGCGCTCGGAATTTTGCTTTACCCGGCGAAGTAGGAGATGGGGACTAGGCCGCATCTGCCTCCGTCTTCTGGTTCCCCTCAACTTGTTTAGCCTGAGTCTGGGCTGCTGATTGACTTTCAGTTCTCGCATCGTGAGCCGAGTGTTCGTGATCCCCCGTGCTGGGAGTACCTTTCTGGTTTGACGTGTCGTTTTTCTCTGGCTGCCGCCCCTGTTCCGTTTCGGGATTGCTCTTCACGGCGGTGTGGGATTCCTCTGCTGCTTTTTTCTGGGCGGCCTCGATCGCCCCGGAGAGCAGCCGCTCCAGCCTTACCCTGACGGCCAGCCAGCGGACGCCACTGCCGTTCGAGGCTCGCTCCAGATAAGGGCCGAATTCCTCATCGGTCGTCATTCCCTTGTCTTTTAAGAGTTGCAGAACGGCCGCGCTCTGGGTCTCTAAGGCTTCAAAAGAGGGAATCAGTTCATCGAGTATTTCGTGTACGAGCTTTTCATCCACGAGTGGTCTCCTTAGGACTTGCCTTTGGATGCAAAACCCCGGACTCGTGCCCGGTGACCCGGTTGGGGCACGAAGCTATAGAAAGCGCTAATTTGCTTCCTTCACGCCTTCAGCAATGCACCCCCGCCTTCGGGCCGAGTTGCGGTAAGCCTTCGGACTGATCCCGGCGTGCAGCCACAGGTGTCCTGCCCGATTCGAAGGACGCCTTCTCCGTCAACCGCGCCGAAATTACGTGCCACAGCCGAAATCGTCCACGATTCTTGCTATCAGGATGCAAACATTTGACCCTGCCGCGTCATCGTAACGATTTGTAAAAATGCCTGACATTGCGGCGCAGAAGCTGTGATACGATCAGCGGCAATTGAGGTGTCTTATGGCCCGCCTTTATAGGCGCGGGTCATCCCGCCCCCTGACCCGCCGGCCTGCTGAAGACCGGACCACGAACTCGACCACTCCCCGGACCTATAGAGGATATATGTGTCCCAGGTATCTCGCCCTCGCGTCTCTCCACCAAATTCTCTTAATTGCCCTGCTCGGATGCTTGTTCGCCACCCCAGCCTTGCAGGCTCAGGTTCCCATTCAGGACGTACACATCACCCCCCGGCTGGAGCCCCCCAAGTCCGATCCCATGAACGACGTCCCGGCTTCTTTGAGAACCAAGGACAAGCCGATGAAAGTGGATGTCGGGCTGGTGCTCGTCCCGGTCACGATTACCGATCCGATGAACCGTCTGGTCACCGGTCTCGACAAGGAGAATTTCGAGGTCTTCGAAGACAAAGAAGCTCAGGAGATCAGGAACTTCTCCAGTGAAGACGCGCCGGTGTCTATTGGCGTCATCTTCGACATGAGTGGCAGCATGAGCAGCAAGATCGAGCGCGCCCGCGAGGCAGTCGTCGAGTTCTTCAAGACTGCCAACCCGCAGGACGAATTCTTCATGATTGCCTTCGCCGACAAACCTGAGGAAGTGTCCGACTTCACTTCGTCGGTCGAAGACATCCAAGGCAAGCTGGTCTATACCGTGCCCAAGGGACGAACTGCTCTCCTGGACGCCATCTACCTTGGCGTCAGCAAGATGCGGCAGGCCAAATATACAAAGAAGGCGCTGCTGATTATCTCCGACGGCGGTGACAACCACAGTCGCTACACCGAAGGAGAGATCAAATCCATGGTTAAGGAAGCCGACACCATGGTTTACGCGATCGGAATTTACGACCATTATTTCCCCACCGAGGAAGAACGTTTGGGCCCGGCGCTGCTTAGCGAAATCGCCGAACTGACCGGCGGACGCGCTTTTACCATCGACAATCCTAACGACTTGGCCGATGTTGCTACAAAAATCGGAATTGAGCTACGCAACCAATATGTGCTTGGATACCGTCCAAAGAAGCCCGCTCACGACGGCAAATGGCGTAAGATTAAGGTGAAGCTGAATCCACCCAAAGGACTGCCGCCGCTGCGGGTATACGCCAAGACGGGATACTATGCACCTTCGGAATAGCCGAATTCAGGCTCTGCTGTTTGTCTGTGTTCTCATTAGTTTAGCCAGCTGGGGTCAAAGCAGTTCTTCAGCCAATGCTCCGCAACAGCCTTCTGGGCAGGTCTCCGGAGGCGGGATCGGTTCGGGCTCGCCGGGACCTCCGCCGACATCAAGCGGCGTAGGCGCCGGCCAAGAAGGTCCGGCCACGCCCGCGCCGTCTCCGACTCAAAACCAGTCTCAAACAAGCCAAACCCCCGCAGGCTCGCAGCCTCAGGACCAGGCCGGCACGCCTCAGGACCAGCCTCCTGCGAACGACCAGGACAGCAGTGGCGTTTTCGTTTTTAAGAAAGAGGTCGAGGAAGTCGTCCTGCACGCTACCGTGGTCGATCAGAGCAACCACCTGGTCACCAATCTGGATAAGTCCGCGTTTTCGATCTTTGAGAACAACCAGCCGCAGCGAATTACTTCCTTCCGTCATGAAGACGTGCCGGTGGCGATGGGAATCGTCATAGATAACTCCGGCTCGATGCGAGAGAAACGGGACAAGGTGAATAAGGCGGCCCTGAATCTGGTGCGCTCCAGCAATCCGCAGGATCAGGTTTTCGTGGTCAATTTCAATGACGAGTATTACCTCGACCAAGGCTTCACCAGCGACATCCGCAAGCTGCAAGAAGCGCTGGAGAAAGTTGAAGCCCGGGGCGGAACCGCGCTTTATGACGCCATCGTAGCTTCGGCCGATTATGAAAAGAAGTACGCCCGGCTGCAGAAGCGAGTGCTGTTCGTCGTCACCGACGGCGAAGACAACGCCAGCCGTGAAACGCTCGAGCAAGCCGTACAGCGCCTTCAAGAAGAGAACGGCCCGACGGTGTATGCCATCGGCCTGCTCGGAGAAGAAAAGGCCCATCGTGCCCGCCGTGCCCTGGAAACGGTTGCGCAACGCACCGGCGGGATTGCTTTCCTGCCGAAGACTACCGACGAAGTGGACGAGATCAGCCGTACCGTCGCTCACGACATCCGCAACCAGTACACCATCGGGTATAAGCCGACAACACCAAAGAGTGCCGGCGGATATCGTGCCATCAAGGTCGAGGCCAAGGCCAAAGGCTACAAGCAGTTGACTGTACGAACCCGCAGCGGCTATTACCCAGGCCAAGAGCAATCTCAGTAATGTGAAGTGGTAACGGGAGCCCTTGCGCGTTTTTTCTGGACGGACACTCGGTCCTCGTGCCCAGAGACAACGGTATGCACGTCGCGGCAGCCGCCTTGTGCCCGGCGACCCACCGACCAACTCGTCAGTCACAAATGATCGAACAATTCCTCTCTCTATAAAGCTCGTAGCAGTCGATAATGATCTTGTGGTCTGGGAGAGAGACTCTCAGTGCTAATAGCGATCAAGCTCTTGCACACCGTCGTTTGGGCGTTTATGGCTGCCTGCATTCTCGCCCTGCCCGTTACAGGTTTCTTGTGCCGTTTCCGCTGGTCAGCGATCCTGAGCGCGATCATCTTGCTGGAATGTGGCGTACTGGCCGTTAACGGCGGGCAATGCCCGCTCACCGACGTTGCCGCCCGTTTCACCTCTGACCGCGCCGGGAATTTCGATATCTACCTGCCGAATTGGTTGGCGGTAAACAACAAGGTCATTTTTGGCCTCGTCTTCCTGGTTGGCGAGTTAACTGTGATTGCCTGCTGGCTGGCTGAGAGGGCCGCTTCGACGCCTCGAAAGTCGACTGAAATCGCAAATCCCAAGTAACGGGGTCCAATCCTGTCAGAGTTACGGGACTGACTCATCGGTCCGTACAAGTCCTTACGTAATCTGTCGTTTGTACCACCTTCGTGCCATATTGGCGGTGACACGTGAGCAGCCTTCCCCAACCTTACGCTAAGCTGCGGGCGCCGCGGGCACATCTCGACGGCGTTACACCCGCGGTGTTGCGCCTGCCAGATGGGCAGCGCGCCTCGGGTAGGCTGCAGGTGCTCTCCACAGGCGGCGGTCTCCTGGCGCTTCCTAACCCCCTGCTGCAAGGGTCGCAAGTGAAATTGATGTTTCTGACCGGCGCTGGATCGGTGCTGGGCGGAGTGGAAATGTTGAGCCCACTCAACGGCACACAGCAGCCGTTTCGATTTACTTCGCTCGCAACCGACGATCGACGCCGAATTCGCGCAACCATTGATCTCACGCTCCCGCAGAACAATGCTGAATCGCTCTGGATCGAGAAACTGCGAGCGGCAGGCGCCAATCGAGACGTATCTCGAAAACGCTTCGTCAAAGTATTTGCAGGACTAGCCGGTCTGATAACGCTAGGTCTGGCCGCCGGCGCGATTTACCTCCTCAGATAGGTGTCGAAGCAGAGGCGATAATGGCAACAGCAATCGGAAATCCGGCCGCCTATAATACCCGCCGCGCCCCGCGGTACCGCGCCAGCCTGCCCGTCCTGATTTCCCGATGTGATGGTTCGGGCGTTCCCGTGCCCGGACTTACCAGTGAAATCAGCCAGACCGGTATGGCCGTTTTCGGAGGAGTGACTCTCGAGACCGGCGATCTGATGGAAGTCGAGTTTCAGACCGAAGGAAGATTTCGCGTCGAAGGCATCGTGCGAAATCGTAGCGGCTTTTGCTTTGGGTTGGAGTTTCTGAACGTCCTTCCAGTTCGTCCGGCCGATCCGCCCCAGCAAAAGGAAGAGGTCATAGCGGAGCCACCCACCAATCCGACTCTGGAGGGAGTCGTTCGAGTGGCGGAACACGAGATGTACGATGTTCCGCGAGCTTGGCTCACCGCCCATCGTGGGGATTTCGCGATCGCACTGGCTGCGATACTGTTGCTCGCCGTTCTCTTCGGAGCGGCAAACCGATCGACGCCAATTCCTGGAGCCCAAGATCAGCCGCATCTCACGTCGTTTGAACGGATGCTGATCCACCTTGGAATGGCCGTGCCCCCTCCGGCACCGATCCGTGTGACCGGCAACCCCAACGCTCAAGTTTGGGTGGACGTGCACACCGCTCTTTACTACTGCTCTGGTGCGGATCTGTATGGAAAGACGCCCGGCGGCAGGTTCGCCTCTCAGCACGACGCACGCTTGGACCACTTCGACCCCGCCGGCGGCAACACCTGCCAGTAAGAATTTGACTCTGAACTTTTAGCCTTAGTTCTTAGCCCCATCCGAAGCCCTGTTTCGAGGCGTACTATTTGGGCATGAGCCATACCCACTCAACATTTCCCGGCACAGAAACACTTGCTCGTGACTTCCTGCTTAAACAAGATCCTGCTGAAGAGGACGACGATCCCGAAGAAGAGGATGAAGATGAAGAAGAGGAAGACGAAAATGAGGATGACCAGGAAGAAGAGACCGACGGTTACTCGGAGTAGAAGTCTCGGCCGATGACTAAACCGGGGACAAACGCCAAGTGTGTTCCCGGCGCAGGTTAGGCCCCAGCCACGGCCGCAACCTGGGAGTGCCGAACCGGAGAGTGCGTAAGGAGGAGCCTCGCGAGTGCCACCTCTTCTCGATCTCGACATCACCAGACTGGTTGCCACACGAAAGGGGAGAGAACTTCGGGTCATTGACGCCTTTCCCGCCCTTCACTAACCTGTAGAGTGCAAAAAACAATCATTGAACCGGCTCGCCCGCGGATTGCCGAAGACATCACCGATCTGGTCGGCGAAACCCCCATTTTGCGGCTCAAGAGAATCGTTCCTCAGGGCTCCGCCAACGTTTACGCTAAGCTCGAATACCTCAATCCGGGCGGCAGCGTGAAAGACCGTGCCGCGATCGGCATCATCCGCCGCGCCGAGCAGGACGGCCAACTCAAACCCGGGGGCACGATTGTCGAAGCCACTGCCGGAAACACCGGCATCGGCCTCGCGCTCATTGGAGTCAATCGCGGCTACAAAGTCGCGCTGTTTGTGCCGGAGAGGTTCTCGGAAGAAAAAGTGATGATCATGCGCGCCCTCGGCGCCCAGGTCACCCGCACTCCCGAGGATGGGGGCATGGAAGAAGCCATCAAGCAGGCTAAGGCTCTAGTCGCAAAAACTCAGAATGCGTTTATGGCCGGACAGTTCGAGAATCCCGCCAATCCCGACTATCACTACGAAACCACCGCCCAGGAAATTTTCGATCAAATGAACGGCGAAATTGATGCTATTGCGATCGGCGCGGGAACTGCGGGCACCTTCACCGGCATTGCTCGTTTCATGAAAAAGCATCTTCCGAAAGTTCTGACGGTTGCTGTCACCACCCAGGGCTCAGTGCTTGGTGGTGGCAAGCACGGTCCACACAAAGTCGAAGGCATCGGCTCCAGCTTCATCCCGAAAACCTTCGACGCCTCGGTTTGTGACGAGGTGATCGCCGTGACCGACGATAACGCTTTCGATACTGTGAAAAAACTTGCAGCCCAGGAAGGCGTTCTGGGCGGTTCGAGCGCTGGGGCCAACGTCTTTGCCTCACTCGAGATCGCCCGCCGTCTGGGGGCAGGGAAGAAAGTCATCACGCTGATTCCCGACTCGGCAGAACGGTACCTCTCGAAGAAGATTTTCGAGGGTGGCGTCTAAAACTAACTCTTCTCGTATCTGAGAAATTCCCGTATCTTGTTAGCGAACGAGGTCCGCAACTCGTCTATACATTCAGCTCTCACTGTGTGGGAGTGGAAACAGCATTTCGCTGCATGCTCGTCGGTCGTATCTCTCAGAAAAGGTGATCCAACTTGCGAAACAGAATTTCTCTCGCAGTAGCTATGTTCATGCTCGTGGTCTGCAGCACGTCATTCGCCCAGAAATTGACAAGCTTGACGCACCAGCCTCCTGACGGCGCCACCATCGGATTCTTGTTGACCGATGGTACCGTGCTGTATCAGGGAAACAACATGTCGGACTGGTGGAAGCTGACGCCAGACACCAAGGGCAGCTATTTGAACGGGACTTGGAAGCAGGTTGCCAGTCTGCCGTCAGGTTACGTGCCACTCTACTTCGCTTCAGCGGTGCTGGCGGACGGGCGCCTTGTCATTGAAGGGGGCGAGTACAACAACCTGAACTTCGTGCTTACTAATCAGGGTGCGGTTTACGATCCGGCCAAAGATAAATGGACCATGTTGAATCCGCCAAAAGGCTGGAAATACATCGGGGATTCGCCGTCCAGCATGCTACCCGATGGCCGCTTCGTGGTTGGCGACAAGCTCACCAAGCAGATGGCGGCGCTCGATCCGAAGACGCTTACCTGGACCGCATTGAAGTCAACAGGGAAGAGTGACTTCAATGCCGAGGAAGGCTGGACGCTTCTGGCTGACGGTTCCTTGCTGACTTTCGACGTGAAGAACGCACCGCATTCCGAGCGGTACACGGTTTCGAACCAGCAGTGGAGCAGCGCCGGTAGCACAATCGTGGATTTGCACTCGCCCCATGAAGGTGGCTGTATTCCTTATCCCGGCGGTTGCTACAATGCGCCCGGCGAAGTTGGTCCGGGCATTCTGCGGCCGGACGGAACCGTGCTGGCGACGGGCTCTGCGTCGAATGGCGGCACTGGGCCCGGACATACCGCCATTTACGACACCGCGACGGGAAAGTGGAAGGCTGGTCCTGATTTCCCGAATGACGACAATGCTGGCGATTCATACGCAGCGATATTGACGAATGGAAATGCCCTGGTCTTGGGTTCTTCCGGAACTTTGTATGAATTCGACGGAAAGAAATTGAGTGCTGGGCCGAATGCCGGCGAGGGTAACTACGCCAGCTTAATTCCGTTGCCAAGCGGCGAAGTGATTGTGGCAGGATCCGCGCTCTATACCACAAAGGGAACGTATCAAGCTGCGTGGGCTCCGAAAATCACGAAGGTCGCCGCCTCGGTCACGCGGGGCTCGACCTACAAGATTTCCGGACAGCAGTTCAACGGCTTGTCGCAGGCGGCTTCGTTCGGCGACGAACTGGAGACGGCGACGAATTATCCTCTGGTTCGCATCACCAACACCGCTACGGGTCATGTTTACTATGCCAAGACGCACGACCACAGCACCATGGGCGTTGCTACCGGCAAGGCTACCGTGTCCACGAACTTTGATGTTCCTGCCAAGATGGAAACTGGGACTGCCAAATTGGTAGTCGTGGCGAACGGAATCCCATCGAAAGCGGTAAACATCACCGTAAATTAAGACCTAGACTGCGTTTTATGGCTCGAACCGCGCTCTTTCCACACACGGAGGGCGCGGTTTCATTTGCTCGCGCCCACTCTCGAATGAGATCATCGATTGATCTTATAAAACATCATGGCAAAAACCAGGCAGCACGGATTTTCTACTCGCGCTATTCACGTAGGCCAGCAGCCCGATGCCGAAACCGGCGCAGTCGCGCCGCCGATCTATCCAACTTCTACCTATGTTCAGCAGGAAATAGGCAAACATAAAGGGTATGAGTATGCACGCGTCTCCAACCCGACGCGCACCCGGCTCGAAGAGAATCTCGCGTCTCTCGAAGGTGGAATTGGGTCGCGCGTGTTCGCCAGCGGAATGGCCGCCATTAATGCCATCTGCACGATGTTGAAGTCTGGCGATCACGTGGTTTGCGGTCACAATCTCTATGGCGGTACGCCGAGATTGTTCAATCAAGTCCTCACCGGTTATGGGTTGGAGTTCAGCTACGTTGATACGTCAGACGCGAAGAACGTAGAAAAAGCTATTCGCAAGAACACGCGCATGGTCTTCATGGAGACGCCGACGAATCCGCTGATGACGTTGAGCGATCTCAAGGCGATCGGCGAAATCTGTCGCCGGAAGAAAGTAGATTTGGTCGTCGACAATACGTTCATGTCGCCTTACTTTCAGCAGCCGATCGCGCTGGGCGCGGACATGGTGGTTCACTCGACAACGAAGTTTCTCAACGGTCACAGTGATGGTCTTGGGGGTGTCGTGGTGTGCACGCGGCCGGAGCAGATCGAGCAACTGTCCTTTATCCAGAAGGCCGCCGGGGCCATTATGTCGCCATTTGAATGCTGGCTTGTCCTGCGCGGAGTGAAGACCCTCAAAGTGCGCATGGAGCAACACGATCGAAGCGGCCGGATCGTTGCCGACTTTCTTTCGAAACACAAGAAGGTGAAGAAGATTTTTTACCCAGGACTGCCCGACCACCCCCAGCACGAGTTGGCGAAGAAGCAGATGACCGGGTTTGGTGCAATGATTACTTTCGAAACCGGGTCGCTGGCCAACGCCAACAAGATGCTTCGCAAAGTTCGTGTTTGCTCACTAGGAGAATCTCTAGGTGGAGTCGAGACCCTCATCTCACATCCCGCCACCATGACGCACGCCGCAGTGGGCGAAAAGGGAAGAAAAGCCATTGGCATCACCGACGGTATGGTGCGGATTTCGGTCGGCATCGAAGATGTCGAAGACATCGTTGCCGATCTGGATCAGGCGCTGGCGGCAATCTGAAGTAGCGGCGGGCGTAGCGAAAGACAAAGAAGAATCCGATCGCGGGAAACTGCCGGAACGCTAGCCCTTGGAGAAATAGTTCACCATCAACTCCTTCGCCCACTGCGGCTCGCGCAACGCGTTCCGATCCGGGGTGAAGTTTTTCAGCACCGGTTTGATATCAACTACAGGCGAGCCGTCGAGTGCATCGAGCCCTTCCACCGTCAGCTTCAATCCTTCAACAGAGAGCAGGCGACAGATCGTCGCCGCTATCCGGTTCGGCCGCGCCTTTGCACGCTGCGCGAAAATTCCTACCTCGGGCCATGCCGGATTGCCGCGAGGGTGCCTCTTCCCGGCAACCACCGCTTCTTCACCAAGTCGGTGGAAATGAAACAGCACCTCGACATGGGAAAATTCCGTCAATCCTAACAGCGACTCGGGAGTGAACCGCCTCTCGTCCAAACGAATTTCGGACACGATTCCACCCCAGTAATCCTCCCGCGGACCGTCCTCTGAACAATGAACCCAACCTATCGGACGAAGCACGATGTCTGGATTCACTTTACAGCGTCCTGAATCCATTGCAGGTATTCCTCGCTTCCATCGTCGATCGCAATCGAGAAGCACTCCGGCAATTCGTAGGAATGGATTTCCTTGATAGTGTCGCGCAGGCGATCAAAGGCAGCCTCGGTCGTCTTGATCCAAAGCAGCCATTCTTCGGATTCTTCCGTTTTGCCCTTCCAGCGATAAATGGAAACCACCTTGGGGACGATGTTGACGCAGGCAGCCAGTCGGCGCTCAAGTAAAGTCTCGGCGATGCGGCGGGCTTGATCCACTGATCCCGCGGTAGTGAGGACGAGTCTCTTGTCAGTCATATAGAATCGACTTTCCGTAGTCGTGCATTCAGTTTACGGCATCGAAATACCGATTTTGCAAGTAGGCACTGGCCAGATCTATATCGGAACTTTCATGACTCAAATCAAATTCGGCACCTCAGGATGGCGCGCCGTTATGGCGGACGGCTTCACTTTCGCCAACGTACGCCGCGCCGTACACGGGATATCCCGGTACGTGATCTCGCAAAAGCCCAACGGAGCAAAGGTAATCGTCGGCCGCGACCCCCGCTTTCTTGGCGAAACGTTCTGCGCAATTGCGGCTGAGATCCTTGGCAGCTACGGCGTCACGCCTTTATTGATCGCTGAGGCCGCACCCACCCCGGCGATTTCTTATGCGGTCATCCGCAACCAGGCCGATGGTGCCATCAACATTACCGCGTCCCATAATCCTCCGGAATATAACGGTATCAAGTTTTCGACCCCGGATGGAGCACCCGCGCTGCCTGAGGTCACCCACCACATCGAGGCCGAAATCCTTGCTTTCGACAAGGAAGATGGGTCACGAGTTACCCCAATCGCTACGGTCTCTCCACAGGCCCTTGATCCTCGCGGCGTGTACTTGGACCGGCTCAAGGAGATTGTCGATCTTCCTTCGATAAAAAGGGCTGGCTTGCGGGTGGTGTTTGATCCATTCTGGGGAGCGGCTAGAGGCTACTCTGACTCGCTTTTGCGTGATGCTGGAGTCGACGTTGCCACCGTTCACGATACCCGCGACGTGCTCTTCGGAGGCCACGCCCCTGAGCCCGATGGTCACCTGCTTAACGCGCTTCGGGATCGGATGCGCGATACCAACGCACACATCGGAATTGCCACAGATGGCGACGCGGACCGCTTTGGCATCGTCGACCGCGACGGCACTTTCTTCCAGCCCAATTACATCATCGCTCTGCTCTTTGACTACTTGGTTGAGAGCCGCGGATGGAAGAATGGAGTAGGAAAGTCCGTCGCCACCACGAACTTCATCAACGCCATTGCCGAATATCATCACGTCGAGCTCCACGAAACACCGGTAGGCTTCAAATACATCGGCGAACTGATCAAGCAGGATAAGATCGCCATCGGGGGAGAGGAAAGCGCCGGTCTTTCCATTCGCCACCACGTCCCGGAGAAAGACGGAATCCTTGCCGGCTTGCTGTGCTGCGAGATGGTGGCACACCGTGGCAAGCCACTCGCCGTCCAGTTGCGGGACTTATTTGTCAAAGTTGGTTCCTTCTACCCCAAACGCGAGAATTTCCACTTGACCCCACAAGTGAAAGAGACGTTCACTGAGAAACTGAAGCAGAATCCTTCTGAGTTTGGTGGCCGGAAGGTAAAAGAGGTAGTGCGAACCGACGGCATGAAGTTGATCTGCCAGGACGGTTCATGGGTTTGCTACCGATTGTCGGGAACTGAGCCGGTAGTTCGGGTCTATTCGGAGGCGGCCAGCGAGAAGGACCTGGAGAGTTTGAGCGTGGCAGCGAAACAGTGGATTTTTGAATGAGTCCTCTTTCAAAATTGCGCAATCTGCCCAATCCTGAAGAAGGGTTGCGGAGTATCGTGCAGCGCGCTCCGCAAGCCGAAGCCTGGGCGGATCAGACGATGGAGAAGTTTCGTCCCACGCTGACGATGCTTTACGGAATCAGACGCCGGATGGCCACCGGAGCCGTTGTGTTGATCACGGCTTGGCTGTTTGTCCATGTAATGTTTGGCGCCAATGGAATGATCGTCTATCGGCAGAAGAAAGCTGAATACCAAGGTTTGCAGAAGGACATTGGTGTTCTGGCAGGCGAGAACGATCGCTACACGAAGCAGATCAACTCTCTGCAAACCGATCCCAAGACGATTGAGAAAGAAGCTCGTGAGCAGTTGCACTACGCCCGACCCGGAGAAGTAGTGTATGTTTCGTCGCAGCCCGCCCCGCCACAACGTCCTGAAAAGAACTCCGCCCGGAAGTAGTTGGCAGGTTGCGCTCCCTAGCACTTAGGCTTAGTCAGTTGAGACTCGCCTTTGTAACAACTTCCAGGTGGCGCCGTGCTATAGTTGGCGTAATTTCCTTCTTCCCGTGGGTAAAAATTTGCGGACAATCCGCTAAAACCGAGGTTTCCATGAAGAAACTGTTGTTTGTTCTCGCCCCCTGTGTTCTTTTCATGATGGTAGGAACCAGCTTCGCCGCAGATACCGTGAAGGGATATGTGAGCGATTCCATGTGCGGCGCCAAAGGCGCCAAAGAGAGTCACGCTGCCTGTATGGGAAAGTGCATGGCAAAGGGCGCGAAGGCTGTCATCGTCTCGGACGCAGATCAGAAGGTTCTGACCGTTGACAACCCCGACGTTCTTAAGGGCCACGAAGGTCACCACATCGCAGCTACCGGGACGGTAAGCGGCGATTCCATCCACATCGATAGCGTCAAGATGCTTTGAGAGTTCGTGCGGTAGGGATGTAGCTTAGCTACGTTTCTACCGCACCACGCCTTCCAGCGGGGAACTCGCGGTGGCGTATAGCTTCCGCGGCATCCGCCCTGACAAATAAGCTTCACGTCCTGCGAGGACTGCGTGCTTCATGGCGTTCGCCATCAGCACCGGATCCTGTGCCGCCGCGATCCCGGTGTTCATGAGAACCGCGTCCGCCCCCAGTTCCATGGCAATCGTCGCATCGGATGCCGTACCTACTCCGGCATCGAGAATTAGAGGGACCGCTGTGATCATCTCGCGAAGAATCCGGATGTTCGCCGCATTTTGAATCCCCAGCCCGCTGCCGATCGGAGCACCCAACGGCATGATCGCGCTCGCCCCTGCGTCAAGCAATCGCTTGGCAAACACAATGTCATCGGATGTGTAAGGCAACACCGTGAAACCTTCTTTCACCAGAACGCTAGTCGCTTCCACCGTGGCGTGAACGTCGGGGTAAAGCGTGGCTTGATCGCCGATGACCTCGATCTTTACCCAATCGGAAAGGCCAACCTCACGTCCCAATCGCGCAGCGCGAATGGCTTCATCGGCGGTGTAGCAGCCGGCGGTGTTGGGTAGGAGAAAATACCTCTTCGGATCGATGTAGTCGAGCAGAGACTCTTTGCTGCGATCCAGATTGACACGGCGAACGGCCACCGTGACCATCTCCGCGCCACTGGCCTCGAGCGCCCGCGCTGTTTCTTGGAAGGATTTGTACTTTCCCGTCCCCACGATGAGTCGAGAACGGAACTCGCGCCCTGCAATAATCAATGAGTCCGTCATGGGGACTATTGTAATGAAATCGCGATGGGGCTGCTGTGATTCCGGGTTTGATTTCTCTTGTCATGGAGACGCATCAGAGCTATGTCGCTCGGGCTGCCAGTCAGCGGGTATTTGGTGGGTATAAAATGCGCACGAGGACAACCAACACTCCCATGAAGACCAGTTATCTCTACATTCTCTCGGTTGTTTTCCTAATCTTCGGACTTCTTTTGATCTGGTCGATCTGGCACGGGACGGCAAACCTTACGACCGGAGTACCCGTGGGCGTTAGTTCGATCACTTTTTGCGGTTCTGCGAGCGGCACCAGGGTTTTGTTCGGATTCGTGCTCGGGCTTGCGGGCCTGATCATCTACGCGGTTGCGCTGGTTCGGACCCTCATGGACGAAGTAGGGAAGTAGTTCCGAAGTTCTGTTCTCAGAGACTCTTCCTGGCTGTCGCATCATGGCCTCGCCGAAACTCCCGACTATCCGAGAGCTGTTTTTCTGATTCGTCCGTCTAAGGAGACCAGCCGTTCTCCGAGGAGGAGTGAACATGAAAAAAACGTTTCTGACAACATTTTGTCTTCTCGTGTCTTTGAGTCTTGGGGCGATTGCGGTGGCTGCTCAAAATGCCGATGCGTCCGCTGACCACACCGCCCCGAGCTATGACATGAAGCCGCAATCCCTGCTGGACCTGGAAGGTGTACAGAAAAAGTTCGTAGCTCTGGCCCAGGCGGTGCCGTCCGATAAATTCACCTGGCGCCCGTCAACGGATTCCCGTTCGTTCGCGGAAGTTTTTCTGCATGTGGCTGGCGAGAGGTATCAAATCATGGCGTTGATGGGTGCGACTCCACCTGCCGGATTCGATGCCAAGACTTTTGAGAAGTCCACGACCGATCAAGCGCGGATTGTTGATGAGCTGAACAAGTCGTGGGAATTCGCGCAGAAGGCCATCAACAGCATGAGCAATGCCGACTTCGCCAAGCTGCTGCCAAAACTGGGTCCGCAAGCGAACGCCGGAGACGTCGTCTACATACTCGTTGCAGATAATCACGAGCATCTTGGGCAGGTGATCGCCTATGCACGGATGAACGGCATCGTGCCGCCGTGGACGGTGGAGGCGCAAAAGAAGGCTGCGGAGAAGAAGGCAGAGCAGAAATAGAAAAGGGGCCTGGCACAAGATTCGCGGGAGGCGGACGAATGCGTCCGCCTCTGCCTGATTTGTTACGCCTTTCGTTTTGTTTTTAATTCTGCCAGTAATTGTTCGATGCGATCTTCTTTTTCAAGCGCTGCTAAACGATCTTCCATGTTATCGGCGGCCAATTCTGATTTGGCTTGGCTCATGGCTTCGTTGTGCGCGACTTTGTGCTTCATGCGGTCAAAGGCCATGGCGGACGATCCATTGCCGCCCATCTTCGCATCGCTGGCTTTCGCAACTGCTTTGGCCCGGCGATTCTGAGCGATTAGCAAATCGGACTTGGCTTGGGCCTCGGTGAGTTTCTGCTCAAGTTGGCGCAGTGCCGTTTTCAAGTTCTCCACCTGCGCCTTCTGATCGATCACCTGCTGTCCATAGCCGTCGCAAAGTTCGCGATAGCTTTCCACGCGCTGCAGTGCAGCCCGCGCCAGGTCGTCCTGCATCTTGTCGACGGCCAGTTCGGCCTTGCGCATCCACTCCGCGACCTTGTCTTCATTTTCCTTCTGCTTCTTGATCAGAAGATGCTGATCGGCAATAGCAATGGCGACCTGGGTCTTCACCTGCAAAAGCTGGTTCTGCATGTCGAGAATGACTTGCTTGATCATTTTTTCGGGATGCTCGGCCCGGTCGATCAGATCGTTCAAATTTGCTTTAACGAGGGTGGAAACTCTCTCTAGTAGTGCCATGGGGATACTCCTTTTTAGCTCTCAGCTTTGCGATGGTTTCTGTTCCGTTTCGTTCATCCTGCAGGCTGCTTGTTTTCTATCGCGGAGTGCAACTCCAACCGCCAGGCCAATGCCTACTCCCAGGGAGAGCCAGACTCCCATTTGGTGTGTGGCTGCCCCGGTCGCCGCGCCAATAGCAGCTCCGAAAGCGACGCCGAGTCCGAGAAATCGAGGGTGTTTGTCCATATCGAAGCTCCAGCGAAAAGGGGCGGGATCTCGCCCGCCCGTCGCGGTCAGTTATTGCGCGGCCGGCGGTAGAACGTCCCGCTTTGGCGACTTGTCGCCAATCGTTCTCACCTTCGAAAGCAGATCGGTCATGCTCATGCCCGACAACGTTTCGAACAGCGCGGGTACTTGCGCGGCCATCTTGGTCAAGTCGCCGGTGATCTTGTTCATGCCGGCAGAGTCGCCATTGCCGGTCGAAACCACAGTGATCTTGTCCACGTTGGCAAGCGGGCTGGCGAGCGCCTTCACGATCTCCGGCAAACTGGTGAACAGTTTGTCGATGACCGCGGCCTGGTTGTATTCCTGATAGGCCTCCGCCTTTACGTTCATCGCCTTGGCTTCGGATTCACCCTTCTTGAAGATGATCTCGGCTTCGGCCTCTCCTTGCGCGCGAATCGACGCCGCATGGCCTTCAGCTTCCACGGTCAGGCGTTGTTTTTCAGCCGCCGCCAGAGTTTCAATCCGCTGGCGCTCGATTTCCGCCTGTTTGAGCACCGTGGCAATCAACTCATTTTCGCGGCGCTTGATCTCGGCTTCCTGCACTTTGACTTGTTGTTCTTTCTCGACCTGTTGCACCTTCACCTGCTCAGCGATCACTTGTTGTTGCATGATGTTGGTCTGGATGTCGTAGGCTTTATCGGCCTGCGCCTGCTGCTTTTTGGTGACCTCGAGGAATTGTGCCCGCTTTACTTCTAGATCGCGCTGAGACTCAGCTTGCTTCGCGAGCGACAAGGTCTCTGCCAATACACGTTCCTGATCGGCTTGCGCCTTGGCCACAGCCGATTCCCGCTGCGCCAGCGCACGCTTAATGGCCGTGTCGCGATCGGCTTCGGCGGCAGCAACATCGGCGTCGCGCTTGATGCGCGCCACATCCGGACGTCCCATGTTGGTGATGTACTCGTTTTTGTCGCGGACTTCTTTGATGGTGAAGGAGATGACCTCGAGCCCCATCTTGTTCATGTCATCGGCGCAGGTGCCGCGCATGCGATCCGAAACCATCTCCGGCTGTTTTACGATCTCTTCCACCGTGAGTTGGCCGATGATGCCGCGCAAGTGACCTTCCATCACCAGGCGAATCAATCCTTCGCGCTCCTGATCAGTCTTGGTTAAGAACTGTTCCGATGCAGTTAAAATCGACTCCGTGTCGGATTTGACTTTGATTTGCGCCACCGCTTCCACGGTCACCGCAACCCCTTGCTTGGTGTAGAGATCCTGCTGCGGAGCAACGTCGAAGGACATCAGTTCGAGCGAAAGGCCCTTGCAGTTCTCGATCATTGGAAAGATGACGGTGCCGTGTCCCTTCACCACCCGGGTGCCGCGAAATCCATAGACGACCAAAGCTTCATGCGGACCAGCCTTGCGATATAACCGGGCCAGACCGCTCATCAGGAACAGCAGGACCAATACCAGCAGGCCTACTGCAATCCAAATCTCCACCGCTCCAAACCCCAACATACTGCCTCCTCTCAAACTTCAGTTCAGCCAAAGTTAACGTACGGACTGCTTGATCCTGTCCAAGTCCCGGACAATCGCCTCGGGATTGTCGTGCCCTAGAAAAGCATTGCCGTGCGTGGTGTCAATCCACACGCCGCGATTGCCCCAAACGTATGCGCGACTGCTGCCAATGCCGCGAATGCCGTAGCCTCGCCAGAACGGCCAGTCGCCCGGTACGTATCGCGTGATTTGTTCGAGGGGAATCGAGCGCAACCGAAAGCCCAGGGTGCGAATCTCCACCCCACTGTGCGTGAAAAAGTAATGGAATCCGCTCCAGGCTGATGCGCCAGAAATGAGCATGAAAATGCAGATCAAGCCCACCATCGGCAGAACCGCTCGAATTGGGGAGTGCGTCACCGCGCTGAGCAAAATCAGCGCCGGAAGCATCATCACCACACCGAAGAGAGGGGAACTGTGCACCTCTTCCGCGATGATTTCGGTTTGCGGCAGAGGCTCACCACGCTTGGATCGCAGGTATAGGGCTGTCAGTCCGAAGAGTCCGAGCGGCAGCAGGAGCATCACGAAATTCAAGTCAATGGATCCGCCGCCCAGGTTGTAGCTCACGACTTTGCTGTTCACAAAGAAGATGAACCCAATGACCACATAAGCGAATGCGACACCGAACCACAGAGTTCCACTGGAACCCTTCTGCAGTTGAGCCAACAACAATATGGTTGTGAAAACGAGCAAGAGGAACGCGGTTACCCCTACGGCAAAATAGAAAGAGGCTTCGCGTGTCATCCAACCATTGGCATTCCAGTTGGCGTCGAAATGGGTAGCCATGCGGGGAGGCAGTTGGTCCCACACCAGCCAGTAACGCAGAGCGGTCAGCGGCAAGGCCAGCCACAGCAACCACGTTAGTGTTTTATAAAGTTTGAAGTTCATAGAGTTTCTTTGAACTGCCAAGGTTCCTTTAATCTCTCGTGGAACTACTTCGTCTCGGATTCTTCTTCCCCGGACATCTCCGTCCACAGCCGGACGTACGCGATCCCTTTGTCGTATCGTGTGACGACGACCTCGCTGTTTTTGGGAATGGCTGCTGCTCCTTCCGCGCGAGCTCCGCAAACCCGGCGCGTCCCGGCTTGCGAATAAATCAATTCGCCCGTCCCACCTTCGCGAATCGGCGACGAAATTCGTCCCAGCACCCCGGTCATTTCAAAATCGGCGGGATCGAGGTTTTCTTCTTCTGACGTCAGAATGCGGCTCAAGAACAGATAGATAATTCCCGCACCCGTTATTCCGCTCATCAGGGCGATACCCAGACCGACGACGAACCAGACCGTCGAAAAGCGCGTAAGCAAGTAACCAATGCCGCCAAACCACGCGAGAAATGCAGCCAGCGTTACTGGGTTGATCAGCGACACGCCGGCGCCGCCCTGCCCCGATCCAGCGTGCGAGCCGCCGCGACCGACATGAACGTGGGGCGTATGCACATGAACGTGTCCGCCCCCCATCGATTGCGGAAGATGCAACCGAAATCCGCCCAGCACAAACGATAAGAAGCTGAAGCTGAATCCCAGCGCAAAACAGATCAAGTAAATGGTCGCCCACGTCATTGCTCGCACCTCCCACGGCTCAAGCGCTTCGCGGCATTCTTCAACGTTTCCGGCTTCAACGCTTCGAGCAGCCGTTCGGCCAAGCCCGGCGTATCAAGAATCGCTCCCAACAAAATCAGACATCGTCGCGTGTCTTTTTCGCGCGCCACCTTAATGAGCACGTCGCTTACTTCGGTATCGCTCGCGAATCGCTCCGACCCTTGCAACAGCCAGACATCGAGCATGCCTTCGGTGGTGCGCAGGTCCGACACGAGATCCGTGTGGTAACCCGCAGGATCGTCCACCAGAAATCCGGGATGCACCTTGAAAAACTTCGCCAGTAATGTGCGCGTCGATTGCGTCATATGGGGGCGACTGCCGCCTTCAATCTGCGAGATATAAGACTGGCTGATGTTCTTGCCAAGTTCCTTCTTCACGGCTCGAACCAATTCTTGTTGCGTCATCGGCCGGCCGAGATCGCGCAGGGAGCCTTCCACCTCGCGCAGATAACGGATTTTCTCGCCCAGCGTCATATTGCAGATCGCAATATATATATCGCTAAACGTAATGCTTGGTCAAGGACTGGATTTGGCGTGTTTCCAGGGGTTTGCGGGCTGGAGTTTCACGGGAAGGGGGCTGGACTGTTTTCTGGGACGCACTTCCGGACGGCTAGCGGAGGGAAATCAGGGGAATCCTAGGAATTCGATCGTGCTCCCGCCAGTTCCGCTTGCTCGTACATCTCTTCGATCTGAGTGCGGTAGCGTTCTTCGACCGCCTTACGGCGTAGCTTCATGCTGGCGGTGAGGGTTCCATTCTCGGCTGAGAACTCTTCGGCAATCATGACGACCTTCTTTAATTGCTCAAAACGCGCAAGGTCGCGATTGAGATTCGAGACAATCCCTTCATACATTTCTCTCACCTTGCTATGCGCAACCAGCTCCTGGCGCGAGTTAAAGGCGATGTGATTGGCACGCGCCCAATCCTCCAGGACAGGGAAGTAGGGTGCGATCAAAACGGCGGGAAACTTGCGCCTGTCGCCAACGATCACAGCCTCGGCGACCAGCGCGTTGTGCTTCAGGGCATTTTCTAGCGGCTGCGGCGCGATGAACTTTCCGCCAGAAGTTTTGATCAGATCTTTCTTGCGATCGGTGATGGAGAGGAATCCCTCGGAATCGATGTTCCCGATATCTCCGGTCTTAAACCAATCGCCGGCAAAAGCGTTGCGAGTTTCATCGGGACGATTCCAATATCCCTTGAACACGGACGGTCCCCGCACAAGCAGCTCGCCATCCTCGGCGATGCGGCATTCTACATTGGGTAGAGGTTTGCCGACCGTACCGAGTCTGTGGGCGCGAGGCGAGTTGACGGCGATTACCGGAGAAGTCTCAGTGAGTCCGTAACCCTCATGAATGCGAATGCCGACGTCGGCGTACCATTCCGCGAGATGACGGCCTAAAGGTGCGCCACCAGAAATGAATATCTCGGAGCGCCCACCCATGCCGGAGCGGATTTTGGAGAAGAGTAACCGGTCAGCCATCTTCCAGGAAAACGATGTCGGAGTGCGTCCGGCCAGGATTTCATCGCGGTTAGCGCGCCCTACCGCGAGTGCCCACTGATAAATCCAGCTCTTGGGAAATCCTTTAGCCTTGGAATCCACCTGGGCATGAACCTTCTCGTAGACACGCGGGACGCCCACAAAAATAGTCGGACGCACTTCCAACAACGCCTGAGGAAGTTGATCGACGAACGAAACGTAGGCTAGAGTGACGCCGTGATACAGCATCGCAAAATCGACATGCCGCGCGGTGACATGGGAGAGCGGCAGGAACGAGACGCTGATTGCTCCTTTGCCCACATCGAACTCGCCGAGAGAGAAATTAATGTTGGAGGCCATGTTTCCGTGCGTGAGCATGGCTCCCTTGGGAACGCCGGTGGTGCCAGACGTATAAATAATAGTGGCTAGATCGTCGGGCTTGACAGTCCGAGCAATAGCGTCCAGTTGCGGGTCGGGCGCGGTAGGACCGTCGTGCATCAGTCGGTGCATGTGATGGGCGTGAGCGGTTTCGACGGCATCCATCACAGTGACTTTTTCAACCTTCGTCTGACTTAGAATCGCCTGAACCTTCTGAAGGTGCTTTTCGCTCGACACAAAGATCGCTTTCGCGCCTGAGTCCTTCAGGATGTAGGCAGTCTGCTCAGCAGTCAGCGTGGTGTAGACAGGCACGACCACCGCTCCGAGAAGAAGGCACGCAAAGTCGGCGATCGTCCATTCCGGACGGTTCTCGCTGAGAATCGCGACCCGGTCGCCTTTAACGATGCCCCATCCCTGCATTGCCAGGGCCACGCCTGCGACGTTGCGATAGAACTCTTCGGAAGAGATGGAGACCCACTGGATCGCCTGGCGATGCATCATCACCACCCGGTCGTTGCGCTCTGCAACCGCGAAGAAGATGTCGTTGAGGGTCCGGATTTTCATCCCAGATCCGGTTCTCTGCGGAAAAGGAAAGCCCTGAACGCGCAGGCCCAGGCGGTTTGGTGGCGATGGAGGTTCTGTGGGTGCAACCAGTTACGTCCTCAAGGGAACTGTACTGCTTCGGTGTTGGTTAGGCAACGGTCGGAAGCAGTGGTACCACCGCGTCTTTGTTGAGACAATTGGTACCTGCACCCGCAGCATGGAGGAAGGTTTCAATGAAAAAGACCCTGTTAGCCTTGGGACTGCTTTTCCTTTCCGCAGCCAGTTCGTACGCAGCCGATAAGCCGGCCGCCCCCCCACCTGCTTTGAAGGTCGGAGACGTGGCACCGGACTTTAAGTTGCAATACTTCGACGGGAGCGACTTGAAAGATGTCACCCTCGATCAATATCGCGGCAAGAAAAACGTCATTGTCGCGTTTTACGTGTTCGCTTTCACCGGCGGTTGAACGGAGCAAATGAAAAACTTCCAGAAGAACCTACAAAAGCTGGAAGCAGCCGACACCCAGGTCCTGGGTGTGAGCATGGATAGTCCCTTCGCCAACAAAGCCTTCGCTGACCAAATTGGAGTTACGTTCCCCCTGCTAAGTGACTGGGGAGGGGATGTCACGCACAAGTATGGCGTCTTCGTCGATAAATACAAAGCTGCTCGTCGAGTAAATTTCCTAATTGGCAAAGACGGCAAAATCATGGAGGAACAGATCGATAAAGAAGCCATCGACCCATCGAAGATTGTTGATGCCTGTCAACGTCCGAAACTGAAGCAGTAAGAAATGAATAAAACGCTAAGACGGACTGTTGGGCGGTTGCGCCTGCACCTGACTCTGGTGAAGGGCGCGATTCGCTCGGCGTGGAGCCGTTTCGACGGCCCCACGCCTCGGCACATCGCCACAGAGACGCTCTGGGACGATTGGCGTTGCTTACAGTTTCGTCGCGAGCGCGCCTTAGACAAAATCGCTCGCGCTTCGGCAACCCAATCACTTGCAGATGTGATCAACGAGGTTTGACGCTGAGTAGAGTGGTTGTTATGATCAATGCGCGGGGTGGAGCAGTCTGGTAGCTCGTTGGGCTCATAACCCAAAGGTCGGTGGTTCAAATCCACCCCCCGCAACCAAATCTCTCCACGATCCCTTCCTGTAAGTCTCCCGGATTCTTAAAGTTGCGGGCTGAGCCGTGTGTATGAGTTCTCTAGTTCAACGCCCCATTGTTGTTCCATGTTCCAAAACGTGGAACAACTTGGAACAGATTGCCATAACTCGCCTCTGCTAAAGCAGGCGCATGAATATCCCGAGGTCCGTTCCGGCTGCGGCCAGCAGAGCGGTGTCACCGGGACGGCAGGATGCGTTCGCAGCAGATCGCGGGCAAAGTAAAACGGAGATCATCGAAATCGGGCAGTGCAGATTCCCCTTTGAACGTCCGGAAAGAAGCCTGGAAATCATCGAGGGCCGAGATCAGTTGCGATTGCGCGGACTCAGCAGCCAGGCCAACCAGAATGTGAACAGATTCCGCAGCTCTCGCTTAGAGCGCGCACGCTTCGTCGTTATGTCGATCCGCTTTAGCCTGCGACTGACCAGTACATTTCGCCGCCGCAGTCCATTTCCCCTTGCACTTGTACTGCCTCAATTCATAGGAATTCTTGTTCATTGGCGAAATCTGCTGTGGATGCCCATAACCCCACAACTGTTTTGCGCCGTCAGCACAGAAGATGGCCCAGACATATATCCAGACAAATCGCCGTGCTCACAAAGGGAAACCACTGGTTAGCCGCTGGGCGACCTTCACGGTTGTAACGCTGGGGGGTGGCACTAGATGCAAATGCGTGCTTGACGCGCTCCAAGCCGAAGCTCCCTCTGGCGCTTGTTCGATGGTCAGTGCTACTCGTCCGCAACCGAATTTCTCAGCGTGCCAATTCCAGCAACGCTTACTTCGATCACATCTCCAGCCACCACGGGGCTGACGCCTTCTGGGGTTCCGGTTGGAATGAGATCCCCGGGCATCAACGTCATGAATTCTGCCGCGTAGCGAATGATCACGTCGAGCGGAAAGATGAAATCACGAGTGTTGCCATGCTGGCGGACTTGCCCGTTGACGCGGGTTTCGACGGTCACTCCTGCCCACGGATCGATTTCGTCGGTGACCAATGGGCCGACCGGACAAAACGTGTCGTAGCCTTTGCCCCGGGTCCACTGAGGATCTTTTCTTTGCAGATCGCGTGCAGTGAAGTCGTTGACCACGGTATAGCCAAGAATGTACGGGCGAACATCTTCTCCCGGCGCCAGCTTGTGGCAGCGTCTGGCGATGACGACACCGAGTTCCCCTTCGTAGTCGGTGCGCTCCGAGACCTTAGGCCGAAGAATAGTCTGGCCGGGGTCTAAGAGGGAAGAAGGTGGCTTCAGGAACAGCAGACGGTTCCGTGGGCGTCTCTTTCCCCATTTCTTTCGCGTGCTCGCTGTAGTTGCGTCCCACGCACACGATTTTCGTAGGGCGAACCGGCGCAAGAATCGTAGCTTGGCCGAAAGGGATCGGCGTAATCCCACGCGTAGGAATGTTCTTGGGGTCGGTAGCTTCTTCCGGAGGAGTCAGAAGGAGGCGGGTGATGGCGTCGCTGCCCGCCACAGACTCGACGAGCCCGTACTCAGGGCCGCCGTTGTAATTGAAACGGCAATATCTCATGATGTCGACCCTCGATGTTACGCGCTCTGGTACAGCTTGGTCAGCACAAATTCACGGTGACCTAGCGTTTCAGCGCAGGTCAGGCGGCCGTTGCAAGTGCGAATCATGATATCGATCAGGCGATCTCCCGCTTGGTCAAGCGTCATCTCGCGGCGAAGCAGTCCAGAAACATCGAGATCGACATGTTCACTCATGGTTCTCGCAGTCTTGGGATTTGCCGTTAACTTGATTACGGGTTCGATCGGGTTGCCGATGATGTTGCCCTGGCCGGTTGGAAATAGATGGACGACGAATCCTGCGGCGGCTTGCAGCGTAACGCACTCGGCGGCGGCCGACGAAGTGTCCATGAAGTAGAGTCCCGCTCCCTTTCCCGGAGCTTCGGCGGGCTTCAGAACGTCGATAAACTTTACCTTCTTTCCGATTTTCTGCAGATTGCCGAACGCTTTCTCTTCAATGGTAGTGAGTCCGCCTGCGATGTTGCCTTTCGTTGGTTGGGATTCCGAAAGGTCGTTTGTCTTAAAGCGGTCGATAACTTCCTGGTAAGCATTGAACGTCTTCCAGAATTTGTCGGCAACTTCGGGGGAAGCGGCGCGACTGGCGCAAACTTTTTCGGCGCCTGTGAGTTCTGAGGTTTCTCCGAAGCATGTCGTGGCGCCCAGGGGATCGATCTTGTCGAAGAGATTCCCCACGGTCGGGCAGGAACCGAGGCCCGAAGTTGTGTCGCTCTCGCCGCATTTAGTGGAGACGAAGAGCTCTTCGATCGAGCACTCTTCACGTTGCTTCTCCGTCGCCCACTGAACGAATTCCTGAGCTTTGCGCGATGCTGCCGCGATCGTGCTGAGATCGCCGTGACCCTCGATCGAAAATCCTATGACCGGCTTGCCTGTGGACTTGATTCCATCGACCACGCGGCCAGTCCAGCCCGGCTCAATTCCGATGACCACACACGCCGCTACATTCGGATTGCTGCCCGTACCGATGAGCGTGCGAAAGGTTAGTTCGAGATCTTCGCCGAACTGCAATCGGCCGTAAGCGTGAGGCAGAGCCAGCGTCCCCTTGATATTGTTGGCGACTGCTTCTGCGGCTGCGTTGGAAAGATCATCGAGCGGAAGAATAATGACATGATTACGAATGCCGACGCGGCCGTTTTCCCGGCGGTACCCCAAAAATTATGTCGAGCCATCCCTTACCACCTCTTTGTTTTGAGATTTTGGTGTGTACGTGCCGCCCCTTGCCGATATCGGCGACGGTGCGGCCCACGTCGTGGCCATACTTCAGAATGGTGTCGCCGTTCTTGATGTCATTGAGCGCAACCTTGTGCCCGAGCGGGACGGCGTCCAGTGCTTTGAGGCGAATGGTCTCGTCAGTTTCCATGACCCAACCAGTAAGGTCTTGGCCGGCTTTTACATCTTCAACCACGACGACACCGACTGTGTCGGCCTTATCGTGGACAATAAAGTCAGTAGGCATTTCTGTCTTCCTCATGTGGTCGAACTAGATAGATGAGCGATCGGTTTTTGCGAGCAGCCGGTTCACTTCGGTTGCGGCCTTGGTAACTTCGTCACGAAGAATTTGTTCCGCCGATGCGGCATCCCCCCTCTTGATGGCATCGACCATATTGCGCAGATTGGCGATGCTTTCTTTCCAGCGGTTAGCCGAACGTTGAGGGTGGCTCAATCCCAATGCACGCCATCTCCAAATCCGGCCGTGCAGGCTATTGATCATCAATGAAAGGGTTTCGCTTCCTGCACCTTCGAAAAGAACATCGTAGAAGCGGTTCTTGGCTTCAAGGCTCTGTTCGGGATCATCGGTTTGGTAGGCCTCCGTCGCCTTGTCCAAAGCGGTTTCGAGCTCTGCAACTTTGACTGGCTGGCGTTTTCAATAAACAGCCTCGCGGCCAGGCCCTCCAATACACCCCTTATGGAATAGAGGTCTTTCGCTTCGGCCAGGGTCAGCTCGCGGACGATGGGTCCTTTATTAGGAACCATGGCCACGAGCCCTTCTGACTCGAGCTGACGCAGGGCTTCGCGAATGACCGTACGCGAGACACCCATCATGCTGATCAGCTCCCGCTCCACCAAGCGGCTTCCCGGAGCGAGACGTCCGGAAATAATCGATTGCCGGAGTTCGTCCACAACTTGTCTTCGGAGGGGAGCCGCGGACTTCCGAATGGCAGGCAGCGCGATGTTGTTTGAAGAAGGGCTTGACGGTTCGATCATACCGTAATACGGTACTATGAGTTGTGAATGACTGCAAGTGAGGAATTTTGAATGAGCGCAACACCCGTGAAGGTGGGCATTGTCGGTCTGGGACGCTGGGCAAGGGTACTGACGCGAGCTGCTGCAAAATCCAGCAAACTGCAAATTGTGGCCGGGTACAGCCGGTCTGAGGAAAAACGCCAGGCCTTCGAAAAAGAAGTTGGCCTGAAGGCCGTTGCAGATATGAAGGAGATGTTGTCGGATCCCGAGATTAAGGGTGTCATCTTAACCGTCCCAAACGAGCAGCATTTGTCTGTTGCCGCCGAAGTCGCCAAAGCGCACAAGCATGTATACACCGAAAAACCCATCGCGAGCACGTTAGAAGAAGGACTGCAAATTGCCGCGCTGGAGAAACAATACGGTGTCACGGTTACGGTCGGGCACAGTGCGCGCCTGATGGCAGGGATTCAGGAGATCAAGAAAGCCATTGACGCTGGCGAATTGGGACGGGTGGCATTCATGGAGGCGAATTTTTCAAACGAACGTGCTTTGGAGCTAACTCCGAAGACATGGCGCTGGTATAAGGACCGGGCACCGGGCGGACCGCTGTCGCAGTTGGCCATTCACCAGTTCGACGTGTTGCACTTTCTCGGCGGTGAAGTAGCAGAGGCAAGCTCGATGGCTTCGAAACTCTCCCCAGTTGGAGCGGAAGTTGATGACCAGTCGATGACACTCTTGAAATTTTCTGACGGGAAAATTGGCTACGTGGGATCGTGCTGGACCTCGCCAGGGATTTTCTCTCTGAGAGTCTTCGGCTCGAAAGGCCTGATGCACTACGAAATCGATTTTGGTACGTGGGACACTCCGGACAAATTGCATCTATCCTCCACTCTCTACATCCAGCGTGGGAAAGATGGTTATGGCAAGCGGGAGGAACTCAAGGTTCCGGAGAGCGACATGTTCCGGGCCGAACTGGAGATGTTCGCTGACAGCTGCATTTCGGGCAAGTCGGGCGAGCTAACCGCCCACAACGGAAACGTAGCAGTAGCAATCGTATACGCCGCGCTGCGCTCAATTGATCAGAAGGGACAGTACATCAGAATTGAAGATGTGATGGGAGAAGCACGGAAGCGAATCGCCGACCGGAGCGACCATGTTGCCTAGCCGATATTTTATCGATCTCACACAGCCGGAGATTGCTGACCAGTTAAAGAAGAATCCATTGGTCATTCTTCCGCAAGGGAGCGTGGAGCAGCATGGGCCTCATCTGCCTACTGGAACGGACATCTTCGCCTCGAATGTGATCGCCCATGCGGTGGCTGAACGGATGGATGGTTTGGTGTTGCCGGGCGGTCCGCTGGGAGTGACTCCGCTCCACATGCCCTATGAAGGCACGATCACCCTCTCGCCTGAAACCTACATTCGCTTGGTGGTGGAGACGTGTGCGTCGACGGCACAACATGGGGCGAAGTATCTGCTGATTCTGAACTGGCACGAGCTGAATATTCCTCCGCTGGGAATGGCGGCCGACGCTCTACATCGCGAGTATGGAATGACGGTGCTAACCGTGCAAGCCTGTTTTGTTGCCGAAGACATGTTTGGCAAGGAGTGTAACGGGCTCACTCATGGGGGCGAGATCGAAACGTTGGCGGTAATGGCTTATCGGCCGGATCTAGTGCATCTGGACCGCATCGATTATTCGTCGGATCCGCAGCATGGGCAAAAGATCGATCACTTGCGGCGAACCCGCAGCTATCAGCCAGTGCTGTCCGACGTGCGTTCGATTGCTCCGACAGGCTGGTACGGAAGTCCGCAACATGCAACGGCAGAGAAGAGCGTCCGGATGATCAACGGGTTAGCGGATGCGATATCCGGTGAATCCGCGGCGATCTTTAAACAGTTGGACCGAATTCAAGGCGGAACCCGCGAGATGAAGCAAGTGTCGAGAGAGAAGTGATGGCTCGGGTTTTCACACAGGCCGAGGCGAAAAGGCTAGGGCTTCCGGGCCGCGAGTCGCTGGAGATTGTTTCGGGAGAGAAGGGTTCGCGTGGAGTAACGCTGCGGCTGGTGACGATTGCGGTGCCTCAGCCGGGCGAAAGTCTGCGTCCGCAGCACCAGCATAGCGATTTTGAAGAGTGCATCTACGTGTTATCGGGGACTGGTCTTACCATGGCCGACAGTGACGAGTATCCCTTGAAAGCTGGGGAGGTCATCCTCATTCCTCCCGGCGAAAAACACGTGACGCGTAATACCGGAAATACGCCATTGCAGCTTCTATGTTTCTTTCCGACCGCTGACATTACCCGAGGTACGGAAGAACCGGGAGTTTCCAAGAAATAAATCATGAGTCTCGACGTCTTGTGTCTCCGACCGGAAGCGGACTTTCAGAGAGTTGGAGCTTTGCCTCCAGCAGGAATCAGCGTGGCTTACCGCGCTGCCGAGGATGCCGACGTGCCTGGTTTGATGAAGCAGGCGCGCGCGTTGATCATTCCGGCCGTGGGCCCGAAAATCCCCGTAGCTTGGTTCAAAGAAACCTCTCTGCAGCTTGTGCAAGTGACCGGCGCCGGATTGGATCGACTGGATGAGACGGAATTGAAGCGATTGGGAATACCCGTAGCGAATGTGTCCTCGGGCAGCAATAGCGCGCTGGCTGATTACGCGGTAGCGTCGGCGATTGTTTTATTGCGACGATTGTCGTGGGCGGACCGTGAGATTCGTAGCGGCAACTACAAATCGTTTCGTGCGCGCATGGTAGTCGACAATTTGTTGGGGTTGGATGACATTCTGGTGGGCGTTGTCGGGCTTGGCGTCATCGGGATGGCGGTCGCGCAGGCATTCCACAAAATGGGCAGCCGAATCTGTTACTACGATCCGGTTCCACGAGATCGCGAAGCGGTGGAAGCGATCGCTGCGCAGTCTTTGTCATTGTCAGACCTACTGGGAACGGCGGACGTCGTAACTCTGCACGTTCCACTGATTGCGGCGACTAAGGGGTTAATTGCAGACAGTGAACTCGCCAGTATGAAACCAGGGGCGGTTTTGATTCATGCCTCACGCGGCGGGGTTGTCGATGAGCGCGCTCTGGCCGCCCAACTGATTTCCGGACATCTAGGCGGAGCCGCTGTCGATGTCTATTCGACTGAGCCACCTTCAGCCGATAACCCATTACTTCAATTATCCGGAGAAGCAGCGCAGAGATTGCTGTTGACACCGCATATAGCGGGAGTGACGCGGCAATCGGCTGCTTTTCTGTGCCGCAGCGCATGGAGCAACGTAGAGCGAGTACTCATAATGCGGCAACCGCCAATCAACCGCGCATACTAACGGGCTTTAGCACCGGCGGAACGAGCCCGCGAAACAAGGATTCTCACGACATGCCGCAGCGTCAACCCTGGTACCGCGTTCTCTACGTGCAAGTGCTGGTCGCGATCGCTCTCGGAGCGGCAGTAGGGCACTTCTTTCCGAACGCGGGCATCGCGCTCAAACCGCTCGGCGACGGGTACGTCGCACTCATCAAAATGATGATCGCTCCCGTCGTCTTCTGCATTGTGGTGCAGGGGATCGCCTCAATGACCGACCTGAAGAAGGTCGGACGAGTGGGAGTAAAGACGCTGGTTTATTTTGAGATCGCGTCGACGTTTGCCCTGGTGATAGGTCTGATCGTGGGCAACGTGTTGCAGCCGGGGCGCGGACTCAACATCGATCCAGCGACACTGGATGTAAAAGCGATTGCCAACTACGTTGGCCATGCCAAAGACATTGGATTCGTATCCTGGCTGGTAGGGATCATCCCCGATACGCTCGTCGGAGCCTTCGCGCGCGGCGACGTTCTACAGGTACTGCTGATTTCGATCCTGTGCGGGTTGGCCATCGCGCGACTTGGAGAGTTGGGCCAGCGGGCGAACGCTGCGATCGGAATGGTGGGACGGGCTCTGTTTGGCATCATCCGCATTGTGGTTCGGGCAGCGCCGATCGGCGCCTTTGGCGCAATTGCATTTACCGTCGGCAGGTTCAACCTGGGGTCTTTGTCGAACCTGGCGAAATTGATTGGCACGTTTTATTTGACCAGTGTTTTGTTCATCGTGATCGTGCTGGGGACGGTCGCATATTTCACGGGATTCTCGATCTTTCGTTTTCTTGCGTATATCAAGGACGAGTTGCTGATCGTACTGGGAACAAGTTCGTCTGAGACTGTGTTGCCGGACATGATGCAGAAGCTGGAACGATTGGGAGCTTCGAGATCCGTTGTCGGATTGGTCTTTCCGACCGGCTACAGTTTCAATACCGACGGCACAAATATCTACATGACGCTTGCCGTTTTGTTCCTGGCCCAGGCGACGAACATCCATTTGACGCTGGGGCAGGAGTTGCGAGTTCTGTTGTTTGCAATGATCGCTTCCAAGGGAGGATCGGGAGTGACTGGCACCGGTTTCGTCACACTGGCTGCCACTCTCTCTGTAGTCCCCGAGGTCCCGGTGCAGACACTCGCACTGCTGCTGGGGATCGATAAATTCATGAGCGAGTGTCGTGCCGTGACCAACGTCGTCGGTAACGGAGTGGCGACGCTCGTCGTCAGCCGGTGGGAAAGGGAACTGGATGTGCCGCGTATGCGGGAAATTATGGCGCATCCGGAGAACACCACGACCTCGACGGTAGAAAAATCAAACAACGTCGGGGTGTCAGCAGAGAGCAAATCGGATATTTGAACATCGCCCGCAATTTAAACCTGGGCGGAGTTGCAGATTCCTCGCCGTCTGCCCATCTCTTTCGCGTTGATCGTAGATAGCTCGGAATGCAATCAAAAGAGATCGTCTCGCAGCTTTAAAGCACTGCGCCATTCAAAAGTGAGTTCAAGCCATGAAACTGCGTCTGATTCGTGCCATTCCGACCTGGCTTTTGGTGGCTACTGCACGATCGTTTGTTCGCTGAAGGCCATCAGCCAGTGGCCGTCGCGTTTCGTCCAGATACGGCTCACGTGAACGGGCTTATCGTTGTCCCGTTGATGTTTAGCGGTCATAACAACTGTATCGCCAAAGTCGAACATCTGCCCGGAAACTAGTGGGATGGGCGCCGATGCGGTGCCCGTTTGTTTCTGCTTGTCGAGAATCGCCATGCGATCGGCTTTAGTGAAGGGATGGTCGTTATTGGAATTGATGAGAATAAACTCGTCGGCGACGTGGCGAGCCCAGGTTTGCGAATCGTGGTTGGTTACGGCAGTTTCCAATTCTTGCCACGACGTGATAATGCCTTTTTCGGCCTCGTTCTTGGGCGCATAAGGAAGGGTCTTGCAAGGATTCTCGCAGTCCTTGGGGCGCGGAGAGCCGCTTCGGGCCTCTTCGGCCAGCGTGGCTTCGTGATAAACCAACAGGCGCCATCCATCGGATCGCTTTACCCAGAAGCGCGCCGCATGCGTTTTCCCGCTGACTGCCATGATCAGCCCGACCTCACCGTACAGTCGTTGCTGAATTTCGGCTGAGGTTGAATTCGCTGGGGAACTGGGTGTGCTCTGCAGCGCTTCGTCACGCGTATAGGTTTTTCCCGCGGAGTCTGTCCAGGTGAAGTCCTCGCCAAGAATGGAGGCGAGAGCTTTTTTGTCCGAAGTGGATACCGCTTGAACGAAATGATGGTCAGCCCTCAGGAGCGACGCGTCGTCCTGAGCAGCCGCGACTGGGGATATCTGCGTACAGAAATTAAGCACTAGAGCAAGAACGATGAGGGCTGAGTTCTTTCGAGTGGTCACCAGAACCTCCGATCGGACAATCCATGCTAAGGCGATTCTTGTCGGACTAATTTGCTTTCGCGCTTTCAATCACCGTTTGCTGGCTGTAAACCAGTTGCCATCGGCCGTCGCGCTTGAGCCAGATGCGCATGGCGCGATAGGGATTGCCTCCGACGGTGGGCTGCTGTTCGTCGGCCATGACCGCCGTGGTCCCGTAAATCCAGACTTTCATGGTGCCAGGAATCACAGTGCCGATGTCTGTGACCGTTTTTCCTCCAGACTGCTTGCGGATGATGGCAACACGATCTGCTTTGGTGAGCGGATTGCCGTCTTCTTTGACATTAAAAACGAATTCGTCGGCGACGTGGGATGCCCATCCATCAGCGTCGCGATGGTTTACTGAGTCTTCAAGGGCTTGCCAGGAAGCGACGACGTCTTTGGCGTCGCTCGATGGAGCGTCGTAGGGAACGGTTTTGCAGGGATTGTCGCAGGGCGTGCCAGCGGGCACTGTGGCCTGCGGCGTCGCAACTTTTCCTACCAACTTTGTCTCCTGGAACAGAAGGAGACGCCATTCGTCCTGGTTTTTAACCCAGACGCGCACGAACCGAATCCTCGGGTCTTGGCCCGCGACCCCGGTCAGGTACGCGACGGACCCATATTCGTGCGCTTTGACGTCGGAGGAGAGTGGTGTTTTGCCAAGGTCAAAGAGGGATTCGGATGTGGGAGTGGTTTTGCCGGTCGGATCGGTCCAAGCGAAGTTTTCGTCGAGAAGAGATGAGATGAGTTTCTGATTCTTCTTACTAACCGCCTGCGTGAACTGATGGTCGGCGTCCGACGCGGTGGAAATGGAGTCCGATTTCGCAGACGCTAACGGACAAAGGGAGATCGTTAACAATAAGAGCGAGAGCATGGTAAGTCGTTGCACAGTCTTGCCTCCGTGTAATCGCCTGATGTGGTCTGACCTCTATACCATAATATGGCCACTCAAGGTCAAGGTAAAACTCGACAAACTCGGAACGGAGTCCGGCGGGTGGGGATCCCGACTGGAAAGAATAACTCGAGCAAATTGCTTGACTTTCAGGTCAGTATGATGGTACAGCTGTCCGACCACAGTTATTCGGTATTACCGTAGTATCAAACCCGGGAGGAAGCACAGGATATGCGCTCAAGCCATGTTGCTCTGAGGCTCACCATACTGATTTTTGCAGGACTTTTCGCGATCGTGCCAGCGCAGGCACAGACCGCAACAGGACGAATTTTGGGCACCGTCACCGATCAAACGGGTGCAGTCGTCAAGGGCGCTACGGTGACAGTAACCGACGTTTCCCGTGGAACGTCACGGAAATTGGAGACCGACGCCGCGGGTGCCTATGTTGCTCCCGACCTCGCTCCCAGCACCTACAACGTGAAGGTCGAAGCTGCCGGTTTCAAGACCGTACAGCGCCCAGGCGTTGAGTTGCAGGTGGCCACCGACGTCCGCATTGACATGCCGCTCCAACCTGGTCAGGCCACGGAAGTGGTCGAGGTGACCGGCGAGGTTCCCCAGGTCGACACCACCAATGATGTCCTGGGTGGGACCCTGAGTAACAAGCAGATCAATGACATCCCTCTGAACGGCCGTGACTTTCTCAATCTGGTCGTTCTTCGACCTGGCATTCAGAGATATCCCGGGGGCGGACACTACTCAGTAACTTCTAACGGTGTCCGTCCCGAAGACAACAACTTCATCATTGATGGCTATGACTCAAACGATCCCTATGGGGCCCAGTCTGTCATCAACGGAGTCGGTGTACAGGGAAGCCCGGCCACGATTTTGCCGATCGACGCCATTCAGGAATTCAACGTCGAAGAAAATCCGGAAGCGGAGTTTGGATGGAAACCAGGGGCGATCGTAAATATCGGACTGAAATCCGGAACCAACGGCCTACACGGCACAGCCTATGATTTTGAACGAAACAGCGCCATTGATGCGCGCAACTACTTTAATAACGTGGGACCCCAGAAGCCCGTACGTCTACATCAGTTCGGAGCCACGGTTGGCGGTCCAATCATCAAAGATAAGCTGTTCTTCTTCGGCGGTTTCGAGGCCATTCACGATCTTGTAGGTAACACCTTCACCGTTCCCAGTCCCGCGACTGTCTCGCTGCCAACGGTCGCAGGCTCTTGCGTCGTCCTTACCACGGGCGATTGCCAGAACAGCATTCCCAATGCGATTGCCGATCTGCAAGCTCAGGGTATTCCCATCAGCCCGGTAAGCCAAAACTTGCTTAAGTATTTTCCCGCGAACAGTTCTGCTCCGACTGCCACGAACCCGAATAGTTCGCTCAACATCGGGTTTCCGAACACGAACAACGGGAACAATGGGCTCGCCAAGCTTGATTATCGCCTCAACGAGCGCAACACCATCAGTGGGATGTATTTCATCGGCGGTAGCACGCAGTTCGAAGAAGACCAGGCAGTTCTGCAGCAGGCTTGGGAATCGAAAGCGATCACCCGGTCACAGGTGTTTGGTGTCGATTGGACCTGGACGCCTGGAACGGACTGGGTGAACCAAGCTAAATTCTCCTACACCCGGCAGAAGCAGCTCATCACCACTGCTGACAACAATGTGAATCCCACGACCTACGGAATCAACACGGGCGTTACCAATCCTCGCGATTTCGGAATGCCAGTGATCCTGGTTGGCCCGTTCTATCCACTGGGCGGCAATCAAGGTTGGCCCTCTCTGCAGAATCCCGCGCTGAACTATTCGTTTGCGGACAATATTTCCTACACCCGTGGAAACCATGCCTTTAAGTGGGGCGGGGAAGTGCGTCGTGGCAGTATCGACAACATCAAAGATCGATTTGGCCGAAGCCGGATTCAGTTCGGCGGCGGCAACCCGCTGGAGAATTTTCTCGCCGGCATTCCGAAGAAGGGACGAATTGCGGTGGGAGATACGCAACGCAATGTCTCCATGTGGTCCTACGCGGGGTATTTTCAAGATGACTGGCGCGTGACTCAGCGATTCACGTTGAACGCTGGTTTGCGTTACGAACTCAATAGCGTGATGAAAGAGTCAAACAATCTTCTTGGAAATTTTGACCCCAACGTCGGGATCGTACAAGTGGGGCAGCAAATCAGTGCTCCTTACAACGGCGACCACAACAACTTTGCGCCTCGACTCGGCTTTGCCTGGGACCTGTTTGGCAGTGGAAAGACTATCTTGCGTGGCGGCGGCGGGATGATGTACGAGATATTCCCCTTTAACGCTTTCATTGGATATTTCGGCGTCGACAATGCTGCGACGCCCGGTATCAGCGTTATTCCGACCGGAGCAGCCGGCGTTGTGCCCGGCGGAGGAACGATCGTCGCCGGTACGGTCGATATCCCCGGGAGCGGTTTGAACTACACCGCCGCGGGCCCGGTGTTTCCGACTGCAACCCTGAATTGCGATCCGAATACTGGCGGCACACCCTGCTCTATTCTTGGGGTGAATCGCAATCTGCGCACACCTTACGTGACATCCTGGAATCTCAACCTGCAGCAGGTCCTGACAAGCAGCATGACGTTGCAGCTTGGGTACGTGGGAAATCACGGAACTAAACTCATCAGCGTTTACGACATCAACCAGGTGAATCCGCAGTCTCAGGCGGAAATTAGCTGCGGCCATTGCGAACAGGCCGGCCGCCCCTACAACTCCCAATTCCCCTTCCTGGCGGTCATTAACCGGTTGGGTAACGGGTACGAATCCAATTACGATGGTTTGCAAGTCAACCTGACCCAAAAGCCGAAGCACGGTTTTTCGTACGTGGTCGGCTACACCTTCTCACATACGTTGGATCAAAGTTCGGCGAACCGCGATCCGCAACCGCAGAACAGTTTGGATCCTGCGGCCGAATACGGAAACAGCGATATGGACATCCGCCACCGGTTCACATTTACCGCAACGTATGACATCCCTGGAAGGAAATCTCCGGCACAGTTGCTGGAAGGATGGCAGCTCAATTCGATCCTGACCATGCAGAGCGGCCAGCCTTGGGGCGCGATTGATGGAGTCGTGAACGGGAGCGATGTAAGCCAGACGGGCGAACTGAGTGATCGCTGGGATTTCTTTGGAAGTCCTTCGGCCTTCAGCGTGACCACCACCCCGATTCCATACTTCGCAGGTTCCGGAAACGCGTCGGCACCAACCGCAAATGCGGCCTGTAACGCGCAAGCGGCGGCCATGGACGCAGGCAATGTAAATCTTCCCACCAGCACTGCCTTGGCAACTCTAGGATGTTTCGCCAAAGGGAACGCCATCATGATTCCGCCGGCGTTCGGAACGTTCGGCACTATGGGTCGAAACATCTTCCGCGGTCCCGCTTTTCATGAGTGGGATCTGTCAGTGGTGAAGAACTGGAAGTTCGGTGAACGTCTCACCGCCCAGCTTCGCGGCGAAGTTTTCAACGTCATTAATCATCCCAATTTCGCGAATCCCTGGGGCGCTTCTGGAACCTACGGAAACGTGGATCCTTCGGCTCCCGGTTCCTTTGGTTGCGGCTGCGCAACCCCTGACGTAGCAGGTGCGAATCCTGTTATCGGGACGGGTGGCGCTCGCGCTATCCAAGTTGGACTGAAACTGCTGTTCTAACTTAAACCCGCAGAGAAGGCGAGCATTTACCCGCTGCCTTTTCTGTCTTACGTGGTCGCGCACGCCACACAACGACAGAATTCCAGGTTGCAATGAACGAAAATAAAAGTCGTGCCCACCAGAAGAGAATTTTTGCAGCGGATGGCCACAGGAGTTGGCGTCGCTGCGGTCGGTTCAGCCCTCCCTGCTTTTGCCGACCACCACTCGCATCCCACCCCGCAGAGTTTGAGCTATCTGGATCGCAACACCTATGTGAAAAACATGGAGGTGATTGCGCACATCCTGCCGGGTGAGGATCGCGGTGGAAAGATGCAGTTCATGTCGATTGGTAGTCGACGCTACCTGTTGCAACAAGGCGATGTCATCGACATTAGTGATCTTCACAAACCACAGATGTTCAATAAGGGCAGGGTTCGAAGGCTCGCAGTTGCAGGTTGCCTACAACCGCAAGTTGAAGAAATGGATACTGATGACGGGAGCGCAGGCGCCCATCACAGATTCGACTCCGGAAGCTCCCATGGGCAAGTATGACGATCCCCATCTCGCGGATCGCTGGAGAAACTTCAAGGGATTGCGCGGTGTTCGTTTCTATGACGCGACCGATCCGTCAAAGATGGTGAAGCTTTCGGAGTTCAGTACTGGCGCCACAGGTTCTGGCACCCATCGCAACTATTACGACGGCGGACAGTATGCCTACCTCGACACGGCGCCCGGATGACACGTTTATTCACCAGCCCTCTTACTTCCGCCCGCTAGTGAATGGAAACATGATCGTGGACGTTTCCGACCCGGGCAATCCCAAGGAAGTCTCGATGTGGTGGGTGCCGGGTTCGCGAAAGGGTGAAGAAGCCGAATACGAGAAGTGGATCTGGTCCCAGTATGTACCTCCCAAGGTGGTGGCGGATCAAACGCCGTTCGCCGGATTGCACGGGCCGGTCTATGTTCCGAAGAAACTCGAGGACGGCGGTACGCGTGGCTACGGCGCATGGGGTTGTTTCGGGCTGATTATTCACGATCTCAGTGATCCAAAACATCCGAAGAAGATCGGTGGGTTCGAGCCGCCTCCCCAGTATGGTGCCGGAGGAATTGCCTTTCACACCATCTGGTGCGGAATGCTGGAACGCGGATTTGTGATGGCCAATGGCGAAACTACCAATTCGGATTGTAATCAGATTTTTCTACCGATCTGGGTAATCGACATTCGAGATGAGACCCGTCCAGTTCCGGTTGCGCAATTCCCCCAGCCGGTTCCGCCCCCTGACGCTCCTTACCGTGACTTTTGTTTCAAGCGGGGACGGTTCGGCGCGCACAATCCGCCACACTTGAAGGCGCCAGGAAGAATCGCTGCCGGTTTCATACCATACGCGTACTTCGATGCTGGGTTGCGATGCTACGACATTGGGAACCCGTACCGGCCAGAAGAAGTCGCTTATTTCATTCCGCCGCAAGGAGGTGACCTGTCCAAATTCGGTACCGGTGACAGAACTGTGAGCAATGTTCTGGTGGAGTGGGACCGCAAGGTGATTTATGCAGCAGCGGATACGGGAATTTATGTTCTGAGCTGTCCGAATTTAGGGAAGGCGGTCCTCGACCCGACGCCGGTAACAGAATGGTCGTTGCCGAAGTTGAATGAAGGTGCCGCGTAACAAAATGGGAGAGTTTCAAAAGTTCAACGACGTGGCAGTGGAAGCAGAGTCGAGCCGGCGAAGGTTTCTTCAGAAACTGGCTACTGGCGCGGGAGTGGTAGTGGCCAGCCCCATCACATTGGCATGGGGCAGCTCTCGACCGGGCGATTCTGATGCTGCGCAAACATCCGGCGACGCGCAGCAAGCCGTGAGCAGCACTAACAGGAGTTTGTTAACCGATCCTCGCTATGAAGTCGGCGCCAGGTTTCGGCTGAAGCAGTTTATTCAGAAGGGCGCCGATCCCAGGGATGCGGAGGCAATCTTTAGCAGTTTGCCAAATCTTGATGCGCAGCCCTGGGTGGATGCGTGGAGCCGTCTGGCAGAACCGCAGGAAAAGCGCGGTCTGGAGCTGGAAGCCCAAGGCAAGCATAGCGAAGCGGGCCAGGCTTACGAAAAAGCATCGTTCTATTACGGAATTGCGAAGTTTCCGGTTATCAACCATCCCGCAAAGCAGGCCGCGTATAAAAAATGCATCGAGACATACCTGAAGGCGGCCAAGTACTTTGATCCGCCGCTCGAGCGAGTGGCGATTTCTTTCGAGAGCAAACAGATCATCGGTTACCTGCGCTTGCCAAAAGGGGTATCGAAGCCTCCGGTGGTGATTGCGACCGGAGGCGTTGACGTCTACAAGGAAGAGCGCGACACCACCGACCTGCTCGGCGTTGGCCTTGCTGCGTTCAACACCGACATGCCGGGTAACGGCGAATGTCCTGTGTGGTACACGCCTGATGCCGGCCGTTTCTATAGCGCGATCATCGACTACCTGCTTACGCGAGACGATCTGGATGGCAAGCGACTGGGAATCATCGGGCGCAGCTACGGCGGCTACTGGGGCGGCAAGATGGCTTACCTGGAGAGCAAACGGATCAAAGCCGCTGTGCAATGGGGCGGTCCGACCCACTACACGTTCCAGAAAGAATGGCTTGAGAAAGTAAAAACGGACAAGCTGTATCTCTGGTCGCTGCTCGATTCCATGATGTACGCGAACCATGTCAGTAGTTACGAGGAATTGCTGCAGCAAGCACCGGCGATGTCTTTGAGAACTGAAGGTTGGTTTGATAAGCCGGCTGCCCCGATTCTAGCCATCAACGGCGCGAAGGATGGCTGGATCAGTATTCAAGACTTGTACATTCTTTTGGAGAGTGGCGATCCCAAGGCTGCGCGGGTGTATCCAGAGGGCGGCCACATGGGTGGCGACCCAGGTGCGAACAAACTCGCTATGGCGTGGCTGAAGGAGAAGTTGAGCTAGATGTTGCTATTACGAAAGAGCGTTTGGCTGCCCGTATTCTCCGCGATTGCGGCTCTGCAACTGATGGGCGCGCTGGCTCAAGCGCAAAATGCCAAGCCCCAAACTATTCACATTGTTTCGCTGTATCCGCACCTCCCGATTGTGATTGCTCAGGAACACGGAATGTTTGCGAAGTATGGCGTGGACGTGCAAGCCGAGACAGTGCCGAGTTCCGATGCTCTGCGTGAGGAACTGGCAAATGGAAAAGCTGACCTGGCTCATGCCGCACCGGACAACGCGGTCGCGATGGTGGAAACCGCAAGAGTGGACGTAGTGATCGTGATGGGGGGAGAAGGCTCGATCAACGAACTGATCGCCCAGCCGGAAGTTCATTCGGTTAAGGACTTACAGGGAAAAACGGTCATTGTGGATGCGCCGAACACCGCCTATGCGCTTCAGTTGAAGAAGATTTTGCTGTCGAACGGACTCGATGCGGGGAAGGACTACGAAATCAAACCGATCGGAGCAACCCCGCTTCGACTGCAGGCTATGCGCGATCATAAAGAGTACGCCGCGTCCATTCTGGGGCCGCCCACGTCCGTGCTGGCTAAAAGCTCTGGGTTTGTGAGCTTGGGCAAGACGCAGGATTTGATTGGACCTTATCAGGCGACCAGCGCATTTGTGCGCCGGGACTGGGCGCACGACCACGGTGAAGTGCTAGAGAGATATCTCGCGGCTTATGTCGAAGGGCAGCGCTGGTTACTCGCTCCGGAAAACAAAGCGCAAGTACTTCAGTTGCTGAAGAAGCAATGGCATCTCTCCGACGAGCAGGCGATTGAAACCTATGCCTTGGTTGCAGGAGGTGGTTGGTACGAACCTGATGCGCGTTTTGACATCGAAGGTTTTAAGAACGTTCTGAAGTTACGGGCGGAAATCGAAGGACAGTGGAACGGGAAGCCTCCATCTCCGGAGAAATACTTTGATCCTGCGCTTTACCAGCAGGCTTTGGCGAGGATCAAGTAGCGATGGCTTTTACCGGTCCGGACAAATCCGCGGTTTGCCTGAGATTGTTCGCCTTAGCCGTCCTTGTTCTGCTTGTTGCCTCTGCCGCCGCGCAAGACCTGAGATCCTCCAGCCCGGAATTCTCTCTAACATTGGCCGGCGATTCGATTGTGATGACTCCAGCAACCGCGCGGCAGAACGATACAAGATTCGCCGCGATTAGAAACCTAATTCGTGAAAGCGACGCTGCGTTCACCAACCTCGAAGGCACGATTCCAGGGGACAATTCGTACCCGGCAGCAGAGCCGAGGGCCACATGGATTTCGATCGACCCCGCCATGCTGAAAGGTTTGCAGTGGATCGGGTTCAATCTGTTTTCCAATGCTAACAATCACGCGATGGATTTTGGCATCGCTGGATTGCAGAACACGATACGCGAACTGAAACAATCGGGCGCGGTGTTTGCGGGAGTTGGCGAGAATCTCGCGGAAGCGAGGGCGCCGGTGTATCTCTCGACGGCGCACGGACGAGTCGCATTGATCGCTTGCGCGTCGACCTTTCAGCATGACGCGCCCGCGGGGCAGGCAAGGCCGGACTTGCGCGGCCGCCCCGGGGTCAATCCCTTGCGACACGAGACGAAGTACGAAGTGGATGCCAGTACTCTGAGGGGTCTTCAGAAGCTAAAAGACGATCTCCATCTTGCTGGGGCGCCAGCCGGGCAGGCGGCGCCGCAAAATCTGAGCATCACGTTCGACGGCGGTTCTACCGTCACGTTTGCTCTCGGTGATTCGCCGAAAGCGGTAACTACGGCCGACACGAATGATCTGGCGGCAATCACGTCCTCGATCAAAGACGCACGCGAGATGGCAGATTACGTCATGGTGTCGATCCACTCGCATGAAGGTGCTCCGGGTGCGGACTCTTTGCAGACTCCGGCGCAGTTTGTCACCCAGTTTGCGCACGCGGCTATTGATGCGGGAGCAGACGTCTTCGTTGGACATGGCAATCATGCACTGCGCGGCATCGAGATCTACAAGGGCAAGCTAATTTTCTATAGTCTTGGGAATTTCATCTTCGAGAATGATCTTGTGGTGCCCCAGCCAACGGAGTTCTACCAAATGTACGGATTGGGCTCCGATGCGCTACCGTCTCAGGCTTTCGACGCCCGCAGCGATCATGATCGCAAGAGCTTTCCGGCAAACCCGCTGCTGTGGCGTTCAGTGGTTGCACACGTCGTGTTTCGCGACTCGCGTCCGGCGAAAGTTACGCTGACTCCAATTACTTTGGGATTCGGTAGGCCGCGTCCAGATCGCGGGTATCCCGAACTGGCAGACGCCAAGTCCGCCCAAGAGATATTGGAGAATCTGCAGAAGCTTAGCCAGCCATTCGGAACGAGCATTGCGATTAGAGACGGAATCGGAACGATCACCCTGGGAGATAAACAGATGTCAGCAGGAGAAATTCGATGAGCGCAATGACGAGACGCGGATTTGTGAAAGGGGCGGCGCTCGCGCCGCTGGCGTTCTCTCCGCTGGCGCGCGGCCAACAGACTCCGTCCGCACCCTCTGACAAGTTCGATGTTGTGGTTGCGGGGGCGGGGCACAACAGTCTGGTCACGGCTGCCTATCTTTCCAAGGCCGGATACCGTTGCCTCGTTCTCGAAGGGCGTCCAATCGTTGGCGGTGGGGTGAAGACGGCGGAATTGACGTTGCGCGGATTTCGTCACGATACCTGCTCCTCGGCTCACCAATTCCTCTTCAACAACCCGATGCTGCGAGATAAGGAGCTTGATCTCGAGGCATACGGGCTGGAATATATCTTTCCTGACCCGGTGTTTCACATGCCGTTCGCGGACGGTACTTACCTAACACAATGGCGGGATCCTGAACGAACCATCGCTGAGTTTGCGAAATTCTCCAAGAAAGATGCGGCCTCCTACCGCCGCATGATGGAGGAGTACGAGTCGGTGAAGCCGATTCTGGAGTCGGTGACCTTCACTCCAATCGGATTTGGCAAACCGCTGAATGACCGCCTGGCGGAGCACCCGAAGGGCAAGATCTGGCAGCGCCGCCTCGCCATGTCGCACTGGGAGATTGTTCGCGACAATTTCGAAGACGACCACTGCCGAAGCTTCATGCTGTGTGGGCCGTGGGGAAATATGCCTCCCGAAAATCCGGTCACGGGACGGAACGCCTATTCGACATTCAATCAGCAGAAGACGAGCCGTCCTTTGCCCAAGGGAGGTTCTGGTGCGTTAAGTGAGTCTTTGGCGCGATTCATCGAAGCTCACAATGGAGTGATTCTCACCAATAAGCCGGTGCAACAGCTGATTGTGGAAAACGGCAAATGCGTGGGCGTGGAATGCGCTGACGGCAGTTCTTATCGTGCGCAGAAAGCAGTTCTGTCAACCATTCACATCAAGCAGTTGGTCGATATGGCACCGAAAGAGGTATGGGGGCAAGACTTCATTGAGGGCGTGGAAACCTGGCAAAGCGAGTGCCAGATTTTCTCCGTCAGTCTCGCTACTACGGAGCCACCGAAATACACAGTCGCCGATGGCACACTGACACCGGTACATTCCGGCTATCTAGCGAGTCCGGACCGAGCACTGCGCTTTGGTTACGACTACGCACGTGGCGCTGTCAACACGGAGGAGCCGCCACTTCACGTGATCTGCTGCAGCGTACCCGATCCGACGCGTGCACCGGCGGGGATGCACACCATCAAGGTGATCGGTTACCAGCCTTATGAGTTGAAAGAAGGCCCGCAGCATTGGGACGCGATCAAGGATCAGGTGGCCGATGCCAACCTGACCTACTTGCGAAAGTTCGCGCCCAATCTGACGAATGACAAGATTCTGGCGCGGATCGTGGATAGTCCTCTCGACTTCGAGCGTATGAACGCGCACAACTGGCATGGTAGCTGTCATGCGGGATCATGGGGGCCAGCGCAGGCGGGGAACATGCGTCCCGTCCCGGGATGGGCCCAGCACCGCATGCCGATTCCAGGGCTCTATCAAACCGGAGCGACTACCCATCCCGGAGGCTCGGTAACCGGAGCTCCCGGAAGGAATGCGGCAGTGGTCATGCTGAAAGACTTTGGTACCAGCATTGAAGCTGTGGTGAATAAAAAGGCGTGACACAGGGAGATCGAAAATGCTGTCGAGAGTAAGTAACACAACCCTAGTGATCGCTGCGACTCTACTCTGCGCAGTTTTCCCTGCTTACACGCAATCGCAGGCACCCGCTCTACAAGCCGTTGTACCGGCCAATCCGATGAAGCCGGCCGCGCCGGAGCAGCCACTTCCTTTCAGTCACAAGCTGCATGTTTCGATGGGGGCGCAGTGCAAGTTTTGCCATGTAAATCCTGATCCAGGAAATCACATGACGTTTCCCGCAACCAGCGTTTGTATGAGTTGCCACCAGAACATCGGGAAGACGAAACCAGATCTGGCGAAGCTGGCGGAGTACGCCAGGTCAGGCGAGACGATTCCCTGGGTGCGCGTTTATACGTTGCTTCCCGGACCGCGCTGGAGCCACCGCACGCACCTGGACGCCGGGGCGAAGTGCGAAAACTGCCATGGACAGGTTTCGAAAATGGATCGCATCGCAGAGGTCACTAGTGTCACGACCATGTACAGCTGCCTGACCTGTCATCAGGCGAATCACGCGAAGACCTCGTGCAATACCTGTCATTCGTGGCCTGCGAGCGGACCTGAGGAGACCTTGAAATAGAGATGGCGACTTACAGCACAGTGGATCCTCCGAGAAACTTGCCGCCAGTGGCGCGGAAGCGAAAACCTTTCTACGCCAACCTCTGGATACAGGTTGTAATCGCGATGGTCATTGCGGTGGTGCTGGGCTATACCAACCCCGCCCAGGGCATCGCCATGAAGCCTCTCGGTGACGCCTTCATCCGTCTGATCACCATGGTGATCACGTTGATCATTTTCTGCACCGTGGTGACTGGTATTGCGGGCATGCAGGACATGAAAAAGGTAGGGCGAGTCGGCGGCAAAGCTTTGCTCTATTTCGAGATGGTTTCGACCATTGCTCTGCTGATCGGCCTGATCGTGGGAAATGTGGTGAAGCCCGGGGCGGGTTTCAACGTGAATCCGGCGTCCCTGGACGCCAAATCGGTCGCGGAGTATGCAGGACAAGCGAAGGCGCAGAGTGTAACCGAGTTTCTGATGCACATCATTCCGACGACCTTTGTGGATGCCTTCGCCAAGGGCGACATCCTGGAAGTCTTGCTGGTGGCCATCCTGTTTGGCTTCGCCTTGTCCATGGCCGGACCGCGTTGCAAGCCTTTATTGGACTTTTTGGATGTGGTGATGCGAGTTGTGTTCGGGGTGGTTAACATCATCATGAAGGCCGCGCCCATTGGGGCGTTCGGCGCGATGGCGTTTACGGTCGGAAAATACGGGATCGCTTCGCTTGGCCCGTTGGCGAAACTGATCGGAACATTCTGGATCACTTCGATATTGTTCGTGATCGTGGTCCTGGGGGCGATTGCATGGGCAGTCGGGTTTAACTTGTTCCGGTTCCTGTTTTACATCAAGGAAGAAATTCTGTTAGTCCTTGCGGTGAGTTCATCGGAGACGGCGCTGCCGACTCTCATGGAGAAACTTGAGAAGTTGGGTTGCTCGAAATCGCTGGTGGGCTTGGTGGTTCCGACGGGCTACACGTTCAACACCGACGGTACAAGCTTGTATATGACATTAGCCGCGCTCTTCGTGGCGCAGGCCACAAACACTCATCTCACCTTGATGCAACAGCTGACGATTTTCGCCGTGGCAGTGCTGACGTCCAAAGGAGCGAGTGGCGTGCAGGGAGCTTCATTCATTGCACTGGTCGGAACCTTGATGGTGGTACCGTCGATTCCGGTGGCAGGAATGGCGCTGATACTCGGTATTGACCGTTTTATGAGCATGTTCCGTGCCCTGATCAACATGATCGGGAACGGAGTGGCGACCCTGGTCATCGCCCGCTGGGAAAAAGAAATTGATCGTCCAACTCTGAGTCACAACTTGCTGCAGAGCAGCGAACTGACGGGATAAGCGCGAGTATTCCGCCTGCGCAAGGCGGACTTAGCCTGTGACGGCCGAGGGTCTCGACGCTTTCTGGTTCGCCACCGCCTCGATGCTCGTTCCGAAATCCTTCAGCATGACGGTTGCCGCATTTCGGCCAGGTGCTCCGGTCACCGATCCGCCGGGGTGCGTGGTTGCTCCGGTCTGATAGAGCCCGGGAATTGGCATACGATGCTGCGCCCATCCAGCCATGGGACGCAGGGCTCCGGATTGCGACGGCTCGGCTGAGCCCGCGTGGTAACTGCCATGCCAGTTGTGCGGATTCATGCGCTCCAAATCCACAGGGCTTTCCACGAAACGAGCGAGTATCTTGTCGTCTGTCAGATTTGGAGCAAAACGGCGCATGTAATTGAGATTGGATTCCGCGACTTTGTCTTTCAATTCGTCCCAGTGCTCGTGACCCTGCTTGAGGTCGTAAGGATGGAATCCGAGCACCCGAAGAGTATGCATTCCGGCTGGAGCGCGAGTGGAATCCATCGTGCTGCAGCACGTAATCTCAAGCAGTGGATCTTCCAGACTGACCTTTCCGAGTAGATGATCGTAAATAAAATTCAATACACGGGCTGAACTAGGCGCCACGCAGGTCTCAACCGGCTCGATAGAACCACCTTCGGCTTGGTAGCGGGGAGCTTCTGTGGTGGCATAATGAGCGACCACCGCCGAAATCTCCGGCTGCCATGTCTCAACTCCGTAGAGGAAATCCTCTCCCCAGAGTTCTTTCGGCGCCATGTCGACGAGCTGCTTGATATGGATGGTGGAGAGAACGGCTTTTTCGGCATGGTACTGAGTGCCGTCTGCGCACTCGACTCCTTTGCATCTGCCGTTCTCAACTATCAAACGGGCCACCCCTTTATTGACGAGAATTATGCCGCCGTGCGCTTCGATAAAACGAGCCAGGGCTTGCGTCAGAGCCCCGGACCCGCCCTTCGGGATACAGCGGGGCGTGCTGCGAATGGAAGCCCAAGCGAGGCGACCGGTCATGGGGTATTGCGGCGGTTGGTGAGTGAAAGGGCTGGCGAGCAGGAAGGCGCGGCAGTGATCGTCCTCGAAATTGTCTCGGATGATCTCCCACTGCGACATCGCCACAACTCGTTGCCAGTTGCGGCCATTCGGAACGTCAGCCAGACGGTCGCTTAACGGCTTGCCGAATCCGATGGGAGTAAACGCCACGGCTTCAAAGATTGAACGCACTGTCTCGAATTCTCTAAGCATGCGACGGTACGCGGCGGCATCCTTCTTGGAAAACTTGGCGAACTCTGCGCAAGTGCGATCCACGTCTTGCCACTGAGTTAACCAACTCCCGTCCGGAAAGGGCATGTGAATGACGGGATCGGGCTCCATGTATTCCAGGCCATAGTCGCGAAGGTTGATCTCGTGGTTGCGGAACATTGGGTTTTCGAGAATGGTGCTGTGAGCGGCCGAACATACATCGTGGTTAAAGCCGCGAAGAGTTAATTCCTGAGTTTTGACGGCGCCGCCGACCACCGGCCGGCCCTCTAGCACCAGACATCGGTATCCCGCCTTAGCCAGATACGCTGTGGCGACCAGGCTGTTATGGCCGGCGCCCGCGACCACCACATCGAACGCGTCGATTTTTGCAGCTGGTGTTTGCTGGGCTGCGCTTAAGGCAGAAAAGGTCGGAGGAGTCAATGCTGATCTTTTTACAAATGCAGGACGAGTCGTGGCACTCATGCGGTTCCCAAATGTTCGTTGGATTTCCGCCCGGTGCGCGCGAGGCAGGTGTTCGAGCAGGGTACATCGATCGAGGCCGCAGATCAATGATTTTTCTGAGTTGAATCACGCCTATCACTGCCGACCGATCGTGCCCTATCCCCCGCGACCTATCGTCACAATACTGACGTCGTTTGTGCTTGGGACGATCTTAGCTTCTGCGGCTCGGAAGAACTCGAGTTGATGCTTCGAAAAAATCCATGCTCAACATCGCTTTCTCGCTTCATGGACCTCGCCGTAATCCCGTTGTTAGCCTGAAGTCCTTTGACAGTAAGAGTCAGCGCAAACACGTGGTTGCCGGATTAAATTTCCAGTCAGCATGACTCTGCCGCCTCATCTTGAGCACAACGCGAGATGAGAAACAAGTGTGGAATAGCACGCATCGCTAAGAGCGCGATGGGTAGCGACGGATATTTGTTTTACTTTTCCAACCGAGGGCAAATCGCCCATAAAGATCGCCCAACATCTCTCCAATCGTCCTCGCTAACCCGAGCGCGGCAAATGCCAATGATGCTCGGGGTGAAGAGGAGGCGCCGTCGGAGAACAAAAAGTTGGCATCTCTCTCTTTGCCACGCGCGGTGAGGCTTCGATTCGAGATTGGCCTTCCTGAGACTTTTCATGACACTTCCTTTGTCGGATAATTTGGTATCGCTAGAAGTTTCAGTTTCCCGAGATTTGATTGAACTGCGCTGCAGCCATTGCCGACGGGTTCAGGTTCACCGAGAACCCAGCGCAGTGTGATGTTTCGTCGCACGTCTTGTTCTTGTTTGCGGAGATTGAGACCTCTTGCCATCTTCTGTAATGACTACCTTCACCAGACCGTTTTCGGTCGGATAAACGGCAGGCGAAAGAAAAAGGATGAATGTAGAAAAAGCCCCAGGCCTCAGAAGGTGGAGAACTGGGGCGGTCAACCTTCGGCGTCGAGAATTCGAATACCTGGGAGTTCTTAATGCCCCAGACTCCCCCGCCGATAAACGGCGTTCCCACCCACTACAAAATTCGCTTCAGGTGGGAATACCGTAATTATTGCTTCGAGAGCTGCATCAGGGGAATTTCCACCGCAGGATGCGAAGCAGGCTTCAGCGACGCCGGGGAGGTGGATGAGGCCGGCTTGGCTTTTCGCATCTGCTCGAGCATGTTTCTCGGATCCAGATCCTTGGTGTGATCCTCGAAGCGTACTGTCTCGTAGTTCCTCCGCATGGCTGTAATGCGATAGTCGAAGCGGATATTCGAGCTTCCTCCTCCAAGTTCACGCACCTCGAAAGAGTTCACCGACTTGTTGGACACATACAAACCCTTGCAGTCGCCGTTCGGCACGGGGAACACACGGTAGTCTTTCTCGGTGTTGACGGTCTGGATGAAATCGGGGTCGAGTTGGATGAGAGCAACTCCGTTGACGAGCTGAGCTGAACCGAAATCCTCGAACCAGTTTTCTGGCGACTGGATGCCCGACATGGCCACCTTACGCTTGCCGCTGTTGAGGTGAACCATGGCGCCGATGCCACCGTCACAATAGAGGTAGGCGTTCTGGTCGATCGAGCACGACACGCCGTTTGCATTATTTTCCGCGGTGAATATGGGGCCATTGCTGTTGTAGTTTGCGGCCACCAGTGCCCAGTTTCCGCTGGGGGAGTCGTTCAGGAATATCCCGCCGATCCCGTCCATCCCGGTGCCGGCCACGCCCGCCGCACTCGGAGTATTGGTGTCACCCCAGAGTCCCGCGAACGGAATCTCTGACCCCAGGGCGCTGGCGCCCACGTACTGGCCGTACATTCCATAGCCGGAAGTCCCAAACCCAAGAACTCCGTAGCCCCCAGAGCCATAAACGCCAGCACTCACGCCCTCGCCGACAACACCGAAACAACAGGAGCCGTTGCTTATGCCGAAAACTCCGTGGCTGGAGTTGCTGCTGGCGTAAACGCCGTAGCCGGTGTTGCTGGTGGCGTAAACGCCAGTGCCGCCGACCCCATAAACACCGACTCCATTTGCGTTGTTAATACCGGCAACACCCGAAGCGGTCCCGCTGCTGGTTATGCCGTCCACTCCGTCCGAAACCGCATTCGTGCCGGAACTCTGACCTACCAGCGCGGGAGCGCTAGCCGCACTGGATACGGTTTCGCTGCCTACGACGGTAATCTTACTGCCACTCTGGGTAACAATTGAGTCGGTGACCTTGGCACTTCCGCCATTGCTCGAGAAAAGAGGGACAAAGCCCTTCTTGCAAGCCGTCGCGGATGAACACACAATTTCGTTCTTTTGTTCCGCTGGCGATCCCGCTTGGCGCGATCCTGTTCCTGCTCCTGCCCCGGAGGGCCGGGCCGTCAAGAAGGCCGAGGCAGGCCTACCGCCAAGAGTTTCCGCGTCCAGAGCCTTCATGGCATAAGGCACACTGGCCAGAACTACGCGAGCCGGTTCGGATTGACCGTGGGGTTGTGCAGCCAGCCAGCGCGCTTCGCCGCCCTTGAAGGCATCCGAGGGCAATCCGTGGCTGGTGGCCGCGCCCAACATCACTGTGTAGCGACCACTTTTGTCGGCTTGAACGTTCTGCGTTTCCATCCACAGCGGAGGGCCGCCAGTCTGTTCCTGGTACAGCAGAAAGGTGACACCTTGAGTGCCGGTGAGTGGTTTGCCTTCGGCATCGTTGAGTGTCCCGATGAACTTCACCATGGCGGGAACAATGCTATCGGCGGAAGACGGTTGTTGGGCCATCAAAGAGAGGGCGCAGAAAATCAGCAAGAAGCAAAAAGTGAGACGAAGCTTGGGTCGGTTGGTTCGGAGCATAAGATCCTCTTTTCTTCTTTGTCGCCTGGTTAGGTGCTATCGCACGTTTTGGTTTGCAGAGAGCAGCCTCCCTAAGCGCAGTGCATAGGAGTTCCGTTCTCAAACGGAGTGATTCCTGCCGCATCAACGCTCCCTCAGAACCGGCAATTCCCCGGGTCCGGAGCGTCCATTCGCCGCGGCTGATTTGCCGGAATGAGTTGGACGGCGACGGTTCGGGCTTCAACCGTGCCTTCATTTCTTAGGGTGTGCACGTGGCCATCGCCGGGATCCACAAACCCCATCCCGGCTTTGTAAACATGGGGCTTGCAGTTGGGGTCGTCTCCCTCATAGGCCGTCACTGTTCCTGTCGTGACGATTATCAGGCTATGGCCTGGGTGCGTGTGCCATCCGGTGCTTCCTCCTGGTTTCCAAACATTGTTCTGCACGTATAGATCTGACGGCCCCCGCGTTTTCTGCAAGGACAGCCACGCCTTGCCTTTTGGTGGAACGAAGTAGTTGCTGACATCGCTTGAGCCCAACCTGCCAAGGGCGAGCGTTGAGGCCGTAAATCCTCTTGGCGATGTGGCTAGGACATTTTCTGCACAGTAAAGAGCCGTGGCCATGATCGCCGCGCTGAAAAATGACAACCTCAGCAGCCTTCGTCGCATATGAACCTCTTTTCTTAACCGCGCCTGGTTAAAAGCCAAGGACGCAACCCTTGAATCTTCTGGACTAGAGGGAGCGGGGCGCTGAGCGGGCACGACCTGCGGAGAATTGCTGTTCAGCCAATCGCGCAACCCTTCCACGCACCCGCTCCAATCAGTCCTTTATTTGTCGACTCGCCGGACTACGCCCGGTAAGGGCTCAGTTCCAAAATGGTCAGAGCCCGGCGAGCCGAAAGTCAGTGCGATATTGGAGAATGCGACGTTGGTGCCGCCCGTGACTACGATCACCAACGGAGACGGTGAAATAGGTGCGGGGCTACCATTTACCGTGATCGTGGAGGTCCCAGTTATTTGGAACCCTCCAGTGACCGGCGTGACATCGCCGTTGACGAGGGTTATATGGTGAGTGTGGGCGCCCCTAGCGTTCGGATCAAAATTCCCATCGTTTTTCGTCAAGACCCAGCCATCCGAGAGCTCCATGTTCAGGGCTGCGTAAAAATTCGCCTTGCCCGACTTTCCCTTTAGCTTCAAGGACCATGGGCCTCGTATCTCGTAGGGACCAGTTGTGGTCTGGGGCGAATAGGCATTGATCACGCCGCTGAATTTGGTATGTGTCGAATCCTGAGCCAGCGCACTGATGCCACCAGCCAGTATCAGTGCAGGAATGATCCGTGCTGCCCACTTGAAACCCTTGCTCTTCATCAAAGACCTCCAAATTTGAAATACACTTCAGACGCGCAGCTACAATCGTCCGCTTTGCTGGGCAGGGTCAAACGGCAATGCCCGGAACTCCCATAGTTTCCGCACTTTGCCGTTCAATGCCGTGCATTGCCGTGGCTAAAAGTGGCACGGGTATAATCGATCTCCGTGGTTTGCGACAAACGCGAACCAGTTCGGAGCGTGCGATGGGCGAATCATCCGCCGGAAAACCGTTGTCCGACCCCTCGCCTACCCGGCGTCTTGATTCCTGGAAGGAGATCGCAGCCCATTTCGAACGGGACGTCACGACGGTCCAGCGCTGGGAGAAGCGCGAGGGGATGCCGATTCACCGCCACCTGCACGACCGGGCGGGCTCGGTCTATGCGTTTACGGCCGAGTTGGACACCTGGGCTCGCGGTCGCAATCTCCGGACTATGCAGTCCACGACCGACGATGCTCCGTTTCCTGCCCCCATTGCATTGGCTCCCCCGTTGCCGGTTTCGGCGCCTCGCTCTCTATGGAGGGTTATTCTGCCGGTAGCTGCGGCAGTAGCCCTGTTCGTAATTGGCGTGATCGTCTGGCTACAGAGGACGGAGTATTTCTGGCGAGATCCCATCGTTGGCGCGCGATTCCAAACGGTCACGGACTTTGAGGCAGTGGAACAGGCGGCTGCAGTGTCGCGTGACGGACAGTTCGTGGCGTTCTTGTCGGATCGCGACGGACAGATGGATGTTTGGGTCACGCAGGTTGGGTCTGGCCAGTTCCACAATTTAACCCGTGGCACCCAGCCCGAACTGGTTAATCCATCGGTCCGCACCCTGGGATTCTCGCCCGACGGTTCTCTCGTCACGTTTTGGGTTCGCAGGCCAAGTGCAACGAGCGAAGGCGAAATTAGCGTTTGGGCCGTCCCGACGTTAGGTGGACAGCCGAAGCCATACCTTGAAGGTGTTGCTGAATTCGACTGGTCCCACGATGGTTCCCGACTCGTCTACCACACCCCGGGCCCAGGCGACCCGATGTTTGTTTCTGATGGCACCCTGCTCAAAAACGGCCAGCCCATCTTCGCCGCACCCACCGGCATGCACGCGCACTTTCCTTTGTGGTCGCCCGATGACGCCTTCATCTATTTTGTCCAGGGGAGCCTCCCGGACAAGCTGGATATCTGGAGAATTGCCTCAACGGGCGGCGTGCCCGAACGAATCACATCGCATGCGGGTCGCCTGAGTCACCCCGTTTTTCTGGATCAGCGAACGCTGATGTATCTAGTGACCGACCCTGATGGTACGGGTCCGTGGCTCTATAGCATGGACATCAATCGCCGCGTTCCTCACCGTGTGAGTTCTGGCCTTGAGCGGTACACCTCGTTGGCGGCCAGCGCGAACGGCCGCCGCTTGGTCGCCACGCTCGCCAGTCCGATGACGACGCTCTGGCGCTTGCGCATCGCCGATTCACCCCTTGATAAGGCTCCAGCCCGAATCGCGCTTCCAACCGGCACAGGGTCTTCCCCACGCCTCGGTCCAAATTATCTTCTCTATGTGAGTGCTTCCGGCTCGAGTGAAGGTATTTGGAAGGCGGCAAACGGAGCCGCCACGGATTTGTGGACTGGCCATGGAGCGCATGTCGTCGGCGGTCCCGCGATCGCCCCCGATGGACAACACATTGCATTTTCGGTGCGGCAACAGGGCCGAGCCGCCTTGTACGTAATGCAGGCCGATGGCGCGGACGCCCACATGGTAACGGATGCCCTCGACTTGCAAGGCGCTCCCGCCTGGGAACGTGACGGCCGGTCGGTCACCTTGGCGGCCAACGATCATGGCATTCCCCACTTGTTCCGTGTGCCGCTCGATGGGGGGCAGCCCACTATCTTCGTCGACGAGTATTCGCTCGATCCCGCGTGGTCACCTGATGGCCGGTTCCTTGTTTATTCAGGCCCCGATGTAGGCGCCGCATTTCCGGTTAAAGCGGCTACGGCCAAGTCCGGAGGTTTTCCCCTGCACGCGTTTACTTTGACTCGCGGGGCCAGGCATTTGGCCTTCCTGCCAACAGCACGCGAACTGGTGGTGTTGCGAGGAGAGATTCGCCATAAGAATCTCTGGCTCATCAACGTGGAGACGGGTGCCGAGAGGCAATTGACCAGCCTGCCACCCGACTTCGACGTTCGCGATTTCGACATTTCCCCAGACGGCGATGAAATCGTTCTTGAGCGGGAGCAGGAGCGCTCCGAAGTCGCCCTGCTCGATCTACATCGTCGATAGCGCTCGTAGCACACGCGCCTTCGGCGTGCTTGATATCTGAGCGATCGATCATTAGACCCAGTTTCTCTGACCTAACTTCTGGTGGATGATTGCCCGCCAATGCGTCGGCCGTGTGCCTCGGTTATCTTCCTATGTAATGAACACTTGCTGGAGTTGAAAGAGAAATCATTCACTCACCAACTCATCGAGGCATGTGCCATCCGGCCCGACGAGTTGGATGCGCATCGCAATCTGTCCGGTAGCGTGGGTTGAGCAACTCAGGCAGGGATCATAGGCGCGCACGACCGCCGACACGCGATTGAGCATACCTTCTTCGAGTTTGGTTCCATCGATAAAATGTTCGCTCACTTGCTGGACGCCACGTCCGATGGCAAGGTTGTTGTGGCCGGTGGCGACAATCAGATTGGCCCAGACGATACCGCCTTCCTCATCCACTTTATAGTGATGGATAAGGACGCCACGAGGAGCCTCAATCATTCCGACGCCTTCGAGTGCGTTGACGCCAGCCTTGGCGCGTATGTGATTGTCGAGAATGTTCGGATCAGTCAAAAGTTGTTCGATTCGCTCCAGCGCGTATAGGATTTCGATGAGGCGGGCGTAGTGATATAGGAAAGCGCTGTGCGCGGGATTGCCAAAACGTGCGCGCATGTCCCGCAATTCTGCGTCGGCGGCCGGCGTGCCGCACTGGTTTGCGACGTTGAGCCGCGCCAAGGGGCCGACGCGATAAACACCATCGGACAATCCCTTGGGCTTGAAGTATGGGGCTTTCAGATAGGACTCGTGCAGGCTGGCTTCCGCGATCCAGCTAGGATAGTCTTCGGCGGTGATGTGGTCTTCGACGATTTCGCCGATGGCGCTGCGGAAGCGCAATCCGCCATCATAGAGCTGGAGGTTGCCGCCCTTATCAACTAAACCGGCATACATGGTCGGCGCGGATCCGAAGTTGTCTATTTCCTCTTTGTAGTCTTCCAGCGCGGCCTGAAAGAGCCGGAAGGTACGCTGCGTGATTGCCTTAGCGGCAGGAAGCTCGGAAAGAATGCGATCACGGACTTGCAGGGAGAGCGGTTTGGAGACGCCGCCGGGGACGACCCACGACGGATGAACTCGCTCCTGGGCGAGGCTCTCGATCAAATGTAGGCCGAATTTGCGTAGTTCGATGCCATCGCGCGCCACATCGGGATGTTTGGCGATGACTCCCAACACATTTCGGCTGGCGGGATCGGAATCCATACCGAGGAGAAAGTCGGGTGCTGACAGATAGAAGAAGCTGAGCGCGTGGGATTGCACGAATTGTCCACAGTGCAGCAGTTCCCGCAGTTTGTGCGCGGCGGGCGGAATGCGTACTGCCATGATCGCATCGCAGGCTTTGGATGAAGCGAGCTGATGACTCACCGGACAAATGCCACAGATGCGCGAGGTGATTCCGGGCATCTCGTAGAACGGACGTCCCTCGGTAAATGCTTCGAAGCCTCGCACCTGGGTGACATGGAATTCGGCGCCAGAGACGTGACCGTTGTCGTCGAGTTGGATCGTGATCTTCGCGTGTCCCTCGATGCGACTTACGGGCTCGATTGTGATGCGTTTCATCACGCGCTCCTTATCCGAACTTAACAGTCAGGTTGGTCTCGGGCTTTCGCCCTTCCAACAGATCATTGAGTACGCCGGCAATTGTTTTTGCGGGCGGCGGGCAGCCTGGCAAACAGAGGTCGACATCGACGAATTCACGCAGAGGGCGAGCCTGCTTTAATAAAGAGGGAACACCGTCGGTTGGAACAAACTTCTGACCCTGTGATCCTTCCACATAAATGCGCTGCAGAAGTTTGCCGACCGGAATGGAGTTCCGCATGGCCGGCACGTTGCCGGTTACGGCGCAATCACCGAGAGAGACCAGCAGTTTCGTTCGTTGGCGAACCTTCTGAAGCTTATTGACGTCATCCTGCGAGCTGACGGCCCCTTCCACGAGAGTGACATCGACGTCCTCTGGAAATTCCTGCGCGTCGACGAGTGGGCCGTAGACGATGTCGATCTTGCGGGCCAGAGAGATGATAGCCGCGTCCATATCAAGCAAGGACATATGGCATCCGGAACAACCATCCAGCCAGATCGTTGCTATTTTCAACTTCTTCATGGCTGAACTCCCCGGCGATGCACGAGCGAGCTGATTTTGTCATCGTTCTTAACCATTTCTTCGACGGCCCAGCCCTTCTCGGCGAGAGCGCCAGTGGGGCACGCCTGAACGCACTTGCCGCAACTGGTGCAACTGCGCGCTTCACCCCATTTCTGGTTAAGATCGCTCACGATGCGAGCGTGGATGCTGCGGGAGGCGACTTCCCACACATGGGCACCTTCCAGTTCGGCGCAGACTCGGACGCAACGTGTACATAAGATGCAACGGTTGTGGTCAAGAACGAACCGCGGATGAGAAAGATCCAAGGGCAACTTGGGATAGTTGTAGGCAAAACGCACCGTAGTGATACCTATCGCCGTAGCCATGGATTGCAGCTCGCAATGACCGTTGGACACGCATACTGCGCAGACATGGTTGCGCTCGATGAAAAGGAGTTCGAGGGCGATACGGCGATAAGAAGCGAGCTTGGGTGAAGTCGTGGTGACCGACATACCATCCTGGATTGGCGTGGTGCAAGCGGGAAGCAAACGGTCAGTGCCAGACACTTCTACGACGCAGAGCCGGCAGGCGCCTACCGGGGTGAGTCCTTCGAGGTCGCAGAGCGTCGGAATGTACTTGCCGTTGGCTTTCGCCGCCTGCAGGATCGTTTGATCCTCGAGCGCGCTGACCAGCGCGCCGTCGATCCGGATCGAGAATTTTCTTTGTGGCACCGTAACGCTCCTTCCTTTATAGGACGTTGGCGGCCTTGACGTCGCAACGCAGGCAACGGCAGGCTTCGTCCAGTGCCTCTTCGTGGGTCAATCCCTCTACAACTTCAGTTTGCGAACGCACCCGCGCCGACGCAGACAACTGGTGTCCGCAATGGCGATGGTTGGGACTAGGCTCCTCGGGAGGCGTCTGGTCATAACGAACCTCGGGGAAGAGCTTGGGCCAGCGGTCCGTCTCCGTCAGCTGCAGGTCGATTCGCTTGGCAGCTTGTTTGCCGTAAGCCATCGCATTCGAAACGTTGGAGGCGCCGGTCACAATATCTCCTCCGGCATAGAAGCGGGGCCGGCTGGTTTCAAGGGTGAAGCGGTTCACGTCGATCGTGCCGGACTCTTTGAGACTTAGACCGGAGGCGCGGGCGAAGTCGAGATCGACGGTTTCGCCGACCGCGAAGATGACTGAGTCGCAGTCGAAACGCTGAATCTGATCGGTCATAATCGGCCGCCTACGGCCGGAGGCGTCGTACTCACCAAGCCGGGTTTTCACAATCTCGATCGATTTCACGCTGCCTTTGGCGTCGCCGATCACCCTGTGCGGCGCAGCGAGGAAAACGAACTTCGCGCCTTCATCTCGAGCTGCTCGCGTTTCTTCCTCGATGGCGGGCATGTCTTTGCGTTCCCGACGATAGAAGACAGTCACCTCGGCGCCGGTACGCAGCGCAGTCCGGGCGGAGTCGATAGCGGCATTTCCTCCCCCGATGACGGACACTTTGCGTCCGATCGGGACCTCTTCGTTTCTAGCGGCAGCTTCCAAAAAAGCGAGCGCCGGGTAAACACCTTTTAGTTCCGTGCCCGGCTGATAGACCCAAGATTCTTTCCAGGTACCAATGGAGAGAAAGACCGCGTCGAAGCGATCGTCGAGTTCATTCAGCGATATGTCCACGCCTACTTGAGAGTTGAAGAGGAACTTCACGCCAAGCCGTTCGATCAGGTCGATCTCCCGGTGTAACGCAGCTTTGGGCAAACGGTATTCGGGCAGGGCGAAGCGTAGCATTCCTCCAGCTTCGGCTTTACTTTCATAGACGGTGATCTCGTGCCCGAGGAGTGCGAGATAGAAAGCAGCCGTGAGGCCGGCAGGACCGGCGCCGACGATAGCGATCTTGCGCCCGGTGGCTTCGAGCTTGCGCGAGAGAACGCGCTGCGCCATGGAATCGTACCGCTCCGACTTGTAGATGGAGTCGGCGATCAGGCGATGAACTTCACGCATGTTTACCGCCTCGTCGATGGTCTGGCGGCGGCAGCGGCTATCACAGGGATGCTGGCAAACCCGGCCGGTGGAAGAAGGAAGGGGATTGTCCATGATGACCGCTTCAAAGGCCTCTTCCAGGCGGTGCTCTTTGTAAAGTTGGAGGAAGCGCGGAATGTTCATATGCAACGGGCAGCTATTCTCACAAGGCGAAAGCGCCAGTTCTTCGCAAACTCCAGCCTGGCAGCGGCGAGAGACAATGTGGTCTTCAAACTCGGCGCGGAAGTGACGGAGCGTGGTCAGAACTGGGTTGGGAGCCGTCTGGCCAAGCCCGCACAGGGAACACTCTCGAATGTAGTGGCTGAGTTCGTCAAGAAGTTCGAGATGGTGCATGGTGCCGGCACCATCGGTGACACGGTTCAGAATTCGCAGGCACTTGTTCAGGCCGACGCGGCAGGGAATGCACTTGCCACAGGATTCCGAGTGGGTGAACTCAATAAAGTAGCGGGCGACGTCGACCATGCAGTTGTCTTCATCCATCACCACCATGCCGCCCGAGCCCATGATGGATCCGAGTTGCGCCAGACTCTCGTAGTCAACCGGGGTGTCGAACATTTCGTTGGGAATGCAGCCGCCGGAAGGGCCTCCAGTTTGAACCGCTTTGACTTGACGACCTCCTACGGCACCTTCCCCGATGTCGTAAATGAAAGTCTTGAGAGGTGTGCCGAGGGGCATTTCGACCAGCCCGGTGTTGTTTACTTTTCCCACCAACGAAAAGACTTTTGTGCCGGCGCTCTTGGGACTGCCGGTTTCGGTGAACCATGCCGGGCCTTTGGTCACGATGGGAGCGACGTTGTACCAGGTCTCTACGTTATTGATGTTGGTCGGTTTGCCCCACAAGCCTTTCTGCGCAGGATATGGTGGCCGCGGACGCGGGCGGCCCGCTTGGCCTTCAAGCGAGGCGATGAGCGCGGTTTCTTCTCCGCAGACAAATGCGCCAGCGCCTTCGACCAACTCTATGTCGAACTTGAAACCACGTCCGAGGATGTTACTGCCCAGCATGCCGTATTCGCGGGCTTGCTCAATGGCACGCGTCAGCCGATGAACGGCCAGCGGATATTCGGCACGCACATAGACGATGCCTTCGGACGCTCCCATCACGTATCCGCCGATGATCATGCCTTCGAGCAGGGAATGGGGATCGCTTTCGATCTCGTTGCGATTCATGTAGGCGCCGGGGTCGCCTTCATCGGCGTTGCAGATGATGTACTTCTGCTCCGACTTTGTCTTGGCGAGAAACTCCCACTTGTTTCCCGTCAGGAATCCGGCGCCGCCACGCCCGCGGAGCTTGGCGGCTTTGATCTGCTCGATGATATTTTCGGGCTTGCCTTCGATTAATACCTTGTACAGCGCCTGGTATCCGCCAATGCCGATGTATTCTTCGATATCTTCGGGATTGATGAAACCGCAATTGCGCAGAACGATTTTCTTTTGACCCCTGAAGAAGGGGACCTCGTTCCAAAGCGGAATCTCCGGGTATCCGTGACCATATTTTAGATGACCGGTGATGTGGTCCCATTCTTCGACTTTGCAATAGATGAAATCTGGCGTGATGTTGCTCGTAGAGATATCGTGCAAAATTCTCGGAGCGTCATTGGCTTGGACGCGATGCAGAATCACCAGGGGATTTCCGGGAAGGCGAATGTTCACCAGAGGTTCCTGAAAGCAGGAACCGAAACATCCGACAGGTGCCAGCAAAACGTCGGTTCCACTCCGCTCGATGGCTTCGCCGAATGCGTGATAGACCCCCTCGGCACCGTTGCCACGACCGCAGGTACCCATTCCGACGGCGATTCGCGGGACGGATGGCGCGAGCTTTGCCAAACCTGCTTCGCGGACCGCATTAAAAGCGCCGATGTCTTGAATCGGAGGCATCACTCACTCTCCCGCTCGATGGTCCGGATTTCCCGCTGCAGGGCACGCTCGTTCATGTGCCCGCAGATGCGATGATTGACTTCGACAACCGGAGCCAAGGCGCACTGGCCGAAGCAGGCAACGGTGCGAACTGTGAACCTGTTATCGGCCGTCGTCAGCAGGAGTTTGTCACCTTCGCTAGTCTCGCTGGGGTCGTCGAGGCCGAGGCCGAGATCGAGGCGTACACTCTGCATCAAGTTGCGCGATCCGCGGGTATGACACGCTGTCCCTCGACAGATGCAAATCGTGTTGTCGCCTTGTGGCTGCAGATTGAACAGCGAGTAGAAGGTAGCTACGCTGTAGATCCGGGCCAGCGGAGTTTCGGTCTTTGCCGCGATGTATTTGAGTGTCTCCAGCGGCAGGTAGGAGTGGGCATTGCGATTCTGCGCGGCTTCCAGGACGCCGAGCAGTGCTCCGGGGCGTCCGCTCCGGGTGGCAATTACCTGGTCGATAAACGCTTGATCTGCGGCAACTGCGCGTTCCTGTTGTGCTGTCGGCATGGCTCTCCTTTCGCAAGGACGAGCACCTGACTCTTCACTTTGAATCTAGTAGAGAGCAGTCCCGGGTCACAAGCGCGATAGGCACGCCCATGAGTGACGCCAGTCACGAGCTCAAGTGGGACAAACTGATGTCGCCGAAAGAATGAATGAATCGCGCTACGCATCGCCAACTGGTGAAGCGATGGCTCGACTCAAAGATCGAGCATGATCCATGTTGGCGCATGGTCGCTCGCGTTTTCCTGCCCACGCGCCCATCGGTCAACACCGCCGTCCACGAGCCGGTCCGACAAATTCGGCGAGAGCAGAAAGTGATCGAGTCGCATGCCTTTGTCCTTCTGCCACCGTTCAAATTTGTAATCCCAGAATGTCCAGAGCGGCCCGTCCGGATGTAGCTTCCGCATGGCGTCAGTCCAGCCTTGAGCCAGCAAACGCGCAAAGGCCTGTCGGCTCTCGGGTTGGATCAACGCGTTGTTATCCAACGATCGAGTCGGATAGATGTCCTGCGGTGTCGGCACGACATTGTAGTCACCGGCCAGCACCACGGGTGCGCCGCTCGCCATGAGTTCGGCGGCGTGGGCAATGAGGCGCTCAAACCAGGCCAACTTGTAATTGAATTTCGGTCCAGGCTGCGGATTCCCATTGGGGAGGTAGATGGAAGTGATCAGGACTCCCTGAACCGCCGCTTCAATGTAGCGAGCTTGATGATCTTCAGGATTTCCCGGCAAGCTTGTGCGAGTCAGCACGGGAACGTGGTTTCGCGCGAGAATGGCCACGCCGTTCCAGGAGCGCTCCCCTTGCCAGACCGCTTCGTACCCGAGAGTCCGAAGGGCATTCACGGGAAAGGCTTCCTGCTCTGCCTTGAGCTCTTGGAGACTCACCACGTCCGGTTCAGCTTTCGCTAACCAAGCCAGGAGGTTGTCGAGCCGCTTATTGATGTTGTTAATGTTGAAGGTGGCGACTTTCACCGAGTCCCTTTCTGTCCCTGTGCTTTCTGGGTGTCCCAAAAGGAACAAACGAATTCGTTGTTTGGGCTCGCATTATTTTACCGGTGGAAGGAAATGGGCGGAAAGTAAGGGGACAGGCAGGACGTTCACCGGTTTTTGCGAATTAGAATGTGGGGTACATCCCGTCTGTCCCCAGGTTTTCCCCACAGCTATTCTGAGGCGCGCGGAAATTTTGCTACGGTCCTCGACGAGGCCGAGCGTGATGGAGCGGTTGAAATTCGGCGCCGCGATGGGACCGTGTTCCGCATTCTGCCTCTACGACAATCCAAAGCATCGCCGCTGGACGTGAAAGGAGTAAAGGTGAAAGTGTCGGCCGACGACCTGGTTGCCGTTGTGCGCGAAGGCCGGGAACGCAAGCCCTAGGAATAAATCCCTGGCGCCTCATGTCCAAGCTTCTGCACGTACTCAACATACGACCTAGGATAGACAGTGGGAGTGCGGTCGGTGCCGCTCTCGCCCCCAAGTTCCAGCACACGTGAGCCCAGACCGCGAAGGAACATGCGGTCATGCGACACGAAGATCATGCTGCCCTCAAAGTCCTTCCAAGGACGTCCACCGAGCATTTCCTTGGTCGCCAAAAACCGTCAGTTGCTTGACTTCCCATCTCGAGGCTGTTAACCTCAAGCCGAGGTGCAGTGTCCGTGAAGGAGACGAACCGATACTTTCGGAATGGGGTCTTCGCCGTTCTCGCGATCGGTGTCACTGTGACGGGGGTGGCGGGTTATCAGGCCCTAGGCTCGGTTGACTCGGGCTATCACAACCGCTTCTGGGGAAATGTCGCCGGTTTCGGAGTGTTCGTGAGCGGTATCGGGCTGCTCGGTTGGCTGTGCTTGACGTTCCCAAGGGTAGGCTCCGACCTGGCGCGTGTGTGGAGAGTTAGCAGGACAACTGCGCTCGTAACCTTGGCCGTCTTCGCCGCGGTTGTGATCAAGCTCTATCGTTTCACCGGGCCTCACTTCTATGGCTGGGACGATCCGAACGCTTGGCTATTCTTCGCGGTGACGCTTCTGCTGGCGGCATATCTTTTGCTAAAGGCCGCCCTGTGGTTGATCGATACGCTCAAGATGTGAGTGCCGCTGCCAGTGCCATCCCGGCGCGATCCGCTGGTGCGATGGCGGTCCGCGCCGCTCTCAGCGCCAGCGTTTCCATCAGCTTAACAGTCATGACATGACCGTCATCCCACATGTGTCATGACACTGTTCCACGAGGAACATCCGGAAATCAGAGGAACACCCCCGCCACCTCAAAGTCCAACGCGACCTACGAATAGATCCCAGGCGCCTCATGTCCAAGCTTCTGCACGTACTCAACGTATGACCCAGGATAAACAGTGGGATTGCGGTCCGTGCCGCTCTCACCGCCCAGTTCCAGCACACGTGAGCCGAGACCGCGAAGGAACATGCGGTCATGCGATACGAAGATCATGGTGCCTTCAAAATCCTTCAGGGCGTCCACCAGCATTTCCTTGGTCGCAAGATCCAGGTGATTGGTCGGTTCGTCGAGCACCAGGAAGTTCGGCGGGTTGTAGAGCATGCGTGCGATGGCCAGCCGCGATTTTTCTCCGCCGGAGAGTGCGCGGATCTTCTTATCCACGTCTTCGCCGGAGAACTGGAATGCTCCCGCCAGGTTCCGCAGCGCGCCAATACTGTCCTGGGGAAAATCCTGTTGCAACTGTTCGGTGACGGTGAGATCGGAATTGAGCACGTCCAGGGATTGTTGCGCGAAGTAGCCCATATACAGGCTGGCGCCGAGCCGCACGCTTCCGGCATCAGGAGCACTGGCCCCGGCAATCATCTTGAGCAGCGTGGTCTTGCCCGCGCCGTTTCTTCCCATGACGGCCCAGCGTTCTCCGCGGCGGATGGTGAGATTGAATCCTTCGTAAATCACACGCGGGCCGTAACTCTTGTGCAGATTCTCAAGGACGGCCACCTGTTCGCCGGATCGCGGTGGAACACGAAAGTCGAATTTCACGACCTGCCGTTTTTTGGGCAGTTCGATCTTCTCGATCTTATCCAAGGCCTTGATCCGGCTCTGCACCTGGGCCGCTTTGGCGGCGTGCGTCCTGAAACGATCAATGAAGCGCTGCTCCTTGGCAAGCATGGACTGCTGCCGGGCAAACGCTGCCTGCTGATTGCTCTCTCGCACCGCCCGTTCGCGCTCGTAGAAGTCGTAGTCACCCGAGTAGGTGATGATTTCGCCGCCATCAATCTCTGCAATCTTTGAGACCAGACGATTCATGAACTCGCGGTCGTGCGAAGTCATGAGCAGCGCGCCGGGAAATGACTTGAGAAACTGTTCCAGCCAGATGATGGATTCGATGTCGAGATGGTTCGTCGGTTCGTCCATCAGCAATACATCCGGCATTCCGAGCAGGACGCGTGCCAGCGCAACCCGCATCTTCCATCCGCCGGAGAGAGCGCCCACGTCGCCGTCAATCTGATCGTCTTTGAATCCCAGACCGTGGAGCACTTCACGGGCTTGCGATTCGAGCGCGTAACCGCCTAAATGCTCGTACTCCTCCTGCACGTGACCGAAGCGATCAAGGATGCGGTCCATGTCATCAGCCTTGTCGGGGTCGGACATTTCCCGCTGCAAGGCTTCGAGCTCGTGGTGCAGATCGCCGACGCGTCCGCTGCCTGCGATCGCTTCATCCAGAACCGAACGGCCCTGCATTTCCTCGACGTCCTGGCGAAAGTAGCCGATCGTCAACTTCTTGGGGACAGAGACCGCGCCCTCGTCGGGAGTTTCCTCGCCGACCACCATACGGAAGAGCGTTGTCTTGCCCGACCCATTGGGACCGACCAGTCCGACTTTTTCGCCGGGATTCAACTGAAACGAAGCATCCACGAAGAGCAACTGCTTGCCATACTGCTTATTGATGTTTGAGAAAGAGATCATTTTGAAGGAGCAACTCGCGGCACCGTGCCTCTTCCAGTGTAGCGTGGTCCCATTCGATAGGCTCGGGGGGCAAGCTTTGGATTGATTGGATAAGAGCGAAGGCTCGAACGACCCGGTAGTCTTGGTTTGAGGACTAAGGCTTCTCGGAGAGGAAGGAGCCTTCGCAGATGATGATTATAGGGTGTGATTTCCATCCCAGCTGGCAACAAGTGGCGTGGCTGGATACAGAAACTGGGGAAACCGGCGAGCGCAAGCTGGTGCATGCCGGGGGTGAGGCCAAGGTGTTCTACCAGCAACTGGCAGAGCCTGTACTGGTGGGCATGGAGGCCACGGGCAACAGCCAGTGGTTTATCGAGATGGTGGAGGACCTGGGACACACGATTTGGATTGGCGATGGGGCCCAGATCCGCGCCAGCTACGTACGCAAGCAGAAGACGGACAAGCGGGATGCGGCGCATATTCTGAAGTTGGTGGTGGAAAACCGTTTTCCGCGGTTGTGGACGCCGAACCGGGAGCAGCGCGACTTGCGGCAACTGCTACTGCACCGTCACAAACTGGTGAAACCGAAAGACTGGGGAAAGACTGGGGACAGACGGGACGTTCGCCAATTTCCATTTGTCGAAAAATTGGGAAGCGTCCCGTCTGTCCCCATATTTCCGAGGACAAATATGATTTCAAGCCGACACGTGCGGAGCGGAGCTTCGCCGAGCAGTTGCTGCACGCGGCGGGTTCATGCTACTACTTCACGGACCCTGCGATGGGGCTGAAGCCTCCCGCGGCAGAAGATCCGAAGCGCGACCAGTATAAGTCCAAGGCCGATATCGTTGCGTTCGTCAAAAAAACTTCGCCGATGGCGCAGCCGCCATACAGTCGAAAGGCGAAAAAGGCCTGACGACCGAGGCTGTTTATTTCCCTCAACAGAAATCACGCGTTCTCGATATCGTATACGGCATCATCGAACATAGCGGTGAACACTACGGCCAGCTTGTTGTGTACTACCGCCTCGCAGGTCTAGTGCCGCCGGAGTCGCGGCCCAAGAAGTGAAGGTCAAGAGACCAGAGAACAAAGGGGACCAGACGGAGGTGACCCGTATTCCCCCGTTCCGCACTCGCAATAGGGTCATTTCCGTCTGTCCGCGATGCCCTGAGAATAGGAAATGGAGCAGCTTGGCACAGTAAGCGACCGGGGTGGAAGGCCCAGTGGAAATCGAGTCGCAGGGGACGGCGCGTCGCCGCGAACGGCTGGCGGTTGTACCAACATCGTCAAAAGCCCACCCTCCCGCACAGAACGCGGGAAGGGTGGGGCAACCCCAGGTTCAAAACTTATAAAAGGCTGGGCCAGCCCCCCGACTCAGGGATTCAAAAGGTTTGTCTTGGGGCCGGGGTGTACTGTCCGGGTACAATGTTGCGCGGACAATTTCGAATGAATCCGAGGTCGGAACAATGATTCGACGCGCGCTGCTGATCGGCACACTCTTCCTCTTTTCCCGCTTGCTCCCCTGCAACCAACTGGTCGCGCAAGGGATCGCCGTTCCGGGCGACAGGTGCAAACCGGTGAGTGAGCGAACGCAAGAAATCGGGTGCTGGATCCTGGCTGACGACTCCGTGGGTCAATTCACAAAACCAGAGGTGTTCTGGCATCTGGATGCCTATCCGACACGGAGGGCTGCGCAAGCAGACAAGGGGCCGCAGGGCATAGTGGTCGAGTCCTTTGGCAAGGTTTGGTTGATGACCATTTCAGAGGAGAAGTGGAGATCGGCCCACGGAAATCGCGTCGCCGAAATTGGCCCGCTTCCCATCGTGGCCGGAGGAATGTACTCGGCACAATTGATGGAATCGATCTTCACGCCCGGGATGACAGCCGCTGCGCACATTCACTCTGGTCCGGAAGCCTGGTATACGGTGGGCGGGGAAACGTGTCTCGAAACTTCCGATGGCCGCGTGCAGACCGGTCGGGCAGGCGGCCCGCCGGTGATCGCTCCCATGGGATTGGCGATGCATCTAACCGCTACCGGCACTGAACAGCGCCGGTCCATTGTGCTCATCCTCCATCGATCATCGGAACCCGCTACCACGATGATCCACGATTGGAGTCCAAAGGGGCTGTGCCGGAACAACCACTGAGCCAGATTGCATCGGCGCTGACAATTGCGGTGCCCGATTTTCCTGTTAGCCGATTCCTAAATCGAAAACGCGGGATTGCCTTCGATCACCTTCTGCTCGAGATTCGGACGTTCGTGCTTGCGCCAGAGTTTTGCAGTGTGTCGAACCCGATAGAGAATAGGTCCGCCATCCGGCTGGTCCTGGCGAACGACGGGACGCGGCAGGCAGATGAAATCCGTTTCTAGCCGGTCCGCTGCTGCGTGCACTACCGAATAGCCATGGCCGCCCATGTCAACGAACGACACGTGCGGCGACAAATCGCGGTTGGAAAGCTGGCGTGCTTTTTGCACGTCACCACTCTTCGCATATTCCAGACATGACCGAACACCATGACGCACCAGCATATTAACCGTGGGTTGCGGACGGTTGTCACCAGGACCTTGCCCGAGGAACAGAGCCCGCAGCGGAGCGTCTTTGGACAGGTGATGTTCCATGGACTCCACCATTCCGGGCGCGGAGATTGAGCCAACCACGAATGCCACACCTACGGGGTCAAAGGGCTTCGGCGGGAGAGACTTCGCCGATAAACCAGCCCAGAAGCTATGCCGGTCGCCCGCCACCGTGGCAAACCCCGTAATCGCATGCTTTCGAATGAAATCGTAGATTTCACCGCGCTCCTGATAGGCATTGCTGACGTCCCCGCCGCCAAAGCTGGCATACCCAGCACCGGGCCAGGCGCTTGCAACCATCCCTGAAGGAAGGTTCTGCGCGTCGGTACGCATATCCAGCGTCGCAGTTGTGCTTCCCCAGATCTTCCAGGTAGCTTTTGAATTCCGCAGTTGTTCCAGAAACCACGCTTTTTGCTCCGCTCCGAGGATGGTCTGCGCGGGGTCCGCCTTACGGAGGTTCGGAACTTGCTTGTCCCCGAAACGGATAGTGTTGGGCGGTTTGCCTCCGTTGTAATCCCGGCCGCCATCGATGATCTCAAGCACCTCCTCAGGCACGAACTCCGAATAATCCTTATTGAAGAAATCTGCGTCAGCGAACTTGGTTCCGGGGTCTTCCGATCGGTAGCTTCGCTCGTCGGTAATAATGAGCTCCACATTCCGGCCCCAGCGCAGCGACCGGTGTCCCTTCAGACTATGGATCGCCGCAAGATTGTTGGCCTCCTGCCCGAGTCCATGCTCATCGAAAACCGTGACCGCGGCATCCTGAACCTTAGGCGGGTTGAACTCTTCTAACGAGGGACCACCGCTCTTCACCATGCGCGCGGGCTGATACTCAAAAAATGCCTGCATGGCTGCGACCTTGCGCGTCTGCGCGGGACGCATTTTGCCGTCGAACACTTGCAAGGCTTGCCATCCTTGCCAGCTGTACTCGTGGTTATCCCACATGGGAACAAAGGGCCAGCGGGCGCGAGCGTCCTGTAGATCGGGATCATGCAGGTAGGCGCGATACACAGCACGGTAGTCATTCACGTCCACTGGGATGTGGAAGTCGTCAATTTTCTCTCCTTGAGGATAACGAACGAGTTCCTTCACCTTGCGGTCGTAATAGGTGGCGCGGTCCTCCGGATACCACACCAGCTCGTAAATGAAGTCACCCAGGTGCAGAACAAAGCTGAGCCGGTCCTGCTCAGAAGCGTGCTCATCCTCGAAAATCATTCTCCGGTACGCGTTCTGCGCTCCGAGGTTTGCGTTCTGACAACTGACGAAGGCGAAGTGTACTGGCCGGGAGTCATCATCGGCAGGCGCGGTGATGGTGCGTCCGAGGCGGCTGCCGGAACCCTCCGGATCGGTAAAGCGATACCAATAAACCTGGGCCGGCTTCAGTCCTCCGACCAGCACACGACAGGTCCAATCCGCCTCCGCCGAAACCGACACTCTCTGAGTTGCAATCACGTGCTGGAACGTCTGGTCGAGCGCCACCTCGACGGTCAATTCCTGGGCCGGTTTAGGCTGCGGTTCGGACTGCGGTGCCCGCCGGGTCCACAGCAATACGCTGTTGCTGTCGGGATCGCCGGAGGCAACTCCTTCCGGGAAAAGGTCGCGACGCTCGCGCCAGGAAATCTTCGAGGGAGTCGAGAATGAGCGACCCCAAGCCGCTTCCGCACCGAGCACCGCGGCCAAAGCCAGAAAATCGCGACGGCTCATATTTCCCATGCTGTAACTCCTTCTTTCCGCTGCAGGGCCCACGCACACTCGAGAGAGACGTGTCGTCCCAAACAGTGAGAGTAAACATGTCGGCCCACCATCTTGGACGGTCCAGCGCCGCCAGCGTGATCACAAAATATTGCCTGTTGGGAGAAAACCGGGGACAGGAAGTGTGAAAAAATCAGCCAGGGGGGCCGCAGATGACGTCCCATAAACGCGGATAACCTACGGCGTGTTTCATCGGCGTTCATCCGCGTTTATTGCTGCACCCACTGGACTCTTCAGGGAAAGACAACGCGCTGCGAAAAGCCGTTGTGAACCCTGGCCGGATGGCCTCAACCCCATGAAACGTCAAGTTCAGGTAGTGCATCGGGGCTCGTCAGGATATATTCATGCCGATCGAGTTTTGTGCCGTCGAGGCAACGTGTCGCGGCGTTATGGGCAACTCGTAGCTTCTGGAATCCCAATTTCTCCACGGTGCGCCGGCTAGGCTCGTTTCTGTCGAAGAACCCAATACTGATTGCCTTCGCGCCAAGGTGGCCGAACGCGTACCTAATAGCTGCGTTTGCCGCCTCCGTCGCCATGCCTTGTCCAGCGTATTTAGGTGCCACCCAGTATCCTGTCTCATACACGTCTTGCTCGTCGGTAGAATCCAATGCGGTTCGGACGACGAAATCCCCGTTGATGCGATGGAATCCGGCCAATGCGATTCCTGCTTGATTCTGGTAATCCATCGTCCGCCGGATAGAATCTTCCATCGCTTGCCGTGACAGTTGGTTGTCGAAAGCCCAACTCATCCAACGCTGCAAATCGGGCCACGCTTCCTCCTTGGCGGTCTGCATCGAATCCAAATCGCCAAGCCTTGGCGGACGCAAGATCAGGCGCGGCGTAACAATCGGCATCAAATGGCGCATAAAGCGGCTATGCTGGTTATACGACGGGACGCGAACCTGGGGCGCCGGGACCTGGCGGGTTTTTGTCAGTTGACGAAATCAGGCCTTAGTTCTCACGGTTGAGCTTCTCCCAGGATATCCAAAAGTACCGCACTTCCGTCTCGGCTTCCTCTCGGGCTTGCTTTTGCGCGTCGGTTAGAGAGATCCGTTTAAAAAATGGCCAACCTGGCACTTGAGCTTTGACGGAATCCCACAATCGTTTGTCTTCAGCAGTTAGTGCTTTCCTGTCCCAAATTTTTAACCGCACAGCAAACATCGAATCAATCAGAGATAGGTCAGCGGCACACCCACGCAACGCAAACGGATCAGGCCATTCATCGTGCCAGAAAATGCTTCCGAACTCAGTGACGTTGAAGCCCCATCCAGCATTCGGGTTATATTGCAAGGCGCTCAGTATCAAAACCGCTTTTTGACTGAGATTCATCGGTTCCCAATGATAGCTGTTGTAAACGGGCGAGTGCACGCAATATAAAAAGACGCCCACTTTTTGTGGAGTATTTCAAGAGTTTCGGATCGTTTAAGGCCCCCCGCCCAGGTTAGCGCCCCAAAACCAGAGAAGTGAAAACCGCGGACGTTATATGATGGGCTGGCGAACCTGGGGCGCCGGGCTAGCGCAGGCGAAATAAGAAGTTCAAGTTTTGATTCGCGAAACTCAATCTGGAGAAAGAAATGAAAAGAATACCGTTTCTCGCTATCGTCCTGCTGGCATTCGCATTTCCCGCCCATGCCCAGGACGCGATGAAGAAAGATGCAGCCGTCAAACCTGCCGATCCGGAATTGAAAGTCGTGCTCGATTCCTGGAATGAGATTGGCCGCAAGCTGACGGCGATGGCCGAAGATTTTCCCGAGGACAAATACGACTTCAAGCCGACACCCGCGCAGCGGAGCTTCGCCGAGCAGTTGCTGCACGCGGCGGGTTCATGCTACTACTTCACGAATCCTGTGATGGGGAAGAAGCCTCCCGCGGCAGAAGATCCGAAGCGCGACCAATACAAGTCCAAGGCCGACATCGTTGCGTTCGTCAAGAAATCCTTCGCCGATGGCGCAGCCGCCATCCAGTCGAAAGGCGAAAAAGGCATGACGACGGAGGTTGTTTATTTCCCTGGCCAGAAATCGCGCGTTCTCGACATAGCATACGGCATCATCGAACATAGCGGTGAACACTACGGCCAGCTGGTTGTGTACTACCGCCTCGCAGGTCTTGTGCCGCCGGAGTCGCGGCCCAAGAAGTAAAGCTCAAGAGACCAGCCGGGATAGGCCCACCCTTTGCGATGCACCTCAAAAGGATGGGCCACTCAGGGTTTATGCGGCTTCAAAGAGTGCGCCTCCCGCCAGGGCACCTGGGTACTTCTCGCTTTCAATCGTTTTCGGCGCACGGCAAGCCTCGATGAACCCGACAGCAAAATCGGTCAAATAGTGATCCTCGTCCATGTCCCCGGATAAATAAGGGACGTCACCGTGGCGCAGTTGGCCTTCGTCCCATCGACTTGGTAAGTGGTATGGACCAAGCCAAGCCTCACGATGTTTTGAAACGGGATGCCGAACTGATCCTCGCCCAGTAAGCCTTTCAGTTGACGAAACCTCGTGTCGTTTGTCGCGATATAAAGCTTGTCGAGAAATCGAGCGACGTCGGGCGTCAATTGCTTCAGAATCTCGATGTAGAGGGGTGCACTTTGCCCGGCGACGCGGCGGCATTGGCCAGCAGAGCAGACCACTTGGTGTGCAGGTCTTCGTCGTTCTCGATCGAAGCGGCCTCCAACATCGGCAGGAACAATCTCGGAGGCACGGCCTGCGGCGCGATGCCTGCTTCGCTCAGCATTCGCTGTGTCTTATGGAACATCTTCAGGCTGAGCTTGATGCGATAGGGCCGGGCGATGAGGGCCAAGGATTCGCCGACCTCGTCGCCGAGCGGCCCGGCTACTCGCTGTAGCAAGCCCTTCACGGGTTCGAGGCCCCCTTTGGCTAACGCGGCACTGATTGGGTCGGGCATGGGCAAAATTATACCCCCGGGGGGCTGGCCCACCCTTTCCGGCGGCTGCCTCACCCGTGCAGAGTGGGGCAACCAGTTGTATATTTCCTAGCAGTAGAGTTGGGTGGGCCAGCCCCCGATAAACCTGCAAAGGACGGGCCACCCAGGGTTTATGCTGGCTTCAATGGGTGCGCCACCTGCCATCACACAATCTCGTCATCCTTCTTACCATCGAGCCGCATCTGTCGAGTGCGTTGCACCACTTCGTAGACCTTCACGACAGTGTTTTGCGCCTTAGGTCTGTCCTTCTTCTCTGTCATCTTCCAGCGCAATCGAACCCTGAGTCGATCACCTTCAGCGAACTTGTACTTTCTCCGGTGAACGTCAGCCCAGAAATCTTCATCAGTGATGCTGGCGACAAGACTCGAACCGCGTTCGTAGAACGACCACTTGGCCCTTCCACAAAGGACAGCTTGGCAATGATGAGCGTCGTGTCTCGCTCGCCTTGGTCAGGAGATTCCGAGCGTTCGCCAGTTGCACAGGGTCTGCTTCTAAGTAAGGGGCTTCTTCCTTCTCGATAGTCATCGGCTCGACTGGCTCGTCAGCGGCAGCATCTCTTGGTTCGAGCCTGATACGCTCGTAACCCGGTTGGCGCAACGGCTGAACGGCACGGGCAAGCGCGTCGCGCATGAGCGGGTCGTTCAAAAATATGTTTACAGTGTTCGAGATGACTTTCTTCTGCCCAAACGCTACTATTTCAACGTTGTTGCCTTCCTGCGTTATCTTCTCTGGCTTCTCGCGCTTCAGCCATTTGAGCACTGACACGAGCGACTCTCGCTTGCTCCATAGGAAGCCGATTGCTGCCGCAAGTTCGCCTGCGCTCAAGAACGGGTGAGCAGTAAAGAGGGCATTTGCACCCTCATGACATTATGAACCAGTTGCAGATTGACATCGAACGAGCCTTTCTGGAAGTTCGATTCGACCAGAACCACAGCGTCACTGGCTTCGCCATTTGCGAGTGCGTTCGCACGATTGAAGACTTCACTGTACGCAGTGAGAGATTGTACCCAGCACGCGGGCATCTATCTTGCCCGACTCTACAGCCTGCCCTTCAAAGATCACCTGAAGCTCAGTTACACTCATGCACACTCCGGCCTGCCCAATATCGAGATTGAACACTTACCGGGGGAAGAAAGGCATTGTAGCCGCAAAACCGGGGACAGAGTTGAAAAATTTCTCGATTTGGTTCTGACAGTGCCTCGTCCTCCGCGGAGTTTGCAAAGGGCTGTACCACGAACGCATGCGCGATCGACTCTGTCCGGACGAACAAGAGCTAAGCCGGCAGGATCGCCACTTAACCATTCGACAAGATTAAGTAGTGGAATAAATAGGTGACCTCCCGAATTGTCGCCATTCTGAATCAATTTTATCCTCTGCCCTCAACTTTTCAAATGTAAGATAGTCGCACCGTGCGCCATCGCGAACTACGAAGCCTGATCATCAGGTATGTCTTTGCTGTCGCTAAGTATTGGTATACCATCATCGCGGGCATCGCCTTGGGTTGGGTGGACCTATTTGAGCGGGCTTTCGGTACATGGTGGCTATTCCCAGTGTGGGTGCGCGTAACTACGACAATGTTGGGATTGGTGGTCGCTCAGTTTCTTGCGTACCGTGATCTTGAGGTCGAACGAGCGGGAAAGGTCAGAGATCTTGAGACAGCTCTCGAAATGGCAACCATGGGAGACGCCCCTCAGGTGATCTTGGACTACGAGCCCTTTTTCACTGATCAGCCGAGGAAGAGAGAAGGAAGCTGGATGGTCCGAAACACAGGACCGAAGGAGCGAGCCGTGAATGTGCTTGTCGAAGCCTTTGCGGTTGGCAAACATCGTGTCACATGTGACCCTGTGAACCGCCTGCTGCCATCCGATACGGCGAAACTGACGTGCGAGGTGCGTTCGGGGGACGATGTCAGAAAACCCTGCCTTTTATGGCTGGAACGCCTATTCGAGGGCGAGCTTGGAGATAAAACCATAGATCAAGGGACTGCAATACCTCTGACGATACGATACGGGGATCTGAACAGGGCGCAAATACTTGGTCGAATACTCCCTTACATATCGGATTGGAATTAATGAAGTGCTGGCTGAATTCAGAAGGATCGATGTCGTAGGTTAAGGGCGGACGCGTGGTCCACGCTTCGTAGAATGTAATATTCCCATCCTCAGAACCAAACCGGAGTGGCCCACCCTCGGCCACCCTGATTTGAATCCCGCCGTGAACCTACTGATGCAATGCGAATCCAGACGGCAAAGCTGCCTCAAGATTGATTGGTTCGCCGGTGATGGGGTGGTGGAATTTTAGAAATCGGGCGTGCAGGAAATATCCTCCATCGCCGGGGAGGCCGGGGAGATTTTCAAGAGGCTGGCCGGATAATCCGTACAGAGGATCGCCTACCAGCGGATGGCCGATGGATGCCAGATGGATTCTGATTTGATGAGGGCGTCCCGAATTCAGGCTTACCTCAAATGTTGTGGTGCGTTGCGGTGCGTGAGATCACCTTCGCCAATGACTTTGACGGCTTGCCACTCGGGTTGGCGGCCCACACCGAGCCGATGCGCGGGTGCGGTACAAGGCCGATGGGTGTGAGGATTTCGTAGGCGTCGTGCTGTGCAATGTTTTGAGCCAGCGCCCGATAGATTTTTTGAATTCTGGGTGTGTTCCAGTCCGCGCCTAGTTTAGCGGCGGCCTGCGCTGTTTTGGCGAAGAGAACGATGCCGGTCGTGGCTCGGCCTAACCGGTGGACAGGGTTTGCGTTGGGGGTTTGCTTTTGCACCAGGCGCAGGAGGGTGTTTTCCATGAAGCCGCCGCCGGGGAGGGTTGGCAGTCCGCCAGGTTTGTTGACGGCCAACAGATGGGGGTCATCAAACAGTACTTCGAAGTGCTGAGGAGAGTCGGGTTCGATCCAGGGTGGACGGTTCCAGACAAGGGTTTGGCCTGAAATAAGCGATTCGCTTCCGGTCGCGGTGACGCCGTTGACGGTGACTTCGCCGTTGTTCAGATTTTGTTGCCAGGCTTGTGGGGTTGAGTGTGGGTAAAGGCTTGCCAGGTGGGAGAGCAGGGTCCGTCCATGATATTTGCTGCTGATGATTGTGGTGTAGGCATAGCCCCGGTTGAGCATGTGGTTTGAGTGTAAGCTATGGCATCTGCGGCAGGAGTTGCTGGGTTTGCGAGCGGGAGGCTAGAAGGACCATCAGATGCGAAAAGGGTTTACGAGAAAACCACAACCGGACGCGCCCGCGACGCATGTCAAGAACTACATCACGCCGAGCGGGCTTGCAGCGCCTCAAAGATGAGCACCGGTTTCTGCTCACCAGGGAACGCCCGGCCGTGACGGAGGTGGTGGCGTGGGCTGCCAGCAACGGCGATCGCAGTGAAAACGCCGACTATCAGTACGGCAAGCGGCGGCTGCGGCAGATCGATGGGCGGATTCGCTTTCTCACCAAGCGAATCGAAGCCGCGGAAGTGGTGGACCCGGAAGCTCCGAGAGCGGGGCAGGCGGCGACGAGGGCATTCTTCGGAGCGACCGTGCGCTATGCCAATGCCGCGGGAGCGGAGCGAGTGGTGAGCATCGTGGGCACCGACGAGATCGATCTCAACCGCAACCACATCAGTTGGGTGTCACCTCTGGGGCGCGCGTTGATGAAGTCGGCAGCGGGTGACAGCGTAGTCCTTCAATTGCCGGGCGGTACAGAAAACCTGACCGTGCTGGAAGTGTGTTACGAGCGCATTTCTGTGGAACCGTTCCGTGAACCACCTGGATCCGAGGCCTCGGCAAAGGGACTCCCTCGCCGACGCTAATCCACCTGACGAAAAAACAGCGAGATTAGCTTATCTGCAACGGAATGAGTGCAATAGCGCAGCTTTACCGCTCCTTTAGGATTCTCTTCATATTTGGACGGGTATCCTGTAATCTCACTACTCGAACCAATACCGTGTTGACCCGGTTTTGGTAACTCTTCGATGAACGGGGAGGCTCGACACTCGTCGAATTTCCTCCTCGAAAGGTATGGTCCATGAAACGGTCTTCCTTCAATAGTGAAACCCGCCTGCGTCCCTCACTGCATAGACTCCTGAGTGCATACGCGCTTGCCTGTGGTGGTGCGGCACTCGCAGTCACCGTGCAACCAGCGGATGCCGAAATCATATTCAAGCCGACTCACCGCACGATTACCAACGGAGCACTGATCATTCCCATCGCGCGTACCGATGACTTCGGAATGAAAGATGAGTTTTATACCCTTTCTGGATCGTGGAGTTCTCAGCTGCTTACCATAGATCCCGAGGGCGGGGCAGCCGTGGTCGGAAGCAATCAATCGGCGTCAGCCCTGCACGCTGGAGTAGTGGTTGGCGCATCAGCCAAGTTCCAAACGGGCAAACTTACGATGGCCGGGGCGTTTCAAGAGGTTCAGGTTTCATCCACGCGAGTATTCGGCCCATTCGCGAACACGACAAATCGATTTCTCGGTGTCAAGTTTACGATCAGGGGAAAGGTACATTACGGATGGGCCAGATTTAGCAAAGTAACCGCCTCAGCAGGCGGCAAGTTAAAAGTATCCGCCACGCTGACAGGCTACGCTTACGAGACCATTCCTGACAAAGCAATCACTACTGGACAAACTCAGAATGGGGTCGCGGGATCATCGAGCGCTAGTCTTGGTGAACTGGCACGGGGCGCAGCAAGGACCTCAGTCGCGCAACGAACGTTCTCGGCGCGATAATGCACTGATGGCGCTTGATCGATGGTCAGTGCTACTCGTCCGCAACCGGATTTCTTAACGCGCCAATGCCGTCAACGCTTATTTCGATCACATCTCCAGCAACTACGGGACTTACTCCTTCAGGCGTTCCTGTGGGGATCAGATCTCCGGGCATCAACGCCATGAATTCTGCTGCGTAGCGAATGATCACATCGAGCGGGAAGATGAAGTCACGCGTGTTGCCATGCTGGCGGACTTGCCCGTTGACGCGGGTTTCGACGGTGACTTCTGCCCAGGGATCGATTTCGTCGTGACCAATGGGCCGACCGGAGAACGAGGTACGGAATCTCGCGCATGAACTAGACTTTTTGTATCGTTGTTTTTGCCGATATGGCGCGAGCCAACAGGTTGGGTGATTTCATTCGCCGGCAATGTTCCGCAAAATCCGGGTGCGGCCCGTTCCAACGAAGATCCTCGACCGTATCGAAAACCTCTACGTCCAGCCGAAGGGTTGCGAGAGTCCGAAACAACAGAGCGTTGCCCCACGTATCGAAAAGCGATTCCGAAAGAGCCCGTGCTTTTCGGATCGACGGATGCCATTCTCTCCAATCCTTCGGAATATCTTCGAGATGGGGATACTGAGACAAGGTCAGGGCTGCAGCCTTAATTCCCCATCCCGGCACCCCGGGAAATCCATCTGCGCTGTCCCCGACTACCGCCAGGTAGTCCGGAATCGATGACGGCTTCACCCCGAACTTGGCTATAACGCCAGCTTCATCGCGAATGATGTTGTGCCTACGGTCCAGTTGGACCACCCGGTTGCCGACAACACACTGACTGAGATCCTTGTCGGGTGTACAAATAAAGATCTGCTTCACGCGCTCATCCTGCGCTGCCTTGAAGGCCGCGGAGGCGAGCGCGTCGTCTGCCTCGAAATCGATCATCGGCCACACCTTTACTCCCATTGCTTCCAGCATTTCTTCTAGAACGGGAAACTGCGACAGCAACTCTTCGGGTACACCTTCGCTGGTCTTGTATCCGGGATAGAGAGTGTTGCGAAACGATTCAACGACGTGATCGGTTGCGACCCCGATATGGGTAGCTCCGCTTTCGATCATAGACAAAATGGAAGCGAGGACGCCCCGTGTCGCGCCGACTTCCTGGCCTTCTGTATCTGACGCCGAAGGCAGAGCGAAAAAGTGGCGGAATAATTCGTATGTCCCGTCAACCAAATAAATGTTCATGCGGATTCAATCATCGCTGCCATGCGATTCAACACGGATTCGGGCGACAACAGCAAGAATCCTAAATGCTTGCCGCGGAACCCACAAGAATACTCATTCCCAGGCGGAGCTAGGCTCCGGCCTAGAAGTGTGGGGAAAGCAATTTTCCCGGTCAGTGCTCGTCGTGTTAATGTTCGACTAACGCCGACTTGCGAAGCCTAAGCATCTTTCGTTCAGGAATTGGGAGACTAAATGATGACACCACACAGAAACGCTCAGGCTCGTCCGCGTTTCTTTTTTGCATTGTTCCTCGGATTTTGTCTGTTTGTGGTGCCCGCATCGGCTCAGCAGACTCAACCGAGTCCTGATGACAAATATCCAGAGAATCCTACGAAGCAAGAAAGTAGGCTGTCGACACCCGCCAGACTGGGTCGACTGCCCATCGAGTGGATCATTGGTCCTTATATACCCGTACAGGAACCGCTAGGGCCTTTGTCGAACGCGCAGCGTGGCCAGATTTACCTGAGGCAAACGTTTCTCACCGCTGGATCTTATTTGGCGAGGGGATTTTCGGCTGGACTTGACCAGGCCCGCGGCGAACCTCGCGATTGGGGAGGCGGATTCGGCGGGTATGGCAAACGCTACGCTGCCCGGTATGGAGAATTTGTAATTCAGAACACCTTAGTCTCTGGAGGGAACGCTCTGCTCGGATATGAGCCGCGCTACGACTTCTGTCGCTGCAGCGGGTTCTGGCCTCGGACTCTGCACGCGATATCGCGAAACTTCGTAGCGTATAACCGTAGCGAGCAGGAACTCAAGCCGCAAATCCCAACGTACGCAGGGGCCTTTGCAGCCGGGGTACTGTACAACACGTGGCTGCCAGGGCAACACAACATATGGAGAGGTGGTGCTTACAACATGCTGTCGCAAGCAGGAATCGGCAGTGGCTACAATTTCGTGAGCGAATTTGCGTTAGATATTCTCCACAAATTGCGCCTGGAGACTGGCGTGAAACAAGAGCCGTGATGCGGACGTGCGTGCTAATACTTGCCTATCCACGCTATATCAACCACAAATGAGATGTCATGTCAGGGCGAGAATCGCTGCTGGCTTCTCCTTTGTTTATGGGGCTTCTTGGCTCGCGACGATTCAGGCCGTCATTGGGTGACCGTGAAACTGCTGCTGCTCGTCGCAGTTCCGCCCGGGGTCGTGATGGCGATCTTGCCGGTTTTCGCCCCGGTTGGGACGTAGGCAGTCACTTGTGTGTCCGAGTCTACGCTAAACTGAGTCGAAGCGACGCCAGCAAAGGTGACCTTGGTGGCTTGCGTGAGGCTGACTCCAGTGATCTTCACAGGCGTTCCCACGGGGCCGCTGGTCGGCGTGAATACCTTAATCACCGGGATAACCCGGAAGGTCTGCTTACTCTTCAAATTCCCGCTCGAAATCGCAACTGTCACGATGCCGGTTGTCGCACCCGCTGGAATAGTAGCGGTCAGGAAGGTGTCCGACGAGATCTTGAATTTGGCAGCGGTGCCGTTGAAAGAAACTCCAGTGGTGCCGTTAAAGCCCTGACCAAGAATGCCAATCGATTTACCGACTTTGCCTGAGGTCGGGAGCAGCGCCGCGTATGGCGACAAATTGGCTTTTAGACCGTAGAACGCTCCTTTGTTGTGGGTGCCACCCGTGTTGGTGTCCCCATAGAGGATGCCGGTGGTGTGTTGTGGCAAGGTCACCATCGGAGCGCCGCCGGTGGTGCCGTCGAAGTTGTAGCGTACCGAAAACGCGCCGCTTGGCGAGATGCGAAAAATGGTTCCCTGATTGTGCGAGCCGCCCAAATTGCCAACACCATAATAGTTACCATCGGACGCCTGCACCAGTCCTCCCTGAGGAGACCCTCCATCCGACGCGGGCGTGAAGGAGTGCAGAACTGTCAGCACCCCCTTCGGGGTGATCTTAAACACCACGCCGTACCCCAATGAACCCCCATTGAAAGTCGTGCCGTAGAAGTTGCCGTCCTTGCCGAGAACTAAACCGGCGATCGGATTTCCTCCATCCGTCAGAGTGAAGGCATGAAGAATGGTAAACGCTCCTTTGCCGGTGACCTTGAAGACCATGCCGTAAGCATTTCCACCGAGGCCAGAGTATGCGGTCCCGTAAAAGTTTCCATCGTTCCCTTGAACTAAGGGCCCGTAAGGGTCTCTACCGTTGGTCAAATCAAACGAGTGTAAGACCGTCAGCGTTCCTGACGGGGTCATTTTGTATACCGTGCCATATGCGGATGCGCCACCATAAACGGTGGTTCCATAGAAGTTTCCGTCAGCCGCTTGAATCGGAGGAGCATAGGGAGAATATCCGTCCCCGGAAACAAAGGTGTGGAGAACAGTCAAGGCGCCTGCCGGTGTGATCTGGAACACGACGCCCAAATTGCCAGAACCGCCCGCCGAAGTCGTGCCGTAGAAATTTCCGTCGGTGCCCAGCGTCAGGCCACCATAAGGAACTTTGCCGTGCGTCCCATCGAAGTTGTAGAGGACGGAGACAGTTCCCGCGGCAGTGATCTTGAAGACGGTACCAAAACCGCTGCTTCCGCCCGCCGGGGTCGTACTGTAGAGGTTGCCGTCACGACCCTGCGCCACAAGTCCGGAATATGCGGGGTTCAGCGGGTCACCCGAAGCATCGCCAAAATTGTAGAGATCAGTATATGTCTGAGCTTGCGCTGCAACGAGGCCGAACCCCAGGATAAGAACCGCTGAAAGAACCGCCAAGAACCTAGTTTCCTGATTTCTCTGCATGGGATATCCCCTTTGCTTGGTGTGAGTTGTTCGCCAGTCACGCCTTCAAGGCTGTTCTGACTTGCCCCTGGTTGTGACCCGAATCTGACCGTCTTGGCCGTATCCCAGGCGAGTTCTATCTGTAGAAGCGAAAACGGGAGGCGAATTTGATCATTGGTCGGAAGATTCTTTTCAGAGAACCTGGACCTGGTACGAAAGTCCCCAGACCGGGCCCAAACGGCCAAATACATTGACGAGTGATCCGGAACCGGATAACCTGCCGAACTAATCAGGAGGCTCCCAGCTCGGGGAGTAGTCATTGTGCGGGATGGGGCGCCGCGACCGGTCACGGACTGGCTGCACGGCTGGCGGAACGGGGACCGCGAGGCTCTCGATCTTCTATTGCCGGTGGTCTACGATGAGTTGCGCCGTGTTGCCCATCGGCAATTGCGAAATGAACGTCCGGATCACACCCTCCAGAGTGCTGCCCTAGTTCATGAGGCTTACTTCCGCCTGGTGGGGCAAGAAGCCCCGGAGTACGAAAATCGTGCTCATTTCTTTGCGGTAGCAGCGCAATTGATGCGGCAGATCCTGGTTGATTACGCTCGCAGCCATCGTGCGGGGAAGAGAGGCGGTGGCGCATGGAAGCTTTCCTTAGAGAATGCCGCAGATCTGCCCGAAAAGATCGACTTTGATCTCGTCGCGCTCGACGACGCCTTGCAAAGGCTGGCTCAGTTCGATGAACGCCAATGCCGGATCGTGGAACTTCGATTCTTCAGCGGCCTCTCAATTGAAGAAACGTCGCTTGCGTTGAACATAGGTTCTGCCACTGTGCAGCGTGACTGGACTGCCGCGCGGGCATGGTTATACCGGGAGATTTCGCGGAGCGATCCATGACGAGTTCACAACGGTGGGAGCAGATCAAGGAGGTCCTCGAGGCGGCGATTGCGCTGCCCGATGAGCAGCGAACCACTTATCTGGAGGGGAAGTGTGGCTCTGATGTCGATCTCCGCGCGGAGGTCGAATCCCTGATTACGTATCACGAAAAGGCGGGGAGCGAGTTCCTGAATGTTGCGGTCCCGCAACTGATGAATTTGAGTCCGCTAGCTATGCTTCCGCCAGTAGGATCGCTGCTGGGGCCTTACCGAATCATTCGGGAGATAGGCCGCGGCGGGATGGGCGTAGTGGTGATGGCGGAAGACATCCGTTTCAGCCGGAAGGTTGCCATTAAACTCATCACGCCTGAACTTTCGCGAAGCGAATACGCGACGGCGCGCTTTCTCCGCGAAGCGAAGTTGGTTGCCAGTCTTGATCACCCTAATATTGCGAGACTGCTCGATAGCGGCACGACTCAGGACCAAGCGCCTTATTTTGTAATGGAGTTCGTTGAGGGCCAGCCAATTTGCCAGTATTGCGATCGTCAGAAGCTTTCCATCACGGAACGGTTAGAACTCTTTTGTAAGGTATGCACGGCGGTGCAATACGCCCATCAGCAACTCATCATTCATCGCGATATCAAGCCTAGCAATGTTCTGGTGACATCTGACGGCACGCCGAAACTGCTCGACTTCGGCATTGCAAAAATCCTTAACTTCGATGCTTTGCCTGAGGAGGGAGACGCGACCCTCACGGTCTTTCGCATCATGACTCCAAGCTATGCCAGCCCGGAGCAAGTCAAGGGTCAGGCCATGACCACCGCGAGCGATGTCTATTCTCTAGGAGTCGTTCTGTACGAGTTGCTGACCGGGCGTAGCCCTTACCAGAGTGGTTCCAATACGCAAGAGATTGCTCGAGCCGTCTGTGATACTGAGCCACAGAGACCGAGTCTGACAATTCACGAAACCAAGGCCCCCGGAAATTCAGCGTCGAAGACGGGCAGCATGGGAGTTAGTTCCGATCGGCAGAGTACTCCTGAAAGACATCGCAAACGGTTACGTGGCGATCTCGACAATATTGTTCTCATGGCGCTGCGGAAGGAACCCTCTCGCCGATATCCATCGGTGGAACAGCTCAGGGAGGACGTCCGCCGGCACCTTGAGGATTTACCGGTGGTAGCCCGCAAAGACACTTTACATTATCGCACCACGAAATTCGTAAGCCGGCACAAGGCCGGAGTGGTGGCGTCCGTTGTCATGGCCTCGGCATTATTGGGCGGACTCGCTATTACGATGCACGAAGCTCGCGTTGCGCGCCTGCAACGGGCACGGGCAGAACGACGATTCAACGACGTGCGCAAGCTGGCAAATTCCCTGATCTTCGAACTGCACGATTCTATTCGCGACCTGCCGGGCACGATGCCTGCCAGGAAACTCCTCGTCAGCCGGGCTTTGGAGTACCTCGACAGCTTGTCGCAGGAGGCAAGTGGTGATCTTGCGCTGCAGAGAGAATTGGCCTCGGCGTATGACCGATTGGGCGACGTACTAGGATACAGCGGCGCTGCCAACCTAGGCGATTTCTCCGGAGCGCTCCAGAGCTACAAGAAAGCGATTGCCATCCGCGAGGCATCGGCTGCGGCCAGTCCCAACGACGAACAAATTCTGGGCGATCTGCTGAGCGACTACTTCCGCGTGAGTTTTGCGCTACAGGATTCGGGAGACTATGCAGGCGCTCTCGACGATTTGCAAAAGGCTTTGCCCTTGGCGCAGCAGTTCGTGGCAGCGCACAGCGGGACCAAGTATCAGGACTGGCTGGCGGGTTTTTACTGGCAGACAGCCAGCGTTCAAAGGCAAGCGGGCGATTACACTCATGCGCTGGAAAACTATCGCCAAGCCGCTTCGATTCGAGAGCGCTTTGCCGCCGATGTCCACGCGACCCCGTTAACCCACTACCATCTGGGAGCCGACTACATAGGTTTAGGCCTGATGCTCTATCGCACAGGCAATCTTGATCAAGGTCTGCAGACTTTAAGAAACGGTGTACATATCGCGGAGGAGGCATCCGCAGCTGACCCATCCAATGCAACTTTTCGTGAGTATCTAGGCGAGTCATACAGCCTGCTTGCTCCTGAGCTAGAGAAACATGGAGATCTTGACGAGGCGCTGGATTACAACCGCAAAGCGGCCCAGATTTTTGATGAGTTGATGACGGCCGATCCGACGAACGCCTTGGCTAAGGACAATTTTGGCTGCGTCGAGGCTGCGCTTGGCCAGGAGCTTATCCTTGCGGGAAAAATCCAACAAGCGTTGCCACACATAAAGAAAGCCGTGACCGTTTTTGAAGGCGTCGGAGTAAGAAATCGCTACGCCATCGCAGGCTTGGCGGGATCGTATTCAGTGATGGGAACGGCATACGCTACGCTCAGCGAAAAAGACGCCCGATCAAGCGAGAAAGCCAAACATCTGCGTGAAGCCGAATCGTGGTACTCGAAGAGCTTGAATGCCTGGCAGCAGGAGCCTGACCATGGTGCGGTCGATCCGCTTGGCGGTGACGAGGCAAGTGCGCAGGTCGCCCAGAAGCTAGCCAAGTGTCAGGCTGCATTGGCGGAATTGAAATCAGTGACCGCCATGGCCGTCCCAGAACGCCCGTAGAGGAACTTCATCCCAGGGCATGGTTCGAACGATTGTTACGGTCGGTTCACTATGTCTTGGTGGCGACTCCGAGAGCGGTCCGCAACTCCGCCTCCGGACGCCGAACCGCGATTTTGACTCACGTCGTTTTCTCCGGTAGCCTGTTTTTCCTGCAATGAACTCCAATTCGCCAGCGATCTCGGTCCATGGTCTGAAGAAGTCATACGGCGACGTTCAAGCCGTCAAAGGCATCGACTTTGAGATCCAACCGGGGGAAGTGTTCGGTTTGCTCGGACCAAACGGCGCCGGCAAAACCACTACGGTTGAGATTCTGGAAGGCTTGCGGGCTCGCAGCGGAGGACAGGTCATGGTGCTTGGTTTCGATCCAGACCGACAGCGTCAGCAGTTCAAGGATCGCATCGGCGTTTGCCTGCAGGCCACGAATCTACCAGAAAAGATCCGCGTCCATGAGGCGATGCAGGTGTTCGCCGCTTTTTACACCCGAAATGTCGATCTGGATAAGCTGCTGAAGCGGCTTCAATTGGAAGAGAAGCGGGATGCTTTCTACAGCACTCTTTCGGGTGGCCAGAAACAGCGACTCGCCCTTGCTCTTGCGCTGGTGAACGATCCGCAATTGGTTTTTCTCGATGAACCCACGACCGGGCTCGATCCCCAAGTCCGGGCCGAAATCCACAACCTGCTGGAAGAGCTGAAGGGGGAGCATCGCACCATCCTGATGACCACCCACTATATCGAGGAGGCGGAGCGCCTCTGCGATCGGGTCGCGATCGTGGACGAAGGCCGCATCATCGCGCTCGACACTCCGGCCAAGTTGCAGCAGCAGAGTCGTAACGCGTCGAGCATAGTGGTGACCTGCGCGACGGCCCTTCCCGCGGAGCGTCCGGCGTGGGCGGAGGCGATACAAAGTACGTTGGATAGCAACGGCCGCACATTGACGGTGAATTCACGCCGTCCCGCGGCGACACTGGTCGATCTGGTGAAGTGGATCGATCAGCAAGGGCTCGAACTCACCGACGTCAGCCTGAAGCAGCCGAGCCTGGAAGATGTATTTATCGAACTTACCGGGAAGAGCCTGCGCGAAAAAATGAAAGCTTACAAAGCACTCATCGCGCTTGACCTGAAGCTGGCCCTGCGGAACCGGTCCGTCATATTTTTCAACTATCTTTTTCCGCTGACGTCTTTTTCTTCATATTCGGCCAAGCCATGCACGCCGAGCGTGGCGCGGCCATGACCATGGTGATTTCCATGGTGCTGATCATCGGCATCCTGGGCAATGGCCTTTTCGGAGCCGGTATTCGTGCCGTGCAGGAGCGCGAAGCGAATATTCTGCGGCGGTATAAAGTCACTCCGATCACGCCAGCGCCTTTGCTCATAGCGTCGGTTGTAACTGGTTGGATTCTTTACATGCCCAACGTGCTGCTGATCCTGACCTTGGCGCACTATTTATACGGCATGCCGTGGCCGCACTCGTTGTTTTCGATTCTCATCTTCGCCACCTTGGCCGTGGCGGCGTTTCGTTCCATCGGACTGATTCTCGCGTCGGTGGTGAACTCCATGCAGGAGAGCCAACTGATTATCCAGTTGATCTATCTCCCCATGCTGTTCCTAAGCGGCGCAACTTTTCCCCTGACCATGTTTCCGCACTGGCTGCTGGTCATCACCCAGTTCGTGCCCGCGAAGTACATGGTCACCGGGATTCAGGCCATGCTGTTCCAGGACCAGGGACTGGCGGAGAACATCCAGCCTGCGTTGGCGTTGCTGCTGACTGCATTCGTGGGGCTGTTTATCTCCTACAAATTGTTTCGCTGGGAAAAAGAGGAGAAGATTCGTCCCGCTGCGAAGCTGTGGCTCGCCGCGGTATTGATGCCGTTCCTGTTGCTGGGCTTTTGGCAGATGCACGCCGGGACCGGCATCGCACAAACGAAAATCCTCAATCGCCAACTGGCTCGCGGCGATACGTTTCTGATCCGGGGCGCGCGCATTTTTATCGGCGACGGGAAAGTCATCGAGACTGGTGCGGTTCTGGTTCGCGGCGGAAAGATTGCCGAAATCTATGACGGCGCTGGTCCCGACCCGAAAACGTTGAAGGCGGAAACCGTTGAGGCCGCCGGCAAAACCATTCTGCCCGGCTTGATCGACGTGCATGTTCATCTCGGTGGACCGGGCGGCGTCTATGCCGACATGAGCAAATATGATGGCGAGAAAGCCATGCGGCGCAATCTGGCGGCGTATTTGTACAGCGGGGTGACTACCGTCCGAAGTGTCGGCGACTCGTTGGACGCGGCGCTGAAGGTTCGTTCGTTAGTGGCCAGCGGCGAGATCCTCGGCTCCGACTTCGAAACCTGTGGTCCCCTCTTTACCGCGGCCGGAGGCCACGGCACGGAATATTTCAAGGATGTGCCGCAGAACATGCGCGCGAATCTGGAAGCGCAATTCACTCGCATCCCAACTTCCGCGGATGAGGCCAGGCAGCAGGTAAATGATTTAAAGAAACAAGGAGTGGATTGCATTAAAGCGATCCTGGAATCTGGCGCGGGCGGGCATGTTTTTAACCGGCTGGATAGCGCTTTATTTACCGCCGTCGCGCAACAGACGCTGGCGGATTCGCTTCCGCTGGCGGTTCACACCGGAGACGACCGCGACGTGGCCGATGCTGTGCAGGCGCAGGCAAAGTCGATCGAGCACGGGTCTTTCCGCGAGAAGATCCCCGACTCTCTCTTCGAACAGATGGCACGGCAGGGAACCTTCTACGACCCAACGCTGAGCGTGGGCGAGGCCTTCAAAGAGTTTGGCGAAGGAAAAACGGATTTGTTAAAGCGCTCCCTGGTCCAGCAAGTGATTGAAGGCCGGAACTCTTGCAGGGAACGGAAGAAGCACTGACCTCAGCTGAAGGCGAAAAGATGCGCAAAGGTTTCGCCCTATATCCCATGGACATGGCAGTCGCTATCGATAACCTGAAGCGCGCCCAGGCTCACGGAGTTCAACTCGTCACCGGCAGCGACGCCGGCAACGTTCTCGTGATTCATGGGCCAACGGTGCAGCACGAATTGGAACTCTGGGTGAAGGCAGGCATCCCCGCAACCGTCGCTTTACAAGCGGCGACCTCGAACGCGGCGCGGCTGCTGCGCTCAAAAAATCGTATCGGCCTCATCAAACCCGGCGCCGACGCAGATCTTCTGTTGGTGGATGGTAATCCGCTCGACGACATCACGGCCACAGAAAGAATTTCGATGGTCGTGTTCAAGGGCGAGCGGGTTGAGCGAACTGAGCTATTCGAGCAGCACTGAGCCCCGACCCGCGGAAAGAGATAGAGTACATCAGCTCAACGGGGGAACTGCCACGCCCATTCCCGCAAGCACGCCCCGCATGTACGCAAAGCTGCTGATCACTCCCGGCATCGGATCGTCCGCATGAATCTCGTACTCGAGATCCACGAAGCCTTCGTACTTGGTTGCGATCAGAGCCTCGAACATCCCGCGTACCGGTAACGTGCCTTCTCCCACCGCGACCTGGCTCTCTTTGCTCGTCAAGTCCGTGAGGTCCTTCATGTGTACATTGAACAGTCGCGGACCGATCTCGTGGATCGCCTGCACGACATCAGTTCCAGCCCGCGCGGCATGACCCACGTCGATGCAGCAGCCAATCCGCGGATCCATGCTCTTCACCGCCTTCAACACGTCGAGCGGCGAATGCCAGATCTTGTCTTCGGGCCCGTGATTGTGGATTGCCAAGCGGATATCGTATTCCTTCACGAACTTCTCAATGCGCGGAAGAGTTTCAGGCGTGGATCGCCGGCAACGATGACCTTGATGCCGGCCCGCTTGCAATATTCGAACTTGCTGCGGATATCGTCGTCTTCGTCTTTGGGAAAGTAGATGGCGCCCGCGGCATGCAACTTGATCCCGGCCGCGGCATAATCGGCAAGTGCAGCCGGCTCTTCCTTCGGATCCATCGGGAGATGATCTTTCACATCCTTCGCATTCAGGTCTGACACATTGAGCTGCTTCATGAAGCCGATCATCTGCGCACGCGTGAAATTCCTGAAGGTGTAGCTTGCGAGCCCCAAGCGGATCGGAAATTCATCCAAAGCCGACGTAGTCTGAGCCGATGCCGGTAGCCGCGCCAGGAACAGCCAGCGCAGCTGCTCCCAATGCGCCGTTGCGAACGAAATCCACGGCGACGACGGATACATTCGGCTTTAGACATGCGGCGCCCAGCCATTTTCGTATTCGCGCGCCCACATCTTCATCGCTTCCGCATCGTTCTGAATTTTCCGTCCTTCGTGTCGAGATGCAGTTCGCGTTTTACCTCCCACGCAATGTTCGAAAGCTGGAGCATGGTCACCGCGACATTGCCGACCGCGATACGGAGCGTTCAGCTTCTCGCCTTTCTGAATTGCCGCGATGAAGTTCGCAAAATGCGCATCTGTCATGGAATCGCGGCCGACCAGATCAGCTGATCGAAGTCTTCGCTGCCGGCTCTTGAACTCGCTGGTCTTTTTCCCTTGCAGGTCGTAGATCTCATACCCGTCGCGATCGACGAGCACCGTGCCAGTTCGTCCCCATGATCGTCGAACCGCGATCGCGGCCGTAGTACTTCATTCCCTGGCAGCTCTTGCCTTCCCACGAAATCATCTTGTCGTCGTATCGAAGCTGGTCACCAGCGTGTCGTAGAACTGCCAGTCGTCTTTGAACTGATAGCGCCCGCCCGACGCCGTCACGCGCTTGGGATAATCGACGCCCAGCGCCCACCGGCAGACATCGACCTCATGCGTGCCGTTGTTGAGCGTTTCGCCGGTGCCCCAGATCCTGAACCAGTGCCAGTTGTATGGATGGACATTGTCCTTATAAGGCCTGCCGCGGCGCCGGACCCTGCCACAGATCCCAATCCAGTTGCGCCGGCACCGGGACTTCCTTGCCGATGCCAATCGACTTGCGCGTGTTGACGTACCAGGCTTTCGCGAAATAGGCCCGCCCGATCAGCCGTCGTGGATCTTCTCGACGATCTCGATCGTGTGCGGCGAGGAGCGTTGCTGCGTGCCCATCTGCACCAGCTTGCCGTACTTTTTCTGCGCCTCGACGAGCAGCGCGCCTTCGGCTGGATTGTGGCTGCACGGCTTCTCCACATACACATGCTTGCCCGCCTGCAGCCCGGCGATGGCCATCGGCGTGTGCCAGTGGTCGGGAGTCGCAATCGTGATTGCGTCGACATCTTTCAGCTCGAGAATCTTGCGAAAGTCTTTTTCAGTCGCCGGAGCCTCGCCCATTTCCTGCTGCGTGTGTCGCCGCAAACTTTCGAGAATGTTGCTGTCCACATCGCAGACATGGGAGATGCGCGCGGCGTTCTTGTTCGCCTTCAGCGAGGAGAGATGCGCATAGCCGCGGCTGTTCAGGCCGATCACCGCAAAGTTCAGGCGATCATTCGAGCCGAGAATCTGAGCATAGCTCTTCGCCGTCGTTGCCACGGCCAGCCCCGCCGCGCCGACTGCCAGCGCATCGAGAAATTCACGTCGAGTAACCATCATTCCTCCTTCAATTGACAATCGTTCTGCGCAATAGCTTGCTGACACAATACTTGATCAGCAGGAGATCCCAGCCTTCGTCAGCGTCTTCTTCAACCCGTCCATGCTGATGCGCGTGGAAGCTTCAGGCGTTCCCGCGCCGCGCCAGTGAGTCTCCAGGCTCAGCCCGTAGTGGAAACCATCGCGCTGCAACGCCTCAGTTGCCCGACCCAGTCCACAACGCCGCCGCCCACCGGCGCCCAATCGTACTTGTGATCCGGCTTGCGCACCACGTCCTTGCAGTGGCAGTGCCCGATGCGTTCTTTCGGCAAAGATCGTAGCCATCGGATAAGGCGTGCTGCCCAGAGCGGCCGCATTTCCCGGATCCCAGTTCAGCATGAAGTTCTTGTTCGGGATCGCCTTCAGCACGGCAGCGGCCTCCTCGCCCGTCGCCGTGTTGCAGGACATTTCATTCTCGAGCAGCAGAATCACATTATCTTTGGCGCAGCGTTCCGCAGCCTGCTGCAGTTTGGCGTTGATCGCCGCGCGGTACGGCTTCTGATCATCCAGCCGCCAGTAATCGAAGCAGCGAATGCGGTCGGTGTTGAAAGCCTTGCAAGCGACGATGCAGTCGCTCCAGCAGCTTGTCCTGCGCGTTGGCGTCGAAGTCCGCATGAAACTGGTCGCGCGTTTCGCTCTGCGACGATCGCGGAGCGCCCGGCCAGTCGGTCTTGAAAAGCGGGCTCGCGATATCGGTCACGCGCAGTTTGTGTTCGTCGAGAATCTTCCTGCGCGTCCTCGACTTCTTTGGCGTTGAGTTCGGTCACGTTCTTGTTCCACATCGAGCGCAGCTCGATCCAGTGCAGCCCAAAGTCGCCCGCGACAATCTGGCAGGCCTTTTCGAAGTCCTGCGTGATCTCATCATTGATCACCGCCAGCCGGAACGGGCACTTGCCGTTACCTTTTACGGCTTTTCCATAAGGCGGTGCCGCTGCTGCCTTCTTCACATCGGTGGCATCATCGCACCAAGTCCCGCCAGACCCAGACCCGCCAGCACTCTGCGCCGCGTATACTCCATGCACTTTCCTCCAGCTATCGAATATTAGAACTCAGTTGCGGTCCACGCATTTGATTTGCATTTGCGTTGTCACTCTGAAACGCTACGTTACATATATATTAATTTATTATTTTTTTTTTTAATTTATTCATTGGTTGACGCCGCTCGCCAGAAATCCTCCGTCTACTACCAGCGTCTCCCCGGTGACAAACGATGCTGCATCTGAAGCCAGGTACACCGCGGCTCCAACGAGTTCTTCATTCTTGCCGAATCGTCCCATCGGGGTTCGTAGCAGCAACTCGTGTCCGCGCGGCGTGTTGTCGAGCAGTTTGGCATTCATCTCCGTGTGGAATACGCCCGGTGCGATCGCATTCACCGTTACCCCCCGCTTCGACCACTCCACTGCCAGAGAACGCGTCAACGAAACCACGCCTGCCTTGCTCGCCGCATAAGCAGCCACTTCATTCAATGCCACGAAACTGTTGAGCGAGGCAATGTTGATTCATCCGCCCGTAGTCGCGTTCGATCATGCTACGGACGAATATTTGGCAAGCGCGAAAAGTTCCGGTCAGGTTGGTATCTGAGATATCGCACCACTCTTCTTCCCGCATGGCAAGAGTCGCCGTCCGCTTGATCATCCCCGCGCAATTAATAAGGATATCGACCTTCCTGAAGTGCTGAATTGATGCGGCAAGCAGCTCTTCCAGCGAAGCACGATCGCGAACATCGGAGCACGCGCGCAGCGTCTTACGGCCGCGTCGCTCGATCTCAGCTTGCGGTTTCATTAACCTGTTCGCGGCGGCGTGCGGAAGCGACGACGTTTGCTCCGGCATCCGCCAGGCCCAGACTTAGCACGCGGCCAATCCGGAGGTACCTCCGATTAAGAAGGCGGCTCTGTTCTTGAGGCTGAAAATATAAAAAAAAAAAAAAAAAAAAAAAAAAAAAAAAAAAAAAAAAAAAAAAAAAAAAAAAAGTTCAATAGGCCAATATTGAGACTTCCTACCTTCTTTAGTCCGGGCGCGAGCAGCCACAAGACTAATCAAGGCCAACAGATAAGCACTGGCCGCGATGCCGAACAGGCTGGTATAGCTGTGCGTAAGCTGCAGAATGTGTCCGGCGAAGAAAGCAAAGAGCGCGCTGCCTACCGATCCCAACATACCGCCGATTCCGACCACCGAGCCCACCGCGCGGCGCGGAAACATATCCGAAGATGTGGTAAAGAGATTCGCAGACCAACCTTGATGCGCTCCAGCGGCAATGCTGATCAATGCGATTGCGGTCCACTCCGACTTCGCGGCAGACGCTGTGTAGATAGGTACCACCAAACAAGCGCAAAAAAGCATTGCCGCAAGGCGTGCGTAGTTGGGCGAGAGTCCCAGGCGACGGAAAGGCGCTGGCAACCAGCCTCCGCCGATACTGCCAATCGCCGACACGTTATAAACAATGATAAGTGGCAGTCCGAGATGCGCAAGATTCAGATTGAATTTCGCGCTGAAGTACGATGGCAGCCAGAACAAATAGAAATACCAGATCGGATCGGTGAGAAATTTCGCGATTGAAAAGCCCCAGGTTTGTCGACATCTCAATAGTCGCCGCCAGGGAACGGAAGGACCAACGTCAGCAGCCGCCTCCGAATAGATGTGTCGCAACTCCTCACCGGTAAGAGAGGCATGGTCTGCGGGTTTGCGGTAATAGCGGAACCACCACAAAATCCAGAGCACACTAAAAATGCCGGTCGTCAGAAACGCTGCATGCCAACCCCAGCGCAGGGTTACCCAGGGCACGATGGCCGGAGCCAGAATTGCTCCAACGTTTGCTCCCGAGTTAAAGATGCCCGTAGCCAGCGAGCGTTCATTTTGCGGAAACCATTCCGCGACGGTCTTGATCGCGGCAGGGAAGTTGCCACTTTCGCCGAGTCCAAGGAAGAATCGCGCAAAGCCGAATTCCAGCACAGTACTGGCCAGCGCATGCCCCATTGCTGAGACGCTCCAGACTGCCATCACCAACATGTAGCCGATCCGCGTGCCTAATTTGTCGATCAGCCGGCCAGCCGCGAGTAGACCAATGGCATAGGCGATCTGGAACGCATCCACAATGTAGCCATAGCTGACCTCCGTCATGCCGATGCTGTGTTCGAGCGTTGGCTTCAGGATCGCGATCACCTGGCGATCCATATAGTTGATGGAAGTGGCGACGAACAGCATGGCGCAAACGGTCCAGCGCACGCGTCCGAGACGAGCGCTGGAAGATGGCTCGGGTGATGAGCCTGCTTGCGATACCCTTTCGACGGCCCCTTTGTCAGCCATGCGGCTCCTACAAACGATAAGCCTTTTTCACTAACCGGTAAGCGAGATCCTGCGCCACTTCGACAGCTTCATCTTCTTCCAGTCGATGATCGGCGACCAGTTTCGCCAGGAACGCGCAGTCTATTCTCCGCGCCATATCGTGTCGCGCCGGGAATGGAGAGAAACGCCCGCGTATCATCGTTAAAACCTACGGTGTTGTAAAACCCCGCCGTCTCTGTAACGTGCTCGCGAAAGCGCATCATTCCCTCGGGACTATCATGAAACCACCACGGTGGCCCCAGCCTTAAACACGGATAGTGTCCCGCCAGAGGCGCAAGTTCCCGGCTGTAGGTAGATTCGTCCAGGGTAAAAAGAATAATCGTCAGATCGGGCTCATTGCCAAACTGATCGAGCAGAGGGCGCAGCGCATCCACATAATTTGTCGGCAGTTGGAATGTCTGCACCCACATCGCGGCCATATCGCTCATAGAGTTTGCGATTGTGGTTGCGCGCGCTGCCGGGATGAATCTGCATCACCAGCCCGTCTTCCAGGCTCATCCGTGCCATTTCTGTTAGCATCTGCGCGACGGAAGAGTTCCTGTTGCTGGCGCCGTCTTACCGGCAATGACTCGGCGGTAAAAGTTCCGCCGCGTCTGCTTTAGGAAAGATTCGCGGTTCTCGCTGTGGGATGTCCATGATCGGTCGCCGTGCACCCGAGTTCGCGGAACCGTAATCGCGTCTAGCTCGGAGCGCTTTCAAGTAGCCAGTCCAAGTCGATGTGTCTTCCCCGGTCTTCTCGCCGAGTTTCGCAATATTTCGGCAAAGCCCGCAAAATCAGGATCGACAACCGGGTCGGGGCGGAAGGTTGGCAGAATCCTCGCCTTCCAGCTCGATTCGCGAATGGCCTTGTGCTCGGCTAGAGAATCGAGCGGAGAATCAGTGGTCGCCAACACCTCCAAATTGAAACGTTCATACAGCGCGCGCGGCAGGAACTCCGGAGTTCGTAGCTTTTCGGAAATCGTATCGAAGTAAAGATCGGCGGTTTCTTCCGATAGCCGCTGCTTCAGTCCGAAGAGTTCCTGGAAAGCAAAATCCAGCCACAGGCGCGTCGGCGTTCCGCGGAAAAGATAATAATGTGCTGGCGAAGATGCGCCAGACGTTCCTGGGATCTTTCAATTCCGTGTGTCCGATCTCAAGATCCTCCAGCGAAACTCCCTGGCTGTAAAGCATTCGAAAAACGTAGTGGTCGGGTTGGATAAAAAGCTGTGCTGGATCGGAAAACGGCTCGTTGCTAGCAAACCACGCTGCCTGCGTATGCCCATGTGGGCTAACGATCGGTAGGGTCTGCACCTGCTCGAACAACCTTCTGGCTATCCCTCTGACATCTGAATCAGGCGGAAAGAGACGGTATGGATGGACCAGCATGAAATGAGTTTAGCTTTTTTGCTTCTCATCAGGGAACGGAGAACCGAGAGGCGGATTGTGGCGTGCCATGTTCGTCAGCGTGCTCCATGATTGATGGAGAGTTCAGAGACTCTCATGCCCGCTAAAACGACGTGCAGGGAAAGACGGTTTCGGTTAGAATCCACCGCATCCGAACAGTTCGAGGCGAATTCCGCGGAGGAGAGAAGACATGGTCTCAATTTCCGTCAACGGTAAGCATTTTGATCTCGATGTGGATCCTTCCACGCCACTGCTCTGGGTCATCCGCGAGAACCTGGGATTCACGGGCACCAAGTATGGCTGCGGCATGGCGCAATGCGGAGCCTGTACGATCCATATAGATGGGGAGGCAGTGCGATCTTGCGTTGCCCCAATATCGCGAGCGGCCGGCAAGTCAGTGACGACGATCGAAGGGCTCTCCCCGGACTTAAGTCATCCATTGCAACGAGCCTGGATCGAGGAGGATGTGCCGCAGTGCGGCTACTGTCAGTCCGGACAACTTATGAGCGCAGCCGTGCTGCTGCGCGAAAATCCCCAGCCGACGGATGACGATATTGATCAGGCGATGACCGGGAATATTTGTCGCTGCGGAACCTATCCCCGTATTCGAAAGGCGATTCACCGGGCTGCTGAAATGGCGGCGAAGGGAGGTGCTCGATGAACACTGGAATCCAGCGTCGCGATTTCCTGAAGGTTTCCGTTGCCGCTAGTGGTGGCCTGTTGATTGGCTTTTGCCTACCGGGTGCGAGCAAAGTCGCGTCCGCGGAGGCGTCGGCAGAGGGTTTCATGCCGAACGCTTTCGTCCGAATCGGAAGTGACGAACGTGTCACGGTGATCGTTAACCATTCGGAGATGGGTCAGGGCGTCTACACTTCGTTGCCGATGTTACTGGCGGAAGAACTGGATGCCGACTGGGCCAAGGTCGGTTTTGAATCAGCCCCAGTCGATCCAAAATATAACCACCCCGTGTTCGGCATGCAGATGACAGGAGGAAGCTCCAGTGTGTGGTCTGGTCTGGAACAGTTTCGTCAGGCCGGTGCTGCGGCGCGAGCCATGTTGATCGTTGCTGCGGCGCAGCAGTGGAACGTCGATCCTTCGGCTTGCCGCACGGACTCAGGGGCGGTGTTAAGCCAGTCCAACCGCAAACTCACGTATGGGCAACTAGCCGGCGCGGCAGCAAAGGTATCTCCGCCCGCCCATGTCCAACTGAAAGATCCTAAGACATTCAAGCTTATCGGCAAGCCTATCAAGCGTCTCGATACTCCTGAGAAGGTAAACGGACAGGCCGTTTTTGGCATCGACGTCAAATTGCCAGGGATGCTTACGGCTGTCGTTGCTCGTCCGCCGATCTTTGGAGCGCAGGTCAAAAGCTTCGACGATTCGAAAGCACGCTCTATGTCAGGAGTGCGCAAGATCGTACCGGTTCCTTCCGGAATCGCCGTGATCGCGGACACGTTTTGGCAAGCCAAGATGGCAAGAGATGCTATCCGAGTGAATTGGGATGAAGGCGACATGCGAGCCTTCAGTACAACCGAGATGATGGAACAGTTTCGCGACCAAGCGAAGTCGCAAGGTACGAGCGTGCGTAATGACGGCGACGCCGATGGTGCATTGTCGAAGGCGGTGAAGACAATTCACGCGGTGTATGAGGTTCCTTACCTCTCTCACCTGATGATGGAGCCTTTGAACTGCGTCGTGGATCTGCGGCAGGATTCCTGTGAGGTCTGGACCGGCTCGCAGTTCCAGACGATCGACCGGGCCAATGCGGCGAAGGTCGCAGGACTGCCGAATGAAAAGGTGCAGTTGCACACCACATTCTGGGAGGAGGCTTCGGACGCCGGGCCAATCCGCAATCGGATTTTGTAGTGGAGGCGGTCCACGTCGCGAAAGCGGCGGAGGTTCCAGTCAAAGTGATCTGGACGCGCGAAGACGATATGCAGGGCGGGTGGTATCGGCCGGCGTTCCTGCATGCCATCGAAGGCGGAGTCGATGTGAACGGGAATGCGGTGAGCTGGAAGTCGCGTCTGGTGGGCCAATCGATCATGGCGGGCACGCCGTTCGAGGCAATGATGCTTAAGGGAAAAGCCTACGATCCCGCGTCGGTCGAGGGCGTCGACGACCTGCCTTATGCGATCCCAAATCTGGCGGTCGAATCCCACAACGCGAAAATTAAGGTTCCCGTGCAATGGCTGCGTTCGGTGGGCCACTCTCACACCGCGTTTGCCACCGAGTGCTTCATCGACGAACTTGCGACGCTGGCACAGAAAGATCCTTACCACTTCCGGCGCGATCTGCTGTTGAAGCAGGCTCGGCACCTTGGCGTGCTGGACTTGGCTGCGCAAAAAGCGGAATGGGGAAAGCCCTTGCCGAAAGGAATGGGGCGGGGAATTGCGGTGCATTTTGCGTTTGGAAGCTACTCTGCCCATGTTGCCGAAGTGTCTGTCGCGGATGGCAAAGTAAGGGTACACCGCATGGTCTGCGCGATTGATTGCGGCCAATACGTGAACCCCGGCATTATCGCCGCGCAAACTGAGGGAGGAGCGATCTTCGGAGCCTCGGCGGCACTTTTCCAGGAGCTCACGTTCCAGAGTGGGCGTTTACAGCAAACGAATTTCCATACCTTCCCCGTCATGCGTATGAACGAATGTCCGAAGATCGAAACCTACATCGTTGAGAACAACGAAAAGTCGGGTGGAATCGGAGAACCGGGCGTGCCGTGTGCGGCCCCGGCGATTGCGAATGCGGTGTTCGCCGTGACTGGAAAGCGAATCCGGCGGCTGCCGATTCGCTTGACGGAGGCAGTGTGATGCGTGCACAACTACTGTTTTCTGCCGCGGTCATAGCGGCATTTTTGCTGATTTGCGCAGCCTCCCCGTTTTCGCATCCGATCGAAGCTGCCGAGCCGCCGTCGAGTTCGAAGAACGAGCGTGGTGAGCTGTCTGGGAGCGCGTCCAGCAGCGACAGCTCGCTTTTCTTGGCCTTCGTTCCGGTGTTGCGCCATCCGAGATGCATGAACTGCCACTCTAGCGGCGACTTTCCGCGGCAGGGTGATGATGGACATCCGCATACCATGAACGTGCAGCGCGGTCGAGACGGTCACGGCGTGACGGCGGAAAAATGTAGCACCTGTCATCAGGACCATAACCTGATGGGGGCCCACCTGCCTCCGGGTGCGCCGAACTGGGGTCTGCCGCCTGCGAGCACTCCGATGATATGGCAAGGGTTGACCGATGGGGAGCTCTGTCAGTCAATCAAGGATCCAAAGCGGAACAGGCATCGGAATGTCGATCAACTTGTCGAACACCTAACCGCGGATAAGTTGGTAATGTGGGGTTGGAATCCTGGGGAGGGCCGAACTCCAATTCCGATGTCGCACGATGATTTTTCTGCAAAGGTCAAGGCTTGGCGAGCTGCAGGAGCACCTTGCCCATGAGAGAGAGTGCGCAGCCTAACTTAGTTCAGAGCCCTTAAGGCCGATAAAGTCCGGCGGATGCATTGCAAAAACAAGGATGCCAGATCGAATTTGGCATAAACCACGATTGTCGTTCATTCGGCATGATTGGCGTAATCTGTGGTCCGAGCGGCCAGGAATTCCAGATATTCTTCCATTCCTGTCGCCGGTCTTCGCAGAAAGCCTAAAAACACGCATACCCGGCCGAACAGCCTGAATGTTGCCATAGGCCGCATCCCAGTTGAATTCCACCGCTTCGGCCAAGTCGGTCTTGGTGACAATAGCCACATCAGCGCTGTTGAAAATCGTGGGATATTTCAGCGGCTTGTCTTCTCCCTCGGTGACCGAAATGAGCACCAGGCGCAGATCCTCGCCCAGGTCATAGGAGGAAGGACAGACCAGGTTGCCCACATTTTCCAGGAACAGAAAATCGAGCTGGCTGAGATCCCAGTCCTTGCGAGCGCGCTCTGCAATCATGGCGGCTTCCAGATGGCAAAGCGTTCCGGTGGTGATTTGCTTTACCGGGGCCTGGCTGCGGGCCAGGCGCACTGCATCATTTTCGGTGGCCAGATCGCCGACCAGCGCGGCCACGCGATAGTTCTGGCGAAGCAAGGTGAGCGTCTTCTCGAGAAACGCAGTCTTGCCCGAGCCGGGGCTGGAGACCAGGCTGACGACGAATACGCCCGCCGCACGAAAGCGCTGGCGAAGTGCGCGCGCGACCACGTCGTTCTGCTTCAGAACATTCTTGCGAACTTCGACCAAACGGGGTTCGGACTCATTACTCTATCTCCAGTGCAGTCACTTCCAGTTCTTTTCCTTGCACAATTTCCGAAGTAGGCGTCCCGCACTCGGAGCAGCAGAACCATTGCACCGAACTTAGAGCCTGCGCTGCGCTTGACACTTCGGACAGAAAACCACGACCGGGACTTCCTCGACCACCAGCCGCGATCCCTCGCAGCGGCGTGTCCCTCGCACGCCATTTCGTAGGATGACATCAAAGCCTCTTTCACCACGCCGGACAAGCGCTCCCAGCTTCAAATGGACAGCATTGATTGCGCCGCCACGGCGTTCGCCTCTTCCTGCGCGAGTTCCACGATGCTCATCGCGATGGAAAGCTCATGCATGAGCTTGTTCCGTGCGAATGTTTGCTCGATTGCCGCATGGCATCGAACTGGCCGAACGCCGCCAGCGCTGCCTGTCCCAGGCTGATGCCGCCGTCGTTCGGGGGAACTGCATGGTTCATCCAGATTTCAAACGAGTTGCCGTCGCAACAAAGATTTTCAAGATCCTCCAGCAGCAATTCGTTCTGAAAAACTCCGCCCGAAAGAACGACTGTATCCGATTGATTGGTGCTGGCGGAGATGTTCAATCAGCGCACGTTGCAATCCCTGTGCGATTCCCCGTTGGAAAGCTCGCGCGATCTCATTGTCTATCGCGGCCGCGGAGCCGGTCTTCAACGACGAGCTGAAGCAAAGGACGAAAATCGAGTTCCTCGCCGTCGAAAGGGAAATGGATACGGCTCGCCGTGGGCGCCGCGCAGCCAGTTGTTCCAGCCACATCGCGGCCTGACCTTCGAAACTGATCTCGCGTGTAAAGCCGAGAAGCGCGGCGGCCGCGTCGAAAAGCCGTCCCACGGAGGTAGTGAGGAAGGTGCGAACTTGCTTGTGCACCAATTCCAGCGCGCTCTGGTAGCGGCCAGGAAATGAAAGGGAGGTTGCGTAAAATCGGGAGCATGGTCGAGTTGGGCCAGAAATCCGGCGGCAGCCTGGACCGGGAATTCCGCCGCCGCGTCGCCGCCTGCGAGAGCCGCCGCGTCGCAGATGGGCAACGCGTTCGAATCCTTCCTTCAGGCTGCCGACAAAAAACTCGCCGCCCCAGATGTTCCGTCGTCGCCGTATCCGGTGCCGTCGAAGCTGACGCCGATGACGCGCTTGGTCCACTCGCCGCGCTCCGCCAGCACCGAAGCGATGTGCGCGCGATGATGCTGCACGGCGAGCGTCTTCAGACCTGACGAGAGCTTCCGCATGAGCGGTCGATGCATATTGCGGATGCAGATCGTGCACCACGAGCAGATCGTCGCGATCGACTTCGTACATCGAAACCAGATCGTAAATGGTTTCTTGAAAGGCCCGGAACGATTGGTAGTGGTCCAGGTCTCCGATGTGCTGGCTGACGAAAGCCTGGCCTTCGACGACCAGCGTGATTGTGTTCTTCAGATCCGCGCCCACAGCCAGAATCGGGCGGTGCGTGGGAAGCGTGGCCACGGCCCCCGGAGCATATCCGCGGGCGCGCCGCAGAACGGCCGGGCCGAACGCTCCGACGCGCGCGACAGAATCATCCACGCGCCGCGCGATCGGCCGCTCTCCAATCAGAAATGCATCGGCGATCCCGGCAAGGCGCTCAAGCGCGTCGTCGTCTTCATAGGCGATCGGTTCGCTCGAACGGTTGGCGCTGGTCATGACCAGAACTTCCGGAGCGCCCGCGGCAAACAGCAGATGATGCAGATGGCGTGTAGGGCAGCATCACGCCCAGTTCGTGATTGTCCGGGAGCGACGCCACGGCGAGCTGCGATTTTGCGCAGGCGCGAGCACAATGGGCCGGGCGGTCGAAGTCAGCAACGCTTCGGCCTCGGGCGAAAGTTCGACCAGACTGCGCGCGGTCTCAACATCCTTCGCCATCAAGGCAAACGGTTTTTCCTTCCGGAACTTGCGCTCGCGCAAAGCCGCACAGCCGTGCGGCATTCGGGCATCGCAGGCCAGGTGATATCCGCCCAGACCTTTAACCGCGAGGATTTTTCCTGCGCTTAGAAGCTCGCGCCGCTTCGCTGAATACTCGGCTTCTAGTTCACTTGCAGTGTCGATCCGTCTGGCTGCAAATAATAGCTGGGCCGCAGGCCGGACAAGCCACGGGCTGTGCATGAAAGCGCCGGTTCGCGGGATCGCGATATTCTGCGCGCAATAATCGATCCAGCGGCCAATGCTCTCATGGTGGTATTCGGCCGGTCGTACGGCAGAGCCGCGCACGACGGTGTAGCGCGGCCCGCAGTTCGTGCAGTTGATGTAGGGATACCGATAACGCGGTCAGCAGGATCGAAAAGTTCTCTAAGGCAGTCATCGCAAACCGGCAAGGTCCGGAGAAATTCGAACCGTGGGATGCTCGCCGCGTTGGCTGTCGCGGATGCGTGAATCCGCGCAAGCCGACCGGTTGCGCCGGCGTGGACATCTATTTCGGCGATATTCGCGGCGGGCGGCGGCTGCGGTTTTCAGTCTGTGGACAAAGCTTCCAGCCGCCTCGGCGCCTTCCAGATGAATCTCGACGCCCTCTTCGCCGTTTAGCACCCAGCCGCTCAGAGTGTTCGCGCGGGCCAGCCGGTAGACGAACGGACGAAAGCCCACGCCCTGCACCACTCCGCGGACCCGAATCGAACAGGCGCTGGCCATCGTGTCAATCCGACTAGTCCATCGACGCAACCGTGGCCCTGCCATCCGACCTGAACTACTTTGCCGTCTTCGACCAGGATCGGTACGGTGCGCTGGCCGCCGGCGACTGCGCGCATGCGGCCGCGCGCGACCGGATCGGCTTCCACGTCGTACTCGACGAAGTCGCTGCGCTTCCACTCCAGCCAATCGCGCATCTCCTGCGTGTGCGGACAGCGCGCGGTTCCGAAAAGTTCAAGCCTGGCCACGGCTCAAGCCCTCCAACGATTCGCGAATCACGTGATAGATCGAAGCCTGCACTTCCTGGATGCGCGGGATGTAATCGCAGTGCGACCACGATGGGAAAGTCGGCCAAGCCTCGCGCACGATTTCGCCGCCGTCATAGCCCAGCAGCGCCACCGTCAGCAGCTTGCGTTTGCGCGCCTCTTCGAGCGCCATGATGATGTTGTGCGATCCGCCGCTGGTGGAGATGCCGACCGCGACATCTTCGGGCCGGGCCTGCGCGATAAACTGCCGCAGGAAGATCACTTCGGTTCCAACGTCGTTGGCCAGCGCGGTGATATTGGCGGGCTCCAGCGAAAGCGAAACTGCGGGGATCGGATTGATACCCGGCGGGCGGAAGTACGCAGTCGATGGCCCAGATCGTTGGCGTCGGTGGCCGAACCGCCATTGCCGAAGATGATCAGCTTGCCGCCGCGCTGCAGGCGCTCGTGAATGGCCAGCGCGGTGGCGCCGATCTGTTCGGCTTCTTCCCGCGCGACCTCGTCGCGCAGCCTGGCATCGTCCTGCACCTTCATCTGAATCGAGCGGCGACTTCGTCCGACCAGATCGGTCGTCTCCTTGCTTCTCGCTGGCCAAGGAACGGATAGAGAAATCCGACGTCTCCGACGTCGTGGCCCAGTTCGCGATGCTCGAAGAACACATGCACCGTTTCCCACAGCGTGTGGTACAGAATTTCGATCATCTCCTGGTGCATGAACGGATCCTGGGTCGCAGCCTCCAGCGCGTAGGAGCCTTCCGTGCCGGGCAAGCGCGAAGGTCATGGCGTCGCGCGCGTGCGCTGCTTGCAGCGCGGCCCAGACTTCGGGATCGCCTTCGGGCGGCCCAAATCCCATCACGATGTCTTCGGGCCGAAGGATGGCTTCGAGCCAGGGCCGAAAGAGAATGGAAAGATCCAGCGCCGGCAGCGCGCGCTTGCCCACAATGACCGGATGAACGAATTCCACCGAGACATGTTGCGCGTCGGTGGCGTAGGGTCCGCGTCCAAAGGCCAGCAACCGGCCGCCGCGCAGAAAGCGTTCCGACATCTCGCGGCAGGCTTCGGCCAGGCGCGGCGCTTCGCGCGAGAAAAAGTCCTCGAACAGCTGGTTGCGTTGCGAGCAGCCGCTCTTCGATCTGGTCGCGAGTTTATGCGGTTTGCGCATATCTGGCGGTCTCAACAAATTCGCGGCAGCGGATCGCCGACCAGCATATCGACGATGCGGCTGCCGCCGTAGCGGGTGGTCACCAGCACCGTGCCCGCAGGCTGCTCGCGGACTTCGCCGATGACCTGCGCTTCCTCGCCGCCGGGTGCCAGGCTCAGAGCATTGAGGGCGGCATCGGCGTATTCGGGCGCAACAACGCCAGGAACTGGCCTTCGTTGGCAATGTGCAGCGGATCGAGGCCCGAGCAATTCACAAGCGCCGCGCACCGTATCGCGCACCGGAATCTGATCTTCGAAAAGAACCATGCCCAGTCCGCAATCGCGCGCCAGTTCGTTCAGAGATGTCGCCGCGCCGCCGCGAGTCGGATCGCGCATCCAGCGGATCCCGGGCCCGCCGCTCGAATCAGAGCTTCGACCAGCGGCAGCACGGAGCGGGTGTCGGAGCGAAGGTCGGCTTCGAGATCGAGTTCGCCGCGCGCCAGCAGGATGGTGATGCCGTGATCGCCGATGGGCCCGGAGAGCAGAATCTTGTCGCCCGAGCCGCACCGATCGCGGATCAATGCTCACGCCGGGAAGCAGGCGGCCGATGCCGGTGGTCGTGATGTACATCCGGTCGGCTTTGCCGTGCTCGACGACTTTGGTGTCGCCGCCGACGATGCGCGACGCCCGCATCCCGCGCGGCCTTCGCCATGGCGCGAACTTCAGCTTCGAGAACCGAAGTCGGAAGGCCAGCTTCGAGAACGTAGGTGACGACCAGAGCCTCGGCCCGCGCGCCGGAAACTGCAAGATCGTTCACCGTGCCGTTGACTGCGAGTTCTCCGATGGAGCCCCCGGGAAAACGTCAGCGGCTTGACTACAAAACTGTCGGTCGTGATGGCGACGGTGGTTCCGTCGATGTCGACGTGAGCGGCATCGCCCAAGGGGCCCGGCGACGGCGCCGAAAAGCAGCGGAGCGAACAGACCTTCGACCAGCTTGCGGCTGGCTTTGCCTCCGGCTCCGTGCGCCATCTCGATTTGCGGATCGCGGAACCGGATCGCGGAACGGGCTTGGCCTCAACGACGAGCCTCGACGCTCAGGCGATCGAGCTCAGGCTGGTCATCGCTGTCTTGCGGTGTTCGTAGTTGTGATACGCGGCGCATGATCCTTCCGATGACACCATAAGCGCGCCGATAGGATGCTCCGGCGTGCACTCCGTCCGAAAAGTTTGCACTGATGCGGCTTCAGCACGCCTTTCAGCACTTCTCCGCATTGCGCCGCCTTGGGATCGGTCACCCGGATGCCGGGAACCTCAAAGCGCTGTTCCGCGTCCCATGCGGCGTATTTGTCATTCAAGCGCAGCGCCGATTGCGAGATAAATCCCAGGCCGCGCCACTCAAAGTAGGGCCGCAACTGGAAGACTTCGGCCATGGCGCGCAAGCGCGGCGCGATTGCCTTCCCACGGAACCACGCGCTTGTATTGATTTTCAACCTTGGCTTCGCCCGCGCGCAACTGCCGCAGCAGCATGACAATCGATTGCAGCATGTCCAGCGGCTCGAAGCCGGAGACCACGATCGGCTTGCGTTCGTTTTGAGCGATCCATTCGTAAGGCCGGCAGCCGATCACGGTGGAAACGTGGCCCGGACCAATGAAAGCATCGAGCCGCATGTCAGGCGAATCGAGAATCGCCCGAATGGCGGGGATGATGGTCACATGGTTGCAGAACACGGAGAAATTGCGAATGCCTTCGCGTCTTGGCGCGCATCATGGTCAGCGCAGTCGAAGGCGCCGTGGTCTCAAAACCGATGGCGAAGAACATCACGTGCTTGTCGGGATTCAGCCTGGCCAGCTTCAAGCGCATCGGACGGCGAATACACGATGCGGACATCCATGCCGCGCGCCTTGTGTTCAAGCGGGCTGCCCTGGGTGCCGGGAACGCGCATCATGTCGCCGAAGGCGGCGAAGATAACATCGGGCTTCTGCGCGATCGATAGGCCGTCGTCAATGCGTCCCATGGGCAGCACGCAGACCGGGCAGCCCGGCCCATGGATCAATTCGATATTTTCCGGAAGAATGTCTTTCAGGCCGAAGCGATAGATGGCGTGCGTGTGGCCGCCGCAGACTTCCATCATGCGGTAGTGGCGATCGGTGCCGGCCAGACGGCGAATTTCCTCGGCTGCCTTCGAAATCAGTTCGGGTTCGCGGAACTCATCACAAATCTCATGCCGATCGCTCCTCCTGACACGCTGGGCTAACTGGTCGTGGGTCACTTCAATCTCACGTCCTCCAGTCCCAGTATCCCTGGACTTCCTGCATGGCGCCGTCGATTTCGCCCAGCAGCGCGAGCGTGTTCATCTGGTCGAGCGGCATCCTGTTCGCTGATCTTGCTCATGGCGAAACCGACATGGATCAGCACCCAGTCGCCGGGCACCGGCTTGTCATCCTGCAACAGGCCGAGATCGATTTTGCGCCGGACGCCGACGACGTCCACCAGCGCGGAATCCGTGATTATCGGGAGAAATCTCGACGATCTTTCCTGGTATGGCTAAGCACATGTGACATCCTCTTCGGTAATGTCATGACCTGCGATCTTTCGTGGTTGCACACCTTCTTCGCCCTCGACGTTCTAATCTCTGCCTGCGCGCGATGATATCGAAAGAGAGCTTAAGCTCATCCTTCAGCTTGATAGTTCCTCCGACGGCGGAAACCGGTTTAATCTCGTAATCGCTTTGGAAGACAGAAAAATCTCCGGAGGCGCGCAGCATGTCGTCTCTCACATGAGTCCGCGCGGAGATGGCCTGGTTGCGCTGCACTCCGTGCAGCGTTAGTTCTCCATCCAGGGTTACCCAATATTGGCCTTCGCCGGTTTTCTGGTCGGCCGAGACTGGAACATTCGTAAATAATTTCTAGGTGAGCCATCAGATTCGAGAACTTCTCTCATGCATGGTGCGGTTGATCTCAGCGCGATCTTTTTCGCTGATGTCGTCCACCGCAGTCAGCGACTGGGAGCGAATTCCACCGCATTGAGCTTTTTTCGATGGCTTCAGGGATTCAGAACAATTTCACCCTCGAAATCAGGAATCGCAATAGTCGGGTTATGAGCCGAAGGCGGAAAGCAAGCCGGTCGCAAAGGCTCGCCGTGAATCTGCTTTTCTTGCCATCGATCAGGAAACGCAGTCTGCGGCGACTGCCAGGGACTGGTACTCCACGTATGACAAACATACATCCCTCATGAATAACCGGCCTATGCGCGACGACTCACTCATCTACATCGCTCGCAGTTTCAAATAGCGGTCCAGATCCGGCAAGGCCAGCCTGGCAAATCTCCGACCCCCAACTGGCCGAGATAGCGTTTTGCGACCCGGATTCGAAAGAATCAGGCCTGCGCCAAAAACCATGAGCGCCACGCCACCCAGCATAAACAGAGTGTCCTTGTCGCTGATGCTTCCGTTACCATTCGTTTCCTTTGCCATGGCTCTCCTTTTAAGTTCACGATATATCTGGGTCTGAGGCTCTCCTCTTCCTCCCGCAGAATCTTTGTCAATCAAGGATTCCACCAGTTTCACGGCCTCATCCAACGGCGGCCTCAACCAGGTCGCTCAATCCCATCTGACCTTCTTCGCCGCCAAGCGTTTCGGGCTCGCAGCCGACCAGCAGAATATTCTTCACGTCGGATATTCATCGCTTGCGCCATCCGCAAGACGTCGTCGGGTTCATGCGTGTGCCTTCCATGGTGGCTTGCGGGGCTTCTCCGTCATGAGCGCATCTTCAGCTCGGGCTCGATTACGTAAAGTGTGCCCGGGACTTCACCGCGGGGACATGCATCCACCAGGATGGTGGTTTCATAGCCGTCTTGCAGCGCGTAAGCAAGATCGAAACCTCGAATTCCGAAATCCATCACGCGCACGCTTTCCGGCAACTTCAGGCTCGCCAATCGGCGTACCACCTCGACGCCGAACCCATCGTCACCCAGAAAGATGTTGCCGATGCCGGCGACTAGAACTCTTGGCTTCAGCGGAATCGCAACCGGCGGAAAATCTTCGAGAGACAGCGGTTCGACTTCGTCGGCGTTGAAGAAGAAACGATGTCCGGGCTGACGAAGCATCCCCATATCCTTACCCGGATCGTTGTCCAGAACCACGCAAACATGCTGCTTGCCTTCGTAGTCCTGCTCGATCGATTCGATCGTTGCCATTTGTCCGGCTAGCGCTATATCCATGACATCGCCACACTGGCCTGGACGCAACCGCACCCGACTGCCCGGCTTCACCTCGATCCCGGCAATCACGACACGATCCAGAGGGGTTTTTTCTTCGAGAAGCTGCCATTCCCACTCGTTCATTGGCCCTCTCCGTTGAGCGGTCGCAGCCTGCGCAAGACGCCGTGCAACTTCATCAGTTGTTCAACCGGCATGGTTTCAGTGCGCTCCAGCATCTTTCGCGCACGCTCGTCTGACTCGCTCATTTCGCGTTTTTCTTCGTCGGTTAAAGTCATGATGCGCAGGGAAAGGATCTCGTCGATCTCGGTGCCATCGAACAAATCGCCGGCACTTTCGCGCGCAATCTGCGGATAATCGTAGAGGATGATCGGGGAGGAGAGCAGGGTGTCGCGTTGCCCTTGGTCGCCCACCAAAACGGGCCAGGTTCCAGCGTTTTTGCAAGTCGTTGCAAGTTCGCGTAATTGTTCGGGGGGACGAGAAGCGATACGAAACCGCCATTCCCTGCAGCCGAGAATCGTATGGGTCGAGACTAATGCGCTCAGCAAAGCGTCGTCGCGGACGGTCTCTTTCGTGACGTCGAAATCGGTCGTATTTCGAATCAGCACGGTGACTTTGAACAGGCCATCCTGCACGGGCTCGCCGATGACTTCGATCATTCCGCTTAGGGGTCGCTGCTCGCGCACAATCACGCGCAACCGTTCGGTCATTGTCGCACAGATATTCGAACTTCATTTCCGCGGCATAGTGGAAATTGGTGGTAACCGGCTTGGCGGCCTGGCTGCAAGCGCCATACATCCCCAGGATCACTTCACGCTCTACCGCTTCCTGCCAAGGCTGGTAGATCCTGTCATTCACGGAAAGCTTTTCGACCAGATGAAACTTCGGGCTCTCACTCGATGGAAGGCCGCTCAGGGGTGTGGTCAGTTCTCCCACTGTTCTTGCCACTAATTGCAAAAAGCGCACTCGAACTTCGAGTTGCGTATGGGGTTGGATTCGATCAGGCATTCGGTCCGCATCGTCCAGGCTTCAGTTCCATTATGCAGTTCGCTGTAGGAGCGTGGGCAGAGTACCCCGAAATTCCAGCGCTGCTGGTTTTTCACGGACGACGGGCGATAAGGGTAGAGCATGTACCCTTCGTAAAGGATCGCCTTCGCGATCTGGTCAACCGTTGCCAGGTTCATCACATGACCCTCTCATCCGGTTCTTCAATCGGAAGCAGATCCTCTAACGCTTGTTCCCACGTAGGAATGCCGTGCCGGACCTTGTACTGATACAAGCGATCGAAGGCGTCTTTGTGCAGGCACAACCAGGCGCTGTTGGGGTAGTACGACTCCATCATGTCTCGCCAAACCTGCACCGGTAGTTTGAAACGAGTCTCTTTGTCCCAGGAAATGGGCGCAACCTGTAAACCCCCTTCGGGAGCGGCGTAAAAAATAGTGCCGCTGAACTGCAAACAGAGCGGGACATCTCCTTCCGCCAACCCGTCGAAATACTTGGTCGCCGCCACATTGAAGTCGAAACTGCAAGGGACTGGAAGATCGACCATCGTGGTTCCCGTAAACGCCGGGACAATCAGATTCGCATGGGTCCACAAGAGATTGCGCAGCGTCTGACCCCAGCGACTGGGTTCGCCAAATAAATCGAGCAGGCGCACCTGATCTTCGGGGTGTATTTGCGGCGGGTCACTTCAAGTTGGATCTGGCAGCGTAGCGCGACGGTGTGAATCGTCTGCTCGGGATTCCGGTCGGTGAGGCGAAGTTTGAAAGCCAGCAGTGGCGATGCCGCGTTTGCCACAACCTCGGCGCCCTCGACTTGAAAGTTCAGATCAGGCATCGGATCCGCCTCCCATCCTCAATGCTGATCCTCGACAGGGACTTCGAGCTCGAACCTGAGCGCCCGCGCTCTCACGCTAGTGAAGAACTCGCCCAGTTCCCGCCAAACTTCAGTTCCGCCCGGAAAGGCCTTTCCAATGCATCCGAATCAGGCCCACCAGCTTGAAGCATTCGTCGATGGGAAGCAGGTAATATTCGGCCGCGGAGTATCCGCGCGAATAGCCGAGGCGGTTTACCAACAGCCCTTCCACATCTGGTTCCATTTCGTTCAGGATGGGATTATTCGCCACAATCTCGTTCCACGATTCTAAGTGCCAGCAGCGATTCGGTCGCGCCTGCCGGACTGGGATACAGCGCGACCACGCGACTTTCCAGACTGCTCCGGAAGAAGAACGCCATATTGATCGGGACCATCAGGCCATTCCACTCGGCATCACTGAGATTGAAAGCCCGCAAGCGCGAGCACTCGTCGCGGCACACGTTTGAACTTCACGCCTGCCCACTAAACAGGAGTGGCGCAAGCATCACATGTACAAAGCAGCTTGCGTTGCGCTACCTCGATTAGATGAGGATGATCGGGGCGCATGCCGATGCTGCACAACTCACATCGCTCAATCGGCCGTTCCCGGCGCGCAAAGTGCCGCAGCGCTCCAAACCCATCGCCCGACTCCGGGAATTGTCTTGAACTCATACCCTCGACCTTCCTGCCGCTCACTATGCGGTCTCCTAATCCGCGCCCTGTCGGTTCCAGAGCGACCGGATGGATTAAGCGGTCGCGCCACTCAGTTTTTCCAGAGACCCACAAATCCAGAAGCCGGCTTGTCCTCCAACCCTTCGATCACGAGGGAGGTCAAATCTGGCGCAGCATCATAAATCTACCTTCCAGAGTCGCCTGAGCTCTTGTCGAGGTGGACCCGCAGCATGCGAGCCGGTTTCGGCACGAAACCGGATCGCACCGTCATATGCCGCGCTAATTCGATCTCGCAACCCTGCTTGCGCAGTTGAGGTCGAATCCGTTCGATGCCTTTGCACGCGAGTCTCGATGTCCTCGGGATGCAGTCCATAAAGGATCAACACGCTGCCTACCAGCGGATCCCGCCCGAGTCGGTCGATAATGTTCATCCCGGTTCGCCGGCGCCGGCCACGATTTCCAGCGCCTTCTCCAGAGCCGCCCCGTGCAAATCCATGAGCGACTGCACCAGGTCCTTGGCAGCAGCCCGCGCGGCTGGGTCGCCAATTGATTCGATTTCTTGAACAAGCTCGCCAATCCGCTGCATGTCATCCCGATGAAAATCTTTGCCGTCGTCCACCGATGCTCCTTTACTTAGACATCTGTCGCCGCCACTCCCAAAGAATAGTCACTCGCTCCACAAGAAAAGAGGGAGTGGAGGAAAGGCCCTTCGAAATGCCAGTTGTGTAGCAATCCTCTTGGGCTCCTACACTTTCACTAATAATCCTCGCAGGACTGGCGTTCAAGGTTGAAGTCCAAACATTGGAGAATGGTGTGTCTCCAACACCTTGCCATTGCCCAGATACATATGCACGCCGCACGGCAAACAAGGATCGAAGCTCCGCACCGCGCGCATGATGTCGATTCCTTTGAATTTGTCGGGGCCGTTCTCTTCGAAGATCGGGGTATTCTGCACAGCATCCTCGTAGGGACCCGGTGTGCCGTAGATGTCGCGTGGATTGGCGTTCCAGGGAGTTGGAGGATACGGATGATAGTTCGCGATTTTGCCTTCTCTGATTACGACATGGTGCGAGAGCACGCCGCGAACCGCTTCATGAAAGCCGCAACCGATCGCCTCCTCCGGAACCTTGAAGTCAGTCCAGGTCTTGGTGTGCCCGGCGTGAAGTTCTGCCAGCGCCTTTTCCATAAAGTGCAACGCCGCACAGGCCGCATACACCTGGAAGTAAGTCCTCGCGCGATCGCGCTCGATGGCGTTGCTCCACTTGGGAATCTTCCACTCAAACTCAACTTCCGGCAGCGAGGTGGTCTTGGGTAGATACATCTTTACGCTGTTACCGGTCGACTTGATGTATCCGATATCGACTAGGCCGGCGAGCGCAGTTGCCCACAGACGAGCGATCGGACCGCCGCCGGTATCCATCGCCAGATGATCGCCGGTACGCTTATCAAGCCAGCGCGGCGACATAACCCATGTGTATTTCCCGCCGAAATCGCGCTTCTGCGGATGGGGAATTGTCGTCTGGTTCCAAGGATGATTCTTGTCGACCGGATTACCCAGTGGATCGGTCTTGACGAAGGTTTGCGAATTCTTCCACTCGTCGTAATACGAACTGCCCAGCAAAATGCGAATGTTGAGGTTGATATCGACCAGGTCGGTGGTGACCAGCTTGCCGTCGACCACGATGCCCGGGGTGACAAACATCGACCGGCCCCAGTTCGTCATGTTCTTATAGGTGTAGTCGCAGTGGTCAGGATCATTGAACGATCCCCAGCAGCCCAGCAGCATCACGGCGTCGCCCGACTTCTTCATAGCCCGGCAAGCGCCTCATAGAAGAAGTCGAACAGGTCGTCATGCAAGCGGCACGACCTTCTTCATGAACTCGACATACTTCATCAAGCGGACCAGATAGTCGGTGAAGAGTTGCACCGTCGGCACCGTTCCCACGCCGCCCGGATAGAGCGTCGACGGATGCACGTGGCGTCCTTCCATCAGGCAGAACATCTCCCGCGTCATGCGGCTCATCAGCAGGGCCTCGCGGTAGAAGGATCCGGTGAACGGATTGAGCGCCGTCATGATGTCGGCGATGGTGCGAAGCCGTGCAGATTGGAATGTGGCGCTGGCGTCGATTGCGCCTTTGCCCAGACCTTCGGATTCGTCTCCTTCACCATCTGCTCGCAGAAGTCCACACCGACCAGGTTGTCCTGGAAGATGTTGTGGTCGAACATGTACTCTGCGGCCTCGCCGAGATTGACGATCCATTCGGCGATCGGCGGGGGCTTGATGCCGAACGCCATGTTCTGCGCGTAGGTCGCGCAGGTGGCGTGGTTGTCGCCGCAGATTCCGCAGATGCGGCTGGTGATGAAGTGGGCGTCGCGCGGATCTTTGCCCTTCATGAAAATGCTGTAGCCGCGAAAGATGGACGAGGTGCTGTGGCACTCCGCCACCTGCCGGTTTTCGAAATCGATTTTGGTAAAGATGCCCAGGCTGCCCACGATCCGGGTGATCGGGTCCCAGTTCATCTCCACCAGATTCCCTTTCTTGCCGGAACGTCTTTTGTCGGTGCGGTAATAGTGTCATTCGATCGCTCCATGTTAACTCGCTGCGCTTTCTGTGATTCGTCAGTAAGCTCTGGGGTGATAGCCGGTGGTAAGTTCCGCACGCGGATGCCGCCACTTCGGTTCCTTGTTGACGGTATGCTTGGGTGATCGAGCGCAGCGCCCGAATCGCGCGGCCATAAACGCCGACCGCCGCACTGGAAACTCTTGCGCCCGGCGGCTCGTCCATAAACGGCATGAACTTGTCCGGAAAGCCCGGCATGGTGCAGCCGATGCAGATGCCGCCCACGTTGGGACATCCGCCGATTCCGGCCATCCATCCGCGCTTCGGAACATTGCAGTTCACACCGGGCCCCAGCATCCCAGTTTCACGATGCACTTCGGCGATCCGTACACTTCGGCGAAATCGCCCTGCTCGTAATAGCCGGCGCGATCGCAGCCTTCATGAACCGTCTTGCCGAAAAGCCATGTGGGACGCAGTTGATCGTCGAGCGGAATCATGGGAGCAGACCGGCCACCTGATAGAGCAGGTAGAGCACGGTCTCCATGAAGTTGTCGGGCTGCACCGGACATCCCGGAACATTGACGATCGGCAGGCCGGCCTTCGACCTCCAATCCCAACCCAGATAATCCGCCAGGCCCATGGCGCCCGTGGGATTGCCTTCCATGGCGTGAATGCCGCCATAGGTGGCGCAGGTCCCGCAGGCGACGACTGCCAGCGCTTTCGGCGCCAGCCGGTCGATCCATTCATTCGTGGTGATCGGCTGCCCGGTATTCGGATCGGTTCCGAGGCCGCCCAGTAGCCTTCCTTCTTGATCTTTTCGTTAGGAATGGAGCCTTCGACCACCAGAACGAAAGGATCAAGCTGGCCTTTTTCGGCCATGTACCAAAACTTCAGGAAGTCGTCGCCGTTCTCATATGCGAGAACCGGATTGTGCAGGTGTACTTTGGGAAGCCCGGGATGGCTCCCAGCAAAACATCTTCAATGCTGGGTTGAGTCGCGGCCGTGATTGAGACTGAATCTCCATCACAACCCAGACCGGCCGTGATCCAGAGGATGTGTACTTCGGCGACGGGCGATGGTTTCTGTGTTACCCGACCATAAGGAACTGTTTCCGGTGCCATAACTGGTTCTCCTCTCCCAGCTTGTCACTGGAGCTCGTTGAACGGAGAAGAACGTCACCGGCCGTATTTTTCGACAGTTCCTGAGTCTGATGGACGAGACCTAGTCCACAAGCGGGCAGCATCAGATATTCCGGATTTCATGGGAAGCCACTATTTCTTACGCCGGGGATTCACCTAGGGCTGACCACTGGGGACTCTACCGTTGGAGATCATCGGACAAGAGAAGGTATTCGAGGGGTCGCGAACAGCGTTTCACGGCCTAGCAGTTTTCTCGTTCATGTTCCATTGAATTGCGTGCTGCATCAGTTCGCGTGCACTCCGCAGTGACAGTTTTTCCTTGATGTGCGCTTGGTAGGATCTCGACGGTTTTGACGCTGAGGTGCAGTTCGTCGGCAATCTGCCGCGTTCCGTGGCCCTCGCCGATCAGGCGGAAAACTTCCAGTTCGCGATCGCTAAGATCGGCAACCGAGGAATTTCGCGGCGTGCCAGATCCCGTGATGAAATGCTGCAGCATCCGGTTGGCGATGCGGTCGCTCACATAAATGTCGCCGTCCAGAATGCGGCGCACCGCGACCAGAACTTTTTCGGTGGCCTCCTGCTTCATGATGTAGCCGTTGGCGCCAGCGCGCAGTGCGCGTTCCGCATAAATTGACTCATCATGCATGGACAGAATCAGCACCGGAGCGTCGGGATGAGTGGTTCGGATCGTTTTCAGCAAGATCGAGGCCGTCCGGTCCATTCAGGGAAATATCCACGATCAGAACATCGGGTCGAGCTGACGTCAGACGTGCAAAGCACCCATAGCTTCTTCCGCCTCGCCGCAAACCACCAGGTCCGGTTCGCGATTGATCAGCAGGGCGAGACCCTGGCGCACAATGGGATGGTCGTCCACCACCATGATCCTTTTCTTGTGAGAAACTTGGTCTGCTTGGTTTGATCTGCTTAAGGCCTTCATACTCACGTGGATCTTCGACTCGCGTCGCGGTCACCGGAAATAGGCAACTAACCGATGGTTCCTCCGCGTCGCAACCCCTGCACGTCAAGCGATCCACCGATCATTCGGGCGCGATAATTCATGAGGTGCAGACCCATCCCCTGTTGCCGGGGACAACGCTAGCGATACCACACCCGTCATCCTCGAATTGTAAGCGTTCCCTGTTGCCGGTCGGCGCACAGGCGTTATCAAGATGCTCGCGCCTCGCCCATGCTTAATCGCATTGTTCACCGCTTCCCGAGCTATGTAGTAAAGATGCGTTGCGACCGTATCCTCGATGGATCAGTACCGGAGCCACGCATTGGAACCGGCAACTAACCCCGAATAGATCTTCCACCTCGCCGGCCCACTGTTGCAAGGCCGACATCAGCCCAAGGGCATCCGAGACACAGGCGACAAGCCGCGTGCCAGTTCCCGGGTCTTGTTAATTGCCTCATTCACCAGATTCACGATTTTGGCCGCGTCTCCGGCCTCTGGCAGCCCTTTCTCGGTCAATTTCTGTTCCTGCACCTTGCTCATAAACGCGATACCGGTGAGGTGCTGGCCTAAGCCCGTCGTGCAAATCTTGACCGATGCGCCGCTGCTCGCGGGCGCTGATTTCCAGAATGGTTTTCTCGAGGCGTTTGCGTTCGGTGATGTCGCGAATGGCGCTTGAAACCAGAACTCCTTCTTCGGTTTCGAGCGGACTGAGGCTGATTTCCACCGGAAATTCGTGGCCATCCTTATGCAACCCATACAGTTCATTGCCGCGCTACCCATCGGGCGCACTCGCGGTTCGCCAAAAAAAGTCGCTCGGATGAGCCGGATGCTTTCGGCGAAGACGTGCGGGCACCAGCAGTCTCAAGGGGTTGTCCCAACAATTCTTCGCGCCGGTAGCCAAATAGTTTCTCGACCTGGGCATTGACCAGAACAATCCTGCCCTCTCGATTCACAACCACGACTGCATCCGGCGCCGCTTCCAGCAAGCCCGCGAAACTTAGCCTCGGCCCGTTTCCGCTCCGTGACATCGATCCCTGACGCGATAACGTAAGAGATACTCTCTTCGTTGCCCCCGAGAGCACGGTCGTCGACCACGCAATAATTCGCTGCTTGCCGTCCCGGCTCAACCAATGCTCTCGTATTCTTGCGGGCTCTGGTCGGCGCAGTTTTCTGGAACGCAGCTCTTAAATCGTTCTGCCTCTTCCGCACCGGAAACAAATCCCAGATAAATTTCCCCTGAACCTCCGCGAACGAGTAGCCGGTCATCTGCTCGCAAGCACGATTAAACCGCACGATGCGGCCCTCCGGATCCAGCACCACCACCAGTGCACCACCGTATCGAGAATGGCGGAGACCACATTGCGCTCTTCCTGCAGGCCTCTTCGGTCCGCTTCAGATCGGTGATATCGAAGCCCACGCCATGAATAAACCACGGCTCGCCGTCCTCCTTGCGGATCATCTTGGCTTCGCAATGAAACCAGATCACTCGCCCATCGCGCGCCAGCACGCGATACGCCGATCGTAACGGGTTTCCGGTCAGAAACATTTCCGCCGCTTCCGTGCTCCAGCGTTGTTTGTCGTCGGGATGGATATGGCTGTACCAGCGGACGGGATCTTCCAGCCATTCTTCCTGGGAAAAACCCAGTGCTGCTTCAATTTGCGGACTCACGTACGCTTCGCCGATTCCTCGATCCAGATAGGCCATGAACACCACCGCCGGGAATTTGCTCCACCAGCGCCCGGTAGCGGGCTTCAAGATTCGGGAGTTGATTGTCATCGAGCCAGACTCCCCCGGACTTCGGGCGGATACACGACGCGTCTGGCCGTAGCGGGATGCTGGTAGTGATTAAATACATTTGCAAGGCCTTGCAAGACTTCCTCAGCCTCAGAGGATTTAGTTCAAACCCATGAGTTGAGGAGGGGTCGGACGAAGCCTGTCTTTCGAGCACGCCGTTTGTTTGATTCGGCCACGAAAATGAAGCCATTCCTATCCCTCAACTCATCAGCCGGGACACGGAACCCCACCTTACTTACGCGCGCCGGGACGTGACGTCGTTCTCTACCGCGTCACGTTTCCGCCAACTGGGTTCCTTATTCATCGACGCCTGCGTGAAACGGCGCAGGGCATGGATGGCGCGTCCATAGGTCTGGACCGCGGCCGACGATAACAGCGAACCCGGCGGCTGATTCATGAACGGCATGAACTTGTCGGGAAATCCCGGCATCGTGCATCCAATGCAGATGCCTCCAACATTAGGGCATCCGCCGATCCCGCCCATCCATCCGCGCTTGCCCACATTGCATTGCACCACCGGACCCCAGCATCCCAGCTTCACGATGCAGAGCGGCGATCCATATTCTTCCGCGAATTGCGCCTGCTCGTAATATCCGCCGCGATCGCAACCTTCATGTACCGTATTCCCAAACAGCCACGTCGGCCGCAACGCCTCATCCAGCGGAATCATGGGCGCGCGCCCGCTGCCATGTGCAGCAGATAAAGGAGCGTTTCCATGAAATTGTCGGGCTGCACCGGACAGCCGGGCACGCACACGATGGGAATCCTCGCCTTCGACTTCCACTTCCAGCCCAGATAGTCGGCCAAGCCCATGCAACCGGTGGGATTTCCTTCCATGGCGTGGATTCCGCCATACGTCGCGCAGGTTCCCGCCGCAACGACCGCCCACGCATGCGGGGCAAGACGATCGATCCAGTCGCAGGTCGTAATCGGTTGGCCTGTCTTCGGATCGGTGCCGAGCGACGCCCAATAGCCTTCCTCCTTATTGTTTTCGTTTGGGATGGAGCCTTCGACCACCAGGATGAAGTTCTCCAGCTTTCCGTTCGCCGCATGATGGAACGGCCCCAGAAAGTCGTCGCCGTTGTCGAAAGCCAGGAAGGGATTGTGCAGAGTTACTTTGGGAATCCACGGAATGCGCCCGAGAACGATATCTTCGATGCTAGGTTGTGTGGCCGCGGTCATGGCGATCGTGTCGCCATCGCATCCCAGTCCGGCCGTAATCCAGAGAACGTCTAGCTCGGGGATGGAATTCGGAATTGCGCCTCGAATTTCCGCCATCTCGATCGACCTCGAGCACGTCTGAAATTCTATGTCGCGCCCCATCCGGCCGCTCTCGCCCGGGGCGCTTCGGTAAGGTATCACAAGCGCGTGCTCGCGGTAACGAACCCTTATTTTAGCGGATTCTGATGGGTCAAGGGCTCAATGCGCGAGCTCGCAAATTTAGCCGAGTGCCTAAGAAAATTGGCTCCCTGGGTTCAAACGATAACCGGACAAATTATTTTTCGACGTTTGGGCTTCTCCTTATTCCAGAGAGACATCCAAAGCGCAGGGTAAATAGCAGCCTATGGAGGCATCGTGAAAAAAACGCTGTCAACGGTAACAAAAGTAGTGGGCGCCGCAACTCTGATTCTGGCCGGATATATCTTGATTAGCTCAATTCCCGACGTCGGCCGTTACATCCGCATCAGCACGATGTGAATTTTATCGCCTAGGCTGGTTGATCAAGCTGGCAACAGATCGACGAAGGCAAACTGATCGCGGAAGACGGTCGGGCCGGGCGAAACAGGTATGGGGGTCGCGAACATTGGTCCGGCATACACGAACGTGTGAAATTCGCCCTTTTCGCCGCACGGGTCGACGTAATCCGGGAAGGCGGAGAGAAGCTGCTCATCGAACTCGCATCCAAGAAATACCGAATCCAGCTTGCTGGTGTCTACGCACGTGAGCTTGGCTTTGGTCCCGCCAGCTATGATATCCCTCGCCAAAGCGGGGGTCGGCTGGCCCCATAGCGGAAACACTGGCTCTAGGCCCGTGCCTTTCAACTGCTTCTCCCGGTAAGCGCGAACGTCCTCAAGAAATAGATCTCCAAAGGCCATACCTTCAATTCCCTCGGCGATCGCCTTGGCACATGTTTGAGCCATCAGTGACTCATACTTTTCGTTGGAGCAGGGCCACGGCAATGCGACGCTCCAGAGTGGAAGACTTGCAGCCGCTGCTTGGCGTTCGACCAGATCGCGTCGAACGGCGTGCATGGCCACGCGATCGGCCTCTTCGTTAAAGGTGGTGAGAAGGCCAACGACTTCGTACTGAGCATTACGACGGAGTACATGAAGGCTCCAAGCGCTGTCTTTGCCGCTGCTCCACGATAAAAGGATGCGTTTCATTTCGAGGATTGCGAGTGCCAGCGCCTGGAATGGACTAGACAGTTGGGCATCCTCGAATCTTACGAATCGGATGTGCTCCAGTCAAAATGGCGCCAACCACACGGACGATGGGCATTCGGGCTAGTTTCAAAGGAGTTGCTCACCCAAGTCCGCTCTACGAATCTGGATTACAATGCATCCATTACATCCTGAGTCGCAGTCTTAGCTATAGGAGAATGATTCGGAGGGCGAAGGCCTGAATGTGCCTGTTGACTTGGAGCATTGCCGCATGGCTTAGTGCGGCACGGGAGCTTTGACCTCTATCCTTATGCAACGCAAGTGCTTTCGTAGGTTGGGTCCGGCTGCTCTGTGTTTGCTGTTGCTCGCGGAGGCGGCCAGCGGGCAAAACCCTACGCTGATCACGCTCGATCAGGCGATCGACCTGGCTCTGGCGCACAATCACGCGATCAAAGCGCAACGCACACTGATTCTTCAGAATCAGGCGCAGGAGATAACCGCGAACCTGCGTCCCAATCCGACTCTCGGACTGGATTCGCAGTTCATTCCGTTTTTTAGCCCGCAAGACTTTTCCGGCACCAACCTGGACCAGACCCAGCAGTTCGATGTAGGGATTGGGTATCTTTTTGAGAGGGGTCACAAACGTCAGAGACGTTTGCAAGCCGCTCGCGATCAGACCGCCGTTACCAGAGCGCAAGTGGCGGACGCGGAACGCTCACTTGCCTTTAGCGTGGGGCAGCAATTCGTCAGCGTGCTGCTGGCCGAATCGACTTTGCAATTCGCGATGCAGGATCTGAAGGATTTTCAGGACGAGGTCGACATTTCCGAGGCTCAGTTCAAGGCAGGCGCAATCAGCCAAGGCGACTACCTGAAGATTAGACTTCAACTGCTGCAGTTTCAGACAGACGTGTCGTCCGCCCGGTTGGCAAAAGTTCAAGCTCTGGTGGCTTTGCGAGAGTTGTTGGGCTATGACGCCGTGCCAGATAACTTCGACGTAATGGGCGATCTGGCGTATCAGCCGCTGACTAGGAAACTGGAAGATCTGCAGGCAAAGGCTCTGCAAGAGCGGCCTGACTATCGTGCGGCCGAATTAGGAATCACCGCTGCGCAAAGCCAGATTTCGCTGGCGAAAGCCAATGCCAAGGTTGACGTGAACGGTACTTACGATTTTACGCACGTTTCCGGCGAGAATACCGCTTCGGTCTTTGCCAACTTTGAATTGCCGATTTTCAACCGAAATCAGGGCGAGATCGCCCGTACCCGGTACGCGCTTACTCAGGCGCAGGAACAGCAGCAGTCAGCTAGCGATGTGGTACTGTCGGATGTTGCCAATGCCTATGAATCGCTCAAGAGCAACGATGAAATTGTTCAGCTTTACACATCCGGATATCTGAAGCAGGCTCAGGATTCGCGAGACATCAGCGAGTACGCGTACAAGCGTGGAGCGGCTACTCTGTTGGATTACCTGGACGCGGAGCGCAGCTATAGAGCAGCTCAATTAGCGTACCGTCAGGCCCTAGGTTCTTATATGACCGCAGTTGAACAATTGAAGGAAGCGGTGGGGACGAGGAACCTGCAGTGAAAGTCCACAAACACCTTTGCGAGAGACTAGTTGCCCTCGTCGTGATATCGGCGATCACGCTTGGGTTTGCCGGTTGCGAGGATTCAAAAACCACAGCAGCAGCGAACGACAACAACTCAAGCAGTCCCGAATTGTTCACCATCCCGCAAGACCAGATGTCGCATGTGCAGGTATTGACGGTTCAGCCGACGACGCTGACACGATCCCTCCGCCTGACCGGCGCGGTTGCTTACAACAGCTTTCGTACTACGCCGGTAATCACGCAAGTGAGTGGTCCGGTGAGCAGGGTCGTGGTCGTTCCTGGACAGAAGGTCACGCAAGGCCAACCGATGTTGTTTGTGGCGAGTCCGGATTACTCGCAACTGCGGACGAATTACTTAAAAGCCAAGGATGCATACGCGCTAGCTCAAAAAGCTTACGCTCGGGCGCAGGATTTGTATCAGCATCATGCGCTCGCCGAACAGGGTTTGGAACAGGCTGAGTCGGCGGAGGTGCAGGCGGGCGGCGACTTGGTAGCCGCCCAAGCCGCCCTGAAGGTGATGGGAATCACTGATCCCGATGCCCTCGTAAAAGCGCCGCCCTCTTTTGAAGTCCCGGTAAGGGCCCCGATTAGCGGCTTGGTCGTCGAGCAAGATGTGTCGGCTGGCCAGCTCATTCAACCTGGCACCACCCAATGCTTCATGATCTCGGACACCAACAGCGTGTGGGTGCTGGTCAATATCTATCAGAAGGATTTGCCTTACGTGCGGGTAGGAGATCAGGTCACGATTCAGACCGACGCTTATCCCGACAGGTTTCACGGCCGCATATCGTATGTCGCTGCATCGCTTGATCCGAATACACGCACACTGCAAGCGCGCATTGATACACCGAATCCGGGGGACAAGCTCAAAAAGGATATGTACGTAACTGCCATCGTGCAGGCGGGAAAGATCCAAAACGCCATAGCCTTGCCGGATGCGGCAGTGCTCCGCGATAGTGAGAACCAGCCATTCGTTTACGCGACGGCATCTCCGAACCAGTTTGGCCGTCGTTCCGTGACTCTCGGCGAAAGTCTGAATGGACAAACGGAAATTACAGGCGGACTGAAAGCCGGAGATCAAGTCGTCGGGAATGGCAGCTTGTTCCTGCAATTCGCAAATTCTTTCCAGCGCTAGCGGAGGCGTGCGTTTAGAACAATGTTTCACAGACTTAAGTAAGGATAGCGTCCACCGCAACTGAATGATCCATCGAATAGTCCAAGCGGCGCTGCGGCAGAGATTTCTGGTCCTGATGCTGACCGGTTTCATTACGGTCGGCGGAATCATCTCGTTCCAGCGAATGCCGGTCGACGCCTATCCTGACCTCTCGCCGCCTCAAGTTGAAATCATTACCCAATGGCCGGACCATGCTGCCGAGGAAGTGGAAAGACTGGTTACTCTTCCTCTCGAACTCGAGATGAATGGCGTCCCGCACATGGTGGTAATGCGCTCCATCTCCCTCTACGGTTTATCGGACGTCATTCTCACGTTTGAAGAAAGCACCGACAGTTACTTCGCTCGGCAAATCGTGTTTGAGAGACTCGCTCAAGCCACGCTCCCGACGGGGGTGACGCCGTCGCTCGCGCCGTTGTTCAGTCCGAGTGGGTTGGTCTATCGCTATGTACTGGAAAGCCCAGACCGTTCACCTCAGGAACTGAAAACGATTGAGGATTGGGTGGTGGAGCGCGCCTATCGATCGGTTCATGGCGTGGCTGACGATTCAGGCTTTGGTGGAACGGTGATGCAGTATCAGGTGCTACTTGATCCGGCACGCATCTACGGATATCACCTGACGATTCCGCAAGTCACGGCTGCTCTGGCCGCCAACAACTCGAATGCTGGTGGCGGCTTCTATTCGCAAGGCGGACAGTTCTATTACGTTCGCGGCATTGGACTAGTCCGCAACACCGATGACATTGGAAATGTGGTAGTTGGTGCTAACAAGGGCGTACCCGTTCGGGTGCGTGACGTCGGAGACGTAACTATCGGCCACGCGCCGCGACTGGGAGAGTTTGGATTTCAAAAGAATGATGATGCGGTCGAAGGCGTCATTCTTATGTTGCGCGGCGAGCAGACGCAGAATGTTTTGAAGGGGGTAGAGGCCAAGACCGAAGAACTGAACCGCCAGATATTGCCTCCCGATGTCAAAGTTCATCCTTATTACGATCGTAGCGAATTAGTAGACCTGACGACCGATACGGTGGAAGCGAACCTGCTTCGTGGAATGGTGCTGGTCCTGATTGTGCTGATCTTTTTTTTGGTCAGCTTTCGCGCCGCTGTCATCGTGGCTCTCACCATTCCGCTTTCGTTGTTGTTTGCATTTATCGTTCTGCATGCCCACGATGTGGCTGCCAACCTACTCTCCATCGGAGCGATTGATTTTGGAATTGTCATCGATGGTACGGTGGTGATGATTGAAAACATCTATCGTGAGTTGGCTCTGCGCGAGGGACAGCAGTACAACCTGAACGAAGTAATTCTCGCAGCCGCCAAGGATGTCGATCGACCCATCTTCTATTCCGTGGCTGTCATCTTAGCCGGATATCTGCCGATTTACGCCCTGAGTGGACCCTCGGGAAAACTGTTCCATCCGATGGCTGAGACCATGTCGTTCGCCTTGGTCGGCGCACTCATCTTGACGCTCACGCTGATTCCGGTGCTGGCCTCCTATTGGTTCAAGAACGGCGTGCGGGAGAAACCGAATCGCGCCTTCGAGTGGATGAGGCGAAAATATGCGTCCCAGTTGGACTGGGCGTTGGATCGTCCGAAGACGACCATCGCCATTGCGAGCCTGATCTTCGGAGCCACCCTGCTGCTAATTCCGTTTATCGGTGGCGAGTTTATGCCTCATCTGGATGAAGGCGCGCTGTGGGTGCGGGCTACCATGCCTTACACGATTTCATTCGAGGAAGCCGGCAACATCGCGCCGCAAATACGCGACATCCTGATGTCTTACCCGCAGGTTACCGTCGTAGGCTCCGAACTGGGTCGGCCTGACGACGGCACTGATCCGACAGGCTTTTTCAATTGTGAGTTCTATGTAGGTCTGAAGCCTTATAAGGATAAGGCATGGACCGGCGATGTCAGCGACAAGAAGGCGCTGATTGAATCGATCAACAAGAAACTTAGCGCCTTCCCCGGCATTATTTTCAACTACACGCAGCCCGCTGAGGATGCGGTGGACGAAGCTCTGACCGGTCTAAAGAGCTCGTTGGCGGTCAAAATCTATGGCGACGATTTAAACGTTCTGCAAGACAAGGCAGTGCAAATCAAAAATGCACTCGCTAAGGTTCCTGGATTTACCGAACTTACGGTGGTTCGTGAGCTTGGACAACCTAGCTTGCTGGTCGACGTTGATCGGGACAAGATTGCGCGCTATGGAATCAACGTTGCCGACGTAGAGGCCGTAATCTCTGCGGCGGTGGGCGGGCAGGCAGTCACTCAGGTCATCCAGGGAGAAAAGCTGTTCGACCTCGTGGTTCGCATGCAGCCCCAATTCCGCAGTAGCGCGCATGACATCGGAAATCTTTTAGTCGGCACCCCGGACGGCCAACAAATTCCCCTAAGCCAACTCGCCAACATCAGCCAGGGAAATGGGGCTTCCTTTATCTATCGGGAGAATAATTCGCGCTACATCGGGGTGCAGTACAGCATTGAGGGACGCGACTTGGAACGTGCCGTACGAGACGGCCAGACGGCGGTCAAGAAGGCGGTAAATCTCCCGCAGGGATACTGGATGTCATGGGGTGGCGAGTATAGCCAATTTCTGGAAGCTAGGTCGCAGATGTATTTCATCGGGCCGCTTGCGGTCGGGCTGATCTTCATGATCCTGTTTGCGCTGTACGGGAATTTCAAGTTTCCAGTCACCATCGCTTTAGGTGTGATTATGACGGAGCCGGTCGGAGCACTCGTGGCCCTCAAACTTACTCACACGCCATTCAGTGTTTCCTCAGTCCTCGGTCTCTTGGCGCTGCTCGGTGTTTCGGTGGAGACGGCAGTTATTCTGGTGTCCTACATTAACAAGCTGCGCAATGAGGGAATGGATATAAGGACGGCAACGCGCGAGGCGTCTCTGCTCCGCCTGCGTCCCATCATGATGACTGCTCTGGTGGCTTGCCTGGGATTATTGCCGGCAGCGCTTTCAACGGGCATCGGGTCGGATACCCAGCGGCCATTCGCCATCGTGATCGTAGCCGGTTTGATTTCACGATTGTTCATCGGTTTCTTCGTTAACCCCGTGTTGTACGAAATGGTCGCCCGTGAAGGCGACGTTCTCCAGGTCTAGATTCACCCCAGAGCGTTCCGCCCGACGGCCGTGCTCTGGGCCAGTAGCTCACACGGTAGTTAATTTCAAGATTCTGCACTTCCATCTGCAAAACGCAATTCTCCACGGTCTTTCGTCCGATCCTTCGAATCCCGCCAGAAGTACAACTCCAGTTACGAAAATTTACCTTTCGTTGTGTTTTCTTTACTTTGGAGGCTATCTAACGGTGGTTTCCGACACCGCCATTCAACCGTAGTCGGCGATTGTTGCTCGGTCGGATCTTAGCTTTCATCAGCCTTATCGCGACGAGTCATCTGTGGCTGTGTGTAACAGAATGGTGAGTGGCGGGACATGCTCGGGCTTGACATAACGGTTAACCAGGAAGCGCTTTCCATCCTTCGCGACGTCGTAAGTAAATATGTCGGTGTCCGAGATCGGGATGCGCCCGTGGACTTGAAACAGTGGAGATGAAGCGCCCGTAGCAAAGCCATTATCGGTGCTCACAGACACCGCCATCAGCATGCCGCCGGGTGCAATATAGAAAAGTTCCTTCCCGTCGGCCCGCCAGCGAGGCTCACGTCCACCGCCGCGTGATACCTGCCATTTGCCCGCAGCGCCCGGAAATGAAGTGACATAAATTTCCCATGTTCCTGATTCGTCCGAGGCGTATGCCACCCACTTACCATCGGGAGAGAACTGTCCGTTCATCTGATTTGCTCTGACGGGCAGAAATCGGGTTGGCGCTCCTCCGGTAACCGGCAGCAACTCCAAATGCGTGTCAGTCGGGGAAAAATCAGTGACGATGATTCGCTGGCCATCCGGCGCCCACGAATTGGGAATAAAGTCCTCTCCCGGAGCGGTGTGCCATAACTGTTTTTCCATCTCGAACCCAGTCGCATGTTTCAGGTATATATTTACTCCGCTGCCGACGTTGGACCGGTATGCCACCGTGCCTCCGTCGCGCGACCATACCCCGGCAACTTCTTCTTCGGGATTGAAGGTAAAGCGCGAACTGCCCGCCCCGTTTGTGTTTTCCAGCCAGACATCCACATTATTTGCGCGCTGGTCGGTTATATCTGCGGCGACTCGGCTCCCATCTGGAGAAATGGTAGGGTTTGCAATGATGCCAATATCCCCAATTCTCCCCAGTTCTTTGCCCGGCCTGTCTATCCACGTGAGCGCGGACTGAGCTGCGCCAACGTCAGTGTTATAAATCAATGTTCCGTTGCGAGCGACGGCGAATCCTGCCCAATAGGTCGAAGGTTGAAACCCTACGACGTTTGCGATTGCCGACGCGCCGCCCGTAACCGTAGCGGAAGCGGGGTCGAATGGGACGCCGACTAGCTGCTTTTGATCGTCGGCGTAGTAGAGGTGTTGGGAGTCGAAGCCCACACTTGAGTGGCAGGGTAAAACAAGCCGTTCCTCTTTGCCATCCAAAGAGCTGACAAATATTCCTCTACTCTTGTCGTCCTTGGACCGCCCAAAGTTGCCTCCCCAGAACAGGAAGTGATTGCCATCAGGAAGAAATACCGGCCATCGGTGAGTGTCCTGCTCTTTGTTACTGGCGAGGAATTGCTGAGTGAGCGGGCCGACGCCACTGCCGTCGGCATTGACACGCCACAACGCACCACTCGAACTTGGAGCGTAAACGATGACGTCGCGGGCGCCCCAACTTCCACCGCGAGCCGCCAACACGCTGGCGAGAACTTGTGGCGTTCCGCCAAATGCTGGCATCTTCAGTAATTTCCCGTTAGCAAAAAAGGCGACATACTCGCCATGCGGCGACCAAAAGGGGTAACTCGCTCCCTGCGTTCCGGGCAGCAGTGTGACGTTGGGTGAGCCGATGCGCTGCACGTAGAGCATCGGTAGTCCGGAATTATCCTCGGGGGAAACGAATGCGAACATTGAGCCATCGCGCGAAAGCGCCATGTGGCTCACACTCATCTCTTCGGGTACCGGAATCGCAAACTGCATTCGCGTACTTGCTACCGGACGCCGTGCCATCGTCCATGTAACCCCAGCGACAGTCAGCAATGCGAAAGCCAAGGAAAGCCACATCAAAATTGGAATTCGTGGTCGGGATAGTGTGACCCGAGTAGCACCGCTCGCTTCGGTGCCTGACAGCGCGCTTAAGGCGAAGGATAGGTCTCTCGCCGATTGGAATCTTTGTTCCGGGCTCTTCTCCAGGCAACGCCGTACAATGCGATCGAGGGCGGGAGAAACCGGACGAACCGGATCAGATAACTCCGGTGGGTCGTCCCTCAAGACCGCGGTCATCGTTTCGGCGGGCGTATCTCGACGGAAGGCGCGAACGCCGGATAGCATCTCGTACAATACCGCGCCGAAGGCGAAGATATCGGTACGGGCATCGGAGGGCTCGCCGCGCACTTGCTCCGGGGCCATGTAGCTCGCGGTGCCCATCACGACCCCGGCTACGGTTTCTGAATTTGTAAGAGTGGCGCCCTCCAGGCCGACGTTTGTCGGTTGTGCTAACTTGGCCAAGCCGAAATCGAGAATCTTGATTCTTCCGTCCCGGGTGAGAAAAATATTTTCTGGTTTCAGGTCACGGTGGATAATTCCTTTATCGTGAGCGGCCGCCAGCCCGTGCGCGATCTGAACTCCGTATTCGATCGTTTTGCGTTGGGGGAGCGCCCCGCGATCGAGAATCATCCGGAGACTGTCCCCTTCCAAAAGCTCGGAAACTAGAAACGGTGTACCGTTGTGTTGACCGGTATCGAAAAGGCCAAGTATGTTGGGATGGTTCAAGGCGGCGACGGCGCGGGCCTCTTGCTCGAAACGGCGCAGACGATCAGTATCACGAGCGAATGATTCGGGAAGAATCTTTAAAGCGACGTCACGGCCGAGGCGTGTGTCCTTGGCGCGATAGACCTCACCCATTCCTCCTGCTCCGAGTGGAGACAAGATTTCATAGGGTCCTAACTTCGTGCCAGGGGTGAGAGCCATCCGTGTGCGTCATTATATAGTCCCCGACGAAAGGGGAAGAGGCTGGCTGTGTCCTACTCCGGTTCGGAGCCTGGCTAAGCGGCGCTGGCACGCTCCAGATCCGCCCGGTTCCATTGACCCAGGTTGGCAGCCGCTGCGTAAGTCGTGCGCAAGAAGTCACGCACAGCGGAAGCCGGCGAACTGGCCAGACGGATATCGTCGTACATCAGAATCGACTCGTGTAATTGAGAATGGTAAAAGGCTTTCTTCGGTAGCAGCAACTGGGTCGAGTACCCCGACGGTTCGGGTGCAGCATAAGCATAGAACGCTGATCCTTTGATCTCACCGCCGCCAGGCCAGAATCCCGCGCTGCTCACTTCGTGCGAATAGGCTTCGCGTGTTATCCGGTCGGCGCCAGCTCGCTCGGGGGCGCGCCGTCCCGAGAACCTGGTGACAGCGAGATCGAAACTGCCCCAGAAAAAATGTACCGGACTGCATTTGCCAATGAAGCCTGCGCGAAACTCTTCGAAAACTTCGCTCGCGGAAACGAGAATTCGCCAAAAACGATTTGCATATTCGCGGTCGTAGGAGGCGTGCTGTGTGTCTTCAGCGAAGGGAATTGGGTTCGGAACCTCAACTGGCGTTACCCATATCTTCACTGTGATCCCAAGCGATTCCAGCAAACTCATGAACTCTCGATAAAAATCAGCCACCGATTGAGGCTTGAGCTGCTTCGTTAGAAGAGCACCATCACACGTACTGATCAGCAAATTGTGATCGATAAAATCGAATTGAACTTCGAAGCTTCGACCTTGATAGGGGATCGGGGAAGTCGTGAGCCCTCGCGCCGTAACGTAGAGAGGAACATTCCACCAGTGATTAACGAGCGGAGTCAGGGCCAAACGAACTTTGCCCACAATCTGTGTCCACATGTGCAGGGTTGCATAGGTGTCCTGCCATTCCTCCAGCGGCAACGCCGGCCAAGGCTCAAATGATTGCTCAATTACCCGCGGATTGTTCATCATGGATCCTCGTCACACGATGCTAGCACGGTGCGATCGTTCGAGACGTATGTCTGGTGCAAGAAACGGGGAGGAGTGAGTCGTGAGACGGTTGCCGACCGCAGGAATATTCCACAGATACATGGCCGCGTAGGCTCTCCAAGGGCGCCAAGCTTCGGCACGCTGTTCAAGTTGTGAGATGGTTCGCAGGTTCAGAGCCCGCAGAAGGCCGAGGTCCCCGGAAGGAAAAGCATCTGGTTCGCCGAGCGCTCGCATGGCTACATACTGAGCAGTCCAGTTTCCAATGCCCGGAACATCCAAAAGCTTGGCGAGAAAGATGTCGGTATTGGCGATCCCCTCAAAACAGATCCGTCCGTCTGCTACCGCTCGGGCAAAGGCGTGAATGGTGGCGGCCCGGGCCTTGGTCAGGCCAATCTTAGCGAGATCAGCACCTGCGAGAGCTTCGGCGGTCGGAAAAAGATGTGTGAGCCCACCGACGGCAAACCGCCGGCCAAAAGTGCTCGCAATCCGCCCAGCCAACGTGGTTGCGTCTTTAACGCTAACCTGCTGGCCGAGAATCGTGCGGACGGCTAACTCAAAGCCATTCCAGCAACCGGGAACCCGCAACCCTGGATGGCTTTCGACCTTCGATGCCAACACCGGATCGGTCTTCAGGCTACGCACAATCTCGGTCCAATCTGCATTCAGGTCGAACATGGAACGAATTCGCTCTGTGATGAAAAAAAGCGAGCGCGGGTCGCCGAACTGCACGCGTGCGGTGAGCGCGTCGTTCGCTTCGTCGAATGAAACCTCGAAGAAGCCGTGATTTCCACTCAGGGAAATGGACCGTCGATAACGGTTATCCTCGACGGCTTCTACCCCGGGTGTGGCACGCGCGGCCAAATAAGCCATCAAGACACGCCAGTTGTAAGGTGGCCTGAAACGGAGGCGGAAAAGGTATTGGTTCTCAGCCTGAGTTTCAGTGTGCCTCGCCAGCTTGCGGATTTGTGTAGGAGTTCGATGGTAGACCTTGCGAATTCCGGCATTGAATCGACGAACACATCCGAAGCCAGCCGCCATCGCTACCTGGCTCATAGGCAAAGTGGTTTCATCGATCAGCTTCTTGGCAAAATGTAATCGGCGCGTCTGAGCTACAGCGATCGGAGTGGCCCCCAGATGACGCAGAAATAAACGCCGAAGGTGCCGTGAGCCGACTCCGAGGCGTTCAGCCAGAAGCTCGACACCGCCATCCTCCAACCCGCTCTCCCCGATCAGGCGCAAGGCCCGTGAAACTGTGCTCGGAGTGCCCAACCAGGCGGGCGTTCCCGGAGAACGCTCAGGTCGGCAACGAAGACAGGGACGAAAGCCGGCCTCGGCCGCCGCCGCGGCACTTGGAAAGTAGCTGACGTTTTCTTCTTTGGCCGAGCGTGCAGGACATATTGAGCGACAGTAAATGCCGGTGCTGAGAACGCCGATGAAAAACTTTCCGTCGAAGCGGGCATCGCGCGACAACCGGGCTCGAGAGCAGACCTGCCAAGTCAGATTCATCGTGAGACTTCCATGATATTCGATGTGGCGTCCCAAAATGGACGTTTTCGGACTACCATGGCCGGCGTAAGACTTCGCAAAACTTTTGCCGTAGTTCCGCTATTTCCCGGGAAGTTCAAGTGCAAACGGAAAGATCAATATTGAAATTACCGCACGGAGTTGGCCTCTAAAGTTGCAATGTTTTGCGCTCGCGATCGGCCTGATTCATCTCCCGCAGCGTGGTACACTGACCGCCCCGAGCGGGATCTCACGGTTGTCGCTCGTCAAAAAGACTCAGGAGGAAGTTGTGAGAAATTTAATGGCACTTTTGCTATGCGTGTTGTTCTGCGGAGCGTCGGCTTCGGCAAGCACGGAGAAAATTATCTGGAATTTCAGTGGCACGAACGGAGACGGCAGCAACCCTTGGAGTAACTATTTTGTAACGGATGGAAAGGGAAATCTGTACGCTACAACCGGCGGCGGGGGAACGAATTCCACCGGTATGGTATTCATGCTGTCGCCCAAGAGCGGCGGTGGATATAGGGAAACGATTCTTTACGATTTCGGAGCACAGGGAAGCGGCGATGGCGCGAACCCGTATGGAACTCTTGCCTTTGACGGTGACGGTGGGATATACGGCACCACTGATGGCGGTGGCGCCAATGGATCGGGATCGATCTACAAACTGACGCCGAAGCGCGGCGGAGGCTGGACAGAAGAGGTGCTTTACAGTTTTAGTGCGAGTGGCCTTGACGGGGCGGCTCCGGCTGCCGGGGTAACGATTGGACCTGATGGCAGTTTGTATGGGACCACATCTGGCGGCGGTGCCAACGGCGTAGGCGCGGTTTACAAGCTGGCAAACACGAAGAGCGGTTGGAAGGAAAAGGTGATTCATAGTTTCGTCTTTGGAAGCACCGACGGAAGCTTCCCCTACGAAGGTGTGATGATGGATTCGGCAGGGAATCTGTACGGTACCGCTCCCAGCGGAGGTTCAGCTGGCTATGGCGTGGTCTACAAACTCGCGCCTACGAGCAAAGGCTGGAAGGAAACCTTACTACACAGCTTTACCGACCAGAACGGAGACGGCTCGGGGATGTACTACATCAACCTGATCAGTGATGCTGCCGGCAATATCTACGGCGCGACGTCCTTCGGGGGGACTAACGGCACAGGGACGGTCTGGAAACTGGTTTACTCAAAAACGAAGAAGACCTACACAGAGAAGATTCTCTACATCTTCGGGGCCGAAGGAAGCGGTGACGGAAACTATCCCTACGGCGGTCTAGCAATGGATGCTAAAGGAAATCTCTACGGTACAACAGAAAATGGAGGGTCCGCGTCTTACGGCACGGTGTACAAGCTTTCTCATTCCGGAAGCAAGTGGAAAGAGACGATTCTGCACAGCTTCACGGGCGGCACCGATGGCGAAGATCCGTCAGGCAATCCATTGCTGGATTCGAGTGGTAATATTTTCGGGTTGGCGCAGTTCGGTGGAAAATACAACCTGGGCATCGCCTACCGGATCGCTCCGTAACTGTGATCTGAGGGAACATTCTCGAAGAGAATAATCGGGGCCATAGAGATCAAAGTCTATGGCCCTTGTTCATTCTGGTCTGTCCATCCGCTCCGGGTGACTATTTTTTTAGAATCGGGTTGTATCCGTCGCCGACCAATTTGGCTCGCATGCCTTCGGCTTCCTTGATATCTCCATAAGGGCCAACCTGGACGTGAAAGAGCTTATCGGGCGCGTTAGCTATGAGGGCAGGGTACTGCTTCTTCTTAAGAGCATCGACGAGGGCTTCCGCATCTTCCTGCTTTGTGACGGCCGCGACCTGGACGAAATAGCCGCTCGCTGGCGGTGCGATAGTCGGGTCTGCTGGGGAGGCTTTCGCTTCATCGGTTGGCGCCGAGTCCGTCGACGCGCCTGAGTTCTTAGCCGTGAGTTGACTGTTCGCGTCAGTGTCACCAACTGCTTTGTAGAAAGTCAGATTTGATGGCGAGGTGGTTGCTGAATTTGTTTTTAGCGCCGAAGGCCGCACCCCACCTGGAGTTGCGGTTGGTTGAGAGGTATCCAATAGAGCGGAACCAGCTGACTTTCTGCCGGTCGAGAAGCCAAGTCCGAAAAAAACGCCGCACAGAGCGACCAGCCCAAAAAACAAAGCCAGCATCTTGCCTACATCCAGTGTGATTTCCGTGTCTTGCGATTTGGATGCCATGTCTACCTCAACTAATAAATCGTGTGCTTAATCTATCCCGCTTTAGCCGTCGTCCCTGGACTACCATCCGGCTTGCCGAGAAGCTTCTGAATCCCCGAGAAAAAGTCCACCGGAACCGGGAATACGACAGTCGTGTTCTTTTCAACGCCAATCTCCGTCAGTGTCTGGAGATAGCGTAGCTGCACGCTGACTGGTTCGGTCGCGAGAAGGTGAGCGGCATCGACCAATCGCTGAGCTGCGGAAAATTCGCCTTCCGCATGGATGATCTTCGAGCGCTTTTCTCGTTCTGCCTCGGCTTGCTTTGCCATGGCGCGCAACATCGATTCCGGCATGTCGACCTGCTTGACCTCAACATTCGCCACCTTCACGCCCCATGGCGCCGTGTGGGTGTCCAGAATGCTCTGCAATCGTAGATTGATCTTTTCGCGATGCGCCAGTAATTCGTCAAGTTCCTGTTCGCCTAGTACCGAGCGCAGAGTGGTCTGCGCAAATTGGGAGGTCTGGTAAACGTAGTTCGAAACTTCTACTACAGCCTTGTTGGGATCCACTACACGGAGAAATATGACCGCGTTCACCTTCAGGGTGACGTTATCGCGAGTGATGATGTCCTGCGGGGGAACCTCCAGGGCCTCTTGGCGCAGGGATACCCTTACCATGCGATCGATGGGGGCAAAGACCAAGACGACTCCGGGGCCTTTCGCGTGACCGAGCAAGCGTCCCAGCCGAAAGATGACGCCTCGCTCGTACTCTGCAAGAATCTTGATCGAACTCAAGAGGTAGAGAATGACGACAATAACGACAATCGTGCCGAAGCCGAAACCGATGCCCAAATCCATCCGAGCCTCCAACCAATTTTTCAGTAGTGTCTGAGGCGGATTGTATCGCAATCCACGGGTAGAGCGGGGTGATTCGGGAACTCGGGGTTGTCACGCCGGATGCGCGAGGATAACAGTTTCTCCTCGTATATCACCTCTTTGCAGCGGTATCCAAACCTCGCCGGACAATCCTTCCGCAACGTTCCCGCGCCTGCTGGATTTCTGAAAGGCGTGTCGCACTCGGTCCGTCCGAATTACCCGACCTTTGCCGCCGCTCAAAACTGGGAAGACATTTCTTGAACCAGGACTCGGCGACCGTGCATTGTTCGCTTCGGTTCTCGATCGAAGTGCCTGGGGTGAAAGCCATGAGCGCATGCGCCTTACCCAATTCAAATTGATCCTTGGCCACGATGCGACCCACCGGCAAGTCAACGTTCTGTGCGCCTGGCATTTTTTCTGCCGTAGCGATAGACACAGCAAGCTCCTGGACCGCTTCGGGCAGATGATTTAAGCCCAGCAGGGTTGCGCCGATATCGGCTTGGATTTCGACAATGTCCTGCTGGAATTGCACGCTGGCGGGGTCAGCCAACGCCAATTGTTGAAAAGACGATAGTGCCTCCCGCTCCAGTTCGAGCGTGCCCTGAAGATCGTTCATGTCGCCCATGAGGTGGGCGATATTGAATTGATCGTAGGCAATCATGCGACGGTAATCGGTGTTGTTGGGGTCTTCGAGAAGAAGCTCTTGCTTTATAGCGAGCGCTTTCTTGTACAGATCAAGAGCTTGTGGTCGGTCCTGAGGGCTCACGCGAAGGATCTCCGCTGTACGGCTGTAGCTCAGGCCCAGGACGCGACGTGCGTAACGATTCTGCGGGTTTTCGGCGACAATCTGTTCAAGTGACGTAGATCCCTGCCGTAAGTTCGTCAGGCCGGGTGCGCGCTCGCCGCCCACGGTCACCTGCTTATACCCATAGTCCATTTGATAAGTTGCGAACAACAGCCGGTTCGCCGGGTCGGCTGGGTTGGTGGAATACACGATCTGCGCGGATGCCATCTCTTTGCGCGAATTCTCTAGTGATCCAGCAGAGTCTCCCATGTCGCGAAGAAGGTCGCTGAGACGCCCGTAACTACTCACAATCTCCCGTCGCACTTCCAGGCTCCCAGGATTGCCGGCGAGCAATGCTTCCTGAATTGCAATCGCCTTTCTGTAGCTGAGCGCAGCTCCGGCTTGATCGCCAAGATTCGCCTGGCGGGGTTGGCCTTGAACATCTCCAATGCGTTGATAGGCAGCTGCAAGTTCGCGCTGCAATGAAGGATCGCCTTTGGCTTCCTGGTTCAAACTGTCGAGATACTCCAGAGCCCGGCTCACTAAAAGTTTGCGGGCCGGAGTGGAGCCAGGCAGATCTTTGATGGAGTCATGCAAATCGAAGATGAGGGAGTTGGCAAGCTTGCGCACGTCGTTGAAGCGGCGCTCGGCGCGTTGGCCGTTAACCTTTGCGATGCGCGCCTCCCAGATAATTCCCACCACGCCCGCCACCATGATGAGGGCAACGAGCGCGCTACCACCTACGGCGATGCGATGGCGACCAACAAACTTGCCGGCTCGGTAGCGGAAGGAATCTTTTTGGGCCGCGATGGGTAGCCCTCCAAGATGGCGCTGGATGTCTTCCGAGAACTGCTCAACGGAAGCATAGCGTCGCTGCGGATCCTTGCGGAGTGCTTTGAGTACGATGTTATCGACATCACCAGTTAGTCGACGCCGCAATTTGGGGACAGTGTTGTCGCGAGCCTGGCTGACATCCTCGGGCGTCAGAATTGAATTCCTTTCGCCGTTTTGACAGATCTTTACGCTCTTGAGAATCGCCGCGCTAGGCTGCTCCGGTTCAAGATGACAGATGGCGAGGCCTAGCTGATGGGGCGATTTAGGACCGCCGGGATACGGTGACCGGCCGGTTAGGAGTCGATACAGAAGCACGCCGAGCGAGTAAACATCGGCCGCGGTTGTAACAGGCTCACCCCGAACTTGCTCCGGACTGGCGTATTCGGGAGTTAAGGGATGGGCTACAGTTGCCTCGGCACTTCTGGAAGGATGGAGGATTTTAGCTATTCCAAAGTCCAACAGTTTGGGACGCCCTTTTTCTGTCACCAGAATGTTGCTCGGCTTGATGTCTCGGTGAATGACCAATCGCTGGTGGGCATACTGCACAGCTGAACAGACTTCGCGAAACAGTCGCAGGCGCTCGGCGATGGTGAGCCGGTGAGCATCACAATATTGGTCGATAGGGATACCCTCGACAAACTCCATGACCAGGTAGGGAATTCCTTCCTCTGTAGTACCTCCGTCCAGAAATCGAGCCACGTTAGGATGGTCGAGATCGGCAAGAATCTGTCTCTCGTTGAGAAATCGTTGGCGGAGGAACTCTGTTTCAAATCCTCCGCGCATCACCTTGATCGCGACTTCTTTTGTGTATTGACCGTCATCGCGGATGGCCCGGTACACGTCGCCCATCCCGCCGTGTCCGATCTCCCGGATGATTCGGTAGGGTCCGAGACGAGTGTCAACCCGTGTGGAGAATTGGCCCACAAGGTTGACGGCAGGTTTCTTCATGAACTGAGTCCCGGCCTGCGAATGGGAGACAAGGAGGGATTCCACCTCCTCGCGCAAGTCGGAGTCCGCTCCGCAAATATTTCTCAGGTAGTTGGAGCGATCGGCAGGTTCGAGAACCAGAGCGCTGTCCAAAATCTGTTTGACTTGCTCCCATCTCTCTGGCGTCATAAGGACGACCTCTTGGCGACTTCGCGGTATAACCATGCCCGGGCGATTGTCCACTCCCTCACCACCGTGGCCGGCGAAAGATCAAGCGCTTCGGCGGTGTCTTCGATCGTGAGTCCGGCAAAGAAACGGAGTTCGACGATGCGACTCTGTCGTGGATCGAGTTGCGAAAGATGTTTTAAGGCGTCGTCCAGCGCAATCAGATCAACGTCGACCTCGCTCGGCATGCCAAGGACCGCGTCTAACGCAAGCTTGCAGACCTCTCCGCCTCGCTTTGTTGCATTGTGACTGCGCGCATACTCAACGAGGATTTGGCGCATCACGCGGGCGGCGATCCCGAAGAAATGCGCGCGATTTTGCCACTGAGGCGCATTCTGTCCGGTCAGACGAACGTAGGCTTCGTGGACCAGAGCTGTGCTTTGTAAGGTGTGGTCTGCCCGTTCTTGTCGAAGGTAGTGTTGCGCGAGTCGACGCAGCTCGTTGTACACCAATGGCATGAGGGTATCCAGTGCTTGTTGGTCTCCCTCGCGCCAGCGCACGAGCAGCTCTGTTACCGGATCTGAAGATTCCTCAGGCAAATCGTCTCCTGCTCCCCAAGCCGTGCAGGATAAGGCATTTGGTCGGGAAGGATAACCGTTCCTCGATCCGGTGTCAATGCGCTGAAAACACAACAGTTAGCGAAACGTCCCGCTTTTATTTGGTTTGTCGTGAGGTAATTTTGCGTTGGTTTTCGCATGTCTAGATAGAAAAGTTCTTCCTGAGGTTCCCGGGCCTCAGCGCCGACTCACCTGGGGAGATGAACGGTTGCAAGAGGTTCGGGAGCAGGAAGAACAATTCGCCCAGAGGAGTAAATCCGATGTCACCTAAAATACTTTTAATGGCGTTCAGGGCCGCTTTGGCGATCGTTGCCACACCCCTGTTACTCAACCTGCTGCTGATTTCTGGGGTGGAAGCTGCCAGCAGCCAGAAAGTGATTTACGCCTTTAGCGGAGGTAACGACGGAGCTTCACCGGTCTCCAACCTGGTTTTCGATAATGCCGGGAACCTATACGGAACGGCGAGCAGCGGTGGTGCGAACAAGCTAGGTACGGTGTTTGAACTATCGCCCGGATCCAACGGCACGTGGAAGCAGAGCGTGATCTATACGTTCAAAGGAACACCGGATGGAGACACGCCCAAAGCGGGGTTGGTCCTTGATTCGTCGGGCAACCTGTATGGGACCACATCACAGGGAGGAACTGACGGGCATGGCACGGTGTTCGAGCTATCTCCAATCTCTGGCGGAAAGTGGAAGGAGAAGGTACTCCACAGCTTTACAGGCCGATCTGAAGGCGGCGAGCCGATGGCATCTCTGATACTAGACTCGACCGGCAGCCTCTATGGCACAGGATCCGTTGGCGGTGCACATGAGTACGGCGTGGTGTTCATGCTGGCGCCCGACGGTACCGGCAAGTGGAAGACCAAGGTCTTGCATAGCTTTAACAACAATGGCCATGATGGGTACAATCCGCTCGCAGGCCTGGTCTTCGACTCGCTCGGGAATCTCTATGGGACCACCTATTACGGCGGCAGCCACGCGGATGGCGCGGTTTTCGAACTGACTCCTGGTTCCAATGGCAAGTGGACCGAGCAAGTGATTCACTCCTTCAATCCAAAAAACGGTCACGACGGAGCTAGCCCGCTCAGTTCCTTGGTGTTTGACGGCACAGGCAACCTTTACGGTACAACCAACGGTGGCGGCACGAGCGAGTTCTATGGCACTGTCTTCCAACTTACTCTGGGTACGAACGGGGAATGGAAGGAGACCATTCTTCACAGTTTCACTGGAGCGAGCGACGGCAGCGAGCCCAGCGCCGGAGTCGTCATCGACACCGTGGGAAATCTGTATGGAACCACCACCGTAGGAGGCACCGACGGTGTGGTTTACAAAGTTGCTCTGGGAACGAATGGCAAGTGGAAGGAGACGGTGTTGCACAATTTCAAGGGAAACAGTGACGGAAGTCGGCCTTATAGTTCTGTCATCCTCGATGCGACGGGCAATCTGTTTGGTACAACCGAACAAGGGACGATCCGCGAACGCAGGCACGGTGTTTCGGGTAACACCCTAGCTTATTTACCTGTCGATCCTCTCAAGCCGAGGCCGGAATATCATTCCGGCTCCGGCAGCATCCCTAAACTCGCGTCCTACAGAAGCCGTACGAGAGCTGGTTCCTTTAACTGTGTGCCACGATTTGCGGGCTAAACGTTCGGTGCTGAGTGGATCCGGATTGTGGATTCACAGTCAATCATACGGGGGTTAATCCAGGCACATGCTGGCCGGCACGCGCAGGTTCTACCTGCAACCGCAGACCATCAACCCGCTTGACTACAACGTCCTGGCCGGCTGCCACTTCGCTCGACGATAGCGCGTCCCATAATTCTCCATGGACAAAGACTTTCCCGCTCGGATTCAACGGAGTCTGTGCTGTGCCGACCTCTCCGATGAGTCCCTGAACCCCAGTGGTGACTTTGTTGCGGCGGGCCTTGAGTGCGATGTTCATCAGGAAGACGGTGATAACTCCCAAGGGAACGCTCACCGCTAGTGCTGTTCCCAGATGAACCCTCATTTCGGGGATAGGAGCGTCGACCAGCAGCAAGCCGCCCAGAGTCAACGTGGTAATACCGCCGATTGCGAGCACTCCGTGGGTCGCGAATTTGGCTTCGAGCGCGAAGAGGGCAAACGATGCGAAGATTAGAACTACTGCAGCGAAGCGGGTCGGGAGTAGGTTCAACGCGAAGATCGCGAGCAGAATGAAAACCACCCCTACAGTACCTGGAACAACTGCACCAGGGTGGTTGAACTCCGCATAGAGCGCGAGTGCTCCCACTGCGAGCAGGATGAAGGCTACATTGGGGTCCATGAGATACGCCAAAATTCTCTGACGTAGTGTTAAATCAAATGGTTTAATAGGTTCGCCTACCAGGTTCAGCGTGACCGTGTCACCATTGAATCGCTTTACCGGCTTGCCCTGGATCTGCTTGAATAGGTCCACTTCCGTCGGTGCAACGTAGTCGACCAGCTTCTGCGAAAGAGCCTCCTGGTCAGTAAATGACTTCGACTCGCGCACTGCGCTCTCGGCAACTTCTACGTTTCTCCCGCGTTTTGCCACAACCGAACGCATCAGGGCCGCGGAATCGTTCTCGATCTTGGCCTTCATAATGTCGTCCATCTTGCCGCCACCAAGCGATACCGGGTGGGCGGCGCCGGTATTGGTTCCAGGGGCCATGGCAGCGATATCCGCGCTTTCGAGGATGAAGAATCCCGCAGAAGCGGAACGGCTACCGCTGGGTGTCACGTAGATGATCACGGGCACAGGCGACGACACGATCTTTTCAATAATTTCGCGAGTCGAGTCGAGCAACCCGCCCGGGGTGCTGATCTCTATGAGTAACGCCTGATCCTTATTTCTCGCTGCCTCGTCGACCGCGCGGGCGATGTACTCTTCAGTGATAGGGCTGATCACCCCGTTCACTTCAATTCTAAGAATCTCCCCGAATACCCCGTTGGCCAAGAAAAGGAACGTGAGCGCGCTCAGAACAATCCGCCAAAGGAAACCAGTCTTCATCGATTTGGCAGCGGCTGCGCTTCCTGCGCGAGCTTGGCTGTGATAGTACGTTTCAGATTCTGAGCCGCCGTGCTCGATGGATCGAGCTTCAAGGCGCGATCTACCTTGGCAGCCGCTGCTTCTGCATTATTGTCTCGCAAATCGAGCTGTGCCAGCACTAAAAGCGGGTCCGCGAACTGGCGCAGACGCAATGCCTGCTCTGCCTCCAGCCGTGCTCCAGCGTCATCGTTGTTGCTTTCCAGAACACTGGCGAGTCCAGCATGCGCGTCCGCGTTCAGAACATTGAGGGATATGGCCTCGCGAAACTCCTGTTCGGCTTCACTCATAAACCCCTGTCGCAGAAATTCGCGTCCTCGATCGGAATGAAATTGTGCGTGAGTGCGCGGATCGGCCTTGGCCAGACGTTGCTCGGCGACCGCCTCGATTCCAAAAGCTAGCTGCCGAAAAGAGCTCTCGTCGTACGTGGTGCGCATTCGTTCTAAGGGCAGCTTGGAACTAGCTTGCACGACACCGTGAGATCCTCCCATCGAATTCTGCGCACCAAGAGTTTCCAGCAGAGATTTGGCGTCTGCATCCCCGGGACGAAGAGAAATCGTTTCGCGGAACTGCCGAGAAGCTCCCGATGAATCTCCGTCACGATAGAGTTGCAGCCCCAAATTGAAATGGTAGTCCGGGTCACTGGGATCGCTATCTACGGCCTTATGAAAATAGTCCGATGCGTTTTTCTTATCGCGGCGCGAAGTGACGACGCCCAAATTGTTGTAAACCTCGGCCAAAGGCAATCGCGCTGCTACAAAATTGAAAGCTGCTTCCGACCGGGCCGCATCTCCCTGTGCGTAGGCGGCGAGCCCAAGGTAGAAATTTGCCTCGCGCGCCAGAGGATGACTCGGTGGGACACGCCCCAGCCACGCCATCGCTTGGTCATATTGCCGCTGGCGATAGTAAGCTTTTCCGAGATGCAACTCCGCCTCCGGATAATTGGGATTCAGTCGCGTGGCTTCGCGAAAGTGCTGAACCTGCTCCGCGTCTGAGGAGGCAACGATGCCTCGGATGTAGTGTTCAAAGGCATCCAGGCGAATCGGCGGCGCGGATCCGACATAGACCGACTGCGCAACTGAGAAGGTTGGCCGGAGATTGTGCAAGACGTCCCAAGCCAGGGAAGTCTCGAGGTTGATTAGGTCGGTCAAGCTGCCCGCTTCATTGATTGGAGGCAGCAAGCGCTCATGCCGCATATCGAGTAGTTGCGCCTTGGCGACGAAACCTCTTCCATCAAAGCTGTAAGAACCAAGAACGACATAGTCCACGTCAAGTTGCTCCGCGATGCGGAAGAGCGTGGCTCGCGAGGGGTGCAATTCGAGCGGAATCCCGAAGCGGTCGTACGCGCGAATCCGGTCTTCGCGGGACAAAACATAAAGCGTCGGAGAGTCCATGCGTTCCTGCAGCAGTTCGGGGAAAGAGTCGGAAATCCACTCGATTCCCGGAGCTTTCGATTGATTGTCGAAGGGAACGACCAGGACGGTTTGTCCCGCCGGAGACGACATCTGTGCAGATGCCGCCACCGAAGCAAACAGTAGAATCGTAACGAAGCGAACGAATTTCAAGATATCGTGATTATAGCGAGTTGATACCCCCGTGTAAGTGGCACGTTGGTATTAAGCGGTAATCAAGAACCAGCTAAGCCCTTCAGGCCACGATATGCTTGTCCGGATCCAGGTCTTTTGCAGGATGCGTAGCCTGCCAACTCGGCAACGTCTGATCGCCTGTGATCAGGCGAGCTCCTCGCTCATAGGTGAAGTACGACCACGCCCATTGAATGAGCACGATAATCCGGTTGCGAAAGCCGATCAAAAAGAAGATGTGCACGAAGAGCCACGCCAACCACGCGATAAATCCAGAAATATGCACCTTGCCAAATTGAGCGATAGCGGCCGCACGCCCGATCGTTGCCAAACTGCCCTTATCGATGTAGTGAAAAGCTCTCCGCGGCCGCCCATGCAAATCGCCCACAATGTTGCGCGCGGTAGCTCTGCCTTCCTGCATCGCCGTAGGAGCGACGCCGGGAAGCCACTTACCTTTCTCATCTTTCAATGCTGCCAGATCGCCGATCACAAAGACCTCCGGATGACCCGGAATGCTCAAGTCGGGATTGACCAGCACTCTTCCAGCGCGATCGGTGGGAACGTCGAGTTTCTTGCCCAGGGGCGAAGCGGCCACTCCTGCGGCCCAAAGGATGACGGCGGCTGGAATCCTCGTTTCGCCCATCCACACACCATCTGCTTCCACCTTCGTGACCATCGCCGAGGTATGCACTTCCACCCCGAGGTGCTCCAACTGTTTTTGGGCACTGAGTGACAAGTCCTCGCTATACGCGGGCAGAATGCGAGGGCCGCCCTCGAGCAAGATGATACGGGTGTGCTTGGGATCGATCTTTACGAATTCATTTCCCAGTACATGATGCGAAATCTCCGCCAGGGTCCCAGCTAACTCCGCGCCAGTTGGCCCGCCGCCAACAATGACGAAGTTGAGGTCCACGGTTCCCTCGCCCCGGGCCTGCTGGCGCTCGGCCAGTTCGAATGCCAACAACACGCGGCGACGGATTTCGAGGGCGTCTTCAATGGTCTTGAGGCCGGGAGCGAATGGTTCCCACTCATCGTGACCGAAGTAGGCGTGACTCGCGCCAGCGGCCACGATGAGATAGTCGTATTCAACTTCCAAGTCCGGAAGTTTGACGATTTTCCTCTCCAGATCAAAATCTTGCACTTCTCCGAGCAGCACTTCAGTGTTGCGACGTCCCCGCATGATCCAACGCGTAGGCGCGGCAATTTCAGCGGGAGATAGACCGGCCGTAGCTACTTGATAAAGCAACGGTTGAAAAGTGTGGTGATTTGTTCGGTCAATCAGGGTGATTCGCACCGGCTGGCGCGACAAGTGCAATGAGGCCTGGAGGCCACCGAAACCAGCGCCTACGATCACTACGTGCGGAACTGTGTTAGTGTTGGTCGCCATGGATGTCCAGATTCGCTCCTTTCCTGAAACGAAGGCTGCGATACTCGCATCTGACCTTCTATAGATTCGTGATGCGGCTGATAAGTTGAATAGTTTTACAGTTGAGCCCCAAGCTGCGACGAGATTTGACTCTTTAGAGAATGCCCACGGCATCCCCGACGTTGGGTCCGCGTCGATTTCCGTCTGGATGGAAGTCGCATTGGTTTTTGCTTGCATTCTCATAGCGGTATGGACGCCGCAGGGTCTGATTAACACCTGGGCAAATTTGCTGGCCGTCGGAAGTATCTTGTGGTTCACCGTTCATAATAAGTACTCACTGCCGGAACTGGGTGTTATCCCTAGGGTTAATGGCGATCCTTGACGATTCTGTTTCTTGGTCTGGTGCTTGCCGCAACCGTCGCCGCGACGGGTGCTTTCATGAAGCCGGTTCTGGGCGCTTCTCACGCCGTGCCGATGGATCGAGCCTGGCAATATGCTATCTGGGCGGTCGCGCAGGAGTTCATCCTGCAGTCTTTCTTCTACCTGCGACTGAGTCCCTACTCGGACATCGTCGCGCAGCGCTGTTCGCAGCCACACTATTTGCGGTAGTTCATATTCCCAGTCCCGTCCTCACTCTTCTCAGCTTTATCGGCGGACTGCTGTTCTGCGAACTCTTCCATCGTTATCGAAATCTGGTGCCGATCGGACTAGTGCACGCCCTTCTTGGGTTGACGATCGCGGCCAGTCTGCCTGACAGCTTGATGCATCATATGCGGGTTGGGATTGGGTATCTTTCTTATCATCCCTAAGTGACCTGAACACCCAGCAAGTTACTCCTTGCGCGACCGCCCTATCGGTTACCATGGGCGGGTTGACCTCGCGCTTGAAGTCTAAAGGTGATCCGCAAACCTCGATCGTCGGCCGTGCCCGCACCGGGCCCCCGATATCGCATTCTCAGCTTTCTCATGCCTTCGGTCTCGGACCTGATCTTCCTGACCTTGTTATTCGGACTTAGCTGCGGCGCTTTAGGGAGGCTTCTTCTTCGGGATGCAGGAACCGGTTGGCACATCCGTAACGGTCAGTTGATGCTCGCTGCGCATACCATCACTCGTGTCGATCCATTTTCTGCCACCTTCGCTGGAAAGCCCTGGTACGCGTGGGAATGGCTCTATGACGCGCTGATTGCGATCGTTCACCAGACACTCGGGCTAAACGGTGTCGTTTACTACTCCGCCGCAATCATTGCGGCTTCTTTCGTTGTCACTCTCTACTTCTCAATGAAGCGCGGAGCGAATCTGCTGGCAGGCCTGTTCTTCCTGCTTTTGTCGATCGCTGCTTCGGCCGTGCATTTTCTTGCGCGGCCCCACGTTTTGAGCTGGCTACTGGCGGTGATTTGGTTCGACATACTCGATTCCGCTGCACTTGTCCCGACTCCCATGAATAATCGGCGTCTGTATTGGCTTCCGATTCTTATGCTGTTCTGGGTGAATGTGCACGGTGCGTTTTTGTTGGGATTCGCTCTGCTGGCAATCTATCTCGCCGGCACTACCGTGAACTTGTGGAAAGAACCGGGTAGGCGAATGGAGTCGACGGCTGTTCTGAAACATCTCGCTTGGACTACGGCTCTATGTGCTGCAGCCAGCTTCGTCAATCCCTTTGGCTATAAGTTGCACATTCATATTTATCAATATTTATCCGATCGCTATTTGATGAACCGGATCAGTGAGTTCGCCTCGCCGAATTTTCACGGAGCAGCTCAGCAGTGTTTTGCGGCGTTGCTCTTGATCGCTATCGTGGTATTGGCGAGCGTGGGATCGAAGCTGCATGCCGCCCGAATTTTGGTTGTTCTGTTTGCGGTCTTTAGTGGCCTTTACGCTACGCGAAACCTACCTTCCGCGTCTCTGCTGCTAACGCTGGTATTGGCGCCGGCACTGAGCGAAGCGATGGCCCGCGCGGCCAGCGGAGATGAGGTCGTCGGTCCGGTCCGACGGATCTGCTCAAGGATCAATTCCTTTGGTGCGCGGATGCGTGATTTCGAACTGCTCCTTACCGGTCACGTCTGGCTTGTGGTCGGATTTCTGGTCGGCCTGTGGGCCTGCGCTCACGGCGGACGCTTTGGCTCAACTCAACTCATTAGCGCTTATTTCGAACCCAAGCGTTTTCCTGTAGAGGCGACTGCCGCCATTATCAACCTCGACATCCGTGACCCTATCTTCAGCCTCGACCATTGGGGCGGATACTTGATTTATGAGCTCTATCCCCAGAATCGTGTATTCGTCGACGATCGCCACGACTTCTACGGAGATGCCTACATTCAGGATTATCTGGAAGTGGTACTCGTGCAGCCGGGATGGGAGAAAGTTCTCGACGACAACCACGTGGACTGGGTTCTAATGCCGAGATGGTCCTCGCTGGCTAACTTTCTTAGCCTCAGGCCCGAATGGATGGTGGAACACGAGGACGAGACCGCGATCTTATTCCACAGGAAATCCGAGTGAAACGAGGTCCGCGCCTCGCAACTCGAAACTAACCGGAAACGTCGGCGCTGGTTTACTTCAGCCCTTCGACCAAATACAAGTCCGCCAGCATGCGGTGGTACCCATAAACGCACATCTTGGCGTCGGGAGTTAGAAGGATGGGGCCTATGTTCTCGACGCCGGCTGGGTCGGAAGGCATCAACTGCTTCCATAGCGTTCTTTTTCCGGTTTCAACGTCGAGATGGTAGACCTGGGCGGGTAATTCCCCCGGTTGATAGATATAGAGTGAACGGCCATCGATGCCAAACGTGATCGGCTGTTCCCCTGGGTTCAGTCCCGGGATCACCTTGGGCTCGCCGCTGCCTGACACCGGATACAAATAGCCGCGCTGGTCGGGACCAATTGCCGCCACGACCGTTGAATCAGGTGAAATAGCAAACGCATTTCCGTTAACACCCTCAGGAGTAACCGCCAGACTCTTGCCTGAGGTCATGTCGTACACATAAAGCTTTTCGCCCTTCTGAGGCTCGTTTCCGGAAAACAGGATTCGCTTCGCGTCAGGGAACCAGTGGGCCCAGTTGTGGTTGATGTTGTCGCTGGTCAGATCCTTTGCCTGGCCGGCCCCCGTGGGCAAAAGCCTCAATTGCGCAGGAGAAAACTGGGTCTGGGTAATGGCCCATTTGCCATCTGGCGACAATCCGACTGCGCTGCCTTCGCCCAGCAAAACTGCAGGTGATCCATCCGTCTTGCGCAGATAAACGCCGTAAGTCAGCCCCCCGGACTTCGAGTATGCCAGCGAGCCACCACCGCCTTCTTCATCAAAGAGCAAAGTCTTCCCATCCGGCGTCAGCTCACCGGGATAGGTGTAATCCAGCCACGATAATTCGTGCTGCTTCCCATCGGGAGTAACGCCCATCAATTCTCGTCGCCAGCTGGCTCGCACCAGCAGCACGCGGCCATCTTTGGCGATATCGAAAAGCATCAGAGCGCCGGGTAAGCGGGCGATGATGCGTTGCTTGCCATCGAGAGACATCGCATACAAAGTGCGATCCGTCCCCGACTTGCTGGCCGTGAACCATATTTCCTTGCCATCCGGGGACCAAGCCAAGCCTTGAATGGTGAACCACTCTCCCGCGACACTCTTGTAATGTCCGTCGAGATCCACGATTGATAGCGAACCGCTGTCGTCGCCCTGCAACGGGTGATCTGCAAAGGCGATCAGTTTGCCATCGGGAGAAATTCGCGGATGTCCAATCCAGCCTCCGGTCTGATAAAGCACTTTCCCGACCGGATACTCGAGGCGGTTCATGCCCGCCGAAAGTCCCTCACCACGAGAAAGCTGCCGCCGTCCGGCGCCCAATCAGCCCATTGCACATGCTCAAGCACTTCGCGCGGCGCGCCACCAGCCAACGGAGCACGAGCCAGCGTCCCCATGTTGACCCATGTGCCGATCGCCTTACTATTCAGCAGCACCGCCATCTCTGCCGTGTTTGAAACGGACATCAACTGTGTCCGGCTCAGGCCCATGGAGCGCGACTCGGGAGCCTCAGGTCGTGCAGTGAATACATCGGTCGGATTACCTTGCCACGCCGCGCTATAGAGAATGGTCTGCCCGTCGGGCGCAAAGCGCGCTGAGCGGATGCTGCCACGGCGAAAGGTAAGCTGCCGGTAGGTGGGCGGTGGAGGTGGCACTGAAGAAAACATCATCTTGCCCGCGTAAACACCAATCGCCAGTGCCACAAGCGCGCATAAACTGGCTACCAGTGCCACCGGGGAACGCTTTGGCGGCGCCGATGGTGCTGCGGCGACAATGTGTGAAGATGCATTCTGTTCGGCCTTCTCCGTTACAACCGACGTGTGGGACGAATCCAGCGAACGCTTCAGCCGCCTTAAGTCCGCGCGCATCTCGCCCGCGGTCTGACAACGCAGTTCTCGGTCCTTCTCCAGAGACTTACTGATGATCTCTTCGAGCTTTTGCGGGAGCTCCGGATTCAAGCGCAGCGGCGGTGCCGGAGCCCGGTTGAGTATCGCCTCTGTTATGACCGCAGAAGTTTCGCCCCGGAAGGGAAGAATTCCGGTGGACATTTCGTACAGCACCACTCCAAACGAAAAGAGATCCGTTCGGCCGTCTAACTCTTTGCCGCGAAGCTGCTCCGGGGACATGTAAGCAACCGTGCCCACGGCACTCCCCGGACTGGTCAGGTCGAGATTCGTGATATTGGCCTTGGTCTGAGAATCACCGCTGACGTTGTGCGTCTGGGTGATTTTGGCCAGCCCGAAATCGAGAATCTTGGCTGGGCCGCGATCGGTCACAAAAATGTTTGCCGGCTTGATATCCCGGTGCACGATGCCTTTTCCGTGCGCGGCTTCGAGTGCGTCGGCCACTTCTATCCCGAGACTTAGCAGCTTCTCTAGTTCGAGAGGAGATCCTTCAATAAGATGCTTCAGGGTTTTGCCGCTCAAGCACTCCATCACGATGAACAGCAGCCCGTCATGCTGGCCAATTTCATGGATGGTGCAAATGTTGGGATGGTTGAGAGAGGAGGCCGCCCGAGCCTCTCGCCGGAAACGCTCAATGGTCTGGGGGTCTTTGGCCAGGTCGTCCGGCAGGAATTTCAGGGCAACAAAGCGACCAAGCGTGATGTCCTCGGCCTTGTAGACGACACCCATTCCGCCGCCACCGAGCCGTTCAAGAATCCGGTAATGAGAAATGGTTTGGCCGATCATGGCGCGCGATGCGGCTGCTTTGGTTGAGCCATCTTAGGGGCAATCGCGAATGGCGTCAATCAGGAAGGACTGCGCGATGTAGTGCCGTAGCTCGACATCGGCCCAGCGGACGGTGCGATCCCCTCCTAATTCGTGTCGATTGCGAATCCCAACACTGCATTTACTTCAATTGGCTGACTTCCGCGGAACACCGGCTTGAATTTCCAACTGGGCAAAGAAGCCAGAACCTTTGCGGTTAGCTCGCCATTACCGGGTTCGAGCACCCGAGGGTTTCTGAGGATGCCAGAACGGTCCAGAACGCACGCGATCAGTAGGCGTGACGGCTTAAGATTGGCTGGCAGATCAGCGCGCATCGGTTGCGGCGCAATCAGATCTTCCGCGTACGGGTGCGCGGCAGAGGCCGGGTCCGCAAATTCCATCACCACCGTGCCGAGCGCTGTATCGATATAAATCGTGTAAGTCTTGTCGCCGCGTAGAGCGTCGCTGCCGTATAGGTTCAGGGCGCCACCGGAGCGAGAACTGCCCACAATCGTAATAGCGGGGCCTTCATGGTTCTTGGCAATCGTCGAATGTCCTGCGGCGTTGGGGCCACCACCGTCGCCCCCAAAACTTGGCAGGGTCACGATATTGCTGCCGCCATGAACCGACACGCCGGGCATAGGTGGTTTAGAGACCGCACCGGTTCCGGCCCCACCGGTTCCTGGGTAAGGGGAGATTCCTCCGCGAGCTACGGTGTCAGCCCCACGCCCCGTCCCTTCTTTTGCCGCACCACTGCCTTCGCCAGATAGCCCACTGCCCGACCCGTTACCTTTTCCCAATCCAATGGTCCCGCCGCTGCCGCCCGCTCCTGGATTGCTGCCGCCGTTCGGAGACATAGCCAACGAACCGGTTCCGGCATTTCCCGGCAGTCCAACCTTCACCCCGGGCTGGCTCGAAACAACTATGCCATTGCCCGATGCGCTCCCGCCGGAGTTGCTCGGAGGAGCGCTGACTGAACCCGCATCTAGGGGCCCGCCAAGTCCGCCGCCTCGACTGCCGCGACCTAACCCGCCGATTGAACTATCAGCCGTAAGTGTCGGTGCGGGCGGCACTACGGCACCACCCCCGCCTACTCCGGAAATCCGACGCCCACGGGTAGAGCCACCACCCACTTGGACCGGCGGAGGAACGACTCTATCGGACTGGAGTGATCCAGCGATCGTTCGGCTTCCGCTGGTCATGCCGTTCATTTGGACCGGAGGGGGAGCCACGTCTGTCGCCGAGTTACCGAACGCGCTTCGGACTTGGCGATCGGACGTACCGCTCACTTGAACTGGCGGCGGCACAATCTGTTTTTGCAATTCACCTGCACCAAAACCTGGACCTGACGCACGTAAATCGCGTGTCACCTGACTCGGCGGCGGTGCGACAATCGACGCCGGCAGAGTGAGCTTCGGATGAAGGTTCGTGATCTGCTCCGGCGCTGAAACCGCGGGAGGAACGATCGCGACCGCCTGCGATCCAGGCAGATTCCTCACAAACGGATCCCGCTTGGGAGCACTGGGGCTGGGAGGAACGACTGCGGTGTTTAAATCCAATTGCGAGCGTAACTTATCGCTTCGAATCTCAGGCGCGGGAGCAACTACGTCCGCGTACAGCGCCGGGGCTTGTCGAAATTTCTGTTCCTGCATCTGGGGGGTGGGCGCGACAGCAGTTTCGTTAATCGCAGGTCTCCGCAAAGAAGGTCTTAGACCCTCCGTCGGCGCTGGTCCCGGAATGGGTTTAAACGCTAGGAGATTGGCAACTGCTGAATCAGATCGCGGCAGGTCAAGTTTGGGAGCGTCGACGATCTTGTCGCGCAGAGAATCTTCCCGAGCAACGTGGATAGTTTGGGTGCGGTGGTAGGCTTCGCGCCCACCGGCGCGTCCTGTCCTCCCGGCCCGTGCGCCGCCCATGTCTTCGGTTTGAGGAAGCTCGTCTCCGGAATAGTAGATCACGTCATACTTCGGGATCGCCGGAGACACCGAGGGTCTGAGACTGGCTAGCTTGGCTGGCAGGATAACGGCAGCGATAATAAGCAGGGCTTCCAGGATCCAGCCAGCTACCATCCCGCGATATGGAAAGATGCCAACCGGGGCTTCACCCGCCAGCGCTCGGGGTGACCGCCGAATCGCGGGCCCAATTGCTGTGCGGAATTCTTCCCAAGGCGAGGACCATTCCACGAGAAGCTTGGGAGCGTCATGCAGGCTTGGAGCCCGCACTTCCTCAGCCTCGCCATTGAGCACTTGAGTCATTTCGCTTCTATCGGTCCTCGTGAGCCCAAGGCGATCTCAATCTCGTCCCCGATACCGGTTCCGCTGGATTCCAACGTGCGGGCCGGTAACTCCAGTACGGACGCCGCCTTCATGCTAACCCGAGCCATGCGCCAGGGTTTCAGGCCATGCTCAACGTGTACGACCATTTTGCCAGAATCCAGGTAGATAACGTCGATCGGAAAGTTCATGGCAAAGGTATGGACACCATGGCAGGGCACTATCCACAGACCGTGTCCCGAGGGAAATCTTGCGGGAGCCGTGCCCATAAGCCCGACGAAACGGGACCAGTGCGTGTCGGCAATCGACACCTGGGTCGCCAAGACAGTGTTCCGCGTCCGATTGAACGCATATCCTGTGGGATTTGGGGACGACATCACAACTCCTGCTATCACTCTTTGACGGGTTTCACTTTGCGACTGGCGCCAGGGTCCGAATCAGCGCGATCACCGCAGGTCCGAGAGTGACAAAGATAATCGAGGGGAGTACGAACAGAACCAGGGGGATGACCATTTTAATGGTCGTTTTAGCGGCTTGCTCCTCAGCCCGTTGGCGCCGCTCGGTCCTCAGTGAGTCCGAGTGTACCCGCAAGGCTTGTGCAACGCTAGTACCAAAACGGTCGGTTTGGATCAGGGTCCCGACCAGGGATCGGATGTCGTCTACTCCGGTGCGCTCCACCAGATTGCGCAGCGCTTCGGCGCGCGGCTTGCCAGCGCGCATTTCCAGATTCACCATATAGAGCTCGTCGCTCAGTTCGGGATGGGCATGATGCAAGTCTTGTCCTACTCGCATCATAGCCTGATCGAGCGCCAAGCCTGCCTCCACGCAAATGACGGTAAGGTCCAGAGCATCGGGAAGTCCGAGCTTTATGCTTAGCTGCCGGTTACGAATCATGCGTTTCAGAACGAAGCGCGGGAGAAAGAATCCGAGCCCAGCCAGGCCGACGAGGAGCAGGGAATTATTTAAACCGCCGGCAGCCACAGCCACGGCGAATCCAAAGATTGCGCAAGCCAAGCGGCTGCCCACGTAAATTGTGAGGTGGCGCGCATCACGGTATCCGGCTTGAATGAGCCATTTACGTGTGCGGGACACGTCGCTCGGCGAAAGCGGTATGGCCCTGCTCAACGGATCAAGGGCCTGCTCGATGCGCTCCTTGAACGCCGGCTTGGGTTCCGGCTTCGCACGCTGCCAGCCCAGAGCGCGTAGGCGGGCCCCCAACACCGACGAGGGTGCGTAAGCAGCGGCCCCAAAGGAAAATACCACCAGGACGATGGTCAAAAACACGATGATGGTGAGAACCAGCGCCATATCAGACCTGAATCTGGATGATCTTGCGAATTACGAAATACCCAATCGTCTGCAACACAATTCCACCCACGATCAATGAATGTCCGATCGGATCGGAAAACAAGGGCCGAATGAATCCGGGATTCGTCGTGAGCATGACTACGACGATGATCGGAGGCATTCCCATCAGCAACATCATGGTCAGTCTGCCCTGCGCGGTATACACGCGCACCTGGCGCATAATCTTGAAGCGCTCACGTATGACGTACGACAAGTTGTCGAGGATCTCAGCCAGATTGCCGCCCGTTTCGCGCTGCAACATGACGGCGGTGACGAAGAACTTCACGTCCACCAGCGGAACCCGCTCAGTTAAATTCACTAGCGCGTCACGTACCGGCAATCCGAATTTCTGTTCTTCGAATAGCTTGCGGAATTCTGACGCCACCGGCTCTGAAACTTCATTGGCGATCAATTCAATGGCGGTGGTGAAGGCGTGGCCCGCCCGGACAGCTCTGGCCAGAGTGTCGATAGCTTCCGGAAATATCTCTTCAAATTTCTGGAAGCGCTTGCTGCGGCGGTACGAAGCGTAAGAATAGGGAAGCAGGCCGCCCAATACCAGACCAACCAGAACAAACAGCGCGGTTTCGTTTGCTGGAAACGAAGCGCCCGCCAGCATCAGGCCGGCGAAGGCCACAACGAGCGCGCTGACTACGCAAAGAGCCAGAATATTACCGGCGCGGATCTTAAGATTTGCCTGTTCGAGAAGAGCCTGCAAATTAGTCACACGCTCTGACCGGCGCAGCAGGTTGTCGAGGGCAGGGATGCGACTTAACATCTCGTCGCGCAGTAACGCCAGTTCTTCGCTGGGCTGGCGTTCCGCCGCTTTTTGAACCGTCACCAACCGCTCGCGCAACAACCGGGCTTGGGCGCTTCTCTGGTCGAAAAGCGAGGCAACCAGGAAAACTCCGGCAGCCACCAACACAAACACGATTATGGCGATGATCTCTGTCATTGTCTTCTCGCCGTGACTCTAGACCTCCATCTGCGAGTCAAATAACGCCGGACGCAAACGGCACCCGCCAGTTGCGAGTCGCTCCGAAAACTTGGGTCGGATTCCCGTCGCTCGAAATACTCCCTTGACCCGCCCGCTCTCGTCGATCGCCCGCCGCTCAAATACGAAGATCTCCTGCATCATGATCACTTCGCCTTCCATGCCAGTTACCTCGGAAACGGTGATCACCTTTCGGGTTCCGTCGGAAAGACGTGCGATTTGAACTACAGCGTGAATCGCTGACGCGATTTGCTGGCGCATCGCCCGCTCCGGCAGATTCAAATTGGCCATCGAAAACATGCTTTCCAATCGGGAAAGAGCGTCACGCGGCGAGTTGGCGTGGACCGTGGTTAACGAGCCTTCGTGACCGGTGTTCATGGCCTGCAACATGTCAAAAGCTTCCTCGCCACGCACCTCGCCAACCACGATGCGGTCTGGCCGCATACGCAAACTGTTGATTACCAGTTGCCGTTGCCGCACTGCACCCTTGCCTTCAATGTTCGGTGGCCGCGTCTCCAGTCGGACAACGTGTTCCTGTTTCAATTGCAATTCGGCGGCGTCTTCAATGGTGACGATTCGATCGGAGTTTGGAATATAACCGGACAGAACGTTGAGCAAGGTCGTCTTGCCGGCGCCGGTTCCACCTGAAATAAGCAGATTGAGCCGTCCCTTTACCATCCCCGAGAGCAATTCGAGCATGGGTTCGGTAAGCGTTTTATTCTCAATCATGTTGCGCGCCGTGACCGGATCGCGTCCGAAACGGCGAATGGAGAGGCATGGTCCATCGATGGCGAGCGGCGGAATGATGGCGTTCACACGGGAACCGTCCGCCAACCTCGCATCTACCATCGGGGACGATTCGTCAACGCGGCGGCCGACCCTTGAAACAATTCGATCGATAATCTGCATCAGGTGAGCGTCGTCCTTGAAACTAAGCCCGGTGTGCTCGATCTTTCCGGCTCGCTCCACATAGACCTGATCGAAGCGATTGACCAGGATGTCGGAAACGGTCGGATCTTTTAGCAGCGGCTCCAGCGGACCAAGCCCGAAAATTTCATCCAGAATTTCACGAGCCAGACGCTCGCGTTCGGCAAAACTTAGGGGCACGGCCTCGCTATTGACGGTGTTCCGGATCAGCAGCAACACTTCGTCGCGAGCCGCTTCTCCAGGCGTTCGGCCGAGTTTTTCCAAGTCCAGGCGGTCGAGAATCTTGCGGTGAAGATCCGCCTTTACCTGCTGGTACTCTGTTCTCTCGAATGCCTGCAAATTCGCCATGAGGGTCTAAGCGTTCCTGGTTAAACGGTTTTGAAAAGCGACCATGCCTTGCGCTTCACGTCGAGATCATTTTCGGTCAGCCGTGCCGCCAGGCCGCTGAATGCACGGGCGATGTCCGAGTGATTCTGGTGAACCACCGGAACCCCCCGGTCAATCGCGCCAGAGATCGCAAAATACTGATTCGGAATCTTCCAGAACAACTTCAGACCGGCGGCCGCTTCGAGATCTTCTTCGCGGAAGCCTGGCATCTTGCGATGCCGGTTCAGAATCAACTGAAACTTGTCCTTGCCCCCGCCATCGCCCAGGTATTGGTGCACCCTCGACGCACTCCACATGCACGCTACGTCGGCGGTCGAAACCATAAGCACGCTTTGGGAGAGGTTACAGATCAAGCGCGTGGTAGCGTCGATTCGCGAAGAGGCATCTACTACCAAGTATCTAAAGTTTGCAGACAGCATGTCGAAGAGCCGTGCGAATTCTGAGGAAGATGGTTCGATAGCCAGTGGTGCGTTGGGACCGGCCAGCAGTTGCAACCCTCCGCTATCGCGAGTCATGAAGCTTTCGAGCAGGGAACTGTCGAGGCGATGCAAATTGCGTACCGCGTCGGCGACTGTGAAAGTAGGCTTCAGATTGAGATGAAGCGCGGTGTGGCCGAGCGGCGCAATATCCACCAGCGCAACCCCGCCGTGCGCGGCCTGCAAGGTCAGTGCCAGGTTAACGGCGACGGTGGTAGCTCCGCTTCCGCCTTTAGCGTTCAGTACTGTAAAAACCTTAGCTCGTCCGCTTTCACGACTGCTCTTGCGCTGTACTGCAGTCAAACGAACGAATGCTTCTAATAGATCGGTCGTCGTAGTGGGCCGTTCCAGAAATTCGCGCGCGCCAGCACGCATCGCTGCCACAATAACCTGTGGCTGGGCTATGTTCCCAATGACGAACAAAGCCGTGTCCGGCAGTTCATGATGGAGCAACTCGATGGCGTCGAGTGCGCGATTCGGGCCGGTGCCGGGGATATCCACGAGAATCACGTCTGGACCGGCGCTTTGAATGCGCCGCATAACAGGATCCGACGCTTCGGTTGGGAACGACGCGCATGTATGCACCGTTCGGGCAACACTGGTCCCGTCAACCAGCGCCTGCAGAACCGCACGTTGCTCGTTATCTGTTGCGACCAGAACTACGGAAAGAGCCGACATATACTGACAACTTCTCCCTACAAAATATTAAACGTAATGCTCCTAAGCTCCCCTATTTGCCGTCCCCTGAGGATTTCGTTCCGTCGAATTTACGGTCATCCATGAACGGCTGCGGTTGTTTCGGGAGAGTAGGCGCCGCACTCGATGGTGAGATGCGATGCGCGGTACACAGGACCATCAACTCAGAGTTGCTTTTCGTCGCGTTCTTACTTTTGAAAAATGTTCCTATGATCGGGATGTCGCCGAGGCCGGGTATCTTGTTTCCGATGTTGGTGACGCGGTTATCCATTAACCCGGCGATCACGAAACTCTGCCCGTCCTGTAACTCGAATTCAGTCTCCGCTTTCCGTGTGCTTAACGCTGGTACGGTGAACCCCGAAATGGTCAACGCATTTGTGAAGTCCAACGTGCTGACTTCAGGAGCAACTTTCAAATGAATGTTGCCGTTGGGCATGATGACCGGGGTGAAGTCCAGTTTTACGCCGAAATCTTTGAAGGCGATGGTGACAGCGGTAAATCCTGCCCCGGGCTGCACAATTGGAAAAGGAAATTGCCCACCCGCCAGGAAGCTCGCTTCCTTGCCGTTAACCGCGATCAAGTTGGGCTCTGCCAAAATCTGTAGAAGATTCTTTGCCTGCAACGCCTGAATCACCGCACCGAAGTGAATATCGGGCCGGAAGAGGAAGAGGTTCAGTACATTGCTGATGGTTGCGTTCGTGCTAAAACTGTGCGGATCAGGCGAGGGGAAGGAATCGTTAATCTGCTGCTGGCCAAAGCCGCCATACTGGCCGGTAGTGGTTGTGCCGACCGTGTTGGTCGCACCAGTCGAAAGAAAATTTACTCCCAGCTGCGTAATCGCCGTTCGGTCGACTTCCGCGAACTTTACTTCCAGCAGAACTTCCTGAGCGCCCACCGGACCGAAGGTCAGAACGTTCACGACATTCTTGGAGTAAGCCTCAGCGATCATTCCTGCCCGCTTTGCAATGTCCTCCGTAGAAACGTGACCAGAGAGCACAATCGCCGACCGCGACGGTGTCACTGTGATTTGCTCTTCCGGGAAGATTCGTTTTTCTTCCTCGGCGGCTGCGCTGACGTCCACGTCAACCCGGAGATCGAAGCTGCGAGAGCGCTCGAGTTCATCCCAGATAAGAAGAGAAACCTCACCAGCGGCCCGACCATGCACCAGAATTTGCGTGGGAGTTACCACAATCGCATCGGCCACTGTCGCATCCGTCACCGAAACCCGTTTCAAACGTTCGGTGGTATTGATCAGAAGAGACTTTCCGACCATGACCCGCAGTGGCGCCGAACCTTGAGCCGGGGACTCCGGCGGCGCCGAAGCGGATAATGTAGAAGTGTCTTGATTCGGAGTCTGAGGTGCCGGAGAGTTTGTCGCTTGCGGGGCGCCAGGCTGCTGCGCCCCCAGCGGAGCGGGCGTGGAACCCGACTGACCCATGCCTACCGCGCATAACAGCGCCAATAGGCCGACCGCTCCAGAAACTTTGACTAAGCTGCTTCTCTTTTTCTCCCACACACCGGAGGAGATAGACATGTGTTGTTTCCTCAAGCTCTCATGCGATCAAAACTTGGTTTCTTCTTTTTTGTCGCCCTTGTAAACCTCGACCGTATAGATCGTTGGCACAGGCGGTGGGACCGGAGCTGCTAGGTGCTTCGTTTTTGTTCTGGTCGGGGCAGGTGCAGTAGGGATGATTGCGGCCCCGTATAGCGAGCGTGAATGGACCGAAGCCAATTCTTCCCGTTTCGTGTCGGTTGGATTGCGCAACGCGAGTTGGATGTGACCTTGGTTGCTGGCCAGAGTAAGTTTCGCCGCGTCATCTGGGGATACCAACAAGGTGATCACGGGGGTTGCCTGAGGTTCCCCTGACGAATTTCGTTCCAGGCGCGAACCGTTTGCCAGTACAGCCACGTTTTCCAGAACGGTCGAGGTCTGCTGTTCGTTGCCTCCCTCGGGAGTTCCTGTTAACAGAACATCGACCCGGGTTCCAGGCAGAACAAAGCCTGCAACCGAACTCGTGTCGTTTACTCTGACCGAAACAGCTCGCATTCCTGGGGGGATCAGTGCCGGGAGTCCTGCTCCGGCATTCTCGCCTGCGATCTTATTGGTGAGGATGAACTCACCCTTGGAAATTGGCAAAACCACTCCCCGCCCAATTACCTTATTGGGCAGGTGAAAGCATCCCGCGGGTAGATCGGCAGACGGAAAGTGCACCAGCTTGATATCTTTCTCTCCGATTCTGGCGCCTACCTGCAAGTCTTCCGCAGCTACGATCACGTCTTCACCGGGAACCGCCTTTGCGCCAGATTTCGATTGCAGATCTTTGTAGACTACAAAGCTTACAACCGCGCCCAGCGCCAGGGCGATAACCCCGATCAACAAGAGTCGATTACGATTCATCGATGTTCCTTCGAGATCCCCAAGCGATCTCCACCTACCACGATTCTCCGCGCCAAAAAGGCCCGACGGTGACCTGAACCGTCGTTCCCCTTTTCGATCAGGTCCGCACTTCTACTGAATCGAACTAGCGACTGAAGAGAAAACATTGTTGGCATTGCTGCCAATCAATCGAATCGTGCCCACCACGATGACAAGAATTACCGCCAACATAACCGCATATTCGGCGATGTCCTGGCCTTCATCCTGCTGCCATAACTTCTTGAATACTTCTCGCATACTTAGCCTCCTAGCGTTTTGACAAGAGAACACTTTGCTACGTAACTGCTTATACACTACTGCGCAGTTCCACAGCCCCTTGCCGTTCAATGGTTTGTAGGGGGAAAAGATGCCCTCGAGTCCCCCGAGCCATGATACCCCTGCGCATCCAGATTCTAGCGACAAATTGTTGCACACGGCCCTAGCGAATATGACCTTATATGTAACCATAGTTTTCCGGACTCTAGCCCCGCCGGATCGACCATTGTAAGTCAAGGGAGCAAAAAGTCACTGATTCTATGGAAGTTCTAGCGAATTCATTGTTTCAGAACCAGGATTACGGCTTGGGAATCACGATAAACCTCGGTCCAGCCGGGGATATCAACTAAAGCACCTGTCAGGGGCGCATCCGGTGGCAACATGGCGGTGCGGATTCCCCATACGTGGAGGGGTGCCTGCCAATCGGCACCCTTGACGTAATAGAGGGATGCTAACTGGTTCATGAAGTCGTCACCGTACACGTCTGCACGGCCGTCCACGAAAACCTTGTATTGCGGGTAAAGATTCCAAATTAAGTATCCTCCCCAGTTGTAGTGGTTGAGCATGGGTCCGGAGGCGGCATGAGTTCGTAAAAACGCAACCGCCCCAGCCGGATACTCCTTCTTTTCTGCGCGCTGCTGATTCCCCACGACATATCCCAGTCGAGCCGCAACAAAAATTAGGAAGACTGCCAAGACGATCCCGTTGATTACCGCCTTTATCCGGCCGGGCCTCGATTGATCCGTTGTCTTTGGTAAGAAGTGAGCTTGGTTTATGACAGGGTCGAGCCAGCCGCTGAGCATTGGGATCGTAACCAGAACATAAATCGGTATGTGCCTCACTGAGCGCAACGCCGCATACGTCATCACGAGAGCAAGCAACAAATCACGGGGACGCACCTTTCGTGACGATATGGCTGGAAGTAGCAGACTTCCTAAGATCATTAGGATCAGAGGGAAGTATTTGGCATCGTGGAAGTCGGGCGAAAACCATTCGCCGATATAACTTTGCATGGCCAGCGAATGAAGCGTCTCGAACGGATAGGCATAGAGTCTCAGTCCGTATGGGTTGACTACCACCGCGGCGATGCTTGCCGCAGCGGCGACGGTCAACCGCTTTAGTCGGGTTCCCACCACGGTCCAGGCGGCAAAGCCGAAGATGCAATCCAGCGCCTCGCCCACAATAAACAGCACGATCAAACCAATGCCAACCGCATAGCCCGCGTGAAGATTGGCCCAAAGCAACATCAAAGGCGGGACGAGAAACAGAATCTGCGGTTTCTCTTCGGAACGTTCAAGGAGGAACAGAAAAGCGCTCGCCAGAAGAAACGTGAACATTTGCGGCCGAACACCCCACGACGGCGCCGATGCGAATGCACCCACTAGCGTCATCAGAATGGCGACGTACGGCTTACCTGGTGACCTCAAATATGCCAACAGCAATCCCGCCGCTACCACGATTCCAAATACGATTGTTAATCCGGCCCAACTCCCCACCCGGTAAATACAGTAGATAATGACTTGGGAGAGCCATTCATGATCGACCCAAGGCGTTCCCGATCTGGTGAAAGAATAAGGATCACTTCGGAAGATATGGTGCGATTGCAGAATTAACTCGCCGGTTCGCAGGTGCCACCAGACGTCCGGATCGGTCACGCTGCGGCAAGCCATGACGAATAGGCCAAGGCCGAAGATGCAAACAAAGACCCGTCGAGGCTTTAGGAGTTCGCTCACGTCCTGCCGGATGATACGACAGAACCGGGAGCATCGCAGTTTAGAGCGTTGATTCGGGTTCGTGCCCGGTCCGGCCCCAGGGTGTTTTCTGTTGCCGGGTCAGTTGGTGCCAGCTTACCGCGCAGTTGCCGCTCGCGACGTTCCAATACGTCATTTAGCCGCTTAATTATGTCCATAAGTTTGTCAGGATCCATCTCTTTGCTGGCCCGCTCGCACAATTCCCGCCACTCTTGATCTGCCATACGTTCCCCAACTTTCTGCCCCTTTATCGCGGGAGATTAGCAGACTCGATATTCGAGTTCTGTTCTCCGGCGAACAGAGTTGACCCTCATATCGACGTTTCGGGTTCTTTTGGTGAGCTTGACCGTGGGCTTGCAATCATTCGCCGCTCACGGTAGGCTTCTTCGGCACTACAGAATCAAGCCAGGAAGCTTATGACGCTCAAAATCGATAAGCGCGATGCTAACGGCATCACCATCGTCGTATGTCATGGACGGATCGTGTTCGGGGAAGAATCTAACTATCTGCGCGAAAAGCTCAAGGAGATTCTGGCATCCGCGCGGCAGATCGTGCTGGATCTCTCGGGCGTGACCTACATCGATAGCGGCGGGTTAGGAACCTTGGTCGGGGTTTATTCATCGGCTCGCGCGGCTGGAGCGGACGTTAAATTGACCGGCCTCAATCAACGAATTAAGGACGTCCTGCAGATCACGAAATTGGTAACCGTGTTCGAAGTCTATGACACGGAAGCTCAGGCCATCACCGCCTTCGGCGGTGGCAAGAAGTAATCACGTTTCCGTTTCGGATAATCTTTGGGGCCGATTGGTAAGCCTGCCGTCATTTGATTGAGGCTATTCGGCAAGATCCTTGCCCTCCTTGTGCATTCTGGTATCTCCCCTTCCCACGAACCGGCAATGCTGGCATTATTCTTCTACCGGCTCTTCAGGAGAACCGGGGCATCCCATGGCTTTTCAAACCATCGTCGGCTCAGGTCCCGAGACCGGTTCGGGCATTTTTCCCGTCCTCATCTTCGTTCAGGGCAATGAACAGCGCACCATCAATCTTGATCACAGCCCATTCAGCGTCGGACGCAAGGTCGACAAAGACTTGGTGATTGCCGATCCGCGGGTTTCACGCGACCACGCTCTGATCGTCTCCGAGAACGGACAGTTCACCCTGGTCGACCAAGGCAGCAAGCATGGAACTTTCGTCAATGGCGAGCGCGTACAGCGGAAGGTTCTGGAACGCAATGATCGACTGGAGTTTGGGGTTCGGGAAGTCGCCTATGTGGTTTTCAATCCTCATCACTCCAGTTCCAACTCCGCCCGCGAGTTCCTGAGCCAGATCTCCGGAATGCATATTTCGGACGAGACTACCGACTTGGAAAAACTCGTCCTTTTTCTCGAAGCCGCGCGTAAGTTGAACACAATTGGTGTACTCGACGAAATTCTGATGACGCTGCTCGACGTCACGTTGAAGCTTACCCGCGCCGAGCGGGCCTATGTTTTTATGAAGGACGAGACCGGCGAATTGCGCCTGGCGGCGGGCCGCAATTCTAAGGGCGAGCCCCTGCTCGACGATACGACGATTTCCCACTCCATCCTCGAAGATGCCATGAAGTCGAACTCGGAATTCCTGCTAAGCGACACCAGTCGCTCCCTGGATCTTGCCGGGCGCAACAGTATCGTTGCCTACGATTTGCGCACGGTTCTTTGCGTGCCGTTGCGTAAGCCGCAGGTCCAGACCACACGCGACGCCGATTCCCCGGGACCTACAACCTTGGAAGCCATGGGCGCGCTCTATGTCGATTCTCGTTTCGCCTCTCGGGATATCTCGAGCGTCAGTCACGATATCCTGCACGCCATCGCAACTGAAGCAGCATCCCTGATCGAAAACGCGCGCTTGGTGCAGGCCGAAGAAGTCTCCCGCCGGTATCAGCAGGAATTGTCCATTGCGGCCTCAATCCAGCAGCGGCTCATGGCCGTGACCATCCCCGAAGTTCCATTCGCCCGGCTGGGCGGAAGAAATCTGTCCTGTAAAGAGATCGGAGGGGATTTCTTCGACGCGGTGCAGACCGATCAGGGTCTGGCGGTGGTGCTAGCCGATGTAAGCGGAAAGGGGGTTTCGGCTGCGCTGCTCGCGTCCACATTGCAGGGGATGATCTATTCGCAGTTGACGGCAGGCATGCCCCTCACAGATATCGTGACGGCCGTGAACCGCTTTTTTACAACCAAACATATCGGTGAGAAATACGCCACAGTGATTGTCGCCCGCGTGCGCGATAACGGTGAACTCGAGTATGTAAACTGCGGGCACATTCCCCCGCTGGTTGTTTCTAATGGCTCAGTCGAGCGTCCGGCACAAGGCAATCTCCCAGTGGGACTATTGCCCGATGCCGTCTACGAGAGTGGGCATTGCCAATTGAAGGCGGGCGACCGGCTCATACTGGTCACGGACGGTGTTACCGAAGCGGAAAACGCCAGCGGCGACTTTTTCGAAGATTCTCGTCTCGAGTTAGCAGCCGTAACCGGCAACATGGAAGATATCTTTAGTGCCATCACCAAATTCTGCAGTGGGACGCCTCTCAACGACGACTGCACCGTCGTCGAATTGTTTTACACCGGATAGGACTTGGCCGCCTGGTGCGTCGGGTCGATATCGTCCTGTTTGCGCCGACGGATCGCCGACCTGAGCATCCTAAGGATCGTCACATTTCTCAGGAGCCACGCAACCCATGAAATTCGACGCCGTCATTATTGGATCCGGACAGGCAGGTAATCCGCTAGCCGCGGCTCTGGCAGATCATGGATGGAAGGTTGCTCTCATCGAGAAGAGCCATCTTGGCGGAACGTGCGTCAACACCGGATGTACTCCGACCAAAACCATGGTCCATCGAGCGCTAGTCGCGCACTACGCGCGCAACGCAGCGCGCTGGGGTGTTCGGGCGAGTAATGTCAGCGCCGACCTGGCCAAAATCGTGGAGCAGAAAAATAAAGTTGTTGAGAGCAGCCGCACCTCCCAGCAGAAGGGAATTGATCGCCGGCCGAATTTGCATTTGTATCGCGGAGTCGCCCAATTTACCGGTTCTCACTCACTCACGGTGAGCAACGAATCGATTGAGAGTGAACGGATTTTCATCAACACGGGCGCGCGTCCTCATATTCCCGATATACCTGGTCTTAATACGGTGCCGTATCTGACAAACGAAACTATCATGGACCTTACGACACCGCCCGAACATCTCATCATCCTCGGCGGAGGCTACATTGGTCTTGAATTCAGTCAGATGTTCGCTCGTTTCGGCAGTCGAGTGACATTGATTCAGGACAGCGGGCAAATCGTTCCCCGCGAAGATCCCGAAGTCGCTTCTGCGCTTCAGTCCGCCTTAGAGGCGGAGGGAATCCACTTCTTTCTGAACGCTCGAACCACACGAATCGAAGAAGATGGCGCCGCAATCGCGGTGTCGGTCGAGAACGGGAAAGAATCATCGCGCCCTTCCGGTTCCCATCTCTTGATCGCGACCGGAAGACGCCCGAACACCGAGGACCTCTGCCTGGACAAAGCCGGCGTCGAAACCCATGACGGCGGCACCATCAAGGTGAATGGCCGGCTTGAGACCAATGTGCCGGGAATCTGGGCTTTGGGCGATGTCAAGGGTGGTCCGGCATTCACCCACATTTCTTACAACGACTACCAGATCGTTTTCGGAAACTTGATCGAAGGCAAGTCTCTTAGCATCGACAAGCGAATCGTTCCTTACTGCGTCTTCACCGATCCTGAGTTAGGGCGGGTGGGCATGACCGAAAAAGAAGCCCGTGCGAAGGGATACAAACTCAAAATCGGCTCTGCACCCATGTCTCACGTGTCGCGGGCTTTTGAGCGTGACGAAACCGCCGGCCTGATGAAGATGGTGATCGATGCCCGCAACGATCGCATCCTGGGAGCAACAATCTTATCAAGCGAGGGAGGCGAAACCGTGCACGTTCTTTATTTGATGATGCTGGCGGACTTGCCTTATACCTTCTTGAAGAATGCCGTGTACATTCATCCAACCATGGCAGAGGGATTGTTTTTCCTGATCGGTGCCGTCAAACCGGACGATGCCACAAAGCCGGATCTCGCAGCCTAAAATCGAGGCCATCACGAAACTAGTGCTTGTCAACATACACGCAAAAATCGACGCCTTCCCAGCGTTGTCCTTGCTCCCAATAAATCGTGAACAAGACGTCTCCGCCGGACGCGATCTTCTCCGTTGGTAAGTCCACGACGTGTGCACCGATTCCCGTGTCGCGGGAGCGCAGATCACTCGAGGTATGCCACCCGTCTGAGCTCCAGTGCACCAGTGCCGGAGATAAAAGGGCGATTCGCAACTTTTTTCCTTGCGGCATAGTCCTGCACTTGTTATTGAATCGCCATTCGTAATAAGGGGATGTTCTCTTTTCCACCTGATAGCGCTGTACGGTCTGGGGAGGTTGATCGAAGATCTCCCCATCGCGTAGCGATCTTCGGAGCTTGATGTACTCCGAGTGAGCCCACACCAGTGGACATGCCGACCCGGTGGGTTTTCCGATGAACAATTCGCGCTCAGCCAAGTCGGGCGCATCCCAGACCTGTTCCGGAATCAGCCTGCCGCCTTCTGTGGAATATTCCATGACACGCAAAAGAGCCTCAGCCATCTCGGGCCTTCCCGCCGCCAGTTCATAATGTGCCCGCTCACCCGCGAGCAGTGGCCAAGGCCTGCCGATTCCGGTTCCATCGAACGGGGAGCCATCTTCGTGCTCACCGTATCCGTCGCCGTTATACCTGTACCAGCATGGGCCTTGTGGCAGTTGCACCTTTAATAAAGCATCGATCACTTTAACCGTGTCGAGGATTCGCGGGTCATCCGGGGCTCTTAAGCCAAACCGCACCAGTGCCAGCGCATCCGGGCTGATCAAGTGAGCGGCCGCTTGTGAACCGCCACTGGGCGGGCGATTCTTGATAGGGACGAACCCGGCAATTGGGGAAGGAGCGCTGTCGTCCTCCGGAGGAGCAATGCGCACGTAGTATCCCCGCACCCCCAGTTGTTTTGCCAAGTCCGTACCCTCTGCGTAGGTCCACTGCTCGATGCTCTCATTCCACAGATCGGCGGTTTCGCGGAGGTATGTAGCAATACTCTCCTCCCCGACTGCATCGGCGAGATCGGCTGCCGCCAGCAGTCCGGAAATCTCCACCGCCAGCGTGAATGGCGAATATCCTGAATCTTCTTCCCAACGATCCTGCTGCGTTACGGGACCGTTACAGACCAGAAATTCCGCCGCTTTGCGCACCATCGCCCACGATCGCCGTAAATCTCCCAGTTCCTCGGGCGAGTGCCGGCGAATGATGTCTACCAACAAGATGGGAAACGCGGCTTCGTCCATCTGTAGCCCCATCCAGTAAGGGCGGCCATCCATCCACATGTTCTGTGCCCAGTGGCCATCGGACTCCTGCGTCGATTCGAGGTAGCGTAAAACGCGCACGGCGTCGGCACACGCTCCGGCCCCCAGGAAACCTAATGCCGTTTCCACGAGATCTCGCGGCCACACCAGGTGGTATCCACCGAGATCCTCATCCCCTTTGTTGAAGCCCCAAGGGATGGACAGGCTGGCAATTACACCTCCAAGAAAATCCTTCGACTCATGACTGCGCAAGACAGCAACGCTGGCACGATATAAATCGCGTTCGCGCTCGGGCTGATCCAGTTTCAGCAAACCATCCTGCCAGTGCTTCCAGTGGCGCATGTAATGAGAACGAAGACCGTCGTAAGGCTCGCTGAGGCTCGATCGCACCTGCTGTCCGGCGGACGACCAAATGCCGCCGAATCCCAGCGCGAGCACGAACTCTCCGCCGGAGGCAGCAAGATCAATTTCCGCCGTGAGTGCGATGTTTCCGTTTTCCGCGCGTTCGTACTCCCAAGTCATCTCAAAATTCTTGGAAACGTCCTGCCATCCATCCGAGTAGCCCACAAATCCCGCTGACATTTTCTTCCACGGCTTGGAACAACCGAGCGCCAAAGCGCACCCGTCGCGCTCCGCAAAAATCATGCGGATGCCTTTGTAGTCGCCAACCCATCCAGTGTTTCCCGTGCCGTAGTTGGCTAAATGTGGTGACAGCAGTGCGAAGAGTTGATAGTCCGAAAGCTTACCCACCAACGGCACAAACTTCACTTTCTGCAGCACCACGTCACGGTAAGGGTCGGTAAAGATCTCCTTTTCGATGCGGTAACGACCGGTAAGTTCCGTGTTAGTCAAACAGTAGACCGGAACTCCCGGCTCGATAGGCATGTTCTCGAAACGGCAGTGCCGCTTTTCCTCGGAGAAGTAGCTGCTGCCATCTGTCACCAGAAGACCCAAGTCGCGAGTGCACGCCTGATCGACGCGGGGATAGTAAATTTCGTTGAGAATTCCGTGACTGATAGTGAACCAGACCCGGCTGTGAAGATTCAATGCGGTGCCTATGCCGCTCTTTGCGCTGGAGGTCCAACGCGGGGGTATTCCGGGCCATCCCGGCGCATAACGTTGTTGCTCGCTCACTCGTGTCAATCCTCTTTGAACAATGAATGATCCGCGCTAGGTGGTACTTGCCAAACGCTGCCAACTCCATCACAGATGATCGCGTGACGAAAAAGATACAATCAGACGATACAAATCAAGTAATTGTCTCGAATGCTGCGCCTGCTTTCCGGGCTGCTGAAGTCAACCGATCATGGCCGCCAATCTTCCACTCGATCCATACGTCTCTCTGCGCCTCAACATGGTGGATCACCAACTTCGCCGACGCTCTATCAAGGATACGCAGGTTCTTCGCGCGATGTCGCAAGTACCTCGGCACCGATTTGTTCCAGTCGAGTCCAGGGACCAGGCATATGAAGACTACCCCCTGCCGATTGGAGAAGGGCAGACTCTCTCCCAACCTTACATCGTTGCTTCCATGCTCTCGTCGCTCGCAATCGCGCCCTCCTCCACCGTGCTCGAGATCGGCACCGGTTCGGGTTATCAAACGGCGCTTCTCGCTGAAATGGCGCAACAAGTTTATTCCGTCGAACGTCTGCCCAGTCTGGCGCAATCTGCCGAACTGATTCTGAATGATCTGGGTTACAACAATGTGAAGATTGTTGTTGCGGACGGATCGGAAGGACTACCTCAGTTTGCTCCGTATGATGCGACCATTGTCTCGGCCGCCGCTCCCCGCATTCCTCCGGCATTGTTGGAGCAGTTGGGCGAGGGCGGACGCATGATCATTCCCGTTGGACCTTCCCAAGCCCAAGAGTTAAAACTCGTTCAAAAACGAGAGGGGCGGATCGAGATCCAGACTTTGGAAGCCTGCCGGTTCGTTCCTCTCATCGGGACCCAGGGCTATGACGTGCCTTAGTCGCGGGCCTCCTTGTTCAAAAGATGCTTCGGGCTCGTTATCGTTTGTTGTCGATGTAAAAACTTCGTATCCAGCTTGAATCAGAGCGTCGGATGTAATACTGTGCTACCGTTTTCGGGATCGGCGGAGGATAAACATGAAAAAAGTTGGCCATCATTTTTGCGCCGTACTTTTCTTGGTTGCTGCCACTTCTAGTGTATCGGCCCAGCAACCCGGTGGCGGCCGTTACGACGATCAGATTCAGCAGCAAGTCATCAAAACTCTGAGTTCCAAAGACAAGTGGAAGCAGATTACGGCCAAAACCGAAGATGGCATCGTTCTGCTGGAAGGATCGGTTCAGGTCTATATTGACAAGGCCGACGCCGGCCGCAAAGTCGGCAAGATCGATCACGTCGATGGGGTTCGCAACCACGTGACCGTGACCAGCAGCGCGTCCGACGCCGATCTTCAGACCAAACTTTCTGACAAGCTGAGCTTCGATCGCGTGGGGCAGGGAATCACGTTCAACGCCCTGACGCTCAAGGTAGAGAATGGCGTCGTGACTGTAGGTGGAAGTGTTATCGATTATCCTAGCCGTGATTCCGCGGTTGCCATCGTCGAAACAACTCCTGGCGTCAAGGATGTGGTCGACGAGGTCAACGTGTTACCGGCTTCGCCGTTCGATGATGACCTGCGCATCCGCGTCGCTCGGGCCATTTATGGATATCCGGCCATGAGAAAGTACTCCATGGTTCCACAGCGGCCGATCCGCATCGTGGTGGAGAACGGGCACGTGACTCTTCTCGGAGTGGTGGATTCCAAAATGGATAGCCAGATTGCGGAAACTCAAGCTAAATCTGTCCCCAATGTGTTCTCGGTCGATAATCAGCTGATGATCTCTAATTCAAAGGGGAAGTAGGTTCCAAGCTCCACAGAGGACGGAGGCCAAACGGCCCAAACTGTTTTAGAATCTGCTTGTGCCGGTTCTTCACAGTTTACGTGTCACGCTCGAGATGATTAAGTGGGAGCACTCAGTTTTTGTGCTGCCCTTTGCTTTGTGCGGCGCGATGCTGGCCGCGGGCGGGCTTCCGACCGGTCATCAGCTGGTCTGGATTATCGTGGCCATGGTTTCAGCCCGTTCCGCCGCCATGGCGTTCAACCGCTTGGCCGACGCCTCAATCGACGCCGCCAATCCTCGCACTAACACTCGGGCCTTGCCGGCGGGGACGCTTACGCCTGCCTTTGTCGCAACCTTCGTCCTGGTATCGTGTGGGCTGCTGATCTTCGCCGCGGGGCAACTGAATCGTTTGTCACTGCTGCTCTCTCCCGTGGCGCTTGGCATTGTTCTGCTGTACTCCTACACGAAGCGCTTCACCCGTTGGTCACATCTCGTGCTCGGGTTTGCCATGGGTATCGCGCCGTCCGCGGCCTGGATTGCAGTTCGCGGGTCGCTAGATCCCCGCATTCTTCTGCTTACTGCGGCGGTAACTTTCTGGGGCGGCGGCTTCGACATCCTGTACGCCTGCCAGGATTACGATTTTGATCGGCAGTCCGGATTGCACTCCGTACCGCGCTACTTTGGGATTTCCCGCGCTCTTTGGATATCGCGAACATTTCACTTGATCATGCTGTTGCTTCTGGTTGGCCTGGTCATAGTATTCGGGCTGGGAAAACTCGCGGCCGTGGGAGTGATCGCCGTCGCTGTGTTACTGGCATACGAACACTCGCTGGTTTCAGCTCGAGACCTCTCGAAGTTGAACGCAGCCTTCTTCACCATGAATGGAGTGATCTCCATCATGTTTTTTATATTCGTGGCCGCGGATCTGTTGCTGCGGCGATGAGAGTGAACGCTCAGGCGCTCGCCGTTTGATTCCCCTTGAGCACCATCGCCGCCACTGCTCCCGCGATGAGATAGTCCACAATCTCGATCGATATATACGCTAACGTGTAATCCGTGGGGAAACCATACCAATTCCAATAGGGCAGATTGGTGGTGATAGCAGCCATGATGCCCACTAATAAGGCGATGCCAAGCCGGGATCCCCAAGTGGTCAAACGCGAATGAGCCAACAGAAACGCCAAAATTAGCGCTTCGACGAGCTCAATCGTAAACTCCGTCACGAGTTGTCCCGGAGTAAGAGGCTTCGCGCCTGGGGGGTGGTAAATCAGCAGACCCGACGGATTGCTCGCCAACTTCGCCGTGTATCCGGGGAGAGCGTCATTCATCTGTTGGCGGGTCGGATTTGGGCCCAACCCCATGCCTGGAAAAATGTACAGGCCATGTGCCGTGCCCAGTTGTGCTTGCATGGCGTTCAGGACAGCCTGTTCGTTAGGGATTTCTTGCACGCCAATCGTGCCGAGAGGCAAAACAACATGTGCGACCGAAGACCACACAAACATCGCAATTCCACCCAAGATTCCTGCCAGAATGATGCGCTTCGTCATGCTTGTCCTCCGATGACCGAAAATTATGCACGAAATCGAGCGGTCAGTTGTAAAAAATGCCTCCGATAGTCGACCCTTCGAAGATGTACATTGTGTCCGTAATGTTCTTGTGTGGCTAAGGAGTTGGCCTTAATCACCTATCACTCTGTCGTGACCTCGGCCGCTGCGCTGCGGTATCATCAAGGAGATGGCGAACCTGCATCCTTTCCAGGCAGACGATCGAAGACTCCTTCCGATCTGTGACAAGGTCATTTCCGGCGAGCGCTTGACCGCCGATGATGGACTCACGCTCTATCGCACGGGCGACATTCTTGCAGTGGGCTGGTTGGCCAACCATGTGCGCGAGCGTATGCATGGCGACAAGGCGTATTTCAACGTCAACCGCCATATCAATCCGACGAACGTTTGCATTGCGGCATGCCGCCTGTGCGCTTTTGGCCGCAAGAAAGATACTCCGGGCGCTTACACCATGGCGCTCGAAGAAGCCTTCGAAACCGCAGCCTCCGGCTACACCGAGGCTGTCACGGAGTTTCACATTGTCGGGGGCCTGCATCCCGACCTGCCGTTCCAATATTTCCTCGATCTGTGCTCGGGGCTGAAGCAGCGCTTCCCGCAAGTCCATCTCAAAGCGTTCACGATGGTGGAAGTGGCCTATCTGGCAAAGCGGGCCAAACTTACGATCCGCGAAACGCTTGAGCAACTGAAAGCTGCCGGGGTCGATTCGCTTCCGGGCGGTGGTGCCGAGATTTTCGCCGATCGCGTACGCCACATTATTTGCGATCACAAAATTGACGGTGACCAGTGGCTCGAGACCGCGAAACTCGCCCACCAGATCGGGCTGAAGTCCAACGCCACAATGCTCTACGGCCACGTCGAAAACGAAGAAGACCGTGTCGACCATCTGCTCAAGCTTCGCGCCTTGCAGGACGAAACCGGCGGTTTCCAGACATACATTCCCTTGGCGTTTCATCCCGACAACACGCCTTTGCAGCATTTACCCAAGACCACCGGAATGCTGGACCTGAAGCAAATTGCCGTGGGACGGCTCATGCTCGACAACTTCCCGCATATTAAGGCCTACTGGCAGATGATGTCGGCAAAAATCGCGCAGATTGCTCTGCGTTTCGGAGCGGACGATATTGACGGCACGGTTGTTGAGGAAAAGATCTACCACGACGCGGGAGCGACCACTCCGCAGGGCATGCGACGCCAGGAGTTGATGCGGCTCATTGCAGAGGCAGGTCGTGAGCCCATCGAGCGCGATACCCTCTATCGCCCTGTAACTCGCACTGAGACCTCAGTCACGGTCGCCGTCTAAGAATGCCGGCTGCTAGTTGGGGAAGAATTCCGTCATGTCCGAGGCGTTAGCTGCGGCGCCCGGTAGGTCTGTAACCCCCAGCACCTCCATCATCAGACGTAACGTGCTTTCATGCTGATATAAAGTCTTCGACCGGTATCCCGCTTTCACCCCGGAACCGATCAGAGCGGTAGGAACGTTTCCCCCGCCGTGTGTGACGTCGGAGGTGTTGCCCTCGTCGAAGGTAATAATCAGCAGTGAGTTCGCGAACGCCGGGCTGTTGATAAGCCCATCGATGTTGTTCTTCAGCCATGTATCCGCGTTCACCAGTTTGTCGGTATCCGTGCAGGAGCTCATACCTGCCGGGCAGTCGTGCGCGTCGTCATTCAAGTTAGGGACAATGAAGGCATAGTCCGGCAAATTATTGTTGGCGAGGTCGCTGGCCATTTGAGTGAAAGGAACGATATTGCCCGCCTGCGTGGGATCGCTTTGCACAATCGCGAAATAGGCGAACGGATCGTGACGGCGCCCGTACGGCAGCACATCCGGACCAGTGTATCCAACCGACGGCAAAGACTCAGCGTAACATCTCCATGTTTTCCCCGCTCCCCGCAGAGCCTGAACCACGTTGTCTTGAGTTACGGTGCCGGTATACGAATCGTCTGTGGCAATCGTAGCGCCTGTCGTCAGCATGAAATAATTTGGCAGCGAGGGGTGCGCGTTTGCATAGTACTGAGTCGCCAAAGAGTATTTCGCAGCCAGACCGTTGAAGTAAGGCATGCCGGCGTTGCCAATGACCTCGCTATATCCGTGATTCTCTTCGACAAGGATGAATACGTGAGCTAGTTGAGGAACAACCGGGGTTCCTGGCCCAGGTGGAGAAGTGGGCGATCCCGGAGATGTGGGAGTACCAGGATTCGACGCGGCAGACCCTCCGCATCCTGTAAGAAAAAGGGTCGATGCAGAGAAAACGATCAGTAGGAAGCACTTCACCATGGGCTTGCCTTCGACGACGTTTGACTTAGACTTTTGCCAAGTCTTCCGAGTTGCCAAGAACCTGGCGTAAAAGGCCTAATCCGTACACGATAGTGCACAGTTGGTAGCTGTGGATCCCGGGCTTGCGGTGCGGGTGTAGAATCAAACCTGTAAGGAACCGGAAAATCTTCGCGGGATCTGCTCTCGCGTTCCGAGGCCTGGAATGAACGTTCACTTCAGCTTTAAAGACCGCAAACTTCCAGAAGTAGAAAAAGAAATCAATCATCAAACAGAGAAGCTGCGCAAACGGCTTCAGGTTTTTCGTCCCGAGTTGGTTCACCTCAAGGGGTCGATTGAGCAAAACTCAGTTCGTGAGGGGATCCTAGTGTCTCTGAATCTGCGACTCCCCTCGGGGCAAATGGCGGTCCAGAAAACGGCGGCGAACGGTCAAGCCGCGGTAAAGGCTGCCTTCGACGATTTGGTCCAGCAGATCAACCGGCATAAAGAGTTGCTCCGCAGCAGTCACCGCTGGCAGCGCAGGCGGGTTGAAAATACGCGCGCTGAAGCGCAGGTGCCTTTCGAAGAAACTATGGCGGCAGTGCATGTGCCCATGGCCTCGTCGGAGGACATTCGCAGTTATGTCAACGCCAACTTGGGACGCCTTGAGCGCTTTATCGTGCGTGAACTCGCATTTCGTGAAGCGGACGAGGAACTCGATCTCGACTCGGTAAGCAAGGAAGAAGTGATCGACGAGGCCATTGCTCGTGCGTTAGGAGACGGCGCCGACAAACCCGAGAAAGTTGCGGTCGAGCCGTGGCTTTACCGGTTGGCGATGGATGCCATCCACGACTTGGTTCTTGGCAATAGAGAAAACGGGCAAACCGTTCACCTCGAAGATTCGGCGCGTAAGCCGAATGTCCGCGCCAGCGACGAGCCCGAATTGCAGTACCACCAGCCCGACGAGACACTCACCGGAGAGAATGTGATCGCCGACCGCCGCACGGCGACGCCGGAAGACATTGCGTATTCAGATGAAGTGATCACGCTCGTTCAATTCGCCTTGAAGGGGGCCGCCCGCGACGACCGCGAAGCCTTCATCCTGCATGCGATGGAAGGTTTTTCGGTCGACGAGATTGGGGTGATTACTGCCCGCAAGCCGGCAGCAGTGCGCGCATCGATTGAGGCCGCCGGAAATCGTTTGCGACATTCGCTACCTTTGGCCGGGCAATTTGGGGAAAAACTACAAGCGTCCACAATCAAATAAGCATCTCAGCACTCAGGAGAACTCGTGATGATTACCCGCGAAGATATCCGTGAGCTGGCCAAGTTCCATGCGGACAGCGAAGACAGTGCGTTGAGCTTCTATTTCGAGCCGCGCACCCCACAAAATAAATCCCACAAAGAAAACTCGATCCTCGCTAAGGATGTCGTTAGAAATGCCATTCGAGAGGCGGAGCGCAACGGGAAGAATGGGAGCACTCGCGCCGACCTGAGTCGCATGATGGAAATTGCTGAAGGCCTGCAAGGCACGCAGCCCAGGACCAAGGCGATTTTTGCATGCAGCGCTCAGAATTTCTGGCGTGAATTCGATTTGCCGGCGCTCTCGGCCGGGACCCAGTTGTTTGTCAATCAGCAATTCCACCTCAAGCCCTTGGCCCAACTGCTGGGCGCGCAACCGTTAGTGTGGGTAGTATTGGTCGACCGCCACAAGGCACGATTCTTCGATTTGCGCCTCGACGAAGTCACTGAGCGCGAAAGTCTCTTCCGGGTTCCGCCATTGCACGAAGGCAAAAGTGACGGCTACGCCGGCTATGACGGTGGGCACGCCCAACGCCGCATTGAGGATGAAGCCCTGCATCACTTCAAGAATGTCGCTACACATCTGCAGCAAGCATTCGAAAGAGGACAGTACCAGAAGCTGATCGTCGGTTGTCAGGATATGAACTGGCCTGATTTGGAAGCGCAGCTTCATCCCTACGTGAAGCAGTGTTTAGCCGGACGTTTCTCGGCCGACATGAGCAGGCTTAGCAACGATCAAGTTCGCGAACATGCCTCGCGTCTGCTCTCTCAAGCTCAAGAGAGTCGCAGAGCAGAGCTGGTGAAAGAAGTTCTGGATCAGGCCAAGAGCAATCGGTTCGGGGTTACGGGCTTGCGCAGGGTGCTGCGATCCCTCGAACTCGGAGAAGTGCAGACGCTTCTGGTTGGTGACACCTTTGCTCATCCCGCGGTCGAGTGCTCGAATTGCGGCCATATCGACGCTCATTTGGTGAAGCATTGTCCAGCTTGTGGACATGTCACGCGTGAGATGTCCGATGTTTGTGATGCCCTCATTCCGATTGCGATACGCCGTGACGTCGAGCTTTTCTACATCAAGGATGAGCCAGAGTTTGACGGGGCAGGCAACATCGCCGCATTGTTGCGCTTCCGCGCCGACCAAAATTCTAACGTCGGACTACGAGCGGCTTCCTAGTCGTGAGTAGCCAAGTAATGGGGCCCACCTGCGGGTGGGCTTTACTATTGCTTGCAGAGTGACTCCCATCACATCGGTGACTTCGAAGCTGATATTCTGACCCTCGCGTCCTATAAACCCAACGGAGGACATGAATGACCGTCTCGCGCCGCGATTTTTTAGCGACTACTGCTCTCGGCTCGCTTTCTCTCGGACTCGTCCCCAAATCCACTGCACAAGATTCCAAGAACATCTCCGGATCATCGGCCGCCGGCAAACGGCCCATCATCGTTTCCGCCAACAATGGTTTCAATTATCTGGATGATGCTTATGCATTCCTCGCGTCCGGAGGAGACACGCTGGATGCGGCGTTGCGCGTCGTGAAAGGTCCGGAAGACGATCCGAAAGATACCAGCGTTGGCTACGGCGGCCTGCCTAACGAAGATGGTGTGGTCGAACTCGATGCGTGTTGCATGCACGGGCCCACACGACGAGCTGGTTCGGTTGGAGGCGTGCGCAACATAAAGAACGTGGCGCTCGTTTCCAAGGCGGTAATGAATCACACTGGGCACGTCATGCTGGTCGGCGAGGGTGCCGAGCGATTTGCTGTAGCCATGGGATTTCCCCGCGAAAACCTTTTGACCGATCACTCCAGAAAAATCTGGCTGCTTTGGAAGGAATATCATTCCAGCAACGATTGGTGGGGCCCAGGCATTGACGATTCGCATTGGGAACCACCAAAAGACTTGCCCCAGGCCGATCTACAGCGGGAGCGTTATCGTCGGCTCGAAGAACGCGCCGCCGAGCTAGAGATTGCTCCGGAGCTTCGTCACGAAGCCATTCATAAAGTTCTGTTTCCGCCGACCGGCACGATTCACTGCTCAGCCCTGAACGAGAAGGGTGAGATATCAGGATGTACGACAACAAGCGGTTTGGCCTATAAGCTTCCTGGGCGCGTCGGTGATTCGCCGATCATTGGCGCTGGATGTTATACCGACCAGGACGTGGGCTCAGCCGGGGCCACCGGCAGCGGAGAAGAAAATATCAAGGTCGCCGGTGCTCACACCATCGTCGAAAACATGCGGCACGGTATGTCTCCGCATGAAGCCGGAATGGATGCTCTGAAGCGCATCGTGCGCAATTACAACAACGATATGGCTAAGCTCCGCTTCGTTGACATGACCTATTACGTCCTACGCAAAGATGGCGCCTATGCAGGAGTCTCGCTTTGGGAAGGCTACGATCCCGATCACATCCACAAGATCGCAGTCCACGACGGCACGAAGCGCGCAGAGAAGACCGACTTCCTGTTCAAAGGCTATTCCCAGGATTTCCCGCCCGAGCCCAAAGCTCCTGCGGGCATGGAAAAAGAGTACCAATAGATCGGTATCGGATTGAGGCGCGCGGCTGTGAGCTACTTCGCGGCCGCTAGCGTCTGTAGACGGTCTTTATTGATCTTAAGTACGACACCGGCGTTGCGATCGGCCACCTCGCTCACCTTGTACTCGGCTGCTGTTCCCAATACCTGTGCAACCTCCGATGGGGTCAACTTGTAATCATCCGTCAACCATTGAGCCATGTTAGCGGTGGCGACCCGTAAAGCGTCGTCGATCGACCCCGCGAGCCCCATTGCCATGATCTGAGTCGCCGACTCGACCCGAGGATTCACGGGGTGCTTTTCCGGAATCACGTCGACCGTAAATTCCACGTCCATGGAGGTCTCCAGAGCGTTACCGGTCAGCTCGCCGTCGCCTTGCGCTGCGTGGCCATCGCCAACATACAGAAGAGCACCTGGAACGTTCACTGGAAGGTAAACGGTCGATCCCTCCACGATCTCGTTGAAGTCCATATTCCCTCCCCAACGCCCGGAGTCGCCGCTACCCGGAGGCGCTTGCGTGGAGCTTGGTGCGACTGCAATACAACCCATCATCGGATGTAGCGGGACAGAGTAATGTGCCAGATGCTCCGCAGGTTTGTCAGGGATCGCCAGGCCCCGCTGGAGGTCAAGGTGCCAGCGTATCTGCTTGCCGCCATCCTTCATCTTGACCGCGAGATCGTTGTCGAGAGCGCGGCCGACGACAAAGTCATCGCTCATGGCCCAATCACGATTTAAACGAACGCGTGTCAGGTGAATCACTAACGTGTCTCCGGGAGCCGCTGTCTCGACAAAGAATGGGCCCGTCTCCGGATTCCCACCCAGAACTCGCTCCACTCCTTTTTCGTCGGTGCCCCCGGCATCCACGGTCGTGGTGTGGATGGTATCGCCTGGCCAAACGGTCATCACCGGTTTGTTCGCAGCTGAAAACTGACGCGAAAAAGTGGTTGGCACAAATTCATGGCGTTCCGCCGCCGAGGGGCCGCGCTTTTGTGGAACCAGGTTGGCAGTGAACTCGTGGGTGTTGGGATGACCCGGATTGCTGCCGTCAATAAAAATAACCTTCCCGGACATCGTATTGCCCCGGACAGTGGCAGTTGCTTCCTCTGAGCCCCCTTGATCGTCCCTTGCCAAGAAGTGTAAAGAATCGCCGCTGTAAGTCCCGTCCAGCTTGTCTCCGTCAAAGTCCCCGGTTAACTTGTCGCCCTGTTGTTTCAAGTGAATCGTTAGATTGACCGGCTCACCGTAGAAATCTGCGCTCACGATCCAGCGTCCGGAGACATCGTTCGAGGCCGTCGTGGCGTTTGCCTGTGTTTGCGAGTGGACGATCGACGTCGACGTAAGAAATATGGCAAGAAAGAAAGGCAGAAGAGTTCGCATTCATCCCCCAAGTGGAGCATTTTAGACGAGCAGGAAGGCGAGAGGTAGGCTGGAACCTACTCGAAGGTGATCAAATCTGCAGTTTTAGTGATTGCTGGGGTAACCGGGGAAAAGCACATCAATCGCACTCCGCCAGCTTGCGCTGTAAGAAGCGGCGTTCTGGCTCGGAACAGGGAAGTTCGAGCGCGGAACGAAAACTATCGCCTGCCTGCGCCTTATCGCCTATTTCGAGTAGCAACTGCGCCCGCACGGCGGGCAAAAGATAATAGTTTCGTAACGATCGATTCTCTTCCAGGGATTCCAGTTCTCTCAGGGCTTCCCGTTGGCCGCGCACTCTGGCAACTGCCACAACGCGGTTCAGAGCAACGATGGGCGAAGGTTCCAACTCCCAGAGCTGATCGTAAAGATCGAGGATCGTCGGCCAATCGGGAGCGCCCGACGTGGCTGCTCCGGTGTGAGCAGCGGCTATGCCCGCCTGCAGATGGTACGGCGACATCACTGCTCCCTCAGAGCATTCGGAGAAGTGACGGAATCCCAGCGCGATCAGGTTCCGGTCCCAGAGGCTTCGGTCTTGATCTTCGAGCAAGATCAATTCCCCGCCTGAATCCACTCGGGCAAAAAGAAGGGCTGCTTGGAACGCCATCAGGGCCACTAGCGCGTGAATTGTAGGAGTGCAGACCGGCGAACTCGCCAGCAACGTGCCCAGACGCAGACTTTCCCGGCATAGATCCAGGCGAACCAGATTTTCGCCCGCGTGAGCCGTGTAACCCTCGTTAAACATGAGCTAGATGACGTCGAGGGTTGATTCGACCCGGGTAACTAGATCGCTCCCCATCGGCAACTCGAAACGAATCTGCTCGTCCCGGATTTGGCGCTTGGCCCGAACCAGGCGTTGCGAGATCGTGGCCTCGTCGCACAGAAATGCCTTTGCGATCTCGCGCACACTCAGACCGCCTACCGTTTTCAGGCTGAGTGCCACACGCGCGTCGCGTGGCAAAGCGGGATGGCAACACATCAGCACCATCCGCAATTCGTCTCCCTGCAGTTGGGACTCCAGATCTCCGGCTGCGTGATCCGGAGAGATGGCCATTGCGATGTCCCGCTCTGCGGCCAGCAAGGCGGCTTTCTCGATCACCAACGATCGGTGGCGGACCGCATCCAGCGCCGCATTGCGGGCAACGCGAAATAGCCATCCCGCTGGATTCTCAGGGATACCGGAGTAAGGCCAAGTTTGCAGTGCTTTCAATAAGGCGTCCTGCACGAGCTCTTCCGCAAGGTCGAGATGATCCGGTCCGAGGAAGCGCGTCAAGTAACCGACCATCTGCCCCGCGCGGCTGCGGAACAGATGGTCGACTAGTTCACCAGGCTGGCGGGAAACAGCGGATTGAGGCAAATTGGTCAAAGCAAACTTCAATCCATGTTCGGGATCGCGTCCACCTGACGCACTTCGATGGTGCCGCCGTATTCCAGGTGAGGACAGTCGTGACATTCCTCGACCGCCGCGTTATAGTTCGGAGCTTCGATTGCGAAGTATCCGCCCAACACCTCTTTAGTTTCACTGTAGGGACCGTCAATCACACGCGCTTTCCCGCGGATGACTTTACCGGGATCAGCGGTGAGCTTGTTGCTTCCCATGAAAATATTCTTTGTTCTCAGCTTTTCCCGCCATGCGACATATTTCTGGATAGCTTTCTGCATGTCTTCCGGACTCATACTCGTCCAGTTCGACGGATTGTCATAAAGCAGCAACATGTATTGAGGCATATTTTCTCCTTATCGAACCCGCGTGTATTGGACGGATTCCGTCATCTTGGATTTGCCGCCTTCGAAAAACTCCCAGTCGGTGGCGAAATGATTGGCGTCTATAAAACGAAACGTGGCATTGTGCATGTGGCCGTCGGCTGGACTGGAAAGACCGGTCGCATCAACGAAGCGGAAGTGTAACTCCCCCGTGCCACCGGTCATAGCCTCGGCTTGCATCCGCGGCTGATTTTTCGCCATGCAATAGTGGGTGAGCATGAGATGGCCGCCATCGAGATAATAAACGGTCACCATTGCATTAGCCGCTCCCATTCGGTCATTCTCAAAATGCTCGACCACGGCAGAGCCGCCAGACACTATCTCATACCGTACGTGCGAGATCCCGGTTTGGTCTTTACCCTCCCATTCTCCCGCGAGGGATTTGATCTGTGCGAAGGCCGACCCAGAGTCGTCGCTGGTCGGCGCGGCAAAAGCATATGGGGTTACGAATAACAAAGCTAGCGCGGTGTTCAAAAGAATTGAGTGTAGTTTCATTGTGTTCTCCTTCCGGAGGGCTGAGCGTCAACCATCTCCGTTTTCAGTTATAAAGACGAATGGAGATCGGGATTTTCGACACGCGAGCCCCCGAAAATAAAGGTTGCCGGAGTCAGAGAAAGAAGAATGGCCTACCTGCTGGTGGCCCTACGGAAGGAGGCTGCTCTTAGTTTGTGGCGGGCCCGTGGTCGGGAGTATGGTTCTCGGCGAGTTCGGACCCGTGCTTCTTCAAGAGTTCGATACCCTCGGCGAAGGTGAGATTACTGGGCGCGGGCTTAAAAGCGCTGCATACTTCCGTTGATTTGATGTTCAGGCTCTTGAACATCAGAATCTTGCCAGTGAAGTCGAGGTCCATCCGCGTGACTTCCCATTCTCCCCTGCCCACGTCGGCCTGTTCCACTAGAAATCGTCCGCCTTTGTCGAGACGGCCCAGGATCCCCCAGCCGAAGCCGACTTCTTTAATCAGCTTTCCATCGATCCTGGCGATTCTCTTCGCTTGTGGCTCAATCAGTAGTACACCTTGCATTCCACTAAGGACCTGCTCGGTGTGCGTGGGGGGTTGGTAGTCGGGATTAGGCCGGAATCTCAGACGCACCAGCTGAGACCCGGCTTTGCCCACGCTGTCCGTCCCAGGCTCCGTACCGTCAGGTGTGTACAGAAACGCGTCAGGCAGAGCTTTCATAATACGGTCTGTGTGCTCGGTGTCTTCCTTGTCAGCTTTTTCGCGTTTCTTGATCTCATCGGGTTGAAGCATTCGCTGGAGCTGGGCCTCTTCGGCTTGCTTTTGCTCTGGAGTAAGAGGTTTTCCATCCTGAGCCACGAGCATGGAAGCCGTGGCCTGTGTGGTTTCGACGCTAAGATGGGTCCGCGAGCCGTGACCATCTTGTTTGTGGTCGAGGTACATGAATTTGGCAGAGCGATTACTCGGAGTGAGCTCGTTGTGAACGGTTTCACGTACTAGTTGTTCTGGGGATGGCGCTTGGGCACAAACTGCGCTGGCACTCGCAATAACAAGCGCCGCCACTTCTATGATTTGCCGGGCTCGCCAATTGAGCTTCATAAGTCCGCCGGCCCGCTTAGACGAGCACGCGATCACTTCCGTTGCCCGCAGCTTCTCTGAGAGTGTCTGCAACGGCATCCCGGCCCCTGGGCACATTCTAGGACAGGTTTTCTGGAATGGAAACGGCGTAATTGGATCAAATGGTTTAAAATTCTGGTATTCCCGACAAGCTTCCGCGGTAGTTATGCCGGGGAGGAGGCAGTAAACCCATGGAAACAACCAAAACGGAGGGCTTCGCCCATATTGGGAAGTCCGTCGTTGTGAAGGGCGAACTTTCCGGCAGTGAGGACCTGTACGTCGATGGCGTGGTTGAAGGCACCATTGAATTACAAGGCAACAGCCTGGTGATCGGACCCAACGGTCAGGTCAAAGCCACGGTAAATGCAAAGAACGTTACCGTCCAGGGAAAGGTCGAAGGGGATATCCGGGCTAGCGACCGCGTGGAACTGCGCAAGTCGGCGATTATAGTCGGTGAGATCGTGACGCAACGTGTAGCCATTGAAGAGGGCGCATACTTCAAGGGTAAAATCGATATTCAGAAGGAACCCGCAAAGGCAGGTTCCGGTGGCGGAAAACCGGAACCGCTGTCGGCAGCCGCAGTGGCTGGGGCCGTACAGAATACTTCAGTAACCAAGAATTAATACTTCCGGGTCGGTTCACCTTGGTCGCTCGCGCTATAGTAAGTTGCGGGAAAAGGTGGAACCGGGGGCCCGTCGGCAGTCATGGCATCCGTTAGTCATAGCTTCATGAGATTTTTTCGAGGTTCATCAACCGACTCCAGCCAGGGAGCCAAGGCCGGTGACGCCACCCAGAAGTTGACGCGGCGTTCCAGCGGATTGGCCGAAGTGGCGCGGGCCTTCGATTCTGAAGAGCCCCTGTGCATTCTCGATCTGGGCTCGACATCCGCATCTAATATCCGCTATCTGACCCAACGTGGACATCGCATCTACAGCGAAGATCTTTTGGAAGCTTCGACGGATCCGGCGTTGGCATGCAAGGACGAGCAAGGTAATCCCGCCCTCGACAGCAAGCAATTTCTCGCCGACAACCTGGTTTATCCAAACGCTCAATTTGATCTGGTACTGTGCTGGAACCTGGCCGACTACCTGGATGAGAGTCTGGTGAAGCCGGTCATGGCGAGGTTATGGTCGACGCTAAAGCCGGGGGGGATGCTGCTGGCTTTCTTTCACACCCGCGAGGCTGGACCGGACGCGCCCTGTTACCGCTATCACATTCTCGACAAAGATATGCTCGAGATGCAGCACATCGAAGCTCGCCGGGACGTTCGCAAGGGTCCCACTGGAGCCGTTCACAAGGCGATCGAAAAAAGCTTCCGGTTGCAGCGCGTATTTAATAACCGTCATATCGAAAACCTCTTCCGCGACTTTGGCTCGATCAAGTTCTTCCTGACTCGTGACAACATCCGCGAAGTGCTGGTTATTCGATAACCAGCGAACCTACCTTGTAGCACCTACCACGAAGCGGGCAATTCCAGGATTAGCGTTTACCAGTGAGATGATGGGCTTTCGGATGGTTCTCGGCAGCCGAAGCATGCGCCGGAGCGTTGAAGAAGCACCGAAGATTGGGGCAAGTTGCTTTTGGTACAGGTCGCGATAACGCTTGGCCGCTGCATTCAAGTCAACCTCGCCGGAAAATACCGTTCGAAGGCACTCCGCGGCTAAAGCTCCGCCGCGCAGGGCCAGCGAGATTCCGTCTCCAACAAAAGGGTCGACGAATCCCGCAGCATCACCCACCATGAGCACGTTGCCTCGCAGAGGCGCTGGCTTTCGGAACAACAAGGGAGCCGTAAAAATTGGATTGAAGAGCGGCGTCCATGACTCCGCCTCCTGCCGCAGCAGCGAATGTTGTTCGAATAATTCCGGAAAACTGGAAGCCACATCGGCGCGAACCATGGCGCAGGCGTTAATGCGGATCGCTTTGTCCGAGGCGAGGCGCACGGGTTGAACACCGCAATACCCACCCTCAAAGAAATATAGATCGGTGGCGTCCGATTGCTCAGGATCAAGCTTTCCTTTTGTTGAATAGTGCGCCTTGAGACCTATCCACTTGGGGGATAGGCTTGCGGCGGACGGATCGGCGGTAAGGTTCGACCAGCGTCCGGAAGCGTTTACCAGCGCACGTGCTTCGAACGATCCCCCGCTAGTGCTTACCTGAAACGGGCCATGGCCTTTAATTTCTTGAACAACGACTTGCGAAAGAGCTTCGACCCCGACTTGTTTGGCTGACTCCCATAGAGCGACATCCAGGTCGAGGCGAGCGATACTGGACGCGGGCGGATTAACAGCAGTTTCCATGACGCGGTCGTCCATAAATACCCGGGCTCTCCGGATGCGGACGGCATGATGGAGTAGGTGCTGGTGAGAGTCGCCCAGCAGGCGCGTCAACAGCGAGAGCGATTCTGCGGAAGTGAATTCTCCACAAACTTTCTGGCGAGGGAAGTTCCCGCGTTCAAGTAGAAGTACACTTGCTCCGAAACTGGCGGCAGTAATGGCCGTCGCGCTGCCGGCAGGACCTGCGCCGACGATGATCAGGTCGTAAGTAGAGGACGCCATCAAATTCTGTTAACTGCAGATCTCCCGCCATTCGCTCCGTCGTTGGATCGAGTCACTTCCAGAGGATGATTCCCATCCGGAAAATGGCGCGGTGCTCTATCTCGACTCTGCTCGCGCTGCTTAATTTCAGCATGGATTGCATCTCTTGGATGCTGTAGGCCTGCCTTACGGACGCGGGGGCATCGTGATGGGTGATGTGGCTGCGATAAAGCGGTAGGCTGGCATAAGCCATCGCGAGGTGCATCGGATGCCTCACCAGGTCGTTGATAAGCACCGCGTGGCGGCAAACGCGCAGCGCCTCATTAGCGAATGAGACCGCCTCCTCCGGAGAAAGATGATGGACAAACAGGCAGCAACTCACCAAGTCGAAGCTTAAGTCGGCGAAGGGAAGTGCCAGAGCATCGCCGGCGATCTTTTGACTCCTATTGCCATTGCTGTTCGAGAGATGCGACCAGGCCCGATCAAGTAAAGTGACATTCAGCTCGATCCCCCTTTGCGATACATCCTTGGCAGTTTGCTGGGGCACAAAACCGGCGCCGGCGGCCACTTCCAACAGCGCAAGCTGATGAGTATGAAGCCGCTGCGCGACGCTCTCGACCATCAGACGCGTGGTACGAACCCCGCCGAACCACGAGTTGATGTGTCGCAGGTCAGTTAACGCACTGGCGATCTGCGCCGGGGAACCGCCATCAACGTCGAGCAATTCGGGGATTGAAACGCGTTTCATGGAATATTCTCAAATCCCTGGCGCACACCGAAGCCCTCGCTTCGATAACAATTCACAACTGATTTTGAGTTCCTATACCTCGGCCAGTTCTTCTTCGAGCAATTGTTTGTTGTACAGGTCGGTATAGTACCCGTTTTTGGCGAGCAGTTCGTCATGAGTGCCTAGTTCTACGATGCGGCCAGCGTGGAGCACGGCGATACGGTCGGCATTGCGCACCGTCGACACGCGGTGGGAGATGAAAATGGTGGTGCGTCCCTGCATGATTTCGCGAAGATGATTGAGGATCTTATCCTCGGTGTTTGTGTCGACGCTCGATAGCGCATCGTCGAGCACCAGGATGCGTGGATTACGAATCAGAGCGCGGGCAATGGCAGTGCGTTGCTTCTGTCCACCGGAAAGCGTCAAACCGCGTTCCCCGACCAGGGTACGGTATCGCTCAGGAAAGCCTTCGATGTCATCGGAGATGCTTGCAGCACGCGCCGCCGCCTGAACGTCTTCATCTGACGCGTCGGGCACGCCAAAGGCGATGTTCTCGCGAATACTTTCACTGAACAAAAATGTTTCTTGCGGGACGAAGCCAAGATATCGGCGTAAAAAAGCCAGCGGATATTCGCGGATCGGACGTCCATCGATGAGCACAGTTCCAGCGGCAGCGTCATAGATTCGCGGAATCAAGTTAACCAGCGTGGTCTTGCCCGAACCGGTAGGCCCCACAATGGCCAAACTGGTGCCAGCAGGGATCCGTAAATTGACATTCCGCAGCACCTGCACACCGGCGTAGTCGAAGTTCAGATCGCGGAACTCGATTTCGCCTTGAATCTCCTTCGGGAGGGAACTCCTAATAATTGCAGGGTCGTCTGCGATTTCAGGCTTCTCGGTAAGAATCTCGTTGAATCGCAGCATGGAGGCCGTTCCGCGCTGGAAAAGATTGATCACCCAACCCAAGGCGATGACCGGCCAGGTGAGTTGGACCATATAGGTATTGAATGCGACAAATTCGCCCACCGAGATGTGATGGAGCACAACTTCGCGTCCGCCAAGCCATAACACCAGCACGATTGCACAGCCCAGCATGGTTTCGAGCGTGGGCCAAAGCATTCCCATCAGACGGACGAGTTTCAGACTGCGCGCAATGTATTCCTTATTAGAAGTTTCAAAGGCAGTGATCTCTGCCTCTTCCTGCACATAGGCGCGGACAACCCGGGCTCCCGAAAAATTCTCCTGAGCGCGTGCCGAGATGTCGGAAAACATTGCCTGAATGCGCTCAAAGCGCTCGTGAATTTTCTTCCCGAAGTGCTGCACGACGATGCTGACGGCAGGTAATGGCAGAAACGCGTACAAGGTCAACTTGGGACTGATCGAGAGCATGAAGGCCAGTGCGCCAGCCGTGAAAACTATGGTGTTGGCCGAATACATGATGGCGGGACCCAACAACATGCGCACCGCGTTCAGATCGTTAGTAGCGCGAGCCATAATGTCGCCGGTGCGGGTGCGCTGATAGTACGAATACGACAAGGTCTCCAGGTGGCGGAAGAGGTCGTTGCGTAGATCGAATTCAATCTCGCGAGAGACTCCAATAACGACCCACCGAGTGAGAAACTGGAAGATCCCTTTGAACACGGCAACGGCCAGTAAAAGCAGAGCGTAGGTGACTAGCTTGTGGCGGGTGACTCCGGCGTGGAGATCGTCGATTGCCCGGCGAATGATCTGCGGAAAAAGGATCCACACTCCGTTGTTCAGAAAGACACACAACGTTCCTACTACATAGCTCCAGCGATACTTCTTCAGGTATGGGACGAGGGGACGCAGGCTCTTGAACAACATGTGCTTTGAGTAGATGTAATTCTAGCAGGCAGGGTTCAGAATGACGGCTAGCGAGAGGTTCCGACGTTGGACTTGGAAGTCGAGGAACTGGCTAACAGCGAGTGCACTTGATCTGATCCTCTACTCTCGCCGCTAAATGTCACAAACCAGGCGCCAGCCAAGAGCAGTAACCAGCCACACAGAAAAACCCACGTCGAACTGATCAGGCACGAATAAACAAAATCCAAATCCATGATTCTATCTTTTGGGAAAAATACAGACTTCGTTTCGGCTGTGCAAGGCGGCTTTACCGGTCGCAGCTTTGTAGCTTTTCAGGATTTCTTGCACGGCATTCAAGCGCCCAAGCGTCGTCAGGTGGTGATCTGCCATCACCTCGTCGAACTGTGCCATCCACAAGTCAACGGCCCGCTCCACACCGGAGGCCATTTCGGTTGCGATCACGGACACCACATCGGTATTTGTAGGGCAGCAAGCCATGGTTCCTCCTGGTGAAGATGAGTGGATTTCGCGTGGGAGAAAGCGACTTCCCCCACGCAGGTTTGGACAAGGAAACGAAACGATTACTCGGACGGCGGAGCGGCCTTTTCCTGCATGTGTTGTTGCATGCGGGCTTCGTGCTTGGCCATGATCTGAGTCAGTTGAGTCTTCTGGCTGGCCGTTAGAACCTGATAGGCCTGCGAGAACAGCCTGGCGTGTTCTACTTCGAGTTGTGAGTGAACCGACGCCGACTGCTGAGCAATTGACTGTGCCTTGGCCTCGTCAAAGCTGCCCGCGGTGACTAGTTGCATCATTGCCTGACGGCTCTGCATCTCCTGCTGCATGAGAGGCTCGATCGTCGACTTGCCTGCGCTGAAGATTTGCTTGATTTGGGCTTGCTGGGCATCGGTCAAATTAAGCACGTCAGCAAAGAAATTCAGTCCGGGTTCGCCGAAGGGGCCGCCACCTGGTCCCGGAGGGCCTTGCGCAATCGCTACTGATCCAAGCAGCGCCAATGCAAGCGCCGCACTCAGAATTTTAGAGCCACCGATCTTCATCTTCACTTCTCCTGTCGTTTCCGCCCTGCGGAAACCTCATCGCTTTCAAACATGTAAACACCTTTCCGAGAAGCCGGTGGTAAAAAGATGGTCAACCGGAGTAAAGTTTTGTCAAAGCGGTTAAGCTCTGATTTGACAATTCTTTACCTCGTGCTGCTGCAGGGTCCTGTAGAACTGTTATGAGAAAAGTGGATCGCATTCTGGTTATTGACGACGACGTAGAACTTTCCAGCTTGGTCGCAGAGTATCTGGAGCCCGAAGGATTTCAGCTCGAAGCGGTTTACGACGGTAATCGCGGCCTTGAGCGAGCCCTGAGCGGCGATCATCTGCTCGTCGTGCTGGACGTCATGCTGCCCGGACTGAACGGTTTCGATGTTCTGCGGCGCATTCGAGCTACTTCTCGCATTCCTGTCTTGTTGCTAACGGCGCGTGGCGAAGACGTTGATCGAATTGTCGGACTGGAAATTGGTGCGGACGATTACCTTCCCAAACCCTTCAATCCCAGGGAACTGGTGGCGAGAATCCGCGCCGTACTGCGGCGTACGCAGACGGGTGAAAAGCCGGGTGAGCCCATACCTGATGTAGTTCGCGTGGGAGATATAGAACTTGATCCTGCCACCCGCACTGTGATGCAGAATGGCGCTCAGGTCGAACTGACTTCTGTGGAGTTCAACTTGCTTCACGTGCTTTTGCGCGAGGCGGGACGAGTCGTCACCCGCGAACACTTGGTCGACGCGGTGCTGAGCCGTAAATTCTCGCCATTCGACCGCAGTATTGATATGCACGTCAGCAAGGTGAGAAAGAAGCTCGGCGATTCCGATGCCGGAACCGATCACATCAAGACGGTGCGTGGAGTAGGTTACATTTTCGCCCACCCTCGAGACCATACCGAGAGAACCGAATGAGAAGCATATTCGTCAGGATTTTTCTCTCGTACTGGGTAGCGCAGGCGCTTTTCATAGTGCTTGCCATTTTGGTTACCTCGAGTTTCCGGCCCTCGGCTGAAATCTCCAGCCTTGAGTCACAGAAAACCAAGTTTCTCACCGAAGCAGTCCAGGCGTATCACAGCGGTGGCGAAACAGCAGCTTGGAAATATTTAAGAGGCGTACACGACGCTCAGCGGGTGCGGCTCTATATTTTCGACGAAGCCGGCCACGACTTACTGAGTCGCAAGCCGCCTGACTGGGTGGAGAAAGCCAGCCGTGGAGGATTGCGAACCGCCGACACATTCTGGGGCCGGGTGCGTCCCTTTCAGTTTCTGCGAGATTCGGAAACTCTGGCTGATGGGCATCGTTGGACGTTGATCATTGAACTGCCCGAGCAGCGGCCACTGTTTGGCCCCCACGGCGTACCCGGACTTGGCATCTTTCTGGCTGTGATTACCTCCGGCTTGGTTTGTTTTTTCCTGGCCCGTTACCTGACTTCCCCCATAGGACAATTGCGGGCAGCTACACAGAAACTCGCTTCAGGAGACCTGACTGCACGCGCCGATCTTCCCGGCTCTGGACGATACGACGAGATGGGCGGCTTGATACGCGACTTCAACCAGATGGCGGAGCGGATCGAAAACCTGGTGAATGCGCAGAATCGCCTCTTGACCGATATCTCACATGAGTTGCGTTCCCCGCTGGCGCGGCTCAACGTCGCATTGGAGCTAGCGAGGCAACGTAGTGGCGCAGAAGCGAAGAGCGCCCTGGATCGCATCGATCGCGAAACCAACCGGCTGAACGAATTAATTCAGCGATTGCTGACAATAGCCAGGCTCGAGGGCGGCGACGAAAGCGCGGAGAAAGTCCCAGTTCCGCTAGAGGACATCATCCGTGAGATCGCCAAAGACGCTTCCTTTGAAGCCCAATGCCGCCATTGCCGAGTGGAAGTGTTAGTGCAGAATAGTGCGGAAGTGATCGGCAATCCGACTCTGTTGCACAGCGCCGTTGAGAACGTCGTTCGCAACGCGATTCGCTACACCCAAGAAGGAAGCGCGGTGGAAATTCATCTCGAGGCAGAGCAAAAGCTCGGGGACAAGGAAGACGCCGTGATCCGTGTTATGGATTCGGGCCCGGGAGTGCCCGAGACCGCATTGAACAAATTGTTCGAGCCGTTCTACCGACTCGATGACGCTCGCGGTCGTCAGACCGGCGGCGTTGGCCTGGGTCTAGCCATTACTGATCGAGCTGTACGTTTGCAAGGAGGCTCGGTTCGTGCCTCGAATCGACCCGGAGGTGGATTGGTGGTGGAGATTCGATTGCCCATGCAAGCTGCGCCGCAAATCGAAGCGCAGACAGCGGCCCCCGAGGCAGTCTCAATCGAGCCTCAGTCCTAGGCAACACTCCACGCTATTTCTGGTTCTAACCGATTGAGAAGTTTGCTCTCTGCGGAGATTTCCTGTACACAAGAAAAGGCAACTCCGGGTCTCAAGTGCGCATTTCTCACGCCTGATCCGACGTTCGGAGACCCTAAAAGCTAAAACAGGAGAAAGAACCGGGATGAAGTTCCGTTTCCTCGCGTGGATGTTAGTGTTTCTGGTTGTACTTATCGAAACGTCCTGCAGCAGCAAAAACAACAGCGCCTCCACGACTACGGGGACAGGTCTATTGTTCCTGACGACTCAGGGCGACTCTACGCTGACCAGCTACGGGATTACTTTGAGTTCAGGCGGACTGACCGGGATCAATGCGGTGGCGACCGGCACCAATCCTTCCGCCATGGTAGTGACGCCCGCAGTCGATGCCGTTTTTGTAGCAAATGCGACCTCCAATTTTGTTACCAGCTACCAGGTAAATTCTGACGGATCGCTGACCGTGGGTGCGAACACGAACGTCGGGACGAATCCGACTGGCTTGACCTTGGACCCCGCTGGCAAATTTCTCTTCGTGGCTAATCAGGGATCGAGCGATATCTCGGTATTCACCGTCAGCGGCACTACTTTGACCGCGGTTAGCGGTTCGCCTTTTAGCACGATCACGCCCGGAACAACGACTGTTACGGGCCCGACCTCAGTGGCGGTTCCTGCGGCAGGAAATTATTTGTATGTAGCCAACAATTTTACGAACACGGTTTCAGCATTTGCGTTTGATGGCACAAGCGGCGCACTAACTGCTGTGCCGGGTTCTCCTTACGCCTCCTGCGTGTCGGGTACGGAGGTATGCATTGCTCCAGCGGCGGTGCAGGTTTCTCCTAACGGACAGTTTTTGCTGGTTGCCAATTCAGGATCGAACAATGTCAGCAGCTTTGCCATTTGTGTCGTCACGTCGGCTACGTGTCCGACGCCCGACGGCAGCATGACCGCCGTGGCGGGGTCACCTTTTGCGGCGGGTGGAGGCCCCACGGCCATCGCATTTGAACCGGCGTTTAACTATGTCTACGTAGTCGACAAACAGTACAACCAAGTCTCGCAGTATTCGTTCAGCACGGGAACCGGTGTTATAACAGCGTTGTCTCCGCCCACCATTTCGACCGGAACAACGCCGGTTTCGATTGCCATCCGTTCTGGCGCGACCGGAACCAATGTGGGGAACAGCACGCTTAACCCAACGGACTATGCGTACGTGGCGAACCTTGGAGGCACATCGCTGACCGTCTACACATTGGCCACAAGCACCGGGCTGATGTCGCCGCTAGGGCAAGCATTTACCACCGCAGGGCAGCCATCGGCAGTAGCGGTGAAATGATGAGTTATGGCAGAGCTTGAACTGAAGCGATCTTACGTCGGAACTTTCAGAATTAAATAGCCGCCCACCAAGGCGAAGATCACATCGGGGGACCACGCCGCCAGCACCGGGGGCAACTGATTGATGTTGCCCATGGCTTCAAATAATCCCGACACGGTCCAGTAAAATACCGCTACCCCAACCGCAATCGCCACCCCGGTAACGGCTCCACGCCGTCCTGCCGAAAGGGCGAAGGGAATCGCCAGTACAGCCATAACGAGGGTGATTGCCGGGAAGGCAAATTTTTTCGCCAGTTGAACCCGCAGCCGAACCACATCGAAGCCGCTTTGCTGCAGGTCACGTATGTAGCGACGCAACTCTTCGTAGCTCATCTCTGAGGATTGTTTGACTTCCTTCTTGAAATAAGCGGGCGGCTCACTTACCGAGGCGAAGGTGTCCACCACAAAGGTCCGGTAATTGTCGATCGCTGGTCCGCGCAGGTCACGCTCCCACCCCTGTGTGCAAACCCAGCGATGAACGCTGTCCTCCCAATGCGCGCGATCAGCATAGATTCGCCGGGTGAGTTGGAACGTTGCTGGGTCGAACTGAAACACCGACAGACGTCCGAACTGGTCGCGGTCGGAATCGAACAATTGGTAATAGTAAATGTCCGAATGCTGCCCAAATATCCATTTGCGGTCAGGATTCAAGTACGTCTGTGGAGGTTTTCCTTTGATCTCATTCCGTAGAGCGTCCTGCCGTTTGTTAGCGTGCGGTAGATACACCTGATCAAAAAAGAAAAGGCCGGTTGCCAATAAAGTCGTCGCAACCAGAACGGGCACAATCACTCGATAGATGCTGATGCCGGTTGCCTTCATGGCAGTAATTTCGTTGGAGCGTTGCATAACGCCGAGAGTAATTAGAACCGCGAGCAGAATGCTGAGTGGAGTGATGTTGTAAAGAAAATATGGCGTCACATTCAGCAGGTAGGCGCTCACAACCACGGGCGAAATCTGATTGCGGAGGATGTCGCCGAGCAATTCGAACAAGGTGAATACCAGAAGCAGCATGACGAAGGTGGCCAGCACCATGGCGAGATTCATGAAGAAATCGCGCAGGATGTAGTCATCGAGAATCATGGGGAATCGCGCGCTAAAAACGCGACGGCGCGTGGACGCGCGTTCAAATACGTCCTCGACCTTGGTGCGAGTAAGCAAAGATGGGCTGCTCCAGGACGATTTACCTCTCCATAGAACGCGTAAGAAAGAAACATCTAACGGCCTGCGTTCAGCGCGCCAAAGAAGGATAGCGCCCAGCAGAAAGAAAAGGATATCGGCGAGCCAGACCCCGAGACCCGGTGACAGTTTTCCTTGCCGGGCCAGAGAGACGCCAATCAACGATGCCGAGTAATAGGCAAATACCAGTAAAATCGTCAGTACAAATCCGCTGGATTTGCCGCCCTTCTTCGAAGACAAACCGAGTGGAATACCCACCAGGGCCAGAACCAGGCAAGCCGTTGGCAGTGCGATCCGGCGATGGAATTCAATCAGTGCCCAACGTCCCGCCGCAGTACCGCTCGCTTGCTTTCCCTTGTGCCAGAGTTCAGCCGTACTCATCTGTGTGACAGGGGCGGACTCCTGCTCCTTGGGAGCATCCGTGGCTGGTACCACGATGGGAATATCAGTCTGCTCGAAGGTAGAAATCTGGTAATGACTCGGATCCTGCGGATCCATCTCATGAGTGGATCCGTTGGTGAGGTGGAGATGCAGAGTGTCAGCGCCCTCGCTGACCACAATTCCTTGCTGCGCAAGCGTGATTCGAGGATTCTGGGGAACGCTGGTATCGGCGATGAAAACGTTTTTCCAAATGGCAGCCCCTTGAGCTGCCTTCACGTTTTGCACGTACAGGACAAGCTGCGGAAATCCTTCGTAGAAGACACGCGGTTGGATCTCGAATGAGACCTGAGACGATTTCAACTTGTCCTGCAAACGTGCCATGGACGCCTGAGACCGGGGAGCCAAATAAAGCCCGTTCGCCAGAGCCAAAATCCAAGCCGCAATTGCGAAGATGGAGAGGACACGCAAGAACGTCCACACGCCGATCCCGCTGGCGCGCATGGCGGTGATCTCACTGTCCGCAGCCAGTCGGCTTAACCCTATGAGGATTCCCACCAGCACGCCGGCGGGAATACTGATAGTCAGGGCAACAGGGATGATGAAGAAGAAGACTTCGATGACGCTAGGCAGCGGGGCGCTGTTACGAACCACTAATTCGAGGATCTGACCTAGATCGCGAGTAAACAAAACAAAGGTGAAGACCGCGACACCGATAAGGGCGTGCGACATCACTTCGCGCAGGATATAGCGGGTCAGAATCCGCATGAGAAGCCGATTAAGTGAAGTCTAGCACGGCAGGTTTGGCTATTTGCATGCTTGAGAAAGCTGTGAGGGGGCAGTTCCAGTCTTGAAGATTCATTGAGAGGGTGCGACAAGATGAAAGACCCAGTTGTGCTGTGCGTAGATGATGACCCGGGAATGCGCGGGCTTTATGAGGCGATGTTGGGAAGAAACGGATACGAAGTCATTGCCGTCAGCAATGGTCATCACGCGCTCGCCGTTTACCAATTTGGCACCAACATCGACGCCGTCGTCCTTGATTGCGAGATGCCGGGAATGAACGGTTATGAACTCGCCGAGCGGCTTAAAGAACTGAATCCACTGCTTCCGATCATCATGGTATCGGGCACGAACCCTGAGCTTGAGGAGATGTCTCCGTTTGTGGATGCATCCCTCATGAAGGGTGTGCCGATTCGGAATATTTTGGACCGAATTGAACTGCTCTTGTCCGAACGGCAGGAGCACGCCAGCCAACTGCAGCTCCCGTGTTGACCTCGCGGAGAAGCGGCCGAACTACGTCTCAACCAAGGTCGATTTCCAAAGAGGACAGGCTGCGTGCAAGTACGCGGTTTGCTGAGCGTGCCGAGCAACCGGCTTTCTGCCGATTAGACGGCTTTTAGATACAGCGCCGACAGCGGCGGCAGGGTCAGGTTCAGCGAATAGGGACGTCCATGGACTGGTTCCGCTTCGGCCTGAACACCCCCCAAATTCCCCATTCCGCTGCCACCATATTCCTTGGCGTCGCTATTCAGAATTTCCTGCCAGAATCCGGCTGACGGCACCCCTAGGCGGTAGTTCAACCTCGGTACTGGTGTGAAATTGCAAACTACAACTACCGCGTCTCTTGCGGACTTGCCTTTGCGCAGCAGCGAGATCGTGCTGGCTGTGCTGTCGTTACAATCGATCCACTCAAAGCCTGCGGGATCGAGATCCAACTCGTGAAGAGCGGGATGGGTACGATACGCGCGATTGAGCTGCTCCACCCACTTCTGCATTCCCTCGTGCAAGGGATATTGCAACACCCACCACTCGAGTTGCGAATCGTGAGCCCATTCGCGCACCTGTCCGAATTCGTCCCCCATGAAAAGCAGCTTCTTGCCCGACTGCGCGAACATGTATCCGTAAAGCAAACGCAGGTTAGCGAAGCGTTGCCATTCATCTCCGGGCATTTTCCCAATCAACGAACCCTTGCCGTGTACGACTTCATCGTGCGAAAGAGGCAGGACAAAGTTCTCCGTGAATCCGTAAAGCATGCGGAACGTCAGCTTGCTGTGATGGTATTTGCGATGTATCGGGTCGTGCGAGAAGTAGTCCAGCGTATCGTGCATCCAGCCCATGTCCCACTTCAACCCGAAGCCAAGGCCGCCAACGTACGTGGGACGCGAGACCATGGGCCACGCAGTCGATTCTTCCGCAAAGGTCTGGATGTCGGGATGTTCTGCATAAGCTTCCTGATTGAATTGCCGGAGGAAGTCGATCGCCTCCAAATTTTCACGTCCACCAAATTGATTCGGGAGCCACTCGCCTTCCTTGCGGGAATAATCGAGATACAGCATCGACGCGACCGCGTCCACTCGCAACCCGTCAGCGTGGTACTTGTCGAGCCAGAACATGCCGCTGGACATCAGGAAGCTGCGCACCTCGTTGCGCCCGTAATTGAAGATGTGGGTCTTCCAATCCGGATGGAATCCTTGGCGGGCATCCGAGTGTTCGAAAAGATGAGTGCCGTCAAAGAACGCAAGTCCGTGTGCGTCGGAAGGAAAATGCGATGGTACCCAGTCGAGGATCACTCCGATTCCGTGCTGGTGCAGGTAATCGACCAAAAACATGAAGTCCTGCGGAGTTCCGTAGCGAGACGTTGGAGCAAAATATCCGGTGGTTTGATATCCCCAGGAGCCATAAAACGGATGCTCCATGATAGGAAGCAGCTCCACATGAGTGAAGTACATTCGTTGCGCATAATCGGCAAGGCGCGGAGCTACCTCGCGATAGGTCAAAGGGCGATTGTGTTCATCGGCAACCCGCATCCACGAGCCTAGGTGGACCTCATAAATCGACATCGGGGCACCCAGCCCATTTCGGGACTTCCGCTTCTGCATCCACTCGTTATCGTTCCACTGGTAGTCGAGGTCCCAAAGCACAGATGCCGTCCGCGGCGGTTTCTCACAAAACAGAGCGAAGGGATCCGCTTTGTCTGCGATGTGCCCATGCTGCTGCGAGCGAATGTGGTACTTGTAAAGTGCGCCCTTCGATATCCCCGGAATAAAGCCTTCCCAGATTCCGGAACTCTCCCGCGGATGGAGCGGGTGAACGTGCCGGTCCCAACCGTTAAAGCTGCCGATGACGCTTACTTCCCGGGCATTGGGCGCCCACACGCTGAAGCACGCGCCCGGTTCGCTTGGGTCAGCCACGAGATGGCCCCCTAGCTTCTGATAAGCGCGGTAGTGCCGTCCTTCATTGAAAAGAAAGAGATCTTCGGGCGTCAGCAGAGAAACATCGGAGCGAGTAGGGGAAATGGAGGTTGGCATTTTGTTGGTCATCATTCGATGAACATCTTCAGATGCGGTTTTAGTCTACCGGAACTGAAGATTTTAAGAGCGGGACTCGCCTAAGTGACACTTAAGGTGGTAGTTCGACGAACCGGTCTCGGTTCGTGGATATCCGCATGCTAGACTAAATTTCTTCCATGGCGGTTATTCGCGTCATCATCCTCTGGCATCAGCACCAGCCTTTCTACAAAGATCTGGTGACAGGGGAGTACCGTCTGCCGTGGGTGCGTCTCCATGCGCTCAAAGACTACTACGGTATGGTGAAGTTGTTGGATGAGTTCCCCGACGTCCATCAAACGTTCAATCTGGTCCCTTCGCTGATCACCCAGATTCAGGATTATGTTGCGGGAACCGCCCAGGATCCGTTTCTCGAGGTGGCGTCGCGTCCAGCGGCGGACCTGCGCCCGGAAGAAAAGCATTTTGCTTTGCAATACTTGTTTCAGGCCAATCCTATCAACATGATCGGGCGGTATCCCCGCTATCGCGAGCTATGGGATCGGTTTCGCGGGACGGGGGACAGCCCAGAGCGTGCGGCCAAGTATTTTCAGGTTCAGGATTTTACTGACCTGCAAGTGCTCTCCCAGCTGGCATGGTTCGATGAGTTTTTTCTGGAAGAGCCCGAAGTTGCGCGGCTTGTCGAGAAGGGCCACAGTTTCAGCTCGGAAGATCAGCATTTCGTTATTGAGCGCGAACGCGAATTGATCCGCAAGGTCCTCCCAGCCCACGCGGAAGCAGCGCAGCAGGGCAGAATCGAAATCTCGACCTCGCCGTTCTACCATCCAATTCTCCCGCTGGTTTGCGATACGAACGCAGGTGCGGCTTCCACTCCTGGGCTTCCCCTGCCGCAGAATCGCTTTCGGCATCCTGAGGATGCCCGCGAGCAGCTCCTGCGCGGGCTAGACCTGCACGAAAAGGTCTTTGGCGTGCGCCCCCAGGGAGTGTGGCCATCGGAAGGCAGCGTTTCGGAAGAAGTCCTGGGAATTGCTCAGGAGCTGGGCGTGCGCTGGATGGCAACCGACGAAGGCGTTCTCGGCCGAAGTCTGGGAATCGATTTTGGGCGCGACGGAGAGGGCCGTCCTTCCCATCACGCCGCCGAAAAGCTTTACAACATCCACCAGTTCCATAATGGCGCCACGCAGATGCACCTGATTTTTCGCGATCATACCATCTCAGACTTGGTCGGATTTGTGTATTCAGGCATGCCGCCCCAAGAGGCTGCTTCTCATTTAATGAATAACATCAGGAAAGTCGCGCAACCGGTTCTTAATACAGGGAAGGATGCTGTTGTGCCGATTATTCTCGATGGTGAAAATGCCTGGGAATATTACCCTCGCTCCGGTCGCGAGTTCCTGCGGCGATTCTACGATGCTTTGCAGCACACCGCTGGCATAGAAGCAGTCACGGTTTCTGAAGCGATTTCGCGGCAAAATGATTTTCCCAAGCTGGGTTCCCTGGTCCCTGGCTCTTGGATCAACGCTAATTTTAATGTCTGGATCGGTGCGCCCGAAGACAACAAATCCTGGGACTATCTTTACAACGCCCGCAGCTTCTATGAGGAAGCCGCACCAAGAGCCCGCGAGCAGCAACGCAAGCTGGCGCTCGAAGAACTGCTGATCGCCGAGGGCAGCGACTGGAATTGGTGGTACGGTCCCGAGCACCATTCGGCGAATGATCGCGAGTTCGACGAGTTGTATCGCAAACACCTGTCGAATGTTTATCAAGCCCTGGGAGCGACTCCACCAGATTATCTCGCCCAACCTATTGCGGGTATCGTTTCGCGTCCAGCTTTTACGCCGCAGAGCGCGTACATACACCCCCGCATCCAGGCCGACAAGGTTCGTTACTTCGAATGGATGGGAGCGGCGATCTATACCGCAGATCAACGGGCTGGTGCTATGCACGGCAAGCAGTTTCTCCTCGATTCTGTATTTGCGGGTATTGATGAGACGAATGTTTACGGTCGCCTGGACTTTTTTGAGAAACCTCCGCAAACGGAATTTGAACTCGTAGTCAATTTGGAGTCATGGGCGGAGGATGCGCAGCGGCCTAGGCGCACTCTCCGATTAGCGGTGCAAGTGGAAGACGGGGCTATTCGCACCTGGCAGGTTGACGCCCCTGGCCAGGATGTACCCTTGGCGAGTTCACCGAATCCGGATGATGCAATCAAGCTTGCCGTCGGGAAGAATTTCGAATTCAAAGTTCCGCTCGAATGGCTTCTGGCTAAGCCGGTGGCGGGCGCGGCAGGAAGTTCTTCGTCCGGCGTCAGTACTCCGATCGCCACCCGGCTGCGTCTACGCTTCAGTGTCTGGCAAAACCACCTGCCGGTTGACGCGTTGCCCCTCGAAGGCTGGATTGAACTGCATTTGGCGAACGAGGCCGAGCTGGTCTCGCTGGTTCTCTGATACGTCCAGTGATCGTGGTACCATGACGTCGACTTAAGGTCGATCCGGATCGCGCAGTTCTCGAATGTGTAGGCAGTGCGAGCGCGCTGCCGCTCAAGTACAGTTAAGACGGCGGCGACGCGGGAAGGGACAGCCCATGATGGCGACCCTGAATCAGCCGTCCGAAAACACATCGCCCGACCGTCGAAAATTCCCTCGATTTGCGGTAAGTGTTCCCATCGAGTTGCTGCCCGAAGGCGCAGCCGTCGCAGCCCATACCCAAACCTCAGAGCTTAGTCTTGGCGGTTGCTACTTGGAGACGCAGGCGACTATGGCCGTGGGAACGGAGCTAAGGCTTGTTCTTTGGATAGAGGGCGAGAAGTTGACGCCCGAAGCCGTTATCGCGACCCAGCATCCTGGCTTTGGAAATGGAATGCGATTCGTGAACATGTCGCCCGAAGACGAGGCGGTATTGATCCGATACCTGGATTCGCTGGAAAGCGAGGATGAAAAGTGACTCGGGATTCCGCATTTGCCAAGAAATAAGAACGGGAGCCAACTGGCTCCCGGAATACTGGTCTAAGTTTTGAATGGCTCTTATTGACCGACTGCTGCCGACGTCATCATCAACGGGCGGCTAAGTTCCATATCAAGCTCAGTTCCCGCCGGTAGCATTGCGGAGTTATGTTTGCCTAACCAGTGAGCCACGGTCGCAGTTGCGCCCACCGCACCGCCAATCAGCAAACCTTTGCCGCCGCCGATCAGGCCTCCGATCAGCATGCCGCCGCCAGTGCCCATGCCCATCTCCGTCAGATCCTTTCCGTCGTGGCCTTTGCCCTTGAATTGGCCTTCGTCGTTTACATCGGTGCCGTTGCGCACGCTGGTGTCAACCAAGGTGGCGTTGAGCATATAGCGTTCGCCGCTGGGCAGGATGATGGCTTCGGGAAAGATACCAATCGTGGGACGCCCCGCGATCCGCCGGGGTCCGGATGCTCGCGTCACTCTGCCTTGAACTTCAGCGCCAACAGGAATCACCGCTTTTCCATCGAGCAGCACCGCTTCCATGACTCGTCCGGAAAAAGGGTCGCCACTCTTGCTGGAAAATGTCGCGATGTTGTTTTGTAGTTTCACCTTCAGAGCAGTGCCTTCGGGAAGGGATAGGTTATTTTGAGCCGTCGCTGCCACAGCCATCAGCATGGTGCAAAACACTGCGACCAGTCTTTTCACAAGTCCTCCTAATCGACTTCTTCTTGTGAGCGACTGTAGCGGGAGGGGGGAGAGCGGTACAAGGGATGAAGCTCCGCGCGAACCAGAGAAGATACGTATTCACTAGAATGACCCGGGAGGCTTGAGTCGATTCCTGACGGCGGATCATCTCAATTGCAAATGAAAAAGATTGGAATGATTGGTGGCGTGGGCCCAGAGTCCACGGTTGATTACTACCGCCTGCTGATTGCCGCATATCAGGAGCGCCTACCCGACGGCAGTTATCCCCGAATCGTGATCAACAGCGTAGACCTTACCGCAATGGTCCGCCTGTTAAACGCTGGACAACTTGACCAGTTGGCCGACGTCCTCACCGAAGAAATCAAGATGCTTTCCAATGCAGGGGCAGAGATCGGATTACTTTCTTCAAACACGCCGCATATCGTGTTCGGCGAACTGAAGCGGCGCTCGGCTATTCCGCTAGTCAGCATCGTGGAGGCGACATCGGCCAAAGCGAAATCGATGGGGCTGCGGAAACTCGGTCTTTTTGGCTCGCGTTACACCATGCAAGCCACATTCTTTCCAGACGTTTTCTCTCGAAACGACATGCAAATCGTTGTTCCCGATCTTGCCCAACAAAACTGGATCCACGAACATTACATGAACGAACTCGTGAAGGGTGAGTTCCGTACGGATACCCGGGACGAGTTTTTGAAGATCATGGAGCAACTCACAGAAAAACATGGCATCGAAGGGCTGATTTTAGGCGGTACGGAACTCCCGCTGTTACTGCGCGGCATAACTAGCAGGATTCCATTCCTCGATACCGCCCGGATCCATGTGGATGCGGTGATTCAACAGGCTTTGGTTTAGCAGGCCTTGCGGCGGCCTGGCCACGGCGCACATCTCCGCGCTTCGTTCGTCAGATATAATCACCAGTTTCACCGATCATGTGCTCAGAAGGCTGCTTCTTTTATACGCATTTCTGATGCGAAATTAGGATCGCTATCCAATTTGTTTGACCAAAATCGAGGATTCATTCATGACGAATATTGCAGAAATTCACGCCCGGGAAGTCCTAGACTCTCGCGGCAATCCCACAGTTGAAGCAGAGGTGTTTTTGCACGATGGTTCGCAAGGCCGAGCAATCGTTCCCAGTGGCGCGTCGACTGGCGAACATGAAGCCGTGGAGTTGCGTGACGGAGATAAGAAACGCTATCTCGGTAAAGGCGTGCTAAAAGCCGTAGAGAATGTAAACGGCGAACTGGCCGACGCGCTGGCTGACTTCGATGCCGCCGACCAACGCGGCCTTGATCGAAAGATGATTGAACTCGACGGAACTCCGACGAAAGGCCGGTTGGGAGCCAACGCGATTCTGGCAGTCTCAATGGCGGCCGCTCGCGCTAGCGCGGACAGTTTCGGCCTCCCGCTTTATCGTTATTTGGGCGGAGCGGGAGCCAACACTCTGCCACTTCCCATGATGAACATCCTCAACGGTGGTGCTCACGCGGACAACAACGTCGACTTTCAGGAATTCATGGCGATGCCCGTCGGAGCCTCCTCTTTCTCGGAAGCCCTGCGTTGGGGCGTCGAAGTATTCCATACCCTCAAAGGTGTCCTGAAGAAACGTGGCTACAACACGGCGGTTGGCGATGAAGGTGGGTTCGCCCCTTCCGTGAAATCGAACGTCGAAGCTATTGAAGTGATCCTGGAAGCAATTCAGCAGGCGGGATACAAACCAGGTACAGAGATTGCGGTCGCACTGGATCCAGCGGCCAGCGAGTTCTACCAGGATGGAAAATACGTCTTCAAGAAGTCCGATAAGTCTGCAAAGAGTTCAGACGAAATGGTCGCTTATTGGGCCAAGTGGGTGAAAGACTATCCCATTGTCTCGCTCGAAGACGGATTGTCAGAAGAGGATTGGGATGGCTGGCAGAACTTGACCAAAGAGTTGGGAGGGAAAATCCAACTCGTCGGCGACGACATCTTCGTCACCAATATCGATTTCTTGCAAAAGGGAATTGATAAACACGTCGGCAATTCAATCTTGATCAAAGTCAACCAGATCGGCACCGTAAGTGAAACCCTCGATGCCATCGACCTCGCTCGCCGAAACGGTTACACGTCGGTGATATCACACCGTTCAGGTGAGACCGAAGATACCTTCATCGCAGACCTTGCCGTGGCCACCGGAGCCGGGCAGATCAAAACGGGCTCAGCTTCGCGAACGGACCGCATTGCAAAGTACAACCAACTGTTGAGGATTGAAGAAGAGTTGGGAAGCGCGGCCAGGTTCCTGGGACTGAAGGCGCTGAACTACAAGGGGTAAATATCGTAGCGCCGGCATCTTGCCAGCCAGAATCATTCCGCCGTCTCTTGCACGCAAGTGTCGCAGAGACGGCGGAGTAATTAGAATCCCATGCGATCGTCGGCCGACGGCCCGTAGGTAGCCGGTAATGGGCAATCGTTCATGCGTAGATATACTCCCAACTGGGCACGATGGTGCACCAGGTGGTTGATGAACATCTGGCGATAGGCCAGGAAGCGCGATCCGCCGAAAATTTGTTTACCTTGAAAACTCAGCTTCCAAGACTCGGTCCACGCTTCATCTTTGGTGTTTTGCAGAGCCGATCGTAGTTTAGGAACACTCTCATCGAACATTTTCAACAAACCCGCTTTCTCAAACGGTGGGCGCGGACGCTGGGGCGCTGAGGAAAAATCCAATTCTGGGGTGGTCAGGATCGCCAGCCCGAATCCCGTGAGTTCCGCGACGTGTGGGGCCAATTTCTCCAAAGGCATCGATTTCGCATGGGGTGCGAAACCTGTCTTATCGAAGGGAACGCGCTCCAACATGGTGCGAGTGCTTTTCATTTCCTGGTCGAATTCGGTGAGTAAGAGTTCGCTAGTGGACATGAGCTTTCTCCGTAGGCGTGAATATAAAGCCTGATGATTATCTCCTGCTCTCTTGGTAATCACAATGTGAAGCACCGCGGAACTGCTAGAATTTCCAGTTCGTATCTCTAATCCTTGGCCGGCGTGGCATCTGGATAGCGATAATCCTGCCTGGGAGCTAGGAGCTGTCTTGCGTCCGAAACCGCTCGTCCTAATCATCCTCGATGGCTGGGGATATCGTGCCGAAATCAAAGCTAACGCGATCGCCCTTGCTCGCAAGCCCACCTACGACCGGCTATTGCAGGAGTATCCCAACACTCTCATTCATACCAGTGGCCACTATGTCGGCCTGCCCGATGGGCAGATGGGCAACAGCGAAGTCGGCCATCTCAATATCGGTGCCGGACGCATCGTCCACATGGACAGCACGCGCATCGAGTTGATGATTCAGAACGGCGAATTCTTTACCGATCCCACCCTGCTCGCCGCCATGAAAAATGCGCAAACCGGCGGACGCCGACTGCATCTTTTTGGATTAGTCTCCGATGGAGGCGTGCACTCTTACCAGGAACATCTTCATGCGCTTCTGAGAATGGCCAAGCAGAACGGCTTTGAGCGGGTTTACGTCCATGCCTTTATGGACGGGCGCGACACTCTCCCCACAAACGGCGCCGGTTATCTCGAACTGCTTCAGAAGAAAATGCGCGAGTACAGCTGCGGAAAGATCGCCAGTGTCAACGGCCGCTACTACGCCATGGATCGCGATCGCCGTTGGGACCGCATTGCTAAAGCTTTCAACGCGATGGTCTTGGGTGACGGAGAAGGTGGAAAATACGGCGATCCCGTGCAAGGTGTAAAGGATTCTTACAACAAAAGCGTAACCGACGAGTTCATCGTGCCGTTCGTCTGCAGCGACGATCGCGGCGAGCCAGTCGCTACGATTCGCGACGATGATTCCTGCATCTGCTTCAATTTCCGCGCCGATCGCGTTCGTGAAATCACCCGCGCTCTTACTCGTAACAGCGGGCTCAACGAAAAGGGCGGACGCGATCTTCCCGGAGCCGACGATTTGGACGCAACCATCGCTCGCGGCCGCGTCCCAAACAACTTGCACTATGTCTGTATGACCCAATACGACAAGAATTTCAGTTTACCCATGGTGATTCATCCGGAATCCATGGCGAACATTCTCGCCAACGTTATGGGTGGACTGAACATGCGCAATCTCCGCGTTGCCGAGACCGAAAAATACGCGCATGTCACCTACTTCTTTAACGGAGGCGTGGAGCAGCCATTTCCCGGCGAAGATCGTGTCATGATCCAATCCCCCAAAGTCGCCACTTACGATCTGAAGCCTGAAATGTCTGCTGCGGGAATTGCCGACGCGGTGATCAAAGCTGTTAACGAAGGAACTTTCGATGTGCTCATCGTGAACTTCGCCAACGCTGACATGGTTGGTCACTCCGGAAAAATCGAGCCGACCGTAAAAGCTGTGGAGGTCGTCGATGCGTGCCTGGGTCGAATCGAGCCTGTGGTTCGTGCCCGCGGCGGGGCGATGCTCATCACCGCCGACCACGGCAATGCCGAGATGATGATTGATCCGGTAAGTGGGGGACCGCACACCGCGCACACTACGAATCCTGTGCCATTCATCGTGATCGCCGAAGACTCGAATCAGTTCACGCTCAAGCCTAACGGTTCGCTTAGGGACATTTCGCCTACGATCCTCGGCATGCTTGGAATCGATGAACCGAAAGAAATGACAGGGCAGGACTTGAGGATACCCGTAAGAAAATAGCTTGGCGTGCATTCGGAGAAAACAGGTGTATGCCGGGGCGAATGTGACGAGGAAGGGTCATTCGGGTAGACGCCAAGTTACAAAATGATGCGGCAGCGCTGCAGGGTACGCTTGATTTATTCCCCGAACATCGGTACCTGCCGCATGTCGCTCGGCATGCCTTTGCGCTGGCGGCGGGTGGCTCCAATAACCGCTAGCACCGTGACCGATTCCAACGCCGACCGTGGCACAAACATGCGTTGAACGTTCGAGCGGAGGTCCGGCGGATTAATCAGGTACCCCTCGGGGCCATTCATCGCCAGATCGTTCGGCATCATTCCCTCGATCGATTCGCCGTCCTTGAAGCGAAGCCTAACCCACAAACCCTCGGTGCGGGGTCGAGTGGTGAAGGTTTTGCGGCTGGAGGTATCGAGCTCGCCGAACTCCCGCACGAAATAGACAACCTTGATACTGCTCAGCTCGATTCCGACCACGTTTCCGGCGGTATTCAGAAGCTCGAGCTTGCCCTCGTGGACGAAGTGCGATGGGGCCATGAACCCATTCACGGAGTCCCGGTCCAGCTTGAAAACCACGACTTTCTTGTGAGTCGACGGCATCTGGTTCGTTTCGCGTCAAGCCAGCGATTTGCGAGCCTTGGCTTAATCAGATTCTCACACTTTTCTCCCGAACATGATGAGTCATCGGATTCTTAGTAGCCAAATTGTTAACCTTGTGATATTTTCTGTAGTTTGCAAGAACCCATTCGAAGTCAGATAAGTCTAGTATTCTTAAGCTGTTACGGCAACGCGGCGGAAGCCGCCGGGGCGCGGACGGTCCCCCTGTGGAAATCTTTTGCCCACCGGACAATCTCCCGACGCCAGCTTTTTGCTTCGAAATAACGCATGGCGGACTACATCTACACTCTCGAAATGCGGCTGTCGCCCGATCAACAAAGGGCGGTCACGCTGCTCCAGGACATTGCCCGCGAAGCCGGAATGAACGTCTACCTGACCGGTGGAGCGGTGCGCGATATCATCAGCGGCCTTCCCATTCGCGACCTCGACTTTACCGTCCAGGGAAACCCTCTCAAACTGCAGAAAGATTTGGAGAAAGCCGGAGTTCGAATTTCGGCGGTTGACGACGACCTCAAAACTCTTTTCTTGACGTTTGCCGGAGGTGTCCGCGCAGAGGTCAGCGCGGCGCGCACTGAGCGCTACGAGAAGATTGGTAAGCCGCCAATTACTGCTCCAGCCACCATCATTGAAGACCTGCGGCGGCGCGATTTCACCGTCAACGCCATGGCCCTGTCCTTGAATCCGGGCTCGCGCGGATTGCTAATGGATCCGTTTAACGGTGTGGCCGATATTGAGGCCAAGCTCATACGGATTCTTCACAACTATGCGTTCGTAGAAGATCCCTCCCGGCTGATCCGGGCCTTGCGTTTCTCCGCCCGTTTCCACTGGCCGCTGGAAGAGAAAACTCAGATACGTTTCGATGCAGCCAAGGAAAACAAATACATCGAGCACATCAGCGCGCGGGCGATTGGCCAGGAAATTGAGCAACTGGCCTACGAAGACGATCCGCTGCACATCCTGCGAGTGCTCGAAAAAGAAGACTGGCTCAAGGTTCTCAATCCGCACTGGACGACGGCCAAGGTCGACAGCAATGGTCTCGGCGCGTTGATGAAAACTCGCCAGCAGATGAATGATCTGGGCTACACGCCTGATCCGGCGCCAGCCGTCCTGTATTTTCTGACTTCCCGTCTCGCCGATAAGGATGTGGCCGACCTGCGCAAGTCGATTCCGCGCAAGGATCTGGTTGAGGCCTGGAAGGACCTCGAGGATAACGCCAAGGAGTTGTCCAAGCGCCTCAGCGGCAAAGAGGCAGCAACCCCCTCGCGGACTTGGAAATTGCTGTCCGAAGCACGTCAGGAGATGGTGCTTTTCCTGGCCGTGACCGCCAAACAGCAGGCCGTGGCACAGAAGATTAAAAACTTCTTCACCAAGTGGCGTCAGGTCCAACAGAAGCTACCTCTGCTGGAGATGACGGAACTACGTATCACTCCGCAGATGCCGGAGTACCCCAAGATTGCGAACGACGTCTTTATGCTCTTGCTTGATGGCAGGATGCGTTCGCGAACCGAGATTCTGAAATACCTCAAACCGCTGTCGCCTCCGCCACCTCCACCACCGCCTCCTCCGCCGAAGCGGGGCAGGGCGGCCAAGGCGGCTGCTGCGGCCGCAACCCCTGCTGTGGCGGCTACACCCGCGGCCGGAAAGAAAAAAGGTAAGGCTGCGGCGGTGGTTGCCGCGCCCGCACCGGTCCCAGTTCCGGCGAAGCCTGAACCTGCTCCTCACAAGGTGACCGGCAAAGCGAAGCCGGAGAAGACAAAGGCGGTTGCCAAGAAAGCTCCGAAGCCTGCCGCGAAAACAGGTAAGAAGAAGCGGTAGCCAGTCCAGGCCTCGATCACAATAGCTCGTGAAGATGCTTGGCGGCGCCATGCATTCGGGAATTCCAAGAACCCTTCCGTATACAATTCCACCATCGAATTTCTGAGGGCGTGCAACGAATGACAAGACTGGGGAAGACACTGCTCGTTGGCGGTCCGGCGTTAATCTTCGCGCTGATCGTTGCTATCACTTTGACAATCGGGTGGCGCCCATTTATCGGGCCCAGAACTCGTGCGCTCACGGCGCGGAAATTCGAAGTCACACCGCAGCGACTTGAGCGAGGGAAATACATTTTCAACGCGAGGTCAGCGTGCGTCGATTGTCATTCCGAGCACGATACAACTGGCGAGCATCAGGTCCGAGCCGGGTTTGAGGGTGCGGGAGAGGTCATGCCGTTCGAAGGCTTGCCGGGCCGGATCGTAGCTCCCAACCTCACGGCCGACGTGCAAACCGGAGCAGGCGCTTGGACAGACGATCAGATTGCTCGTGCCATCCGCGAAGGCATCGGTCACGATGGCCGGACACTCTTTCCCATGATGCCCTACACGCTATATCGCCGAATGTCAGACGAGGATCTCGCAGCAGTGGTGGTTTACATCCGCTCGCTTCCCGCGGTGCGTCATGAGTTGCCCGCCACCGACGTGATCTTTCCAGTGAAATATCTGATCCGCACTGTACCTGAGCCGGTATTAGCGCCAGTAAATGGACCGGATCCAGCGAATCGGGTGCAGTGGGGAAGTTATCTGGCCACGATGGGCGGCTGTGGCGATTGTCATACTCCGACCACGGAACACGGAGAGGCCCTTCCCGGCGAAGATTTTGCCGGCGGGCAGTACTTCAAAGGGGCATGGGGAGAAGCAGCTAGTGCAAATATCACTCCGGACGCGTCCGGGATCAGCTATTACGACGAGGCACTTTTCATTCAAGCCTTACGTACTGGCTACGTGCGGGCGCGCAAACTCAGCCCTCTCATGCCTTACGATCAATTTAAGGGCATGTCGGATGATGATTTGAAGGCAATCTTCGCTTATCTACGGACCGTCAAACCTGTGCGGCACCACGTTGATAATTCGGAGCCTCCTACCTATTGCAAACTGTGCCGCACCAAGCATGGTGCAGGAGACCAGAATTAGGCCCTCGCAAGTCGGGATTCACAGCTAGGGCGCTGGCCGGAACGCTGTAGAATCGAAGATGCCCATGTCGGAACAATTCGTTCATCTCCATCTCCACACTGACTACTCCATGCTCGACGGCGCCTGCGACGTTGAAAAGCTCTGCGAGCGCGTGAAAGAACTGGGTATGCCCGCCGTGGCCATGACAGATCATGGCAATATTTTCGGCGCAGTGCATTTTGTGAATGCGGCGAAGCAGGCTGGGGTGAAGCCGATCATCGGATGCGAGCTCTACGTTTGCAAGAAAGACGATCACGTCATCTCGCGAACACCTCCTGACGGAGACACCTATAACCATCTTCTAGTGCTGGCCGAGAATGAAGAGGGCTACCGGAATCTCGCGAAGATCACGTCGGAAGCCTCAATGCGCGGCTTCTATTACAAGCCCCGAGTCAGCAAGAAGTTCCTGGCGGAGCATTCCAAGGGATTGATCGGATTGTCGGGATGCCTGAAGGGCGAAGTCGCGGAATATCTGATGGAAGAAAAGTACGAGGCGGCGCGCGACGCGGCCGCGCAATACCGTGATCTGTTCGGCAAGGACAATTTCTTCCTGGAAATTCAGGATCAGGGTCTGGAGGATGAACACCGCATTCACGCCAACCTTTTTCGTCTGGAAAAAGAACTCGGTCTTCCCATGGTGGCCACCAACGACAGCCACTATCTCTGCGAAGACGATGCACACGCGCAAGACGTGATGGTCTGCATTCAGACGGGCAAGTCGATTCAAGATACGAACCGGATGAAGTTCCAGGGTACTGGCTTCTATGTGAAGAACCATGCCGAGATGTTCCAGGTCTTCAAGCATGCGCCGGATGTCCTGGCCCGAACCTTGGCCATTGCCGAACGCTGCAACATGAAGCTGGAGAAAGTCAGCAACCCGTTCCCGCATTTCGATGTGCCCGCGGGCTACACCCTAGACAGCTACTTCGAGCACGTTTGCCGCGAAGGTTTTGGGCGACGTCAAGAGAGTCTCCGATTGGTTGAAGCCGCGGGACGCTTGAAGCACAGCATGGCGGAATACGAGCAGCGGCTGGCGCGCGAGATCGCCATCATTCAACAGATGAAGTTTTCCGGATACTTTCTGATTGTGTGGGACTTCATCCGCTACGCGAAAGAACAGGACATCCCGGTAGGACCGGGTCGCGGTTCGGCGGCGGGGTCGCTGGTTTCCTACTCGATGGGAATTACCGATATCGATCCGTTGCAACATGAATTGCTGTTCGAGCGCTTCCTGAACCCTGAGCGTATTTCGATGCCTGACATCGACATCGACTTTTGCATGAACCGGCGCGGGGAAGTGATCGAATACGTCACGCGCAAATACGGGCGCGAGAACGTGGCCCAGATCATCACCTTTGGCACGATGGCGGCAAAAGCGGCGATCAAAGACGTGGGCCGCGCCATGGATATTCCCTACACCGATGTCGACCGTATCGCCAAGATGGTGCCCACACAGATCAACATTACGATCGAACACGCGATCAGGGATTCACCCGCACTGCAGCAGGCGTACGAGAATGAGCCGCAGATCCGTGAACTGATCGATACTGCCAAGAGGTTGGAAGGACTGGTCAGAAATTCCGGGGTCCACGCCGCCGGCGTGGTGATTTCGCCGCGCCCCCTGCTCGAACTTGTCCCGTTGCATAAAACAAAGAACGACGAAATCGTGACCGCCTTTGACATGGTGGCCATCGAAAAGATGGGCCTGCTGAAGATGGATTTTCTCGGGCTTACCACGCTGACCATTCTCGACGATGCGGTGAAGCTCATTTTGCAGACCAAGGGTCAAAAGATCGTTCTGGAAGATATTCAACTGACCGACGAAGTCACGTACCAGAAGGTCTTTCACAGCGGATTAACTTCGGGCGTCTTCCAGTTTGAATCGCATGGGATGCGCGACGTGTTGCGGCGGTACCAGCCCAGCACGATCGGAGATCTCACCGCTCTCAACGCTCTGTATCGCCCGGGCCCGATTCAAGGCGGGATGATCGACGACTTCATCGATCGCAAACACGGGCGGAAAAAGGTCGAGTACGAACTGCCGGAGCTGAAGGAAGTATTGGAAGAGACGTTAGGCGTCATCGTCTACCAGGAACAGGTGATGCAGATCGCCAACCGTCTCGCGGGATATTCGCTCGGCGAAGCAGACCTGCTACGGCGCGCCATGGGTAAGAAGAAGGCTGAAGAGATGGCGCAGCAGCGAGAACGATTTGTCGAGGGCGCGACGCGAAATGGCTATCCGCCAAAGAAAATCGAAAAGATATTCGACCTGATGGCGCAGTTTGCGGGATACGGGTTCAATAAATCGCACTCAGCGGCCTATGCGCTGTTGGCGTACCACACCGCTTATTTGAAGACTCATTTCCCGGTGGAGTTCATGGCGGCCTTGCTAACCTCGGTGACCGGCAACACCGATGACGTGGTGAAGTACATCAACGAATGTCGCGAGATGGGGATTGCAGTCGAACCGCCAGATATTAACGTCAGCGCAGCGAACTTTACGCCACATGGTGAGGCAATTCGATTCGGTTTGGCAGCGGTCAAGAACGTGGGACACAATGCGATCGAGTCAATCGTGGCTGGACGTAAGGAATCGGGCCGCTATCGTTCGATTTACGAGTTCTGCGAGAAGGTCGATCTACGGCTTTTGAACAAACGAGTGCTGGAGTCTTTGATCAAGAGCGGCGCCATGGATTCACTAGGACGCCGCGCGCAACTTATGGGAGTTCTCGACAGGGCGATTGACCGCGCATTGAAGACGCAGCGCGATGCGGAATCGGGCCAGCACGGTCTCTTCGGAGTGTTCCAGCAGGAAGAAAGCCATGGCGAGAGCGAGAGGCTTCCCGATACGCCCGACTGGGATGAGCACGTGCGTCTCGCCGCCGAAAAAGAAATTCTCGGGTTCTTCATCACCGGCCATCCCTTGGAGAAGTACCACGACAAGCTGGAAGACTTGCACGCTCTGAGCACAGCGGACATTGCTGCAGTAAAAAACTCCACGGGCAAAGATGAAACCATTTGTACTGCCGGAATCATTTCCAACCTGCGCGTGCTGAAATCCAAAAAAGGCGATTTCTACGCCCAAGGCACGCTGGAGGATATGCTTGGCTCGGTCGAGATGATCGTGTTTCCGGAAGCATTCAAGAAGATCGGCGAAAAGGTAAAACTGGAGGTTCCAGTATTGGTGCGCGGCGGGCTGCGCATTGAAGAGGGCGTGAACCCCAAGCTGACCGCCAACGACATCATTCCTTTGGAAGACGCGAAGGTGCCGTTGCCACGTGCGCTTCGTATTCGCATTCCTCTGGACACGGCAACCGAGACCACGGTCGATGCCCTACATGCGCTGTGTATGCTTCGTAAGGGCGAGGCTAAGGTATTGTTTGACGTCGAGCGCCAGGGCGATTTCATGGTGGTCATGGAGGCGGAAGGCTATAATGTCCAACCAGACCGCAATTTCATGGCACGCGTCGAAGAGTTATGTGGCCGGGGTGCGGTTCGGGTGATCAACTAAGTCTGACGGATGAGAGCTTCCACTCACAGAAGTGTTGCGCTGCAAGCGGCCGCTCCACTGGCCACGAACGTGGCTCTCTCCCTGAGCGGCGCGGATTGGCTGCTCTCCATGGTCGAAAATCGTTGGGCGACAAGGAATGGTGACGGCACAAAGATGGAGTCTCAATTGAAGGCGCAGCAGGAACTGGAAAAGATCGAGTTACAGCTGTCCAAGCTGCAGGCACTGCCGGGACAGGATCGCGAGCTGCGTGACCAGATTCAACAGCTGCATGACCGTATCCACGAACTGCGCGAACAGGTGACAATCCACAGCGTTGCCTGGGAAAAGGCGGAACTGGCACGCCACCCGCAGCGGCCGCAAATGCTTGATTATGTCGAACGCGTCTTTACCGACTTCGCCGAAATTCATGGCGACCGGGGTTTTGCCAATGACCATGCAATTGTTGCTGGTATGGCGCGCTTTCATGGCGAAGAAGTGATGGTGATCGGCACTCAGAAGGGCCGGGACATGAAGCAGCGCGTGTTCCGCAATTTCGGCATGCCGCATCCCGAGGGGTATCGCAAAGCGCTGCGCATCATGAAAATCGCAGAGAAATTTGGCCGTCCCGTTCTCACGTTTGTGGATACCGACGGCGCCTATCCTGGGCTCGATGCGGAAGAACGCGGACAGGCTGAAGCGATCGCGCGGAACCTGCGGGAGATGGCCCGATTGAAGGTGCCCATCGTGACTACTGTTATTGGGGTGGGCGGCAGCGGTGGTGCCCTGGCGATTGCCGTGGCTGACCGCGTTCTTATGATGGAGAATTCGATTTACTCGGTGATTTCACCCGAAGGGCTGCGCTTCGATCATGTGGCGGGATGCTTCCAAGAAAGTGCTGGCAGCTGAGGCGATGAAGATTACCGCGTCTGACCTAAATTCGCTCGGGATTATCGATGGGATAATCGCCGAACCGAAGGGCGGCGCGCACACCGATCACGAAGCCGCTGCCGCCTTGCTCGATGCCGAATTGCTCAAGCAACTGGAAGACATTCGCAAACAGCCTGCGTCAGATCTGGTGGCCTCGCGATACAAGAAATTCCGCAACATGGCCCAATTCTTCCAGGTGGAGTAGCGCTGGAATCGTTCGTGAAGATCCCCATCTATCAGATCGATGCTTTCACTTCGGAAGTGTTTCGGGGGAATCCTGCGGCCGTGTGCCCGATTGAGCGTTGGCTCGAGCCGGAGACGATGCTGGCCATCGCTGCGGAGAACAATCTTTCAGAAACTGCGTTTCTGATGGCGCAACCGGGAGGCTTCGCGCTGCGCTGGTTCACTCCCAAGCACGAAGTGCGGCTATGCGGACATGCAACCTTGGCATCGGCCTTCCTGGTTTTTAATACGCTCGACCCTTCTGCTAGTTCCGTTCAGTTTGAGAGTTGTAGCGGCCCGTTACGCGTAAAGCGGGACGGTGATTGGATGGCGATGGATTTCCCGGCAATGCCGATTGTTCCACGCGAGCCGGCACCCCAATACCTCATGGAGGGCATGAATCCGCGACCCAGAATTGTGCTGCAGAGCGTCAATGACGCTCCGGAAGGGAATTTCTTTGTGGTCTACGAACGGGAAGAGGATGTGCGGAATACCCGGCCCGATCTAACGATGATCGAGCGACTGCATCCATCCGGAGTCGGGGTCACTGCTCCGGGCGACGACTGTGACTTCGTGTCCCGGTATTTCGCGCCCAGCTTTGGAATTCCTGAAGACCCGGTGACAGGTTCCACGCATTGTTCATTGGGGCCATACTGGGCTGAGCGACTGAAAAAGACATCTCTGCGTGCCAAGCAACTCTCCTCCCGAGGTGGTGAACTGCTCGTCGAGCCGCGCGGCGATCGTGTCATTCTGAAAGGCAAGGCCGTGATGTATATGAAAGGCACGATCTCGCTCTAATCTTGTCCTGGACGGTTCGCACCGCGATTCAAGCTGGTTCCGGTTTGCGTCCTGCTTGCCTTTGAGTCCTGCCGTATAATCTAGGGTTCGCCTACAGTTCGGAACGTTCCTGAGCGGCTTTGGGGCTGCTCTGGCCGGGGAAGGATCAAGCATGGCTACTACCGATGTGGCTCTCCGCGAGCACTCCGGAGGGATGCCGCAAAACCGCGTCGTCAACAACATGAGCATTCAGGTGGCGACGGTGAACGGCTCTGGCTCCCAGAGTTCGAACACAGTTTTGCTGCGCAGCATTTTCCAGATGGGTGTGCCGGTCTCGGGCAAGAACCTTTTCCCTTCGAACATCGCGGGGCTGCCGACCTGGTACACGATTCGCGCCAATAAGGACGGCTACATTGCGCGGAAAAAGGAAATCGACTTCTGCGTCGCCATGAATCCGGAGACGGCGAAGGAAGATTGCATGTCGCTGGCGCCGGGAGCGGCGATTCTCTACGACGAACCGCTCAAACTGAATGAGTTGCGAAGTGATCTGACTTTTTACGCTGTGCCATACGACAAGCTGGTAACGCCAGTGTGCCCCGAGGCAAAGCTGCGCAAGTTGGTGCGCAACATGGTTTACGTCGGCGTCGTGGCCAAGTTGCTCGACATTGACATGGCGGAGGTGGAAAAGGCGCTACGCAAGCAGTTTGCCACCAAGGTGAAGGCTGCGAATCTGAATTGGGCGGCGGCCAAGGCAGGCTTTGATTATGCCGCTGCGAATCTCACCAAACAGGATCCCTACTTCATTCAGAGAATGGATAAGACGGCGGGCAAGATCATCATCGACGGCAACTCTGCGGCGGCGCTGGGATGTATGTTTGCGGGCGTCACCGTGGTCACGTGGTATCCCATCACGCCGTCGTCGTCACTGGTCGAGACCCTCATCGATTACATGAAGGAATACAGGATTGGTCCGGACGGGAAGGCGACGTTCGCGATCGTCCAGGCTGAGGATGAGTTGGCGGCCATCGGAATGGTCCTTGGTGCGGGCTGGGCTGGCGCTCGATCGATGACTGCCACCGCTGGGCCGGGAATCTCGTTGATGGCGGAGTTCGCGGGATTATCCTACTACGCCGAAGTTCCCGGCGTGGTCTGGGACATCCAGCGGGTTGGCCCTTCAACTGGTTTGCCGACCCGAACTTCGCAGGGCGACATTCTCTCGACCGCATTCCTTTCGCATGGCGACACCAAACATGTCCTACTGATTCCAAGTTCAGTGGCGGAATGCTTCTCGATGGCGCAAGACGCTTTTAACCTGGCCGAGGAGTTGCAGAGCCTGGTGTTTGTGATGTCGGATCTGGATCTTGGAATGAACAATTGGATGTCAGAACCATTTGAATATCCGACAACTCCAATCAATCGCGGCAAGGTTCTTACCAAGGAGGATCTCGAGCGGTTGGGTGGATTTTCGCGTTACAAAGATGTTGATGGAGATGCCATCGGCTACCGCACCCTGCCGGGCACCCTGCATCCAGCGGCGGCGTATTTTGCGCGGGGCAGCGGCCACAACGAAAAATCGCAGTACAGCGAGCGCCCGGACGACTTCGAACGCAACATGGAGCGCATCAACCGCAAGTTCGAAACCGCGCGCTCTCTGGTTCCACGGCCCGAGGTGACGATTACAGGCAAAGCAAAGATTGGGATCATCGCCTACGGTACGACGCACTGGGCCATCGTCGAGGCGCGCGATCAACTGCGCAACGAATACGATGTTGAGACCGACTACCTACGGCTGCGTGCATACCCGTTCACGCGAGAAGTACACGAATTCATCGAGAAGCACGAGCGGGTTTACGTCGTCGAGCAAAACCGCGATGCCCAGATGTTGAGCCTGCTCAAGCTGGATATCAAGCCGGAGCTGGTGGTCCGTCTGCGCAGCATCGCTCATATTCACGGATTGCCCGTGGATGCCCGTTCCGTCACCGACGAACTCATCAGCATGGAGGGCAAGTAGATGGCAACCACCCCAACCAGCACGCCGCCACCCAAGACTAACCGCATCGGCCTGACCGTTCTCGACTACCGCGGAGGCAAGACCACTCTTTGCGCGGGCTGCGGGCATAACGCCATCTCCGAGCGGATCATTGACAGCATGTATGAGATGGGAATCCAGCCGGAACGCGTGATCAAGCCGAGCGGTATCGGATGCTCGTCCAAGTCGCCGGCGTACTTTATGAGCCGGTCGCACAGTTTCAACGCGGTGCATGGCCGGATGCCTTCGGTGGCTACGGGAGCCGTTCTGGCAAACCACAAGCTGATTGCCCTTGGCGTCAGCGGGGACGGAGACACGGCGTCGATTGGCATCGGACAGTTCGTTCACCTCATGCGCCGCAATCTTCCGATCATTTACATCATCGAAGACAACGGTGTTTATGGTCTGACGAAAGGCCAGTTTTCGGCGACCGCCGACCGGGGATCGACGTTGAAAAGTGGCGTGATCAACGATTTGCCTCCGATCGACACTTGCGCGCTGGCCATTGAGCTGGGTGCGACGTTTGTGGGACGCTCGTTCTCTGGGGACAAGAAGCAGCTACACAGCATGCTGAAGGCCGCCATCGCGCACAAAGGCACGTCGATGCTCGATGTGGTCTCGCCATGCGTTACTTTTAATGATCATGAAGGCTCGACCAAGTCGTACAAATACATGCTCGACCACGAAGAGCCCCTGCAAGACATCAACTTTATCCCGGTCTTCGAAGAGATCAACGTGGAATACGACCCCGGAACGACGGTCGAAGTCACCATGCATGATGGTTCGCGCCTACGGTTGCGCAAGCTGGAACCAGACTACGATCCGACGAACCGCATCGAAGCCATCAGCCGCCTGCATGGAGCCAAAGAAAAGGGCGAGGTGCTAACGGGAGTGTTCTACATCAATCCGACGGCACCAACGTTCATCGACATGCTAAACGTAACGGATGAGTCACTTGCAACTCTGCCGGAGTCGATAGTTCGCCCGAGCAAGGAAGTGTTGGAGCAGGCCATGGAAGAGTTGCGCTAGCTCCAAAAAGCGCCTGCGCTGCCCCGTCTAGGCCGCGGTTTCGTCGTCTTCGGGTTCGCCAGAGTGTTCTTCGTTGTTGCCGGGCTCGGGAAAATCGGAATCCGCGGATTTGAGCATCGCGTCCTGATCGCGGTGTCCGAGTTGTCCTTGCATGGAAACGTTGGTTGGGTCGTTTGGCCTGTCCTGCTCAACAGCACCTTTGGAACAATCCTGGTCTTTTTCTTTTTCACTCATCGAGCCACGGCTCCTGTAGTCTTGGGGATGTACTTCGCAAGTAACAGCCTATTCCGAAACTTCTACTTTCAACCGGCGTTTTTCATGTATACAGAGTAGAAAAATCCCATATCGTGGAGGGGTGATGAAGAGTTTAGTGTTGACTGCGTTCCTTGGCCTGTTGTTATTGGCGAGCGTGCCGCCGGCCAGCGCTATGCAAACGCCTATGGGCTCGACAGATATATCTGGCGACAATCCATTGCAGCCTGAGATGAATGCCCGCCGTCACCATGCGCACCATGCAACCCATCATCGCCATCACCGGGCCGGTAAGCACGCGTAGCCTATCTTCGAAGCAGGAAGACTCGCCTGACGATACGAGTGTCAGCATGACTTCGCTTTGGGGCGAGCCTTTCCGAGAAGCCTGCGTATGACTGCTCCTTCCACGCTGTTTCGCCCCTACAGTCGATTGGTGCGTATCACGATTTTGGGGAAAGAGTTCGAAGTTCCGGAGAACAACCCGCTCCTGCGCTGTTTCCAATTTCTAGCCCCAGACGAAGTGTCCTACGGCCGATTTTGCTGGAATGAGGATTGCCAGTATTGCCGGGTTACATACGATCTAGGCAACGGGACGCAGACGAGAGCCGCGATTTCCTGCAAGCTGATGGTGCAGGACGGCATGCGGATCAAGGAAGTCACGACGGAGATCCGGTATTGCCTCCGGGAATTGAAACTGAGCGCAGATCGGTAGCGTCGCGTTTATAAGACCTGCGCTTAATTCCTTCCGGCAATCGGATAAAGCATCAACCACAAAGGTCACGAAGGCTCACGAAGTAAGACCTTCAAAGTGACTTTGGCGTTTCGCTTCTGCTAGCGGCGGGCGGCTGTCGAAACACCCAGTTTCTTCAAGCGCTCGCGTGCCTGCATTGCCTCATTGGACTTTGGATAACGCTGAATCACGTGCCTGAGTTCGGCAATCCCGTCATCCTTCTGGCCCAGTTCAATCAGGGCGAAACCTTTCTTCAAGCTCGCAGATGCGGCCTTGTTTCCGCTGGGAAAATTCTGAATGACGAGATCGTAGTTCTTTGCCGCATCTGCATAATCGGCAGCCCGGAACTGAATTTCGGCTAAGTAGAAGTAGGAGTTCCCCGCCAGATCGGTATTCGGGTAGAACTTGATGTAGTCAGAGAATTCCTGAGTAGCCAAGTCATTTTTCCCGGCGTTGTAATCGCGCAAAGCGTTGTTATACAGGACGTCCGGCGGAGGCGCCTGTGCCGCTGCCTGCTGCTGCGCCGTTTGAGCGGCCTGGTTTGCTGCCAAGCTCTGCTGCGAGGCCTGCATGTCCTCCAACTGCTTGGAGACCTTGTTCAGGCGCGCCTTCAGTTCATCCAGCGAGTCGTTAAGCGCCTGAATCTGCCCTGAGAGTTGGTCGACTTTGCCTCCATTGTCACCCTGCAACTTCTCCAGGCTGCCCTGCAGTTGGGTGATGGACGCCGCGACCTTGTTCATGCTGTCCGTGTTCTGGTCCATCAGATTCTTCATCACGCCCATGCGTTCATTGAATGACTGCTGCATCTGCGTCATCTGATCCTGCAAAGCCTGAACCTGGGTTTGCAGTTGGATCATCTCTTTGCTCACGCCCCAGGCGGGAGTAACGACCGTGGCTAAGACAAGCATCAGGGCACAAATGCTGAAGGTTCGCTCAATTCTCATATTTAATCCGTAGTTCCTCGTGATGCGTGAAGTTGTGGCGCTGCAGTTCTTCTTATTGTGCAGGATAGCGCGTCGATGCGTCAGTTGTCTCGTGGGGTTCCTCCGCATACAGCGAATCCCGTATTGCGCAAATCTGATCGAACTGCACAAGCTGGGAGTGTGGGGGAAAGCCAATGTCTAAGGAAATAAGTCCGATCAGTGCTGTTGTGTTGATGGCGGTCTTCGGGGGTAGCTTCGTAACCGCGTTGGTGATCACTATGATCTGGCACTTCTACGCCTATGGCCAAGCAATATAGAGGCTGACGGGTCGAGCAAGTGCGAGTTCGGCCAAGAAAATAGCCCCGTCCCGGCTGCGCCAGAACGGGGCAATCTATGTGAGTTCGGCCAAACTACTTCTGATACACGAAGTGCCCGCGGCGGTTCTGCTGCCAGCAGTCTTCATTTGACTGAGTACAGAAGGGCTTCTCCTTACCGTAGCTGATGGTTTTCACACTATCCGCGCTGATGCCGCCCTGGGTAAGTGCGCTCTTGACTGAATTGGCGCGATTGTCGCCGAGTGCGAGGTTGTACTCGGTGGATCCGCGTTCGTCGCAATGTCCCTCAACGATGAAGTGAATATTGGGATGCTGCTTCAGGAAGTCAATATCTCCCTGTAACGCGCTCTGCTGGTCGGCACGAACGTCCGCCTTGTCGTAGTCGAAGTAAACGTCCTTCACATTCTGCGAGAACAGTTCTTCTTCCGTGGCCGACGGTGGCGGTGGAGGCGGCGCTGGTGGCGCGGTTACCGTAACTCGAGCCGTTGCGGTTTGGCTTCCGCCTGGACCTTTGGCCGTCAACGTATAGGTCGTCGAATCCGACGGTGTTACCTGCTGCGAACCACTGGCTTGTACTGCGCCCACGCCGTCAATGCTGACGTCAGTGGCGTTCGTGGTCTGCCAGGTAAGGGTGGTGGACTGGCCCTTTTGCACCGATTCCGGACTGGCGCTCAGGGATGCGGTGGGCGCGGCCGGCGGCGGTGGGGGCGGTGGCGGTGGGGGTGCGGTTTTCTTGTGACAGGCGCCCAAAAACATTATTGCGCCCAATGCGAATAGGAGCGTAATCCATTTGACGTTCTGCTTCTTCACTTTTCCTCCCTGCGACATCGCGCCGTTTTCCCCTGGCGCGACGGTAAGCCGGATGCGGCGGCTCTCAAGGGCCCGCCTTCTCCGGACTGTTTATCTGAAAGACTCGCCTAACATAAAAAGTTACTTCCAACTCCAGTTGGGTTGCGTGTTGCTGCCCGAAGTCGTCACTGCTTTCTGGTTTGTCCCATCCGCCAGCATGCTCCAAATCTGCTCCCCGCCGGAACGGCTTGACTGAAAGACGATGTGCCGTCCGTCCGGGGACCAGGATGGAAAATCATTTCGACCGCCATCGTGGGTCAACTGCACCCAGTTCTTACTAGCGATGTCCATGACGTAAATATCCTGCGAACCCGGTGCTCCGGGGCCATAGTGGCGGATCCAGGAAAAAGCCAGAAATTGTCCGTTGGGCGACCACGACGGGGAGACTGCGTATCCCTCGTCGGTGAGACGCTGCACGTTGGTGCCGTCGCTCTCCATGGTGTAAATCTGAGGCAAGCCGGTGCGGCCGCTTACCCAGGCGATTTGCGCACCTGTCTTCGGATTCCAGACGGGAGAGACGTCAGGCAGCTTGTAGCTGGTCAAGCGCTTTAAGTTGTTGCCGGATTGATCCACGGAATAAATTTCGGGATCACCGCTTCGAGATGATGAGAATGCCAGCTTGGTTCCATCTGCGGACCATGCCGGAGACAGGTTGGTTCCACCGAACTTCGGGAACGTCACCAGCCGGTTCAGGTCCATGGAGTACATCAAAATTTCCCAACCTACTTTGGTCATCGAACTGAAGGCCAAACGCGAACCGTCAGGCGAAATACGCGGAGATAACGAAATCGAATTCTGATGGGTGACCTGATGCTGGTTCGCTCCGTCGTAATCCATGGCCCAGATTTCCTTGTGGCCACTGCGGGTGCTGACAAAATAGAGTTGAGTTTCAGCAATGCCTTGAATGCCGCCGCCCAGCCGGAAAATGATTTCATCGGCGAATTTGTGGGCGGTGCGCCGGGCAGCGTCGGTCGTCGCGGCGTCGCTGTACTGTTTGCCAAGAACCTGCGGCGAGGTTACGTTCTTTACGTCATACAGCCAGCCCTGCACAGTAAGGTTGTTGCCACTCACGCCTAAATTTCCGAAGGCCAGCATGGATGCCGTCACCGGCGCAGAATTCCAAGCCTCGAACTTCACGTCCGGAGGATTGCCGACGGCGCCGAGAGGATAGAAGCTCTTCGAGACCATGTCGAAAATGCCGGCATTGTCCAAGTCGTTCCACAAAGTATCGTTGAACGTCTTGAGCAGATCGGCGTTCTTGGCGTCTGGCGAGGACGCTTTGAAATCAGGTACGGCGAGCCGGACTTTTTCCACGCCCAGCCCTGTGCCGGTTTTAATCCAATCTTGGGCGGAGCAGGGAAGCAGGCACATCAGCAACGTGACGAGGATCAGCGGGAGTTTCTGGAGGCGAATTGAATATTTACTGTTTGAATTGTCTGAGGAGTCCATCCGCGATGAAGGCGCAAACTTGCAGCCCACATTCATCGTATTACGAGAAATATCAGAGTTCAAGATAAGTCTTTACCGTCCCTCATTAAAATTCAGTATGGATCTTCGAACAGACCGTCGCTTGGTTGACACGTAAAATTCCGGCACCAATAGCGTTACTGTCTTTTGTAATCGAACCAGAACTCGACTGAAACCTTATTTCCTGCATAGTCTGATGGCAACGGACCAAAAGTATCAATGCGCTGCAATGCTCTGACCGCTGATTGATCGAGCGAAGGTACACCGCTCGACTGCTCAACTTGAACGCTGGAAGGCCGTCCGTCGCGGGTAATGTCGAATGTCACATAGACGCGATGAGCGTCACCGACCCGCGGATCGACTTCGTACTTAAGCCAATTTTCCGAAACCTTCTGCTGAACCACTCGCACATACCAGGCGTAGCGTGAGCCGAAATCCCCGCCTCCACCGGTAAAACCGAAGCCGCCCTTGGCTCCCCCTGCGCTGAAGGTTCCATAAGGGCCGCTGACCGGACCGCCCTCGCCGAACGGAACCACATTGTTCGCCTCTTCCACCGGTTGCGCGGGTTTTCGCTCGCTCGCACTGGCCTGAGGCTTAGGCTTCTTTTTGGCGTTCTTGTCTTGAATCGGGATCGCGTCGGGCTCGTTTTCTTTTGGTTTGGGCTGAGACTGAGTCAATCCCTTCGATTCATTGGCTAGCACATTCTGCGTCTGGGTCGGATTCGCCGGCAGAGGAATGGTCGTGACCAGGGTGACGCCCATGGCATCGCCACCGCCGCCCGCGCCCCAATCGCCACGATGTCCTCCGGTCACCACCACCGCGTACAAAATGATCGCTCCCGTGACCGCGAGGTGAAGTCCGGCGGACCACGCCAGGTTCTTTCCCCAGCTATCGTGCTCGAAGAATATCTCAGCGTTGGCTGCCATGAGTTTGAAGCGGTTGCGTCACGATACTCACATTGGTGATTCCCGACTGTTTTACGGAGTCCATTACGGTGGCGAAAACGCCGAAGGGAACATCCTCATCGGCGCGAATGAATATCGCCTGATGTTGCGGATCCCTGATCTTCTGTTTCAACTTGCCGGGGATCTCGTTGATGTTGACGGGATCGTTGCCTAGAAAAACCCGTTGTTGCTTGTCGATGCTGATCACCGTGCGCTCTTCGGTGATTTCCTTCACCGTCTTGGTTTTAGGAACGCTGACCTCAATGCCTGATTGCAGAACCGGGGCGGTGACCATGAAGATGATGAGCAACACGAGAACCACGTCCACCAGCGGCGTGATGTTGATATCGGAGAGGGAAGTCTGGGTGCGTCCGTTGGAAGCCGTAAAGGCCATTACCGCCGCACCTCCGGCGCTTCAGGGGCCCGGTAAGCCGCCGGGGCCGGGACGCGCTCCACAGCGTTGAGCATTTCGAGGGAGAAGTCATCGCCCCGCGCGGCAAACTCGCGAATTGAGTTTCCGATCAGGTTGTAAGCGATAACCGCCGGGATAGCTGCCACCAGGCCGGCTGCGGTAGTGATCAACGCTTCCGAGATGCCCGGCGCTACGGCTCGCAGAGTGGCCGCACCGGCGGTACCCAGGCCGTGAAACGCATCGATGATGCCCCACACGGTGCCGAACAAGCCCACAAACGGAGTGACCGCGCCAGTAATCGCCAGCCACGGCAGATTTCTCTCAAAACGCGTGAGCTCCTCAGAATTTGCGATCTGCATCGAGCGCTGGATCGCTTCCACACGGATGGGAACACCGGGATTGGCACCTTGACGGCGCATCTCTTCGTAGCCACCTTCGAACACGGCTACAAGCGGGCTCGGCCGGAATTGCTCGGCCACCGCAGCGACCTCCTGCAAGCGCTGAGCTTTGCGGAAAGCGCGAACAAACCGTCCGCTCTGGACACGGGCGCGCCGCAGCAAACTCCACTTCGAAAGGATGATCGCCCACGAGAGCAGACTGAAAAGAAGAAGAAGGAGAAGAACGACCTTTGCGACCGGGCCGGTCTCCCCTACTAGGTCGACGATTTCTCCGCCAACCAGAGTTGCCAGTAATAGAGGCCAGTGCATTTTTTTGTAGGGAAATCCTGCTTAGGATTATAGACGAATGTCTGCGATCCTCTTGCCCCGTATCCGATCAATCAATCAGCGATTCACTGTAGGAGGCTTGCTTTCGCTTTATTGCATCCAAGGTCCGCAGCCGGAATATTCAAATAATCCGGTTTCAGGAGATTGGAATGGCTCACTACGGAACTCTGAGGAATTACGAATTCAACGACACGGAACGGGCTGACGACATTCGCGGTTCGAATGTTTACGGACGCAACGACGAGAAACTCGGGAAGATTGACGATGTAATTTTTGACCACAACACCGGTGAGATTCGTTACGCAGTCATAGACACGGGCGGATGGCTTTCCACAAAGAAGTTCATTATTCCGCGCCAGCAACTTCGGCCGTCAACCGAACATGAGAATGATTTCGCGATGGACGTCGATAAGAAGCAGATCGAAGCCTTCCCGCCCTATGACGAAGAAGACTTATCAAGCCAAGATCGCTGGGGCGATTACGAGAAACAGTATGAGAAGGCTTGGACTAGTGATCCTGTGCAACATCGCGAAGGAAGCGATCACAATATCACTCCGACCGCCCAGGAAATGCCGGAGCAATCGGGTTCTATCGGGAGCCAGCTTACGCCCAAGGAGAATCGGGATCTGAGCAGCCGAATCATTCCTGCGGGTAGCGACGATGTGACCATCTCAAATAGTGCGGTAGGGATCGGCGATCGTTGGCTGAACTTTGAGAGCAGATTGCGACAACGTCGGCGAGATATCGTCGAAAGTTGTGCTAGTTGCACCATCGGGCCGGCCGCCGACCGCTCGGCTGGGTCCGTCGAGAACGAGCGCAAAGCGGTTTAATTACATACCGGGAAACGCGTGAAAGGAAAGGCCGCGGCTAAATCTGCGGCTTTTTCGTTGTCTGCCGGAGAGATCGTCGGGGAGTGCTTACCCGAAGCGTTACCAAGTCGAGATTCACCTGCCAACCGGACACCGGCTGCGTTTGACCTGGGTGGCACGCCGAATCCCACTTTGCAGATAGCACGCCTTTAGTTTCATGCTATGCTTCGCTCAATTTCCTGCGTCCAGGAACCTCCGTGCTCTCGGAATTGCGCCTCGAAAATTACGCGGTGATCGACCAGGTGGCGGTCGAGTTCTCGCCCGGCTTGAATCTTCTCACCGGCGAAACCGGCGCCGGCAAGTCTATTCTGATTGACGCGCTGGCTCTTCTGTTAGGGGAAAAGGCCTCCCCGGATGTGATCCGCTCCGGCGCAGATCGTGCCTTGATTGCAGCCGTCTTCGAAGTCGAACCTGCGAGCGAGAAATCAGTCGAACGCATCCTGGAGGAACACGGAATCGATCCAGCCGAGGAATCGGTCATTCTTCGCCGCGAAATCGCCTCAGGCGGAAAAGGCCGCGTCTTCGTGAACAATCAGCCGGCGACCGTAGCAGTGCTTCGCCAACTGGCTCCGTATCTCGCGGTGATCCACGCACAGAACGAGTCGCTACTCTCCTTCGACGCCGCGGCCCGCCTGGCATTGCTCGACGCTTTTGCCGATGCCAAGGTCGAACCGACGGCGGAAGCTTTTGCGAAATGGAGAGAAATTTCCGCCCGAATCTCCGACCTCGAGCAAGGCGAGCACGACCGCTTGCGCCTGCTCGACTTGTGGAATTTTCAGAAGCAGGAGATCGAAGATGCCCGTTTGCAGGCTGGGGAAGACGAGCGCCTGGAGGCCGAAAAGCGAGTTCTGGCCAACGCCGAGAAGATCTACTCGGCTGCGATGAACGCTTTCGATTTGCTGTACGAAGGTCCGGCGTCGACTTCTTCTTCGTTGCGGGCCGCGCAAAAGAACATCGAGGAACTCTCCCGCTACGAACCCAAGTTTCTGGAAGCGCTGGCAGCGATCGAGACTGCGCGCATCAGCGTCGAAGATGTCGGCGCCACTCTGCGCGACTACGCTGGGGGAATTCAGGCTTCTCCTGAAAACCTAGCCAAGGTCGAAGATCGGCTGGCCGAAATTGATCGTCTGAAGCGAAAATACGGGCCAACCTTGGGGGACGTCATCCATCACCGGGCGGAGGTCAGCCGCAAGCTTTCTGAAATGGAGAACAAAGACGAAATTCTTGCCGAACTTCGTCGTGAGCTGGCAAAAGCGGCTGAAGAGTATCTCATCGCTGCGCGGATAATCTCCAGGAAGCGATTCGATGCCGCCCGGAAACTGGAGAAGATCGTAGAAGCGGAGATCAACGATCTCGCCATGAAATCGCAGTTCCACATCGAAGTCGGCGGCAGCGATGAGGAAGCGAACTGGAGTCCTTCGGGATTCGATCAAGTGGTTTACTTGATTTCGACCAACCCCGGCGAACCTATGCGTCCACTCGAGGAGATCGCCTCCGGTGGCGAACTCTCGCGGGTCATGCTAGCCCTGAAAGCCAGCGTCGAAAGCGGCAAGAAGTCGAATGCGGGGCGGGGAGCCGGGCCCGGGAAGTCCGCGCAGCGAACGTTAGTCTTTGACGAAATCGATATCGGAATCGGGGGTCGCGCCGCGGAAGCAGTCGGAAAGAAGCTAAAGAGCCTGTCCCGAGCGAATCAGGTGTTATGCGTGACCCACCTTCCCCAAATCGCCACCTTCGCCGACCACCACTACGTAATTGAGAAAAAGGCCTTGGCGGGCCGGGCCCGAACGGTCGTCCGATTGATAGCAGGCGACGAACGCACCGAAGAGGTGGCCCGCATGCTAAGTGGCGCCAAACTGACCGAAACTTCGCGGAAACACGCTGAGCAGATGTTGAAAACCAACGGGTAAGACGATAAGGAAGTCTTTTTGCCACTGGTCGCACCGGTGGCATTAACCCCCGTCCTTGGATCCATTCGATAAGAACCGGCGGCTTGTCGGCAAGATTCCGGATTTGACAAATCAAGTTTAGCTAATATACTTAGCTAATGAAGGAATACACAGTTCATCAAGCGAAAACCAATCTTTCTCGACTGCTCAAGGAAGCTTGCTCAGGGAAGGACGTGGTGATTGCACGAGGCAAGACGCCGATTGCCAGGTTGGTGGCTATCGGCGCGGCCGGTAACAAGCGAGTCCCAGGGAGGCTGAAAGGTCAGATTTCGTATACTCCAGATGCGTTCGATCCCTTGACCGATCAGGAACTCGAAAAATTGGGCTTCGAATGAATGTCCTGCTTGATACCCATGCCTTCATCTGGTGGTTCGCTGATCCTCAGAAGCTTTCCTCGAAAGCGTCTTCAGTTCTGAAGAATCCCAATACGACGGTTTTGATTTCCGCGGCAGTGGCTTGGGAACTGTCCATCAAGGTGAACCTCGGAAAACTCGACGCGCTTGCTTTGGTCACCGATCTAGCGAGGAACATGGCCGAGGAGGGATTCACTGAACTACCCATCGGCATCGAGCAGGCGGTCCGTGCAGGATTGCTTCCTGGCCATCATCGTGACCCTTTCGATCGCTTGCTGGTGGCTCAGGCTCAAGATATGAATGTACCGATTCTCAGTGCGGACCCAGCTCTGGATCGGTACGATGTTAAACGGCTATGGTAGAGCTAGCGGTCTAACAATCTTCACTGGCTGAGTGCGGAATCCCATTCGCTGCTTCCATATCCCCAATCGCTGCTAATCTGCTGAATCTCCATGCCTTACGTTGACCAAATTGGTTCTTTCAGGTAGCTTTATTACATAAATCCATAGTGGGGACGTGTACCCTAACAGGAACCTATACCGCCTATGAACGACGGCAAAACGCTGCTTTTATTGAAACCCCGGGGCTTCTGTGCCGGTGTGGTTCGAGCCATTGATATCGTCCGAATCGCCCTTGAGGCTTTCGGGCCGCCAATCTACGTCCGCAAAGAGATCGTTCACAATCGCTTTGTCGTCGAAGAACTGCAGGGCAAAGGCGCCATTTTTGTCGATAGCGTCGACGAAGTGCCCAACGGCGAACGCGTGATTTACAGCGCGCATGGTGTTTCTCCTGAGGTTCGCGACGCCAGCAAGATGCGTGGTCTGCGTGTAATCGATGCCACCTGTCCGCTGGTCACCAAGGTTCACGTGGAGGCGGTCAAGTTTGCCAAGGAAGGCTATTCGCTGATCCTGATCGGCCATCGAGATCATGATGAGGTAATCGGAACACTTGGCGAGGCTCCCTTGGTTACCCAGGTCGTGGGATCGCCTAAGCAGGTCGCAATGCTCACCGTGCCCGACCCGGACAGGGTCGCCTATCTCACGCAGACAACTCTTAGCCTGGACGAGACTCGTGACATCATCACAGCGTTGCGCGAGCGATTCCCTAATATTAAGGGGCCGCGCTGCGCAGGACATTTGCTACGCCACGGAAAATCGGCAGGTTGCGGTCAAGCAAGTGGCTTCCGAGGCCGACCTGTTGCTCGTGGTTGGCTCCGATAATAGCTCTAATTCCAAGCGCTTAGTGGAAGTTGCGCGTAATTTGAGCACTAGCTCGCATCTAATTGACAGCTACCGCGACATTAAGCCTGAGTGGTTGGAAGGCGTTAAGACGATCGCCCTCACGGCTGGAGCTTCTGCTCCTGAGTTCCTCGTGGAAGAAGTGGTGAAGTTCCTCGGTTCGATGGGTTACGGAAACGTACAGGAAGTAGAAGTGATGCCTGAAAACGTGCGGTTCGGATTGCCCCCCGAAATCGTGGAGGCGATCGCAGCCGCCCCAACAGCAGGAGTAGCTGCGGAGTAGCCAAACTTCATGAACGAAACCTCCTCCTCGTTCGCGGCGTCTGCGCCCCAGTTGCATTTTGGAAAGATCGACGACTTGGCTAGCCGGGTCGCGGCTGCCATTGACGGGGCGCGTAAACAGCTTTTTTCCCAGCAGCACGAAGATGGCTACTGGTGCGGAGAGCTCGAGGCCGACACCACCCTGGAGTCTGACTACATTCTTCTGCATACCCTGCTGGGTACGGTCAACCAGGAGCGCTTTCAGAAGTGCTGCAATTACATCCTGCGTCATCAAAACGAAGACGGCGGGTGGCCTACTTTTAACGGGGGCCCGTCGAACATCAGCGCATCGGTCAAAGCATACTTTGCTCTTAAGCTCACCGGTTACAACGCCGACCATCCGGCCTTGACCCGAGCCCGGAGCAAAATCCTTGAAATGGGGGGCGTGACCGAGGTCAACACCTTCACCAAGATTTATCTCTGCTTCCTCGGTCAATACGATTACGATGCGGTTCCGGCCGTGCCCCCGGAGATCGTGCTGTTTCCCAACTGGTTCTGGTTCAATATCTACGAGATCTCCTCGTGGTCGCGCGCGATCTTAGTGCCGTTGTCGATCTGCTACGCCAAAAAGCCATTCAAAAAGATTCCCGATGAAATGGGAGTGGAAGAACTCTTCGTCGGTGGGCGCGACAAATCGCGCATGCACCTGCGCTGGTCAAAGAAGCTGTTTTCCTGGCGGAATTTCTTTTTGGTGCTGGATCGTAGTGTTCATTGGTTCGAAGCGGTTCACATTCGTCCGTTAAGGTCGATTGCTCTGAAGAAGGCCCAAAAGTGGATGCTGGATCGGATGGAAATGAGCGACGGCCTCGGCGCAATTTATCCCGGGTTGGTGAACTCGATCATTGCTCTCCGGGTTCAGGGCTACTCGCTCGACGATCCGCAGGTCATTCGCGCGCTCGACGAGTTCGAGAAATTGGGTATCGAGGAAGGCGACACGTTTCGCATGCAGCCTTGCAAGTCGCCGGTTTGGGATACCGCTTACGCTATGTTCGCTCTGGGAAACTCAGGGGTTCCAGTCGACGATCCTCGCATGGTGAAGTGCGCCGATTGGATCCTGCAGAAACAGGTGCGCAATCCGGGGGACTGGAAAGTTAAAAACCCCAAAGGTCAACCCGGCGGATGGTATTTCGAGTTTAACAACGAGTTCTACCCCGACGTTGACGACACTGCGATGGTTTGCCTGGGTCTGGCACACGTGGAGCACCCCAACGGGCGCTACCAGCGTGAATCTGTCCAGCGCGCCATTGACTGGATTTTTTCCATGCAGTGCAAAGACGGCGGCTGGGCTTCCTTTGACAAAGACAACGATCGCATGGTGTTCCAGTACATTCCGTTCGCCGACCACAACGCCATGCTTGACCCGGCGACGGTCGACATTACGGGCCGGATCCTGGAAATGTTGGCCACCTATGGCTACGACAAGGGTCATCCGGCTGTGCAGCGCGCCATTAAGTTTATTCGCAACGAGCAGGAGTCGGATGGTTCCTGGTTTGGCCGCTGGGGTGTGAACTACATCTACGGCACTGCCTTGGTGTTGCGTGGCCTGGAGGCCATGGGCATCGACAACCACGAGCCCTACATTCAGCAAGCCGCCGAATGGTTGCGCATGATGCAGAATGCCGATGGAGGATGGGGCGAGAGCTGTGCCTCCTACGACGATCCCACGGTGAAGGGCGTTGGTCCGAGTACGCCATCGCAGACCGCCTGGGCCATTATGGGCTTGCTGGCAGTGAACGACACTCGCAGCGATTGCGTGGCTCGTGGAATTGCATACCTGCTGCGCACCCAGAAAAAAGATGGATCGTGGGATGAGCCGTACTACACGGGAACCGGCTTCCCGCGAGTGTTTTATCTCATGTACCACATGTATCGGCAATATTTCCCGCTGATCGCCCTGACGACGTACAAGAAAGTCATGACGGGGATCACGCAAACCACCAGCGTACAGCGCGTTAGTTAAGTTCGTCGAGACGTGGCTTGCTGCGTCTGGCTCACTAAGTTTCTATCTGGAGAATGAGATCGATGGCTGTTCCAGTTTCACAAGCTTGGACCGTTGCAAGTTACGTCCTCAGGCAAAAGATCAAAGGGCGCAAGCAGTATCCGCTGACCTTGATGCTAGAGCCCTTATTTCGTTGCAATTTGGCCTGTGCAGGTTGCGGAAAAATTCAATACCCGGCTCACGTTCTCAAGATGCAACTGACACCGGAGGAGTGTTTCAAGGCTGTCGACGAATGCGGCGCCCCCACAGTCGCGATCCCGGGCGGAGAGCCGCTGCTGCACCCGCAGATCGAACAAATTGTAGAGGGCCTGGTCGCGCGCAAAAAATATATCTATCTCTGCACCAACGCGTTGTTGCTGAAGCAGAAGCTCGACCTATTCAAGCCAAGCAAGTATTTGACCTTCTCGGTCCACATGGATGGTCAGCGCGAGCACCACGATTTCTCGGTATGCCTTGAAGGTGGATATGACAAGGCCCTTGAGGGTATGAGAGAGGCGCTGGCCCGCGGCTTCCGTGTGACAACAAATACCACGTTATTCGATGGGGCGGATCCCAAGAGTGTCCGCGAGTTCTTCGACGAGATGATGGATCTTGGAGTCGAGGGCATGATGCTGTCGCCTGGCTACTCCTACGACAAGGCGCCTGACCAGAGTCATTTCCTGGGTCGTGCGCGTACCCGACGCTTGTTTCGTGGAATCCTATCCAATCGCAAACCGAACTGGCGTTTCAATATGTCGCCCCTGTTCCTGGAATTCCTGATGGGCAAACGCGATTACGCATGCACGCCCTGGGGGATGCCCACCTACAATGTGTTCGGCTGGCAGAAGCCTTGTTACCTGCTTCAGGATGGGTATGCCGATACGTTTCAGGAATTGCTCGACACCACCGACTGGGCGAACTACGGGACCGAGTCCGGTAATCCCAAGTGCGCCAATTGCATGGTTCATAGCGGCTACGAGGCCTCTGCCGTAAACCACACCTTCGGTTCGTTGCAAGGGCTTTGGGACACTGCCAAGGCAACGCTTTTCGGCAGCTATAACGATCCCTCTGCCTTCCGGTTACTGGATGAGCCTGACCGTCCGGTCAAGGCACTTGGCCCGCTGGTACAGATTGAAAGCAATGTGGGCGAGGAGACACGGGTTTGAGCAGCACGGATCAGTCTTCTTCGTCAGAGACAACTCAGAAGCGCCAGGTCATTGATCCTGACACGGCTGAAGTCGTCCCCGGAGCCGAACGCACCGAACTCCAGGGGTGGGTTCCGGAACTGGCCACCCCTCAGGAACTTCACGCCGCCCTGGAGCATGCGTTCGACTATCGCGGTGATGTTTCCATTACTTGTAAAGACGGTTCCAAAGTTGAGGGCTACATCTTCGATCGCAGAACCGGCAAGTCGCTCGACGATTCGCTTGTCCGTTTAGTGCCGAAAGATGGGACTGGCAAGTTGTCAATTAAGTACTCCGAAATCGCCGCACTCGGTTTCACTGGACGTGACATGGCCGCCGGCAAAAGTTGGGAAAACTGGGTTCGCCATTACTGGGAAAAGAAAGCCGCCGGCGAAACCAATGTTTCGCTCCAACCGGAAGAGTTGGATTAGGGTTTGCGGATCTTAGCTTTTAGCCTGGAGTTGAGAGCCAAAAGCTAGCCAAATGCGAATCTTCATTACAGGCGCAACTGGATTCGTCGGTAGTCACGTGGCTCGTGCTCTTGCCGATCAGGGCGCTGAACTGCGAGCGCTGGTTCGTCCCACCAGCGACCTCAGGAACCTTGCCGGACTGAACGCTGAGCACGCGACCGGGGACCTGAGGGACTCCGCCTCGATCGAGAAAGCCATGTCGGGTTGCGACACGGTTTTTCATGTCGCCGCCGACTATCGCCTGTGGGTTCGCGATCCCGACGAGATGTATCGCGCCAACCTCGAGGGAACGCGGAGCCTACTCGATGCGGCGCGAAGGAATAAAGTGCGCAGGGTGGTTTACACATCCAGCGTAGCAACCATGGGGTTCACCTCGAATGGCCACGTGGCGGACGAGAACTCGCCCGTATCGCTTGCCAACATGATCGGCCCGTATAAGCGGTCAAAGTTTATGGCGGAAGAAGTGGCGATGGCCGCGGGCCGGAGCGGGATGGACGTTGTCGTCGTGAATCCCACAACTCCGGTTGGAGAGCGGGACATTAAGCCGACTCCGACAGGTCGAATCGTGGTCGACTTTTTGAAGAAAAAATTTCCAGCCTACGTCGATACCGGATTGAATCTGGTGGACGTCACGGAATGTGCTCGCGGACATGTAGCCGCACTGGAAAAGGGGAGAAGCGGTGAGCGCTACATCCTGGGGGGAGAAAATCTGACGCTGAAGCAGATTCTCGACAAGCTTGCTGCCATCACGGGATTGCCGTCCCCGCGAGTGAAAGTTCCGTACTTCATGGCGCTGGCTACCGGAGTAGTGGACGAAATTGTTACCGGACGCATTATGGGAAAAGAGCCCCGGGCGACCATCGATGCAGTTCGTATGGGCCGGAAAAAGATGTTCGTGGTATCCGCCAAAGCAGAACGTGAACTGGGGTGGAAAACCGTTCCGGTCGATGGCGCCCTGCGCCGGGCGGTAGACTGGTTTCAGAGTAACGGATACGCGTAGAGTCGCCGACTCGGTGGCCCTGGACGACCGCGAACGGACAGCCAAGGCAGTTGTTGCTACGTGAGTTCAGAGGTCTGGTTGGCAGAGTCAATAAAAATCGCCATTGTGGTCGCACTGGAAAGGGAGGTCAGCCCACTCGTCGCCAAATGGCGCCGAGTTGATCAGGAGTTCGACGATCGTCATTTCATCTGTTTTGAGCAGGGAAGCGCAGTGCTGATTTGCGGGGGAATTGGCCAGGAAGCGGCGCGGCGTGCCACGGAGGCGATCGCCGTCAAGTATCATCCAGAGTTGTTGGTTTCCGCTGGTTTTGCTGGAGCCCTGGACCCGAATTTGAGAGTCGGAGAGATTATTACGCCAAGCCGCGTTATCGACGCGAAAGATAGCAGTCGGACGGAAATACCTTCAGGCAGCGGAGTATTGGTAAGTGGGTCGGCAACGGCTGGTGCTGCCCAAAAAGCCAAGTTGGCTAGCTCATACGGTGCTCAAGCCGTCGATATGGAAGCTGCGGCAGTTGCCCGGGGAGCGCAGAAACATGGTATCGCTTTTGCTGCGCTCAAGGCCATCTCAGACGAGAGAGACTTTGAAATGCCGAGCATGGATCGATTCGTCTCCAGTAGTGGACAGTTGCGCTCCGGGGCATTCGTGTTGTTCGCTCTTCTCCGACCGTGGCTCTGGCCCAGCGTTTTTCGTCTGGCACGTAACAGTGCGAAAGCTTCGCGCGCCCTATGCTTTGAATTGAGCCGCCTGATCCTTGACACCGGCCACGGAACCACCAAGCAATTACAGGCAACTGGAAGGGTTTGAACTGAACCAATGGCAATTGCTGGTCAAATATCATTCGAAGAAAAACCGACGGTCATTCCGACTACGATGCAAGCCGTGGTGTACCACGGGCGGAATGACGTCCGCCTCGAAACCGTTCCGGTACCGGAAATAGGCAAAGGCGAGATCCTGGTACGGGTGCACACCTGCGGCATTTGCGGCACCGACCTCAAAAAGATTTCCACCGGTTCCCATTCCGCGCCCCGCATCTTCGGCCATGAGACGTCGGGAATTGTTGCCGCTGTGGGCGAGGGAGTCAGACAATTTCGCCCCGGGGACCGCGTCATGGTGTTTCATCACATCCCCTGCCGAAAGTGCTTTTACTGCCAGCACAGAACGTTTGCTCAATGCGAGACCTACAAGAAGGTCGGGTGCACTGCTGGCTTTGAGGCGTCTGGCGGGGGGTTTGCCGAATATGTGCGCGTCATGGACTGGATCGTCCAGCAGGGCACGGTGAGAATTCCTGACGGCGTTTCCTTTGAGCAGGCCTGTTTCGTGGAACCCGTAAATACGTGCCTGAAGGGAATCGATTCCCTCGAGATCGAGCCCGGGGAGACGGTCCTCTCCATAGGACAGGGTCCCATCGGTATCATATTGAGTACATTGGCCAAACGTGCGGGAGCTAGCGTAATAACTTCCGATTTATATCCGCAGAGGCTTACAATAAGTAGAACATTCGGTTTACAAAACGGAATCGATGCTTCACGGAGAGACACGGTGGAAGCCGTGCGTGAGCAGACCGCAGGCCGTGGCGCCGACGTAGCTATTTTAGCCGTGGGTGGCAACAGCCTGATCCGGACCGCGATGGATGCGGTGCGTCCCGGCGGACGGGTTTTGTTATTTGCGCAGACAGTGCGGGGAGAGGCCACAATCGACCCTGCGGCCGTTTGCGTTGACGAGAAAACATTGTTGGGGTCGTATAGCGCTTCTGTCGAATTGCAGGAGGACTCGGTGCAGTTCGTGATGAGCCGTGAAATGGATTTGGAACGGTTAATCAGTCACCGCTTTCCCTTGTCTCGCGCAGTCGAAGCCCTGGAGCTAGCTGCCCACCCCCAACCGGATTCGATGAAAATCGTGATCCAGCCGGGCAGCGTTTGGGGAGGAGTTTAGAGTGAACGGCAAAATGACCGCAGCGGTCCTCTATGGCAAAGAGGACGTGAAAATCGAGAAAGTTCCGATTCCGCGCGTCGGCGAAGGCGAGGTCCTGGTTAAAGTGCAGGTAGCTTTGACCTGTGGCACCGACCTCAAGGTCTATCAGCGCGGCTATCACGCGCGCATGATCGTGCCGCCCGCCTTGTTTGGTCACGAACTGGCCGGAACCATCGAAGAAGTAGGCCCAGGTGTCCGCGGCTTCCGCAAAGGAATGCGTGTCGTCGCGCTAAATTCTGCTCCCTGTGGCATGTGTTTTTATTGCTCCAAGCACCAGCCCAATCTTTGTGAAGATTTGCTGTTCAACAATGGCGCTTACGCCGAATACATCCGCATTCCGCAACGCATTGTTGAAAAGAACATGCTCGCCATTCCACCGCATGTCACATTTGAAGAGGCCGCTATGGTCGAACCTCTCGCCTGCGTTCTCCGGGGACTGCACGAGACAGGCGTAGAGATCGGCGATACGGTCACTGTGATCGGCGGCGGTCCAATCGGACTGATGTTCGTGCAGGTCGCGAAGGCCGTCGGTTGCAACGTCATTGCCGTGGTGAAGCGCGATTCTCAAGTTGAAGCGGCCAAGCACATGGGCGCGCACGAAGTAGTTCAGATCACAAAGGTAAAAGATCCGGTGGAAGCTGTCCGCGCCTTGTCCCCTGAAAAGCGCGGAGGCGATGTCGTCATTGAGGCGGTCGGCCGTACGGAAGCCTGGGAATGGGCCATTGACATGGTTCGCAAAGGCGGCACGGTCAACTTCTTTGGGGGGTGTGCGAGCGGTACAAAAGTCCAGCTCGACACGAACCGGCTGCACTATTCAGAAGTTACATTGAAAGCGACTTTCCATCACACGCCGGAGACGGTACGCCGGGCTTTTGCCTTGATCTCGGAAAAGAAGGTCCGTTCCACTGACTACATTACCGGCGAGGCGCCGCTGTCGCGGTTGCAGCAAGTTCTGCATCACATGCTGAACCGCAATGGCGATATCAAGACGGCCATCATTCCCGGCCACTGAACCAGCGACTTCCACGACTGCGAGATAGTGAAAGGAGGACGGAACTGATCATGTCGTCGATTGCCAACCATCATTCCGGGATTTCCTCCAAGGCAGTGCCAGTTGACGGATGGAGTAATCTGCCGGCTGAATATGCGATCCCGGATTCGGCCCCGTCGCTCGATCAAGCTCGCGAATACTGCCGAAAACTGGCACGCTCGCACTACGAGAATTTTTCCGTCGCCAGCTGGTTCCTGCCGAGCCGTCTGCGTCAGCACTTTTTTAATGTTTATTCCTATTGCCGAATCTCCGATGATTTAGGTGACGAAGTTGGGGATACATTAGCCTCCTTGCAACTGCTCGACCAATGGCAGTCGGAGCTTGATGCGTGTTACGACGGCAGCCCGCGCCATCCCGTATTTGTCGCGCTCGCGGAAACAGTACGGCAGTTCGAGATTCCCAAGCACGAGTTTGTTGATCTGCTTACCGCCTTCCGCCAAGACCAGCGGACGACCCGCTATGAGACGTTCAACGACCTGCTCGGCTATTGCCGATATTCGGCGAACCCCGTGGGTCACCTCGTACTCTACCTTTGCGGTTATCGCGACTCCGAACGCCAAGAGCTCTCGGACTACACCTGCACCGCGCTGCAGATGGCGAATTTCTGGCAGGATGTCAGCACCGACTACGAAAAGGGCCGCATTTATCTTCCCCTTGAAGATCTGCGCCGCTTCGGGGTTAGCGAAGCTGATATAGCCGCACAGCGCAATACTGCCGCCTTCTGTGACCTGTTGCAGTTCGAGGTAGAGCGCGCTCGCGAGTGGTTCGAACGTGGTTTGCCCCTGATCAAGAAAGTTGATCGTGAGTTAGCCGTCGATCTGGATCTCTTTAGCCGGGGTGGGCTGGAGATTCTGGATGCCATCGAATCGCAGGGATTCAACGTACTGGGGCGGCGTCCATCCATTTCTAAGTCGCGCAAGCTGGCGTTGGTAGCGCGCGCGGCCATTGGAAAGCTGCTATGAGCACCGCCGTGCAACAGGCCCCTACACCGTTCGCGCCGACCCACTCCCAGTTGCAGGTTGCTTATTCCGTCTGCCGGGGTATCACGCGGACTGCGGCCAAGAATTTCTACTACGGGTTTCTGGTTCTACCGAAGCCCAAGCGCCAGGCCCTCTCTGCGGTTTACGCATTTATGCGCCGCTGCGACGACATCGTGGACGACACCAGTCTGCCGGCTCGCGACCGGCAGCAACGGCTCGACGCATGGCTGGATTCTGTTCATCGCGCACTCGCTGGCTATCCCACTGACGAGCCCGTTCTGCTCGCACTCACCGACGCGCAGCGTCGCTTTGACATTCAAGTTGGATTGCTCGATCAGTTGGCGTACGGCACGGCTATGGATCTGGAGAATCCCAGGTCCGCCGACGATCAGAACCAGAGCGCCGTCATTCAGTATCCAACCTTCGAGGACCTGCGTCTTTACTGCTATCGAGTGGCATCCGTCGTCGGTCTAGTCTGTATTCGTATTTTTGGCTATAAAGACCCAGCGGCCGAACCCCTCGCGGAGCGATGTGGACTCGCCTTTCAGCTCACTAACATCATTCGTGACGTGAAAGAAGACGCCGCCATGGGCCGCGTCTATCTGCCCCAGGAAGATCTTGCTCGATTCCACCTGTCTGAGTCCGATCTGCAAGGTCCGACCGACCTTGGACGAATTCGCCCTGTGCTGGAGTTCGAAGCGGAGCGGGCTCGGGAATGCTATCAGGCAGGGGATGAACTCATCCCCATGGTCGACGAAGACAGCCAACCGGCGCTGTGGGTTTTGATCACGATCTACCGCAAGCTGCTCGACAAGATTTCCGCGCGGCAATTCGACGTCTTCCAAGGCAAAGTCAGTCTCACATTTCGCGAAAAGCTTACCGTCCTGGGAAAGGGCTTCGCCAAGCGCCTCCTGTAATGAGCGGAGATTCCCCCAAAACAGTAGCCATCATTGGAGGAGGTCTGGCCGGTCTGGCCGCCGGTTGCGCCCTGGCCGACTCCGGCTTTCGTATCACCTTGTTCGAACGCCGACCTTTCCTCGGAGGCAGGGCATCGTCCTATCAACATCCCGCCACGGGCGAAGTCGTCGACAACTGCCAGCACGTTCTCTTTGGCTCCTGCACAAATCTAATCGAGTTCTATCGGCGCATCGGAGTGGCCGACAAAATCCGCTGGTCCGACGAAATGACGTTCATCGAGCCCGGCGGACGGCAATCGGTGATGAAGCCCTCGTCTTTACCCGCGCCTTTGCAAACTGCGCCTTCTTTTCTGAAGTTTTCATTCCTCAGTCTTCAGGACAAGATGGCCATCGCGCGGGCATTCGCTGCCTTGATGCCTGCCGCACCGAAAGACAATGGTCGCCCTTTTCTGGACTGGTTACATGATCATCATCAGACTGAAGGTGCGATTGAGCGATTCTGGAAGCCGGTGCTGATCAGCGCTCTCAGCGAGGATCTCGACCGTATGTCACTGCCTGCGGCGGCACAAGTCGTGCGCGAGTCCCTGAAGTCGGAAGATGCACGAAGGATGGGCATTCCAACTATTCCGCTGACGGACCTCTACAACGCGGCGCGGGATTACATTGTGGCCCGGGGCGGGGAAGTACGGGTTCGCTCCGGTGTCGACAGCCTGCAACCTCAAGCAGATGGTCAGGTGGTTGGCTTTGCGGGGACCACCAGCACGTTTGATTTGGCTGTGCTCGCTCTGCCGTTCTTTGCTTTGGGCTCGGTCTTGCCCCAGAACGGAGCGTCCCAGCCTCTACGCGATCAGATCGCACAATTTGAAAGCTCTCCCATTGCCGGAGTTCACCTCTGGTTTGATCGGCAGATTACGAATCTCGAACATGCTGTGCTCCTCGATCGCACGATTCAATGGATGTTTCACAAGTCGATGTTGCTGGGACGTCAGGGAGACGGCAGCTACATTGAATTGGTGGTTAGCTCTTCCAAGAATCTGATCGACAAGACCAAGCAGGAGATCGTGGATCTCGTGCTGGCAGAGGTGAGAGAGTTTTTCCCAGAGGCGCGCGGCGCAAATCTGGTGAAGTCCACAGTCATCAAAGAGCTGAACGCGACCTACTCGCCGCGGCCCGGAATCGATCTCTATCGTCCTAAGTCCGTAACCGTTTGGCCCGGAGTCTTTCTTGCGGGCGACTGGACTGCTACGGGCTGGCCCGCGACTATGGAAGGCGCAGTACGCAGCGGCTACCTGGCAGCGGAAGCGTTAACCATGGCTTGGGGGAGCAACCGGAGTTTTCTCGTTCCTGATTTGCCTGCGAGCGGACTGATGCGATTGTTTCGCTCGTGAGCCGACTTCGGGGCTCAACGGAAAAGGCACTGACCACCAGGGAAGACCGCCTCCTGAACCACCTCGTCACACCGCCAGCATAACTACGCCGCCTGCTACCAGCAGCGCGGCGATCCATCTGCGGCGATCCACACGCTCATGCAGAAATACCTTCGCCGCCACTGCGTTGGCAACGAACGTTAACGACGACGAGGCGGGCACGACAAAGCTGACGTCGCCCCAGGAGAGTCCGAACAGCAGGCTATAGAAGGCGATGGCCATTGCCCCGATCCCGCCAAAGAAAGCTGGCGTCTGCAGAACTCGCCGAACGACCGACATAAATCCACTCTTTCGCCACAGAGCATGCACGTCGCCTACTTGCTTCATGGCTCGAGCCAGCAACACATCTCCGGTGGTCGATGCCAGAACAATCAGAGTGACTGCGCCCCATGCGTAGAACTGCCTCATCGGGACGCCTCCGCTGCTGCCTTCGACAAGCGTGAGTCAGAGGCCGGCTTCTGAGGCCTGTGAGTGAGTTCCGGACCTTGCGTAACGAATCCCACGCCTCCCGAGATTAACAGCACGCCAATCCAGCGGCTAATGCTGACGTGCTCATGAAGCAAAAAGCGTCCGACGAGCGTGATTAGAACGTAACTGAGAGATGTGGCCGGCAAGACAAAGGTGAGGTCAGCCCAGGAAAGGGCATTGATATAGCAGGCGAAGAATCCCAGTAAAAACAAAATCCCGAGCGCGAGCTCGGGATGCAAGACGAACAGAAAGATGCTGCTAATGTGATCCAGAGAGATGCCACCGGTCGCCCGCATTCCCCGCGAGAGCAAAGTATCTCCGACGGCCGACAGAATGGTCACGCCAGCCAGCACCAGATACTTGCGTAAAGTCACTTGATTTCCTACGCGTTTGCCGGCTCAACTGCGGTTGCGGAATCCTGCTTCTCGCGCTTGTCCTTCACCCACTTATTTCGCATGGAGCGCGTCTTCAGGAAAGTCTTTGCTTCTCTGTAAAGCCGTTTCCGCTCCACGCTATTGAATGCGGACTTCCTCAGAATGCGGAAGACCGCTTTCGGGCGGAAGTAGTACTCGTCGTAGAAGCGATGTACCGATTCCATGATTTCGTCCGCGGGCAGGCCGGGATATTGAATGTGGGCAAGCTGATGTCCACCCTCATCGACCATTTTGTTATCGCCGACCATGAAGCCGTTCTTCACAGCATAGTCGTAAAGCTCGGTTCCCGGATAAGCGTGAGCCACTGAGACCTGAATCGTCTCAACATCAAGCTCCTTCGCGAAGTTGATGGTGTTCCGAATGGTTTCGCGAGTCTCGCCCGGTAATCCAAGAATGAAGTCACCGTGAACCACCAAGCCGAGTTTGTGACAATCCTTGGTAAACTGCCGGGCGCGTTCGATAGTCGCACCCTTCTTAATGTTTTTCAGAATTTGCTGATCGCCCGATTCGTAGCCCACAATCAACAGCCGGCAACCCGCTTCTTTCATGGCCTTCAGCGTTTCATAATCAGTTGTAACGCGTGAGGTGCAAGACCAGGTGAGTTTCAGCGGCTTCAGCTTGGCGCACAGTTCGATGGTGCGTGCTGCCTGAATGTTGAAGGTATCGTCATCGAAGAAAAATTCTCTGACGTTCGGCCAAAGTTCTTTTGCCTTGGCCATCTCTGCTGCGACATCGTCCGTAGAGCGCTTCCGCCACGGATGTCCGCTCAGAGTCTGCGGCCAGAGACAGAAGGTGCACTGCGCGGGACAGCCTCGCGTGGTGTAGAGCGAAACGAAGGGATAGAGCAGGAACGGCACGTTGTATTTCGTCACGTCCAGATCCCGCTTATAGACGTCCGTCACGTGCGGCATCGCATCCAGATCTTGCATCTGCGGCCGGTCGGCGTTGTGCACGACCGAGCCGTTTTTCAGGAACGACGCGCCGAGAATCTCTTCCAGCGGCTTGCCCTGTGCAAATTCCACCACCGCCAGATCGAATTCCTTCCTAACAATGAAATCGATGGCAGGGCAATCGCGCAAAGACTTCTCCGGCAACACGCTGACGTGCGGCCCGACAAATGCAATCTTGATCTTCGGATTCGCCTCTTTGATCTTCTGGGAAAGGCGGATGTCGCCGGGGAACCCGGGAGTGCTGGTAAACAGCACCATGAATTCATATTCCTTGGCGATCTCGATAGTTTCTTCCGCAGAGATATGGTGCGGAGGCGCGTCCAGAAGCCGGGCACCCTCCAGCATTCCGGCCGGATAAGCGAGCCATACCGGGTACCAATAAGACTCGATTTCACGAGTCGCCGGCCAACGCGAACCGGCTCCCCCGTCGAAGTTTTCAAACGAAGGCGGATTCAGAAACAGTGTTTTTAATGGCATAGGATTCAATCACTTATCTTAACATTCCGGGGACGTTTCCATCCTGTCCGGAGTACATACAGAGTTAAGTCCAAAAGCCCGAATAGACGCACTACCCCACAAGTATGTTAGCAGTCTAGCGGCTAAGCGCCGCCCCCGCAAAGTGTTTACGGCGAATGGGTTGTTAGATGCATTGAGGGGCGAAAACGACCCCTCTGCGGATACCCTAAGATCGCCGGTGGTACCGAGATTTCGTCGCCATGTCCTGGCCCTGTTTTACCCCTAACGACTGATCCCGACCCAGCTATTCAGGTCCCCGGTGACCCGGAGCAGTGCGATTCGCGCTCTCTGCAATTCGAAGTTTGCATCTTCCAGCGCACCAAAACGCTCCGTGGTTTGGACTCGGGCGTCCTCCGCATCGTGGAGCGTTCCCGTCCCAGATTCGATCTTCGTCTGCACCGCGTCCATGTTCGACCGCGATATCTGATATTCGAGTTCTGCCACATGCTGTGCTGCCGATAGTTGGTCAACCGAACGCTGCAGCCTGAGGGTCTGCTCCGAAACCTGGTTCTTCACTGTCTCAATATCCTTACGTGCATGCAGGGCATCCGCGTCTGCCGCCTGGGCTTTAGCTCGCTGAGTCGGGCTAAAGAATGGAAAGCGGATCGCCACCCCGATCGTGGCGTTGTGCTGCTGGAAACTGCCCGGTCTGAAGTAATTTTCGTAATTGTTGAAGCTGGCCAGCAGTGCATACTGCGCCGCGAAATCAATGCTGGGCCACATCGATCTGTGTTCGGCCTTGGCGCGAAACGCCATCGCAGTAGCGTGGAAGTCGGCGATTTGTATCGATGGGCTGATCTCTTCGGCCTTGCTCACCAGATTGTCTTCCTGCTTGACCTCAGGCAAGGCAGGCATCGAATCCGGATCGCCGTCGATTGAAGCTGCCGGCAACCCAGTTAGTTGCGACAGACGGTTTCGCAACAAATCAATCGAACCTTGCGCCTGACTGATTCGCAAATACACGCGCGCAGTGACGAGCCTCGCCTGATTTCGGGCAAGGGAACTGTCCACTCCTTCTTCCACTCGCTGGTTGACGATCTGCTCCATCTTGAGCGCATCGTCATACTCGTGGCTGGCAAACTGAATCACCGACTGCCACTTACACAGTTCCGCATAACTTAGAACGGTGTCCTGGATGACCTGATCGCGCTGGTCTTTGCTTTGGACGGTGCTTTCCTGATACTCAGTCTTCGCCGCGCGAATGAACTCGCGTAACGCTGGATTGATCAGCGCGGACTGCGCATTTGTGTTGACGATCGACGGCGCGGAACCCTCCAGCGACAGTGGATATCCCCAGGTTTTGCCTAAACCGGACCCGACGACGAGTTGTGGCAGGTACTGGTCTCGCGCTTCTAGATAGGAGGCAAAGGCGCGCTGCTCATCGGTATGTGAGGCCGCCAGAGTGCTGCTGTGGCTGAGCGCCAGTTCAACCACGTGTTTCAGTGGGATAGTTTCGGCTTGAACTGGAAGGGGAACTTGCAGAATGAGAAGAAAACAGGAAGGCAGGAGCCGTACCAAAGAGCGTAATGCAGGTGTCATCTCTTCACCTTCAGAGAAAAAGTTGCATAATCGGAAAGTCTGATTGTAGTCGCCGAGAACCGGTTTGGATCATCCGCTGCGTGCTGGCTTCGCATTCAGGCGATCCAGCGCGCTCTGAGCCAGAGCGAAATTCTTGGCCAACGACAATGAGGCGCGATACTGCGCAGCGGCCGCCTGCGTGTCGCCTTGTTGTTCCAGCAGCGTTCCCAGCAGATAGTGAGCTTTGAAGGCTGGAGCCGCTTCTACAGTGCCACTCGTAAGGTAACGGCGCAACAAGCTGATTGCCAGAGGAGTGTTGTGCTCAGTGCGGACCAGGAGCTCCGCAGCTTCTACCAGCATATTCTTTTGCTCGGCAATCTCGGTTGCCGAGGGTGCAGTGCTGACGTGCTGTACTGCCTCTTCCATCTTGTCGAACTGTCGGTTGTGTCTATAAAAGAGTGCCAGGTTCAGCCAGGCGTCCGCACGGCCATTGCTGGCTGCGATACCCTGCCGATATTCGCTCTCGGCCATGCTTAGGTCTTTTTTCTTTTCTCCAAGACGGCCCAGGACCCAATATGCCTTCACCGGATCAAGCAGCATCAGTTGTTGGGCTTGAGCCTGCGCTTTATCCAGCCCGCCTCCCACAATGCCCGGAGCCTCCAGATAAAACTCCGCCAGATCGGTCCGAGCCGCTACATTCTTAGGATCAAGACGCACTGCAGTCTCGAACTCGCTACGGACCTTCTTGGCCAACCCGATAGCACTCAGGAAATTGGTGTGATCTGCCTTTTCGCCATAAGCCCGGCCCATCCAAAGGTGATACAGACTGTTGTTCGGATCGAGGGCAATCGCTTTCTCGCAGAACTCAATGCTGTCGTCCCACTTGCCTAGCGCGAAGTACGCACGACAAAGCAGGTTGAATGAAGCCGCGCTCTGCGGCGTCGAGTTCAAACTGGTTTGAAGGGAGGTAATGGCTTCATCGACTCGACCAGCCGCCAGCAGGCGGTCGGCCGGTTCCGCCCACGCCGAAACGGCAAGAATCAGGAACCACACCGCAATACCGAATATGAATTGCTTGCTACGTAACATTCTCAGCGAACCACCTTCACCGCCAGGCCGTCCCGCAGCGGTTTAGAATTTAACGGAGACAGCGCGACCTGGGCGTTATCGGTCAGCCCCGACGTGATTTCAACCTGCGTCAGGTTGGAGATCGACGTTTGCACATACCGGCGCTGTAGCTCGTTGTTTAAAATTTGATAGACGTACGATTTGTCATCTTCTTGATGAATCGCCTCACGGGGCACCGTCAGCACGTCCTTGTGTTCTCCAGTAACGATGGTGACTCCGACGTTTACATTTGGAAACAGAGTCTGATCGGCATTGTCGACCACGCAGGTCGTTTCTCCCACGTTGCGGGTGCCATGCAACTTAATAACAGAAGGCAGCGCGCTCACTTCGCCTTCCCAAGACCGGTTCCGCAAGGCATCCCACGTGACTTCAATTTTGTCGCCCGGTTTCAGGCGCCCTACGTCAGGTTCGTCCACAAAAGCCCGTACCCGCACCTTGGACAAGTCTGCCTCTTCCAGAACCAGGTCTCCGGCATTGACGTAAGCTCCCTGCAGGACTGGCAGCGAATAAACCGTGCCATCGAATGGAGCGCGAATATTCAGGTGGGACAGCGCATCCTGCGCGGCAGCATAAGACGCTTGCGCCTCGTTTTTCTGCGCCTCAACTCGTGTCACTTCCGGAGTGGTATAGCGACCCTTTTCTTTCTGTTGCGCCAGATCCAGGTCCGCCGTGGCTCGATCCAACTGATTCTGCGCATTCGACACTTCGCCGGGAGACGCTGCGCCCTGCTTCTGCAAGCGCTGCAAGGCATCGAGGTTTCGTTGAGCCGTATCCTTTTGCATGCGTGCCTTGGACAGTTCGGACTGCAACGTCAGAACTTCTTCGCCGTTACCGCCATTTTTCACTGCGCTCAAGCTGGCTTCTGCGGCGCGAATCTGGGCCAGCGCATGCGCCGCATCGCTGCGGGCGGAGGCATCGTCGAGTTGCGCCAGTAGCTGTCCCTTCTTCACTTGAGCCCCTTCCTTCACGAAGAGCTTTTCCACAGTGGTTGCGACCGGAGAATGAGCCTCAAAGTTCACCAACGGCTCCACTTTGCCATTGGTGGAGACCACGCTGCGAATCGTGCTCCTTTGGGCCGTGGCCGCCCGAACCATCACGGTCTCCCCGCGGGACATGAACGACGCCAGCAAAAACACCGCGGCCACGATTCCGACGGTCCACGCCAGCCAGCGATTTCGGCTCCAGAAACCGGCTTGATTTCCCTTTAATGTCATGAAGATGCAACAAACTAATGTACCACCCGTTCACTCTTTATAATGAATTTGCACCGTGCCTATATAGATGCATCGACATTCTGGAAGAATCCTCAAATGATTGCCTTTTTGGTACTTCCGTCATCTCCTGTTTAAAATCTCAATATGCCAAAAACGCCCAGATATACCGAGGAACACGCCGAGTCCGGCCTCGATCATAAGTTTCCTGAAATCGAAACCTGGAAAAACCAGTTTCCCGGCTACGAAATCGTCGTCGATGATCCCGAATTCACCTCGGTGTGTCCCAAGACTGGCTTGCCCGATTTCGGAGTCCTGGCGATCCGCTATATGCCCGACAAACGCTGCCTGGAATTGAAGTCGCTCAAGGAATATTTGCAGTCGTACCGCAATCTGGGGATTTTTCAGGAAAACATCGTGAACCAGGTTTTGGAAGATGTGGTGAAATGGGCGCGCCCGGTGTGGGCCGAAGTGAAAGGCGATTTCCGCCCGCGCGGCGGAATTTCAACGGCTGTAATCGCACGGTGGCCGAGGCCAAAATCCAGGAAGTGATAAACGTTCCGAGATTAGTTTGGCGTCGATGGATTACCGTTTACAAAGCCGACGAATCTCCGACCAATGAGGTACGGCTAAGCCATGTTATTCTCCTCCGCGAGTGACTTCGGCCAAACTCTATCCTTGGACGGCGCTGACCCTGCTCACCGCGCTGAATCTGCTGAACTACATCGATCGCTCCGTGCTGTTCGCGGTGCAACCACTGGTGCAGTCGGAATTTCACCTGACGAATACTCAGGTCGGCTACCTCACCAGCGCGTTTCTCGGGTTTTACATGGTGGCTGCCCCATTCACCGGACCGCTGGCTGATCGCTACTCGCGCAAACTCATCATCGTCCTGGGTGCGGTTTTCTGGAGCGCGCTCACTCTGCTCACCGCCGTTACTCACACCTATTGGGAGTTGCTGGTGCGCCACACGTTGGTGGGAATTGGCGAAGCCACATTCGTTACCATCGCGCCGACGTTTGTGGCGGACCTGTTTCCGGAAGAAAGGCGCGGGCGCATCTTCGGCATTTTCTACTTGGCGATTCCGGTTGGTACCGCGGCCGGTTACCTGCTTGGCGGCAAGCTCGGACCTTCGCTTGGTTGGCGCTATCCGTTTTATGTTGCGGCTGTCCCCGGTTTCTTGCTGGCGTTGGCGGTATGGTTTCTACCCGAGCCTCCACGCGGTCAATTTGACTCGTTGAAAGAAACGCCGGAGCGCGCGACTCTTCGTGGCTTGGCTCGGAACCCTGCCTTCTGGACCGTCACTCTGGGCATGGCAGCGGGCACGTTTTCTCTGGGAGGCATTCAGGTCTGGATGCCGACGTTTCTCTCCAGAGTACGTGGTTACACACTCGAGGCCGCCAACCTGAAGTTTGGCGCGATCATCGTTGTTGACGGAATCCTCGCGTCGCTCTTCGGAGGCTGGCTCGGCGATTATCTCCTGCCCCGCATGAAAGGCTCATATTACTTCGTCTCCGCCATCAGTATGGGCTTGGGCGTTCCAGTCATGATTGTCGCGCTGTTTTTTCAGGGACGCATCATGATCCCGGCTATCGCGGTGGCGGCATTTCTTCTGCTGCTGAATACTTCTCCGCTGAATACCGCTCTGGTGAATGCCGTGGGAGCGCATATCCGCGCCACTGCTATCGCGGTAAACATTTTTATCTTTCACTTATTGGGCGACGTTCCTTCACCCACGTTGATGGGTTACGTCGCCGATAAGAAGTCTCTCCAAGCCGCCTTCATTCTTCCGGTTATCGCCATGGCGGTCTCATCTGCCATACTGTTTTATGGGATGAGGTTCGCTCCGGCGGTCGAAGTACGCCAGCCCGCTACCTCCCCGTGACTCATTACGAATGAATTATTTTCATTGGATCGTAGGCGGCATTCTAGGACTCGCTTGGTTTTCCCGCCTGGTTGACGCCGCTCTGGGCATGCGCCATATCCCAGACATCGCCAAACCCGCCTGGGACCGCAGGCCCGCCGCGCCAGCTCCGCGCGTGACCATCGTGGTTCCCGCCTGCAATGAAGAAGATCACATCGAGCGCCCGCTGACCCAGCTTCTGCAGCTGGATTATGAGAACTACGAAGTGATCGCCGTGAACGACCGTTCGACAGATCGCACCGGGGAAGTCATGGATCGGGTGGCGTCATCTTCCGCAGCCCACGGAATTCTCAAGGTGATTCATATCGACTCGTTGCCCTCGGGATGGCTTGGCAAAGTTCATGCCATGTGGACCGCCGCTGCGCAAACGACCGGAGACTGGTTGCTCTTCACCGACGCAGACGTGCTTTTCAAGCCGGATGCGTTGCGCCGGGCCATCGTCTACGCCGAAGCGGATCATGCCGATCACGTCGTTTTGTTTCCCCGCATGATCATGAAGCAACCGGGGGAGAAGATGATGATCGCCTTCTTTCAGACGCTGTTCGTCTTCGGCCATCGTCCGTGGAAGGTAGCTGACCCCAAGACCAAAGACCACATGGGGGTCGGGGCTTTCAATCTCATCCGGCGCAGTGTTTACGAAAAGCTGGGAAGCTACAAAACGCTTCGCCTCGAAGTGCTGGATGACATGAAGCTCGGCAAGATCGTTAAGTCCGCCGGGTATGCGCAGCGCAATGTCTTCGGAGAGGACCTGATTTCGATCCGTTGGGCACATGGCGCCATGGGAGTGGTGCAGAACCTCACCAAGAATTTTTTCGCCATCATGTCGTTCCAGTGGTGGCGCGCCATTGGTTCCTGCTTCGCGCTGGCTTTGCTCAATCTTGGACCGTTTCTGGGAATCTGGCTGGCGCACGGCTGGGCACGCGCCGGTTATGGCCTCGCGCTGTTTTCCATGTTTTCGATTTATGTGGGAATGTCATGGAAATCGGATGTGCCCCCGTATTACTTCTTGCTTCACCCCATCAGCACCAGCCTGTTTGTCTATACCATGCTGCGCTCAATGTTCCTGACCTTAGGCAACGGGGGAGTGACGTGGCGCGGCACGTTCTATCCGCTGGAAGAACTGCGCAAAGGCATGGTCTGAGGTAGGCGGACGTAGCGCCGGCGTCGACCGCTCTCTCACTCGTCATCGGCGGGGACGTCCAGCGGCAACGTCGGGTCCTGTCTTTTTTTGGTGGTAGTCCGCTTCTGCCGTGGAAGTGCCGCGCTTCCTGCGCTATAACGTCCTCTTTGTTCAACGTCGTAGTTCTTCGGCAGCTTGGGCAGGAATGCGCTTTCGCCGCCCAGTTGACGACTTTCATTCAGCACAATCTCCGCGCGCCCGTCATACGATTTCAACGTTCCGTGTACTTCGATGACGCGATTCTCCAAAGCGTGAACGTCGCCGATGTCTTTCAGCTTGCCGGGAAATATCACGACGGTAAACGGACACACCCGGAAGTCTTCGCAAAAGTCGAAGAAGAGCACGCCGCGCGCTCCGCGCTTCACGTGCAGAAGTTTTCCCGAGACACAACGATCTTCGCCGATGTGCTCGCGGGCTTGGGTTATGGGGAGGCAGTCCGCGCCAGCCAGTAAGTGAAACGTCAATACCGCCGCGATAACACGGAGCATCACCAATTCATTCTAGGAAGGTGCGAAGAGAAAGGAATCATAGAACGCAGAAAATTCGCAGGCCAGTCCCCAAAAGGGAACAGCTCCGGCAAGGGCCGAACTCAGTCCAACAGCCCCTGCCAGCCAGAGCAAACAAGATTTACTTGAAAGACTTAACTGCGGTGGCTTCGTCGTCGCGGACGTCGAAAACCGTGTAGAGCTTGGTGATCTGCAACAGGTCGTGGACCTTCTTGGTCAGGTGGAGCAGTTTGAGTTCGCCGCCCTGATTTTTCACCGTGGTGAAGGCACTCACCAGCTCGCCGATTCCCGAGCTGTCGATGTAGTTTACATCCGCTAAGTTCAGCAGGATTTTCTTCTGGCCTTTGGAAAGCAGTTCGCGCACCGTATCCCGCAGGATAACGCTGCCTTCGCCGAGCGTGATCCGCCCGCTGCAATCCACAATAGTGACGCCGTCTACCTGGCGTGTACTGGTCTTCATGGTCACTGGGAAGCCTCCTTGCCGCCTCCGGCCAAGCCGGGGACGTGTTTGATGAGTTTGATTTCGGTGCCTGTTCCGGACGGTTGAATCTGAACCTCGTCCATGAACGAGCGGATAAGAAAAATCCCTCTGCCGGATGTCTTCAGCAGATTTTCCGGCGCCAGCGGATCCGGGATGTTCGCCAGATCCAGGCCCTTGCCCTGATCGCGAATCGTAATGATCAGGTCCCGGCCGTTTTCATGAAACTCGACGTTGACTTTCTTGTTCGGATCGTACGCGTTGCCGTGTAACACGGCATTTACCGCAGCTTCGCGCACTGCCATGGAAATCTGCATGATCTGGTCTTCGTCAAATCCAGCGGCAGCGGCAATCCGGCTGGCGGCTTGCTCAGCGTTATCGACAGTCTCCAGGGTCGAATCCAGCGTATAGGATTCTCGTTGTTCGGTCATGGCCAACGCTTCGTGAGCAAGCCTGCAATCCGCTGTTTTTGCCACCGAACCGCCGTGAACTGGCGGAGGACGCGCCAAAACGCTGAAAAGCAGCGGATTGGGTAGTTTCGCCTGACCTTGTGGAAATGTCAACGCAAGGGCTCACTTGGCACTCCGTGAAAGCTGGGAAAACAGTGATTCGCGCCCGGGGCTGACGCCAAAAACAATCAAGGCTCCCCTGAGCGGACAAAAACAGCGTGTGCCGGGTAGACCCGTGGCCGCAATGATCTCTGGCCTCAGGCTTCGGGTTTGAGTATTCTCGGAAGTGATGTCGACGCGCGCTCTTACCGAGTTGCTGGGCCTGCCTGTGTATGACGAGGGCGGGAACCATTGCGGACGGGTAATGGAGTTGGCGCTGACTCCACAAGAGGACCGGTCACGCGTCACCAGCGTGATCGTGAAGACCAAGTCCGGCGACCGTTTGTTGCCGTTCAACTCCGTGCTGTCGATTAACGGCGGAATGCGCGTCGGCGGTTCACCCTCGTCTTGGCAAGTCTCGCAGGGCAACGAAGGGCTGTTCCTGCTCGGGCGTGATCTTCTCGACCAGCAGATCATTGACGTCCACGGCCGCAAAGTGGTCCGCGTGAACGACGTGGATTTGAGCCAGGACCACAATCAGGCCAATCCGGTGCTCCGAGTGGGCTCCGTCGACGTAGGCGCCAAAGGCGCAGTTCGACGATTGCTTAAGGGAGTGGTTCCGGGAGGGGCGCTGCACGCGCTGCTGCGGCAAATTCCGGCACGAGTGATTCCCTGGGAGTTCGTCGATCTCATCGAGACGGACCCGGCTCGACGAGTGAAGCTGAAGATTTCGCACGAGCGGTTGGCGAAGCTCCATCCGGCCGACATTGCCGATATTGTTGAAAATCTCGCGCCCGACGAGCGAGAGGCGGTGTTTGAGACGCTCGACGAAGAAGTTGCAGCCGAGGCGCTCGAAGAAGTCGATCCCAGGGTGCAAAAGGCGATTGTTGAGTCGCTTGACTCCGATCGCGCGGCTGACATTGTCGAGGAGATGAATCCGGACGCAGCGGCCGACCTCTTGGCCGATTTGCCTGAGGAGCGAACCTCGCAGATTCTCCAGGAGATGCAGCCCGAGGAGCGGCAGGAAGTTTCGGAGTTGCTGGGCTTTGAAGAGAACACCGCCGCCGGGCGGATGAACACGGAATATATCGCTCTTCCGGTGGCGGCTACGGTGCAGGATTCAATCGAGGCTTTGCGTCAGTTCGAAGGCGGTATCGAGTCGGTGAGTACGATTTATCTGATCGATTCGCACGGGACGCTGGCGGGCGCGGTGCCGCTGGCCAAGGTCGTGCTAGCCTCGGCGGAAACGCCGCTGTTGTCACTTACTCGTGAGCCACTGATTTCCTGTCATGCCGGGGCAGGAGAAAAAGAAGTGGCCGAGCTTTTCGATAAATACAATTTGCAAACTTTGCCTGTGGTCGACGATCAGCGTCAGTTGACTGGCGTCATCACGTCGGACGACGTGATCAGCATGTTGCGGGCCAAGCTATAACGTTGTCCGCTTCCTTAAGAAGCCAACCACTAAGGTTCCCTAAGGAAAACGCGCAGTTCTTTTCTGGAACTACATTTCCATTTTTCCTTCCGGTTCTCGACGAAATCTTCCGCGATCCCTATGATTGAAGATGAAGTTCATGAATAGGAGATCGCATGACTGAGCCAACTTACGAAGAATTAAAAGCGCGCCTCGCAGATCTGGAAAAACAGCAAGGGCAACGACGCACCGGCTCGCTGGAATTTAGGGTGAGCGAAAAGGGTGCGGTCAGCGTGTACGGGCTGGGACGTTTTCCAGTCACGTTGTACTACGAACAGTGGACACGGTTACTCGAAGTAGCCGATAAACTTCGCGAATTCCTGGAAGACAACAAGTCGAAGCTGAAATTGAAGGAAACGTAAACTCAACTCCGGATTCACGGAAAGATTGCCTTGATGTCAGACGACGTTCTTACACTGCCACCGCCGCCCGCGGATGCGCGAATTCCTTACGGGCCGGACGCCAACCAGTTTGGCGAGATTCGCGTGCCCAAAACAAAAGGGCCGTTTCCGGTTGTCATGAATATCCATGGCGGCTTCTGGCGCGCGAAGTATGATCTGGCGCATGCCGGACATCTTTGCGCCGCGCTTACCGCGAAAGGCATTGCCACTTGGAACATCGAATACCGGCGTGTGGGCAATAAGGGCGGGGGGTGGCCCGGATCGTTTGAGGACGTGCGCAATGCGTACCGGTATCTGGCGCAGATCCGTCAGAAATACAATCTGGATCCAGCGAAGCTGGTTGTAATGGGGCATTCTGCCGGAGGGCAACTGGCGGTGTGTCTGGCGGCCCACGAAGCTTCCGTCAAGAATGTGTTATCACTGGCCGGCGTGCTCGATTTGCAACAGGCTTACACGTTACACCTGAGCAACGACGCTGTGGTTGAATTCATGGGCGGAAAGCCGAGCGAAGTTCCAGAGCATTATCGGGAGGCCGATCCGATGCGCGAATCGATGAGCCATTCGACGGTGCAATGGCTGATCCATGGTGCGGGCGATGACACCGTGCCCTCAACCTTTAGTCGCGAATACGCCCAGGCGAAGAAGTCGGCCGGGGAAGACGTGCATTATCTAGAAATTTCGACGGCAGGACATTTCGATTTGATCGACCCGCGATCAAATGCATGGCAGAAGGTTGAGGATACGGTTCGGCATTTGCTAGGCGCTTAACCCTCGTGCGATAAGCATTAGGAACGAGTGCTTAACACCGAGGAACTCGGGCTAGGCGATCTTCCTTAGGACCATGGCCGAGTTCTTGGATCCGAAGGCTATGCAGTTGCAGACCGCGTGTTCGATTTCTTTCTTTCTGCCAGATTCCGGAACATAATCCAAATCGCACTCGGGATCAGGCGTATCCAAGTTGATGGTGGGTGGCAACTGTTTCTTCTGCATGGCTACGATGGTGGCGGCCACGCCAGCCGCTCCACATGCCCCCTGCGGATGCCCGATCTGCGACTTCAGAGCGGACATGGGCGTTTGATGGGCGCGTTCTCCGAGAACAAGCTTTAGAGCACGGGTTTCGATGCGATCGTTTAATTGCGTCGAAGTACCGTGGAGGTTGACGTAGTCCACGTTTTCCGGGGCTATGCCTGCCTCTCTCATCGCCAGGCCAATGGCGCGAGCGGGCTCTTCACCGCATTCCTGGAGACGCACGCGGTGGAAGGCCTCGCAGGTCGAGCCGTATCCGCAGACTTCGGCGAGAACGTGAGCTCCGCGAGCACGCGCATGCTCGAGTTCTTCGAGCACGAACATCCACGCACCTTCGGCTAAGACAAATCCATCGCGATCGACGGAAAACGGGCGCGAGCCTTTTTCTGGAGCGTCATTCCAGCGGTCGGTGAGGATCTTCATCAAAATGAAGCCCTTCACGATACCTAGCGCGATTGGCGCGTCGGCGCCTCCGCCCAACACCATGTCGAGACGTCCGGACTGGATCTGTCGCATGGCATAGCCGAAGGCATCGGTCGAAGACGTGCATCCCGTGGTGACGATATGGCTCGATCCGCGCAGACCGAAGCGGACACTGAGTTCGCTGGAGAGTGTGCCCATAACTCCCGTGGGAACGCAGAATAGGCTCATGCTTTTGTACTGCTGGTGAAAGAAGAGGCGATATTGCTCCTCAGTGAATTCCTGGGAGCCTCCGCCGGAACCCATGATTACGCCGAAGCGCTGTTTCTCGGTCAGTGGCAGGGAAGCCGTGTCGACGCCGGCGTCGGCTAGCGCCTCAGTAGCGGCTGCGATGGCCAGCGGCAAAACGCGGGATACGTGCTTGCGTTCGCGTTTCTCAATCCAAGCAAGTTCGTCGAAGTTCTGGACTTGGCCCGCGATCTGCACGGGAATGTCGGAAGCATCGAAACAGGCGATACGGCGCACGCCGCTGCGGCCTTCTAATATCGCATCGGAGAATGCAGAATTGCCGATGCCGTTAGGACTGACGACTCCCATACCTGTGATCGCCACGCGTCGTTTTGAGTTGGACATTTTCTTCTTTCGTGCTTCGCAATATCGTCTGTGAATCACGCCTCAAAAACTAACCACAGAGGGCACAGAGAACGAGAGGCGGGAGCCATCCGACAATTGTTTGGATGCAGTCTAGCAGTTGAGGTGGCCAGCGGTATCAAGAATGTGTAATCGCGCTGCGGTTGAATCTAGGCAGAAACCCAGTTCCGCCGTTCGACGATAGCCGGAGGTTCGTATGTCTCGCCGGCTGCCAGGCGGCGCTCTTCGCGGCGGGTTGTCCACAGGAGCACGGGGCCCATGAAATTGGCGGCAAGCCGCGACACGATGCCGAACTCTTTTTCTACTTCGCGGCGAAGTTCGCGAATCTGCTGGCTGACTTCGATATTGATACGCCGGAATTTCCGTTCCATGGTCCACAAAGCTGCGTTGTAGCCGGTGCCTAGCTTCTTCATCTCGCGTTCGAAGCGTTCCCGTACCCGGGTGTCTGGATAGTCCTTGTAACGCTTCCAGCCCTGCAGCATGGTTTGGCAGATGCGATAGAGGCTAGGGCCGTTTCTCTCGAAATCACGCCAGAACGCCCAGTCGAGAAAACGCTTGGAATCATTTCGCGAAATGGCGGGGTGGACGAAGTTGAATTTGTCTTGTCCGTGGATATCAGCCCAGTCGATGCCTGGGAGGAGCCGCCCTTGCTCTTCGATGTCCTTGTAGAGTGGAGTTCCGGGTACCGGCGTATAAAGCATGAACTGGTGGAAATCGGTGCCATGAGAAACGGCGTATTCGATTTCGTCGGCGATGTTTTCGCGGGTGTGATGTTCAAGGCCCACGATGGTTGACCCCAGGACGCGGATTCCGTGCTCGCGCAGTTCGTGGGTCAGGGAAAGAGTATCTGCGCCGTGGAGCTTGTCATATTTAGAGTGAGGCGATTCGAGCCCCATCCATAGCCAGGAGACTCCTAGCTCCACCAGTTCCTGCATGCTGTATTTGCTGATCGCATTGGCCGAGGCAAAAACCGAAAGCGCCCAGCTCTTATTTTCCTGTTTCATCAATTCAAGCAAACGCAAAGCACGGGTACGATGCAGGAGGAAGTTTTCGTCCATCATGAAAAAGGCCCGGGCCCCGATTTCGGACTCGACCCGGTTCATAATGGCGAATAATTCGTCGCCAGTTTCATAGAAGTTGATGAACTTCCCTTTGCCTCCGAAGAAGGCCGAGGTTGTGCAGAAGTTGCAACCCATAGGACAACCGACAGAGGGAATTATGGTCGCGGCGGTAGAGCCGGGTCCGTCGGGCAGGTCGACGCCCATGATTCGGGAACCCAGAGCCGAGACGATGGCCGGATGTTTGATCGGCGCCTCAGTATTTTCTCCGAGATACTCTCGCATCCAGGAGATTCCTTCACCTCGCACGATGTGGTCAGCATCGATCATCTTCTCTAATTCGGGCAAAGCGGCAACGTGACCGCCAATAACGATGACGGAGTGCGGAGAAAGTTCCCGCACCAGGCGGCACATTTCTTTCACTTTTCCGACGTTCACAATGATCGAGGAGATTCCCACGATGTCGTACTGATTTGCCGTGAGTTCGCGGGCAAAGTCTTCGCGGGTAGGGAAGTCCAGCAACGTGCATGGAGCGGAAATGTTCGCCTGGATCATCATGATTCCCCATGAACGGTGAAACATCCGCAGGGAGAACGCGCCTTGGGCGCGAGTCACCTGGTTCTGATAGAGCTCCATGGGATTGATGGCGCGGCTGCCGAATTCGTCGTCCTGCGCGTAAGGTCCAAAAACTCCACTCAACAACACACGTGCTTGCGTTCCCTTAGGATGAGTCTGCATGATGATTCAAGCGTAGAGAGTAGGGCTCATACTGAATGTGATATGAGTCGGAAATTACAAAAGAATTACATTTGTTAATCGTGTGGGAGATTCCTAAAAGACCTTCACCACAGTGGACACACAGGTTCACAGGACAACATTAAGGCTGCTTTCGGTGCGCTGCCTTATAATCATCGGTCTTACCTGAAAGAGGGCATTCTTGGCATACGATGATCTGCGTGACTGGATCGCTGCGCTGGAACGCGCTGGCGAACTGAAACGAATTCGTACAGAAGTAGATCCAATTCTGGAAATCACAGAGATTGCCGATCGCGTCAGCAAGGGGCGAGACTCAAAAGGCAATCCCGGCGGTCCTGCGCTGCTTTTCCAGAACATTAAAGGGCATCCTGGATCGCAAGTGCTGATCAACCAGTTCGGGTCGGCGCGGCGCATGAGTTTGTCGCTTGAAGTCGATCGGCTCGACGAGGTTGCCGATCGCATTCGGCAGTTCATGGATGTAAAGTCGCCGCAAGGCTTCCTCGACAAAGTGAAAATGCTGCCTATGCTGGCGGAGATGGGGAAGTTCTTCCCCAAAACTGTTTCGACGGGGCCCTGCAAGGAAGTCATCAAGCGCGACAACTTCTCATTGCTCGACTTTCCTATTCTGCAGTGCTGGCCAAAGGATGGCGGACGCTTTATTACGCTGCCCTGCGTAGTAACGCGAGATCCCAAGACAGGGAAGCGCAACGTTGGCATGTACCGGTTGCAAGTTTACGACGGACGGACAACCGGGATGCACTGGCAGCGGCAGAAGGTTGCGGCCGAGCATTATCGTGAGGCCTTACGGAACGTGGCCCGAACTGGCATGGCAGCATCTGCATCGGCGTCCGCAGCGGTCGATATTATGGCGCGCTCGTCGGGCGGATCGGTTCTGGCGCGCGGCGAACGGCCAAGCGGAAAGATGGAAGTTGCGGTTGCAATTGGCACGGACCCCGCGCTGACATTCTCCGCGATCGTGCCCGCGCCTCCGGACATCGAGGAGTATTTGATCGCTGGATTTCTCCGGCAAAAACCAGTCGAACTGGTGAAGTGCGAGACGGTGGACCTGGAGGTTCCAGCGAACTCGGAAATCGTTCTGGAGGGTTACGTCAATCTCGACGAATTGAAAAGCGAAGGCCCATTTGGCGATCACACCGGTTTCTATTCGCTCGAGGATATTTATCCGGTATTCCACGTGAATTGCGTCACCCATCGTAAAGATCCCAATTTACGCGACCACCATTGTCGGCAAGCCCCCACAGGAAGATGCATGGATGGGGAAGGCCGTGGAGCGTATTTTCCTGCCCCTGATGAAGCTCACGATTCCAGAACTGGTCGATATCAACATGCCCATCGAAGGCGTTTTTCACAACCTGATGCTTGTTTCGATCCGGAAGTCGTATCCAGGACAGGCACGTAAGGTGATGAACGCGATATGGTCGCTGGGGCAGGCCATGTTCACCAAGTGCATCGTGGTGGTGGACGAAGACGTGAATGTGCAGGACGTTGGCGATGTGACGCTTAAGGTGTTGAACCACATTGATCCGGAACGCGATATTCAATTCATGATGGGGCCGGTCGATTCTCTGGACCATGCCTCGCGGCTGCCGGATTACGGATCGAAGATGGGGATCGATGCGACTCGCAAGTGGCCTAGTGAAGGGTTCTCGCGGCCCTGGCCGGATGAGATTCGCATGGACGAAAAGACAAAGGCGCTGGTGAATAAGAAATGGAAAGAACTGGGCTTGTAGGCTGAATTTGCTGGAAACGGGGGCGGACCAGCCAGGTCCGCCCCGATCTTTGGCTGAGAAGCGACCTTCGGAAAGCCGCTACTTAGTGACAGTTCGTCCCTAGGAAGCCTTTGGTTGCTTCGCCGATTTGGCGCTTCGCAAGCGATTTTCTCTACGGGCTATGGTAGTAATTTTGGCCTGGTCCTAAGCTTGCGCGTAGACATTGAGTTGCTCCGATTGAGCCTGCAGAGGCTTGCTCCTGGCAAACTCCTCAAGACTGCCCGCGGACGATGGCCTTCGGTCGCGGGCTTTTTATTGTCCGGTTCCGTTCAGGATGAGCATGTGAGGACTTTGGGGGTCGGAGGTGGAGATGATTACCGTCCCGATGCGGGGTCCGGTGATGGCAGGTTTAAAGGCAACTTTTATGCTGCAACCGGCGCTCGCAGCCAGCGTGCCGGGGCAGTCGTTGGTTTGAGAGAAGTCGATTCCCGATGCAGTGATGTCGCGAATCGATAAGGTTGTGCTGGCGGTGTTATGAACTTCGACGGTGACAGGCTCACTCTGGGAGCCTACGGTTTGATTCCCAAAGTCGACACGCGACGGATTGAGATCAAGAACACTGGCGGTTGGTGGCAGCGATTGGGTGTCGGAAAATCCCGAACAGGAAACTGCCAACAAAACTAGAAGCTGAAGAAACGTTCGAACGCTGAACATGGTCAGGGGTGCACCCCGCGAACGCACACCGGGTCTTCGAAGCAGTCTTGCTTGATCCAACTCATTGGGCTAACGAAACTTGGATTGTAACTGGCGGCGTCAGGTTTGTCAGTGGGAGGGAACTTCTTCCGAGTTTCTCTGATTACGCAGTTCCTGCAAGAATTCCTCCTGCGAAAGGCTCAAGTGACGACGAAGCAGTTCGAGCAGGGGATCTTCTAGTTCCTCGTCCGAGACTTCGGCCGATTGTGCCGGGGCGGACAGAGCACGCGGCATCACAAACAATTCGGGGGTTGTCCCCGGACTGCCGCTCAGAAATCCGATGAAGTTGGCAACATGAGCCTTGTCCTCCGCAGTCTTGGATGCGAACTCAATGCCCATACCAAACCCGGGATGCATAACCCGCACCGTGCCTTCCGCTTCTACTTCAATGTCCTCCGCTTTCAGCGTGAGAGTAATTCCGGAATTCTCGGGAAAGGGCGATTCGGTTTCGACGTAGCACGCGCCTAGACTCAGATCTGTAAGCTTACAGTGCGAAACCGGCTCTGGATCGGGCGGCGGTAGATCAGGCGCATTGGCCGCGACCCAATTCTTGAGGGTCTCTCGCAATTCCTCGGAAAGATCAATAAAACGCACGCCGGATTGACCGTTGGGATTGGCCCAGGCGACTTCTCCGCGAACCCGAATTTCGGTGGTCCCGTCGGGAAGCGTGAAATGCGTTTGAATGGCCGCCGAGGGGTACAGCGGTTGGGCCGACAAAACGTCCAAACCCTCTTCGCTGAGGTCGAGGAGAATGCCCTCGACTTGCGCTCCATTTTCTATTTGAACCTGCACGGGGGCCTGCACGGGGACGCGGTACGAACGGCGTCTTTCACGTTTGATGAGCGCGGTTGTGGCTCGCAGGCCAGCTTCGGCCTGCTCGGTTGAAATTGGCTTATACAGCACGAAATTCGCTCCCGCTCCGAACACGTTGCGAACCTTTGCCTTGTCACTCAGGAGAGCAACGGTGACGGCACGATATCCCGCACTCGCTTGCTGAACATTTTTAAGGATGAGGGCGGCGCTATGAGGATCGTCGAAATCTACGATCACCGCATCGAATTTCTCTTCGCCAACCCGGCACACGCCCTCCGGATACCCGCAGCACACAACAGCGATGCCGAATCCAGAAAGGACCGGCGTAAGAATCGCAGCTGCTTCTTCGTCTTTGGAAACCAGTAGGGAGCGGAAAGTCATAGGGTGTGATCGCGATCGGCGTGCTTTGTTGTTACCAAGTCTTTACGGCCAACGCGGAGCAACTCCGCGAGATGGTTTTGCCGAAGCGCCACCCGGAGCCGAGGCGGCCTTGGCCACCGGCTGATCGTCGACTTCTGCCAGTATCGCGGCATCGTCATCTTCGCTGTCAGCGAGCAGAGGCGCAACTTCACGGAGCTTCTCCGCTGCCTGCTGCAACATTTCAATCTGCTTGCCCAACTGGGCGTACTTCGCTTGCTTGCGCCGCAGGACCTCGTGGATATCCTTCATTAGAACCCCCTGTGGCGACTGTAAAAAGAGTGGTGCAAGGGGTCAATGGTAATCACCCTGGGTCAGATTACTGGGGTAATCCACACTCATGACTGTGCCTGCCGGAGTACCCAAGCTAAGCGCCGACTCCCCAATGGCTTAGCGGGTTTACTGCAAGATGGGAAGCTAGTGCCAACCTTCTGGCACGTTGGTGGGATATACAGAAAACCCGACCGTGCCTTAACTTGTTCTTGAGCAGTTCTGGGGGAGGGCTGTTCGGGCGCCTCGTGACTCGAAAGAGTCCGGGGCGTTCTTATTTGCGGGGGATGGAATTCCGGAATCCCAGACGCCCCACGAACCGAAGTCCAAGTGTGCTCTCAGAAACTTGGCTTCACCGTTCGATACCCCTTCAGTTTGTGCGATCCTAACTGGTGAACCTATCCACGGAGTTCAAGAGTTGAGAGTTCGCCGCCTCGCACTTCTTCTGGCCCTGAGCGCCGTAGCGCTTTTCGTACACGGCTATCACCCTTGGACAGAAGACGCGGAAATCTATCTGCCCGGCATCGAAAAGATTCTAAATCCGGCACTTTTTCCATTTAATGCTCAGTTCTTTGAGTCGCACGCCCGCCTGACGCTGTTCCCCAATTTGATTGCAGCCTCGGTGCGATGGAGCGGTCTGCCATTCGACGAGGTGTTGTTCTCTTGGCAGATGCTGTCCATTCTTCTTTTCCTTTTGGCTTGTTGGACTCTGGCGAAACGTCTATTCGCGAGTTCAACTGCCCGCTGGGGTGCGGTGGCGCTGGTGGCTGCCGTTTTGACGATTCCGATAGCCGGAACGGCACTCTACATCATGGACGAGTACATCAACCCGCGAAATCTAACCGCATTCGCGGGAGTGTTCGCAGTCGCGGATGTGCTCGACAAAAAGTATTGGTGGGCGGCGCTATTGCTGGTTTTGGCGGCGGCATTCCATCCACTAATGTCGATCTTCGTCTTTTCTTACTGCGTGGTTTTGCTGCTTCTCGATCGTTTTGATTTGCGCACCAAAAGCCTCGCAGCGTTGCTGCCTCTGGGCCTGCTGGACAAGCCGACAGCTGCTTATCACCAGGTTGCGCTGTCGCACCACAATCACTATCTCCTGCGCTGGCATTGGTATGAATGGCTGGGAGCCCTGGGACCTCTTATTCTGCTCTGGTGGTTCGGTCGAATTGCTCGTGATCGGAGAATGCTTTCAGTCCAGCGGTTGTGCAACGCGCTGCTGATTTACCAGGTGATTTACGTTGCAGCTGCCCTGATTGTCTCCGTTCCGCCGCGATTCGAGAGTCTCGCCCGGCTACAGCCGATGCGGAGTTTATATCTCACTTACGTTCTTTTCTTCTTGATCGCGGGCGGGCTGCTGGGCGAATTTATCTTGAAGAACCGAGTCTGGCGCTGGCTGATCCTTTTCATTCCCCTGTGCGCCGGCATGTTCTTTGCGCAGAGGGCCTTGTTCCCTGGGAGCGCTCACATTGAGTGGCCGGGAGCAGCTCCGAGAAACCAATGGGTGCAGGCCTTCCAATGGATTCGTAATAACACCCCGGTCGATGCCGTGTTCGCGTTGGATCCTTATCACATGGATATCGCCGGGGAAGACGAGGATGGGTTCCGCGCGATAGCGGAACGTAGCATGCTTGCCGACGCGGTAAAAGACAGCGGCGCGGTCACAATGTTCCCTCCGAATGCGGAAGAGTGGTTGCGGCAAGTGCAAGCTGAGGAGGGTTGGCGCAAGTTCGAGATGGCGGACTTTAGGCGCCTGCAATCAGAATTCGGAGTGAACTGGCTAGTTCTGCAGAATCCAGTCGTTGGTGGGCTCAACTGTCCCTACACCAACCAAGCAGTCTCCGTCTGTCGGTTGGACTGAGAGCGTTTGCCCGGCTCCCCCCGACAGAACGCTATAGGCCCAAAACCGAAGAATACGTAAGATGCACCAAGTTTCTCATGGCAGGTGATCCAGGTAGCACTGGCCTTTCCGGTTCTGATTGGGCGGATTCGGTGGCGTCATCCAGGACGGGTTGTTGAAGTCGAAGAACTCCGTCATATCGATCTGCGCGGCATCGCGTTCTGTCAGGGACGACAGTCCGAAACGCGTCTCAATCATTTTGAGGATTGCGGTCGCGTCCGCAGGGGTATGAGAAACATAATTCTTGCGAGAGTACGGCGAAATCACAACCAACGGCACGCGATATCCGGTGTGGCTAAAGTCGCAGGTCGTCCCCCCCGTCACCGTGCAGACGTCTCCAGGCAGCAAATCGACAGGTGGATTACTCGTTCCGTCCGGACTGACGCTAGCCAGCGGTGGGACGTGGTCGTAGAAACCGCCGAATTCGTCGAAGGTCAGGATGAACGCCGAAGTCTTCCATGAGGAACTTGCCATCAACGAGTTGATGATGTTTTCCGTGTTCGCCGCGCCAGCCTGAATGCTGCAGCAGGGAGGAGTGGTGTCGTAATCCGCGGGGTGTTCGTCCAGTCCGGACGAGGACGCCGGCTCAATCTGTGCAACCTGGGGTAGTGTTCCGTTCTGAAGATCCGTGAAGTAGTCCGAGATAGGTGCGATGTTCTGCGGATAGTTCTGCAGAATTGTTTGGCCGTATGTGAAGGTGTGGATGTAGGTCAGATACTCATAAAAACATTGCGCGGTCTGGTTGTTTTCGCAAACGCTGCCTCGCGGATCAACGTAGATCTTCCACGAAATCCCGGCATTTTGCAGCAGTTCATAGATGATCGGCGAGCTGATCTGATGGCTGTCGTTCGGGTTGCTACCTTGCGGGTAGGCGTAGCCTCCTGAGGTCGCGCCGATGAGAAATTCGCGGTTCGGTTCGGTGCGCGTCATCACCGGAGAGAACCAGCGATCCGACGTCGCGAACTGCGTGGCCATGTAGTAGTAGTAATTCAAGTCGTCGCCGGTGTAATAGCCAGCGGCGCGCATGCCATTGAAGTCGTAGAAGGGATATTGGCCATTGCCGTAATAGTCTTCATTTCGAAGATCGTGTCCGGCTGTCCACACGAACCCATTCAGTGCCGGATCGTTCTGCACTCCGGAAGGATCGTTGTAGTTCCAGTCCGCGTGACTTTCATTCCAGGACGGGCTGGGATTCTCCACGCATTGAGTGATCAAGTGATAAGAAGTCACCGGAGCACTGCTGTCGAAGATGCAATCCTGGAACGGGGCAGGCGGGCGTCCCTGGTAGGGAAGCGTAGGATCGCAACCCGGCGTGGTGGGCGGCGGTCCATAGAGTGGAGGAATGCCTGAAGTCGGATTGAATTGCGGAAGGCCGTCAAAGGACTGATCGGTGTACCCATTGTCCTTCCAATATTTCCGCATGGCCCCGAAGTAGTGGTCAAATGCCCGGTTCTCTTGAGAAAGAAAAACGATGTGGCTAAGCACACTTATCGTTTGGTTTACGTTGAAGGTAGCTGTAACGGTTTGTGTGGTATTCATCGTTAGGTTACAGGTCGAACCGGTGCCATTGCTGCTGCAGGCTCCTCCCCATCCGGCGAAATACATGTTGGAGTCTGGGGTCGCGGTCAAAGTGACCTGCGTGCCTTTGTCAAAGCCGTTCACGCAATCCGACGTACAGTTGAGATTGCCCGGATTGATGACGATAGTCCCAGTGCCAGTTCCCTGAAACGTAACGATCAGTTGGGGTTGCGTAGAACTGAATATCGCGGTGACGCTGGTGCCCTTGCTTATGGTAAGAGTGCAGGTGCTACTGGAACCTGTACAGGCTCCTTGCCAGCCCATAAACATGAAGCCGCTCGCCGGCGTTGCGGTAAGCGTTACTTGGGTGCCGCTGGCGAAGCCCGCCTTGCAAGTCGTTCCGCAGTCGATTCCAGACGGAGAACTCGAGACGCTGCCGCTGCCCGCGACGGTTACCGACAAGACAGGTTCTAAAACAAAGTTCGCAGTCACCGAAGCATTAGCGTTCACCATGACCTTGCAAGAGCCGGCTCCGGAACATGCGCCCGACCACCCAGTAAAAGTCGAGCCGTCCGCGGGAGAGGCAGAAAGTGTCACGGTGGTGCCAGAAGTAAAAGTCCCGCTGCAGGTTGATCCGCAACTGATTCCCGCCGGAGCACTGGAGACCGTCCCTTGACCGCTGCCATTCGGCTGCACCGTCAGTTGATAAGAAGACCCTCCAGAACCGCCGTTCATCGAACCCCCGCCGCATCCGGCCAATAACAACAATGTGGATAACGCGACCAGTGGAAGGGCGGTCTTGACGAGTGACATAGTAGGCGTTGACTCCTTGTTCGGGCGGTTGCTTCGATCAACACAGGCCAGAGTGGTTGCTTTGATGGCAAGCGAAGAAACTGCAGTTGTATGGGGGGAAATGACCTATGAAAACTCTGCGTGTCAGGTTTCGTACTAGGCGGGGATATCGGAGGCCTTAAAGTAGGTGTGGGAGCTCAGAATTGTCTCTACGCCGGCCACCACCTCCGACCCAGAGCTCTTTGACACAGCCCCCTGAAAACCCACCTTTCGGGCTTCGCTGGCGAGTTCCGGGGACACTTCTTGTACCGTGAGAAGTAGCATAGGCAGTGTTGGACTAGCGGTACAAATCTCACGTGCCGCCTGCAGTCCGTTCATCTGGGGCATAGCCAAATCCATAACAATTAGATCGGGCAGTAGATCCCTGGCTTTAACCACGGCTTCGCGGCCATTTTCCGCTTCCCCGCAAACTTGCCATTCCGAATGCTCTTCCAATATCCGGCGAATAAGCCTTCGGATCGCGAAGTCATCGTCTGCAATGAGAATCCGGACTGGCATAACAGTGGTAGCTCCTGTCCCGTTTTGATGCGGTTCGCGTATGAGGCCAGTCGACGATTGGGACGGAGCCCCAAAAATTCATTGCGGAGTGGCCAAACTAGCTTGAGGGGAAGCCTACCGAAATTCAATACAGGGAAACCCCGATAACCTTGGTGAGCAACTCTGGCAGGTTGGCTCGCTTACTGGAGGGTCACATCCATGGCGCCGCCCTGCTTCGCGCAGTGTATATGAAGCACCATTTCTCCCGATTGCTGGAAGATTGCGGACAGTGTTTTGGATTGGTCATAAGCGTCGTCGGGAGTCTGTATACGGACATGCACTAAGTGCTTACCCGGGGCCAGTTGAAGGCTGTCGGATTGATGGCCTTGGATCTCGCGGAAGAGCACTGCGTGCTTCTTGAGGCCCCCGTGCAACGACTTTTGGTAGATCAGTTGATTGTCGAGCCAGATCATGGCGGTCGCGTCTTTGAAAGGATGGTCAATTTCGACCTGCATGGTCGAACTGTCAGACATCAAGGCCACCGGCAGAGGTTGGGCGTTTGCTACGGTTACAGACTTAATGGAGGCAGGCGCTGCCGCGCGACGATGTTTCGCCGGTGCTGCGGCTGTTGAGACTGGCGGGGCCTCATTTGTTGTTGCCGGAAAGTTTGGGGCAGGAACGGGCGCAGTTGGAGCGGTACGGACCTGCGCTAAGGGCACTCCTTGGTTTCCAAAAGGAAACATGCGGTAGAAGGCGATCGCCATCAGAGCCAGGGCAAACACGCTGACTGCCGCGGCCGTTCTGAGCTTTGAAACGGCCCACCATTTCTGGGTCTGTACAAGTTGCGAGCTGAGGTTCGGATTTGTTTTGACGGGGATGGAGCTTGCCACTTTGGCTGCAGCAGAGTAATCCGTTGAACCCACAAACCAGCTCTCGGTGCCTGAGGTGCCAGTCGCCATCAGATTCCTTTCCACACGGAATGACGCGATAGCATCGGCCATCTCCGCCGCGCTCTGATAGCGGTCGCCAGGGTCTTTCGCCATTGCCTTGGCCAGAATGCGATCCACTTCATTCGGAAGTCCGGCATCGTAGGCGGTGACTGGCAGCGGCTCCTGATTGACGACTTTGAAGCACACCGTAGTCGCGCTGTTTCCCTGGAATGGCCTGTAGCCCGTGATCATCGTGTAGATCACTACGCCTAGAGAGAACAGGTCCGATCTCGCGTCCACTCCGTCCCCACGTAGTTGCTCGGGAGACATATAGGACGGACTGCCGAGCAATTGGCCCGGCAGTGTGAGGTTCGAAAGATTCAATTTGGCGATGCCGAAGTCGGCGATCTTGGCGTGACGCTCCGGAGTGATCAGGATGTTCGCCGGTTTGATGTCGCGGTGAACCACGCCCTGGGCGTGTGCAAAGTGCAGTGCGCCGGCCAATTCCTGTGCCATTTGCAAAGCTGGTCCCAAGGGGATTCTGTGTTCGCCGTCGGAGAGCATCTTTTTTAGCGATTCCCCGGCGACATACTCCATGACGATGTAGGGTTCCTGAGTTTCAGGTTCTTCGCCCACATCGAATATCGTCACAATGCCGGGATGAGAAAGCCTTCCCGCAGCTTGCGCTTCCACCACGAATCGTTCGCGATATTCGATTTCTTGATCGTGATCTTGTCCAAGAAGGGAAATGGTCTTGATGGCGACGAGCCGGTCGATCTTGGGGTCGCGGGCGCGGTAAACTACCCCCATGGCACCTCGGCCGACTTCGGCGAGGATCTCGTAGCGACCTATCTTGGATCCGGCACGTGTACTCATGACAAAGGGAAGAAGATAAACCGTGCTGATCTTACGACGGGGTGTCGTGCCAGGCGAAATATTTGACTGTTTCGCCTGTGACGCAGGTAACGGTTACCGTATAACTTCAGCCATACAGGATTGACCTGAGGTGGCTATTTAACCGAGATGGTAAAGTTCACAACCGTCGTGCTATTTCCGCTCACGGAAGCTTGCTTCGACCAGGTCTTGGGATCGGTAAAGACCGGCCGGTTTACCCGGTGTTCCGTCAGCACATCAAAGGTTTCTTCGTTTCGCTGCACTTCCCAGCCTTCATGCCAGGCAACAATTTCGTACTGCCCGGGCGGAACGTCGGTCAGTTGAAATTTGCCGTCGGTGTCGGTCACCGCATAGTACGGGTTTGGGGCCACGATAGCTTCTGCATTCATCCATACGTGACCGCCGTTGCACTTCAAATTCACCAGTCCGGCCGAGTTCATCGGACGACTGACAACCTGGTTGGTGAATGGAAATGGCAGATTGTAAGTTGCAGCGCCGTCCATATGTACGGTGTGCAGAGTGGCGTCAGAACTCTTCATCTGCAGCGCCGCCTGTTCTGGCACCAGGAGGATGTGTGGTTCGTATCGACACTGCTTTTGATCGAGGAAACGGCGTGCTGTCGGGAAGTCAAACGCTTTTCCGCTTGAGACATTCTTGAGGTAGACGACCGTATTGGCTACGCCTCCCTGCGGCCCTATGACCAAGCGTTCGAGATCGCGAGTCTTATGTCCTTCGGGATCGCAAATCTGGGTATCTTTTGTGATGGTTAGGCTTGTCAGGTGCGGCATTGGACCGGACCATTTCACGGCGCCGGCGATAGTGCCACCATTTGAAACCTGCACGACTTGATAGCTGGTCTGAGCGGCGGCGATTGAGCCAATAGCCAGAAAGATTGCTAGAAGGAGAATGCGACTTCTTGTGTTCACTTGATGTTCACCTCTAAAAACGGGGAGGTGCAGTTTGGAGTTTTGCGCATAACCCCGTCAGTGATCAACTGACGAAAGAGCTAGAACGAACGGGGGATGTCGAGAGAGTTAGCTTAATCCGCAGAGCTGGGGCTGGGTGAAATCGATGGCGCAGGTCCGCGTTCGGGCAATTTGGAACGGCGCCAGCGCAGCCGGTCCATGTAGAGATACACCACCGGCGTCGTGAAGAGGGTCAGGGCCTGACTGACGATGAGACCGCCTACGATGGTGATACCAAGGGGCTTGCGGAGCTCCGAGCCGGTGCCAGAGCCCAGCGCCAGAGGCAACCCACCCAGCAAGGCAGCCATGGTGGTCATCATGATGGGGCGGAACCGCAGCATGCAGGCTTCGTAAATTGCTTCGATCGGAGATTTGCCCTCTTCGCGCTCCGCCTCCAAAGCAAAGTCGATCATCATGATTGCATTTTTCTTCACGATTCCTATCAGGAGGATAATGCCGATCAATCCAATGACATTGAGTTCCATGCCAATGAGTTTCAAGGCAAGCAACGCACCCACACCGGCGGAAGGAATCGTCGACAAAATAGTGATGGGATGGATGTAGCTCTCGTACAGAATTCCGAGCACGATATAGACCGTAAGCAATGCGGTCAGGATCAGGATCGGCTCGTTAGCGAGGGATTCCTGAAAAGCCGCCGCAGTGCCTTGAAAGCTGGCATGAATTGTGGCCGGAAACGAGATCGAGCGTTGTGCCTGTTCGATAAACTGCGTCGCCTGACCCAGGGAGACTCCGGGGCCGAGATTGAAAGAAATCGTCACCGAGGGCCACTGTCCCTGGTGATTCACTGCCAGAGAAGTGTTGGACGGACCAAAGTGAGCAAAAGACGCCAAGGGCACCATGGTTCCCGTGCTGGAACCTACGTAGGTATTCTGCAGGGTGTCCGGATCTTGCTGGAATTGCGGTGCGACCTCCATTACGACGTGATACTGATTGAGCTCCTCGTAGATGGTCGAGACCTGACGTTGACCGAAAGCGTCGTATAGTACAGCGTCGATGGCCGAGGCGGTGATTCCCAGACGTGAAGCGGTATCGCGGTCGATGATAACGCTAGCCTGCAACCCCTTGTCCTGCTGGTCCGTGTTGACCTGCCTCAATTGAGGAATGGCTCTCATCTTCTGCAAGAGTCGGGGTGCCCAGTCGTTCAGTTCGTTCAGGTCTTCGCCTTGCAGGGTGTACTGGTACTGGGCCTGGCTCACGCGGCCACCAATTTGCAAGTCTTGTGCGGCTTGCATGTATAGCGTTGCGCCCGGAACCTCCGCGAATTTACGGCTGAGCTCCAGGATGACCTGGTCGGCGCTCAGCTTGCGCCGGCCAAGGGCTTTCAGGGTAATGTACATGCGGCCCTGGTTCATGGCCGTGGTGCCGCCGCAGAAGCCGATCATGGTGTCGATATTCGGGTCCTGCATGCCAATCTCCACGTAACGCCGCATCTTCTGCTTCATGGCGTCGAAGGAAATGTCCTGGGAGGCTTGCACCGAACCCATCAGACGCCCGGTATCCTGCTGCGGGAAAAATCCTTTCGGTACTTGCTTGAACAGGTAGACGCTAAGACAGGCGGTGAGGATGGTGATGACCAGAACCACAAACTGGTGTTTCAGAACCCATCCAAGGCAGACCCGGTAAACGGCCAGAAGCCCGTCAAAGATCTTCTGGCTGGCGCGATAAGCGATCCCGTGCTTGCTTTCCGCAAGAGGCTTGAGCAACTGGGCGCACATGGCAGGCGTCGTGGTAAGGGAAACGATGAGGGAGACCAGGATCGCGGCGCTGAGAGTGACAGCAAACTCACGGAACAAGCGTCCGATAATGCCGCCCATCATAAGGATCGGAATGAAGACGGCGATCAGCGACGTGCTCATGGAGAGCACGGTGAAACCGATGCCCTGTGCACCGCGAAATGCGGCTTCCACCGGCCCCATACCTTTTTCGAGGTAGCGGGTGATGTTTTCGAGTACGACGATTGCGTCGTCAACCACAAAGCCAGTCGAGATCGCGAGCGCCATCAACGATAAATTGTTCAGGCTGTATCCCAGCAGATACATAATGCCGAACGTGCCGATCAGCGATAAGGGAACGGCAATACTGGGAATGATGGTTGCACGGAAAGTGCGCAAGAACGCGAAGACGACCAGAATGACCAGAATGACGGAAATCACCAGTGTAATTTCAATGTCTCTCAAGGACGCCCGCACGGTCGTAGTGCGGTCCGAGACGATGTCGATATTTATGGCTGGTGAGATGGAGGCCTTCAACTGCGGCAACAGGCTCAGGACGTTGTCGACCGTCTGAATGATGTTTGCGCCAGGCTGACGGAAGATGATCAGAATTACCGCGCGCTTGCCATTCGAGAGGCCGAAAATGTGAGCGTCCTCGACGGAGTCTTCGACCGTGGCGACATCTCCCAAACGGACGATCGCGCCGGTTTGCGGGTTCTTGGCCACGATGAGAGGACGATATTCGTCCGCTGTAGTGATCTGGTCGTTATCCCCTACGGACCAACTCCGCGTGTCATTCGCGACATGGCCTTTGGGACGGTTCGCGTTGGCTGCATTGAGGGCGGTGCGAACATTCTCTAACCCAACTCCGAACTTATTGAGCAGGTTCGGATCGAGTTCGGCGCGCACCGCGGGGTTTGCGCCACCCCCGACATAGACCTGTCCTACTCCACTTACCTGCGCCAATTTTTGCGACAGGATGGAGTTGGCCTGATCGTAGATGTTGGGAAGCGTGATGCTGTCGGAAGTAAGCGACAGAATCAGGATAGGTGCGTCAGCCGGATTTACCTTGCGATACCAGGGATTGCCGGGGAGGTAGGAGGGCAACTGGCTGCGGGCTGCATTGATCGCGGCCTGTACATCTCGAGCGGCAGCGTCGATGTTGCGGTTGAGGTCAAATTGCAGCACGATGCCAGTCGAACCCAACTGGCTAACCGAGGTCATCTGGTTGATTCCGGCAATGCGTCCGAATTGTCGCTCAAGCGGTGTGGCGACTGCCGAAGCCATGGTTTCCGGGCTCGCACCGGGAAGGCCGGCCGAAACCTGAATGACCGGAAACTCCACCTGAGGTAGTGGGGAAACCGGAAGTAAAGTGAAGGCAAGCGCGCCCGCCATCAACAACGCTAAGGTAAGCAGCGATGTTCCGATCGGGCGTTTGATGAATGGAGACGAAATATTCATCGCTTAGTCACCGGCTGCAGGTTCCTCGATGCGATTTCCGATGCCCAGTTTCTCAAAGCGCTGCGCCAAGCGATCGAACCAGAGGTAGACGACCGGAGTCGTGTACAGAGTAAGCGCCTGGCTCACGATTAATCCGCCGACAATCGTGATACCCAGGGGATGGCGGAGTTCGGATCCAGTGCCGCGGCCCAATGCCAGCGGCAATCCGCCAAGCAGGGCGGCCATCGTCGTCATCATGATGGGACGGAAGCGCAGCAGACAAGCTTGATAGATTGCTTCCTCGGGCGGCTTGTGTTCGACTCGTTCCGCTTCGAGGGCGAAGTCGATCATCATAATGGCATTTTTCTTTACGATGCCTATCAGCAAGATGATTCCGATCAGTCCCACGACCCCGAGATCGTTGCCGGTCATCAACAGGGCCAGAATCGCGCCGACGCCGGCAGAAGGCAGCGTGGAGAGAATCGTGATGGGGTGAATGTAGCTCTCATAGAGCACTCCCAGAACGATGTAAACCGTCACGATCGCCGCGACGATCAGCCAAGGCTCGGTCGACAGAGAGTTCTGAAACGCCGCCGCGGTTCCTTGAAAGGCGGTGTGAACGCTGGCTGGCAACCCGATCTCGCTTTCCGCCTTGGCGATCGCCTTCGTTGCTTCGCCGAGTGAAATTCCAGGAGCCAGATTGAACGAGAGGGTCACGACAGGGAACTGTCCCTGGTGGTTCACCGCCAGCGTTGTGTTCGAGGTCTGAACCTTCGTGAAAGAAGATAGCGGCACCTGGGTGCCGTTATTGGATTTCACGTAGAGGTCCTTGAACGAGCCGGGATTCTGCTGGAACTGCGGGTCCACTTCAAGAATCACGTGATACTGATTCAACTGCGTGAAAATGGTGGAGACCTGACGCTGTCCGTAAGCGTCGTACAGCGTGTTGTCGATCTGTCCGGGATAAATGCCAAGGCGCGACGCAGTGTCCCGGTCAATGCTGATGTCGGCCTGTAACGCTCCGTTTTGCTGATCGCTGGCAACGTCGCGTAACTCGGGCAAGGTCCGAAGTTTATCAACCAATTGGGTGGCTAGACGGCTCAATTCCTTGGCGTCCGGATCTTCCATGGTGTACTGAAACTGAGTGCGGCTGACGCGGTCTTCGACCGTCAGATCCTGCACAGGTTGCATGTAAAGCGTGATCCCTTCGACCTGGGCCAGCTTCGGCTGCAATCTGCGGATCACGTCGGACGCGGTCGCGCTGCGGTCCTCGCGCGGCTTCAGATTAATCTGGATTCGTCCACTATTCGGAGTGAGGTTGGTGCCGTCGACGCCGATGAATGAAGAGAGACTGGCTACATCGGGATCTTGGAGAATGATCCTTGCCAGGGCCTGCTGGTGAGTGGCCAGCGACGTAAATGAGACGCTCTGTGGCGCGTCAGAAATGCCCAGGATTACACCAGTGTCTTGGACGGGGAAGAAGCCTTTGGGGACGATCACGTAAAGGAAGAGGGTGAGAACAAGCGTTCCAAGGGTCACCAACAAGGTGATGGTCTGGTGCTTGAGGACGAACTTCAGAGTTCGTCCGTAGAAAGAAATCACGCCTTCGTAAAAATCTTCTGACTTCCGATAGAACTTGCTTTCGTGTTCCGGATCTCTTTTCTTCAGGAGTTTGGCGCACATCATGGGCGTCAAGCTGAGAGAGACCACTGCCGAGACCAGAATGGTGACTGCCAGCGTTACAGCGAACTCGCGGAACAGGCGTCCCACGATGTCGCCCATGAAGAGACAGCGGAATGAGCACGGCAATCAGTGAGACCGTGAGTGAAACGATGGTGAACCCGATCTGGCCCGCACCTTTTAGCGCGGCATCAAGCGGGGAGTCGCCCTCTTCGAGATAACGATCGATGTTCTCAATCATCACGATGGCGTCATCCACTACGAATCCAGTTGATATCGTGAGCGCCATGAGAGTGAGATTGTTCAGGCTGTAACCCAGCAGGTACATCACGCCGAAGGTTCCAACAATTGATAAGGGGACGGTAACGCTGGGAATTACCGTTGCCGACAGGTTGCGTAGAAACAGGAAAATGACCATCACGACCAGAGCGATGGTCAGCATTAATTCAAACTGCACATCCTTCACGGATGCGCGAATGGTTTCAGTGCGGTCGGTAAGAATTGAAACCTTCACCGCGCTCGGCAATCCCGCTTGCAACTGCGGGAGCAGCTTCTTAATGCGGTCGACAACGCCGATAATGTTCGCGCCCGGCTGACGCTGAATATTCACAATGACCGCCGGATCGAGGTTCATCCACGCGGCCTGCATCACGTTTTCAATGCCGTCGGTGATGGTGGCGACGTCCGACAAGCGCACTGGGGAGCCGTTCCGGTAGGCAATCACGATAGGACGGTACTGATCCCCAGCCATCAGTTGGTCGTTGGCGCCGATGGTGAAAGATTGGCGCGGACCATTGAGTGTTCCTTTCGCCTGATCAACGTTGGCAGCAGCGAGGGCCGAGCGAACGTCTTCCAGACTTAGTCCGTATGAGGCCAAGGCGGTAGGGTTGGCTTGAATCCGAACCGCCGGCTTTTGACCACCGCTAATGGAAACCAGACCAACGCCACTGACCTGCGAAATCTTCTGTGCCAAGGCTGTATCTGCCAGGTCCTCCACCTTCGAAAGTGGCAGGCTGGTGGAAGTCATGGCCAGAGTCATGATCGGCGAATCGGCGGGGTTTACTTTGCTGTAGACCGGAGGGTTCGGCAGATCGCTGGGAAGGTAGGTCTGAGCAGCGTTGATGGCCGCCTGTACCTGCTGCTCCTCGACGTCAATGTTCTGATCGAGTCCGAACTGCAAAGTGATGATCGATGCGCCGAAAGAACTGGTCGAGGTCATCTGACTCAGGCCCGGAACCTGTCCGAACTGACGCTCGAGCGGGGCGGTAACCGAGGAGGCCATCACGTCGGGATCCGCACCGGGATAGAACGTCATGACCTGAATGGTCGGGTAGTCGACTTCGGGCAATGCTGAGACCGGGAGCTGGCGGTAAGCCACAAACCCAACCAGCATGATGGCCGCCATCAACAAGGCGGTTGCGACCGGTCTCAGAATGAAGATACGAGACGGATTCATCGTGTTGAGCTGCCTGAACTGGAACTCCCTCCGCCGGCGCCGGGGTTACTGGGAGTGGCGCCCGGTCCGCCATTGGCATTTTGTGCGGCCGGACGAACCTCAATGTGGCTATCGTCTTGGAGCTTATCCTGGCCGTCGACAACGACGACTTCCTTGGGAGAAATTCCACTGGAAATCACCGACGAATTGTCCTGCGTGAAAGCCACGGTCACCGGTCGGATCTTGGTAGTGTTATCGGGCAAAGCTACGAAGACGTAAGTGCCCTGCGGTCCGCGCTGGATCGCAGCGGCCGGAATGACCGTGCTGTTTTTCCGGGTTTCCAGCAGGAGTCTTACGTTCACGAACTGGTTTGGCCAGAGTGACTCGTCTTTGTTGTCGAACACCGCTTTGAGCTTTCCCGTTCCGGTGGTTGGGTCGATCTCATTGTCAATGGTCAACAGCTTGCCGGTTGCGAGCTTCGCGGCGTTGTCACGGGAATATGCGTCGACGGTCAGGGTGCCATGCGCCATGTGCTGGGCGACGGCGGGAAGATTGTCCTCGGGCAACGTAAATAGCACAGCAATCGGCTGCAATTGGGTAATCACGAACATAGGGTTCGTGTCGTTGGCGTGGACAATGTTGCCGGGATCGACTTGGCGCAAACCGATGCGACCGTTGACGGAGGCGGTGATGTGGCAATAAACCAGCTGCAGCTTCGCGTTATCGATGGTGGCCTGGTCGGTTCGGACCGTGCCTTCCAATTGGTCCACCGTAGCGGCTTGCGTGTCCACCTGCTGCTGCGACATGGCCCCAGAGTTCTGGAGGAGTCCCTTGAACCGCTCGAGGTTCAGCTTGGCATCACGCAAGGTGGCCTGATCTTTGAAAAGTGTGGCCTGCGCTTGCTCGAGTTGAACTTGATATGGACGGGGGTCAATGACCGCCAGCAAATCCCCTTCTTTTACGAACTGACCTTCCTTAAAGTTCACCTGCATCAACTGCCCGTCCACACGGCTCTTGACGCTGACTGTATAAAAAGCAGATACCGAACCCAGCCCGGGAAGATAGTACGGCATGTCACGCAGTTCGGCCGTTGCTACCGAGACGGGAACCGCCTGAACCACGTTGGCACGCGCCGAGGCTGGCTTGGAGTCGCTACTGCAACCGGTCAGAACAGCCCCCAACAGGACAAGGCATGGCGCAATGTATTTCAACCTGAAATGATGGTAAACCGCCGATGCGGGCGAGACATCCCCTTGGGGCCTATCTTCCTCCCTGATGACACCGGAGACAGTTCTCATTCGTAACACTCCCTCTTGGCTAGAAAAGCAGAATGAAGTAAATAATTAACTATTGTAGAGGTACCGCCCAAGGTTTTGACGGTTGACTCACAACTTCGGTTGCGGATAAATGGGCTGATTCGGCGTGCGTACGGCCGGGACGTCCTCAACCAGTAATATCCTACCCGCCAGCGGCTGACCCTGGATCGTTGTTTTACAATTTTTTACTATCATTTACGCTTCCTTGACGCGCACTGGCACACCGCTTTCGCGTGGCGTATATTTGTCCACTCACTCAGCCGCCGGTTATGAATCTCAGGGCACCGATCATAATTAGAGATCTCACCAGCTTTGACGATCTCCAGCACGTGGAGAGCGTCGAAAAGGTCGTTTGGGGACTCTCTGATTCGGACACCACGCCGCTGACCTTTACGGTTGCTTCCCGCGAGGCCGGGGGCTTGTGGCAGGGTGCCTTCGAAGGAACAAAGCTGGTGGGATTTGCTTTTGCCTTTCTGGCTCTTGAACACGGGAAACTCAATGTGCACTCGCACATGCTTGCCGTGCTACAACCATACCGTTCGCTGGATCTCGGTTACAAACTGAAACTCGCGCAACGTGATCGTGTTCTGGCGCTGCGCATTGAGGGTGCCCGACTTCAAGAGATCACCTGGACGTTCGACCCACTCCAGAGCCGGAACGCACACCTCAACTTTGCCAAGTTGGGAGCCGTTTGCGATACGTACAAGGTGGACTTCTATGGGCCGCAGACTTCGAGCGTTCTGCATCAAAACGGCACCGACCGCTTATGGGTGCGGTGGCCAATCGCAAGCCGGCGCGTGGAGAATCGGCTGAAGGGGAAGCAAAACCGAAGCGAGATGATGGACACCCTCGCCACCCTTACCCCGTTGATCCGTTTCGACGGCACAGGGAAACCGATTCGGACGGATCTCGATGCGGCGTTGTCTCGTCAACGCATTGCCATCGAGATACCCAGCGACATTGGTTACATTGAGCAGAAAGATCAGAGCCTAGCGAAGTTATGGCGGGCAGAGACGCGTTGGGCATTTACCGAGGCTTTGAATGCGGGATTCTTTGTAGCGGAATTCTGCCGTACTCTTCGGGGACAACAGGGCCCCGGGGCGTATTTGCTGGAGAAAGGAGCCATCGGGGACTATGTGCCGGAAATGGCGCGTCGATCCAACGAGGGCGGATGAACCGGCGGAAAGCTATTCCGCGGTGAGTATTCGCCAGGCTTCCCGGCTGGTCACCACAACGCTCTGTGTGTTCTTAACCCCTCGCATGTATTGCGACCGCTCGAATGCCGTGGGATCGGCGCAACGGATCTGGCTCATACTGCCTTTCATCTGTTGCACGGACTCATATTCATGACGTTCCATCCATTCCCGAACGCCGTGTTCGATGTATCGAAGATGGCTGACGCCATTGCGCAATAGCGTCGAGCACGCTTCGGTCACGTCTGCGCCGACCATGATCAGTTTGATAACATCTTCCGGTCCGTGCACTCCGCTGGTGGCCGCCAAACTTGCCTTGATGCGGCCGTGCAAAATTCCGATCCAAGTGAGCGGCAGGCGCAATGCTTGCGACGTGCTCAGCAAAACGTGAGGTTCGACCTCGAGGGTCTCCAGGTTAATATCCGGCTGGTAGAAGCGATTGAAGAGGGTCAGGCCATCAACTCCTGCCTGGTCCAGTCTACGGGCCATGTGTGCCATATTGCTGAAGAATGGGCTTAGCTTGACGCACACCGGAATGGTTACAACGGCTTTGATCGCCTTAACGATGTCTATGTAGGTTTGCTCGACGTCCGATGGCGAAACCTCCGGGTCACTGGCGATTTTGTAGATGTTGCATTCGATCGCATCCGCACCCGCTTGTTGAACCAGCTTCGCATAGTCGGTCCACCCGCCAGCAGTCGCTCCGTTGAGACTGGCAAGAATCGGGATGTTGACAGCTTTCTTGGCCTTCCGGATATGCTCTAGATATTGCTCAGGACCAACGTCGAATTCGCAGCCTTGCGGCAGAAAGGTGAGCGACTCGGCATAACTTTCTGTTCCTTCCGAAAGGCGTTGTTCCAGTTCCGCACTCTCCTGGCGCAACTGCTCTTCGAAAAGGGAATAGAGCACTACCGCTGAAGCCCCGGAGTCCTCGAGCCGGCGAATGCCATCAATGCTTTGGGACAGGGGCGAAGCCGAAGCAACCAATGGCGTTTGCAGTTTTAACCCCAGGTAATTGGTCGACAGATCGATCATTGAATCTCCTTGCACATAGCTGCGGAAGGTTATTTATTAACCAGCCCAGTTTTTTCAAACTTTCTCTGCGCGAGATATTCGTACATGCGATAGCGCGATTCCGCATCGTGCTGGGCTTCCTCCCAGAGATGTTTGCTTTCTTCAGGCTTCATCTTGGTCAGCATCTTGAAACGGGTTTCCATGAGCAGATAATCCTGGACTTTCTTGGTAGGCGCGCGGGAGTCCAGAATCAAGGGATTCTCACCCATGGCGGTACGCTCGGGGTTGAACCGGTATAGAAGCCACTGTCCTGAGTCGACGGCGGCTTTCTGATTCGACAGGCCGGTAGTCATGTCGATGCCGTGGGCGATGCAGTGCGCATAGGCGATGATGATGCTGGGCCCGTCATAGGCTTCGGCTTCAAGGAATGCTTTAAGGGTGTGCTCGTCTTTGGCGCCCATAGCAACACTGGCGACATAGACGTTGCCGTAGGTCATGGCAATGAGCCCGAGATCCTTCTTAGGACCGGGCTTGCCACCAGCGGCGAATTTGGCTACAGCAGCTCGCGGAGTGGATTTGGAGGCCTGTCCACCGGTGTTTGAGTAGACCTCGGTATCAAGGACGAGGAGGTTGACGTTTCGACCGCTAGCGATAACATGGTCGAGCCCGCCGTAACCGATGTCATACGCCCACCCGTCGCCACCTACGATCCAGACGCTTTTCTTGACCAGCATGTCCGCGAGAGCCAAAAGCGAGCGAGCGTCCAGCGAATCTATCTTTCTCAATTTTTCTTTGAGGAGATCGACCCGTTGGCGCTGTTCGAAGATGTCCGCTTCGTCTTTTTGCTGTGCAGTGATAAGCGCTGTTACCAGCTCTTCACCGATCGTTCCTGAGAGCCTCTTGGCCAGCTCTTTCGCAAATTCCGTCTGCTTATCGATCGATAGACGGAAGCCCAGGCCGAACTCCGCGTTGTCTTCGAAAAGCGAGTTTGACCACGCCGGGCCGCGCCCGTCGGTGTTCTTGCTCCAAGGGGTGGTGGGAAGATTTCCGCCGTAAATGGAGGAGCATCCGGTAGCGTTAGCCACCACAGAACGATCCCCGAACAATTGCGAGAGTAGCTTCAGGTAAGGAGTTTCGCCGCACCCTGAACAGGCTCCCGAGAATTCGAACAAAGGCTCCTGCACTTGCTGCTGACGAATGGTGCCGACCTTGATGTTGCGCCGGTCAAGTTCAGGCAGATTGAGGAAGAAGTCCCAGTTGCAATTTTCCGTTTCGCGCAACGGCGGTTGGGGCACCATGTTGATTGCTTTCAGGCGGGTCTCCGCTTTGTTCTTGACTGGACAGACTTCGACGCAGATTCCGCAACCCGTGCAATCTTCAGGAGCAACTTGAATCGTGTACTTCAGCCCTTGCCATTCTTTGTCCCGCGCCTCAGTGGATTTGAAAGTGCCTGGGGCATTCGTTAGCGCTTTGGAGTCGTAAACCTTGATGCGAATCACTGCATGAGGACAGACCATGGCGCACTTGCCGCACTGGATGCAGATCTTGTCGTCCCACGCGGGAATTTCGAGCGCCAGGTTGCGTTTCTCCCATTTCGCGGTACCGGTTGGGAAGGTTCCGTCGACCGGGAAGGCGCTGACGGGCAGGGAATCGCCTTGTCCGGCGTAGATCTTGCCCAATACTCCGCGCTCAAAAGCTGGAGCGGAGGGAGAGAACGGTTCAGGAATGTTGAATGTGCTCCCCGCGTTTGCGGGAATTTTCACTTCGAACAAATGCGCCAGGGTTTCGTCAACCGCCAGCATGTTCTTGCGGACGATCTCTTCGCCCTTTCGCCCGTAGGTGTCGCGAATCGACTTGCGAATTGCGTCGATAGCTTGCTCGCGCGGCAGGACTTGCGAGATGGCAAAGAAGCACACCTGCATGATGGTATTCATGCGACTGCCCATGCCCGCGTCTTTGGCCACCTGATATGCGTCGATGACGTAAAACTTTGCTTTCTTGGCGATCAACTGTTCCTGCACACTGCGGGGCAGATGACTCCAGACTTCGTCCGCGCCGAAGGGACTGTTAAGCAGGAAGGTTCCGCCCGGAACTAAAACATCGAGCATGTCGTAGCGCTCAAGGAAAATCCACTGATGGCACGCGACAAAATTCGCTTTGGTGACTAGATAGCTGGACCGAATCGGCTTCGGCCCGAAGCGCAGATGGGAAACCGTCATCGCTCCGGATTTCTTGGAATCGTAAACGAAGTAACCCTGCGCGAAATTGTCGGTGTTCTCTCCGATGATCTTGATGGAGTTCTTGTTAGCACCGACGGTGCCGTCCGCACCCAGCCCGTAGAACATAGCCCGCACCACGTTATCGGGTTCGGTCGAGAACTGAGCGTCGTAGGGCAGGCTGGTGTGGCTGATGTCGTCTTCGATTCCGATGGTGAAATGATCGCGAGGATGCTCAAGTTTCAGATTGTCATAGACGGCTTTGACCATCGCCGGAGTGAATTCCTTCGATGAGAGCCCGAAACGTCCGCCGGTCACTTGGGGTTGAACTTTGGCTTGGCCAGTCTTCGCACCTTCATTGAGCGCGTTCACAATGTCCAGATAAAGCGGTTCGCCAATCGCGCCGGCTTCTTTGGTGCGGTCGAGGACCGCGATTTGTTTTACCGTGGTTGGCAGAACCGCAAGGAAGTGATTCACTGAAAACGGCCGGTAGAGCCGGACTTTGATCAGCCCAATTTTCTCGCCTTGCTCGATCAGATGTTCCACGGTCTCGTGTGCTACTTCAGCGCCCGAACCCATGGCCACAATCACGCGCTCGGCGTCGGGCGCTCCCACATAATCGAAGAGGCGGTAGTTCCGGCCCACCACGCGGGCGAACTCATCCATCACCTGCTGCACTTTTTCCGGGCAAGCGTCATAGAAAGGATTGGCGCGCTCGCGCATCTGGAAGAAGACGTCGGGATTCTGAGCGGTTCCACGCAACACCGGATGATCGGGAGAGAGCGCGCGCTGACGGTGTTCGATGATCCGCTCCGGATTGATCAATGCGAGCATATCGTCATTGCTCAGCACTTCAATCTTGTTGACTTCGTGCGAGGTGCGAAATCCGTCAAAAAAGTGCAGAAAAGGAATACGGCTGTTCAGCGAGGAGGCGTGAGCAATTAACGCCATATCCATGGCTTCCTGCACTGAATTCGAGTTCAACATAGCCCAACCGGTGGTACGGCAGAACATGACGTCGCTGTGATCGCCAAAAATCGACAAGGCGTGAGTCGCGATGGTGCGGGCGGAAACGTGAAAGGCCGTCGGGGTCAATTCGCCGGCGATCTTGTTCATATTCGGAATCATGAGCAGCAAGCCCTGCGACGCTGTAAAAGTTGTGGCCAAAGATCCGGTTTGCAGCGCGCCGTGGACAGCACCCGCCGCCCCTCCCTCGCTTTGCATCTCCATGACGTGCGGAATACTGCCCCAGGCATTAGGGACCTGTTCCGAAGCCCATTGGTCGGCCCATTCCCCCATGGTTGACGAAGGCGTAATGGGATAGATCGCGATTACTTCGTTGAGCCGGTAAGCGACATAAGCCACCGCCTCATTGCCGTCCATCGTCTTCACTTTGCGTTTCATGGCTTCCTTTGGCGAACCAATTGGAGGGGATGGCCTGTCTGTAAGACAAGGTCTTCCGCCTCATCTAAATCATGCCTAGGCAGAGGCTTGTGCGTCGGGGATGCGGCTCACAGGGGACTGTGATGAAAATCACAACGAGTTTGCCCGATGGCTGTAAAATCTTGCGGGGCAGGGAGCAGCTAATTTTGCGTCCCCACAAGGACTGATCATGGCGGAAAATGTTTTTGTTCAACCCGAAACTAATATCGACTCCATCCTTCAGGAACAGCGTAAGTTCGAATGCCCCACTCATTTCCGCGACCGGGCGCATGTAAAAAGTGTTGAGGAATACGAGCATCTTTACCGGGAATCCGTCGAACAACCGGACAAGTTTTGGAGCAGAATTGCCGACGAGCTGCACTGGTTCAAGAAGTGGGACAAGGTGCTGGAGTGGAACAATCCGTGGGCCAAATGGTTTGTAGGCGGCCAGATCAATCTTTCCTACAACTGTCTCGACCGGCATGTGCAAACCTGGCGAAAAAATAAAGCCGCACTGATTTGGGAAAGCGAGCCAGGGGAAGTTCGTACCCTGACCTACCAGCAGTTGCATCGCGAAGTGCAGAAATTCGCCAATGTGCTGAAGTCGCTCGGCATTCGTAAAGGCGACCGCGTCGCGATCTACATGGGAATGACCCCGGAACTCCCGGTGGCGATGCTGGCTTGCGCTCGCATCGGCGCTCCGCATACGGTCGTGTTCGGCGGATTTTCCTCGAACGCATTGGTCGATCGCATTCATGATTCGCAAGCCGTCGCGGTTGTTACCCAGGATGGTTCATACCGTCGTGGCGCAGAAGTAAAGCTGTTTCCTGCTGTCGAAGAAGCGCTGAAATCGTGTCCGTCGGTGAAGCACGTCGTGGTATACAAGCGCACTGGATCGCCGATCAACTTGCAGGCAGGCCGTGATCACTGGTGGCATGAGCTGATGGAATCGGTATCCGACGAATGTCCGGCGGAGCCGCTCGATTCCGAGCATCCGCTCTACATCCTGTACACCTCGGGCACCACCGGCAAGCCAAAGGGGCTGGTGCATACCACCGGAGGCTATTCCGTCGGCACCTATCTGACCACCAAGTTGGTTTTTGATCTTAAGGAAGAAGACACCTACTGGTGTACAGCTGACATCGGCTGGGTGACCGGGCATAGCTACATTGTTTACGGACCGCTGCAAAACGGCGCCACCAGCCTGATGTACGAAGGCGCACCGAACTTTCCCGAGCCTGACCGTTTCTGGAGCATCATCGATCGTCACCAGGTGAACATCTTTTACACTGCGCCAACCGCCATCCGTACGTTTGTGAAGTGGGGTGAGCAGTGGCCACGGAAGCATCGTCTCAACTCTTTGCGTTTGCTCGGCACGGTCGGCGAGCCAATCAATCCCGAAGCCTGGATGTGGTATCGCGAAGTCATTGGACATGAGAACTGCCCAATTGTGGATACATGGTGGCAGACTGAAACCGGAAACATCATGATCAGTCCGCTGCCAGGTGCGATTGCGACAAAGCCCGGTTCAGCAACGAAACCTCTGCCCGGAGTTGTTCCGGAGATCGTGACGATCGAGGGAAAACCGGTTCCAGAAGGTTCGGGTGGGTTTCTGATTATCAAGCAACCATGGCCCGGTATGGCGCGAACCATCTACGGAGATCCTGAACGCTACAAGAGCCAGTACTGGTCGCAAATTCCCGGCGCCTATTTCACCGGTGACGGGGCTCGCAAAGATAAAGACGGCTACTACTGGATCATGGGGCGCGTCGACGATGTGCTGAATGTTAGCGGCCACCGGCTCAGCACCATGGAAGTGGAGTCCGCTCTGGTAGCTCATCCTGCTGTAGCGGAAGCTGCGGTGGTCGGACGCCCCGACGACTTGAAAGGTCAGGCGATTTCAGCGTTCGTGACGCTTGAGGGTGGTCAGAAGCCAACGGTAGAGTTGAAGGAAGAATTGCGTAAGTGGGTTGCGAAGGAAATCGGCGCACTCGCCAAGCCGGACGACATTCGCTTCACCGATACTCTTCCCAAGACCCGAAGCGGAAAAATCATGCGGCGATTATTGCGAGAGTTGGCCACTAGTGGTGACGTGAAGGGCGATACGACCACGTTGGAAGACTTTGGGGTGATCGCGCGGTTGAAGGAGAGTGACGAAGTCTGAGACGCACCGACAAACGTCTTGAGCGTGCTTCGGAACCGTGGGCAATGCTCTCCTCGTTTCTGTTCATTTCGCATTAGCGCATTGCACGACAAGAGCCGCTACACTAGCCCGTTGCGCTCGACCACGTCGCGATAGAAGTCGGCACTCATCTTGGGTGTGCGCTTCTGCGTGGCGAAATCGACGTAGTGCAAGCCAAAACGATAGGCGTAACCGTCTGCCCATTCGAAGTTGTCCATCAAGCTCCAATAGAAATAGCCGTGAACAGGGACGCCTTCACTCACAGCACGGTGCAGTTGGGTCAGATAGTTGCGAATGAACATCACCCGGTCAGAATCGAAGACGTGGCCGTCGGCGGTGAGTTGGTCCGTCGATGATGCCCCGTTTTCCGTAATGTAGATTTCCTTGATGCCCCAAAGTTGGGACGCAAGTTTCGGACTCCAATAAATTCCTTCCGGTCCAACCCGGAGCCAAGGGCTCATCATGTGCGGATAGGAGGAAGGCGATTGAACTTCGGCAAAACCGCGGTCAGAGTTGTCAGCGCGAATGTACGTCGGTTGATAGACGTTAAGGCCGACAAAATCGAGAGCAGAGCCAATCGCTTTCAAGTCCGCGTCCGTAAACTTTGGAGCGTCGGGGCCAGTACGGCGCAGGTAGTCGTCCGTGTACTTGCCCTCCATGACTACCGTCAGATACGGGGCGTTGAATTCGCGGTAAGCTTTGGCGGCAGCGGCAATGTGTTCGGCGGTCTCAATAACGGGCACGCAAGCCATGGCATTCTCCGCAAGGCCAACTTTGGTGCCAGGCTTCGCGTGAGCGCGAATGGCTTGCACCCCAAGACCGTGAGCGAGGACGGCGTGATGACGCACCTGATTGAGCTGTCCAGCCGCCAGCTTTAACCCCGGCGCATGACGGCCTTCACTGTAACCAATATCGACGAATGAACTCATCTCATTCAGCGTCATGAAGTGCTTGACGCGGTCGGAAAGATGTTCGGCGACATATCCGGCATAGTCGGCAAAGGCCTCCGATGTCGCTCGCGATTGCCAGCCTCCCTTGTCCTCGAGCGCTTGCGGCAAGTCCCAGTGAAATAGCGTGCAATAGGGTTCAATATTGTTTCGCAGGAGTTCATCAACCAGGCGGTTATAGAAATCGAGACCCTTCGAATTCGCTGTTCCCGTACCCGATGGGAAGATTCGCGGCCACGCCACGGAGAAGCGGTAAGTTTTGAGCCCGAGGGCTTTCATTAACTGCACGTCTTCTTGGTAGCGGTGATAGTGGTCATTCGCCACATCGCCGTTGTCTCCGTTATTAATCTTGCCGGGAGTGTGCGAAAAAGTGTCCCAGATCGAAACGCCGCGGCCATCGTCGTGCACTGCACCCTCGACTTGATACGCCGCAGTGGCGGAGCCCCAAAGAAATCCCTTGGGAAACAACTGCGCGGCCGGCGCTGAGATGGGCCGCGTAGTGGCGGCCGCGGACGACAGGGCAGTGGCGAGCGATGGAAGAGCTGGAGTAAGGGCAACCGATCCCAGCAACCGAACGAAGTCACGACGAGAAAATCGATTTTTCACAGGGATTCCTGATAGTTAGAGTGGCGTACACGAGAGAATGCATCTTGGCCAAGCGCATGTCAACAGGAGTTATGATCGGTTGCCATTTTGGGAAATCGATAGCGCCGAGCGGGACGCCAATGCTATGGCTTTCGCAAGCTCTCAAAGGCCGCACTTCGCTTAAAGTGCTCAGGGAAGTCTTTTTCATAACCGGCCAGACTCGGGCATATGAAGTGGTGTGATCGGGTAAATCCGAAGGACTCCATTTCGTTCATGGCTTCATCGGCGGACCAGCCTTGTTCTGCCATGCGATAGGCGGCAATCGTCATTCCGGCGCGGTCGTCGCCCAGGCGGCAGTGCACGAAAATTTTCTTATTCGGGTTCGCACGAACCAGCGCGATGAACTGGGCAAATGCCTCATCTTTCGGAAAAGGGCAATGCCAAGGAATGGGGACGTACTGCATTCCGAGCTTGGTGACCTGGCTTCGCTCACTCTCTCGCGAGCCGCGCAAGTCCACATCAATGCCGATCCCCATCCGCGATAACTCTTCAAAACCGTGATCGGTCGGTTGAGCGCCTCGGTACAGATTCGGAGTTACTTCAGCAAGATTTGTAAGTCCCTTCACGTACAGGCGGTGCGCGGCCGTATGTTTGGACTTACTGCTGGTGGAAGGAGTTTTTGCGTCTTGTGCGGCGAAGGTTCCGCACAGAAACAGGACCGCAACGAAACCCCACACAAAAAGAGTTGGCTTTTTCATAAGAGCAGAGAAATAACTGCCGACAGTTCGATGCAGAGTTGCTGCTTTGCCGTTGGTCATTCTCCCTGGCCAACCATGAGGACTGGCGAGGTTGGTGCGGGTGATCCTTGCTCGTTTTCCACGGTGATGGCGAAGGCTTTGGCCTGAACGTCTTTCGGAACAGGCGGATTCACCACGATCGCGCTGCCATGAGCATCTGGCTTGAACACTCCGGCTGGTATGGGAGCACCCTGTGTAGGAATCAGCCACAACTCATACGCCTTCTTGTCAGGCAAGGAAGGCATGTTGTTCGCGAGGAAAATCAACGACGACTTGGTGCGGTCGTAGATTGCCCGACCTTGCGGCTGCGGAGGACTCTTAGCAGCTACCAGGGTTACACGCATGGCATCGGTTGCGGTGAGGGTTGAAACGATATCCCGCGCACGTTGCAGGTCCGCTTGCTGATCAATGGATTGCTTCTGCAATTCGCCGACTTTCACCTGCAGGTCGGCTTTCTCATTCCACAAGAAGACTGCGATCGATGCCAGCATGAAAATCGCAAATGCCGAAACTAGCGACCACCAACCAACCGTTTGCGGCGACTCTTTCTTGCGGGGTTCCTTCGCGATGGCTGACATGAGGCGTTGCCGGGCGCGAGTTGGCGGTTTCGGGCCTGATGCCGACATGGCCAGCAACGCGGTGTCGCCACGCAGTGCTTCCAGTTCGCGACGGCAAGCGGCACACTCCTGCAAGTGCTGCTCCAGTGCCGCGCGTTCTGGGCCATCTAATGCACCAAGTGCATAAAGCGCCAGATCGTCTGCGAATTGTTCGTGCCCGTTCATGTTTGAAAAGCCTTGCGCAATGCCGTAAGTCCCGCGCGAATCCGAGTCTTGATCGTTCCGAGCGGCTCGCCCGTCTTCTGCGAAATTTCTGTGTGCGACAGGCCCTCGAAGTACGCCATCTCCAGCGCATCACGTTGAGCCGCCGGCATGCTTCCCAGAAGGCCGCGCACTTTGTCCATTGCTCTGGAGCGTTCCGCCTCGCCAGCCAAATCAGGTTCAACAGAAACAATTACATCTTCGATATCGGTTTCCGGACGGCGTTTCCGCAGTTGATCGATAGCGCGATTGCGGGTGATCACAGCCAGCCACGGCGCAAGATTTCCACGGCTCGAATCGAACAATCCCGGATTGCGCCACAACTGCATGAACACCTCCTGCAGCACATCTTCCGCAGCACCGGTGTCGCCCAACACGCGCAAGGCTACCGCATACACGACCGACGAATAGCGGTCGTACAACGTAGCCATCGCGTTTTCGTTGCCGGAGCGTATCGCCGACAACAGGGCGAAGTCGGGGGATACTCCGATTGACTCAGCGCCAGACAAGCCGTTGATCTCTCTTCCTTTACAGTACGTAAATAAGGGTGCAGCGGATTGGGATGCTCCGCCGCGTCACCATATCAGGATTACCATCACGGCGACAAGTAAGTGCCGGTATTGCTATTGGTTGCGCAGAGCGAGCTGCCGCTCGTCGGGACTCATCTGGTTCCATAGGACCTTGAGATCCTGGGACAGACGATCGTTGTTCGGATCCTCGTGCAGTGCCTTGGCAAACCATTTGTAAGCCAGGGGTAGATCGCGAGGAGCACAGTGTCCAGTTGCGTACATCGTGCCGAGGACGCTCTGGGCCTTGGCGTCGGCCTGTCCGGCTGCAGCTAGCAGACTACGCTGTGCGCGATTGCAATCCTGGGGAACGCCGTTTCCGTAGAGATACTTTTCGCCTTCCGCTTCCATCGGATCGCCAGAAATTGGTGAGGCCGCTGAACTATGCGAAACCTGCCTGGAAGGCCGTTTCGGCGCAACCGCCTTGGCGGTCTGCTGTTCCATTGCTTTTTCGGCATCGTCGGCGTCCTCGCTAGTTGAGCTCGCTGGCGCGGCGCTCGCAGACGAATCATTGCTTGGCGGATTGGTGGAGGGTTCTTTCGCATCCGGACTTGCGGTCGTTGGCGCACCCGCCCCAGTGGGGGAAGCGGAAGAATTCGTAGGCGAGTTCGCCGGAGAAGAGGCTTGCGAATTATCACTGTTTGGCAGCGTAGAACCGTTCGGCGCTTCGCCGTTCTGTTGCGGACCGGCCGGCGTGTCGCCGACTCCGGTCTTTGGCTGTTCGATTGGCTGTGTCGATTGCGCAGCCGGGGCTACTTCCGAAGGCGACGCGGACACCGGAGCGCCGTTGGTCGCCTGCGAATCCGTCTGCTGGCGGCTCGACAAGCGAGAACCGAGATCTCCCACCTGCTGACGCCAGTGCCAGACTGCCGCGCCCATCGCAATCAGAAACAGCAGCACGATCAGCAAACGTCCTCGATGACTCGAACTCTGCTCATCTTCAAGGAGATAACTTGCGCCTTCGCGATCGGGATTGGACTCACTCGCAAGTCCCAAGAACGAAGGTCCACTCACAGTGTTGCGAGTCTCCACTGAGGTAACCGGTTCGCGATCCAATGAGGATTGACTGCTGGTGGCGGTGGCAGGAGGCGACGCCGGTTCGATTCGCCCGACGGTCTCGCGATCTCCTCGCCTAAATCCCGTTCCAACCTGCGAAACCGGGGTCATAAACTCGGTAATATCCGGAGGAGCGGTCGCATTGACCTCTCGAGTCGAGACTTCGCTGGCCGGAGTGCTGGGCAGAGGGAATCCGCAGATGCCGCAAAACCGGTGTTGCGGCACATTTTCGTAGCCGCATCGTCCGCAAGGAACCATTGTTGAACGCGCCATAATCTCCCTGAAAGCTTACCTTCTTTGGATGATAATTTTGCGTATCGGGAGTACCAGTTGACCCAGAAACCGGCAATTTCTTGGCAGGACATAAGATGCGGCAGGCGCAGCGCCTTAGTCACAACTCCCACATATCCAAAGAGTTTGCCGCTATTTTAGTTGGCTCAAAGGGGCGGTGGTCCACCTCTCGTCGAAGCGGTTACTCCGGTTAATTGCGACGGAGATTCCTGCCTGCTGTAATCCGGACGGAGGTATCCGCCATGGTCCCAATCCTTTCGCCGCCGATGAGCGGCCACGTGGACAGTCAGTTCCGGAAAGATCCCAGCGGACGCCTCGTCTTTCTGCCGTTCGGATCCAGAGGGAAAGCCTACTTCGTTGACTCGCAATCAGACGAAGAAAATATCAAATCGTTCTTGAAGAAGTATCGGACCCGCACTGCCCTCATCCATATAGTGATCTCTCCCATCATCTATGGTTCCGGCGCGATCATGTTGTCCTTTGCCCCCAGAATTCCATTACATGACAAGCTCGAGATCTACATGGAGATTTGCGCGCTCCTCGTCTTGCTGATCGCCTATATTGGTTGGAGATCTTGGAGTCTTTATAAAGAAAAAATCGAGATATTGGTTGCGCCTTTGAACGAGGTGGGACCGGACGAGAGGAAGCAACTTCGGGAAATATCTTCTCCAGCCAGGCGCAGCCAACAAATCGCGCTGGCTTGTATGCTAGCCGCCCTCGTCCTCGCATGCGCCGCGATCATCGGCCTCACTCGATATTCTCGACCAAATCGAGACTGCCCGCCAAAGAGCGCATCAAGCAATTGGACGCCCCGACGCTGAACGTGGATGCAGTCGTGATTGGAAACCTATGCGGCGCAAGACAACCAGGCGGGAAGACTTTGATCCATCGGCATAAAGTTACGTAACTGCGGACCCTCGCTCGCGAAAGCAGCATGCCCCGATCCGACTGGGTAGCCGACTAGCCACTCCGCCTTTACACTCCAGCGAGCAGCATGGTAACCTTGAAAACGTTACAAACGACAATTGAATAGAGACAGGAGTGCACCAGGTTAGTGCTAGCCAGAGAGCAAAAAAAGTCCCTCATCGATCAATACGGTACGCATGCTACCGATACCGGTAGTCCCGAAGTACAGATTGCGTTATTGAGCGAACGCATTGGTCAATTGACGGAGCACTTCAAATCGCACCAGAAGGATCACGGGTCGCGCCGCGGTCTTCTTATGTTGGTGAGCAAGCGGCGTCGTTTGCTCGACTACCTCAAGACGTACGATTCCGATCGCTACAAAACCGTCGTGCAGAAACTCGGCCTCCGTAAGTAAGGCCTGCCTCGTTCTTCAACGACGCATTCTCGCTCGCAGGTATCGGAAATTTGTCAGCCGTCGTGAGGACGGCTCGGGGCCCAACAGGGAAGCCGTAGACGGTGCGTTTCCGGATTTCCCCAATCACAGACTGGCACTAGATCACCTATTGCAACTCGACCTCCAAGATCGGCACCTTCTGTGCCCTCCTGCCCACAAGGAAATAACTCATGAAACATGAAGTATCAGTTGAACTCTCCGGCGGTAAGCGAATCTCCTTTGAAACCGGAAAATTAGCCAAGCAGGCCCACGGCGCTACCGTCGTGCGCATTGGCGATAACGTCGTTCTGGCCACCGCCGTCGCCAATCCCGACCCCCGCGAAGGCATCGATTTCTTTCCTCTCACGGTCGACTACCGCGAGTACACCTACGCTGGCGGACGTATTCCTGGCGGGTTCATCAAGCGCGAAGGCCGGCCCAGTGAGCGTGAGATTCTCACCAGCCGCCAGATCGATCGTCCTATTCGCCCGCTGTTTCCGGACGGCTTCCGTTGCGAAACCCAGGTGATTGCATTTGTCCTCTCCGCTGACACGGAAAATGATCCCGACGTAGCAGCTATCAACGGAGCCTCGTGCTCCCTAACCATCTCCGACATCCCATTCCAGGGCCCGGTCGGCGCTGTCCGCGTCGGACAGGTTAACGGCCAGTTCATCGTGAACCCTACGTACAGCGAAATGCGCGACAGCCTGCTGAACATCATGGTCGTCGGCACGGCCGACGGCATCGTGATGATCGAGTCCGGAGCGAAGGAAGTAAGCGAAGAGACGGTGGTTGACGCTATAGAGTTCGGTCACAACGAGATCAAGAAGATTTGTACCGCTATCAACCAATTACGCGAAAAAGCCGGCAAGCCCAAGCGTGCAGTGACCCCGCCCGAGTTTGATCAGGCGTACTACAACGATCTGCAGAAGAAAGTGGGCGCGGATCTTATCGATCGCCTCGATACCGAGAAGCACCCCAAGGCAGAGAGTTACGCCTTGGTTAAAGAACTGAAAAAGAGCCTGATGGCAGCTATTCCGGAAGACGATGAAGAGGCCCAGGCCAAGCTTAAGACATATTACGAGACGCTCCGCGAACGCATCTTCCGCGAGCAGGTGTTGAAGCAGAAGCGGCGTCCGGATGGACGCGCTTTCGATAAGATCCGCGATATCTGGATCGAAGTCGGCGTCCTGCCCCGCACTCACGGCTCCGCCATTTTTACCCGCGGCGAAACCCAGGCGCTGGTTACAACCACGCTCGGTACAAGCGACGATATGCAACGTCTCGAGGTCTTCGAAGGCGAAGCCAAGAAGCGCTTCATGCTGCACTACAACTTCCCGCCGTTTTCCGTTGGAGAAGTCCAATTCCTACGAGGAGCGGGACGGCGCGAGATCGGCCACGGAGCTTTGGCAGAGCGCGCGGTTGCGACCATGCTACCCGACGAGGATAACTGGCCGTATGCGATGCGAGTCGTCTCCGACATTTTGGAGTCGAACGGATCTTCGTCAATGGCAACCGTCTGCGGTGCCTCGCTGTCTCTCATGGACGCAGGCGTTCCCCTGAAGTCGCCGGTCGCCGGCGTAGCCATGGGATTGGTGAAAGAAGGCGATGATTACGCCATCCTGACCGACATTGCGGGAGCCGAAGATCACTACGGCGATATGGACTTCAAAGTTGCCGGAACCAAGGATGGAATTACTGCCCTGCAGATGGACATCAAGGTGGGCGGCATCACAGCGCAGATCATGCGTGAGGCGTTGGCCCAGGCGAAGCGGGGTCGTCTGTTTATTCTCGACAAAATGGTTGAGGCGATCTCGGTTCCACGCGAGAAGGTCTCGGCATTCGCACCCAGGATTTACACCCTGCAGATTCCCGTTGATAAGATTCGCGACGTCATCGGGCCCGGCGGGAAGATGATTCGTTCCATCATCGAGCAGACTGGCGTGAAGATTGACGTTGAAGATTCCGGCAAGGTCAACGTTGCTTCCAACGACGAAACCTCCGCGAACAAAGCGTTGCAGATCATTCGTGATCTGACAGCGAGCGCTGAAGTGGGGAAGACCTACCTCGGCAAAGTCACGCGGCTTGCAGACTTCGGTGCATTCGTCGAAATCATTCCCGGCACGGATGGCCTGCTGCACATCAGTGAAGTCGCCGAACATCGCATCAAAGATGTGCGCGACGAACTGAAAGAAGGCGACCAGGTGCTAGTGAAAGTGCTGGCCGTCGAAGGCAATCGCATCAAGTTGTCACGCAAGGCCATTCTGAAGGAGCAGCGCGCCAAGATGGGTGGTGGCGAGGCGCCACCGTCGGCGGAAGGTGGGCAGGAAGCTCATAGCGAGGTTGCGGCTCCGCGCGAACCTTCCTTGACCATCGAAGGTGGCGGCGACTTCGAAGAAGCCGACGCTGAACCCAACTTCAATCGAGATGAACCCCAGCCCGTGAGCAGCACCGGCGGCGGCGACCGTCCTCCAGATCGTGGTGGACGCGGCGGCCGTCCCGGCGGTGGAGGCCGTCCAGGTGGCGGAGGCCGACGTCATGGTCGCGGTCCTCGCGGCGGAGGTGGCGGTGGTGGTCGCTCCGGCGGCGGACATGGCGGCGGAGGCGGTCGGCACTAAGCTGCTCCGTGAATCTTTGACTGGGCTCACATTCATAAATTGGTTGGCCGCACTTAACGGTGCGGCCTTTTTTACTGCCCCAACACTTGCTTTCATTTCACGCTACTTTATGGTTTGCTAACAATCCGGCAAGAATTATTTTTCCTGATCGATAATTTACGCCGCCGGCGTGTGAATGTTTTCCTTGTTAGGAAACCAAGCCTCCACATCGTCTTAACAGCAAACGCCCAGCAAATAGCCGAGACGCTACCAACTTGCGTGCGTTCCGCCACAGCTGTCCAAACTTTTTTAGGAGAATAGTCGCTTGACTCTCGCACAACGAAAGACAGTTTTATTCATCGCCGGATTGGTCGTTGCCTGTGGAATGGTTGCGGGAACCGCTTCCGCTCAATATAGTTCCGCGGTTCGGCCACGTTACGAAGCTTACGGACCACACTCGTATTTTGCTGTCGCTTCATCTTCATCGAAATTGGCGCAGTGGAACGGTAGTTTCACCGACCTGACCCACGTGAAACGGACCTTCACCATGGTAGGCGCGGACCCGAGCAAGTCGAACGCAACCACGACGATTCCCGTGGTCATCGTTCCCATCAAGATGGTTTATGGTCCGAGCAACGGCAACAAGACTTTCGATCCCACAAAGAACAAGTTCCCCGATGGGCAAACCATTCTGCAGACGGTGCTGGCGTCCCCGCTATTTCAGGCGGCTATCGACTTCAAGCAGGGCGGCACTGACCTTGGCAAAAGCCAATACATCGATGCCTTTCAGCGCGCCAATTTCTGGGGAAAGAATGTCAGCAAGAATACGAAGTATCATGTGCTGCTCGGCAAGCCTGTGGTACTCCCGGCGGAGACCATCAAGGTCAGCAGTTCGCAGGGATCGGTGAAGGTGAATCCCATCAGCGGCCATGGATTGGTAGGAATATTCGATGCCAACACCATGGATCAAACGCTCCAGGGGTACATGAACAAGCTGAAACAAATTCAGCCCAACGTTCTTCCGTTGTTTGTCACGTACGACATTTACCTGGCTGATAGTTTTGGTTGCTGCATTGGTGGATATCACGGAGCGGTGTCAGGGCCTCCCAATGGACAGACCTATTCGTATACGACAGTGGTCGACCAGGGGACGAATGAATTCGCGCAAGATATCTCGGCGATGTCTCACGAATTGGGAGAGTGGATGGACAACCCGTTCTTCGGCACCAACACCGTGGGATGCCAAGACAACAGCCAGTTGGAGGTGGGAGATCCGCTGGAAAATAACCCGAATTTCGGAGCTTTTCCTTACAAGATTGGAAAATTCACCTATAACTTGCAGTCGTTGGTGTTTCTGGACTATTTCGGAGCGTCGCCAAAAACCGACCTGCACAAATGGCTGAGTTTTCAGAATGACAAAAAGACTGTCTGTCCTGGGCAGTAAGGGTGTTGAGCTTTGGGCCGCGATGGGAAACCGCGGCCCGTTTTTTCGTAATGTCAGCTTCGCATTCCAACCCAGTACGCAAATTCTGCTCGACCCGGAAAGATGGTTGACTTGCGAATAGAGTTTCGCCCCTACAGTAATTCGCGTATTCTCCCCCCTTTATCGCTTGATCCCCCTTAGTGTCTCCGGCTTCAAAGTAAAGGGAACAAAGGAACGACCGTTCCTGCTCTGCATTTATTGTCACTGAGCAGTTGGGATGGCACAACGGTTGCAATTGTCTGATCGCGAAATCGCGAACTCTTACGGAGGAATGGATGAACGATAATTCTCGCAGCATCTCGCGCCTACTTACTTTGGGCGCACTCGCCGGAATCATGACTTGCGGTATTCAACTGCACGCTCAGCAGGGAAGTATGCCGTCGCAAGCTCCCGGACAACCGTCGCAGGCTCAGCCAGGACAAACGCCCGATCAGGGACAAATGGCACCGGGCAGTCAATCTGGGCAGATGTCCCCCGGCGCTGACGCGAGCGCTCCCGCTCCTGCCGGTCAGATGATCATGGGCACCGTGGTTAAAACGGGCGACAAATATCAACTGAAGGACGACACCAGCGGTACCACCTACGATCTCGATCACCAAAGCGAAGTTGCCAAGTTCGAGGGCAAGAAAGTTCGGGTTCGCGGAGTCGTCGACCCCGCGACCAAAACTATTCACTTGCAGTAACTCCGTTCGAGGCGGAGAACCTGGCCCTCGGAACATACTCTAGTGTGTTCCGGGGGCTTCTCTCGTTCCACGCATTTCACGCGCGCCGCATCCTCTTGCGAGTTCCACCTCGCCTAATTTCTTCGACGTAGCTTCGATTCACTTGATCGAAAAGAGATACGCTGCCATATCCCGACTATCGTGTTCGTTGACATTCAGGTTAGGCATTTTGGTTCCAGGCTTCACGTGCGAGGGATTTTGCAGCCACTTCATCAGGTTGTTGGGCGTATTCGATTCCGCTCCTAGAAAGGTTTTCTGTCGAGACCAATGTGCCAATGTCGGAGCTGAATTGCCGTCGCCTTTGGGCACACCAGGAATCGTGTGACAGGAAATACAAGAATGTTGGGCCAAAGCGTGGAGACCTGCCACGGGATCTCCGCCCGTCAAGCGAGCGCCTTGTGCGAAATCGAAATCGCGAAACCAACTGCATCCCCCAAAAACCAGCAGCGAAGGAAGCAGACACAACCCGATTTTGATGGCTTGTCTCAGAGGGAAGTCGGCAATTCAAACGGATTTCACGCCATATACAAACTAGCTGCCGCGTATCGGGCGGTCTGTGATTGCGGTCACCAAAACAAATCGGCAGCCTTAGTGATTTAGGCTGCCGAATGCTTTCAGCGTTTAAACGCTCTACGGTCGATGCGGTTCCTCAGAGCGTCCCTCCGGGTGAGGGGCGGATTCCTTCGGCGCAGCTTCGCGCGGAGCACTTTCCCGCGGAGCCGATTGTCGCGGGGCAGCATCTCGCGGAGGAGTCTGAGATCGCGGTGCGTTCTCTTGACGCGGAGCGGCTTCCTGTCGGGGAGCGTTCTCTGGCCGGGAAGAAGGTTCGGATCGCGGGCTTGCTTCCGGCCGAGGAGTGCTTTCCGGGCGCGGCGCTGCGCCGCGTGTCACGTCGTTTCCTGAACCGTTTTCAGGACGAGGAGTGTTCTGCGGGCGGGGAACCTCCGCTTGATTGTTGCCTGGGCGAGGGGCAACGGCACCGTTCGGCCGCGAAGTCTCGTTGCTATTCGCATTGCCAGGCCGCGGGACATCGTTGTTGCCGGGTCGCGGAACGTTGTTATTTTCCGGACGCGGCGGAGCGGCGTCACGCGCCGCTGGCGAGTTCGGCGTCGCGGTCGGGCGTCCATTATTCGCAGGTGGGCGCGGTACTTCTCGAGGGTTGTTTGCCGCCGGCGAAGGCGCGCGATTTGCGCTTTCTGGCGCTTTGTACGGTGCTCCAGGCCGGCTGGCCGATTCGACTCCCGGACCTCGGAAGTCCGCTGGTTTTGCTGTCGCCGCTATTGGAGGCTTACCCTGGTTTACGGACGCGCGTAGCTCGGGATTCGACCGCGCCATCTGCTCGTGTTGAAGCTGGTTCGAAGTTGGCGCGATATGCTTCTCGCGAGCCGCCGCATCTTCCTGCGGCGTCGGCCGGGACTCAATTCCGCCTTGACCACCGTTGTAGCTCACGCGATTCTCGGTGACATTGTTGACCACGGTCTTGTTGTAAACGTTCGTGATATTCGTGACATTGGTCACGTTAGTGACGCTGCGGTTATAGTAGAAGTCCCGCCCTCTCCACTCGCCGCCTTCAAAGCCGTGGCCGAAGTATCCGTAGCCGTAGTTAATGCCGCCATAAAAGCCTACGACTGGGCCCCAATAACCACCGTGCCACAAGTAGGCGTCACCGCCCCATCCCCACCATCCGGGCGTCCACAGATATCCCGGTTGCGGTGCCATGACCCACGTTCCCGGCACCCAGAAGTAGCCATCCGGTCCATAAGCCCAATAGCCGGGTGTCCAGATGTAGCCTGGTTCCGGACATGGTGGTTGAGAGTACACCGGTAACGCCGGCGGTCCAAAACCCACCGAGATCACGACCTGAGCGGGCGCTGCCGCAGCCATAGCTGTTACTACCAAAGCCAGTAGCAGTAAACGAATGCCGATTTTTATATTCATAGTTTTCCTTTTCTTCTGCGGAGCCTGGCTTCCCGATTCCGCAATCACTGACGACTTCGCCAGCGCACTTTGTAGCCAAGTTTCTCTCATGTATACAAACGCGGTGGTTAGAGAGATGTTGCGGGGAACCGAGTTGCTCGAGCCTTGCCATCGCTAAAGCCCTTGTATTCCTGTCAGAAAGCGCTAAACAGCAAATGAGACGGTAGTTTGAAGTTCGCAGGCAACCATTTATGGAAGAGAATTTTCTGTGATTACGGTCAGTATGTTTAAATCGGTGCGATGGGTCTCATCCGAAGCGGCGATGCTGAGATAGCGTACGAGGTTTTGGGCAGCGGCGCTCCGGTGCTGTTACTTCATCCATTCCCTGCTAATCGCGACCTATGGAAGCCTGCTGCGCAAGCCTTGCTGACACGTTATCGGGTAATCCTGCCCGATCTGCGAGGGCATGGCGATTCCGGTGTTGGCGAGGGACCGGCAACCATGGACAAGCACGCTGTGGATCTGGGGCGGGTTCTCGATGCGGAAGGCGTGGGACGCTCGCTGTGCGTAGGCGTGTCCATCGGGGGATATGCGCTATTCGAATTTTGGAAACGATTTCGAGGACGTGTAGCGGGACTTGTTTTGTGCAATACCAAAGCACAAGCAGACAGTCCGGACGCGCGCGCTGCTCGCTTGCAGGCTGCTGCGGACGTGCTCGAACGCGGGACAGAGCCGTTTTTTGAAAGCATGATCACCAAGGTCCTTAGTGAAACCACGCGTCGGACACGGCCTGATCTCGTCAACGGCGCATTGCAGATGATGCGCAAGATGTCTCCCGGAGATGTGGCGGAGGTACAACGCGGAATGGCTGAGCGACCCGACTCTGGGGAGATTCTCAAGACCATCAACGTCCCCGTGCTATTCATCACTGGGGAGGATGACGCGATGACCGGCGTCGCTGAAGCGGAAGCCATGCGCAAACATATTCCCGGCAGCGATCTCAAGGTAATCGCTCGCGCTGGGCACTACTCTCCGTGGGAGCAGCCGGTCGAGGTGGGCAACATCTTGCGGCAATTCACTGACCGGCTCAGCGGAGCCTAATACTCACAGAATCCTCAGGCTGTGGTTTGGTAGAATCGCCCGGTCATGGTCGATACTTTTTTAGTTGCGGCAAACACCCTTGTTCACGCCAAAGGCGATGGAGAAGCTGTGGACATCAGCGCCGCGCGAACTCGCGTCTTTCTACTCAGCCTGGAAATTACCAGAATCATTGAACAGGAATCTTTGGATGTTCGGATTTTCGTGTCGCCCGACGGCGCGGCTTGGGGCGCCAAGCCGATCGTAAGCTTTCCGCAGAAGTTTTATCGCGGTGAGCAGCCTTTGTTACTGGACCTGCGAACCTCGTCCGATATCAGATTTGTCCGTGCTCATTGGGATGTCAACCGGTGGGGCCACAGCAGCGAACCGCCCACATTCGAATTCCAACTTGCCCTACAAGAAATCCCGGCCGAGATTCTCGAGGAAGCGAAATTCGAGAATAAGATCCCAGCCTGAGCCTTAACTATTGAAAGTCGCCGCTGGTTGCCGCCTTTCCTGCGTCACTCTGACGCGGCTTGGATCCTCTCTGATAATCTTCTAACTCAGCCCGTGCACAGTGAATCCAGAGCCATCATTAGTCCTGCGCGTAACTTGATGGGATCGGTGCGTCTGCCGGGCGATAAATCAATCTCACATCGTTACGCCATGCTTGGAGCCATCGCCGAAGGAACGACTACGCTAGAGAATTTTTCTGCCGGTGCCGATTGCAGCAGCACTCTGACCTGTTTGCGCACGCTCGGCGTGACCTGGGAGCGCGAACAAGGCCGAGTTGTGATTCAAGGCAGGGGAGCAAAGCTCGTCGCCCCCCAGCGGTCGCTTGACTGCGGGAATTCCGGCTCTACCATGCGTATGCTGAGCGGCATCCTGGCTGGACAAGATTTCTCTTCTCAACTGGTCGGAGATGAATCTCTCTCTCGACGGCCGATGGCGCGAATTATAACTCCCCTCGGAGAGATGGGTGCCAGGATCGAATCCGGGGCGGGAGGCAAACCTCCGCTGAAGATTACCGGTGCGTGGCTGAAAGCGATCGCCTACCAGATGCCTGTGGCGAGCGCGCAGGTGAAGTCTGCATTGTTGTTTGCGGGACTCTTCGCCGACGGGGAAACGAGCGTCACCGAACCGCTTCGTACCAGGGATCACGGTGAAATTGCTTTGCGGGCTTTCGGAGCTGAAGTCAACCAGGAAGGCCTCACCGCCAGCATACGAGGCGGACAGCCCTTACGAGCCATTGAAGCCACCGTTCCTGGGGATGCTTCCAGCGCGGCGTTCTTTTGGTGTGCAGCGGCGATGTTCCCTGAATCTCAACTGACCATCGCGGATGTGTTGATGAATCCCACGCGCTCGCGCCTGCTCGACCTACTCATCGCCATGGGCGTCGGTATCTCCGTGTCTCAGTTGGAAGAGAAACACGGAGAACTGGTGGGGACTGTTCAAGTGCGAGGCGGCAATCTGAAAGGTCTGACACTTGCGGCAGCGGATAGTGCGGCGCTGATCGACGAGATTCCGGTGCTGGCCGCGATTGCTCCCTACACGACTGACGGGATTGAGATTCGGGATGCGCGTGAATTGCGGGTTAAAGAATCCGACCGCATCGCTGCCGTCGCCTCCAATCTTCGAGCCATGGGAGCTACCGTAGAAGAAAAAGAGGATGGCCTGAAAATCCCCGGCGGCCAAATGCTCCACGGTGCCGAGATCGATTCATTCGGCGATCATCGTATCGCTATGGCGTTTGCGGTTGCCGGTCTACGTGCCGAGGGGGAGACGATCATTCGCGGTTCGGACGTTGCTGGAATTTCTTATCCTGGATTCTTCGAAACCCTGGAAGAACTCTTGCAGCGATGAGTGTCAGCCCAGGCACCACGGACCTGGCAACTCAAAACACGCTCTTCTACTGTGTCAAGAAGTTCCTCTTTAATTCTCATCCGGGGAGAGCTAGAAGGCTTGCTGACCGGTGCATATTGGCAAGAATGCCGCCTCACCAGATACTCTCATTCTCAAGGATTCCTGGAGAATTCGATCGCACCCAAATTCCCAACCGTGAAACGTGGCTGGCTCCTGGTTGCATTCGGGGCGCTTGCGATCGTAGTACTTCTCCTTTGGTGGCATCGTGGTGGGCGCGACCAATTAGTTCTCGCGCTACAGCCGCAGTTTCAAGTCATCCAAATCGACACCATCAAAAACACGATGACACTCCACCGCCTGAACCAGACCTATGTGGTGAACTGTGCAATGGACTGTCAGAACTTTTCTGCGGGAAAGTCGTATTCGATGCTTGACCGCGGCGGGATCCTCCAATTCAAACTAAACGGCCGTATGGTTCTCTTACGAATCGTTCAGGAACATATTGACTTCGACACCGTCACCGGCGGACGAGGATAGGCCAGCGATTGCAGAAACAATTTTGCTGGTAACTGAAAACTCTTTCACGTTGACGGAGTCCAGAATGGAGGGGACAATACCAGCCTGTCTTGGGATGCAAAAGGAGATCAAACGTTGGTTAAAGTATTGCAAGGTCTAGGGCTGTTTTTTGTGGGTCTACTCGGTGCGGTCGCTATTGCGGCGTCGGCACAAACCATCACCACGTTCGATGCTCCGGGAGCGGGCACCGGCGCTAATCAGGGCACCGTCGCCTTTGCCAACAATACAGCGGGGGTGGTCGCGGGAGCCTATCTGGATTCTGGCACCGTGGGTCACGGCTTCGAGCGCACCAGCAGCGGCAAGATAACGGAATTCAACGTCAAGGGTGCAGGAACTGGGATCGGTCAAGGGACCGCCGGCAGAGCCATCAATGCAGCAGGAGTGATCGCTGGATATTACATTGACGCCAGCGGCGTGTCCCACGGCTTTGTTCGCGCCACCAGCGGCAAGATAACGACGTTTAACGTTAAAGGCGCAGGCACCGGTATCAATCAGGGCACGACCGGCAGAGCCATCGACCCGGCTGGGGACATTGCGGGATATTACATCGACGCCGGTGGTGTGCATCATGGTTTTGTACGCGCCGCGGACGGTACAATAACTACCTTCAACGCTCCGGGCGCGGGAACTGGCAACGGTCAAGGAACCGACGCTTACGCTATCAATAAGGCGGGGGTGATTACGGGTCAGTACTTTGACTCCGGCACCGTGCACCACGGTTTCGTACGGGCCAGCGACGGCACAATCACTACTTTCGACGTTAAGGGCGCGGGAACTGGTATCAATCAGGGAACCGTCCCTGAAGGACTCAATAATGCCGGGGTCATCGTAGGCCAGTACCTGAACTCCGGGGGCGTTCGTCACAGCTTCGTGCGTGCCACAAGCGGCAAAACGACATCATTCGAAGCTCCGGGCGCAGGCACAAGCAAGGGACAGGGAACAGTCGCGTACAGCATCAATACGGCAGGGGTGATTACCGGCGCCTATCTCGACTCAGGCACCGTAGGTCACGGTTTCGTACGTGCCACCACCGGCAAGATAACCACCTTCGACGCTCCGGGAGCGGGCACTGGATTGGGTCAGGGAACCGATGCTTATACGATTAACACGTCCGGTGAGATTACGGGGTATCTGAGCGATTCAGGCAGCGTTTATCACGGCTATGTTCGGACACCGTAGGCTCGAAGAAGCTACCCTCGAATATTCCATAACAAAAAAGCGGCCTGAAACGGGGCCGCTTTTCTTAGTCTTTCACTTCAACCCAAGCTAGATATGCTCGGTCTTCCCACCGTACTTCACCGTTCCGTTGGTCTGATTGACCTGATCGATGTCGGTGTTCGTGTAAGTGCGGCTGGCTTTGTTCCCGTGTCCAGCGCTGGCAACGGTGGTCGCGATTCCTCGCCCTTCGTTCGAAACTCCGAAATCGAAGGCCTGCCCCATTCCATGGCCATGACGGGGTTCGTGCTCCGCCACGGTTGGCAATCCGCCACCCAACTCGGCTTGCGTGGACGGATACCATACCGGCGTCGTGTAGACGCCCTCGGGCGACTGCGAAGGAATCGACAAAGTGGAATTCGTTGCTCCAGCCACCAAGCCGAACGCACTGCTGCTAGCGCCAACTGAAGAGTTCGCGGTTGCAGAGAGAGTGACGGAAGGGGTAGTCACGAGAGGAACATAGGCCACACCGTAAGGACCATAGGCGGGAGCCCAACTGCTGGCGGTTCCGCCGATAACAGTAGCTTGGGCTGCGGCCAATCCGGAAAGCAAAAGTAACATGCACACAACACTCAGAAGACGCATACATCCTCCACAGAACGTCAAGTCAATATCGGGTTCATCCTGGGATTGCAGCCAAGGCGCAGCCGCCGGGAACCCTGCTGCCCAGCATCATACACCTGAAATGCGGCTACTGGCGCGGCTTTTGGAGGGCATTGATTTCAGGAGCCGACAAACCTGGCATACAGGCTACGAGCTACCGCCGTATCAGTCGTGCCCTTGATAATGGCCCGGCCGTCGGGGAACAGTGTCATTTCATAGGGTTCGTGCCAAAACTTCAACACGAAGTCGTTGTGTCGGACCGCGCCATGTGGGCCTAGGCGGGTCGACATTTCGGCAAAGTCAACCGGCCGGTGGCGCTCATGAATTTGCACGGAGTTGCGGCCGCAGAGTGTGATGTGGGGGCGGCCTTCGCCCGCCAAGTGTGCAAATTCATGCGCACCGCATACCCGGCAATCCGGTCGAGGAGTGTCCGTGGCGATCTCCGCTCGATCATTCCACCACACATCGAATGACAAAAGCGTCCGTCGAACCTGGTTTCCTGCGTCCACCAGAATTTTCAGTGTTTCAGTGGCGGCAATCGAGGCGGCCACGTTGACCGCGGAATTCAGAATTCCTGCGGTCTCGCAGGTTTCAAATGTGCCTTGCGGCAGTTCGGGGAAGATGCAAGCCAAACAAGCCGTTCGGCCAGGCAAAACATTCAGAGTTACACCGTAACTACCAACAGCGGCGGTGTAAATCCAAGGTACGGAGTTTTTTACCGCATAGTCGTTGATCAAGTATCGAGTCTCGAAATTGTCGGTTCCATCAAGGACTAAATCGGATCCCTCCAGAAGTTCGGCGATATTGCCGGGAATGAGATCAGCCACTCGAGGATCGACCACAATCTGTGAGTTGAAAGCGGCGATTCTGCGGGCGGCGGCAATGGCCTTCGGCACTGACTCTGCGGCATCAGCCTCATCAAAAAGAGATTGCCGTTGCAGATTGCTGGGCTCGACGTAGTCCCGATCGATGATTCGGATGCTACCGACGCCGGCCCGCGCCAGGAGCGAAGCTAGAGCCGAGCCCGTCGCTCCGCAACCAACTATTGCCACGGACGAAACCCCGAGCCTTCGTTGGCCTTCGGCGCCAATCCCTTTAAACAAGATCTGCCGCGAATATCGGTCGTCGAGTTCCAAAGGCGTCATCGTCCTCCCACGCGCAAACCTTTATTATAGGAGCCGGTTCGATTGCTGTGCCGGATCCGCGTAACGATATTGGGGAAGGGTGCAGCAGACGAGCCGATTCGGCGCAACAACGGTTAAATACAACACTGACAGCAGACGCCTTCATCGAACTTGGTAATCTGGAACATCCGCGTTGAGGAGACGCTTTGGGTTTAAGGGGAGGTCTGCGTGTATCGCTGGCGTCATTGGCGCTCGGAGCAGTGGTATTTGCTCCGGTGTCTGAAGCCGCCTCGTCCCCGCCGAAAGTCGAATCAACCGGTGCCCCCAGATCCGCGGTCCAGGATTCTTCAAGCCGCACAGGCGCCTCTCCTTACGACGGACTCACCGTCAAGAGCATCGATTTTCCGAAAATATCTTCTGAGCAAGAGAAGTCGCGGCTCGTTAAGCTTGCCCCTCAGCAACCGGGGAAGCCGTTTGATCGCGAACTGGTTCGCCAGAGCATTCAGAAACTGTATGCCACCGGGAGATTCGCCGACATCACCGCTGAGGTTGAACGCACTCCCGACAGCCAGGTGGTCCTGTCATTTGATACTCAGCCAAATTATTTCCTCGCATCCATCGATGTAGTGGGCAATGCCAATCGCCCCACCAAGGGCCAGGTGGTGAACGCTTCGAAACTGCAACTGGGAGAGTTATTCAACCGTGACCGCCTCGATCGTGCTCTGGTGAGTATCAAAGAGCTTATGCAGGAAAACGGCTACTATCGGGCCGCCATCGAAACCGAAGAACAGTCCGATCCTGACCGGCAGCAAATCTCAATTGTGTTCGTGATTCATCCTGGCCCGCTGGCCAAGGTTGGCCAGATCACCGTGAGCGGCGATCCCAGATATACCCCCCATCAGATCCGGGACATCGCGAAACTCCATTCGGGCGATCCCGTCTCCGTGCAAAAGGTGAGCAGCGCACTCGATCGGTTGAGAAAGAAATATCAGAAGCAGAACCGCCTGCTCGCGCAGGTCTCCATAACCAGTAAACTCTACCGCAGTTTAACTAACACCGTGGACTATAACTTCGACGTCCAGCCTGGCCCGAAGGTGGAGATTTTGGCAGAAGGCTTCCGGATACGCCGGAGCGTGTTGCAGGCCAATGTTCCGGTGTTTGAGGAGAACGCCGCGGATGAGGATTTGCTGAACGAGGGCCGCCGCAATCTGCTGAACTATCTCCAAGGTCGCGGTTACTTTGAAGCTAAAGTTAGTGTGCGCAAGCACACTGCGGAAAATGGTCGCGATCTTCAGGTCATTTACGGGATCGATCCTGGGTCTCGACACAAGCTCGCAAAGATTGAGATCAAGGGAAACAAGTATTTCTCTACGGTAGATTTACGCAGCCGCATGCGAATACAGGGCGCGGGACGCCTCTTTGAAAATGGCAAGTTTAGCCAGGCTCTTCTAAGCAACGATATTCGCGGCTTCGAACAGCTTTATAAGGCCAACGGATTTCAAGAGGTCAAGGTCACGAATAACGTGATCGATAATTTTGGAGGAAAGGAGAATTCGCTCGGCGTTGAAATCGAGATACAAGAGGGCCCCCAGACTTTGGTTGGCGCATTTCATTTGGAAGGGAACCGGTCGTTCTCCGGCGATGTCTTGCGTTCTCTCCTCAACACTGCCGAGGGTCAGCCCTTCTCGGAATCCACGATTGCGCAGGATCGGGACAACCTTCTCAACTATTACTTCAACCACGGATTTCCGAATGCCAGCTTTGAAGCTGAGGCGAAACCTGTCGAAGGACAGAGTCACCGGATGGAAGTCACATTCTCCATTCATGAAGGTGACCAGGTTTTCGCTGATCATGTCTACGTGTCCGGCTTGCACTACACCAAAACATTTGTCGTGAATCGCGAATTGCAGGTGAAAACGGGAGATCCCCTGAGCCAAATCGATATGCTGGATACGCAACGCCGACTCTACGACTTGGGAATCTTTAGCCAGGTTGATACAGCGGTACAGAATCCTTCGGGGATCGAGCCGCAAAAAGACGTTCTAGTGAGCATGCAAGAAGCCAAGCGTTACACCTTTAATTACGGCTTTGGCTTCGAATTTCAGACAGGTCAACCGTCCGCTGTGGGCACGAACCAGGCGCGAGGCCAAACCGGCGTCAGCCCCAGAGTCTCGCTCGATATCACACGGCTCAATTTCCGCGGACGCGACCACACCATTACCTTCAAGGCAGACGTAGGCAGCCTGCAACAGCGCGGGTTGATCAGCTACAACGCTCCCCGGTGGTTTAACAGTCCCGATTGGAAGCTGTCATTCACAGCGTTCTATGACAACACCCTGGATGTCACGACTTTCACCTCGCAACGGTTGGAGGGATCGGTACAAGCGGAGCAGACAATAAGCAAGGCCAGCACGATGGACTACCGCTTCACCTACCGGCTGGTGAAAGCGAGCAATATCGAAATCAGCGCGGCAGAAATCCCGCTGTTGTCCCTCCCGGTGCGGGTAGGCGAACCGGGATTCAGTTACATCCGCAACAAACGAGACAACGATCTGGAAAGCACCAAAGGCAGCTACACCACTGTAGACGCCGGGGTCGCAGCCAGTTACTTTGGCTCAGAGGCTGATTTCAGCCGGCTCCTGATCAAAAATTCCACATATCATGCCTTCGGCAAGAACCGTCCCAGCGACAAAAAATTCGTATTTGCCCGGTCACTGACGGTGGGGGTGGAGAGCACCTTCGGGAACACGGTGATTCTGCCTCCTGGACAAAGTTGTCCGGATCTGACTTCGACGAATTGCCCCGGCGACAATATCATTCCTCTCGCCGAACGCTTTTTCTCCGGCGGCGGCAACTCCCATCGCGGTTTCGGGTTAAATCAAGCTGGGCCCCGTGATCCTGTCACGGGATTCCCTTTAGGCGGCAGCGCCCTGTTTCTGAATAATCTCGAGCTGCGTTTTCCCCCGACGCCGTTGCCGTTCTTTCAGGACAACATCAGTTTCGCGATTTTCGAGGATGCTGGAAACGTGTTCACGGACGGCCGAAGTATGTTGAACAATTTACTTCGTTGGAAACAGAAAGATCCGCAACTCTGCCTTCAGCAGAGTACGGCCAGCCAGTGCGACTATAGCTATGTAGACCACGCGGTGGGAGTGGGAGTGCGTTACAAGACTCCGATTGGCCCAGTGCGCTTTGATTTCGGGTACAATTTAAATCCGCCAGCGTTTCCGAGTGTCCAAACGACCACCAGCAGCACTGGCCAACAGGTAAACACTTTCGTACCGCAGCATCTCAGTCATTTCAACGTTTATTTTAGTATCGGACAAAGCTTCTGATGAACCGACGTTTTACCGCCATCCTATTCGCTCTGCTCGCGACGCTGGCCCCACGGATCGCCCGTGCAGGCGACATCGTGGACCGTATCGTCGCCTCGGTCAATGGTCAAATCATCCTACAAAGCGACTGGGAGGATTCTCTACGTTTCCAGGCCTTTGTGGATGGTCGCTCACCTGAATCCTTGGGCGCTGATGAACGCAAGTCTGCCCTCGATCATTTGATTGACCAGGAATTACTGCGCGAACAGATGCACGCCGCAGATTTCCAGCACGCCACCGATAACGAAGTTTCTTCACGAATCCAGGAAATCCGCAAACGCTATCCTGAGGCGGCCACCCAGAGCGGTTGGGATGTGGTCTTATCCCAATACGGTTTTACAGAGGCTAATGTTAGGCAGCACATTGCGTTGGAAATCGACTTGATGCGGCTGGTTGACTTCCATTTGCGGCCCAATATCAGCATCGATTCCAAGAGCATCGAAAGCTATTACAACCAGGAGCTTCTGCCACAGCTTCGACAGTCCGGAGCACAAGAAGTGCCGCTCGCCCAAGTGACTCCTCAAATCAAAGAACTGCTCACCCAGCAAAAAGTTAACGAGTTGCTCGTAGCATGGCTGCAAAACCTGCGGTCAGGCAGTGAGATCCGAACTTCCGAGTCGACCGATTCTGGAGGCGAGTTGCGATGAGCGAGCCCGGCGCGGCGCCGCGTCGGCGACGGTTCTGGAGATACCTGCTCATCTTTTTGGCCGCTAATTTTCTGGCTCTCGGACTTCTGGTCTGGTACACCACCACTGAATCTTTCCAACGCATGGTGCACCGCCGCCTGGTGGCGGAGTTGGAACACATAACTGGCGGCAGGGTCGACCTCGGCAGCTTTCATACCATCCCATTCCGTTTTCAGGTCGAAGTTCGCAATCTCACCATCCACGGTAAGGAGTCAGCTGACGAGCTTCCATACGCTCACGTGGACCGGTTGGTCGCTGAAGTAAAGTTGATTTCTGTGTTAGGGGCGGAGTTCGGTTTCAGTTCGCTCATTCTGGAGCGGCCAGTCATTCACATCATCGCTTACCCGGACGGTTCCACCAACCAGCCTCAGCCGCAGGCGAGGTCTGACAAGACTCCGGTGGAACAGCTCTTCTCTCTGTCTATAGGCCGACTGGAGGCGCGAAATGGGAACTTCTTACTCAACCAGCAAGCGATCCCGCTGGATTTCAACGCCAATGACATTTACGTCAGCGCCGATTACTCATATCTGCATCGCCGGTACGAGGGCGACCTTCTACTGGGCAAGGTGAATACCCGCTACCAGGATTTTCGGCCTGTCGCCTGGATGGTAAAGACTCACTTTCTGCTGGGAGAGAACAGTCTCGAGTTCAGCCGGATGGAAGCGACCTCCGGCAAAACGAAGCTGGAAGGACGAGGTCATCTCGTAGATTTTCGCAGACCTAAACTGGACGGAAGTTATACAGCCAGCATTGACCTTACAGAAGCTGGCGGCGTTCTGCATCAGACGGATTTGCGGCGGGGTCTGCTGCAGGTCGCTGGAAACGGATCGTGGAGCACGGGGAACTTTTCTTCGAGCGGAAAAGTATCCATCAACGATCTGGATTGGCGGTATAAGGACGTAGCCGTTCGAAGCAGCAGGTTGGATACCAGTTTTGCAATTTCGAACGAGCGACTAACACTCACACAGATCCAGATCAAAGCACTCGGCGGGGACATCACCGGACAAGCCGACTTAATCAACTGGCAAAGCCCGGCGCCGGCCGCCACAATCGTCAAACGAACCTCAGAGCAAAAAGGCTCCATCAGCCTCCGAGTGAAAGGTATTGCGTTGAGCGAAATCGCCTCAGCGCTGGCCTCGGCCGCACGTCCCCTGGATCGATTGAAACTGGCGGGCAGCACGGATGGAACTCTGGAAACGCGGTGGAAAGGCTCGCCGCGCAATGCCGAGACCGAGATTGTCGCGCAAGTCGTGGCGCCGGTTCGACTGCCGGCGGGTCAATTGCCGGTTTCCGGCCAAGCCCGAGCGATTTACCGGAATGCAGCGGACGAGCTGGAGGTCAAAGAGTTCACTGCTGCCACCCGGTCAACACAAGTTCGTGCCGACGGATTTCTCTCTTCCCGAACGGCAATGCACGTCGTGGTTCACACGACGGATCTTGCGGAATGGCAGCCGGTACTCTCTGCCCTCGGATATCGCGAACCCCTCCCGATAAACCTGCAGGGGAAGGCTTCGTTTGACGGAACCGCAACCGGCAAGCTCTCTGCGATTCAATTTGCGGGGAAAGTAGAATCGCAGGATTTCGATTTCCTCCTCCCGGCAAACTCCCACCGTTCGGCTCATCAGCTTCGCTGGGATTCGCTGGTTGCTGACGTTGGTCTCTCTCCCTACGGATTCGCCGCTCACAACGGTACGCTTCGGCACGGGGATACCACCGTGACTTTCGATTTGAGTATCGGATTGCAGAATCGGCAACTTCTCGACAATAGTCCGTTCACAGCCCGTCTCAACGTTCAGAGGGCGCAAATCGCAGAGATTCTGGCTCTCTCGGGTTATCGCTATCCCGCAACCGGGACAGCCAGCTTTTCTCTTCAGGCCAATGGGACCCGGTCGATGCCGAAGGGCGCTGCTCATATTCAAGTGGCTGATGCCACTATCCGCGGTCAGTCCATCCCCCAGGTAGACTCTCGGCTGGAATTTGTTGGCGAAGAGATCACCCTGACCGATGTTCGGATGACCTACGCGAAAACACCTGTCACTGGATCCGGTTCCTACAATCTATCCACTCACGGCTTTCGGTTCTCAGCGAGCGGGACTGGGTTCGATCTGGCGACTTTTTCGGACGTTCAGAAGACCCGAGTAGCTGTCGAAGGGAAGCTTGACCTTCATGCCTCGGGTGAAGGAACAGTCGAGGCGCCCGCGTTCAATGCCGAGTTGCACTTCCGCGGGCTTACGTTTGATCGTGAATTGGCCGGAGACTATACGATTAACGCCGTTACCCACGGTTCCGACATGCATCTCACTGGGAAGTCGGAATTCAAGGAAGCTGAACTCAGCCTTGACGGTGACGTACGTCTCCGTGACCTTTGGCCTGCGGACATAAAACTTCATTTCAGCCATCTTGATGTGGATTCGCTGCTACGAACCTATATGAAAGGCCGAGTCACTGGCCACTCGGCAACCGCTGGAGACCTGGAACTTATCGGACCTCTTCGCCAGCCCAGTGAGCTTAGGCTTGCGGGCAACCTTACGGATCTGTACGCCGACGTGGAACATATTCAGGTTCGAAATAACGGACCCGTACGCTTCGCGATCGCGGACGACGTGCTACAGATCCAGCAGTTCCGGCTCGTAGGGCAGGGAACTGACATTTCCGCCGACGGAACCATTCGCCTGAACGATGATCGCCAGCTTAACCTGCGAGCTTCTGGCGAAGCTAGCTTGCGACTCATCGAGAGCTTTAATCCCGATTTCACAACATCCGGCACGGTTGCGGTTGACGTTCAGGCACGCGGCACGCTGGCAAGTCCGTCGATCGAGGGCAGACTACAAGTCAAGGACGCGTCTGTTGCCTACGCCGAATTGCCCAGTTCTCTAAGTGGAATGAACGGCTCTTTGGTCTTCACTCAAAATCGGCTCCAGATCGAGAGTATGACCGGTCACGTAGGCGGCGGGGCGGTCAATTTCGGCGGATATGCATCTCTCTATAATCGTCAGCTGAATTTCGATCTGACATTGCAAGGGCAGGATGTTCGTCTACGCTACCCTCCCGGCGTAAGCTCAGTAACGAATGCCGACCTGCGTTTTGCCGGCACTTCATCCTCTAGCACGCTCTCCGGCGACGCCACCATCACCAAGCTGGCGGTCACGCCGGGTTTTGATTTCGGAGGATACCTGGCCAGCAGCGCACAGAGCACCGCTCTTCCTCAAACCAATCCTCTGCTGAATCGCATCCGCATGGATGTTCATATCGTCACCTTGCCCGAATTGCAAATGCAGACTGCAGCGCTCCGCCTCTCCGGCGATGCCGACTTGCATCTCCGCGGTACTGCTGCAAAGCCTGTTTTACTGGGAAGGGCCGACGTGATTGAGGGGCAGATTTATTTTAACGGCCAGAAATATCGAATGGAGCGCGGGGAAGTCACGTTCACCAATCCCGTGACCACAACCCCGGTTCTCGATCTGCAGGCTTCGACCCACGTTCGCGAATACGACATTACCGTCAATCTCAATGGCGCTTTCGATAAGCTCAATTTGACTTACCACTCGGAACCGCCGCTCCCCAGTTCGGACATCATCAGCCTGCTGGCGCTAGGACAGACCCAGGAACAGTCCGCCCAATTGCAATCCTCCGGGCAGCAGAACTTCACCCAACAAGCCTCCAGCGCAGCCCTCGCTGAAGCCCTAAATTCGGCGCTCAGTTCCCGCGCCCGCAGTTTATTCGGCATCAGCCATATCAAGGTCGATCCCCAGGGTTTGAATACGGAAACGTCGCCTACCACTTCAGCTCCCGCCGTGACCATCGAGCAGCAGGTGAAAGACAATCTAACCATCACCTACAGCACCAACGTCGCGCAGACCTCGCAGCAGATCATCCAAGGGGAGTACAACTTTACCCGCAACGTCTCGCTGTTAGGCATTCGCGACTATAACGGTGTGGTTAGTTTCGAATTGCGCATCCGCCAGCGTAAGAAGTAAAGCGGTTACTGGATTGAATTGGCCGCTTGCCTGACATCCCGTACTCCTCTAGAATTTGCCAGCATGTCTGAGCCTTTGGAAATCGAACGCCTGGGAGAGAGCAGTGGGCCGGGAATCCTTTTTCTCCGCGGACCGCTGACCTATGAGAATCTGCAGCCATTTCAAAACGCGGTGCGGCGCGAGGAGCGTTTCCAGACCATGATTCTGGATTTAACGGATGTCCCTTACGTGGATTCTTCCGGCCTGGGATCTCTGGTAAGCGCCTATGTTTCACGGCAGAAGGCGGGACAGCGGGTGGCTTTGAGCGGCGTCAATGACCGTGTACTGAAGCTTTTTGAAATCACCAAAATGGAATCGCTGTTCCTTATATTTCCTACGTTCGACGATGCTATTGTTGCCCTGACTAGCGCTGGCCACGCTTGATTATTTTGACTTCGCGGCTTGCGCTCGCTGTGCCTTCTTTTCTTTGACCCAACCTTCTTTCACGATCTGCCGGGCCCGTCCCAAGGCCAGGGAGTCTTCGGGAACATCGTCGGTGATGCACGAGGCCGCAGCGACATAGGCGTTCTTGCTGATGCGCACAGGAGCCACCAGGGTCGAATCGCTGCCTACAAAGACGCCGTCTTCAATCACAGTGGTGTGCTTGTGGGTGCCATCGTAATTGCACGTGATCGTCCCCGCACCAATGTTTACTCCTTCGCCGATTTCAGCGTCGCCAAGGTACGTCAGGTGATTGGCCTTCGAACCTTTCCCCATGCGAACTTTCTTCGTCTCGACAAAATTTCCTACGTGAGCGCCTTCTCCGATCTCGCTTCCCGGGCGAAGATGCGAATACGGTCCCAGCAACGCCTTGGGTCCTACCCGGGCTTCTTCCATAATGCACCCTGGACGGACCAACACTCCGTCCCCTATCACCGAATTGCGAATCACACTGTAAGAACGAATCCGGCAGTCGCCGCCGATCCGGGTGTCTCCGAGTAGCTGAACGAATGGCTCGATGACCGTGTCAGCCCCAATCTGAACTCCCGTATCGATCACGCATGTCTGAGGATAGAAAATCGTTACGCCAGCCGCCATCAGTTCCTGACACTTGTTCATACGCATGTACTGATCGATCTCAACCAGATCCGCGCGGGTGTTTCCGCCCACAATCTCTTGTGGGTTGCTCGCCTGCAATGCGACTACCGGTTGTTTCGCCTTTTGAAAGAGAGCCGCCATATCGGTTAGATAAAACTCTCCGTGCGCATTGTCGGTACTCAGTTTGTCGATGAATTTGTAAAGCTGCGGAACTGAGAATGCGTAGAATCCGGAGTTGATTTCGTTGATTTTCTTTTGGGTCGCAGTGGCAGCCTTCTCTTCCACAATCCGGACTACATCGTCACTCTTGGCACTCTTGCGAATCACCCGCCCGTATCCCGTGGGATTCTGCAAGCGAGCGGTGAGAATCGTCATGGCTGGGTGTTTTGCAGAATGAAATTCACCGAGTCGTTGAATCGTCTCGACGGTGATCAGCGGAGCATCGCCGGACAGCACGATCACGGTGTCATATGGCGCCAGAGCCTCGCGGGCAGCCATCAAGGCATGTCCGGTTCCGCGTTGTTCTTTCTGCAAAACAAAGTTCACGCCTGTATGGGAAACGGCGGTGCGCACCTGCTCCGCCTCGTGCCCAATGATGGCGTACACATCCTGAGCCGGCGCGACTTGGCTCGCGGCGGCGATCACATGTGCCAGCAACGGCTTTCCGCCCACTTCATGCAGGACCTTTGGATGTTTGGATTTCAGGCGAGTGCCTTTGCCTGCTGCCATGATGACGATGGCAACTCGGCGGAACTTATTGTTGGAGGAAGTTTGTTTGGCTTTTGGCATTCAAGCCAATATACCGCGCCGCCCGTGGAAATAGCATACCGGCAAGACCCAAACCGTCACGGAAGTTAGCTTATGACCTAGACGCCGTCGCATCCTGGCGGGCGACATCGCTCGCTAGCCGTAGCAGATCCCGGGCAATGCGGTCGGTCGCGTGACGCGCCACTTCGCCTTCGTCCAGATAGTCACCCAAGACGGGCATGACTCCTAAGTCCCGAATCGCCTCAACATCGACCACTACCTGAGCCGAGCCTTCGAGGGCGTACTTGGCTTTCAGTTCTTCCGACGCTGGCTTGTCATTGATCAGTGCGAAGTCGAAGATCCGTTTTTGCGCGTGGTCGTTCAGAGCGCGAATATGATCCGCCGCTGTGCGGCCCAGACTCTCATTGGCCTGAGTCATCAGGTTGCAAACGTAAATCTTCGTAGCTCGCGAATCCGCGATCGCGTGTGCAATGCCCTGCACTAAAAGGTTAGGGATGAGGCTGGTAAACAGCGATCCCGGCCCCATGGTGATCAGATCGGCGCGGGCGATCGCATCCAGAGTCTCGGGGAGCGGTTGCACATCATGCGGAACCAGGCAGAGTTCCTTGATCCGTCCCTTGCTCGCGGTGATTTTTGTTTCTCCACGAACTCGGGTACCGTCGTCCATCAGCGCTTCCAGTTCAATGTTCGAAGTTGTGGCTGGATAGATATGGCCACGCGTCAGAAGAATCTCCGAAGAGAGTCGAACCGCCTCTCCAAAGTCGCTGGTGATAGAAGTCAACGCAGCCAAAAAGAGATTTCCGAAGCTATGCCCCTCAAGTCCGGACCCCTTTACGAAACGGTGCTGGAACAGCCGGGATAAAAGTGCTTCGTCCTGAGAAAGCGCAACGATGCAGTTGCGGATGTCTCCCGGCGGGAGCATGTTCAGTTCTTTCCGCAGACGCCCACTTGATCCACCATCGTCGCTAACTGTCACGATGGCACACAGTTCGGAGATGGCTGGGGCCAGCGGATCAATGGGTTCCCGGTCGCCCGGGGCGGTTACGTACTGCTTGAGGCCCTTAAGCAGCGTGGACAAACCGGTACCACCACCAATCGCCACCACGCGAAGCGGCTTGAGAGCGGTGACAGTGTCCTCCGTCACGCCGGCCACGGGCTGTTGGCGAGAGCCCATAGGCTGGCTCAGCGGTCCTCATCAAAACTGCTGGAGGATAAATCCGATCCGGGATCGGGGTACAACAGTTCCGTGAAGCGCGGATCTTCCGACAGGTTCTGGAAATCCGAGTCATTGCGCGCCTGAAAGCGCAGCGCAGGATTCAAGCGGATCGATTCATCCAAATGGCGCAAGGAATCTTCGACGTGACCGGTAAGGCAGTCGAGTGCAGCCAGTCCGTACGCTACATAATCGGCTTTTGGCACCTGCTTCGAGAGCTTCTCGAAGTGCTCGCGTGCTCCAACGTAGTCGCCGACGTTCATCAACGACACTGCGTAGTCAAAGTGTTCTTCGGGTCCCTTGAACTGGTTAGCCGCCTTCTCACCCTGCTGGTTACAGGCACTGAGATGCACGGCAGCGCGATCAGCCAGTTCCTTGCTCGGGCCCACAACCACCTTCTGCAGGTACCCTTTGGCCTTGTCGAACTTGTGCTCCTGCATTGCACGCAGCCCGGCTTCATAGTTTTGAACAGCCTGTGAGAAGCGCGGGTCGTCGGCAAAAGACTTCTTCGGGGTCGGCTTTTGTGCCATCTGTAAGACTCTTCCTGTGCTTTTCGTAAGTTATCCTCTCTCTTATCTTTGGATGGAACTGCTCATGTGTTTCTGGAACCTTGGAGTCCCATCCTGGATTGCGCTCGAGATGGCGCTATTCTAGGCCAATTTTCCTAATGTGCAAACCGCGCAACCAGGCGTTCCGTTAGTCGATCGCCGCGGCTTTATCCAGATCAACCTGCTGCCATTCTCCGGCAATGATACCTTTGCGGATTTGCGACGCGGTGTGACCCTTCTTGTATTCCGTATAGGAATAATAGAGCTCCTTTAAACAGGTTGCGCAACGCGCCCCGTGCGTTCCTTCAAAACAGCTATGTAGGCTGTTGTGGCCCATGCGGTCGCAGAAGCAATAGCAGGGCTGCTGGTGCAGAAGGACGGGGATTTTTGCAGCCAGTTCGTAAGCGTGAGACTGATATGGTCGCTGGGCGTCGTCACCCCATAACTGATCTTTGGTCAGAATGGGTGGAAGCTTTGTTCCCTTGGCCGGCGGTCCGGAGTTAAATGCTGGAATTTCTTCCGCGCCCTGCGCGGAGGTCACAAAGGGAGCCGAAACCGCCAGGGTCAAAAGAAAAAGAAAAAAAAGTGTGAGTCCGCGTTTGAACATGCTAGATTCCCCAGTCACTACATTGTAACCCGAAACTTTAGTAGCAGGTAGGTCGGAGCCAACCTGCCAACATTCATTGATTCAAAGCTGGAAGGCAGCAAAAGGCTTCGGTCAAAGCATCCGTTACCGTATAGAATCGATTCATTCAGCATGCAAGAGCCGGGGCAAACTACCGAGTCTGGAACCTCAGGGGGCGTAGTCTCTCAGCCTCCAGGTTCACGCTCCATGGTCTTGACGGTCTGGCTTCGGGACTTAGGCATCTCGCTGGCAATTTCCTGTTTCATCATCATTTTCCTCTACCAACCGGTAAAGGTTGAAGGCACCAGCATGATGCCTTCGCTCGAGGACCAGGAACGCATCTTCGTTAACAAGTTTGTGTACCGGCTCGAACCAATCCAGCGGGGCGATATTGTCGTCTTCCGCTACCCGCGTGACCCATCGAAAAGTTTCATTAAGCGGGTCATCGGTTTGGCTGGCGACCATATTCAAATCGACGGTGGACGGGTCTTCGTGAACGGCAAGGTACTTGAGGAAGACTACGTCCCCGGGGCCTATGAAGACGAGCGGTCGTATGCGGAGATCATCGTTCCCGCCGACAGCTACTACGTTCTCGGCGACCATCGCAGTCTTTCCAATGACAGCCGGGATTTCGGGCCCGTCAATCAGGCCTATATTTACGGCAAAGCCGTCTTCGGCTACTGGCCCATGGACAAGATGGGAAGAGTTCGCTGAGTTCTGCTCCGTGATAGCTCGTCTGTCCTGCGGACGAGTGATGAAGATTTTTCTTTGCCTCCGCAGATTTCGTTTCCCGCAATTGCGTTCTCGCTGATAAAATCTACAAAATCCACTCTCTGGAGTCAGAATGCAAGCGATCCTTGCACTGGAAGACGGTAGGGTCTTCCGAGGCAAAGGCTACGGCGCCAAAGGCGAATGTCACGGCGAAGTCGTTTTTAATACTTCCATTACCGGCTACCAGGAAATTTTCACTGACCCTTCTTACGCCGGACAAATTGTAGTTCTTACCAATCCCCAGATCGGCAATTACGGAACAACTCCCGAAGACAATGAAGCGACCCGGCCTTATATCGAGGGGCTGATCGTGCGCGAGTTCTCGAAGGTGAGTTCCAACTGGCGCTCCCAGCAGGTCGCCGAAGAGTACCTGGAACAGTTCAGAATTCCGGTGTTGGCTGAGATTGATACGCGAGCGCTGGTCCGCCACCTCCGCGACAACGGAGTCATGCGCGGAGTGATTTCGACGCTCGAAACCGACGTCGAAAAGCTCATCGCCAAAGCCCGTTCGTTTCCAAAAATGGACGGCACCGACCTCGCGAAAGTTGTTACAACCAAGAACACCTACGTCTGGGAAACCGGTGAGCGCTCCCATCTCCCGGACGAAATTGTTGGCGTAAAGGACATTCCTGAGCGCTTCCATGTCGTTGCTTATGACTACGGCATCAAGCACAACATCCTCCGCAAACTGCGCGGAGAAGGCTGTAAGGTTACCGTGGTTCCAGCGGAGACGACCGCAGAAGAAGTGCTCGCTCTTAAACCGAATGGCGTATTTCTTTCGAACGGGCCGGGTGATCCTGAACCTTGCACGTACGCTGTCGACAATATTCGCCGCCTGATGGGCCGTCAGCCGATTTTCGGGATTTGTTTAGGGCATCAACTTACCGGAATTGCGTTGGGCGGGAAGACCTACAAGTTGAAATTCGGTCATCACGGCGGGAATCATCCAGTGAAGCAGTTGCACAGTGGCAGAGTCGAGATCACCGCCCATAACCATAATTACGCGGTCGATCCTGATTCGCTCCCGCAGAGTGAGGTCGAGTTCACCCACATCGATTTGAACGACAATACGCTCGAAGGCTTGAGGCACAGAAACCTTCCATTGTTCACCGTGCAGTATCACCCCGAAGCTTCGCCCGGCCCGCATGACTCGCATTATCTGTTCAAGGATTTCGTGAAGATGATGGAGGAATGGAAAGGGTGAGGGGTGGACGGTTTGAAGTGGTTTGAAAGAGCAGCTTCAGATGCAGTGCGAATCGAAGGTTTTGAAAGGGTGCGGCTTGAGCCGCACCGTGAAGAATGAATAAGTGAACTCTGTCATCCGAGCGGAACGACATGGTTCGAAGAACCATGTCGTGGAGTCGAGGGAGCTGCTGTTACGAAACACAAGTGAAGCAAAATTAAATGCCCAAACGCACTGACATCTCCAAGATCCTGATTCTCGGCTCTGGCCCCATCATCATCGGCCAGTCGGCCGAGTTCGATTACTCCGGAACCCAAGCCTGCAAGGCCCTCAAGTCCGAAGGTTATGAGGTCGTGTTGGCCAATTCGAACCCGGCCACCATCATGACCGATCCGGAGTCCGCCGATCGCACCTACATCGAGCCGCTCACTCATGAATACGTTGAAGAAATTATCCGTAAAGAGCGGGAACTTTCTCCCAATGCCGGATTTGCCGTGCTGCCCACCGTCGGCGGCCAGACCGCACTGAATTTGGCCATCGAACTTTCTGACAGCGGAGTTCTTGAAAAATATGACGTCAAATTGATTGGTGCCAACGTAGGCGCCATCAAGAAGGCCGAAGACCGTCTGTTCTTTAAAGACGCGATGCAGAAGATCGGCCTCGATGTTCCGCGATCCGCGCTCGTCAACAATCTAAAAGACGGTTTGGAGTTTGCCGGCAAGATCGGCTTTCCGGTCATTGTCCGTCCCTCCTTTACCCTGGGAGGCAGCGGGGGAGGTATCGCCTACAACCGTGAAGAACTCCTGGAAGTCCTGGCCCGCGGTCTCGACTTTTCGCCGGTCCACGAAGCTCTGATCGAAGAGTCCGTTCTGGGCTGGAAAGAGTACGAACTTGAAGTAATGCGTGACGTCAAGGACAACGTCATCATCATTTGCTCGATTGAAAACTTCGATCCCATGGGCGTGCACACCGGCGACTCGATCACTGTGGCCCCCGCCCAGACCTTGAGCGACCGCGAATATCAAGCGATGCGCGACGCTTCCATCGCCGTCATTCGCGAAATCGGCGTCGAAACTGGCGGGTCGAATATTCAGTTCGGCATCCATCCGGCGTCGGGCCGCATGGTCGTTATCGAAATGAACCCACGCGTTTCGCGCTCCTCGGCGCTGGCTTCAAAAGCTACCGGTTTCCCCATCGCGAAGATTGCGGCAAAACTGGCTGTTGGTTACACGCTGGATGAAATCCCCAACGACATTACTCGCAAAACTCCAGCTTGCTTCGAACCTACACTCGATTACGTGGTCGTCAAAATTCCTAAATGGCAGTTCGAGAAATTCCCCGGCGCCGACGAGAGTCTCGGACCGCAGATGAAATCGGTCGGCGAGGTAATGGCAATCGGACGCACCTTTAAAGAAGCGCTGTTGAAAGGCGTCCGAGCTTTAGATACCGGCAAGAAAGTCGGTTCCGAGAAAATTGAGCCTAAAATTCTTACCCAGCGCCTGGTCACGCCGCATCCCGAGCGCCTCTCCTACATTCGTTACGCATTGCGCCAAGGACACACGGTCAAGCAGATCGCCAAGATGACGTCCATCGATCCCTGGTTCCTCTACCAACTCAAAGAAATTAACGATATGCAACTGGAGTTGGAAAAGCACCCGATGGAATCGCTTCCCACCGAAGTGCTGCGGGAGGCGAAGCGAATGGGATTTTCAGATGGCCGCCTGGCTGGAGTTTGGCGACTCAACGGCAAAGGCGCGCAGGAAAAAGTCCGGCACCTGCGCAAGAAACATGGCGTCAAGCCAGTGTACAAGCGGGTCGACACCTGCGCCGCTGAATTCGAAAGCTTCACGCCCTACCTGTACTCGACCTACGAGGAAGAAGACGAGGCCACGCCCACCAAGAAAAAGAAAGTCATCATTCTAGGAAGCGGACCTAACCGCATCGGGCAGGGAATTGAATTCGATTACTGCTGCTGTCACGCTGCCTTCGCTCTCCGCGATGACGGTTATGAGACCATCATGGTCAACTGCAATCCCGAGACTGTGTCGACTGACTACGACACCAGCGATCGTCTCTACTTCGAACCGCTGACGCTGGAGGATGTTTTCGAGATTTGCGAACACGAGGCCAGCGGCGGTGCCCCGGTCGGGGTGATCGTGCAGTTCGGCGGCCAGACTCCGCTGAATCTCTCGCTACCCTTGAAAGCCGCAGGCATCAACATCATTGGTACATCTCCCGAATCCATCGATTTAGCCGAGGATCGCAAGCGTTTCGGAAAGCTTCTTGAAGAACTCGACATCCCGCAAGCACCCGGAGCAATGGCCGCATCCATCGAAGAAGCGGTTGCAGGCGCGAAGCGCGTCGGTTACCCGGTGCTGGTTCGTCCGTCCTACGTGCTGGGTGGCCGTGCCATGGTGATTGCGTATGACGAAGAAACCGTAGTTCGGTACATGAAGGAAGCTGTCGAGTACTCCCAGGATCGTCCGGTGCTGATCGACCACTTCCTCGAAGACGCTATCGAAGTGGATGTGGACGCGCTCTCCGATGGAGAGGACGTGGTTATCGGCGGAATTATGCAGCACATCGAAGAAGCCGGAATTCACTCCGGCGATTCGTCCTGCGTTCTTCCCGCCGTCGATATTCCCGAACCGCTGCTCAACCGCATGCGCGAATACACCTTCAAACTGGCCCGGGCCCTCAAGGTTGTAGGGTTGATGAACATTCAGTTCGCCATCCCTCGCACCAACGGAAATTCGAAAGCAAATGGCGCTGAGGGAGGAATCGTTTACGTGCTCGAAGTAAATCCGCGAGCTTCGCGCACCGTTCCATACGTTTCAAAAGCCACCGGTGTCCCGATGGCGAAGATCGCTGCCCGCCTCATGACCGGACGTAAGCTTCGCGAATTTCTTCCGGGATTCATTGAACGCAAGGCGGACCTCGACACAGGCAGTTGGTACTACGTGAAATCCCCAGTCTTTCCTTGGAATAAATTTCCCGGTGTCGACACTGTCCTCGGTCCGGAAATGAAGTCCACCGGCGAAGTTATGGGAGTGGCTGATAACTTTGGCGAAGCCTTTGCCAAAGCTCAAACCGCTGCCGGACAGAAGCTGCCTACCCAGGGAACTGTCTTCATCAGCGTCACCGATCACGACAAGCCCGGAGTCGCCTACGTCGCCCGAAAATTTGTTGACATGGGATTCAAGATCGTCGCCACCGCAGGGACTGCCGACGTTCTCGAAGAAGCTGGCATGACGGTTGAGAGGGTTTTCAAAGTGAAGGAAGGCCGCCCCAACGTGGTCGATCTAATCAAGGGGGAGAGAATTCAGCTCATCATCAACACCCCGCACGGCGTTGACCCCTTCTTCGATGAAAAAGCCATCCGCCGCGCCGCTGTGAGTGCACGTATTCCAACGATCACCACTTTGGCCGCTGCCCGCGCCGCCGCCGAGGGAATAGCCGCCTTGCAGCGTGGAGAAGTGAACGTCAAGGCCTTGCAAAAGCTCCACGCAGAACGGGGCGTCAGGCAGTAAGAAATCCGAGTATTTGGAACCGGGCCATTTTGCCTCACCCCAAGGGCGTTATCTCGAAGCTCAGTGTTTTCCGCAGCGGGGCGACGGATCTCCCACGCGTTTCCAGTCAATCGACCGCCGGAGCCATGCGCCCGGTCTAAGAAGATCGTTCGCTATGCTGACATTCTGTGAATATTTCATCCAGCCCGCAATCCGCTCGAATAAGGCCCCAACCTGTTTCACGCTCTGAATCCTTTTTCCCAATCCGCCCCTCCTCACTAATAGGAGGCTAAATTCCCGATGACTTTGATTTCCGCCGGAGAATTGGCCGCTCAGGCCAAGAGTCGTGTACACATGCAGTGTCTCGATGTCCGTTCTGCCAACGAATTTGCAACGGGTCATATTCCCCATGCAATGAATGTCCCGTTGCACGAATTGGAATCCCGACTGGACGACATCAGCACGATCCTCCCGCTGGTACTGATCTGCAAAGGCGGTCAGCGGGCGCGCATGGCTGCGGGACTGCTTGCGCTTCGCCGAGAGAACATTACCGTACTTGATGGTGGCACGGACGCATGGCGAAAAGCCGGCCTTCCGCTGGTTTCCAGCAAAAGAACTCGCTGGTCGTTGGAGCGCCAAGTACGTCTCGCGGCGGGAGTGCTGGTGTTATTCGGAACCATAGCTGCGGCAACGATAGGCGACGACTGGTTGCTGCTAACGGGCTTCGTGGGGTTGGGCTTGACGTTCGCGGGACTAACCGACCTATGCCCGATGGGCGTGCTGCTTGGGGCCATGCCGTGGAATCACGCCCGCAAATGCGCACAGATTCCGCCGACCGAACAGAAAATGCCTCACGTAACCGGCGTCACATCCCGTGCGGCGCGGCGGTGAAACAATGGTGCTGTGGATTTCGAAAAACTCGCCAATGCACATAAAGATGCGGTCTACCGCCAAATGCTGCGAGTCTGCGGCAACCGCGAAGACGCTGAAGACGTCTTGGTCGAGGCTCTCTTGAGAGCCTATCGACATCTTGACCAGCTTCGCGATTCCGAGGCTTTTCGCGCGTGGCTTGCGACCATCGGCAAGCGAGTTTGTTGGCAGCTCAAGGAGAAAGAGGCACTGTTGCCACTCATGCAACTTTCCACCCTGCAAGACGAAGGCCGCGAGGTCGCCGGAAGAGATGAAAGCCCGGAAACGGCAGCCGTAGTGGGCCAGATGAAGGAACTTCTGGCAAAGGTTCTGGGTGGGCTGCCTGCCGAATTTCGCGTGGTATATGAGCTTCGCGATCTTCAAAATATCCCCGGGGACGAAGTCGCGCGCCAGCGCGGGATCTCGTTGGCCGCTATGAAATCCCGCTTGCACCGCGCCAGGGCTCTGGTCCGGCAAGGGCTTGATGAAGCAATCGTCTCGGGAAAGCTTTCAGGAACATCGAACTGATCGGACAGCCAAATTTATTGCGAGGTGGCAATCATGGAAGTCTTAGTCGAGCATTTGGGCGCTGTGCAATTCGAAATCAGGGCGCGTCAACACACCATCGCCAGTGATCAGCCGCCGGAGAACGGCGGATTCGATGAAGGCATGACGCCGCCGGAATTGTTGTTGGCCTCTCTCGGATCTTGCGCCGGCTTCTATGCCGCCATGTACCTGCGCAAGCACAAACTCGTCGAGCAGGGCACGCGGGTGAGAGTCTCCGCCGAGAAGATGAAAGATCCCGCCCGCCTGGACAACTTCAAGATTGAAGTCGACGTGCCTCAGGAACTGACCCTGCGACATCGCGAGGGTCTGGAACAGGCAGTACACCACTGCCTGATTCACAACACCCTGCTGCATCCGCCGGCCATGACAATCGAAATCAAAACTGCCGCATTGAGCCACGGATAGGTGCGCGGTTTCGTCCCCAAACTGGTAAGCTGAATCAGCTGGAACGCTTGTCAGCCGGGGTTCGCCGATGCTATTGCAAGGTATTTTTCCGCCCATTACCACGCCTTTCTATCCCGACGGCAACGTGTATTTCAAGAAGCTCGAACACAACGTTGACCGCTATTCAAAAACGCCGATCGCGGGCATCGTCGCACTAGGTTCGACTGGCGAGGCCATCTTCCTCTCCGATCAGGAGCAGCGCGACGTTCTCAAGACCGTCCGCGAAGCCGCTGCACCGCACAAGGTTCTGATCGCGGGCACAGGCGCCGATTCGGCCGTTAACACCCTGCGGATGACCGAGTATGCCGCCGAACTCGGCTACGACGTGGCCCTCGTGCGGACGCCCTTCTACTACAAGAAGCAGATGCAACCCGCCAACATTCTCGCCTTTTATCGCACCGTGGCCGACCAATCCCCGCTCCCGGTTCTCATCTACACCGTTCCTCCGTTCACCGGATACGACATGCCTGCCGAGTTGGTCATCGAGCTCTCCGACCACCCCAACATCATCGGCATCAAGGAGTCCGGAGGAGATGTCGAAAAAGTGCGAAAAATGGTTTCGGGCACACGTTATGTCAAACGCAGCGCCACCGTTACTGAGACCTTTGACGCGGTCACGCCTCGCATGCTCAAGGCGGCCATCAAAAGCGCGGACGGGGAAGAACTCGTCACCATCGCAGCAGCTTCCGGGGCAGGAAAGCCTTCGTCCGCGGCGGTAACTGTCGTCTCTGGTCTGAAAACTCGCCAGAAGGAAGTCGGATTCCAGGTTCTCGTTGGTGCGGCCCAGAAACTCGAACCTTCTTTACAGGCTGGATCTATCGGCGCGATTCTTGGCTTTGCCGCTCCCGCTCCCACGGCCTGCTATGAGATCTACGCCGCATGGAAAGAGGGTGATCACGAGCTCGCACAGTTAAAGCAGCAAAGAATAGCCAAAGCGGCGCAGGAACTCGTGGGAGAGTTCGGCATTCCCGGCATCAAGTACGCCATGGATGTGAACGGCTACTACGGAGGCCTCGCGCGACTCCCGTTGCTACCGATCACAGCCGAAGTGAAGTTGCAGATCGAGCAACTCATGGCCGACATTCGCAACTGAGTATCCTGTCGTTGCATTGCCATTGTGGGTGTGGTACATTCTCCGCCCGATGACCAAGTTCACCTATGGCCGTATTGCCTCAATGGGCCTATCTGTGTGTGTTCTTCTTGCCGTTTTTGCCATTGCCAAGGAATCGCCGACGCAAATCCTCACGTGGCCCTCAACCGAGAGCCCAGTCATTCGCTTCAACTTTGGCAAATTCAAAGAAGTCAGCAGCGGTCTTGGGAATTTACACAGTTATCTGATCGACACTACTGCCGACAACCTTTCTAAGAAAACAATCAATAACGCAGTCTTCAATCTCTATCTCTTTGACAAGGCAAGAGTGAGGATTGGCGAAGGTTGGATTTCGCTGAATAACGTGGGTCCAGGACAATCAGTCAAGTTTCAAACGAGCATCAACGCGTCCGGAAGTCCTGTTTCTCTGGAGATCGCCCCGCGTTCTTTGCCCGACGGTTTCGGGCCGCCACAACCCCCAAAGACCGTGTCCATCACGGTCAATTCCGTGCCACAGGGCGCGGCTTTGAAAGTTGATGGCCAGGAATCTGGCAACACGCCGAAAATGGTGCAGCTAGGTATAGGCAAACACGACCTCGAATTTCACAAAGAGGGATTCAACACTGGCCATTTTCCTGTGGAGATTGGTCAAAATGACGCCTCCGGCGGCAGCGTGAGCTATGAACTCGGCACTTCCGTCCACGACACCCTCGAGTTGCGGGACGGCAGCGTACTTACCGGAGATTTAGAATCGGTATCCGCGACGGATGTGGTAATTCGAATCGGAGGGGCCATCCAACATTTAAATCGCAATCAGATCAAGCGCATTCAGTTGGTCGAGCGCGATGCCCCGAGTCAATGACACCCGCTGCGGCTCGCGAGCGCAGTGATCGTGAGCGCCTCGTCAATTCAATGAAATGAGGGCCTTTCCTGGGCCTCTCGAAGGCGGTCACGGAGACGGACACAAGATTGACTGCTCCTCGGCCACACGCCTATTCAATTCCCCGGATGTTCGATATATTTAGAACGAACGTTCGAACTACCTTGGCAGCTTCCTCCCCCAACTCGCTTTCGATTGCAGATCGCGCCGCAGTGCCGGTCGCCGATTCCCGGTTCGACCGGCGTCTTGCGAAGATTCTCGCCCACGCCACCGAGGTCTTCTATGCCAAGGGTTATGAGGGGGCCTCGATCCGCGATCTCTCCCGCTCCAGCGGCATGTCCCTTGCCGGTTTGTATTACTACTTCAACTCCAAAGAAGAGCTGCTCTATCTCATTCAGAAACACACGTTTTCGACCATCATGGAGACGCTACGAGCACGCCTTGAGCAGGTGGCCGATCCGGAGCAGCGTGTCCGTCTGCTGATCCTGAACCACCTCGAGTATTTCCTGGCCAACGAGAAAGCGATGAAGGTGCTCTCCCACGAGGACGACGCCCTGCGAAACGGTTTCGGCGCAGAGGTCGCTTCTCTGAAGCGTGAGTATTACCGCATTGCTCTCGGGCTGCTTGAAGACTTGAAACGAGCTCGGGACCTCGAGTTCTCAAGCCGGATTGCACTGCTCAGTCTGTTTGGCATGATGAACTGGATCTACACTTGGTATAACCGCCGCACCGACGCGAGCGCGATTCAATTGGCCGGACAGATGGGTGATTTGTTCTTACGCGGAGTTTGCGGTAGCTCCGCAAAGAAATCGTCGCGTCGGGCCCCATCTCGCAAGGTACGAACCCGCAAAGGATCATCTCGATGAGCACAAACGTCAAAGACTCTACCGATACCACTGCCAAACATCTCATTAATTACCGCGTAGCCGATGGCATTGCCGTCATCGAACTCTCAGACCCGCCTGCAAATACCTACAGCTATGAGATGAACCTCCAATTGGACGCTGCAATTTTGCGGGCCCGTATGGATGAGACAGTCCATGTCATCGTGCTTACCGGCGCCGGAGAAAGGTTCTTCTGCGCCGGCGCCAACATCAACATGCTCGCCAGCGTCGATCCCACTTACAAGTATTACTTCTGTCTGCACGCTAACGAGACGCTGCTACGCCTGGAAAACACCCCGAAGCTCGTGATCGCCGCCATCAACGGCCATTGTGTGGGCGGAGGGCTCGAAGTAGCAATGGCTGCAGATATTCGCATCGCCAGAAAAGAGGCCGGAAAGATCGGATTGCCGGAAGTGAGCCTGGGCGTGCTTCCCGGCACAGGAGGCACTCAACGCCTATCGCGTCTGGTAGGGAAGAGCAAAGCGATTCAGTTAATGATATCCGGTAGCACCTTTACATTCGATGACGCGAAGGCACTCGGAATCGTCAACGACATTTTCGAGCGGGACGATTTTCTCGATCAGGTTCTGGAGTACGCCCGCCAGTTCTGCCCGCCACACAAGGCGTCGTTAGCCGTTGGCCGAATTAAGCGAGCGGTGCAGAGCGGATGGGAACTTCCTTTGGAATCCGGTCTGGCCCTGGAACGCGAAAACCAGCAATTGCTGTTCGAAAGCAGCGACGCTAAAGAGGGCCTGTCCGCGTACCTCGAGAAGCGCGCGCCGAACTTCGAAGGAAAGTAAAGCATCCTGAGTGCTCAATCGCCCCGGCTTGCTCAGAGCCGAGTATAGCTAAGCCAAGAGGAACCGACTGTAGTGACGACGACCGCGACCATATCGAATGAAACCAGGCGTGGCGGCTACACCTTGGGCGAGTTGATGGTGGCAAGTGCTGCCCGTGAAATTCGTGATCGGGAAGTTGTCTTCGTCGGCATGCGTCTCCCGCTGATCGCCTTCGTCGTCGCCAAGCGTACTCATGCACCGAATGCAATCGGGCTATTTGAAAATGGAGTGATCCGCGCCACTCCGGCGCCGGAACTCATTTACACCATGGCTGACCCGCCCAACATTCGCGGGGCCACACAGTGCCTGGACATGCTCGGTGTCATGGGCTTGCTGCAATCCGGACGGGTGCATTTGGGCTTTCTGGGAGCTGCCGAGGTCGATCGCTTCGGCAATTTGAACTCTACCGAAGTCCGCGGTCCTCGTGGCACGATACGCCTGCCTGGATCCGGCGGGGCTTGCGACATCGCTTCACTCGCCCACCGTTTTGTGGCGCTGCTTGATCACAGCAAACAGCGTCTCCCCGAGCGAGTCTCATTCCTCACCAGCCCCGGCAACGGGGATGGGGCCGGCTGGAGGAAGCGTATGGGCCTGCCTAGAGGAGGACCATCGGCCGTAATCACTACCAAGGCAATCTTGCGCTTCGAGCCCGACGGCGAAGCCTATTTAGCGTCCGTTCATCCCGGAATTGAAGTCGACGATGTATTACATAACACTGGTTGGGCATTGCAAGTCGCCGAGGACTTGACGCAAACAGTCGAGCCCAACCCGGCTGAGTTGAAGGCGATCCGGGATTACGATAAGGAAGGATTCTGGACAAGTTGAAATCCGCGGGGGCGTTGTTTGCAAAGTCGTCCGTGGAGAGCAATAACATCTGATCCATGATGCCCGCCCCAAACCAAACTCGAATCATCGTGGATTTAAAGGGTCCAGTCGCGCGCATAGCTCTTTCCAATCCACCGTTAAACATCATCGACATTCCCATGATGGAAGAGCTGGCCTCTGCGCTCACCGATGTCGAGAGCCGCGCAGATATTACGACGGTCATTTTTTCGGGCTCGCAGAAGGCGTTTTCCGCGGGAGTGGACGTGGCTGCGCATACCCCGGGCAGAGTTGAGGGCATGCTCGCCAAGTTCCACGCCGTGATCCGGGCCATCGTCGCTTCAAGGAAAGTAACCATTGCAGCTGTCCACGGTCACTGTCTCGGGGGCGGTGCTGAGCTCGCCATGGTCTGCGATTTGGTCTATACCTCCGAACTTGCGATCTGGGGATTCCCGGAGATCAAGCTGGCTTGTTATCCGCCAGTCGCCGTCACCGCGCTCGCCGCTTTGGTTGGGCAGAGGCATGCCGCCGATCTGATCCTCACCGGACGAAGCATCACCGGCAAAGAGGCCGCCGCTATTGGTTTGGCAAACGCCGTTGTTCCTGAGATTGATTTGGAACGCATGGTCCAGGAAGCCGTCGATCATTTGACCAAGCTCAGTCCCGCCGCGTTGGCCATCACCAAAAAGGCAATCTACGCATGGGACTCGATTCATTTCGACAAAGGCCTGGCCCGCGCCGAGAAGATTTACTTCGAAGACTTGATGAAGACTGAAGACGCGCAGGAAGGGATTAACGCATTCATACAGAAGCGCCAGCCGACTTGGAAGGGGAAGTGATGTCTAAACTTCTCACCTTGTCCGAAGCCATCGAAGCCTTCGTCCCCGACGGAGCGTCAGTTGCCCTTGGACTGCAAATGGAGCAGATGATCCCATTCGCCGCCGGCCACGAAATCATCCGACAGAAGAAACGTGATCTCACCCTGATCGGCCCCATCTCCGACATACTCTTCGATCAGTTGATCGGCGCCGGGTGCGTCGACAAAGTGATCGCCGCCTGGGTTGGCAACGTCATGATGGGCTCGGCCTACAACTTTCGCCGGGCTGTCGAAGAGCAAGGCATGAAGGTCTTCAACATGACCAACTTCACCGTCGCTCTCGCGTTGCAGGCCGCGGCCATGGGAGTACCTTTCCTGCCGACGCGCAGTGCTCTTGGCAGTGACACTACAAAGGGAAATCACTTCTTCTATCAGATCATCTCCCCGTTCGAACCCAAGGAAACGATATGGGCGGTTCGCGCGCTGGCGCCGGATGTAACAATTGTCCACGTTCAGCGGGCCGATAGTGAAGGCAACGCGCACTGCTGGGGAAACTTCGGAGTCATGATCGAGGGCATCCGCGCTGCGAAACGTGTCATCGTGGTTGCGGAGGAGATCGTCGCTCCTGAGGTTATAGCAAGCGATCCCAACCGCACGGTTATTCCCGGGTTCCTGGTAAACGCGGTAGTAGAGTGTCCGCTGGGAGCGCACCCGTCGCCTGTCCAGGGATACTACAAGCGGGATGACGCCTTCTTTCGTGAATACCACGAGCAAACAAAAACGAAGTCACAAAACGATGTGTGGCTCGATCAATGGGTATACGGTGTTCCAGATCGCAACGCCTATGTGAATCAACTTGGCGCAGGCCGGGCGGATGATTTGGGAGTGAAGCAACACGCCTATGCCGCCCAGACAGATTTTGGATATTGAACAACAAATAAGGGACGAACACCGCACGCGCCAAGAGGAGACCGACATGGATTTCGAAATCAGTCCGACCGAACTCGATTCGATGCGCAAGCGAGGTGACAAATTCACTTTGCTTGATGTGCGCCAACCATGGGAACTGGAGAAATCCCGGCTCCCGGGAACCAAAGACATTCCCATGGGAGAAATTCCTTCGCGCGCCAACCAGGAACTCGACCCGGAAGAGCACATCGTCGTCCTGTGTCATCACGGAGTGCGATCGTTAACGGTGACCAACTGGCTTCGCCAACAAGGTTTCGAAAAAGCACAATCGGTCCGAGGAGGCATCGACGGTTGGGCAAGAACTGTAGATCCCAAGATGCCCCTGTATTAAAAAGACTTTCAGCCTTCAGCTATCAGCCTTCAGCTCAAGAAACTGAGCGCCATGGCTAAGCTGAAAGCTGCTAGCTGGCAGCTTTCTTTATGAAAAAAGAACTGATCGAACTCAAAGTAAATGGCCGCAGCCACGAACTGGCCATCGAATCCAGTAAACTTCTGCTTGATGTCCTGCGGGAAGACCTGCAACTCACCGGCTCCAAGCGCGGTTGTGATGAGTCCTCTTGTGGCGCATGTAGCGTCCTGATCGACGGCACCCCGATGCTAGCCTGCACTCTTCTCGCTGCCAGTTGTGAGGGCCAGGACATCACAACCGTAGAGGGCATCGTGGAGCATGGCAGCCTCGCCGCCATCCAAAAAGCGTATGGGGATTGGGGTGGCTCGCAGTGCGGATTCTGCACGCCCGGCTTCATGATCACCGTTACGCATTTGATGTCGCAGAATGCGGATCCAACCGATGCCGACATCCGCAGCGCTCTGAGCAGCAATCTCTGCCGTTGCACCGGCTACAACCAGATGTATCAGGCGGTCCGCGCTGCAATCGAAGCTGAGAAAAAAGGGGTGGTGGTTGTTTCATCAATCCGGCAGCCAGTAGGAGCCCATGATTAACAATCAAGAGCCGACGACCAACAGCCAGCGACCAACGACCGGAAATTTTTCCATCATTGGCAAACCCATCGCCATGGTCGACGCCGCCGGCAAGTCCACTGGCGCCGGTAAGTATGCCGACGACCTCAGCCTTGCCAGGCATGTTGATCGGCAAGATTCTGCATTCGCCATACCCTCACGCGGTCATCAAGCGGATCGACATCAGCCGCGCCGAGAAGCTCGACGGAGTCGTCGCCGTCGTCATCGGCAAGGACGCACCCAATCCTTACGGCATTCTCCCCGTCGGCCACGATGAGCATGCCATGGCAACCGATAAGGTGCGCTATGTAGGAGACAACGTAGCTTGCGTCGCGGCCATCGATGAAGCTACAGCCGAGCGAGCCCTGGAACTGATCGACCTCGAATACGAAGTTCTTCCCGCTTATTTCGATCCCGAAGACTCCATGAAGGCGGAAAGCAATTTCATTCACGACAACAAGCCGCACAACTTGGAAAAGGACTATCACCACATCTTCGGCGACCCTGATAAAGGTTTCGCCGACGCCGACCAGATTGCCGAAGCCCGCTTCATCGCGAACGAAGTCACCCACGGTGCGATGGAGCCGCACTGCACTCTGGCAGCATTTGAGATCGATCCCTACACCGGCAACATGGGGCGCCTGACGGTCCAATCTTCCACCCAGGTACCGTACTACCTCCAGCACAAGCTGTCTCTGGTGCTCGAAATGCCGATGTCGCAGATCCGCGTCATTAAGCCGCTGGTCGGCGGAGGGTTCGGAGGAAAGAGCGAAGTGATACCGCTGGAGATCATTGCTGCGGTCGCAGCGCGCAAAGCCAAGGCTCCGGTCAAGATTACCTACTCTCGCGAAGAAGTTTTCTGGGCCCATCGCGGACGTCCTCGCACCATCGTCGATCTAAAGACCGGCATCACCAAAGACGGCCGGATCACCGCCGTCAAAGCTAAGGTTATTCAGGATGGCGGCGCCTACTGCTCTTATGGCGTCGTCACGATTCTCTACTCCGGAGCGCTGCTCGGAGCTCTCTACGACATCCCCAACATTCAATACGATGGATACCGAGTCCTCACCAACAAGCCGGTCTGCGGGGCAATGCGCGGCCACGGTACGGTAAATGTGCGGTTCGCTTTCGAGTCGCAGCTCGATGAACTCTCTCTCAAGATCGGTCTCGATCCCGCCGAAGTTCGCCGCCGCAATCTCCTGAAGCCACCATGCATTACGGTGAACGGGCTGCGCGTGCAGAGCTATGGGCTCCCCGAATGTATCGATCAGGTATTCGATCGATCGGGCTGGAAGCACCGCAAGGGCCATCTGCCCAAAGGCCGGGGTCTGGGCATCGCATGTAGTCACTATGTGAGCGGGGCCGCGAATTCCATCATCCGCTCCGACATGCCGCACTCTACGGTGAACATCAAGATCGATCGCGATGGCGGAGTCGTCGTCTACACCGGAGCCTCCGACATCGGACAGGGTTCCGACACCATGGTCGCGCAGATTGCCAGCGAAGTGCTGGGCTGCTCGCTGAATCGCATCAAGGTGGTCGCCGCCGACACCGATCTCACTCCCATCGACATCGGTTCCTACTCCAGTCGCGTGACCTTCATGAACGGCAATGCGACGCTCAAAGCTGCTCAAGACGTGAAGAACCAGATCGCCTTAGCCGCCGCAAAAAAAATGGATTGCACACCGGAAGATCTCGTATTCCGAAGCGATAAGATCACGAAGAGAGAGACTTCTCTCGTTGGAGTGGAACAGGCGCCTGTTGGACCTCCTCTCGAGGGCGCGCCAACGTCCTCAACCTCAGTTTCCGGGCGCGTCGAAGGCCAGATTCTTCGCGGTTCCCTACAACAGAAGCGCAAAGACGAAGGGCCCAAAGATTCGCTAAGCTTTGAAGAAGCCGTAGTCGCTGCCATCGATTTTCATGGAGCCTTGTCGGGCACCGGTTCTTACGCTCCGCCGCCCGAAGCCCGCGGCGGCAAGCACAAAGGCGGCGGGGTCGGTCCCTCGCCCGCATACTCTTATTCCGCACAAGTCGCCGAAGTCAGCGTCGACGAAGAAACCGGAGAAGTCACTGTCCACAAAGTCTGGGCCTCGCATGACTGCGGACGGGCCTTGAATCCCGTTTCCGTCGAAGGACAAATCATCGGCTCCGTCTGGATGGGCATGGGTCAGGCGCTGACAGAAGAAATGATCTGGAAGGATGGCATGCTGATGAATCCCGGCATGCTCGAATACCGCAGCCCTTCCTCTGTTGAATCACCTGAGATAGAGCCAATCATTGTAGAAAGCATCGATCCTGAAGGCCCGTTCGGGGCGAAAGAGTGTAGCGAGGGCTCGCTAGCCGCAACCATCCCGGCGATCGCGAATGCCATCTACGATGCCGTTGGCGTTCGGCTGCATGAATCACCATTCACCCCCGAGCGGGTTCTAGCTGCGTTGCGTGCCAAGAAAAATGCCAAGCCTCTCAACCTGACCGAAGGCGTCGATCCCACCGATCCCATCCGTTTTCGGGAGCACGGAGGGTCTCTCTGGTTCCACGGAAAGGGGCCAGAACGCCATCCTTTGGACCCTTCCCGCAGAGAAGCGCAGCCTTCGGCCGGAGGTGACGATTGAGTCTTCCGCAATTCAAATTGTTTCGTCCACGCACCGTAAGCGAAGCCATCGACCACTTGGCACGTGTACATAATGTGGACAATGCAGTGAGTGGGGAGCGCGCTTCCGCTAGCTCCACCCACGAGTCCACCCCTCAACCGAACATCAGAATCATCGCTGGAGGAACCGACCTGGTCCCCTCCATGCGCCAAAAACTCTTCGAGCCAGAATTCGTTGTTGACCTCCGACAGGTCGCAGAACTCAAAGGAATCCGCCAGAAGGGAAGCGAAGTCGAAATCGGAGCCCTTACCGCCCTTAGCGAAATCGAGCACTCCGCGCTGCTCCGCGATCGCTACCCTGTTCTCACCGAAGCCGCTGCCACTGTCGCGTCCCCAGTCCTCCGCAACATGGGCACGATCGGCGGCAACATTTGTCTCGACACCCGCTGCCTCTGGTACAACCAATCGCTCACCTGGCGCAAGGGATGTGGATTCTGCATCAAGAAGGACGGCAATATCTGTCACGTTGCCCCTGGAGGCACAAAGTGCTGGGCAGCGTTTTCCGCCGATACGCCGCCTGCTCTTCTTTGCCTGAACGCCGAGATTGAAATTGCCGGGCCGTCCGGCACGCGTCGCTTGGCGCTAAGCGACTTTTACACTGGAGACGGCGAGAACTACCGCAAGCTGCAACCCAACGAGATCCTAACGCGGATATTCCTGCCCGAATCCACTGCCGGATATCGCGGCATCTACCGCAAGCTGCGCGTGCGAGGATCGATTGACTACCCGCTTGCCGGAGTCGCGGTTGCGCTCAAACGTTCCAACGGTCATGTCACCGATGCCCGGGTGGCATTGACAGCGGTAAATCCGGCGCCAGTCGTGGTCAAAGGTGCAGGAGAATTATTGGAGGGCAAAGCCATGAACGAAGCGCTGGCGGAAGAAATCGGTGATCTTGCGGCAAGAACGGCCAAGCCACTGACGACATCTGCCTTGACGCCCGAATACCGCCGCGAGATGATTCGTGTATTCACCAAGCGCGCGGTCCTGGCTGCTTCTGCATAAGCTATATGCTGATCACACTAACCAAGGGCAAACGCCAAACGAAAAAGACAACCGACTAACGACAGAACCCTAACTTGATCACCGACTGCCACATCCACATTCAGCCGCTCGAAATGTTCAAGCCACACGCGCTTGAACTGATGAAGAAGAATCGCGCCAACTACGACGACATCGCAGAGTACTGTCGCAACCCCAAAGCATTCCTTAGCTATCTGGACGCCGCAGGCATCGACCGAGCCGTCCTCATCAACTATGTCGCTCCCGAGGTCATCGGCTTTACCAACGGAGTCAACCAGTTTATCGCCGACTACACCAGAGAGAATCCCAAGCGCCTGCTCTCCTGCGGAAGCCTGCATCCCCGCCATACCGCCAACGTCATGGCCGACATGGAGCAGCTTCTCCGGCTGGGCATCCGCATGATCAAGATTCACCCACCGCATCAACTGCTTTTCCCCAACGATTATTTAAAAGGAGTCAATGAGCTCGAGATTATCTACCGCGCCGCCGAGGGCAATGGCATTCCAGTCATGTTCCACACAGGAACGTCGATTTTTCCCGGTGCCCGCAACAAATACGGCGATCCCATGTACATCGACGATGTCGCCGTCGATTTTCCCAAACTAACCATTCTCCTCGCCCACGGTGGGCGTCCGCTATGGATGGATACCGCCTTCTTTCTGATTCGCCGACACCGCAACGTTTATCTGGACATCAGCGGAATTCCGCCCAAGACTCTTCTGGAATATTTTCCCCGCCTGGAAGAAATAGCGAGCAAGACGCTCTTCGGAACCGACTGGCCGGGCCCTGGCGTGCCAGACATCAAGAAAAATCTGATGGAATTCCGGGCGCTGCCCCTGAAGCCAGAAACCCAAAACCAGATCCTCAGTAAAACCGCCCTAAGTATCTGGCCCTGCTAGGTTTCGCTGTTCAACGAGAATTGAACAAATGGCCCATCTTTTCTTTCTTCGTCTTCAGATACTCTTCCGCGTATTCGTTGGGTCCGGCTTCGCAAGGAACTCGCTCGGTGACTCTGATCCCGCCCCGCTCCAAGGCGGCGACTTTATCCGGATTGTTCGACAGCAGCCGTACCCGAGAAACACCCAGAGCCTTCAGAATCTCTGCCGGCAAAGCAAATTCTCGTTGGTCTGCCTTGAATCCCAATCGCTCGTTCGCTTCGACGGTGTCCAGGCCCGAATCCTGTAACTCATAAGCCTGCAACTTCGCCATCAAGCCAATCCCGCGTCCCTCTTGCTGTTCGTAGATCAGGATGCCGGTCCCAGCCTCCCCGATCATCGACAGTGCCATCTCCAATTGATCGCGGCAATCGCAACGCAGGGATCCAAATACATCGCCGGTAAGGCATTGCGAGTGGATCCGCAGCAACGGTGGGCCGGACTGCACGTCGCCCATCACTAGGGCCACAGCCTCTTCCACCTTGCCACCAAACTCACCGCGAAATCCGTAAATTCGAAACTGTCCCCATCGGGTAGGGAAGTCCGCCGACGCTACCTGCTTCACTGAATCAGAGTTCACCATCTAATTATACGGGGGTGACGCGTCTACCAAGCTGCATAGCGATACCGTTGCGGCCGTTCCGGCAGCAACTTGATCAGGACAATTCCAGCCACGAATCCACCCACGTGGGCCCAGAATGCAATGCCCCCACTCGCTTGGCTGGTTGCGGTCAGTGAGGTGGCCGCCCCGCTCAGAAATTGAAGAAGAAACCAATAGCCCAACATGAGCCAGGCGGGGATGTGAAAAAAGAAAATCGGGGGAAACCAGGTCAGCACCCGCGCCTTTGGGTACAGCATGAAATAGCCACCCATGACTCCCGCGATCGCGCCGCTAGCTCCCACGGTCGGAACGTTCGAACCGGGGTCCAGTACTATGTACAACAACGCCGCCGCGATGCCGCTGACCAGGTAAAACAACAAGAAGCTGAAATGTCCGAGATAATCCTCGATGTTATCGCCAAAGATCCAGAGAAACCACATGTTGCCGATCAGGTGAGGCCACGAGCCGTGCAAAAACATGGACGTCAGCGTTGGCAGAAATAACCCAACCAAATCGAAATGTCCGCCGGAAAGCGCACGTTCAAAATGCCGCGGCACCACCCCAAATTCATAAATCAGACTATTCAACGCTCGCGGCCCTTGCGCGTTCACCGATACTTCGAATAGGAAAACGAGAGCATTCAACGCGATGATGAAATACATCACATAAGGAGTGCTGAAGCGAGGCGTATCGTCGCGTACGGGAATCATTTAGATTGGTAAATAGAAATCGAGAGATTGGGTAGTCGGCAACGGTGCAACTGAAATAACCTCGAACCGGTCGGTTACCCGCTCTTAAATTATCAAATTACTCGATTCTTCGATTACTCAATTCTTATGAATGCTGTTTTTATTATCGATAAACCGCCGGGCCTGACCTCGCACGACGTAGTCAACCGCGTGCGCCGCATCGTTGGGGAAAAGTCCGTGGGTCATTTAGGCACGCTTGATCCTATGGCCACGGGGGTATTGCCGTTAGTGACAGGCAATCTAACCCGCCTCGCCCAGTTCTACACTGCCTCGGAAAAATGGTATGAGGGAGTAATCCGTTTCGGCTTCGCGACTGATACCTATGACGCGGAAGGCCAGGCAATGGCGGCCCCACAGCCCGTGAATCTAACCATTGAGCAAGCAAGGGAATTGGCATCCGGCTTTCAAGGAGTCATCCAGCAAGTCCCGCCACCCTTTTCCGCCAAGAAGATTCAGGGTGTTCCGGCGTACAAACTGGCTCGCAAAAATCAGGATGTGTCACTTCAGCCGGTTGAAGTTGAGGTGAAAGAGTTCACGATCCTGTCGGCCGAAGGGGACCGCATCACCTTTCGCGCTCGAGTGGCTTCCGGAACCTATATGCGCTCCATTGCTCATGATATGGGCCAGCGTTTGGGCTGTGGCGCCCATCTTGATTCGCTCCGTCGTACCCGTGCCGCAGAATTTGAGATCGGGGATGCTCGGACCATAGACGAGCTCGCAGCTGCCGCGAGCAGCGATCAACTAGAAGATTGCTTCGTCCATCCGCGGAAGCTGTTACCGCAGTTTCCATGCGTCGGTGCGACCGAAGAAATGGCCGCCCGCATCCGTAGCGGACGAACCGTCAACCTTCCGGAACTCTCTCGCGCTCCCCAGGTGAAGGTCTTCTACGGGCAAAGGGAACTGATCGCCATCGCGACCAGGGTCGCCGGAACCCTCTTCCATCCCAAGATCGTGTTGATGTCGTCTCAGCCTGCCAGCCTTCTCCATTAGAGCTAGAATCGTACGCGACGATTACGAGGAGAGATGAAAGTGGCGCTTCGGCTTGTTTTCGTTGGGCTGTTCATTTGCTTCACTACGTGGGCTCAATCCGCTCCTGGCGACCCAGCCCTACAGATCGAGAACGTCACAGTTATCGATGTCACCGGAGGCCCGTCAAAGTCGCATCAAACCGTGATCGTTCGTGACGGTCGCATCGCCGACATTGGCCCTGCTGAGGCCTTCCCAGATTCCAAAGAATCCATAACGCGCATCGACGGCAAAGGCAAATTTCTGATCCCCGGCCTTTGGGATATGCACGTTCACACCGTCTTCGGAGACTGGTTCCCACGCGGTGAATCCATCTCGCTGCCGTTGTTTATCGCTAACGGAGTCACGGGAGTCCGCGATATGGGCGGCGAGTTAGACACGCTGCAGCAATGGCGCAAGCAGATTGCTGCCGGAACGCTTTTGGGTCCCCGCATGGTCATCTCCGGACCGATGCTCGACGGCCCTCGTCCGCGATTTCCCAGTTCCATCGCCGTGACCACTGCCGCCGACGGGCGCCGTGCCGTCGATGATCTCAAGCAGCGAGGCGTTGACTTTATCAAGTTGCAGTCGCTGATCCCTAGGGACGCCGTCTTCGCCATAGCCGACGAAGCTCGCAAGCAAGGCATCGCATTCGAGGGTCATGTGCCGGATTCCGTCCGCGCTTCTGAGGCTTCCAACGCCGGACAGAGGAGCTTCGAGCATCTCATCGGAATCTTCGAAGGAAGCTCGCCACTCGAAGATGAGTTCCTGCAAGGCGGAAAAACACCCGGAAAGTTCCTCGCCTCCTTTGACCCAAATCGCGCTGCAAAACTGTTTGCTTTACTCGCGAGAAACCAAACCTGGCAGTGTCCCACCCTGGTATGGGAGCGTGGCGGCAACCTGATCGAGGAGATTGATTTTGCTCACGATCCGCGGGCCAAGTACGTTCCCGCCTACTGGAAGGAGGTCACCTGGAAGCGTTTTACCGACGAGATACGCCGCGACACCACCGACGATCTTCCCACCCGCCGGCGTTTTGTCGCCAAGGAACTAGACGTCGTTGACCAGATGCATCACTCTGGCATTCCGTTCCTCGCTGGTACCGACACCGCGCCAGGTGTTTACGTTTTTCCGGGGTTTAGCCTACACGAGGAGTTGCAGCTTTTCGTGGCGGCCGGATTCACGCCGCTTGAGGCCTTGCAAACTGCCACTGTGAGTCCAGCAAAGTTTCTCGGAATGGAGGACTCCGCCGGCTCAGTTGCAAAAGGGAAGTTGGCCGACTTGGTCTTGCTCGACGCCAACCCACTGGACGACATCCGTAACACGCAGAAGATCAACGCGGTTATCGTCAACGGGCGCTATCTCTCCCGCGCGGCGCTCGATCAGTTGTTGGCTGGCGTAGAGACCGCAGCACAAGCGAAATAAAGGGCCATCTGGCCTAATTAATACAATGTCCGATAACAGGTATTATGTTAAATTGACAGTCGAATGGGTGCGCGTTTCCCGGTTATGTTGCAGACGTCGCTTGGGCTTACATCTTGTATCTACCAAAATCCTCGTCGTTCAAACCATCCAGCAATTTTCGTAGTTCCTCGCTGGTCGTGCGGTCCGAGGCGGTAGTCGACGTCTTGGAGCTCTTTAGAACTTCATCTTCCACAAAGATCGGGCAATCCATTCGCAACGCCAACGCCAGCGCGTCAGAGGGACGCGAATCTACACTAATGGCATGCCCTTCGCGCTCAAGCCAAATGACCGCGTAGAACGTGTCCTCGCGCAGTTCCGTCACTACCACTTTGTGTACCTGGGTATCGAGCCCAGTGAGGACGTTCTTGATCAGGTCATGCGTCATCGGTCTCGGAGTCGATACTTTCTCGATCTCGAGCGCAATCGCGTTGGCTTCGTAAATTCCCACCCAAATCGGCAACACCGTATCGCCGCCCGAATCTTTAAGAATCACGATGGGCATATTGGTCACTGGGTCCATCATGAGTCCCCGAATTTTCATCTCTACTTCCATCGTGATCTCCGGACTTTCTTCGCCCCTTATACCACCATTTGTCCAACCAGGCTGTTGGGAAACGACCCTACGGTAACCACGGTCACATAACTTCCAGATGTAAGCGTGGTTCCATCCGGCACCGTAAAGTTCATCACCTTATTCTGGGAGGTTCTGCCGTTCCACTGTTTCCGGATCTCATTCTTCCCTTCAACCATCACTTCAAATATTCTGCCGTGTTCGCTCTGATTCCTGCCTCGCTGGATCTCTCGTTGCTTCTCATTCAGCACCGCCAGCCGCCGCACTTTTTCTTCGTCCGCGATGGCGTCTTCCAAACCTAGCGCCGGAGTATTCGGCCGAGGCGAGTATTTAAAGCCAAAGATGGCGTCGTACTGAACGACATCCAGCAAATCCAAGGTCTGCTGGAACTCGACTTCCGTCTCCCCGGGAAAACCCACAATCATGTCGCTGGTAATGCTGATCTCCCGCTTGGCTGCCTTAATCCATGAGATGCGTTCCAGGTACTGATCGCGCGTATACAGGCGCTGCATAGCGTCCAAAACCCGAGTAGAACCGCTCTGGACGGGCAAATGCACGTGGTCGCAAAGTGTAGACACGGCATCGATCGCTTGCACGATATCCCGCCCAAAGTCCCGTGGATGCGACGTGGTGAAGCGAACTCGCCGGATCCCAACTGTCTCGCCCACTCCGGCCAGCAATTCCGCAAATGTCTTCTTTCCCGAGGGATCCTTGTAAGAGTTCACATTTTGCCCGAGCAGTTGAATCTCGGTATAACCCAGATCCGCCATCTGCCGTGCTTCCGCCAGTACCGAATCAGAAGTGCGGCTGCGCTCCTTGCCACGCGTGAACGGAACTACGCAATAAGCGCAAAACTTGTCGCAACCTTCAATGATTGTGATGTATCCGCGATTTGGATTCGTGCGAGCGGTAAACTCCGTCTCGAAGCACTCGTCAGTTTGGCGATCGTCCAATCCGGTTACACGAGTCTTCCCTGCCTCGATCTGCACCAACATCTCCGGCAGATTTCTGTACGAAGCCGAGCCACAAACCATGGATACGTACGGCGCGCGTTCAAAAATCTTTTCGCCCTCTTGCTGCGCAACGCAGCCCAGGACGCCGAACTTCTTCCCCTGCTTCTGTAGTTTCTTGTAATCGTTCAGGCGATTGAAAACTTTTTGTTCGGCTTTGTCGCGGATTGAGCAGGTGTTGTAAAGAACCAATCCGGCTTCTTCAACCGTTTGAACTTGCAGGTATCCTTCCGAAACCAGCGTCCCCACGACCTTTTCGGAGTCGTGAGCGTTCATCTGGCAACCGAAAGTTTCGAGGTAAAACGTTTTTTGCGCGTCCTGAGCCATCCCCGACAAGTATAGCGCGGCAAAGGATTGATCCGTGGCAGGAAAACGTGTCGCCCAAAAGCGGGCACAAATTAGCTCTGAACCCCTGGAGCCTCAGAACAACTGTCGTCTAGTTCTCCCAGGGTCGCAGACGCGGAATCCATCTTGGGACGTTGCGGCAATATTCTTCATACTGCCTGCCGAAGAGCCTTCTCAACGTAGGCTCTTCATACCAGCGCACAAACAGAATGACGCCCGCGATCACGGCTACTACTGTTTCAATGGTCGTCCAGTTGGCCCGCCCGAAGACAATCCACAGTCCTACCCACCCAAAGAAGAATCCGACATACATCGGATTCCTCACATATCGATAAAATCCCACCACGACGAGTCGCTTGGGTGGAGCGATTGGAGCCGGGGTGCCGTGCCCCGTCCGTCCGAAATCCCATACGCATCGCAATGCCACAGCAAAACCAAGCACCGAAGGCACGGCGGCGATCCAGCGCCACCGTGCTGCGGTTGCGATGTCAACTCGAAACCCCAGCCAGTTCGGCAGCAGCCAAAACCATAGGGAGAAAAACAGGGCGCCCACGACGAGGGACGCGATCGTCGTCGGCCACTCGATGTCACCATTATGTCCGTGGGCGCTATCCGTCGCTGTCACCATAAGCAGCCCCCTTTGCGAGAAATTATGCGCCGATAAGGCTAAAACCGCACACCTTTCGTTCGACAGCGAACAAATCCCTTCTAATCTTGAACTTATACGGTTGGTCGAGACCTTCTCTACCCTTTTAGCGTTTGGTTCTGTGCGGTCTTGTATGTATTGTGAGACGGAAGCTGGTCGGGTGTAATCGTTTCATGAGCACCCACTCGAACACGCCTAACGCGAAACACCTTTTCGAAGCGGCAATGTCCGCACTGCACAGTGAGGACTCGGCTTCCTTGCCGGAATCCGCAGCCACCATTTTGCGACGAAATCGCCCCTTGCGTGACCGAATGACGGATCCCGAGGCCCAGAGGAAGCTGGCCCTAAAGGACGCAGCGACCGCCCTATCGCTTCTTTGGAATCGACAGACTCGTCACCCATAAGGCACGCCAACAATGAGGAGCTCTCGTGGTCAACTTTCTTCTGGTAGACGACAATGCGACTTTTCGGCGCGTTCTGCGGAACCTCCTGGAGCAGCATGATGATTGGCACGTCTGCGAGGAAGCCAGTGACGGTGCGGAAGGTGTCGAAACCTTCAACCGGTGTAGCCCGGACATCGTTGTCCTCGACTTTCAAATGCCGCACATGAACGGCTTGGACGCCGCTCGTGAGATGCGCGAGCACTCCCCACATACACCGATCTTGATGGTCACTCTGTATCTTTCCCGCCAGTTGAATCAAGAGGCCCAAAAAGTTGGGATCCGAGGTACCTGCGCCAAGACCGATCCCGCCTGCGTGATCAACGCTGCGACGGCCCTGCTCGATAATCGAACTTACTTTCCGAACTGATTGCGCTCATTAGCTGTGCCTTATAGCCTTGCTCGACCACCCCTTACCTTGAGTACGGAATTCGAAGCAGCCCCTCCGCTTTATTAGGGCCCCGCTGAGGGATGACATCGAGCCGACTAATCGCTCGGTTTACGAACCCGCGGCGCGCGACTCGATGGTGTCTCCCTTTTCAACGAACGACTTCATCCAACTCAGGACGGTTGGCCAGCCTCCGCTATAGTGCTTGCCGGCGTCGGGCTGGGCGGCGAAGCCGCTGTGCCTCATTTTGACCAGGGTGGTGCCGTTGTTGCTGGCAATGAGATCCCAGCGCACCGTGCTCTGGACGCCGCCGTCCCAGTCCCCCTTCCAGGTGTACACGAGCAGGCGCGGGGGATCGACTTCGAGATACTCGCCGTTTGCCTGAAACGGCTTGCCGTCGGCGCCCACGCCTACGCTTTTCCATTGGCCGCCCGGGCGCACGTCGTTGTGGCAGGTCGTCAGCCGATAGCGGTTGTCCTGTCCCCACCACTTGACCAGCTGTTCGGGATCGGTGATCGCCTCGAAAACCCTCTGCGCCGGAGCATCGACGTGGATATCGCCCAGGATCGCGTCCTGGTCCGGCGTAATGGAAACGGTTGCCATGCAGCCTCCCTAATGTTTCTCGACAAAAGTTTTGAGTTGTCCAACCACGCTGGGCCAGCCGCCCGAGTAGTCCTTACGAGCCATCGGTAACCGCGACAAACCACGGTGCGTCACTTTAAGTTTGGTTCCGGTTGGAATCTCCGTGAGTTCCCAGCGCACCTCGGTCTTGATGGATGGATCCTCATGAAAGTTGGCGAACCAACTGTAGACCAAAAGCCGCGGCGGGTCGATTTCAACGATCTCTCCCCTGTGATCCAAGGCGGAGAGGTTGTATTTACTGCGAACCACCTCGCTGGCGGTGAAAGACGAACGCCACTTGCCGCCAGGGCGGGCATCCATCTCCCATCGCTCCGAGGAACAGGTCTTGCTCGTCCACCACTGTGCGAGCTGCTTGGCATCGGTAAGGGCCTGAAACACGCGCTCCGGCGGAGCGGCGATTTCCACTTCGCTGACGATGGCGTCCTGATCGGGTGTGACGATTGCGACTGCCATAATAATCCTCCGCTATTTCTCGAAGTGTTTTTTGATTGCCACAAGCAAGCCGGGCCAGCCTTCGCTGTATCCCTTGCGCGCTGCAGGCAATTGTTTTAGACCGCTGTGCGTGACCTTGAGCTTGGTTCCAATGGAAGTTGGGGTGAGTTCCCAGCGAACAACGGTCGGGTGCGCACTGTCCTCGTGCCAGTTAGCGAACCAGGTTTGCACTAGCAGTCGTGGCGGATCGAGTTCGAGGATCTCGCCGTGATGCTCGAACTCGCCGCCTCCGATGTTCTTGCCAGACTTCTCAACTGAGAGAAAGCTCCATTCCCCGCCAACCCGGGGATCGATTTCCCACATTCTGACCTCGAACGCTGAATTGCTCCCCCATTGCATCGCCTGCTTGGGATCAATCAGGGCCTGGAAGACACGCTTCGGCGGAGCTGCAATCTCGATTTCCGTGACAACCGCATCCTGGTCGGGCGTGATTTTCACTATTGCCATAATTGGTCCTTTCGCTGGGCGCTATGAATTCTACTGCTTTCGGCTGAGATCGAAGACTTCGTGCATCGTCTTGCCGTCGTTTGCGGCGAAATCCCATTCTTCCGTGTGGTGGTTGGCGTCGACGATGGTTACGGTCAAGTGCTGCATGTGTCCCGGCTGCGATGGCAACACGTTAGTGGCATCCACGAAATCAAACTTTATGGTCTTGCCGTCAGGAGAGACGGTGCCAACCATCCGCGGCTGGTTCCCGGCTGCGCAGTAATGCGTGAGCAACAAGCGGTCGCCATCCATGTGGAACATCGACACCATATCTTCCTTCCCCTTAATTTCGCTTAGGACGGCGGAGCCGCCGGACGTGGTGCGAAACGAAACTTGCACCGGCATTCCATTAGAAGCCTTGCCTTCCCATGATCCGTCGAGCGACTTGATTTTCTCGAATGCTGGCGCGGAATCAGCTAGTGCGGCGGTGGCAAGCAATACAACGAAGATGGCAACTGCGATTCGAAGCGTTTTCATTTTAGTCTCCTTAATGTGGTTTCTTTTTGGTTTGTGTTGCTGAAATCTCTTTTGCGTATTCGGCCTCAACGAACGTCTTCAGGCTGTTCAGATTCGCTGCCCAGAATTGGCGATAGTGCTCGAGCCAGCTATCAACGGCTTTGAGCGGTTCAGCGTTCAGGTTGTAGAAACGGTGGCGGCCTTCGCGGCGCTCTTCGACCAGGTGGGCGCGGCGAAGGAGTTTCAGGTGTTTGGAGATTGCCGGGCGCGAAATCGGGAATGCCTGGGCGATCTTGCCGGCGGGCTGCCTTCCCTGCCTCAGCAGGTCTAGCACTGCGCGGCGGGTGGGATCGGCCAAAGCACTGAAAGCCATCTCTGCTGAATATGTAACCGTACGGTGACGCATGATGCGTAACTCTACGGTTACATAAGCACCATGTCAAGAGAAATTTTGAGAAGTTTCCTCGGTACCGCGTTTCGCCTCTAGTAACCATTTAGGCTGAGACTCGTCTATTCACCTTTCCGTACTGGAGGGATTAGGCGTTGAGACTTTCATGGATTCTGTGCTTTGGCATGACGATTTCAGTAGCGGGCTTCTCTCAATCCGCTACTTCTGCCGCGGGACTGATGCATGCAGGTCTGGCAGCCATGGGAGGAGAGGAGAAAATCCGCACGCTGTCTGCGCTGCGTCTAGAGACGGTGGGGCAACGAAACATGCTGGAGCAATCGGAACGTCCCGAGGGCCCATACATAGTGGAGAACAGTAGGGGCGAGGAGTGGCGCGAGTTTTCCGGCAACAACTGGAAGCGGATCGAGAAATTGCGGGCGGCGATCCAACCGGAATTTACGGTGACAGCGGTGGTTGCCGGAGACGCAGCCTCGATCGCATACGGTGACAAGCCGGCACCCGGTTCGAAACAGCAATTGCAGAATGCCGCAGAGGCACTGGCACTGAGCCCGGAACGCGTGATGATACCGCATTGGCCAGCCCCGAGCTTCGTCGTCTGGCCGATCTGAGCCTTCAGGGCGTTCCCCACCAGGAAGTCGAATTTACGTGGCGGAGCTCTCCAGTGCGAATCTTTCTCAATGCAGAAACGCATTTACCGACGGCGGTGGAATGGAGCAGCGCGTATCCTGCGGATACCTTCTGGAGTATCTGGGGAGATGTAACCACTCGTATTTATTATTCGTTCTGGTGGCTGCAAAATGGTATCCACTACCCATTGCAGGCAGACATCGTGCGCAACGGACTTCCGGACCGGACCATAACCATTACCAAGCTGGAGTTCAATCCCTCGGTTCCGACCGACGAATTCGCCATATCCGCGGAGACTCGCGCGGCGTTCGCCCCAAGGGCACAGCGCACGGCCGACGACCGCAGTCCTGGAGAGAAGACCGTCGAACTGGCGCCGGGAATTGTGCTGATTCCGGGCGCATGGAACACAACCCTGGTCCGGCAGGATGACGGCGTGGTTGTTCTGGAAGCGCCAATCTCGTCCGGATATTCAGCGAAAGTCATGGCGGTGGCGCAGAGCAAGTTCCCCGGGATGCCGATCAAGGCGGTGATCAGCACTTCGGATTCGTGGCCGCACATCGGCGGGGATCCGCGAGTATGTTGCCCGCGGGATTCCGGTGTACGTCCTGGACCGAACCGTTCCCTTGATCCAGCGCTTGGTAAGAGCGCCAAGAACACGCTATCCGGATATCCTCCAGAAGTCGCCGCGAGCCGCCGACCTGCATGCGGTTTCCGCAAGAACGATCTTAGGCAGTGGTCCGAACCGTATGGAACTGTATCCGATTCATGGCGAGACCAGTGAGCGCCAGATGATGGTGTACTTCCCCGAGCACAAATTGCTCTACGGCAGCGATCCATTTCAGCAGAGTGAAGATGGAAAGCTCTTCTATCCGCAGACCGTTTCTGAACTGGTGGACGCGGTGGAACGCGAGCATCTGCAAGTCGAGCAATTTTTCATGATGCACATCGGGCCCAACTCGTGGTCAGTGGCGACGCAGGCGGTGAGGGCATCCCAGTAGGTTCAGAGAGCGCTGGTGTCCGCGACCAGATCGAGAAAGGCCTGGTGCACGCGGGGATCTTTCGATAGTTCGGGATGAAATGTGGCAGCCATAACTTTTCCCTGGCGCACTGCCACGGGATCGTTGTTTTCCGTAGCGATCACTTCCACCCCCGGCCCGACCCGTTCGATCTTCGGCGCCCGGATGAAGACCATTTCCGCAGGTTCCCCTTGGAACCTGCCTTCGCGGATCGAACTGTCGATCTGGCGGCCATAGCCGTTGCGGCGGATTCGAATATCCAGAGCACCCAGCCCCGATTGTTTCGGATTCTCTACTTCGGTTGCCAGGAGAATTGCCCCTGCGCAGGTTCCAAACGTCGGCTTCACCCGCACGAAATCGCGCAACTTTTGGAAACCAGTTTCATCGAGCAACTTCAGAAACGTACTCGATTCGCCACCGGGAATCACAAGCCCATCGATTGAATCGAGCTGCTCGGGTTTTCTCACGAGCACGACTTGCGCGCCCAGCTCTTCGAGCCGTTTGCGGTGCGCGTCGAAATCCCCTTGCAGGGCTAGTACCCCAATTCTCATAGGAAAACCACATCACAGGGACCCAGACTCCCTGCGAATCGACCACGATCCTCGTACATCCTCGCGGTTAAGTTCTTATTCTCACCAGCCCCGGGTCTGCAGCATGTGCGCCTCATCCAACCCAGCCACCGCCAGCCCTTTCATCGCCCCGGTCAGGTCTTCACTGACTTCGAGCAGAACCTTTGGATCGTTGAAATATGTAGCCGCCTTCACGATGGCCCGCGCCCGCTTCTCGGCTTCTTCCGGATCAGCAAAGGTGGTCGAATCCTTCATGAAGATGCCCGATCCCACGAACACCGCTTCCGCTCCGAGTTGCATCACCAGGGACGCGTCTGCAGGAGTCGCAATTCCTCCCGCCGAAAAATTCGGCACCGGCAGCTTTCCTTCTTTCGCAACCATCCGTACCAGTTCGTAGGGCGCGCCGTGTTCTTTGGCTTTCGCGTAGAGCTCCTCTTCACCCAGTACGGTGAGAATCTTCATCTCCTGAACGATCTGGCGAATGTGCTTAACAGCATGCACCACATCGCCGGTGCCCGCCTCGCCCTTGGTCCGAATCATGGCCGCGCCTTCTGCAATCCGTCGTAGCGCCTCGCCCAGGTTCCTCGCGCCGCAGACGAAGGGAACGTTGAATGCCTGTTTGTCGACGTGGTGCGCTTCGTCCGCCGGAGTCAGCACTTCGGACTCGTCGATGTAATCGACCCCGAGCTCTTGCAGAATTTGGGCCTCGGCAAAATGCCCGATGCGGCACTTGGCCATGACGGGAATCGAGACCACAGCCATAATCTCGCGAATCTTTTTAGGTGATGCCATACGGGCTACACCACCTTCGGCGCGGATCTGAGAAGGCACGCGCTCCAGCGCCATCACCGCCACGGCTCCGGCTCGCTCCGCAATCTCCGCTTGCTTCGCGTCGGTGACGTCCATGATGACGCCGCCCTTGAGCATTTCCGCCAAGCCGGTCTTTAACCGCAAGCTGGTCGAGTGTCCATTATTCTGCGACATGAGAAGTACCCCTCTTTTCTTGAGCTAGTCGAAGGATACGCCTGCAATGGCTAGCTTGGTATGTCCATTTACATTATTATGGCCATACCACTTTCTCCATGCCCAAAGCTTCCGCAGCATTGCCCCTGAACCTGCGCCAGGCCGCCGCCGGAGTTCCTCTTTATCGCTGGCTCTATGACGAGCTTCGAGCCGCCATTCTTTCCGGCCTTCTGCGGCCGGGAACGCGCCTGCCCGCCACCCGCGATCTCGCGACCCAGTACGGCCTTTCTCGTCCGACGATTGTCACCGCTTTTGATCAGTTGCGCTCGGAGGGCTACATCGAGGGCAGAGTTGGCTCGGGCACCTACGTCAGCAAGATTCTTCCCGATGAATTACTGCAGGCGCCTCGCACCAAAGTCGGCATTCAGGCGCCACGCAGGAAGTTGCGACTCTCGAAGTACGCTACGCGCTTACAACCGGTCGTTCACATCGAACAGCGCACTGCACGCGCCTTTCGCGCCAATCAGCCTGCCCTCGACGCGTTCCCTGCCGCTTTGTGGGCACAGGTCGCATCCCGCCGCTTGCGGCGAGTGTCTGCGCAGTTGCTTGCCGGAGGCGAGGCGCTCGGCTACCGTCCGCTGCGCCAGGTTGTTGCAGAATACCTGAACACGTCGCGTGGCGTTAAATGCTCCCCCGAACAGGTGCTCATCATTTCTGGAGTGCAGCAAGCTCTGGATCGCGCAGCCCACCTTCTCCTCGACCCTGGCGATCCCGTTTGGATGGAAGAACCCGGCTATCCAGGAGCTGCCGCGGCATTCCGTGCGGTCGGGGCGAAAATCTGCGCCGTTCCGCTCGACGCCGAAGGACTTGATCTCCAAGCTGGACGGAAGCGTTGGCCTTCGCCCAAGCTGGCATACGTAACCCCTGCTCACCAGTTTCCTCTGGGAATTACCATGAGTCTGCGTCGTCGACTCTCTCTACTGGAGTGGGCGCGAAAGTCCGGTGCAATCCTCTTTGAAGACGACTACGACAGCGAGTACCGCTACTCCGGACGGCCAGTGCCGGCTCTACAAGGGCTTGATCGGTCCGCGTCGGTAATCTTTGCTGGCAGTTTCAGCGACGTCTTGTTTCCGGCTCTACGTCTCGGGTATATGGTCGTCCCTGAACCGCTCGTCGATGTCTTTGCCGCGGCTGAAGCGGTCAGCACCCATCATCCGCCACTGATTGATCAGGCGATTCTTTGCGACTTCATTCGCGAGGGACATTTCGCACGTCACATCCGTCGTATGCGGGAGCTTTATGCGGAACGGTTGGATGTCTTTACCGAGTCAGTACGTCGCCAATTAAAAGGTCGACTGGAAGTTCCTACGGTCGAAGCCGGATTGCGTACGGTGGGCTGGCTTGAGGCTGGGGTCTCGGCCGAGCATGTCGCAAAAGCGGCCGCCGAGCGCGATGTGGAAGTCGTTCCGCTAAGCCGGTATGCGTACGGCAGAACCCGGCGTAACGGCCTGGTGCTGGGTTTTGCCGCCGTGGACGCTCGGGAACTCCGCCGGGGTGTGGATCGTCTGGCGGACATTTTGGACTAAACTCTGTGTCGCGAAAACCGTGCCACCCCTCCGATCACATCCACTGAACCGAGCCGTCAGGGTCTTCGACTAAAACAACCTCGTACTTTTCCAGCATTGGCATCAAAATGTTCTCGAGGTCGCGCTTCCAAAGTTCTCCTTCGTAGAATTTCGCCTTCATCGGTTCCCGCGATGGCAGGTCCGGAAATCCCCGCATAAAAAAGAACGTGTCGGGATCTTCGATGGAGAGAAATGGTCCCAGAATTTTCATTCCAATTTCCGCATGCGCTGGAATCGTCCGGGTCCGGAAGATTTCGATGAACTCCGCACGCTTGCCGGGCTTCGTCTTATAAGTGCGCATTTCAATGATCATCTTTCACCTGCGATCAAGGACCTTAGACTTAGTGAGGACTTTGCGGTTAGCAAAGCCGGGGAACAGATCGCTGCTTCGTGTCAGTGGGTTTGTTGGCCTCGCCGGCGATTGTCAGCCGCAATCCAGTTCACTCCCCAGGTCCTGCCTCCAAAGAAACGCGCCCTTCCGATTCGGAAGGGCGCAGTCGACAACTTGCATTTCCTTCGATCAGCTACTCGCCTTTCGGGCTCTTCGGAGAACCGACACCGGTGCACTGGTCCCAACCCTTCGTTGCTGGCTTTCCGTTGCTACCGGTCGTTATGTCACGGAACAGCTTCTTGTATTGGGTGGCGTTTCCGTATTCCTTGTAGACCTTTGTCAGTTCAGCGTGGGTAGAAGCAGCGAAACCCGCAGCTGCGTTGGTAATACCGGCCAGCAGTGGAGAGGACAGGCTCGTGCCGCCAACCTGGATCCATCCATGAGCGTAGGTGGTGCTGTAGACTGCGGCTCCGCTGTTCGGGCTAGCATCCGCGGCGATATCCGGAGTGCCACGCTTGCTGCCAACGAGCTTCTTAATCACCGTCTGATACGAGGGGCGAGACTCATACCGACTGATCCCGCCGCCGCTTCCCGACCAGCAACTTTCGCTGGTGAAACCGCCGTTTCCGTTACGAAGTACGGTTGTTCCGCCGGCAGACACTACGTTCGGCGAAATACTTGGGTAGAGGGGTCCCAACCCGCCGTCGCCGGCCGAGCCGAAATAAACAACCGTCTTGGTTGTAAAGTATTTGTCATCGCCCTTCTCGCCGGAAGACTCGCCGCCATTGTACGTCCAGCTGTTTGAAACCTCGCCGCCGCCAGCTTTGGCCACCAAGGCAGCTGCTTTCGTCTCGGCCCCGTCCCCTATCGGATCGCTGGAAAACTCGACGACATAGATCTGTGCGTTAGGAGCCATCGCATGTGCATATTGAACGTCGAGAGCTGTCTCCAGGTCCCAGCCGGTGCCATCGTTACTTGGGCAGGTTCCGCCTGTCGCGCATACCTCTGTGATATTCGGCACAGGAAGGCCAAATTGGCTTGCAAAGGTTTTCGCGTCACTTTGTAGAGTTGAGTTTGAGCCGTACTCGACCACGGCAATTGCATTGGCGCCGCCGGTTGCTACGACGGACCCGTTCCTTGGACATCCTTTGGTAGGTTTCGTAACCCCGTAGAGGCAAGCGAGAGAAGAGGGCGTTTCGGCACTCGCTGGCGGCGCGGACGGATCCACTCCGCCCTCGGGAACGAAAATATATAACGGTGTGCGTGGCAGACCCGGGATTCCCAGCGTGCTCGGAGGCGCCGTGATCGTACCTCTGGGCTGAGAATCTTGCGCGGCTACCGGAAGAACGGCGGAGAAAAGAAAAGCAGTCATAGCTACGACTGCGAGCAGCGAGACCAAGCGTTTCATGAACTTCTCCTTAATGATGGTAAGTTGACTTTTACTGATCGAACCAACGGACTTCCGAGGACTCCCGCGGCCGCGCTCAGATATCAAAGGGAGGTGGGAGGCGCGATTCTTCGGTACCCCCGAAACGGCAACATCATACGCGCTATTATGAAGGCCACAGGGTAAACAACGCACAGTTTGCAGTGACGGGCGTCACAGAAATCGCACGTCTTTATCGCTCGACATATTTCGCAAACATCTTATGCGGATCGATGGCGATGAAAAGCCCTTTGCTGCGGGCGAGAACCTCGCCCTTTTGATTCAGGATCTCTGCCATATTCGTGTGCTTCCTGCCCTTTACGCTGACTTCACGTGATTCCACTCGCAGCGGCTTGTTCAGGGGCACCGGCTTTAGATAATCGACCGTGATCTGCTTGGTTAATGCGACCACGTGGCGCAACCTATTCACCTTGCCCATCGCCTCATCAAGGAGCGTGGCGATGATGCCGCCATGGACATGCCCAGGCGGTCCGGTGTAGCGCTTGCTCAACCGAAAACGACAAACGAAGCAGTCGCGATCTTCGTCGTAGGCAAACTTCAACCGCATGCCTTCCGGATTATTCTTGCCGCAACCGAAACAAAAGTTCTTCTGCAACTGGACGTAGCGGGTATCGTGGCCGCGATTCGAAAGCTTCCGATTTGTCACGAAAGCCATTTAATCACAGCTTGCCCTATCTCTCTATCTCGCACGAATTCTTCAACGCGACGGTCATCCGCGTTCTGGTGTCTCAGGTATGCCAAAACCAGGACCGGCCTGCCGCGTTCACCGCGCTAGATCGTTCATCCCACTCGCTTCGCTCGTCCGGCATCTTAACCAACCGTCCTTGACCGGGAGGAATTTCGACTTGGGGCGGCGTCTCGCTATCGATTCCGGCACTTTTTTTAATTCCGCCCGGTGGATGGTCGGGCCTCGCACTGATAAATTAGAGTTCAAGAGGGTGGCAAGCGTGAGTGCAATTTCTGCCCCAGATATTCAGATCGGGCATGGAGGAAAAGGAACGCCTCCGCCCGTCCCTAGAGGCGGGGGCGACAATAGCCACGGTGATGGCTATCCAGACTATGGGCAGCGGCTGAAGCGAGCTCGCATGGCTCTGTTTTTCGCCATGGCTCCGATTGCCATGTTGTTTGCGGTGATCGCCGGTGCCTACATGGTCCGTCAGGCTTCGCGCACACTCGATGTTCAGACTAATTCCTACGTGCAAGAATGGATTACCGTTCAACTTCCACTCTCGCTTCTAATTTTTAATACTGGCCTTCTATTCGCAAGCAGCTTGACCGCGGAATTGGCGCGCCGCCAGATCACCCGCCAGACCGCGCTCCATCCCATTCGATCCATTCCCGGCATCTCGCTCGGCGACGAGCGGCATTTCCCGTGGCTCGCCCTAACCGTTGCTCTCGGAGTGAGTTTCCTGATCGGCCAGTGGATGGCTTGGCATCAGTTGGAAGCGCACGGCGTCTTTTTAGCAACTAGCGCCAGCAGTTCGTTCGTTTACCTACTCACCGCAGCGCATGCTGTCCACCTGCTGGGAGGCATTTTGGTTCTCCTCTACGCCGCCTGTATCGCTCTTCTGCATCAGCCTATCGAATCGCGACGCATTGTTGTGGACGTGACCGCCCTGTATTGGCACTTCATGTTCATCCTATGGATCGGGATTTTTGCATTTCTCTGGTGGGCAAAGTAGCCCGCCAAACCGGCCGACGCTTTGTGCGATGATGAGTGAGTGCCGGCCAAACTGAAAGCCATCTTCTTTGACGTCGGGAATACCCTTCTCTTCCCTGATCAGTCCGTTATCCTGAAGCCCCTGCACGACCGGGGAGCAGTTCCCACCATCCAACAGTGGCACGCCATCGAGCGCAAGACCAAGAAAGAGTTCGACGCTCAAATGACACGCGACGGCCGTGCTGATCATGGTTTCTGGTATCTGTTCTACGCTCACCTGCTCGAGGAACTTTCCATCCACGACTCCGACCTACATCACGCGATCGTCGAGGCAACTCGCAACTCCGCGAACTGGTCCGGACTCCGTCCGCGAACTCGCGACATTCTCCAGCGGCTGGCGCGCAACTATCGTCTTGCGGTTATTTCGAACGCCGATGGCAAAATCGAAGCGTTGCTGACGCGCCACGGAATTGCTGATTGTTTCGAGTCAATCACAGACTCCGGACTTATCGGATGTGAGAAGCCGGCTTCTCGCATTTTTCAAGAAGCCTTGCGAACGCTAAACGTTTCCGCAGAACATTCTCTTTACGTGGGCGACATGCATTCGGTGGACTACGTTGGCGCGACTCGCGCGGGTATGCAGGCAATCCTGTTCGATGTAGCCGGAGCGTACGGAGATGATGGAGTACCGCGGGTTGGATCTCTCGAGGAGTTAGAGGCCAAACTGAAGAGCGTGGCTCGAGTAGGTTAAGTACCGCCCTGAAGGCGCACTCCGAAAGGCGTGTTCAGATCGTCACAACCTGGTGATCCATGCAATCAGGATTGACATGCTCGTACAGGTTTTCCAGGAATTGCGGACCTTGACGCGCCAGGAAATACAATCCTGCCACCACTCGCTCCTGTAACGTCTTCTCCGGGTAGAGCGCATTACTCAACAAGTCCGCGTGGCGGCCTAAGACCTCGGTTCGGCGCAACTCGGCACGACCTGCCTTAGCCTGCAGCTGGCGCAATTGGTAGTGCATCTTCGAGCTGGAAGTTTTTGACGAATCGGCGAGGGTCACATCGAGCCGCTCCAGTGCAGCTTTGATTTCAGCAAGTGACTTGTCGAGGGCAGCGACCGCATGGCTGAAGGCGTCTTGCAGGTCAGTGGGCAAGGTTTTAGCCGCGAGTTGCCGCCGCAATTCGTCAGGTCCGTGAAAAAGATCGGGCAATCGGAGCCGGTACTTCTGAAGCAGAGACGCAGGCTTCTGTTCAACGATTGTCGCTGAAAAGCGTGGAACAATGGGGGTGACCCGTCCCAGGATGTGCTGATAAACCACTGCGCCTTGGGCGAAATAAGCGGTCTCGGCAGCCCCTCCGCTATAAGCCAAAGTGGGCAGCAGATAATCTTGCAGCACTGGCCGAAGCAGGACATTTGCACTGAAGTCCTGCGGGGCTTCTGCGATGCGCCGCAATAGCTCTTCCTGCGTGACCTTTTCGGTTCCGATAATAAAGCCGCTGTCTCGCCCGTTGTTGCGACGATGCACCACCGTCCGGCTTCCAGATTCCATCGAGAAGAGCAGCGTCGAGGACGATGTCACCTTAACTTGCTGGTGATAGCCCGCCGCCTCCAGTTCTTTCCCGCGCGCTAACAAAGCGTCATCCAGTTCCCCAGCGCTCCGAGCGGCTGCCTCGTAAATCGGTTTCGCAATCTTGTGTAATTCAGGATCGGCGGCATCCAGAACGATCAGGCCCCAATCGCCGAGCAGCCGCGTAAAGAGACGAGCAAAGGCGCTCCCAAAGCTCTCTCCCGATCGGTAAGATTCGCGTAGTGCAGCGGCAACGTCGCCCTCTCCAAGAAGCTGTATTGCCTCATTCACGACCGATTCGATTTCCACTCCGAAAGTCAGTCTTCCAACCGGCGCGTTTTCCGCACCACGAGTCGGGGTTTCCAACGTTTGGAGACGGTAATCAGGACCGGGTAAGGCAACGTGATCGACTTCAGCCAGATCGTGATCCTCCGTCGCCAGCCAGAAAATCGGCACACATTCCACGCCATTTTTTGTCGCCTCACCAGCCAGTCGAACGGCAGTAAGGGCTTTGTAAAGAGAGAAAACCGGCCCGCCAAACAAGCCGACCTGTTGGCCCGTGACTACGGCCAAAGCGCCCGCCTTGAAGCGCGCCAAGTTCTCCAGCGTCTTAGGAGACGCGCCCCAGGAACGGTTCTGGCGTTCCAAAACTGCCGCAACCTGCTCCCGGCGCACTAGGTCGTAGCGCACCTGCGCCCCTTCTTCTTTGAACCATGAGTTGAAGTAAGGGGACCGGGAATAGAAGCGAGCAACTTGGGGATGATTCGAAAGGAAATCGCTGTAAAGCTTGGTGGTATGCGGAACCTGGCTAAAAGGCAGACACTCCGTCTTCACCGGCAGATCTCCTGACAGCCTTGGACGATGGCAAACATGTTCGGTCAACGCACATTCTACAGGGTGCGTGTCTATCAGATGTCCCAAACCCCAGCAGGATGCATGACCCGAACCGGGGAAAACGGGGCCGATTTCGGCTTTTGCCAGCTTAATTCTTATATCCAACAGGCAACTCATGTCATCCTTAGCTTTGTATCGGTATCGATTCCGAAACGGAGGAGTACGATGTACCTCAAGAAACTTGCAGTGGCTGTTTCATTTCTGCTCTTTAGCTGCGCAGCATTCGGTCAGCAAGCTGCGACTTCGCAAGCCGGCACGAGCGACTCCAGCGCAAGTTCGGCCAACACCACCACCATTAGGGGATGCTTGAGCCGCTCCCGGGGCAACTACCTTGTTGTCGAGAACAAGACCGGATTGGTATACGTCCTTCAGGGAGTTGGCGATAAGCTGGACAGTCGCCAGGGCCAGACGGTTGAAGTGACTGGGCAGTCGCATCCAGGTTCGATAAAGACAGGAGTGCGCTCGGCCAAGTCAGGCAGCAATCCTTCTGACGCGGTTCACGGAGTCGATGGCGTGCCGCTCCGGGTGGCCGACGTAAACTCAGACGTGAAAACAATTTCGAAAAAGTGCACCGCCGCGGACGCGGAATAACCTGCTTTTTGATTGTCATGACATGATTGTTGACCCTGGGGTCTTCCCGGCCGTAAATCGAGGACGGCCCCCAGGGTCCTAATAAATCGCTATAAACAAAGCGCTGCAGCGTCCATTGCCAGGCGATATCACTCCGAGCGCCATCACTACGCCGCGTAGAAATCCCGCCTCCTTTTGCGAAGGTGAGAAGTTCGTTTCCTGCATTACTCCTTTACAATCACAAATAACCCATGAAACTTGCTCAACTTGCCTCCGCCCTGGGCGCTACGCTGGAAGGCGGCTCGCCCGACCTAGAAGTCACCGGCGTAACCGGAATTGAAGACGCCACTTCCGGGCAGCTGACGTTCGTGGCCAACCCGAAATATGCACCCCTGGCCCGGACCACCAAGGCTGCTGCAGTCATCGTCTCTGATGACTTCCCTGCCACCGGCAAGGCTTTGCTGCGCAGCAAGAACCCCTATCTGGCATTTGCGCGGGCGATCGAGTTCTTCTACCAGCCGCCGAAATACGCCGCTGGGATTCATCCCACCGCCGTGATTCATCCCACCGCTAAGCTGGGCGCCGGCGCACACGTCGGAGCTTATGTGGTGGTCAGCGAGAACGTTGTGATCGGGGACGGTGCGGTTCTATTGCCGCATGTCGTGATCTATCCCGAAGTCACTGTTGGCGACAGATTCTTTGCCCACGCGCATTCCGTAGTCCGCGAGCACTGCCGCATTGGGAACAACGTCATCCTGCAGAATGGCGTGGTCGTTGGCTCTGACGGCTTCGGCTTCGCCAAAGATGACGCCGGGCACTGGTACAAAATAGTTCAATCGGGGCCGGCCATCGTCGGAGATAACGTCGAGATTCAAGCCAACTCGTGCATCGATCGCGCCAGCGTGGGCGAAACGCGTATCGGCCGCGGCGTGAAGGTGGACAATCTGGTGCAGGTCGGCCATGGATCGCATGTCGGCGAAGACACGCTGCTCTGCGCTCAAGTAGGGCTTGCCGGTTCAACCAACGTCGGCAACAAAGTAATCCTTGCCGGCCAAGTCGGGGTGGCCGGACACTGCAACATCGGGGACGGCGTGATCGTCACCGCGCAGAGCGGCACCCACGGAGATATCCCCGCTGGCTCCATGGTCAGCGGTTCGCCCGCCTTCGATCACAAAATCTGGATGAGATCCACGGCGATCTTCGCGAAACTCCCGGAACTGCTGAAATCTATGCGAGGAAGGAAGTAGCTGCGTCGCGCCACCTATGATTGTGCTGTGCTTTGCGACATCTTCACTTCGGCGGGTGTTCTCAACTCCTCCGGCAATCCACTATCAATTGCCTGGCGGACTTTTTCCATCAGGCAGTCACGGCTGCCGAAGTCTTTGGGCTCGATGGGTTCATGGAAGATTACATCGACCGTTCCCGGGTTGATGGCAAAGCGTCCTTTTGGCATCAGGCGTTGCGTGCCTGAAATCGTCAAGGGGACCACCGGTACGTTGCAAGCTTCGGCCAGATAAAACGGACCCTTCTTGAAGGGCAGCAGCCGTCCATCCCACGAACGCTTCCCTTCCACGTAGATGGTCATATTGATGCCGCGCTGCACCACCTCAGTGGCAGCGCGAACCGCGGCAATCCCGGCGTCCCGATTTCCGCGATCGACCGGCACTAACGATCCCAGGCGCATGATTTTCCCTAGCAGCGGATAGCCAAACAGTTCTTTCTTGGCCATCACCGACGTGCGGACCGGAATTCTCGGCAGCATGATTGGCGGATCGATGTTCGAGGTGTGATTCGACATGTAAATGTAGGTTCGCTTCGGATCGATCTTTTCGATTCCAAGCGTGCGCACTTTCACGCCGGCCACACGCACCCCGGTTTTCGCTCCCCACATGCAAACGCGATAGAGAAATCCGACGTCGCCGGTCAGAAACGTCCAGGGAAAGCACAGCAGTGCCGCAAGCGGCATCGCGATCGCCCAGAACGTCAGCATCAGGATGGTGCGAATCACGAATGCTCCAGAACTTTGGCAGTGGTCTCGGTCGCGCCTTGGCCGATTTCCCTGAGTCGTTGCGGCAGTTTCTCGTAGATCCCATCGAATCCGCCGTTCGAGAGAATGGCAACGACGTCACCCGAACGCAACTCCGGCGCAATCACCTGCACGATCCCCTCCGCGTTCGAGATGACCCGCGTCCGCTTGCCCAGATTTTGGATGTCGACGGCAAGTTGCATGATGTCGAGGCGTTCAGCTTCGGGTATGGCTTCGGACTTGAAGACATTGGTTACAACAATTTCGTCCGCTTTTGCGAGACTCTTAGCCAATTCCGCTTGAAGCACTCTGCGACGAAGGGTGTTTGAACGAGGTTCAAGAATCGCCCAGACCCGTCCCCCCGGATAGCGTGAGCGCAGCGCCGTCAGCGTCCCTGCGATTGCCGTGGGATGATGTGCAAAGTCGTCGATAATCGTAACCCCGTTCACCGTGGCGCGGACTTCCAGCCGGCGTTTGACGCTCTTGAACGACTTGAGAGCCACGGCAATCTCGGTGACCGGAATACCGTAGTTCGCTGCAAGAGCAGCAGCAGCGGTTGCGTTCCAAACGTTGTACTCGCCGCCCAGAGCGAATTCGAGATCGGCCCACCGCTTGCCCTCTTTAAGAACAGTCCACGTGGTGCGCGACGGTTCCAGCCGCAGGTCGACAATTCGCCACGTCGCTCTATCAGTTGCCCCGTACTGCTCGACCGGGCAAAAGGCACGCGCCAAACAGCGTTCCAGGCTTTCGCCGGAATCAAAGGCCACGATCTTTCCCCGGCGCGGCACCAAATTCACCAGACGTTTGAAGGCGGTCTCCACCGCATCCAGATCTTTGTAAATGTCGGCGTGATCGAACTCTACCGAGGTCAGAATGATTGAATCCGGAAAATAGTGTAGAAACTTCGGGCCTTTATCAAAAAAGGCCGTGTCGTATTCGTCGCCTTCCAGAATAAAGTGCTTCCCTTCGCCAAGGCGGAAGCTGCTGCCAAAATTCTCCGCGATGCCGCCAATTAAGAAAGAGGGTTGCTGGCCGGCGGATTCGAAGATCCACGAGAGCATCGATGTCGTCGTGGTCTTGCCGTGAGTGCCCGCTACCACCAGGACTTCTTTCCCGACAAGAAACTCGTCATGCAGAATCTGCGGCAGCGAGCAAAAAGGGATGCGTTGGTCGAGGATATGCTCCAGTTCTACATTTCCCCGCGAAATCGCATTTCCCACAACCACCAGGTCCGGCCGCGGGTCCAGGTTCTCGGCCGCAAACGGCTGCGCTACCGGAATTCCCAGCGACTCCAGGAAATCTGACATGGGCGGATACGCGGCAGCGTCAGAACCGGTAATGCGAAATCCGCGTTGCCGCAGCATTCCCGCGAGCGATGCCATGGCGGTTCCGCAGATTCCAATCAGATGAATATGCTTGCTTTTGCCCATAAGAACTTGGCGGTCTGAACTTACGATGTTACTTCAAAAACTAGACGGTAGCAGACTCCAGAAACCGAAGTTGGGATGACTGGCTGTTTACTTCCAGTGCCACTCGAACGCCCAGCGGCAACGTTACATTTTGACGGCTGACATGCCCTGATCGCAATCCGTAGGCGATCGGAATCCTCAAGTCTCCCACCACACGCAGGATGACTTCTTCCAATGTGTAATCCTGCGACTTGACCTGATAGCAATCAACCATCTCGCCGAAGACAATGCCTCGAACCTTGTCCAGTTTCCCCGCCAGCTTCAATTGCATCAGCATGCGATCAATCTGATAGGGCTTCGCTCCAATATCTTCCATGAAGAGCACGGTTCCGTCGGTGTGAGCTTCATACGGCGTACCCAACGACGCAACCAGCATGGAGAGGCATCCGCCGTAGAGCATTCCTTCCGTCGATCCTTCAACCAGTGGTTTAACCGCGGCCGCCGACTCCCGGCTGAGTTCCCATGATCCCAAGCCGGTTAGCGCGGATCTCCACGATTCAACATCGACCCCATCGGCATGCGCGAAATCCTTCGCGGCCATGGGCCCGTGAAAGGTGATCCAGCCGAGCGAGTCGGTCATCCACGTCAGCAAGGAGGTGATGTCGCTATAACCAACAAAAACCTTGGGATGCTTCGCGATCCGTCTCCAATCGACCGTATTTAGCAAATAGTTCGAACCGTATCCGCCTCGGGCGCAAACCACGGCCTTCACGTCCTCACGCGAGAACATCTCTTCGAATTCGCGAACTCTGCGCTCGACCGTCCCGGCAAAATAGATATCTTTATCGAGAATCGAATCGGAATAGGCTGGCACATATCCGAGTTCGCGGAGTGCATCGCAGCCCGCTGTCAGCATGTCTTTTTTTATATTGCTCGCCGGAGCCACGATGCCGACAGTATCGCCGGGGCGCAGAGTTGTGGGTTTCACTCGGGAGCGCGATTCGGAGGGCATGAGGTTCAATGCTAAACGAAATACTCTCCCCGGCAGACCAGCTGCGCGGAGCCCCGCAAATAGACTTGATCGTCCCAGCGTACGGTTTGCGTACCCCCGGGTGCATGAACCCGCACCGGGGAACGAGCTCGTTTCGAACTGATCGACGCCACTGCGGCGGCACACGAGCCAGTACCCGAAGACTCAGTTTCTCCAACGCCGCGCTCAAAGAACCGCACGTCGATATTCCCTTTGTCTACAATGCGAACCCACTCAACGTTCACACCATGCTTGAAGCTCGTGTGAGCCTGAATCTCGGACGCTTGATTTTGCCAATCGCTCGGGAACTCCTCGACAAATACACTGTAGTGCGGATTGCCCATCGACCCCGGAATACCGCGCACCAGTCCCGATCGCAGTTGGATCGAAAACTCCTCGCCCACTTCCGGTGGCCCCATGGCCATCTCGAATTCGTATTCGGTACCGCTGCTCGATGTCAGAATGCAAGCCTTGACCCCGGCCCCAGTTCGAATTCGTAGCTGCTCGCGCGTCTGTTCGGAGCAAAGGTAAGCCGCGACGCAACGCGTTCCGTTTCCCGATATCTCGGCCTCCGACCCATCGGCGTTGCGTAAGCGAGCCTCAATGTCCGCTTCCGGCGAGGTAAACAACCACTCCACCCCATCCGCGCCGACGCCCCGATGACGGTCACAAATCCGCCGCGTGAACTCCGCCATATCCTGCGGAGCGTGTTCTCCATCGATGATCAGAAAGTCATTGCCGCAGGCGCTGGCTTTGACAAAAGGAATCGTGCGTCCCGCACTCATTCCGGAAGTACCGTGCCCAGATTGACGGCGCTCAGCAACACCCGCGACTGATTCAATCCTTGCAAAACCTGGTGCTGCTGCCTGCGCGTGCCCTCAACTTCAAACTGTACCCGGACGTGCTCCTTGGTCGGGGCAATCTGAACATTCAGCATGACGCCATGGATCTTTTCCAGCACCCGATTGACCTCGGCCGTCACGTCATCGGCGTTCTGGCCCGTGACCTCGTAGCTGTGTAGTCCCAATTTTATGCTGAACCAATCCTCGGCCGCCCCCAGCAAAAACAGGCTCAACAAGATCAATGCCGTCGCGAAGATTGCGGTCAGATAAAGTCCGCCGCCGACCGCCATCCCGATGGAGGCGACCACAAACAGAGTTGCCGCCGAAGTGATTCCCGTTACCAGGTCGCCGCGCGCATGAATGATCGTGCCGGCGCCAATAAACCCGATTCCCGGGATGATTTGTGCGGCAATGCGCGTGTGGTCGCCGATGTGTTCAACCGCGAGATCATCCGACAACAAGGTGTACATGGCCGCGCCCATGCAGATAAATAAGTTGGTTCGAAGCCCCGCCGGACGATGTTTGAATTCGCGTTCCAGGCCGATCGCTCCGCCCAGAATTGCGGCGATCAGCAATCTGGCCAGGGAGCTCCCCAGAAATTGTGTCCATTCCGCAGACAGGACATCGACAATGTGGTGCGGCTGCATAGGCGATTTGGCTGGATTCTACCACCGCGATTCTCGCAGAACGCCCCACCTTCATCCAGAGCGTTAACCCGCCTGATTACCGCTCTCCTCGATGCGTCCAGTAGATCGTCGCCGGAGGTTGCCCCTCGACCCGCAGCACGACCATCGAAGTCAGGTCCGCGCGTGCCACTTCTTTGGCCACAGCGTCATCTCCAATTGAAACGACGTAGTCGGCGTACTGCTTCGGATCGGCCAAGGCGCGCTCCCATAGTCCGTCAGCATCTCTGGGCTTGATCCAGGGACGATGGTTGCCTTCATTGATCGTCCTACGCAGGGGAATCCCCGCATCCTGTAGCGCTCCGACATGGTCCCCCGAATACATCAGGAGGGTGGAATCGTGCGGCAGCAGACGCAGCGTCTTGGCCAGTTGCGTCTCAAGAGCGATGCGGCTGCGAGAGTTGGCCCACGCTTCCCGAAAACAGATCGGTTGAGCTCGCCACACAAACGTATAGCTTCCGGCGACGATCAATGCAAAAACGATCGAGGCCGCGATTTGTTCCCTTTTCTGGCGAAGGGCGCTGAGCACGAAGTAAAGAACCATCGACGCCAGAACGACGAACGCTGGCAACAATTCCAACCCAAAGCGCACGTTATAGAAGGAAAATGGCCACCATTCCGGAAGGAAAATCGGAACATCGCCATAACTCAGTGACAAAACATAAAACGGCAGTGGAATCAGCAGCAGCAGGAGCGGCCAGCGCTCGCGCTGTCGTATCAGAATGCCCAATACCCCCGCCACCAGCAAAACAATCCACACCTTTTGCCAGAGACCTTCAGCAACAGTCTGCTCGCCTGCCTTGAGAATGTATGAGAACGCAACCTTCGGATTACCAGCTCCCGGATAGGTCGGCATACTTGCTGTCGAAGTTCGTTGCTCGATCGCTTTTGCGGAATAAGGTCCGTTAGCAAATTCCAGCGGATTGCGATAGACAACCGCGTTGTATCCCAACCACAGCACAGGAGACGCCGCGGCTAGCAGCACGAATTTCACAAAGGCAATTCGCAGCTGCCGCTGGCTCAGCCCGTATTTCACAAATACTGCCGCTACCGCCAGCGCGACCACTCCGGTCTGAAACCATCCGTCATAGCGAGTCAAACACGCGCCTGCCAGGCAAGCTCCGCATTTCACCAAAGACTTCCCTGCCGCTCTGCAATCGGACGCTCTGATCTCCCGAGCAAATTCGGTGAAGTGGACGACCGCCCAAATGAACCACGCCAGGGCCAACGGCTCCGTCATGGCTGTGGTCTGCATGTACAGCAAATTGGGATTCGCGGCATAGATGACAGCCGCCAGCCATGCCACAACTCGCGCCGAGGAGTCATGCGCAGGGTCGGAGCCAAGCGCATTCCGCACCAATCGAAAAATTCCAATTGTGCCCAGAACGTAGGCGGCCATCGACGGAATGGCTCCGGCGATACCCGTCCGCCATGCGGCATTCGAGAGCACAAACGGAATCATGAATATATGCGGCAGCGGCAGCCACACGGTTCCCAGTTGCAGCAGTCCCGGAGTGCGCGAGTCAAACACCCGCCGCGCGATATTCATGTGCGCGACCGCATCCCCGTAGAGCAAGAGATCGCCCCTCCGGAGATACACCGAAAGCGTCAACAGAGACACGCCGGCCGCAATCTGCCCGACTAGTGTGGTTTCATTTTCTTTGCGCGGTGTTGTTTTGTCTTTCATTCCAGGTGAGTCAGTTCGCGGAAGACTTGGAAGCGGGCATCGATTTCTTCTCGCGTCAGGTTCTGCAGGCGCTCGGTTCCGAATTGCTCTACCGCAAACGAGCCCATGACGCCACCATAAAACAGGGCGCGCTTCAGGACTTCGCGATTAATTTCGGTTTGGGACGCCAGATATCCCATGAATCCGCCGGCGAAGGAATCCCCCGCGCCGGTAGGGTCTTTCACTTCTTCAATTGGCAACGTTGGCGCACGGAAAGGATGGCGGCCAATTCCGAACGCGCCCTCACGAAAAAAGACCGTCGCGCCGTATTCGCCGTGCTTCACCACCAGAGCCTGTGGGCCCATGGCAAGAACCTTATTGGCCGCGCGAGGCAGGCTGCGATCGCCCGCCAACATCTTCACTTCGCCGTCGTTGATCAGCAGGATATTCACCAATTTAAGGGTCTCGAGCAACTCCGCACGGAATCCCTGGATCCAGTAATTCATCGTGTCGCCGCCGGTCAAGCGCACACCGTTCATACTTCGTCGAACGTTGGCCTGCAAGGTCGGCTGGATATTTGCCAGGAAAAGAAACTCGCTGTCTTCGTAAGCCTTGGGAATCTGCGGATGAAATCGTTCAAAGACATTCAACTCGGTGAAATCGGTTTTAGCCTCGTTAAGGTTGTCAAGATATTGTCCGCCCCAGCGGAATGTCTTGCCCTCGGCGCGCTCAATGCCGCGGGTATCGATCTTCCGCTTCTTGAACACCGACTCATTCTCCGCGGTGAAATCCTCGCCAACCACAGCCACCACGCGTACGTCCGTGAAATAGCTAGCCGCCAGTGAGAAATAGGTAGCCGCGCCGCCCAGCACGTTGTCCACCTTACCCGAGGGCGTAGCAATGCAATCGAATGCAACTGAACCTACAACCAGTATGCTCATGAATTATTTTTTCGCTTCCAGGTACTTATCGAGAATAAGCCTTAATTTGGCCCGCGTCGCTGGGGGAATCTTCGTTCGATCCGTCAGGATCGCGTGTGCCAGGGCTGACCCGCACTTGCAGCTTCGGCCTTGCGGCATCAACGCCACCGTTTCTTTCACCACCTTCGCGGCATTCTCTGCATTCTTGGTCAGCACCGCGACGATCTGGTCCACGGTTACGGAATCGTGATGCGGATGCCAGCAATCGTAGTCCGTGACCATGGCAACCGTTACGTAACAAATCTCCGCCTCGCGCGCCAGTTTGGCTTCCTGCAGATTCGTCATACCGATCACGTCCATGCCCCAACTGCGGTAAATGTTGGATTCCGCCTTGGTGGAAAACTGCGGCCCCTCCATGCAGAGATAGGTTCCGCCGCGCTTGCCGGTAACCGATGCTTTCTTGCAGGCGGTCTCCACGATCTGCGACAACTCCGCACAGACCGGATCGGCGAAACTGACATGAGCAACAATACCTTCGCCGAAGAAAGTATCGATGCGATGGCGAGTGCGATCGAAAAACTGGTCAGGAATCACGAAGTCCAGCGGTTTGTGCTCTTCCTTCAGCGACCCCACCGCAGACACGGAAATAATGCGCTCGACTCCCAGCTGTTTGAACCCATAAATATTGGCGCGAAAGTTGAGTTCGGTCGGGAGAATTCTGTGTCCCCGCCCATGGCGCGCCAGGAACGCGACTTTGCGTCCTTGCAAGGTTCCAAGCACGTAGACATCGGAAGGATCACCAAACGGGGTCTCCTGCTTCAACTCCCGAACGTCGCTAAAACCGGGCATAGAGTAAAGCCCGCTACCGCCAATAATCCCAATTTCGGCTTGCGACACACGTTCCCCCGGCTAGAACTTTGTTTGCTGCTGAATTGTCGATTATACAAAAGGCCGCGCCAATGGAACCTACTTGGTCGGCACAACCGGAAGCAATTCCTGTTTTAGGCGATCCATGGTGCGCTGATCCAACCCTTCAGTGACTAGCACCTCGTCTCCCTGAACCCAGATCGCAACCGTACCTTCTTCCGTCGTCCAGGAATGGTTCCCCTGCAACGAGGCGGCCGACTGCGAATTCTGTCCTGTCACCTTTTCGTCCGAGTCAGAAACGTCGTGGACATTCTTGTAGCGCGTGGTCAGAGACTTGGCGTAGATCGCAGCGAACTTTCCCGCACTTTCCCCGTCAGCCCAACGCGAAAAGTAGAGCAGGCCAAGAGGTTTACCGGGATCGTCCTTCGGACGCACGGCGTAGTAATACCCGCCACGCCACTGTGGATAGATCTTCTGAGACACATCCACCCCCGCGTACTGATCGACCAAGACCGCCACATCGAACTCGCCCATCGCCCCGATGTCAAAGCGTTCGTAATTCTTGAAATCCTGTTTGAAGTCCGGCAAGGGCAGCGGCGTGATTTTCTCCCCTGAAAGATACGTCTTCGGCTCCATGACCTGGCGCGTGTTCTGCGGGGGATTAGCGAATACTCCTGCATACGCTTTCGCCTTACCGCCGTTTTGCAGCAACTCCGCCACGAAGTCCAGTCCGTAACGGTAAGGAAAGGTCAACATCTCCTGCAGAAAGATAGGCGCATTCTTGAACTCCGGAGAATCCGAACCGCCTTCCAGCATTTCCCTCTTCAGCATCTGCGCCATGTCGGGCGAGTTGAGCATCGACTTGCCCAACGGCGCAAGCATGTAATCCACCAGCGTCACCATGGCTTGCCCTTCGACCACTCCCTGGCGCGCTTCGCCGATTTCGTCATTCTGAAAATCTTCTGGCGTCGGATTTTTCTCCTCGTCCAGATCTTTGTCTCCAGCCTTCATCCACTTTTGCAGGTCGAACGATTGATCCTGAAGGGCATGTGTCAACTCGTGCGCCAGCACGGGTTTCTGCTGCTCAGCATCCAGCCAGTCCAGAAGATTCACTGTCTTCGTTTTCGGATCGTAGTATCCCGCTACCTGCTCGCGGAGCACGGCCACCAGGAAAGCCTGCAAATTGAAATCCCTCGGCAATAGGCCGAACTTCTTCAGTACCAACTCAGAGCGCTGCAAGCGTTTCGCGTCCTTGTCTTCGGACAAACTCTTTTGCAGATAAGAAACTACCTGCTCCCGTCCCGCGAGCTGCCGTTTGACTTCGTGTTTGATCGGCAGGCCAGTATCCTGGCTGGCAAACTGGAGAATCTGATCCACCGACCGGAAGAGATCTTCAGCTTCTTGCGGCGAGATTTTCTTTTCCTGGGCTGGTGCGGTCGTCCCGGGTGCAGATGGCGGGGGCGCGGTCTGCGCGGGCGAGTGAGCCAAAGTCAGGAAAACAACACACAGCAGACGGATGAGCTCACTGCCTCTAAAACGGCGACTCGAGTTTTCAATCATGGGCAAACATCATTCTGACATACGCGCAATTTCAAGGGTTTCATCTTTCCCGTGCGGTCCGCATGATGTAGATTGGCGGGAACCAAAATTGGGCCGGTGCTCATTCAACCAATTCCGCCCTACCCGAGGCCTTCCATGAAGTCTTCCTTCGGCGTCTTCCATCGTTTAACGGCGATCACCATCTTTACGCTCATTTCCTTCACCTCCGTCCCCGGTTCGGCCCAACAGGCTCCGGTGCCGCCCCGAAGGCTACTCGGCTACTATCCCGAGTGGGCGAAGACCAATACTCCGCCTTACTCGGCGGAGCAAATTCCCTACCACAAGCTCACTCACATCGCGCATGCCTTTGTGCTTCTAGCCGCCAAAGCGGACGGCACCCTGAAAGTCCCAGACGGCATGATTGAAACCGCTCTTATCCGCAAAGCGCATGCGGCGGGCGTGAAGGTTCTGGTCTCGATCGGCGGCGGCGACGGTATTCAAGGGCCGCGCTTTAACCGCATGGCGGCAGTGGAGGCGTATCGCCAAAACTTTGTTCGCAACGTCCACGCTTTCCTGAGCAAATATGGCTATGACGGGATCGATATCGACTGGGAGGTGCCCTACAAGAAGGACATGCAAAACTGTACGACGCTGATGACGGAACTGCGCACCGAACTTCCCGCCCGCCAATGGACAATTTCCATGGCCACTCCCTCGGACCCGCGCAGTTGGGGTACCGGCTTCGACATTCCGGCGCTGGCCCCGGTGGTCGATTTCATGAACGTCATGACATACGACTTCCATGGCCCCTGGTCTGATCATTCCGGACACAACTCCCCAATGATCCTCAATCCGAACGATCCCGAGCTCGAAGGCAGCCTCAAGACTTCGATGGACCTCTACCAGCACCACTATCGCGTGCCCATTGCGCAGCTAAACATCGGCACCGCGTTCTACGGATATGAGTTCGACGGCGTAAGTTTGCTCTGGGAGCATTGCACCGGTTGCGTGATTACCACGCAGAATTACGGGACCTACATCAAACAGCGGATCAATCAGCAAGGTTGGACTACCGACTTCGACCCTATTGCCAAGGCACCCTACTTGCTGAATATGGATATTCCCAGCTTCATGACTTACGACGACAGGGCATCCAGCGCGCGCAAGACCAAATACGTCCTCGACACTCGCGGCTTCGGCGGCATCTTTACCTGGGAGCTGAGTGCCGACTATGACGGCAAATCGCAGGACTTGATCGACGCCATGTACAAGGTGTGGAAAGGTTCAGAATAGTTCGCGGAAACCTCGCTGACGTCGCTCCTAGCCGAGGTGCTTCGCTACCCATTCTCCAGCCTCGCGCGTACCCAAGCTTCCGCCCGCATCAATCGTAGTCTTTTTCTGACGGACCGCTTCCAGCACTGCTGCCTCTATCCTTTCGGCCTCAGCGGTCATCCCCAGGTGGTTCAGCATCATCGCCGCCGTCAGAATTGCTCCGAAGGGATTGGCAATATTCTTCCCCGCGATCGGGGGCGCAGAGCCATGGACGGGCTCAAACATCGACGTCTTGCCGGGATGAATATTGCCGCTCGCCGCCATGCCCAACCCACCCTGCAGCCCTGCCGCCAGATCGGTGATGATGTCGCCAAACATGTTGTTGGTCACGATCATGTCGAACTGGCGCGGGTCTCTCACCATCTGCATACAAAGCGCGTCAACATACATGTGCTCGGCCTTGATCTGTGGATACTCGGTGCTTACCTCCTTGAACACCCGCTGCCATAGGCCGCCAGCATGGGTCATTGCGTTCGACTTGTCGCACATCAGCACCCGGTTCCGCGGAGACCCGTCGAGTTTCTTATGCCGCTCGCAATATTCGAACGCAAAGCGGATCACCCGCTCCACGCCCTTCCGCGTATTGATATCTTCCTGGGTCGCAACTTCGTCGGGAGTACCCTTCTTGAAGACGCCGCCGAGGTCACCATAAACACCCTCCGTATTCTCGCGAATCACGACGAAGTCCACATCCTTTGGCTCAACTCCCTTCAGCGGACACAAACTCGCGTCCATCAGGCGCACTGGCCGAACGTTCGCATACAGGTCCATCTGAAAGCGCATGCCGAGCAGGATCTCCTTGGCATGAATATTGGTCTTCACCCGCGGATCGCCGAAAGCGCCGAGCAGGATCGCATCAAAGTCGCGCTCGAGAATAGCAAAGCCTTCGCTCGGAACGGTTACCCCGTCGGCCAGGTAACGGTCCGCGCTCCAGTCGAAGTAGGCAGTTTCAATCCCTGCACCGGAAGCTTCAAGGACTTTCACGGCCTGTGGAATCACTTCTTTTCCGATGCCGTCTCCGGGAATAATGGCGATTCGCTTTTTCTGGGTCACCGCTGAAAAATATCACAAGTGACGCAAAGGATTTCTGTGGGATCAAGGCCTTAACCCCCAGTTCGTCAGCCGAAATCTCGCAAGCACCCCAAGAATCGCTCCGACAGGTGCACCTTCCGGCACGCTTGTATAATCAAAACATACCGATATGACATCTTCAGCCGTGCAAGACGGGCAAAACGTGTCCGCAGCGGAGGGTTCGCAGGTAAAGGCCGAGTTTCAGACTTTGCTTGCCGGCGCTGGAGTCTATGCTCTCGACAAGCGCGCCCACCTGTCCCTCACCGGTTCCGACCGGACGCGCTGGCTGAACGGCATGGTCACGAATAATGTTCGCGACCTGGCGTCAGGGACTGGGGTCTACGCATTCCTTCTCAATCCGCAAGGCCATATTCTCGGAGATCTCTACGCTTTCAATCGAGGCCAGTCGCTGACCGTCGAGACCGGCAGTTCACAACTGGAGAAGGTTCGTTCCACCTTCGACCGTTACATCATCATGGATGACGTGGAAGTTGAAGACCTCAGCGCAAAGCTGGCAACGATAGGGATCTCAGGACCGGATTCTGGAAGCATCCTCGCGAAAGCGGGTTTTACGATGCCGGCCTTGGACATGTTGCAGTTTGCGGACCTCACGTGGCGCGATATCCCGGTAACGATTGTTCGCACCGATAACCCGCTGGTTGAATCCTACGAACTCTGGCTGGCTCCGGAAATTGCCCAACCGGCTCAGAAAGCGTTGGTTGAAGCCGGTGCCAAGTCAGTCTCCGAGCCCGCACTCGAATTATTACGCGTAGCCTCTGGCATGCCCACCTACGGCCAGGACGTCCGTGAGCGCGATCTCCCTCAGGAAACCGAACAACAGCGCGCCTTGCACTTCAGCAAGGGATGCTACGTCGGTCAGGAAATTGTCGAGCGTATCCGCTCCCGTGGCGCGGTGCATCGTAAATTCTCCGGGTTTGAGCTTCAAGGCGAACTGCCGTCCCTGGGAGCGAAGATTCAGTCTGACGGAAAAGATGTGGGCGAGATCACGAGCCTGGCGGTGTTGCCTACGACCACGGGGGAACGGCGAGTCGCGCTAGGCTACATCCGTCGGGAAGCTGCCTTGCCCGGCAAAGTATTGGCGGCTGAAAATGCGCAACTCTCAATCGCGGCCCTGCCCTTCGCTAATTTGAGCGGCGACACAAATCATTAGATCTAAGGAAGAACCTATGGCTGAAAAGAAACAGGAAAGCTTTACCGTTACCGATCGCCGCCTCTTCACCACCGATGGCGAGAAACGCAAGGAAACTACGGAAGAGGAAGTCAGCACGCAAACCCCCGAGCCAGCTCCGCAAAAAACGGCTTCCCAACCCGAGGTCCAGAATGTCGCGGGAACGTCGCCCGAGCCCCAGATGCCGCCAATGCCCACCGCGGCAGAGCAGCAGGAACAGGCCGACGCTTATCACAAGTCGGCTAAGGACCTGGACTCGAGAGTCGAATTGAGTGGTCACTCAGCCAAAGAGTTGGAGATGACCTTCGCGAAATTTCTCGGTTCTCTTTACATGACAGCGATGTTCCAGCTCGGCCTCATGCATGAACAGGGCGGGCAGCCGCGAATCGACATTATCGGAGCCCGGCAGACGATCGACACACTGTCCCTGCTCCTGGAGAAAACCAAGGGAAATCTCACGTCGGCCGAAGAAGACTTTCTGCAAAACAGTCTCTACGAGGCGCGCATGGCCTATGTGGAAGTAACCAACGCCCTGTCACGCCCGCCCGATCCCGCCGCATCCGTCGCTGGTGCCCCGAAACGATGAAGGCGACCCTCACGGTCCTGGGAAGCGGCACCTCCATGGGGGTACCCACCATCGGCTGCGATTGCGCCGTGTGTCATTCATCCGATCCGCATGATCGCAGGACCAGGCCATCGATTCTGGTTCAATTCAACAACAAGTCGATTCTCATTGATTCGACACCGGACTTTCGCGAGCAAGCCATCCGCGAGAATATCCGCCATCTCGACGCCGTTTTTTACACCCACACCCACGCGGACCACATCCTCGGAATCGACGATCTCCGGCCCCTGAGCTATCGCCACAAGCCCAACAAGCTGCCTCTTTACGCTAAACCGGAGGCGGCGGAATTCATTCGTACCATGTTCCGCTACATCTTTGACGCCGATTACAAGTTCGGAGGGCTGCCGCAAGTCGAACTCAAAACTATCGAGGGTGCTGTTGACGTCTTCGGCGCCCGCTTCGAGCCGATACCGGTGATCCACGGCGAGACGGAAATCTACGGATTTCGCTTTGGGTCAGCCGCGTATTTGACCGACCATAGCGAGGTTCCTGAGGCTTCTTACGTCAAGCTCGCCAATCTCGACGTTCTGTTTCTGGATGCCCTGCGCCATACGCCGCATCCCACACACTCCACGGTGGAGAAATCACTAAGCATTGTTGAACGGTTAAAGCCGCGCCGCACGTTCTTCACTCATATCTGTCACGACTTGGCTCACGAAAAGACAAATGCAGCGCTGCCGCAGGACGTTCGGCTTTCTTATGACGGAATGAAACTGGACTTCGAAATTTAAGTCCTCCACTAAGATGCTGATATTTCGCAAACTCGACGAGATTCCCGCTGACTTCGGCCCCACGTTGGTCAGTGTCGGGAACTTCGATGGTGTCCATCGTGCCCACCGTCGCGTTCTATCGAAAATTGTCGAACGCGCAAAGCAGCGAGATTGCCGCTCGGTGGCTGTCACATTCGATCCGCACCCGATTCGAATCCTTCGCCCCGACTCCGACCTTAAGCTCATCGCGCCGACACCCGAGAAGCTACGACTCTTAAGCGAAACCAACATTGACGCCGTTCTGCTTCTGCCCTTCACCCGTGATCTCTCCTTGATGTCACCTCACCACTTTGCCCATGACATTCTCACGAAAGCACTAAAAGTACGAGAGGTCCACGAGGGTTACAACTTTCATTTCGGCCATCGCGCAGAGGGCGATGTAGAAATGCTGGCGCGTTTTGGGCAGGAAATGGATTTTACGGTTGAGATTTATCCAGAACTTCGCTTGCGTGGCGAACCCGTTTCCAGCAGCCACATTCGCCGCCTGATCGCCGAAGGTCGTGTCAGCCGGGCACGCCATCTTCTCGCCCGTCCCTTCAGCGTTCTTTCTACTCCCGGACGCGGTCGCGGTTATGGATCGAAGTACACCGTTCCCACCATCAACCTGAGCCGTTATGACGAATTGGTTCCGAAGAACGGCGTCTACGTCACCCGGACTCGCGTCGGAGAGGAATGTTTCGACTCCGTAACCAACGTCGGCAACCGTCCAACGTTTGGCGCGGATTCGTTCGCCATCGAAACCCACCTGTTGAATTTTCACCCGATTGATATTACGGCAGAGACGCCGATCGAACTCTTCCTTCTCGATAGGATTCGAGACGAAATCAAATTTCCTTCAGTGGAAATATTGCGGGAACAAATCGCCAAAGACGTACGCAAAGCACAACGTTATTTCCAACTGATGGGCGCGCCTCTGGCAAAAACCAGTTAGCCCGTCGGTTTCAATGCGGCAGGTAGCCGGCTTCCATCGGTAGCTTTCCGTCTACTTTCAGAATGTTCACTTGATCGTTGATCGCGTGAACCTCTACCAGGCCGATCGCCCCTGGAGTGCTTTGTACCTGTCTCAAAACCTCGGCATCGGAATCCGCCGTGATAATCGAATCGCGATGTGCGCTCAGAAATGATTTCAACTCCACCGTCGACATCTTCGTGAGCCGCTGCAACGTTTCGGTTTCGCCCGCGGAATTGTTATGCAGAATGATCACCACGTCTCTGCCATCGGGCCACTTCTTGAGATCGGCCCGGAAAATCTTTGCCAAATGTGCTGACGTGACTTCTCCCACACGGTTATCCTTGTCCACCACAACCGCCATGTGATGTGCAAATGCCGGGGCCGTCGCCAGTGCTATCCAGCCAAGCAAAAGTAATTTCCGAAAAGTGTTCATAGGCCACCCCAACCCTCATATCAGACTAGCGAGAGGATAGCGTTTGAGTTGTAAAAATTAGGTCAAAACCGGCCTTTTTCGGTTACCAAAGGCATTCGTACCGCAGGTTCCTTGGGTGCGCCACCCGTCATTCTATGGGTTCAATCACTTGAATGGTTGATCCGGAGGCCTTGTCCGGCATTTGCACCACCACGATTGCCACCAGAACCAGCAAAATCCCGGCGGTCTGCACTGGCCGAAGCACTTCTCCGAGGACCACCGCCGCAATCAGGATGGAAAACACGGGCTCCAGACAACTGACCACGATGGCGCGCGTCGGTTCGAGGTATTGCAATCCGGCAAAATAAAAAGAGAACGGCCCCAACACCGATACCAGTGAGAAGACAAAGAGGAAGGTCCATTGCCTACCGGAGTACTGGGCGGCCATCACCTTCCACGGAGGATTAACCACAAGCCAGAACACCGAGGCGCTCAAGAGCACATACAAAAGCACGATCCAGCGGTCGTAGCGTGCCAGAACGCTGTGTCCGCCCACATTGTAAAAAGCAAAGGAAAAGGCCGCGAGAAGAGCGGCCGCCACTCCGATCGGGTCGAGCCGCAAAGCGCCCCCGCTGAAGATTCCGATCACCAGAGCGATTCCCGCGACTGCCAGGCCGACCGCCGCCGCACGCTGAAGACTCACCTTCTGCAAACCGCGTGCAAAGGTGTACAGCAACACCCAGATCGGAGCCGTGTACTGCAGAATGATGGCGGTCGCCACGTTGGTGCGTTGAATTGCCAGGTAGTACAAATAGTTCGATGCTGCAACCCCAAGCACGCCTAGCAAGAAGAATCGGCCCAAATCCGCAGAGGGAATCTTCAACCGTCGCCAGCCCCGAGTCATCAGCAGCACGCCCAACAGGACCAAGAAAGAAAATGTAGTCCGGCTCTGCGACAGAATCAGCGGCTCGATTGGGCGAAGGGCCTCGCCTTTTGGCAGCAATCGCCCGGTAAACGCCGCGCGACCCAACGTGGCAGCAATCCCCCAGAAAAGCGCCGAGGCCGCTATGTACAGGTATCCGCGAACGGGATGAGTTCGGTTCGGCAATGGTTAGGTCGAGGTGTACTGGATCGTGTAGGTGATCTTGGCAGACTTGCTGAGCATCGCTGCCACCGAGCAATATTTCTCCTCCGACAGGCGAACCGCGTCCTCCACAGACTTTGGACTCACCTTCCCGCCAACCCTATACACCAACCGAATTGCCGAAAAGACGGTTGGCGACTCGGTCCCGCGATCGGCTTCCGCGCTGACAACCAGGCTGGTCAAGGGCTCGCGCTTCTTCCGCAGAATGCTGGCGACGTCGTATCCCGTACATCCGCAGAGTCCAATTAATACCAACTCCACCGGGCTGTTCCCTGTTTTCTTGTCGCCGTCAACCACAATGGGATGACCACTGCCCGCGACAGCATTAAACCGATGCTCGTCGATCCACGTCGCCTTGGCTTCAACCATTTCCTTAACCTCACCTGTTCCTTAACCTCACCTGCGATTGTCTGTCATCGGTTCCGGATGAATCAGTACGCGAAACAGCTCCGGCTCCGCCAACTTGAAACGAATTTCCAGTTCCGTCTGAATGTCGTGGACCCGCGACAACGGCAACTCATCAGAAAAGGTGCAGTGACAGGAGACATACAAACGGTTTCTTACTCGCTTGATTTCGACTTCGTGAACATCCAGAACCTCAGGAAAATCGGCCGCCAGTTCCTTCAGCTTCTTTTCTAGCTTCGCATCCCGCACGATCTCGTCGCCGGTTTCAATCGTAGCGGGCTCACTTTCGATATGCGTCAGGATCGTCGAGATTTCCGGCACCTCCCGGCGAATCTCCGCCTCCAGCAAGGTCACCCGGTCATGAGCTTCCTTCATGCTGAGTCGCTCGTCCAGCTCAAGATGCTGTTCGACGTGCAGACGTCCCCCGAAATCCTGAATGCTGACATCGTGCACGTTGAAGTTCTGACGGGTCGCAACCGCTCTGACTTTGTCAAAAATATTTTCTCTTTGGTCTGCTCTGGGAACAGTACGAACCACCACGTCGGCGTCGGGCAAGACTTCATGCACCGCCGCCGTCACCGCTCCGGAAATTTGTTCCGACCGCTGAAAAGTTACATTCCGCGCCATGCCGACCGAAAGGTCAGCGAAATAGCGATTCCCTGCGCGGCGAATTCGCACCCGGTCAATCTCCAACAGTCCGTCGACACCGCGAACCGCGGAGACGATTTTGCTGCGAACACCCGCGGGAGCCGCGTCCAGCAGCGCATCGACGGTTTTTCGCGCAAGTCTGGAACTGACGTAAATCACCACCCCAGCCACAAAAAGCGCGGCAACCGGGTCGGATGCCCGCATCCAGGCCACCCCGTACTTCCGTCCCAATAAGACCAGCAACAACCCAAGGCCGACAACCCCGCTCGACCATATATCGGTAGAGAAATGCAGAGCGTCAGCCTCCAGAGCCTGGCTGTCGTACTTGGTGGCAATTTTCCCTAAAGCACGCGAGCGCCAGAAATCCACTCCCATGGAAGCGAACAGCACCAGGAACGCCCACAGACTCGGTTCAATCTCTATTTGGCGGAAGAACAGTCGGTTGACCGCTTCGTAAACGATCCATACGCAGGTTAGGAGCAGTAAGCCGGTTTCGATGAACGCCGAGAAGTTTTCCACCTTGCCATGCCCATACTGGTGATCGGCATCGGCAGGTTTGTCTGAAACCCGTACCGAAAGAAACGTCACGATGGCCGCGACCAGGTCCAATCCGGAGTGTGCCGCCTCCGAGAGAATGCCCAAGCTACCCGTGGTCACTCCGACAACGATCTTCAAGACAGTGATGGCCACCGCCGCCAACACGGAGTTCCCCGCGACCGCGCGCTTCTCCGCACGCATGGACTCCGGACTGTACGTCGAGGACGCTGCTGCCATATGGGCATTATCGCCGCTCTTCGACAGTCCGCCAAGACTATGTCGTGGCACACGCGTGGTTAAGGGGATTCTCCGGCTTTGTGCTAGGATTTTCTATACTTCGGTTCTGCTTCCCAATTGTCTGGAGGAATTTTCGCTATGATACGTTTTGGATTTGTCTGTCTGCTGCTCGGAGCCATGGCATGGGGACAAACATCCGCCCCAGCGCCTGCTTCTTCTTCTCAGAAACCTTCCGCCCCGGCTGCAGCTACCCCGGGTTCCCCGTCCGGGTCCGCGGCTCCTCAACAACCCGAGGACACGGCTTCCAAAGTAGCTCCCGACGCAGCGGTTATCACGGTCGACGGTCTCTGCGACAACCCACCCGCTGATAAGTCAGCAGGTTCATGCAAGACCGTGATCACACGCGCGCAGTTCGAAGAGTTGCTGAATGCGATTCAGCCCAACATGCCGGCCAGAGCCCGCCGCCAGTTTGCCAATCGCTACGTCAACGCCCTCGTCATGAGCCAGAAGGCGCACGAACTTGGTCTCGACCAAGGCGAAAAATTTGACCAACGCATGAAGCTGGCCCGCATACAGATTCTGTCCCAGTCGTTGAGCCAGTCGATTCAAGAGAAAGCGGCGCAGATTTCCGATCAGGACATCCAGGACTACTACGACAAGAACAAAGCCGACTTCCAACAGGCGCAGCTTACCCGCATCTTTATCCCTCGCGTCCAGCAACCTTCATCAAAAGTGAAGCTGAGTCCGGCCGAAGAGGAGAAGCGCAGTAGCGCTGGCGAGGTTGCTATGAAAGCCGAGGCCGAGAAGATTCGCGCCCGCGCGGCAGCCGGGGAAGATATGACCAAGCTGCAAGCCGAAGCCTTCCAGGTGGCCGGAATCAAAGCGAACTCTCCCACCACCGACATGGGCAAGGTCCGGCGCAGCAGTCTGCCTCCCAATCAGGCTTCAGTGATGGATCTGAAAACAGGCACTGTGTCTCAATTGCTATCCGATCAAAGCGGTTACTTTGTCTATAAAGTCGGCGTCAAAGAAACTCCGGCCCTTGATAGCGTGAAGGAAGAAATTCGCGGGACACTGCGCGGCCAGCGCATGCAGGACAATATGCAGGCAGTAGAGAAGTCAGCCACGCCAAAGTTGGATGACGACTACTTCGGCCCAGAAGGCCCGCAACATGGCATGATGCCGATGCCTCCCGGGGCCCCCGGAAGGCCCGGGCAACCCAGGCATCAGTAAATGGCCGATGTTAAGCCAACCATCTTGGTCACGGGGGTCTCCGGCAATCTCGGGCTGCGCCTCCTGGACAAGCTCCGTGATTATCAGGTTATCGGGATTGATCTGAAGCCGCCTCAAAACGGCGCTTCCCTCTTTCGATTTATTTCGATGGACCTCGGGCAGGAGGAATCCTGCCGCGAGCTTTTTCTGCTATTGAAAGACCTTCGGCCCACGGCTGTCGTCCACTTGGCTTTTGTTCTCGATCCGGTTCGCAACGACGTGCTGGATCTCGATCGCATGTGGCAAATCAACGTAGCCGGAACTGCGCGCGTGATCGAGGCGATCACCGAGGCCAATCGAGAAGACCTGATCGTAACCAAGTTCATTTTTCCCAGCAGCGTCTCCGCCTACGGTTCAGATCTGCCCGAGCCGGTTTCTGAAGACTTCCCTCTCGCTGCGCATACGCTTCCCTACGCCATGCATAAGATGGAGTGCGACAAAGTGGTCCAGCAACGAGCGCCCTCTTTGCGTGGATGCAGCGCGTACATGCTGCGCCCTCACATCTTTGCCGGGGCAAGCGTCGAAAATTACATGATGGGAGCCTTTCGCGGAACGCCGAATGGACGCGGCAAACGCGCGGCCCGCATGCGCAGCGAAAGCAAGCGCCTGCCATGTATGTTGCCCTACGGCAAGCAATACTTGGAGAACCGCATTCAGTTCGTCCACGTGGACGATATGGCGCGGCTCATGGTGCACATCCTCGCTAAAACCGAACCCGAGTCGCAGCGCCTGACCATCTTGAACGTGGCTGGTCGGGGAGAACCTCTGACCTTCGCGCGTTGCATTGAAATGGCTCAGGCAAACCTGGTGCGCGTTCCCGGAAGGTGGACGTTTGAGCTTGTTCTCAGTTTTTTGTGGAAGATGCAAATCTCGGCTATACCACTGGAAGCCGCTCCCTACATGATGGGCGAGTACATCATGAACACGGACCGCCTGCGCAAGTTCCTGGGACCTGAATATGAAAATGTGATTCAATACTCGATCGCGGACGCCTTCGCGGATTCATTCGCTGCCGGAACGGTTCCGAACGAGCAGCACTTGGCTGCTGGAAAATCCAGCTAGAAGCGGACTACTTCTTCCCCCAATAGACTCCTGCTATCCCGAACGTGTAGGGCGTCCAAGTCGCATCGCTGAACCCGGCGCGACGCATGCGCTGCAACATCTCGTCAGGCTCGGGAAATCTCTCAACGGATGCCGGCAGATATGCGTATGGCCCACGCACGCCCGATATCATCGTTCCAATTCTCGGTAATACATTCTTGAAGTAGAAGCGGTAGACCTTGCCCAGGATGCCACGGGGTTCGCTGAAATCAAGGATCCCGCATTCCCCGCCCGGACGCAGTATGCGTAGGATCTCGCGCAGGCCCGCGTCATAGTCGGCTAAATTGCGGAAGCCGAATGCCGACGTCACCAGATCAAAGTGCTCACCGTTGAACGGTAGTTGCAGAGCATCCGCCTCCACCCACTGCAGCGGCGTCCCCCCGGACTTTTTTCCCGCCCGCTCCAGCATGGCGTGGGAGAAATCTGCGCCCAAAATCTTTGCTCCCTCATGCCCGGCTCGACGTTGCAGAGCGAAAGCCATATCGCCTGTGCCACAGCAGAGGTCCAGAACTCGAGCGTTACCGCGGCATAAAATCGGCGAGAATCGCCGCGCCGTCCGCCACCACCATAACCGGTCCACATTGCACGACAGCACGTGATTCAGTAGGTCGTAGCGCGGAGCGATGGAAGAAAACATCTCTCGTACCGCGCGCGCCGCGGACTCTCGGTCCTTCGCTCCTTCCGGAGCCGCGCCCAGAACGCCGTTTTCTCGAATCTGACTCTCGGAGTTCACTGCGAAATCTGCCTCAACTCTTTGACGGCATCCAGAACGACATCCTGCGGAACATCTTTCACGATCTCGACCTTGCCGATCTCCACCGGCAGCACGAAATGCAACACGCCTTCACGAGCCTTCTTGTCAGATTGCATCAGCCGTACGATTTGCCCGGGACGAGCTTCTACCTTGGGCAGCGGGCCGACTTTCAACACCGCCGCGGTAATTTCGTCGGCAACGGTGGCGCTGCACTTCCCTATCGCCTGCGCAATCCGAGATGCGGCGATCATCCCCCAAGCCACAGCTTCCCCATGCAAGAAGCGTTTATATCCCGACTCCGCCTCGAGGGCATGGCCTACGGTATGTCCGAAGTTGAGAACGCGTCTCAATCCGCCTTCGCGCTCGTCTGCCGAAACCACCTCGGCTTTCAGTTTCACCGCCTCAGCAATGACCCACTCCAGCGGCGTACTGTCTTTGCGCAGCGCTTTGGCAGTTATTGCCTCCAATTTCGCAAACAATTCAGGCCTGCCGATTAAGCCACATTTCAGTGCCTCATACAATCCGGCTCGAAACTCACGATCAGGCAAAGTGGACAACACGGAAGGATCGATCAGCACCATCAGCGGCTGATGGAATGTTCCCAGCAGATTCTTTCCGCCGGGAAGATTGACTCCGGTTTTGCCGCCGATCGAAGCGTCCACCTGCGCCAGCACCGTAGTCGGAATCTGCACAACATCGATCCCCCGCATATAGATCGACGCCACAAATCCGGTAACGTCGCCCACCACTCCGCCGCCCAGAGCTACCAGAATCGAATCACGGTCCGCCTTCAACCGAGTCAACTCCCCGGCCAACTTCTCGACCGTCGCCATCCTCTTCTGCCGCTCGCCATCCGCCATTTCAATCACATGACTCTGGAGGCCAGCGTCAGTCAGGGACCTCAGCAACGGACGCCCCCACTTCCGTCGGACCGTCGGCACAGTGACCACGAAAACGTTCTTCCGTGTTCCCGCGACCGCTCGCAGGCGCTCTCCCGCGCGGCTCAGCAGGCCATTCTCAATCACGGCCTCATACGATCGGGCTGGGGTCGAGATTTTCACTACATTCATGAAGTTTCATCATAGCGTACCGATTGCAAATGGCGCGGCGCGCCAGCGTGATACCATTTTTTCAGAATGAGTTCAGCACCATTGCAACCTGATTTCCTGGTGGTCGGGGCCGGGATCGCTGGATTGCGTGCAGCCATCGAGTTGGCCGAAGCCGGCAGCGTGCTGGTGCTCGCCAAGCGCGAGGTGACTGAGTCCAATACGCAATGGGCGCAAGGCGGAATCGCAGCCGCGCTCAGCGACGAAGACGAGATCAGTCTTCACCTGCAGGACACGCTGGTTGCAGGCGACGGACTATGTAACCCCGAGGCCGCCCGAGTTTTAGTGGAAGACGCTCCTCTGCGGATCGAAGAACTCATTCGCTGGGGCACGGAGTTCGATCGTAAGGGCACGAAGCTCACTTTCGGGCGCGAGGGAGCCCATAGCCGTAACCGGATTCTCCACGCCCACGGCGACTCCACCGGCCGCGAGATTCTGCGCGCCCTGTACGCAAAAGCCACCATCCTGAAAAATATTTCTGTCGTCGAGTTCGAATTCTCCACTGACTTGATTCTTCAGGACGGGCGCGTCCGCGGCATTCACCTGATTAACGGAGATGGCGCCGTTCAGGCAATCTCCAGCTCCGCCGTGTTGTTCGCAACCGGCGGACTTGGCCAACTCTACCTGAACACCACCAATCCCGAAGTTGCGACGGGAGACGGCGTGGCCATGGCATTTCGCGCTGGGGCAGAGGTGAGTGACATGGAATTTATCCAATTTCATCCCACCGCTCTCTATTTGAAAAATGCGCCCAGGTTTCTCTTGTCAGAGGCCTTGCGCGGCGAAGGCGCATATTTGCGCAACGACGAAATGCATCGCTTCATGGCCAAGTATCACCCGCTGGGCGAACTTGCTCCCCGCGATGTAGTGGCCCGCGCCATCGTCCACGAACTTGAAGTCAGCCGCGCCAAAGATCCGGTGGTTTATTTGGACCTCACTCATCTCGATGCGGAGCACGTTAAATCCCGCTTCCCTCGTATTTATTCCACCTGCCTCGAGTTCAACATCGACATCACCACGGATTTGATTCCCATCCGTCCTGCCGCGCACTACGCCATGGGAGGCGTTCGCTCTGATCTTGAAGGCCGCTCGACCGTGCCCGGCCTGTATGTCGCGGGCGAAGTCGCCGCTACCGGGGTTCACGGGGCCAATCGCCTCGCCAGCAACTCGCTTTTGGAAGGACTGGTATTCGGAGCCCGCGCCGGAAGCAGAATGCGCGATGAACTTCGCCCTCATGCCAAGCTTCAGCCCGGCAAACAATCGAAGCGAAACGGATGTCCCGGAAACGCGGCCGACAGCGCAATTCGCGAAATTCAGGAATTGATGTGGAAGGATGTGGGAATTGTCCGCACCGGTCAAACTCTGAAACGAGCCATCGAACAGCTGGAAGCCATGAAGCCGCGAGTGACTCATCCTCAGTCCCGCCGCTCTCACGAAGAGCGAAACCTGTGGCAGAACGGACTGTTAGTGGCCCGCTCTGCCCTCGCCCGCGAAGAAAGCCGCGGTGCCCACTACCGCACCGACTTCCCCGACCACAATGACGCCAAATTCCTGAAGCACTCCATCATCCAAGGCGACAGAATCGCCTTCGTATAAGTCCCATCCGTCTTGCGCTTTGTCATGCTGAGCGAAGCATCCCTACCCACACGAAACCCTTACTCATCGCTCTGCCGTCTTCGGATACATCAGCGACGCCGCCACCGAAATCAGCAAAACCCCCGCTACAACTCCCAGCGCTGCCAATGTCGGAATCGGGTAAAACTCGGCGGTCAGCATTTTCGCTCCAATAAAGATCAGCACCGCCGACAACCCATAGTGCAGATAATGGAAGGCCTCCATCATCCCCGCCAGCACAAAGAACATCGACCGCAAGCCCAGCAGCGCAAAGACATTCGACGTGTAAACGATGAACGCCTTGAGAGTGATGGCCAGCACTGCGGGGATGGAGTCGGTTGCGAACAGCAGGTCCGTGGTCTCGACGACCACGAGCACGACGAACAGAGGCGTGGCATACAATTCCGGGCGTCGCACAAAGAACTTGCTACCCTCGTAATCGGCGGTTACCGGTATGAAGCGCCGCAGCAAACGGAGCACTGGATTTTTCTCCGGCTCAATCTCGGCCTCTTTCTGGCGGAATAATTGGATCCCGCTATAGACCAGAAATGCCCCGAAGATGTAAGTGACCCAGTGAAAGCGCTGGATGAGTCCGATGCCCACCAGAATAAAAACGCCGCGCATCAGCAAAGCGCCGAGGATTCCCCAGAACAACACCTTGTGCTGAAAATCAGAGGGCACCTGAAAATACTTGAAGATCAGGATAAAGATGAAGAGGTTGTCGACACTGAGCGACAGCTCGATCACGTAGCCGGTCGTGAACTCAATTGCCGTATCACGGCCGCGCCAGAAATACAGCAGCACGGCGAACGCGATTGCCATCAGCAACCAGCCGACGCTCCAGGCTAGCGCTTCGCGAAACTTTACCGTGTGTGCCGGCTTGTGAAATACCCACAGGTCCAGCGCCAGCATGCCGAGGACAAATGCGTTGAAGAGTATCCAGAAAAGTGACTGGCTCAAGTGAAGTCCCGAGTAGATGGTGCCGAGTTGAGCATATGAGAGCGCTTTGGCCATTAGCCTGGGCCATTATCCGAAAAACCAACAGCTAGAGGCTATCAGCTAAAAGCGAAAGCGCATGGCTAAGAGCCTATTTGCTGGGCCCGAGTTGCCCCTTCTGCCACATATCCCATAGACCTGTGTCTTTGAGTTGTTCATCGAGATGAGTTTCGCGCATGGTCTGCTCAATCTGCGCCCGGTCGATGCGCGGCCCCACTCGATTCGGAGCGTCTGCAATCGCGTAAGAGAACGCCGCGGCCTCAGCCACGTGCTTCTTCAGTTGTGGAATGTCAACCTTATCAAACGTGTCCGACTCGGCATGATAGTTGATCAAATAATTGCCTTCGACCTGGTTGGCTACAAACGTCGGAACGCCTTGCAGCAGGAAATCGAAGTTGTCGGTTCCCCATTCGGCGTCGGTCGTCAGCGCAGTGGCATCAAACTGTTGCAGAGGCGCAACCAGCGGCGTGAGCGTCTCGACGACGTCTTTCCGTCCGCCCACTGAGAATCCGGTCACTCGTCCGATCCCGCCATCGTAGATGACCACTCCGGCGATTTTATCCAGTTCGTCCCGGTGCGCAATCACATAAGCGTGCGATCCCAACATACCTTCTTCTTCGCCGGAAAAGAGAATAAAGCGAATGCTCCGGCGAGGTCGCAATCCTGAGGCTTTGATGGCACGCAGCGAATCGACAACCAGGGCAGCATTGCAGCCGTTATCGAGCGCGCCCGTTCCCAGTTCCCATGAATCCAGGTGCGCGCCCAGCAGAACGTATTCATCGGGCTTTTCGCTTCCTCGCAATTCCGCGATCACATTCGGTGATTTGATCGGACCGCCTACACGGTTGGGAATATCGATGTCCGCGTAGATCTTCTGGCCCGAGGCGATGAGCCGCGCCACTCGGGCTGCATCCTCGCGCGCCACCATGACCATGGGAATACGGTCGATCTCACCCGCAATCGAATTGGTATGCCGGTAGAGCAAATCGTTTGGACGGGTCGATTGAATCGCTACCGCCAGAGCTTTGGCCTTGACGGCGCGGTCGATGATTCCGGGAGCGCGGGCATATTCGTCGAAAAGATCAGCCCACGTTGCCATTTCCTCGGAATGCACCAGGACAATCGCGCCAGCCACGCTTCCGGATTTGGCAAAGTCTTCCGTCGAACCTCGACCAACGTCGATGACCGGAACATGATGCTGTGCGGCGAGCGCCGGCGCCCACGCCAGAGATATCACCCTGAGCCGGAATTCTTCAGGAGCGACCACGCTCATCCGGGTCGCGCCTTCCGCCCATGATTGCGGGATGGTAAAGGTCTCGATGTGAACGCTATCGGCGCCCGCCGCCTTGAACGCGGCAACGCCCCAATCAGCGGCCTTCTGCATGGCCGGCGTGCCGGGGACACGGCCGCCGATTTCGTCAGTCAATTGGCGAAGATTGGTTTCGATAGGAGACGGTTTCAAAGACTCAGCAATGATGCGGTCTGCGGAGCTCTGGGCAAGGGCAAAGTTACAGGCAAGAATACCTAGCAATGGAATCAGTTTGGCCGTTTTCATCACGCCGCATTAGAAATGAAAACACCCAAAAGGAAAAGCCAAATGTGGTCAACAGCACAAGTCCTCCAGCAGTCATGTCCGCTGATTTATGATCTGACTCGAGAACTTCTATGCGTGCGCCAATCTTCAAACTGGATGCCTTTACCACCCATCGGTTTGCAGGAAATCCGGCGGCAGTCATGTTGTTGGATTCCTTTCCGCGCGGACGCGATTTTGCAGGCGATTGCCGCGGAGAACAACCTGGCCGAGACCGCGTTTCTGGTTCCGCAAGGCGAGGACTTTCAGCTTCGTTGGTTCACACCGATGGTCGAGGTGCCGCTTTGCGGTCACGCGACTCTGGCCAGCGCAGCCGTGGTCATGGAGCGGCTTCAGCCAGAAAGAAATGAAATGGTATTTCACTCCGCCAGTGGTCCGCTCAGGGTCAAACGCGCGGGTGCGGCGTATGTCATGGACTTTCCGGCTCGGCCGTCGAAACCAATAGCGCCACCGCACGGCTTAGCCGACGCGCTAGGCGCGGTCCCAGTCGAAGTCTTTGAAAACGCGTTCAACTATATGGCTGTCTTTGATGACGTTCGGGTTCTGCGGGAACTCGCTCCTGATATGCCGGCTCTTGCGGTAATTGGCCGGCCTGGCGTGATAGCCACCGCGCCAGGTGAAGGAATCTATGATTTCATCAGCCGCTACTTCGCTCCGGCCAAGGGTATTCCAGAAGATCCCGTGACGGGTGCAGCCCACTGCATGCTGGCGCCTTATTGGGGAAAGCGGCTCGGCAAGACAAGCTTTCGCGCCTTTCAAGCTTCGCGGCGCGGTGGAGAAATGGCTTGCCGGCTAATCGTCGATCGTGTCGAACTCGAAGGTTCCTGCGTCTTCTATCTTGAAGGCGAGGTTGAAATCTGATGAATTTCCTGATTGGTTGCCGCTAACGCTTCACTCACCAGCAAGCGTGCGGCGAAGGTAATCGATCTGGCCCAGATGCCAGTTCAGATGTCCGTAGAGATGAATCAGGAAATGCTGAGTGGACATTGATTTGTCGAAAACCGTCTGCGGATACTCCATCTCAATCTGTTCCGATGAAAGCTTCGCGATAATGGCAGGAATGGCCTGCTGCAACGCGGTTACCCGTTGGCGGAGTTCGTCTCGGCTAATCCCTTTGAGTATGAATTCGGATTCGCGCTTTCGGCTGTAGGGCATGCCGCCTAGCTGGCGGCCGATGAACTCCTTGATGTTTCCTTCAAGGTGCAGCACGAGATTTCCCGCCGAATTGGTTATGCCGGGAAGGGTTCGCCACAACGTCTCGTCGTCAGGAAACGCCTCGACCTGCTGCTTGAGCCGCGACAGGTCGCGATCAAAAAGGGCCGCAAGATCTGTTGCCAAACTCATAAGAAATCTCTCGTGGCTAAGCTTGAATTTCTACTTCTTATCGAGCAACTGCACGGTTTGCATCGTGACTTTGCCGACTATCTCCAGGCTCTTGGGGCTTAGCTTGTCGATGGTGTCATCCACGGTGTGCCAGAAGACATTGTTGTAGCCGTAGGTGAAGTCGATGATGTCGGCGCTGGGCACGCCCAGATCCATAAACGGACGATGATCGTCTTCCATCGCGGTGGTGACTTCAAAAAAGTGTGACTGGTATCCCAGATGCGTAGCCGACTGGTAGATCAAATCCTCGACCCATGGCGTCGAATTCTGATCGCGGAGAATGTCGAGGTCGGCGTCGCCAATCATGTCTTCGAGCAGGAATCCTTTGATCTTCTTGATGGTGCCATCGGCCGCCCACTTCTGCGCTGCGTGCCGCACGCCATACAGCGACTCGGGATCGTACCAGGGCAGGCGCATCGATTCTTCACCGTCGTCCCATAGCAGCCAGACACTGTATCCGTCGCGCTTCTTGCCGCGCAGTTGGTTGGCCATTTCCAGCAACAGCCCGCTGGATGATCCGCCGTCATTGGCTCCAACGTAATTGATGTTGCGCAGCGGCCAGTTGGTGTCGTAGTGGCTGGCGATGACGATGATGCCATCTTTGCTGCCGGGATACTTGGCAATGATGTTGCGGATGGGGAACTTCCCTTCCGTGCTGTCGATAGTGAAGGACTCGTCTTCGACTTGGTCGCCTTTCAAATGCGACAGGATGTAGTCCTCAACTTTTTTGTGATTGGCACTGCCGATGGGCCGGGGACCGAAGGCAACAATTTCTTTGCCGTACTGCATGGCGCGGGCGGAATCGAATTGAGGAGGGGGACCGAAATCAGTAGGGGCGGATTCAGAAGTGGCCGACGCAGCGGGCGCTTGGCTAGGTGTGGCCGCGTCGGCGTTCTTTTCGTGCGAACAACCGAGCAGAAATATGCCGACGGTTCCAACCACGAGTAGCCAGAGCATCCTTTTCATTGCGACCTTCGTTTGTTGCCGGCGTTCAGATTTACAATATCAAATGGAACAGGCTTGGGTACAAGTGAACAGACCACTTAGTGCAATCACAGTAGAAGCCGGCAACGTTTGCGGCGGAGTTCTTTCGTCTTTTCGGGTATACTCTTGAGCGCTCGGCGGAGGACCTCATGAAACGGCAAGCCTTGCGAATACCCACAAAAGTTGCTGAGGCACTTCTCCATCGAATCGATCGCTACAGTCTCGGAGCAGCCGCCGCGGGGGTAGGTATGATGGCTCTAACGCCGCCGGCCGAAGCAAAGATCATCTACCACGCAACTCATGTTGTCTTGGGATACCGTGGCGTCGGAGTCTATCACCTTGATCTAAACCGCGACGGAGTGGACGACATCACCTTTAGTACAGATCACAACGACTGCACTAGCGGTTGCTTCGCTGTGCTGCGCGCCAGCGTTCCCGCTGAAAACCAGCTTCGCGGAAAGCCCGATGGATTGGGATTCTTTAGTGTGAATGCTCTGCACTCCGGAGCCAAGATCGGTAACACCGGTATGAACGAGTGCCATCGCAGTTCTGATTGCGGATTGGCAGGAAATGGAACCGGGCTCTACGGTCCGTACGGAGAGTGGTTGAATGTCAAGAACCGCTACCTCGGGTTGAAATTCAAAATCGGTAACAAGACACATTTTGGCTGGGCTCGATTAAGTGTTGCTATCACGCCAACACAAGTCAACGCTAAGCTCACTGGGTACGCTTATGAAACCATCCCTAATAAGGCCATCGTTGCAGGTCGGACGCAGGACTCCCACGAATTCAGGGGAAGCCTCGGCAGGCTGGCACTTGGGCGGAAGTAGCCAGCTCAATGTGACAACGAAGGGATTACTGTCCGGCGGGCCCGCTACCCACTCTTTTCTCGGCGCGCTTTTCTTTGTTTCGGGTGCACCAGGTACGCGATGCCGATGCTGATCAGGTAAAGACCGATCATGGGCGCGGCAAAGATGCACATGTTCAGAATGTCGGTGGTGGGCGTCAGGATGGCGGCGATGATAAAGATCACCAGAATCGAGTAGCGCACATTGCGCCACATCCAGCCGGCGCTGACTACGCCCATCAAGGCCAGAAAGAAGACCAGGATGGGCATCTCGAAGACCACGCCCAATCCCAGAATTACCGTGAGAAACAGATCCACATATTCGTGGATGGTGATCATGGGCTGGAACTGTTTGCCGTAGCCGATCAGGAAGTCGAGGGCCGCGGGATAGACCAGCTTGTAGCCGAAGTAGCCGCCGCTCAGGAACAGTCCGACGGTCGAAACCATGAACGGCACAACGTACTTCTTCTCGTTGCGATAGAGGCCAGGAGAGATGAACATCCAGACCTGGTAGAGCACGAAGGGCGAGGTGACGAACAGTCCCGCCATGGCCGCAATTTTCAAATAAAGATTGAACGGGTCGGTGGGATTGAGATAGACGAGTTTAGTCTCCAGGCCATTGCGGCGGAGGGCGTCGAAAATCGGCACTTGCATCCAGCCAACGATGTTGGTGGCGTAATTCCAGCAGGCAAAAAAGCCGATGACGACGGCCACGATGGAGTACATGAGCCGCCGCCGGAGTTCCTCGAGGTGCTCAAGGAAGCTCATGGCGGGCATAGCCGCGCCGTCGGACGGTTTTCCGGAGGGCAGTTCAGCCGCCACTTCAGGCATCGGGAGCCTTTGCGTAAGGAATTTGTGAAGACGGCAGGGTCTGCAATTCGGAGCCGGGATCGGCCTCGAGGGTCGGCTCAGGTTTTAGGGGCAATGACGCGACCGAGCCAATGGGAGGCTGGGATGGCGGCAGGATTTGGTGGCTTTTGTCCAATTCGAGGTTCGAAATCTCAGACTCGATCTGGGAACGGAACTCGTTGGACGCCCGCTTCAACTCGTTCATGGTCTTGCCGATCATGCGGGCGATCTCCGGCAGCTTCTTCGGGCCAAAAATCAGCAGGGCCAGAAAAAACAGGAAGATGGTCTCCGAAAAACCCATGATGTCATCATACTGCCCAAGGCGCGGACGGGCAAAGCGCGGGAGCATCGCTGGACGTGGAAGGCGGATGCTGATGCTTAACGGGCGAGGTATGAGCGGTATTAACTAATTATTAACGCTATGGTTATGATGGCTGCGGTACGTCGATGGCGGGGAGGAAATCTTGTCAAGAGGGCTGGAGAGGCTATTTTCCTTTAAGCTATTGATAATGTGGGATAAATAATTATGGGAAACGTGGCATCTTTCCCCGTTGGAATTGATATTCTGTAAGTAGATGGCGCGGTTCTCGCGCTGTCTGTTCCCAAACAAATAGTTGAGTGCCGGCATCGCTGCTTTGTCGAGCGCAGTGGTGACTATAGGGATTCCCTGCGCTAAGAACGCGCTGCGGAATGACAAGGGGTATTTGGGTATCAGATGTAGGGTGCGACTCGATGCCGGGAAATGTCTGGGAAAGTGACGGTTTAACAATAGCGGGAGGGGATATGGCGATACGGCCTGAAGTACCGCGATGCACACACGAAAGGCTGGGAGGACGGCGGTGCGGTTCTCCGGCAATGTGCGGGGAGCAGTTCTGTTACTTCCACATGCGGGTGAAGAATGCAACGACGCAGCACCTGGATTCGGCGATTCCCAGCATCATGCTGCTGGAAGACGCGGAGTCGGTACAGGGCGCGCTGATGCAGATCATGGACTTGACGCTGAAAGACCAGATTTCCGTGCCAAAGGCGCGAGTGATGCTGCGGGCGGCGGAACTGGCATGGAAGAACCTGAAAGAGATGGAAGCGCAACGCAGGCATGACGAGGAGACGGAGTTCCGGAAGGAGCAGCGCATCGCCTGGAATCTTGCCCACGAGGACAGAGAAAGAGCAGCGGAGGAAGCCGCGAAGAAGCAGGCTGAAGAGATACGCGTAAAAGAGGCCGCGGAACGGGCCGCATATGAGGAGCGGCTAAAAGCTGAAAAGGCAGTTTATGAGGAACGGCAGAAAGTGGCCGCCGAGCATCGAGCAAAGATATTGGCAGAGATCCATGCGGTGGCGGAGGAGGGGGAGCTATTTCCTTCCGATGGTCAACTGCCCGAGAGTGGCGGGTTGGATTGTGATGACGTCGGTGCTTTTGGTCTTGCCAGCAATAATGGGCTTGTTGGGGGTGGTTTCGTAGGCGAAGCCGTGAGGGTGGCGGAGACTTGCTTGGGTGTAGTTGGGGGCCCGGATTCTGCACCCATATCCCACACCCAATCGCACAGAACGCGATTGAAAGGCGCACCGGTCTACCCGGCTAATGGCGGTTAAGGAGCGATTTCAAACACGACACCACATCCTTGTCCGCCGTTTTGGGTGCAGACGCTCCCGAAGTTGCCACCCAGTGCGGTGGTTCCGTAGATGTCTCCTTCCGCGCGTCGAAGGTCAGGCTGGCGAATGGGTAGGCGCCGTTCTTGCCGTCAAACGTGTGCAACACTGATTCACTCCATTGACCATTTTGCTTGGGGGTCAACTTGAACACGACGCCATCGTCAAAGGCTCCGCCTTTGCCGGTAGTACCATACAAAGCGCCCGATTTATCAAAAACGACTGTGGCCAACGGTCCATCTCCGTCCGCGCCACTAAACGAATGGAGAACGGTCTCGGTCCACCGACCGTTTTCGCCGGGCATCAGTTCAAAAACAGTGCCGTTATCAGAGGAGCCACCAGCCACGGTCACGCCATACAGGTTCCCGGCCGCGTCGAATGTCAGACCGGACGTGGGTCCGTCGCCATCGGTGCAACCGCTGGCAGAACAGAAACTATACAGTACGGTCTCCTTCCACGGTCCGCTCGACGATGGGGCTAACTGAAAGACGGCACCTTGGTAGGATGCACCGCCGGACGCAGTCGTACCGTACAGGTTGCCCTTAGAGTCGATTGTTATACCGGAGGGGAAGCTTCCGTCTTTTCCGCGCCCGAAACCGTGGAGAGTCTTCTTCGTCCAGTTGCCATTTGCGTGAGGGCAAAGCTTAAACGCCGTACCCACTCCGCGAGCACCCTCGGTCCAAGTTGTGCCATACAGATTTCCTGCGGAATCAAGAACTAGATTACCCAACGGGTATGCGCCGTCGAGTCCGCCTTTAAAGCTGTACAACAGCTTTCTCGTCCATCGGCCGTCCTGGGCAAGACTGAGCCGGAAAATGGTTCCGCACCCCATTCCGCAAGCCTTGCTGGTGCCACCTTGCGTTGTCGCTCCGTACAGATTTCCGACGGAATCGGCGACCAGGCCCGACCCGGGAGAAGCCCCGTCCGGACCGTTGAAGGCGTGGATTACCTTGCCGGACCACATCCCATCGGACTTGAGTGTGAGCTCGAACACGACTCCAAATTCGTACCCCTTGCCGCCGTATTCGGTGGTTCCGAACAAGTTTCCCTGCTTATCGAATATCAGTGGCGCAATGGAATAGCTCCCGTCGGCGGCGTTAAAGATTCGCAGAACTCTTGCTTTGCCGCCAGCGAGGGCTGGACGCAGCGATGTCAGCGCCGCACATACTAAAGCGATACCTGTTATGCAAACCTGGAAGAATTTGTTATTGAGCATCTCACGCTCCGATCGAGGCCGCAGAACCTTCAGACAGGACGTTAGGGAGGGAATACCCGTCGCTGGCGATACATGAATACAACAGGCTCGAAGAGATGTCAATTAACCACCTTGCGAGGGCGAAGCACGCCCGGGAGGTCTAACGTTGCGCTGCGGTTGAAGCACAACGATTTTTTGGGGCCAAAGTTATTTCCAGCGAAGTTTTCAAGTTCGGACTGGTTTTCTGTTGGGACTTGGCCTATTCTTTCGCAACCCGCCGGGTGATGGAAAATCGGTCGTCTCGATCATCGATTTCACACGCGGCTCCCGTCTCAGGTAAGTGCAGTTCTCTCTGGCCAGGTATCTTCGATAACCCACAAAGAAAGCGAGAACACTGTTATGCCAACTTTCACTACCACCGACGGCACGGAGATTTATTACAAAGACTGGGGCACAGGTCAGCCTCTGTTCTTCCAGCATGGATGGCCTCTCTCGGCGGACGACTGGGACATGCAAATGATGTATTTCCTGGAACGCGGTTACCGCGTGATTGCCCACGATCGCCGCGGGCACGGCCGTTCCACGCAGACGGCGACCGGCAACGACATGGACACGTACGCCTCCGACGTTGCCCAACTTGTGCAGAAACTGGACCTGAAGAACGCGATTCACATCGGGCACTCGACTGGCGGCGGCGAAGTGACTCGTTATGTCGCGCGACATGGCAAAGGGCGGGTCGCCAAAGCGGTGCTCATCAGTTCGATTCCTCCCCTGCTGGTGAAGTCGGAGAAAAATCCCGCCGGTCTTCCCATGGAAGTCTTCGATCAACTTCGTGACGGTACGGGATTCCATCGGGCGCAGTTTTATCAGGACATCACCATGCCGTTTTATGGCTTCAATCGTCCGGGGGCAACGATCTCGCAAGGCATTCGCGACAACTGGTGGCGTCAGGGAATGATGGGCGGGATTAAAGCGCAGTATGACTGCGTGAAGGCGTTATCCGAGTCGGACTTTTTCGACGATCTCAAGAGCATCGACGTTCCGGTGCTGGTAATGCATGGGCTGGACGACCAGATCTGCCCGTTTGAAAGCAGCGGAGCCCTAGCGGTGAAGCTCTTGAAACACGGCACACTCAAAACCTATCCCGGCTTCCCGCACGGCATGCCGGCCACCAATGCAGATGTGATCAACGCCGACCTGCTGGAATTCTTCCGGGCGGGGGCGGCGAGTAAAGCGGCGTAGGGTCTGAAAGCATGGTCACGGAAACACAGGTGAGCGTCCGGCGAAGGGCCGCTAGCCTGGGGCTGCTTCCAGGTTTCGAAAATTGTGGAGTATGTCGCCAGTAAACCCAGGTTAGCGTCCACAGGACGGACGCGAACCTGGGCCACACTGCTCAACTGGAGTCTTTTTGCGCGGGTCGCCTCCGTGGCCTGCGTGATGTACCCTGTGAGTCCAATCATTTCAGCCACTCGTGAGGAGACAATGAGACTGCGTAAAATTGTTGTCAGTGTATTGTTCCTTGTACTTTGCGCTTCCGCAGGCGCAGCAGACCGTAAGTACATCGTGAAGCCACGATCGGGCGACAGGAAGGCGCTGCCGTTCAGCGAAGGGGTGCTCGTGGGCAACACGTTATACATAGCGGGCCATATTGGTCTCGACACCAAAACCAACATGCCGCCGGCAAGTCCAGAGGAAGAAGCCCGGCTGGTGATGGACGCGATCAAGCAGACAGTCGAATCCGCGGGACTATCGATGGACGATGTCGTGTCTATGCAGGTCTTTTGCACCGATCTGAAGCTCTACGATACGTTCAACGATGTTTACAAGACATACTTCCACGGCGACTATCCGGCGCGGGCTTTTCTAGGAGCCGCAAACTTGCTGCGCGGCGGAAGGTATGAGGTCATGGGGATTGCGGTCAAACGATCGCAGTGATCAATCTTTTTCATATTCACGAGAGCGCGGAGGCTACCGCATGGGCGTCCCTACTTTCCCCGATCAAATGGGAAGTCAAATGTTGATATCAGGCGATTGCACGCAAAACCCGGGGATGGTGGGGGGCAAATTCCCTTCTTTCGGACGAGTCGTGAGGTTCGGCGGGCGCATCTTAATGAATTAAGAGGCAGCGGCGTTTTGGTTACCTTTGGCTGGGAAAGTGCTTAAGGGCCAGAGAGTTCGCGTGCTATACTGCGCAAAGATGCGGTCGCAGGTCTCTTTTCACGTTGCAACTGAAGGAAAACAAACGATGGCCCGTAGTTCTCGGCGTGCTCTCTTCCTGGTAGTTTTTGTGCTGGTCATGTGCGGTTTTCTGGGCATGCTTTATGGCCAGAAGCTGAATCCGGCGGCGGCGCCTGGCGGCGACTCCGACGTGCGTGACAGCCTGCACCAGTTCACCACGGTCTATGACCTGATCGAGCAGAACTATGCCGAGCCGGTGAACGCGGACAAAGCCATTTATAACGGGGCGATTCCGGGCATGCTGCATGTGCTCGATCCGCACTCCAATTTCTTCGATCCCAAGCAGTACGCGCTGTTGCGCGAAGACCAGCGCGGCAAGTACTACGGCGTGGGCATGACGGTTGGGCCTCGGAACAATAAGGTCATCGTGATTGCGCCGTTCGTGGGCACTCCGGCGTACCGGGCGGGCATTCGGCCGGGCGACATTATTGTGGCGGTCGACGGCAAGTCGACGGACAACATGAGCACGGGCGATGTGGCCGATCTGCTCAAGGGACCTAAGGGCACTACCGTCCACATTACGATTTTGCGTGAAGGGGCGGACGCGCCTCTGGACTTTGCCGTGGTGCGCGATGAGATTCCGCGGTATAGCGTCGATCTTCACTTCCTGATTAAGCCCGGCATCGGCTACATGCACGTGACGGGCTTCAACGAGACGACCGAGAAAGAAGTTCAGGACGCTCTGGACCAGATGGGCGACCTGAAGGGACTGATCCTTGATCTGCGGCAGAATCCGGGCGGATTGTTGAGCGAAGGCGTCGGCGTGGCGGACAAGTTCCTGCATAAGGGACAGCTGATCGTTTCGCATCATGGACGGAATTCACCGGAGAAACGCTATGTGGCGGCTCACGGCGATGGCGGGAAAGATTATCCGCTGGTGGTACTGGTGAATCGGGGAACGGCTTCGGCGGCGGAGATCGTTGCGGGAGCGATCCAGGATCATGATCGCGGGCTGATCATTGGCGAAACGACTTTCGGTAAAGGCCTGGTGCAGACGGTGTATCCGCTGTCGGAAAATACCGGACTGGCTTTGACCACCGCGAAGTACTACACGCCGAGCGGACGGTTGATTCAGCGCGATTACACCAACGTTTCGCTGTACGACTATTACTTTGAGCGCGACGAGGATAGCGGCACCAACAACAATACGACCAACCGCGAAGTGAAGCTCACGGATAGTGGACGGACGGTGTATGGCGGCGGGGGAATTACTCCTGACGTGAAGATCGATCCGATCAAGAGCAACAAGTTCCAGGACACGTTGTTGCAGCACTATGCGTTCTTCAATTTTGCCAAGCACTACATGATCAACCATCATCCGGCGAAGAATTTTGAAGTGGATGATGTGATCCTGCAGGACTTCCGCAAATTCATGGACGAAGAGAAGGTTCCCTACACGGAAGCTGATCTGTTGGCGAATAATGATTGGGTGCGGTCGAGCATCAAGAGCGAGATTTTCGTCGATGCGTTTGGGCAGGAAGAAGGCCTGAAGGTGAAGGCGGAAAGCGATCCGGAAGTGTTGAAGGCTCTGGACCTGATGCCGCAGGCGAAGACGTTGGCGGATACTGCTCGCAAGGTTCTGGCGGAGCGGGCCAGCGCTAAACCGATCAACCGGTAAGAGTAAGTTTTGATAAGAGAGGCCCGGCTTCGGCTGGGCCTTTTGTTTTGTGGGGATTCGCGGGTTGGGCAAACGAAAAGCTTGACCACCAAGGACACTAAGGGGCACGAAGGAAAGAAAGAGCTAAGAAGCTTAAATGCCCAGGGGCGCGAGGGATCCAGGGCAAAATCGTAACGTTGACTTGGCTGGGGCGCTGTGTGACAATCCGCCCAGAAACAGTCGAGCGTTGGCGGCTATCTGATTGGTTTCATGGCAGTTTCTCGATCTTGATGATTCAACAAGGAGTGCGCATCTTGCCCGCGATTGTGGCTCTGATCGCTGGGTATACGGATTGGCGGTGGCGGCGCATTCCGAACTGGTTGACGGTCCCGGCCTTGTCTCTGGGGATTGTGTTGGGCGCGGTGATGGGCGGTTGGGCGGGGGCGAAGAGTTCCCTGCTGGGCGCGGGCCTGGGCTTGCTGCTTCTGCTGCCGTTTGTGGTGATCCGCGCGCTGGGCGCGGGCGACTGGAAACTGGTGGGCGCGTTGGGCAGCTATTTGGGGCCGCAACGGTTGATTACGGTGCTGTTTGCGACGATTATTCTGGCTGGGATCATGGCGCTGGTGTTGGTGATTTGGAAGGGACGGTTTCGGCAGACGCTGCGCAATATGGGACGCATGCTGGCGGCGTTTGGGAGCTTTCATCTTCCGGGGAAAGAGTTGACGCTGGACGATCCGCAGTCGAGTAAGGTGCCGTTCGGGGTAGCGGTGGCGGCGGCGGTGATTTTTTATACCGCAGGGCAGTTCTGGGGGGTTGGATGAGTATTCATCAGGGGAGTGAGACCAGGACAAACCTTGAACCGCAAAGGGCGCTAAGAAAAGCCGCGAAGATCGCTAAGAAGGGCGAAAACTACTGCATAGGGCAGCGAGAAATACAGAGAAGAGCTTTCACCACAGAGGGCACAGGGGAAGCACAGGGGACTTCTAGAGATTTTATGACGCGATGGAAAGAGATTATCGGAGGGTCGGAGGGCGCGGAGATTGCCGAAGCGGCTCTAGTGTTGCCGATCGCGTTTCTGATACTCCTGGGGATTTACTGGTTTGGATTGGCGTTTAACATCTACGGAACGATTACTCACGCGGCGCAGGAGGGAGCGCGGGTAGCGGTGGCGAATACTTGTGCGACTTGTGGGAACGCAGTAGCCGGTGGGGCGACTGTCACTGGGGCGGTTAAACAATCTCTTCTAGCTTCTCATTTGGACCCAAATAGGACTTCGCCTGCGACGATCACTCCGACTGGTTGCAACGGGGGAAGCAGCACGTGCACTACGCTTGCCGGTCCTCCGCCAGTTACATACTGTACGAATGTGCAGTTGGTAGCGACTCCACCGGCCTCTTCGGGATCTCCGGCGTGTGGCATAGCGGTTGCGTTTACTTATCCGTATCAAATGGTTCTGCCATTTACTTCTTTGAACGGCAAGCCGATGACTATGACGGCCAATGTGCAGATGAGGGCGGAACAGTGAAACGCTGCCCCAAGTTCGTAGCCGAGTTAAGCTCGCGGCTGCTGAGAGGCACAGAGGCGGCGGCTCTGATGGAATTTGCGGTGGCTTTGCCGCTTCTGGTGGTAATCGCGGTCGGCGTATTCGATTTTGGCGCTGCGTTCAATTTGAAGCAGAAGCTGAATAATGCAGCGCGCGAAGGGGCGCGATACGGATCGATACAGCCGACCAACGATCTGTTTGGCAGCGTTGCTCCGCCTGCTTCGGTGGAAGCGGTGCGGTTCGCGGTCGACTCGTATTTGTTGGCGGCGGGAATCAGCGATTGTGGATTGGCGACGGCGCCGAAGCCGGGAAGCGGATCGCCAGGGTATGCGTGGACTTACAGCGCGAGTAGCGGATGCGGCGGGCAAAGCTTGCAACTCACAATTCAGCGTGCCCTTCCGTTGCAGGACACGTCAAATCCAAACAATCCTCCCCTGAATATCCTGTGCACACAAGTAAGTCTCAGTTATCCGTTCCAGTGGCACTTTAACAACGTAATTCAGTTGCTGATTCCGGGCGCGCACCTAAACCTGCTCAATATAAAAACGCAGGCGACCGCGGTGAATACGGACTGACGACGCCATGGAAACAAGAATCATGACGAAAAGTTACGGGGAGCGCGGCCAGACAATCATTCTGGTGGCGATCTCGATTGTCAGCCTGCTAGCCATGGCGGCGCTAGCTATCGATGTGATCACGCTTTATGTGGCGCGCAGCGAAGTTCGGCGAGCGGCTGATGCTGCCGCCATTGCGGGAGCGCAGGCGGTTGCGAATTCTGGAGTTACGACGTTGCAGCCGGGAGACGCAAACCTGGGAAATGCCGAAAGCATAGCTACCGCTATGGCGAACTCGCAGATTGCAACGATAGTTCCAGCGAATCTGGTCGCGGGTTCGCAACCGACCATCCAATCGGCGACGGTCGATTTCAACACCAAAGGGAATGGGAATCCGCTCATCACGGTCACCCTGTTGCAGTCGAATGTGCCGACGTTTTTCGCAAAGATTTGGGGGCACAATGCCACTAGCGTCTCGGGCACAGCGGTGGCGGAGGCTTATAACCCGTCAAACAATTCGTCTTATACTCCGATCGCGCCGAGCGCGGTGAAGCCATGGTTGGTTGCGAATATTGACCCGAAACAGAGCACGGGCACGGTGACATCTCCGTTCATCAACGTGGCTACGGGAAATATCGAGCCGAATGTGATAGGAGAGCAGTTCAACCTACTGGCCGATTGCCCCACCGGCTGTCCGAAAAGTGGCACCCCTACATTTGTGAACAATGGCGAGGTTGAATATGTTGCCGCGGCCGTGACCCCCGACACGCTCAAGAACGTGTGCACGTCCTGTGCTGGATCTACCGACTTCGAGCGCGCAATTGAGTGTGCGGATTTTGTCACGCAATACAGTTGCGGCGTAGGAACGGCTACGGTGGACACCGTGACCAATCCGTCAGGCCTGGCGGGACCAAGCGCAGCCGGCGCCGAGTGCCTGACTCACGCGACGGGTGGCGCTGGCTTGGGCCAAGGACAGGATTTGTTGAATAATCCTATCGTCTTCCCAACTACGCAGGCACAAATCACGGCGGAGAGCGGCACCTACTCCGGCCAACTGGTTTCGACAAGCAACTCGATCGTCACTATCCCAATCGTCGATCAGACACAGTGGGCAACTTATCCCACGGTAAACATTGTGGGATACCTGCAGGCTTTCATCAACCAGGTTCAGCAGATCTCTAGCCCCACATCCACTCCTGGCGACATCAACATCACGGTGCTGAACGTTTCTGGGTGTGGCGGAGCTTCTAACGGTAATCCTGCAGTGGTGGGCGGGTCGGGGACTTCTCCGGTGCCGGTGCGGTTGATTTCGGCGCCCTAGTCGAGAACCTTTTACCACAGGGGGCACGGAGGTTCACGGGGGACTATTTCTTCTACTTTCCTTCTTCTCTACTTTCCTACTTCGACAGTGGTTTGAGGATGTCTCCGATTATGTCTGGGCCGTCGGCGCGTTCAAGGTGCGGCTGCTTGACTCCGTCGTGGTACGAGACGGAGTAGGTTTTGTAGAAGTCAGCGTTCTCCAGCAAGAGATCGATGGGCTGACGATTGCCTTTGGCGGCCTGGATCGCGGCGGTTAACACTTCCTTGGAATATTTGCGTCCGTTCACCGCAACCAGCTTCATGCCGGGCCCGATGCCTGCGGTATAGGCCGGAGAACCGTAGATCACGTCACTCACTTTGCCCTCGTCACCGAGGCGCAGCCCGATGGAATAGCCAGTATCGATTCCCTTGTAGATCTTCTCTTCCGCGTGCACAAAAAGATTGGGCTGGTCGCTATAAACCAGCCGCCAACCGCCGCGTTCGATACCGCCGAGAGGGGCGTGGGTGCTGACCGCGTTGACTCGGTCATTCAGGAGCTTGGCCCAGTCGTAAGGCACGACCTGATTCAGAGTGCTGACGATATCGTCGAATGTGTAGGGCACGACTTTCGGCGGGCCGCTCTGGCCGCCATGAAAGAGGCGGCAAAAATCGTCGAGCGACTTCTGTCCGTGGGATTGCTGGCGAATGGTGGCGTCCACTTCGAGCCAGATCAGCTCGCCCTCGGGATAATAATCGAGGCTGCGGCGCCAGCTAAGCCAAGCGGGACCTCCCAGACGCAGGATCTGGACGGAGCGGGCGGTGTCTGTGAGAGGACGCCAGGTGCGGCCGGGACGATGATCGAGGTCGGCAGCAGTGTCAGCCAGGCCTTCGCGATATTGTTCGGGAGTGCGCAGTCCGGAACGTACCGCAAGGACGTCACCCAAGTACTCAGTCAGCCCTTCGTAGACCCAGAGCAGGTCGCCCTTCATGGGGTCCTGATAATTCTTCGTAGCGAGTCCGGCGGGGCGGCGATACTTGCCATTCCATGAATGGGTGAACTCGTGAGGAAGCAAGCCCGTGCCCAGAAGGTGCAGGTCAGGATCGATCAGGGCGCGTTCTTCGAGACCGTTGTCGCTGGACTGGTGGTGTTCGAGACCACGGCCGCCGACTTCGTCGCTGAGGGTGAGCAGGAAATGATATTCGGTGTAGTGACGCGCGCCGAAGAGTGCGCCGGTCTCGGCGACAAGTTTCCTGTAGGCGGCTTCGTCCGCCGGAGTCATGGCCAGCGCGGCGTCACTCTCGGCGACCATGTCGATGACGTGAGTAAGCGACTCTCCGGGCGGGGTGACGTTGATTTGGCGGTAGTGATCACCGGCGATAAGCGGGGAGTCGACGAGGGTGGTAAGGGAGACGGGCGCGAAACTGACTGCCGACGCGCTGTCCGATTGGCCCGAGGTGCTTGGCAAGGCGGTTCCAAACTTCCATCCTGCAGGCAACTGCACGGAAGACTTGAACTCGACTGCGTCGGAACTTGCCCCTTGGGGATAGAGCACCACCTGGTTCCAATTCAAGTCCAGAACATGTGTGGAAGCGGCAGCGCCGCTCGATCCGGCGACTCCCGTCGTGGTGATGGCGTCAAGCGAGACATGCAGTTCCTTCGACCCGGGCGGCACATTGACGTGAAAGGCGTACATGTCCACGGAATCGCGCTCCCAAGGGACGGTTTGGCCGTCGGCTTCCATTCTGAGCCCAACCAGATTGGCGATGGGGCCGCTGGGACGGTGATTGCCGGGAATCCACTCGGGGTAGACCAGGGTCAGCGGCCCGGGCTTTACCGGAAAGGTAAGCTGCGCATGATAGATGTTGCGCGGCGCGTCACGCAGATCGACGGCAATCGATATGGCTTGAGCGGAAGCGGCCAGGGACAAAACAAAACAGGTCAGAAGTGTCAAGAACACAGCACGCACAGTACGGTGCACGGAGACCATCCTTAGGAAGACCGGGGGAGAGCTTATCGGAGAACGGGCGGCGTGCGCAACTGGTTTTGCGATATGGGTAGAGCGGGTAGAGAAAAGCTTAACCAGGAAGGATCACTAAGGGAAAACACCTGAACGCTAAGGACGCCAAGAAGTACTCGCTAAGGTCGCAAGGAAAACCATTAACCACCAAGGACACGAAGGGATCACTAAGGAAAGGTCAGGAGCTTTGACCGCGAAGGACAGCGAGGTTTCGCGAAGGAAGACTACTTCTTCGTGGCGTCCACTGCCGGAGTTACTTGTGCGGAGACCTTGGCGATTTGATCAAGTTGCTTTCTGGCCTCGGCCAGTTCGTCAGGGTTCTTGGTGAGAGCTATGTATTGTTGCAACTGGTCGGCCGCCTCGGGATATGCATGCTTCTGCTCCAGAACGGTGGCAAGCAGAAAATGCAATTTCGGGATTTCGTGCAGCGCGCCGTCGGCTCGGATTCCCTGCCGGCAAACCTTCTCGGCCAAGTCGAGCCTCCGAAGGTACAAATTGGCAACTCCGTCCATGAAGTAAGCGTCGATAAAATTCACCGGGTTCAGGGCGAGGAGTTTGGCGGAATCGTCATCGACTTCGGTCCATTGCCGGGCTTGAAACGCGATCTGGGCCAAGCCTTCGTACGGATTCACGTACTTGGGGTCGGCTTCTACAGACTTTTGGAAAGAACCCTTGGCGCCGGTGGAGTCGTTGCGGCGAAGTTGGACTTTCCCCAGCTCGTACCATGCGACGGCGTACTTGGGATAAATCGATACGGCCTTTTCGAAAGACTTCTCGGCCTCATCCCATTTCTGCTTCTTCTCCCGGTCGCGTCCTTGTTGCAAAGCCTTGCGGGCGGCACCAGGGGCGAGAGCACTGGTGACGCTAATGCTGGATCCTTCTACTTCTTGCATACGGTGAAGAGGCAGCCTGCCGAGGTCGGTGTTTTCGAAGGCGTTTACTCGACTGCTCAGTTCGATGGTCTGCGAGGTAAATCCGGCGAGCACGGCACGCAATTCACATCCTCTCCAATCGCGCTGGTTTTGCATGGGGGACGGCCCGCTGGTAATGGTGCTGCTGGCGTCGTTGAACGCGCCGTTACCAGCTGAGTTTGGGTCGCCGAACTGGAAGCTGAAGTTGCCGTGGGTGTCGGTGTAAGCCTCGGTGTGGGTCTGTCCTTGACAAATCGATTGGATGGAAGCCGGCTCGGTGAGTTCGGTGCCGTCGTCGATAACCACTCTCCCGGTCAAGAAAATTGCGCTGCGGGCTGCATTGGGTGCAGCGTTTCCGAGAGAGGGAATGGTGTTGGTGATAGAAGGAGTGGATCCCACGGAAGGCGTACCCCCGCGGTTACCGCCCCCGCCGGGATGACCTTGAGCAATTGCCGGAACCGCGAATGCACAGAGAAGAAGAGAAAGAGGAACAAACCGGCTCGCCATGGCGCACCCCCGACTGCTTATGAGGAATTATATGCACGAATCGCGAGTCCGGTTTGGTCGAATTACCGATTTACCAAAGATTTTACAAATGGCTCTAAGTACTCATCGCAGCTACTTGCCCGTCAATCCGAAGGCCGTCACGTTATCGCTCGTTCCGATATAGACCTTACCGTTGACGATCATGGGCGTTCCGAAGTGGCCGGCCGATCCGAAACTATCTCGACTGCCGGCCTGATTCGAATTGTAGAACTCGTGCTGAAGGTTGGCTGGATCGTAGGCGTGCAGAACATCGTTGGGGTCGCTGTGTTCGATGGCCCAAACGATGCCGTCCTGCTGGTTATCGGAGGAGACGCTGGGTGTAGTGCCGGGATAGGTAAAGGAGGCAGAACTGCTCGAGGCTGGGCTGCTCAGAAGCCTGGCTTTCGAGAACTGGAATTGCAAGAGATTCGATCCTTGCGGCCCGAAATACACGCTTCCGTTGAAGTAGGCGGGCATGGACCACACTCCGTTGGGAAATGCGCTGTCAATTTCCTGATAGATGGCGTTGTCGTTATTGGGATTGAATTTACCCATGTTGCCGCGGGCCACGATATAAATATTGCGGTCTTTGCCGGCGCCGATCGCCAGATTCCGCATCTTTCCGTTGGCGTCCTTCATGGGCGGCAAGAGCAAGGCTCCTCCCGAACCCAGATCGATATCTGAGTCGGACTCCTGGACGGTGTTGTACATGGTGAAGTAGTCGGCAACTTTCAACTTATTATTGGCGGTGGAAAGCTTGATAAAGGCATTTCCATAATCCCCGCTGGAGGGGAATCCTTTGGAATTGAGTTTGGTGTCGAAGGTACCGTTAGCGTCGAGGAAGTAGATATTGCTGCCATCGGAGGCCATCCCCGCACCCGCCTGCCAGACCGAACCCTCATTGCCATTCGGAGTCAGATTGATCACGCTGGTTTGGGCGAGGGTGGCTTCGTTGTAGCCGATGACCCAGCCGGTGTAGGGACGCTGGTCGCAGTGGGAAGTCCACGCCGTATAGATAACACCGTTCAAGAGCAGCAATCCCTGCCGCTCGGCGTATTGAGCGGGATCAAAATAGACGTATCCGCCATGGCTGTTGTCGCCTGTGCCTGGGTATTTGGCTTGAACCGCCTTGGGGCCGCCGAATTCTTCTTTACCGGTGGTCAGGTCGAGGGCATGCAGGCGTTGGAAGTATTTGCCGCCGGAATTCTTGCTCATGGCAACGACGTAAATGGTGCCGTGCGAACCGCTTTTGCGATCGATGACCGGAGTGGAGGTGACACCGATCTGGGGAGTGATTTGATTACAACTATGATCGTCCGAAGGAGTCTCGCCTTTGCCGAGCACTGATACTTTCCATAATTGCGTTCCCTTATCCGCGTCAAACGCGTAAACACTGCCGTTTTCCGTCACGGCGTAGAGGACGTTGTGTTTCCCGTTTCCGGGGATAGAGACAGAAGAAAGGTAGAGAGGCTCGGCGTCCATCTTGCCGTCAACTGGCATGGTAAACAGCTTGCCGAATTTGGAAGATTTCACATTGCTCTGGGTCAGGATGGTCTCGTTCAGGTTTTGGCCGGTGCGGGCGTTGTCATTGTGGTAAGTCACGACATCGGTGGCCATGGCGGCGCTGGCGACGGCGAGCAACGCGATCAACAGGCTTACGCGAAAATCTCGGCGAAAGGCCATCCGGATAATTCCGGCCTTCTGCGATTGACGGGGTGCGTTCTTGGTGGGAAGCTGCTGGCACGGGAATCTCCTCAGCTGGATTGACTAACCGCTGAACTTAGATGCGGGGACACGATGGCCCGCACACGGTTCGTTGCAGAATCATACCCTAGGGGGCAGAGCGCGGAAACTCAGAAGAACATGGCGTAGACAAGGGAGGCGGCGAGAACTGAAAGCATGAACCAGCCGAGCGCGTAGCAGACTTCGCGCATTCGTTTTTCTTCGTCTGGGGTTGCGGTGACTATCGTTGGATGTGTGGTCGGCATGGCTTCCTCCTCTCTGAGGCATTGAGAGCAGCCAGCACTTTCTATCTCTATTGTGTTCCTGGTCACGGGAGTCCACCGTGACCGCCATCACCAAGTCAGTGCACGCCAGCTCCCACGCAGCAAATGAAGGGCTTGGCTCCGGTGTCCGGCCTAAGGTGGACCCTCGGTGTGATGGGCATCACCGAGGAGGGTCCATCTTGCCCGTAGACTGGAGGCGGATCCCTGCAACATTTTTAGACATCTTTATATGTTGGCAACCAATGAACTCCAGAAACGGAGGGGCACGTTGAATGTCGTAAAGCGCGCCAAAATCACTGCTCTCGGTACATATGTCCCGCCCCGAGTTCTTACTAATCAGGATCTGGAAAAAATGGTGGACACGACCGAGCAGTGGATCCTGGAGCGTACTGGGATTCGAGAGCGCCATCTAGTGGAACCGGGGATTGCGGCGAGCGATCTGGCGGTGGAAGCGGTGCGGGACATGGAGAATCGCTTCGGGACGAATTTGAAGGACGTTGAAGCGATCATTGTGGGGACGGTGACAGCCGACATGGCGTATCCGTCGACGGCTTGCCTGGTGCAGTGCAAGTGCGACATCCCGAATGCGTGGGGCTACGACGTATCGGCGGGATGCTCGGGATTTGTGTACGCGTTGACCGCGGGCGTGAAACTCATCGAAAGCGGATCGCATAAGAAAGTGCTGGTGATTGGGTCTGACGTGAATTCGTCGATGACCGATTTCACGGATCGCGCAACCTGCATCATCTTCGGAGATGGAGCGGGGGCGGTGTTGCTGGAACCGACGACTGACGGGGAAGATGTGGGCTTTATCGATTATGTTCATCAGATCGAAGGCTTCGGGGGACAGTATCTTTATAAGCCGGGGGGCGGCAGCCTTCACCCGGCGAGCCACGAGACGGTCGATCAAAAGATGCATTACATCCATCAGGATGGACGCAACGTATTTAAGTATGCGGTGCAGAAGATGGCAGAGGTGACCGAGCGAGTTTTGGAAAAGAATCACATGAGCGCCGCGGACGTTGATTGCTTCATCGCGCACCAGGCCAACCGGCGGATTATCACGGCGACCGCCGAGCGACTAAAGATGCCGATGGAAAAAGTAATCATCAACATCGACCGGTTCGGCAACACCACAGCTGGGACGATTCCCCTGGCGATGCAGACGGCCATTGATGAGGGAAAGCTGAAGAAAGGCGACACGCTGCTGATCGCCTCGGTGGGTGCGGGGTTTACGAGTGGGGCTTCGCTGTTGAAGTGGGCTTTTTAAGGGACTGCCGACAGTGGAAAAAGCTTAACCACAGGGGCACAGACGGAACACTGGGCCAGCCGGGGTTTTCACCGAAGCAAACCCGATTTTTGGCTGGCCCTGGGCGAGAGATCCAATCCACTAACCAATCAATTTGCGTTGATCGCCGATGCGACGCTCGCGTTCGTTTGCGAATCGCTCAACGCCGGCGAAAATCGAATCGGGATCGAGATGCGCTTCCGCGATCACTTCCAGTTCGAGGCCGCCGCTTCTCCAGGAATTGTCGAAGTCGGAGGTGAGTGAATACTCATCGGTTAACGGACCGAGGTTGCGCAGCGGCCACATGCGTCGCGTGCCGGTTGATACCACCATCAAATCGTAGCGGGCCTCAGGCGGCAGCACGGAATCGCGATAGGCTTGCGGCTGGCGATCGAACAAATCCTCGCTGATCACCGAAATTACTTTCACATTCACACCGGCCGCTTCGAGTTTCGGCAGCACTTTGACGAGATTCACGGTGGAACTTGATCCTTGCGCGATCACGTAACCGTGGCGTGGCTTGCCGGGCGCGAAATCGCGGATCACGTACAAGCCCTTCGCCGCAGCGCGCAGATCGGTGTCGGCGAATTGGCTGCGGTCCGCGACTGGGAAATCGGGACGCGCCACTTCCAGGGTGATAATGCCCACGTGCGGATCACGCGCCGCGATTTCCGCCGCGGCGAAATAGCCGGGCGCGACATCGTTGTAATCCCAAAAGCTCAAATTGATCGCCTGACCGCGCGGGAACAGCTTCCAAACTTGCGGGGCGAAGATGCCGAAGTGCGTGCGCGCGTCGGCCGCGGTTTCAGGACCGGAGTGCGCGCTGAGAATATGCAGCACGCCGATGCGGAATTTGCTGTCCTGATTTTGTTGACTCCAGACACGCGCGGGCGTGTACATCAGCGGCGTGAACGCTCCGTATGTGCCGCTCAAAGCCCAAACCCCGGCGAATTTGTCGGGATCGACGGAGGCGCTTTGACTGACCAGCCCGATGGCGGTGGAAACATTGCCCGCTTCCTGAATGGGCGCTTTCAAGCGCGTACCCAGCGGATTGTCCTTGGGACTGTAGTGTCCCCACAAACTGCCGTGCTCCACGTTGATCGACTCGGAAAGGTCGGCGGCCACCGTGAAGAAACGTCCTTCGGTGACGTAATTCATCCACTTGATGATTTCGGAAATCCCGCGCCGCGCTCCGGCCACCTCGCCGGGCTTCTTGAACAGCGCAATGCTGACTTGCTTCTCTGCCCCGGAAATCGCATTGCGAATCGAGACCTTCTGCGGTTCTTCCGGTAGCGCGGCAACGCGCAGGCGATCGTCGAGGAACGGATCGCTGGAGACTGAAATGCGTAACTTCACGTCGTCGCGCACGGTGTCGCCGATTTCCACCAGGCGATCGGCGAGGCGATCCCCCAATCCGTCGCGGTCGAGCAGGGACATCACCATGTCGATGTTGGTCTTGAACTGGATCAATCGCTCGCGATTGTTAGTGACCGGGCCCTTGCGAATGCCTTCGAACTCCACGCCGTAATGCTTCTCGAAGGTCTGCGCAAGCGCGACGAAATACTCCGAGTTCATCTTTAGCGCGTAAGGATGGCTCGCGTAACTCACCAATTGATCCCCGTAGCCGGGGATCTTTCCGTCGGCCGCCGCGGGCCAGTAGCCTTTGATGGTTTTGCCGATCGCGGCGATGGGACGGCGGTCGTGCGGATCCACGGCGTCCATTGCTTTCAGCGCCGCGGTCACTTCACCGTAATCGTTGCCATTCGCTAAGGTGAAGACGTTCCACCCATAGGACGTCCATTGACTCACGAGGTCGTAGCCGTCGAAGCACTCGGCGATCACGCCGCCAATCTTGCCGCCAATCAGGCAATCGTCAATGCCGGCGTTGTTGTCGGAGATCATCACCCGCAAACGCTTCCCCACTTGCAACGCGAGCGCCTGGGTCTTCAACTCCTGCGCGTGACCTTCGGTGAGCGCGAATTCGCCTTCCAGGGCGATCACTTTCGGCGAGGCCGGCGCACCCACCACATCCCAGAACGCCGCTTTGCCCGCGGCTGTCGCGATGCCGATGCCCGAGGGTCCGCCGTTCACGTCGTTGGTGACGTCAGTGCTTTCGGCATGTCCTGAGAGCGCGCGAATGCCGCGGCCTTTCGCTTGCGCGAACAGCGGATGGTCTTCCAACCCCGTATCGTGCAGCAGCGTTTTCAACGCGCCCGCGCCACGGCGGAATCCCAACGCGTCAACCGGCAGCATGGCGACATGCGGGTCGACGTGATAACGCGGATCGCCGGTCTGCTGATACTTGCGATACAGCGCCTGGCCCATGATCATCCACAGCGCGTAGCAGGTAGGGATCGAGTGGCCCGCCGCGAGCATGAACTTGTCGCAGTAAGGATGTTTGGGCCGGCGGTAGTCGTAACGGAGTCCGCCGTTTTCAGGACCGACCAAATGCGCCGCGACGTTGTACGGGGTGTAGGCGAGCGGTCCGCCGAGATGCCCGGTCTGCGCGTAATTTCCGAGCAGAACCAGAGTCATGCAGGTCATGTATCCAACGTCGTCGAGCAGCGGATCGTAGGCCAAAGGTTGTGCTTGCTCGGAGGGAGAAGGAATGACTTGAATTTGCGATGTCATAAGCGGTCTGAAAAATCATACCACCGCCGAAGGAGGGGACTCTGTGATCTGTTCACCATATTGGCCGGATCCAGGCCGATGCGGCAGTCGCGTCCTCTGGCGAGAATGGGGTTGGCGGTAGGTCATCGAGGTCGTCCTCGAGGTGGAGGATTGGGTCTCCAGGCGTGCCGAATGAGGGTCAGGAACTCAAAAGGTGTCCAGAAACGCGACGCGAACGGGGCTGGAACATTTGTGCTGGTGGTGGTGCGGGGGGTAGATGGAAACTTTTCGTTTGAGACTTGGATAAAAAAGCCTCTCCTCGATTGATCGGGGAGAGGCTCGTTGAAGTTGGAACGTTTTTTAGTCGTCCCCGTCATCGTCGCCAGCGGGTGCAGGATTATTGAACTCGCTGGGCGGGCGAACCGTGCTCTCGCCAGGATAGGGGCGCTTAAAGCCGGTGGACATGTACCAGTTGTAGTGGTTGACGGCCTCCGGATCTTCGGAGTCGGGCTTCGTCAGTTTCCCGGCGAAGATCTCCTGTTTCTTCTCGGACCAAGCTGCGCGCAGGGCCTTGATCTTCGGGCTGTCTCCGGGGTTGACCAAGTTCGCGTCAACGCCCTGATCGAGCGGAACCTGGTTCGGCACGTGGGTCCACGGTTTGAAGTTGGCTTGCGTCTGGTCCTTGACGAAAGCTGTCCTCATGGGCGAGGCCACGAGGTCGAACTGGTTCATGGGTGGCAGGCCGAGGATTTGCTCGATGGTTCGAGTCATATTGACCTGCGTGTAGTAGGTGTGTTGGGCGGGTCCGAACTGCACGGCGTAGGGACTGACGATGTAGCCTGGGCTGCGATGACCGTCGATGTGATCGACGCCATTCTGTGCGTCATCTTCTTCGATGAAGATCGCCGAGGAGGACCAGACGTTGCTGTGGCTGATGAAGTCGATAATGCGGCCCACGGCCAAGTCATTATCGGCCTGTTCGGCGTCCGGGGTCGGTGGCCCGCCGGTGTGGTCGCACATTACCCACAGGATGCTCAAGGTGGGTACGGTGCCGGCTTTGACGTCACTATTGAAGTCCTGCAACCACAGATCGACGCGGAACTGGTCAGGGATGTTCAGGTCGAACTGCGGGAAGTTCTTGATGAGGTGGTCATACACGGCGGGGACAGAAGATTCTGCCTGGACCGTGTTCTGATAGTAGAGCGTCTTTTCCTTCCCGTGCTCGAAGTTTTTCGCGTCTTTGAAAAACTCGCTCCAAGTGGGCTCGGTCTTTTGTCCATTCGGCTGCTGGAACGTATCGTTCTCGACGTATTCTCCGTAGAGCTTTACCGACAGGCCCGCGGCTGCCGCTTCCGAGAACACGAAACCCTTGTTCTGATAGGCGAGCGCATCGCCGGCGTTGCCGCCGGGATAGCTGCGGACCCAGTCAGGAGACTGGATGTCGTCGGCGTAGGGCGCCATGCCCTCGGTGATCCACTGGTGACCGTCAGCCGACTGGCGGCTCGGGTCGTAGAAATTGTCCAAGAGGGGGAATCGTCTCACCAACTTGTGCGCGTTTGGCGTGTCCTTTCCGCCGAACACTGCCAACTTGGCGTCGCCACGGCCTGCGGCCACATCGCCCAGGACCTGATCATAGGTGCGGTTTTCACGGATGATCATGAACACGTGCTTAATTAGCGACGGATCTCCGATTTTGGCCGGGATAACTGCCGGTTTGGTATGCGGGTTTCCACCGGAGGCAGAGGTGATATTTTCCGTCAGATCCCAGTGGTTATACTCGAATACTTTTTTCGACATCGCCTGCAAGGTCCCGCCGTCGGGCACAGGCACGATGCTGACGGTGCCGTTGTCCTGGTGGGTGTTGTAGTCGCAGACGCCGTAGTCGCACTCGAATGAATAACGCGTGCCGACGCCCTTGTCGTTAGAAACGATGAGCGTGTTTTGCGACTTGTCCAGCACGACCGAACTGGGCGCGTAGGCCACCGGGATCATGCCCAAGACAGGGTGTTTGGCGCCCTTGGTGAGATCGACCACCCCGATCGCGTTGGCATTGTACAAAGCGACGTAGGCGATGCCCTTGGTGGCATCGACGGCGATAGAGTCGGGCGCGGCACCATAGGCTGGTTGGCCTTCGCCGGGAACGCCGATTGGCAGTCCGATGTTGATCGTCCAGGCCACCTCGTTGGTGGCGGTGTCGATCACGGAGATGGAGTCGCTGTAGGTATTGGCGACCAGCAGGCGCTGTCCCCAGAAGGCCAGGCCAGTGGGGTGCAGACCGCCAGTCGAAATCTCATCGGTGACCGTCATCGTGGAAAGATCAACGACAGAAACTGTACCGGTGATGGCGGCGCCAACCACCGGGTCGGCGACGATTTCAGTTCCGGCGGACCAGATCTGGAAGTCCCCCTCGTTTGCTACGCGGCCGCCCTCATTGCTGACATAAGCGGTCGTGCCTTTGCTATCGATCAAGATGCTGTGGGGCGCGTTGCCGACGCGAATCTGCTGTCCCTGGGTGTTGCTGGTCAGGTCGATCTGGGCGAGCGTGTCGTTCTGATTCAGCAGGGCGTAGGCGCTCTTCCCATCCTTCGAAACCGCAAGGCCGCCGGGATAAGAGGTGCTCGGAGTATAGAAAGTACCGCAGGGCACGGCATAGGAGCCCGGAGGGCTGTTGGGAAAGCAGGTGATGTAGGAATTATTGGCGGGCACGCTGATCTGGGCGTCGTCTGACAGCAAGCCTTTTCCATCGACACTGGCAACCGTGACATTGCTGCTGTCCTGACTGAAGACCAGGTGCTTGCCGTCTGCCGAATAGGCGATGCCACTATAGCTGCCGCTCGAATCCGCCCCGAAAGTGATGTAGTTCTGTAGGACAATGCCGGTGTTGGTGTCGAACACCTCGACGGCCTCCGCAGCGCCCAAGGTCAGGACGGCGGCAGTATGAGTACCGAGATTGGGATTCAGCGCGATAGCCTTTGCGCGCACCTGGTTGCCGAGGCTGACTTGCACGCCGGCTGGGTTAATGACCTGGCCAGAACTTACGACCCACGAACCGTCCTTTTGCGGGCCGGTGACGTAGGTAGGAAACTCCTTAGACTGAGCACTGGCAAGCGCCGGGAAACTCAGCCCCGCCGCCAGCAGGCCTGCGAGTGGACGCAAACGGTTGATTCGCGATTTGTTTCGCGATTTGTATCGGGGTTTTTTGGGGGACGCTTTTCGGGACATATACCGTTCTCCTACTTTGGATTTTTTCATCACACGGGGATCGGCTGCACAACGTTGGAGTGGAACCGCTGGTGGAAGTACTATCGGTCGCTAGTTTTACAGCGACTTGTGACATCTCTGTTACGATCCTGTGAAATTTCGATTAAATACACCCGAACTGTGTCGCGGATTTTGGGGCCGATTGCGACAATCGAGAGTTGACTGTAGCCGGACCGGATAACAAACCCTGTGGAAGGAAAATTTATGTCCAGCGCTCGCCAGCGCCGTAAGAGGTTAAACATTTCCGATTCCCTTGAGCGGCAACTCGGTACCTATGCATTGGTGGCAAGCGCAGCGGGGGTCAGTGTGCTGGCGTTGGCCGGGTTCTCCGAGGCGAAAGTTGTGTATACGGAAACGCACGAAGTAACGCGGGTACGGCTTCCCCTCTACATTGATCTCAATCACGACGGCATCAAGGATTTTGTACTGCGGACAACGTATTACGCGGGCAGTTCGTACTTCGAGGCAGGGCTCGACGCATCCTCCGCGTATCACAAGACCAAGAACGCGGTCGCCGGGAAGCATCTTAGTCGCAGCGGATATTTCTTTTCCGCTGCCTCGGCTTTGCCCGCAGGGGTTCGAATCGGAGCGAAGAGCGAATTCCCCGTTCATCGTCCGGTTATGGCAAAGGAGCTTTTCGCGAGGGGTGTCCCCAGCAGCAAGTATTCCGACGTGGGCCGATGGGTCAGCAAGGGCAAGGGTGTCAGAAATCGATATTTGGGGCTAAAGTTCGTGGTTGGCGGCAAAGTTCACTACGGATGGGCGAGAGTCAGCGTGACGCTTGGGCACAATCGACAACGTGGCGATGTGAACGGCACATTGACCGGCTACGCCTACGAAACCGTGCCTAACAAGGCGATCATCACCGGCCAGACAAAGGGCCCGGACGTGATTACACTCCGGCCCGGAGCTTTAGGCGAGTTGGCACGCGGTAGAAAATAGCATTACTCCTGCGCCATGTTGTCCGTTCGTCGTGGGCGAGAAATCGCGATGAGGCTCTTGACCGTGTTAGGGCGATTCTCAAGGAGTGCATTTCTGGTTCATCAATCCCCTTCTTAGAGCGTATAAAAAATAGGGTTCAGCGTGTACGAGTATGACTTGATCGCGGAGTGGTACGCAGCGGGGCGTGGCGATCAGACAGGGGCGCCCGAAGCGACGACGCTTGCGTTATCTATCCCACGGGGATCGAACTCCTGACAGGTTGTGGACGAGTTCTCGTATGTGATTCAGCTTGCGGACTGAGAGGAAAAATCAGTGAATGAACCATTCGGTGAAACGATGGGTCAGCGACAACGCCCGCCCATAGTTGGTCGCCACGTACACGACGGGAATCAGCATCGCGAGCAGAGCGTGATTCGGTTGGAATCGGGCACCCGGCTTCCCGCCGTTCCAGGACAGCAGCCGTTGCACTCGCAGGGCGACCGAGGCGCGAACGTTCACCAAGTTGGTGGTCAGTGCTGGAGTATCCTGCACCGGAACTAACTGCGACATCTTTACTAATGCTGCGGCGAGATCCACGGCTTCCCGGCGGCTTGAGACTGCGGCTTGATCGGCGGCCAACTCCGCGGCTTCCTGCCAAGCATTTTCCAGGCTGGACATGCCAGGAAAAACCGCGCCATGGAGGATCAGTTTCTTCAGATTGTCACGCGAGCGCACGTGAGACATCTCATGCTGCACCGCGGTGCGAAGTTCGTCCTGACTCAACAGCGAAACCGCTTCCTCGGAAACCAGTACCTGAGGATGCGACACGCCCACCAGGACGAGGGGTGGCACACCGGTTCTGGTTTGCAAGGTGGGCGCTGTCACGCCTACCCGTAGAACAATCGCGCCTTTCATCCACTCTCCCACGATGCGGGCAGTGTGGCTGCGGGCCGATAAAATGCGCGCTAGCCCAACGCCCAGGATCACCAGCGAGCATATGCTGAACACGAGAGTGCCGCCGTCCTCATCAATGGCGTTGGACTCGAGCAACAAAAATGCGGGAAAGGCGAAGAAGACTGTAATCAAGGCTGATGCCGCCAGAGGAAACATCCGCAGCGCAAACAGCCAATGCGCGGACAAGGAAGCTGCCGGACGGAAATAACGCCAGGCGCTCCAGGCCGCCACGACCATTAGCGACAGGATGCAATATAACGCGCCGAAAAATCCCAACGACACGATCGCTTCCCGAACTCCAAACATTTAACCTTGCTCCCGGTTTTGCAGTTCGCGCCGTTTGCGCTCGATCAATTCCTTCAAATCATCCAGCAGAGTGGCGTCGTGCGCGCTAATGGCTTCTACAAAATACGAAAGGTGCGGGGATGATGAGGCGCTCGACTCGATCCAGCGCTGCATTCCGGCCAGCGCCATCAGACGAGGCAGTTCCTCGCGGGTACAGCGGGGAGAGTAACGAAACGCCTTGCCGTCCGGCACACGATCCAGCAACCCTTTCTTGAAAAGGCGGTCCAGCGTGGTCATGATCGTAGTGTAGGCCTGCCGCACTTCGCCATCGGCGAGCAATTCGCGGACGGTCAAGCTTCCTCGCGACCATACTTCTTCCATCATCTTTAGCTCCAACGGGCCAAGCTTGACCTCGGGAGCTGTACGCCAAGAGAGGTTTGTGTTCATATCCTGGGTCATGACGAACCGGCCATATAGAGGTTATTACCAACTATTGTTTACCGTTCTGAAAACGGCCTGTGGAAGGTGGATGGTAGCTTAGATTTAATCTCGCTGACCCATTTCACAAACGAGCTATGACATCTCTGTGACAATCAGATGAATTTTTGATTAAAGGCGCTAAACTGCTTCGCGGATTGTAACGCTCCCACCTGCTCCAGATTCCAGTTCCGACGGGTCCTCGACGAGGGCGCGCAGCGGCCCCAACCATGGCTCATAGCGTCGCCAGCGGGCGACTGAGGTGCGATAGATCGGCTGCCGGGTCTGCCACTTGCTGGGAGTCTTCACGGCTCGCGGATTGGATTCGGGGCGTAGGCACGCGTCGTGCCACGCCAGCCCACAGGCCGCGATGATCTGCCGGATCACTGGTTCGGGGGCGACGGTCAGGTCCTCGTAATCGACCTCGATGAAGCGGTCTGGCGGTAGCACGCTCCGCCAATGGTCGGTGAGCCGCTGGTAGCAGCGGAAATAAGCGACCAGTTCGGCACCTCCGGTGGGAAACGCCAGGGCGGGATGGAAAAAAGTTTGATGGATCGAAAGTGCCGTGTCGACCGCAGAGCGGCGACAATGGATGATAGTCGCGCGGGGGAATGCCATGTGGATCAGCCCGGCCCAGAGAAAGTTGAAAGGCATTTTGTCGGTGACTCGCGCCGTCGACGCAAATGCCCGCAACACGCCAAGATAGTCGGCCGCAGCCTTGGCGAGGAACGGCCTCTCATTCTCGGGCGTGACAGATTGGTGCCACGCCGCTCCGCGCTCGTTCCAGAAATTCAGCTCGCCGCCAGCCTTGACCTCAGGATGCATGGAGACGATCTGCTCGATGAGTGTCGTGCCGGAGCGCGGCATCCCGATGATGAGCACCGGTGTCGCATCGGAGCAACCGAGTTCGGGAGCCCGCGCGATCCATTCCGGTGTGCAGCGGGCAATCATGCGGTCGGTCTCGACGGAGAACGCGACCGAGTCGAATGGCGAGGCGCGGCGGCGCAGGGCGTCTGCGGCGTCGAAATGCTGCATGGCCAAGCCATAATCTCCGAGATCCTCCGCCGCCTTGCCAATCGCGAGATGAAGCCGCAGCCGCTGCCCCGCTTCTAATTCCGGCGTGTCCAGAGCGGCCTGCATCTCCTGAAGCAGACCGGCGTCTTTGCGTGTGACGGGGCGACAGCGAACCAGATCGTAGTAGCTTCCTGCCAGCATCGGCGCAATGGCTATGGTGCGTTCGAAGCAGGCCCGGGCCTCGTCGAACCGACCCAACTCAGAGAGCACATTGCCCAGCAAATCGAAAGCCATGGCGTTACTGGGGTCCGCCACCAGGGTCTCTCGCAAAACTTCTTCCGCTTCCTGATTGCGATCTTCGATTAGCAGCGCACGCGCCTTACCAAGGCGGCCGAAGCTGCTCCTACCTCCGGTCGCCGCCGCCCGCTGGAAGCAGGCGATCGCCGCCTCGCGATGGCCCACTGTGTAGACCAGCGCGCCGGCACGGAACCACGCCTCGGTCAGGGACGGGAGGAGCTTGGTGGCGCGGTCGTAGGCAGTGATTGCCCCGCCGATGTTGCCCAGTTTCTCCAAGGCGATTCCCAGGCGGAAATAAGCATCGGTGTAACGCGGATTGGTGGCGACGGCCCGCTGCAAGGCCGCGATGGCATCTTCCAGGCGGCCAACCTCGAGACAGGCGAGGCCGAGGTCGTGCTGAATGGTGGAATTGGACGGCTCCAGCAGCGCAGCATCGCGCAATGGGACGATCGCATCGGCTGGTCGCCCGGCCCTCAGCAACTGGGTGGCTAACGCAAGCAGCGAGGACACGTGTTGCGGCGCGGCGGCATTCGGAGACTGGGACATAGCGCGAACCTAGCGTGGAAATTGTAACGTGGCCATCGAAATAGCAGAGCAATTGTCACACGATGGATGATCTGCCAGCCAGGAGAATTTTCAAGGTTTTTCAAGCATCCTTAAGCTCATGGGAGATTAAATAAGACACTGAAACAGAATCGATGGAAACGGGATGTTTAGTGGGGGAGCGGGAAAGGCGACCTGCGAAGAAGAGACGCCCATCAGGCGCTCATCGACGAGGGTTAGAATACAGAGGCCACGGTCTTTAATGAAGACATTCGCAGCTATTGTTGTTCTGTTGTTCGGGTTGCCGCTTCTCGGCCAAAGCAACAGTGGTGAATTGCGCCTGAAAGTCACCGACCCGACGGGCTCTCGCGTAAGAACCTCCGTTCAGATCGTCAGTGAGGCGAATCAGTATCGAAACACGCTGGTGACCAATGATCAGGGCCGCCTGGATGTGCAGCGTCTGCCTTACGGGGTCTATCAGATCGAGGTAGCGCAGCCGGGTTTTGCCAGCTTCTCGGAGCCAGTCGAAATTCATTCCTCGGTTCCCATCGAATACGCGATTCTGCTCCAGTTGGCCACGGTGAATGAGTCAGTAAATGTGAGTGCCGCCGATACATTGATTGATCCTGATCAAGCTGGCTCCGTCAATCGGATCGGGACGGAAAATATTCAAAACCGGCTCAGCTCGATTCCTGGGCGATCCCTACAAGATCTGGTCAATTCCCAGCCCGGCTGGCTCTACGAAGGCAACGCGGTTCTGCATCCCCGCGGTTCGGAGTATCAAACTCAGTTTGTCGTCGATGGCATCCCGCTGACCGACAATCGCTCGCCAAGCTTCGGTCCCGCAATTGACGCGGATGATGTTCAATCGATGAGCATCTACACAGCGGGGATTCCCGCAGAGTATGGCCGAAAAATGGGGGGAGTCATCGAAGTCAATACCCTGCAGGATTCTCAACCCGGTTTTCACGGCCAAGTGGTGCTCTCCGGGGGCAGCTTCGATACGGCGGGCGCGTCCGCACAGGGGCAGTACGCGTGGGGAAAAAATACTTTCGGGGCCAGCGCCAGTGGCAGCATGACGGATCATTACCTGAATCCCGTAGTTCCACAAAACTACACGAACACGGGCACGCTGGGCGATTTCTCGGCCAACTATGAACGCGATCTAACATCGAAAGACCGTCTGCGGTTCATCGTGCGGCATGAATTGTCGCGTTACGAGTTACCGAACGAACAGTTGCAAGAAGCCAATGGACAACGCCAGACGGCGGACAACATCGAGACGATGGGTATCGCCTCTTACCAGCACACATTCTCCTCTAACGCGGTCACTGATTTTCGTACGATGGTCCGTGACAACGAGATTGGCTTCAATTCGAATCCGGAGTCGACACCGATCGAGGTCTTCCAGCAGAATTTTTTTCGCGAAGCATACTTTCGGGGAACGACGACCATTAATCACGGCCGGCACGAATGGAAATTCGGATTCGAATCTGACAACACATTTCTGAACGAGAATTTCCGATATCACATCACCGATCCGAGCCAGTTTGACGATGACTCTCCGATCAACTTCAGTTTTCTTGGAAACCGGCCAGACCTTGAGCAGTCGCTTTTCATTCAAGATCAGATTCGCCTAAAGAACTGGACGATCAGCGCCGGACTGCGCTGGGACCACTACCAGCTTTTATTGAATCGTCACGCGGTCGATCCGCGCGTTTCAATTTCCCACTATTTTCCCTCTGCCGACCTGCTCGTGCATTTTTCTTATGACCGAGTGTTTCAGACTCCGTCGTTTGAAAATATCTTGCTTTCCAGTTCTAGCCAGGTGGAATCCATCGATCCCACAAGCTTCTTGCGTTTGCCGGTCGAACCTTCAGAAGGCAATTACTATGAAGCGGGCCTGACAAAGGTGTTTCGCGGGAAAGTCAGGCTGGACGCCAACTACTTCGAGAGATTTGTTTCTAACTACGCGGATGACGATCAGATCGCAAATACGGCGATCAGCTTTCCGATTTCGTTTCGCAAATCCACAATTTACGGCGCCGAAGGAAAACTCGATTTGCCCGATTGGCGAGGTCTATCGGGATTTCTGAGCTATTCCTACATGGTCGGATTCGCCTCTTTCCCGGTGACGGGCGGCCTGTTCCTGGGTGATGATGCCCTGGCATTGCCCGCCAGCGGGCGCTTTCCGGTTTCACAGGACCAACGCAACACGGTGCGAGGCCGCTTACGGTATCAGGTTCCGACCACGGCTCTGGATTGCAGGTGGAATTCAATACGACACGGGCCTACCATTCGAGTTTGTTGGAGACCCAGCCACTGCACTTGCGCAATACGGCCAGCAGGTGCTGAATCGGATTAACTTTGCCCGTGGGCGCATCTATCCCTCGTTTCAGGTGAACGCTTCGGCCGGTGCAGATGTCTACAAGTCAGAACGCCTGAACGTCCGATTCCAAATCGACGGACAGAACCTGACCAATGTCCTGGACGTGATCGACTTCGGCGGCCTTTTCTCGGGAAACGCGATCGGTCCATCGCGAAGCGTCGCCATGCGCCTGACGACCAGCTTTTAGGGATTTTTCGATGTTTGAAACGACTCATAAACGCGGCAAGTGATTGAAATATTTGGTGGAGCTAGTCGGGATCGAACCGACGACCTCATCGTTGCGAACGATGCGCTCTCCCAGCTGAGCTATAGCCCCACGGTCGAAGGAACTGGGTGAAGTAATTTTAGCAGCGTTCTTTCTTCCGACCAAATGGCCGGGGCTCCTGCTGGATCGGCTTCGCTTTCCCAACCAGGGAGGCATGATTTTGCAGCGCCGATCCCAATTAGGGTGAGAATCTCACGAGGTACGTCGCCCAGGCCACGAACGGCAAATCTCGGTAGTAGCGTGACACGCCGCTGGCGGGGCCAGCGGCGATAAATCGGGCCCGCCATCAATCTCCGTTACTGTGGAACACTTTGGACATTACTCCGTGACGGAAATCCTTGCCTTTTCATCCCTGGCAATGTAAGTAGATGTAACTCATATGGTACGTTTTTCGCGCCGCTTCCTCTTCTTGCTTTGCATTGGCGTAGGAGTTTTGTGCTGGCAAAGCGCCAGCCAGACAGTTAGCAAGAGTCCGGCTGAAAAACCTGACTACTCGAAAGAAGCCGCAGTTCTCGAACAAGTCACTACCAAGATGGCGTTTGAGAACGACGGTTCAAGCACTCGTCAAAGCGCCAGCCGGGTTCGTATTCAATCCGAAGCAGCGGTTCAGAATTTCGGCGTGCTGACATTTCCCTATCAAAGCGCGTACGAGACTTTCGAGATTGACTACGTCCGGGTAATCAAGCCAGATGGCACGGCCGTGGCCACGCCGATGGATGACATGCAGGACATGCCATCGGAGATCACCCGCCAAGCGCCGTTCTATAGCGACTCGCGTGAAAAGCACGTCGCGGTGAAGGGGCTGAGCGTCGGGGATACACTGGAATTCGCCGGTCACGCCAGCACGAAAGCATTTGCTCCTGGGCAGTTCTGGTATGGATACAACTTTTCTCGTGACACCATCACGCTGAACGAAGTGCTCGAAATCAGCGTTCCCAAACGGCGCGCTATCAAATGGCGGAGTCCTGGCAATACGCCCGCGATTACCGTTTCGGGCGACCGCCAAGTCTTCACTTGGACGAGTTCCCATCTGCAGCAGAAGTCGCCGGAAGAGGAAAAGAAAGATCAAGAACAAAAAACCTACGAACTGGGACGCGGCCGGCTGCCCGCGCCCGAAGTCCAGCTCTCGAGCTTCCAAAGCTGGGAGGAAGTGGCTGCGTGGTACAGCAATTTACAGGCGGAGCGGGTAAAGCCGAGTCCGGAGATCGTCGCCAAGGCTGCGGAACTGACCAAGAATGCGCCCGACGACGATGCTAAGGTGCGCGCCCTTTATACCTACGTCAGCACACAATTCCGTTATATCGGAATCGCGTTCGGGGTTGGGCGGTACCAGCCTCACGCTGCGGCTGACGTACTGGCAAATCAATACGGGGACTGTAAAGACAAGCACACGTTGCTTGCCTCCCTGCTGGAGGCGGCCGGAATCAAGGCATATCCGGCACTGATCAACAGCTCCCACGAAATGAGTCTGGATGTCCCTTCGCCCCAACAATTCGATCATGTGATTACGGCGGTGCCACGGGGAAACTCATTTCTCTGGGTGGATACCACAACCGAGGTGGCGCCCTTCGGATATCTGATGAGCGTTCTGCGCGGCAAAGCCGCGTTGGTAATACCGCCCGACAAACCAGCGGCGTTGGCGAGCACCCCGGCCGATCCACCGCAGCATCCTACCGAAACGTTTTCGATTGATGCCAAACTCAGCGACGACGGTACGCTTGAAGGAAAGATGGAGCAATCGGCCACCGCGTTGGACGCCGAAGTTATCCTACGATTGGCCTTCCGCCGCGTGCCCATGACGCAATGGAAGGACCTGGCCCAGGGAATGGCTCGAGCTGAAGGATATGCGGGAGACGTGAGTAACGTGATCGCCAGCTCCCCGGAGAAAACCGAGGAACCCTTTCGTTTGTCGTACAACTACACTCGCAAGGATTTTCCCGACTGGCAAAACCGGCGAATCGCAATTGCACTTCCGCCAATTCTATTACCACAAACCGACACCAAGCCGTCTGACCCAGTCTGGCTGGGTTCGCCCCAGGAATTTCACTACCAGTCGAGGATCCAATTACCGAAAGGCTATTCGCCAGAGCTTCCGGACAATGTGAATCTGATCCAAGACTTTGCCGAGTACCACACGACATATTCAGCCAAGGGCGACGTTCTTATTTCAGAGCACCGACTCATTACAAAGCAATCTCAGGTGGCACTCGCGGAGTACGACGCCTACAAGAACTTCGCCAAGAAAGTCGCCGCCGACTATGACATTTACGTCAGTCTTGCAGTGACGAATTCACCAACACCCGCGAGGAACGCCAGGCAGCAGGCGTTTTCAAACTTGCCGCTAAGCGACAACGCGGATGCGATTCGCGCTTACAACGATGCTACGGAGAAAATGAAAAGCAACGATATGCCGGGGGCGATCGAATCTCTAAAAGCTGCCGCTCATGCCGATCCCAAGTTCGTGCGAGTTTGGCTGATGCTGGGCGACACGTATCTCTTCTTAATGAAAGACAAAGACGCGGCTCTGGATACTCTACGCAAGGGGTATGCCGCCAATCCGGACGAGCCCCTCATCTCCAAGGAACTCGTCTCTGTGTTGATGGCACAGGAGAAGTATGAAGATGCCGTTGCCGTTTTACGCGAGCGAGCAAAGGCTAATCCTCAAAATACAGAGACCTTGAGCGCTCTGGCCGGTGCACTGAGCAGCAATAAACAGTACAGCGAGGCGGCCGAAACCATGAAGTCCGCCCTGGCTCTCGAACCCGATAAGGCGCGGTTTTATGCGGAACTCGGTTCTATTTATTTGAAGGCGAAAGATGAGGAAAAATCTTCCGAAGCCTTCAAGAAGGCGCTCGCGCTTGATCCTCGCCCAGTCATGTATAACGACATCGCCTACATGATGGCGGATGCCGAGAAGAATCTCCCGTTGTCTCTGGAGTGGGCGCAAAAAGCGGTTCGCGAGGAAGAAGAAGCGTCGGCCAAGGTGCAACTGTCAACCCTGAAGCTTGAAGATCTGGGTCCCACGTCCAGCCTCGCGGCTTTCTGGGACACGCTGGGATGGGTTTATTTCCGTATGAAGAATTACGATCTGGCCGAGAAATATCTGAATGCCGCGTGGAGCCTCGCGCCCGCGGAAGTGATCGGGGAGCACTTGGGGCAGGCGTATGAAGATAATCACAAAGTGAAGTTGGCCCTTCAGACTTATCAGATGGCGCTTTACCGCCTCCGTCTCCGGGGTACGAACGGGCCGTCTGCCACGCGTCTAACAGCGAAGATCCAGAAAATCAGCGGAGGACAGCCAACAAACAATGCGATGGCGAGTTCCGACGGATTGAATCAACTCCGGACGTTTAAGCTTCCTCGTGTGATCGCCGGCACCGCGTCTGCGGACTTCTTGGTTCGACTCGGGTCCGAAGGCAAAATCGACGATGTAAAGTTCGTAAGCGGCTCGGAGGAGCTGAAGAATGCTGCGAAGGCCATGAACGCGGCCGCCATCCGATTCCCATTTCCCGACAACGGTCCGAGCCGGTTGGTGAGGCGCGGAATTGTCTCTTGTTTCCTTCACAGTGGCTGCACTCTGGTGCTCTATAACCTGGAAGACGTGAAGTCAGTCGACTAACCGCAGCTCCTGATCCCCCGCGACTTTCCCTGAGGCGCCAATTAGCGGTATAGTCTCTTTCCGGTGCTGTGCGGAGGCAATTATGGCTACCCCTACTCATCCTCAAACAAAAGAAGCTAAAGAAGCGAAGGTGCGTTCGTTTGGCGAGAACATTGAGAGCGACCTGGCGTCGCGGTTTTTGCGCGTGGTGGAGACGGCGGCGATCGCGTCGGCGCGGACTATGGGCCAGGGAGAGGGAAAGCTTTCTGACCAAGTGGCGGTCGAAGCCATGCGCCACACCATGGACAGCATTCCAATGCGGGGAACGATTGTTATCGGCGAGGGCGAGCGCGACGAGGCCCCTATGCTCTACATCGGCGAGCACGTTGGCGCGGAGTTTCCGGATGGGCGAGAGGTTCCGGAGGTCGACATTGCAGTCGATCCGCTGGAAGGCACCAATCTGTGCGCGACAGGTGCGCCGGGATCGATTACGGTTTTGGCGGCGGCGGAGCGTGGCGGCTTGCTGAATGCGCCGGACTGCTACATGGAAAAGATTGTGGTTGGGCCATCGTGCAAGAATGCCGTGGACCTGGATGCGCCGGTCTCGCAAAACCTGAAAAATATCGCGAAGCGGTTGGAACGGGACGTGGAAGATCTCGTCGTCATTGTTCTGGACCGGCCGCGGCATGAAAAACTGATCTCGGAAATTCGGGCGGCTGGAGCGCGCATCAAGTTGATTAGCGACGGCGATCTTTCGGCGGGCATTGCATCCGCCGTTATCGGCACGGGCGTTCACGCGGTCATGGGATCGGGCGGCGCGCCGGAAGGCGTGATCACTGCCGCTGCTATCCGTTGTTTGAACGGATATATGCAGGGCCGACTCATCATCAACAAACCGGAGTTGGAAGAGCGAATTGCGAAGATGGGGATCAAGGACAAGAACCGCGTTTATGAAGCTGAAGATTTGGCGCCGGGAAAGCAGCTCATTTTTGCCGCGACCGGGGTGACCGAGGGCGCACTACTGCAGGGCGTACGCTTCTTTGGCGAAGGTACGCGGACCCACTCGATTATTCTGACGTATCGCACCGGGAAGGTGCGGTTCATTGACAGCATCCACTTAGAGAAATCGCCGGATGTGAAGGTGCGGTTCGCGTAGAAGGTTTCGAAAACAACCAGGTACGGGATCGGCAGGATTCGGTCTGTGTCACTGCCGGATTTCTTCTTTGCGCTTGGTCAACTTCTCTATGAGATGCTCGCGCACGCGATATCCGGTTCCGGGTTCGTTCTTGATGGCGATGATGCCTTGCGGCGAGACCTCGACCTCCGGGTCGATGATATCTTCCTTCCAATAGCGCTTCGAAGCCGACACATCACCGGGGAGACGGAAGTTTTCCAGCGTGGAGAGAGCGATATTGTGGGCACGTCCGACGCCCGACTCCAGCATGCCTCCGCACCAGACTGGGACTTTTTGCGCGGCGCAAACGTCGTGCACTTTCTTGGCTTCGCTGAATCCACCGACACGTCCGACTTTGATGTTGATGATTCGACAGGCAGCGGTTTCGACGGCCTGGGCGGCGTCTCTGGCGTGACGAATCGATTCGTCCAGACAGATCGCAGTCCGCAGTTGTGTTTGCAGGCGCGAATGGTAATAGATGTCATCGTTCCATAGCGGTTGCTCGATCATCAGCAAGTTGAACTGATCAAATTCACGGAGATGCTCGGTCTGATCCAGGCGGTAAGCGGAGTTGGCATCGACACTGAGAACGATTTCTGGCCAACGGGATCGAACCCGCTCGAGGACGTTGATGTCCCAACCGGGCTTGACTTTGATTTTGATGCGACGATATCCGGCGGACAGCTCGATCTGGATTTTCTCCAACAACTGTTCGATCGAATCCTGAATGCCGATGGAGACACCGCATTGAATCTCGTTCAGCGTGCCTCCGAGCAATTGCCACAGGGGAACCTGCTTCTGGCGAGCTTCCGCGTCCCAAAGGGCGTTCTCGATAGCGGCTTTGGCCATGGGATGCCCGGTCACCTTCGCCATGAGCGACGATGAGTCCCGGCCCGAAGCGACGGCATGCCCGAGAACCATCGGAGCCAGATAGCGCTGAATCGTGATCCAGGAGGAGTCGAACCACTCAGAACTGTAGAACGGAGACGCATCGGAGACGCACTCGGCCCAGCCGGCAACGCCGTCGCAGTGCACCGTGACCAGCAGAATGCGGCGGTCGTAGATGCGTCCAAAGCTCGTCTCGAAAAAATGGACGAGCGGCATGTGAACTTCACGCAGAGTAATGCCTTCTATTTTCATTAAACAGTCCGGCACCGGCGGAAAGAACGAGGAGAAGGGAGTCTCTTGATTTCCGCCTGAAGTTTTTTCAGCTCAGCTTACATGCGCCTCATAGAACCAGTTTTCATCCCATCGACCAAGGAGGAATGCTCCCTTGCCCTGAGGGTCGCGCTCGTACCCTAACACAGTCAAGCCGCGGATGAAGGCATTTGTCAGGAGATCACGATTACGGTCTTGAACCTGTTGGGCTCGATCACGATGCGCGGGCGAAGCCTTCCATTCATAGATCTGGGAGGGTACCTCGACCTTTTCGAGAGCAGTGAAGCCGGGATGCCGAGCAGAGGTGAGGAGACCTTGGACGCGCTTCGACTTCAGCCACCACTCGGCCACCAAACGATCGCTGGGCAAACCTCCCTGGAGTGGGGACGAGGTGATGCCGTATTGATTGGGGTTGTAGCGCCGGGAAATGGCACCCAGCTTTTCGATATTCAGATAGGCATTTTTGATTTCCAGAGGATCAAAGGTCCATTCGATCAGTTCGAAGCCGCGAGCGAGAGCGTCGTCGCGTTGAAAAAACTTGATGCGGCGGCCGAGCCCACGGTTACGAAATTCCTGACGAACCGCGAGCATGTGAGAATGCAGGTACGAGTGTCCACCACGGTGACCCGGCAAGGCCAACGCGAAGGCAATCATATTGCGGCCTTCGAAGGCCCCGATGACCTGGCCGCCAATTTTCTCCGCCACAACAAACATGCGTACCGGCACCAGTTCAATATCGCTGAAGCGCCAAACTTCTTTCTGCAAAGCCAGGCAGGCTTGCATTTCTTCCAAGGTGTAACATTTTCTGATCTGGATGGAGTCGGCGGTCACTGCCCTGCCCGCTCCTCTTGTTTGGCTTGTTGCCAGAGAGCTTCAAGTTCTTCGGTGGTCGCTTGCTGCGGGGTCCGGCCAGTGGTCTTAAGATTTAGCTCCATCCATTGAAAGCGGCGTTTGAACTTGCGATTGGTTTTTCGCAGGGCAGACTCGGAGTCGAGCGATAGATAGCGAGCGATATTTACCAGGACGAAAAACAGATCGCCGACTTCATCTTCCAGGCGCTCGCGTAATTCCGCGCTGATTTCCGTACGGCCGGAGCCAGCGACACCACGGCCCGGCGGTTGCGGACCGGGTTCGGGAAACAATGCGAGTTGTTCCCGCAATTCGGCGGTCTCTTCCTTCAACTTATCGAAAAGGCCGTCGATATTGGGCCAATCGAAACCGACGCGGGCCGCTCGGGAACTGAGTTTGTGCGCCTCCATCAAGGAAGGCATGGCGGTGGAAACTCCCGCCAGAACGGAGTCACGATGATCGTCTTCCTGCGTGGAGCTGCCTGGTTCAGAGGCCAGGCGTTTTTTCTTCTCCTCTGCCTTGATGGCTTCCCAGTTGCGCAAGACCTCGGAAGAGGTATCCGCCTTTACGTCTCCGAACACGTGCGGGTGACGATGGATGAGCTTGGCGGAGAGCCGGTCAAGGACATCGTCGATAGAGAACGTTCCCTGCTCCTGGGACATTTCCGAATAGAACAGTACCTGCAGCAGAAGGTCGCCGAGTTCGCCTTTTAGTTCGTCCCAATCACGATTGTCGATGGCTTCGAGAACTTCGTAGGCTTCTTCAAGGGTGTAGGGCTTGATGGAATCGAAGGTCTGTTCGCGGTCCCAAGGACATCCGCCGGGGGCGCGCAGGCGCGCCATAATTGATACCGCACGTTCGAAACGTTCGCCAGTGGTTGGCATGTGATGCCCTTCACTGTAAATGAGGGGCTACAGCGCAGGCAATGATCCAAGGGTCAAGCGCTAGCTGGTTGTGGAGCGAGCTGATCCTTATTGAGTGGACTACGGAAGGTGCGAATCATGAGGGCGATTTCGTCAGAAATGATTCCCTCGACGCCCCAGCGAGCGAAACGCAACATAGATTCCTGATTGTTCACTGTCCAGACAAAAACCTGCTTGCCGGCGTCATGCAGATCATCGAACAATTCGCGACGCGCTAACGAATGGTGCAGTATGAGGTATTGCACGGGCAACTTAGGCCATATCTGTAATTCGTCCTGCCGATCGCAGATGAAGCCCAGGGGAATATTGGGGCTGCGTAAAGTTAAACTCTCAAGAATGTCGACAGAAAAAGAGGAGACCACATAGCCCCGCTCCGGGAAGTGCTGGGCGAGGGCGATGAGAAGTTCGGATTCGGCACCTGGCACTTTGATTTCGATATCGATGAAGGCCCGTTTCGCGTAGCGGCCGAGAACGTCCTTGAGCAGCGGCAGATAGCTTAATTCTTCAGGTTGCGCTCGTGCGACATCGATCCCGTTTACCTTGGGGTCGTGGCAAATCACCGCGCGACCGCAACCTTTCAGTCGCACATCCAGTTCGATGCCATCGCAACCCTGCTTGAGCGCAGCGTCAAACGATTGCAGAGTGTTTTCGGCAAGGGGACCTCCCGCGCCTGACCCGCGATGTCCCAGCAGTAAAGGAGCCGTGGGCATTTCAGAAAAGTGTACGCCACAAAAAGGAGCTACTTGGATGAATATTGCGTGAATGACTATCCATAGTAGTTTCAATTAGTCCAAATCGAAATCGCGGATGGGCTTGCCGGTATCGGGAGACTCTTTCGCTTTCCTGACCGCTTCCTGAAATTTCTTTTCCAGAAGGTTGGAAGCATTTTTTTGGGCTTCCACGGATTGGCGAAAGATCGAGTCGCGGCGGTTGTCTTGTTCCTTCATGGCGCGGGCGGCTTCCTCAATGTCGTTGAACATCTTGGGCTTGACCGCTGCGGTATGCGCGATCACCGCGTGAGTCTCCGGATCGATTTTCAGGACCGCATTACAGCACGGACAAGTAACCTCGAACAGTGAAGGCTTTCCCGCCATGGTTGAATCATACCGCAAAAGGAATCAGCGAGGCTGGAGGTGCAAGGGCAGTATGTGGAAGAGATAGAGCATCTCCCAGGCGAGAAGAATGACCGCTACCGCGACGACGGTGATGGCGAGTATCTCTCCCAAGTTCAGGCTGGAGCGTCGCGGCTCGAAGCGGCGCGCAATCAGGCCGAGAATGTTGAGCGTGGCAAAGCCGAAAACCAACACCCACAGGATGTTGTAGATACTGCCTTTTTTATCGGAAAAATAATCGGAGGATTGCACCGCGATAGCAAGCGATTGGAGGGAGACGACGCCTCCGGGGATCAGGTATTTTGCGGTGCGAGCCAGCACTGTCGTCAGTGTGGAATCCATGGGCAGAGAGAGCCTTCCCGTCCGAGGCAAGTACCAGCGAAAATAAACTTTGATGATACCGTTTTTGCGACTTCAAGTCAGCGTCGAAGGGGCTACGCGGTTCCATGTGTGTAAACCGAGGACCAGGGAAAGAACGACCGATCCCGGAGCGCAACGGCGGAGGCTGGGAGGCTTTATAATAAAGGTTTCGGCAGCCCCGCCTGAAGCCTCCAGAGGGGGTGGCGCCACGAACAAAGGTCCAATTTTTGAGGCGGTTACGAGGGAAGAAGCCGCTTGGCGATGTCGACGGAATCCATAGTTGTTCGCGGTGCACGCGTACACAACCTGAAGAACATTGATTTTGAGATCCCGCACAACTCTTTGACGGTGGTCACAGGAGTGTCGGGATCAGGGAAGTCGTCCCTCGCCTTCGATACGATTTACGCCGAAGGGCAGCGCCGCTACGTCGAGTCGCTCTCGGCCTACGCCCGGCAATTTTTGGAACGAATCGAGAAGCCCGACGCCGATGTAATTGACGGGATAGCCCCGGCGGTAGCGATCCGGCAAAAAAATACCACTCGCAATCCACGGTCGACCGTGGGCACCGCGACTGAGATATTTGACTACCTCCGATTGCTATTTGCCCGGATCGGCCGTACTTACTGCCAGCAATGCGGGCGGGAAGTAAAGAAAGACACAGTAGACGAGGTTGCAACCGCGATTCTCGCGCTGGATGAAGGCACACGTCTGAATGTGTTTTTCCCTCTGAATGCCGGAACGGCTCCGGTGAGCACCGAGGCGCCCGCGAAAAAGGGACGTGCCAAGAAGAAATCCAAGGCAGCCAAGACCGCGCAGCCGGCGGAACCGTCCGATCTGCTCAAGGCGCGGCTGCTTGATCTGCGTACACGAGGATTTAACCGGCTCTATCAGAACGGGCAGATTTTCGAGTTTTCGACTCCAGAGTCGCTGCTGGACGTGAACTTCAGCGAACCGGTATTCATTCTGGTCGACCGGTTGGCGGTCTCAATTGAGGGTCGGGCCCGGATCGTCGATGCGGTCGAGATGAGCTATCGCGAGTCGAGCGAGGTGCTGTTTGAGACTGCGCCTCGTGAGGCAGAGCCTGCGGAGCGGTTTCGCTTTACTCAGCGTTTTGAATGCAAGTGGGACGGAACGCGATATGACGAGCCTGAGCCGCGGTTGTTTTCCTTTAACAATCCTTACGGCGCTTGTCCGCGATGCCAGGGCTTTGGAAACACCATCGACTTTGATCTCGACCTGGTGATTCCCGATAAGACAAAGACCTTGAATGAAGGCGCCATCGAGCCCTGGACCAAGCCGAAATACCGATCGATCTTTACGGAACTAAAACGCTTTGCGAAGCAGGCGGACATTCCGCTCGATGTTCCGTGGGCGGAGATGGAGGTCGATCATCGGCGCCTGATCATTGAGGGCGAAGGACGCTTTGAGGGAATTCGGGGATTTTTTAATTACCTGGAACGCAAAAAGTACAAGTTGCATGTGCGGGTGTTTTTGAGCAGGTACCGCGGATACTCTCTGTGCTCCGTGTGCAATGGGACTCGGCTACGAGTGGAGGCCCGGCAAGTAAAGATCAACGGCAAGAATATCTCCGAAGTCTGCGCAATGACCGTAGAACAGGCGTCCGTCTTTTTCAACGGGCTGGAACTGACCGAACAAGAAACGGGTATCGCGGATCGGCTTCTGCAAGAAATCAGCGAGCGGCTGCGGTTTCTGAACGAAGTGGGACTGGAATATCTCACCCTCGACCGGCTGTCTTCGACTTTGTCGGGAGGCGAGGCGCAGCGGATTCAGCTGGCGACGTCGCTGGGATCGCGCCTGGTCGGAACCCTGTATGTGCTCGATGAGCCTTCTATTGGACTGCATACGCGCGATACCCACCGTCTCATCAAGATCCTGCACGATTTGCGCGATCTGGGGAACACGATTCTGGTGGTGGAGCACGACCCGGACGTGATGCGGGCGTCGGATACGATTCTGGATCTGGGGCCGGGCGCGGGGGAAAACGGCGGCAAAATCATCGCTTCGGGAACGTACGAGGAAATCAAGAAACTGCCGTCGTCTTTGACTGGGCGTTATCTGTCCGACGAGTTGCGGATACAGTTACCGACGGCGCGGCGCAAGGCCGGGTTGCAGCAGATCCATGTTTATGGAGCGCGCGCTCACAATTTGAAGCGGATTGACCTGGCGATACCGCTGCGGATGCTGGTTGCGATTACTGGGGTTTCGGGGTCCGGGAAATCGACGTTGCTGCACGATGTGCTTTATCAAGGACTGGCAGCAGCCAAAAAGCAGCCCGACGGCACGATGCCGAGTTCCCCGGCGTGGGACAGTATCGAGGGCGCGGAATATATCGACGAGGTCGTGCTGGTGGACCAATCGCCGATTGGGAGGACGCCGCGCTCGAATCCGGTCACGTACATCAAGGCGTTCGACGCGATCCGCGAACTGTTCGCTTCCCTGCCGGAATCCAAGAAACGCGGGTTCTCGGCTGGACATTTCTCGTTCAACATCCCCGGGGGACGGTGTGAGGTGTGCCAGGGGGATGGCACGGTCACGGTGGAGATGCAATTCCTGGCGGATGTGGAACTAGTCTGCGAAGAGTGCAAGGGCAGCCGCTACAAAGCGCAGGTGCTGGACATCCGGTACAAGGGCAAGAACATTCACGATGTGCTGAACATGACGGTAAAAGAATCACTGCACTTCTTTGCCGGCGTTCCCAAGATCGTGGAAAAAATGCGCGTCCTGGAAGAAGTCGGGCTGGGGTATTTGCGTCTGGGACAATCTGCCACGACACTTTCCGGCGGAGAGGCTCAGCGCATGAAGTTGGCGGCCCATCTGCAGCCGGCGGCGCGGGAAATCGGGCGGCCGGCACACGGAGAGGTCCGGCGCAAACGACACTTGCTGTATATCTTTGACGAACCCACGACCGGCTTGCATTTTGACGACATCAGCAAGCTGCTGTCCGCGTTTCGGCGGTTGATTGATGCGGGTGGATCGATTCTGGTGATTGAGCATAATCTGGAAGTGATCAAGACGGCGGATTGGGTGATCGATCTTGGGCCCGAAGGCGGCCAGCGAGGCGGCTACGTGGTGGGTTCAGGCACGCCGGAGGAGATTGCCCTGTTGCCGAAGTCTTACACTGGCAAATTTCTGGCACAGGTTTTAAATGGACACGCGTCCTCTCGGAATGGCAACCACTAAGGCCATTTGCGCGCTTTACGCGACATTAGTGGCCGGTTGCGCGGTAGGTGCCGCGCAAACCACGGGTCGCACCGTCCGGCATTACAAGGTTCCGGATGGTCCAGCCACGCCCCCTGAGTTGACGCAAGCCGAGGCGGCAATCGAAAAGAAAGATTATGCGGCCGCCGAACCGCTTCTCCAGAAAGTCGTGGCGGCCGATCCGGGAAATTACGAGGCCTGGTTTGATCTGGGATTTGTCGAGAAAGCCCAGGGCAAGTCGCAGGAAGCGATTGATGCCTACAAGAAATCTGTCGCTGCGAAGCCGGACGTCTTCGAATCGAACCTGAATCTGGGGTTGATCCTGGCGAAAACCGGGCAACCGGGGGCGGAACAGTACCTGCGCGCAGCGACAACTCTTACGCCGACAGCGAATGTCGAAGAAGGGCATGCGCGGGCGTGGCTGTCATTGGCGCATGTTGTCGAGGGCAGCGATCCAACGGGAGCGATCACCGCGTATCAACGTGCGGCGGAACTTCGCCCCAACGATCCTGAGCCGAATCTCTCGGCGGGACAGCTTCTCGAAAAACAGAATCGCTTCGCGGACGCGGAACAGGAATACAAGAAGGCCCTGGCGATCGATCCTAAGTCGGCGGATGCGATCACTGGCCTGGCCAATGTCGCTATGCGCGGACAGCGAATCGCCGACGCTGAAGAACTCCTGCGGAAGCTGGTGGCCCTCCATCCTGACGACGCGGCTGCTCGCCGCCAACTGGGCCGCGTGCTGATGGCCGCCGGGCACAATGACGCTGCCCTGCAAGAGTTGCAGGCCGCCGTCAAAATTGATCCAAGTGATCTATCAACTCATAGAGATCTAGCCGATCTCTACATGACGGAGAAGAAATACGATCTGGCGGCGGCGGAGTATCAAGCGCTGTTGACGGCGAATCCGAGAGACCCGGAACTCCACCATGCGCTCGGAACGGCCTGGCTCAAGCAAAACAAATATCCGCAGGCGGAGCAGGAATTTCTGATGGCGGTGAAGCTGAAGCCAGACTTCGGCGCCGCGTACGGGGATTTGGCCGTCGCTGCCGACAGCAATAAGGACTACGAGTTGGCCATTCGGGCAACCGACGCGCGAGCCAAGTTTCTCCCCGAAATTCCGGTTGGGTATTTTCTGCGCGCAACGGCGTACGATCATCTGCGAGATTACAAAAAGGCGTCGGAGAACTATCATAAGTTTCTGGAAGTGGCGAACGGGCAGTTTCCCGATCAGGAGTGGCAGGCCAAGCACAGGTTAATAGCGATCGAACCGAAGAAATAATATGCGGATTTTTATCATCGTCGCGGTGTGCCTTGCAGCGGTTTCCGGGCTTGCGTCCGAGAAATCCGACCAAAGCCTGGACCAGCTTGAAGCCAAAGCGAAGCTGCTCGCATGGACGACCGCCCTGCGCTGTATATCGAGGTCGCCGAGCGGCAACTCAAAAGCACAACCGCGGCCTACAAGGAAGGCAAGACCGAAGACGCGCAGCGCGATTTGCGCGACGTGGTTCTGTACGCGGGGAAAGCGCGTGACGCGGCGATCCAAACGGGGAAAAAGATCAAGAACATCGAGATTGACGTTCGAAAGATGGCAGAGAAATTACGGGACATCAAGCGCACGGTGAACTTTGAGGACCAAGCTCCGATGGATAGCGCAATCGATGAATTGGAGAAGATCCGCACCGACTTGCTGTCTCACATGTTCAGCAAAGGCGGCCGGTAATGACCGGGAAGCGGCTATGGCGGGCGGTGGTTTTGCTTTCGCTGCTGACGCAGCTGGTTTGGAGCCAGGCCCGGCGTGAGCCGCTTACCGGTGGGGAGATCGACGAACTGCGCGATGCGGCGCAAGATCCCGAGACCCGGCTGAAGTCGTTTGTAAAGTTCGCGCGCACCCGGCTGACCGCGCTCGATCAAGTGCGGTCCGATCCGAAGGTGACCGACCGCGCTCAGCAGACGCACGACAAATTACAGGATTTCGTCGACATTTATGACGAACTGAACGACAACATCGACACCTTTCTGGACCGGAAATCCGATCTACGCAAACCTTTGAAAGTTGTGATTGAGGCAGATACCGAATTCCAGGCGGAACTGCGCGCGCTCAAGAGTTCAGCCAACAGTTCTCCGGCTGAAGCGGCGCAATACGAGTTTCTGCTAAATACCGCGGTAGACAGCGTGGACACCGGAGTGACGGATCACCGCAAACTGCTTGCAGAGCAGGAAGAGGCGGCGAAGCACAAGAAGAAGTAGGCGGGAAATAAAGATCTGTCCGCGCGCGAAAGCGCACGCGGACAGAGACGCACAGTGAGCTATTTGTAGGTAGCGTCGGTACGAGCCAGGAAGTCGCGATGCTCGCTGGAGTCGGTCATGGAACTGAAGGCCGGACCGTTGAGCAGATTCGCCTTGAAAGCATCCCGTATCGCGGACCCCACCTTGTCCAATCCTTCCGCGTTAGCAGCGATGTAAAAAATGATAAAGGTGCCCGGGGCATGGGTGTGGATTGCTTCAGTGTCAATTTCGTACTCATGGATCGTGCCATCGGCGAGCGCTTTTTCCATTAGTGGCACGATCATGGTCTTGCAGAGGGTATCGAGCGCATCTTGCGGCGCGTCTGCCTTGAGTTTGTACGAGGACCCGTGAGTATAGACATCCTTCCACGATCCGGAATGCCAGTTGTAATAGCGGCTGACGTAAATGCTGTCCCAGTGCTTGGTCGCGCTTTGCAAAACAGGAGCGGTCGAGCTGCCAGACTTGTAGGCCTGGTCGAGCACGTTGAGCACGCCGGCCAGCGACGTGGACGACCACCAGTCGTCGTGGGTCGCGCCGTCAGGATCGTGCACCAAGTTGGTGTCGTAGCCGTATCCCACGATGGTTCCGCCGCTGATGGCTTTGTCCAACATTTTCTGATCGTTGGCCTGGCTCTTGGTCATTTCCGCCCACTGGCTTCGTGGAATGGCCCAGTTGCCTACGTAAGAGTACATGGGAGGCTTTTCCTTGACTTCAGACATCTGGGCGCGAGACGGGGTCGAACAGACGGCGGACATCGCGAGCACACAGAGGCCTGCAAATACTTTCCACATCAACCTGTTCATAAGATTCTCCGAGATGGATTTGGCCGAGGCTCAATGGTTCAAGAGCCAGGCGACTCACTCTACACTAAACAGTTGTCAGTAAGTGATAAGACTTGTATGGAATAGGGGTTAATCAGTAGGGATTAGGTTAAGCCGGTCATCGCCGCATGCTCTTTGCGGGGTGCACATTTGTTGCTAACCTAGCCTCAACGTGAGTGAAATGCTGGTCGAGATTTTTCATGAGAGCTACCGCGAGTTGCGGCCGCGGGCGCCGATTCCCGAACTGAAGGTCAGTTTCTTCCCTTTTGCCAGCATCAACAACACGATCCGGCTCCGCGAAGGAAAACTGACGGCACGTCTGTCCGATTTGTTGGAAGGGGCGCCGGAGCCGGTACTCCGGGCCATTGCGCACATTTTGTTGGCGAAGATGTATCGCAAGCCGATTGAGCGCGAGCATTCCACCCGTTACCGGCGGTACATTTCCAGCCACGACATCACAAAGAAAGCCCACCTGGTCCGGCAAATCCGGGGACGGAAGCGGATCGCCAGCGCTCAAGGCGGTGTTTACCATCTGGAAGAGATATTTGACGAGCTCAACCGGCGACACTTCTTCGGGTTACTGGCGCGGCCCCAGATGACATGGAGCCGGGACCGTGCGCGCAACAGCCTGGGTCATTACGATCCGGCGCACAACGCGATTGTGGTAAGCCGCATTTTCGATCACCCTCGGGTGCCACGATATGCGGTGGAGTACATCGTGTATCACGAGATGCTGCACTTGAAGCATCCGGTGAAGCTGCGAGGGAGCCGGCGATGTGTCCATTCGCGGGAATTTCAGGCCGAGGAAAAGCTGTTCCCGCAATTGGAGCAGGCAAAGAAATTTCTGCGGCAGCTATAGATGGATCCCCTTCGACTTGCTCAGGGTGGGCTCTCGGCTAGCTGGAGAGAACGCGGGGTTCGGAAGCTGGCTTTTTGAAAGGCTGGCCCAGTTTCTACGGTCCGAAGTCCCGGGCGGCAAGAAAATGCCGAGCCTCGCCGCTCAATGCGTAACTTCCGCCGTGTGATGTACATCACAACCTCTCGTGACTCGGTGCGTTGACGCCTGTAAAGCCGGGAGACTATCCTAGTAAAGTTGAAATTGAAATTCATTTTCAAAATCATAGGAGTGGGTTTTTAGGATGTTGGAGACCTTCATTATTACGCTGCGTGAGGGGGTGGAAGCGGCCCTGATCGTGGGAATTACCCTCGCGTATCTGGCAAAAATCGGGCGTCCCGAGCTGCGCAAGACGGTGTATGCCGCCCTGGTCGCGGCCTTCCTGGGAAGCATCGGGGTGGCGGTGATTCTTTCCCGCACCCACTTCAACGAAGACGTTTTTGAAGGCTGGATCATGCTGGCGGCGGCGTTCTTTGTGGTCACCATGATCATTTTCATGATGAAGACCGGCCGCAAAATGAAGGGGGACATCGAAGGCAAAGTCGGATTGCTGGCCGGTAAGGACGCGTGGTTCGGGCTGTTCATTTTCGTGTTCCTGATGGTCTTGCGGGAAGGGGCGGAGACGGTGCTGATTCTCTCGGCTGTGTCGCTGAACTCGAGCGCGCTGCTGAGTTTTATTGGCACGTTATTGGGAGTGGGCGCGGCGATCCTGTTTGGCGTGATGTTTGTGAAGGGCAGCGTCCGCATCAACCTGCAGAAGTTCTTTAAAGTCACGACCGTCATCCTCTTCTTTGTTGCGGCGCAGCTGGTGATTTCCGGGTTGCATGAGCTTTCGGAAAATGGCGTGCTTCCCTCCTCCAAGACAGAGATGGCGCTGATTGGGCCGATCGTGCGGAATGAAGCGTTCTTTGTGGTGACGATTCTGGCGCTGGCGGCCCTGATGGTGCTGTTCGAATATAAGCGGCGTCAACCGATGCCCGAGCCTACCTCTCCGGCAGAGCGCCGGAAGGCGGCGTGGAGCGCGCGCCGCGAGCGGCTGTGGATGGCTTCAGTGTACGCCAGCGCATTCGTTTTCATTCTGCTGGTGACGGCGGAGTTTATCTATGCCAAGAGTGTGAGCGCTTTGTCGCCGGCAACGGAGGTGACATTTGTGAACGGCCAAGTGAGCATTCCGCTGAGCCAAGTGGCGGATGGCGATTTGCATCGCTACCAATCGAAGGAAGGCGGGGTTACGGTGCGCTTCTGGCTTTATCAGAAGCCGGACGGCAAAATCGCCAGTGTGCTCGATGCCTGCGAAATCTGCGGGGCGGTGGGGTTTTATAAGGGGCCAAGCGGGGTGGTTTGCAAAAACTGCGCGGCGCCGATCAACCCGCAGTCGGTGGGAATGCCGGGGGGATGCAATCCGATTCCTTTGCAGGCCAAAACAACTTCGGATGCGGTGATTATTGAGGAAGCGGATCTGGCGGCCCACGCCAAGGTGTTTGAGAAATAGCCCATGTTCGTGCGCCTGGTTTACGAATCGTTTCGCAGACAAAAACGGAGAAAGTTGCTGGCGGGCGTTGCCATCACCCTGGGCGTCGGTGTTGCCACCGCGATGATCGCCGTTGCCACCGACATCGGCGACAAGATGAGCCGGGAGCTGCGGACCTATGGGGCGAACCTGGTCGTCACGCCGCAGGAAGACACGCTCGATCTGCAGATTGGGGGCGTGGATCTGAAGCCTCCGAGTGACGGGGCTTATCTGAATGAAGCCGACCTGCCCAAGATCCGGGGGACTTTCTGGCACCACAATATTGTGGGATTTTCTCCCATGCTTCCGGTGAAGGTGAATTTGGGCACTGGGAATTCGCGAGATCAGGTCACCCTGCTAGGAACCTATTTTTCTAAGCAACTGGCATTCGGTAAGGAAGATTTTGTTACCGGGGTTCGCATTACGCATCCCTGGTGGAGAGTTCAAGGCAGCTGGCCGAACGACAACTCGCAGGACGTTCTGCTGGGAGAGATTTTGGCGGCAAAGTTGGGCCGCAAAGCTGGAGATCAAATCGAAATTTCGGGGGCACCCCATACGGTGAGCGGTTTGCTCTCGACCGGCGGGGCCGAAGACAACGAGATTGTGGCGCCGCTGAATTTCGCCCAACAGATTCTGGGCAAGCCGGGCGCAGTACGGCGTTTGTATGTGAGCGCCATGACCAAGCCGGAAGATGAATTGGCGAGACGCGATCCCAAGACCATGAACGCGGAGATGTATGACCGCTGGTACTGTTCGCCATACGTGCAGTCGATTGCCTTCCAGTTGCAGGAGGCGATTCCGCATTCACATGCTGAGCAAATTCGGCAGGTCGCGCAGAATGAGGGTACGGTACTTTCGCGAATCAAGGGCTTGATGCTGTTGGTGACACTCGCCGCATTGTTTGCTTCGGCCCTGGCGGTTTCAGCGGCGATGGCTACGGCGATCTTTGAACGACGCACTGAAGTTGGGTTGATGAAGGCATTGGGCGCGGGGAGTTTCGCGGTGGCTGCGGTGTTCTTTGCAGAAGCCACGCTGCTGGCGTTGATGGGCGGAGCTGTGGGCTTTGCGGCGGGAGCATTGTTGGCCCGCGAGATCGGACGGTCGATCTTCGACTCCAACATCGTGATCGATCCGGTCCTGTTTCCCATCATTCTGGCGATCGCGGTCTTCGTGACCTTTGCGGGCAGCGGGCTGGCGATCCGACGCGCCGTCAAGTTTGATCCGGTATATGCCTTGCGGGGTGCAGCATGAGTTCGCGCCCGCTTAGTGAACTGGCCCGGCATCGTTCTGGAGTTCCGCATACGTCGATGTTCTTGCGGATGCTGGTGCGCGCCGCCGTGCTTCGCCGTGGACGAGCGGCTTCCGCCCTGCTGGCCATGGTTGTGGCTGCGGCAGTGGCGACTGCCATGCTGAATCTGTACGTAGACGTGCAAGCCAAAATGCGCAAGGAGTTCCGAAACTACGGAGCCAACGTGGTGGTGGTGGGCAAAGATGGCCAACCGCTGCCCACGGGAGCCTTGCAGCAGGCACAGAACGTGATCGCAGGTCACGGCCTCGCGGTTCCCTTTGCTTACGTGATTGCGCGAACCGCTGACGGGCAGTCGGTGGTCGTTTCCGGAACCGATTTCGACCAGGTCAAGAAACTGGATAGCTGGTGGTCGGTAACGGGGTGGCCGTCGTCTAACGGCGATGCTCTGCTCGGGGTGCGCGCCGCGTCAGTGGTGAGCCCGGATGGCAGACCTTTTGATCTCAGTTTTCAGGGGCATACTCTACACCTCAATCCGAAAGGACAACTGCGAACCGGGGCGGCTGAAGACAGCCGCGTGTACATGTCGTTGAACGATTTCGAGAACTGGACCGGCGTTCAGCCATCGACTATTGAAATTGCGGCGTCGGGCTCGCCAGAGCAGGTGGGTTCGGTCGATTCAGCAACTCGAACAGACAATTCCCGAGGCCGAGGTTCGGCCGGTGCGCCAGATTATGGAAGGAGAGGCGCACGTTCTGGGGAAGACTCGGGCGACGTTGCTGGCGGCGGCAGTGCTCATCATTCTGACTTCGGCGTTGTGCGTGCTTTCGACACTGATCGGATGGGTATTCGATCGACGCCGTGACTTCGCCATCATGAAGGCGCTGGGCGCGTCCGAGCGTCTGATTGGTAGTTTCTTTGCGGCGGAGGCCGCTGCCCTGGGAGCGGTCGGGGCCTTGGTAGGATTTACGCTCGGTGTGGGCGTGGCCGCATGGATTGGGCGAGTTAACTTTCATGCACCCGTGGAGCCTCGATTTAGCGTGCTGCCTTTTGTCCTGATTGGCAGCATCGCGGTTGCGCTGATCTCGGCGACGATTCCCATGGGGCTGCTGCGGCGCGTGGAACCCGCTATGATCTTGAGGGGAGAATGAGATGATCAAGCTCAAGAACGTTGGACGTTTCTATCCGGCCAAGGCGGAAGCGAACGGCGGCGTGATTCGCGCTCTCGACGACTTCTCGCTCACCGTTGATCCTGGGGAGTGGATCTCGATCATGGGTCCCTCAGGCTCAGGAAAGTCCACGTTGGTAAATCTGATCGGATGCCTGGACCGGCCGAGTTCCGGAGAGATCTGGCTCGACGGGGAGAACGTCGCGAATATTTCAGCCGCGGAACTGAACCGGGTGCGTGCCGAAAAGATCGGGTTCGTGTTCCAGCAATTTCATCTGATTCCCTATCTGACGGCGGTTGAGAATGTGATGCTGGCGCAGTACTTCCATAGCATGACGGACGAAAATGAAGCGCTGGAAGCGCTTGACCGCGTTGGCTTAAAGGATCGAGCTCATCATCTTCCCTCGCAACTTTCTGGAGGCGAGCAGCAACGGGTTTGCATCGCGCGGGCGCTGATTAACGATCCGAAGATCGTGCTGGCGGACGAGCCTACGGGAAATCTCGATGCGGTGAATGAGGAGATCGTGCTGCGGTTGCTGCGGGAATTGCACCAGCAGGGGCGGACGATCGTGATGGTCACGCACGATCCGGTGGTAGCTCGACTGGCTGACCGGCGCATTGAATTGCATCACGGGAAGATTGCCGCACAGGAAGTTTTTTCCATGGCGGACGAAGAGCAGTTCGACGAAGTCCTGGAAGAATTGTGGGTGTTGGGCGAGCACGGAGAGACGGCCGAAATCGGGCTCATGGAAGTTCACGGGGCATTGCCGGTGAGCATTGCCGTCGAAAAGATGCGGGACATGGGCCTGGTGAATTGCCTGCCCCATCCGCCGGAGACGCACGATCACAAACCGTTCGTGAATCCGTGTCATGATGCGCTAAAGCCGGGCGGGGTTTCGGTCGGGGACGGCAGCACGATCGTCGAACTCACGCCTCGCGGGCGACAGAGAGCGGGAGACATCATTCGCCGTCACCGTCTGGCGGAACGGCTTTTCACCGACAGCCTGGCTATGGACAGCGAATCTGAAATCGAGCAGCAGGCTTGCAAGTTTGAGCACATCCTTTCGACGGAAGCCACGGATAAGATCTGCTCGTTTCCTGGGGCATCCGCGAACCTGCCCACATGGCGCGGCGATACCGCCGGGGCCTTGTTGCACAAGGAAGCAAGAAGTGGGCGATTCAGCGAAAACGTTCGAAGCCATCCGCCGCTGAGTACCTGGTTAGAAACCCATCTCGTTGGTCCAGTCGATTATGATCAATCCCATCGTGCGCAGGACAACTATCGGCGTTTTCGACTCGGGATTTGGCGGGCTCACCGTCCTTAAAGCTTTACTTGAGGTTATTCCCGATGCCGACTACCTGTACTTCGGGGATACGGCGCGGTTGCCTTACGGCTCGAAGTCCGTGGAAACGGTTTCGCGATATGCAGTGGAAGCGGCGCACTTTCTTGAGAAGCAAGGGGCTGAGACGCTGGTCATCGCTTGCAACACGGCAACGGCGTTATCGCTCGACAAAATTAGAGAGTCAGTGAGGGTGCCCGTCATCGGAGTGATTGAGCCGGGCGCGGCACGGGCCGCCGGATCGAGTGAAAAGAAAAGAGCGGTGGTGATTGGTACGGAGGCGACGGTAAGCAGTCACGCTTACCGGAAGGCGCTGGAAACTCGCGGCGTCCAGGCGCGGGAGAAAGCCTGTCCCCTGCTGGTCCCGCTGGTGGAGGAAGGGTGGGTAGAGCATCCGGTCACGGAGGAGGTTGCCCGGATTTATTTGAATGAGGCGTTTGCGGATGAGTTCGAATCCGCCGACGTGTTGGTCTTGGGATGCACTCACTATCCGCTGATAAAGCCAGTCCTGAGACGGGTGGCGCCGGCGCACGTGCAGATCGTAGATTCCGCCGACTCGACCGCCGATGCGGTACGCCGCACTCTGCATGAGGTCGCTCTTCCCGAAAAGACTGAGGCGGAACGTCGCGGTTTGCCTCGGCTGGAATTCTTTGCTACTGACTCGGTGGAGAAGTTTCGAAGGCTGGGTGCGATGTTTCTGGGCCGTCCGATCGATCAGGTACAGCATGTCGATCTGAAGGAATAGTTCCCCGCTCTTAAGTCAATCGCCCCTTTGCAGCGTGAGCCGGTATCGGATAGACCTCCGGTAGCAGAATCAGCTAAATTGCGGGTTGAATCATGCACCCTCTCGATAATGTGATCTGGCAAGCGCTGCGGACCCGCCAGGCAGACCTCGGAGAATCACACGGTTTAGCGGCTCGATTTTCCAAAGAAGTCAGCGTGCTGGCGGGACGGTCCGAGCATTCCGATCGCGCGTTTGCTGATCTTGCTTCGCTCTTGAAATCGGGTGAGCGCGCCGGGCTCTTTTTGGAGGGCGACGATGTTCCGGCTGGAGTTCTGAAGGTCGTACACCTTTCCGGTGTGCTACAGATGGTGTACGAAAGGGGCGGCGGGAGTTTGGACGAAACTTCACCACCTGTATCTCAACTCGGAGAAGCTGACGTTCCTGAAATGCTGGCTCTTACGAAACTGACTCAGCCGGGTCCCTTCGGTCGACGCACGCGCGAGATGGGTGACTATTTCGGAATCCGGCAGAATGGCCGGCTGGCGGCGATGGCGGGAGAACGACTCAAGGCGCCAGGCTTTACCGAGGTCAGCGCGGTGTGCACTCATCCCGACTATCTCGGTCGCGGCTATGCACGGTCGCTGATCTCCTTGGTGATCGAGCGAATTCAGCGTCGAAACGAGACACCGTTTCTACATGTTCGTCCGGAGAACTCGCGGGCGATAGCTCTGTATGAACGGTTGGGATTCAGGGTGCGGCACGAGCGCAGGTTGGTGGTAGTTGCGAAAGAGTAGGCGGTCACGCGGCGGCGAAAACTGGCGCTCCTCGACCGCGCAAGCGCGAGCGACGGCTGGTGGCCCATTCAATCGCGTTCTGTGGGGGTGTTGCCTTACTCCAGACCTACGAGCAACGGGCGGCACTACACAGATCGTACCGCATCGGTTGCCGGTAGGCTCTTGCTTTGATGACTTACCGGTTAGCGATCCGCTTTTCGGAACGGCGGTGTGCACCAGTTTGTGGTTGTGAGGGATGGCTCGCTGTGGGCGCGGTCTACTGGGTGTTGAGCAGGATGGCGACTTTGCCGTCGTATTCGATGGGGATGGCCAGGTCGGGGGCGCCGTCGTGGTTGAAGTCGCCGGATGCGATGGAGAAGCCGCCATCGAAGCCGATGGTGTCGTGGATCTGCCCTCCGCGCCGGAAGGTGCCGTCCCCCTTGCCGTAAAAGAAATAGGAATCGTCGATTTGGGCGGCGCAGGCGACGTCGAGTTTGCCATCCAAATTGAAGTCGGCCACGGTACACGCCTCCGGGGGTTGCCAGTTGAAGAAGTTCGGCTGATAGAGAGCGTACTTGTCGAAAGTGCCGTTGCCCTTGTTAAGCAGAACCACCATGCCTCGGGACCCGTTGGCGACAACCAGGTCGTTTCTGCCGTCATTGCGCAGGTCGGCGATTTTGACGTCGACCACCTCGCCGCCTCCGGCGTTGTAGGTGACCTGCTTCTTAAAATGCCCGGTACCGTCGTTCAACATCACGACGACATTCCCACTTATGTTGGTTACTGCGAGGTCTGGGAATTGATCGCCATTGAGGTCGCCCGCCGCGATGCCAGCAGGCCCGGTGCTGCCCATCCTGTAAGTTACAGAGTGCTTGAGGCTGCCGTGGCCGTCGCCGAAAAATATCATCACGCTGGATTGTTTGGCGTAAAACCCCTTGTTCGCGACCGCTACGTCCAAGTTTCCGTCACCGTCAAGGTCGCCAACGGTCACCGCCAGAGTGTACACCCCACACAGGGCTTGGCCCTTCTGGCGAAAGCTCCCCTTTCCGTCATTCAGGAAGATAACGACCGTGCTGTCTCCCGTTCCCCCGGCTTCGACTATGGCGAGGTCGGGGTATCCGTCGCCATTGAAGTCGCCGGCAGCGATGGCAACTGGCGACGACACAACAAAACGCGTGGCCTTCTGGAACGTGCCATCCCCGTTCCCAAAAAGGATGCTCACTCCGCTGGATAGGTAGTCCGCTACTACCAGATCGAGGATACCGCGGTTGCGCAGGTCTACCGCCACTATGCGGCGGGGCTTTTCCCCGCTACCTAAGGGTTTGAACTCGGCATGCTTGAACTGGCTGGCGGCTGCTGTTTTGCCCAGACAGAGACCGTAGGTAAGAAGAATTAGGAGCGTTAAACAGCGTTTCATAGCACATCCTCGGCGCTCCCGATAGTCTCCTACTTGTCCCGGCAAGCGTCAATGCCGAAAAGTGTCGCACTTGCCCCTCGTTGCAGGGGTCAGGAGAGTAATCCGGTTTTCGTAACAAGGCGGCACCTCTTCTAGCCGGAAGCCTTGCTCGTGTGATAGTGGACGCGCGCCCCGGCTCTTGTCTGGGCGCGCCAATGCGTTTTCAGAAAAGGGGAGGGTGAATATGAAAGGTAGGATCAAGGCGGTCGTGAGGTATCGGAAATTGTTGTTTATCGCTCTTGTCGCCGGCCTTTTCTTGTGCGCTGGCGACGCGCACAGAGCATTTGGACAAGCAACGGCCAATTCTCTTGGTGGTCTTCTTCAGGGTGAGCCGGTCACGGGCAAGGGTACCGGCGGCTCAGGGCAGCAAGCAACATCACAGCCGGTGTTTATCGACGCCACGCAATTCCAGGATATCGACATGTGTGCTTCCATTGCGGATGCCTGCGGGGCACTAACCAGTGCTCCGGTAACGGGTTTCACCTATCCTGCCGGGGCGGTGATCGACGCCCGTGGGTTTACTGGGAATCAAGTGTGCAAGGCGACCAACGTCACGACGATGCTTTCCCAGTGCGTGACCCATAAAGACATCCATGGCACAACAATCTATGCGACCGGAGGCAAGCTGTTGCTCGGCGAGGTGAACATCTACGCTGACGGGCCCGCTTCGGGAAATTACACCGACGGTAAAGGTTCTGGCATCGGCACGCCGGCTCTGGTTATCCCAAATGGCTTCTGGGGTATCGAAGGCCTGAGCCGGGGTGGATCCATACCATCGGGCGGGACCACGGCTCTAGGTACGTGGATCTCAGTGTGTACGGGTGGCGGAACGCCCGTGGGAACCACGTTGCCTCCCGCACCTGGCTCCCCGTCTTGCACGACCGCATTTCCCCAGCGGGTGTTCACAATTAGTCAGACCACAGTTGCGGCTTGTGGCTCCGGTCTTGGCGGGGCGACTTGCATGACGATAACTGCCTCGGGCCTGACGACGGCAAATGTCTATGCAGGCGAGCTAGGAATGGTGAAGGCTGGAATATCTAGCAACAATGGCATGTACAAGGTACAAAGTAACGCGGCTGGCTCGATCACCGTGGTGGTGCCTTCAGGGACAAGCCCGTGCAGCAGCGGATGCGGCAGTCTGTGGTTGGGGACGCCGATAGTGGGATTCGGCAATGGCGGTTCTTTGTCCGATGACTACTACAACGGCCCATGCAGCAGCGACAATTGTCCCGCTTTCGGAGAACACATTAAGAACATCGGATTTAACTGTCAGGCTGACGGCGGAACGAAGGGTTGCATGGGATGGCAAAATCTCTATGCTCAAGAGAATTCCGACGTTGATAACTTCTTAATTTCCGACTACAACTTTGCAGGCTTTGACACCCACGGGGCCTTGGCACAGAATTTCGGCCCAATCTCAAACGGCGAAATCTATACCGGCTTGGGTAACACAACCTGTGGTAGCGGCACCACTGGCGGGTACATCGGTGACACGCCGATGCGTGGCCTCAACGGCTGGTCGGTGAATACCCCGGCACAGAGCGGAGGCGCTCCATCGTCTCCGTGTTCCAATCAGCCAGCGACGGCAATCATGCTCGATGCACTCGGCGTGGATGTACGAAACGGCCACTGCGAGAACTACCTGAATTGTGTGCTTTTGGGAGCCAACGTAGGCACAAATGGAAATGCCTACTCGTCGGCTGCTTCGGCGCAGAGGATTGGCCCAATCAGCGGTCCGGACGGATCCTCCCGTACGGCAGCCAGCATTGTCCACATCAGCGGAAATTATCCGTTAACCGGTGGGCTTGCGAACACCAACATGGTTATCGAAGGCATCTCCCGAAATGCCCAACAATGGTCGATTAAGGATGATCTCCACGGAGCTTCGCTCACTGACAACAACGTCAGTCTGTACAACACCGATAGTTCCGGTGGAGTGTTGACAAATTCTTCCACGACGAGCTTGAACACCGCGGTTGCGATAAACAACGGTACAATCACGGCCTACAACAGCAGTGGCACGAACGTGTTCAACGCGGGACCATCGGGATTATCGGTGGGCGGCGGCGCGCTCTTGACGAGCACCAACCAGACGGGGACGGGGAACTTAGTGCTGGCTAATAGCGCCACGCTCACCAGTCCCACGCTGAACACGGCTACGCTCACCTCGCCGACGATGACAACGCCGACTTTGGGGGTGGCGTCTGGAACGACGCTGTCGCTGGGCGGCGGAACGCCGCTTGCAACGACTAACCAGAGTGGGACGGGGAATCTGGTGCTCGCCAACAACGCCGCGATAGGCACGCCAACGCTGACATCGCCCAAAATCAATGGAGGAATCGCGAATAACGGGAGTGGGTTTCAAACGGTAAGAATGACTTCCTGCGTCCCAGGCACCGCCGCCAATTCCACTTGTAACAACACGGTGACCTGGGCGACTTCCTTCGGAACGACGGCTTACACCATGCAATGCTCCCTGACCACGAGCGGAGGCACTGGGACCACCATTCCCCTCTGGGCCGTGCTGGTCGCGTCAAGTAAGAGCGCTAGCGGGGCCAATGTCGGCGTGACCAATGGGCCACTGGGCGGAACCGTCAGTGCGACGCTGGAATGCACCGCCGTGCATGACTGAGACAAAGTAAGGTTCCGACCTTAGGGCAGAAAAGGCGCCTGGGGGGGGGCAGTGCGTCGGGTTTTGTCATAACAGAAAAAGGCCGCCAGTTACGGCGGCCTTTAGAGAGTCTGCAAAGGTGATCAGTATAGGTGGAAGGTGACTTCGACGCTGATCTGGACGGCTACGGGCTTGCCGTCTTTCATCGCGGGTTCGAATTTCCACTGCTTCACGGCTTCGAGGGCTTTTTCATCCAGGCCCAAGCCGAGAGTGCGTGAAACTTTCATTTCACGGGGACGACCGTCGGCTCCTACCACGAGCCACAGCACGCAAGTTCCCTGATACTTCGCTTTACGAGCTTCTTCCGAATATTCCGGGTCTGGCGTGAATACCGCTCGAGGGGCTGAAACTCCGCCGCCCACGTGGAAGACACCGCCGCCGGTACCGCCGCCACGGCCTTCACCGACGCCGGGACCGCTGCCGACACCTACGCCGCCACCAGAACCGGCACCAATGCCGCCACCAGATCCAGTGCCGTTAGAAGGAGGTCCGGAGGGCAGGTGAGACATGGGATCGCCGAGGTTTGGCATGCTGTTCATCGCCATCTTGACCTGAGGCGGAACGACAACGGTTGGTTCAACGGTCAACTTGGGATGTTCGTTGCGGACCACCATCGCTGGAGGCGTGATCTGCTCCATGGAGAGCTTGGGCAGCTTGCCCTTTGGGGCTTGCAACTTGTCGCGATCGCCGCCGCCGCCGCCACCACCAGCCTGAGTTTTGGCAGGCTGCAAGGTGGGGATGTCATCGGTCGGGATGTAGGTGATGGTTTCCGGTTGCTTCAAAATAGTCTTGACCACCCGGCGCCCGAGAATGGTGCCGCCGATAAGCAAGGCAAGAATCAGAATGTGGACGACGGTCGAACCGAGGGCGCCATTTTTCTTGTAGTCGTAAAAACCCCAAATATCTTTTACCGGGACGGGCTTCGACGTCAGGACGAGTGGCGGCTGCTTCTTGGGGAAAAAGAAGTCATCAAGATTTTGAAAGAGGGACTTCCAGAGCGGCTGCTCAAAGGTGGACTTTGGGAGCAGCAGGTCCAGTTCGGGTTCGCTTGCGGTGCGGATTTTGGTTTCTTCTAATGTCGCCATCTTGTGACCCGAGTCGATTTCGTGTGGAAAGCCATAGGCGCCTTCCCACTGTAAGACTTGATGAGCCTCTAGTGCAGCAAGTTGCTTGCCGATCTCTAGTTACTCATCCGGTGCGGCCCGACTCTCTGCGGCCAGCAGGAAGGTAAGGCCTTCTTCAACAACTCTCACTTAGATGCTTACATTCCGGAAACGTCACTGTGAGAAAATTGTACACCGTTTGGGTGGAATTCCCTCCTGTTTTCCGGCAGCCTCGTGGGTATCCGAGGTTCCATAGACGTTCCGGTCCCAGCTCCCTATAATGAGAAGAATCAATTATTTGGGAGAACTATACGAGTGCCGCTCGATCTGAAATCCACCATCAACCTGCCTAAAACCGACTTCCCCATGAAGGCCAACTTGCCTCAAAACGAGCCCAAGATACTGGCTCGCTGGGAGGAGATGGGGATTTATGAGCGAATTCGCGAGGCGCGCAAAGGGAGCCCTGCCTACGTTCTGCACGATGGCCCCCCCTATGCAAATGGGGCCTTGCACCTCGGCCATGCCCTGAATAAGAGCCTGAAGGACTTCATTGTGAAGTCGAAAAATATGGCTGGATTTGATGCTCCCTATGTACCGGGCTGGGATTGCCACGGCTTGCCGATCGAGATCAAAGTCGACCAGAAACTGGGCGGGAAAAAGCTGCAGATGAAGCCGATGGACGTCCGCCAGGAGTGCCGCAAGTATGCGGAAAAGTTCCTGGACTTGCAGCGCGAGCAGTTCAAGCGCATCGGCACATTTGGGCGGTGGGACAGGCCGTATTCGACGATGACTCCGCAGTATGAGTCGGTGGTTGCGGAGACGTTGTTCGCGTTTCTGGAGCACGGATTCATCTACAAGGGCCTGCGCGCGGTTTACTGGTGCATCCACGACAGAACGGCGCTCGCCGAGGCGGAGGTCGAATACGAAAATCACACCAGTTCGACGGTGTGGGTGAAGTACCGCCTGAAAGATGATCCGGCGACGATTGATGCGGCGTTGAAGGGCAAGCAAGTTTTCACGGTGATCTGGACGACGACTCCGTGGACCCTGCCGGCTTCGATGGCGGTGGCGTTTCATCCGCACGATGACTATGTGGCTTTGGAGTCAGGCAGCGAGGTGTACATCGTCGCGGCGAAATTGGCGCAGGAATTTACCAAGCACGTTGGGTTGGCCGACGCGCGAGAGATCGCGCGCTTTCCTGGCGAAAAGCTGGAGTACAAGAACTTCGCTCACCCGTTCCTGGATCGCAACATTCTCGGAGTTCTCGCCGATTACGTCACCATGGATACGGGAACTGGAGTCGTGCACACTGCGCCGTCTCACGGAGCCGACGATTTTGCTACAGGGGTGAAGTACAAGCTCGAACTCACAACGAACGTTGACGCATCGGGAAGGATTCAAAACGGACTGCCGGAATACAACGGCAAGAAGGTGTTCGAGGCAAATGCTCCGATCATCGATCTGCTGCGCGACCGCGGCGTTCTGATGCACGAGGACAAGATCGAGCACGCATATCCGCACTGCTGGCGTTGTCACAATCCGATCATCTTCCGGGCGACGGAGCAGTGGTTCATCTCGATGGAGACGCCGATGCCGGGTGGGACTTTGCGGACGCGCGCGCTCGACGAGATCAAGAAAGTGAAATGGGATCCGGAGTGGGGTGAAGAGCGCATCACTAACATGATCGCGAACCGTCCGGACTGGTGTATTTCACGGCAGCGGATTTGGGGCGTGCCGATCGCGGTGTTTCTGTGTGAAGCTTGCGGCAAGCCGGTCAATGATTCCGAGGTAAACCGCAAAGTGATCGATCTTTTTGCGCGGGCTGGTGCCGATTCCTGGTACGGGCCGGAAGCCGATGCCTTGTCTGCGGGCCTTAAGTGCGACAAGTGCGGCGGCTCAAAGTTCGTCAAGGAGATGGACATTCTGGACGTCTGGTTTGAATCCGGATCGAGCTATCTGGCGTTGCGCGCCGCCGAACCGGACTATCCGGAATCTGCGGATCTTTATCTCGAAGGCGGAGACCAATATCGCGGATGGTTTCACTCTTCCCTGCTGTGCACGGTTGGTGCCAAAAACCATACACCGTACCGCGGGGTGGCGACGAGTGGATGGACGCTTGACGAAAACGGGCAGGCCATGTCGAAGAGCCGCGGCAATGATGTCGATCCGGTGGACGTTGCGAACCGGCTAGGTGGCGAGATTGTGCGGCTGTGGGTGGCTTCGGTCGATTTCCGCGAGGACGTTACTTGCTCGGAAACGCTGATGCAGCGCGTCGCCGACAACTACCGGAAGATCCGCAATACATTTCGCTACATCCTGGGAAACCTGAACGGCTTTGACCCGCAGCGCGATGCCGTGCCATTCGATCAGCTAGAAGCGATCGATCAGTACATGCTTCGCCAGACGGTGGCGATGGCGGCGGACGTTACGCGTTGGTATGAAGAGTTTGCGTTTCACCGGATTTACCAGCGCGTACTGAATTTCTGCGTGGTGGAGTTAAGCGCGTTTTATTTCGATGTGTTGAAAGACCGGCTATACACATCTGCTCCAAGGTCGGCCGCACGACGGTCGGCGCAAACCGCGATCTGGCGGATCGGTGAGGCTTTGGTCCGGTTACTGGCGCCAATCACGAGTTTTACTTCTGAAGAACTCTGGCAGTATCTGCCTCCGATGGCGGACCGCCCGCAGAGCGTTCAGTTGACGCTTTTTCCGAGGCCAGAAGAAATCCTTGGCGGCGCAGCGTCTCCCGAGGATGCAGCTCAGACTGAGGACTGGACCGTCCTGCGCAACGTTCGCGAGGAAGTGCTGAAGAAGCTGGAAGAGGCACGGAATACTAAGCTCATCGGGGGTGGCCTGGAAGCGCAACTGATTTTGCGGGCGGCTGACACCATGTATTCAACACTAGCGCGCTATCGGGAACAGCTTCGGTATTTGTTCATCGTTTCGGCAGTGACTCTCGAGCAGTCCGCATCGGGCAATGGAACTGGTGCGATCACAGTCGAAGTGAAAAAGGCTGAAGGACAGAAGTGCGAGCGCTGCTGGAACTACTCGACGCGGGTCGGAGAAGACCCGGAATATCCGACGGTCTGCGAACGGTGCAGCGCGGTGCTGAAAGAGATTGAGAAGGGATGATTCAGATGGCACGCCGGAACCACATTTCCGGCGTTGCGTCGAACGTTGGGAATCAAGAACGAATGCCTCAGCCTCACGTAATGCGAAGATATCATTTCCTGATCGCCTTCCTGGTGGTGGCGCTCGATCGTCTGACCAAGTGGATGGTTGCGAAGGATATTTCCCTGCACGACAGCATTCAGATCATCCCAGGATTCTTTCGGCTCACACATGTTGAGAATCGTGGGGCTGCGTTTGGTTTATTCGCCGAGTCTCCCGGGCAATGGAAGATTGCCATGCTGGTTTCGTTTTCCCTGGTGGCACTGGTTGTGGTTTCGGCGCTTTTGTGGCGGGCCAGCCATGCCATGATGAGCACCGGGATAGGGCTGGCATTGATTCTGGGAGGGGCGATTGGCAATCTCTGGGACCGGCTGCTGACGGGGCGGGTCGTGGATTTTCTGCTTTTCTACATCGGCCAGTACCAGTGGCCCGCGTTCAATGTGGCCGACAGCGCGATCGTGGTGGGGGCGGGATTGCTGGTGTTCGAGATATTGTTCGCGAAGACGCCGGAGCAGCAGAAGACCTAGATGGGTTCATCGGCGGAATGTCTTGCCAGAATTCACTCCCCCCAGGGCGTATAGCGATGTTACGGCTGCGTAGCCCTTCACTATCGCGAACGGCAACCTCGCTCAAGATGGCAAAGTGGCGGGGGAGTCTGCAAATCGACTGTTCTGCTTATGGGGTGCCGTAGAGTTGGCGGTAGACATTCGCGTTGCGCAGGATGGCCTGCACGTATTCACGAGTTTCGGTAAAAGGAATCGATTCCACGAACTCCTGCACGTCACGATATTTCGCCATTCCCTGCCAGTCTTGAACGCGATCGACGCCCGCGTTGTAGGCGGCCAGCGCATATTCAAATGCGCCAAAGCGGTCCACCATTCCGCGAAAATATTTTGTTCCTAGTTGCAGATTAATCGCCGGGGTAAACAACTGGGTGTTGTTGAAGTGGCGGAGCTTTTCCTGCTTGGCGACTCCCCTGCCAACCTTGGGCAGCAACTGCATCAGTCCGACGGCATTGGCATGCGACACCGCATTCGGATTGAACTCAGACTCTTGCCGGATCAGCGACGCCACAAGATATGGGTCGAGGGCATTGCTGGTGGAGAACCGTTTCAGGTCATACCAATAGGGCTTGGGAAACAGAACTTCCCAGTAGGGCCGCGGCAAGCTGGACAAGTCCACAGCGAAGTAATTGGGCACGCTGCGCTTCATGGTTTCAAGCGCAATGTCGTAGCGTCCAGCGTCCTGATACATCCGCGCGATTTCCGGGGCTAGCCAGGTGCCGCTGTCTTCCTGGGCCGCCGCTTTCAGTTCGCGTATTGCAAAGTCAAGCAAAGACCCGTTCGCCAGCAGTTCCGCTTTCTGCACACGCAGGTCGTCGGTTGGGACAGGATCCGCGGCGACTTTCGTGCTCCCATCGATGGCCGGAATGCGGTCGAGTAACGCGATGTGGGGCGGATCGTCATCTTTGATCTTGCTCAGCCTTTGCCTGGCCAGTTCGCCATAATAGAAATTGCGAAAGCGAGAGGAGATCTTCTCGTAGTACGCGCGGGCTGTGCCGAAATCGTTGTCTTCTTCGGCCAAACGAGCTCGCCAATATAGGGCTGCCGGAATCTCTCCCGACGAAGGGTAGAGAGCGATCTGCTCATCGAAGTATTTCTTGGCGTCGGCGTTTCTTCCTTGCCGCAGAGTCAGCCACGCGACTTTCCAGTGGGCGTAGGAAGAGCGCGCTCCGTTGGGGAAACGCTGTTGGCACTCACGGTAGGAATCGATGGCATGGTCGTAGTCACGGCGAAGAAGATAGATATTTCCGGCCGAGAGCAGCGCCTGTTCTAGCCACGGACTGGTTGGAGCGGCTTGTCGAAGCTGGTCTACGTTTCGCAAAAATGCGTCGTCATCGTTCGATCCACGCTGAAGTTCACCCTGCAGGAAGAGCCGCTCCGCATTGATGTCCGCGGGCGAGGTGGGAACGGAATCCAGGGCGCGCTTTGCTTCTTTGGCATTCCCGGCATGGCGCAGTGCGTCTACGGCCGCGAGTTGAATGGAAGGTCGTTCGGCAGGACTCACTTCGTCCAGCAGGCCTTGATACTCGCTTGCCGCCTCGGAAAACTGTTTCCCTTTTGCGAGCAATTCCGCGCGCGTTTTTTTCTCGTTTACACCCACCGGCGGAAGAGTAGTGCTGCCCGCCAGTTTGCTCAGTTCGATTTGAGCCTGCGAGGCTTCTCCTGCCAAGGGCATGGTGTAGTAGAGATTGTGAAAGATCGTTGCAGCCTTCGCCGAGTCACCAACCGCCTCACAACCGCGACCGAGCGCCATTTCCAGATCGGCGCGGATCGGCTGACGGTCTTTCTCCAGAAGATCGACGGCCTCACGTGCTCTGCCATTTGCCAGCAGGGCGTTCGCGTATAGCACGTGAGCGTCGCGAACGAGCAAAGATTCGGGAAAGGTTTTATCGAATGTGCTTAACGCCGTAATCGCGTCGGGGATGCGCCCAGTTTGAAAATAGGCGGTTGCCAAATAGAAGGATACGTAGTCACCGAAGTCGCCGGCATTCGGTTTCGCCAGTTGCAGCGGAGTAATCGCCTTGGCGTAATCGCGATCCAACACATGGGCGTAACCGAGAACCAGGTAGGCCAACGCGCCCGCGTCTTCTTTAGCGTGACGACGGGCGTAAGACTCGACGCCGGCATAGGCCGCCGGAGTGCGGTCCTGTAAAAGCTGGCGAGCCATGGGTTTCAGGGTGCCCGAGGCTACGAAGGCTTGACGCATCCGGCGCAAACGGGGAGACGACTTCTTACGCTTCACGGCAGCAGTTTTCTTGGTGGTTTTCTTACGAGTTGTGGGGATAGAGGTAGTAGAGGAAGCCGGCGCGGACGACTGGCTCAGACTGCGCGGAGCCAGAAAGAAAAAACCGCTACACGCAATCGCTAACACTAATACACGGGAGAAATACCAACGATGCACTACCACTCTCTAACTTGTATTTTACTATCGATGAAAATTTGAGCCCAGTAGCGAAGGGTCATCTTCCGCCAGGCTGCGGATGAGTTCTTGATTGAAATAATCCGCGCTGGCCGCCACCGATTGTCCATAGCGCTTGCCATAGGTCGAACGGCTCTTTTCTATGTCTTCCCGCAACCGGTCATACAGGTCTTTGTTCTTGCGGCCTTCCGCCACTTTCGCCTGATTGTAGAGCTTGATCTCATCCATCAACAAACGGGCAAAGCGTTGTGCCTTGCGATGAACCTCGGCATCTTCCTGGGACATCTGCGCAAAAGCGTCGGTGGCCCGCGCCGGCGCGGCTGCAGCAGACGCCGTTGCGGCCGGTTCTGCGATGGCAGCTGCCGCCATTGGAATTTCTACAGGCGCAGCAGCATGCTTAGGCATGTGCGAGGCAAAGGGATCGGAATAGGATGAAACCGTCTGCACCGGCACCGCCGGAGTTTCGAAACGTTCCGGGGAAGCCTCGCCCGGCCCATCTTTCGTGACCTGCTTCCGCAAACTCGCGACCTCAAGCCAGGCGCTCGTCGCGGCCACAAGGAGTTCCAGCGCGGCAGCATTAAGCTTACCGGTGCCGGTGTGGCCAGCGTCCGCGTACACGAGGGCCGCAACCTTGTCCTTGAGGCGGAGAGGCAAAAGCAAAATCTGATCCTGATTGGGGGCGCCGAACTGGGCAATGAATTTGGAGTCCATTTCACCGACAGGTGCAGCAACTGCGGAGCGGCTGCCCATCGCGTTCGACGCGGCGCTACTGAACATATCCAGGGAAAATTCTTTGATACTTTCGTTATCGTCGAAGCCGCGTCCCTGCCACCCGGTCCCTGCGCCGGACTTCACAACGAAAAGTGCCGCGCGACCGCTGTAATGAAGGGTGCTGTCAAGGAGGGCGCGCAAGACTTCCTTCTGAGTACTGCAGCCATGAATGGTCGAGACCGCCTGCAGCAAATCAGCCGCAGTAGTGCCGTCTGAGGCTGAGGCTGGTGTCTCGGTCGGAATTTCCTCGAGGACCCGGCGTACGAGTTCCTCCCGCATTTGCGAGACGTGGCTCTCAAGAACCTGAGAGACCACCTTCTCCACGAGTTGCGCCAAGAGCGTGTTTTCTGCCATTGCTACCTGATTACTTCGGCTATCGGGCGGGGGCTTTCCGTTGATCCCGTTAGAAACATGATTATAGGACCTTTTTTCCCAACCTCATGCGTGACCGAAGTACCTGTTCCAGTGAGGACTCCCTGCTCAGAAATTTACCCTAGATTTGCGTGGGCCGGATATGTCAGAACGGTTACGCGCTCCCCTGTGCATGGAATCGTGACGTAATCTGCGGGCACGAATCCGAGCGCTCCGGCCGCTTGCCCCGGTTCTAATTAAAGCTGTTAGAATCGTAAAGATCATTTAGCGGGAAAGCGCTCTCCGTCCAGGCCATTGAGCGACAAAATTGTTGCATCGGATGCAGAATGAGTACCATCCAACCCAAAGTGAGTGAGCCCGTCAGCGATGAGCTGACGCTGGTTCAGGCAGCCAAAGGCGGCGACGTCAGCGCGTTTGAAGAGCTGGTGCGGCGTTACGACCGGAACGTTTTCAGGATTGCGCAACACATCACGCAGAACCGGGAAGATGCGGAAGACGTGGTGCAGGATGCGTTCCTAAAAGCTTACGGTAACTTGCACCAGTTTCAGGGGCAGTCTAAGTTTTACACTTGGCTGGTCCGTATAGCGGTCAACGAAGCGCTGATGAAGTTGCGGCGCCGGCGGCCCGAACGTACGGTTTCGCTGGACGAGGACGTTAAGACCGACGAAGACTCGGTTCCGCGGGAAGTAGCGGACTGGAGTCCGAACCCGGAGCAGCAGTACAGCCAGGCCGAGTTAAGGGACATATTGACTCGTACGATTCAGGGCCTGCCGGCGAGTTTCCGGACAGTTTTTGTACTACGCGATGTAGAAGGTTTGTCGACGGAGGAGACGGCTGAAGCGTTGGATCTCAGCATACCCGCCGTTAAGTCGCGACTGCTGCGGGCACGCCTGCAGTTGCGCGAGAGACTCAGCCGTTACTTTCAAAGGCGAGAAGGCGCGGATGGGAAAGAAAAACGTGACCTCGGAGATGGGAACCAGTGAAGTGCTCTGAATTCCTGCAGGAGTTAACCAACTATCTAGACGGCGTCATGGACGACCGTACTAAATCGGAACTAGAAGATCATCTCTCCTGGTGCCACAACTGCTACGTGGTTTGCGATACCACCAAGAAGACCATTGAGATCTATCGCGATTCCCAGCTGTACGAATTGCCTGACGACCTACGCAATCGCCTGCGTTCGGCAATCGTCTCCAAGTGCCATGGCAAGAAACAAACTGGCCCGGAGAAAGTCTAGCTACAGCTACCCTGCCTGAATTGCCAGAAATAAAAAATAGCGTTGCACCAAGCGGCTCTCCGCTTCCGAAGTTCCTCGTGCACTTCGCAACTCTTCTATAACCCTCGTGTTTACTGGAGCGTAAGCGCGAGGCGAACCCTTTTTACGTGCGCTGAATCTAAGTAGCTGGATGGTAGGAAGGCCCAACTCGAGACCGGTTCTGCGGGGGTAAATGTATGATCGGCAAATTGTTCAACACCTTCTTCGGCTGCTGGCACAACCATTACGGCTTCCCCATGACGGTACGATCCGACAAGCGGCGTAACTCTGCTGCTTCGATCACTGGGACTTATGTGGTTTGTCTGGACTGTGGCAAGGAACTGCCCTACGACTGGTCTGAAATGCGAGTTATCGATCCGTCATCGGCGCAGCGGTATCCCACTCGATCGCTGACCACAAAAGAAGCGGCATAAGCGGTGCCCCGGTGCGCGATGTACCGCGACAGTTGTTGCGGTTCATGGTGACCTCACGCGAACAGAAACTTCGCCGCGATCCACAAGACGAAGATCAGCATTGAAACAGCAAGAATTTCAGTGGGGTCTCCGATTTGCGGTTTTGTCATCTCAAAGCTCAGTTAGGGTAGGGACACGGGGTTAGTAAGGCGCAACTTTGGCGGATCAGATCTTTGGCAGGGTTGGGAGCAAGAAACTCAAACCCATGACGGAATGCATTTCGATCGCGCACGATGGCGTTGACTTCGGCAGAACCAAGCGGCAACTTGAATGCCAGCCGCACTACTTCCTGAAGAGGAAGCTCCACCGGCAGCAGGACAGACATGCCGGACTCACTGATGTCGAAGGATTGTCCCGGCAACAGACCTGCCTGGTTTGATTCAATGCGAACATCGGCGTCGAGTCGAAATCGCGAATGACGCCGTCTCTCGATAGTAGCCAGAATATCGCCTAGCAATGACCCTTTATCCGTTCTCAAATCTTTCTCCACTTCTGCAAAAGGAACTGCACCTTTGGGGGATATCTCTTTGTTTGCACACTCGCCGCCAATCGCAATCTACTGATTCTGCAAGGACAATGGCACATTTACGAAGGGTCAAACGCTGAAAGCCGGACGGGTGTCCAGATTCGAGAATGCGGCAAGAGTGAAGGGTTACCTTTTCGTGAAGGAATCCTGACAGTAAGACTCGGAACAGGCGTAGGTCACCGTGTTTCGCTGGCGGTCGAGGCTACAAATGAACATGGGACGCCCATGCTTCTCGCATCGCGGCTGCCCCGGTTCGACCACAGGAGTTTCGTCTCTCTTCGGTAGAACGTAACCCAATCTCTCGCTGAAGCAACGTCCGCAGAATTTCTCGGAGCAGCGGAAGAACTCGATGGAATAGTCCGCACTGAACGGCGCGATGCAAAACTCCATAGCGCGAAAGTGTCGATCGCACAGAGGTAGGATGTCGGACCTCATAGGTTGGCAAAAGTCTAGCATCCCGGAACTCGCGATGCCGCAGACGAACCCGCGAATCCACGTGCCTCTACGTATCCCCCTAAGTAGCGACCGCCGCACCGCCTTGAAGTCTTCTCTTCATGAGTACCGACAAAGCGGCGGCGGCTGCGACCACGAAAGCGAAAAGTAGAAGCCACGGCCAGTACTGAGTGGGATGGCGAAGCACGCGTAAGAAATGCCGTCCGTAATGATCGGCAACGATGGCGATGGCAGCGTAGCGCGCGCCTCGACTCAAGGCGACGATGACGAGAAACTCTTGTAAGGAGTATCCGCTGGCTCCCGCAGCGGCAAACAGCACGCTGGTCGGAAAAGGAAATGGGACGGCGCAGGAAATTGCCAGCGCGACAGTTCCCCACTTCTCGAAATACTGGACGTAGGCGCCACGCTTGCCGAACTTCTTTTGCAAATATTCGGTACCAGCTCGCTTCGCCAAATGAAAAGTAATGTAGGCGCCCATCACGGATCCGGCGGTGGCGACAGCGGCGTATTCATACCAGGGGTTGCGATGGGAAGCGGACAGGATGGCGATGAGAATATCGGGACCGCCGAAGGTGGGGATCGGAGAACTGTCGAGAATCGCAAGGGAAAACAGACCAAGCGCTCCCAGGTGATGAAAGAAGGCGGCCACGCTGCGAGATGGCGGACGAACCTTGCGGACCGGCGCAAACATGCGATCGTAGTCTACGATAACGCACCGGCCTTAAATTCCGAATAGGCCAAAAGTGGGCCGGCGCTTTCTCCCCCGAGAAGGCCGGCCCAGAGCCCGCTCTTTCGGTCCGAATGTCCCGGAAGATTTGTTATTCAGGCCCACACCTACACAAATTGATTTGGCACCGGTCAGAGTCATACCTCGGAGCACCGAAATAAGCTCGTCCCAATTGACTTTTTAACGCCACAGAGAAGCATGAAAACGAAGACAGGGTGAGTAGAACTTGTTACTTTCGTCGTTCAAAGCTCTCTGATCCGGCTATCGACCCTCCCATGGCAAGTGACTAACGCAGTCTCGCCATCAACACCACGACTTCCGTATCGTCGGGTGCGGTTGCTGCGCCGCCATCCGGCAATCGAGAAAGCTTGTGCGCGACTTCATCCCCCGAAATCCACACTTGACTCAAGTAGTGACGCCCCTGGTAGCTGTTAAACACCAACCTCGACCCAACCCGACCCCCGTGTTTTGGCTGAGGAACGGTTCCGGTAATAATTGCCTCGTAAACCTTCCTCTCGTCGCTACGTAGCACCAACATTCCGGTCTGATCCTGCACCGACCCTCGGCCCAGCATTCGCTGCAGCACGTAAGATCCTGCCGGCAGCGTACGTTCCCCTACAACGAACTCGAAGGGAACATCGGCCTTGAAATTGAGGGTTTGAGCCTGCGCCGAGCCAGCCCCGGCAAACAGCAAGATGCCGGTGGAAACGAAGATCCGAGTATTCATTTCTCGCCGCCCCCAGTCGTGCCGGTTGGAATCATTGCCACCACAGGTATGCAACAGGGGCCGAGGAAAGGCAAAGGAACCTTTTACGAATCTCGGATAACCAGCTAATCCATTATATACAAAAGAGTTAAAGGCACACATGAACCGCACGTGCTACAATTTCTCTCCTCTGGGGCGCGGGTTTTTTTAATGGATCAGCAAAGGGCAGTGGGCAGACTTGTTCGGTTTGGGGTTTTCGAGGTTGATTTTCGCGAAGGCCTGCTCTCCAAGGCTGGCAGGAGAATCCGGCTGCAGGATCAGCCATTCCGAATTCTAGCGTTGCTGGTAGAGCGTCCCGGACAACTGGTAACCCGCGAGGAAATTCAGCAGACCTTGTGGTCGGATGACACGTTTGTCGACTTCGACGATGGTCTGAACACGGCGATACGAAAGCTTCGAACCGCGCTGGGAGATTCTGCCGAAAATCCACGTTTCATCGAAACGGTGCCGCGTAGAGGATATCGTTTTCTTGCTCCGGTGACCTCTGAACCGTCTGGAGACTCTGGGGATCATCCAGTCGCTGCTGAACCGGATGTCATTCCGCCGGTGGCCGTTCCGGAAATAGTCCCCGAACCCTTACCGGAAGCTGCGCCGCGGAGATTTTCGAAATTGCGACCGCTGTGGCTGGTCGCAGTACTCTTGATCGTCGCCGCAGCTATCTTCGGGGGACGTTACGCCTACAGCCGGCGCCATGCGCTGCAGATTACGTCGAAGGACACAATCGTACTTGCCGATTTCGCCAATACGACTGGTGACCCGGTATTTGATCGGGCGCTGAAACAAGGTTTAATTATCGGCCTGGAACAATCGCCGGAAATGAATGTTCTCTCGGACCGAAAGGTGGCTTCCATCCTGAAAATGATGGGGCGGCCGAGCGATCAGCCTCTGACTCAGGCGGCGGCGTTAGAGGTGTGTCAACGCACCTCTGGGAAAGTGGTGGTCGCGGGCTCGATATCAAGCCTGGGTACACAGTACCTGATCGGGTTGGCGGCCCTTCGTTGCGATACTGGAGACCCCATCACTCACCAGCAGATTGAAGCCAAGCGCAAAGAAGATGTCATTGAAGCTCTGGGCGATATCACTACGCAGGTTCGGGCGGCATTGGGCGAATCGATCGCTTCGATTAAGAAGTTCGACGTCCCGTTAGAGCAAGCCACCACGACTTCGCTGGATGCTCTCAAGGCTTATAGTTTGGCGCTTGCCACCTGGGATAGAAAAGGCGACGAAGCCACGGTTCCCTTCCTCAAACGCGCCGTCGAATTAGATCCGAACTTCGCCATGGGTTACGCGGCGCTGGGAACTATTTATCACAATCTGAACGACCCGTCGCTGGCCAGCGACAACATGACCAAGGCCTACCAGTTAAGCGAGCACCTTGGCGACTACGAAAAGCTATCCATTGAGTCTCGCTATCACAGATATGTGGCGGGCGATCAGGAAAAAGCGGCCCAGGTCTATGAACTGATCACGCAGACCTACCCGGAATCTGCCGGCGCTTTTTCTAATCTGGGATCGGTATACGCTTCTCTCGGTCAATATGTGAAGGCCGCGATCAGTTATCGACGGGCCCTCACGCTGGATCCGACTCGAGCCTCGACTTATGCCAATCTCGCGATGATGCTCTTGGCGCAGAACCAGCCAGACGAGGTCGCAGCCCTCATCGCGGAAGCTGATAAACGAGGGTTGCGAGGCGAATACCTGATCGAGGTTAACTACTGGAACGCATTCCTGCGGAAAGACACCGCATCCATGCAACAGATCCTGCTACATGCCTCCGACACGCCAGGCGCCGAAGCGCTATTGATCGCTGCCCAGTCGAACACCGAGGCACATCTCGGGCATTTCGTAAAAAGCCGTGAACTGGCTGGGGTTGCGGCGGAACTGATGCAGCATGAAGGTGACAAGGAGGCGGCTGCCGACTATCTTGCCGAAGCCGGTCTGCGCGAGGCCGAAATCGGTTCTCAAGCTCAAGCCCGACAGTATGTCAATCAAGCGCTAAAGTTGTCTCCGGGGTTGGATGTAAGAACATTGTCGGCGCTTACCTTTGCTCGTATCGGAGATCTTCCGCGAGCACAAAGCCTTGCTGAAGAATTAGGCAAGCAATATCCCGTGAATACGTTCCTGCAGAACTACTGGCTCCCCGCTATCCATGCGCAGGTTGAACTGAATCAGGGAAACTGGCAGAAGGCAATTGATACCCTGGCATTGACGTCCCGGCTCGAATCGGCTTGGCCGACAACGATCACGGTGGCGACGTTTTATCCCGCATATATACGCGGTGAGTGCTATCTGGCCGGGAACCAAGGGGCGAATGCTGCGATGGAGTTTCAGAAGCTGCTGGATCACCCCGGGCTGGTATTGAACCATCCCTTGCACGCGCTTTCCCATCTGCAATTGGGTCGTGCCTATGCCAGCGCGGGCCTCACGGAACGGAGCCGTAACTCCTATAGCGACTTTCTGGATCTTTGGAAAGATGCGGATTCTGACATTCCGATCCTGCACCAGGCGAAGACGGAATACGCCAAGCTGAAGTAACGCGTTAGCACAAGTGCACTTATGAAAAAGAAAGGACCTCTCGCCTTGAGAGGTCCTTTGGCTTGCCGTTGGGATTTTAGTTACTGGTGTCGTCCCGCCGCTTCAGTGTCGGATGATCGTCTCCGCTGGTTTGACCGTCCTGACCGGTGGTGGGACTGGTAGAGGAAGCGCGCCGCAAGCTCGGCTTACCGGAGTCCTTGGGATTAACCATCTTGCGACGGTTTTCTATCGAGGCAAGCCGTGATTTCACATCGTCAAACTCTGAAGTCGTGACGGTGTACTCAGGCCGAGCGGGCAAAATCGTGGCGATTTCTTTCTGCGACTCCTGAATCCGATCCGGAGTTTGGGGATGGGAAGCGAAAGTCTTGTCCATAATGCCGGGCTTCCGCTTCTCTTGCGCCTGAATCTTTTCGAAGAAGCTGATGAAAGCCTGCGGATCGTAGCCCGATTTGTATTGATATTGCAGCCCAAGATAATCGGCTTCTGCTTCAAAGCCTCGCTGGAAGCTCATGAAGGCCATGGGTAGACCAAGGCCGGAGGCTTCGTAGACCGCGTAGCCGATTCCTCCGCCAACAAAAATCAGCGGGATAGTTCCAATGTTTGCGAGTTGAGCTCGCGTCATCTGGCGAGTGGCGTGGCGGGCGCAAACGTGAGCGATTTCGTGCGCCATAACGCCCGCGAGTTCGGCTTCTTCATCCGCGGCGAGGATCGTTCCAGAATTGACGTAGACGAATCCGCCGGGTAGCGAAAATGCGTTGATCACGTCGGAGTCGATTACCTTGAAGGTGAACGGTACTTGCGCATCGGAATTGCGTACCAGGTTCTGACCCAGACGGTTGACATACTCTGTGACCGTCGGGTCCGTCACCATTTTTGAAGTAGCTTCGACCTGTTGGGAGTACTGCTTACCCATTTTGATGTCGGTCTCGAGGGAATACCAGTTACCCAGGCCGCGTCCACCGATTTTTCGATTGCCGATGGCGTCGACGTCGTCCTTACCGCCATCGTGCTTGACCTTGTTGGGATCTGCGGGCTGGACTGTCGGATTGTTGGGCTGCGGGTTTGCGTTCACGCCGGTGGCAGTCGCCGAACCCTGGGTGGTCCCAGGCGTAGTCTGAGCCGGTGAGCCTGTCGGCGAACCACTTTGCGGACTACCTGAAGTCACGGTTCCGCTCTGGGGGTCCGGAGATCCGGAACCAGTTTGCGCAAAGACTGATGGAATCGCACAGACGAAAATCAAAAGAGCGGTTGCCAGAAGCGAAACCCGAGACTTCATAAAGGAACTCCGTTGCCAATTTCGGCGATTTCTATCGATTATACGCTGACGTGAAAAGCCCCTCGCCGACGCATGGACCTTATCTAAGTTGGACGCAAACCGCAGTCGGATGGTTACCCCGGCATATATTTGTCGATATCTTCGGCGGTTCTCAGGCTTCGGCGAGAACCAGGAACCGCTGAGTCTTGCCAGAGTAGCTGGCCGGTCGTAGTATGGCCATTCCGTTCAGAACAAGGGGGTTTGCGATGGATCGCCGCGGTTTCTTGACTACCGGCTCAGGGTTTCTGGCCGCACTCGCATTGCAGAATAGGGTTGCGGCTCAACTCGATCAGGTTCCTGCCGCTCTGCCGAACGCCAGCTTGTTTACCGCCGATCCGGAAGCTTACTGGTCTCAGATTCGGCAACAGTTCCTGATTCCCGAGGACGAGATTTATCTCAACAACGGCACGGTCGGATCGAGTCCAGCTCCCGTGCTGCGAGCGATCTTTGATGCGTACACCATGACTGAACGTATGGACCAGCAAGATCCCGAGGATTATCCAATTTGGGGTTATGCGGCGTGGAACCAGTTTCGCGATCCCCTCGCGAAATTTATCGGATGCAATCGCGATGAACTTGCCCTGGTAAGAAATGCGACCGAAGCAAACAGCTATATCGCGAATGGCGTCGACCTGAAGGCGGGTGACGAGGTGCTCATGACCGACCAAGAGCACCCCGGCGGGGAAGGTCCCTGGGAATTGCGAGCGAAGCGGTACGGAATCGTGGTTAAGAAAGTCGCTTTGCCGAAGCCGGTGGTGAACTCGGCTCAAGTATTGAACTTGTTCAATGACGCCATCACGGCGCGAACCCGGGTAATTTTCTTCAGCCATATCACAACGGCTACGGGAGTGGTTTTACCGGCGAAAGAGTTGTGCGCACTCGCGAGGTCCAAAGGAATTCTTTCGGCCGTGGATGGAGCGCATGTGACCGGCATGATGCAGCTCAATGTCCACGACATTGGCTGCGACATGTACTCCTCCAGCCCTCACAAGTGGCTACAGGCTCCCAAAGGTTCGGGGTATCTCTATGTCCGGGACGAGGTGATTGACCGGGTGTGGAACACCATCGCGACTGAAGGATGGGACGAACCCAAGATTCGCGCGGAACGCTTTCAGCGTATTGGCTCGTCGAACGTGCCATCGTTGTGGGGATTGATGGCGGCGATTCAACTCGCCGGCGAAATCGGAATGGAGCGTATCGAGCGGCGACACCGAGAACTGTGCGACTACATTCTGGGAGAGATGATCAAGCGAAATGCGCAATCCTGGACATCACCCGATCCGGCATTGCGCTGCGCTATCGCCACTGTGAACGTGCCCCCATTGCCGCGTATGGAGATGGAGAATTGGCTGTGGAAGAAGAACAAGATAAGGATCCGCGGCGGCGACCCTTCGAAAATTCGACTGTCAACGCCGTATTATTTGCAGAAAAAAGACGTCGACCGTTTCCTGTCGAGCTTCGATCTCTATAAGCGGGAGAAGAATCTGGCGTAGCGGAGCGCCTGCTCCGTCCGAACATGTGTCTGCCGTCACATTGACGGCTGGCAACGCGTGGTATATTTCGCCTGGCGGTTTTGCGGTGATGATCGCGATCCGCCGACGGGCATGCTGATCAGGAGTGGTGCATGTCGGGACTGAGCTGTAAAGTTCCGGGTTTCACTCTCACCGCACTGTTGTGCGCCTTTGGGACAGGTTTCGCTTCCTCGGAACAAATTTCATCTCCTCCGGTCCCTCCGAACTTTAGCGTGGATCGCGTATTCGCGGCGAAACTCCGCGTGCAACTTCTTCCTCACACTGAACCGGCAACCGGGCGGCAGGCGGTCGCGAAAGAAGTGATGGGGCGACTGCTGAAACAACTTCCCGCCAGCGATTCACACTTCACATGGGAGCTGCGGATTGCCAAAGACGCGGGAAATGTTTTTTCGTCGCCTGACGGCACGATCTATGTGGACAAGGGCCTGGCTGAGATATTGGGATCTCAGTCCGGGCTGTGGGCAGCTGCTCTGTCTCACGAAATTGCTCACATCGCGCGCCGCGACTGGGCGCGGAGATATCTGTTCCAGAAGTCTTTGGAAGAGGGTGGAGCGGCACAGATTACGCTGGGCGCCGCAGGCGGGTACTCAGGCTCGTGGATGGACCCGCGAACGGTTTCGAAACTGCTGGCCGGCTTCTCTCAGGCGATGGAGATCGAAGCCGATTCCGAAGGGCTCATGTTGATGGCAAGGGCGGGATTTCACCCGAACTTCGTGCCCGCGTTGCACCATCTTTTGCGGAGCCAGTCCGGGCAATTCGATGGAGCATTCGCGGATTCGACGCATCCTGATTGGGAATCGCGTGATGAACGATTGCGAAAAATGTACCTGCTGGCAGGCAAGGAATACGATCGGCTTTGGCCGGATCGTTACGCTTCGCCGGGTGGCAATCCGCCAGTTGTGGTTTACGCCCGCCCACTCGATGTGAAGCGAGACGCCTCAGGAGGAATCGAGGTGGCGATCCCGTTGCATTGTGAGAATCTGGCGGGCTCGGTCGAAGTCGTACTGCGACTGACAGGTGCGGCCACCCAGTTTCCCCGCGAGGTGCGCCAGTTCACCGGCTGCACCTCGGATCACACTTTGATCACTTTCGTTGTGCCAGAGAGCGAATTCGGGGCACATCGAGATCACCCACAGGCCGAGATCGCGATTCTGGACGATAACGGAGAAATGCTCAATCGCTCACTGACGTCGCTGCCTTTTCGCTAAGCGCCGACCATCCCCGCCAACACCCTTCGAAAACCGCGAATGGTGGGGCAGCCTCGGTTAGGAGTTCTTTTTAATCGTAATATTCCAGCCCCAAGTGGGTGATGAGTTCCTCACCGCGCAGGTGGCGAAGAGTGTTTTTTAATTTCATCATCTGAATGAAGAGGTCATGCTCGGGATAGAGTCCCGGGGCGGTCATGGGAGACTTGAAGTAGAAGCTGAGCCATTCCTGGATGCCGATGCCGCGAAGCTCCGAAGAGCGCTGCGCCAGATCGTTGAACAGAACCAGGTCAAGCACGATGGGAGCGGCAAGGATTGAGTCCCGGCAGAGGAAGTCGACTTTGATCTGCATGGGATAGCCAAGCCATCCGAAGATGTCGATGTTGTCCCATCCTTCTTTGTTATCACCGCGCGGAGGGTAATAGTTAATGCGGACTTTGTGGGTGAAGTTGCCGTAGAGCTCGGGATAAAGCTCCGGCTGCAAAATGTGCTCTAGTACCGAGAGCTTCGACTCTTCTTTAGTTTTGAATGAGCCGGGATCTTCGAGAACTTCTCCGTCGCGGTTGCCGAGAATGTTAGTAGAAAACCATCCGTTCAGGCCGAGCATACGGGCTTTGAAACCGGGCGCAAGAATGGTTTTGATCAAGGTCTGTCCGGTCTTGAAGTCCTTGCCACAAATCGGTGCTTCATTCTTGCGAGACAGTTCGTGCATGACCGGAATATCGACGGTAAGATTTGGCGCACCGTTCGCGAATGGCACACCCTCCATCAGAGAGGCGTAAGCATAGATCATCGAGGGTGCAATATTCTCGTCGTTCTTGGTGAGCGCCGTCTCAAATGCCTTTACCGACTGATGGGCCGCGGTGGGCTCGATGTAACTCTCGGTGGATCCGCACCAAGCGGTGACCAGGCGCGATGCGCCAGAGCTCTTGCGGAATTGGCGGATGTCGTCACGAACCTGCTCGGCAAGATCCATCTTGTTCTTGCCCTTCTTCACGTTCGGTCCGTCGATCTTCTTCACGTAGTTGTGATCGAATACCGCCTTGCGGGGCTTGATGGTACTGAGGAAGGGCTTGACTTTGTTTAGCAGCTCTTTCTCAAGCACACCGGCTTTGCTGGCGGCGGTGTACATGTCATCTTCGAAGATGTCCCAGCCGGTGAAGACAAGATCATCGAGGCCGGCAAGAGGGACGAATTCCTTGATCTTGGGTGAGCGGCCGTCGGTGCGTTTGCCGAGACGGATCGTGCCCATCTGAGTCAGGGATCCGATGGGCTTGGCGAAGCCTTTGCGGACGGCTTCCACGCCGGCGACGAAGGTGGTGGCCACGGCGCCCATGCCGGGAATCATGACGCCGAGTTTTCCTTTGGGAGCTTCGATCTTGCCGTTATCAGAATTCCGAGGTTCAGTTTTTGCAGGCTTCTGCCGCGTCGCCATAGTGGGCGCATCCTTATGAGTACTGGAGTATGTAAGGCAAACAGGTATGTTCTCGTATTTGTGAGTGCAATTGCAACCTTCCAACGCCGAATGTCGAAGATTACGGCCCAATGGCGCGAGAAAAGCATCAGTTGGTAAAACTCGGCCAACACCGATACTTCAGCAATCCGCATGACCTCGATAAATTCTTTTCATTGGACGCCCCAGCGGAGTTGGTTCACACTCCTCTTGTTACTTCGTGAATCGCTTCGTAGCGACCTTCACGAAGCTGCTGTTTGCTAACCAGCCTTGCCGCTGCTCTGCAAATCTCCAAACCCTGTCTGTTCACTGAACAAGCTGATTCACTTCCGCCCAAGTGGCGATCGCGTTGCCATTTGAGCAAAGGAGATTCCATGAGCTCACTGAGAAAGTCGAAATTTGCTTTGGCCTCGTTGTTGACCATCGCCGCGTTAAGTGGCGTCGAAATGCATGCGCAAGAGTCGGTACACGGGAAGTTTTCTCTCCACGAACAGGTGCGGTGGGGAGCTGCGCTGGTACCGGCGGGCGATTATGAATTCTCGTCGAATTCAATCGGGCCAAGCTTTGTGCTTCTTTTACAAAGAACGGACAAGCACGCGTCCGGATACCTTGTACTGGCAAACTCTCTGGAAACAAATGTTTGGTCAGGATCCAGCAAGCTAACGGTGGTATCTCAAGGGAAGGAAAACTTTGTCACTTCCCTGCAGCTGTCACGATATGGAATGGTGCTGAACTTCCCTATCCCGCGTGAGTTTGAGAAGCAAATCGCACAAGTCCCCGGAACCCCCATCGCTTCTGCCGCCCAGTAAGTTCCGGCTGCGCGCCCGAGAGCAGAAAGCCCGGCGAAGTCTGCTCTCGGGAGCGTTTTTGATTTGCCTGCTAGTTCAAGCAGTTGGCGGGACCACCTTGATTCCATCCGTCAGAATGATGGCTTCGGAAACCTCTTTCATGGATTTGCGGTTGCGGCGGCTCTGACTCTGCAAGGCCAAGTATGCCTGCTCCTCACTCAATCCAAGATCACGCTGCAGGATTCCTTTGGCGCGCTCCACGATCTTTCGTGTCTGAAGACGTTCTGACAAGTCGGTATTGGCATCTTCGAGACGGGCAAGTTCGATTTCCGCTCCGACCAAGAATCCCACAGTGGAAATGAGCTGGATTTGGCGCTGGCTGTAGACATGCGGTTTGCGGTGCTGAATGTTGATGACGCCAACAACGCGCCCGCGGCACATCAGGGGTACGGAAAGGAAGGCTTCGTAGGTATCCTCAGGCAGTTCGTGGAACATCTGGAAGCGAGGATCCTGACGAACATTCTCCGAGACCGCCACCGGCTCCTGATGTTCAGCGACCCAGCCGGTGATGCCCTGTCCCATTGGCAGTTTCAGGCGGTCCAGAACGTCGGGATGCGGGTTCTTCGAAGCGCGCAGCACGAGTTCTTCTTTGTCCAGCACATAAATCATGCAAGAGTCGCACTTCACCAGTGCGGTGGCGAAATCGAGGACTCGGGCCAGGACTTCGTGAAGCGGGTCATCGGCGGCCAGGCAAGTCCCGATTTCGTGCAGCAATTCAACGTGCAGATCGTCGATCGAGAGAGTCGTTTTTTCGAGAGCGAGTGGCGTTTCCATGCATAAGGCTACCGTCCACCCGAGTGTGTGTCTAATAGCAAATTTTGATGGCGGCTATCAGGCAATGGCGGGGTCAATGTGAAAGAGTTTGCAACAGTAGCTTCGAGCGAGCGGAGATGGTATCTTTGTGCGCCGCGAATCCAGAAGTCCATGAGGTATTCCCCTGAAGCGCTCTCCGCTGCTTCTTTTGCCGCTGTTATTGGTAGCGCCGTTGCTACACTGGGCGCCAACAACCGGCGTGAAAGTGACGACCTGGCACAACGACAATGCGCATACCGGGCAAAATATTCACGAGAGTAGTCTCACTCTTGCTAACGTAAACTCGGCAACATTTGGCAAACTTGGTTCGTTCGCAGTCGATGGACAAGTCTATGCCCAGCCTCTGTATTGGCACGGCCTCAACATCCCAAGGGTGGGGGCACGAAACGTAGTTTTCGTCGCAACGGAGAATGACAGCGTCTACGCCTTCAACGCCGAGAAACCCGGTTCGAAGCCAGTGTGGCAAGTGAGTTTCGCTAATCCTCCGAATGTGGTTCCGGTGCCTTGTGGAGATATTGATTCCTCTTGTCATGTGCGACCGGTGGTGGGTATTACCGGCACTCCGGTGATCGATGCTTCAACCCAAACTCTCTACGTGATTGCGCGGACCAAAGAAATACAAGGCAAGACCGCGAACTACGTGCAACGACTGCACGCGTTGGATCTGGCGACGGGCGCGGAGAAGTTCGGTGGACCCGTCGCTATCAGCGCGACCGCGAACTCGATAGCGTTCGATCCGCGGCGCGCCGGGCAGCGTCCGGGATTGCTGCTAGTACCATCCAGCGGCGGGGCAAACAGCATTCTCTATATTGCCTGGGCCGGCTATACACACGATGGGCTTCCGCTGCTTCCGGGCTGGGTGATGGCCTACAACACTCAAACCTTGCAGCAAGTCGCTGCATTCGCGACAACGAATTCCAGTGGGACCGATGGGGGGATCTGGGGAAGCGGCGGCGGCATGGTCGCCGACTCGTCGGGAAACATCTACGCGGCTACTGGCGACGGTACCTTTGACGCGAATACAAAGGGCGGTAGCAATTACGGAAACACGTTGCTGAAACTCAAGCTCAGCGGCGACGCTTTGACGGTGGCGGACTACTTCACGCCGATGGATCAGGCGTGCCGGTTGCAATACGACTTTGATTTGGGTTCAGGCGGACCGATCATTCTGCCGCGTGATCCGAAGGCGCAGATTACGGACGAAATCCTGATCTCTGGAAAAGGCGGGACACCGTGCGATCCCTTCGGTCCGAACTTTGCCAGCCCGATTTACGTGATCAATCGCAAACAGATGAGCCATTACCATCCCAAGGGGGATAAGGCCGTTCAGATAGTTGCCGGGAGCGCGGGTGGGTACTGGAGCGATCCCGCGTTCTGGCAAGGGGCAAATGCCGCCTATGTTTACTACGCGGGAGTTTTGCAGGATGCGCGGCTTGGCGTGGGAGACAACTTGCGCATGTACACGATCAGTGCTGGGGTCATGTCGTCGACTTCAGTGGCACAGAGTCCGCAGACTTTTGCCGTTGGGGTGACGCCATCGGTTTCTTCGAACGGCACGAGCAACGGCATCGCGTGGGTCATCGAGCGGCAGAATGGGCTGTCTAAAAAGTTGCAGGATTTGCCGGCGGTTCTGCACGCATTTGACGCGACCAACGTGGCAACGGAGCTCTATAACAGCGCGCAGGCGGGCACGCGCGACCAAGCCGGATTGGCGGTGAAGTTTGCGGTGCCGGTCGTTGCGGACGGCAAGGTTTTCGTCGGAACGCAAACTGAGTTAGATATTTATGGCCTCTTGAAGTAGCCGCTACTTCCCTTCCACGTCAACCGTTTTAATTGGTAGGTCCCAGTGAGCGTCGAGGATCTCGAAGCGGCGCTGTTCTTCTTTCTGATAGGTTGCCTGGTCGGGAAATAGTTGCTTCTTGAGGGCGTCTTCGTCGAAGGGTTCGTTGGCGACAGTCGCGTTCTTGAAGACGATGGTGACACGGTAGTCCCAACGTCCGTCTTCGGTGGTGTGATAACGCGGCTGATCAACCCAGACTTTGATCATCCGTCCCGTCTCGACTTCTTTCTTCAGGAGCGGATAGTGGTTTTTCTTGAAGAGAGTCAGGAACTCGTCGGCATGTCCCCACTTGGCTTTGTAGTAGTACTCGACGGTGAAGGGCTGGCCGGAAGCGCTGGGTGGGGTTTGGGCGAAGCCCAGTATCGAACCTGCGGACAATGCAAGGAGCAGAAATAACTGCTTCATCATGACCTCCCGGAAAAGATGTTAACGATTGCAGCATTGTACCTGCGGGAGCGGCAGAATCGTGCCTGGCGGGGCGTTGCGACGACGGTGCGGTGCTTAGCTCGTTACTAGTGGGCAATGGCATTTCAGATGCGAGCCTTCTAGTGTAGTCAGCAGAGATGAGACTGACTGGGCGGAAGGGCAGTCACGTGAAGTTTGTCCTGAGACTTCTAGGCATCTGTGCGTTTTCAATTGTGTGCTTCGGTCAGACACACTACACCAATCTGAAATATGGGATCTCGTTCACTTATCCGAAGAGCTTCGATCTCAAGGAAGGTGCGCTGGAAGAGGGCGATTGGGACATGGGAACGCTGGGTCCGATCCCGATGGAGTTTGTTGCTTCCGGCGGAGTACGGGTGGTAAGCGTGCGAACCCCGATAGGAGCTTATCCGGGTACTGATCTCAGGACTGCATTTCTGACGGTTAGCGTGAACCGCTCCCTGACTCAGAAAGAATGCGAGAAGTTTCCTGACGGTGTGCCGGGAAACGGAACACCGGTTACGAAGGCCATGAGTGGAATCCTGTTCCATGGCATGGAACAAGGCGGTGCGGCTGCCGGCAGCCAGTTCGGTGCGACCTATTACCACGGCTTTGCAGCCGGATGGTGCTACGAGATTGGCGAAGGCGTAGCGACAGGCGGATACGGTGCTGTGGACGGGATGAAGCGTTACAACGGAGCTAACGTCTCCGCAATTTTTCAAGCAATTCTGAGTACGGTTGTGATCCGTCCGGTTGCTGCCAGGATCAAGGCTCGACCAACGATCAAGGCATTCGCTCTAACACCAGCAGCGGAGTCATCGCCGACGGGCGACTATCAATTGTCATGGGAAGTGGAAGACGCCGCAAAGGACGAGGTGTGGCTGTCGTCAAGCTGTCCTGCGGATCTGCGTATCTTAAAGATGTCCGACTCAGGAATAGAAAGCCCATTTCCCTGCGATAGTGATCAGCCGATCGAGGTTCCAAACGGTTCAGTTGACCTTCGATTCAGAAATAACTCCGGCGGGGACTTGCAAGTGACGATCAGGATATTCGCGGCAGGCAGCCCGCCGGTATCGAGATCGGCGACTGTGTCCGTTGGGCCGCTGCCCGTTCTTATCACCTTGACTGGCGGAGGCGAGCGTTATGTGCGGGGTGACAATGCCAAGTCCTTTCCAATCCGGGCAGGGCAAAGGTACCAGATGACGGGCGTAGGACTGATGGGGACGGAAACCCTATGGCTGGGGACCACAAGAATTCCAATTTCAAGCCAGGATTCAGAGACCATTCTATTTACATCGCCGGAATCTATAGCGCCGGGAGTTTATCCGATGTTCTTAAGCAACGAACGGGGGAAGAGCGATCCGTTGATGGTTGAGATTTTGAAATAATGCCGGGAACCCACTAGAGGCCTTTCTAGCTTTCTTCGGCGGTAATGCGATTTTGCCAGTGGGTATAGGCAAAGTAGGCAGCGCCGGCGATTAAGATGACTCCGATCACGGCATCGAACTTGTGGAAGTATTGGCCGAGATCGCGCCAGTGTTCGCCGAGTTTCATGCCTAAATATGCCAGCCCCAGACACCACGGCCACGATCCCAGGAACGTGTAGAGATGGAAGCGTCCACGTGGCATGCGGGCAACTCCGGCGGGCAGCGCGATGAAGGTACGCACCACGGGCAGCAGCCTGGCTATGAACACGGCCAGATAACCCCAGCGGGCGAAAAAGCGGTCCGCCCAATCCAGTTCGCGGCGACTGAGGAGAATCCAGCGGCCATAGCGCTCGACCAAGGGGCGTCCGCCGTAAGCGCCGATCTCGTAAGCAATCAACGATCCCAGGTTGCAGCCGATCGCGCCGGCCGTGGCCGCCCAGAACAGGTTCAACCTGCCCTGATAGACGAGATATCCGGCAAACGGCATGATCAGTTCGGAAGGCAAGGGTACGCAGGCGGACTCGATGGCCATCAATAGCAGGACGCCGGCGTAGCCGGTGGTTGCAATCACCGAGTGGATGAATACGAATAGAACCGCGAGTATCTTTTCAGTCATTCAGGATTATTTTGATCGGGCGCTGCCTTGAGCGGACGAGACGGGCGCACCCAGTTACCGACTAGAATGAACCTTCCTGCGTAAATGTAAAGCCGGGCAAGCCTACGCCGTCTGGGCTTTTGCTCACCTTCACTCGGACCGTAGGAGCATCGGGCGCCGTAACTTCGGCCGGGCGCAAAACGGCGTACTGCGAGAACACCTCGCTATACACCTTGGTGACAAGGAAGTCCTGGTTGCTTCCGTTCTGCCGCCAGACCTGTCCGAGTTTGATGGACTTCACAGCCATGGTGTTTGCCTTAGGATGAGGACCACTTCCAGACTACCGAGCATGCGGGCCGCCGTCAATTGACGGGAGTATGCCTGCGACACGTAAGTTTGTCGCCGTCCAGAGGTCGGGGGCACGAAGCCAACCGCCTCTGCTAGTATGGTTGTCCAACTTGCCACAGGAGATCGCAACCCATGCCACGTGGGATTGTTCCCCGCCAACCGTCCAAAACCGGACGCCATGAGACAGCCAGCGGCGCTCAGATGGTGGCCAACAAAGTGAAGGCTGGCACATCTTCCGGCCGCGGGGGATCAAAGGCGCATCCTTTAAAAAAATCGGCGAAACCCAAAAGACCAGCTGCGGCCGGTCAGCGAGGTTATGATCCGGTAGCTCCGGAGCGCGTTGCCGAGATTCTCAGCCGGTTGGATGAACTGTACCCCGATGCGACCTGTGCCTTGACGCATAACAGTCCGTGGGAACTGCTGGTAGCAACCATACTTTCCGCGCAGTCCACTGACGCCAATGTTAACCGGGTCACGCCGGAGCTGTTCAGGAAGTATCCGACGGTCAAGGATTTCGCCGCGCTTACTCCCGAGCAACTGGAGCCGCAGATCTATTCCACCGGATTCTTTCGCAACAAAGCGAAGTCGGTCATTGGCGCGGCAAAAAAGATCGTGACAGAATTCGGCGGCGAAATTCCCGACGAGATGGACAAGCTCCTCACTTTACCCGGAGTTGCACGAAAGACGGCGAACGTCCTGCTTGGCACCTGGTTCGGGCAAGGGATCGGCATCGTGGTCGACACGCATGTCACCCGCATCTCACGGCGCCTCGAACTGACCAAGAACACTGATCCGCCGAAGATCGAACAGGACCTGATGAAAGTGATCCCTCCGGGGAAATGGATACTGTTTGCCCACCAGATCATCTGGCATGGAAGGAAGTTGTGTATTGCTCGCAACCCCAAGTGCGCAGAGTGTTCTCTGGAAAATATTTGCCACGCGGGCGATAAGACCTGGAGCACGGTAGACATCCACAAGAATGCGAAGTAGAAAGACTCTTCTGGCGATGTTGACGACCGCGCTCTGCTAGACTTTTCTGTCGGCGTTCGTCCAACACTCTAGCGAGCGCCCATCGGACCAATGCGTACAATCATCCCGGTTGCTATCGTCATTCTTATGAGCTTTGCCGCCCCGGCCCAAACATTACCCGTTCCAAAAGCCATCACCGATCCAAAGCAGATCACGGCGAAAACCAGCGCTGATGTCGAACAGTCGCAGCAGAACCTCGCCATTGATCGTCTCTATACGACCCGGCAGGTGGGCGGCTCATCCTGGTCGCCTGATGGGAAGACAGTTGCGTTTGTCACGAACATCAGCGGCCGAAATAACCTCTGGACTGTGCCTGCGGACGGGGGCTGGCCGACCCAGTTAACCATCAGCGATCAGCGGCAAACGCAGCCCGCGTGGTCGCCCGACGGAAAATGGATTGCGTACATCTCCGACTACGACGGCGATGAGCAGTTCGACATTTTTATCGCGTCTCCAAAAGACGGACGAGTGGTGAACATCACGCGCACGCGGGAGATTTCTGAAGAGTCGCCGACCTGGTCGCCCAGCGGCCGTTATCTGGCCTACCTGGTGAAACCGAAAACGTCATCCAGTTATGAGATCGACGTTTACGACACCCTGATGCGGGATGTAAAGCACATCACGACGGGGACGCCGGCCGACAAACAGAACGACAATCCTATCTGGTCGCAGGACGCCAAGAAGATCGTCTACACGCAGGAGCAGGCGAAGGGCACGGATTCGAATATCTTTATTGCCGATGTTGCGACGGCGCAAAGCACGTTGCTGACGCCGCACGAAGGCGAAGCGCGCTACCACGCGGACGACCTTTCGCCAGATGGCAGGACCGTGCTGATCACGTCGAATGCCGCCGACGGATATGACAACGTGGGATTGCTGGATGTCGCCACGAAGAAGATCTCCTGGCTTACCAAAGACAAGTGGAAAATCAGCGGGGCCAACTTCTCGCCGAACGGCAAGCTCGTAACCTGGTCGGCCAACGTTGAGGGCAACACCGACGTCTACTTGCATGATCTGGCAACCGCGAAGACTACACGTTTACCCTTGCCCCTGGGAGTGAACTTGCCGGCGGGCGATCACTCGGCGTTCAGCAAAGATGGCACGCGACTGCTCTACTCGCACACGGGAGCAACTGCACCGGGCGATCTTTGGGCATATCACCTGGCGACGGGCAAGTCGCAACAAATCACAAATTCGCTGGTAGGCGGGGTGCGGTCTGAGGATATGGTCGAGCCACAATTGGTTCACTATCCCAGTAAAGATGGCAAGTGGACAATCTCTGCCCTGGTGTATGTGCCCTTCAACATGCAGCGCAATGGCAAGAATGCGGCCATTGTGTATGTTCACGGGGGGCCGACGTCGCAGGCGGTCAATTCGTTCAACCGGTTTATTCAGCACATCGTGAATCAGGGTTACATGGTGATTGCGCCGAACTACCGGGGATCGACGGGTTACGGCAAGGAATTCCAGCAGGCCAATATTTTCGATATGGGTGGCGGCGATTTGCAGGATGTGCTGGCAGCCGCCGATTTCGTGAAGGCGACGGGATTTCCAGATTCGAACAAGCTGGTGCTGATGGGTGCGAGCTACGGTGGATATTTGACGATGATGGGCGTGACCAAAGCTCCGGAAGTGTGGGCGGCGGGCATACCCATCGTGCCGTTTGTGAATTGGTTCACTGAGATTGCGAACGAGGATCCAGTGTTGCAGCAGTCAGATCTGGCGACGATGGGCGATCCGGAAAAAGAGAAAGAGCGGTATCACGACCGCTCGCCGATTTTCTTTGTGGATCAGATCAAGGCGCCGCTGCTGCTGCTGGCGGGAGGACACGATCCGCGTTGCCCGAAGACTGAGGCGCAACAGGTGGTGGACGCTATCCAGAAACGTGGCGGCAAGGTGGAGTACAAGGTTTATGAGAACGAAGGCCATGGCTTCGCGAAAGTGGAGAACCAGATCGACGCCTACAAAAGAGTGTCGGATTTCCTGAAAGCGCACGTCCCGCCGGCGGAGTGTGGATGCTCACTGCCCGAATAGAAGGCCTGAACGCTGCGCTGTGACGATCGCCTTGATCAACCCAGGAATTGTGAACTCTCCGGCTTCGATGTCCACTCGCAGTCCCACTTCTTTTAGCGTCGCGGAGGTTACCGGGCCGATGGAAGCGAAGCGGATTCCGTCCAGCCTGGATTTTGATCCTCGGCCGGAGCCTGGGAGAAGTCCCACAAAATTCCGCACCGTCGAAGAGCTCGTAAACGTGATCACGTCCGGGCGACGTTTGGGATTCTTCAAAGCGGCGCGCAATCGAACTCGGGATGACGCCGGCACTCCGGTTTCGTAGGCTTCGACGACATCCACGCGGCCGCCAAGCTTTCGCAATTCGGTGGGGATCACGTCGCGAGCCACTTTGGCGCGGGCCAGCAGTATTCGCTTTCCGCTTACTTTGTCACGCAGGCTTTCGACAACCGACTCTGCTACATATTCTTCGGGAACAACGTCGACTTTCAAACCACGCTTCTCAATTGCCTTACGGGTTGCCGGACCGATGGCGGCGACTTGCAAGCGCTTCAGGCGGCTTTTGGTAAGCCCCAGTTTCGCGATTCGCTCCCAAACTGCATCCACGCCATTTACGCTGGTTAGGATCAGCCAATCGTAGGAGTCGATTCTCTGCAAGGCGGAGTCGAGGGGCTTGTAGGATCGGGGCTTGCGGATTTCAATAAATGGAATTTCAATAATGTCCGCACCCACCTTCTTGAGTTCAGCGGAAAGGGCGCCGGCTTGATGCCGGGCGCGGCCGACCAGCACCCTCACACCGGATAAGGGCTTTTTCGTTGAAGGACTCTTCATCTACTTCGAACCCCGGCGGAGTGCTTCCATCATCTTGCCTGTTTCCGAGATAAGGCAGTCATCGCTCTGCTGGAGGCTTTCCGTCACGCGAAGTTGCTCGCTCTGAGTCCGGTTCTGGCTCAACTTGAATTTTGCTTCGATCCGGGTCGCTAATATTTCAAAACCGACAATGTGCCTTAGCATGTTTTCACGATATTTTGCGGTCACCTCATTCCACTGAGGCATATAGGCTGGTTCGAAAGTGTTGATCATTTCTTGCAGCACAGAAGTTAAGCGGGCTTCCTCCGAAAATGTGCTGGCTTTCCCGTAGACGTGAACTGCCGCGTAGTTCCAGGTTGGAACGTTCTCTCTCCCGTCGTATAAGCTGGGCGAAATATACGCGTGGGCGCCGTGAAAGATCGCTAAGGACTCGGCGTCCTGTTGCAGGCACTTCCAGTGAGAGTTTGCCTTCGCCACATGTCCTATCAAGACCAACTTGTCGTCCTGCATCTTTGCGAGTATGGGGAGGTGCGTCGCGAAAGGAATGCCCCGGTCACACGAGACGAGGATGGCAAACGGATTTGCCTTCACAAAACCCGCTATGGCGGCGGAGTCTTCGACGCGATTAAATTCGGGTATGTACACTCTGGAATCTCCGGATCATTGGTGAGAGACAGAGTACTACGGCCGATGGATTCATCAGGGCTGCTGCGGGACGGCAATTCCCTTCCCGTAGACCTCTTCCAGAATCTCGGCGCCACCGCGACGCAACAGCGTTTCTCCGACCGCCTCGCCCAAGGCCACGGGATCAACACCGTCGCGAGTTTCACGGAGGACGCTCGAACCGTCGGGATTGGCCACGATTGCGCTCAGGTGAATTCTTCCGTTGCGAACTTCGGCCGAGGCTCCAATCGGCACCTGGCAACCACCGCCCAGCTTGTTCAACAGCGCACGTTCGCAACTAGTCGAAGCCCGCGCATCGGCATCATCCAGGAACTTTAGATGCTCACGGGTCGCCGCGTCTCCGGCGCGAATCTCGATGCCGAGCGCTCCCTGTCCAGCCGCCGGACACATAATCTCTGCCGGTATCACTTGCTTCACCAGAGCGGTCTTGCCCAACCGGTTGAGGCCCGCTGCCGCAAGGATGATGGCGTCGTACTCCCCTGCTTCGAGTTTTCGTAGACGGGTATCGACATTGCCGCGCAAGGGAAAAATCTCCAGATCGGGACGCAGTGCCTTGAGCTGCGCTTGCCGCCGCAGACTACTGGTTCCGATGCGCGCACCTTGGGGCAAATCCTCGATACGCGAGTACTTGACCGAGCAAAATACATCGCAGGGATTCTCGCGGGTGGTAATGGCGGCGATTTCGAATCCAGCAGAAAGTTCGGTCGGTAGGTCTTTCAGACTGTGCACTGCGAGATCGACCCGGCCCTCGGCCAGCGCCTCCTCAATTTCCTTGGTAAACATACCCTTGGTGCCAACCTTGGCCAGCGCCACATCCAGAATCTTGTCGCCGGTGGTCTTGATAATCTCGAGTTCGACTTCGTGACCGCGCTGGCGCAGAAGATCGCTGATGTGGTGAGCCTGCCAGAGAGCGAGTTGCGATCCTCGCGAACCAATCCGAAGCCGTGCCATCAATTTCGCCCCCTCGATTCCCGATCTTCTTGCACCTTCTCCTCTTGCAGATTGAAGAGGCGACGGACAATCTCTACAACCGTGGTTGCCTCGGACTCGCGGGCGGCCGTCTTCAGCGTGCTGATCGGCGTGTGCATGATCTTGTTGACGATGCCGCGAGTTAATGTCTCAATCGCCAGTTCTTGTTCCGGAGAGATCGCGCCCAGGCGCCCGCGTACCCGGTCGATTTCGGCTTGGCGGATCGTTTCCAGGTGATCTTGCAGAGAGACGATGGTGGGAACGACGTCCAGCGTCTGCAGGCGCGCCTGGAAGCGCAGAACTTCGCTGTTAATGATGTCGTCGGCGCGCTCGGCTTCTTTGCGGCGGTCAGCGACGTGGCTGGCAATCGCCTGCTGAAGATCGTCGATATCGTAAACAAAAATGCCGTCCAGCTTATTCAGTTCGGGATCGACATCCCGTGGCACAGCGATATCGATGAAGAACATGGGACGGTTCTTGCGGCGGCTGAGGAACATCTCGCCGTGTTCCCGGCGGAAGATCGCGTGTGGCGCGCCAGTCGACGTGATCACGATGTCGGCCTGATCGCAGGTATCGTAGAGGCGACTGAACTCGATCGCTTGACCATTAAACTTCTGCGCCAAACGAATCGCACGATCGTAAGTGCGGTTGGCAACGAAAATCGACCCGGCGCCGTGGGCCAGCAGATGGCGCGCTGCCAGTTCGGTCATTTTGCCTGCGCCCACCAGGTAGACGCTCTTACCTTGAAGGGAGCCGAATATCTTCTTCGCGAGTTCAACGGCAACCGAAGCCACCGACACTGCGGAGGAACCGACGGCCGTCTCAGTGCGAACCCGCTTGGCCACCGCAAATGCCCGGCTCAACAACTGTTCCAGTTGTGAGTGAATGGCGCCGACGGCACGGGCGGTTGCGTAAGCTTCTTTGACCTGCCCCAAAATCTGGGCCTCGCCTACCACCATGGAGTCGAGGCTGGAGGTCACACGAAAGAGATGGCGGATGGCATCCTGCTCACGGTACTCGTAGAGATGGGGATCGATGATTGCGCGATCCATCTGGAAGAACTCTCCGAGAAACTGCCGGAGATCGGCTCCGCCGTTCTTGGATTGCGCGATCAGTTCAACCCGGTTGCAGGTGCTCAAAATCATGCCCTCGTTCACACCGGGATGGCGGGTGAACTGCTTCAAGGCGTCGGGCAGGCGAGATTCAGGGATAGCCAACCGTTCGCGGACTTCTACCGGCGCACTTTTATGGTTCACGCCGATGAGTTGAAAGCTCATGATTGTGCAAACCTGTGAATCGCGCTGAAATAATTTGCCGCCCAAGCAATCAATGCAAAAGCGAATGCTCCGGCCGCGAGGTAAGCTGCTCGACGGCCACGCCAACCGGCGTTCCATCGGGTGTAAAGCAAAATCAGATACACGACCCACATCAGGATCGACAGGAGAATTTTCGGATCCAGGAAGTCAATCCTTCCGAATCGCGCCTGTGCCACCACCGTTCCAGCGATCAGGCCCAGCGTCATGAAGGGAAAACCCAGCAGCAGCGAACGGAAGCCGATCTCGTCGATCGTTTCAAGCGCCGGAAGGCGGGTGAGCATTCCGGAAGAGTTCTTGGACTTCAGCGCTCGCTCCTGGATGAGATAGAGAAGACTTGCCACGAAGCTCAAAATGAGCGCCGCGTATCCGGTGAAGATGAGGGCGATATGGGCAAAGAGCCATCCCATCCGCATGCCGGAGGAAGTAATCAGGAAGGGCGCCTCGCCGCTGGCTGAGATGAAGGTCAACAGAAATACCACGGGAAACACGATGATGCCAGGCGAGGTCGTCTTATAAATTGCGTAGATCAGCATAAAGACGACCATGATGAGAAAGCCGAGGACCGATTCGGCGTTATGAACCGAAGCCAAGGCTACCTGGCTTGAAGCGAGAAAAGCTTCTGTCAAGGAAACAAAATGGAAAACCATGCCGAGGTAGGCGGCATGCAAAGCGATTTTGCTGAGCGTCTCGCTGGTACGAGTCAAAGCCACCAGGGCATAAAGCAAACCCAAGGTGTAACAACCCAGCGCGATTCGCAGCCAAAGTATAGACATGATGAAGTTTAGCGTCCCCTGGTAAATCCCACCCGAGGTGATTATAGTCTGCACTGGAAACGAAGCAGCGGGCAGCGGGCCTTATCACGAACCGATGTGATGCAGATCACACAGGCATCGAACCATCGCTCCAGTGCGGCGAATCTACTGTACTCCCAACGTTTCCAGTAGTTCTTCAAGAACACCAGCCTCCAGGCGCAACCGTCTTCCGTCTTTCAGCATGTCCTCAAGCTCGTCGAACGCCCGGAATAATCGCATTTTGACCGCTCCGTATTGTTCCGCGTCGCTCAAGCTGCGGCCGTGCTTCGCCTCCCAAGTTGCCGTGACATCAATCGGCAAGAAGACACTGACTGCAAACTTCGTTTTCCGGTTCGAACTTACATCGAAGACAAACTCTGTCGCCGGAGATTCGGGGCCTTCCTTGAGGGCTGAACGTTTGCCGACAAAATAGTATTCGTAAACGTATCCCTGGCCGCCGGTGTAAGTCTTGATGCGTCGAAGAGCCATAGGAACTCGGGGCTAGACGTCGATTTTGGCTTCCCGCAGCCGTTTGGCGGCCGTCTCTGAGGTGATGGGGGAATAATAAACTTCCTTAAAGGTGTACGACTTGGCCTTCGCCCGTAGGATCGGCATGATTTCGATGTGCCAGTGATAGTCCTCGTCGATTGTCTTCCAATAACCGAGCGTCCCGGAACCGTGCTTGCTATTGGGAGAGGTGTGCAGTACGAGATGAAAATCCTCGGTTATGGTGCGGATTCTCTGCAGGGTACGGCGCAACAGGACGCCAAGGTCCTGCAGGTTGCTGGAACGGTTCACACTGAACCGTTCGAAGGCGGCTTCGTGAGTACGAGGTAAGATCCAGGTCTCGTAAGGCACGCGCGGCGCGTACGGGCAAGTGGCAATGAAATCGCCACGGACTTCCAAAAGCCGCAGATCCTGGCGCATTTCCTGCGCGATAATGTCGCAAAATACGCAGCGTTCCTTGGCTTCGAAATACTCGCGCCCGGCCCGCAGTTCGTACAACACTCGCCGGGGAACAAACGTGGTTGCGGTGAGCTGAGAATTCGGGTGATCGAACTCCTGTCCCGCCGTCACTCCATGATTCTTGAATACGCTGACGTACTTCAACCGGGAATCTTTTTTGAGGTCTTGTATGCGTTGCGCAACCAGCAAAAGAAATTGCTCAATTTCGGGACCGCTGGCGTTCCATAATTGGCGATCGTGCCGCGGATTCTCCACCAGCACTTCGTGTGCCCCGATGGGTCGCATGCGATCGTAAATCCCATCGCCCCGGCGCGAGGCCTCGCCTTCGACGTGGTAAAGCGCAGTGGGATGCACTACCGAACGGGCTGACCAAGCTGCACCCGCGCCGGAGACGCTGGCAACGACTTGCAGCGCAGCCGTAGAGTCGGCGCAGAGAGTGCATGACGTTTCGGAACGCGGCGCAACCTCGGCAACGTCATCGCCTGTAATCACCCACGAGCGCGTAATAGGGTCTTTTCTAAGCTCCATAGCGAGTAGGTAAACACCTCACGGCAATGCCGTCAACTGGCATTTCCTGGCGCGAACCACAGCGCGCCCTTTGTTATAATCCGCGCGAAGCCCGCCTACATGAATGAACCCTCCACTCCGCTAATGCGGCAGTATGCCGCCATCAAAAAAGATCATCCTACGGCTCTGCTGTTCTTCCGCCTGGGGGATTTCTATGAGCTTTTCTTTGACGATGCGGTGTTGGCGGCGCGAGAGTTGCAAATTACTTTAACGTCTCGCAACAAAGAAAAAGGTATCGCTGTACCGATGTGTGGCGTGCCGTATCACGCGGCGGAAGGTTATATCACTAAACTCATCCGCAAGGGCTTCAAGGTTGCGATTTGCGAGCAGATGGAGAATCCGCAGATTGCCAAGAAGCTGGTTCGCCGCGAGGTAACCCGTGTCGTGACGCCGGGAACCGCATCGGACTCGACTTTGAGTTCCGAGGAAAATAACTTCTTAGCGGCGGTTGCTCAGACCGGCGATCGGGTGGGATTCGCGGCGCTCGATCTATCCACCGGCGAGTTTCGCGCCACGGAATTTTCCGGCGAAACCGCTGCCGCTCGCATTCAGGATGAACTTCAGCAGTTGCGGCCAAAGGAACTGCTCTACGGATCGTCGGCTCCGCTGTTTGAAACTCGTGAGCGGCAACCGCTTCCGGGAATCGCTCCTCGACCACGATCCGACGGTTCGCCGTGGGCGGAGACCCCCTTGGATGACTGGATATTCTCTCCAGATCATGCCATTCCTTTGCTGGAAAATCATTTTGGTGTGCTTTCGCTTGAAGGGTTCGGGCTATCGGGGAAGCCGGCAGCGGCTTCGGCCGCAGGGGCCATCCTGCATTACGTTCGCTCCACCCAGCGCGGAACTCTAGATCATGTCGATCGGATTGGCTTCTACGAGCGGCAGGACTGCCTGGTGCTGGACGCGGTCACGGTTCGTAACCTGGAACTGATCGAACCGTTGTTTGCTTCCTCCGACTCAGCTGTGACTTTATTTCGGTCGGTGGACGCAACAATTACGCCGATGGGCAAACGCCTGTTGCGATCATGGATGCTTCGCCCTTCAATTGACGTCAATGAAATCGACTCTCGGCTCGACGCAATTGAGGCGCAGACAAAGAGCCTGATGGCTCGCGAAGAGCTGCGAAGGGCGCTGGATGGGATACTCGACCTCGAACGCCTGCTGAGTCGCGTCACGCTTGAGACCGCGAATCCGCGCGACGTTTTGGCCTTGTCTGCTTCCCTTCGCAAGCTTCCGAGTTTACGAGGTGCCCTGGCTCGCTTTTCGACGGATCGGCTCACAGCTCTACATTCGGCTATCGACGACTTGCAGGACTTACAACAGAAGATCGACAGCACCGTCATATCCGAGCCTCCGCTTTCGCTCAGCGATGGCGGGGTGATTCAAGGCGGAGTTGATGCTGAGCTCGACACATTGCGCGACCTAAGCCGCAACAGCAAGCAATATTTGGCGCAGATTGAGCAGCGGGAACGCCAACGAACTGGCATCTCGTCGCTGAAGATAAAGTTCAATTCCGTTTTCGGCTACTATTTTGAGATCTCCAAAGCAAACCTGCAGCTGGTTCCCGGCGATTACGAACGCAAGCAGACATTGGTGAATGCGGAGCGCTTTACGACTCCGGAACTTAAAGAGTATGAGTCGAAGATTCTGGATGCGCAGGAAAAGATCGTGGAAATCGAGCGCCGGATCTTTACCGACTTGCGCTCGAGTATCGCCGGAGAGGCCAAGCGAATTCGGCAGACGGCGCTAGCTCTGGCTGAGGTAGATGTTCTGGGGTCTCTCGCGCATATTGCGGTATTGCGGAACTATGCTCGACCGAAATTCGATGACAGTTCAGATCTCGAGATTCTTGGTGGACGCCATCCGGTCATTGAACAACAGGATTTGGCTGGATTCAGCGATCGTTTCGTCCCCAACGACCTCTACTTGAATTCGACGACGCATACGGTTCTGGTCTTGACCGGTCCGAATATGGGAGGCAAATCCACTTACCTTCGGCAGACGGCGCTGATGGTTATTTTGGCGCAGATGGGATCGTTCGTGCCGGCGACCTCCGTGCGTTTGGGTATCGTGGATCGGGTGTTCACCAGAATCGGAGCCAGCGATAACCTGGCTCGCGGACGTTCCACCTTCATGGTTGAAATGACCGAAACGGCGGCGATTCTGCACACCGCGACAACGCGATCCCTGATTCTTCTTGACGAAGTTGGCCGCGGCACCTCGACTTACGACGGTCTGGCAATAGCCTGGGCAGCCGTGGAATACATTCATGCACGGACCCGTGCTAAGACACTTTTTGCAACTCATTATTTTGAGCTGACCGAATTGGCCGACCGCCTTTCGGGAGTGAAGAACTACCACGTTTCCGTGAAAGAAACTCCGGGGGGAATTGTGTTTCTCCGCAAAGTTCAGCCGGGCGCCGCCGATCGGAGCTACGGAATCGAAGTGGCGAAACTGGCCGGGCTGCCGGTTGAAGTCATCGACCGGGCCCGCGAGGTTTTGGCCGAGCATGAGAGCGCGGAGCAGCGACTGACAGATCATCTTGCCAGCGACGAATCGCGCCCGCCGCGTCCCGCACAACTTACAATCTTCACGCCCCTCTCGCAACCGGTTCTGGAAAGGCTACGTGAGATCGACCTCAACCGGCTGACACCTCTCGAAGCTCTGAATCTGCTGGCGGAACTGAAGTCGCAGGTTCAATAGGAACGAATTGAATTCCATGGCAACACGTAAGGCAACTACCGACCTGAATGCGAGTATCGGTCAACTCCTCATCATAGGGTTTGATGGCACCGAGGTTTCGCCGCGACTCAAGGCTCTGCTGCAGCGAGTCCGTCCCGCGGGCGTGATCCTGTTTGGGCGCAATATCGTCGGCGCTCAGCAGACCTATCGATTGCTCAAGGATTGCCGAGCAACATCGTCGGGACCAATGTTTACGGCGGTCGATATGGAAGGCGGACGAGTGGACCGCTTCCGCTCCGCCATCGGACCTACGGCGTCTGCTGCCGAAGTCTTCGCCACGGGTGATCGCAAGCTGTTCCGCAAACATGGTCAGATCATCGGCGCCAACTGCCGCGCGCTGGGTTTTAATCTCGATCTCGCTCCTGTGGTCGATCTAGCTTTCGAAGCTTCGCGAACCGTGATGAGTTCTCGCGCGGTATCGGATGATCCTGCAAAGGCCGCTCTTTATGGCCGTGAATTTCTCGCGGGATTGCGATCGTCTCAAGTGATTGGCGCCATCAAACATTTTCCCGGTCTTGGTGAGGCGAACCTGGATACTCATCACGAGCTGCCGACTGTTAACAAATCGTGGAAGAAACTCTGGAAAGAGGACATTGTTCCCTACCGGTTATTGCGTACCGTGGCACCTATGGTTCTGATAGGGCACGCCGCGTACGCGCATGTCACCAAGTCCGCAATTCCTGCTTCGCTATCGAAGAAGTGGATTACCGATGTGCTGCGCAAGAAGGTCGGCTATCGTGGACTGGTGGTCTCCGACGATCTGGAAATGGGAGGGGTTCTGAAGGCTGCACCCATCGAAAAGGCCGCTGTCGAACATATTCGTGCCGGCGGGGATCTGTGTTTGATTTGCCACCAAGAGGAGTACGTCACGCAAGCTTATGAAGAGCTGATCAAGGAAACCGAGCGCAATTCTAAGTTTGCCAGCAGAGTGAAGGAGGCTGTGCGACGAATCTTAATGTTCAAAAACAGACGGAGCGAACTGAAACGCGCGGCCGCGGCTCCCAGCACGGCACAGATCGAGCAACTTTCGCGGCGCTTATGGGAATTCAATGAGCAAGTACGTCTCGGCTCGATCCCCGGACAGGCTGAAGCATGATTGTCGCTGGAGTGATGAGTGGAACGTCCGCTGACGGCATTAACGTCGCGTTGGTTCGGCTTGCGCCTCGTCGGGGTCGCAATGCTGAGTGGCCTCAATTCAGCTTCCTGGGCCATGCCGAGTTTCCGTATCCGGAGGACGTTCGTCGTTTTGTTCTTACCGCGATGAACTCTACCCGCGCCAGTGTGGCCGATTTGGCGAGATTGAATTTTATTTTGGCCGAACTCTATGCCGAAGCGGTGCTCGCCACCCAAAAACAATTCAAGCTGAAAGCCGACCTGGTGGGGTGCCATGGACAGACGATTTATCACCAAGGCGAAGCCGACCGATTCCTCGACCGGAAGGTAGCGGTCACTTGGCAAACCGGGGACGGCTCTATTCTCGCGGCCAGAGTCGGCGTTCCGGTGGTCTCGGACTTCCGTCCCGCTGACATGGCGGCTGGCGGAAAAGGCGCGCCGCTTGTGCCTTTTCTTGACTACATGCTCTACCGGGACGCGAAGATCGGGCGCATCGTGCAGAACATCGGAGGGATCGCCAATATCAGTGCGATTCCTGGCGGGGGTACTCCAGATCAAATTCTGGCTTTTGACACAGGTCCGGGAAACATGGTCATCGACGCGGTGATGGAACGTCTCTACGGCGAACGCTATGACAAAGATGGCGAGGTCGCGGCGTCAGGCACGGTCATCGAGCGTGTGGTACAGGAGGCCTTGCGCGAGTCCTTCTTCCATCGCAAGCCCCCGAAGACAGCAGGGCGCGAAGAGTTTGGGCGGGAATTCGCCAATGACTTTATTCGGCAGTGCGGACGTACCGATCGCAAGAACGTCGTTACTACGGCGACGGCTCTCACAGCGATGTCGGTTTCATTGGCTCTGCGCGAATTTGTGGTTAGGAAACGCACGCGCTTTGAGGAATTCATCGTCTCGGGTGGAGGTGCGAAGAATCCGACGCTCATGGCGATGCTGGTCAACGAACTACTTCCATTGGGCTTGCAGGTACGGGCAACCGACGAATTCGGGTTGCCTGCGGAAGCCAAGGAAGCCGCCGCTTTCGCTCTGTTGGCATACCAAACCTGGAACCGCAAACCTTCCAACCTGCCCTCGGCCACGGGCGCGACACACCCTGCGATCCTGGGAAAAATCTCCTATGTCTGATCCGTTTTGCAGCGGGGCTGCCCGGAATTTTCTTCCAGTCGTTGTGGTGCTGTTGAACATTTGCCTTCTGGTTTCCTGCTCTGCCAAGCCCGACCCCAATACGCTGGTCATGATCATTGAGAGCAGCCCCACGAATCTTGACCCGCGGGTCGGCCTGGATGCTCAGTCAGAACGTATCGACGACCTCCTGTTCGACGACTTGCTGACACGCGACGACCGTTTAAATGTCGAGCCAGGGTTGGCAGAGCGATGGGAGATTCCAGATCCCAAGACCTACATCTTCCATTTGCATCACGGAGTGAAGTTTCACAATGGACAGGCGCTCACTTCGCGAGACGTGAAGTGGACTTTCGATTCGCTGCTGCAAGGAAAAATCCGGAGCACGAAATCGGCTGCCTACCAGTTCGTGGATCATATCGAAGCGCCGGACGATTACACAGTCACCTTTCATCTCAAAGAGCCGTTCGCCACATTGTTGTGGAATTTGTCGGATGGAGCCATGGGGATCGTTCCCTTTGGGAGTGGGGCGGAACTGAGCCAGCACCCGATTGGGTCAGGACCATTTTCCTTTGTCAGCGCCGAACAGGACAAAGAGGTCATCATTGAACGTAACGACCAATACTGGGGAGAGAAGGCTCACGCTCCACGGGTACGTTTCATTGTGGTACCCGACGCTACGACCCGCGCTCTTGAACTGCGCAAAGGAAGTGCCGATGTCGCGATCAATGCCCTGACCAGCGACATGGTTCTGACCATCGAACGAGACTCGCGACTGCAGGTTCTGCACGCACCGGGCACGGTTTTGGCTTACCTGGCCTTCAATACCCGGGATCCCGTTCTCAAAGATATCCGCGTGCGTCAGGCGATTGCTTATGCCGTCGATCGCCAGCCCTTCATTCATTACCTGATGCGCGACTTCGCCCGTCCGGCTTATAGCCTGCTTCCGCCAGAGAGTTGGGCCTACGACGGCGATGTTCCACATTACGAACATAATCCGGGGAAGGCACGAGAACTGCTGGACCAGGCCGGATATCCAGAAGTGAACGGCGTGCGATTCCATCTGACATTCAAGACTTCGACCGAGGAGAGCACACGGCTGATGGCGGCAGTGCTCCAGCAACAACTTCACGACGTCGGAATTGCGCTCGACATTCGCACCTTCGAATTTGCGACGTTTTTCTCGGACGTCACGCGGGGAGAGTATCAACTCCATTCACTGCGCTGGGTGGGAGGCAATGAAGATCCGGACATTTTTGAGTATGTCTTTCATTCTTCGAAGTTTTCTCCCCACGGCGCGAATCGTACCTACTATTCGAATCCGCGGGTGGATGCGCTGATCGATCAGGCTCGCTCGGAGCTTGATCTGGAGACGCGCAAGCGGTTGTACGCCGAACTTCAGCAGGCTGTCGCACAGGATGTTCCTTATATCAATCTCTGGTATCTCGATAATGTTCTGATTGCGTCGCGGCGCGTTCATGGGCTGACGCTGAATCCTCCGGGAAATTACGATTTCCTTAAGACCGCGGACTTAGAACCTTAGAGCCACAATTTCCCATCTCCATCGGCGGGGACGACCTCGTCCACAAGGCCACAGCCAGCGTGTTACCATCGAAAGTTCGCCCCGCGAAAACATCAACTTCAGGCGACCCACGGATTAAGTTTGCGCATACTTTTTATTGGTGACATCTTCGGCAGGCCCGGACGGAATATTGTCAAAGACCGGCTACGCGGCCTGGTATCGGAACACAAGATCGACGTAATCATCGCCAACGGAGAAAATGCCGCTGCCGGTTTCGGGATTACTCCGTCACTCGCGGAGGAACTATTCGAACTGGGCATCGACGTAATCACCACAGGCAATCATGTGTGGGACAAGCGGGAGCTCATCGAGTACTTCGAATCGGAGAACGGCAACCCTTACAGCCCGGCTCACCGTATCTTGCGTCCCGCGAATTACCCTCCCGGAATGCCCGGCTGGGGAGTTTACGACGGCAACAAAGGAAATCTGCAGTACGCTGTCATTAACTTGCAGGGCCGGGTGTTCATGACTTCAAATGACGATCCTTTCCGTCTTGCCGATCAATTGATCAAAGGCGTCAAGGCAAAAGTTATTTTGGTGGATTTCCACGCCGAGGCCACATCGGAGAAGATCGCCTTGGGATGGCATCTTGATGGACGAGTGACCGTCGTGGTTGGCACTCATACCCATGTACCGACTGCCGACGAGCGAGTTCTGCCGGGAGGAACTGCGTACATCACGGACGTGGGCATGACCGGTCCCTATGACAGCGTGATCGGAGTGAAGAAGGAACTTGTTGTGGGAAAATTTCTGAGTAACATGCCAACCCGGTTTGAAGCCGCCACTGGGGACGTACGCCTGTGTGCGATTGTGGTCGACTGCGACGAAGATACTGGCAGAGCAAGAGACATCAAACGGCTCATGATCAGTTAAGGTCACTTTCCGGTTCCTGAGTTTTGTATTTCGAGTTGTTTGGAACATCGAGAATCGCGTTGTAACTGAAAACTCGAATCTCTTTTCCTATGCCTGCAAACGGATTTCGCTGGACTGACGCTGACGCCTACCTGTTCGATATCGATGGCACACTGCTCGTTACCAAGGATCGCATTCACTACAACGCTCTCAACCACGCCATGCTGGAGATTTATGGCGTTGTGACCACTATCGACGGGATCGCTTATCACGGAAAAACCGATCTCGGAATATTGCGGGCGGCGCTACATCGCGCGGGGGTATCGAGTGAGACATTCGAGGCGAAACTGCCGGCCGCGCTGGCGGTGATCTGCCGTGAGGTTTCTCAACGGGCGGACGAGATTATGCCCAGCGTGTGCTCCCAGATTCCCGCAGTGCTGGAGCAACTGCAGGCGACGGGAAAATTGATGGGCGTTGCTTCCGGCAATCTGGAATCGGTGGGATGGCACAAAGTCGAAGCCGCCGGTCTGCGAAGATTTTTCAGTTTCGGATGTTTCAGCGATCAGCGTGAATACCGTGCGGACGTCTTCGCCGAAGGAGTTCGTCAGGCTCGGCTGAAAGCTGGTGCTGGCGCCAAGGTTTGCTTTTTCGGGGACACCCCCGAAGATGTTAAGGCCGCTCAATCGGCAGGAGCCAACATTGTTGCCGTGTGCACTGGGATCTTTCCCGCCGAAGAATTGCTCTCTTACAATCCCGACCTATGCGTCTCTTCGTGCGCAGAGTTGCTTTCGACCATCAGTGAAGAGTGAAGTACGACGTTAAGCTCCCAAGACTTCTTCAAGCCGCCTGCGCCGCTGAACAGGTAAGCGCTTTAGGGCGAGCCGGGCTAATGCGACATAGGCCTCGCGTGCCTCGGGAACTTTCTTCAGCACTTTCAAATGCCGCCGCACCACCTGTTCATCACCGCGCACCAGCGGGCCGCTGAATGCGCCGGCCGGACCAAGAGCAGCGTAATTCTGTAGAGTTTGCTTCAGGATCGGAATCATTCGCTTGCGCGCGTCGCCCTGGGATATGCTTGCGAGACCCGCTACTTGCTCCGACGCTACCAGGAGTGCCACGAGCAGCGGTGACAAAAAAGCTCCCCAGGCGTGATACGCGGCCTTCGATTCCTTGGCCAGGACAAATGAATTCCCACCCAAGTTGCGCACGATCGTGCGCGCGGCCTTTAGAGCTTCGGAATCGCCCTCCAGACCGAACGGCACTCCCTCCAACTCAGGATTCGATCCTGCCACAAATGTCATCAAGGAATGCACCGCAGCGACCGGCACGCCTTGCCTACGCAGAGCCTGCAACTCATCACTTGCCAGCGCCCCGCTGGAATGAAAGGCAAAATCGCCTTTCCACAGCCTCTTGGCGGCCAGCTCTGTTGCCACTTTTGATATCTCGCGGTCGGGAATACACAGCCATACCACATCGGATTTGAGGCGATCTTTAGGAAATACCGCTGTTCGCGCGCCAACCTCACGTGCCAATCTCGCGGCCTTCCGTTTTGAACCAGCTCCGGCATGCGAGACGATCTCCTTCACCGAATATCCCGCTCTGCTCAAGGCCAAAGCGAGGCCGGTGCCAAGCCGCCCTGGGCCGATTATCGCGATAGAAGGTTTAGCTGCCATTGCGGGCAGCATAACAGCCCGCAAGGAGGCGCGGCAAAGTCCGGAGGGGGCATACCCAACTCCGGCTCTGATCGCTATATATTGGAGACATGCCGAAATCGCCTCGTAAGTCCACCAAAGCTCGGGTTCTCTCCAGCAAAGAGGTTTATCGCGGACCAGCGTTCTGGGTCACGACCGACTACGTCGAAGAACCTTCTGGTATCCAGGGCCGACGCGACGTGGTTCGTCATACCGGGTCGGTGGTTGTGATGGCCGTGGACGAGACACAGCGAGAGCCGCAGATCCTGTTGGTGCGCCAATATCGACACGCTGCACAGCAGAGTCTCTGGGAACTTTGTGCCGGCCGTATCGACGAGGGAGAAAATGAACTGGTCGCAGCCAAGCGTGAACTCATGGAGGAAACGGGATTTTCGGCCCGGCGCTGGAAGCGAGTACTTCGCTACTACGCCAGCCCTGGTTTTGTTGCGGAAACTATGTCGGTCTACCTGGCGACCGATTTGCGCGCCGGGAAAGCTCAACCCGAAGAAGACGAATCGATCGAGACAAGATTCTTTCCTCTCAGGAAAACTGTCGAGATGATCATGGCCGGCAAGGTATTGGATGGAAAGACCATTTCCGGCGTGCTTTGGTTCAACGAATATCATCGGAAAAACAAGAAATAGTTCCTGTCTGTGATCCCCATCCTTGACATCCAGGAAATTATCGCCCCACAATGGCAGACAACGGGAGGCACGTGTACGCATTGAAAGCTCGTGCCTACAGGGGGCGTAAGAGTGGAACGTCTGAAAGGTACTGTCAAGTGGTTTAACAACGCAAAAGGCTACGGCTTTATCGGCCGAGACAATGGGGCAGATGTCTTTGTTCATTACAGTGCGATAACTGCCGAAGGCTACAAGAGCCTGCAAGAGGGTGACCCCGTCGAGTTCGAGATCACCCAGGGACCCAAGGGACCGCAAGCTGCCAATGTCACAAGAGGCGCCGCCTAGCCAGGACTCCTTAAGTACTCGGATCCTAGTTCTTGGCGCTTTGCAGCGAAGCTTTTTCACCTGAGGGAGGAGTGTGTCTCCAGGAGAGTCCCAGGGTGTGGCTACCCCGCTTCCGCTTTAGCTACTTCTCCGCTAATCTGGATTCCGCATGGACAACAAAGCCATCGCGGGAATTTTGTACGAAACCGCTGATCTGCTGGAGATCGACGGTGCGGATTCATTTCGCATCCGTTCCTATCGCAATGCAGCGGAAGCCATCGAAGCCCAACCACAACAAATCTCCGAATTGATCGGAGAGCCGAAGAAGGTTCTAGCCATTCCCGGCATCGGCAAGGGCATGCTCAACAACCTTCAGGAAATATTTAAGGACGGGAAGCTCACGCTGCACGCTGAGATGCTGAGCAAGTATCGTCCCTCCATGCTTGACCTGCTGAAGATCCAGGGACTCGGGCCCAAGACGATCGCGCTGATTTGGAGTGCCTACCAGGTTTGCGACGTCGAAGGGGTTGAGAAACTGGCGCGCGAGGGAAAGATTCGCATCCTGCCGCGCATGGGTGAGAAACAAGAACAGAAACTGCTGAAGGCGTTGGAAGACTACCGCCGGATTGGCGGACGCTTTCTGATCGACGCGGCAGAAGTGCAGGCCGGCAAGATTGCGGACCATCTACGCGAATACCCGGGAATAGAGAAGATTACTCCAGCCGGCTCTCTGCGCCGAGGACGCGAAACGGTTGGCGACCTCGACATTCTCGTCACCGGAAAGGCTTGTTGCGATGATGCGGAGCGCCAAGCGCTAATTCAGCACATCGTCAAGCTTCCGGGTTTGATGGAGATCATCGCCCAGGGCGACAACAAGGTCAGCTTCCGGCTGCGTGGCGGCATGCAGGTAGATGTACGCCTGCTCGCTCCAGAATCGTTTGGGGCGGCTATGCAGTACTTCACCGGCAGCAAAGCTCACAACGTCGCTCTCCGCCAACGGGCGTTGAAGATGGGCTATACGTTGAGCGAGTACAGCCTGGCGGAACTCGAGACCAACAAGCCCGTGGCTGGCAAGACCGAAGAGGAAATTTACGCCAAGTTGGGACTAGCTTACATTCCTCCGGAACTACGGGAAAATCTTGGAGAGATCGACGCCGCCGCGTCCAACTCGCTTCCTCAGTTGATCACGCAGTCTGATTTGCAGGGTGATGTGCACATGCATACCGTAGAGACCGACGGGCGGAACACCATCGAAGAAATGGCGGAGGCAGCGCGGTCCCACGGGTACAAGTACATGGCAATCACCGACCATTCCAAGAACCTGGCCTTTGCTAACGGGCTTGACGACGCTCGCGCAGTGGAGCACATCAAACGTATCCGCGCCGCCAATGATCAGATTGAAGGCATTACGATCTTTGCGGGTATTGAAGTGGACATCCTGGCAGACGGTTCGCTCGACCTCTCGGACTCGGTTCTCGAACAGATGGACCTGGTAATCGCCAGTGTTCACTCCCACTTCAACCAGAGTTCCGAGGAGATGACCGACCGATTGCTGAAGGCGGTCAGTAATCCCAATACCTCGATCATCGGGCATCCTACCGGCCGATTGCTCCTGAGGCGCGACGCCTATCAGTTCGATGTGGACGCAGTGCTCAAAGCCGCGGCACGAAGCAAAGTCGCCATGGAACTGAACGCGTATCCAGACAGGCTCGATCTGTGCGACCGTCATCTGCGACTGTCTAAGCAGTATGGGGGAAAGATCGTGATCAACACGGACTCTCACCACACGTCGCATTTGGACAAAATCCGGTACGGAGTGATGCAAGCGAGGAGGGCCGGGCTAACTAGAGAAGATGTGCTGAATACCCTTCCGGTATCACAGTTCGCGAAGGCGATGAAGCACGACTGGTCCTAGGGGGCTGCTTGCATGACTTCCCTGCAGGGCAAGAACCCGTGGTCCGCGCTCTGCTTACAGGTTGGCGATGAAACGCAGTACAATCAGGCTGCCATGGCTGATGAAATCCACCCGGAACTTCCGGCATCTGGGGTACCAAGCGATTCCGCATCTGCTCCCACTCCGTTCGACATAGGAGAGGAGTTCGGCACTGCAAAGAAAAATCTTCCGCCAATCACTGTGCTGGCCATTGCGATTGTTGCGGTGGTGCTAGGTTTTTTTATTTATGCCTTGACTCAGCGTTCGGTCTCAAATGCAAGCGGAGCAATCGGCGAAATTTCGTCGGTGGAGATTCCCAACCAGAATTCGGTAATGGTCGCCATCAACGTCTCGATGACGAATCATGGCGAGAAGCCTTATTGGATTCATACCATCGAAGCGACTCTAGAAACTCCAAGCGGCAAGTTTACGGACCAGCCGGCTTCGGCTGTGGACTTCGATCGATACTTCCAGGCATTTCCCGACCTGAAGCAACATGCGCTCGATCCGCTGAAAGCCGAAACCAAGATTCTGCCGGGAGGGCAAACGGCGGGAACGATCGTAGTGACATTTCCGGTGCTGCCCGACGCGTTCGCAAATCGAAAGTCGTTGACGGTGACGATTCAGCCTTATGATCAGCCGATTCCGCTGGTGCTGACGAAGTAAAAAGCCCGCAGATCAGCGTCTGATTGTGGCCGGCGTGGACACAGAACCCAGGCTCTTATTGATGTTTCTGGATGAACTTCCGCCGAGCCAGGTGGGTGTTGGCATCGGGTTTGATTTCGTCGTACTTCAGGCAGCTGATCGATCCGTCCACTTCGAGCACGGCGAGCGCGACGTCGTGGCAACCGCTAATGCCATGCTCGCGCAGGGCGCGATGGAGTTCGTCCATGCTGACGTGCTCTTTCGCCATGTGCGACTCGATGACTTGGCCATCGTGAACGAGCAAGCTGGGTTGGCCTTGAATGAATTTACGAAAGCGGCGGTTCCCTCCGGAGACCTCCGCAATCAGGTAGTTCAAAACCAGCAGCGTAGCCGCCGCAACAACTCCCCCCACGAGCGACGTGTCGGGACCGGTCATCGCGTTCTGGACCGAATTGCTGATTAGCAAGAGAAGCGTCAGATCGAAGGGAGTCATCTGACCAACTTCGCGCTTGCCGCTCAGCCGAACACCTGCCAACACCACTGCGTACACCACGAAGGTACGCAGGACGATTCCGATAAGGACGTGAGTACCGGGAAACATTATTCGCCGGGCGTCACGGCGGCCGGGGCCCCTTTCGGCGAGCTCAAGTAGCCTACTGCAGACTTTTTGTCGACTGACCACACAACCAGTTCGAAAAGCAGGTGGTCGCGACCACTATAAAACTGGATTGGCTCAGCGATGTTCCGGTCCTTCTTCTCGATGGTCTTGTCGTCTGCCGTAACGTTCAGGGTGAACTTGCCACGCTTGGGATCGGTTTTCTTGAGCTGTAACGAGATGGTCGAAACCGGCTGCGGCTTGGCGCCCTTCATCAAGGTAAATTCGAAGTAGTTGCGGTCGCCTTTGTGCTTCAGAACCTCAAGATCGTCGCGGGTATGGGCGATCAAACCGCTCTGCATGCCGAGGTCGCCGATGGTGCTCTGTAGTTTGGCCTGAGTCGCAGCCAGATCAGCCTTGGTGGAAGCCACATCGGATTTGACGCCTCCAACGTCGGTCTTGACGCTGTTGATGTCACCGGAAACGGCGCTGATTTGCTGTTTCTGCTCCTCAGAGAGCTTTTGCACGGCGGCGCGCTGTTGGCGTTGCAGCTCGGCGGAACGGTCGGCCAGGTCTTTCTTGGTCATGCCGAGCTGTTTGGCAAGGGCTTCCGAATCGGCTTCGGCCGACTGAATACGATCACTGAGCTTGGCAACCTGGGCATCGCTGGCGGTCTGCTGTTTGCCGATGTCGTCCAGACGGGTGCGTAAGGTGAACATGAAATACAACGAACCGCCCACATAAGCGATAGCAAGTATCAGCAGTATCCACTTGCCCGCCGAGCCTTCCGCCGCAGAATGAACTTCGGCTACAGGTGCGCCTTCGTCCGCCATGATCAATCTCCCCAAGTTGAATTGTATTGTGTAGTACACATTGTTGAGGAGATGCACGGCACTGTCAATTAGTGGCTTGGGTACCGATGGGCTTGAACCATTTCCAGCTTGCAGAGCTGGAGAACTCGGTTATAGCTGCACTTTCCGCAAGCGAAGCGAATTGGTAATGACCGAGACAGAACTGAAACTCATGGCGGCAGCGGCGAGTATGGGGCTTAAAAGCAATCCGAAGAACGGATACAGGACACCGGCCGCGATAGGTACGCCGATGGAATTATAGATAAATGCGAAAAACAGATTCTGGCGGATATTGCGCATGGTGGCGCGGCTCAGTTTGCGGGCACGTACTATTCCCGCGAGGTCGCCCTTCACCAAAGTCACACCGCCGCTCTCCATAGCCACGTCCGTGCCGGTACCCATGGCGATCCCGACATTGGCTTGCGCGAGTGCGGGGGCGTCGTTGATTCCGTCTCCAGCCATCGCCACAATGCGTCCCTGCGACTGCAGGCGTTTGACCACTTCCGATTTACGGTCGGGCAGAACTTCCGCTTCGAATTCGTCGATACCCAGGCTGCGGGCGACGTTCTGTGCCGTGCTGCTGCTGTCACCGGTCAGCATGACGATGCGGAGGCCTTCACTTCGGAGATCGCGGATGGCTTGGGGCGTGGAAGGCTTTATGGGGTCAGCGATACCCAACAGTCCCGCCGCCTGGCCGTTGAAGGCGGCAAAGATCACGATTTGCCCACGGGTGCGCAAATCGGCTGCGCTTTCGGCGAGAGGGGCCAGGGACACGCCAAGGTCGGCAAGGAATTTCTCGTTGCCAACCGCGACTTTCTTCCCATCTACCGTGCCAGTCACTCCCCGGCCTGTGACTGATTGAAAGTCCGAGACTGGTTTCAGGGCGATCTGATTTTGTTTGGCAGCGTTCACAATAGCGGCCGCAAGCGGATGTTCGCTTCCCTGCTCAAGGCTGGCGACCAAACTCACCAGTTCCGATTCATTCATACCGGACACCGGGGCTACTGATTCAACGCTGGGCTTCCCTTCAGTGAGCGTACCGGTCTTGTCGATTACGAGAGTGTCAACCTTTTCCAGGATTTCCAGCGCTTCGGCGTTGCGAATCAGAACGCCGGCGTGAGCGCCGCGTCCGGTGCCAACCATAATTGCCATGGGCGTGGCCAGACCCAAAGCGCAAGGACACGCGATAATCAATACCGCAACCGCATTCACTACGGCATGCGCCAGCCGCGGCTGTGGTCCCCATACGCTCCACGCGATGAAAGTTAAGGCCGCAGCGGCAATCACAGCAGGGACAAAGTATGCAGCGACGCGATCCGCCAGACGTTGAATCGGAGCCCGGCTGCGCTGGGCCTGACTGACCATCTGAACAATCTGGGCGAGCAGCGTTTCGTTACCGACATGCTCGGCGCTCATGATGAGCGAACCAGTGCCATTCACCGTCGCGCCAATCAAATGACTGCCTGGCTGCTTCTCGACTGGGATCGACTCGCCGGTAACCATCGATTCGTCCAGCGAACTGGTGCCCTCGACCACGACGCCATCCACCGGGACCTTCTCGCCCGGCCTTACTCGAAGCCGGTCGCCCACCTTCACTTGTTCGAGGGGAATGTCGGTTTCCTGCGGGTCACATACGAGGCGCGCAGTTTTGGGAGCCAAGTCGAGCAGCGCGCGGATTGCCGCTCCGGTCCGGCTACGGGCACGGAGTTCTAATACCTGTCCTAGAAGAACGAGAGTGACGATGGATGCGGCGGCCTCGAAATAAACCGGCGGGATCCCGTTCATCTCACGAAACGAAGCGGGAAATATGCCCGGGGCAATCGTTGCGATAAGACTGAATCCGTAGGCTACGCCGGTGCCCATCGCAATCAGGGTGAACATGTTGGTCGAGCGGTTAACGATCGACGTCCAACCCCGCTGGAAGAATGGAAGGCCTCCCCACAGGACGACCGGGCTGGCGATGATCAGTTCTAACCACGGCAGCCACCCTGCCGGCAACGCATGCTGCACCGGCATGCTGGGAAGCATGTCAGCCATGGCGACGATGAGCAGGGGCGCCGTCAGGACGAGACTGATCCAGAAACGGCGCGTCATATCGCGCAGTTCGGGATTTTCTTCATCGTGCAGGGTTACGGTGCGCGGCTCAAGGGCCATCCCGCATATTGGGCAGGAACCCGGACCGGGTCGAACGATCTCCGGATGCATCGGGCAGGTGTACTCGGTCCGCGTAGCGGCAACCGGGCTTTCAGGTTCAAGCGCCATCCCGCATCTGGGACATGGCCCGGGCTTGGTCTCGTTCACCTCGGGGCACATCGGGCAGACGTACTGGTTCGGGTCCGCGGCCGTTCTTGGCTTTGGAGGCGTGGAAATCTGCACGACGCGCCCGGCGCTGGCCTGCGTGGCCAGATATCTTGCGGGATCGCTTTTGAACTTCTGCAGGCAGCCCGCGCTACAGAAATAGTATGACTGGCCATCGCGTTCGGCCTTGAACTTGGCAGTGGAAGGGTTGACATCCATTCCGCAAACCAGGTCTTTGGCTTTGGATCCAATGTCAGGCTTGGACGCCGGCATTCCTAAGGTCACCAGGTTCGGCTTGGATCCAGAACTCAGATATTTCGCAGGGTCGGCCGCAAACTTTTCGGCGCAGGAACCGCAGCAAAAGTAGTACTTCTTGCCGGAATGTTCTACGACGTGGCGGGTCGTGCCAGGATCGACATTCATCCCGCACACCGGATCTTTTATGGTCGTGGCCGGAGTGGACATTTCGCTCGAAGTTTAGTCGACTAGACTGCTGTATTAGATTACGCCGAAGCGCGTTTCGATTGTTGTATCTTAGTCATGAGGTACAAAGCAGAATGACACAACTGGAAGTGCTATACCGCTACGCCGCCGTCCCGGGGGAAGCCGAGATGCGCGCGATCGACAGCGTGCGCGAGGTTTATGGCATTCGCCGAATCAGTTTTAACGAGAAAGAGCGAACGGTGCGGGTGGAATTTGATGCGTCCCGCATGAAGGAGCCGGTGATTGCGGGATTGCTCCGAGGCGCAGGAATAGATTTGCAGGAGAAGCTGCAGCTAGTCTGAGCTGGACGCGGCCTGACATCCCATTACGCGCCGGACAGAGGAACGATCGGGGACGAGGCGATTTTGGCTAGATATTTAGGTAGTAGTAAAAGGAGGGCCAGCAGCGCAGTACTTTGGGGGAGGGCTGCTGTCGGCCAGGATAAAGCGGTAACGGAAAAGTTGGTAATGCAAGGGGCGTCCAAGAAAACCTCTGGCCGAAGTTTATTCTCTCAAACGCCCCGTTGCGCGCCACTTCGTCTGCTTCTATATATAGCACTCCCCGGGCCAATCCCAAAGCCAACAAATTGCAGGGATGGTGCAAATTACCGCAGGTAGGAATTGCTCAATCCCCGAGCAAAGTTTACGTGGAAGCGATTCCATCGCAAGGCTTTTGCCGTACTGCCTGTTGAAAAACGTCGGAAGTGCGGCCTGACCAGTCACTTCTCGTCCCAGGATCAGACGATGACAACTGCCGCAGAGGAAAATCCTGCTCGATGCCCGGGATCTTGCGGGCCCGATCGTCGCGCCCAGAGTACTCCGGCCATTTCGCGATCCACAAAAGTTTCCGTTATAATCTTTTCACCGCACGACACATTCCTGTATTTAGCGCCCGTAGCTCAGTTGGATAGAGCGTCTGGCTACGAACCAGAAGGTCGGGAGTTCGAATCTCTCCGGGCGCACCATACTTTTCCTCTCGGGCGACAAGTCTCCAAAAACTTCGATTGGCATGTGGGTCGGTGGACCCAGCCTCGGCTGTTTTCGGGCGAGTCCTGCCTTTCTCTCCGGGGCGACCATCACAGTTATGACATTCAGAGCTGACTATAATCCTGGCTGCGGTTCATGTCTCAGGAAGTCAGGGTTCTGAGACATCTGCCGAGTTTGACTGGCTCATGTCCCTTTCGCGAGGTTAAAAGAAATTGAAATCGCCTCGAATTCTCTGCGGGATCGCGGCATTGCTTCTTGCATTGATGGCGGTACTTGCAGGTGGCGCGGCCAGACCCGAATCTCCGGCCATTGATGAGGTCGCTCACATCGGCGCCGGGGTGAGCTACCTCCAGAAGTTCGACATGCGGATGAACGAAGAGCACCCTCCTCTGGCCAAGGTGGTAGCCGCATTGCCTCTGGTCCTGCGCGGAGTGCGCGCCGACTACTCCCATCTCTCCTGGACTTTTAGCGGCAAGATTTTCAACCAATACTTGGGGGAATGGGTATTTGGCGATTGGCTGCTCATGCGGTGGAACGATCCTCGTCCGACGGTGTTTTGGGCTCGCATGCCCATGTTAATGATGACCCTGGCACTGGGGCTCGTTCTCTGTGTTCTTGGCTCGAGGCTGGGAGGCGGATGGGGAGGCTTGTTGTGCCTCTCCGCCTTCATAACCATGCCAGAGTTCATTGCATTCGGACCGCTGGTGCTGACTGACATCGCTATTACGCTCTTCTGGGTGCTGACAGTTTGGCAGCTTCCCAACATGTGGCGATCTCCGTCGCGAGGAACAATTATCAAGTTTGGTCTGGCGCTGGGCGGCGCTTTGTTGTCCAAGTTTTCGTCGGGATTGTTGTTTTTCGTCTTTATCGCATTTGTGCTCAGCTTGCGTTGTAAGCGGCTACCGGAGCAACCGGTCGAGAAGCTGGAACTCCGACGCTGGCGCAGGCGCGCTTGGCGTAACCTTGCGAAGGGCACGCTCTGGGCCGCTTGCTTCGTTTACATCGTGTATTTGGTTCTCTCGTGGAATCAACCGACGGACTCGTTTCAAATCATCCCGCACTTCCCTGCCTCGCCAATTCTACGGCGAATGCTGATGCCACTGTGGATCTACTTGCGAGGACTACTGGGATTTGCGTTGAGTGCGGGCAGCCGGCCAACCTTCATCCTGGGTCACGCCTATGGGCATGGAGTCTGGTTCTATTTTCCTGTGTTGTTCGTCTTGAAATCGCAGTTGACGTTTCTCTTGCTGCTGCTGGTTGCGATCGCGGTGGCGGTGCTCGTGAAACGGCAGTCCCCCGTGCCATCTGCGATACCCGCCGGGATGGAGGCGCGATGGCGCAGCCTATGGATTTCCCTGGCAGTTTTCGTCGCAGCCTGCATGCTCAACCGGTTGGACATCAGCATTCGCCATTTCTCGATTGCGCTGGCGCTGCTGGTTTTGCTGCTGGCTCCGCTCCCACGTGCTTTGGGCTGGTTGCGCGCGTCGACACCGCAGCTAGCTCGCGCCGGAAGCTGGCTCGTGATTGCACTGGCGCTGGTCTCTATCGTGACTGCAATACAAACCTATCCGAACTACTTGCCTTACGTGAACGTGCTCGGTATGGGACGTCCCGGCTACGCTCTGGTCAACGATTCGAACCTCGACTGGAATCATGCCCTTCCTGACGTCGAGGTATTTGCGCGGAAACGTGGTCTGAAGCGGATTCTGCTCGATCAGTATGGCTACTCGGAGCCTGAAGGTTACGTGCCAGAGGCGTTGCTTTGGGATTGCCAACAACCTTCCGGCAAAGATGCCGGCCAATGGGCCGTGGTCTCGGCGAATTACATGGAGGAGTCGGGAAACTGCGTCTGGCTGCTGCGGTATGAGCACCAGGTCCTCGCCGGTGGCAGCATGTACGCGGTCCGGCTTCCCCAGATCATTCCTGCTGCAGGGCAGCCCGGTGGCCCGCCACTCCCAGCGGATTATCACTACTTTGCGGGTATGTCTGAAGGAGGGTTGGACGTGCGTTCGGTGTTCCTGGCTTGCAGCCGCGATCCAAAGCAATTGCAGCCGACAATGGACCACCTTCAGGCCATCATGGAGGCCTACCGTAAGAAGAAGTGAACGGGGCCTTACTTCCAGCCTGGCTCCTACAATATCTGATCTCCTCAGTCGTCTACACGGGTAGATGGATGCGCTGAGCATGGACGCGATGGCCTCCGAACAGGATCAACGGATATCCGAAACCATCGGACGGGAACAGATACGGCTGCGCAATTTTATTCGCAGGCGGGTGCTCGACGAGGCAGAGGCCGAAGACATTCTTCAGGATGTTTTCTTCGAACTGGTCGAGGCTTACCGGCTGATGAAACCTATCGAGCAAATGAGCGCGTGGTTGTTCCGCGTGGCACGCAATCGGATCATCGATGTGTTTCGCAAGAAGAAGCCCGTGGCGCTGCAAGACCAACTCATCTCACGCAATGATGACGGGGAACCTCTGCTGTTCGAGGATCTGCTGCCATCGCCCGATGCCGGCCCGGAGGCGGCATACGCCCGGACGGTATTGCTCGAACAGCTGGAGGCGGCTCTCGCTGAACTTCCGGAAGAGCAGCGTGACGTGTTTATCGCGCATGAGATCGAGGGGCGCAGCTTTAAAGAGCTGGCGGCGGAAACCGGCATAAATGTGAACACGTTGCTGTCGCGTAAACGGTACGCGATCCTGCATCTGCGGGAAAGGCTACAGGATCTTTATGACGAGTTTGAACAAGATTGAGGAAAACTATATGAGACGACATGGATTGAGAATCGTGCTGCAGGTTTTGATGTTTTTGATCATCGCCACCGCTGGATTTGGCGAGGCAGTGCATTATTTGTGGAATTGGCTCATGCCCGAGCTATTCCATTTGCCATTGATCACGTTTTGGCAAGGGGTGGGCCTGCTGGCCTTAAGCTGGGTATTGTTCGGTGGATGGCGCGGATTCCGTGGGCCCGGAAGAGGCCGTGGTGGACATTGGCGACATCAGATGTCCGAGCGTTGGGAGCGGATGAGCCCCGAAGAGCGAGCGAAGTTTCGCGAAGGAATGAGGGGAGGTTGCGGAAGATCTGCCCGCCCAGCGGAAACAAAAGCGTGAGTAGCGGGCGGACAAATCGTTCCGTGGGAGGAGAGGCGCCTAGCGCGAGACCTCACCGGCTGTTGCGGAAAGTTTTGCTGCTTCTGCGGGCGTGAGTTGCGAGCGGTCACAGTAGCCGTAACCTTGGGTGCAGGCGGTGAGATTGCGCAGGTGCTCCGCCGCGACGATTTCGGTGTTCTCGACAGGTGTGAGTTTGGAATGATCGCAATATTCCGTGTTATTGCGACAGGTGGCGAGCACCCGGTCATGATCGGTGCCAGCCACGGCAATCGCTTCCGCGCCGTTTAGCTTCGAGTGGTCACATTCTCCAACTCCATCTTTGCAATTCGAGATATTGCGAACCCTTGCATTTGCGACAACGATGGACTCTTCCCGTGGCGTCAAGTTGGAGTGGTTACACGAGGCCGCTCCGAATTTACAATCGGAGAAGTTGCGGGCATGCTCGCCGACCGCGACGGTTTTGGCCTCCGGGCCGCTGAGTTTGGCATGATTGCAACTGCCGTAACCGTCAAGGCATTGGGATACATTCCTCTTCCGCGCAGAGAGCGCCACAGCGGCGATTTCAGGTTGAGTCAGTTGGCCGCGCTCGCAGTCTCCATAACCGCTCATGCATCCCTCAACATTTCGCTCATGAGCCGCAGTCGAAACCGCGGCCGCCTCTGAGCGGGTCAGCTTGGATCGGTCGCAAGAGGTCAGGCCTAACATGCAGTTGGACAGAAGTCGAGTGTGCTCGGCGGCGGCGACCGTCCGGGACTGAGCTGTTGTGAGCGAAGCCTCGTCGCACGGATCGAGGTCGTTGGTGCAATTGTAAAAGTTGCGTTGCTTCGCGGATCGGTCCACAGATTGGATTTCAGATGCGTTGAGCGCGGTGCGATTGCACTCGCTATAGCCTGACATGCAATCGGAGAGGTTGCGGCGCTGATCAGTCTTCGCCACCGTGCCGGCTTGCAGCGAGGTGAGAGTAGAACGGTCGCACACGCCAAAGCCCTCGGTGCAATTTGACAGATTCCTACGAACTTCGGCCGCAGCCACATCGCCGGCCTCGATCTTGGTGAGCTTGGCATGATCGCAGGAGCCCAAGCCGTCGGTGCAATCTGACAAATTGAGGCGATGATCGGCCAGAGCTACCACGCTCAGCTGAGAGGGAGTCAGTTTGGTTCGATCACACGACGAGTATCCGTGGGTGCACGCCGACAAATTCTCAGCATTGCCGGGATCTTGCGCTGCCATGAGAACGGGCGAGAACGCGAGGCAAACTGCGACGATTCGTAAGAAGCACTTCATGCAGACCTCCTGAGGTGTGTTGCTCTCTAATTGTTCTGCCCGGATCGAACTCAGGCCGCGTGTTTCTTCGCCCACGTCTGGCGGCCTGCCGCGTTCAGTCTGCGATACAACATCTGGATTCGCAGGGAGCGTTGCCGGTAATCGCTAAGTTCCGGGTCCGATATTTTGGCGTTCTGCTTGAGCGTGCAAATTTGTTGGTTGACCAGCCGGTCGAGTTCCTGAGTGAGTGTGGGATGTTCGACGACGGCGCTGGCTGTATCAAGTGGAATCTTGCCGAATTGAGTGGTAAAGCCCATGAATCTCTCCCAACGACAGGAATGAGTGGGGCGAACTCTCCAGAGCCGCCCCACATCCAAGGTCAGACTACTCAGGCCGCAACCGCAACTTTGTGAAGCGTGGTGCTGATCACATCCGAAACCCGCACCCTCGGGGGTCCGTCGAGGACATTGTTCAGTTTTTTCAGAACCTCGGGATATCCCGTTGCGTTGTAAGCCTCGGCGTGATCTTTGGAGTCCCAAAGGCTAATCGCTATCACGTCCGTTCCTGTGGGCGTGGTGGAGAAAGTAATTTCGTCTTGAAAGCCAGCTTGTTTTTTCAAGATAGGGAGAACTTCGGCGTCAAAAAGTTTGGTGAACTCGCTCAGGGTATTGGACTTCAAGCGCAGGGCAACATTGCGTGCAAACATAGTCAACCTCCAAGTTGATCGGTGGTCTAAGAAGGAAAGACTTCAGATGGGCTGACTTAGCTCAGAGGACCTGAATGAGGGACAAGCGATATTCGCTCTATCCCGACCCTAGTCTCATTGGGAGTGATAGTCAAACAGAGCTGCGCGGCGGGACACGCCAGCCGAAGGGATGTTTTCTGGTTCCGGACTGAAGAAACAAGCAAAGAAAACGCGCCTGCCCGGAGGCAAGCGCGTCGAGTTTTCGATTTTGCCTAAAGACTACTGGCAGCTGTTGAACTTGAACGAAGCCACGTGCGATTGCCAGTTGGCTCCGCCATTCTTGCCGTATTCCTGGGTGTACCAGAAGGTGCAGTCGTCTACTGGATCGACGCTCACAGTGCTGTAATCGCCCCAGCGGTTGCTGCCCGATTGCACCAGAGCGCCTTTCACGATCAGCTTGGCACTCTCCATCTTGTTCAAAGGATCGCCCGGCACTCGACCAGTGAAATAAATGCTCGGGTCCAGGTTAGTGGAGTTGTCGGCGCTGAAGCCGAGGGCGATATCACCCGCTTTATCCATGGCGATACTACCCATCCAATAATTGTTGGTTTTGTTCTGGTAAGTGCCCGACTGGTAAAGCTTGAAGGCGCTTCCCGGGGGAGTGGCCCGCAGTTCGTACCAGCGCTCGGCGGAGACGGCCTTCGATGTTCCACCGGCTGCCACGGAGTGCGAAAAGACCAACGCCTCGTGGTCGCCGAAGTTGCGATAAGCGTTGCGGAACATGGTTTCGTTGCCGAGGGCGTCCAGTGCGGACCCGCCGCTGGGTTGCGGAATGCAGGCTCCGCCGCCGCCGCCGCAAAGTTGAGCGTATTTCTTGACGGTGATGGTCTTCGGCCCCTTGAATGTCGATTTCTTGGGATTCGCGAAGTCCACATGGAATTCAAATGTGCTCAGAGTTGTATTGGTATTACCCAATTCGACGTAGTGATTGGTCGAACCGCTGGCTGGAAGTGTGCTGCCGTCAATATCGGACGGCAACAGGCCGAAGTTGGGTGCTGTGGAACCAAAGCACACCATGGTTGCGGCTTTGCCGGCCAGCATTTTGGTACGATCCACGGCGCAGGGTTCGGCCCAACCGGCGCCGAAATAATTAAAGGAGAGATAGTAGGCATCCGGCCAAACTCCATATTTCGGATAGTCAGGCAGGCCACCCGCGATGGTGAAGGCGTATAGATTGTATTTGCCGGTGGCATCGTCAGTTTTCGACACAGCCATGCAAATCTGATAGCTGCTGAAATACTCCAATTGGGTCACGAACCAGCGCTTGGATATTTTGTCGTAAAGAACGACGGGATCGCCGCCATCCTCGGTCCCGCACTGTCCACCAAAACCCGACCAGATGTTGTGGATATAGGTTGGTCCGAGAGTCTTTTTTCCGGTCGCTTTGTCGTAAACCGAGTAAGCGAAGTTGGTGATGAGAACAAACTGTTTGTCGCCAACTGCGCCATTGGTATCAGGGGGAATCACGCCTCCGGCCTGCGATCCATTCATACCGTCGAAATTAAATCCCATCGTGATCGAGAGCTCATTGGCAAATTCGTCGTCGTTCTGGCGAACCGGGTCAGGCCCGGGAATGACAGTAAAGGGAATCTTGGGAGCGCGATGCTCCTTGCGCTCGATAAAGTGCGTGGTGTAAGGAATTTCGGTAGCCACTTCGCTGAGCGGCCTCGATTCCATGTGTTTTACTTCGTTGATGACGAATGGTCCCTTTTGAGTATCGGCAGCAAAACCGGTAGCAGCCCATAGAACCAGGCAGAAATTGAGCAGACACAAGCCTGCTTTCCTCATGAATCCTCCTCAAGATCGACAGAAGTGCAGTAGAGATTTAGGGTTCAGTGCAACGGAGGGGAAAACGTTGGCCTACGTCGGCTCCTCCAAGGGTCTTCACAGAGCGTTCTGTTGCTGCTTCGGTAAGGAGCGAAAGCTACCGCCGCAACAAAGATGTCCGAAAGTATGAGAGTAGAAGCCGCATTCGTCAAGGGAGACGTTCGACTCACAAATCCTTGGGATTCGAACTTGGAATTGCGTCCGGAAAACTGGTAGGCTTTGCGGGTCGGACCCGTAGCTCAAGTGGATAGAGCACTGCGCTTCGAACGCAGGGGTTGGGAGTTCGAGTCTCTCCGGGTCCACCACTTCTAACGTGTTTTATCAGCGGCGCCCAAATCTTCCTACCAAGATTCTCAAATTAGCGTACATGGAAACGTTACCAGCGCTTCTACATGGATCAAGATTCGCCACACCGGGCGTAACGGCGATTCCTCTACAATTGAACCGGTGAAGACTTGGGACGTCATTATCGTTGGCGGAGGGATTATCGGCCTTGCGCTGGCGATTGAGTTGCGCAAGCGAGGCACGCGGGTCCTGGTGATTGATCGTGGCCAACCGGCGAACGAGGCTTCGTACGCGGCTGCAGGGATGTTGGCGAATTGCGGCTCGGAAACGCCTGCCGCGTTGCGGGAGTTAGCCTCCGCCAGCGCCGCTCTATATCCCGAGTTCGTACACGAGTTGCAAGACGAGTCCAGCGTTCACATCGACCTTCGGGATGATGGAGCTATCTTATTTTCGTCTTCCGAGTCTCCCCATTTGTATGACGACAAGGTTGTCGGCGAACCACTAGACCAGGCTCAACTGAGAAAACTCGAGCCGGCGCTCGCGGAATCGCCTCACTCGGCCGTCTATCTGGAGGAGAGAAGTGTGGACCCGCGCGCGCTTGGGGCAGCGGCGATAAAAGCGGCGAAGCATCGCGGTGTCGATTTAGTCTCGGGAAGCCCGGTGACTGCGATTCTCTGCGCCGATGGGCGCGTGAGTGGTGCTAGCACCGAGCGGACTTCTTACTTTGCCGGCATCGTTGTAAACTGCGCGGGCGCGTGGGCCGGACAATTTTCTCCGATTCAGTTCCCTACCCGCCCGGTCAAGGGCCAGATGCTTTCTCTGGTGGGCGCCCCGAGAGGCTCCCTGCGACATGTGATTCGCTCGCCAGAAGTCTATTTGGTCCCGCGGAGCGATGGACGAATCCTGATTGGGGCAACCGTGGAAGAAGCGGGATACGATAAGCGCACCGACCCCGATACGATTCGATCGATGCAACAGGCAGCGATCCGCGCATTGCCGGTGCTTCAGCAGGCTCAATTGCTTCAGGATTGGGCAGGGCTTCGGCCGGGAACCCCCGACAATCTTCCGCTGCTGGGTGAGACGTCGATCACGGGTTATTTTGCGGCAACGGGACATTACCGTGACGGAATTCTATTGGCTCCGATTACTGCACAAGTGATGGCGCAGCTGATTGCCGGCACTAAGCCGGACTACGACCTGTCGGCCTTCACGCCGCAGAGATTCGTAAATCGGCTCTGAGACGAGCGTACCGCCTAGCAGTTCACGGAAACCGGTGGTTTGGGCGAATATCCCGGACAGGTCAGAACCGGCAAGCGAGGATACTTGACGAATCTCGGATCGGTCTTCGAGAGCTCACAACGGTAGAAAGTAGATCCGCGCGAAGACTCAAGGACGCTTGAATACTGGCAATTCAGGCATAGTCCAACCAATACGCCGCCGCTATTCGACTGATCCGTCACGCTAGCAGGATAATCCAGCAAAGCACGCCCCAATCAAGACAGGCGGAACTTTTGCCCGCGCCGATCCGTTCTTAGGTTGTAATCGTCCGTCAATCCGGAGAACTTCTTGAAACTTGTCATCGACAACGTGAGCAAGCGCTACGGGGCGAAAACCTGGGCGCTGCGCAACTTCAGTCTCAACCTAGGCCCGGGTGTGCTGGGATTGCTGGGCCCGAACGGCGCCGGCAAGACAACCCTCATGAGCATTCTGGCTACCATCGCGCGTCCCACGGAGGGCAAAATCTTATGGAATGAGACAGAAGTAGCGAAGCAGCCCAACGTGCTGCGGTCCGTGCTGGGATATTTACCCCAGGACTTTGGGGTGTATCCGAACCTGAGCGCGGTCGAGTTCCTGGAGTATCTGGCTGCCATGAAGGGTCTGGAAGGCTCCATTGCGAAGAACCGAATCTACGAATTGCTCGATCTAGTGAATTTGACCGACGTTCGCGACCGGCCGCTGGGCGGCTACTCCGGCGGGATGAAGCAGCGTGTCGGAATCGCGCAGGCATTGTTGAATGACCCGCAGTTGCTGATCGTGGACGAGCCCACTGCTGGTCTCGATCCTGAGGAACGCGTGCGGTTTCGCAACCTGCTTTCGGACCTTTCCGGTGAAAGAATCGTAATTCTCTCGACCCACATCGTTTCCGACGTCGAAGCAACAGCCACGACGATTGCCCTGATTTCGCAAGGAAGGCTGGTTGCACACGCGTCTCCAGAAGAGCTGTTGCGACAGGTGGAAGGAAAGGTGTGGGCGTGGATGGTCCCGAGCTCCGAGCTCGATGGCGCGAAAAAGAAGTATCTGATTAGCAGCACGACCCGCCGCAGCGAGGGCGTGCAGGTGCGGGTGCTGGGCGCCGAACCACCGGCTGGTGCGACTGGAGTTTTGCCGAATCTGGAGGACGCCTATTTATATTGCCTGTCGAACTCTCGTGCGGGGGGTACGCGATGAACGCCGGGAGAGTGATGTTTCACTTGGCAAAGGCAGATTTTCTGGAGCGGGTGAGACGCTACAGTTTTCTTGTGACATTGGGAATGACGCTGTATTTCGGATATCTCGCGGGCACCGGCAAACTGATGCTGCGGATGGGCAACGTTCGCGGAGTTTATAACTCCGCATGGATTGGCGGGTTGATGGCGATGGTGGCCGGGTGTTTTCTTTCGCTGGCTGGATTTTATGTGGTCAAGAATACCGTTCAACGGGATCGAGAAACGCGGGTTGGACAGATCCTAGCCGCAACCCCGATTACGAAGTTTCAGTACGCGCTCGGTAAGGTTGTCAGCAACTTCGCAGTGCTTTCGTCGATGGTGGTGGTTCTGGCGCTCTCGGGAATCGCAATGCAGTGCTGGCAAGGAGAAGATCCGCATATCCAACTGTGGAGGCTGCTGGCTCCCTTTGTCTTCCTCGCATTGCCAATGATGGCCTTGGTCGCGGCCGTTGCAATCTTGTTTGAGACGATTCCTTTCCTGAGCGGCGGATTCGGCAACGTTGTCTATTTCTTCTTTTGGACCGCGATGCTGACCTTACCGATTGCTACGGAGTCGCAGATTTTTGATCCCTCCGGCCTGTTCGTGCTGGCAAACAGTATGCTGGCTGCCGCCAATTCGTCGTGGAAGACCGGAGGTTTTTCTCTATCGCTCGACTTTGGAGTTTTCAAGTTCGTGTCAGTGGGACTCATCTGGAACGGCGTCGCGTGGACGCGTCAGATTATTCTGCTGCGACTATTGTGGCTTGGCGTGGCACTACTGCTAACGGGGGTGAGTGCGCTCTTCTTCGATCGCTTCGCTTCGTCACGCGAAAAATCGTCGAGTCCGAACGAATTGGCAGTACCGGATAGTCAACTCGCCCATCCGCCGGGCGGCGCCGCATCGGTGCGCTCCTTATCGCGCCTTGGATCTATCGGGACCAAGACTCGTTTCGGAGCGATGGTCGCTGCGGAGATTCGGTTGATGCTGAAAGGCAAACGCTGGTGGTGGTACCTGGTCGCCGCTGGTTTAGTCGTGGCCGGGTTCGCATCTCCGCTTGAGTCTTCCCGGGGAGGCGTGCTGGTGGCGGCGTGGATCTGGCCCATGCTGATCTGGTCGCAAATGGGAGCGCGAGAGGCGCGCAACAATACGGCGTCGCTGATCTTCACCGCGCCGAACGCTCTTGTATACCAGCTCTTTTCGATTTGGACCGCGGGACTTCTGGTAGCGCTTCTGACAGGAGCAGGCTCTGGTCTCCGTTTACTGGCTTCTGGGGATTGGGCGGGGACTGCAGGATGGTTGGCCGGAGCTGCTTTTATCCCATCGCTCGCCTTAGCATTTGGCGTCTGGAGTGGCACTTCGAAACTGTTCGAAGCAATCTACACCGTGTGGTGGTATGTCGGTCCAGCGCATCACACGCCGGGTTTGGATTTCGCAGGAACGAGCCCGGCGTCGGCCCGCCCGCTTTCTTACCTCATCCTGTCCGGCATTCTGCTGGGGTTCGCTTACGTGGGACGGCGCGCCCGGCTTGCGTATGCCTGATCGGCTCGTCATCCGGCCCGGGTCAGCGGTCACAATCGCCAGGGTCTTACTCAGGTATACTGATGCGTTTTACAATACACTGATCGCGCATCATCGCGTTTTCGCGAAAGAAAGAGGTACAGGATGGCTTCCCCGGCAGTCGCCTATGCACGCGACAATCAGCAACGATTCTTAAATGAACTCAAAGATCTGCTTCGTATTCCCAGCGTCAGTACAGCCCCAGAGCACAAAGACGATGTAAAGAAGGCCGCCGACTATGTGGCCAGCGAACTGCGCCGCATCGGCATGGAGAACGTCGAGGTTATCGCGACAAAAGGCCATCCCCTGATTTATGCGGATTGGTTGCATGCTCACGGTAAGCCAACGGTTCTCTGTTACGCACACTACGATGTGCAGCCTGCCGAACCACTCGACGAGTGGCACAGCCCGCCGTTCGAACCAACCGAGCGAAACAACAATATTTACGCCCGTGGCGCGGTCGACGATAAAGGCCAGTTGTGGATGGAAATCAAAGCCATCGAAGCCCTCATGAAAGGTCATGAAGGCAAGTTGCCGCTCAACGTGAAGTTCATCATCGAAGGCGAGGAAGAAGTGGGCGGCGAATCGATCGCGGAATACGTTCGCAAACAGAAGCAGAAACTGAAGGCTGATTTTGCCCTGGTGTGCGATACCGAACTCTTTGCTCCGGACCTTCCGACCTTGTGCGTGGGCCTGCGCGGGTTGGTCTACACGGAGATCGAAGCCTTCGGAGCCAAGACGGATCTGCACTCCGGGATGTACGGCGGAGCGGCTCCCAACCCGTTCTTTGCGTTGATCGAAATCATCAGCAAGCTGAAAGATTCCAAGGGGAAAGTTTTGATTCCCGGCTTCTACAGCAAGGTGAAAGCGCCAAGCAAGGATGAGTTGAAAGCCTGGAAGAAACTGCCTTTCAACGAGGAGCACTATCGGAAGACGGAAGTTGGTTCCAAGGTGCTAACCGGTGAACCGGGGTTCTCAGTCCTTTACCGTACGTGGGCTCGTCCGACACTCGAAGTTCACGGCATGCCCGGTGGGTTCGTGGCTCCCGGCGCAAAGACTGTGATTCCCGCGAAGGCTGCCGCAAAGGTTTCCATGCGAATGGTCCCGAACCAGGACCCGGACGACATCCTGAAGCGCTATACGGCATATGTGAAGAAGCTCACGCCGAAGGGTATCGAAACTAAAATTAAGGTTTGGAGCAAAGGACCGGCGTGCGTGGTTGGCACCGACAACAGATACATCAAGGCAGCGACTCAGGCAATGCACGATGTGTTCAAGAAGGACACGGTGTTCATCCGCTCCGGTGGCTCAATTCCGATCGTGACCGATTTCCAGGACGTTCTGAAGATTCCCAGCGTCATGATGGGATTCGGCTTGCCGGACGACAACCTGCACGCCCCGAATGAGAAATTCCATATTCCGAATTTCTATCGTGGCATCGAATCGATCTGCCTCTTCTTCGAGAAACTCGGAGCGTAGCCGGCAAGTCGTCGGTGAAAAGAAAAGGACACGAGGCAAGGCTCGTGTCCTTTCAGTTTTGTGGAGACGATTAATTCAGGCTGATGACCGAGAGCGTGCCGTCATCTCTGTTGACGACATAAACTCTGTGCTTAGAGGAGTCGACCGCTACGCCGGTCGGGAAGTTTCCTACTGGCAACTCCATCGAAACCGTCATAGTAGAAGTATCAATGAAAACTGCGTTATTGCTGCCGGTATCGGGCTCGACAGCCAAGGACGTCTTGGGAATTGCGGCCACTTCGTTCGGTGAACTCAGATTGGAGACAGGGCCAAGAACCTGACCGGTTTTCTGATTGACTACGTAAAATCCGGATTTTTCGTCGGTGGCATAAATTACCTGTTGGGCAGAGTTTAAAGCTACGCCGTCGAGCTCGCTCGCGCCAGGGACCGACAAAGTCTTCCGGAGTTTATTCGTTACCCCATCGACCACTGATATTTGCCCACACCCACACAGGAAATCTGCGATGTAAATCCGGTTGTTCCTGGCATTTACATTGAGACTCAAAGGAAACGGAGGAAGTGGGACGGTAGTGAGCAACTTCTCAGCCTTGCCATCGATGACGGCGAGACCGCCAGTGAAGTTCTCCAGTGTCACATATACCCGATTGGTAACCGAATTCACCGCAACCTTCGACGGAATCGAGGCTGTGCGAATGGTCTTAACTTTAAAGTTGAATCCATCGATCACGGAGACACTGCCGCCGTTGAGGTTGGCTACGTAGATCTTGTTGGTGATTGGATTTACCGCGATCCCGTTGGGCGCCTTGCCCACCGGGATTGTCGTGACCACGGCATAGGTGTTGCTGTTGATCACGGAAACCGTGTCATCGCCTTGATTGCTGACGTAAATTCGATTGGTCTTTTCGTTGACGGCCACATAGAGCGGCCTTGTCCCAAGGGGGATGGTCGTGACGACGTATTGAGCTTGAACCGGCAAGCACACTGAAACAGACAGCAAGGCGAGTAATAGAAACATCGCACGCCGCATAAGCGCACCTCTTTCGCGCAATTTTTAGATGCTCACCTAGGAAGGGCCAAGCCAAGCTAGAGCGAAGTTAATATGCCTACCATTTTATTTCGCTTAAGCTACTAGAACGAAATTGTACTCTGGATGTGCGCCTAGGGCGCAATCAGTATTTGAATGTAGAACGGTTATGCGCTAGGCTGAAGGTGCTCTCAGCGATTTTCCCTTCCTTCCCTACTCCCAAGCAGTTGCTACGTCGTTTTGCTGCATTACGTGTGCAGAATCAAGGGGCTGTGCAAAAGGCTACCCCATATATGGTGTTTTGATACTTGACCCCGGCCCGATTCGACCGTTACAGTAACTCCAATCTGTATCCGTTGTATCCAGCCGAGAATTAAGAGATGCCGTGCGAAGACACGGAGGAATCCAATTGGTAAACCGCCGTGCCGGATCCTGACCCAATGACATATCTGCCGGAGCGGTCGATTTTTGTGCAAGTTGCCGTTTGGAACGCCAGCTCGGTTGGCTGGCGCGCGGTTAAGGAGTAAACGTTGCTCAAACTGAAGAAGCTTCAAATTCTCGGCTTCAAGTCGTTTTGCGATCGCACCGAGCTAAAGTTCCACGGCGACGGTGTGGCGGCTATTATCGGACCAAACGGATGCGGGAAATCGAACATCGCCGACGCTATTTCCTGGGTGTTGGGCGAGCAGTCCGCGAAAACTTTGCGCGGCTCGCGCATGGAAGACGTGATTTTTGCAGGTACCCGCGACCGCAAGCCCACGGGCATGGCGGAGGTCGCCCTGACCTTGATCGATCCCGTAGTCTACGACGGACCTGACGCCAACAACCCGATCGAGGTGGAAATCCAGGACGAGATGCCTCAGCCTGCCGAGGAATGGGACGAAGCAGCAATCAGGGCGAAGGCGGCTGAAGAGGTCGAGCGCCTAACCGAGGAAGCTCAACCGGGCAAGACCGAAGAAGCGGAAGCTGCGGAACCAGTACCCACGAATGCTGAGGCGTCTCAAGAGCAAGGTTCCGCGGTCGTTTTGAAAATTCGCCGCCGCAAGTTTCAACAGCAGTTCAAGGCGGGAGAGATCGTGGTAACCCGACGCTTATTCCGCTCTGGAGATAGCGAATACTTGTTGAATGGAAAGCTCTGCCGCTTGCGCGACATCCAGGAGCTTTTCATGGGGACCGGTCTGGGTCCCGAATCATACGCATTAATCGAACAGGGCCGAATCGGACAGATATTGAGCAGCCGTCCGACGGACCGGCGAGCCATCATCGAAGAAGCAGCGGGAATCACCAAGTTCAAGACCAAGAAGCGGCTGGCAGAAGCCCGCCTCGAAGACGCGAAGCAAAATCTGGCGCGCATTAACGACATCTTTGACGAAGTCACTCGCCAAATGAACTCCCTGAAGCGGCAAGCCTCGAAGGCAGAACGTTACGCAAAATTGCGCGAGGAGATGCGCGCGAAACTTCGCTTGGTTCTGGCCTCCAAGTTTGCTGAGGTCGATCAGCAAGCTGCCGAACTCGACCAGCAAATCAACAAATTGTCCGACGAGATGCGGCAGTATTCCGAGAACGTCCGTCAGGCGGAAGGCGAACAATCGGAGCGGACGCAACGCGGGTACGCCATTGAAACCGAGTTACGGGAGAATCGCGAGCGCCTAAGCCAGATCAAAGTAGAGAGTGACCGCGCTCGCGCCAAAAGGCGCAACAATGAGGAGCGTTGTGCGGAACTAGTCGTGCGGGCGGCGGCGTCCGAAGCAGAGCTTGCTCAAGCTCGGCATCGTTTGGCAGGCGTCGAAGCCGAGCGCGATTCGAATCAACTGATCCTGGAATCGGCCAGCGCTGATCTTCGGTCAGCCCAAGCTGAACTCGCTCGCACCCAGGACGAAGCTGCCGCGGCTGCGCAGGCTCTTACCTCGCTGGAGCGTCAGCGGGAACAGTCACGCGCCGCGATCATGGAAGCTGTCGGCGCCGAGTCGAACCTCAGAAATCACCTGACTCAGGCGGAAGAACGGATGGCCTCATTCGATCGCGAGAGTCTGCGACTGCAAAGCGAACTGGCCACATCGACCTCTCAAGTGCAAGCTTTCGGCGGCCAGCGCGGGCAGATCGCCATAGAGTTCGAAACAGTTTCGCAGCGGGTTACGGGGTTTGCTGGAGAAATTGCCAGCGTGCGAGAGACCCTTGCCGCGAAGCGCGCCGAGGAATCCGAATGCAAAGCCCGGCTCGATGGCTTGCGGGCGGAATACGCCTCAGCCATTGGGAAAAAGGGCTCGCTGGAATCTGTAATCGCCGAGCACGGCTACTCGACGGAATCCGTACGGCGTCTTTTCCAATCTGGAGGCTTGCACGGGGGATTGGCTCCGGCTGGCGTGCTGGCAGACTTCCTTGAGGTCGATCAGAAGTTCGAGGGCGTGGTTGAGGACTTCCTGAGAGATGAGCTGAACTATATCGTCGTCAAGTCGTGGGATGCCGCGGACGAAGGCCTGCGCTTGCTACGAAGCGATGTCGATGGCCGGGCAACCTTCCTGGTTCATCCGGAAGATTCTCAAGCCAAGTTTTCGTTTGCGGTCGACGAGGCGGCCCGGAACTCTACTCCCAATCACGCTCCGGTGGTGCCGCTAAAGAACGCTATTCGGGTGCTGAACGGGTTCGGACGCTCGCTGGAAGTCATTCTTCCGAAATTGCGCGACGGTTACATCGTTCCGGAGCCCGCAGCAGCCCGTGAACTGGCGCTGGAAAATCCGGATGCCTTCTTTCTGTCACAGTCTGGCGAGTGCTTCCACAATGTGACTGTCACAGGCGGCAAGCAACGCTCTGAAGGTCCGCTTTCGATGAAGCGCGAACTGCGCGATGTGATGCGGCTGCTTGCCGATCTGGAAGGGGCGCTACGCAACGAAGAAACGAAAGTGCTCACGCTGGGGCGCGAGATCAAGGAACTTTCCTCTCGACTTGAGCGATTGGAGGAAGACAAGCGAGAGGCGGAAAAGCTGGCGATGACCTCTGCCCATACGCTGCAACAGCTTGAGTCGGAAATGGCGCGCGTCAGCGAAAGGCTTGAAACCGCGGAGAAAGAACTCCATCGGCTTGGCCAGGAACGTCACGAGCAGGAAGAGCTGATCCGGTCTCGACAACTGGAACTTGCCACACTGCATCAACGGCGGCAGGAACTGGAAACCGCCGCAGCCAATGCCAACGACCAGCTCGTTGGGCTAAAACAGCAGCGCGACCTGTCGGCCGAGGCCGCATCGCAGCATCTGGCGCGAGTGGCGACTTTGCAAGAGCGTCACCGGTCAGCGGTTGCGGTTCTCGAAAAAATCGAGTCGTTGTTGGCCGACATGCGTCAACGAGCGGATGCTTTGTCACTCCAGATCGAATCTGCCGCCACCGAGAAGGTGCAGCGGGAGAGTGAAAACGAGCAGCTCGCGATATTGCTCGCCGACCTGGAAGCGGAACACAACGCCAGCGAGGCGCGGGACGGATTGTTGCAAGTGGAGTCCGACGACGTACGGGCGCGTATTGCGGAAATCGAAGAAGCCCTGCGAAACGTGCGGGAATTACTCGAACAGTCTCGGGACCAGAGGGCGGAAATGGCCGCCACGGCTGCAAAGCTGCAATCCGACGCACAGCACATGGCGGATACCTGCCTGAACGAGCTTGGTATGCCCCGTCAGGAGTTGCTGGCTGACGCGACGATCTCGACAGTGACAGGGGAACAGTTGGCTGTTGAGGATCAGGCATACCGGGAGATGCGCGGGCGGCTCGAAGCCATGGGGCCCGTGAACATGATGGCACTCGAGGAATACAAAGAAACCGCCGAAAGGCATGCCTTCCTCGAAACACAACGGAAGGATCTCTACGACTCGATCGAGGATACACAGGCGACCATCAAGGAGATTGACACCTTCTCGCGGCAGAAATTCGAAGAGGCATTTGCCAAGATCAACGAGAATTTCCAAACGACCTTCAAGAAGTTGTTTGGTGGCGGGCACGCGTTCATGCGGCTCACAGACCTGGAAAACAGCGCCGAAAGCGGCATCGACGTAGTCGCTTCTCCTCCCGGCAAGAAACTGCAGAATGTTTTGCTGCTCTCGGGCGGCGAGAAAGCGCTCACTGCCCTCTCGTTACTGGTAGGAATTTTTCAATATCAGCCAAGCCCATTCTGCATTCTTGATGAAGTCGATGCTCCACTCGATGAGGCCAATATCGGACGCTTCACCGAACTGGTTCGCGAGATGAGCGTACAGACCCAATTCGTCCTAATCACTCATAGTAAGAAAACCATGAGCATCGCCCCTGTTCTCTACGGAGTAACCATGCAGGAGCCGGGTGTTTCGAAATTGGTGTCGGTAAGGTTCGGGCCAGCAGCCTAAACTTTTTTATTAGCCCGAAGTGCGATCCTGGACTGGGTTGAATTCCGGCACCATAATTTCCTCTAGCCTCCTCAGCTTTTCCACAACTGCCACCCGTCAGAACCCTTGCTGGTCACCAGTTTTCGGGTTGCTCACACCTGTCAACATTTTTCGGCCGGGTGAGCTCACAAATCCAGCTTTGGACGGCGACTTAAGGCGTTGACAAAAATTTTTAGCAAGTTAGAATACGCCACGCTTTCTAACATAAAATTTAAATATGAGCCCCGAAATTCTCGACTCCGTTCTGCTTCGTACTGACTTCCCGGACCTGAAACTGCACGCCAGCGGAAAGGTCCGCGACGTTTATAGTCTCGACAACAACCACCTTCTATTTGTGGCCACTGATCGCATTTCTGCGTTCGACTACGTGCTTGCGACCGGTATACCGCACAAAGGCCGCGTGCTGACTCAGATTTCACTTTTCTGGTTCGACTTCCTCCGCGATCTAGTGCCCAGTCATCTGGTGACAGCCGAAGTGGACAAGTACCCTGCCCCGGTTCGCAAGTACGCTTCCCAGCTTCAAGGACGATCGATGCTGGTGATGCGGGCCGAAATGTTTCCGGTGGAGTGCGTCGTTCGCGGTTACATCTCCGGGTCGGCGTGGAAGGAATACAAGGCCACCGGTAAGGTTTGCGGCATTGAACTACCCAAAGGGTTGAAAGAGTCCGACAAGCTACCGGAGCCGATCTTCACCCCCGCGACCAAAGCCACGACCGGCCACGATGAGAACATTCCCTTCGAGGAAATGGTTCGAATCGTGGGGGACGAACCCAGCCAGAAGCTTCGCGACCTTACCCTCAAGATTTACACCAAGGCTTCGGACTATGCGCGCAGCCGCGGCATCATCATTGCTGACACCAAATTCGAATTTGGCATGACCGCCCAGGGCATTACGCTGGCGGACGAAGTTCTCACGCCGGACTCGTCGCGCTTCTGGCCGGCTGACCAGTACAAGCCGGGCCAAGCCCAGGAGTCGTTCGATAAGCAGTACGTTCGAGATTATCTCGAAGAGATTCGCTGGAACAAACTGCCGCCAGCACCAGCCCTCCCCCAGGAAGTGGCAGTGCGGACCAGCGAAAAATACCTGGAGGCTTATAGCCAGCTCACAGGACGAGAGCTGGATGTTTAGCTCGTCTGAAAACTTCAGGAGAGCCCGGTGACGGCCGCCGATTGGATCATTTTGGCAGTCATTGTACTGTCGGTGATTCACGCGGCCAGCGCCGGTTTCTTTCATGAGGCTTTTGGAATCGCTGGTCTGGTATGCGGCTATTTGTTAGCAGCCTGGCAGTATCACGCCTTGGCATGGCGATTCGCACCGTACTTGAATTCCCCGTGGTTCGGCGACATTGCGGCGTTCCTCATTATTTTTATCGCGGTGATGGTGCTCGCGGGAATCATCGGCCGGATTGCACGCTGGGCAATGAAAGAAGCAGGACTAAGCTTTATTGACCGCCTGTTGGGCGGGACGCTCGGATTGCTCCGTGGTGGTCTCATGGTGGCGATCGTGCTCATGAGCATGGCGGCGTTTACCCCGACATCGAAGTGGCTGGAAGGTTCACAGATCGCACCGTATTTCCTGGTCGTGGGGCGGGCCGCTATTTGGGTGGCTCCCTCGGAACTAAGGGGTCGCTTTTATCAGGGCCTCGATTTGCTGAGACATCAGGAGCACCGGACGATGTAGGGGATGGCTGTTCTGTTCTGTCCGCACCGGAAGCCGTCAAAAATCTAAGCAAGCGGCGAAAAGCACGGGAACGCTTTTCCAGGAAAGAGAGATGCCGTGAGAGATCAGCTAGAAGCCCTCGTCATGCAGATGTACAAAAGCAATATTCTTTACTCCGAGGCAGTGAGAGAATTCAAGAAGCGATTCATTCTTACGGTTTTGCAGGAGAACAAAGGAAATCAGTGCCGGGCCGCCCGCCAGCTTGGCATGCACCGCAATACTCTGAGCCGCACCATATCGGAGCTAAAGATCGACGTCCGCCAGCTTCGCGCCGGGGTTCGACGGCCACCGCGAAGTGCAAGGCCTGCAGGCTACGAAAAGAAAGGTATTCGCTAAGTTGGTTTGACGGCAGGAATCAGCTTCCTTGGCATAGTCAGCCGCGCCTGCTATCTCTGTAACTCGTCTGATAATAAGAAAGGGGCAGCTTTCGCTGCCCCTCCTTTATTGTTTTCTACCAAAGCAAACAGTATCTACTGGCTTGGCTTGCGGTGAACCGGGGGCTTCTTCGTGACCGGAGCGGCCTTCGTCAACAAAGCACCCTTTTCCATCGTCATAACAAACGGGCTCGGAACGTAAGAGTCCGGGGTTCCTTCGAAGTCCAGCGTAGAGCCTTCTTTGGGCATTAGCCGTGGCGGAATCGTTCCGCTCATATTCAGGACGATGTCAGCGCGCTTCTGGTCAATGTCATCCTGGCTGGCGGCAATTTCCAACTGTGTTGGGCTGGCTTTGATGACGACGCCCTCCATCTGGAGAGGAACGCCTTTAATCGCAGTCCAAACCTTGTCAGCATCGGGTTGAGCACCCGCAGACAGAACCAGCTCCCACTCGGCGAAGCTCATGTCTTTCGGAGTTTTGGTTTTTACCAGGTCGGCTGCTTGCTGGGCCGGGGTTGGCGGCACGTATTGCGTCACCGTGAATCCCGAGGGCGGCAGCGGATTGGTCTTGGCGGATGCTAAGACGTCAGTCCATCCCTGATCTGAACCGTGATACTTGGTGTACTGGCTTTTGCCGTAGGACTCGATCTGAGCTTGACCAGGCGATCCGGCGGCAAGGTTCGCGGCACGGGCGATGAAGAACAGACCATCCACCGTGTTCGGTGGAGTCCCTGTCAAATCTGCCAAGGCCAGCGGATAGACGTTGCGGATATCGTTGGGATCGCCCTCGACCGCAGCTCTCAAGCTCTGTTGCGCCTGGGGAAAGTTCTTCGATTGCAGAGCCGAGATTCCCACGGCGCCGTTAAAGATTACGCTCAATTGCTTCTTCAGCTTGTCGAAGTCGGCGTCGGAAGTTCCGTCCGGCTTCGGCGCGGTCTTCAGCGCGTCCAAGCCTTTGGTGCCGTACTGGGCGGCATCGGCAAGGTTCTGCTGCGGATTCTGGTTGGCTTCGGCGGCGGCGCGCTTCACATAGGTCAGGAGCGCCAGCGCGCGCAAGTTGTTAGGATTGGCCTGGAGTAAACGTTGGGCGGCATCCATCATCTTGGCCTGGTTTTGGGTTTGCTGATAAGAGCCCATTAGCAGTTCCAAGGCATCTTCCTTCATGACGCTATTCGGGTACTGCGTCAGAAAGGCTTCGAGGCCGCTAATTTTCCCGTTGGGATCCTGCTGCTGTACGGCGTTGACGTACGCGTTGTACTCGGCGGGATCTTTGATTTCCTTCTTCTGTTGTGGCGGCTGCGCCGGCGCGCCGGCTGCGGGCTGCTGGGCGGCCGCTGGTTGCGACTGCGCGGCGGGCTGCTGGGCGGTCGCAATGCCAGCAGATGCGAGCACAATCGCCAATAGACTGTTCTTCATTTTCAAAAGGCTCCTTAAATCTCAGGATCGCATTTATAGGAAATCAACGACATCGTGCCCCCGGGTGTATCTGACCGGGTGCCTCGGCCCACGGGCTCTTATGTAACCCATGCGAAAGGCCCGGAAACCCCTCATACCGTCCATAACATCCTTCGCAAGGCAGTGTTCCGGTGAGCCGGATTATAAGTATGTACCTCGACGAAGGCAAGTTGCTTTCACAGGAGCGGCTTCGCTGCTGGTAAGATGCCGACCGAAGCTAAGCGGTGGTTTCGATTTGGGACAGGAGAGCGAATACCTATGGGTTCGGAAGAGCGGCCTCTGATGGGACAAGTATCGGTCGTGACGGGTGCGGGACGAGGGATCGGTGCGGCGATCGCAATGAAGTTGGCAGGAATGGGTGCGAGCGTCGTATTGTGCGGGCGTGCCCGTGCACCGTTGGCCGCGGTCGCGGCCAGCATCGGAGCGTCAGGAGGCAAGGCCGAGATCGTCGAGTGTGACGTCACAAACCTCAAATCCGTAGAGGCGGCAGCGAGTCTGGTGCAGGCGCAGTTTGGCCGGGTCGACATTCTGGTCAACAACGCCGGCGTAGGCAGCTTTGGAGCGCCGCTGCATGAAATGTCTTACGAAGCGTGGGACACGGTGCTAAACACAAATTTACGCGGAGTGTTTTACTGCATTCGCAGCTTCGCGCCGATGATGATTCGTACCGCCGGCGGACACATCATCAATATCTCTTCGCTGGCCGGGAAGAATCCTCTACCGAACGGCGCGGCGTACGCCGCGTCCAAGTGGGGATTGAATGGTCTCACTTACTCAGTAGCGGAAGAACTGCGAGGTCACGGGATTCGCGTCGCCGTGGTCTGTCCGGGATCTGTAGCTACGGAATTTGGGGGTTCTCGCAGCGGAAGAGATATCGCTAAGATGCTGCAGCCGGAAGATGTCGCTCATGCGGTCGCGATGATTGTGTCGCAGGCACCACAATCCTTCGCCAGCGAGATTCTTTTGCGTCCGGCGCAAAAACCGTAGCTCACAGCAATCGAGAGCGATCTATTTCTTGAAAAGGTTTTCGAAGGCCTGACGAGCGTCCATGGGCTTAACAGCCGCCGGCGTCGAAGTTTCTTTTTCGAGTCGAACCCGCATGGAATAGAGAGTGCACTCATTCCGTTCATCTTTTCGGGGAACGCGTACCGGGATTGGTTGGGAACACTCGAAATGCTTCGAGGTATCGAAATAAGTGCATTGGCGGCAGGAATGCAATTCGAAGCCGCACTTCGGACATTTTGTAGCCGGGTCGACCCCAGATGCCAGTAGCGCGCCGCATTGCGAGCAGCGCGAGACGGCGAGAGTACCCGGCATTTGCAAGGGCCGAGGGCCAAATGTATCTTTCTTGACTGGCTTTTCGGACGATTGTTTTTGCCGCTCTTCGCCGCCGCTGTCCTGGTAGCCGCGTTGTTTGTACTTGCGGTCTGACACAGATGCCTCCCCGAGGGAACACTCATTGTCTCTCTTGGCGGGGAAGCGTACAACGGCCCCCGCAAAAAAGTAAAATCCACTGGTACCTCCTTTCCCCCAGGCTTGAGCGTTTTTGCTTTCGCCGATCATTACCCCTGGCGTCGATCCAGCAATCTAAGGTTTCCAGTTCGACATCAGCAAAGAGCCCTGAAAATGCGGGTCCCGCGCACTGTCGAGCGACCGCGAATTGTAATTCGCCATAGCGGGTGCTACCATCCGATTAGTCGACAAGAGTATGGGAGGAGATGCTTATGGCAGACAGAGACGGAAACAGCTTTCTGTGGTTTCTTGCCGGGCTGGGTATTGGCGCTATCGCCGGAGTTCTTTATGCGCCGCGGTCCGGAGAAGAGACTCGGGAAGCCCTGCGTTCCAAAGCTGAAGAAGGCACCGAATATGTTCGTGATCGTGCCAAGCAGGCACGCGAGCAGGCGGCTCAATGGGCGGATGTTGGCCGCGATGTAGTAACCAAGCAAAAGGAGCAGTTTCGTTCGGCATATGAAGCGGGAAGACAGGCATATCAGGAAGCGACCAAGCCTGAGACACCGACTCCCGCGAATCAACAGTAGATATTGAACTCTCCGCCAATGAGCGGGGTTAGTGAAATGGAAAATTCAAACCTTCTCATCCTGTTTATCGCTCTCACGGCAGTTGCCGTGGTCATTCAGGCCGGCATGCTGATTGGCATGTACTTGGCGATGCGCAAGAGCACCGCGCGTCTGGAAGCTTTGGCCGACGAAGTCAAGACCAAGGTCTTACCGACAGCCGAGCTGACACATTCCATGTTGTCGGAGTTGAGGCCTGAAATTCAGAGCATCGTAGGTAACGTGAATGATGCTTCTAGCCTGGTGCGCGCCCAGATGCAACGGGTTGACGCGGTGCTTAACGACCTTCTGGATCGCACGCGCCTGCAGGTGATTCGAGCCGATGAACTCCTGACCCGCACCATCGATCGCGTGGAAAACACCACCGAAATCGTTCACAAGACAGTGGTGTCGCCTGTCCGACAGATCTCCGGAATCGTCCAAGGCGTCACGACTGGACTGGAATTCCTCATGGGCGGAAAGCGCCGCCGGGACGCCTCGGGCGTTCAACAGGACGAGATGTTCATCTAAGCCCGATCTAAGAACAGCAAGAAAGGCAGCGCTTCGAAGCGCTGCCTTTTTTATTACGATTGTCCCCGGAAGTACAAACTACCGCGTGCGCACCACGATTTGTGTTCCGCTATCCAGCTTGACGTTGTGCTTTTGGCTGGTGAGCACAGAATCTCCGCTGCTCCCCGCACTGAGGGTTACACCCGACATTCCAATCACTCCTTGACTGTTGGGAGTGAGTTGGCCGTTCACGGTATCGGGAATCCCATCTGTAGGGCCATTCCCATTACCACGCGGATTTCCCGGAGCACCGGACGGAGGGTTGCCGATTCCACCCTGCGGCGTACCACCCATACGTGAGCCTGGCCCGCCCGCCATGGGAGGATTCGAACCCGGCCCTCCCATGGCGTTCTGATTTTGTCCGAAGTTGCTTGTCTCGGGTTTTCCGATCGCCTGGATGGTTCCACTCAAGGGCACTTCCGTGTTGTTGGGCATCACCATCTTGTCGAAGACGATGCCGAGCGTTGATGGAGTGTCTTTATCGTGAGCCGTGGCCTCAGCCAGATGGCCAATCACCTTGGCGCCTCGCGGAGCGACGACTTGATCGCCCGCCATGAGTTCGTCCATCATTTTGGCCTCGACTGGATCGCCAACCTTGGCCTTCTTCGCATCGATCGTCCTATCCAGTTCCAAACGGAGCTGAACGCCGGGAGCAAACTGCGTTTTAGTGTGGACCTGATCTGCGGGGCCGGGGGCCGAGCCCGTCCCACCGGACTGAGAGGGAGTTGTCTGTGCTGCAGCAACCCCAACCGCGAAAGCGAATGCGCAAACCGCTACTTGTACCTTGCTCATTTTGATTTCCCTTGGTATTCCAGAAGCGCGCCATCAGAAAAAGGTTTACCGCGAGGCAGATTTTTTTGACCGACCCTTGTCAAGCGATCCAGCCGCCCCCTACAACCACATCTCCGTCATAAAATACGGCGGCCTGCCCTGGCGTGATCGCCCGTTGAGGCTCATCAAATGTGACGAGGATCTCATCGTCGCCCGATCGCTCGATCAATGCCGATGCACCCTCATGACGATGCCGGATCTTTACGGTGACACGCATGGAATCGCTAAGATCTTCTACCGCAATCAGATTAATTCGTCGCGCTCGAAGACTCCTGGAGTACAGATCGTCCGAGCCTCCCACCACCACTTGACGCGAATCGCCCTTGATCTGGATCACGTACAAGGGAGATCCGGTCGCGACACCCAAACCCTTACGCTGCCCCACAGTGAAATTGTGAATACCGCCGTGTTCCCCGACGACTTGCCCGTCAGTTGTCACCAGTTCGCCCGACGTATCCGGAAGAGCGTCTCCCTTCTCGGCAAGATAGGCATCCAGAAAAGTCTTGTAGTCGCCGCCCGGCACAAAGCAGATTTCCTGCGAATCGGGCTTCTCGGCTAGAGCTAGCGAATGGTGTCGAGCCAACTCCCGAACCTCAGGCTTCGTCATCTCCCCGAGCGGAAAGAGGGTTCGGCTAAGCTGCTCCTGCGTCAGGCCGAAGAGAAAATAGGTCTGGTCCTTGGCAGTGTCTGCCGGCCGCTTCAGCAGCCAGCGCTTCCGGTTCTCATCGAATGTGACTCGAGCATAATGACCGGTTGCAAGCGCGTCCGCCCCGATCTGCTGAGCGACGATCAACAGCTGGTCAAACTTGAGATGGTTGTTGCACAGGCTGCACGGAATGGGAGTGCGCCCGGACAGGTACTCTTCAACGAAGGGACGAACCACTTCCTGCTCAAATCGCTCCTCGTGATTCACCACGTAGTAAGGGATACCCAGGGTCTCCGCCACGCGGCGGGCGTCATAGACGTCATCCAGGGAGCAGCAACGCCCTTGCACCGCCTCGGGCATGCCGGCGTGCCCCGAGAGGCGACGCTGGTTCCAGAGCTGCATGGTAAGTCCGATGACTTGGTGTCCATCCGCACGCAGCATGGCCGCTACGGTGGAAGAATCCACTCCTCCGGACATGGCGACGGCAATGGTCCTAGACTCGAGCACGATAGGCCTCTCAATAGCATAGCATTCGGCATTCGTTCGAACGGTTGGGCAGAGGCCATTCTGGAGGTGTTGCGCTACGTGCTGAGTGCTGGCTTCTTTTTGCGGTAAACCGGGGAGATCTCGCGAAGATGCGCCACCGTCTTGGGGACCAAGTCCACCGCGAAGTCAACCTCCTCTGGTGTGTTCTGCTTGCCCAGACTGAAGCGGATGCTGGCGCGGGCGCGATCCGGACGCAAACCCATCGCCGTGAGCACATGGGACGGCTCAATTGCGCCCGAGGAACAGGCGGCTCCGGTCGAAACCGCCAGGCCTTTAAGATCCAACGCAATTACCAAAGCCTCGCCTTCGATGTAATCGAAATAGATGTTTGAAGTATTCGGAACTCGCGGAGTGCCTTCGCCGTTCACACCAGTGGACTCAACTTCGTTCAGGATCGAGCTCTCGAGACGATCCCGCATCTCAGCCATTATCGCTACATTGCCGGCGTCGAGCGCTGTTTTCGCCATCTCGGCAGCCTTGCCAAGGCCCACGATTCCAGGAACATTCTCCGTACCGGCACGTCGCGAGCGTTCATGGCTGCCTCCGTGCAACATGGGCTGGAGTAGCGTCCCCTTCCGCACATAGAGGGCTCCGATCCCCTGAGCGGCATGAATCTTGTGGCCGGAGATAGAAAGCAGATCGCAACCGATCCGCTTTACATCGACTGGAATTTTGCCCGCTGCCTGCACGGCGTCGGTATGGAAGTACACGTCGGCTTCCGCCGCAATCCTGCCGAACTCTTCGACCGGTTGCAGAACCCCTGTCTCGTTGTTTGCAAAGATGATGCTGATCACTTTGGTATTCGGTTTGAGGGCCCGGCGAACGTCGTCGGGATCAACCAAACCTCGGCCATCGACGGGAACGTACGTCACTTCGCAGCCTGACAACTCCAGGTGTTTGCAGGTGTTCAACACCGCGTGGTGCTCGATCGCCGAGCTGATGATGTGATCAGCCGGACGGGCCAATCCGAAGAGCGCCAGATTATCGGACTCAGTGCCCCCGCTGGTAAAAACTATTTCGGAGGAGCGGCACCCGAGCAGAGTGGCTACGCTCTCCCGCGAGCGCTCAACCGCCGCACGCGAGTCCTGCCCGTGATGATGGATAGAGGATGCATTTCCGAAGTGCTCGGAAAAGTAAGGCCGCATGGCCTCGAATACTTCGGGAAGCATGGGGGTGGTGGCGTTGTTGTCGAAATAAACACGGCGCATGACTAGAAGTATTTTACGCCGTGACGGCTAAAAGACAGGCAAAAGGGGAGCCGCTTGAGGCAGCTCCCCTTTCGAGTGTTGAGCTTACGGAGCCGTTTCAAATACGACGCCAGCCCCCTGAGGGCCACCCGCCTGGGTTGTCCCGTAAAGGTTTCCGGAAGAGTCCTGTACCAGACGGCCATTAGGACGGTAGCCATCGGCGCCGCGTCCGAAGATATGGCGGACGGTGAACGTCCACGCGCCATTCGCTCCAGGCGACATCTTGAACAACGTCCCGCATCCGCCGCCGCAAGCGGTCAATCCGCCTCCTTGCTGGGTTGTACCGTAGAGATTTCCCGATGGGTCAAACATCAAGGCTGAAGCTGGGTTTGCCGAAGGAGCATTGCCAAAGTTGTGGAGTACCCTCTCCCGCCATCCCCCGTGAGAATTGGGCAGGATTTCGAATACCACTCCATAACCCGCGGAGCCACCTTGGATGGCTGTTCCATAAGGATTGCCGGCTGTATCGAGCACCACCGGACCGTAAGGAGAAGATCCGTCAAGCCCGCCGGTCATGGTATGAAGAAGGGTTTCTGTCCAGCCGTTCGAACCGCTGGTCAGTTTGTAGACCGTGCCCTTGCCGTATGATCCACCGGCTGAAGTGGTGCCGTACCAAGAACCGCTCGCGTCCGCGATGACGCTGGCATATGGATATGATCCGTCGTTACCGCCGGCGAAGCTGTAAAGCACACTCTCATTCCAGGTTCCTGATGCCGGTGTGAGTTTGAAGACCACACCACATCCTGCGCTGCAGTTTGAACCAATAGTGCCGCCCTGGATGGTGGTTCCGTATAGATTTCCTGCTGTATCAAAAACCACAGGCGCATAAGGGTTGGAGCCGTCGTTGCCGCCGCTAAAGGCATACAAGACTGTTTCCGTCCAGCCACCTGAAGAAGGTGTCAACTCAAAGACCGTACCGCAACCGGCACTGCAGCTTCCCGTGCCGCCGGCAGTGGTTGTGCCGTAAAGATTCCCCGAAGCATCGAAGAGTAACTCTGCGCTGGGCTGGGCTCCGTCATGACCGCCGGTGAAGTTATACAGAATGGTCTGAGTCCAGCCTCCGGAACCGGAGGTCATCTCAAATACTGTGCCTTGGTTGTAGGTTCCCCCCATTTTTGTGGTGCCGTAAAGATTACCGTTCTTATCGAAGGTAAGCCCGGCCATAGGCTGGCTTGGACCGGAACTTCCGGAAAAGCCGTACAGGGTGACTTCGCTGCCGCCGCCGCCGTTGGGAACTGTCACACTGCTCTCGTTCGAGTATGTGCTCTCTTGCCCGAGCGAGTTCACTGCGGTCGTCACATAGTAATAGCGGTGACTCGGAAGAACGTTGGAGTCGGTATAAATGGTGTTCGGATCAAGGGTCGTATTGACCTTCGCGTAAGGGCCGCCCGACACATCGCCGCGGTAAACGTTGTAGCCCGCCACCTGGTCCTGGTCTGGTGTCCAGGCCAGGCTCACCACTTTTTGGGCCGCCAGAAGTGACGGAAATGCCAGAACGATCAGCAGGAAAAAACTACATGCAGCGACTCTCCGGTTGGGGGCGGGCTTCACTGTTTGACCTCTCTTGTCCCGTGCTCCAAGCACGGTGGGGGATGATAGAGCGATGCAACGTGATTAACACCGTACGCGCGGTCTCACGTGAAGCAGAACGCGTGTAGCAGTGCCCCCATTCTCTTGGCGAGGTCGTAGTCCTACAAGTTCCGAAGGTGCACCTTAGGGCCGATTTGGTACTCGTTAGTTCCATGTCCGGAAGGACATGTGGAAATCGAGGCTCACTTGGTAGTCGTGGTTTCCTTTTGGGCCTCACTTTCGTCTTTTAGATAGGCGGTACTTAGCGTTGATTTGGCTTTCGCGATGCCAATCAGCGTCGGATAGAACTGCACGAACGTCGTATCCACCGCGCCGTGCTGCTGATGGCACGAGTAGCAAGCCGCCTCTTTCGGCACCTGCTTGGAGGGCGTAGCGTCGTCGAAGCCGAAGAAGGCCCAATGGCTCTCCCCGAAGCGCGAATCGTCTCTGACGTGCACCTCCCTGCCCATCAGTTCGTCAGTTTGGAAGTGCCCGGTTTTGTTAATCGAGGCCTTGCTTCCGGCAGCTCGAACTTCCAGCACTAGCATGGTTTTGTCGGGCCACTTGCCGGTTTCAACGAATGCGCGATAAGCGTCGGGATTCACGAAAACGTTGTCAAACATGGAGTGCCCAGCCATGGCGCCCGGTGAGTAGCTCATATCCACTCCAGAGGTCAGATAGATCCATTCCCGATACTTCGCCGGGAACTCCAGGCGCCCATCCGCCGTATAGCTGGGTGTTTGCGCCGCCGAGCCCGCCTGAGTAGCGGAATTGGCGGCCGGTGCAGCATCGTATTGCAAGATAAGAAACAGGCATAGCATCCAGGTGTACATTTGGCCTCCGGCTTTGCAGCTAACTGAATTTCGAAGGCCAAGTCTAATTCGCCGATGTGGAACTGTCTTGAACAAACACAACTTCGTGGGGAGGCTCAATGGCGGCAAAAGTGGAGCAGTTAGGCGGGGGGAGTTTTTACGGAGCGGTGCAGGCCAAGCAAGAGCACTCGGACGTCATCTTCACCGATCTGCACCATCGCTCCGCCCGCAAGATGCCGCCGCATGCCCACGCTCTGCCCTTTTTTGCGTTGATCCTGGAAGGAGACTACGCAGAGTGCTACGGGCGGCAACAGAATCAGTTCGGTCCATTCAACGTCTCTTACCGTCCCGCTGGAGTTCCGCATCAGGATGAGGTCGGGCCTCGCGGAGTGAGATTCTTCGAGATGGAGATTCGCCCTGTGTGGCGAGAGCGGCTACACGATTGTTCGGGAAGGTTGGACGTTGCTCGCGACGACTGCCGCGGCGGGGATTTGCTGTGGCTGGCAATGAGATTGTTCAAACAGACCCGTGGCCCAGTGCCGGCAGAAGATATCTGTGTGGAAAGTCTCGTGGCCGAGCTACTGGCTGCCGTGGCTTGCCTGCGCCAGGAAAAGAGCGCCGATGCTCCGAGTTGGTTGAAACGCGTAGTCGCCAGGATCAACGAGCAGTATTGCCAGAAATTGACCCTTTCCGAATTGAGCACAGAGGCAGGGGTCCATCCGGTTCACCTGTCGCGAATATTTCGGAAATGCAAACGGGAAGGGATTGGCCGGTACGTTCGGCGTCTGCGAGTTAGAGCGGCTTGCGAAAGGATGTTGACGCACGACGCCACCCTCGCCGACATCAGTTTCGACACCGGCTTCGCTGATCAGAGCCATTTCACGCGTGTTTTTCGAGAGTTCACAGGCACGAGCCCGGAGAAGTTTCGGCGAATGATTGGGAGTCGTTGATCGGACGGCGCCAACGGCGAGGTGTCGGAATCAAAAAGGCGTTCCACCAAACCGAGGATTTCATCGGCCTCTGACGGAACGCGCCTTGATTGCTTCCGTTAACGCACCACCCGATGAAGAACTATCTGCGCTCCACCGGCGTGTACTTCTGTGGATACGTTGGGCCGATATAGTCAGCGCGCGGACGGATCAGCCGATTGTCGTCGAGTTGCTCGATAACGTGGGCAGTCCACCCGCCAACGCGTGACACGGCGAACACCGGCGTAAACAAATCCACATCGATACCCAAGGTGTGGTATGTAGAGGCGGAATAGAAATCCACGTTCGCGTTCAGCTTCTTGTCAGCTTTCACAAACTCTTCAATAGCGTGAGAAAAATCAAACCATTTGGTCTGGCCGCTGGAATTGCCTAGATCGCGCGACATCTGACGCAAGTGGGTCGCCCGAGGATCTTCGGTGTGATAGACACGATGGCCGAATCCAGGAATCTTCTTTTTTTGCGCCAGCATGCCTTTTACGTACTCCACGGGGTCGGCGCCGGACATATCAATTGACTCGAGAATGCGGAATACCGCTTCGTTGGCGCCTCCATGCAGCGGGCCTTTGAGCGTGCCGATGGCGGAAACAATGGCCGAGTGCATATCCGACAGCGTGGCTGCCGTGACACGGGCTGCGAACGTTGAAGCGTTCAACTCGTGGTCCGCGTGCAGAATGAGCGCGATGTCCAGGGCTCTCTCGGCAGTCTTGGACGGCACGGTTCCATTCAACATCCACAGAAAGTTGGCCGCGTGAGACAGCGAGCGATCCGGCTCAATGACAGCTTTACCCTTGCGGATGCGATCGTAAGCCGCCACGAGCATAGCGATCTGCGAAGTCAGGCGAATCGCTTTATGAATGTTCGCTTCGCGGTCATTATTCTTTTCTTCGGGATCAAAAAACGAGAGCGTCGAAACCATGGTACGCAACACGTCCATGGGAAGAGCGTGCTTGGGGACAAGGTTCATCCGGTGGATGATCGAAGCGTCCAGCTTACGTTCTTCCGCGAACCGATCACGGAGCTTGCGCAACTCGTCTCGACTCGGCAAATTGCCGAACCAGAGCAGGTAGCAAGTCTCTTCAAAAGTGGACTTTTCCGCCAGTTCGTGGATGTCGATGCCACGGTAAGCAAGTACGCCCTGGTCGCCGTCGATATAACAGATCTTAGAGGTGGTGGCGACCACTCCCTCGAGCCCTTTAGGGGCGTGCAGTGTTGTCGTGCTGGACATGGTTCCTCACTCGAGATCTCAGGAATTCGGTTGTGGCCGCACGGAAGGGACAATACGCGGGTCGCAACTAACTTTTATACGCCAAAACCAGATAACTTTCCAAGTCACATTGCGGTGTGACGGCCGGAAGACGCTGCCTTCCGGCTTTCTCAACCGCTGGTTAGACTTTATGCCGGCAAGAACCGGTTCCAGGCTCGTTCCTCCGAAGGCACCTGGAAGTACAAGAACCCGTCGGTAATGGTGGAAGGAACGGCCTTCCCGTTTACAATCGAGACTGTTTATGCGTTGGGAACACCTTGCGTTCGTGTTGTGCTTTTCTGCCGCCGCATGCGCGGTTGACCAGCCTCAAGCCACCGTCGCGCTTCCCTGCGTTCAGTCCGCTTCCGCCGGACCCGGATGTGATCTCTCCAAGGCTGACATCAAGAAAGCCAAAGAAGCGTTTTCCAAGGGCGTGAAGTATCAAAAATCAGAACACATGGACGAGGCCTATCACGAATTTGATACGGCGGCTCGTCTCTCTCCCAAGAATCTGGACTATTTGACCGCGCTTGCGATGACCCGTGAAAAACTCATTTTCGATCACCTGCAACGCGGCAACCAGGACATGGTGGAGTCCAAGGAAATCGAGGCGCAAGCTGAGTTCCGCAGCGCTCTGAATCTCGATCCGGACAACGCTTTTGCCAAACAGCAACTGGAACAATCCTTGGGCGAATGGGAACCGAAGTTGAACGGCGAAGTACGAGTGCTGCAGGATTCCGGCGAACTTCATCCGGCGCCAAAGCATCTGCGGGCAGACTTCCATTTTAACGGAGACTCGCGCGCACTCCTGGCAGAGGTAGCTAGCGTCTACGGTATTACAGGCGAGGTCGACGACTCTGTGGTCTCTCGACGAGTTCGCTTCGACATCGAGTCCGTCGACTTCTTTCAAGCCATGAACGCCGCCTGCATGGTCACCGGCGCTTTCTGGACACCGCTTTCGGAAAATGAAGTCTATCTCCTCAAAGATACCGCCGAGAATCACCGGCAGTTCGACCGGCTGGCGCTTCGGTCGTTCTATGTTCCCATTTCCACCCCGCAGGACCTGAACGAAATCATCAACATTCTGAGGGTTGTCTTTGAGGTCAGGTTCGTAAGCCAATCTCCTCAAACCGGCGAGATCACGGTGCGCGCTCCCAGCCGGGTGCTCGACGGCATCACTCAATTGCTTGAGAACCGGGGCAAAGCGCGGCCGCAGGTAATGCTGGATATTGAAGTTTATGAGATCGATCATCAACTCACGCGGAACATGGGTATCCACATACCCAACCAGTTCAACCTCTTCAACATTCCCGCGGCGGCGCTGATCGCACTGGGGGGCCAGAGTATCCAGAGTCTGATTAATCAGCTGATCTCTGGAGGTGGCATTAACCAGGCTAACTCGCAGGGCATCTCCGCGCTTCTTGCGCAACTGCAAGGCCAGCAGAATTCCATTTTCAGCCAGCCCCTGGCGACGTTCGGCGGGGGGTTAACCCTGTTTGGACTTAGCCTTGATCAACTGAGCGGAGTGCTTTCTCTGAATGAGAGTTGGGTTAAGACGATCGAGCATGCCACGCTTCGCGCGGCACAGAACGGAGACACAAACTTCAAGATTGGCTCGCGCTACCCCATCTTGAACGCCAGTTTTGCGCCCGTTTTCAATACTCCGGCGATTTCTTCGGTCCTCCAAAACAACAGCTTTCAGGCGCCGTTTCCTTCCTTCAGTTACGAAGACCTCGGGCTGGTGATTAAGGCGAAACCTGCGGTCAATAACAATCTGGACGTCGGCTTGGCTCTGGAGATCGAACTGCGTACTCTCGCCGGGCAGAGCTTGAACGGCGTCCCCGTGATTGCCAACCGCCAGTACAAAGGCAGCATTACACTGCTAAATGGCGAGCCTGCCGTGGTTGCTGGCTCGATCACTCACAACGAACAACTCAGCCTTAGCGGAATTCCCGGTCTTGGCGCTATTCCTGGCCTGAACAAGATCATGGCATCGAACAGCAAGACCGACGAAAGCAATGAACTTCTGATCGTCATTACGCCGCACGTCCTCAACGCGCCCCAATATCAAAGCTCTGAAATTTGGTTGACTCCGCACTAGACCTCAGAATTGTCAAATGTCTGACCAAAGAAAAACCGGACGGCTCTAATGTCCGTCCGGTGATCCGACTATCTGACTTCTTACTGCTGTCCTTTGGCGGCAAAATCCACCAGCTTCTGCATGACCTCGTACGGTACAGCCGGCACCTTGCGGCCGTTGATGAAGAATGTCGGGGTGGAGTTCACACCCAAGTTGGTCCCCAGTTTTACCGACTGTTCCACCCGGGTAGCGGTCTCGGGCTTGGCCGCGCACGCAGCGATCTCTGACCCTTTGACTCCGATCCCGTCGGCGAGAGCCGTAAGTTTTTCGTCCGCATTGGCGGTCGTGATGTCCGCTTGCGCTGCATAAACTCCGGCGATGAATTTCCAGAAGGCATCGTTAGAGCTGCGGCCTACGCAATCGGCATAGTCGGCGGCTTTGGCCGCCCAGTCATGCATCGGTAAGGGGAAGCTTTGAAACACAACCCGCACGTTCTTGGCTTCCGCCATTAACTTGTCAACCGTAGGTTGCGCTTCCTTGCAGTGGGGACACTGTAGATCGCTGAACTCCACCACGGTGACAGCCGCATCCGCCGGACCGTGCGATGGACCGTTGACTCCCTTTTCCAATATCTTTTGCGCTTCCGAAAAAGGATGCGCTCCGAAAGGCAGTACATCTCCGATCACCGCATGTTTACCGTCGGGAGCGACGTAGAACTTTTCACTCTGCGGTCCCTGGCTTCCCGTAACGACGACATTGACCTCCGCCAGGCCTTCAGCTTCGGACGGTTTGATACTCACGATCTTCCAGCTCAATGATGGATCGAATCCGAAAGTTGCGTGCATGAACGAATTCACGGTCTCTTCCGAGGGCAGGCTTGCACCGGCTTCCGCGGGTTTCTGTTGGGCGCCAGCGCATACCGCCAGCAGCAGGAAGATAACCAGAGAATTCCAATGACGAAACATGAGTTCCTTTCCGATTCTTTACAAAATGTACTGGCTTATGCGAATAAGCGCACACTAGATTGATACGACGCGGCACTCGCCACAACAGTTTACACGTCAGACTTGGCGGCAATGGGAAAGCGTCTACCGTAACCGAACGCCTTTGGGGAGACCTTGATTCCAGGGGCGGCTTGTTGCCTCTTATATTCACTGCGTTCCACCATGCGAATGACACGCCTCACCAGATTGATGTCAAAACCACGGTCCTCCGCAATCCTGTCCGCCGTGCGCAATTCTTCGACGTAGTCCTCCAAAATCGCGTCAAGCACGTCATAAGGAGGCAGACTGTCGCTGTCTTTCTGGTCGGCTCTCAATTCTGCGGATGGCGGCTTCTCCAAACTGGCGCGCGGAATTACGTCCGGGCTACGTGAGTTCACATAGTGGCTCAGCCGGTAAACCATCGTTTTGGGGACGTCGGAGATGACCGCCAGACCCCCGACCATGTCCCCGTAGAGCGTGCAGTAGCCAACTGCCAACTCGCTCTTGTTGCCTGTACTGAGGACGATCGCTCCCAACTTATTGGAGAGAGCCATCAACAGCGTTCCGCGGGAACGAGACTGCAGATTCTCCTCGGTTTCGTCTTGTTTCCTTCCGGCAAAAACCTCATGCAGGGTCCGCATGTAGCTGTCGAAAATGTCTCCAATGGGCAAGAGTTCGAAACGTATACCCAGGTTCTTGGCCAGAGCAACTGCATCGGCAATTGAGCCTTCAGACGAATACGGACCCGGCATGCCGACGCCGAGCACGTTTTCAGCGCCGAGAGCATCCACCGCGATCGCTGCCGTCAGAGCGGAATCGATTCCTCCACTGAGCCCAACGATCACCTGCTTGAAACCGCATTTCCGCACATAGTCCCGCGTGCCGAGTACCAGTGCGGAATAGACACTGGCGTCTTCGCCGTCGATCTGTTCGTGGATCTCTCCGGTAAGCTGGTCAGAATCGAAATAGACAATGCCTTCCTCGAACGAAGGTCCCTGCGCGATTACTTTGCCGTTTGCATCCAGGACCAGGCTGGAGCCGTCAAAGACCAGGCTGTCGTTCCCCCCAACCTGGTTGACCATTGCCACTGGCACTCTATGTTTCTTGGCGATGGCAGCCAGCATATCCCGCCGCACTTCTCTCTTTCCCATCCAGAAAGGAGAGGCGGAAATGTTCAACAGAAAATTGCCTCCCGCATTGATCAATGATTCGACCGGATCCGTCGTGTATAGCCGCTTGTTCCAGTACTGCTTATCGTTCCATGCATCCTCACAAATGGTGAGGGCCATCTGCCTGCCAGAAAACGGAAAAAGAGCCTGACTTTTGGCCGGAGCAAAATTTCGCATTTCGTCGAAAACGTCGTATGTGGGGAGGAGCATCTTGGACTGCACGAATGAGATTCGACCATCCTTGAGCAGAGCGGCAGAATTCATCACCGATTTTCCGGCGCCCGACTGGGCCGGAGTCACCAGGCCGCAAATTACCGCCAAATCCCGTGTGCTCTGAGCAATCCGCTCCGCTGTTTCGCGATTGTGAGCCACGAACGAAGGGCGTTCCACCAAGTCGCGTGGAGGATACCCGCATATACAAAGTTCCGGGAAAATGGCTAATTCGGCGCCCTGAGAATGGGCGCGTTGAGAGAAATCGATAATTTTGCGGGCATTCCCGTCAAAGTCCCCGACAGTGGGGTTGATCTGACCCAGCGCAATCTTCACTCTCTTAGTGTAAATGTGGGGCTTACAGCCGCCAAGTTAGCCGGCGGAGTCAGTCGCCAAGGTAATCGCCTTACCGTCGAAGTGTGGCTGGGGAGGCGTGTCCGTTCCAGCCGGGGGCACTATCGTGGGCGCAGGACCGACACTTCGCTGCGTGTCTGGCGCCTCTTCGCCTGGGCGTCGCAGGGTGGGAGCGTTCGGAGGCCGTGTCTCAGAAGCTGCCTTGGCGAGGCTCGTTTGTGGGCTCAGGTCTACTTCTCTGTCCACGCGCACCATCTTGGTGCCGTCCACTTTCATGGTCTCGACCCGCGTGACCTCATCTCCGATAAAACGTATGAAGTCCACGTCCTGAGGAGGTTCCCCATAAATCCAATCTTCGTGTTCGGTTTCGCCGTCTTTCTCACGGATTTTCTTGGGCGGGCGTCCGACTGCGTAGATCACCATTTCGTGATTCATGCCGACCAGCACATGGTGATTCTTGATGGCATCTCGAACCTTGGGTGGAACAGTATCGAGGTAAGCTTCGAGCGCTGATTTCGCATTGAAATCGAGGACCGGGCGCAGCAGGGTCTTAAGTTCCGGAGGGGTCAGTTCAGGCACATAGTGATCGAAAACCAGGTCAACATAAGATCCGCGCGGATTCGCATTGGGGTCGCTCGGGGCAATCGGTCCGGTCCCACCCACGCCAACCTGTAAATGGTCGTACCATTTTTGTTTTTTTACGGGCCCACCGTTCAACTCGAAGCGGATGCGGTCCTGTTTGATCACGATCGCGGTAAGACGAGCCTGATCTCCCGCCTTCACCGCCGGACCCCACATTGCCAAGGCCTGCTGCAGCTCTTCTCCACTCGGAGATACAACTCCATCCTTCAGCGTCAATCCCCTCTTTCCCATTGGAAAAGAAGTCCGGATATAGACCAGCTCCGATGTAAATGCCTGAACCAGATCGAGTCGCGTCTTCTTAGAGAGGTGAGGGGGGGACGTGCCCGGAGATTGCTGGCCAAACGCAGATGCCAAGGCTAAGCCAAGAACCACCGCCAACCTAGGAAGGAAGAGCACTCGTGACTTCATCGCGACACCCCGAGCGGCATTTAAGCGATTATACCGCCGACTGAGGGTGTTAGATGACAGGAAAAGCTTGAGGGGAGGGCTGTTCCGGGGGTCGCGCTACGGCAACCCCCGGAAGGCTTTTACTGGTAGGTGAAGTTGAGTTCGTCCAAATAGATCTCGTACGGTTGCTGCTTCGAGTTGCCGTCGATTTGGTAGTTGATGGTCACGCCGTACCAACTTCTATTCGTCGGGTTATCGTAACGATTGAGGTTGTTCTGCGTCCCGTTCAGGGTAATGCTCTTGAACAACAACTGGTCATTGGAAGTACGTTCCGCCTGGAGTACCAGGTGATTCCATCCGTTGACCGGGTGGCAGCCAATGCCACTGGGAACCCAATGTCCGGACTGGCTCCACGTATCCCACTCATGGCCTCCAGCAATGCGACATTCATGTCCCCAGATAAAGGACTTACCGTTTTCAAACTGATTGATATCGAACTCGAGCGCCTGCGCCGCTTCCACGTTCGTCGCATAGAACCAGACGTCGTAGGTGAAGTAGTGGAGGTTCGGGACGATCTTGTGGTCAGAGTCTGGCATTCCCTGTGACGAGAAATCGCCAATCAGATGGTTGTTCCAGAGAACGTCGGAGAAAACGGTCTTTCCACCGATAGTCGTATGGGTTGAGCTTCCGCTCTTGGAAGGGTTGGAAATATGCGGCGTCCACGACCAAGTCGTCTGAGGCCCGGTACTGCTTGCAAGAGTTGCATATGTTGTAGGAAGTAGGCTCCAATGCGTAACCCGTCCACCCGGCGGTATCATTTTGCAAGTTGGAGAAGGTGTTACCCCCTCCCCCTCCGCCGACGGTAATAGCGATTGGCGTCTTGGTGGCACCCCCACACTTGTCCCACTCTTGCACGACCGTGTTGTACTTGCCAGGATTAAGGCTCAGATTGGTGTTCAGACTGGCGCCCTGTACCACATACGCCAGTACACCGGGAGCTGTATAGATTCCCATGGATGCAATGCCCTTGTTACAGCTAGAAGTGGCCGTAGCCACGTACTGCACAGGTGAGCCAACCTGCTGCCCGTTGGTAGGAGTTTGAACGTTTACAGTAGCAAATGCGGACATTGCGCATGCCGCAACCCAACCGAGTACAAAAAACCTCTTCATTCTGATCTCCAGCTCTTTTTATTTGTGCTCTGTCCTACTGGCGCGCAACGCTAAGTTGTTGTGGATTCTAGGGTGCCTTCTACTTAGCCTCAAGGAAATAGTGTATGAAGGCGCACTCAGAAGTGCATGTTGGTCTAGGGTTTTAACCTTAACGAAAAGGAGCTCCTATACAGTCCGCTCCAGAACTGGCGCGGCTTTCGCGGGAGATTACTTATGAGACACGGACCCCATCGCGAGCCAGCTTAAGCGGCAGAACGTGCCCCCCATTTTCTCCGATGACTGTCGCAACCCGGCTGGCGCTGCCGCGTTCCACGAAAAAGATAACGCACCCGCCGCCGCCGGCGCCGCACACCTTCGCCGCCCGGGCTCCTTGTTTTGCAGCAAGGGCGATCAATTTGTCGATCAGAGGCGTGGTGATTCCGGGAGCGTTACTGCGGCGCAATTTCCACTCCTCCCGCAGCAATCGCGCTACTTCCTCCCACCGGCTGCGCTGCAGCGCCTGATGCATGGCGCGCGCAATTTCGGCAATGCGCTCGAAATTTCGAAACACTCGTTTGTCCCCGTCAATGTGCGCCTTAAAAACTTCCCAGTTGTTGATGCCCGACTTTCGTGGCGCACCGGTGTAGGCGAGCACAAATCGTGACTCAATCTCTTCCGCGAAAACCCGCACGGCCTCACGGTAAATCCCGTCAACATCCAGATGAATCGCATTTACGCCGCCATATAGAGCGGGATAGTAGTCCTGGCATCCCGTAGGAACTTCGATCACCTGCGCCTCCACGTTTTGAGCAATGACACGCATTTGCTCCAGCGTCAAATGCCGTTCGGTGAAGCGAGCCATCGCCGCCGTAGCGGCAATCATCAACGCGGAGGAACCAGAGATTCCAGCTCCGGCAGGAGATTCGGAATCAGTCTCCATTATGAAGCCCTGGCGAGGAGCAAAAAACTGCACGAGACGCGCCGCCAGCGGCAATTTGAATCGTCGCGTCATGCGGAGAGCCTCAAAACTTGGAAACGACTCTTCCCTTTTCGTGTCGATCGACTTGAGGTGGATACGTTTGCCCGGCAGTGGCGTGATTCGGCACGTCGTCTGAATGTTCAATGCGAAATTCAGGGTCACCGCGCCGGAATGAAATAAGTAAAGGGGCCACAAATCCATCGTTCCCCCGGCCAGATCGGCACGGCAAGGCGCCTGGGCAACGATCGAACGCGTACTCGAAGAGAGTCTCGGCATGCCGTGTTTGTATCACGGCTCAATGTCGACTCAAAATCGGGTTCTCTTGCCGGGAGAATGGAAGTTTCGGAAAAACTAGCTCGAAGTCAGATTGAGCGCCCGTCGCATCGTACCCTTCTCTTTTTGGATCTTATCCTGAAGAAGTGTGATGGCATAGATCAATTGCTCCGGACGGGGAGGGCAACCGGGAACATATACATCGACCGGGATTACTTGATTCACGCTCTGCACCAGGGCGTAGTTTTGAAACACGCCACCTGAGGTCGCGCAAGCTCCCATCGAAATGACCCACTTCGGCTCCGGCATCTGTTCCCAGAGTTGACGAATCACGGGCGCCATTTTGTTTGATACGCGGCCGGCAATGATGATGAGATCGGACTGACGGGGCGATGGACGAAATACCTCGGCGCCGAAGCGCGCGATGTCGAACCGCGAAGCTCCCATCGACATCATTTCGATTGCGCAACAGGCCAGGCCGAATGTCATCGGCCAAATGGAGTTTTTCCGCATCCAGTTGACCGCCGCATCCATGGTTGTCAAAACCACGCCTTCCGGAGTTGGATTTCCATAGGTCAGGTCTTTGACGACTCGCTTGCCCTTCTCGACGTCGACGTAAGGTCCGAAATTTAGGTCTTGCGGCATAGTTAGATTTTACTTGTTGCGACACGATGTGTCCAAAACCGTCGGGACCAGAGACTCAAGGATTCAGTACGATCTTTCCGAACATTTTGCTGGACGCCATATATTCGTGAGCGGCCCGCGTTTCGCTGAGAGGAAACGTTCGGTCGATCACAGGTTTTAACGTCCCATCGAAGACGAACTTCAAGACCTGGTGAAGATCACCCATGGTTCCCATGTAGGAGCCGAGGAAAGACAACTGCCGCGCGAATAGAAAGCGCAGATCGAAACCGACGTTGGGTCCGGTGGTCGCGCCGCAGGTCACGATTGTGCCCCCCGGCTTGACGGATTTCATGCTCTCATTCCAGGTGGCTTCTCCCACGTGTTCAACGACGATATCCACGCCCTCTTTGTTGGTGATCTTTCGGACTTCCTGAGAGATCTTCTGCTGATAGTGGTTGATCCCGTGATCCGCTCCAAGCGCCGCAGCCTTCTCCAGCTTTTTTTCGTCGCCGGCTGTCGTAATCACCCGCGCATGAAAAAGCTTGGCTATTTGAATGGCAGCGATTCCCACCCCTGATCCGGCCCCTAAAACCAAGACTGACTGGCCGGCCCGAATCTTAACTCGGGAAACCAGCATGTGCCACGCTGTCAGGAATACCAGCGGGACGCTTGCGGCTTCGTCAAAGCTGAGCTTATCGGGGATCGGGATCACATTGATTGGCGGCACGGCAATCAGTTGGCAATTGCCGCCATCGACCGCGTTTCCTAGAGCGGTGAAGCCCGGACAGAGATTTTGCTCCCCCGAAGCACAATAATCGCATCGGCCGCAGAACGACATGGGGGCCAGCAGAACCCGCTGACCTGGCTTGAATCCAGAAACGTATTCACCGGCCTCTACGACTTCGCCGGCAATATCGCTTCCGAGAATGTGGGGCAGCTTAACCCCGGGAAGTCCACCTCGGACCCAGAGGTCGAGATGGTTCAAAGCGCACGAACGCACTCGGACGAGAACCTGATCTTTCCTGGGTTGAGGATCGGGGACATCTTCGTAACGAAGTACTTCAGGACCGCCGAACTCGTGAATGCGGACAGCCTTCATGGAGTGATTGTGCTCCCGAAAAACACGATAGCAGAAAAATGCGGTCTCCCGCTTTGTGCTCGAGAGACCGCATAAACCACAACAACTTGGGTCCGATTAGAACTTGCTGCGCTGCCCCAGAGAGCAGTCATTGTTCACGTTCTGAATGTAGATTCCGTTGTTTCCCAATCGATCGTCTTCAAACGCCACCGCTGCAAGGCCATCGGATGTTCGGTCAGCGGCTAGCCGCGCTTTGTCCGATGGAATACTGGAAACCGGAAACTGCGCACAAATAACTTTGCCAGTCTTGTCGACTCGAGTCGCCTGGATGGTGGCCGATCCAAAGCCCACCTGGTCAACCCAGAACACGAGCGCTCCGGTGCCAATTTGCACGCTCTCTACAAAGATTTGCTGGTCATTGCCGAGTGGGACCAGGACTTTTCCAGTCGGTCCCCAGCGGCGGGTTCCAGTGCCATCGAGTTTCTGCGCGGAGACACCGTTGAATACCTGATTCGAATCTTCCTCGGTCCAGAATACAAAGGTTTCGTCTGTAGACGCTCGATAGGAAGCCGCGGGCGACACCCTCACGTTTGCAGTGTTCGTCGAGACCGGCGTCCCGTTGTGCGGGAAGGCTTCGCTACCGTCGGCCCGAATATGTTGGGCGAAGACTTGCAGGGCGGGACTGCTGGTGTACCAGTCAAACACCGCTCCGCCATTGCCATCCGGAACAAAGTAGGGGAAATTGCCAAACTGTAGCGAGCCTTGATCGAAAATGGTTACGTTGGCACTTCCCCAAAGCAACTTTCCGGCTGCCGAGATTTTGTTGGCTCGGAGTTGACTGTTGCTACCAAACCCCTGGTTTCTGACCCACGACACAATCACGCTTCCGTTATCTGTGGCGTGCAAATCGGAAAGCGAGTAGTTGGAACCGGACTCGCTGAAAACTATCCCCGCACCCCACTGCGGGTTGCCGTTGGCATCGAGCTTTTGCAGAACTACGTTGCTGTCGCTGGTCCAACCCACCACCACATTGCCGTCGCTGGTACCGGCAATCTTCGGCGCAGCATGGAAGCTCTGGTCGTTTGTCACTTGGACGCCTTTGAAACCCCACAGAGGCTTGCCGGTCCGGCTCATCTTCGAGGCGGTAACTTGCTGGTTGCTGCCCTCGCGCGTATCCAGGAAAGCCAACAGCGCGTTGGAACTGGTGTCTATGTCCAATCCATAGTCTTCCGTCGAACTGTTGCTCAGCTTTGCTACGCGGCTGCCATCGTGTTTGAATTGTTCGAGTCCCGCGGCGTTCAATCTCTGGAAAAATACGTCGTAACCGACCGGCGGCGGATCGTCCGGATTCGCGTCAAACCAGCTCACATACCATCCTTTACCCGGAAGCGGCTTTACCTTTGGCTGGACCTGATCGCTGCCATTGGCGTTGTCGGCCAGTGGAAGGTTTTTCGACGGATCCGACGACCATTGCGCCCAACTACTTCCCACCAGAATTAAGTTCAAAAACACACCGCAGACTAAAGTGGACTTGATCATTTTCCCTTACCCTCACAGACGGTTAGAAGTTTCCCCGAAACACAGGACAGCAAAATCTACTACTGGCATGGGGGGTGGTCAATTCGGTTACAGGTTAGGAGTCCTATGACCCTGCTTGACGTGACCGCGCGTCATGTCGGGCGTCCACATTGACTCCTTCCTCTGAAAGGCGAAATAATCCCTGAAGCAATGGATATTTACGAAGAAATCGTGAAGTTACGACAGCAGGGCCGTCGTGGCGCAGTGGCAACGATTGTCAATGTGCGCGGATCGATCCCTTCGTTTGAAACCGCCAAGATGTTGGTACGAGATGACGGTTCGATCGTCGGCACGATTGGTGGCGGTTGTGTGGAGGGCGAGGTCTGGCAGGCCGCCCGCGAGGTAATGGAATCGGAAAAGCCCCGCAGCCTTACCTTCAATCTGAATCAAGACCCGAAATACGACACGGGACTGGTCTGCGGGGGCACCCTGGACATTTTCCTGGAGCCGATCCTACCTCCAGCTCTACTTTATATTTTCGGGGCAGGTCACGTCTCTGTAAATCTTTACGAGATCGCGCGACGAGCAGGTTTTGATGTCTCCGTGATCGACGATCGGGCGGCCTACGCCAGCCGTGAGCGATTTCCGAATGCCCAGGAGGTGGTGGCTGAAGACTTCGATCATGCTATGAGCCGGATCACGCCGAGTGAGTCTTCTTATATTGTCATCGTCACGCGTGGTCATCGCGATGACATGCGAGTACTGCGCTGGGCGGTGCAGACGCAAGCGCGCTACGTTGGCATGATCGGCTCGAAACGGAAGACCATTACGATCTTCCGGGAATTGCTGAAGGAGGGTCTTTCCGAAAAATTATTTGAACGCGTTCATGCGCCGGTCGGGTTGGATATTGGCGCCATCACTCCCGAGGAGATCGCGGTGGCGATCACCGCCGAAATGATCGCCGTTCGCCGGCATGTCGAACGCGCTTTGCCACACATGAGCTGGTTCGATGTTCGCGACCGGAGTGTCGCAGCGGATGAGGGTTCCGCGGAATCCGAAGTGACCGCTCTCGATTCCTCGCAAGAAAAGTTATAGCGTTCTGTCCGGCACTGTTGCGCCAAAACCGGTCTCCCGTCGCTGACTTCCCTGTCCCTTTCTGCTATCGTCGCTCATGGCCCGATCGCCCAATTTTTGTGGACTGATATTGGCTGCGGGCGAATCCACTCGCATGGGTCGAGATAAGGCCTTACTGCCGTGGCCTCCTCACTTGGCTGCCGTTGGACACACGTTTCTATCGTCTTCGATCCGAGCTCTGTCCCCGTTGGTCGAGATGGTGATTGTGGTTGCGGGGAATAATGAAGCCAACCTTGCCCCTGTCGCCTATGCGAACGGGGCAAGCGTTGTTCGTAACCCGGCTCCGGAGCGCGGGCAGTTCAGTTCACTTCGCATCGGCTTGCAAGAGATACTGGATCACGGACGCGATGCTGCCATCGTCACCCTGGTCGATCGACCTCCTGCTAACCCCGCGATTCTTGATCTTCTAATCTCGAACTTCTTGACGGCTCCGGCGGATATATGGGCTATCGTCCCAGAACATAGTGGACGCCATGGCCATCCCATTCTGATGGGGCGCGAGATGATCGAAGCTTTCCTGAGGGCCCCGGCGTCCGCGAACGCACGAGAGATCGAGCATCTGAACCAGGAACACATCCGCTATGTGCCGGTGGACGATCCTGCTGTTACCCTAAATGTGAATACGATGGAAGACTATGCAGCGCTGACCGCGTGCATCCCGCAAGTAAAGTGAAATCCAACCAGGATAGAGTGAAGTGACCGAAAAACTTTCCGTCAAAGCCTCTGAATTTATCGATTCTGTTTTACGTCTCGAACCAAGATTGGCGGTATTCGATTGCGACGGCACGCTGTGGTCCGGCGACGCGGGCGAAGGCTTCTTCAGCTGGGAACTCGAAGAAGCGATCGTGTCGGATGAAATAGCCCAGCGAACGCAAGCTCGATACGCCGCTTATCGTGCGGGCAAGGTGCCGGAAGAGGTCATGTGCGGAGAGATGGTCACCATGCACGCTGGGCTGAGCGAGGCAAAGGTGCAGGAAGTGGCGAGTCGCTACTTCGAGAGCAGGTTCGCGTCGAACATCTTTCCGGAACTTCGCGAGCTCATCGCCCGGTTGCAACGATCCGGATGCGAAGTTTGGGCCGTCTCTTCCACAAATGAATGGGTGATCCGCGCAGCTGTTGGCCACTTCGGAATTCCAGAGAATCGGATCCTGGCAGCGGCAGTTGAGATCGATGAAGGCCGCGTGACCGACCGCCTCATTCGCGTCCCCTCGGGAGAAGGCAAGCCTCGGGCCATCCGCGAGGTGATTCGCCGAGATCCGGACGCTGCCTTTGGCAATTCTCGCTGGGACACGGAAATGCTGGCCATGGCCAAGGCTGCCTTCGCCGTAAATCCAAACCCCGATCTGGAAGAAACGGCGCTTTCACGAGGATGGCAGATCTACCATCCTGACGCGGTCGCAGCTGGGGCGGGAAGGATTTCTTAGTTCCGTCATCGACTATTAGTCTCTCTCAGCGAACCGCCCCGCCCAAGATGGACTGAGCGGGGCGCATTCCCAACCTCTACAGCGAGCGTTTCCCTTCTTTGTCTACTCGCCTTTCATCGACTTCGGGCTTCCCACTCCGGTGCACATGTCCCAACCCTTCTTGGCTTGGTTCCCATTGTTGCCGGTGGTGATATCACGAAAATAGTTTTTGTATTCCGTGGGATCTGCGTACTCTCCGTAGATTTTCTTAAGTTGTGCCGTGGATGTCTTAAAAAAACTTCCAGCGGAATTGACGATACCGGCCAGAATCGGAGAAGCCGCACTCGTGCCACCCACTTCGCACCAGCCCCCGCAATAAGTGGAGTTGTAGACCGCGACTCCGCTGGCGGGATCGGCTACTGCAGTCAGGTCGGGCGTGCCGCGGTGACTTCCGACCAGTTTCTTAATGACGTCCTGATAACCTGGCCGAGACTCGTAGTGGCTGAGACCGCCCCCACTCTCTCCCCAGCAACTCTCCCCAGTGAAATTGCCGGAACCGTCACGTACAATCGTCGATCCTCCCGCCGAAACGACGAACGGAGATGCGCTGGGATACAGAGCATGACCTCCCCAGTCGCCGGAGGCGGCAAAATAGACGATTGTGCTTGCCTTGAAATACTTGTCGTATTGCTTTTCGTTTGGATCTTCATCAGATGTTGACGTGACCCAGCTATTGGAAATCTCACCGCCGCCCGCTTTGGCAACGAGTTGGCTGGCTTTTTGTTCAGCGCCGAACAAGTCGTTCGCCCCTTCGACGACGTAGAGCTTCGCCTTAGGAGCCATGGCATGTGCCCATTGAACGTCCAATGCTGTCTCGATGTCCCATCCCGTTCCGTCGTTGCTCGGACAGGAACCATCGGCGCAGACTTCCGTGATATTTGGTGCCGGCAATCCGAATGTGGTGGAGAACGTCTTCAAATCATTCTTCATGGTTGAGTTCTTGCCCCATTCGATCAAGGCAATCGCTTTTGCACCGCCTTTAGGCAGCACGGTTCCGTTTTGTGGGCAGCCAGCGGTCTTCTTGGTTACGCCATAGATGCACGCTACCGACGCGGGAGTTTCGCCCGTGGGCGTTGCCGGTTGCATTCCTTCCGCTGGAACGAAAACCAATAGCGGTGTGCGAGGAACACCGGGAATTCCCAATGTGCTGAGAGGTGACATCACGGTACCTTGCGCCGGCGAAACTTGTGCCAGAACCATTTGAGAGGAGAGGATCAGAAACAGTGCAGCGATTAGCGCGAGTAGCAGAGTTGTACGTCGCATGAAAGACTCCTTGGAGTTTTCTCGAAGGCTGCTATCGCACGGCATCGCGTCCTCTCAATGGCAACTCGCGAACGAATTCGAGATGATGTTGATAGAACCCGAATAAAGTTGCTCGCAGCCTTTCGGCGGGCAAGTTAGCACGAGAGGAAGCTGAAGTCTGTGACAACACCACGGAGGCGATAGTAGCGAGTTAGGGTGACGAAGTACCACGCGGTGCGGTTACGCTCTTTAAAGCGGCGTGTAGCGCTTCCAATGCAAGATGGCTCGCGTGTTCGGAAGCCGGCGGCAAACCTCCCAGTCGTTCCAGTAATTGTTCTCTTCGCAGGTTGTGCGCCTCTTCGATGGTCCGGCCCTGAATCAGTTCAGTCAGGGCAGAGCCGCAAGCCATGGCAGAAACGCACCCCTTGGCGAGAAATCGCGCCTCAAGCACTCGACCGCCGGAGATTCTCAGCGTGAGTTTCAGGATGTCTCCGCAAGCGGGATTCTCCAATTCGGCAAACGCGTCAGGCTTGTCCAACTCACCCGCGTTGCGCGGGTGTTGAAAGTGATCAAGGACCTGGGAAGAATACATTGCCGCCATTGTAAACCGGCTTCGGTTCTCAACTCGCAGCTCCGATAAAACGGTAAGATGACTTTGTGACCGACACGCACGCGCCGCAACGGATTGTTTCGCTTCAGCCCAGTGTTACCGTTATTCTGCAGGCGCTCGGCAAACTGGATTGTCTGGTCGCTTGCACTCGTTATTGCAAGGACGTTTGTCCGGAAGTTATGGAGCGGCCTATCGTGATCGTTCACGATTCATGGACCGCGGACGCAGCGCAGATACTCTCGGCAAAACCTGATCTGGTTATCGCGTCTGTTCCCTATCAAGAGAAGTCGGTGGTTGAAATCCTCAAGTCCGGCGTGCGCTTTCTCGGTTTCGCACCCAGAAGTCTCGATGACATCTACACCGACATCGCCGCGATCGCAGGGATCGTTGGAGCCAGCGAAGCCGGGGAAAAAGTGATTGAGCAAATGGAAGCCTCGATTGAAGAAGTTCGCGCCCGTACACGGCTATTGCCGCGGCCGCGCGTTTTTTGCGAGGAATGGGGCAAGCCGATCATCTCTTCTCAGCCCTGGGTGGCTGAGTTGGTCGAGGCCGCCGGTGGAGAATTCCTGACGGCGCCTGGCAGTCAAACATTAGCCCAAGACATCGCTGCACTGCGGCCGGACGTGATTATCGCGGCGTGGTGCGGAGCGGGCGATCGCGTTCCCCTGGAAAAAATAATCCGTCAGCGTGGCTGGGAACAGACTCCAGCCGCGCTTACGGATCGCGTGTTTTGTATTCGCGACGAATTCCTGAACACTCCAGCACCAACGCTCGTCCGCGGATTGCAGGCTCTGGCGGGCGCTCTTCATCCCGAGCTTTTTCCACAAGGCGACGGAATACGATCCATTACCGACACGCGCAACTTTCAGTCCGAATCTGGTTTAGCATCTTCTCTATGACAACCAACGTCAGAGTCAGCGACGTGAAAACCGAACTGGAAAGCGCGTCCTCGTCGGCCAAAACAGTGGAAGCTTTTATGGCCCATGTCGTGCAGATTTTGCACGACCGCATGTTGAAATACAACTGGGTCGGCTTCTACATGATCGAGGAGATCGTCGGCGCGCCGCCAATTCTTGTGCTCGGAGCGTTTCAGGGCGCGATGACTCCGCATACGCGTATTCCTCTTCATCAAGGAATCTGTGGAGCAGCCGCGTCAAGCGGCCGCACCGTGGTTGTCGACGATGTTGCTTCGGATCCCCGTTATCTGGCCTGCTCCATCGAAACCAAATCGGAAATCGTGGTGCCCGTTTTCGTGCGCGACAAGGTGGTCGGTGAACTCGATATCGACAGCCACTTCCCTGCTGCGTTTGGCGCGGAGGACCGAGAGCTGGTCGAGTTCGCCGCCGTGCTCGTCGGCAAGCATCTGGAAAAGACTCGCTCATGAAGCAGGTCGTCGCCGCGCTCATCCTTCGTGACGAAAAGATATTGGTTTGCCAGCGCACCAAGCACCAGACGATGCCGCTCAAGTGGGAGTTTCCCGGCGGAAAAATTGAAGAGGGCGAACAGCCACGCGATGCTTTGCGCCGCGAACTCGAAGAAGAGCTCGGGATCGAAGCGGTCATCGGCGACGAAGCGGCACGCATCCGTCACGAATATCCCGGTGGAGGCGCGGTCGAGTTGCGCTTCTACGTAGTTCGCGAGTACAGCGGGCAGCTTGAAAACAAGATTTTTAAAGAGCTGCGCTGGGCGACCCGCGAAGAGCTTCCGACGATCGACTTTCTCGAAGCTGATCTGACGTTGGTGCGAGATCTGGCGGCCGGCAAGCCCCTGTAGTTCAGGGCTCCATACCCCTCCCCCACCCCCCTCCCCCTTCTTTTGTGGGTCGATCTTTTCGAATCAGAGGTTTAGGAAGATTTCAATTTCCAGATCTTTGAGAAATAAGGGAATATGCGTAAAATCTTCCATCCAAAGGACTTAAGCGCGCAAAATCAAGGTTTCGACGCAAAATATAGATTCTAAAGGGCATGGGATCTTGGCCCGAATTCGCGCGGAGTTACGAGTCTTTTCGGCGCGGCCGTCTCACATTAGCTAATTGTCAAAGATCGTTTATAGCTTGGAGATACTTTAAGTTGGATGGGATTATGTCGTCAAGGACAGACGTCACATGTGGCCCTTGTGTTCTCGGGAGCGGAGGATTCGGAGCAGGGCCCTCGCGGACGCGGCGTCCGCTCGTGGAAAATCAAAACGACGCTGATTTGGCACGACTGAAGTCGTGCCCTTCCCTCGTGCCCTTACCTTTGTCGTCGTGACTGGAGCCCAATTTATCATAAGGATGATGAAGGCTTGGGGATACACTTGGGGACTCAGGTAATCATGCCCGCCTCGACCGATTATGTGAATCGCAGGCTTGCGATCATATTGTCTTCTGAGTCCAAGGAGGATGTGGGAACCGCATCGGACGAGCTCTATCGATATCTAAGTGAGCATCCTCAGCCAACCGGCTCAATTTCAACCAAAACGAAGTGCGCTATCGCCATTGATACAGGCAATGAGGCTGTTGCGGAGATTATTAGTGAAATGCTTCCCGCTGGATGGCGACAGTGCATCACTGTCGGCACATACGGGCGAGTTCGCGACGTGATCAGAATGGTGCAGGGGATTCATCCCGCCATGCTTATCGTCCACGGCAATTTCCTGGCTCTCGGTGTGGCCGACGTTATCGTGGGATGTGCAGCTGTGAGCCCGGGTACGAAATGTGTTTTTATGCACGCGTGGCATCCCGAACTTCTCGAACAGGTACGCACCGCGTATGTGCCGCTCCGAGTCTCGATAGGTTCTCTGACAATGCCGTTCAGCCGGGAAGAATTCGTCGCGGCTCTGGCCGCCCAAGCAGGCGACATTCTCCCGCACATCTGATCGGATCCAGTTCCGTCGCGTTCGGCAAGTTCGCGCAGCGGCTCCCTCGCGGGCGCGGCGTCCGCTCGTGGGAAAATCGGAAGGGGATAGGTTGGCACGACTGAAGTCGTGCCCTTCCCGCGGCGGCTCGACTAAAGCCGAGGCTTTCAAATCGGTGGGTACTGCTGAAGTGGTGCCCGTCTGCACGAGAAACGCGCTCGGTCTCAACCACCCTTTTGCGCCGGTGGACACATTTCCGTCGCTGGAGTAGGCTGTTTGATTCTGTCGGCTTGCGTCGGCAGCTTCCCTCGGACAATTCAAACAAATGGAAGGCACTATGCGACAAGTGTGTGCATTTTCGCTGTTTTGCGTTCTTATGCCTGCATTGGCATTCTCTCAGGAAGTGCCGCGTGGAGAAATCTTCCTCGGATATTCGTATCTCAGCGCCGATACTAACGGCCTAACAACGACGCGCGAAAGTATCCCTTACGGATTCAATACTTCGTTCGTGGCGAACATCAATCCGTGGATTGGCGCCGAAACGAATGGCGCTGTCTATTACAAGAAAATCGTAGGTATCGATGTCTACGACTATTCGCTACTATTTGGTCCGCGAGTTCACTATAAATGGGCATTTGTTCATGCTCTTTTCGGTATGGACGACGTGGCTGCACGGATCGATGGGATAAGGGCGAACCAAGCCAGCGCCGCCGCCGGACTTGGTGGTGGAGTGGTATTCAAGATATACCGGCACCTTTCGCTTGAGGGCTCCGGTGATTATGCTTTTAGTCATCACAATATTTTGGGTGGTCCAGGTGTGACTCAAAACAATTTTCGTGTGTCCGCAGGCGTTGTGTTTACGTTTGGGAGCGCCGGACGAGTTGCGGGAGGCACGACGCAATCCACTGGAACGCGTTCGCGTCAAGCGATACCAGCCGCTAGGAACCCCGGAATGAGCATCCCTGATCTGGGGGTTACTGCCGTCCTAGGAAGGACGGAAGGCGCAGAGCTTGTCGACGAAACACCAAATGGCTTAGCCGCCCTGGCGGGATTGCGAGTTGGCGATGTAATAACTTCGGTGGACGACATACCCGTGAAGACGCCTTCGGAACTTGCATCAGAGTTGGCTCGGCGACCGGCGGGCGCGTCCGTGAAGTTAGGCTTTCTGATTCGCGGACAGTGGCAGTCGGAGAAGACCGTTGTTCTGAACGCGCGTTAACGGCTACGCATTCTTTTGGGGATCCTTCAAGGGGGGTGAAGGGGTCGGTGAACTTATCGCAACCGCGCCAACCTGGAGCACTGCTAAGGCCGGGCTGTTTCGAAACTACGAAGCGCGAAGCTTATCTCGGGAAAAATCCCTCCGTCTTGCCCAAATCTTGTAGGAAGCTGAATTGGATCTGGGCCTTTATCTCGCCTCTGGTTCCAACGCCGCATTCACATTCACCTGTCCGCTTGAAACGGATATCTTTCGTTCCCACGCTTTGTAGCCGGACTTCTTCACCGATATTTGGTGCTGCCCGGCGGCAAGGCCTACGGTGGAGGGCGTGTTACCGACGTAGTTGCCGTCAATCTCGATGTCAGCTCCGTCGGGTGTGGAGGTCACTTGCAAATGGGCTTGATCGGCGCTCGCGGGAGCGGCGCTGGTGGCGAGAGTCGCTGGCGCGGCCGGTTTCGCTTCGGCTTGAATTGGCGTTTTGCCCGTCTCTCCGCGGCAGTCGGCTCGGGCTTGGCTGAGTTCTTCCGAGGTGTAGTTCTGGTTGACGACGATCACCTCGGCGCCACGTCCCTGCAGGTTTCGAACATCGTGATCGGTGAGTCTTCCGTGGAAGGGAAATCCCTCTGGCAATTTGCCTTCGACATACTGAAATTGTTTGCCACGGATGCCAAACGAATAAAGGTGACTGGTGACCTGGTCGGCTGGTCCCATGCGCTTGAGAATGATACAACTCGCCTGTGGGGCATGGCCCGCGCCACCTTGCGGGATAACGGCTCCAGATTGGGCAAACGATTGTTCCACCGACAGCAATGTCGACGCACACACGACTACGACGGCAAGACGAATGGCTCTGCTCATGGTGTCCTCCGGACATACCACGGGTACAGATCAGATTTTTAGGAAGTGCGGGGCCTGTGTTGCAGGGGGAAGGAGAACAGTACTCCGCGAGAGGATGGGAGTCAAGGAGTTGTATCGTTGCAAACTCGCAACGGCCGGAAGAAGGCGAGAATTCCTCGCGGCAAATGTTCGGTGTCGAAGTGCGGAGATCTTCCAACTACGTAGCCGTCGCTTCACTCGCGACAACTTCGCTCAAGATGACAAGCAGCGGGGATGGGCGAAATCTCACTCCTTGTGCCTAACGCCAAGAAATCCCCGCCCTGTCTCTCCACAGAACGGAGAGACAAGGACGGGCCACCCTACACGCCATTCACTTGAACGGAGAGACGAGGACGGGCCGCCCTCCGCGCATTCAATTGAACGGAAATTTTAGGATGGGCCATTCTCGCCGCTTGCAACACGGGCGAGGGCGCCGCGCCACATTTCCTTTTTTTCTTTGTTTATTTCTTTTTTTGTACTGAACACGTTTAAGGCTGGGAAGTGTCGTGGCGCTTCAGGGTGGGGTGATCGTCATCGTCGGCGGTGCCGGCTTCGCCGCCGGTTCCGGAATGGCTGGCGCGGCGCAGCACCGGGCGATCGGTTTTTCCGCCGTCGATTTTGTGACGGTTCTGCAACTCAGATAAACGGGCTTTGACATCTTCGAATTCTGATGAGTCCAGCTTGTACTCTTCTTTCGCGGGAAGCAGGGTGTTGATTTCCTCCTGCGTTTTTTCGATGCGATCGGGCGTCTGCGGATGGGTGTCGAATGCCTTGGCCAAGCTGCCGGGCTTCTGCTTTTCGAGCGCTTTCACTTTTTCGAAGAAAGCTGTCAGGGCCTGAGGATCATATCCGGAGCGGTACATGTACTCGATGCCGAGATAGTCGGCCTCCGTCTCGAATTGGCGCGAGAACTTCAAGAAGCCTACGGGTGCGGCTAGTCCGACGAGATTCTGGGCCACGATCCCCACGCCTCCGCCAACGAAAATCAATGGGATGGACGCCAGACTCATCAGTTGGCCGCGAGTGTTTTCCCGCGCCAGGTGACAGGCAGCCACGTGTGCGATCTCATGCGACATGACGCCGGCAAGTTCGGCCTCGTTGTCGGCGGCGAGAATCAGTCCGGAATCGACATAGAAAAATCCGCCGGGGAGTGCGAAGGCATTGATGTCGTCGGTGTCAACGACTTTGATGGTGAAGGGCACCTGCGCGTCGGAATTGCGGACGATATTTTGCCCGACACGATTGACGTACTCGGTGATAACCGGATCCTTGATGAGTTTCGCCGAAGACTCCACCTGCTGGGAGTATTGCTTCCCCATGGCAATTTGTTTTTCCAGGCTGTACCAGTTGCCGATACCGCGGTCACAACCGACCTTGCGGTTGCCGATAGCCTCGAAGTCGCGCAAACTTCCGTCGTGATAGACCTTGACCGGCTTGGACTGGGATTGAGTGATGGGCTGGATCGGCGCAGCGGGATCGGAAGGCTTGTCCTGGGCAAGAACCGAGGCGGTGAGAAGCAGCAGGCAAACTGCGGACAACGGGATGGAACTACGATGCATGGCCCCCACCCGGGATTATCTTTGCACACTTGGAGGCAAAAGAGTAGCGAAAGGTAGGCTGGACGGGCGAAGTACGCTGTCTGGGGAGGAATAATGGCTTGATCAGCCTCCGGCACGGAGACTCCATATATAGGCCAAACTCAGGGCGGTCATGATGATCGTCGTGGCCCAGGCGATCGTGTTGTAAAGGCGAGAGTTCACATACTCTCCCATAAGGTCTTTCTTGTTGACCAAGAGCAGCATAAAGATCAGGACAGGAGGGATGGCAATTCCATTCACCACCTGGGAAAGAATGGCGATTTTCACCAGCGGCAAGTCGGGGACCAGAATGACGCCAGCGCCGGCGATGATCAGTACGGTGTAGAGCCAATAAAAGACCGGGGCTTCGCTGAATTTCTTGCCCACGCCTGACTCGAATCCCAGGCCCTCACACACGGTGTAGGCGGTCGAAAGCGGCAGGATCGACGCGGCGAATAGTGAAGCGTTAAATAATCCGACCGCGAAAAGGATGTAAGCGTACTTCCCTGCCAATGGAAGCAGGGCTTGAGCTGCGTCGGCAGCGTCCGAAATATTGTGATAGCCGTGGACATAGAGCGTGGCCGCGCAAGCCACAATGATGAACCAAGCCACCACGTCGGTGAAGATGCAGCCGGAGATGACGTCGAGCTGCGAGGCCTTGTATTGCCGTTTGGTCACGCCCTTTTCTACGATGGAGGACTGCAGATAGAACTGCATCCAGGGGGCGATGGTCGTTCCGACAACGCCGATCGCCATATAAAGGTAGCCGGGAAGGTGAAAGGCTGCGAGCGGCGGAGGCTTGACGGTGGCAACAAGGGCTTCCATCCACGCGGGCTTGGCGAAGAATCCGGCAAAAATGTAAGTGATGTAGAAGAAGGACGCGGCGAGAAAGACTTTCTCGACGCTCTTGTACTGGCCTTTCACCACGATCAGCCACACGATCAAGGCGCAAACCGGCACGGTGATGTACTTCGAGAGTCCGAAGAGTTCAAGACTGCCGGCAATACCGGCGAACTCTCCTACCACGTTGCCGAAGTTGATGATGAGGATGCCGAGCATCATGAAGAAGGTGATGCGGAATCCGTATTCCTCGCGGATGAGATCGCTCAGGCCTTTGCCGGTGACGGCACCCATGCGCGCGCTGATTTCCTGAACGACGATCAGGGCAACCGTGATCGGGATCAGCGTCCAAAGAAGAAGATGTCCGAACTGTGCGCCGGCAGCGGAATAGGTGTAGATGCCGTTAGCATCGTTGTCGACGTTCGCCGTAATAAAGCCGGGGCCCACGACTGCAAAGAACAGCAGGGTCCGGGTCTTCCAACGTCTCATGAATTTCATGGGCGCAGTTCGCAGACATAGGTGATAAAAAGCGCAAAAACGATTCAACAGGATAAACGCGAACTCGATATCTAGATAGCAAAAATTATAGAAACGTGAAGATTCCAAGAACGTGGTGCGGATGTACGACGCGAACTCGACAACGTTGTCATGCGCTTATTGCGAACTAGCCCGCCGATCCTGTCACCAGGCCTCTCGGTTCGCATGGGCTGAAGTACGGCATAGGTCGAATCAAGTTCGTGGACCTTAGCCGGCTAAATTTTGTCGCGCTTCCCTCCCCGGAGTGATCAGGAGATTTTCACGGAATGTTTACGACCCGGTTATAAACCTGTCGCGTGGCTCCGAGTAGACTGTGCGTTCCGTTTGGATCTTGATAGCGGTCGTGGGTTTCCGAGGGCTGTTGCGGTCGCAGGCGTCTGCAATGCAGTGGCAGGTGTCGACTAACATCCTGGGTTTGGCCAGGGACGCTGGGCCCGGCGCAGTGGTTTCGATCACGCGAAAACGCAAGCCTTCGCCGTTTATCGGAAACTCACATTTTTAACTCCAGTTACCTGGGCCCTGTACCACGGTTATATGGCCAGATTCCAGATCTAAATTTAGAGTCGCATCACCACCGTTCAACCCAAGAAGAGGTTTTAGTCCATGAAGCGCATTTTCGCGTTTACGCTCTTCGTGTGCCTCGGGTGTTTGCTTGGCTGCGGAGGCTCCCCTACGACCACGGCAAGCAACGCCGTCGGGTCACCGGACACCTCCACCGCCGGTGCTCACGTGAGACCCATAGGATCCCGGTCGCCCTACATACCGGCTCCGCCGCTACCGCAACCGGTCATTCCGCCGTCGCAACCGCAACAGCCGCAGACCTACGACATGCTTGCATGGATGACGATGAGTCCGGATTTGGCTGCGGATAATCACATGTCAGGGACGGCGAACCCGGTCTATACGAGCGTTTTGTCGGACAAGTTTTTTTGGACCAAGACCGGTCAAGGCTATCCCTGGGACATTCAGCTCTACGACGACAACTACGTCTATCTTTGGGTGACGGAACTGAATTGGCACAATGCCAGCACTTTCAAAATGTTTAAGAGCGAGAAAACTGGCGACTACAACATGCCGTTTGTGCCCAGGCACGCCCAGGCCGGCTTCCCGGGATCAACCATCCTGGTGGCGGACTCGCGGTATGAAATCCATTCCAGTTGCAGCAACTACGTCGCCAAGACACTGGGCCACGTGATGAACAGCGTATGGGGACCTTACAACGAAACTCTGGGCGGCCAACTCCCCGATAACTTGCAGACACTGGTCATCAGTTACCAGTATTCTTGCGACTCGAACTATGAACACTGCGGGGATCGCGAACTCTTCCATCTTGCCCAACCCTATGGCCTGGTGAAATGGGAGCACTCCAAGCTGCAAGAGAATGGGCAGTATGGGCCGGCGGACAATTTCACAATCTTCGATAAGGTGGTTGCGGGACAAGTCACGCCCAGCACGGTTTGCTTCTGAGCAGATAAACCTTTCATAGGCCTCGTAAGACTCCTTGCCCCGGTCAGCGCATTGGTTGTCGGGGGAAGGACCAGGCGTCCGGTCCCGACGGTTTGACCCCTCGCTCCTTAGAAACCAGTCACGGCAAGTCGTGACTTCCATCACGGCATCCTTCTCTTTAAAGCATGAGACTTGGAACGTACGCGGCCTTATGTTCGGGTGTCCTTCTCAATGGCGCCCTACTCTATTAAGGAGCAGCTATCTTTTATGAAGAACGTCTCAATGTGGATTTTGATGCTGTCGGTTGTTTTGTGGATCGCGATGCCTCGCGCTTCCGCCGCCGACGATGGAGGCACCCTCTACAAAGCGAAGTGTGCGGCATGCCATGGCGCCGACGGAGCCGGAAAGCCCGCGGCGAAGATTCCCAGCCTCATTTCCGACGATTCCAAGAAGGCGACGGACGCTACGCTGACCGATGCCATCGCTAATGGCGGGCCGGACAAGAAACCTTCGCACTCATTCCAGACCAAAGGATTGTCACCGGACCAGATCAAGATGATTGTGACCTACATTCGGGACATACAAAAGTAGTCAAACGCGGCGGCAGTTTGTGAAGTTGTCTTACCGGTTATTCGAGAAACGTTTTCATGCAGAAGACACTGCCGCCGGATTTTTCGAACTCGGAAGTTTCGACCACCACTGCTGCCAGCCCTTCTTCACCCAGAATTCGATCCAGATCCTTCGTGACCCGCGGCGTGATGAACTTTCCATTCACCACGATCGCATTCAGTACGAACGTCAGCGCATCTTCCCGAGATACCTCGTGTACACGGCGGAAGCCCGACTTAATCTCCTCTAGAGATTCGGGCCGGAATGCTCCTGGATAGATCAGCACAGCTTCGGAGTTTAACGGGCAGAAACACATGTCCAGATGATAGAAGTAGGGATCGACGAGCTCCAATTGGGTTACAGGAATACCGAGTTCTTTCATAGCTGACGTGAAGCGATCGACGCCCCTTTTGCTCGATCGAAATCCATAACCCGCCCAAACCATGCTGCGATCCGGATGCCAGATCAGATCGCCGTGGCCTTCCAGGTATTCCCCAACTAGGTTTACTTCGACGGGCAGATATCCCTGTTTCTTAAACCAATCCACAAAATGCCGGACTTCCTTCTGGCGTGAGGGATACCTCATGCGGCCAGGAACGACGAACTTACCTACGGTAGGAGTGCTGCCCAAGAAAACCTGATTCGCGGTAAACACCATGTCGTCAAGGTCCGGCTGCGGTTCGATGAGTTCAACCGAGACCCCAGCATCCTCCAACGCTTTCTGCAGATGATTCCACTGCTGTTGTGCTCGATTGCGATCGATCGGCGCTCCCATGTGCGGATTCTTCGCTTCGCGCACATCAAAGAAAGTCGGTGGGCACATGAGAACGGCATACCGCATGCTTTCAATCTTAACTCGCACCCATCATTTCACCATTTCCCCCAATGGGAAGCCGACTTGTCGTCATGATGTGCCTCCAGTTCGGCAGCTTCGCCACTCTGCGAATTGTCGTTCATCTACCGAACTCATGTTTTGGCTCGTAAAACAGACAGCAAGAACATTTACACCATGGAGGCTTATTTGCTAGGAGAGGTTCACCCTCAGGACTGCGAAGTGGGTGAGAGGTGCCACTGTGTTACATAAATGCGCGAATCCCGGTTGTCACAACGAATTTCGAAAGTTGACGCAAGGAAAGCTCTTTGTCGTTGAGACGAGCGACATGCCGGCGTCCGTATCTTCGGTTCCAAGAAAAGACCGTACTCGCCGCATGGAACATTATTGGCTTTGCGATCAGTGCACTCCTTTATTCACGTTAGCCTACGAAAGAGGCCGCGGGATTGTCACAGTTCCTCTGGAGCTTCGGCCGGCAAAAATGTCACCGTCGCCCGAACGAAACGACGACCTTACGACCCAGGGTCGTCCTTATCCGGACTATGGCTTTGCAAGGAGGGCGTAACGTGGACACCCTCGGAATCCGCGTCTGCGCGATCTGCGGTGGAGCGCTGACCAACAACGAGCAAGCTTTTGCAGTTACTCAAAGCCTTGGCGAAGATAAATTGCGAGTCTTCCACTGGACGAGCCTGAGCAACAACGAAAGCGTCTACGGAGCGTGCTCAGTTCCCCATGTACGAGAACTCGTGATTCATTGGATGGTCACGGAGCATCTCGATTTTCCTTTTGCAAAGTCGGAGTCGGGCGGCGCCCAGACTGATAAGAAGCCATTCTCGACCCACCGCGAAAGCCTGCCGTCGTCAACGCCAGTGGGCGAACTGGCGGTTGACCATGATAGCGTGCGCAGAATCCTACAGGTAGACCCGCACCGGCTGGGCGTGATTCTAAACGAACTCGACGATGCGCTGCACAAGTCGATCGAAGATAAGTCAGAGTGTGCGGCATGCGTTGACTGTCAGGAAGAGTTAATCCATCACACCTAACGGAACTATCCGTTTTGCTTGCAGACCGACGAGACAAGCGCAAAATTACGGAGCGGGAACGATCAGTCAGGCGAGGACTTTTTCCAGTCACGCCAATCTGTAGTGACGGCCTTTGACATGGCGTGAGCGGCGTTGCTGAGCCAGTTGACCTTCAGACGTTTCAGGTCGCGAACGATATACCTGGCAGAGTCTTCCGTTCCTAAGTGGATGTTGGCGGTCTCCCACCCCATAGCGTGCAGTAACTTCAACTCGTCGCGATCGGAAGGAAGGACGCTGAGTTCGATGCGAGAGCAGTGCGGCGACAGCCGCCGCACAATCCAGTGCCCTCGCAATTGTACAAAGGGATCTGGACTTCGCACGGCTCGCCCTATGATGGCCTGGTACAGAATTTCCAGCGGGCCCGCGGTGGCTTGCGCCCAATAGGCCGATGAGGGGACTAACGCTTTAGCCTCACGAGCTACATCACCTCCACGACATTCCGCAAGCGCTACCACCCGCACATGTCCCAGGCTTCCTAAGCCAGCGACACGCCGCACAGCGTGGTAGACGAGCCCTTGTTCCGGCATCAAATGTTCTAGAGCTTCGCGCGCGCTCACTGGTACTGAACCGAATTTCGGCAGGCTCTTCATCTTTTTCCAGAAGTGAACCGGGTCGCGCAACTCTCCAGTCGCGATAGTGCGCAGCCACCGGTTATTTTCCTCCAGGACAAAAGGGCGCCCGCGCGCTTCAAACGATTGCCGGTAACCCTCTAGAATTGCGGCGCAGGCTTCTTTCAGCTTTAGCTTGAGATGCCCTTCATCCGCGGCCAGGCTGGCGCTGGTCGCCAGACGGACCAGGTCGACTGTGAAGGGCAAAACAGCAGCTTCGTCGAAATCATTCACGCCCCACACCAATCGTCCTTCAACATCGCGCCAAGTCCCAAAATTTTCCACGTGGAGATCTCCGACCGCCAACACTTTGGCGGCTCGGCTTAGATCCGGACAGACGTCGGGCCAGACCTGCATCCAGCGATAGAAGGTAGCGCGAAGAAAAGGAAAGCGAGACTCCTTCATGCGACGGTGCTTGAGTCGCAAGTCGGAGCGCACTAAGGGAGTATGCGTACCCAGCCAATCCTCAAATCGCTGGGTGGCTTTCACGATGTTCATTGCTGGAGCGTCACGATAAAGCGAAGCCCTGCTGATGTCAAACGCAGGGCGGACAATCTAAATCCGACGACCGCACAGGGCGCTCACGTTGGTGACCGACATCTGACGCGAGATGTCGCCGCCGCAAGGAGGAGCGCCCTTTCCCTGTTTCTCTAGTTCGCGTAGTGATTCGCGTTGATTTCCACGAACTTCTGGAGATCCTCGGGCAGTTCATCTACCGCATGAATCGAATCCGAGCCGCAGGCTGGAACGCACGCGCCGCAGTCTATACATCCCGCCGGATCAACGAAGAGTTGACTCGCCGCATCCACCCCGTCTTCATCTTTCTTGGGATGAATGCAATCAGTGGGGCACACATCAACACAAAGGAAATCCTTGATGCAAGAATCGGTAATTACGTAGGCCATGATCAGCTCCGAACCAGGATTCAGAATCAGTCTTAAAATATCCCGCCCATGACCCTGCGGGCGGTGATGGCAATCACCTACTATGTGTGCGCTGCCTCACGCGGAAGGCCTCGATTTTCCGGGCGCTTTACCCGGTGCTACACTGATTTTCCACACTATCTCTATGAAAACAGACCGTCGTCGCTTCCCGGCCAAATACCGCATTCTCGGCATCCGTTGCGTTTCCAACCTTCTCATTTTTGGGTGCCTGATCTTCTCCGCAACCGCTCAGGACATTTCCCCCGAATTGCTAAAACCCATGCAATGGCGGCTGATCGGTCCTTTTCGTGGCGGCCGTGTAACTACTGTCTGTGGCGTTCCCCGCCAACCATTTGTGTATTACATGGGGACTCCGGGCGGAGGCGTATGGAAGACCGAGGACGGAGGGCGGGTATGGCGGCCCATTTTCGATCGAACCCAGGTGGCATCGATTGGCGCCCTGGTCGTTTCGCCCTCCAACCCCAACATTATTTATGTAGGCACGGGGGAGCAGACCCAAGGTAGCGGTGTGTATCGTTCCAACGACGGGGGTGCAACATGGTCCAATGTGGGGCTGCGTGATACCCACATCATTACTGGAATGGTGATCGATCCCAGCAATCCGGACGTAGTCCTGGTTAGCGCGACCGGCGATCACACTTCGGGATCGGAACGCGGAGTATTCAAGAGTTCGGACGGGGGAAAGAACTGGAGCAAGGTCCTATATAAGGATGACCTCACGGGCATCGCCAATCTCGAGGCGTCGCCTGACAACCCAAGAGTGCTCTATGCCGCCATGTGGACCCGTCCGGAAGATCCATTTGCGCCCAGAACTGAAAAAATGAAGGGTCAGGACGCGGCCATCTACCGCTCCAACGATCAGGGAACGACCTGGACCCAAGTTGAAGGAAGAGGTCTGCCGGCCGAACCGATGGGACGCGTCGGTGTGGCCGTGGCTCCGGGCACAAACAGCAACCGTGTCTTTGCCATCGCGACGCAGGGACTCTTCCGGTCGGAAGACGGCGGGGCGAGTTGGCAACGCAGTACGACCGATCCGCGCATTACCGGAAATTCATATTTCAGCCGCGTCTTTGTCGATCCCGCCGATTCGCAGAAGGTTTTTATTGCACAGACTTCCATGTATCGATCGGTAGATGGAGGACGCAGTTTCGAAGCGTGGGCGGGCGCTCCTAGCGGCGATGATTTTCATGTGATCTGGATTAACCCCGCCGACGATCACCAAATGATTCTGGGCGTCGATCAAGGCGCCGTGGTGAGCACGGACGCTGGCCTCACCTGGAGTTCGTGGTACAACCAGCCAACCGGGCAGTTTTATCACGTCAGTACAGATCAACAGTATCCGTATAACGTTTACGCCGCTCAGCAGGACAGCGGGACGGCGGGAGTTCCGAGCCGCAGCGACTACGGACAGATCACTTACCGCGATTGGGCCCCGGTAGGAGGGTTCGAATTCGCTTACATCGAAGCCGATCCCCTGAACCCTAACTACATATATACGGGCGGCTGGTACGGGACCGTTCTCCGTTACGACAAGACGACCGGACAAGTCACGCACCTGTTGGCACGAACGGCGAAGTATCGGACTGCGCAAATGACCCCGCTTGCGTTCTCGCCGCAAAACCCGCATGTTTTGTATGCGGCCACGCAATACGTCTTGAAGACAACCGACGGAGGGGTGACATGGCAAGAGGCAAGTCCCGATCTGACCGTCAAACCTGATCCCAACAAACCAGACGCTAAACCCGACGTTCGACGAGCGGTTATTTACACGATTTCATTGTCCCGCGTTAAAGCCAACGTCATGTGGGTTGGAACCGGAAACGGTTTGATTCAGATGACTCAGGATGGCAAGACTTGGCAGAACGTTAGCATACCCAATCTACCCGACAGATCTTCGATTAGCGTGATCGAAAGTTCGCCGCTGGACCCTGCCACTGCTTATGCGGTCATCACGGCTTTTCAGAACTCTCACCCTTTGGTTTACCGAACTCATGATTCTGGCAAGACCTGGGAACTCATTGCGAATGGTTTGCCGGAAAATTGGAGTGCCCGCGTAGTCCGCGCGGATCCTGTCCGCAAGGGTCTTCTTTTTGCCGGAACGTCCAACGGTATTTACTTTTCCCTGGACGATGGCGACCATTGGGAAAGTTTGCAACTCAATCTCCCGGTGACGCCGATTACGGATCTGGACATTCACGGGGATGATCTGGTGGCTTCGACCTTTGGCCGGTCCTTGTGGATTCTGGATGACATTACTCCCTTGCGCCAATTGGACACGAAATGGATGGAGTCCTCCGCCCATCTGCTTACTCCGCGTCCGGCAGTTCGCACTCGTTGGGATATGAATCAGGACACGCCTTTACCTCCAGAAACGCCGGCCGGGAAAAACCCGCCCGATGGGGCGATCATCAACTACTTCCTTAAGGCCTCACCAGGCAGCGAGATCAAGCTTTCCATTTACGACGGGAAGAATAATTTGGTGCGTGAGTATTCCAGCGTAGCGCCTGCTATGGATTCGGCTCCCGCCAATGTGCCCAGCTACTGGTTTGCCCCGCCCACCGCGTTGACCAGGGATCAAGGCCTCAATCGCTTTACCTGGGACCTCCGCTATCCTGCCCCGAAAACATTGCGTTATGGATATTTTGGTGAACACCTCGATTACATCGAGTACACGCTAGCTGATCATGCCATTCCGGGTGACACTCCGCGTGAGCAGCCGAACGGTCCTTTCGTAGTACCGGGCACATACTCTGTGGTGCTTCGCGTAGACGGGCAAAGTTACACGCAACCGCTTACCGTTACTCTCGACCCCCGGGTACGAGTTTCCCAGGCGGATCTGGTACAGCAACTGGACACCGAACGCAATATCTCGGCGGCCATGTCCGCCACTTACGACGCCTATGATCAGGTCACGAGTCTTCGTTCGGCTATCGCCGAGCGAATCAAGGCAGTGACTTCGTCTTCCGATCCGAAGTCGACAACCGACGGCTTGAAGAAACTTGACGAACATGTTGCCAAGGTGGAAAGCGGTACCGCAGAGGATATGGGGTTTGGTCCACTGAATCGTGAACTCGCGCGGCTCGCCACCATGGTTGAGAGCGGAGATGCACGGCCAGCTTCTTTGTTGCTGGTCGGTATAAACAAAGCCTGCGAAGATTTGCCCAAACGCCTCAATGAGTGGAGCGAACTCAACAAGAGTGAAATCCCAAATGTTAATTCGCTATTGACGAAGGGCGGGTATGCGCTGCTTCCCGCTAAATCCGATATTCCACACGCTCCGGATTGCAAATGAAATAACACATTTCTTTACGCCCTTTTTCCTCAGAAAGAGCGCCGAATGCACCCAGGGCCTTGGCTCTTTCTCCAGTAGTGGTGCATCTAAAAAGAGGAAGAGTCTAGCTAAGGGTTTGCGCTTCAGATCCCTAGTCGAAAATCACCGCGAAATACAGTGGATACTGTATTGGATTGCTAGGGCAAACCCTGTAAGGTCAACTCGCGTTCTGGTACGCGAGATTTCGCCATCTGGAGGCGCTATATGGTCGGGCGTTGTGTTAATTCGGAATGTGATCTGCCATTGCACTCCCTGCTCGAAGGGCGTCTTTTCCAGTTCGAAGTGATCTCCATTTCTGTTTCGGCGAACGACGATCATCTCTCGCCACAGGACGAAACTCCTCAGAGTCAGACGGCACAGTTTTGGCTCTGCCGGGAATGCGCGGACAGTATGAGTCTGAGCTTGGATCCGATTAACGGGTTGAAACTCGTGCCCCGAGTCACCGGCGTAGCGGATTTGACGGGAACCCCACAACGTGGGGCTCAATTGCGCAATTTTGAAGCCTGCTGATGAACGGCAGTTTAGTCAGGGCAGACTCGAACTTCGGATGCGAAAAGAGAGTCGATTCGCGTAACATTTACACTTTCGTCAGTTAAACGTGAGAATTATCGGCTTCGGAATTGAAGAATTTAGGAATGGCAGGTATTGTGCTCTGCAGTTTGGTAACCCCAAAAATTTATGTTTGTTGGCGTATACGGCGATGATCTTCGCCGTCTGATTTGGGTTAGTCAGATCCCAGGAGGTTTTTGTGGCGATATTCAGAATCTTGGTAGCAGACGACCATGAAGTAGTCCGTAAGGGGCTGGTTTCCTTACTGCAACAGCAGGCCGACTGGCAGGTCTGCGGCGAAGCGGGAGATGGTCGGGACGCGGTCGAGAAGGCGCAGCAACTGAAGCCGGATGTCGTGATCCTCGACATCGGGATGCCGAGTTTGAACGGCCTCGAGGCTACGCGCCAGATCCTCAAGACCAACCCGAATGCCCGCGTGCTGATTCTGACGCTGCACGATTCCGATCAAGTGGTCCGAGACGTCCTGAATGCTGGTGCGCGCGGATTCCTGCTCAAGTCGGATGCGGCTCGGGACCTGGTCGCCGCTGTGGAAGCGCTTCGTCGTGACAAAACATACTTCACGTCCAAAGTGGCTGCGATGGTTTTGGAGGGGTATCTCAAAGGTGGCACAGGACCGATTCCGGCCACAGTCGGCCGCAATCGTTTGACTCCGCGCGAGCGTGAAATTGTGCAATTGCTGGCCGAAGGCAAGAGTACAAAGGAAGTTGCAGTGGCACTCGGACTCAGCGTGAAGACGGCAGAAACTCATCGATCCAATATCATGCGCAAACTGCAATTGCACTCTGTGAGCGATCTCGTGCTCTACGCGGTGCGCAACAACATTGTGCACGTAGTACAAGCGGGACTGGAACCGAACTAATAATAAATGCGGACCTGGCGTGGATTTTCATACGCCAGATCCGCATTCGAGTTTTACGCCGCGGGTTTGCGGCGGGTGGTGGTTTTCTTGGCTTTGGGCTGCAGCTCTTCCTCGTCGCCTGCGTTAGCCTCAACGTTGATGTTCTCGGCGAGCTCCGTTAGCTTTTCATCCGCTTCTCTTTCTTCGTCGAGCGTCTTTTCCAGCAATTGAACTGCCTCGTCATCCTCCAGCAAGGACGCATAGGTACGTACGGTGCCGTAGCCTGCGATCTCGTAGTGTTCCACGCGCTGCGCGGCTGATATGATGGCGGCGTCCTTTACCGGCTCTTCCATGTCTTCATCGAGTATTTCGCTTCCTTCCTTCACTAAGCCTTCCATGCCTTTGCACTTCTCGCCTTTCGCATCCTCGCCGAGTTTTTCCAGAATCTGTTCCAAGCGCTGAGCGTGTTCTTTGGTCTGTTCCAGGTGCTCCTCAAACGCCGTCTTCAAGTCTTCCGACGCCGCACCTTCTGCCATTTTCGGCAGCGCCTTGATGAGCTGGTTTTCCGCATCGTAAAGGTCCTGGAGCTCCTTCACGTAGAGTTCCTGCAAGGAACTGGTTTTCATTACTAATCCTCCGGGGTAATTTTCGAACACTTGCCCTTGGATGAAACAAACGGCCACGGCGTGGGTTGATAAGAAGGTTAGTTGCGAAAATATCCAGCTCTGTTTTGAGTAATATGCAGGCGAAAGTAAGGTTCGGCGCTTCGGCATACAGGAACACCCTGAAAAGCAGCCACGCCGTTCCTGATCCAATGCCTGTGTGTGCTGCTTAACCCAGTATATTCACCACTCACTGCATATTTCCCCGTACAGCAACTAAGTGAATCGACTACAGCGTGCACCGGATGGTGAGAACTGCGTATTGCCCTTACCTTCGTAACACAGACGGCGAGAACGTATTCGCCAAACTAAGCCAAGGAGACACCAGTGAGCAGCGAGCCTATCACCACCGTGCGGTACGATTCGGACCTCGACCTAGTAAGGCGCGCTCAGGAGGGAGACCCCGACGCCTTCTCCTCCCTGTTCTATGCCCACAAATCGCGGATTTACTCCGTGTGCTTGCGCATGACCAACAACACCGCGGAAGCGGAGGATTTAACCCAGGACGCCTTCCTCCAAGTATTCCGTAAACTTGCCACGTTCCGTGGAGACTCGGCCCTTTCGACCTGGCTCTATCGCATCGCCGTCAACACCGTTCTGATGCACTTCCGCAAGAAAGCTTTGCGTCAGATTTCGCTGGACGAACCCTACAACCAGGACGCCAAGCAGGTTCGCCGCGAATACGGCAGCAAAGATGGCCGGCTCACCGGGTCTGTTGATCGCATCGCTCTGTCACGCGCGATCCGCGAATTGCCTGACGGATATCGCACCATTTTTATTCTTCACGAAATCGAAGGCTACGAGCACCAGGAAATCGCGGAATTGCTGGACTGTTCCGTGGGTAATTCCAAGTCACAGCTCCATAAAGCAAAGCTTCGCATTCGCGAGTTGCTCGGGCATCCTCGAAAGACGGAGGCTCGTGAAACCAAGGAAGAACTCGCTGAAGTGATTTTGGCGACCGTTCCCGTTGCGCCTTCGCGATCAACTCGTTCTTCCTCTTCCGCCCCGGCTTGGGACGCGGAGATTGCTCCCCTTCCAGCCCCAGGTTTGGTTACAGCCGAAACAACTCAGTACGCAGCGGGTAGTGTTTAAAAACTACTGGCTTTCAACGCTTGGGGTTGAGGCTATGGCCTGAAAAAGGAGAGGTATCGTAGTGCATGTAGGAGCAATCGTAACTGTTCCCAGCAGCTCTCAATGGCGTAAGTCCGGCGAGACGGAAGAGGCAGCCGCCGCATCCGTTCGCTGGTCTCCGCCTTGTAGTCGGACGGAAATATTGGGTCAAAATCTTGTGGATCGCGTTTTCGCGAGGTTAACGGCGTCGGGTGTAAACGAGGTTGTTGTAATCGACGAGACGACGGATCCGCAGGCTGAATTCTCTGCCCCACAAAATAATTTTTGGTTTCAATGGGACGCTACGATCGGCCGCTTCCTGAAGAACAAGGCGAAAACTTTGCTTCTGATACGCCTCGGACCATATGTGGAGATCGACCTGGTGGATTTCCTACGGGTTCATAGAGAAACGTCCAGCCCAATGACCCAGGCGTTCGATCGTCAAGGTGCTCTCGACTTGGTCGCGATCGACGGGGATGCTTTGTCAGGCGGGAACGGGGACACATCGTTCTCGCCTTCGCAGCTTGCTTTCCCATCAACAGAAGTATGGAGTGTCTGGCTACTCCAACCGGTTGCGGACCTTTCAGGATTTCCGACGTCTGGTTGCGGATGGTCTTAGTGGAAACGCCGCGCTGCGTCCCAATGGTCGTGAAGTAAGTCCGAACGTTTGGGTGGGAGACGGAGCTGTCATTCATGAAGCCGCGCGTATCGTTGGCCCGGCATTCATCGGGAGCAATACAAGAGTTGGTGCTGGCTGTGTTGTGACGGGCGGTAGCGCGATCGAGCGCAACTGCGAGCTCGATTGCAACGCCACAGTGCATCAAAGTTGTGTTCTGCCAGGTACCTACCTCGGTCTTGGCGTCAAGGTACGCAATTCGGTGGTAGCTGGGAAGTCGCTGTTCCACCTTGGGCGAAATGTTCAATTGCATATCGAGGATTCACACATTCTGGGCGATGAACCCAAGCCACGCCGCTTCGTAAACGCCGCCCGTAACATCGTCCGCAAGACGAACCTTCGTCGTGAGCAGAGCTGTCAACCAACCAGCTCTGATTTGCATCTTTAAGAATATTGTATGGAGCCCCTTTTGAAAGCCCACTTCGATCTGAGTTCCGAGCACGCTGATTGGGAACGCGACTTGTGCCCGAGCTTTTCGTCGGCCATCATTTCGCGACCGTCGGATCTTCCGAACACCACTTTGTTAACGTTTCCTCGTCAGCTTATTGCGGCCGATATGGTCACGCTGCTGGCGGAACTAAAACTTCAACTTCCGGATTACGAGCCCGAACTCATGGTTGACTTCGGCGCCGTGAAACGAATCGAAACCGCCGCACTCGTGACTTTACTGCAATGTGTCGGAGAGGTGCTTCGCCGAGACGGAGTGTTTACTGTGCGCAGTATGTCTCCAGAAGCCGCCACCTTCATTGAACTCACTGGGTTGGATGATCTGATCGAGATTCCATCTGAGCTGGATATCTCGTCGGGATTTGACTTCGTTTCGGCAGTGGTACTCGAAGATTCCAGTGCCGGCAGCGCGATCGCGGCGTAGTGCGTCGGAGAGAACTTTACATGGAGCGTGTGCAATGAATCAGTGGACGGTGCGCAGGAGTGCGATGGCCCTTGCTTTGTCGTTTCTGGTGCCCTTTGCCGCGTTCGCACAGCAAAGTACCACTCAAACTCAATCGTCGCCGTCCCAACAGCAAGCTCCGGTGACCGGCCAGCCGAGTATGCCTCCGATCAACAGAGATCAGTTACCAGAGAACCCCGCGCCATCCATCACACCGGTGCAGCCGCAGCCACAACCGGCCCCTTCAGTTCAATCGGGAGCGATCCAGACCGAGCCTTCGGGGACTGCAGCAGCTGAGGCACAAAAGCCCGTCGGGAACGCGGGTTCGCAACCGGCCGGAGCGGCGATTGCACCGCCGAAACAGCGTCAGATCCGCTCATTCCTGATCAAGTTCGGCGCCATCGCAGGAGCTGGCATCGCCTTGGGCACGGTGTATGCCCTTTCAACAGCGAGTCCTTCAAGAGTCCCCGGATCTCCTGGACACTGACACCTTGTTGAGTCTTTCAATGTCATCCTCTAGTTCAACTCGGGCGGGAGTATTTCAGTCTCAAGATCGCGGGTCTGTCATCCGCAAACCGATCGTCGTCAGCTTCTCCGGCATCGACGGAGCTGGCAAGAGCACGCAAATCTCAAAGCTATGCAACTTGCTCACCGAATCGGGGTTGAAGATAAGGCAGTTGGCGTTTTGGGACAACGTAGTTGCGTTCCCACGCCTTCGTGCAGGATTCAGTCACCGATTTCTTGACAGTGAAGGAGGTGTCGGGTCCCCTGAGAAGCCGGTTCATCGCAACGACAAGAACGTTCGCAGTCTGCCGCTTACTCTCGGGCGTTCGGCCCTTTTCTTCACTGATGCGGTTAACTTGAGACGACAGCTTCGGTTAGCCGAACGTGAGCGACCCGATGTAATTATCTTTGATCGGTTTCTTTACGATCAGCTTGCGACATTACCGCTCCGCAACGCTCTGGCGAGCGCATACGCTCGCTTTCTACTAGGTATGGTTCCGAAGCCGGACCTTCCCTGCCTGCTTGATGCCAATCCCGAGGAGGCACGGGTGAGGAAACCCGAGTATCCGGTCGATTTCCTGCAGCGCTACAGGGCCAGCTATCTGGACCTGAAAGATATTGCTGGATTGACTTTGATTGCGCCGCAAGGTCCCGAGCAGGTCCATCAGACCATCGTGCGCCATTTCGAGGCCGCGAGCGGCATAGACCTCGCTGCTTCTCGTCTTATCCCGGCTTCTTCCTGAGTACTTAGTTCCTGTCCAAACCCTTGTGGGACGGGGGCTTTGCCAGAAAAAAGAGATTCCCGTCCAACCAACATCCCGAGCTCCACCACCATCCAAAGGGAACTATGTACGAACGACCTGCTATGCCGCCAGCCACTTCCAGACTCGGTCTCGTAATCCCCACTCTGAACGAAGCCGGAAATATTCCGACCTTGGTTACTCGTTTGCGAGAAACGTTGGATCCATTAGCAATTGCCTACGAGTTGATTGTGGTTGACGACGACAGCCAAGACAACACCGCGGAAGTCGTGCGGGAACTTGCGCGCACGGATGCCAGAATCCGTCTCTTCGTCCGCCAGGGCCAGCGAGGACTCTCTGGAGCAGTGGCGCACGGCTGGAAGCAGACGAATGCGGATTTGCTCGGTGTAATTGATGCCGACTTGCAACATCCTCCAGAGATTCTGCCAAAACTCCTGGAGGCGATCGCGAACGGGAATGATATTGCCATTGCGAGCCGCTACGCGACGAACTCCAATGACAGCGTCTCGGAATGGAGCCGGTTGCGGCAGCTTATTTCTCGTGCTGGAACTTGGGTAACAGCTCCCTTGCAAAAGCGGCAAGGGATCCGCGTGAAGGATCCTCTCTCCGGATTCTTTGTAGTACGCCGCGAATCAATCGAAGGCATCGACATTCAGCCCCAAGGCTTCAAAATCTTGCTCGAGCTGCTGATCAAAGGCCGTTTACGCAAAGCGGCAGAGATTCCCTTCCATTTTGGAACCCGCCACGCAGGGAAAAGCAAGGCCGACCTGAGAGTCGCAATCGACTATTTCTCGTTATTGGGAAAATTGTCGCGCGACGCCATCTTCCGGCCTCAGCAATGAACGTTTGTCTCGTCACCGCATTTCCGCCGAGCCAGCAGGCTCTCAACGAATACGGCTATCACATTGCGCGAGAACTTCGTCAGATAGAAGGAATTTCTCTCACCATCCTGGCGGACGACCTGACGTCTTCGCAATCGGAGTTGGCCGGATTCAACGTGGTCCGCTGCTGGTCATTCAATCGGCCAAAGAACATTGAGCGCGTGCTCAGGACGATCCGCGAAATCAAACCCGACATCGTTTGGTTCAATCTGGGTTTCGCGAGCTTCGGGGATAAACCCGTTCCGGCTTTCATGGGCATCCTGCTCCCCGCTCTTAGCAGGATGTCCGGTTTCAATACGCATGTCACCCTGCATCAACTGATGGAAACCGTCGATTTAAAAGATGCACGGGTTCGCTTCCCTAAGATCTATCAGGCGGGCGGGTTCCTGGCCACGCAGGTCCTGCTTTGTGCCAACTCTGTCTCCGTGCTCTTACCTGCATACCGAACGATTCTGCGCGATAAATATCGGCGAGGTGTGGTATTTGTCCGTCGCCACGGGACGCTTTGGGGGATTCCGGAGTTTCCCGACTTCACCAAGCGAGGCAATCCCGATCAACGAATTCTCGCCTTCGGAAAATGGGGAACTTACAAGCGGCTGGAGTTGATCGTGGAGGCGTTCCAGATCGTAAGCCAGCGCATTCCAAATGCCGAACTAATCATCGCGGGCACCGATCACCCCAAGGCTGCGGGATACATGAAGTCGATTGAAGAAAGCTGCCGAAGCCATCCGAGAATCAAGTTCGTGGGATACGTGCCCGAACCAGAGATCCCCTCGCTATTTCAGACAATCAGCGTGGTAGTGATGCCTTACTCTTCATCCGCCGGATCAAGCGGAATCGCCCACTTAGCCAGCGCATATGGCGTGCCGATCCTCGCATCTGATATTCCTGACTGCCGCGAACTCGTATCGGAAGAGGGGCTAGCCATTGAGTTTTATCAACCAGGCAATGTACAGAGCCTGGTGGACTCGCTGTCATCTTTGCTTGAAAGTCCTGAGCGCCAGGCCGAAATGGCATTCCAGAACGCCTCTGCCGCCTTGCGAATGAGCATGCCTGAAATTATTCGGCAATATGTTCGCTCTTTCGACATGCAGCAACGCGTGGAGCAACTGCTGCAGCTTTCCCGCGCTCGCAATCTTCCCCGCTGGATGCCTTTTCGCTCCTGGTACGCGCGACGCAGCGCCCGCAACCTGATTCGCCCGAACCAGGCAGAATAAAGGCCCGGAACGCGAACTCCAGGCCATCCCAACGCATAAATCCATAAATCGTTTTCGCGGCTTATGAGCACGGAAAATAGGGCTTTGCCGTGCCGGTTTTCATTTGGTTAAAGACGCTCTTCTGCTGCTGCTCGTACTTCCCGTTGGCCAGCCGATAGTGGATCCATTGCACTAAGCCATAGCGTTGACTCAGGTAGTACTCTTCCTTGTCGTTGCAGTTGCTGTAAGTGCTATTGCAGTTGTACCGATAGCTGACTACGAGAGTCGGCATGTTGTTCGGCAGACTGCCTCCGAAGGATACCTTGTAAGGTCCCCAAACCTGATTCACCGCATAGCCCAAAGACTGGTTCTTGTAGGAGCCGCAACTTACGTGCGTCTGGTAGGTCGTGTTGTTAGAGGTCACCGTGGTTCCTGGGCTCCCTCCCTTCGCGCAGCGCGTCGTTAACGGCATATTTGTGTTATTTGCGAACTTCTTAAAAGTTGTCGGCTTTCCCCAGTCCAATTCGGTAATCCACAAATAGATGTAGTTGTTGTCGTAGAGCTGAATATCCCAAGGATCCCCGTTGCCGCTCTTGGTCCAGAAAAATTGACCGGAATCCAGCGTGGTGTAAAGCGGATTTGCGCTGCCCCCCAAGTGATACTGACCGCGCAGGTCGGAGTCCATGGTCATCCAGTCCAACATATCGTAGGTGCCGGAGGGACAATTTATGGTTGACTCAGCGAACGCGCTCCGCGGATTCAAGAGCATGAATCCTGCAATGACAACGGTGGCCAACGCAAGGTATTTTGCCATTATCAATCCTCCCGCTTTTCAGCGGAGTTTTTGAGCGAGACTTGGCGACAGCTCCGGAATCCCGGAACCCCTGTTCGCGCAAAGTGTGCTGAATGAGGCCGAGAGTAGTACCAAAGTTAGGGGGTTAACAATAAGGTAAACACCTTAGTCGTGTGGAAATGCCGACACGAAGGTGCAAGGTAAGTACCTTGTCTTTCAATTAGCTAGCGGAAGCAGTGCCGCAGACTATTGCGGTGGGCGGGGAACCGGATTGCTTGGTGGCGATGATTGGTCTGCGGGCGGGCGGGGGACCTGATTCGGAGAGTTCTGATCTGAAAGAGTGGGCTGCGTGGCTTCGGGTTCGAGAATTGGTTGGTTGTCGCGGCGTCTTAATTCGATCGCGCCTCCTTGCCGGCGGCGAATTTCTTGCGAGGCTTCCAGCGTGGCCTCCGTATCCTGACTGTTGTTACTGGCCACGGCGTCCAGCGACATACCTTGCATCTCGGCGTGATTGGCCGCCGTTACCTTCTGCTTGGCGCCGGTGGCTTGTCGAGCCTCACCATAAAATTCGTCCGCCGTTTCCTGGTCACCATTCAATTCCGAAACGTACCCCATATTGTTCAAGGAAAACGCGCTGTAAGGATCTAACTTGAATGCGCCTACAAAGTCCTCTCGGGCCTTGTCTGGCTGGTTATGATTTAGGGCAAAGACTCCCTGCAGATTGAGCCGAGCAGCGCGGGCTTCGGCACCTTGCTCCGTGTCCATACGCTTACGCACGACCTGCGCATTGTTGCCCGCCACCTCGCTGATTTCCTTGCCTCTCCAGTGGGGATCGAGCGCTACCACAATTTTTTCCTTGGAATTGAGTTCCGCTGCCTGCGTGTAATACTTCACCGCGGAATCCAAGTTCCCTTCCGCCTCCATGGTGTATCCAAGATTGTTCAACGTGAAGGGGTTTTTCGGATCGCGGGAAAGAGCCTGCAAAAGCGACTGTTCGGCCTCTTGAGTTCTACCCTGCTGCAGCAAGCTCATTGCTTCGACGTTTGCCCGATTGATGGCCAGATCCCGATTGCCTACGAATGCCTGCACGGCAGCCAGCGGCTTGCCCTTGAGATCCTCAACACTGGCTTGATCGATGACCGTTTCGGATTGGTGTTGCGCCGCCAGTTCGTAATAGCGCTCCGCCCGTTCCACCTTGCCTTGCAGTTCCGAAATGTATCCCAAATTATTCAGCGTGAACGGGTCGTCCGGATCGATAAGGTAGGCCTTGAAAAAGAGCTTTTCTGCCCTCTCCAGTTGATGTTTCTGGACGGCCCTTACGCCTTCTCGATTCAGTTGTTGAACCGGAGTCGGCTTCGTCGATTTGGGGATATTAATGCGAAGTTCAGCCCCAAAGCTACCCATAGCCGTTAGCGCCAATAACGCTGCGGCCACGAAACGTCCGGTGAGATGCTTGTTCATGTGTCCCAAAATGCTCATTCTAGTAGCAGCTTTGGATGGCATTTGGCACCCTTGCGTTGGCTTCCGGATCTCTGGTTTTTCAGCAGCTCTGGCCCACCTTTTCCCATTAAATGCATCCAATTACCGCCAATGTCTATGCGTAAAACCATCCTATGGCCGTTGTTGATTGTGGCGGGCACGTCGTCCGGAATTGCCCAAACCCAGGCCAACCTTACGACCACAACAAGCACCCCTGATGCAGCAGTGCCCGCAAAGACGCCTTATATCGATCTGTACGATCCCTTGCTCGATCTACCGCCTCTCCCCCGGGCCAAGGTGGCGTTAATTGGCGGAACGGTAACGCAAGTCGATCATGTTTCCAACCGGCTCACGCTGCGCCCATTCGGCAGCAAGCAGCAACTTCGGGTGGATTTTGATATGCGAAGCGCGGTTTATCGTGACAGCCAACCGGCTTTACCAAAAGACATTCAGCGTGGAGACCGCGTTTACGTCGATACTATGTTGAATGGAACGAGGGTGTTCGCCAAGTCCGTTCGTATTCAAACTGGCGCATCCAGCGGCAATGGTACCGGGCAGGTCATTGACTACGACGCCGCAGCCAACTTACTCACCGTCAGAGACGAACTCTCCTCTCAGCCTGTTCACTTTCGTTTGAGCTCGACAACCGTCGTTCGGAACGGAACTCAGACCATCCAGGCAGCTGACCTTCGCCCCGGTTCGTTGGTTTCGCTGACTTTCGTCGACCAGCAAGGTCACAGCGTGGTTCGGGACGTCACTTTACTTGCGCAGCCGGGTGCCGAGTTTTCCTTCTTCGGCAAATTAACTTTCGTCGATCTTTCTCAGAAGATGATGGCCATTGCCAATCAGGTTGACGGCAAGACCTACGAAATTCATTTAGCGTCGATCCCTCCAGCCGTCCTGCGCAACCTTCACGAGGGTAGCGACGTCGGAGTTTCAGCGGTGTTCGATGGCACGCAGTACACCGCTCGCAGTGTGGCATCCGCCGCACAATCATCCGAACAGCAGTAGATAACTGAATAGCAGGAACTCGACGACGGATCAGACTCTTTCGCTTCGCGGTTGACGATTCTTAAGCGCCTGCTCAATGACGACTTCGCGATTTTCAAAGAGATAAACAATGGAGTTCTTGGCGTAGCGCCAAAGGGTCGACAGATCGGTCTGATACCAGCAACACTCCATCATTCGGGGTGAAAATCCACAGAAGAAACGAAAGCGGTGGGTAACGTCGTACGGGTTCACAAGCATGGCGGCCGTCATGCGGTGATTGCCTTCGATGATAGTCAATGGGCTGCTGCCATCAAGACCGATCAGCAATACCGCGCTGCTCTCGACTCCGGAGGCGCTCTGGCCCGCGAGTTCCGCGCTTAACGAACGCAATTTGGCAATGAAGGCGTTGGAAGAACTGGTTGTAAGACGCGTCCGAATTCTCTCCGTCATTTCCAACAGATAGTAGTTCCGGCTGGCGTGTTTGCGCCATTGGTTGCGGGGAAATACCCGAATTCGGGTCAAGTCTTGCTGCTCTAACTCGACCTCCCACCATTCCGTGTCTTCCGGCAGTTCTTGCCAAAGCCGCCCGCGGCGCTTGTAGAGTAGCGCGCGCCTCAGTTTGTTTTCCTTGGCATTCGTGAGATCCGGCTTCGTGACCACATCCCAGAAAGGCTCGCGATAAGATTTGAATTCCCTTTGATAAAACTCGCTCCTCAGGAACTCCGAGATCGCTTCGTCTTCGCTGATCCGGCGAAGTTTCGTGAGTGAACCGTCGAGTCCTGTGCGTAACGGGGCGTTAGGCCGCTTTCTGAATTCCATCCTCAGGAAAGGAATAGAGACGAGGGTCAGGAGCACCAACATGAGCACGGTTTGCACCAGAATCACGTCGTGCAAAGTATTGTGTAGCAGATAAATTCCCAGGACGATCGCGCCGCTAAAACACAATTGCAGCCAGCTAACATTTCCGATCTTGCGGGAGATTTCGTAGCTCATCAATACCACGGCCAGAGAGTAGATTCCGGTGGTGGCCGCATATAGAACCAGGAGCGAAGTATAGGACCCGCCGCCACCCAACGGGAATCCGTTCCCGAGTACCGCGTGCCACAATCGAGGGGGCGCAAGCCAAACACAAAATGTAAACAAAGTCGCGATCAGCACCACCAGCAATAGCGCCGTCCCGAGCACGGCCCGGCCATCGTCATCTTCGGATCGGGCTCCCGCTGAAAATGGGAACATTCCGCTCACCACCGACCAGGAAAGCATGTACACGACTCGTCCCACCAGCGCTATCGCAGCGTAGACGCCTGCTTCTGTGGCGGAGAAGAAATGCTTGACCAGAATGATGTCGAGGTTGTTGATGATGACTTGTCCCACGAAAAAGACGGTGGCTTGCACTCCTTCGCCGAAAGCGACGGGCAGACTTGCGGACGATTCGCCTTCCAACTGCTTGGTCGGACGGCCGAAAATGTAAGCCACGATGATCGAGGCCACAATTGCGTCAATGACACCCGCGACGCCGTAGCCGGCGGCAATGACGGCAATCGTCCCGCCGAGCTTCACCACGACTTCGAGCACAAAGTTACCAGCCAGGTGTCGGAAGTCGTACGTCCCCTGCATCATCCCGCGGCGCACACCCAGGGGAACGTAAAAAATGATCGCTCCCGCCAGCATGATGATGTAATTCTTTGAAGGCAAGTTCAGATAGCGCGAGATGATGGGACTGCTATATGCGAGGAGAACGCTGATCCCTATGCCGAACATCCAGGCGCGGCGATGCAAATACCGATAGATCGCCACTTTCTCCGGCAGCGAATCGTAACGTGCCACAAACTTGGAACATAACAACTGAAAGGTAAGCGTCACGGACGATAGAAGCATCAGCACCGTGTAAACGACGCTGGCATGTCCGAAACTGTCAGCACCTAAAGCATGGGCGATCGCAAGGTTGTACAACAGGTTCATGGCGCCCACCAACCCCGAGCTCACCAGCATGATCATGCTGCCGCTCAGGACGCGCGCCCGCAGAGTCTGCGACGAGATAGGCGGCGGCGACAAGGGCATGGCCTCGCCCAGCACTGGAGCCGTCACCCCGGTTGAACCTTCAGTGGACATGTGAATCCATTAGATGCATGCGGCAGAATTGCGTAAGTGCAACACTTAAAACAAGTTTAAGCGAACGATGGGGAGGAAATTGTTGTGGCTGCCTATGGGGAAGTCATAGAAACTCTGTTGCTGAAGACCTACCGACAGACGAATCGGATAAGTGACCGAAACCTCGCCGGTCCCGTCATTTAGCGATCTACGTAAACCCCGTGTGTAGGAAAAAGTTACCTCGTTGGACACGTTGTCGTAGGCGTGGTAGCCCTCGCCCTGAGACCAAACGCCCTCGGCGTGGATGGACCAGTGCTTGTCCACCGGCAAATAGTCAAAACGGAATCCCGGCCGCATGGCTTGGGCTATGGCATAGATCGAGCCCTGCACCCTCCAGGAACGTAGGTAAGCCGCGTAGGCCCCAATGGTCCAATTGGTACCGAATTTCCGTTGCACACCGACGTAGGTATTCGTCGAGAAATACTCCGCAACGGTCGGCCGGAAAAGGACGTCACGCACCCAATATCCGGTGACCATGGAGGTCTTGCCCCACGGCCGTCCTACGGTGAACTCGATGGAGGCGTCGGCGTCTCGCGAATGCAGATCCTGATCCGTAAAGGGACCGGCTTCGCGAAGGGCGCTGCCTGTGATCGAAACCCAGTTGAAGAACGAACTGGTGTACATGTACAGATACTGACGGAACAGGTTTTGGTCCATGTTGACAGGGGCCAAGGTGTCGCGGCGGATAGTGAACTGCACTCCCGGATTGAACGTGATGGTATTGTCCCCGAAGTGGACGACCGGGTTAATGCCGCCGTTAAAGATCGTATCGAACGTATTTCGCTGCTCAATCAGCAATTGGTTGGGAAATGAGAATGTTCCTCTCTGGTTGCGTTCCGCCACCAAACCGGTAATCAGGGGGAGACCGTCGATGTGAATCCGGTACCGTGCGTCTCCCAAACTCTCGTAGGAATACCTGGGCGTAGGCAGCAGGGCGGGATTCGTGATGCCGCGGATCCTCGCGTCGAGTTGGTAGATGTTGATATCTTCGAAAATCGGACTGAAGGAGGCCTGTGGCACGATGCTGAGCTTGTCATTGATCTGCCGGCCCTCCTCGTCTGCGAGGTACATTTCCGTCTGAATCGCTGACACATTTCCTTCGACGATCCGGTTAGCTCGTGCTAACGAGCCAAGGGCCTCGGTCGTATTATGTTCCTGCCGGTATGCGTTCGACATGGCAACGAGATACTCGTAGTTCTCGTTGTTCTCGGGGTTGGTTCCGAGACTCCGTAGCAATGCCATGGCGCTCTGCGTCTGGCCCTTAGCGAGATAAGCGTTCGCCAGCCCGATATCTACCGACTCCGGATCGGCGCCTTCCGACTGCGCCCGTTCAAAATACTTCTTCGCCAGATCAAATTCATCGATCGCCATCAACACGTCGGCGGCTTCGATCAAGTTTTCCGGGGTGACCGCTTGCGCTTCTCCGATTCGCGCTTCTGCAAGCGCGAAGCTCACCTGTTGAGCAGCCTCGTTACGCTTGCCTGAGGCGGCAAACAAACGCGCGAGGGCCAGACGGACTTCCGTTCGATCCGAATTCGGCGCGTCAAGAGCTCGCGAATAGCGTTGCATGGCCGCACCGTGGTCGCCCAAGGCTAGCAGTGCCTCGCCGGTGGCCATCAGCACCTTGCTGTCGTCGCCCTTTTTTTCGGCCTGCGCGACTGCTTGATAGGTTGCGTCGCGCTGGCGCATTTGCGCGTAGCTGCGGGCCATTTCCGCGTACACCAGCGAGTCGTCCGGACCAAGTCCCAAGGTTGCTTTCAACACCGTGATGGACTCGTCGTAACGGTGCATACGATAGAGAACGTCCGCCAACGCCAGGTGCGTAGGCACGTCGTTCGGTGTGAACTTCAGGGCAGCACGGTACTCGTCTTCCGCTTTGTGAAGCATCATCTCCTGGCGATAACCTTCGGCCATCGCCAAGTGCGTTGCTGTCGATTCGCCCATGAGCTTGGTCGCGATTTCCGCTTCCTTCAAGGCCGGAGCGGCACGCCGTAGCTGCAGATTCGAAAACGCCAGCCCCAAATGAGCTTCGCCGTAGTCGGGCCGCATCTTGATCGCGGTCTCAAAGTCTTGTTGTGCGCGGGTTGGCTGGCGCAAATCATTAAGCACATATCCCCGGTTCATGTAGCCGGTGGGGTTGTTCGGATCAAGTTGCAACGCTTCGCTGAAGTCTTTCACTGCATCCTGCATCTGGCCGTTGTGCGCGTGGTAATAGCCAGAAATCAGGCGCAAATCCTTGTCCTTGGGAAGGATCGGCTTGTATTTCTCAGTGACCTGAAACGCTTCGTCGTAGCGATTCAGGAAGAGCAGGTCGTACGCGAGATAGACGGGCGCCTCTGGGTCACGAGGCAGCTTTTCTAAAACCTTGTAGCCCAGTTGTGCCGATTCTTCATACTGTCCATTTCTGGTCAGATAGCGTTCCCGCTCACGCATGACCGGAGGATTGTCGTTGATCGCGGGATTTGCCGCCGCGCGTTCCACCCAGGTTTTCGCCGTGGGCAATTCATGAGCCTCGAGTGCGGAATTGATACCCCCCGCGACCACCAATGGATTGTTGGGCGCAAGCTGGTGCGCCCGCTCGTAACTCTTCTGGGCATCTGGATAGCGGTGGTCCGCGGTGTACAGGTCGCCCATCGCCAGGTAGGGCACGTAATCGTCGGGATACAGCTTGGCGAGTTGGGTGAAATACTGTTCGGCAGCCGCGTTGTCGCCGCGTTCTCTTGCCAAATACCCTAGTGCCGTTAACGCCGCATTATTGTTAGGATCGATCTTCAACCCGCGGTTGTACATTTCGACCGCGTCCGCCGAACGGTCCGTCTTCCACAACAGGTTCGCATAGTTCAAAATGATGTTGACGTTATTTGGATCGAGCCGCGCAGCCTCTTTAATGTCCGTTTCGGCGGCAGCATAGTTTCCGCTGGCCGACTCGATGAGCGAACGCAGACGCAAATACTCCGGCCGGGTAGATTCGTCGACTCCCGGGATGGCGCCAATCGCGTTCCGCGCTTCTGTCAGGGTTTGCTCCGCGGGGCCGGTTTGATCCGTGCGCTGATAAAGCTCGTAAAGACTGAGCCGCAACGAGACTGGGTAAAGTGGCCCTTCCTGCACCGCGGGTGGAAGATGGCTGATAGCGAACTGGTATTCGCGGATTGCAACGTCGTCGTGATTTTCCGCACTCGCGATTTGCCCGCGAATCGAGTGCAGCCGGTATTGATTTGGATCAACGGCTTCGGCGCGTTGTAGAAATTTATTCGCGCTGTCGAACTCACCCACATTCACTAACGCTTGAGCTGCACTGAGTTGTAAGCCGGTATTTTTGGGACTACTGCTGGCCGCCTGCGAATAAGTGGCCGCAGCCTCTTTTCTTCGTCCAGCCAGAGTGTATGTGTAGGCCAGTTCCGGTAACGCTTCAGCATCTTTTTGCTGGGCGGCTTTTTGCAGAGCGGCGATGGCCTCGTCATACTGGTGATTGTCGCGGTAGAACGCTCCTACCGCACGCAACACGCTGGGATCATTTGGCGCCCTGCTAAGGGCATGGTCGAGATATCGTTTCGATTCGTCGGGCTGATTGAGTCGCTGATAAGCGCGCGCAATTAATAACTCTCCCCGCGCTGTAGCCTGTAGCTGATCGGCGCGCCGTAGCAAATCCAAGGCCGTCTTGGGATCGCTATTTAGTGCCAATTCTCCAGCCAGCAGAAGATCGTTCACGCTCTTCGGATTCGCTGCCAAAACCTGCTTCAGCAGATCTTGAGCATCTTCGGAACGTCCCATCTTGGCGTAGGTCTGGGCCAGTCCCGACAGTCCCTGGATGGAAGAAGGAGAGTTTTGCAGGCCGCGCTTGTAGGCGCTGACCGAAGCAGGATAGTCACCAGCCAGCCGCGTGGAGTATCCGAGCAAGAACCACAGTTGCGTATTTCCAGGCGCAGAATGTGCCGCGCGATTGGCAGCCGTCACGGCGGCTTGGTAATCACCCTTATCCAAGGCTTGCTGCGCCGCCCGCGATTCGCGCGCTACTTCAATACCGGAACCCCACCCGATTCCACCTTCGGGATTTTCTGGTTGCTGCGGCGTTGCCTGGGAAGTCGGCTGTTGTTTCTTCTTCCCTTTCTGTTTCTTCGGCTGGGGATTGGTGGTGTTCTGATTGAGGTCAAAAGTCTGAGCTCTTGCCACCACGGTTGTGGCTAGCAAAAGAGTGGCAACTACCGCGAGTCGTGACGCTTTTCTAACCATAGTGCGGTGCTGGACGCTGCTAAGCCTCTGAGATTGCTCCCGAATCAGAAGTCAGAGCTGCTACCGACGCTCTGATGCGCTTGGGTTTAGCGCGGTTGGATGCAGAGTGCCCGCTCGCGTTCCCGACGCATCCTATAGGTACTGAACCAGGCAACAGGGCGGGCACTTTCTTGGCCGTACTGGGAAAACCTTAGCTCCACAACACCCATCAAAAAGCTGCTCACAATGTTGGGGAGGAATACAGAAACCGTGGAAACGAGCTATCTCCGGCGACCGATCCCGCTATCGGCAACCGTGCTGTTGGCTTTATTGGTCCATGGGCCGCTGCTCGTCATGGAGCTGCCTCTGACCACGTCTTACGACGCCAACTTCCATATCTTTTTCGCTTCTCACTACGCCCATCACTGGTTCGATCCCTGGAACCCAAAGTGGTTTGCAGGTTTTTCACAGACCACATATCCACCGTTAGGGCATCAGTGGGTCGCTCTATTCTCTTACATCGTCGGCTTGCCCATGGCTTTGATGCTGGTGCAGTTGATCGCCGTCATTCTGCTTCCGGTCGGGGTTTATCGTTTTTCGCGTATCTGGGTGGACGAGCGCGCCAGCAGTTACGCGGCATTTTTCAGCGTTTTCACGGGATGCCTTGCGTTCCTGGTTTATTCGGCCGGCCAGTTGTCGACGACACTGTCGTTGCCGATTTACCTGTTAGCAATTCCCTATTTTTACGATTGGTCCCGTACCGCCGATTGGCGATCGTTGGTCAAGGGTTTTTTCACAATTCTTGCCGCGGCCTGCGTACACCACGTCACCTTGATTTTCGGTGCGTTCCTGTTCGCGTTGCCGGTCCTGTGGTTGGCCGTAATGGACCGCGAAGAAAACAGTTCCTCCATCTCAGTTTTGGCCCGCGCGGGAATTTTCGCCGCTCTCTCTGGAATTGGGGTTGCAATTGTGCTGCTTCCCTACTGGATCGCGATCATCCAGCACCCCATTGAACAGATTCCAATTCCGCACGCCAGCCGATCCAATCTGCTGTTGAATTGGAATTACGCGATCAATTACTTTTTCATTCCCTACGGAGCACTGTTGCTGGCCTTCCCCTTTGTGATTTGGGTGGCGGCGAAGAATCGCAGGCTGCGTCCTTTGTTGATTGCGTTCTGGTTTACGTTCCTTCTCGGTCTAGGTGGCACGACCCCGGTTCCCAAATTTATCTTTCGACGCGCGTTCGATATTTTGACGTTTGAGCGATTCACCTTGTCGGCGGCGGTGCTCGCCCTGCCTATTGTGGGCTTGCTTGCAGAGTGGCTGCTGGATCGTTACCGGGGCAAGGCAGCGGTCTTCCTGTCGGTCGCCTCGGCCGCGACACTGTCAATGGCCATGGGCTGGATCACATGGAGTCCTTTCCGTCCCACAGGCGGTCTGAAAGTGGATTCGGTCATCAACTTTCTGAACCGCGACGGGCACGACAAATATCGCTACATCACGCTGGGATTCGGGAATGCACTCCCTAAAGTCTCTACTTACACCGACGCGAGCAGCGTGGACGGTGAATACAACTCAGCTCGACTTTTGCCAGAAATGACACGCTACGGTTCTGCCGCGCTCACCAGCGCGAAGTTCTTCGGCAGCGAAGGTATGGAGTCGTTGCAGACGATGCTGCACCACGCCAACCATTACGGGTTGAAGTTCATTTTCGTTCACGATCCCTTCTACGAGCCATTACTTTCGTTCGCTGGCTGGCGCCAGATCGAGAGCTACGATTCAGGATCAATCAGCGTCTGGTCGAAAGACGACGTTCCACCGGCGCGGCCGGTACCTTCGGACGCTGTACCGGCTCCCTGGCAGGGATTGCTGTGGGGGACCCTCCCTATCGGGTCCAGTTTCATAGCGATTCTGCTGCTGTTCTTCTTGCCGGATCGTCGCCGCGTTCCGGTAGTAGAGACCGTAGAGTCCTACTCATCGACGCCATCGGAAGGCGTTTTGGTCCGGGGGACACGCTAATGGGAAGACTTCTCGCTCTCGCTATTTTTGTCGCAACCGTTCTATTGGTTGGAGTCGCATGGTTGCAATCCGGCGGCATTGCGCGCCAACAGATGCGTTCTGCTCAGACCCCGGAAGAAGCTGTCCGCCTGTTGTTGACCAACGCTCAAGGTCATCGTTGGGATGACGCGTACTCCCGCCTGGCTAACGCTCCTGACGTGGATAAAGCGGCGTTCATTCGAGACTTCGACGGCAGCAATGGCAGCCTGTTGACGTACGCTTCTATCGAGAGTTTTGACGTTTGGGGCCTTCACGCGGACGATCAACGCGCCGACATGCGGGCCAAGATCCGCTACTCTACTGCGCTCGGCCCGATCGACGATGTTCGGGATATCACCGCGGTCCACGAGGGCAGCACGTGGAAGGTGCTTTGGCCACACACTAAACTACCTGCTCTGCCGCCGCAGGTGATTCCCGTCAACTATCTGCGCTGGGATGTCATTAATCGTGGGGCACAAGACGATTGGGGCGTTCAGAACGTTGATTCGCCGCAAGTCCGCATCATTTCGATGAACGCCATTCAGCGGCCCGATCGGGTCGTCATACTTGGTGAGATCGTCAATGAAGACACCGTCCCAGCTTACGTGAACGTGGGCGCGACTCTGCTTGATCCCGCGGGAAATGAAATCGAACAGGAAAGCAGCTTCGACAAGATCTCCCATACTCTTTTGCCCCGCCAGGTTTCGCCCTACCGCATCGACTTTCCCGGCCGCCGGATGGAGAAGATCAAGAGCGTGCGCATGGATGCGAAGGCCATGCTGGTGCCTGCAAGCGCCGATCCCGTGATCGAAGTCAATCAGCAGCAGATTGCTACTGACCCGCTAGGCAAGAAGGTTCTACGTGGCCAATTAGTGAACGAGAGCGGGCAGATCGTGAATATTCCCCACGTCGTTGCCGCTTATTACGACAATAACGGCAAAGTGATTTGGGTTTCTGACGGCTATGTTGACCAGGAATTGCTGCCACAAACTCCGGTGGGATTCGCTGTCGATCTCCCGGATGACATTGCCGGCAAAGTGCAGAGCTATCACGTTGTGGTGAACTATTACAACAACAGCAGCAACACTCAGTCCTGAAATGCAAAATCGAATTCCATTTCTACTTGTGGCGTTCTTCGCCCTGGCGGCGAGCGGATTCGCGGCTGATCTTCGCGTGCCGTCAAAAGTGACGGCCGGAGTTCCGTTTACCATTGCAATCCAAGGCAGTGGGCATGGCACCTTTTACCTGGTCGGCCCGGCATCCGCTGCAAAGCACGACGTTGATCTCGGCAACCCAATCCAGGTTGAATCCGGAGACATCGAGCAGTCCGGTCGCTACACGGCTGTGGTGTGCGCCTCTGAGTGTTCGTCCGGAAGCTTTTATGTGGTCGCGTCAGAACCATCTCGCTTAAGTCTGCTAGTGCATCCTTCCCGGGTGCCCGTCTCAGATCCCAATGCCATCAGCGCGGTCGCCTTGGTGTTCGATCACTTCCACAATCTGGTTCTTACCCCTGGAAAGGTGGATTTCCAGGTTGTTCCTAAACAGGGCGATGGCATATCGACTTCGCGTCCGGCGGAAAACGGAATCGCGTGGATTCGCATGACCTCCGATCGCAAGGAGGGACCGACCAAAATCGGCGCCTCCGTGGGCACGGCTTCGGAGTTCCGTGTGGTTCAACAGGTCGCATCCGACGCCTGCAATTTGCGTATCAAGGGCGAATGGCAATCTCGTCACTTCTTTGTGGAGACTGATCCGGTGCGCGACTGTGGCGGCAACAACGTTCCCGACGGAACCGTGGTCAGCTTCACCAAAGTCGATGCCGCCGGTAGAACTACGGTCGACGTTCCGATCAAGAAGGGCATCGCGCGAGTGGAGATGCCAGTTGACGGCTCTGCGCGAATTACGGTCGCTTCCGGAGTCGCCACCGGCAACGAACTGAGTGTCGCAGGCGGTGCGCGATGAATGTATGTCTAAAGCGGCTTTGCGTGACAATCAGTCTCGTCGCTTCTCTGACTTTCGCGCTGGTCCTGTGTGATCCCATTACGCGAGTCTCAGCCGACAGCATCTTCCCTAAGGTTGACCTAAGCGCGGACAACATTGGCCCGCGGCCTATCGAACAACTCACCAGCCAGGTGGTCGCGCGTGATTACGCCAGTGCCTGGATGACGATGGAACAGGCAGTCGACGATAATCGCCCTGCCCTTCTCGATGGCTACTTTACAGGCTGGGCGAAGGATCACTTTTCGAAATTGGTTGCGGACCAGCAGCGCACGGGATTGCATACTCGTTACGTGGATCACGGCCACAAATTGGAGGCGGTATTCTATTCTCCAGCCGGGGACCTGATGCAATTGCGCGATCGCGCACAACTTGAGATTCAAATCCTTGACGGCGATAAGGTCATCGATCAACAGCAAGTCACTCTGCAGTATGTGGTCCTGATGACCCCGGGCGCAGACCGTTGGCTGGTCCGGGACCTGCGAGCAGTTCCCGAGACTGGCCACTAGCTCTTGAGAAGAATACGGGCATCCCGTAAGTGCTCTGTCGAATCCTTTTTCTATAGAAATCGTCCGCGTCACATTATGAAACGCATGAAAAGCAGATCCACCGTCGTATTTTTACTGGCTCTCGTGATTTTCATTCCGACGAGCGGTTGCGACCGTGCGGGTGTGCAGCAGTCACTCAATCAAACCGTCCGCGCTGGCACCACTGACGCTTCGCCCAAGGTCCTTGCGGACTACCAGCCCTGGTTCGGCGACCCGGCCCATATTAAGGTTGGATACTCCACCCAGGATCCGGTCGTGCTCCGCAAACAGATTCAGCAGGCGAAAGACATGGGCATCTACGCCTTTGCCGTGGATTGGTACGGGCAGCGGCACCCCTATCTGGATCGCAGCTACGCACTTCTGCAGCAGGTTGCCAGTCAGAATCATTTTCATGTTTGCCTGATGTACGACGAAACCCAGGAGGACAACGGACACGCAACCGACGAAGCTCTGGAGGCTTTCGACGAGGCTTACAAGAACTACATTGGGCCCAACGCTCCTGGACGGGATGCTTACGTGCTGTATCAGGATCGTCCCGTCATTTTCATCTTTCCCAAGCGCGGCCACACCGATTGGAACCATGTCCGGGAAGTTGTTAGCGGTTGGGAGAAGCCTCCTATCCTGATCTACAAAGACAATCCTCCCGATCAGTATGCCAACGCTTTTGACGGCGAGTACGCGTGGGTTCATCCCGGCCCAAAGGGCTGGCAGGCGGATGGCAGCGAATGGGGAGAGCAGTACCTGAAAGCCTTCTACGAGAAGATGCGCGACAAACATCCGAACCAGATTGCCATCGGAACGGTGTGGCCAGGCTTCGACGACACCAAGGCCTCATGGTCGTTGAACCGTCACATCGACCGTCGCTGTGGCAAGACCTTTCAGGACACGCTGCAGCTGTTTCGTCAGTATGACGTCCAGCATCCGATGCCGTTCATGATGATTGCTACCTGGAACGATTACGAGGAAGGCACACAGATCGAGAATGGCATTTCACATTGTGGAAACAGTTCCGCGTCTGCGCCATCGGGCCATTGACGGCCCATTCCAGCAGCTCCGTCGTCCAACGCGAGGTGCTGTTTTCACATCCGAGTGGTTGTTTCCAAAAGGGGAGGAGATCAAATGACGTCCGCCGCATCCCGGGCTCAGCAGAATATGGACACGCTGTCCCGACTTATGTTTCGCGGCTATCACGCCGGTTTCGAACGTCCCCTGGCGGATTTGCAATCGCTCCAGCCTGATCTGATTTACGTCGCCTCGTTGTCTGAAACAGATTTCGCGGAATTTATCGACACCGCCAATAAACACCACGTTCTCGTGCGCGCCCTCAATGTGCTCGAACAAGCTGCCGTTCAGTCTGCCGATGGCCGTGTTACCAATCTGTGCCGCAAAGCACTGGACGAGGAGATAGCCCGCGTTAACTTCGCCGTTGAATTCCTTGAGCACATCTGCGGAGCACTTGAGGCGGCGGGGTGTCCTACGGTGGTGATCAAGTCTCTGGATCATTGGCCCGACCTTGGCTCTGACCTTGATCTCTTCACCAGCGGCAGTCCGCAGACGGTTATTCAAGTATTGAAAGACAACTTTCAGGCCGAGCTTGAATCCCGCAGCTGGGGAGATCGGTTGGCGAATAAGTGGAATTTCAAGATTCCAGGACTTCCCGAGTTAATCGAGATTCACGTTCGTTATCTCGGACAAACCGGCGAGCATTCACTCCTGGCTCGTCGGGTCGTGGAGCGGCGAGTAACGAAACAAATATCTAACCTCAGTTTTCTAGTACCTGCACCAGAAGAGCGGGTTGCGATCTCCACATTGCAGCGCATGTATCGGCATTTTTATTTTCGCCTCTGCGACATGGCGGATTTCGCTGTGCTTCTGCAAACTCACGCAATCGATTTCGCGGAATTACGCCAAGCATCTGAGGCATCGGGAATATGGCAGGGTGTCGCCACTTTTCTCTTTCTCGTGGCACAGTACGCCGCGAAATACGGCGGCAGTGTTGAACTGCCCCGAGAGGTTTTTTCCGCGTGCTGCTCTCCCGACATCCGGGTATTTTTGCAATCCGGATTTCTCCGGGTTCCTAAAATTCCCGCGGCCGGCCTCTACGCATCACAGTTATTGACTGCCGGCTTGCATCGCGACCTGCGGGCCTTAGTCCGCCTCCCACTCTTGCCGCCGCTTGCCGTTTCGGCTCTTCTGGCCTATCGCCTCACCGGCAGTGACAAGGGCATCTGGTAATCCCTCTGTTTTCTGCCAAACAGACGCCAATACAGGATGTACCCGATAGTTAGGAGCCCATTCCGCCAATAGAATTGAAAATGTGAAACGGTTTATTCATGGACCCGTAGTCGAGCCAGTGAGACAGATTTTCGGCTCTTCCTCGCTTTCTCCATCCACTTCTTTTATCTGAGGTATCAGTAGCTGTCCTCAATCCCGCGTAGGAGTGTGCCAGGTCATAAGCGGGAGAAACTGAACTCTTATGAGAATTGCACAGGTTGCCCCCCTTTTTGAAAGTGTGCCACCCAAACTTTATGGGGGAACGGAACGCGTCGTTTCATGGCTCACGGAGTCCCTGGTTTCCTTGGGACATGACGTCACTCTTTTCGCGAGTGGGGATTCCATGACTTCCGCTCGTTTGGTTCCCGCATGTTCGCGATCACTGAGGCTGAATCGGGATTGCGTGGACCGAGTAGCTCATCATGTGAATATGCTCGAGTACGTTCTTCGGAGCAAGAGCGATTTCGACCTGATTCATTTTCACGTGGACTACCTTCACTTCCCGTTAAGCCGTCGTGAGCAACTTCCCAATCTCACTACGCTCCATGGAAGACTTGACCTGCCAGATCTGGTGCCGCTGTACAAAACATTTTCTGACATGCCTGTTGTTTCCATTTCGGACGCGCAACGCCGCCCCCTGCCGTGGATCAACTGGCAAGGGACGGTGCACCATGGCATGCCCGCTGATACTCTCTCGTTCCACTCTCAGCCGGGCAAATATCTGGCATTTCTGGGGCGCACCTCACCTGAAAAAGGTCTCGACGAAGCTATTCGCATTGCGAAGTGTGTCGGCATTCCTCTCAAGATCGCCGCAAAGATCGACCAGGCCGATGTTGAGTATTTCAATACGGTGATCAAGCCCTTACTCGACCATCCGCTTATAGAATTCGTTGGAGAAATCGGCTACGCTGAAAAGAATGAGTTTCTGGGAAATGCTCTGGCTTTCTTGTTTCCGGTAAATTGGCCGGAACCTTTTGGCATTGTCATGATCGAATCGCTGGCCTGCGGAACGCCCGTTATTGCATATCCTCACGGTTCAGTTCCGGAGGTTATCGAGGACGGAAAGACCGGATACCTCGTGCAAGACGCTAGAGCCGCAGCGCGAGCCGTTCTCAATATCCACCAAATCAGTCGTGCCACTTGCCGTGCTCAATTCGAGGAACGATTCACGGCTCCGCGTATGGCACGCGACTATTTGGCAATTTACGAACGTCTACTCAAGAGCAACGCTGATTCCCTTGCCCTCGATCCGGGAGACCTGAATTGGATGAAACTGGAGTCACCCAGCAGTACTACATAGCGACTCGCTCGTCTCCGTCAGACGATCGAGCTCGGGTCTTAAAATACGGAAGGATGTTTGCCGTGTTTGATCGACACGGCGACATTGAGACTCTCGGACGCGGAGAGCAGGGCATTTTTTTTGATGGGACCAGATACGTCTCAGAATTCGTACTCTCTCTGTGGGATACCCGGCCCCTCCTTCTCAGTTCCACCGTTAGATCTGACAATTCCATTTTCACCGCGGACTTGGCGAACCTGGATATCGGCCGGGGCGATCGCGTAATCGTAGAGCGAGGAACCGTTCACGTCCTCCGATCGAAATTCCTCTGGCAAGGCGCGTGTTACGAGGAATTCAGAATCGTGAATTACGGGCTTGGAACCTCTCACCGTTCCCATCCGGGTCGACTTCGCCGCAGACTATGCGGACATATTTGAAGTCAGGGGTACAGGCCGAGAGCGCCGTGGACGCCATCTGGAACCGCGCGTTGCCGACCATTCTGTCGTTTTGTCGTATGAAGGGCTGGATTCCGTGGTGCGCGAGACCCGGATTCATCTTGATCCTGCGCCCCAGTATCTTTCCGGAGCACAAGCCCGATTTGAGTACGCGCTACGCCCCCGGGAGTCCGCCATCTTTCACCTGGTTGTCTCGTGTGATCCGCAGGCAAAACAGCGATCAATCAGCTACTCTCGTGCCCTCGTCGCATCTGAAGGTGACCACAGGGCCGCGGTGGCGGGAATGTGCACCATCACCAGCTCTAACGATCGGTTCACGCGCTGGGCTCGGCGGTCGGCATCCGATGTTGAGATGATGATCCTGGGCAATCCCGAGGGAGATTATCCCTATGCCGGTGTCCCATGGTTCAGTACCGTGTTTGGCCGCGACGGCATTATTACTGCGATGCAGATGCTTTGGGTCAATCCCGCAATCGCAAAAGGCGTATTGCAGTTCCTAGCATCCACTCAGGCAACGGAAACCAACCCCGAGACCGAAGCACAGCCGGGAAAAATCCTTCACGAAATGCGGCGCGGTGAAATGGCCGCGCTGGGAGAGGTCCCCTTCGCACGCTATTACGGGACCGTCGATGCTACTCCGCTGTTCGTAATGCTTGCAGGCGAATACTACGACTATACCGGGGACCGTGAGCTGATCGAAGAACTTTGGCCTCACATCGACTTAGCCCTGCAATGGGGTAACACGTACGGGGATCTCGATGGAGATGGTTTCGTCGAATATGCGCGCCATGGTGACAAGGGGCTGGTCCAACAGGGGTGGAAAGATTCCAACGATTCAGTGTTTCATGCCGACGGATCAAGCGCCCCCGCTCCCATCGCCCTTTGTGAGGTTCAGGCATACGTTTACGCTGCAAAACTAGCTGGCGCGAAGTTATGCAAGGTCTTGGGACGCGATTCCCAGGCGACGGCGCTGGAATCGGAGGCGGCGGAGTTGAAGCAACGCTTCGAAGAAGCGTTTTGGTGTGAGGAGCTTTCCACCTACGCGCTGGCTCTCGATGGCAACAAGAAGCCGTGCCGGGTGCGGGCGTCCAACGCCGGGCATTGTCTTTTTGCCGGCATTGCCTCTCCGCAGCACGCTCGCCTGGTCGCGCACGGTCTAACAAGCCGCGATTTTTTCAGTGGGTGGGGCATTCGCACACTCGGCTGCGAAGAGGTCCGCTACAACCCCTTGTCCTACCACAACGGTTCTATTTGGCCTCACGACAACTCATTGATCGCAGCTGGATTGGCTCGTTACGGCTTCCGCGAACTGGCGGGAAGAGTTCTGCTCGGACTTCTTGACGTTAGCAGTTCAGTCGACCTGCATCGCTTGCCAGAGCTATTCTGCGGACTGGATCGAAGGCCCGGGGAGGGCCCGACACTTTATCCCGTTGCGTGTTCTCCTCAAGCCTGGGCGGCTGCCGCCGTGTTCCTCCTGGTACAAGCCTGCACCGGCATTTCCGTGGACGGTGTCGGGAAGAGAGTGATATTTGATCGGCCTTATCTGCCCGAAGGCCTTCCTCAACTGACGATCCGCAAACTCTGCGTAGGGAATAACAGCATTGATTTGTTCCTTGAGCGGGATGCCGGTACTGTCCGCGTTGAAATTCTGGCGAAGCAGGGCGACTTGGAATTGCTCGTAAAGTAAAGCCACCTTTCCAGCTGAATACCTCAACCTGAGTACATGAATCCTCCTACTCGACTCGGGGGAATCGGGTATGGGCGAAACCCCCTCCGGTTGACTACATTGGAGTACAGCCAGTTCACCCTGATGGAATCGTTTGCTGGAGGCGTGCATGAAATTCGCAGGAGCCTTTCTGTTTCTGGCTCTAATGACCGGATCCGCTGCTATGGCGCAATCCAGTCCTGACATGACCCCAAGAACATCGATTACCGTCGCTGGGTGTCCCGTCGAGGCGCCCAAGACCGTCGATGGATCAGGTGCAGACTCGCGCACTCCATCCGAATGCAGCTCGACAGCGCCAAATGGTTCTCCCCTCTCTCTCCTGGGCCTGGTAGGCCTAGGCTCTTTGCTGGCTGGCTTCTTCATGCGCCGTTAGCCTGGTAATACTTGGAATAGAGTACCTGCCCAAAGTCACCCCCCTAAAGCTCACAAGTTTTCAAACTACAGCCTCGACCGGATAGCTGGGTTGTGGCGGTAGGCCTATCATCCGAAGAGAGTAGGACGAAATTATCCGGTGCTCGTATGAGCACGAAAAAGAGGCTTGCCAATGACCACCCGACGTAACGTTTTGACGAAATACCTCCTGGTGCTAGGCACCGTGTTCTTGATGTTCGCCAGCGTTTGCTGGGCGGCAGACGACAAGAGCAGCGACAAAGATCAATCCGATATCAACAAGCGTCTCGACGCTTCCGCGAATGTCCTGAACGAAATTATGGGGACCCCGGACAAAGCGATTCCAGACAAAGTTCTCGGGGACGCGCGCTGCATCGCAGTGATTCCTTCGATGATCAAGATCGCTATTGGCTTCGGTGGCAGCCACGGCAAAGGCGTAGCGACCTGCCGCACCGAGCATGGCTGGAGCGCTCCCGCGCCGATCACGGTTACAGGCGGCAGCTGGGGTCTACAACTTGGCGGTCAGGCCGTCGACCTCGTTATGCTGGTGATGAATCAGAAAGGAATGGATAGCTTGCTATCCAGCAAGTTCAAGTTGGGCGCTGATGCTTCCGCCGCCGCGGGACCGGTAGGTCGTGACGCAGCCGCCGATACAGATTGGAAGATGAAAGCAGAAGTGCTCAGCTACTCGAGGGCGCGAGGCGTTTTCGCCGGCATCGATTTGAATGGTTCCGCGATTACTCAGGATAAAGATGAGACTCGCATCCTTTATGGCAAGATGGTCGGATTCCCCGACATTCTCCGCGGTGGCGTAGCGGTGCCGGCGGGAAGCCACGAGTTCCTCTCAACCGTCAGCAAGTATGCTCCGAACACCCCTACTCCGCATCAATCGGGTAACTAAGACTCTCGGTTGTATCGCTTATTCGTACGGCCAAGGTTTAAGCCTTGGCCGTATTTTTTTTGCGCATCGGATGGCTTGGTTCGCCGTGTCAGACTGAATTACGCTGTGACTGGTCGGAGCCGGATCCGGCTGGCAACATACTCTTCAAACTGAACCGCCCGGCAATCTGAACTATGTTCCATGAGCACGCGCTCCTGGGCCCGACAACCGATGGCGTTCAGTTCATCGCTGTTGCCGGCCTCAATCCAATAGGCAAGCTCTTCTGGGGAAGATGGTACAAGGATTTCCCTCCCGGGCTCGAAAATGGTCTCCAGCCCAGGCCATGAATCCGAAGCGATCGTGCACCCGCAGCCGGCAGCCTCAAACAGCCGGACTGACGGGGAATATCCAGCCGCGACCATCTCCGCGCGGGTCAGATTCAGTGTCAATCGTGAGGAACTATAGAACGCCGGGTGGAACTTCGGCTCCAGATGCACAAAGGTCCGAACATTTGCAGGCCATTCAATTTGCTTTGGATATTGCGGACCCGCAAGCGCAAAGGTCTTTTGCGGAAGCCTGCGAGCCGTTCCACAAAACAGTTTTTCCAGCTTCTCTTGGCGGTCAGCTGCGTAGGTTCCCATGTAACTTAAATCACAGGCGAATTGTCGTTCGGCCGGATATGACCGGTACCTTTCCGAGTCGAACGAGCAATAGAGGGGAACAGCTTTCTTCGCATGAAATTCCGATTCCAGCTTTTTCAGCAGAGGTCCGCTGGTAAAGCTGAAGTAGATATCAAATTCGGGGACTTGCTCGCGGTGCAAATACTCGCGATCACCGCAGCGCAGTTTGGCGGCTGTAATCGGCGTATCGATGTCATAAAACCCCTTAACGGCGGCGGTCGAATCAAGCAAGACGTTGATCGCGGTAGGTCCATCTGGACAATAAGAGCCCACAATTCCTACATCGCTGCCGTTTAGTTCCCGCCGAAACAGGGGGACCACATCTTCCCAACGTTGGTAAATGTGAACTTTACAGAAGGGTGGCTCAGGCATGTCGCGGTTGGACGCGTACCACTCCTGGTCGCGTTCGAAGAAAACAAGCTCGTGACCTCGTCTGCGCAAGCCCTTAGCGAGCGAACGATAGGTCGTCGCGTGGCCGTTCCCCCATGAGGAGGTGATCGATAATCCAAGAATGACAATCTTCATGTCAGCTCTCTAAGCAACCGAGGGCTCGCGATCCGAGGCTCCACGCTGGCCAGGCGTTTCCAGACCTTCCTGGTGGAGGATTGCATCGAACTGCCGCGCTCGCAGTTCGTAGGTATGATCCCGCACCGCGCGCCGTAGCATCGCGGAACCAATCCGCCTACTTTCTTCACCTGATAGTCGGCGGAGCCAACCCACAACCTCGGCTCCTGACGCGGCCACCAGTATTTCTTTCTCGGGCTCGAAGAATTGGTCTACGCCTGGCCATTGATCCGTTACGACGCACGCGCCCGCGCCGGCCGCTTCAAATACGCGGGTGGGCGGGGAGAAACCCATCTCTGCCATGGAGTGTCGCGTGATGTTCAGCACCATCCTCGCTGAGCAATTGATGCGGTTATGATCACCGCTGGTCACGTGCCCGATCCACCTTACGTTGTTCGGCAGCATCACTCCGCCCCAGCCTTCTCCTCCCAATATGAATGATAACTCTGGCGCAAGTTCTGCCGCGGCGAAGAAAAAGTCTCGTACCCGTTGCTCTCTGTCCGGCAAGCGGTGTCCGACGAACGCCAAGTCACAAGTCACGCTCGGATCGGACTCTACCGGATAGTGTGTTGCCGGATCCATAGCGTTATAAATCGCAAAACAATTTCTTGCCCCGAGCGACTCGTACTGCTCAATCACCGGCTCGCCGCCACCATAAGTTAAAACGAAATCGTATTCTGGAATCGCTTTTCGAAACGGGTCCGCCGGATCCGCGTGGACTCTACTGAGTGTGGCGGCCGCGTCTACGTCCCAAAAAATACTCTGGGCTCCCGTGGACCGGCAGCGCAGGATTTGCGATTCAAGAAACTCATCGTCGGCGCCCACTCCGCTATGTTTAATGATCAAGTCCGCCGCACAAGCCTCTGCCAGCATCTTTTCGAGGTCAGCGGGCGTTTGGTACACGCGTACCGTCGCATAGTCGATCTCGCCACAGTCCCGGTTCTGCTGACGTTTATAAATGTCCGGCTCGGCGAAGGTCACGTTGTAACCCAAAGCGTGTAGATGTTTGTACATTCCCCTGTAGTACGTACAGGCGCCATTCCAGTATGTCGAAGTCAGACTTGACCCGAAGACAAAGATTTTCATCCCCTCAACTCCTCGCAGATTTCCAGTAACTCCTGGGCCCTGTGGGCGCAAGTGTGGCGCCCTTGTATCGTGTCCCAGCCATTGCGGGCTAACTGGCGTTGCGCCTTCTCGTCTTGTAAAAGGGCTCGTAACTCTGCGGCCATAGAGCGCCCATCTTTCACGCTAATGTAGTCTTCGCCCGCACGAAATAATCCTTCACTGTCGATCCATGGGGAACAAATGAGCGGAGATCCGCACGACATGGCCTCGAACATGCGGATGGTGGGAATTCCGCTCAGGCCATTGGCGTAGTAGCGGCGGGGCACATGCAAACTGATTCGACTCCGTGCGTAACTCTGAGGCGCCTCAAGATTCGGGGAATATCCGAGATACTCAACTCCCGCCGCAGCAAGCCGGGCCAGCGCATCTTCCGGATACCGTACGCCATGCACCACAAACCGGTGCTCCCTTAGGTCCTTCGCCGGATCAATCAGAAATTCCTGTAATTCGCGTGTCCGTTCTTCGTCGCCCCAGTTCCCGACCCAGATCACATCTGTGTCTTTCGTCAGGGACAGTGGGTGGAAATGATGAATGTCGGCCGCTTCGTGAAAGGTCCATGCACGATTGACGGCGAAAGCATCCAGATAAATTCGGCGAAGCGCCTCCCCAAATGCCAGAACTCCGTCGAATTCATTGAGCGGGACCCGACTGATCGACGACGGGTCGGTGTAGGCCCGGTGATGGGTATCATGGAACAGTGCGGCGAAACCGAAACCGGGTTTCAGAGACAGAATTGTTTTTACGATTTGCGGATCGTTCCATTCATGGACGATTACTACATCCGCGTCTTTTAGTTCCCTGTTGGCGAACGCCGTAAAAGAGGAGTCATTTCGGTAGCACCGCACGTCCACATGCGGAAATGCCGACTCGAACCCCTGAACGGCTCTGCTCGACTTTTCCGGGCCTTCTTCTCGAAGATTCCGCACGGACCAGGCATTTTCTTCTTCGTAACAACGGACCTCGTGTCCAAGTTTTCGTAACTCTTCCGCCAAGCCGCGCAGGAAATGTGCGTTCCCGTGATTCCAGTCGGAAATCCAGGAATGTGCAAAAAGCCGAAACTTCAAAGATCCCGTCACGAGACCGCCTGTGCTGCCGCGACATTTCGATACAGCAAGCGATACTCTTCGACCATGCGATCCGCGGAGAACATGCGAATTGCCCGCTGGTAGGCCGATTCCCCGTAGTGAGTTCTCAGTTCCGGGTCGCTGCTCAGGACCCCAATCAATCGGGACAGATCTTTCCCGTCGTTGGTTTGAAAGTAGCAGGCGGCACTACCCCAAAGCTCTCTAAACACTGGGATGTCGTTCGCCACAATTGCGCATTTCGACATGGCAGCTTCAACGGGAGCCAACCCGAATGGTTCGTATCGTGAGGTCGCGGCATAGATCGAGGCTCTGGCAAACATCTCCCGCAAGTTCTCCTGCGATTGTTCGCCCCAAATCCGTGGTTTTGGACCTTCTTGCTCTGATTCTTCAAGAGTCAACGCGGCGGCGCTGCCGGGCTCGTTCGCAGCACCAGCGATCCACACGGTCGTACTGCCGCAGAAATCGTTGAAGAGCGATATCTGCTTACCTCGATCCCAAAGCCTGCCTACCGACAGAACCACATCCTCTTTTCGGGTATGTGTTTCGAATTTCGCGGGATCTCGACCGTTATAAACTACCAACCCGTACGCCGGATTCGTGTACAGTTTCCGGATCGCATCCAGCATCCATCCCGATGGCGCGACTACTACATCGGCGCCTGCGATCCCACGCGTCACGGTCTCTCTGTACCACGTCATCCAAGGACTATCGGTTGGCTCTTCACCACGCACTTCGCGCCACCAGCTCATAACGTCGCTGTGAGCGACCACAACGCGTGGCATCGGAGCCTGAATGTTTCCGTAGCAGAACTGGCTGAGATGAAGCAAATCGGGCTGAGTTTCGACTATCAGCTGTTTCAGATATCGTCTTGAGTCTTCAATGTCCTGCTCGCTGTTTTGCATCCATTCCAACCGGTACTCGGTCGGCCGGTAATCAAGATTGGTTAGTTCACGCATCCAGCCGGTCTGGGATGGTGTTGGCATTCCTCCCCAGCTCACCAGCGTAACGCGATCGCCGCGGCGTATCAGCCCAGTGACCAACTCCTGGGCGTAGGTCCAGACCCCACCCACCGTGTCTGTCGTGATCAGAACGTGCATTCCAGGTCCTTCAATTGCAATGGATGCTGCTCTTGAATGTCGCTGTATCCCTTTCCTGCAAAACTCTTGAGGTAGTGCTCATGCGCTCTTTCCCACGCGAATTCGTCTGGCTCGCCATAGGTCTTTCGATAAATGGGCGTGCCTGGATACGGGAACATGGGCACCGGATCGCTAACCCAGACTCCCTGTCGTTTGAGATTCTCCTGCCAATGGCGAATCGCTTCCCGATCATCATGCTCCGTCAAAATCAAATTTGCCTGCACCCAGGGAATTCTTTTTCGCGCGCAGACAAGAAGGTCTGAGAGACGTTCCGTCGACATGCGGCAGCCCTTATTTAATTCATCTCGGCCTGCATCTGTGATGGACTCAATGCCGCACTCCATCGAAATGCAATGCGCTTCGCCCAGCAAATCCAGAGCTTGCTCATCCCACAAGTCGATCCGCGTCTGAAAACCAATTGAGACGTTCCGGTGACGCAATTGCTCCAACAATCTCTTCACATTCTTACCAACGCCAAAGATTTCGTCGATGAAATATACGTAATCAACCCCCCGACCGATCAACGTGTCTATCTCGGCCAGGACGGCGTCTACATCTCGCTCGCGATACTGATTTCGAAAGAGCGTCTTATTGCAAAACTCGCACGACCAAGGACAGCCTCGGGCGAACTCCAACTCTGCGCCCCTACCGCTTCCGAAAAAAACGTGATGGCGATGAGAGTGCCCCTCGACGTTGTAGCTTTCAAATCCGAGTACCGGAAGGCGTTTCATATTTGCGACGGCACGAGAGTTGCTAATGTGTTCCCCGCCTTCGTCGATCCAGCAACAGCCGTCGATCCGTTCCCACGGCCGGTCGGCAAGTTGGGCAATCGTAAAGTCTGGCTCTCCGCGCAGAACGATGTCGCACTTTAACTTTCGAAGAGTTGTCAGGGGAGTTGCGGAAGCGTGAGGACCGATCGCCACTTTCGTCATTCCCTCCCCGAGGGCCGAGAACCAGAGTAGGGGAATACGCAACTCCGGCGGCGGACACCGCCAAAACAAATAGGAAGGAGCCGTAGGAATTACGAGAAAATCGGGATTGAAGACGTTCAGCTCGCCCTTCACCTCTTCGCAACTCAAGTCATCCAGCTGAGCGTCAATCACCAGAGACTGGTGGCCGGCTTTTTGAATATTAGCCGCAGCGAATAGCAGTTCTAGTGGATAGTGCGATTCCTTGCACCCGAAGTACGTCGATCCTTCGAATTTCCAATTCGGGTTCACCAACGCAAACTTCATGAAGCTGCCCTGGAAACCTGATTGACGGGCAGCCTCACCGATTCCAAACGGACTGGAGACACGTCCCCCTTCGCTTGCTCTTGCCACCACTCGTAAATACTGGTGAGGGTCTCAGGGACCGTTACCCTTGGTTTCCAACCAGTGTCCGTCTGAAACTTTCGAAAATCGGTGATGTACAGCAGTTGATCGCCGGGACGTGCCGGCTGAAAACTCAAGATTGGTTGCTTCCCTGTTACCTTCTCGATTTCATCGACTGATTCCAGCAAGGAGAGGGCGTTGGCCTGCCCACCGCCGATGTTGTAAATTGCTCCGGCAGTCGCGTCGTTGTGGGTTCGAGCGGCTTCAAAGGCTCGCACCAGATCGTCGACACTAAGAATGTCGCGCACCTGCCGCCCATCGCCATAAATCGTCACCGGAATTCCGCGGACTGCGGAATACAGAAAATGCGCGATCCATCCTTGATCCTCCGTGCCGAACTGGTGCTTGCCCGCGATACAAGACATGCGGAAGACCACGGTTGGCAGTCCAAACATCCTGCTGTAGTCGTGGACATATTGATCCGCGGCACCCTTCGAACAACCATACGGAGAATAGAAATCGAGCGGTTGTGCCTCGCTCGTGCACATACCGTCCACCATGGAATAGCGAGCACCTGCCGTCGCGACGGCTCGGTCGTTCATTGCGCCGTAAACTTTATTGGTTGATGTGAAAAGCAGAAAGGGTTTGCGGCCGCTCTTTCTAGCCGCTTCCAGCACATTGATGGTGCCGCCAACGTTCACCTCAAAATCAAATCGCGGATCAACCACCGAGTTCGTCACCGCAACCTGAGCCGCGAAGTGGTAGATCTCCGTCGCCGGCTGCACGGCTCGGCGCACCAGGCTCTCGTCCCGGATATCGCCGATGGTTATCTGGATCCGGTCTCCCCCACCCGCTTCCCGCTTCAACCATTCCAGATTCTGGTGCACGCCGCGTCGCGAGAGATTGTCGAAAATATGAATCTTGGCGTCCGTGGTCTTCAAAAGACGGTGGGCCCAATTCGACCCAATAAAACCGGCCCCTCCAAAAATCAACACCGACCGGATCGACCTCACACTGCTCATTTCTTCCTCGTCCGCTTCTGAATTAATGACTTTGATTACTTCCGTTCGGTTGCCTGGAATCATGCGACCAGCTTGTATGCCTCCAGTTGCTGCATCGCGTCGTCCAATCGCCCCTCTGTTTCCTGAGAAGCCAGCCAGTGGACAAGATCCTGCATTCCCCGCTTCAAAGTGACCTTGGGTTCGTAGCCCAGCACTCTGCGAATCTTCGCAATGTCCCCGAAGCAATGACGAATATCTCCCATTCGATACTTTCCTGTGAGTTCGCTCCCGACTTGTACACCCATAGCCTCGCCCAGTTCGCTTGCGACTTGCTCCACAGTGACCGCTTGCCCTGACCCGACATTGAGGGCCGTTCCGTTCGCAGCGTCGCTTTCCATCGCAAGCAAGTTGGCTTGAACGATATCGTGGACGCTTACGAAATCTCTCATCTGCCTTCCATCTTCGAAAATCATGGGGCTTTTTCCATTCATCAACCGCGAAGCGAAAATCGCTGCGACGCCGGTGTATGGATTCGACAGCGACTGGCGCGAACCGTAGATGTTGAAATAGCGAAATGCTACGGCTGGAATTCCGTAAGTTCGCCCGAACAACAAAACCATCTCCTCCTGGTCTTTCTTGGAGAGCGCGTAGACCGAACTGCACTGCAGTGGCTTGTCTTCATTTGTCGCACGAGGGGTCAACGGTTGCCCGCAGGCTGAACAAACCGGCTCCCAACTCTTTTCCACCAATTGCTCGGGCGTACGTAATGGAGGCGCCACATCCCCACAGTTCGCGCACTGGTACCGTCCTTCACCGTAGATCGACATCGACGAGGCGACGACGATCTTTTCCGGGGCGCTCGCGGTGTCCAGAATGGCTTGGAGTAAGTTGGCCGTCCCAAGAATATTGGTCGCCGTGTATTCGACCATCTGATACATCGACTGGCCGACACCAACCGCCGCAGCAAGATGGAAGATCACATCGAAGCCCTTAACCACTCGCTTGAGGTGTTCCAGATTACGCACATCGCCCCGAATAAACTCGGCTTCTTTAGGCAAATATTCAGGTAACCCTCGCGGATGAACCTGTGGAGTCAAGCTGTCAAAGATCGTCACCGCGTGCCCTTGGGCGATAAGAGCATCCGCTGTATGCGACCCCACAAAGCCTGCCCCCCCAGTAATCAGAACTCTCTTCGTCTTCACTGGAGGAAGCCTTCCGGAGTGCCACGACCGGGGCCACCCCCCTTAAGGTATTGATTCTTACGGCGAAGAAGATGCATTTCCCTCATGATTTGCCTTGGATGAAAGTCTCTGCTGGTGAGATGCCCCCGCTCAAAACCTCGTGTTGCACTTCATATGGTGCGTACCTTTGAATTGCCCAAGCGGCAAAATCCCGGAAATCGCCTGGATCTTTGGGTGGACTGGTGTAGTGGGGCATCCGGCCTTTGTGTTCCGGGGTGAAACACAGAGTCACCGTCGTATCGAATTCCGCCAAAGCCTGCATTTGCCTGTCAAACCAAATCTCGGCGTTGGGACGAAACCAGTCTGCCCAGCTAAGCCCGGTACGCAATTGCTTGACCTTCAATTTCCGCAGCCATTCGACCCCAGTCTCCAGCCGATGGTCCTCAAAATGAAACCACTGGCACAGTCCCATACCCTCGGGGAAATCTTCGCTGGCTTGTTTTGGTGTTCCATCCTCGCGCACCAGTCCCATGTAGTAATGCCGGTAGTACGAGCTTCCTTCGGCCTCTTTGTGTCGGGTGGTTGCCGTCCAGGTCGCGGGCAAGTCGAAGAGACTGTACCAATGCACGCGCTCCACCAAGGGAAGCAGCAAGTCCGCCGTGCGCTGCAATCCGAACCTCTGAACCTCTTCGGCCCCGAAGGACGAGGCACCAGCTTCCGTCACCCAGACCGGCTTGCTGGTCATCTGGCGAATTTCGTCTACCTTCTTCGGCCACTCATGAATGCTCCAGTGGTTCCAGTCCAAGGGAAAACCATGAATTGCCACCACGTCGATCGCATCAATCACGCCATGGCTTGCCAGTAACTTTACGAAATTCGGATCAATGGGTGACATACCACCCAGCACGATTCGCAATTCCGGATTTATTTTTCGAATGGTCTGCGCAGCCAGGATCACCATCTCCGCAAAAATCTTCCAGTCCGGATCGGCTTTAAAATCCCAGTGCGACAGATTGTTCGGTTCATTCCATAGCATGACCGCTTCGACCATAGTCTCCCGTTCAGCATTGAGATTTATGACGCGCCACTAAAGGGTTCCGTCCAACTCCATGTCTAGTACGTATCGTTGATCGCGTTGCACGTTCCGCGGAGTACAAACCCACGTCTCCGCCTCCGGATGAGATTCGATCTTCAGGCCTGAACTTCTCAACATGCCTTCCACTGCTCCCTGGTTCGGAATCCACCAGTTCGTATAGTCGTGCGAATAGCTCTTTTCGATGAAATACATGGCAGGAAAATCCGGGTCGAGAAAAATTTCTTTATTCTCGAATTCGTAGTCGGGGGCCCAAGTGCGTGGGTTGCTCGAACCGCGCAACATGGTCTGAAATACCAGCTTGCCACGGACTTTCTTGATGACCTTGTCGAGCGCGAGTAATGGGTATCGCAGGTGATAGAACAAACCCATGAAAAAAACGAAGTCGAATTGCCCAGCAATCTCGTCTACGGCATAAATCGACCGTTTTTCCAGCTCGATTTCCAAACCTAGAGTCTTCGAAGCAAAGCGCGCCTGTTGTAAATAACGCTCATCGACATCAATTCCCAGGACTCGCTTCGCCCCTCGGCGCTTCATCTCCAGCGCATAGAACCCCGCGTTGCAACCTGTGTCCAACACGCTCGCTCCGGTCAGATCCTGCGGAATTGAATCGGCAAAGTGCTTCCACTTGATGGCCGGAAAGTCGCCGAGGAAATGGTCGGGCGCGGTCTGGACTCCGTTCAGATCGAGATTGTGAAACCACTGGCCAAGCTCAGAAATTCGCTTTTCCAGACTTTTGTCTGGTGCCCCGGTTTCCGCAACGGGTACAACCGAGTGTTGAGGCAATGTCTCCGGTAGTACCACTGATCTGTCATGCGCCATGGATAGCCCGTAACAGCTACAAAGATGCGCCTTAGCGAGCCCCGGTTGTGCTGCCATGGCTGTACCGAACCAAGTTCTGCCAGCAACCCTGTCTATACGCACCACATCCAAGCCCGTCGTGCCTGAACATTGCGCCAATTCGCCAGAATCCTTGCCCGTGACTTCCTCGGTACCGGCTGAGCTTCCAGGGGAACAAATCTCTCTATTCCGCGAGGTTCTGACTACCTTGGAAGAGGCGGCAATACCGTTTGCCGTTTCCGGGGCTTTTGCTCTGCAGCAGCACACTGGTATTTGCCGTTTTACGAAAGACCTTGATCTATTTCTCACCGCGGAGAGCATTCCCGCGGCGCTTGATCGTCTGCGTCGCGAAGGTTTCGAAACTGAGGTTCGCGATCCGGTCTGGCTTTTCAAAGCTCATCGCGACGACTTCTTCGTCGACCTGATAACCGGAATGAGCAATGGCGTAATCACGGTCGATTCGTCCTGGATCGATCGGGCTCAACCTGCGGTCGTGCATGGAGTCGCCACACGCGTCTTGGCGCCAGAGGAACTTCTGGTTTCCAAGCTGTTCGTGACCCGCCGCGAGCGGTTTGACGGCGCGGATATTGCCCACGTCATTTACGGAAGCCGCGGCCGTCTTAATTGGGATCGGGTCCTGAATCTCGCCGGAGACCACTGGGAAATGCTTTTGTGGGCCCTCGTGCTATTCCGGTATGTGTATCCCGGACAGTCGGGATACGTTCCGGGGACAGTGTGGCAGGATTTAGTTGCGCGCTTCCTGAACGCGCTGGCCACCCCAGACCTTGAAGCTCCCTTTCGCGGAAGCTTGGTGGACGACAACATGTTTGCCATCGACGTGAAGGAGTGGGGATTGGAGAACGTTCTGGAGGATTATCGCCAGAAGCGTTTAGCAAAAACTGAATCGATCTCTGGCTCCATTACCGGCGCCCTCTGACTCTATCTGCCTAAATGAGAATTGCAGCCACAGCCGACCTCCACTTCAGCGCTCAGCGTCACGCCGCGCTCCAGGAGCAACTCAACCAGGTCCGCAATGAGGCGGACGTCCTGGTCATTGCCGGAGATCTGACAAACTTCGGACAGCCTGCTGAAATGGAGCCGCTGTTGAACGCTCTGGTGCGCCTCCGAGTGCCAACCATCGCGGTTCTGGGCAATCACGACTACGAGAGTGGCCAGGCGTCGGAGTTGATGCGCATGATGAACGCGGAGGGCATCAAGGTCCTGGATGGCAGCGCATACGAGCGGGATGGTGTCGGCTTTGCGGGCACGAAAGGATTTGTCGGCGGCTTTGGCCGAGGTGTTCTTACCGCCTTCGGAGAACCGGAAATCAAGGAATTCGTACGGCACTCGATTGACGAAGCGCTGAAGCTGGAGCGCGCCATGTCGCAACTTCGCACCGAAAAACGTGTCGTCGTTCTGCACTATGCGCCGATCGTGGCTACAGTGCAGGGCGAGTCGCCCGAGATTTTTCCTTTCCTCGGCACTTCACGGCTGGCTGAGGTTGTGGATCGTCACGGCGCCGATCTCGTCTTACACGGCCACGCTCATCACGGCACGCTCGAAGGCCGCACTACCGGTGGGGTCCCGGTTCACAATGTTGCAATAACTCTCTTGCAAGGGCAGCAGCCGCCGGCAGTGTACAAGATGTTTGACCTGTAAACCGCTCCTCGGAATGCTCCGACTTACAGAATGATAGCTCTGGCCTTACAGCCTTCACCCGATTCAACATCCAGCTGCTCTGGCATAGTCTCAAATCCAGCATGGTCCGGTGCACGAGTCCGCATTGTGCTTGAGTTCAAATCCATCGCATCCACCTGGAGGCATTGAATGTCCACCATTCTGATTGTCCTATTAGTACTCCTTCTCATCGGAGCACTGCCCACATGGCCTTATAGCACCGGTTGGGGATACTACCCCAGCGGAGGGCTCGGTCTGGTTGTGTTGATCATCGTCGTTCTCGCACTAATGGGCAGGCTCTAACCTGCCCTTTTTCACGGAGGTCACGTATGAAAACGTCTTCTTCGCAGGACGCAACGCGGGGTGAGTTCGTCTCGAATATTGAAGAAATTCGCAAACGCGCGCGTCAACACATTGAGGATGGTGCGGTCACTGGCGGCTACCGGGCCGACCGCGAAACCGTAATTCGCGTTCTCAACGAAGCACTCGCCACTGAACTAGTCTGTGTACTTCGTTATAAGCGGCATCACTACATGGCTTCCGGCATCCATGCTCAGGCTGTAGCTGCCGAATTTCTGGAGCACGCTCAGGAAGAGCAAGGCCATGCCGACCGGATTGCTGAACGCATCACGCAATTAGGCGGTGCACCCGACTTCAACCCTGACGTCCTAAGCAAACGCAGCCATTCCCAGTACGTCGAAGGCACAACTCTGGTGGATATGATTCGCGAAGATCTCATAGCCGAGCGCATCGCGATCGACTCCTATGGCGAGATCATCCGTTACCTTGGCGATAACGATCCGACCAGTCGCCGATTGATGGAACAGATCCTCGAAAACGAAGAGGAACATGCCGAGGACATGAAGACCTTGATCGAGAGGGTGTCGCGCGCTGAGGAAGATAGCCGTCAAGAATCGAACGACAAGCCGGGCCGCAAGGCATCGTAAGATTTCTCGCTTACGATTAGCTAAGGTTTTCAACCTACTCGACTAAGCGAATATTTGGCGCGGCCGTACAGGCGGATCCGTATTGTTCAATTGCGTTCAAGGGCCTACCTTGATTTCGATGGCAACGGTGCCTCAAATACGCGCTTGGTCGGGTCGGACACCGATTAGGCCGGAACCTCGTCCGCTTGCCCGCCGAACTGCACGGCTGTCAAAGTCTGAGCGGCAATTACCCACAATACTCTGGGTTGACGACTACGAACCGGGCCTATTACTTTACAAGGCCATGTTTGAGGCCCTTGGTTTCAGGGTCTTGGCCGCCAAGTCTGGGGTTCGAGCTCTGCACTTGGCTGCTGAAAACAGGGTCGATGTCGCGGTGACGGACTATGAAATGCCCGGGATGAATGGCGGCGAGGTCGCGGCCAGTCTGAAACGTCTAAAACCGACGGTTCCAGTCATCTTATTCTCGGGAAGCTTGGATATTCCGGATCGAGTAAAGAGCGATGTCCAGGGAGTTTGCGATAAAGCGGGCTCCAGGGACGTTCTGTTGGGTGCCATCAAGCATGCTGTGGCTGGCAAGCGTCTGCCGAGAGCAACTGCCTGCCGCTGACGTTAGTCCTTAGTCCAGCTTTCTCCTTCTCGCAAGATTACAATTTCCGTTGTAAGAGCGGCGCGGCGCGCACGATCACGGAATCCTTCTGGGCTTTGGTTGGTTTGCATCAGCGGAGAGCGAGGAATAATCCCCAGATGTATCGGGATAACCGCACGGGGTGCGAGCAGCCGCACTGCCTCGACCGCCTGCTTTTCGCCCATTGTCATCGGAATCCGAAATGTGGTCACTGGCAGTAGAGCCACGTCCGGCCTGAACTCGCGACCGATCTTTTCCATGAAACCCGCCAGGTAGGTGTCGCCTGCAAAGTAAATCCGTTTACTCTCCGCCTCCAGGATGTAACCGATAGTAAAGGTGAGATGACGGGCAGGAACTGCCGTGATAGATACTGGGGCGAACGACCTCCCCTCCCATGCTTTCAATCCCGTCACATTGCGCCCGCCTTTCAAGCGCGTCACCCATGCGGAGTATGCGGGAGCCAGAACAGGCACCGAGTCCGGCAAACCTCGCAGAAACCGACTGTCGATATGGTCAAAATGGTTGTGTGACACCAAGACCAGGTCGATGCCCCTTAACTCTTCTCTGGTTCTCGCTGGAGGATGCGGCCTCGCGTATCCAGGATTGCCGTGCAGACCAAAGTAGGGATCCGTCAGAATACGCTTTCCGGCAATCTCGATCAGAACCGTGCTATGGCCGATCATTGTGATCTTCACAGCTTCACCCGTCGCTTCATTCAGATTCCGAGGTAAGTGGCCGGCCGCGGCAAAGGCCAATGATCAGTGTAGGGCTCTCGCTGAAATTCGCAAACTGTGAGAAAGGACGGTTTTTAGGAAACCGTTAAAAGGAAGTTTCTCATTACAGGGCAAACCCGCCGACCCTTTTGCGAGGGTCGGCGGGCATGCCACAAATAACAAATCCAAGCCTGCCTAAATCCGCGCAGAACCTCGTCTCGACAGGCCAAAAATAAGGCTGATCGCAAAAAGCACCACGAAGATGAAGAAGAGTATCTTGGCGATTCCGGCGGCAGCCGCGGCAACGCCCGCGAAACCGAATATCGCGGCGATAATGGCAACTACCAAAAACACTACTGACCAATACAGCATAGTTTCTCCTCTCAGACCCTGCCATGAGCGTACCGATTAAGACGAACACTTTCGATCAGGCTCTGGCTGTAATGTTCTGGCTATTTCGCTGTACGCCTTCGTCCGGTCGAACTCACTTTGGATCGCCTTCGTGTCCGGGCAGCTTTCTTGGCGGCTGTACTCCGGCTACGCCTCGATCGCCGGTGGGCGGCGCTCGTGGCTTGTGCTGAAAGCGCTTTTTTTGACGCTCCGCGCCCGCCCTCTCGCTTTAAAGCCTTGGTGACGGCCCGTGACCGTTTGGCTGATGGCTTACTTGGGGTCTTACCCTTGCTGCTGGATCTGCCCGCAGAGGCCTTCCGCGCAGATGCCGTACCCTTCGGCGCTGGCCCCAGCTTTACCCCCGCCTTCCGGGCCTTGGATAAGCCGATGGCAATGGCCTGCTTGGCATTGGCCACGCCGTGCTTTCCCTCTCGAACATGATGGATCTCCTCGCGCACAAACTCTCCGGCTTGTGTGCTGGGTGACTTACCCTCTCTGGCGTCTTCCTGGGCTCTCTCTAAGGTCGCTTTTTCGGGCATTCGGCTCCTCCAAAATAATCACCTGCGCTTGGATGCAGGAGCCCACGCGTTGTTTGTCGCCATCTGCTTCATTCACACCTTAGAACCAAGAGGACCTGCCAACCTGCCGTTCCGGTCCACCATCCAAGACCTCACTAGGTGCGGTGGACCGTCCCCCGAGTGAGAATGCGACCGAAGCATTGAGCCATTCGGGGGACGGCAGAGCTGCTGAGGCTCTCCGCTTGGCGTCTCGGCCTTAGAAGAAACTCCACGCGTAATTGGGGATTAAAGAACGTAGTTGGAAGTGGGACTCGCCGTCTTCCGAGGTAATGGACTGTAGACGAGTCTTTCTAGGGCGGAGTCGCTGGCAATCACGTCCGACCCGCCATCTTCAAATCTGTAATTCGATCTCTAAGCTGCCTTCTTCGAAGAAAAACCGTGGTTGGCCCTCCCGGTGATGCGATAAGTAACCTGGTCGCGCGCGCCCCAGAGATACTTGTATGCCTCACGGCCGCGCAGGAAATCCACGCAGTCCTTGCCGTCGCCGATTGCGTCCTCAAGGACTGCCCCGAGTATTTGTGTCCCCGGACTCAGTGATTGATAGGCGGGATCGTATCCTTGCAAGTAGCAAAAAACCGTAGTCCGCTCGAAGAAGGAACAGAGAACGGCGATGATGCGCCGATCGTGTCGCAGAGCATACAGCTTCAGTACACCTTTACGAAGAAGTTGTGGAGCAACTCGGCGGTGAAAGGCGCGCACTCGAGCATCCTTGAGCACCCCATCCTCTCCTACTTCACGCCAGCGCAATGAATGAAGGTAAAACAAACTTTCAAGCACTGGCATCAACGAATCATAATCTGCTACTTCGACTGACGCGCCCCCAGCACGCAGGGCACGCCCTCGCGCATTGCGAAGATTGCGCAGCTCCTTCGCTTGAATCAAGCCAGCGAGGTTCTCTTTCCCGCGAGTTAAGACAACCGGGCACACATCGTGTTCTACTCCGCGATAGGCTAACCCGCGCCGCGCGGCACAAATCAGCGGAGACCCCGCACTCAAGTCCGAAAAATAGATCCGGTCCCACTCACGCGGTTCCTCAATCCACTCAAGAAGCGCGCAGACAACTTCTGATTCCCTGCCCGCCTCGGCCAGAACGTCCAGATAGTCCGAGACGCCCCCACCCATCAACCCCAGGACCCTCCCGCCGTCATCGCGATAGATCAGCAAAGGAGCTAACCCGACAAGTCGGTCACCTTGCTCAATCGCAACGATAAGCGGCTGCTCCGGCTGAAATTCCTCCATCCAACTCAACACCCATTCCGGACGCGAAAATGTGGTGGCATTCGCCGATCTTTCCCATAAATCATTCCACGCTGGCGCCAGCCGCTTTGCGGAATTCAGATCCCGGACTGTGCGAATACTCAGGCTGCAAGCGATGGCCACGACTCACGCTCCGTTCCTGCATCCGAAATTTTCTCTCTCATCACGTCTTCGTAGATTCTCAGGTACCTAGCCACCATCACTTCCGATGAAAAATGCGCCCTTGCGGCTGCCCGGCAAGTTTCCGGGTGAATGCGTTCCGCCATCAAGATCGCCTGTGTCATCGCTGGAACCGAGTCCACCAGAAACCCGGTTCGCCCATGGCCAATGATTTCGCGTAACGCTCCCCTACGGAATGCCACCACGGGTACACCACACGCAAAGGCTTCCATGGCGACCAGACAACTTGTTTCTGCCACCTGACTCGGTACCAGCAAGCACGACGCACCCGCAATCAGATCAAGTTTATGTTTGCCTCCAACTTGCCCGAGGTAGCGATGCCCTTCCCGCAGCCGCGGAAGAATCATCTGTTCGAAATATTTTTTGTGTGCGGGATACGCGAAGACGGTTCCTGCCAGCCACAGCGAAAGGCCCGCATCGCGCGCGGCATCCATCGCCAAATGAAACCCCTTCTCTGGACAAATTCGTCCCAACGAAAGGAGGTAACCGGGCTTTCTTTTTCGGCGTGGCGGGTTATCAGCTAACAGTCGTACCCCGTTCTCGACTACGTCATAATCCGCAGTCTTACCCGGAACGTCCCGCATTTGTGAACGCGACACACAAACTAGCCGGATTTTCGCGCGATTGATTTTCAGGGCTACTGCCGGATACCACGCGAGCGGCAAATGAAGCGTCACCACCACGGGTGGACCGTCTTCCGGCAAGTAGTGATAGAAGTCCAGTCCATGCATGTGAACCACATCGATCGAGAAGCGATCCAGGGCTTGCCGGACAGCCTCTCGATGTTGCGCACGTGCCTGCGCTTGAGCTATGTCCGTCAACTCTCCGCTGGGCATTTGCGTAGGCAGCAACAATCCCCGGCAGCGGGAGCTTTCTGGCGCAATCACCAGGGAACGATGTCCGGTCTCCACCAGAGCCTCGTCCAGGATTGCCAGTATTTGCTCAGCACCACCGGCGGTTGCGGCGGAGATCGGCGCCAGTGGGTAACCCACACTTAAGACAGTCAGCCGCATATGATCTCGGCTCCTGCTATTGTCTGCGCCGCTAGTGCGCGCCACCGCTGGCCCGTCATCGGCCATCCCATGCACTCGTACCAGAGCTTCCCCGGATGCGGTGGCAGGGTAAAGTCATAGGCGGGGGTTTGTCGAAACTTCTCTTTCTCTGTCGGAAATCCGCGCAGGACGTTTTCCTGGGACCAGTAACAGTCCATCATTCGCTGTTTTCGCGCGCGTTCTTCCTTGGACAATTCCACCGATAGTTCGGCACTCTCCGCATTGGCCAAGAACTCTCCCGCCACAAATTGGCCATCTCGGGCGTGATAGGAGGTCATCTCCATTGCCTGTGCTGCGCAGCCTGCCTGGCGTAGAGCGAGCCTCGTAACCAGCGAAGCCGTATCGTGGTCTGGATGGCCTCCCTCGAAGGGATGTGTAATGACTATTTCCGGCTTATAGCTGCGGAAGATCTCTCTCAGCTTGCCGACGAGTGCTTCGGCCTGATCGATCGCCTCTTGATCCACGGCTTCAAGAAAACACAAGTTCGCGGGAAGAATGCCGGCGACTGAAAGCGCCTTGTATGCCTCTTTTTTTCGAATGTCGGCATATTCTTCACGAGTGCACAACAATCCTGAAGACCAGAGTTTCCGGTCATGAGGGGCGCCGTCCGTCATAAAAACCACGCAGGCGGTTGGGTTTTCGGCCAACAGGGTTGAGGCTCCCACGGTCTCATCGTCGGGATGCGCGGCCAGCAGCAAGATTCGAGACTTTGCGAACAACCGTCGCCTGAGATCTTCCGCGCCCTGACTGCGATTGGCCGCCAAACTATCGCTCGACCTCATGCCACATGCCTTGCTCTAAAAGGGCTCGTACTGCTTCCCGATATCCGTGCAGCGTACCCACATCGACATACGTGTCGCCTTTCTTGATTCCCAGCGCCTTTCCGCCGCGCCTCAGGTATTCATTGACCAGCGTGCCAAAATACTCATCCGATCGTCCTCGCTCGATCCACAACTCGTGCAGCACAGCGAAGATTTCCCCAGTCAATTTGAACGCTCCCCATACCCATTGGGTCCGTGTTATGGGTTGCTTCACCTGGATCTCGGTCACCCACCCCGATTCATCGGTGATGACCGCATCGAAAAGCTCGGGCTGGGCCACCGGGAATAGAAGGAAGGACAAGCCGCCATCCGGCAACAATCGAAAACCTTCGGCTGGAAACCAGATCGTATCCGGAAGACCGACAACAATTTCATCGTCCGGCGCAACGAGCGGGAGCGCTCTGAATAAGGCGTCGCACAAACCATTCGGACTTTGCTGGACGACGTAGCAAACCGATGCGCCCTCCAGCTGTCCCCCGAAGTAAGTCATGATGTCGGCTTTGCCGGGCGAAATAACGAAACACACTCGCGAGACGTCCGCCATCAGCATGCGCTCCAAAAGGTATTCGCAAACGGTTCGCGGCTTTTCCGTGGTTCCGTCGTAGCGCGTTCCCACGGGAAGCAACTCCTTGGAAAATGCCAGTGGCTGAATCCGTGTCCCCAGTCCGGCCGCCGGAATGATGCCCCATCGCCGCTTCATGCGCTTGCCTCCAGAAGCGTCACTAACTCCCGCGAGCGATGGTCGGCGGTGTGTTCGTCCATGACTCGCTCACGTGCCGCTATGCCTATGCTCCTCAACTCTTCGCCATCACGATCCAGAGCACTGACAACGTCGGACGCGTGCGAAGCCACAAGAATCTCCTGGTCGGGCTCGAAGAACTCCGATAAACCTTCCCATGAATCGCTCAGGACCGGAGTCTCGCAGGCCGCCGCTTCGAACAATCTCCCGGACGGACAGAATCCGGAGGTCGCCATCGGTCCGCGCGTGACATTCAGGGTGATCTTCGAGGAGCAATAAAAAGCCGAATGCTTCGGAGGCGGCACATGTTGAACGAACCAGATATTTTCGGCCCAAGGGAAATCGTCCGGATATTGCGCCCCTCCTAGAAGGAAGCGGCGTTCTGGCGTGCGCCGGGCCGGCTCCAGGAGAAGCTCCTGCAACGCGGGTTGACGATCCATTGAATACGTTCCCAAATAAGACATGTCCGCTTGGTAGGCGACGCTGGCTTTCACCGGCCTATGAACGTTAGGATCCGCCGAGCCATAGAGTGGCTCTACTCGCTTCGCTCCCAGGCGATCTTTCATCTCTTTCAAAACGCGACCACCCGCATAGCTCAGTACAAGATCAAACGGCTGCAAACCATCCGGAGGGATATATTCAACGGCTTGATTCCGCGCCAAGCGCTCGAGAGTAACTGGGCTATCCAGGTCGTAGAACACGCTCGTCTTCGACGATGCGAGAACCAGATCGCATGCCGTCATTGCGTCTGGGCAGTAGGATGTAACAATTCCAACGTCCGAATTCTTCAAAGCTTCCCGCGCTTGTGAGGCAACCGATGCCCATGACTCGTACAAAATCAGCGAGTATTCGGTCGGGTTCCCCAGATCACGGTGAGAAGCGTAGTAGGACACGTCGTGCTCAAAGAAGGTCACTTGATGTCCCTGACGGGCCAGTGCACTGCATAAACCCCGCCAGATTGTGGCGTGCCCGTTGGCCCACGACGAACTTATCGTCAAACCGAAGATTACGAGCCTCATGCCTTCGCCATCCGCCAACCTCAAACCATATCCAAAGACGCCACCGGCTTAGACACTTTGAGCCGTGACTTTTTACCGGTAACCGAACTTCGATGCAACTCCCCCTATGTAAGCTGTATTTGAATCTGAGGTCTTTCGTGCTTACTGTCGTTCTCAGGACATCTCACCTTTTCATCGGCGCATCGAACCACGATTGCTGACCCGGCCCATGCTATGGACCTCCGCTCCATCTTTCGCGGTCTGGACCCGCTCCGTTGCGGCGTTCATCTCTCGCTGCGGGGTTCTGCTGTTCCTGATGGTCATTGCCAGGTCTGCAGCTGCGGGTCAGGCGATCCCCGGTCCATCGTCCACTCCCTATGAAGGGCAGACTGTAAGCTCGGTATCGTTGGTTGCAAATCCACATCTTGACGTATCTTCTCTCATGTCTCTAGTGAAGCAGCACCCCGGCCGCCCATACTCCGAACAAGCAGTTGCAGAGACGGTGTCGCAGCTGCAGGGCAGCGGCAAGTTCACCAAAGTTGAGGTGAACACAACTCCCGAAGCAGGTGGTCTGCGGTTAACCTTCGTCCTTCAGCCCGCCTATTACATCGGCGTGGTGACTTTTTCCGAAGCAGGCAAGCACTTCTCTTACACGCGATTGCTGCAGGTGGTGAACTTCAACGACGAAGAGCCTTACGACGCATCCCGGATTCCGGCCGCCGAAGCTGCGCTTCAGACCTTCCTCCGGGACAATGGCTACTTTCAGGCGCAGGTCCATGCGGAGCCACAATTCGACGACGCTCACCGCATCGCGAACATCTCCTTCCAAACCCAACTCGGCAAGCAGGCGCGCATTGGTAAGGTTGAAGTACTGGGCGCGTCGCCAGAGCAGTCTGCTCGACTTATCCGCTCCGCGCGTTCACTTCGGGCCCGTCTTTCAGGAGGTCTGCTCAAGTCCGGCAAACCGTATTCACCAGGGCGCATGACCGATGCGATAGCGCTAATGAAGCGCAGTCTTTCCAAGCAGCACCGCCTTGCGAATCGCATTACACAAAATCCTCCCCAATACCACGCCGAAACCAATCGTGTAGACGTTTCCTTCAAGGTCGAAGTTGGTCCCGTGGTTCTGGTGCAAATCACTGGCGCACGTCTTTCCAAGATTCCCTTCCTGTCATCCGTCCAGGCCAGAAAGTTGATCCCCGTCTACTCAGAAGGTGCGATCGATCGTGATTTGGTTCAGGAAGGCCAGCAAAACCTTATCGACTTTTTTCAGAAGAAGGGGTATTTCGACGTTAGCGTGAACACGGTCTACGAAAAAAATCCCGACCGTATCTCGCTCACCTATCAGGTCGACAAAGGGCGGAAACACAAAGTTGCCAATATTTCATTTCGAGGGAATCATGCGCTGTCGCAAGACGCTTTGATGTCCCATCTGACTGTAAGCAAATCCCACTTCTTCTCGCGGGGAAAATTCAGCCAGAAGCTCCTGAAAACCAGCGCGCGTAACATCGAAGCCCTTTACAAAGACATCGGATACGAAGACATCAAGGTATCGCCACAAGCGATCGATCACGAATCCACCGTGGACATAACATTTGCGATTGAAGAGGGGCAGCAAACCGTAATCGACAGTCTGAATGTTTCTGGAAATTCAGAAATCCCTCTCGCTCAACTGGCACCCCAGGGACTGCTCTTGAAAGCTGGTGCGCCTTTCTCTCCGCGTAAACTCGCGGACGATCGCAGTCATATCGCTGCAACCTACCTCGACAAGGGATACCTCAACGCCGACGTGAAGGCTCGCGTCTCTCGCCACGCTGGCGACCCGCACCGGGTCGACGTTGCCATCGAGATTGCGGAACACCAGCAGGTCCGTATCGGCCAGGTCATCTACCTTGGTCAACAGCACACCCGGCTGTCACTGATCCAGAAAGCCACCGGCCTCGCCTCAGAAACGCCCTTCAGTCAGGGCAAGCTGCTTGAGGCGGAGAGCAATTTATATGACCTGGGAATTTTGGACTGGGCTAGCGTCGGTCCACGCGAGCCTATCTCCGACCAAAGCGACGAGCCCGCGGTAGTCAAGGTTCATGAGGAGAAAAGAAACGAGATAACCTATGGCTTTGGATTCGAGGTCTCACACCGCGGCGGCAACGCCCCCACCGGCACGGTCGCGGTTCCCGGTCTGCCGGTTATTGGAATCGGAAATCGCCAAGTCGCGCCCAGCCAGGCAATCTACGCCAGCCCTCGCGGATCCATCGAATTTACCCGTCGAAATATTCGGGGCCTGGGCGAGTCCGCATCAATCGCGTTGCTAGTGTCTCGCCTCGACCAGCGTCTCCTGGCCACCTACACAGACCCACACTTCCGCAACTCAAACTGGAATGCTCTGACTAGCCTTTCCGCGGAGCGGACCACCGAAAATCCGCTTTACGCCGCCGATCTCGAGGACGCTTCCTTTCAGCTGGAACGGGTCATTAGCCGCAAAAGCAACACTCGGTTACAACTGCGCTACGACTTCAACAAGACCAATCTTTCGCAGCTGCTCGTCCCCGAACTCGTGCTGCCCCAGGACCGTAGCGTCCATCTATCCACTTTTTCCGGAACTCTCCTGCGCGACACCCGCGACAAACCGCTCGACGCGCACCACGGTTCCTTGGCCACCGTCGACCTCGCCATTACGCCCACGGCATTAGGTTCAAGCGCCAATTTTGCCCGGTTGTTCTCCCAGTACGCTCTTTACAAACCCATCCACTCCATGGTCTGGGCCAACAGCATTCGTTTGGGATTAGTGAAATCCTTCTCCGGAAGCTTCGTTCCTACCAGCCAACTCTTCTTTTCTGGCGGAGGCACATCACTGCGGGGCTTCCCGATTGACCAGGCCGGTCCCCAACGAATTGTGCCGTTTTGCGACGTTTTGACCGGCAGCACTGGTTGCGTAAACATTACCGTACCCGTCGGGGGACGGCAGTTGTTCATTCTGAACTCGGAGCTGCGCTTCCCCCTCGGCATCATGAAAAATCTGGGCGGTGTGGTGTTTTATGACGGCGGAAACGTATACGGCGCTATCAATTTCAATCAATTCATAAACGATTACACGAACACGGTAGGCCTCGGATTGCGGTACTCCACACCTATTGGACCGATCCGTATTGATATCGGCCGCAACTTGAACCCGGTTCCCGGCATCAATCCCACTCAATATTTCATCACCTTAGGACAGGCCTTTTAGAGACTCCGTATGCGATGGAAACGAATCTTGTTCTGGACCGTCGGCGGGGCATTTCTCCTTATTTTTATGGCCCTAGGAGCCGGCCTGCTGTTCGTCCGAACCCAAGCCTTTCATCGGTATGTTCTCGCCCAGCTGGTTCAGCGCGGGGAAGCTGCGACCGGAGGACACCTCCAAATCCAGAATTTCGACTTTCGCCTCTCTCCGTTGACGGCCGATGTTTACGGCGTAACCGTTCGGGGCACTGAACCAGCGACCGCGCCACCGTTGCTGCAAGTTCAGAAGATTACAGTTGGCGTAACCATTCAATCTTTCTTGCAGCGCAAATTTACGCTGCGGGAGCTCTTGGTGGACCATCCAGTGGTGAACCTGGTGGTCGACGCCAACGGGCAGACCAATCTTCCCCAACCAGCGCCCAGCCAAGGCGGTAGCACGAGCATCTTCGATCTGGCGGTTGCGCATGCTCAAATGAACGGAGGAGAGGTCTTTTGCAACGACCGGAAAAGCGATATCAATGGCGACCTTTACGATCTTGCTAGCGAGATTCATTTCCAGCCGGCGACAACCCGCTACGTTGGGTCGCTTTCCTACGATCGCGGGACTTTGCGTTACGCGAACTATTCCCCCCTTCCCCACGCATTGAGAGCACAATTCAGTGCTTCGCCCGCGACGCTTTCGCTCGATCAAGTACGAGTGACGGTTGGAGCCTCGCGCCTCGCTCTGCGTGCGACTATCGAGAATTACAGCGCCCCTGTCGTCAACGCAAACTACGACATCCTGATTCACACGCAAGATTTCGCCTCGTTGTCACCCGCCGCTTCTCCCTCCGGAGATCTGAGCCTCGCGGGAACATTGCAGTACCAGAGCAGGCCCGGCCGGCCATTTCTCAGAGCAGTGACAGCTAACGGAGAACTCTCCTCCGCCCAACTGCACGTCTCATCTCCCCAAGGCAATGCCGACATACGGGACATTCGCGCGCACTATCGGCTGGCGGATGGAAGTCTCTCCGCGCACACTATCGTTGCCAATCTTCTCAACGGGCGGGTCGTTGCAGATCTCGATCTGACCCAGCTAGACGCCAATGCAGACGGCAAGTTTCAAGCGAAGGTCGAGGCGATCTCGCTCGCGGCGGCGCGGCAGTCCATCCGCGATCCCCAAGTCAGACGCGCACCTCTCACTGGCACAGTTTCTGGCGCTGTCAAAGGCTCGTGGAAGACCAGCCTCAGCAACCTTCAGGCCCTCTCGGATTTTACCGTTCACGCGGCAATATTGAACCAGTCTGCCAAGCCTCAGCAGTCCATACCGCTCGATGGCATCGTGCACCTCGATTACCGGGCGTCGAACAACGCGTTCATTTTTCGTGATACCTCTCTGCGCCTGCCTTCCGCCTCCATCAAACTGCAGGGCGAGCTGAGTGATCGTTCGCACCTTCAGGTTCTTGCCAGTTCTGGGGATCTGAGCCAGCTAACGGCTCTAGCAGTCGTTCTTCAGCGGTCGGGAACCGCGCCGGAACGTTCCCCGTTCTCGATAAACGGCAGCGCCACCCTCAATGCGATTGTGCAAGGCCCGATGCAAAATCCTCAGATCAGCGGACAACTCGAAGGGCGCAATCTGCAAGTTCAGCAAAGCCAATGGCGCTCGGTCCGCACCGGTTTCTCCGCCAGTCCGTCTCAGATCCGTTTGCAAAACCTTTCCCTGGTGAACGCGCGGCAGGGCACATTGACCGGAGCGGTTCAGATTTCGTTGCACAACTGGTCGTACAATTCTTCCAGTCCGATTGTTGCCAATATCGCAGCGCGTCAACTCTCAATCGTCGACTTGCAGCGCCTGGCGGATCTCAACTACCCACTTGAGGGAAATCTTTCCGCTGACCTTGCATTCCACGGATCGCAACTCGCTCCTGCTGGCTCTGGTTCCATCCGTATATCAAAAGCTCGCGCTTATGACGAGCCCATCCAGACGGTCCAGGCAGACTTTCGAGCCGCCAATGGCACGGTGTCGTCCACTTTGAACGTTGCTCTTCCAGCTGGCGCCGTCAACGGAAAATTCACCTACACTCCGAAGACGAAGGCATATCAGGCGGTACTCGACGCTCCCGCGATCGTTCTGCAAAGAATTCACGCTGTGCAGGAGCGGAATCTCGGTGTTGCAGGCACTCTCACGATCTCAGCCAAGGGCGCCGGCGACTTGGACAACCCCCAACTGACCGCGCTCATTCAAATACCCGAACTCAAGGCCCAAGATAAGACGATTTCTCATGTCCGCGCAGACGTAAACGTGTCCAACCAGCGGGCCAATTTGGTTCTGGCCTCCGACATCGTCGACGCTTCCATTCGCGGTAACGCCACAGTTGATCTCAAGGGAAACCATTACGCTGAGGCGACGGTTGACACTGGCAAGATCCAACTTGCCCCACTGCTGGCGTTGTACGCCCCAACTCTCCCGCAAGGATTTCAGGGAGAGACCGAGTTGCACGCTACGCTGAAGGGCCCGTTACAGGACAAGACTCGCATCGAGGTCCATGTCACTATCCCGACTTTCGCGGCTAACTATCAGACTCTGCAATTTGCCAGCAGCGCGCCGATTCGACTGGACATTCAAGATTCGGTTGCGGTGCTTCAACCAGCCTCCATCACCGGTACCGGCACCAATCTGCAGTTTCAGGGCCGCATCCCGCTGAATGGATCGAATCAGATCACGGCGGAGGCGCACGGATCGGTAAATCTTCGCCTTATCCAGATTTTCGATCCCGACATCAAGAGTTCTGGAGCGATTGCACTGGACGTACGTGCCTCCGGCTCTTCGACCGCTCCGGGCGTGCAAGGCCAAATCCGTCTTCAGAATGTCGCGCTGGCCACGACCGACGCGCCTGTCGGTCTCAGTAAGGTCAACGGCACCCTCGACGTGACCGACAATAAAATTCAGATATCCAGTCTCTCTGGCGAAATGGGCGGCGGGCAACTTTCAGCCCAGGGATCCATCGCATATCGCCCGGCGGTTCAGTTCAACGTCACTTTGCAGGGACAGTCAGTTCGCCTTCTCTACCCCGACGGAGTTCGCACCATGCTCGACAGCAACCTTGCGCTGGTGGGCAACGCGCAAGCTGCAAACCTGACCGGAAGAGTGCTGATCAACAGTCTCTCGTTTACCCCCGATTTTGATCTCTCAACTTTCTCTTCGCAATTCGACAACAATTCTGTTCCGTCGTCCGGGCAGGGGCTTGCCGACAATATCAAACTGGATATCGCGGTCCAATCTGCACAGAATCTTCAGGCCGTGAGTTCGACCGTCAGTATGGAAGGACAAGCTAATCTCAGGGTGATCGGAACTGCGTCAAATCCAGTGATTGTCGGTAGAACTGATCTCACTTCCGGAGAGATCTTCTTTCTGAACAACCGATATAAATTGGAGCGCGGCATCATTACGTTTAATAATCCTGACCACACTGAACCGATATTGAACGTCCGCGCCTCTACCACGGTCGAACAATACAACTTGACCCTAGCGCTCATGGGACCGATCGACAAACTTCGCACCAGCTATTCCTCAGATCCCCCGCTTGCAACCGCCGACATCATTAATTTGATCGCTCGAGGTCAAACCACGGAAGAAGCCAGCGCGACCAGCCCGAGCGCGGACTCCATCCTTGCCGGCCAGGTGGCCAGCCAATTCAGCAACAAAGTTTCAAAACTGGCGGGCATCTCCAGTCTGCAGATTGATCCGTTGATAGGTGGGAATAATACGAATCCGTCCGCACGAGTTGCCCTGCAGCAGCGTGTCACCAAGAATTTTCTGTTTACATTCTCCACTGACGTGACCCAGCCCGAGGCGGAGATTGTCGAAGGTGACTATCAGATTAATAAGCGCTGGTCAGTGAGTGTGACGCGCGACCAGGCCGGGGGAGTTTCGGTCGACGGCAAGTATCACACGAAGTTTTGATGTCATGTCTGATATTGCTGATAGCCCGCCGCGCGATCCCTGGATTTTTCGTGAGGTTCGCGAGTTCCATCGAACCGCTGCCTTGGTTGACAAACTGAGGGCATCACTCCAGATGTCGACCGGCAAATCGCTACTACCTGCACTTATCCGGTGCGGTCAATTGGAATCGGCGCTGAGTGATGCAGGCGCGCCGGCCTCGACTGATTTCGCTAAATTGACCGACGCTATCTCGGCCGCCTTTTGCGGAGCGGATAACAGCCCTCTGTCGGTGGATATGCTAGCAGGATTGCCATTACCCGAAACGTTGCGGGTCTCCCCGCCCGAGGGATTTTCTTACTATGCAGTGCACCCGCTTGACTACGTTGCAGCCGTTCGACGCATGTCTTTACCGGGGCCCTTCGCCATAATCGGCATCCGCAGTATCGGTTCCACACTGAGCGCAATCGTCAGGGCCGCGCTACGAGCCTCAGGAATACCTGCGGAGCGAATCACCGTTCGCCCAACCGGCCATCCTTATCAGCGCGAAACCCGCTTTTCGGAGGTTCAAGTCTTATGGCTCCGCCAAATGGCTGATCAAGATGCCTCTTTCTTAATCGTGGATGAAGGCCCCGGCCGCAGCGGATCCAGCTTTCTTTCTGTTGCCGAAGCGCTTGAACGCGTCGGCGTCCCTGACGAGAAAATCACCCTGATCGGCAGTCATCAGCCGGATCCCGCGTCACTTTGCGCCACGGACGCCACGCGGAGGTGGCAGCGCTACCGTTATGTCCCAGCTACACAAACGATGCTCTCTCGGTTCGAGGACTTCACTTATTTCGGAGGTGGATATTGGCGCTCCCATCTTCTCCCTGACCACTCCCAGTGGCCTGAGTGCTGGCCACAAATGGAACGCATGAAGTTTCTTTCACCCGATAGTTCGGAGATTTTCAAATTCGAAGGGTTGGGTCCCCTTGGTGATACTGTGCGGGAGCGGGCGACTGCTCTTGCAGAGGCGGGATTTTCTCCCAAAATCAGCGACGCCGGAGATGGATTCGCCCGCTATGAAGTCTTGCGTGCCCGGCCTCTAAATGCGTCAGACGTCTCTAACTCAATCTTGCGGAGGATCGCTGAGTACTGTGCGTTCCGGTTGCAACACTTCCCCGCGACTCAACCCGACCATTCGCAATTGGTCGATTCCACCCGATTCAACATTGACCTGTTTTTCGGAATTGATTGGAAGAATAGAGCTGACGAATTTCTCTCTGCACCCTGCATGGTAGTCGACGGTCGCATGCAACCGCACGAGTGGCTACTTACCGATACGGGTCACCTGTTGAAGTCTGACGCCACATCCCACGGCGACGACCATTTTTTCCCAGGACCATGTAACGTCGCATGGGACTTGGCAGGCGCCGTGGTTGAATGGAATCTATCATCCGAAGCCGCAGAATATTTGCTGCGCCAGTTCCAGCGCCTTTCCGGGGTGGATCTGGAGTGGGAAATGCCGGCTTTTCTTACCGCCTACTCTGTCTTTCGGCTCGCATACTGCCACATGGCGATGACTTCGACTTCTGATCTACAAGAAAAGCGAAGACTTTGTCTGGCTCGCGATCGATATCGGCTGCGTGCTTCCCAGCTACTCAGAAAACAAAGGCCTTTCTCGTCCCTTGGGCCGCCCCCCATTTTTCCGGGTCCGACGATCTGAGCTCAAACATGCCGCGATCTCTCCTTACAACTTTCGTGCCAATATCTCCCCCGGACGGGCTATTGCTGAGTTCCGGATTTCGTAACACAATCTTTCGTAACATTTGGAAGATACTGGGCTTTGATATAAGAACCCCGTGCGCTTCATTTCGTCGCCGCGCTCGTATACGGTACGCGCCACCGGGCCCAGTACTTCCACCTCTGGCCAACTTCTTTGGAAATTCGCTTTGCCACTTGGCAGATTCGTCGTTTTTTGGCATAACTAGTAAGTTGAATCGAGGTTGGCGACCGCAATCATGAACACAGAGGCAACCAAGACCTATCCAGAAAAATCCCTTTCCACGGTTCGAATCCTGATCGCGGACGATCACGAGGTGATGCGCCTTGGCATTCGCAACCTGTTGGAAGCGCGTCCCAACTGGACGGTCTGTGCGGAAGCCAGCAACGGGCGCGAAGCGGTCGATAAAGCCAGTCAGTTCCGTCCTGACCTGATTGTCCTCGATATCACGATGCCGATCATGAATGGCCTCGACGCAGCCAAGCTCATCGCGGACGCTCATCCCGACATTCCGATTATTCTCTTTTCCCTGCACCTGTCCGACGACATGATCGACAACTTTGAGAGTGGCAAGATCCGCGGCGCCGTCAGCAAGGGCGAAGCCGGTCGGGACTTGGTCGATGCGGTGGACAGCGTCCTGCGTGGCGGAACTTTTTTCCCCAGGAAACGGAATTCTTCCAGCAGTTCGCGACACTAAGAATTACTTAACTTCTTGGCGAATCCAAACTCCGACAGGAAATTTTTCTAAGATCTCAGATACAGCCACCGAGGCTGCATCCCTTGAGGATGGCCCACTTTCTCGTGCCCACACGTTCCGGTATTGATTCCAGCATGTCCCCGACGGCAATTCGATTCGTGTGTTTCCCCAAAGCGTCCTTCGGTCTGACTCGATGTCTCCGCCCAGCAACTTTGCGTTTAGTCGCGGAGCTGCGACCAGAAGCGTCATGCCCTGATATCGGCGTGAGTACGCAATCAAATGTTCGCTCTTCTCTCCGGACACTGTAAGAGGTTCATAGCTGCCGTTCTCAAACAACTCAGGGGCTTTCTTTCGCAAGCCTAAAAGTTTCCAGGTGAGGTAGAGCTTCACTCGACCATCTTCCGGACGTTCCGACAAACTTTTTAATTCACGCTCACATTCATCCGCGGGTAATGCATCCAACTTCTTCAACTCTGCGAGCATTCGTTTTCGGCGACCGTAGTCCACTGGTCTCCGATTGTCCGGATCTACCAGACTGAAATCCCACAACTCTGTTCCCTGGTAGATATCTGGCATGCCCGGGGCGGTCAGTTTGATGGCTACCTGCGACAAGCTGTTCAGCATGCCAACTTGCGATACGTATTGCTGAAAGGGCAGAAAATCTTCCAAAAACTCCGGCGACGCCTCGGCACCGATCGTTTTTTCCACAAACTCGATCACGGCAGATTCGTACTCGGCATTCTGGTTGGCCCAACTCGTATTTTCCTTGGCCTCGCGTATCGCTTTCAGCATGTACTCCTTCATACGCACGCAGAACGAGGGTTCTGACCTTTCACCTGATAACGGCCACGCCCCGACTAGTGTTTGGTAGTAAAAGTACTCGTCATTTCGCGTCGGAGCTTCCCGTCCGTCGCTGGTTTTCTTCTTGCCTCGATGGAGTTCGCGCCAGGTTCGAACCCGTTCGCGCCACTCTCTCGGAATCTCCGAAAGCACGTCAATTCTTGCCCGCACATCCTCGGATCGTTTGCTGTCATGGGTCGAGGTTCCCAACATACTGTTGGGCCAGTTCGCATGGCGTTCAACCATTTGCTGGTGAAACTCTGCCGGACTAACCCCGAACCTCCGCGGATCGCCGCCAACCTCGTTCAACGAGATCAGCCGCGCGTAGCGGTAAAAGCTTGTATCTTCCAAACCCTTTGCCATGACCGCGCTAGTCAGCTGCTGGAACTTCATAGCAAAGCGAATGACCGCGCCGCGATAAGGTTTCGCTTGGCCCTCTGCGAGGCGCGTCAGCAGCACATCCTGGACAAAGTCGAAAACGCTTCCGTCTGCAATCGCAGTTCGTTTCTTCGCCACCGCGATCGCCTGATGGATGTATTTGCGGTCGGTCTCCGACACTTCCTCCCCACTGACGTAAGTGCGGTAAACCGGGAACCAAGCGATCACCTCGCAAAGCGCCTCCCGCAAACTGTTGACCGTGAAATCACAAGTGTGGCGATTGGCTAGCGCGATCTGACTCAATAAATTTGCCAGTACATTCAACTCGCTGGTCAGAGCGCCTTCCAGAACTATCTTTTTACAGCGGTACACCAGCTTGTCGTATCGCACCCTTCGTCCGATGAAACCGCGATAGATACGATCCATCACCGCTTCCGAAGCCGAGTCCACGAACAATCCGTTTACCAAATTGCCGAATTCGTATCCCGTGGTCCCGTCGATTGGCCAGTTCTCAGGAAGCCTTTCATCACCGGTCAGAATCTTCTCCACGACTAGGTACGATTTCTCATTTCCTCCGCCATCGCTTCGCTGGCCCTTTTGTAATCTCTCGAAATATTGAGAGGGGTTGTATAGACCGTCGGGATGATCGATACGTAGTCCGTTGACCTTGCCTTGCTTCATCAGCTCTAGAATGAAGCGGTGGGTTGCCTCAAAAACCGCCTCGTTCTCCATTCGCAATGCCGCAAGATCATTCACGTCAAAAAAACGACGATAATTAATGTCGTCTGCCGCCACTCGCCAGTAAGCCAAGCGATACGCCTGTCGCTTGATCAATTCGTGCAGATCTTCAAAACTGTCCGGCCTTCCCGGTTCTCCATTCATCTCCACGACATTCTGTGAGATAAACGCCGCAAGGGGTGGGGACGCCGCGCATAACACGGCCAGACGTTTCTTGTGAATCTCTTTATCGCGTAGACGCTCTGCCGTTTTCGCGGGGTCTTCCTCATTGCGGGCGGGCAAATTGCGAAACGCTGCCGCGAGGCTCTGTAGTTCCAGAAGGTGTTGATCGTTTCGACCGAGCGTTTCCTCTAACCGCTCGACATGACGCTCCAGGATTCTGGAATACTCCCGCGGGTTGACCGGAAAGCGGTGCTGAAAGTAGAAAATGCTGAACTCCCCTTTCTCAGGATCAAAGCTGAGCTTGAGTTCCCCCCGGTCCAGCACCGTACCGTACTGGTCCCCCAACACGGGAATCAGCACTTTCCCCTGCAACTCGTCTTTCAAGGGCAGCCAGTCGATATCGAAAAAGTCCGCGTGGGATGCCGCTTTTCCATTCTCCAGAACATCAAGCCACCATGAGTTATCACTGCCCATGACTCCCATGTGGTTAGGTACGACATCGAGAATCTGCCCCATTCCCTGTTCGTGCAGGGCTTGAACGAACGCCTCGTATTCCTCCGGCGTGCCGATCTCAGGGTTCACATGGTTATGGTCGATAATGTCGTACCCATGCGTGCTTCCAGGACGCGCCCGCAAATAAGGCGAGGCGTAAATGTGAGAGATCCCCAGAGCGTCGAGATACGAAGTCAGTTCCGTCGCCTGGGCAAAAGTAAACTGCTTGTTGAATTGCAGGCGGTAAGTCCCGAGCGGCACCCGTCGCAATCTCATGATTGCCTACACCAGATCACGCTCCATGGCGGCATCGTGCCCTTCTTCAGGTCAGAGAGGATATTCGCATGGGTGGCATAAACAGCGCGTCCGCCAGGCACTGGGAAACCGGTTGCGGATTCGTTTCCCAAATTTGCCCTCAGACTCAATGCCCCTGAGCTGAACTGCCAGTCGACGGCGAGACCCCGGCTCTCGATCGTTTCCAGTTTTGTGCAAGGCTTCTTTCCATCTCTCAGGAGAGGCAAGATTTCATTTTGTCGAATGCCCAGCAGTTGGCGCGAGAACTCCAGCCAATTGGCGTGCCGCCCTTCTTTTACCGTCTTCCAATCCAATTTCGACCGCTGGAACGTCGCCTCTGCATTTGGGTCTGGGATTCTCAGCCGCACTTCGGATGAAGCGAACTTTGTGAAGTGGGCAAACTCATTTCTCCTGCCCTCGGTGACGGCCTTAGCCAATTCGCCAGAGAAATCGCAGAAAAACAGAAATGGTGTCTCCGCCCCGAATTCGTCGCCCATAAACATCAACGGACACAATGGCGCCAGCCGCACAATTGCCGTGGCAGCTTTCAGAGCTTCCCGACTTGCCACCTGCACTAACCGGTCTCCAAACGCCCGGTTTCCAATCTGATCGTGGTTTTGCAGAAAAGACACAAATGCCGTCGGCGGAAGGTGAGAGCTTGGCTCGCCACGCTGCGCCTTATGGAAACCTGAGAAGTCTCCCTGGAATGCAAACCCCTCGGTCAGACATCTTCCGAGTTGCCGGACGGGATCAGCAGCGTAATCGCAATAGTATCCGTCTGTCTCGCCGCTGATCAGCACATGCAGCGCGTGATGGATATCGTCGTCCCACTGCGCATCGAACTCCCGCGGCCGCCCGTCTTCATCGCGTTCCAAGAACTTTGCAGCGTTGTCCCCATTCTCCAGAACCAGATGGATCTTCCGTTCATTCCCTAGGCGCGCTCGAACCGTCTCCGCCAGTTCGCTCAGAATATGTGGGCGCGAATCATCGACAATCGCGTGAACCGCGTCCAGACGCAGTCCGTCAAAGTGATATTCCTCGAGCCAGTACAACGCATTGTGAATAAAGAAATCGCGGACCACACGGCTTCCCGGGCCGTCGAAGTTGATTCCATCGCCCCACGGCGTGCAATGACGGCTGCTGAAGAAATCCGGCGCATAACTTCGCAGATAATTTCCGTCGGGTCCAAAGTGGTTGTAAACCACGTCCAGAAAGACCATCAAGCCTTTCTGATGAGCAGCCTGAACCAGGCGTTTTAGATCGTCCGGCGTGCCGTATGAGCTATCCGGCGCATACGGCAAAACGCCGTCGTATCCCCAATTGCGCTTGCCCGGAAAATCCGCCACCGGCATCAACTCGACCGCCGTAATCCCGAGATCGGTCAAGTAATCAAGTTTCTGTCGAGCCGCCGCGTATGTTCCCTCAGACGTAAAGGTGCCCACATGCAACTCATAGAGCACCGCCTCTTCCCATGGACGACCTGACCAACCTTCGTCATTCCATTCGAACCTTGCTGGATCGATAACCTCACTCGGCGCGTGAACGTCTTCCGGTTGGAATCGCGATGCAGGATCAGGCACGTTGATTTCGTCATCGATCCGGTACTGATATCGGGATCCCGCACGCGCTCGATTCGTGATCAGCTCGTGCCAGCCATCCTCGGACCGATCCATGGGCAGCAGGTCGTGCTGGCCCGCGATCAGCTTTACTTTCTTCGCCTTCGGCGCCCAAAGCCGAAACCGTACGCTTCCATCCTCACGGACCTCAGCGCCAAAGGGCATCGGATGCCTACGCTTCACGCCGCCGATCCTCCTGCCGCACCTGTTCGCGCTGACGTTCGACCAATACCGCCATGGAGCGTGCCTTCAGCGAATACTCCGTACCTGCGTCGTGTAGAAGTCCCGGTTGGCTTACGGTTTGACAACTGGTATCCACCAGCGCGACCCACACCATCCCTGACGCTACAGTCGGCAACTGGAACGGCACTTCTTCGTGGTGAGCATTCATCAGCATAAGAAAATTCTGATCCCGCAGCGGTTGGCCGCGCTCATCGACCTCATCCAAACCCTGTCCCGAGAGAAACACCCCAAGGCTTCTTGCGGAGTCCGCATTCCATTCGTCGTCGGTCATCTCTCGGCCATCGGGGCGCAACCAAAGAATGTCTTTCACACCCACTCCTTTGATCGCCCGTCCCTGGAAGAAATTTCGCCGCCGAAACACGGGATGGCTCTTGCGCAGAGTGATTAACTTTTGCACAAACGACAACAAACCCTTATCAATCGCTGCAGGGTCCCAGTTGATCCAACTGATTTCGTTGTCCTGGCAGTACGCGTTGTTATTCCCGTTCTGTGTATGTCCAATTGCATCCCCGGCCAGCATCATCGGAACACCTTGCGATAGAAACAACGTCGCAAGAAAATTTCGCTTCTGCTGGGCCCGAAGAGCATTTACCGCGGGATCATCTGTGGGGCCTTCCACTCCGCAGTTCCAACTGCGGTTGTTATCGGTGCCATCGCGGTTATCCTCCCCGTTGGCCTCATTGTGCTTCTGGTTGTAACTGACCAAATCCTGCAAGGTAAACCCGTCGTGCGCGGTCACGAAGTTGATGCTGGCGTACGGCCGTCGTCCGCTACGGGCGTACAGATCGCTGGAGCCGGTTACCCGATACCCCAGTTCTCCCATTTGCCCTCCGTCGCCTTTCCAATAACCGCGCACCACATCCCGATAGCGGTCGTTCCACTCTGCCCAGCCAACCGGAAACTTCCCTACCTGGTATCCGCCTTCCCCTAAGTCCCACGGCTCCGCAATCAATTTCACCTGAGACAGAATTGGATCCTGGTGAATGATGTCCAGGAATGCCCCCAACCGGTCCACCTCGTGCAGTTCGCGCGCCAGAGTGGCCGCCAAATCAAAACGGAAGCCGTCCACGTGCATTTCCAGCACCCAATAGCGCAGGCTGTCCATGATCAACTGCAGCACCCGCGGGTGCCTCATGTTCAGGGTGTTTCCCGTTCCCGTGTAATCCATGTAGTAACGGGGATTTTCCGCCATTGCGCGGTAGTACACCGGGTTGTCGATCCCACGAAACGACAGCGTCGGCCCCATCTGGTTTCCCTCAGCCGTGTGGTTGTAGACCACATCGAGGATCACTTCAATTCCCGCCGAATGCAGGGTCTTCACCATCGTTTTGAACTCGCCCGTGGTGCCCGACGACGAGTATGGCGAATAGGGCGCAAAGAAACCGATGGAGTTATATCCCCAGTAATTGCGCAGGCCCTTTTCAATCAGTTGACGATCGTTGATGAAGTAGTGCACCGGCATCAACTCGACCGCCGTGATCCCCAGTTTCCGGAAGTAGTCAATGACAGAGGCTGTCGCCAGTCCTGCGTAGGTTCCTCGTAACTGCTGCGGAACGTCCGGATGGCGCATAGTGAAGCCCTTCACGTGAACCTCATAGATCACGCTGTTGTGCCAGGGAATCGCCGGAGGCCGATCACTTCCCCAGGTAAACGCCGGATCGATGACCATCGCCTTTAACATTCCCGGCGCGCTGTCCCGGCGGTCAAACGACAAGTCTTCCTGCTTGTGCCCAATGCGATATCCAAAATGCGAGTCACTCCACTTCAGATCTCCTTCAATGTGCTTGGCATAAGGATCCAAAAGCAATTTGTGATGATTGAACCGTAGTCCTTGCTCCGGATGATAAGGACCGTACACGCGATATCCATACAGCAGCCCCGGACGGGCCTCAGGCAGATAGCAATGCCAGACCTGATCGGTTTGCTCTTTAATGTCGACTCGGTGCAACTCGCGCCGGCCGGTACTGTCAAAAAGACATAGCTCGACTTTCTCCGCGTGCTCCGAGAAAAGCGCGAAGTTAACTCCTTCTCCGTCCCAAGTGGCTCCCAATGGATATGGCCGTCCTGGCCAGACAATGGGCGACGTCTGGTTCCCCATGTGCAATTAACCCTTCTTTGCGAAAGTTGTAATCCGAACGTTGCTGCGTGCTCTTAAGATGGCGTCACATTCATCCAGCCCCAATTTTGTCCCTTGGATCAATCCGTGCGCTGCTGAGATGCCTACTAAACAATCCGTGTCACTGGAACAGATGTCCAACCAGCAACTTGCGGCCCATCATTCGGCGCGCACTCCGTCCGATCTTCACGCTCGCCATCTACAGGATTTACCGTATTTCTGCTTCTTCTCCCGCGTGCGATAAAAGATTTGCCACCGTTTCGGTCTTGGGTTTTGTTTGAATCTCCTTTTGCCACCATGGTCGATCGTTGCGCCAATCCTTCTTGTTCGGTTCCCCTTCACTCCCTGCGGGATGGGCGCCTGTTCCAGTTTGAGATTCGATCGGCCCCCGAAGAAAAGCGTTCTGATCCTCGCCGGAGACCGTCTCGAACGCTGTCCCACTTTTGGCTCTGCGGCAAGTGTTCCGTTACCCAGACCTTGGTGTTCGACCCGAGCCGCGGAGTTACGCTGGCGCCTTTGCGAAAAGCCGCCAGCGTCTCGGATTCTTCCCCAGTTTCGGCCGAGTCTCCTCTCTTGACCGATTGAAGTCACGAATCGCCCGCGCCGGCTCCGATAGTTCAATATCTAGAGTCAGCTGTTTATATATTTGCAGACGTTCAGCTGGATGTGTGGGCTAGGATGACGCCGAAAGGTTCGCGAGGGCGTTTAGGGAGGCGGCAGGCGCTGGACTGAAAAAGGGGAGGTACAACCAACGCCTGCCTTCCGTCTCCTTCGCGTTGGGGTGATTATGTAATAAAAGATTCCCCTGCCTCCTCACCATCAGGCTAATACTGTATTTTGAAAACTAATTCTTGGGCCCCTCCTAAGTGGATTTTTGGATCTCCGCATCCCCCTGAATCCAAGTCGCTTTTGTTTTATTTCGCACCGCTCAGCCGCTACATGCATCCACTGAGAGTGCACACTTCGCAGCCGAGGCCTGCTCCCATCGACCGACCTATCCTTGTCTGTTCCGAAGCAATCCCTGAAATTCAAGACTACGGCATCATCGGCGATTGCCGAGCTGCTGCATTGGTTTCGTGTTTTGGCTCGATCGACTGGCTCTGCTGGCCCCGTTTTGATAAGCCTGCCATCTTCGCCGCGCTATTGGACCGGGAACGGGGCGGACACTGGCAAATAGCTCCTACGGCCGCTTGCACGATCCAACGCCAGTACATACCCGAAACGAACGTTCTTGAAACCCAATTCTCAACTCCCACCGGCAGCATCACGCTTACCGACGTCATGCCCGGCGCCGCTCAGATTCGTCACCACCCGCAAATGGTTCCCGACCATGAGATTATTCGCCGGGTTGAATGCACTTCCGGGACTCTGCAAGTAGAGATAACGTTCCACCCTCGCGCCGCCTATGGTTGCGATGCCGTCACCATGCGTCGTGTCAGAGGGTTGGGCTTACGCATGGAAGTCGGCCGGGGCGTTTACTGGCTCCGCAGCAGCATTCCCCTCCACGCCGAGGATGGCCGCGCACACGCCATTGCAAACCTTAGCGCTGGCGATACTCTGCAGTTCTCCTTCAGCTACTCGGAGGAAGCTCCCGCCGTATTGCCCCCCATGAACGAAGACGTCCCCGCCCGCATCGACCAGTCGGCCAAGCGTTGGAAAGAATGGGCGCACAGTGCCGACTATGACGGTATCTATCGTGACGAAGTCGTGCGCAGCGCCCTTGCGCTCAAGTTACTCAGCTACGCGCCGTCTGGAGCGATTATTGCCGCTGCCACGACTTCCCTTCCCGAACATCTCGGCGGCAGTCTGAACTGGGATTATCGATTTTGCTGGTTGCGCGATGCATCCCTCACCATTCGCGCCTTACTCGAACTGGGCTACTGGGATGAAGCTTCAGATTTTCTTGACTGGATGTTGCAAGCCACCCGGCTGACTCAACCCGAACTCTGCATTCTTTATACGGTCTACGGTGACGAGGCGCCACCCGAGCGCACGCTCGACCATCTTTCGGGCTACCGAAATTCTCGCCCTGTCCGCATCGGCAACGAGGCGCGTAACCAATTACAGCTCGATGTTTACGGCGAGGTTATCGACGCCGCTGCACAATTCGCTTTTCACGGCGGACACCTCGATACCGACATGCAGAAAATTCTCATCAGCCTGGGAAACTTCGTGGTTGATCATTGGAACCAGCCCGACGAAGGGATTTGGGAACCCCGAGACGGCCGGCAGCACCACACGCATTCCCGATTGTTGTGTTGGACCGCCCTTGATCGTTTGACTACTCTTCACCAGCGCGGCTTTTTGCATCGCGCCCCGGTTCAGAAATATCGCGAGCAATCCGACCTCATACGGCGACAAATTAAAGAGCGCGCCTGGAACTCCCAGCTCAACAGCTATGTGAGCGTGCTCGATGGCGATTCTTTCGACGCCAGCTTACTGCTGCTCTCCTGGTATGGCTTCGAAGAAGCGGGCTCGCCGCGTATGCGAGCGACCCACAAGGCCATTCGTAAGCATCTCGGCACTCCCGGCGGCCTCCTCTACCGCTATACTGCTCAACCTTCCGAAGGCGCGTTCGCTATCTGCAGTTTCTGGGAAGCCGAATATTTAGCGCTGGGTGGCGGAACTCTGCAGGAAGCCCACGAGGCCTTCCAGCGGCTTATGCGTTATCGAAACGACCTCGGACTTTACGGCGAGGAGATCGATTCGCAAACTGGCATCGCTCTCGGCAATTTCCCCCAAGCGTTCACTCACGTTGGCTTGATCAGCGCCGCCCTTTCTATCCGTCAACGCGAGAAAGGGGAGGCTCAACTTCCTCACCGTTCCGATGAAGCCACTCCCAAATCAACCCAGGAAGTTGCTTCATGAACTGGCTCAGTTGGCTTCTGGCCGCATTCGTAGCCACTCTCGCGCTCTCTACCGCTTTGTCTCTGAGCCAGGGACTCGGCCTTACCCGCATGAACCTTCCCTACCTGCTCGGAACTTTTGTCACGCCCGATCGCGAAAGAGCCAAGCTTTATGGCTTTCTCATTCACCTCGCAAATGGCTTCGCCTTCTCCCTGGTCTATGTGCTGATCTTCGAATCCCGCCACTTTGTGACCTGGTGGTTCGGTTTGTTAATCGGTCTCTGCCATGCATTGCTGGTTCTGACCGCGGGAATGTCGCTGATGCCCGGGCTACACCCGCGCATGGCCAGTGAGCAGCACGGGCCCAACTCCAAACGGCAACTTGAACCTCCCGGCTTCTTCGCCCTCAACTACGGGTATCGCACTCCGCTCTCCGTATTTCTTGGGCACGCCGCCTTTGGCGCAATTCTCGGATCGCTTTACCGCCTGGCTTAATGCAACGATGAGTGAGCCGACCTCATCCATACCCTTACTACTGCCGATCAGGGGCACGACCTAAAAGGAGAACGCATGAACCGCCTGCACCAACTGGAACAACTCGGACAATCTCTCTGGCTCGATTACATTCACCGTAAGCTGCTGCTTAGCGGCGAATTGCAGCGCCTGGTGGTGGAGGATGGCGTCAGTGGTCTCACCAGCAATCCCACGATTTTTCAGAAGGCGATGGCGGAAGGCACCAACTACGACGATTCGATCCGGGCCATCCTTGCCTCCGATCCCACGATCAGCGCCGCAACCCTGTTCGAGAAACTCGAAATAGAAGACATCCAGGCGGCCGCCGATATCATGCGTCCGGTTTTCGACAGCACCCGTGGAGGGGACGGATTCGTAAGCATCGAAGTTTCCCCGCCTGCCGCCTACGACAGCAACGTCACGCTCGCGGAGGTCCATCGTATTTGGGAGGAAGTGAACCGCCCCAATGTGCTCGTCAAGGTCCCCGCCACGCCGGAAGGGATTGAAGCGATTGAGCCCCTTATCGCAGAGGGCATCAATATCAATGTCACCCTGATCTTCTCCGTCTCACAATATGAACGTGTGGCCGAAGCCTACCTGCGCGGTTTAGAAAAAAACGATCGCCCGGATGAAGTCTCTTCGGTGGCCTCGTTCTTCGTCAGCCGCGTCGATACTGCTGTAGATCGCACGCTGACGGAAATCGGCACGCCGGAAGCGCTCGCGGTCCGTGGAAGAACTGGAATCGCCAACGCCCAACTCGCTTATCGTCGTTTCCGCCAGCTCTTCTTTGGGCCAGCATTCGAATCGCTTCGTGCGCGCGGAGCGCGTCCGCAACGCCCTCTGTGGGCTAGCACTGGCACAAAAAACAAGGAATACTCGGATGTGCTTTACATGGAGCAGTTGATTGCGCCAGACACCATCAATTCCGCCCCACCAGCAACCATCGATGCTTTCCGCGATCACGGCAACGCCCGCATCACTCTGACCGAGGACACGCGGGCCGCGGGGGACGTGATTGGCGAACTAAGGCGCCTGGGGATCGGACTGACTTCGATTGCGCAGGAATTGCTCGAAGAAGGCGTGGAGCTGTTCGCGAAGTCCTATGAAGACCTACTGACCGGCCTGGAAAAGAAACGCGAAGCCCTACAAGTTCGGCGCGTAGCGTAAGAGAAAAGCGATCCTCGCGACAATTTTTCGCGACGTTTTGCCGTGAGCTCTTGGAAGCTCAAACCAGCGGTTACCGGAAGTTTTGAACGACTCTACCGTTCCTCACGGATGCCCTCTCGCCCGAGCATCCCGTAGTATCTGAGTTGCAGGGACGATGGCGGCACGGGTTTTTATCGTTTCCTCGTCTTAGGCGCGGCTGAAGTCCAACGATGCCAGGTCGCGTCACGCCATCCGCCCAGCCCAAATAGTTAGACCCACACCCGAGTTGGCTCGTTACGCCTCAGAGTCGTCAGATTTAACCTACCCCGGTATTCGCACTAGTAGGGCCGTCGCCCTGCGAAACCACGGACGCTCCCTTCGCCGTAAGTACCCCGGCATATTCGGCTTTTTCTTCAGGATCGCCTCGGCCCACTGCCGCGCTTCCTGGTTCCGTCCCTGCGACCACAAGAAAGTCGCGTAGTTGTAGTAGGTCTCGGAAGCAGTCGAGATCTTCACCACCTCGTGAAACAGGTTTTCCGCTTTTTCTGCCTGCCCGGTGTTGGCGTACGCGTGGGCCAGCAGTGCTGCCGCGAGTTGGAAGTCATACTTGGGGTCTTTCTCTACCACGTGCTCTAAGTCCGGCACCGCAGCGGCAAAGTCTCCCATGCGGATTTCCGCAATGCCCCGGCGGTAAAAAGGATCGGGTGAATCGGTGCGCGATGAAATCGCTTTGTCGTAGCAGTCGCGTGCCCGAGCATATTTCCCCTCTTCCAAATAGAGATCGGCAAGCTCTTCGTAATTTCCTGCCGAAGGATTGTCCAGAATGGCCGATTCAAGTTCACGAATACGCTTGCGCCTGGGAAAGACCTTGAACGATTGGCGCGCCAGCCCGGCGTCAGGAATGACTTCAACCGCAATGTAGACAAGGGCTCCCAGCCATCCGCCAATCAGGATGATCCATAACCAGAAGGTGTCAGGCCGCCGCCGGATAAAGTGAACAATGGCGAATCCTTGCAGCAGGATGCCCCACCATGAAAAGGCGAAGAAAAGTAGTCCCATGCGTTAAGGCGAAGGATAACACGCTGGAATCTCCGACTCTCCCGCCATGCTGCGGCGAAATCCGTTAACCAAGCCGCCGCTAAATCGCGTGCGCACGACCGGAGTCAGGGACATCCAAATCGAGATATTAAGATACCCTAAACAAAGGACTTAGCCGTCACACTTTCTTCCTGATTCGGGATGGTAAAATCGCTTGTGACATTCCCCTCCATCCGACTGCTGGCCGCTGATATCGACGGCACTCTGCTCAACTCCCAGAACCACATCTCCGGACCGGACCTGGCGGCGCTGCGGCGGGCTCATGCCGAAGGAGTCGAGATCATCCTGGTAACTGGCCGCCGGCATACCTTCGCCTTGCCGATCGCACAGCAGCTTGGTTTCGACCTTTGGGTCGTCAGTTCAAACGGGGCAGTCACCCGCTCGCTCTCCGGCGAAACATTTCATCGCGACCTGCTTCCAGCAGAGACCTGCCTCAAGATCTGTCAGTCGATGCGCGACTTCCGCGGCAATACCGTGCTCACCTTTGACACCAATAACAAGGGTGCGATCGTGCTCGAGCACATGCGGGAGTTGAATGACAGCATCCAGCGCTGGCTGGAAAAGAACATGCAATATATTGACTTTGTGATTCCCTTGGAGAAGTCGCTCCTTACCGATCCCGTCCAGGCGATGATGTGCGGGCCGATCGCTCTTATGCAAGGCGCCTTGGCCAAGCTTGCCGACTGCGGTTTCGCCCAGGAGATCACGGTTCTGCGCACCGAATACCCCGCGCGTGACTTGTCCATCGTGGACATCCTGAACCAGGGATGCTCCAAGGGCCACGCATTGGCCCGATGGGCTCAACACCGAGGCTTGGCGCGCGAACAGGTCATGGCCATCGGTGACAACTATAACGACGTGGAAATGCTTGCCTTTGCCGGCCAGCCCTTTATCATGGGAAATGCATCCCAAGAACTGAAAGACCGCGGTTGGACGGTTACCCTTTCGAATGATGAACATGGGGTGGCCGCCGCGATCGAACAGGTTCTTGGAGGAGCTCCGGTCGGGGCCGGAAACGTGCAAGTTTGAGCGGTTCCCGCGTTCTTCCGTAGACGCTGTCTAATGACAAAGGCTGCCATTTCGAAGCTTCTGGTGGGACTGAGCATGCTGCTGGTGCCACTTGCATTGCGCGCAGCCGACGTTGCCGTACTCAGCAACGGCTTTACCATCCGCCATGAGCGTCGCGAAGTGCTGGGCACAGTCACTCGTCTTTACGTAAACTCCAAAGACAGCAGTTTTGTCGATGTTCCTACCAGCGACATTGTGAATTTCGAGAAAGACCTGACTCCGGCTCCGGCGATTGCACCAATTGCCGCGAATTCTCAGCCGCTTCCCGACTTGGTAAACGATATCAGCGGACGTCATCACCTGGATCCCGACCTGATTAACAGCGTCATCCATGCGGAGAGTAATTTCAATCCGCACGCTGTCTCGCGAAAAGGTGCGCAAGGGCTGATGCAGCTGATGCCCCAAACCGCATCGCAACTTGGCGTCCAGAATTCCTTCGACGCGAGCGCCAACGTAGAAGGCGGAACCCGTTACCTGCGAGAACTGTTGGAGCGCTACAACTTCGACCTGGTCAAGGCTCTGGCCGCCTACAATGCCGGCCCGCAGCGAGTCGAGCAGTATCGAGGCGTGCCTCCTTATTATGAGACGCATGCTTACGTGGCCCGCATTATTCGCGACTTCAACCGCAAAAAGTTAGCCGAGCGCAAGAACGCCACGATGAAGAATGTGGCCGCCAAGAGTTCGCCGACTCCGAAAGTTCTGAAAACCACCGTAGCCGCGGAGACTGGCAGCGGACGGACGCTCACTCGCGTTTCTTCGAGCGCAAACTAGTCACACCCTAATCCTTGCCCAAATCTCCTCTGGGACTCGGATGAGTTCCATTGGAAAGTAGCCTCAGCCCGCGGACCGGTGCGTTGACCCCCATCTCCGCGTCATTTACTGTGAAGGATTGCCTATCACATCCGGCGCTTTGCTGTGTCGGCCAACGGCGATCCATTCATGAATAAGAAGCGCACCCTCATTTACAGCGGCGTGTTTATCGTCCTCGCCGTGCTGGTCTACTTCCAATTCCGTGAGTGGCGGAATTTCGATTGGGGTAAGTTCATGGAGCACACCCGCGACGTGACCTGGCGCCACGTGCTTCACGGAATTGTACTGATCTATATTTCTTATATTCTGCGCGCGGTACGGTGGAAAATCTTCTTGCGCCCGGTTCGACCGGAAGCTTCTATTGCGGCGCTGATTCCGCCCACTCTGGTGGGGTTCACGGGCTTGGCCCTTCTCGGGCGTCCCGGCGAACTGATCCGCCCTTACCTCATTGCCCGGCGGGTGAAGCTCAGCTTCTCGTCCCAGATGGCGGTGTGGGCCGTGGAACGGATATTCGACCTCGCTGCGTTCACTGTCCTGATGGTGTCGGCGATTTTCCTGCCGACCAAGCTTCGCGAGTTCGCTGCGGCTCGTCCCGCTTATGATCACTGGCTTCATGTCGCGGGATACTTTTTAACCGCCCTGGTTGCCGGACTCTTCACCGTAGCTTTGGCGATCAGCTATCGCGGCCCCGTCATGGCGAACTGGGTGGAGTTGCGCTTCTCTCATCTGGCCAGTCGCCTCGGGCACCGCGTCGCACAGCGTATTCGTGAGTTTTCGGCGGGCTTGAATACCATCCACGGCCCGGTTTCCTTTTTTCTGATTTCCGCCGTCTCGATCGGCATGTGGTGGTGCATCGCACTCGCCTACAAAGAGGTCACCCACGCCTACGGTGCACCCATGCAGGAGATGAGCGTCACCCGCGTTTTGCTGTTGATGGGCTCCAGCATGGTGGGGTCAATGCTACAGCTTCCCGGTGTCGGCGGTGGCTCGCAACTGGCAACGATCGAGGCTCTCGACAAGGTGTTTCACGTGCCCAGCGAACTGGCGGTTAGTTGCGGAATCCTGCTTTGGCTGGTGACGTTTGTTGCCGTGGTTCCCGTAGGACTCTTGTTCGCACACCGGGAGCGCATTTCCCTGCGTCAGCTCTCGGAAGAAACCGAGCATGCCGAAGCGATGGACGCGGCAGCGCCGGAATCTCCGCATCCATCCTGACAGCCAGTTGCGTGGTTTTCGCCTGTTACAATCTATGCAGTCACTCAAGAAATCCATTGTGAGCCGGCTCCAAGCGCCATGAAGTGTCCTTTCTGCGGATTTGAAAATGACAAGGTGGTGGATTCCCGCGAGAGTAAGGAAGCGGATTCCATACGCCGGCGTCGCGAATGCCTGAAGTGCGGCAAGCGCTTCACCACCTATGAGCGGATCGACGAGATCCCGTACATGGTGGTGAAGAAAGACGGGCGGCGCGAGAAATTCGACCGCCAAAAAGTACTAAACGGACTGCTGCGAGCTTGCGAGAAGCGTCCGGTTCCCATCGGCAAGCTGGAACAGATTGTGAACGAGGCGGAAGGCTTCGTCATTGAGTCAGCGGAGCGGGAGCGCAAAACCAGCGAAATCGGCGAGCTGATCATGAGCCGCCTGCGTCGTTATGACAAGGTGGCTTACGTGCGCTTTGCCTCGGTCTATCTGGACTTCAAGGACGTCCAGGAATTTATGACCGAGCTGAAAGACTTGCTGAAAACGAAAGACGCGCCAGAAGTAAAGGCCAAGATCGCGGCAAAGACGCAATAACGAGCATTTATGCCTTATGCAATTACTTTAATTCCTGGCGACGGCATTGGCCCTGAGGTTACTCAGGCAGCCGTTCGTGTTCTTGAAGCAACCGGCCTTAAGTTTGAATGGGAAAGTTTCGCCGCCGGCGCCGAAGCGTACGCCAAGTACAAAGAATACATTCCCAAAGAGTTGATTGAGTCGATCGAGCGTACCCGAGTCGGCCTGAAAGGCCCGGTTACCACGCCGATAGGTGGCGGCTTTGCCAGCATCAACGTCGAACTGCGCAAGAGGTTTGAGCTCTACGCCAACTTCCGTCCGATTCGTAATCTGCCCCATATTCCCACGCGCTACCCGGATGTCGATCTGATCATCGTGCGTGAAAATACCGAGGGACTGTATTCCGGCATTGAGCACGAGGTCGTCCCTGGCGTGGTGGAGAGCCTGAAGATTATCACTGAAAAGGCTTCGACTCGCATTTCGCGCTTTGCCTTCGAATATGCGCGTAAGCATAAGCGCAAGAAAATTCATGCCATCCACAAGGCGAACATCATGAAGCTCTCGGATGGTCTGTTTTTGCGCTGCTCGCGCAATGTATCGAAGGACTATCCGGAGATCACTTACGGCGAGCACATCGTCGATAACACCTGCATGCAGTTGGTGATGAATCCTTATCAGTACGACATGCTACTGATGGAGAATCTATACGGCGATATCATCTCCGACCTTTGCGCCGCATTCGTGGGCGGACTGGGTATGGTTCCCAGCGGAAATTTCGGAGAGGAATGCGCGATTTTCGAAGCAGTTCACGGATCGGCCCCTGACATTGCGGGAAAAAACATGGCCAACCCGACGGCCGTCATTCGCTGTTCCCTGCTGATGTTGCGGCATCTGGGAGAGTTCGACGCAGCGCTGAAAATCCGCAATGCCCTGGAGAAGGTCTACCGCACTCGAGAAAAGCTAACCCGGGATGTGGGAGGGACAGCGGGAACAATGGAGTTTGCCGATTCGATTATTAAGGCAATGGAATCGGAACCCGCGGTGCAGGAAGCCGCTTCCACTTAGGAAACCTCGGCAGTCCTGCCTCCTGACTGCTTCAACCGTTTGATTCTGTCCCGCTAAACAGTGACCCTGATCCCGACCGTTCAATTCCCTTTCGTTCGTTGACTCTCATCCAGCACTAACGTAGCGTTGCGCAATCTGGGGAAACGTTCGTCTGGGGGATGGCATGATTCGCAAGTTTATCCTGACAGTTACCTTTCTGAGCCTTATCGCTATCAATGGGTTGGCGCAGGATCCGACCAAGGTCGAACCTTCACACTACCGTAAAGGGTTCGAGAATGAGCATGTGGAAGTGGTGTACGTTCATTACGGTCCGCATGAGAAGTCGGCCATGCACGACCATCCCGGCGGCGTAGTGGTGAACCTTACCGGCGGCCACCTTCGCTTCACCGATCAGAACGGGACTACCACCGAGGTCAACGCCAAGCCCGGTGAGGCGCGCTGGTTCGCCCCATTCAAACACCGGGTGGAGAATCTGGGTGATACGCCTTACAACGCGGTCTACGTTGGGGTGAAATCGGGAAGCCGTGCTTCGCTGAACGATCCAGGGATGGACGAGCAAACTGCGCAGATGATTGCGGCAGCGTTTGTTGCGTCGGCTAAACGGTAGGTTCGCTCAGCCCAGTGTTGGAAGCCATCCCAAGAGCCTCCATAAACCTTGGCAAACAGCAGATCCGAGCCTGCTCGGATCAGGAGCGCATGGGTGACGGATAGCGCGGAGACTGTTCTAACGGCCAGTCGGCACTGCCGGAAAATCACAGAAAACCGCATGGTAGCGCGGTCCGTTTACGCCCTGCTCAATCAGGTGGCAATGGGGCGCTACGTAGTGCAACCCACCGTCCTCGTCGAAAAGGGGTTGGTGGCACTGCGAGCCATCGCAATCGTAGGCGGCCTCAATCCGAATCGCAGCTGACTTGGCTGCGGAGAAACCAGCAGGGGTCACAGGGGAAATCATGTAGAGACGATACCCCAAATCCAGAGCTGGTTCTACAGGTTTATTTGTATTGCTTTAGGCAACGCATCTCCTACGTGTCCCATCGCGGTACCCCGGTCCAGAACTCTACAATCAGTCCACGTGCTCGCCTTCCTCGGTAAATCCGAGCTCCGGCGGGGGCAGTTTGTCGCTCGGACGGGCCCAGAAAACGTATAGGGTTGGCCACAGGACGACGCTGACGAACAACTCCACGATCAAGCCGCCAACAATCACGATGGCGAACGGCCGCTGCGAGTCCGAGCCTATATCGTGGGACATGGCAGCGGGCAGCAGCCCCAGCGTGGCCACTAACATGGTCATCATGATGGGCCGCAAGCGCAGCGAGGCCCCCTCTTTCGCAGCTTCCCGCGGATTCATGCCGCGGGTGCGAAGCTGGTTGATGTACTCCACCATGATCACGCCGATTTCGACTGAGACCCCGATAAGAGCCAAAAAGCCCAGCCCGGAAGATACCGAAAAATGCGTATGGGTGACCATCAGGCTCAGGAGTCCGCCTAACGGCGACAAGGCCACCACGGCGAGAATCAATCCGACCCACTTCCAGGAGTCGAAGGCCGAGTAAAGAATGAACGACATCAGCAACAGCGTGATGGGTACGATAAAGGCGAGCCGCCGGTTGGCGCGTTGCTGGCTCTCGTACTCGCCAGTCCAGTCCAGATGATAGCCTTCGGGCAGTTGCACCTTGCTGTGCACTTCTTCGATGGCTTGCCGAACTGTACTGCCCAAGTCTCGACCGCGAACGCTGTATTTGATCGCGATGTAGCGTGAGTTGCCTTCACGGTAAATGGTGGAAGCACCGTCTTCGAGCTTGATGTCACAGAGTTGCCCCAGGGACACGCGTTCTCCCGACGGCGAAACAATGCGGATATTCGCGATATCGTCGACCGTCTTCCGGAAAGGTTCCTGATAGCGCACGGTGAGATCGTAGCGCTGCTCTTTAATGAGGATTTGGCTGACCGCCTTACCCCCGACCGCTGTCTCGACTGCGTCTTGCACATCGCTAACGTTGACTCCGAAGCGGTCTGCTGCCTCGCGATTCACCACGAGGTTGACGTTGGGTTGGCCTCGCACCTGAAACGTGCCAAGATCGGCCACGCCCGGGATTTTACTCATCAGATCCTGAATCTCGTTGGCTTTGGCTTCGAGCGTTTTCAAGTCCGCGCCGAACAGCTTGACCGCTAGCTCTCCCTTCACGCCGCTGACCGCCTCTTCCACGTTGTCCGAAATCGGTTGGGAGAAGTTCCAGTCGACACCGGGAAACTGCTGGAGATCCTTGTCCATGGCGGCGATCAAGTCATCTTTTGTCGGATATTCGGCGCGCCACTCGGAACGCGGCAGGAGATCGACGAAGAACTCAGTGTTGTAGAATCCGCTGGCATCGGTACCATCGTCAGGACGGCCGACCTGGCTCACGACTTGCTTGACCTCAGGAAAATCTCGGGCCAGCACTAGCCGCGCCTTTTGCGACATTGCAATACTGGCGGATGGTCCGGTGCTGGGAGCCAGGGTTCCGCGCACCCAAATTGCACCTTCATCCAGGTGAGGCAGAAACTCGGAGCCCACCACCCCGCTGAAGGCGATGAACAGCATTGCCGCTAAAGCAAGAACACCCATACCCAGGGTGAACTTCATGTGGTCGAAACACCACTCGAGCGTTGCCGCGTAGCGTTCCTGCAGGAAATGCAGAACCGGATTCCGCCACTCCTTGATGTCATCCTTGAACAGCATCGTGCACAGAACAGGCGCAATCAACAGAGCAAATAGGAGCGCGCCCAGCAGTGCAAATGCAACTGTCCATGCCATCGGACGGAACAGGCGCCCTTCGACGCGCTGCAAGGTAAAAATCGGAAGATAAGAAACGATGATGATGATTCGCGCAAAGAACACTGGCTTTTGCACTTCGTGAGCCGCAGTGGCGATCATCTCCGCGAACGTCTTTTTGCCTCTTCCGAGCTCGGTGTGGCGGAGAATGTTCTCCACCATCACAACCGACCCGTCCACCACCATTCCGAAGTCGAGGGCGCCAAGCGACAAGAGGTTGGCAGGAATGTGGCTGAGATCCAGCAGGATTGCCGCAAACAGCAGCGAGAACGGGATTGTGATCGTGACGATCAGCGCGCTGCGAACATTGCCGAGGAAAAGGAACAGAATCAGCGTGACCAGTAAAACGCCATCCGTCAGGTTTCGCAAAACGGTGTGCGTCGTGTAGTGGACCAGATCGCTGCGATCCAGGTGTGGAACCAGTTTCACGCCTTTTGGAAGCAGTCCGTTATTCAGTTCCGCGATCTTCTGATGCAGTGCGTCGAGTGTCGCGTCGGCCTCAGCGCCTTTCCGAAGCAGTACGATGCCTTCGACGACATCGTCATCGTTGATCAGAACGCCATCTTCTTTTCGAATCGTCTTACCGAGTTGGCCCAAGCGAACTTTGGGAGCCTGCACTACATTTCCCAAATCCCGGACGCGAATCGGAGTGCCGTTCTGCGCTTTGACTACAGTCGCTCCGATGTCGTCGGTGGTCTGCATCAAACCGACCGCGCGAACGTTTAACGCCTGTTCCCCACGTTCAATGAAGCCCCCACCCGCGTTCAGATTATTGTTGGTCAACGCCTGTTCGATCTGGCTTAGCGTAAGTCCGTAAGCGACGAGTTTTCCGGGATCCAACTGAACCTGGTATTCGCGCGTAGGGCCGCCGAAGATGTTGACATCCACAACATTCGGAACCGATTTCAGTTGATTGAGAACGAACCAATCCTGCAGTGCCTTCAGCTCCATCACGCTGTATTTCGGATTGGTGCTGGTCAGCGTATAAAACATGATCTGACCGGTTGGACTGTAGTCAGGTCCCAACCCGGGGTTCACATTAGGCGGCATCACGGCCTGCGCCAGACGATCCAGCACCTCCTGGCGCGCGGTAAACGTCGTGACCTCGTCGTCATAGATGATGGTAATAACGGAGAGTCCGGCGAGCGACGTCGATCGCAGGTGAGTCATGTGGGGAACACCGTTGAGTTGCACCTCCAGCGGCACCGTAATTTGCTGTTCGACTTCTTCAGCAGCGTGCCCCGGCCACTGCGTAATGATCTGGGTATACGTGTCCGCGACGTCCGGGTAGGCTTCGATCGGCAGATTGTGAAACGAGATAATGCCCCAGATGAAGAGGACGATGGCAACGCTTAGCACCAGGATGCGGTTGCTCAGGGCGAAATCGATCAGGCCACGGATCATCTATTTGTTCTCCGCCATCGCAGAGGAGAACTCGAGAGCGTTGGCTATGATCTGGTCGCCTGCCTTCACCGCGCCATCCCGAAGCTGCTGCATGCCATTGTCAAGCGTGCGCTCGGACTGCACTTCCACCTGCCGGAAACGGTTCGCACCCTCCTTACGGAAAACCCAGTCTTTGTCTTGCAGGCGCATAATCGCCGTGCCCGGAACGACCAGCCGCGGTTGCACCTTCTTGGAACGGAATGTGGCAACGGCATACATTCCCGGACGCAGCGATCCGTCTGAATTCGTCAGAACGACTCGTACCTTGGCCGATCGCAGATTGGGATCGAGTACGCGCGAAATATCCTGAATGGTGCCGTGGTATGTTTTGTCGGCGTAGGCGTTCAGGCGGACATCCGCCGGATCTCCCATATGCACCTCGCCGAGATCGTTCTCGTAGACGTCGCACACAACCCAGACTTGTGACAGATCCGCAATAGTAAATAAGTTCGGACTGTTATCGAGACTCTTGATGCCTTCAAATCCCGCTACATTCTGCTCGACGATCGTGCCCGCGACTGGAGCCCGGAGCTCGATGGTAGTGCTGGGGCTATCCGGGTTGCCGCCCAGAATGCGGACGTGCTGCTCCGTGTTGTGAACGTCAGCCTGGGCCTTGTCTTCAGCGTCCTGCGCTTGTTCCAGATCTTTTTGGGCCGAGGCGCCACGCGAAAACAGCAATTGGGCACGATCAAGAGACTTTTTTGCGAGGCGCTCGTCGGCCACCGCCTTTTGATAATCGGAATAAGCTCCGGCAAGATCGGAACTGTAGATTGACAGCAGCAACTGGCCCTTTCTCACGTAGTCGCCCAGCTTAACCCGCAGATCAATGACTCGGCCTGTCCCCTGGGAAGTAACGTGGATGGTGCGGTTCACATCCGGATTCACGCTGCCGTTGGCCGTCAAAACTGTCGGGAGCTGTTGGCTGTCGACGGTAACCAGTTTGAAGGTTTCGGGATGATCAACATCAAACACCCCGGGCTCGAGCGTGACCGTAGCTTTGGTCGGCGCGGCCTTCGTGTCGTTCGAACATGACACCGAGAGCAACAAGGAAAACAGAACCGAACTCACCCCCAGGATGCGCCGGGGCAAAAGGAACTTCATTGGATCACCTCACGTCCAACGGCAAGGTTCAACTGGCTGGCGGCATTCAAGTAGGAGCCGACCAGATTCACGTAATTGAGTTGCACGCTGCGGTATTCATTTTCGGCATTCAGGAAATCAAGCAAAGAGGCTCCACCATTCTGGTAAGCAAAGGTGATGGTGTCGCGCACGCGCAGAGACTGCTGCAGGTACTTCTCCTTGTAGGAGCGCAACAGGATCAGATTGCTTTCCAGCGTGGCATAGCTCGAATCGACGTCACTTAGCACCGACGCTTCCGTGGCCTCTCGAAGTCTTTCCGTGCGTGTGATATCGATTTGAGTGCGCAATTTCTCTCCTTGATTGCGGTCGAAGATGCGCAACGGGATGCTGACGCTGACGCCTACCGTGTTTATTGCAAATGGATTGTTGGTGGATGAGTTGTGCGTATACCACGCCCCGAAAGTGGGATCGGTTGAGCCATTCGCGACAGCCAACTGGTGATCGGTGCGCGCCTTGTCGATCGCTTCAATGGCCGCCTTCAAATCAGGTCGGGTGTCGAGCGCAATTTTGCGTATCTCGTCTCGCGGCATAACCGCATCCCCGGACTCGAATGCACCGGCCACGTCGAATTGTTCGATGGGAGTTCTATCGTTCAGTAGCGTGAGTAACTGGATTTTCGCGGTGCGCAAGTTTACGTCGGCCGATTGCAGATCCGATTCGTACTGGACCCGCTGCAGTTCGATCCGATCGAAATCGATTTGGGCGATATCGCCCGCGTTGAAACGGTCCCGGCTGATCTGCAGCACGTGATCGTAATAAGCGAGATTATCCTTCGCCAGTTGCAACACTGCCTTGGCCTGCAGCGTCGCCACAAATGCGCCCCGCAAGTTGAAGAGCATGGTTCTTTCAATGTCGCTGTGGCTGGCTTGCGCGATCAACGTTCCCTTCTCGGCGCTCTCTCGGCGCAATTCACGCTTATGTTGCCGCTCGTGTAGGTAGCTGATACCGGGTGACTCGAAAGTGCCGGCAAACGGTTGCCAAACACCACGATTAGGCGCGATCTGGGTGCCATCTACAGTGAGGTCGAGCGTCGGGTTAGGACGTAGAAACGCGGTGATCTCCTCCGCCTTGGACTCATCGATGCTGAGTTTGTCCGCCAACAGAGCAGGGTTGCTCGACTCAAAACGCTGGCGCACCTCGTCCCAGGTGAGCGCTTGTTGTGCGCCGGCCTCGCGGGCCACGCCTGCAACAAGTAGAAAAACTGCCAATCGAAGGTACACGTTCCGCATTCGTAACTCCGCCAACCTTGGAGGCGACCGGTAAGGCGGTGGCGAGATGGAGTTCAGCCGCACACTGCCTCGTCATACGGTGGATGAGCTGCTCTACCTGCTAAACATCAAGGGTAAAGCGAATCAGGAGATCACGAAGGAAGGTGGGGCCCGGCCACTCTTAACAGAGCGGGGGCAGAGCGATCCTGCACAGGACGCTTGGGGAAGCGCCAGAGTCGAAGTTTGTATGAGGGCGAAAGCCGGCAAACTGGCCGCTGGTAAGGCCGGCGGATCAACCAGATTCTGATGGCTCGCCCGGTCTAAGTTTCCTTGACGCAGGAAGCGGCGGCTACTCGATGAGTCTTCGATCTCCGGACGCATGGCGTGCAGATCATCGGAGGCCGAAATCACTGGGAACAACAGTGCCAAGAGGCAGGCCAAAGTAATGAAACCGGGCCGCGCTGACGATATACGTCGCCGGCGGTTCCAGCCATACAGAACCGACACAGCCAGAAAGGCCCAAAATCCGTTTAACAGCAGTTCCATTATCTAGTCACGTTGAAAAGAAAGACTATCCCAGTGTAATTCACGAATAACACAGTCTAAAAGGACCGGTCAAACTTCCAAGGTAACCAGCTGATTTCCTTCGGCCCGCGGGCCGCCCGGGTGACCAAAGTCACCAATACCTCATCCGGGGTAAGTTGAGGGCACAAAAGGGCCATTTACGGCGTCCGCCCAGTCAGGCAATCTAGATCCACCTTTGGGGGAATTAGCAGCAAAAATCTGAACACCGGGCAGGGGGCTATGAAGAACTTTTGGACGAGAGTGTGGCACGAAGAGGACGGGCAGGACATTGCCGAGTATGCGGTTATGCTGGCGGTCATCCTGGTGATCGTCGTCGGAACAATCCGGTTGATCGGCAGCAACGCCAACAACGTATTCTCGAGCGTTTCGAGCTCAATTGCTGGTATGTAGTCCGATCGCAGGAAAAAGGGGGCACCACGAATGGACCGAGTGATCGAGGAACAAGACACTCGAATCATCACGTTCGCTGAGTATACGGTCACGTTCACCGTAGCAGTGGTGACAGTGGTTTGTCTGCTGCGGCTGATCGGGATTGTGGGATAGAGATGCCCTTTCGGTCGGTATAAAAACACTCACCTTGGAGGATGCGGTTACCTCGTCGTCACCGCGCCAGGCTGTGAGGAAATGAAACCCGCTTTGGCCATGCCGCGCTTGGCCTCCGGATTCTTCATGAAGCTATCCCATACATAACCGGTTCGCGCATTTTCCGCCATCAGCATTGAAATTCCGGTATCGATTCCCACCACATCGCTGTCATACCAATTCTTGAGCGGATTAAAAGCGTTGACGAACCCGTACCTACTCCACGCGGCCGGATAGCGGGTGCGGATATTTCTGAGCACGCGCATCACCGGTTGAGGCAGAAACGGAAGCGATCCGGCGCTGGCACTCGGAACCACTGATCCATCGATCGGACCCATTGATGGGGGCCCGCCCCAGATTACATAACCTTTGTCGGAGTCCGAGGCGGTTATTCCCCACAGATCATCGCCGTAATCGGAAAACTGCTTTGAGAGTTCCAGGCAGAAGCGGCGGTGCGCTTCGGTGGCGATCACCGAATTCTGAAAATAATCGGCGTACTTGTCTCGCTTACCGCGGAAGTCAAACCAAGCCTGCGAATACTGATGCACGAAGAGCGGCGCAAAAGATCCGATGTAGCGCAAGCCGTCATATTCGAACGAAGTTCGCTTCCACGCGTTCCACGCGTCAACGCCGAGCGGATGACTCGACGATCCCAGTCCCAACAAATACATCATCATCAACTCGCTGTAGTAGTCCCAGCGATAGGGCAGGAAACCGAACTCCGGCTTCCAACCATGGGGCAAGAGTGTTGTGTCTTCGGACAGCCACGTCCAGTCGACGCGGTTGAGAATCTCTTGCGCGAGATTATCGATCTCGACGTGCTCGAAATGCTGGCGACAGGTGAGAATTCCACACAGCAATATGGCGGTATCCACGGAAGAGACTTCGGAGTCCCATACTCTCTCGCCGGTATTGATGTTTGCATAATGAAAGAAGAATCCTCGATGGGTGGGAAGCTTCTTCCAAAGAAATCGCAATGTAGCGAGTACGCGGTTTCGCGCGTCGGGATATTCGACGTACCCACGCTTATGCGCGATGCAGATCGCAGTCAAACCAAAACCTGTGGCGGCGGTACTGCCAACGATCGAATTATCAGTCCCCTGAACCTTTGAACGATCCTTGATCAGCCCGGTTTGCGGATTCGTTTGCTCCCAGAAGAACTGGAAATTAGCCTTTTCCATTTCTTCTAAAAAAGCATCGTCTTCCGGGACTAGCGCAGTCTGCCCGGGAAGCGGTATCGTGCAGGTTGCGGGGTTATCGGCGGCGAAGGCCGGCCAACCGCGCCAGACGAGAGGAACGCTGGCACAAGCGAGTTGCCAAAATTCGCGACGGGAAATCTTCATCGGGCTTTCATCAAGTATAGATGGAAATCTGTTATTTCGAGGTCCCGACGAGTGATTCCCTTGTCATAGGGCGCGTATCGATCACTGAATGAAGAAGACACGGAAAGCAGTAATTTGGGTCAGCGTCGTGGTCGCGGTCGGACTCTTGGTCACCGCAACACTTGTGATCAGAGCGCGGCGCGCAGCGCGCCGTCCCATCACATTAAAGGGCGCTGTCATTACCCAGGCCAGCGATTCCCGCAAGGAACTCCCGATAGCGGATGTGGACATAAGCCCAGAGATTCAAGCTCCACCGGGCGATGATTCGATAAGCCTTATCACGAAGTCCGACGGAGCGGGATTTTTCTGGATGCGGCTGCCGGTCCAGATTAAGCGCGGACAGAAAATTGTTCTGAGATTTCGCCACTCTGGCTACGATCCCCTGGACGCCATGGTGACGGCGGGAGACGAGCTCTATATCGCCCACATGGCTGCTAAGAACCGCCAGGAGATGCCTCCCCCAAACCACCCCGTCATAAAGGTCAGCAACGTGCGAGTGCGCTACACCGTTAAGACCTACACGACAGTAGACGTGGGCAGCGTGGTCAAAACCTTCGAGGTACAAAACACCGGTAACACTCCCTGTCACGGACGTCCGCCCTGCTCTCCGGATGGAAAGTGGAAAGCGTCGATTGCGTCGACAACGATGGATGCCGGTATAGGTAACGAATTCCGTAATGCCCGCGTGTCATGCATGGCTGGTCCATGCCCATTCACCAAGATAGAATCCGACGGCTTCTCGCGAGGTGGCCGCACCATTGCTGTCGCAGTCAGAAATTGGTCCGATACCGCGACCTACCTTGTGGAGGCAGAAGTCGTCCACCCTACGGTGAGCGATTTGGTGAGGGACTCTTATCCGCTTGTCTTTGGACAGGTTTTCAACTTCAGCTTGGCGGCGTCGGCGGAAGGTCCGAGCGTCGAGGCTGAGTTGAACGGGGAATCAATCGTTTTCCCTATGGGCCCAAGCCTCTGCCTCAGCTGGGCGGACTGCTCGCTAACGACAGGAAGGGACCAAAGCAAGGCTTACCGGTGCGAATTGAAGCCGGGATACAGCTTCCCTTAAGAAAGTGTCGGTAGTTCGACCACCGGAACATCTTTCCCGTAACCCTCGTAACACTCATGTCAGCAGCCGAGTCTGGGCGTGTAATTGTCTGCTTGCTGTATGATTCCCAGCTGCAGTCTTCTAATACCTTCAAGAGGTGCTACTTATGTCACGACGGCGGTCGGCAGTCCTGGGCCTACTGGCGACTATTCTCGTGGTTCCAGCGATGGCGCAGAACTCCGCTTCTTCACCGGCGATTCCTGATACTACTTCCGCCATTAACTCCTCGACCCCGATGTCGCAACGAGTGGTGCATTACGAAATCGAGGCCAAATACGACGCGAAGAGCCACACCGTAGACGCGACCGAGCTACTCACCTACCACAACCTGACCGGGCAGACCTTGGATACGTTTCCTTTCCATCTTTATTTGAACGGGTTTCAGCCGAATGCCACGTGGATCAAGGAGACCAAACGGGACGGCACTCGCGATACCAGCTTCGAGAAGTGGGATAAGAAAAATGCGGGCGCCGAGGAAATTAAAAGCTTTGAGGTGGTTGGACAAGGAGATCTTACCTCGCAACTCCAGTTCGTCCACCCGGACGATAACAACACGGATGACAAAAGTGTGGTGCAGATAAAGGTGCCCAAGGCAATTCCTGCCGGCGGGTATGTGCAATTCAAGATTGTCTTCCACGATCAGTTCCCCGAAACCCTGGAGCGGACTGGTTGGAAGCGGGATTTTGTGCTGGCCGGACAATGGTTCCCCAAGGTTGGTGTGTGGTGGCACGGCGCATGGAATTGCCATCAGTTCCACGGGGCTACTGAATTCTTTGCAGACTTCGGCGTGTATGACGTAAAAATCACCGTTCCGCAATTCGAAGTAGTCGGGGCCAGCGGCATCAAGGTCAGCGACGTTAACAACGCGGATGGCACTAAGACGGTCGCCTACCACGGCGACGACATCCACGATTTTGCCTGGACAGCCAGCCCCCATTACAAAGTCTACGAAGACAGCTACCAGGGAAGTATGGGACCGGTGAAACTGACCATCATGATGCAACCGGCGCACCTTGATCAGGAAGAACGCCATGCGCTCATTCTCAAGCAGACGCTCGATCATTTCGATCGCTGGTACGGACCGTACCCTTACAAAACCATCACGCTGGTCGATCCTGAAGCTGGCTCGGCCGCCGAGGGCATGGAATATCCCACATTCATTACCGGTGGCACGAACTGGTGGATGCCTAAAGGACTCTACGAACCTGAACTGGTTGTGGAACACGAATTTGGGCACCAGTATTGGTATGGCATGGTTGCCACCAACGAGTTCGAAGATGCATGGATGGACGAGGGAATCAACAGCTACACCGAAGTCAAAATCATGGACGACATTCTGGGCCCGCGAACTTCAATCATGAATCAGTGGGGCATCACCATGGGAGAACGGGAGATGCAGCGGCTGAGTTATCTCGGTGTAGCTGATCGTGACCCCATGGCCCGCAACGGTTGGCAGTACGCGTCCTACGGATCGTACGGGGGAATCACCTACGGAAAGACGGCGATCGTGCTGCTGACCCTGGAAGGAGTCATCGGCGAAGACACGATGCGCAACGCCATGCACACCTACTTCATGCGATACCGGTTCACCCATCCTACGAAAGAAGATTTCCTGAAGACCGTTGAAGAGGTTTCGGGTAAGGACCTGCGCTGGTATTTCAATCAGGCGGTATACGGGTCGCAGGTACTGGACTACGAGGTGCTGAGAGCTCAGTCGGATCCGGTGAATTGGTATCGGGAAGACTTCAAAGAAAAGAAGGGTGAAACCGAATACGTAACCAACGTGGTGATTCACCGCAAAGAAGATTTTGTGTTTCCCGTCGACGTTGTGATCACATTCGATAACGGTGACCGGGTACGTGAGCACTGGGATGGACAGGATCGTTGGATTCGCTACACCTACCAGAAGAAAGCGAAGTTCGCCTCGGTTGAAGTCGATCCCGACCACAAGATTTTTTTTGATCGCAACAACTTCAATAACAGCAAACTGGATGAAGAGAACGGAAAGGCCACTCGTAAGCTCAATAACTATTGGACTTTCCTGACCCAGATGATTGGCCAGCTTATGGCCTGGTGGATGGTCTAGGAGATCGCGCGTATGCATGCACAGAAAAATATCTTCTCCGGCGGCGCATCCATTGTCCGCCGCAACAAACGCTACATCGTCTGGTTTTATCTGCTGAATCTGGTATTAGCCGTCATGGGGACCGCCGCCTTCACTCAGCACGCCCGCGCATTGCTCGACCACAGCCTGTACGCAGACGGTCTGGTCCATGGTTTCGACTTGGCCGTTTTCGTCGAGATGCTATCGCGTCCGGAGTTCGGGCCTGTGCAAGCGTCGTCACTTCCCGCCATGATGCTGGCTATTGTCTTTTTTGTGCTGACCATGGTGTTCTTGCCGGGTGTGCTGCTCGGCTATGCATCTGATCACCGGATCTCGCGTGAAGAGTTTTATCGCGCCAGCGGACGAAATGTCTGGCGATTCTTTCGTCTCTCCATTATGTTCGCGATCCTTGCCGGAATTGCGGTTGGAATTCTCTCCGCGATCCAGACCGCCTTGGTCAAAGCCGCCGATGCGACTTCCTACGAAGCGCTTCCCTTCTGGGTGCAGCTTGGTTGCTTGATCGTTATTTTCCTCGCCCTGACCTTTTTCCGTATCTGGTTTGACCTGGCGGAAATCGATGTTGTTCTCATGGATCAAAAAGCAGTCCGCAGGTCCGTTGGGTCAGGTTGGCGACGGATGCGGGCCAATCTCGGCGCACTGCTGGGAAGCTATGTGGCCATTTCGATTATTGGCATTGCTGGTTTTGCGATCGGACTTTGGTTCTGGAATGTTGCGGTGCCGAGCGCGAGCGTGATCGGAGCGTTTCTGGTCAGCCAACTCATCCTGATCTTCTTCCTGGCGGTCCGCTTCTGGCAGCGTGCCACTGCGGTGGCTCTTTACACAAAAGAGCCGACGGAAGAGGCCGTGCAGCCTCAACCTCAACCAGTCACCTTGGCTCCTGCGGTCGCTCCGCAAGGCGGAGGAATATGAAATTCACAGAGGCGCGTCATTCTACAGAGCAATCCTGACGGCACCTACAGGATTGGCTGCATTGCTCACGTAACTGGGCAGACTTATTCTCAGCCTACAAGATTTGCCCTCGAGTATCCCATCTTCAAGGCAGGTAGCCGGAACGGGTTAGTTCCGGTACCTGCTTCTCGCCTTTTTCTGCGACATTTTCATCCCGCCGGACAGGGGCTAGCTACTGCGAATCATCCGGCACTGAAAAGGCCAACAGCACATTCCCGGCGATCGCATTTGTGTACCCGGCGTTCACGAAGACCATGCCGCCGACTACCGTTGGACCTGATCCGTTTAAAGAACCGCCATGTGCGATCGCGCCGTTGACGGTTTGAAAATCCTGCAGGGTGCTGAAATCCCAAAGCACCGCGCCGCTCTGTGAACTATAAGCGCGGAGATGCCCATCGAGGGATCCGGAAAACACAACACCCGGGATCGCGGTTGGAGGGGCCATCTGGGCTGCGCTGCAGCCAACGACCGAGGCGCAGTCGGCTTTCGCGGGGGCTGCGTACCATGCCTTGGCGCCATCCTTGAGCTTAAGCGCGTAAAGCCCTCCGCCAGAAAGGCTGGAATCCTGCCAATCGGAGATCGGGTAATAGACGTAATGCCCATCGGATGCGCCGCCCCATTGAATGCCGCCGAGCGGGCCGCCACGCGCCAGACGCTTTTGCCAAAGGATTTCGCCCTTGCGATCAGGGCTGAGTGCGTAAACCACACCCGACTTCTGCGCTGCGAGCAGGACGTCACCGAAGCCCGGAACATGGCGCAGAAGTGGCGGCGCACCGAAATCAAAGTCATTGCCCCGTTTGGAAGGACAGTTAGACTTGTCGTCTGCGACGCAAGCGATGTTCCAAAGGTCGTTGGCAGTCAGTTGCCGCGACCACAGCAGCCTGCCCGACTCCAGGTCGAAAGCAATAACGGCGTCCGATGTTGTAGTTGCCGGATCGGAATAATCGTTTCCCGTGGCCACGTATACCGCGTGCCGCTTCACGTCGACGGTGGGAGAAGACCAGACGGCCGCCCCCGATGGTCCCCAGAATTGCTTTCCCGACGCGCTCTTGCGCCTGAGCTTCGCAGCCTCCTGGATGGTGTAGGCCTTCCATATCTGCTTGCCGGTGTTACTGTCCAACGCCACCAGACTGCCGCGAAAATTGCAGCAGGGATAGTGCGGGTCAACCGCGGCGCCCTCTTCTCCGGAGGAGATTGGAACGTACAACCGATCACCGACAAGCAGCGGCGACCCGGTGATGCGCGCCAACGGATGCGGATCGGGACGTACCTTCCAAATCACATTGCCTGCTGACACTGACACCGCGTAGACGTTTCCGCTGGTGTCTCCAAAAAAAGCTGTCTGACCGTTGCTCCCGATCGAAATGGCTGTCTTGACGGTTGCAGCGGCTTTGAACGTCCACCAGGTACACCCGGTAGCAGCATCGATCGAATAGACGGTACCGTCTTCGCTGCCGACGAAGAGGGTTCCCGCATACGAGGTCGGTTGTCCGAAAGTGGCGTATGCACCAGGAAATCCAAACGCCCATTTCAGCTTTAGTTTGGGAACTTGATCTGCCGTCAGGCCCGCCACGGATGCTGGTTGATATCGAGTGTTGCGGACATCGACTCCCCAACCGCGCCAGACCGGTGAATTCGCTGGTGGATCCAGATCGCGTGGACAGACCCCTTTGGCAAGCGCGTCGGGAGACATGTCAGGCCTGCCCAGATACTGCGCCACCGCCACCCGTTCTTCCCTTTTCAGCTGAGCGCCTTCGCTTTTCATGAGCCCCGTATCGAGCGTCCGCAGAATGTGCGACTGCGGCATCTGTCGCAGCACAGCAGGCACCGGGGCGCGGCTGCCGCTGTTCGACCGATGGCACGACGTACAATCCCTGGCAAATATCGCCTTGCCATTCGGTGCCGTCGGCTGCTTGCGATTGCACCCCGCGCAAAGGGAGGTGGTAGCCAAAAGCGTAAGCAGAAAGAAGTATGCGGAGCGCTTCAAATGGAGGCGAACACAGATATCCCACGATGGTTTGGTCAGGCTCTCGATCACGTTCGATCTAACTCTCCGTGGGACTCGCCGCCGCGGCTGATCCGAAATAGTTGATGGCGGCAATAAAAGGAATGAACGTAAACAATCTTGCAAATACGTCAAGCTTCGTAAATGAGGTGACAAATCGGAGATAAGCCATGGCGATATTCGATCTACTCTGCTCCACACAAATGGATGAGAGATTTGTTTTCCGGGTTGTTAGACGAACAGCAAGCAGGCGTAAACCCGTTGCAAATGGAAAAGTTGTCGACGGAAACAACCGCTCAGGCGCGAATCGCCGGCCTGTCCCGCTTCCCCAATAACTCCTGAAGCCGTTCGGCGCGAAAATCGAAGATACGCTTCAGATCCTTGGCGACGATAAGCCGGTGGCCGGCAGCGGAAATAGGCCATAGGTATAAGGCATACTCGACGTGGTCGCGAATCATCGTGCCGTTACCCATGACGTTGAATTGGTGTTCGTGACGCCACAGCGCATACGGACCCGATATCTGCGTGTCAACGAAGCGGTGGGGTGGCTCCCACTCGGTGATCTCGGTCTTCCACCTTATGGGCAAGGCGTGCCAGCGGAGGACATACCGGATAAGAGATCCTTTGGAGAGGCCGGTCGGGGATTCCAGAATGCGAAAATCAAGCCATTTCGGGGTGATAGCCTGCAAGTTGTCGGGACGCGCGAAAAATTCGAAAACGGTCGCCAGAGGCCTCGGGACCCATTGTTCCCGCCTCAAATGATAGGTATGCGCCGGCCGTGTGCCAGCCCTGTCGCGGTTCACGGGACTTAGACTCGTAAAACACGGAGTTCGGTTCGTGAACCTCTCGTCATTTTTGAGTCAAGAGAACAATTTATGATCCGAATTGACAGATGGGAAAACAAATATTGAATGGGTCGTTCGACTTCTTAATTATCCTCGAACGGCGCAGCGGCGAATCACGCTTCGGGACGATGATAGGCTTTTGAGGAAGGCGAACTTTTCACTATGAGAACGGCTTTGTGGCTTCTGGCATTGACGACGCTAACATCTGCCACCTTCGCTGCAGCACAAACTCAACCGGTCGAATTGCAGCAGCAGGTCAGCCTTCCATTCCGATTCGTGGCCTATGGCGACACGCGCTTCACCGATCCAAAGAACACCGATGCCTCGAATCCCGAGATTCGGAAAACGCTGGTGCGTGCCATCGCCGATGCCAAACCGGCGTTTATTTCCATTGGAGGCGACCTCGTTTACCGGGGATACGACCCAAATGACTGGAGCATCTGGGATGCAGAAACCACGGTTTGGAGGGATCAGCATATTCCGGTGTATCCGGCGATCGGCAATCATGAACTGCAGGGCGATGAGAAGGTCGGGCTGGGAAACTACTTTCGCCGCTTTCCCGACCTGAAAAATAACCGCTATTACTCGGTGCGCGCCGCTAATACGCTCCTTGTCGCCCTCGATAGTGCCCTCGACGAGACCACGGGTCCGCAGGGTACATGGTTAAAGGAGAGGCTGGACACCCTTCCCCCGGATGTCGATTTTGTCTTGATCGTGATGCACCACCCGCCCTTCACCAGCTCAACCGACAGGATGTTCGGCGGTGGCCATTCCGCCCGCTCTCCCGAACGGATGCTGGCGGCGATGCTCGAAGAGCGGCAAAGGAAGATGCGCGCTCGCATCGTGGTTTTTGCCGGACACGTGCATAACTATGAACGCCACGAACATGCAGGCATTACTTACTTCGTCACTGGCGGCGGTGGCGCGCATCCCTACGTGGTCGAGCGACGATCGACAGACCTCTTTCAGGGAAAGGGAGTGAACTACCACTATCTTATGGTGGAAGTGGATCGGAACCAGATGACTGTCACCATGAATCGCCTGGAGTTAATGGGCGGAAAAGAGGTCTGGACGCAACCTGACATCGCGAAGTTCATCGTGCCCGCAATGGTGAAGGCTGCTGGCACAAAGTAAATTCGGCCATAAGCTGTGCAGCACTAAACAAAACCCCTCGCGCCTGAGGCCCCGCTAGTAGCGCGGTTTGCGCCAATGCAGTCTAATAGAGAGATGAGCAGGCGGGCCAAATCCAGCAACAAAGCGCCGATCCCCGCGGATCCCCTTGCTCTATTTCACCCTGCAGTTCGCAAGTGGTTCGAAGCCGTCTTTCCTGGGCCGACCAAGCCTCAGACCATGGGTTGGCCGGCGATTGCTCGCGGTGATTCGACCCTCATTTTGGCCCCCACGGGCAGCGGCAAGACCCTGGCGGCTTTTCTGTCATGCATTGACCGCCTGATGTTTGCCCCGGTTCCCGAAAAAGATAAGCGCTGCCGCGTTCTCTATATCTCGCCGATTAAAGCCCTGGCCGTGGATGTTGAGAGAAACCTGCAATCTCCCCTGGTCGGCATCTCGCAAATGGCGCAGAAACTGGGGACACCGTTTCACTTGCCCAGCGTTGCCATTCGAAGCGGCGACACGCCTCCCGGAGAGCGTGCCCACTTCGCGCGGCATCCCTCGGATATTCTCATCACCACGCCCGAGTCCCTGTATCTGCTGCTCACCTCGAACGCCCGCGAAGTACTTCGATCGATCGAAACCGTCGTGCTCGATGAGATTCACGCGCTAGTTCCCACGAAGCGAGGCTCGCATCTGGCATTGTCGCTTGAACGGCTGGAACATCTTTGCGACCACCCTCTGCAGCGGATCGGGCTCTCGGCAACGCAACGACCTCTCGAAGAAGTGGCGCGCTTCCTCGGAGGTGCCATTTCTGCGCCAGCTAGAAAAACAACTGCACAGAATGCTTCCGAACAGGTCTTTTCAGAGTTTGAAGGCGCTGCCGAGGGAGTGCGGTACCGGCCGATTACGATCGTCGATGCCAGCGAACCTAAGCGCCTCGACCTTCGGATTGAAGTCCCGGTGGAAGACATGGCCCGTTTGGATGAACTCGATCCATTGCCGAGCGGGCCTGCTTCCCAAGCACCGGTGCGGCCTTCGATCTGGAGCGCGATCCATCCCAAGCTGCTCGAGTTAGTGCGAACCCACACCTCGACATTGATCTTCGTGAACAGCCGGCGGCTGGCCGAACGGATCTCGGGGGCCGTCAACGAACTGGCCGGCGAAATCCTGGTTCGAGCGCATCATGGCAGCGTGGCGCTGTCGCAGCGCAAAGAGATTGAAGACCGGCTGAAGATGGGGATGCTGAAAGGCTTGGTCGCGACTTCTTCGTTAGAACTCGGTATCGACATGGGCGCCATTGATCTGGTGGTTCAAATCGAAGCGCCCCCATCGGTCGCAAGCGGCATGCAGCGCGTGGGGCGCGCCAGTCACCACGTCGGAGCCACAAGCCAGGCGGTCATTTATCCCAAATTTCGCGCCGACTTGGTGGCTTGTGCCGCCATCACGCGCGCCATGTACGAAGGCAAAGTTGAGTCCGTGCACTATCCACGTAATCCACTAGACGTCCTCGCGCAGCAAATTGTGGCAATGGTGGCGATGGACTCCTGGGATGTGAATGAACTGTTTGCCGTGGTGCGTAAGGCCGCCCCGTATGCCGCCATGACCCGGCCGATCTTTGACAGCGTTCTCGATATGCTCTCGGGCCGTTATCCGTCAGACGAGTTTGTCGAACTGCGGCCCCGCCTGACCTGGGATCGCGTCGGTAACCGATTGACCTCACGCGAAGGAGCACGGCGCGTCGCAGTCGTAAACGGTGGAACCATCCCAGATCGTGGTTTGTTTGGCGTGTTCCTTTCCGGAGCAACCAAGGGGGCTCGAGTCGGCGAACTCGACGAGGAAATGGTATTCGAGAGTCGCGCAGGTGACACCATCATCCTCGGCGCGAGTACATGGCGGATTGAAGACATCAGTCACGATCGTGTGACGGTAACTCCAGCTCCCGGCGAGCCCGGCAAGATGCCTTTCTGGCACGGCGATACGGCGGGACGCCCTTCAGAATTCGGTGAACAGATCGGACAGATGACGCGGGAGTTGCTGAGCCTTCCGCGCCCTGTGGCGTTCACGAAATTGGTGGAAGATCACAGCCTGGACGCCAATGCCGCGGAAAACCTGCTTCGGTACCTGGAGGACCAGGCAGCTGCCACCGGCAAGATTCCAAGCGACCAGGAAATTCTGATCGAGCGTTGTCGTGACGAGCTTGGCGACTGGCGCATCTGTGTGCTCACGCCCTTTGGCAGCCGAGTTCACGCTCCCTGGTGCATGGCGGTTTCCGAACGGCTCAGGGCCGAGCATGGAATCGAAGTCGAATCGATGTGGTCGGACGATGGCTTCGTGTTGCGTTTGCCGGACAGCGAACAGGCACTCGAGTCGGAGATGCTGATCCCGACCGCAGGCGAGTTGAAAGACCTGGTCTTACGGCAACTCGGCAGTACGTCTCTTTTCGCCGCTAAATTTCGCGAAGCCGCCGGGCGGGCACTCTTGCTGCCCAAACGGCGTCCCGGAGTGCGGGCACCCCTTTGGCAACAGCGCAAGCGAGCGGCGGATCTTCTGGCAGTAGCCTCTCGCTATTCATCCTTCCCTATTCTTCTCGAAACTTATCGCGAATGCATTCGCGACGTGTTTGATCTGCCGGCAGCCACCAACATTCTTAAACAGATTCAGCGAGGCGACATTCGCGTCACTACGATCGACTCGGCCAAACCTTCGCCATTCGCGTCTGCACTCCTTTTTTCTTACATTGCGAACTACATCTACGAAGGCGATGCGCCGCTGGCGGAGCGCCGCGCCCAAGCCTTATCTATCGATCAGACTCAGCTTGAAGAGTTGTTGGGCAGCACGGATTTCCGCGAACTCCTCGATCTGACCGCGCTGGAAGAAGTTGAGGCGCAACTACAGGCCATTGACCCTGACTATCAGGCGCGGCATGCCGATGCTCTTCACGATCTCCTGCTTAAACTGGGAGACCTTTCCGAGGCTGAGATCGCTCCGCGCACCACAGACTCTACCGTGGCAGCGTCGATCCACGACTTGATGAATGCGCGGCGCGCGGTGCGAGTTCGCATTGGCGGCCAGGTCAGATACATCGCGGTCGAGTATGCGGGGCGATATCGTGATGCTTTGGGAATTCCACTCCCGCCGGGAATCGCTGAAGTTTTTCTGGAGCGCGTTCCCGAGCCTCTTACTGAATTAGTTCGCCGATATGCCCGCACCCACGGACCGTTCACTACATCGGAAGTTGCCAATCGTTTCGACCTGCCTCAAGCGACAGTTGAACCGATCCTCACTGCCATGCACGCTCATGGCAAACTTCTGGAGGGTGAATTTCGCCCGAATGGCCGGCATCGGGAATGGTGCGATCCGGAACTCCTCCGCCAGGTCCGCCGCAAAACTCTTGCCCGGCTGCGGCGGGAAATTGAGCCGGTCGAGCAGCGAACCTTTGCGCGCTTTCTGACTCGCTGGCAAGGCGTCACGGTCAAACGGCGCGGCATGGATGCCTTGCTCGATACGATCGAAAGTCTGCAAGGTGCGCCGCTGCTGGCGTCTGAACTGGAGCGTGAAATCCTGCCCGCTCGCATCCTGGACTACCGTTCGGCCGACTTGGACGCCCTGATGGCGGCTGGGGAGGTCGCTTGGGTCGGCATCGAGCGCAATGGAGAGCGCGATGGTCGGGTCGCGCTTTACCTGACCGAATCACTGCCATTGCTGCAGCGTCCCGAAATGCCAGGGTCCGAACCGCCGGCGCTCTCGGAACGATCTCAACAGATCGTGAAGGTTCTGGAAGAACAGGGCGCTTCTTTCTTCGCTGCTTTGCACGAGGCTTCGGGCGACGGATTTCCCGGCGACACGCTTGATGCGCTTTGGGAGTTGGTGTGGGCTGGATTAGTTACCAATGACACTTTTCATCCGCTTCGGGCGCTGATCTCCCCGTCCGACTCGAAACGCACCCGCGGCGTCAGTTCCGACGGCCCGCCGGGATCGGTGCAATTTCTGCGGCGCCTGCGATCTCGTACAACCGGCGGTTCCCCTACTCAAGGTCGATGGTCTCTGGTTCGTCAACGCGCCTCCGCCACCGTGACGCCGACGAACTGGATTGCCAATATGGCGCAGCAGTTGCTCGTACGCAATGGCATTGTGATGCGCGAGACCGCCGCCGCAGAGAATCTTCCCGGCGGTTATCCGACCATCTATCCCGCCCTCAAAACCATGGAGGACGGCGGATGGATTCGTCGTGGATTGTTCGTAGCGGGCATGGGCGCGGCCCAGTTTGCCATGACTGCCGCAGTCGATATGCTTCGTGGATTGCGGGCCGACCCCGAAAAGCCCGAGGCGGTAAACCTGGCAGCTTCCGACCCAGCCAATCCTTATGGCGCTCTTTTGCCGTGGCCGAAAGTTGACTCGAAGGAGCCAGAAGCCCTGCATGCCCTCACCCGGACCTCGGGAGCGAGTGTCATTCTTGTGAACGGGCAACTTTCGGCGTTCTTGCGACGTCGCAATCCGTCCATCCTCGTGTTTTTACCGGAAAACGAACCAGAGTTAAGCCTGTTCGCGCGCGAGATTTCGCGCAAGTTGGCAGAGATCGCAGTCCGGCGCCAGAGCCGAAAGCAGGGCCTTCTCATATCGACCGTCAACGATCAGCCCGCCGGACAGCACTTCATCGCACGTTTCTTGGAGGACGCGGGATTCGTCAACACGGCGCTGGGATTTCAGATGCGGCGCGTCGCGCCCACTGCCCTGCCGATCGATGTGGAAGAAGAACCCGAGGAAGAGGAAGATAGCCAGCGTGCCTGAGGGAGACACCATCTTCCGGGCTGCCCGCACCCTCAACCGAGCTCTGGCCGGACAAACCGTAACCGGATTCGAAACGGTTCTTCCTCACTTGGCTCGCATCAACGAAGACAAGCCTCTAAGAGGTCGAACGGTGGAATCGGTGTCAGCTTCTGGAAAATGGATGTCAATCCGTTTTTCTGGCGATCTGATTTTATTGACCCACATGCTGATGAGCGGAAGTTGGCACATCTACCGCCCCGGTGAAAAATGGCGCCGGCCACGCATCGATATGCGCATTTCGATCGCGACAGAAAAAATTATCGCCGTGGCATTCAAGGTTCCTGTTGCCGAATTTCATACCTCCGCAAGTCTGCAACGGAGGCCGGGTTTCAACCGGCTGGGAGAAGATGTTCTCGCGGCCCATTTCGACGAGGAGTTGGCGATTCAAGGCCTCCGTTCCCGCGCAGATACAGAAATCGGCGTCGCGCTGTTGACCCAATCGCTCGTCGCAGGATTGGGAAACGTGTACAAATCAGAAGTCTGCTTTGCCGCGCGAGTAAATCCGTTTCGCATCGTTTCCAGCCTCGGTGAAGAAGAAATCCGCGAACTGGTATCGGCTGCCAGAAAATTCATGCTTGCGAACGTTGGGAATCAGTCGGGCGACGGGATTGTCACTTACACCGGCTTTCGCCGCACTACCCGCCGGGCCGACCCGTCTCAGCGTCTCTGGGTCTACCGCCGCGCTGGGGAACCTTGCCGGGCATGCGGCACCGCCATCCTGTCCCGTAAACAGGGCCTCGATGCCCGCGTCACCTTCTGGTGCCCAGAGTGTCAGAGGATTTGAAGCCTCATCGCACCCAATCCCGCTGAGAACCTCCGAAGTGAGCCCTCCATCAGACGATGGCGTAAAATGTTCTCGATTGCCTCCCACCCCTGAATTGGATCGCTTGCGAGTTGTGCTGGTGTCGCCGCGGAATCCCCTGAACATCGGAGCCGCTGCGCGAGCGATGAGCAATTTTGGCTGCCTCCATCTTCGCTTGGTCAATCCTTACAAAGTTGCGTTTCGCGAGGCGCGGTCCGCAGTAGGCGCCGCCAGTCTGCTGGCCGCCGCTCAGGAATACGAAACTGTGGCAGACGCGGTTTCTGACTGCTCATTGGTGGTCGGCACGACCGCAATTCGGCACCGGGACCTGCACCACCCACTTCGACCTCTCGCGCAGGGTGCAAAACTCATCAGGAAGCATTTTGCTTCCGCGCGTGTGGCTCTTCTGTTCGGGTCCGAAAAATACGGTCTCTCCAACGAAGATATGAGCCATTGCCATTGGTTGATCAACATCCCTACGCGAGAAGACCACATCTCGATGAACCTCGGGCAGGCGGTTGCAGTCTGCCTTTACGAATTAAGCCGCAACGCCTCCGCTAACGCGCAATCGAAGCCTGCGCCCGTAGTCCCTCCGGTCGATTTGGAGCGGATCACGACCGCATGGTTCGAAGCATTGCGCATCAGCGGATACGTCAAGCCGAAGCTGGAGGATTCCACGCGCATGAAACTCCGCCGCATGATTCGTCGCATGGATATGCAGGGAGATGACGCTGAAACCTGGTTGGGAATGTTTAGGAAAATCTTGTGGAAGTTGAACGTCGAGCGTAAGTCATGAACTACTGCGAATTACTACGGGAACTAGGTACGAGGATCGTCTCGACTTACCGGGACTGTACGGTGAACCGTGCTTGCTTCATTTGCGCCAGTTCGTCACGAATCTGCTCCAGGCGTAAACGACGCGCGTCGTGAGCCGACGCGTCCGCCGGGGTGTGATGTTCCTGTTCTTGAAACTGCAGGTTCATCTCCTGTAAATCTCGGATCTCTTCTCTCAAGCTATTAAGCCGTTCTGTAAAAACCCGAATATCCATTGCTAGATGATATACGGAAATTCAGAGTAGCGATTTCCACCGCAAATCTGGGGGGTAAGTCAGTTCGCTTCATCAACCATACCGCTTGCTTGCGCTGCGGCGGTTCCTGACGGACCGGCGATTTAAGTGGCGAACCCGTCCATGACAACCGCATGGGAAGTCAGACGAGGGAATCTATACGGTTACCCTAGTAACTTCCTAATTGTTGGCTTCGTGGTACACTGTTTTTGACGCTATTGTCACGGTTTGCTCGTCACGCGGTGGTTCGATACTTCGAGTTTGTTGTTCGACTCTTCGACCAGATTCATCTCCGCCTTTCCTGCCCACCGTTCTTAGTTCAGCGCCAAATTTAACGTGAGCGGCATAAGAGTCCGCGATACCCGTGTGGGTACGCCTGATGACAGACCTCTCCAGAAAGTACCAATTTTGATCACAAAGTTTACCGACCTCGCCATTTCCGCTGGCTTACAGCAGAAATTGGCGGCGGCCCAATTCACCATTCCAACCCCGATTCAGGCGTTGGCTATCGAACCCGCCCTTCAGGGCAACGACATTCTCGCAACCGCCCAGACGGGCACCGGCAAGACGCTGGCGTTTCTCATACCGCTCATCGAGATGCTCCAAGCAGCGCCTAGGCGGCAGGTAAGCGCCCTGATTCTGCTACCCACCCGTGAGCTCGCGATCCAGGTCAATGAAGAGTACGAGAAACTCCGAGGCCGGGATCTGGCCCCAGCCGCGCTGGTTATCGGCGGAGTCTCTGAGAAGGCGCAGATTCAGGCCCTCCGCAATGCCTCTGGCGTGGTCATCGCCACCCCCGGTCGTCTGGTTGACCTCATGAAACGCCGCTTCGCCGACCTCAGCAAAGTGAAGTTGCTGGTCCTCGATGAATCAGACCGCATGCTCGACATGGGTTTTCTACCTTCATTGCGGCGCATTGTTTCAAGTTTGCCGCAACAACGGCAGACCTTGTGCTTCTCCGCCACCCTGGAACAATCGGTTGCCTCGCTGGTCAACGATTACATGCGCAACCCGGTTCGCGTGGCGCTTGGCTCGACACTTAAGCCGGCAGAGAGCGTAAAGCTCGAAGCCTACGAAGTGCGTCCTGCCGAAAAGCTCGACGCTCTGCGTCAACTGCTCTACGCAGAAAAAGGCCAAACCCTCGTTTTCGCACGTACCAAACGCGGAACCGAACGGCTCACCAAAGATCTGGTGCGCGATGGCTTCTCGGTGGCCATGATTCACGGCGATCGCTCGCAGTCGCAACGCAATGGAGCCCTCAACGGCTTCCAGGAAGGCCGCTACCAGATTCTGGTTGCGACCGACGTTGCATCGCGTGGGCTGCACGTTGATGACGTGGCTCACGTCATCAACTACGACTTGCCGAACATGGCGGAGGACTTCATCCACCGTGTCGGTCGTACCGGACGCGCCGGCGCTCAAGGACGCGCTTCGACGCTAGTGGCCGGAGCCGAGGTTCTCAGCCTGCGTCAGATCGAGCGAGCGCTCAAACTGAAGATCGAACGCAAGCAAGTAAGTCAACTTGGCCCGGAACAGCCAAAACGGATTGTGCTGAACACTTTGCAATCGCGAACCCTTTCCGCCTTGCCCGGCGAAGTATTCGTCTAAAAACTTGCCGGTGGAACAACGGCGCCACGTCAAAAAGAGCGATCGCTTCGGCGATCGCTCTTCTTTTTAGATTGAGCGGAAGTTACGCGTTTACGGTCTGGTATTCCTCGTACGCGCCCTTGAAGTCGGTGATGCGGTGGTCGGTTTCGAAGTGCCAGATCCGCGTGGCCACTTCATCGATCAAGTCGTGATCGTGCGTAACCAGCAGCACCGTTCCCTGATAGCGCTGCAAGGCGATATTCAGGGCATTGATCGATTCCAGGTCCAGGTGGTTCGTCGGTTCGTCGAACACCAGCACGTTCGGCTTCTGCAGCATCAGTTTGCAGAAAAGTAGCCTGGCCGCCTCGCCGCCGGAAAGCACTTCCGTTTTCTTATCGGCATCTTCCCGAGGAAATAGCATCTGTCCCAACAGACCACGAATTTCCTCGTGGGCAGCTGACGGGTCCCATTGATGCAGCCATTCGAACGCAGTCATGCCTGGCTGAATGAGCGCCTTGTGGTCCTGTGCAAAGTAGCCGACTGCGGCCTCGTGCCCCCAGATGACTTTGCCGCCACTGAGAAAGGGTCCTTCGTAGCCGCTGGTTTTGCGCAATTCGCCTTCGGCAACCGTCGCTGCATTCGCGAGCAGTGCATTGACCAGAGTTGTCTTGCCGGCGCCGTTGCGGCCCATGAGTGCGATCTTCTCCCCGCGGATCACACTGGCGGTGAAGCCCTGTATCACCTCGGTATCGTCGTAGGACTTCCTCACCCCTTCAAGTTCAAGAATGTGCTTCCCCGAAGGCCTCTTCTGCTCGAACTTCAGGAACGGGCGCTGGATATTTGATTTCGCCAGTTCCGTGACCTGCAATCGCTCAACTTCCTTACGTCGAGACTGCACTTGGCTTGACCGCGTGCCGGCCGAGAACCGTGCGATGAACTCATTCAACTGCGAAATCTTCTTTTCGCGCTGCGCATTCTGCGATTCGATTTGCGACCGGATCTGCGTCTTCGCCACCACCATGTCATCGTATGTGCCGGTGTAGGTGATGATGGTTTGGTAATCGATGTCGGCGATATGGGTGCAAATGCTGTTCAGGAAATGCCGGTCGTGCGAGATCACAATCAGGACGCCGTCATACGAGTTCAAAAAGCTCTGCAGCCAGTGAATCGAATCAAGGTCCAAGTGGTTCGTAGGCTCGTCAAGCAGCAGCGCCATCGGGTGTCCGAAAAGAGCCTGAGCGAGGAGCACGCGGACTTTTTGGCCGCCCTGCAACTCGCCCATCTTGCGTTCGTGAACTTCATCAGCAATATCCAGGCCTTGTAGCAGAATCGCAGCATCGGTTTCGGCGGTGTAGCCGTCTTCTTCTCCGACAATGCCTTCCAATTCACCGAGTTTCATGCCGTCTTCGTCGGTCATCTCCGGCTTGGCGTAAATCTTGTCACGCTCTTCGAGGGCCGCCCACAGACGCTTGTTGCCCATGATCACGGTGTCGAGCACCCGATAAGCGTCGAAGGCAAACTGGTCCTGGCTCAACACGCCGAACTTGCGCGGGCGGACCACAGTTCCCTTCTGCGGATCAAGTTCACCCGTCAGAAGCTTCATAAAGGTCGACTTGCCGGCGCCGTTGGGGCCTGTGAGGCCATAGCGTTTCCCCACCGTAAAGGCAGTGGAAACTTCGTCGAACAGAACTTTGGCGCCGTAGCGCATGGAAACGTTACTTACTGAAATCATGATATTTTGAGAACTGCGGAATTGCCTTAAGGCGGGGACGCAGCTGCTGGTATTAGAATATCACGCCGACCGCATAAACACGTCGTTACCAGTGGTGCATCGTCTGAAACTACTTCGCCTCTTCCGAGTGTCGTCGGAGAGTTTCCATTATCAGACCGACCAGTGCGTACGTCGCCGCATTTGCGAGAAGAGCGTTGTACTCACCGACGGGAAAATGAAAATAGAAACTGGCGAATACGACTGGGCAAGTTAAGCGGGCAAGAGTCCACATAGGTTCGGCTGAAGCCATAGAAACCGGAGCCGTCGGAAAGAAATACAGCGCCCAGAACACCGCCACCAGAAAGCCAGCGCCAGCCCACATCAGGACTCGATGTTTCATCGCCGCTCCTCCTGCTTGTCCCCATAGTCTCACCGTTTCTTACAAACTCCAAGTGTTGTCCCTTTGACGTGTGTCGCTTCGGCGTTTGACGCCGCCTCGTGTTAGCCTTTCCAGTCGCGTATCACGAAGCGGGGGCGCATGAATAATATCCAGCCATCTCATCTCGACCTTCAAGCCATCGCCAAGCAGATCATGACGGAGAACGGCTTTGACCCGGACTTCTCCCCGGCTGTAGCGACACAACTCGTCAGCATCAAAGCCAATCCTCCAGCGGTGGCGCCGACGCCCGCTATTCGCGATATGCGAGATCTGCTCTGGTCATCAATCGACAATGACACTTCACGCGATCTCGATCAGATTGAAGTTGCGGAGCGACTGCCTAATGGAAACGTAAAAGTGCTGGTGGGCATCGCCGACGTGGATGTTTTCGTGCCGAAAGGCTCCCCCATCGACCAACACGCCGCCAGCCAAACTACCACGGTGTACACCGGCATTCGCAACTTCCCCATGTTGCCGGAGGAGCTTTCAACGGGCGCCAGCTCGCTGCTCGAGAATGCCGACAAACTGGCGATCGTGATCGAATTCGTGACCGGAAAAGACGGATTGATTCAATCCAGTGATGTGTACCGGGCAATCGTTCGCAATCGGGCTCAGCTTACCTACAACGCCGTTGGAGGCTGGCTCGCAGGCACCGCAATGGCGCCCGCTAAGGTGTCGGGCTCCAATGAACTACAGATACAACTGAAACTGCAAGACGAAGCCGCTCAGGCCCTCAGGAAACAACGTTTTCAGAATGGCGCACTGAATATAGAAACCAGCGAAGTCCATCCCGTCGTGCTTAATCAGCAAGTGGTCGACGTCGTACAGCAAGAGAAAAATCGAGCGACAGATTTGATCGAAGATTTCATGGTGGCAGCCAATGGAGTGGTGGCGCGCCTGCTGGAGAAAGTGTCATCGATTCGCCGCATCGTAAAAACTCCTGAACGCTGGGACAGAATTGTTCAATTGGCCAGCGAACACGGCGGCAATTTGCCTGCCCAGCCCGATTCGAAAGCACTCAATGATTTTCTGATCAAGCGCCAGGCCGCGGACCCCGATCATTTTGCGGACGTGTCACTGGCCGTCATCAAGCTCATCGGCCCCGGAGAATACGTCTTGGAGCGCCCCGGCGATCCTGAGGCGGGCCATTTCGGCCTCGCGGTCCAGGACTACACGCACTCGACCGCGCCCAACCGGCGATTCGCCGATATTGTGACTCAGCGGCTGATTAAGTCATTACTAGTAGGCCAACCAAATCCTTATTCAGACGACGAACTCTCGACGGTCGCGCAGAACTGCACGGCCAAAGAGAATTCTGCCCGCAAGGTCGAACGGGAGATGACCAAGCGCCTGTCGGCAATCGCCATGAGCCATCATATTGGTGATATTTTTGATGCCGTAGTCACCGGCGTCAATGCCCACGGAACATTCGTGCGGGTGCTGCAGCCACGCATTGAGGGGCTGTTGGCGCAAGGTCAGCAAGGCGTCGACGTGGGCGATAGATTACGGGCGAAGTTAATTCGAACCGATCCTCAACGCGGATATATTGATTTCGCGAAAGCCTAATCCCGTAACGCGCTATCCTGTTTTGTGCTCAGCAAGCGGCATCTTCGTCAGGACCAGAAACTCATCCAGATTGTCGATACGGCCCTGGCAGAGACAGCGCGAAAGAGTGGCGAGTGGCTTGCCTGCCGCCCCGGATGCACCCAATGCTGCGTCGGGGTTTTCGCCATCAGTCAACTCGACGCTGCGCGCTTGCGGGAGGGACTTGCCGAGTTGGAGAAACACTCTCCGAGGCGTGCCAAGAGAGTCAGGGAGCGCGCACGAGACGCCCTGGCTCGCCTCTCTCCGGACTTCCCGGGTGACCCGGCGACCGGATTGCTTGATGAGGGAGACGAGGCCGAACTGCGTTTCAGCGACTTTGCCAACGACGAACCCTGCCCGGCGCTTGATCCTGCAACTGGCCTGTGCGAGTTGTACGAATCGCGCCCCATGACCTGCCGCGTGTTTGGTCCGCCGGTCCGAGGAGAAGACGGTCTGGGAGTTTGTGAGCTGTGCTTTCAGGGAGCCACCGACGCCGAGATCGCTGCCTGCGAAATGAAGCCCGATCCTGACGACCTTGAATCGACGATTCTTACTCAACTCGAAAATGAAACCGGCCGAAAGGGACGAACTATCATTGCTTTCTGCCTGGGGCTCTGACCTAAGCCTTTTTCTTTTCCAGCTCCGCCCATCGCGCGTAGAGTTCGTCGACGGCATTTTGAGCCGCATCGACCTCGGCCTGCAACGCCAGGAGTCTCGGGGCATCGCTTGCAATCGCAGGATCTTCCAGCTGAGCATGCTTCGATTGCAGACGTTCTTCGGCCTGGGCCACTCGCTGTTCGATAGTTTCGTAGTCACGCGCTTCCAGGTAGGAGAGCTTTTTCTTGCCGGACGGGGCTGAAGACGGACGGTCCGTCGATTCTTCTTTTTGACGCTGCCGATCGACTCGAGTTGCTTCGTCTTGCCATTGCTCCCATTGGGAATAATCGGCAAACGATTCCGCGCCTCCGAGTCCATTCAATCCGAGAACGACGGTGGAAATACGATCCAGCATGTAGCGGTCGTGCGTGACCAATACCAGCGCACCTTTGTATTCCAGCAGACTTTCTTCCAGGATCTCCAGCGTCGGAATATCAAGATCGTTGGTGGGCTCGTCCAACAGAAGAAGATCGGCCGGCTGAAGCATCAGTTGAGCAATCAATACCCGGGCGCGCTCTCCGCCGGATAATCGTTCGACAGGCTGATTCAGTTGCTCACTCGTAAACAGAAATCGCGCCGCCCAAGACGCCACGTGAATGACGCGATCCTGGTACACAACGGCGTCGCTATCAGGAGCCAGTGCCCGCCTCAGCGTGACATCGGTATCGAGGCGGCGTGCCTGATCAAAGTAAACGATCCGCAACATATCGGCGCGTTTTACTTCTCCTCCGGAAGGCCCCAGGTCTCCACTCAACAAGCGGAGCAACGTCGTTTTGCCGCTTCCATTCGGTCCCACCAGCCCCACTCGCATGCCCGCCGCGATTACGAACTTCAAATGGCTAAATAACTCACGGCCGCCCAACTCGCAAGTCAGGTCATTCAATTCGATCAATCGTTTGGTCTTTCGGTCGGTGGCGGAGAAATCAATGTCGGCGGTCGCCGTACGCGTTCTGGAATTCAGGTCCGCCAACTCCCCCATCAAATCTTTTGCTTTATCGATTCTCGCTTTGGATTTCGTGGTTCGGGCTTTGGGCCCGCGTCGCAGCCACTCAATTTCCGTATGTACCAGGTTTTCCAGTGCTTCCTGCCGCTTGGATTGCGCGTGCAGAAACTCTTCTTTCTTTTCGAGAAACTTGCTGTAGTTTCCCCGCACTCGCAACAATCCGTCGGGATATGCCCGCCCGAGTTCAGCCATCTCCGTCGCAATATTTTCCAAAAAATAACGATCATGGCTCACTACAACGCAAGCGAACTCCGCCGACTGGAGAATACCTTCCAGCCACTCGATTCCGGCCAGATCCAGATGATTTGTCGGTTCATCCAACAGCAGAATGTCGGGCCCTCGGACCAAAGCCTCTATGATCGCCAAACGCTTTTGCCACCCGCCAGATAACGACCCAGCGGCAACATCCAGGTCTTCAAAACCCGCTCGGCCCAGCGTCTCGGCAAATCGTGTTCCCCGCTCCGAAGCGGGTACCGCAGCCTGTTCCAGAGCATTCTCCACAACCTGCCGCACCGTATGTTCTTCGGAAAACCGCGAGTCCTGCTCCACATAGCTCAGCCGGATTCGCTTCCTTACCGCGATTTCACCGCCATCCGGAGAAACGCTGCCTGCCAGGATTCGCAGGAGCGTGGATTTTCCCGAACCATTCGCGCCAATCAGCCCAATGCGATCTCCTTCAGAGACCGTGAACGAAATTTCCTCAAACAGAGGATTGGCGCCAAATGCCTTTGAAATCTTTTGCGCGTTGATGATCGGGGGCAACGGCTCGCTCTTCTCCTTGGCGGGTGCGCCAGCTTTGAGACTATCAGGAAATATCCCAAGGTTTCTTAGTTGGAATTGAAGTCGGAGACACGATCCAGCGGCTTTGCCACGACCGTGGGCACGTGGTTTGTGGAATGAGCAGAATGTTTAGAACCACTTCTAGCTGATGAATAGCCCCGGTCGCACACGGTTTAGTCTGCGCTGGCTGCCTGCGCCTTTTGCATGAGGCGGCGCGCTTGCGCAATCAGGTCGGCGACCTCGAAAGGTTTTACTAACGTAGGGATGTTGTTGTCCTGCAGAAAAGTGCGCAACTCCGGCTCAGCCAGGCTGGAAAAAGTGAACAAAACGCGCTTCTCCATGCCGGGACAGTTCTCGGCCATCCAGCGATGGATCGCGACCGGAGCGCATCCGTTCGGCATCTTGCCGTCCATAATCAGCCCTTGGACCGATTGCGATTTCAGCAATGATTTCATTTCGCTTTCTGTCGTTGACACCAGAACTTCCGCGCCCGCCCCCGCCAGAACATCCCGTTCGAATTCCAAAACCGCTTCTTCGGTTTCAAACAGGAGCATGCGTCCTTCCAGAACGAAATCGCGTTTGGGCTTCGTCGAGGCCTTGTCGATAAGAGTTCCCTCCGCCGCGGCAGGCAGACAAATGTCGATGACCGCTCCGCCGTTGTCGCCATTGCGGGCTGAGATCGTGCCACCATGTTCTTGCACAATGCCATAGCAGATGCTCAGGCCAAGCCCAGTGCCTTTGCCGACGCTCTTGGTGGTATAGAAAGGCTCAAATATCCGGCTCGGCTCCTTGATACCGCCGCCTGAATCATGAAACTCGGCATGCAGATTGCCATCCTTCGCGTATAGGCGCACCCTCAGTCGTCCACCTTGGCCTTTGTCGAGCATGGCGTCCACCGCGTTGTTGATGACGTTCAGGAAAACCTGTTCCAGTTGGTGAGGATCGGCGGTAACCGCCGGCAAATTCTCCTCCACTTCACGCTCCAGCTTGATGTCGTTGACCCGCAGGTCGTAGTCGCGTAGCGCCAGCGTATCGTCCAAAACCCTGACTATCTCGACGTGCTGCCGCTGTGGTTTGCGCTGCCGCGCAAAGGAAAGTAGATTCTGTACGACCCGATGGGTCCGTTGTGCCTGCTTGAACAACTTCGCGACGAAGTCGTTAGCTCGATCGCTCAGCCCTTCGCTCTCCAGTAATTGCGCATATCCCAGAATCGCGGTGAGCGGATTGTTCAACTCATGCGCCACCCCGGCAATCAACTGACCCACTGCCGACATCTTTTCGCTCTGCAGGAGTTGCTCTTGCGTCCGGCGCAAATCTTCATAGGCGCGGCACGTCTCTTCATACAAACGGACCTTCTCGATCGTGGTGGCCAGTTGACGACCCACCGCAACCAGAAGATTCTCGTCGTTGCTGGTGTATTCGCGTTTGTCCCGATTGCTAATGCCCATCATCCCCATGGGCTTGTCTTTGCTCCACAACAGCACCCAGATCCAGCAGTTCAGGCCATCTGCTTGCAGGAATTCCGCAACTCGCGGCGGCAAATGCGGCAAATACTCCAAAGTGAGGACTTCAGTACGCGAGCGCGTAACCAGATCTCCAAAGCCGTCCGCGATCTCAATCTCCGAAAATCGCGCGCGTTCGCTACTTCGCGGGCCCCATCCGGCCCGGCGCCTAAAGGTTTTTTCGTCGCTGTCGGCGAGATACATCGAACCCGTTTCGGCTCCGAACAGCGAAATCACCTGGCGCAGAGTCAGATTCAGAATCTCGTCCAGATCGAATGACTGCGTAGCAATCACCGCCATTGCGTTAAGCGCGTTGAGTTCGCGATTACGGCGCCGGATTTCATCTTCCGCCCGTTTCTTTTCCGTGACGTCCAGCAGGAAACCTTGGTAGCGCTCGATCTTTCCGCCGGCGTTGCGGGTGGCAAAACTGCTTTCCAGGGCCGTGATCACCGTACCGTCCTTGCGCCGCAAGGTCACTTCGAAATTACGAACAAAGTTGTGCAACTCGACTTCCCTGCGGAAGGCTTCACGTTGTTCCGGCGCGGCATAGAGCTGCGTCTCCAGGTCCATCGACATCAGTTCTTCGCGATTAGAGAAACCCAGCATGCGGACAAAGGCGTCGTTGCAATCCAGCAATTTGCCGGAGTGCGTGGCCACGAAGACGCCCTCCTGCGCCTGTTCGAAGATCAGCCGGTATTTTTCCTCCGCCGCGCGCCGCTCGGTAGTGTCGTGCACCACGTGGATGGTTCCCTTTTGTTGGCTGCCCTGTTCCACATAGGACGAAGTCGAAACCGTGGCATAACCGCCAAAACAGGGATCCCCGGATTCATAGAACTCTTCCGCGTTTTCGCTGCAATACGGACAGCCTTTCCACTCCGCAATCTTGGGAAGAATCTCTTCACATCGCTTGCCAACAACATCAGCGGGCGCCTGCGCCAGGCGTTGCAGCAGCGCATGATTCGCCTTCATCACGCGAAAATCGCCGTCATGCAGCAAAACCAGGTCCTGGATCGAATCGAATGTGTTGGCCCATTGCCGGTGCGAGCGAAGAATCTGTTCCACGAGCCGCAGGTTTTCCACCGCCAGACCAAGCTGGTGAGCGCTGGTCACCAGAAACTCCATGTCATCTGGTGTGTAGGAAAGCTTGTGACGGCTTCCTAGAGATAGCGTTCCAATAACAGATTTCTTTCCGGAAACCGGCAGCGTAACGATGTGGTCCAGTCGTTCCTTGGCGAGGTACGGCTGCATGAACTCCGAGGTTTGTTTGGTGTTGAGAACCTTCGGTACATTGCCGGAGAATATTTCCCGAAGTGTGTCATCAACCGGCACCGAACCGCGATCGCGAACGAAATCGGACGACAATCCGATTTGTTGCGCCAACACCAGCGTCTCGCCTTCCAGCAATCTGAACCAGGCTGCCTTCGCTCCCATCAAATTCTTCAGTTCGCCGAGCGCTGTTTCCATCATGGGACCATATTGCTGAGAACGGGTGATGGTAGTGGTCAGCGAATTCAACACGCCGAGACGCCGCGTGCGCATCTTCGACTCATCAAAAACAACCAACACCATGCTGAAACCGAACACCAGGTCCGCGGCCAGACTGAAGTCGGGCGGCAAATGCACCGTAACTGGAGCCCAATCGAGGTGGATCAGCAAAAGACTCAGTCCCAACAACCAGTGACCGATTTCCCAACGCGCCCAACGGAAGCGAATGAGCTGGATGGTCGCGGTAATTGCGAGTAAGCGGTAGGAGACTTCCAGAGCCACTCGAGGCCAGAAGGCGTCGGGCCAGAACATCGCTCGAGCAGCCGCATATCCCATTCCAACAATGGCGAATATGAGCAGCGGAAGGAGCAGCTTACGAGCGTGGGAGTAGACAAAGATCGCGGCAGCGAACAGTGACATGGCAAGCACAAACTGCGCTTGCGCAATTGCGATCAGATAGTTCGGAGCGGAATCAGCGAGGGTCCCGTGGAGCGTCCAACCAGCCACGAAATAGGCCAGCCATCCCAAAATCCAGGTCAGCAGGTAGCGCTCGCGAAAGGTCCGGAATACGAGCAGGCTGGCCGCCAAAATGACGAGGGTCGCCGATTCGACCGCCATCAGCTTCGGTATGGCCAGATCTCCGAGAGCCCACCAGGCGTACACTGCGGAACTGTTCATTGCAATTTAGGGACTATGCGCTCGATTGTTGATACCATGTCAATCCCCGGGGCCGGGGAAGTTTCCAGGGTGGGGTGATTACTTTAGGCACTCAAAACTGGGACTGGATTGAGATACACTGAAGCTGAGATGCCATCCGACCGGATCCTCGTAGTGGACGATGAGGAGGCGATTCGAGAGATTGTCTGCTCGATGCTTACCGCCGCTAACTATAAGTGCACACAAGCCTCTTCCGGGCTAAAGGCGCTCGACGTCCTGGCGACAGGCGCGGAATTCGAGCTTATGCTCTCCGATCTGATGATGGCCGAACTGGACGGCATCGGCCTCTTGGAACGAACCAAGGAACGCTTCCCCGACATGCCCGTGGTGATGGTGACCGCGGTCCACGATATCTCAGTCGCACTGTCAGCGATTCGCAATGGCGCCTACGATTACCTGCTGAAACCCTTTGAACGCGAACAGTTGCTGGCGACAGTGCGCCGCGCACTGGAAAATCGCCGCTTAAAACTCGAGAACCGCGCTTATCAGACAAATTTAGAAGCCTTGGTTGCGGCTCGTACCGACCAGCTTCGTAAGGCCATGGCGACGCTTGAGCGGTCGTACGACATAACCCTCGAAGCTCTGGGAGACGCTCTCGACCTGAAAGATGCGGAGACCGAGGGCCATTCCAAACGCGTCACCGCCTTCACCATCGCGATTGCCCGTTCCATGGGGTTGTCGGCCGATCAGATTCGCGTCATTGCCCGCGGCGCCTTCCTGCATGACATCGGCAAGATGGCAATTCCAGACGCCATTTTGCGCAAACCGGGCGCACTGACTCCCGACGAAGTGACCATCATGCGGGAACACTGCTATCGCGGCTATCAGATGTTGAAAAAGATTCCCTTCCTCACCGAAGCATCCGAAATTGTTTATTCGCACCAGGAGCGCTTCGACGGAACCGGATATCCGCGCGGATTGAAGGGCGAGGAAATTCCCCTCGGAGCGCGGCTATTCTCCGTAGCTGACACCTTGGACGCAATAACGTCCGATCGTCCCTATCGGCCAGCCCAGAGTCTGACCGCCGCCCGCGAAGAGATCGCCCGTTGGTCGGGACGCCAGTTCGATCCGGAAGTGGTCAAGATCTTTATGGATATGGACGAAAAGATCTGGTCCGATCTCCGTCAGCAAATCGATTCTCAGATCTATCGCTTCGCCTACTCGACCGCCAAAGTCTAGTTCCGTTCTAGCCCACTCTTGCCGCAAGATTCTCGTTATTCTCCGTTCTTCCTACAGGTACTGATCTTCGCGTATAAAATTGGAACCGTTTCTTGCGGAGGACAACGATGAAGATTGTTTCATTTTTTCTTGTTTCTATCGTGCTTAGCCTCAACCTCGCGGCCGTAGCCCAAGATCACGCCACTCCGCTTCCCCCCAACACGGTTTACGTCGGGGCCGACGGAAAATACGAAGCCAACCCCGACACCGCTGAAATCCAGTTCAACATCGCCGCCCAGCAAACCACGGCCCGGGCCGCCTATGATCGTGCTTCCAAGGCCGCGGACCAGGTTCGCGGAATAATGCGTTCCAACGGAATCGATCCCAAGGAAGGAGAGATCGGCTACTACTCCATCGAACCGGTGCAGGAGTACCAGAACAACAAGCAGAAGTTGGTGGGGTACCGCGTGAGCGCTAGCGTCACCTTGAAGCTGAAAGACTTTTCAAAGGTGGCTCCGATTGTGCAGCAACTCGCAGACGCTGACATCACCGACAGCAATTCGATTACCTATACATTGGAAGATACGGATGCGGCCAAGTCAAAAGCTGTCCAGGACGCCTATCGCCGGGCTCGCCAATCTGCGGAAGCCCTGGCTTCAGCCAGTGGACGCAGTCTAGGAGATCTTTCGTCTGCAACTATAGATATTCAGGAAAACATGCGAATCATGCCAATGGCGCAACCTATGATGAAAATGGGAGCAATGACTGCCGCACCGGCGCCTACGCAGGAATTTTCGCCCCAGACCGTTTCCGTAACGGCCCATGTAAATGCAACGTTTGCTTTGAAGTAAGGAACTACTGCGCCGCAGCGGTTCGGGTTACGGTGGGCACCCGGCTGGCGTCGACCGGAACGTCGCGCTGGATAACCATTTCGAGCGTAGTGCCAGCCTCAAGCTTGACGTCGTTGCCTCGAGTGAGCAATGCGATCGCGGTGCCAACGGCTCCCCCAACGCCGCCGCCGATGAGCGCGCCTTTACCGCCGTTAGTGGCCGCTCCGATAACCGCTCCCGTGGCCGCAGGACCAGCCACCTGACCGATCTTTTCAGCCTTCTGACTGTCAGCTCGAATAGTTCCTTCGCCGTCTTTCACTTTGGTCTTATCCACACCCGGTGCATTCTGTACTGCCCCCGGCAGCATTACGGTGTAGCCGCTCGGATAGATCATAGTAGTGAAGTGGATCAGCACCTCGGCGCGCCCCTTGATCCGTCCTGCACGCTGGATACGGCTAATTCGCCCTTGCACGTAAGTCCCTGCCGGAATGAGAACTCGGTCGTTCGCCACCACCGGGAAAGTGGTTTCCGCGTAAACTGCATCGCCCTCTCGCGACTCCCTGGTTGATATGGCGTGCTTCAGACTCAGTGCAACCTTGGTTCCGGAGACAATCGTTAATTGTTCCGGTGCCTTTTCAGGTGTCGTCAACGGGTTCGCTTGTGGTGCCGGAGAACTGCTTTGTGCGGAACTAAGTATGCCGAAAAGGAGCACCGCCATCAGGCCATGCATACCACGCCTCCCAAAATCACGCTGGGCTGAACGAACGCAGCCATAGTATAAGCGTTCCGAATAGTGAGTTCGATGCGCCGAGAAGCGCTAAAGTCACCTTCTAACCGGGAGGAGAAACCATCGCACGCTTCAGTTGGTTGTCCAGAACGTTCCCCATAAATTGCGACTGCAATTTCTGGGCGCAGGATTCTCCGCAAACATGCAGGGTACCTTCTCGGGCAGCGACTTCCTCGTCCCAGGGAGTTAAATAGAGAACAGGATTCTTGTACTCAGCAAAGGACGTCCACATGAGCCACCAGCGCTCATGCGATCGTTTCAAAACTCCGCAATTCGGACCCGCGCAGCGGTAGTAAAAACCAGGGCCGATAGATTTCTGATCAACTGGATTCATCGCGGGTTGCGATCAATATGACACTAAAACCCAGTTTTGGCCAGCGCGCCTGGAGTACGTCGATATACTCGTTAACCTCTGGTATCCAGTAAGCCGCCGTGTCATGATGAGCTGGTACAGATGAGCTGGTACAAAGGTTAGCCTATGCAGGAACAACAAAAATCGAATAAAGCAAGAATTATCGGATACGCCATTGGCTTAGCCGTCGTCCTCGCGGTGGCCGCATGGAAGCTGGTCACACGCTAAAGATCGCCGGCGGTCCGACCATCGCCCCTGGGCACTCCTCGCAGACTTCATCAGAAGCTTAGTCTTGCCTGCAACTCGATCACTCTCCCCGCCAGTCCATCCGAAGGACGACCGAAGCTCGTCGTGTTGATGATATCGGTCGACGCGGTGGCAGGAATCAGCGGCGTCAAATTCAGTATGTTGAATGCGTTAAACATATTCGCGCGGAACTCCAGGTTGGCCGCTTCCCCCAGGACGCGCGTTTTTGGCAACGCAAATTCCTTCCCCAAAGCCAGGTCCACGGAGGTATAGCCGGGACCCGTAAAGATGTTTCGGCAACGGCACCCTGGACCCAGCGTTGTAGTGTCGAATGAGGCCGTCGGATTGGGAAACACTCCGTTAATCCACTGCTGCTTACTGGGGCTCTGAATCACGCCACCGTTATACGCAAACGGCAGGTCAGGACAGTATCCGTCACCATTGCGGTCGGCATTTGTATTGCAGCTTCCGATCAAACCTGAATACGGGAAGCCGGAGTGTTTGCTCACAATTCCGCTCAGCGACCAGCCCCCAAGAGTGTACCCGGCAAGGTTCCGCTTCCCTTTATAAAAAGGGACTTCCCAAACGGCGGCCAGGACAAAATTGCTTCGCACGTCGAAATCAGAATTACCGCGGTCAATGAGCTGGTTATAGGGATCAGTCTGCTGGTATCCGATTTCGTACGAAGCGGTGTCGATGGCATGGCTCCAGGTATAAGTTGCGTCTAACTGGAACCCTTGATGGAATTTCCGCGTGACGTGGAATACCGCCGCATCGTAGCTCGCATTCACATCGGGAAGCGGCATGAAGATCCGGTTGAAACGAGCGTTACCGGTAGGATGAGGCGCGAGGCACGTGGGATTGGTCGGGCCGCACGGCAAACCGTTGGAACCGTCGTTCTCATACTTATCCTGGACGCCGTCGAACGTATCTCCGGGCATAAGACGATTCAGATCGATAGTTCGGATCAGCTTGCGGCTCACTTTGACTTGCGCTCCCGAATTCCGCCCATCCTGGGCCGAGTAGCTCTCTGACGCAACCACGATTTCCTGGATCGACTCGATATTCGGCGTAATCACCGCCGCGCCGCCCCAGTCAAGACTATTTACGCTGACTCCATCCAGCATGAAGTTGTTGGCTGACACACGTTGGCCGTTCGCAATCGCTTGCACCTGGTTTTCCGTCTGAAAAATCTGATTGTTGGAGCCGCCCGGTCCCACCTGCTGCGGTACCCCCTGCGCGTTGCCGTTTCCCTGACGAGAAGCATCCGCAAACACTCCCGGCGTGGTGCGTACCAGTTCATACGGATCGCGTCCAAATTCCGGAAGATCGACGACTTGCTGAGAAGAAATCGTGTTGCCGATGTTGGCATTTTCCGTCTGCAACACTTCAGCGCCGGCTGTAACTTCCACCGTCTGCTTTTCACTCCCTGACTTCAGGACAACATTCACTCCCCGCGCCACTTCAGCACCCACCTCAACGTTCGCTTGCTCCCATTTGGGAAAGCTCGCCGCCTCTACGGTAACTGTGTAAAGCCCAGGAGGAAGCCCAGGGACGCTATACACTCCGGCGCCATTGCTGGTGGTGGAGCGGCTAACACCGGTGGCTTGATTCGCGGCGGTGACCTTGGCGCCAGACACTACGGCGCCGCCTTGATCCATGACGGAGCCTTCTATACGCGCCCCATATTGGGCAAAGGCGCTCGAAGTTATCAGCAAGAGAGAAATTCCAAACAACAGGGTTGATGTCGCGCGAGGGGAAAAGTACATGGCCTTCTCCAATGGGGCTATTGAACTCTGGCCGGTGCAGCGACACTAGATGGCATCACCAATTTTAGGGTTGGCTTGTCTAAGGTTTACTTCATTGATTCGCGGAGGCGTCACGTTCACGCCAGAGGGAAAGTGGGGACTCGCTATTTGTAGATCAGGTATTTCTGCCGAAGCTCTTGAAACTTTGCCAGCGGCTCCCGCCACTCTTCGGCGATACGACGCGGATCATCGCCTCTCATCACCGCATCGAACGTCGCCTGGTTGGCAAGGATGTCGATCATCTTCTCCGCATGAAACTGGTCCGGATACAGTTTACGCAAAGCAGATGCCAGCTCGATTCCCAATTCTGGACCGTCAAAGGCATTTCGATCCAATAAAAAGACGTTTACGCCTTCACATTTCTGATTCGCATAGTTACTGGAAGTGGGAACAAAGCTGGTCGAGACGAAGCGCACGCCAGAAATCTCGCGTGCATTCAGATATTGAGCCAGTTCCCGTCCTTTGATCCACGGCGCCCCAAACACTTCGAACGGCGTATCAGTACCTCGTCCTACCGAAACATTCGTTCCCTCCACCAGCGCGACTCCCGGATAGAGAGTGGCCTGCGTCAGATCGCGCAAATTCGGCGACGGATTCGTCCAACCGATTCCCGTAGCGTCGAACCAGTCTCCCCTGATCCACCCTTGCATAGGAACCACATGCAGCTTGCCGTGGATTCCGCGCTCGGAATTGAACAGTTGCGCCAACTCTCCCATCGTCATGCCGTGGCGCACCGGAATTTGCCAGTAATTCACGAAGCTCTCACGACCTGAATCCGAGATCGGCCCCTGTACAAATGAACCTGTAATGGGATTAGGGCGGTCGAGAACGAATAATTCGATCCCCGCTTTTGCCACTGCCTCCAGGAAATATCCAAGAGTGGTTTCGTAAGTGTAGAAACGAGCGCCAACGTCTTGAATATCGATCACCACCGCATCCAACTGCTTCAGAATTTCGTCCGATGGTCGCCGAGCTTTATCCGTTCCCCCATAGACGCTATACACCGGTACCCCTGTAACAGAGTCTTTGGAGTTTCCAATTTCGGTGGTGTCGAGAGTGCCCGTCACTCCGTGCTCCGGACTGAAAATCGCATTCAGTGAAATCCCCGGCGCATTCGCCAGGACGTCGATCGTTCGGCGTCCTTGAGCATCTACCCCGGTCTGGTTGGTCAGTAGCCCAATTCGTTTCTTCCCACTCGCCGCCCGGAGTGGATCGAAATTGTCGGCCTCAAGAACGTCGATTCCCGATAAGACAGTACCGTTTCGATTTGCCAGACGCCGGGCGGCTGTCTGCGCCTCGTTGTAGCCGGTAATCGCTTTCCAACGCATCTCCTCTTTCTCATCGACATTCAGAGATAAGGCTGCGGCGACAGAAGTTGCTACCTTGGAACGCAAAGCAATTACATTTCCCTTCCCCCGCGGATGAACTGCATTCGTCAGAAGAATAATGAAGGTGCGGGTCGTAGGATCAATCCAGATCGAGGTTCCAGTAAACCCGGTGTGCCCATAAGAACCCACTGGCAAAAGCTCGCCTCGATTGCTCGAAAACGGCGAATCGATATCCCACCCGAAGCCGCGCAGCACATCCGACGTGGGTGGCTGCTGCGGAGCTGTCATCTTTTCGATTGCCAACGCAGAAAGTACCGGCCCGCCATCCAGCAGAAATTGCGCAAACCTCGCCAGATCATCGGCCGTCGAAAAAACACCCGCATGACCCGCCACGCCGCCCATCCGTCGCGCTGTCGGATCGTGGACTACGCCCCGCAGCATCTTGTCATGCTCATCGAACTGCGTAGGCGCGATCTCCGGCAGCCATGAAGCCGGAGGAAGATAACGCGTATGCGTCATTTGCAACGGGGTGAATATGTTCTTCTGACAATACTGGTCCAGCGACATCCCCGACACGGTCTCTACTAATGCGCCTAGAACAATAAAATTGATGTCGCTATACAAAAACCTGGCGCCCGGTGGGTAAATCAATTTCTCGGCGTATGCCATGCGGAGCGCGGTCTCCGTCCCCTGCCACGATTCCGTCCGATCCAAATCTTCCGGCAGGCCCGAATGATGAGTCAGCAACTCGCGAACCGTCACGTCTTCCTTACCGTTCTGCGCGAATTCCGGAATGTACCTGACCACCGGGTCGTTGATACGAATCCTTCCCTGCTCCGCCAGTTGCATCACTGCCGTCGTCGTCGCGACCACCTTGGTCAAGGATGCCAAATCGAAAATTGTATCGGCCGTCATCGCTTCGGGGCCGGGCTCCAACGCCCGCTGGCCAAAGGCTCTCCGGTAAGCAATTTGCCCATCATGGCCGACCAACAGGACGCCTCCGGGCGTCTGACCACGGTGAATCGCATCCTCCATGATCGAATCGAGAACATCGAGCCGTTTGTCGGAGGTAGGTTGCGCGCAGGAACCCGGGACACAGTAAAGCCCCATCAACACGGCGAGCAGGACCGCGTGGCCACAAGCTTTAACAAATTTTTCGGTTAACACTTGGATGATTCGACTCTACACAACTCACGCCTGCTCGCTCAACAAACTCACGTAACCGGTTACCTCTTTTGCCTACATGGATCGCGAGGATCTCCTGAGTTGAGCTGGAAGTGAACCGCCGGTTGGACATTGCCAAATAGCCCTGGCTTTACCCCACTCACGATCTTTGCTATAACGCGAACATCGAGCAAACGCCACATCCATTTCCGCCTGATTCGCAACGGCCCCTCTCCGCGTACCAGCAGCAAGACGCGGTTTTTACCGCGCCCTTCAAACTGGTAGACGCTGCGATCGCAGAGCACTTCTTCCCCGCCGCGTCGATTGCCGTCACCTCACAAAACAAACTCGTTGCTCTGAAATCGTTCGGCCACTTCACCTACGAATCGGATTCCCCGGTGACGTTGCCCGAGACTCTGTTTGACCTCGCATCATTGACCAAGGTCGTAGCTACCACCACGATGGCGATGATCCTGTATCGCCGCGGCCTGATCGAGTTGGACTTGCCTGTCGTGTCTGTGCTGCCGGAGTTTCGCGGCACCGATCCACGGCGTGAGAATGTCACTCTGCGCATGTTGCTCGCGCACTCCTCCGGATTGCCCGCCTACGAGCGGCTCTTCCTGAGGGCGGAAACCAAAGAACAGTTGCTTGCTGCCGCGTTCGCGACCCCGCTCACCGCCGAACCCGGCGACCGTGCTGAATACAGCGACATCGGATTCATCATTCTCGGTGTTGCATTGGAGCGTATCGCCGACAGTTCACTCTCAAGCTTCAGCCAGCGTGAAATCTTCGGCCCCACTGGGATGGCCCACACAACTTTTAGACCTCCCGTTGCCTGGCATGGAGCGATTCCTCCCACGGCCGATGACCAAACCCTTCGTTTGCGTACCATTCAAGGCGAGGTGCAAGACGAAAACGCCAGCGTCTTAGGCGGAGTAGCGGGTCACGCGGGGGTGTTCTCTACGGCCGGCGATCTGGCCGTCCTCGCTCATGTTCTGTTGCATGGTGGCCGACCCATTCTCGACGCGGAAACAATCTCTATCTTCACCCGCCGCCAATCTTCTCCGGCCGGCACATCTCGCGCGCTCGGCTGGGACACCCCTTCGGCGCCTTCGCAGTCCGGGAAATATCTGTCGGCGCGATCGTTTGGCCATTTGGGATACACCGGAACCTCGTTGTGGATCGACCCGGAGCGCCAACTTTCGATAACCTTGCTCACCAATCGCACATGGCCAGATTGCACCAACCAGTCAATCAAGCAGTTTCGACCGGCCTTTCATGATGCGGTGATTGAGGCTCTGGAGCACAGCTCTTGAAATCAACCAGAACGCAATCCGCCCGAGGCCGCAACCAGAGCCTTAATCGGTTAGCCACGGAGCAACTCAATCCCGCGTCTGTCGGAATTGATCGCAAATCCTCGTTGGAAATTGCTCGTCTTATCAACTCGGAAGACACCAGGGTTGCAGCGGCAGTGCGACAAGCACTCCCCGAAATTGCCAAGGCGATCGACGCCATTGCCGATTCTCTAGGTCGCGGCGGCCGCCTTATTTATGTGGGTGCGGGAACCAGCGGACGCATCGCCGCGCTCGATTGTGTCGAACTGCCGCCAACTTACGGTGCCGATCCAAAGTCCATTCAGTTCGTCATTGCCGGCGGCAAAAAGGCGTTGTCAGAATCGACCGAGGATGAAGAAGACTCGCAAGCGCTTGGTGAGCGCGGGATGGCAAAGAAGAAGCCTGGAACGAAGGACGTTGTCGTAGGTATCGCCGCCAGCGGGCGCACGCCGTTTACCGTCGCCGCGCTTCTCTACGCTCGGCGTAAAGGCGCTCGAACTGTTGCCGTTACCTGCAACCACAATTCTCCTCTCGGCAAGGCAGCCCATTTCGATATCGTGACGGAAGTAGGACCGGAAGTCGTTTCCGGATCAACCCGCATGAAAGCCGGCAGCGCGCAGAAGATGGTACTGAACACCCTCTCTTCCGGTGCCATGATCCGTCTCGGATATGTCTACGACGGGTTGATGGTGAATCTCCAGCTGCGCAATGAAAAATTGTTTGAGCGCGGACTGGCGATCTTGCAAGCCGCAGCCCAGGTCTCACGGGTCAAAGCCCGCCAGGTTTTGCAGTCTGCCAGAAACCGCGTCCCCGTGGCTCTCGTCATGTTGAAAGCGGACGTAAATTGCGGCTTGGCCGCGCGGGCACTAAAAGAACATCGCGGGCACGTGCGCAACACCATCGCATCTCTTCTAGCCCTGTAGTCTCTCCACCCCGCATCGTTAGACCCGAATGATCCTCTTTTCTACTACCCGTTGCCCTTCCAATTACTAACTCCCCCCTGCCATGTTCCGAATTCCTCGTTAGAATGGGTAAACGCCACGGATCGGACGAGCCCATGTCTCTCGCCGCTGTCGCGTTTCGAGCCGGGAGTTTTCTCGATATGGATAAGTTTGTTATTCGCGGCGGAAACCCGTTGTTGGGCACGGTCCGAGTAAGCGGTGCAAAAAATGCGGCTCTGCCTTGCATCGCCGCGGCCCTGCTCACCGACGAACCCATCATCCTGGAAAACATACCCCAGGTCCGCGATATCGAGACCACCCGCAAACTTCTGACCGCGATGGGCGCCGAAGTTGAACTCGGTTACGGCCGCGCGCAACACCGCACGACGATTCACTGCAAGAACCTTGCCTCACCCGAAGCCTCTTACGAACTGGTCAAAACCATGCGCGCGTCCACGTTGGTACTGGGGCCCTTGGTGGCGCGTTGTGGCAAGGCCCGGGTCTCTCTACCTGGCGGTTGCGCCATCGGGGCGCGGCCCATTGACCTTCATATCAAGGGTCTGGAACGCTTAGGCGCAACCATCGTCCAGGACCATGGGTACGTCGAAGCCTCCGCAAAGCGTTTGCGAGGGGCCGAGATTGTTTTCGACAAGATTACCGTCACCGGCACCGAAGATCTGCTCATGGCCGCGAGCCTCGCGGAAGGCGAAACCATCATGCAGAATTGCGCCCGTGAACCTGAAGTCGTGGACCTCGCCGATCTTTTGAATAAGATGGGCGCTCGCATCGAAGGGGCCGGTACTTCGACCATCAAAATCAAGGGTGTCGCTAAGCTGCATGGAGCCAAACATCGCATCGTTCCCGATCGCATTGAGGCTGCCACTTTCATCATGGCGGGCGCGATCACTGGCGGCGACATCAACGTTACCGGATGCGACCCTCAACATCTCGGCGCTCTGCTTCAAAAATTGCAGGAGGTCGGCGTAAAGACCGCCCATCGCGGAGAATCAGTACGTGTGATGGGAGACAATCCGTTGAAGGCGGCGGACATGAGCACTGAAGAATATCCGGGATTCCCTACCGATGTTCAGGCCCAATATATGGCCTTGGTTACCCAGGCCGAGGGCATGTCGATTATCACTGAGAACATTTTCGAGAACCGGTTCATGCATGCTCAAGAGCTGGTTCGCATGGGCGCCAACATTAAGATCGAAGGCAGCCGCGCGATTGTTCGTGGCAAGGCAGCGCTCAGCGGCGCAGCAGTATTGGCGTCAGATTTGCGCGCCTCGGCTTCGCTGGTGCTTGCCGCCCTCATCGCGGATGGCGAAACCATCATCGATCGCGTATATCACATTGATCGTGGCTACGAGCACATCGAAGAAAAGCTGCGCAGCGTGGGCGCACAGATTCGCCGCATCGGAGAAATCCTGCCTAAGAAGGCAGCAGCGCCCGCCCGGGCCTGATGCTCGACTGTTGGTTTTGCCGAGCAGTTTTCCCTTGGTGTCTCTAATAATTTAACGTTCTTCGCTAGACGGACGATTGACAACGTCCCATCGCTTCCGCAATCCTTGTCCGTTCGATCGTGCAACTCGGAAAAATTATGAAAAACTTCGGACTACTTCTGGCTTTGCTTTCGTTTGCCGCTGTTCCACAGGAGACAACTCCATCTGTACCTAGCGAAGCCAACGCCGCTCGTTACACAATTCTGATGGCGGGTAACAAAGCTGGCTTTGAGACTTCCGGCCAGGATCCCGACGGGCGTTGGCAGTTCTATTACGAATTCAACGACCGAGGCCGCGGCCCCGCGACCACCGAACGCATTACGCTCGACAAGGCTGGAATTCCGATCAGCGTGGAGAATACCGGGATCGACTACTACAAAGCGCCTGTTGACGAGCACTTCACCTTGCAGAACGGCACCGCTACCTGGAAAAACCGTGCCGAGGACGGGCAGAAACAAACCGCGACTCCTGCCTTCTACGTCAGCATTTCCGCCGCCCCAGAGGAAGTCGGGCTGCTTGCCAAAGCTCTTTTAGCCGCCCCGGGACAGAAGTTATCCCTACTGCCTGCCGGAGAAGCTTCGATCGAAAAACGCAGCGAATTGACGATCCAGGCAAACGGAAAATCCCGGACCGTTGTGCAGTACGCCATCAAGGGACTGGACTTCTCACCTTCGCCGGTTTGGCTCGATCAGGATGGAAGGTTCTTCGCAGCGGTCAGCGCGTGGTTCTCGGTGGTGCGCGAAGGTTGGGAGACCGCCGCCGATACTCTCAATAAAGCGCAGGACGAATTCGAAAAGAAGCGCACCTCCCAACTGGCCACAACGCTCGGCCACAAACCCGCTCGCGCCTTGGTTTTCATCCACGCCAATGTCTTTGATTCGGAGACGGCCACGTTGCGTCATAACGTCAGCGTCATCGTCGTTGGTAACAAGATCGTTCGGGTTGATGAAAAAGTGCTTCTTCCTCCACGGCCCGTGGAGATCGTGGACGCCACCGACAAAACGCTCATCCCCGGTCTTTGGGATATGCACGTTCATCTCGGCCCAAACGATGGATTGCTGCACATGTCCGTCGGCGTAACCAGCGTCCGCGACATGGCCAACGATACTGACCAACTGCTCGAGATGCGCAGCCGTTTCGACACGGGAACCGAGATCGGTCCACGCGTGCTCATGGCCGGTTTCCTGGATGGGCGCGGTCCCTATGCTGGCCCAACCAAGATGTTTGCCGATACCGAAGAGGAAGCTCGGCAAGCCATCGACAAGTACGCCAAGCTCGGTTATGTCCAAATCAAGATCTACAGTTCCATCAAACCCGAGTTAGTGCCGAAGATCGCCGCCATGGCGCACGCTCACGGGATGCGCGTCAGCGGACACGTTCCCGCTTTCATGAATGCCCAGCAGTTCATTGAAGATGGCGCTGACGAAATCCAGCACATGAATTTCATTTTCTTGAATTTCATGTTCGATCGCGTCAAAGATACGCGAGGTCCCGCCCGATTCTCTGAGGTCGCCGCCCACGCCGCCGAAATCGATCCCGGTTCCGGGCCGGTCAAAGCCTTCATCCACTTGATGCAGGAACACAAAACGGTTCTCGATCCCACGCTAGCTGTCTTCGAAGACATGTTTACCGCCAGGCCCGGACAGGTTTCCCCGAGCTACGCCGCGATCGCTGACCGGGTGCCGGCGCAGATTCGCCGTGGATTTTTCTACGGTGGGTTGGATGTTCCCGCAGGCATGGATCAGCGCTATCAGGATTCGTTCACACAGATGCTGAGAATGACGAAGGCTCTTTATGACGCGGAAGTCCCAATCGTCGCTGGCACCGATGGCTGGCCGGATTCACTCTGCAGCGTGAACTTGAACTCTACGTGAAGGCCGGAATTCCCGCCCCCAAGGTACTGCAGTTAGCCACTCTCGGAGCAGCTCGCGTCATGAAGCGCGATCAGGATTTGGGTTCGATCGCACAAAATAAGCTCGCCGACCTGGTCTTGATTGATGGCGATCCCACGACAAATATCAGCGATATTCGCAAAGTAAAGATGGTTGTGAAGGATGGCGTGGTCTACAAAGCCGAAGACTTGGATCGTGCGCTAGGCGTTCAGCCATAGCCTTAGTTTCAAGTTCTTGTTCACGGCAATCGAGAGCTGCCAAGGCCGACCGGAATCAGGTTCCCGGTTGGGGTGCCCGTTCCGCCGAATGAGCAGCTAGCATCAGCGGCTCTTCGGGCATCACGATCCACGCCACAATGTACGCTATCAGGCTTAATCCGATTCCCAGGAATACCGAGATCAGCCATACCACTCGAACCAGCGTCACGTCCAAATCGAAGTATTCCGCAAATCCAGCGCAGACTCCCGCAATCTTGCGTCCTTCGCGCGGACGAATCAGCCGTTTTCGCGCCAGCACCGACCCCACCCGGGTCCCGCAATAAGCGCAAACGTTGGAATCGTCCTGAATCACCTTCCCGCAATAGTTGCAGTACATACGCAGCCTCCTTGGGAGACATTTCTTGCTACCAGTTTATACGGACTGCGAACCCCATTGGTTCCCGGCCGACAACTGTGAATGTCTGGAATTGATGCCAGGGCTGACGTCGGTACACAAAGCCAAGGGTGATGACGTTAGATGAACTTCGCGCTCATTTCCGACCCTTGGCTAGCGCGCCAAGGTCCCACAGTCCATGTACCACGGATGTCACCTCGCCCGGCGATTTCGGCCCGGAAAGCAAATGGCGTGCAAGGCATAATCAGGCAGCGACAATCTTTCTCGAAACACGGTAATTGTTGCTCGATAACCGCATATAAGGCGGTCTTTCGAGATTTCAGGTTTTATGGCCGATAACAACTTACGACGGCATGGCTTTGGCCCCTTGGTTGCGGCAGCTTTTCGTGGAGTCCCCAAATGTCAGAAGTAATTCAGAACGCTACCGAGGAGTTTTGGCGGCCTCCGGTGGCGCAAATTGCCTCCGCCGGGGCGTTAGCGGGTGCCTGCGAGACCTGCCGCACTGAGTTCATGGTGGGGGCCCGTTTTTGCCATGTTTGCGGAGCTGACCGCCAAGCTCGGGTTTCCGTAGCGAACTGGACCCGCCACCTGGAGTTCCTCCGTGCTCTGGAGTTTCAAAGCGTCCAGCAGTGGCTCGGCTTGCCTATCGGCTCGCTGATCTCATTCTTTGCCGGCGTCGGATGCATCCTCGCAGCGATCTTGGTGGGCGTCATTTACTCCGCACAAAATCTGGCCGACTTCCAAGCTATTCAGCTCTGGCGTATTCAGTGGTTGATCGGAGCCCTGGTGGCGTTTGTCGCTGGAATCCTCCTGAAGAAGGCCGGAACGACCGCACGGTAACTTACCAGAATTGGAATAAGCGCCTCCGTTTTTTCACGAAGCCTACCGGCTACTCCCTCACATTGATATTTGAGACAGCAATTCGAAGACTCGAATTGCCTAGTGGATTGGTTCGGGATCCCCGCCGGCCGCCCGCTTCTGTTGATACATGCGGTAAAGATGATGGACCGGGCCAATTCCCCTGCCTAGGGGATGGGCGTTGCTGATCGCCGCCGAGACGTAGGCTTTCGCCAGCAGCACCGCCTCCGGCAGTCCTCGCCCCATGGCCAGATGACAAGCCACCGACGTCGCGAACGCGCAGCCGGTGCCGTGGGTCGAATTCGATCGTAGTCTCGCCGACTTGAACAGCTCCTGCTCAATTCCCCGGCTTCCCGTGAAGCTGAGCAGGTCGATGGCTTTCTCCAGATGCCCACCCGTGACGACCACCGCCGAGGCACCCATCTCGTGGAGCCGGTGGGCAGCAGCCCTCATCTGGTCTGGGGTCGTCACGGCCAAGCCAGTCATGGCAGAGGCCTCGTCAACATTCGGCGTCACCACCGTTGCTAAGGGCAGTAGCCGCTCCACCATTCCTTTGCTCCCTGACGGATCCAGAAGGTTGGCCCCGGACGAGCTTTTGAAAATCGGATCGAGAACGATGTTGGGAGCCTTGCTCGAAGAGAGAAACTCCGCAACCACTTTGACAACTTTGCCTGCCCCCAGCATCCCAACGTGGACGGCCGCAATCTCCACGTCGGCGGCCAGCTCGTCCAGGGTTTCTCGAATGAGGTCAGCGTCGACGGGTTCAACCCGGCGCACTCCGCTCGTGGATTGAACCGTGAGCGCCGTGATGCAAGCCACTCCATAGCATCCGTGGGCAGCGATTGTCTTGACGTCGGCGGTTACCCCGGCTCCGGAGGAAGGGTCGAAACCAGCGATCGTCAGCACAACGGGTGGCGCTTGGCTCATATTTTGCAATCTACCGGAAGCCTGGTCGCTTGCGTTACTCCATTACCCTATCGACGGAAAAGATCAGTAACCGGTGACCTGGGACAAGCCGTAAGTCGCTGAATGCAAGCGACAAATCGCTAACTTCATCGTAAGTCAATGAAAACAAAACCGTAGCAATTATTTCACGGTACTCAGAACTTCGGTGATTTACCATTTGGTAAACATATAAGCCTATATTCTACAGCATCATCCGTACTATTCTTTAATATCCAGAGCAGGTTACGTGAGACATACATAACTATCTGATCATCTTGCTACAGGGTATTTCGCATTGACAGCCTCTCGCCCCAGTCGGTAGCATCGACAAATCGTTAACGCGAACCGGTTTGGGGAGGACGACTTTAGAGATGAGAGGTGACTGAATGAGAAGCAACATTGCTCATGGACTGGCGGCGGTTTTCTTAGTCGTTAGCCTGGGAGCGGCTCAGGGGCCAACCAGCTCAGGGTCGAAAAGCACCCAGAAAACAAATCCGAAAGAAACGGCCAGATCCCAGCCCGGATCTCAGGCACAACCGAAACCGCAACATCGCAGCTATCAGGTCGGAACCGCCTCCTGGTACGGATCGTATTTTGAAGGCCGCGAGACGGCCAGCGGCGAGCCTTACAACATGTACGATCTGACGGCCGCGCACCCGACGCTTCCCTTGGGAAGTTGGGTACGAGTCACCAACCTGCGCAACGGCCGAGTGGTTTTCGTCCGAATCAACGACCGCGGACCGATCGTTCCGGGCCGGATCATCGATCTTTCCTACGGGGCCGCTCAAGCCCTGAGGTTCCGTAACCAGGGCCTGCAAAGGGTCCGCCTGGAGCAGGTGCAGCCAGAACAAGTCGCCATGCTTCGTCCAGTGGCGAACTAGCCACAATCCATTTAGACTTCCAGAGGAATGTACGATCCGCGCCAGCGCCTGATCGTCGCTTTGGATGTTCCGACCGCGGCCGCCGCCCAGAAGATCGTGGCGGCCGTGGGCAACTCGGCTTCTTTCTATAAGGTCGGAATGCAGCTTTACACCGCGGAAGGGCCCGCCGTGGTGCGCGACCTTATCTCTGCGGGACGCCGGGTTTTCCTCGACCTGAAGTACCACGACATCCCCAACACGGTGGCTTCTGCCGTGACCGAAGCCGGACGCCTCGGCGTAAGCATGCTCACGATTCATGCCTCGGGCGGGGGCAGGATGATTCGTGCCGCAACCGATGCCGCCCGCGAAGCCAATCCCGCAACCATGGTGCTGGCGGTGACCGTGCTGACCAGCCTCGCCGACGGCGATCTGGAACGGATCGGAGTCCGTGGACGGGTACAGGATCAGGTGTTGCGCCTGGCGGCTTTGGCCCTGGCTGACGGTTGCCATGGGGTTGTGGCGTCGGCCCAGGAAGCCTCCGCGTTACGTGGCAAGCTTGATGGCGACTTTGCCATCGTGACCCCCGGGGTTCGGCCCGCGGGATCCGCCCACGGAGACCAGGCCCGAGTGGTCACCCCAGCAGAGGCCATCGCCGCGGGAGCCACTCACATCGTTGTAGGACGTCCCATCACCCATGCCGCCGACCCCGCCGCCGAAGCCAAGGCAATTCTCAGCCAGATCGGCGTCTAAAAGCGCACTCCAAAATTCCCGCCGCAACCTTTGTCATGCTGAGCGAAGCGAAGCATCCCTACACCATCGTTACTCCCGGCCGTCCGCGATGCCGGCCTTCGCTCCGAGCTTTTAGGCTAGGTACCGGGCAAGCTCCCTCCGGCACTCGCGAATCGGCGTGGCACTCTGAGCTGCCTTGGCCAGCGACATCGCGCCTGAAAATGAAGCGACAACGAAGGTCGCCAGCCTCTTGGGATCGATCTTCCGCACCGTCCCAGCCTTGAGATCATCGCGCAATCGCTGTGCGATAGCTTGTTCCCATTGTTCGAATACTCTGAGCAGCCCTCGCTGGAAATCCTGATCCGCCAGCGAGAGTTCCAACACCAGATTGTTGAGCGGGCATCCCGAAATCGCCCGCTCACCGCCGACACTCTCCGCCACGGAGTCGAACACGGCGAGGATCCCACGGGCCGCGGACGAGGCATTACGTACTGGCTCAATCCACGTCTTTGTAATATTGTCGGCAACCCGTTCCTCAATCACCGCAAGGGCAAGGCTCTTCTTGGTGGGAAAGTAGTGGTAAAGGGAGCCGGCCGGCACCTCCGCAAGCCGCATCACATCGTGCATGCTGGTGGCGTGATAACCGCGCTGTTGAAATTCATCCGCTGCGGCATCCAGGACTCGGCCGCGAGTAGCCAGCGGATTATAAGCCCGCTTTAGAAGTGAAGCTTCTTTTTTCTTCACACTTGACCTCTAGCACTTGACAACGAATAGGACGATCATCCTATTCTTGCCCATCATTAAACCGGACGACCGGTCTAATTAAACTTTAGCATAGCGTAGACCAATGCCCGATTCACCTGAGCGGCAAATGAAAACTATGACAACCAGGAATACAGTTAGGCTATCTCGGACGGAGGACGGCTTTCGCTGGGACGCAAACAGAGCCTCATCCGCGCTCCGGCTTACCATCTTCAGGGCTTCCCGAACTGCTCTCCTACTGGCCAGTGTTTTGTCTTTATCGATTTTCCCAGTTCAGGCTGGACCGAAACAAGATTCGGCCCCAGCGGAAACCAACAGTCAACTCAATCATAGTGACGGGCAACATGACTTCGACTTCGCGATTGGCCGCTGGAAAACCCATCTGTCACGCCTCCAGCATCCCCTGACCGGATCGAAGACATGGATTGAATATGAGGGATCCGCCACGGTCCGCCAGGTATGGAATGGGCGCGCCAATCTTGAGGAGTTCGAAGCCAACGGCGCCGCCGGACACATCCAGGGTCTGACCCTCCGACTCTACCATCCGCAATCTCGTCAATGGAGCCAGAGCTGGTCGACCAGCAACGACGGCACGCTGAGTCAGCCCATGATCGGAGGCTTTCACGATGGCCGCGGCGAATTCTTCGACCAGGAGTCGTTTCAAGAACGCATGGTCTTTGTACGTTGGGTCTGGTCAGACATCAAGCCGAGTTCATGCCGCTTTGAGCAATCCTTTTCGGCTGACGGCGGCAAAACCTGGGAAGTGAACTGGATCAACGTTTATACCAGAGTGGCAGAGACAGGCGATGAGACGCATTGAAGAGTTCGTTGAGCGAAATTTCCCATGGCTGGCCAGAATCCTGTTTCTCGCCGGAACCTGCTTGATTGCCATCGCCCAGATTCATCCGATGCCGGATCGAGCCCCCGAACACGATCCTCGGTTGAGTGATTTTCAGGTCGTTGAGTTCCGCCGCTATGTCGTGAAGACTGGAGAGCGCCGGCACTTCGCCCAGTATTTCGACAGCTATTTTCCCGAGGCATTTCAGCAGTTGGGGGCGATTGCCGCCGGCTCCTTCTTCGAGCGCGACAACCAGAACGGCTTCACCTGGATTCGTGGTTTTCACACCATTGATCAGCGAGCGGTGGTGAATGCGGCGTTCTATTACGGCTCGGTTTGGAACGAGCATCGAGACACGGTAAACGGACTGATGACGGATTCCGACAACGTGATGCTGCTTCGTCCCTTAAACCCTGAGGCAGAGTTGTTAGTGTTGCCCGCTGTCGATCCCGTGAATGAGCCGGATGGAGCCCAAGGAATTTCAGTTGCCCAAATCTTTGCCATAAAACAAACCGGCATCGAAGATTTCGCCAGGAACGCTCAACCTGTTTTCGACAAGTATCGAGCCGCAGGCGCTCGTCAGGCGGGGGTCCTGGTCACCCTCGACGTAAAAAACAACTACCCCCAGCTGCCGGTTCGCACCGATGGACCTTACTTGGTCTGGCTCGGCATTCTCAGAGACCATCAGGCTCTGGAGAAAGATTTTATGCCGGTAGCGAAACGGTTCGCTAAGACTCTTGCTGACACGGGATTGCTTCGAAGCACGCCGGAGTTGGTGGTTCTCGATCCGACCCCGCGCTCACGCATGCGGTGGCTGCGTTCCTGGGAGTAGGACGGACAAAAACGCGGGGACGGACGGAGCGGTGGAGTGCACCCCGATTGTTTGCGCCCAATACGAAACTTGAGTCTGGACCTTATAAATTCTGAAATTTGGCATCTTCCCGACCTGAATTTGCTCCGATCGAGCCGGATGCCGGAGTCTATTATTTTTGACATTCCCTTAACAAAAAGCGGCGTATGATGTTTTTCGCTCGACGGAGACGGAAATCCGCGGTCAGGAGTCCGTTCATGAAATCCTCTTCTGGTTCGTCCTTCTCGCTTTCCGGTCTTGATCATCGGCTTTCCATGTACGCACTCGCAGCAAGCGCTGCTGGCGTAGGGATCATTGCGTTAGCCCAACCTGGGGAAGCCAAAATCGTCTACACCAAGGCCAACAAGCGTATCGGTCCAAATACCACGCTACATCTCGATCTGAATCATGATGGGATCACCGACTTCGACCTCAAGGACACTTACAGCACGAGCAGCGCAGGAGGAGCTTTTGGGGCTCTCTCTGCAGTTCCTCATCGGGCGCAGAACGCCGTCTGGGGACACACCGTTCCCTCCCACGCCTATGCGTCTGCCTTGCCGGCCAACGTGAAGATCGGGACTAAAGGGCAGTTCCTGCCGGGCGCGGGATTCATGGCGGCATCTTCGATCAGTGGAGGACGTCCCGGCAATTTTTCCTGCACCGGTCCTTGGGCCGATGTGACGAACCGTTACCTCGGTCTGAAGTTCACTATCGACGGAAAAGTGCATTTTGGTTGGGCCCGCCTCAACGTGAGCTGTTCGAGCGCTACCGTGAACGCCACCCTGACGGGCTATGCGTACGAAACCGTAGCCAATCGACCCATCCTGAGCGGCAAAAAGCAGGGACCAGCCGAACAGGACCGTTCAATTTCCGTGACCGTCGGGTCGGGCTCGCTGGGACGTCTGGCGCTGGGGAAGAAAGTTGCGCGAGGCCGATGAGGTTCTAGAACGCGTGGGCAAGGAGGGAGAAACCTCGATGCTACATTTTCAGCCTTTCGATCTTCGCAAGATCTCCGTTCTTCTGGGCCTCGCCGCGATGATGCTGGTCACGCCTCTTCAGGCTGCCGTTCACGAGAAAGTTCTGCACCGGTTCAAGGGAAGTGATGGGGCGTATCCGTCTTCCAACCTTGTTTTGGACGCCGCTGGTCATCTGTACGGCACAACCTCGGCTGGTGGGAACGCAACCGCCTGCACTGGCGGCTGCGGCGTGGTATTCGAGCTGACTTCTTCCGGCGGCAACTGGAAAGAAACTGTCCTCTACGCCTTCCAGGGCACATCTGATGGCACCAGCCCGAGTGGCAATCTGATCGCTGACGCTTCCGGCAACCTCTACGGCACCACCCGTTATGGCGGAACGGGTACAGCCTGCACCAACGGATGCGGCGTGGTTTTCGAACTCTCGCCCAACCGTGACGCGTCCTGGACGGAGTCGGTGCTCTATGACTTCACCGACGGCACCGCCGGAGCCTACCCCGCGGGTCTGGTTCTGGGCTCGTCCGGCAAACTCTATGGCGTTACCACCACCGGAGGCGGCGAATTCGGTTCCGTATTCGAGCTGTCGCCACCGCAGCACAAAGGCGGCAAGTGGAAAGAAAAGACTCTCTATGGTTTTTCAGGCCTCGAAGTTCAAGCAAACCCCGGCCTGATTTTTGACAGCCAGGGCGCCCTGTATGGCACCTGGTACCAGTTGTACTCCTGCTATCCCGGCTGCGGCGCGGTGTTCGAACTGGAGCCCGGCCAGAACGGATGGACCGAAACGAATCTCTTCGAGTTCACGGGCGGCGGCAACGGCGGGGAGCCCATGGCCGGCATCATCCTCGACAGCCAGGGCCACATCTATGGCACCGGGGCGGAGGGCGGAAACAATTGGGGCATCGTCTTTGAGTTGAAGCAGTCCGGAGGGCAGTGGACTGAATCGCTGCTGCACAACTTCTGTAGTCTGAACGATTGTGCGGACGGTTCCTCCCCGCAAGCACCTCTGATATTCGACCCTTCCGGCAACCTGTACGGCACCGCCCAGGGCGGAGGCACGGGATGCGCCTACCCCGGATGCGGCGTGGTCTTTGAATTGACCAGCACAAAAAATGGTTGGAAAGAAACTGTCCTGCACAACTTCAAAAGCGGATCCGACGGAAGCAATCCCGTCGAGGGCCTCACCCTCGACGGAAATGGAAACATCTACGGCTCAACTCCCCTGGGTGGGACTGGGGTTGGAACAATTTTTGAGATCACGCGGTAGGCTTTACCCTTCAACCAAAGCAGAAGCGATTCTGCGCCAGATAAGACTCTAGTCGTCAAGGGCAAACTTCTCCCGGCGATCCGCTGCCCTTGCCTTCGCAAGGGACCGGCGGCGTGGCCGTGTGTGGAGCGGACATTCCTGTCCGCTGCCTTTGACTTTGCACGGGACAGGTGCGAACTGAATTCGCACGGCCGCCCCCCTCCCCGGCACCGCGTTCCAAGTCCACAAGAATCGCCCGTCAGCGAGACCCTGATGAATTTCAATCCTGTCATTTCGACCGGAGTAAAATCACCGTTTTCGCGTGATTCCGCGAAGTAGGGAAATGCGGGGGCAGACGGAACTGGCCCCAATTGTTTGCGCCCAATACGAAAACATTAGTCATGCAATCCCTATGGTACGACGTAATGTATCGCGGTAAATCGGTTGGCCCTCGATAAGAGCGAAGGCCACCCTCGTTGCTTAGTCCCTTCGAACTATAGGCATTGCCCCCTACAATCGCTTTTGCGCCCCACCCTCTTCCGCTCACCCTCCCAAAATTCTTGTCAAGCCCCCGCGCGGCCCTGATTTCTTCTAATCGCCTGAGAGCAAAGCGAATATAAATTCTGAAATTTGGCATCTTCCCCTGCCTCAATTTGCTAGGATTGAATTAGATCGAAAGAGGCCCCCGGCTTTCCGCCCAGGGCCTTTTTTATTGCCAAAATCTCCGAGAAAATGAGGGGGGAATTTGCTTCAATCGGGCGCGTTGCCATATCCCGAAAATCCAGATAATAGACAAAAATCTGCACCGGGCTGGTGCAGATTTCGAGCAACTTTTACACGATATCGGAGATGCGGCATTGCCGATCCACTAGCTCGAGACCAGCCTGAGTTTCGGCTTTACCGTTCCAGCCGGGGGTCCCGGGAACCGGCCGCGGCACGACATTGGAGATCCCGCGGCAGGTCTTAGAGCTTCTCGCAGAACTCGCACGCTGAGCACGAGATGAAAATCCCGCCCGGAGTTCCCCGCTCGCGGTCTTTCACCCGCTTCACGATGCGTGTGGGCTTTCCGCATTTTGGGCAGTCGGTGCTTTTGGTCGTGTCCATCACTTTTTTGCGGTCTGCTGTTTTTGCAATCTTCGCCATCTCGGTCTCCTAAACAAGGCGGCGCACGCCAGCGCACGCGGCCTTCATCAATATTTGGATAGATTCGGGAGTAGTCTCTAGGGCTGGTTTTGCGGCAGCCGGAATGATGACCAATCGATACTCCGACTTCAATTTTACATGAAGACGGCAAAGCTGTCGTGAGGGCGACGAAGCCCTCTGTCCGTCTGGCGGCCTTAGCGATCTCTGCGGTTAAGAGCTTTGCCGCAAAGATCGCCAAGAAAAACACGCTAAGCGCGCCAAAACTACTTGGATACGGCAGCGAACAGGTCGGAATGCAGCAGCGACTGGAACTGCTTGTCGTCGGCTTTGAAGTGCATCTGCAAGTTGGAACTGTCGGAGTTGATGGAAACGTTCTCGAGCGCCACTTTTTCGATCGGCGTGGCCGTCATCTTCCGGTACAGTACGCCGGCCTTCACCAGCGACGAAAGAGTTGCCGCCGTGATCGAGTCAGAAGTGACCACGTCGAGGTCGAAGTTCACGCCGCTCTGAAAGTTCATAGTGTAGCGCGAACCCAGCACGTGCTTCTTAATAGTGTTGAAGTCGGCCAGTTTGCCGGCATCACCCAACGCGGAGAGCAACATGTTCTGCGTGCCCTGCTGGTCGAGAATGCTCCACACCGTTCCCGACTCCACCGAACCAAGCATGTCCGAGACCTGGCTGTTCGAATCGAGCGTGGTGGTGTAACCGTCACGAGCGTCTAACGCCCCGCGCAACGCCGCGCCGTCACCGAACAACAAGGAATTCTCGTCCAGAAAACTCATCTGCATTCCGCCCGACATGGGATAAATGTCCGCGTCGCGGTATTTCGTGGCCTTGGTCTTGTTGAGCTTCATCTTCTTGACGAAGGCTTTTTGCGAGAAGGAGCCTTGCGCGATTCCCACGACCTTCAAGCCTTCTTTTTCCTTGCGGTAAGAGGCGAAGGTCAAGAGATCGACATCCTTTTCCGGATTAATGCCCACACCTTTCAGCGAGCCTTCAAACTCCTTCAGGCTGGGAGGAAGGACTTGCGCCTTAAGGGCCATGGCGGTGCTGTTGTTTTTCAGCGAGCGATAGTCCACCGTGATCAGTTGTTGAATGTCGCCAGGAATCACACTTCGCGCTGCGCTCCCCATGGGCGCCGCCCACGAGGCGGATATCGACAGCAGTAAAACGCACACACCAAACTTCATGGTTCTCATATTCACAAATGCCTCAGGATACAGAGTTGGATGCAAGACGGCACGATGCCGTCAACTCTATGGTTTCAAGCATATTGTATGCCAGGTTAGCCCGCCTACCCATAAACTAAAGTGTAAGGCAATGCTGATCAGCGAGATACACCGGTCTGCATTCCTCGGATCAATAACTACAGCGTGCCCGCGAGCGGCCTGATCGTGACTTCTTCAACCGTGCCGTCCGGGGGCACGGAGATGGCCTGAACGACTGCATCGGCGACGGTTCTTGCCGACATCATCTTCTTTCTTGGAGCTTCTCGCCAAAAAGCGTTCCATATGTCCGTATCGGTCGCTCCCGGGAGCACCGCAATCACCCGGATTTGCCGTTCCCGCAATTCTTCACGCAACGTATTAGTGAAACCCAACCCGCCATGTTTTGACGCGGTGTAAGCGGACATTCCTGGAAATGCCTTCTTAGCTGAGATGGACAGATTGTTGACGATAACGCCCCCCGGCTTCATCAGACCGAGAGCCGCGCGAGTTACGAGAAACAGCCCCGTTAGATTTGTCTCGATGACTTCGGTCCATGCGGCAAGCGGTAGGTTGGCGACCGGAAGGTTAGAGTGCGCGACTCCCGCGTTGTTGACCAGGACGTCGAGCCGGTGAAAACGTCCCTCAATCGCGGCGAACAATTCGCCGACCGCCATCGGGTCACGAACATCGCAGAGCAGCGGCAGAACGTCGGTTTTGTGTTTCGCCAGTTTCTTGGCGGCGCTTTGAAGAGTCGAGGGATTTCTTCCGGTTATGACGACCGCATAGCCCTTTGCGGCCATGGCTTCAGCGATCGCCAGGCCAATGCCCTGGCTTGCGCCAGTAACGAGAGTAACTTTGGCGGATTTCTTTTGGCCGGAGCTGCGTTTCTTATCGGTCATGCTCACGCGCTTCACTGTCTTGTTCACGTTTTTTGTTCAAATTCCAGACAGTCCTGTGCTCGATTAAGAACGCTATGCACACCATGATTTTTAGACGCTGCCGTTGGTGCGATTCCGGATCAAGGACAGAAATTCCGTCCTCGTTTCCTGTTCATCGCGGAAGCAACCCAGCATCGACGAAGTAACCGCAGACGAGTGTTGCTTTTCGACCCCGCGCATCATCATGCACAAATGCCTGGCCTCAATGACCACACCCACTCCTTGAGGCTGGATGGCGTTCTGAATCGTCTCTGCAATCTGTGTTGTCAGCCGTTCCTGAATCTGCAAACGCCGGGAGAATATCTCAATCAAACGCGGAATTTTGCTAAGGCCGATCACTTTTCCATTGGGGATGTAAGCTACGTGTACTTTGCCGAAAAATGGCAGCATGTGATGCTCGCACAGGCTGAACATCTCGACGTCTTTCACAATCACCATTTCGTCGTAAGTCACGGTGAAGAGCGCCTTCTTCAACATTGCTTCGGGGTCTTGTTTGTAGCCCTTCACCAGATGCTGGTATGCATGATGCACCCGCTCTGGAGTGCGAACAAGCCCTTCGCGAGCCGGATCTTCCCCCAAACGCACGATCATTTCCCGGACCAGGTCTTCAAAGCTGACGCCGGTCAGATTCGGAGTTTCCGTTGTATCAATGGTTGTTTTCATGGTTAAGCCGCACAAACTTCGATCGGCAAATCAGTTGCCGGGGCCGTTATATTCGAACGAATTCATCATCGTTTCTTCGATCCGCACCTTCTCCAGATGCGCGTAGCTGAACTTCCGCCGCAAAATGTCGTAGGCTGCGACACACAGGTTTTCGGTAGTCGGGACCGCGCCAGCGAACTCTGGAAGCGAGTTCAGATTCTGGTGATCGAAACGATCCAGAATCTCCTGTCCCACGAATCCATCGAGATCGACCAAATTGCAAACCATCCCGGTCTGCTGGTCCACCTGTCCGCTCACGGTTACTTCCAGATGGTAGTTGTGCCCATGGCCATAGGGATTGTTGCACTTCCCGTACGTAGTCTGGTTTTCGGCCTCAGATAGTTCATCGCTATGCAACCGGTGCGATGCCGAAAACATGTACCGCCGGGTCAGATGCGCCTTCATGGCTCTCCGTAGAAATCGACAAAAAGGTCAGGCGTTTCGTAGACACGCACCCGGTGGAGCTGTGCCGCGTTTAACTTCGACACCAAGCGTTGCCAGATAGCAATTGCAATGTTTTCCGTGGTCGGAATCTGATGAAGAAATTCCGGCACCTCTTTGTTCAGGAAACGATGATCCATGGCCTCCAGCACTTCGCGATTCATCACTTCTTTCAACTGCTTGAGGTCGACCACGAATCCGGTCTTGGGGTCCACCTCGCCCTTCACGGTCACTTCAAGAGTGTAGTTATGTCCGTGCCCATTCGGATTGTTGCACTTCCCGAATATGCGACGGTTTTCCTCCGCCGTGAGCTCCGGGTTGTGATAAAGATGCGACGCTGAAAATTCAGCTTTTCGCGTGAGATAAAGCATTGCCGTCCCTGGAGTTCGTTTTCTGGTATTTCAATGTCTGATGGTCGGTCCCACCGGGGCGCACGGGATGGTATTCCCGGCCCTTCCAACTGACCTTACCTCTTTTATAAAAGATCCATGACCGCAGGAGCAGGTAAGAAAAAAGCGGCAGGCCCGCCAAGGCCAGCAGGTTTGCACCTAAAGAAAAATGTGCCTTGCGAATTCGCCTTAGCAGAACAAGGTAGGAACCGGCAGTCGTTATGCCAGCAAACGTCGCCAGCGTAGTGCGTCCATTCAGTCCCGTACCCACAGCGATTCCAGCCGAGGCCACGATCACGGCAAACTCAGCAAAACGCTTGATCGCGAGTTCTGCTGGCGAAGGAAAAAGCAGCGCCAGATTCTTAGTCCATCCCTCGCGGAGTTGGTCAAAACTGCGATACATGCGGGTCCGAACCAGGCCGGTGCCCAGCCGGAAGAATATTTTTCGGCCCGACCTCTTCACCAGCTTCGCCAGCTCGAACGTCCTCCAGCAGTTTGTCGGCAACCGCTGCGTGTCCGCCGATGGCCTCGTATGCCTCGCGAGTGATCAACACATATTGTCCGTTGGCCGCCGCCGCTGGCGACGCAGGATCGCTGACCTCGGAAGGCCGATAAGTCGTGGCCAGCTCGGCAAAGATCACCGGCATGACAGCTTTTTCCCAGAAGCCTATGACTTCCTGCTCGGGCGAATAGGACAAAAGCGCGACACCTCGCGTTCCGGCTTCCGCTACGCTATGTGCCAGCGATCCCGGCAGATGGACCGTGTCAGCGTCGGTGAAAAGAATCCACTTGCCCCGAGCAGATTTCGCCCCGGAGGCCAGCGCGTTGTTTTTGCCTATCCAATTCGCCGGTAAGGGGGGAGCTTCGACGACCTTGACGACCGGAAAGAACTCGGCGATCGCGCGAGTGCGGTCAGTCGATCCATCGTCTACAACGATAACCTCGAAGCTTATGCCGGTCTGTCCGGCCAGCGATTCGAGGCACGCTCCCAGACAGGCTTCTTCATTGCGTGCCGGAACAATCACCGTCACTGCGGGCCTCAAGGCAGCATCTGGCTGAACCATAACGTGACTCTGTATTATAGCTGTGTGCGACGCGCTGCCGTTTTTCTCACCTTCTTGCTGCTATTCCTGCCCGGCTGCTACAAGGGGTCCCGGCCCCCTCGTATCGGAACAGCCGCGCCGGACTTCACCATCCAGGACTCAGACCGGAAAGTCAGGCTTAGTGAATTACGGGGCAAGGTCGTGGTTTTGAACTTTTGGGCTACATGGTGCCCGCCATGTGTAGAAGAAACGCCGTCCCTGCTGCAGATGTCGCAGAAGCTGAGAGACAAGGGGGTGGTGGTGCTGGGAGTCAGCATCGACGTGGACGGCGACGCCTACCACAAGTTTTTGCAGGAACGAAAAATCGACTTTCTGACCGTGCGTGATCCCGATGAAAAAACCAGCAATCTTTATGGTTCCTTCAAATGGCCGGAGACTTACATCATCGATCGCAACGGCGTGGTCCGACGGAAGTTCATCGGAGCCGTCGACTGGTCTTCGCCGGAAGTGGTCGACTTCCTGACCAAACTGTAAGCCGGCCCTGGGAAAATTCACCGGAAGTTAACCCGTCATACACACGCCTGAAATCTCAGTTTTCTAAGATCGCATCTGTTCGACGATACGGTTTACTACCACGTGGAAAAAGCGGGGGACCGTTTGATACCAGGCCTCCGCTTTTCTTCTCCCTGCATGAAGCGGGGAGCGTAGTTCAGTTATTTTCCGTCGGATTCAACGTCTTCAGGGCCGGACTCATCGAGGCCGACGCGGAACAACGCGGCCTGGGCTTCCGCATGTTCTCGAAGCTCCCGCATCTCGTCCGCTTCAGCGGTATTGTCTACGCCCTCCGGCTTCTCCTGTTTACGCTGGGTTCGGCGCTCGGCTTTCTCGCGTTGTTTCTGTTGCCGTGCCTGTTCCTTCTGACGTTTGCTAAATGTTGATCGCCCTTGTGGCATTCACAATTCCCCCTATTCTCATTTTTCATCGAGACCGGGCGACCGTAGCCGCCCAAGGCAAACCTCGCCAAAATCGAAATCTACCAGCGCGGCTCGCGAGGCTGTCGCGCGTGACCCTGATAATCGTCGCGGCCACCACCACGTCCTCCGCCGCCACCGCCGGAGCGTTGTCCACCAGAGCGCTGTCCGCCACCACCAGGTCCACTGCGGGGACGGTCGGTTTTAGGTTTCGCTTCGTTGATCGTCAACGTGCGGCCACCTAAGGACGTTCCGTTCAGAGCGGCGATAGCCTTTTCGGCTTCGCCAGCATTTGTCATTTCCACAAAGGCAAAACCGCGCGCTCGGCCAGTCTCCCGATCGGTCACAATGTTCACCCGCTCGATCTCTCCGTGCGGCTGAAAAACCTCTCGTAATTCCGCTTCGGTCGTACTGTGCGGCAAATTTCCGACATAAAGATTTTTCATTACTGTTCTCCTCTTAGCAAGTCATCGAGTGTACGTGAAGCATTGCCTCGCTTATTGAGCCGCATCTCCGAGTCCCGCGGCGGCGATGGCCTTTCCCGCAACGCTTTGGTGCGCGCGTGCGAGAGTGACCGCACTTCCGAGATTTTCCGGGATGCTTCCAGAATCCCCCAGCGCTGCTCGGGAACTGCGGAAGGGTCGTTGGCAATCGCAGTGTCGCTTGAGATCGTCGAGTCGGCGGCATCCTGCACCAACGAGCCTGAATCCGCGTTGGGAAAGTCCGCCAAAAGCTCCGGCTTGCCCACAAAAAACGCCATCTTCTGCGGTGGGTTCGCGCCGCGAATGTCATCGCAAAACTTGTCCCGGCTGCCCAGTTCGTTTTCGAGGTCGAACAGAACCAGGTTGTATAAATCAGCCCGCCACCAGGAACGCGCCTCACTGATATCGGCGGCTATATCCACCTCAACCCCAAGGTTCCTCATACTTTCAGCTCGCAGGTCACGCTTGGTTTGCGATGCATCGATCAGCAGGACTCGCTTCTTCCTCAGAGCTGCCGGAAGCTGTTCCCCAACCGTCAACGGAGGCATGGATGTGGTGGTCACGCCGACACCGCCTTCGGTTTGGAACTAGAGGTCGCATTTTTTACTCTGCCCGCCTCAATTTTTTCCAGCATAGCCCGGCTCCGTTTCCGGCGCGCCAGCTTTTGCTTCCGCTCCCGGTTGAATCTCGATTTGTCACCGTTGACTCCGGACATTTCAGCTCCTTAGGAACACAATTTTTGATGGGACGGGCGTTGGCCACTGAGTGATGCTTTCCAGCACACCTCGGAAGCCGTTCTAAATCTGTCAGAGATCTTGGGGATAAAGGTGACTGCCTTCCGGTTGATCTTCTCAATCGCGAAGGCGCAATCTATGGAGCGGTGAGTCTTCGAGGTTAAGAGGCTTATTATGCGGTGCGGACCTTCTATTTCCTTCACCGCTGCTGGGCCTCACTGCAGGCCAAGCGGTTCGATGATATTTTCGGTGCTTCTCTATATTACTACCTATCTCCGCAAAGCCCTAATTTCTTGCTGACAACAAGCCTGCGAGTAGATTTCGGCATTGAAACTGAACACATTGGCAGGCTTTCAGCTATTTTGGCTTGCTAAGCATCAGTTCTACGGGTACCATAGGTTTGTACGTTAGACCGAATCGGTCGTGAGCAGCTCTTGCCTTAACAGCCAGTACCCTGCCAGTTTCTTCCGATCCCTCAAGCGTAAAATACAACAAAGGAACAACAGTACAAACATATGGAACAAGGAACAGTGAAGTGGTTTAACGATGCCAAGGGCTACGGCTTTATTAGCCGCCAGTCGGGCGAAGACGTTTTCGTGCATTTTTCGGCGATTCAAGCCGGCGGTTTCAAGAGCCTGCAAGAGGGCCAAACCGTGCAGTTCGAAGTAACCAAGGGACCGAAGGGCTGGCAGGCCGAGAACGTCCAGGCAATCTAAGCTCACAAGCTTACGAGAGGGCGATCGCAATTGGCGATCGCCCTTTTTGATTTTTGCGACCTCAGTATCGCGGGCGGAGCCTTACGGGCGACTTAAAGCGAAGTCTTTGAGGATGGGTTTGGAGCGGATGACCTGGCAGCCCCCCAGGGATTCGAACCCCGATACTCTGCTCCAGAGGCAGATGTCCTACCATTGAACGAGGGGGCTGTAGCAATTGATTTTATGGGCTACCCGCTTTCGGGTCAACCAGCCGAGCGACACTGCTAAGGAAACACGAAGTCGCGCAGGCATCGGAAGATAAACAGGCCTGGCGTCTTTGCCGTTCGATCTTCTTCGTGCCGCTAGGTCTCTGTGGCAGTTTTTTGTCGTTGCGACCGGAAGCAGTACTTCATTTAAGATTTGCACGAGGAGAACTTCCATGGTCGCCACCATCGGCAGCGTCGCGCCACTCGACAGCCACTTTACCGAAACCGCCCGTCGAATTCTGCAGCCCGATCAATGCGCGCTGGTCGTTATCGATATCCAGGAAAAACTGCTGCCGCCGATTTACCAGAAGGAACGACTGGTTAAGAATTCCCAACTCCTCATCCGACTGGCTTCCATCCTGAAAATCCCGACGCTCGCCACCACCCAGTACTCAAAAGGATTGGGCGCCACCGTTCCCGACATCGCTTCCCTGCTTGCGGAGACCCAACCCATCGACAAGCAAATGTTCTCCTGCTTTGGGAGCGACAGCTTTTGTTCTTCGGTCAAGCGTCTACCGGGAAACCGCAACACTCTTCTACTCTGCGGCATGGAGAGTCATATCTGCGTCACCCAAACAGCGCTCGGCGCTTTGCAGGAAGGATATTTGGTGCACGTAGCGTCAGACGCGGTGAGTTCGCGCAGCGAATGGAATTGGAAGATTGGACTGGATCGGATGCGGGCCGCGGGCGCAGTAATCTCGTCAACTGAAATGATGTTGTACGAGCTGATGCGATCTTCGGGATCGCCCGCCTTCAAAGAACTGCTTCCGTATCTGAAGTAGAAACTTGAGGACGATTTGGATGGGGCGTCGCTGTCGCGCTGCGAACAGGCTTCTAGGCTCTCGAAGCGTTTAGCGGTCAGATTGGATTATCTGCGGCCGCTAGCTCGCGGCCGCGTCTTTCGCCTTCACCCGTACTACTGTAATCTTCGAAAAACCCTCTTCGAAAGTAGGCTGCTTCATCTTGCCTGCCATGCGGCGCATGACGTCATCGGGCACAACGCGTTTTCGTTTCTGATTCCGCTCCAGGCAAACGTCCAGCGGCACATCGAAAAAAACCGCCTGCACTTCGTAGCCATAGTCCTTGGCTAGTTTGATCCATCCGTGGCGATCATGCGGAGTCAGGTTGGTGGTGTCGACGTAGTTCATAGGACGCCGCGCGATCAGTCGCGCTTTGAGCATCGATCGAAGGTTAGAAAAAACCAGATCCTGAAAGCGCTGTTCCGTAGGGTCGTCAAACAGAATGGCGCGCAGCAGATCGCTCGACAGCGGATTGATATTGTTGCGCTTGAACCACGAACTCTTGCCCGAACCGGGCAGTCCAATCGAGAGAACGACAGTCCCCTTGGAAGGCTTTGCGGACACTTCTCCGGCGGCCGGAGCTGGAATCTGCGCAGGTTTGGGATGGGCAGTTGCACGTTGTGGACCTGCTGCCGGCTCCGCTGCTTCCGCCTGCGTTCCCTCTCCGGCGGGTTGCGCTGCTGTAGGCTGCGCCGCGCCACGAGTGCGACCTCGGCCGCCTCGGCCGCGGCGCCTGCGCCGGCGGCGTGGGTCGACTTCATTGCCACCGGCTTGCCCGGGAACCGCCGGTACGGCTGGATCCTCTCCAACCGCGTCGTCGGTTGATGCGGCCTCCGGGACTTCGGGCTCCGGTTCAGCTGGCGTTTCGGCCGCGACCGTGGGAGGCTGAACATCATAAAACGCTGGTTGTAGCGGAGCGGGTCCGGCTTGGGCCGATCCAGTTTCAGGTTCTTTTTTGCGACGCTTCAGGCGGTCGCGCATCCATTTGCGCATGTCAGGCTTTTAACATACTCATAGGCTTGCGGGCAATGCGAGGCTGGGTTCATGCCAGCCCGCCTTTTTCGATTCAGGATGGCAAAGTTATGGCGATTCCTCTTCAAATCCACGGACAGAAATACATCTGCCTCACCACTTTTCGTAAGAGCGGCGTTCCGGTCGTCACACCGGTGTGGTTCGCCGAAGACAACGACAAGCTCTGCGTCATGACTCGCAGCGACTCCGGCAAATACAAACGGATTCGAAACAATCCCGAGGTCCGCGTCGCACCCTGCACCATGCGGGGCAAAATCATCGGTCCGGAATTTCACGGTGAAGCCCGCATCCTCCCGCCCGAACAATGGGACAGGCCACGCCAAGCTGTCCGCCAGAAGTACTGGCTGGCGCGGCTGCCGTTCTGGAGCAAGAAGAATATTTACCTGGAAATAACCGTCGACTGATCTGTCGTTCTGACTCCGGGATCCTGGCTGACTGACGTCTCAACGGTCCAAAGCAGTGTGCTGGATGCACTCCCTTTTGGTTGCCATATCCATACTTGAAACAGTCGTTTCACTTATGCTAAGGTTCCGGAGTCGACCCGAATATAGCCATGGCCCGAACCGCAAATGAAGAGCGCCCGGCAGAACTGCTGGAATCCATGATCGATTACCTGGGAAAACACGGCGTAGCCGACCTTTCCCTCCGACCGCTCGCCAAAGCAGTCGGCTCCAGCCCGCGAGTTCTGCTCTATTACTTCGGCTCGAAAGAAGAGCTGGTGAATAAAGCACTGGCACATCTCCGCGAACGCCAGCGCACCCTCTTCGGCCAGGCTTTGGCTGGCAACCTCGACTCTCCTGCGGAGGCATGCCGTGCGGTTTGGAAACACATGAGCGCGCCCGAATTCGAGTCCCACTTTCGATTGTTCTTCGAAGTCTATGGCCTGGCGCTGCGCCATCCGAAGCGATTCCACGAGTTCTTACGTAGCGCTATCGGCGACTGGCTGGAGTTTCTGGACGATCTCCACCGCCGAGAAGGTTGGGGACGAAACGAGGCTCGAGCAGTCTCGACCGTCGTTCTGGCAGGCTTTCGCGGCTTCATGCTCGACTATTGCGCCACACAAGACCGTAAACGCCTTGATCACGCCGTTGGTCTTTGGCTGGCTGCGCTGAACTCACTCGCACCAAAAAGTCGCCCGCTAAAACGCAAAAGCCCGGGCTCTTCAAGACCGCGCGCAGATCGAGGAAATCGCGAGAGATGAAAGCCGACACCAAGTCACGGACGTTCTTTGGATTACTGATCACGCTCGGAGCTCCCATGCTTCCCATCAGCCGATGGGAACATGAATTCGCCGGCGTGGGCCATTTGGTGGTGTACGAGATTATCTGGTGGACGCTGGTGGCCGCCGTACTTCTCTACGTCACTCGTGTTGAACGTCGGCCGCTGTCGTCGATCGGCTTTCGCCCCTTTGGATTTCGCGAAATTGGCATCGCTGTGGCCGCCGGAGTGTTGACCGTGGCTGGATTGGCGGCGATTTACCTTGTGATCTTCCCCGCGTTCCATGTCAATGAGGCCGCTCAAATAAACACGTTGCTCGCCACTCCTCTGTGGTGGCGGCTGATTTCAGTGGTGCGAGCGGGGGTTGGCGAAGAGGTCCTCTATCGAGGCTATGCCATGGAGCGATTGCAGGAACTGACCGGAAGCCGCGCCATGGCTGCGCTTGTTTCTTGCGCGATTTTCGCCCTGGCGCACGTCGGACCATGGGGATGGGCACACCTGTTTATCGCCGGATTTGGCGGCGCAGTTTTCACTGTGCTTTATCTCTGGCGCCGCAACCTGTGGATCAATATCGTGGCCCACACCCTTGTGGATGGCGTAGCGGTGCTGCTTGGGTAAGCGTTCGGCCACAACCACACTTCGGACGCTCATCGCTATCTTCGGTGACGCATCCTCACTTCGGATCTCGGATCTCGACGAGAGTGCGAAAAAGGTTGCATGGTCTTTCATCTTGACGAGGGGGGATGGCTCAGCTGGCGGCCCAGGGTTCGCGTCCGTTTTTGGACGCTAACCTGGGCTCAGAAATATCCTGTCCGCGCCGCCCTGGGCAGCTTGCTCCCGGTCTCTCGCCGTCCACTGCGACTCGATCTCTACCACTCCCACTTCACGCAACGCATAATGGCGAAAACTGCTCCACGGCCACTCCCCCGCATCCAGCACCAAGCCTCACTTTACCGGGTTGCGGTGCAAGTACCGCAGCTTCTCGCGGAATTCGCGTTCATCGCGTATGTTCCGGTCGTAATAGCGCTTTTTGCCAGAACGCACCACTGTGATTGCCCTGCGACTCCAGACGCTTGGTGAAGGATAGCTTTAAATAATGAATGGCATTGGCCAGTAAGGTCTGATCCGGCTCGCTCAACAGTATGTGTATGTGCTCGGGCATGACCACGAATCGGTAAACCCGCAAAGCGAATCGGCGGCGCGTGCTTTCCAGAACTTCAACAAACAGATCCCGCGGCGCAGACGTATCGAAACCCGGCCGGAGATGGTAGCAGGTAAACGTGACGAAGTGGGTTTGTCGAGATGGCTGAAAGCGATGGAGTCCGTGAGGCACAAAGAAACTGTGCGGAATACATCTTTGAGAGGCAGTGACTACGGTGCAATTCGGCAGAAGAAATCCGGAAAGCGGAATAGTTATGTCGTTCCCCAGGTTAGCGCCACAGAACGGCGCGAACCTGGGCCACCGGCCTGGGCCACCGGCGACCCCATTTTTCAAGTTGCCGCCACGCAACATACACTAAAGGCTAGGGTTCTTTCATTTTGACCGGAGGGCTCCATGCCGCGTGTCCACGTCTTCCTCATTGCTATTGGCCTTTTCGCTGTTTTAGGTGGCTTGTCGAAGGCTGGCGCGCAAAACGTCGTTCCGCTCTGCACTCCCAAGATCGTCGCCAAACAAGAACTCGATACTCCCGCGCAAAGAAAAGCTGCTGGGAAAATCGCGCAACCGCCGCTGACGGATCAAGCCGACGGATTTGCTTGGCCGGATACGCCGCTAGGAGTGATCAAGACAGACAATGGCTATGCGTTCTTCGGCAGCGATGGAGGGAAGCATTCTCGCGAGCTTTGGCATGGGGAGTGGTACGGCAACAATAAATATGGATCTATCACCCGCACCATAGGAACTCTCGACAACCCGCTAGGCTCCGATCCGCCGATTGACGTGACGATTAAGCCCAATCCCGATCCCGCGGTAAATCCCTACTACAAGAGTTACGACTACATGGGTGGCGGACCGGTCTACAAGGTTCCCAAGGGTCTGCCCGGAGCCGGCAATTTGCTCTTGGTTTATCACGCTGAGATTCCCACCATCCAGACGCAAAGTTTTTATTCCGTGTACGGTTTGGCGGCGTCCACTGATCAAGGGATGAGCTGGACCGATCTCGGTGAGATCATTCGCATTAACCAGGGCTACCGTACCGATATAGACGGCTTCGATATCGGCGATGCTCCGCTGGTGCTTTCGTCCGACCAGAAATATTTCCTGATCTTCTTCCCGGATTGGCGGGCTAACGGCACCCCGCATTGGGGAAACTCAATCACTTTGGCATCAGTCGCGCGTGCTTCTGTAAGCACGGTGCTCGAAGCGGCATTCGGCAGCAGGCCACACGCGGTTGGGTTTCAGAAATTCTACAAGGGATGGCATCTGGACCAGGGCCTCGGCGGTTATTCTGCGGATTTGAATACGCAGTCTCCTTACAGCGGCGAACTTCAGGTCGCTTATAACTCAGACCTTCAGCGCTATCAGATGTTTATCAACGCAGGCGTTGTCGTCTATTATTCGGAATCGCCGGATGGCATGAGTTGGTCCGCGCTCAGCTTGCTGTACGACTTCCGCAACGAAAAAGATCAGCCCACGGTTTATGTCGCACCTGTCGGCATGGGAGACGATCCGAACGTTCTTGGCAAGGAGTTCTACATCTTCTTTACTCGCTATCCAACCACCGGCGAAGGGTGGAGCGGCGCATCGGTGAATCGCTTCACCGTATCGTGTCAATAACGGCGACTGCCTGGACGCCCTTGGTTTTCCGATTCGGAACGATATTTGCTGCCTCCTCGCTTACCCTGTTACCATCTTTTATTCCCGGCATTATTCTAAAGTTTCGTCTGTCTTCATCATCATTCCGGAGGTTTTATGGCAATTAAAGTTGGCATTAATGGTTTTGGACGCATCGGACGCAATGTGCTCCGCGCTTCCCTCAACGATCCCAACATCGAATTTGTCGCCGTCAACGATCTGACAGATCCGAAAACGCTCGCTCATTTGCTGAAGTACGATTCGATTCTTGGCAATCTGCACAACAACATCAGCGCGTCCGCCGACGGCATCAGCATTGACGGCAAGACGATCAAGGTCTTCAAAGAGAAGGACCCAGCGGCGCTGCCTTGGGAATCCGTTGGCGCGCAAGTGGTGCTCGAGTCCACCGGACGGTTCACCAACGCCGAAGACGCCAAGAAGCACCTGCGCGGATCGGTCAAGAAAGTGATCATCTCCGCGCCCGCCAAGAATGAAGATGTCACGCTGGTGCTGGGTGTGAACCACGAAGTTTACGATGCGGCGAAGCACCATATTATTTCGAACGCTTCCTGCACCACGAATTGCCTCGCGCCGATCGCCAAGGTGATTCACGACAACTTCAAGATCATCAGCGGAACCATGACCACGATCCACTCTTACACCAACGACCAGGTCATTCTCGATTTTCCGCACAAGGATCTGCGTCGCGCGCGCGCGGCCGCCATCAACATGATCCCGACCACGACCGGTGCCGCTAAGGCGCTCAAGCTGGTTATCCCCGACCTGGCCGGCAAAATCGACGGCTTCTCCATGCGCGTGCCAACGCCCAACGTTTCGGTGGTCGATCTGGTGGCGCTGGTAGAAAAGAAAACATCCAAGGAAGAGATAAACGGCGCACTCAAGAAAGCGTCGGAATCCGGGCCACTGAAGGGCTATCTTGGCTACGAAGAGAACGAGTTGGTCTCGGCCGATTTCCGTGGCGATGCCCGTTCCTCCATCGTCGATGCTCCTTCGACCATGGTAGTCGGCGGGAACTTGGTGAAGGTGATCTCCTGGTACGACAACGAGTGGGGATATTCCTGCCGAGTTCGCGATCTGGTGAACTATCTCGGGAAAAAGGGACTGTAGACCACGACTGAGAACCGAAATCACTGATTGGGCGGGCATCACTCCCGCCCAACAGCCGCCGGAAACGGCGGCGCTACTCAGAGGCTAATCATCATGTCCAAACTTTCCATCCGCGATCTTCCGTTAAACGATCATCGCATCTTCATGCGCGTCGATTTCAACGTCCCGCTCGAGAACGGCCGAGTCATGGACGACACGCGCATTCGTGAAACTCTTCCTACCATTGAATACGCCTTGCGCCACGGCGCCAGACTGATTCTGGCCTCCCATCTGGGCCGCCCCAAGGGTAAGCCCAATCCCGGCATGAGCCTGAAGCCGGTCGCGGAACGGCTGCGCATGTTGCTCGATAAAGAGTTGGCGCGGGGAGAAAATGTCGGCTTTTGTCCCGAGTGTGTCGGGCTTGAAGCGGAAGAGATGGCCGGCAAACTAGAAAAGGGCCAGAGCCTTCTACTCGAAAATCTGCGATTCCACGCGGAAGAAGAGGCCAACGACGAAAAATTCTCCAAGCAACTGGCTGGTCTCGCCGATTACTACGTTAACGACGCCTTCGGCACGGCGCATCGGGCGCATGCCTCGACCGTCGGTATCACCAAATTTGTACAAAAATCCGCCGCCGGACTCCTCATGCAGAAGGAACTGGAGTATCTCGGCAAGGCCATGCAGCACCCCGAGAAGCCGTTCGTTGCAATTCTGGGCGGCGCCAAGGTCAGCGACAAAATTGATGTCATCAAGAACCTTCTGAACAAAGTCGACACTCTGATCATCGGCGGCGCCATGGCCTACACCTTCCTGAAGGCGCAGGGCCATAACGTCGGCAAGTCACGAGTTGAAGATGACAAAATCGATCTGGCCCGCCAGATTCTGCAGGATGCCAAGACCCGCAACGTCAAGTTCCTGCTTCCTCTCGATCACGTGATCGCAGACCGCGTCGAAGTCAGTGCTGTGACCCGCGTAGTGAGCGCTGATCAGCCAATCCCCGACAACATGATGGGCCTCGACATTGGTCCGAAAAGCATCGAGGAGTTCTCCGAGGAAATCTCTGGCGCTCGCACCATCGTGTGGAACGGTCCGATGGGCGTATTCGAAGTGTCGCCTTTTTCCAAAGGCACGTTCAAATTGGCCCATGCCGTCGCCGAGAATGCCGGTGCCATCTCGATTGTTGGAGGAGGCGATTCGGTCTCCGCCGTGCGCTCCGCCGGGGTTGCCGACAAGATCACACACATCTCGACCGGCGGCGGCGCTTCCCTTGAGTTCCTGGAAGGCAAAAAGCTGCCCGGCGTGGAAGCATTGTCGGACAAAAAGTGACTGCTGTGGACCGTTTACGTGAACAATTTCACAGTTCGGTTGCTCCATGACACGGGAACGTCGCTGGAATTCAACGGCCCGGGCGACATCACCCAAGAAGTGACTGATGCCATCGTGAATGCCGCTAATTCTAGTCTGCTCGGCGGAGGCGGTGTGGATGGCGCCATTCATCGGGCGGGAGGTCCTGCCATTCTCGAAGAATGCAGGCAGATTGTAGCCCGATCGGGATCTTTATCGCCGGGCAAAGCTGTAATCACCGGCGGCGGAAAATTGAAGGCCAAGTACGTTATCCACACCGTCGGCCCAATCTATCGTGGAGATACCTCCGATCCCGAAACCTTGGCCGGTTGCTATCGCGAGTCGCTCCATCTTGCTAACAAACAGAAACTGGAATCTCTCGCGTTTCCTTCGATTTCAACGGGAGCCTTCGGATATCCGGTGAGAGACGCGGCTGTCGTGGCCGTAACAACGGTCATCAGCGAACTCGAAGCAGCGACGTTTGTCCGACACGTACGATTCGTGCTCTTCGACGTAACAACTCTTAACGCATACACGCAGGCCGCGGAAAAAGTATTAAGTGCGTCATCAACCCATTCCTACAAGATCGAGAGGGCCCCATAATGAGAAAAAAGCTAATCGCCGCCAATTGGAAGATGTACAAAAACCCGGCTCAGACTATCGAGTTCTTCCGCGACTTCTTACCCCTGGTCTCCGGCCACGACCGCGACGAAATTGTGGTTTGCCCTCCCTACATCGATCTCTGCTATGCCTTCGACGCGACGACCGGCTCGAACGTCGCCCTCGGCGCTCAAAATCTCCATTGGGAAAAAGAAGGAGCGTACACCGGTGAGATCTGTCCTGCCATGCTGCTAGACGTCGGCTGTACCCACGTCATCATTGGCCACTCGGAACGCCGCCAGTATTTCGGCGAAACTGACGACATGGTGAACTTCAAGCTGAAGGCCGCGCTCGAAGCCGGACTGACTCCTATCGTTTGCGTCGGCGAGGTTCTTGAGGAGCGCGAATCGGGGCTGACCGAAGACGTTCTTCGCCGGCAGTGTACCCGTGCCTTCCACAAAGTCTCTACCAAGAAAGCCGGAAAACTGGTGGTTGCCTACGAACCTGTCTGGGCCATCGGCACAGGCAAGACTGCAACTCCGGAACTGGCTTCTGAAGCTCATCTCGTGATCCGTGGAGAAGCCGCGAAGACCTTCGGCGATGAATTCGCTGCCAACTTGCGCATCCTTTATGGTGGTTCCGTCAAACCCGAGAACGCCAAAGCCCTTATGTCCCAGGAAGAGATCGACGGTGCGCTGGTCGGAGGAGCAAGTCTTGATCCCAAATCGTTTGCGGCGATCGTGAAGTATTAGAGCTGAAAGAGCAGCTCACTTCATTTCGACAAATCTCCGATATAGACCACTGACGCCGGTCATGCATCCAAGATCTACGTATGCGCGATTTCCTAACGGCACCTTTGCATCTGCGTAGCGATGAGGATCCGCCGATCCCTCTGCCCCCCGGAGAAGAACCTCCGGCGCCGATAAAAGAGCCGCCAGACACGCCCACCGTCGATCCCGATGGGCCGGTTCGTGAACCGGGGCCGAATGAACCCCGGCGACTTTGAGCCTGAGGTGTTCGCCTAGCCGCGAGCGCATCATCCAAACGGCAGAATGACCGGCTCTTGCGGAGCCCCACAGTTCTGTTCAGCAACGTTGAAAAATACCGCTGCACGATCGAAGAAGGGCGCAATCGATCGTAACCACAAGGAAGGCTGCTTGATGGGAATGAGATCTATGCCACGTCGCTAGTGGCCGGGTTCGCTGGCGGAATCGGCAGAGTTGCCGTAACGGTCGTACCACTTTCGTCGGACTTTACTTCCAATACCCCGCCCAGTTGGCGGATCCGTTCCCGCATCCCGCGAAAGCCTACGCCTTCCGAGGCCGCAAGATTTAGTAGCCTTGATTTAGGGATACCTCGTCCCGAATCCTTGATTTCCACTCGCATCACATTCAGATCTTGCGTGATCTTGATGCTGCAAGACTCGCTCCCGGAATGACGATGAACGTTGGTTAAGCACTCCTGAACCGCACGGAAAATCGCAATCTCCATCTCTTGCGGCAGGCGTTGCAGGTTCTCGGGAAGATCCAGAATGGTCTTAATCTTGCTGCGGCGTCCAAACCCTTCGCTGTACCAGTGCAAGGCCGACGAAAGGCCAATCTCATCCAGTAGAGGAGGATGCAAGAGGTGAGAGATGGTGCGGATTTCGCTGTTGACTTCGTCTAACATGACTGCATTCTCGCTGATTCGCTTGGCCGCTTCGGGGCTGAGTTTGTGCGCTTCGCTTTGGACGACCGCAAGATTCATTCCCATGGCCACGAGTAACTGACCTACGCTGTCATGCAACTCCCTGGCGATACGCCTCCGCTCTTCATCCTGCATCTCCTGCAAACGGGACGCTAATTTCTCCTGTTCTTTCTGCGCCGTCATATCAGTGATGAGAACACCGGTCGTAGACTTGTCCTTCGATAAGGACCGGAAAGCAAATTTGGCCGATATTAATGCGCCGTTCGCTCCGCGCAAAAGCATTTCGCCTTCGCTTGATCCTAGTTGGGCCTCCCGTCGCAGGTTCTGGTACAGGAGGTGATGCGAAGGGTCAATAAAATCCTGGAATGGAAGGCCAATCACAGCCTCACGCCCCATATCGAGTAGAAGAGCTAAACTCGGATTGCAATAAACGATGTCGCCACTGGCATCCACCATGGCGGCCCCTTGCTGCATTTGCTCCACCAGAGCGCTATAAGGAAGGTCGGCTGTTTCCAAGGCATAGACGCGGTGACCCTCTGCTTCCTCCACCACGAATGCATCGACCGCTCCACTGCGAATGGCCTGCAGCGTCTCTTGCGCGTCATCCGCCGCAAAAAACTTGGTGTCTAATTCGGGCTTCATGTTGTCCACTTAAAACTTCTCCAGCGTAACGTTCGGTCGGGCGTCGCAGCCTAAGCAAAAGCCTATGGTTTAACGATCAGAGGAGGAGGACGTCTGCCGCACCTGCAATCCCACCAACGCACGTTCTGTGTCCCGGAGGTCGCCAACGATTTTGCGAAGCGGCTGGGGCAGCTTTCGCACCAGGGTTGGGATGGCAACGATCTGGTCCCCCGCCGCTAACTGCGGGTGCTTCACCAGATCAACCACTTCAATATTGTAGCGGTCCGGCAGATGTTCTTCGCATATTTTCTTTAGGTTCGCAAAGGCGGCCACCGATCGGGGCGACTGTCCGGCAACGTACAATCGCAGTTCCCAGACATCGCTTTTCCCGGGGCCTTTTTTCTCAGCAATCTCTTGCAGGCTAAGGGGACGCGATTTACTGGATTTTGCTGACTTTTTCATCCTGACTCCTGGATCCGCGTTTAGAACGGGCGGCGGATATTTTGTCTACATCAGCACGGCGGCTGCGCGCCATAGCTTGGCGATTCTCAGCGATGGCCTTTTCCTGCGCCACCTCCTGATCAAAGACCCGTTCTGACTCCTCTTCCTCGATCTCAAATTCCTTCCGCAGCGCATTGATCCGTGCTTCCAGAGCTTCCCGCTTGCGCCGCCGGTCCCGATCTTTGCGATCGGTTTCCTGTTGCCGCGCCAAGGCTGCCGCTTGTTCCCGCGCTTCCTGGGACAACCGGGCCGATCCGGTCAACACGCCTTCCGGTCCCACGTAGACATCCAATAGATCGACTCCGTGGTCTGTCAGTAGGTACTCTCGAAGTTGGTTCGAATGTGGCATTCCCCGCGATTTCAGGACATACATCGTCCGATTCCGTTCACCCTCGAATTCAACATCCCGCACAAACAGCCACGTATCCACAATCGACGAGATATCAACGTTGGTCCTCTCCAGCGCATCTCCGCCGGAGGTTAGGTTGGTCAGGAAGGCAGTAACTCCCTGCACCTTGAGAAAGTCAATCAGACGAATCAGCGTGATGTTTGCGTCACGTTGGCTTCCCGCCTGGATCAGGCTGCCGATGGGATCGAGAACCACGACCTTGGGTCGAAAGTCGCGGACCAGTTTATGAATCACCGCGAGGTGCATCTCGAGCCCGTAGAAACCGGCACGGCTGGAATGAAATTGCAGGAGATTCTTCTTGGTCCACGTCTCCAGGTTCAGTCCAATGGACCGCATATTGCGTATCAATTGGCCGGGAGATTCTTCGAACGAGAAAAATAGGCACCGCTCTCCGCGCTCGCACGCCGCATTCACGAAATGCGCTGCCAGGCTGGTTTTGCCCGTGCCCGCAGTTCCGGAGAGCAAAATCGTGCTGCCGCGGTAAAAGCCCTTTCCCCCCAACATCGAATCGAGACGGGCAATTCCGCTGGAAATCCTTTCGCCACTCACCTGGTGCTGCAAGCCCAACGAGGTGACGGGCAGCACGCTGAAGCCATCTTCATCAATGAGGAATGGGTACTCATTGGTTCCATGAGCCGTTCCTCGATATTTCACAATCCTTAGGCGGCGCGTGGAAACCTGATCGGTCACGCGATGATCGAGCAGGATCACGCAATCGGAAACGTACTCTTCCAATCCCCACCGCGTCAGTGCGCCGTCGCCACGTTCTCCGGTAATGATCGCTGTCACTCCCTTGTCTTTGAGCCAGCGAAACAGGCGCCGCAACTCAGCTCGCAGAATTCCTTGATTTTGCAGGCCGGAAAATAGGTTTTCGATGGTATCCAGTACGACGCGCTTGGCTCCAATCGCGTCGATCGCTGCTCCAAGACGAATGAACAACCCTTCAAGATCGTAGTCCCCGGTCTCGTCGATCTCACTTCGTTCTATCCGGACGAAGTCCAACACCAGCTTCTTCTTCTTTTCCAGTTGATCCAGGTCGAAACCCAGCGAACGAACGTTTTGAGCGAGCTCATTCGCGGTCTCCTCGAAAGCCATAAAGACCCCAGGCTCGTTGTAATCCAACGGCTCCGCGAACCAGGAATTCCATGGAAAGCAAGGTCTTACCGCATCCGGCGCTGCCGCAAATCAGAGTTGGACGGCCGCGTGGAAAACCGCCGCCGGTGATTTCGTCAAGTCCCTGAATACCGGTGGGTGCTTTGGGAAGGGTGCGATTCGGAGGGTTCTGATTCTGAGTAGCTCTTTTCATGAACTTTTGGTGATGACCCAATCGTAACCGAGGCGTTTAAACTTCTGGGTTTATCGCGAAACATCATACACTGCCGCGTCACATTTAGCGAAGTGACGAGCGACCAACGGGCTAATTCGTTATAGCAATTATCAGACGACGAGTTGAGGACCCGCCACCGAAAAGGGGGCAACGTACCGTCGTCGGCAGGGAAATCATCGTAGCGAATGAAACGACCTTATCACCTATACAGAGTTTACTGTAGAAGGGGCCGATGCGACCAGCCACTGCACCCTCCCGCCAACGTTGTTTGCGTTAAGACGACCGGTTGGTGGACTATTGGAGCACAATGTCCACAACAGACCCGGCCGCGAGTGCGCCTGAACTGGCATTGGAGCCTCTCGCCAAGGAGCAGCTATGACGTTTCTCACGTTCTTACGAATGATCGCAATCAGCGCACTGTGCATGGCGCTGTTCTCGGTAACCTCGGAGGCTAAGACGAAGGTGACAAGTCAGTCATTTGGGAAGATGCCGGACTCAACTCCGGTAGAGATATTTACGCTGAGCGATGGCCCTTACGAAGCCCGAATCGCAACCTATGGCGGCATTGTCGTCTCCCTTAAGTCTCCCGACCGCCACGGCAAAGTGGCCGATGTGGTGCTGGGGTTCGATGACCTTAATGGCTATGTGAGCAACTTTAACGGCCCTTCGAACGCGTTCTTTGGGGCCATCATTGGCCGCTATGCGAATCGTATTGCCGGTGGCACCTTCACCATCGATGGCAAGAAATACTCCCTGCCCTTAAACAACGGCCCGAATTCCTTGCACGGCGGTAATCACGCCCTCAACAACGTCGTATGGAAGGCCAAGCCGATCGCCAATGGAGTCGAGCTTAGTCATGTGAGCAAAGACGGCGATGCCGGATATCCCGGGAACCTGTCGGTCACGGTCCAATACACGCTAGTCAAAGGCGACCTTCGGATTGAGTACTCGGCCACCACCGACAAAGATACCGTTCTTAACCTGACAAACCACTCCTACTTCAATCTTGCGGGCCAGGGTGACGTTCTGAACTATGAGCTCACCCTCCACGCGTCCCGCTTTACTCCGGTCGATGCCAATCTGATCCCAACCGGTGAGCTAAAGTCCGTCGCAAATACGCCGTTCGATTTTCGCAAACCGACGGCAATCGGGGCTCGCATCAATGCCGACGATGAACAGCTCCGCCTCGGCCACGGGTACGACCACAACTGGGTATTGGACAGTGGCGGAGGAAAACTCGCAGAAGCGGCCGAAGCCTACGATCCGACCAGCGGACGCGTGCTCAAAGTTCTCACGGATCAGCCGGGAATTCAGCTTTATACCAGCAATTTCCTGGACGGCTCGATCAAAGGCAAGGGGGGAAAGCCGGAGGAGCGCCGTTCAGCATTATGTCTTGAAACCCAGCATTTCCCGGACTCGCCGAACCATCCGGCCTTCCCAACTACGGAGTTGAAATCCGGAGAGCGCTATCACACCGTGACAGTTTACAGCTTGTCTGCCCGTTAGGCGATTCCGGCTGGAAATCCGGCTTGCCCTTCGCAGCGGTCCCGGCGGCGGGAAAAGACGAGATCGAATTGCCGCGTGCTAAAATAAAACCGCATCCGGGCGTCAACTTGCGCTGCCTTCTCCCTCATTGGCAAGAATGCATAAACTGTGCAGACGGACCAGGATGCGCCTCAAAGAGACTGAGCCCGGCGGGTCCAGATTTGCCGCGAAACAGTTTTCTGGAATGTTTTTGTAAGCAAAGTGCGGAAGTGGTGGAATTGGCAGACACACCATCTTGAGGGGGTGGCGCCGAGAGGCATGGGGGTTCAAATCCCCCCTTCCGCACCAAAATTCTTGGATTTCCAGGTTGTTCGCGATCCTCTTCGGACGACAAATCCCGCCAACTTCGTCCGGCTCAAAAAGTGATTTCGTAGGCTGTTCCCGCCACCGACTGGCCTCCTGACGTGGTGAGGCCGTAAAGCCGTCCGTTCCCACGGAGCGTCACCCCTCCATAGGGGATAAAGCCGTCCTGCGAAGAGCCGGAGAAAGTATGAATCACAGTTTCCGTCCAGCCTCCATGGGAGGGGCGAGCTTCGAAAACAACGCCGTAGCCATTCGGGCCGTGCTCTTCGCCTCCATAGGACGTTGTGCCGTATAGATTGCCCAACGAGTCTTCCACAAGACTGGAAGCCTCCGGCATCGCCCCATCCTTTCCGCCGCTGAAGTTGTGAATCACCTTCTCAGTCCAAGACCCGTCCGAAGACGCTCAATTCAAAGACCGTTCCGCAGCGTCTTTCGCCCTTGCACGTGCCGCTTCCGCCGAGCACGGTCATGCCAAACAGATCACCATTCTCGTCCGCAATAAGACGACCACTCGGCGCAATGCCATCATTTCCGCCTTGAAAATCGTAGATGCTTTGAAATGTCCAACTTCCACCCGAGGGAGTTAACTTAAAAACGGTTCCATCGTTGTGCGATCCCCCGTATTGCGTGACACCCCAGAAATTGCCCTTCCTGTCCTGTACAAGCCGCTCCTACCGGCGATGATCCGTCGCTGCCGCTGAACTCGTGAAGGACGATAAACTTCCAACCACGCGCCATTCGCTCTCAACTCGAAGACTGTGCCCCATTCCTTTCCTCCGTAGGTTGTCACCCCGTAGAGGTTTCCGGATTTGTCGAAAATGACGCCACCGACCGGAACCGACCCGTGGTAGTAGTCAAATGTATGAAGAATGCTCTCTGTCCACTGCCCGTTCTTGTTGATCAGTTCAAAGACGGTACCGCATTGATCTTGATAGCAGCCTTGGGTGCCGCCGATCTGAGTGGTTCCATACAGGTTACCCGAGGGGCCTAAGGTCAGTTCCCCGGATGGGTAGACTCCGTCTTTATGCGGCGCCGAAATTGTGTAGCACGGTTTGCTGCCATACGCCATCCGAGCCCCGGGTAAGCTCAAAAGCAACTCCACCATCGTATTCGCCGCCCACCTGAGTAACTCCGTAAATATTCCCGTGGTCATCGAAGATCGGACGATCAATTGGGTAGTTGCCACCGGCGTAGCCATCAAACTGAAAGATTAACTTCTCAGCTGTGCGAGCCCAAAGCAAAGTCGAGGTAAGCACCATTGCCACGGTGAAGAGCAGCTTTGCTGCTTTGGCTTGGAGAATCGAAGGCGACATAGCGGGTACTCCGTTTCGGCCACTCAGATGCGTAAACCAGGAATGGAGTTGGGAACATGGGGAGGCGAACAACGTTCAACCTGCCGTCCGGTAGCACCGCATGGAAAGCGACCGAATCTCCACCCCAAATCGCCTGTCTGTTTACAGTCACGGACCGATGCCATAGAATGTGTTTAGCCAGAAAAAGAGCGATTGGGGCTCTACGAGCTGTTGAAAATGTGCGTTTGCGGGATTCTTGAATTTCCCTTCCGCGGCAATCGATTTCTGAGCTTCGAGAAGAAGCCTCTGTAGAAAAGGACTTGGTCCGATTTAGCCGGCCAAAAAACTGACCTCATGATTTATCTGATCACCTTCATCCATATCGTTGTGTGCCTGTTCCTGATCATTGTTGTCCTGCTGCAAAGCGGACAAAGCGGCGACATTGCCGCTGCCTTCGGCGGCCAAGGCAGCCAGACCGCTTTCGGTCCCCGCGGCTCCGCGACCGTGTTGTCTCGCGCGACTACTTGGTCGGCCATCATCTTCATGGTCACGTCGATCACCTTATCGGTGTTTGCCTCCCGCAAGAGCCGGCCCGCAATCGGTGTTGCAGGGGATTAAGGGCACACCGCCGAAAGCGGCGCCGGCGACTCCTGGACCGGCTAACCAGACCCCGGCGCAACCCGCAGCTCCGGCGCAGCAGAAATAGTCCTTTTCGGTCGCTGGTCTTTAGTCGTACTCAGGTGCGATTCCGACCGGCGGCCTATGGCTTTGCAATTCCCATGATCCACGAAATCTTCCCTGTCGGACCGCTCCAGTGCAACTGCTCAGTCATCGGCGACGAGAACACGCGGGAAGGTATGGTGATCGATCCGGGCGATGACATTGACGATGTTCTCGCTCTCATCCGTAAGCACAATCTCACCATCAAGCAGATCGTCATTACGCACGCTCACATCGACCATGTAGGCGGCGCCATGAAATTGCGCGCCGCCACCGGCGCTCCGATTCTGCTCAATCAGAATGATTACGCTCTGCTGAAGATGCTCGACGTTCAAGCCACCTGGATCGGAATGCCCTCGCCCGGCAAAGTGGATATCGATCAGAGCATCGGCAATGCTGACACCGTAAAAGCGGGTCCGCTGGTAGCCACCGTTCTACACACTCCCGGTCACACCGAAGGCAGCGTCTGCCTGTATTTCCCCGCCGAGAACAAGCTGATCGCAGGAGATACATTGTTTGCCGGAAGCATTGGCCGCACCGATTTGCCCGGCGGCTCATTCGATAAGATCATTAGTTCCCTCCATGAAAAGCTTCTCTCCCTGCCGGACGAGACGATTGTTGTTCCCGGCCACGGGCCGCTGACCAGCATTGGCGAAGAGCGTGAGAGCAATCCTTTCCTGCAGCGTTAACGCCTGCGAGTGAGAATTGGCGGGCTGAACATTTAGAATTAAATCAATGCCCGATCCCACTCAGCGCTTCTCCACCCGAGTCGGCAACTACGTTCGCTATCGCCCCACATATCCGCCCGAGGTCATCGACGTCCTTCGAGAAGATTGCGGCCTCACTTCCGATTCCGTCGTCGCCGATATTGCTTTCGGCACCGGAATTTTTACCCGCTTGCTACTCGAAAACGGCAATCGCGTTCTTGGCGTCGAACCCAACGCCGAGATGCGCAAGGCAGGCGAGCAGTACCTAAGCACATATCCGAACTTTTCCAGCGTGGCCGGTACTGCCGAAGCCACGACTCTGCCCGATGAAACCGCTGACATCGTTACTGCCGCACAGGCTGCGCACTGGTTCAAGCTGACTGAAGCCCGACGCGAATTTGTTCGCATCCTTAAGCCGAAAGGATGGGCCGTCCTCATCTGGAATGAGCGGCGGACTGGTTCTACTCCGTTTCTTCGCAATTACGAACAGCTGCTGCTCGACTACGGCACTGACTACAAAGAAGTCCGCCACGAGCGCACCCAAGCCACCATCGAGACTTTCTTTGCCCCGGCTCGGTATCGCTCCCGCACTCTGCAGATGCGACAGGAAGTCGACTACGCCGGTCTCGAAGGTCGTCTGCTCTCTTCTTCTTACACACCGCCGCCCGGCCATCCCAAACACGAGCCGATGCTCCGTGAACTCCATCGCCTCTTCGACACGCATAAAGATCAGCGGCCAGGTGTCACTCGACTACGACACTCGAATTTATTACGCGCAGCTGAGCTGACTGCGCCTCCCTGTGCCACAGCCACTCGCGACAGGCTTTTCTACGTCCAGAAAAATCCTGAAATTCGATTACGCGAATCTGCTCTAATGGACTCTCAACTTTCTATGTCCGACGAAAAATCATCCTTTCACATGACGCCCGAGGAGTTTCGCCGTCACGGCCACGCCGTGGTCGACTGGATCGCCGACTACCATGCTCGGATTGAATCGTTCCCAGTGCTTTCGCGGGTACAACCTGGCCAGGTCCGCGCCGCTTTGCCGACGCAGCCCCCAGTGCACGGCGAGGCATTCGAAGCCATCCTGGCCGACATCGAAAAGATCGTCTTGCCCGGAATCACGCACTGGCAATCGCCCAATTTCTTCGCCTACTTCCCTTCCAATTCCTCCGGTCCGGCAATTCTTGGCGATCTGCTTTCCTCGGGATTGGGCGTGCAGGGCATGCTGTGGGCCACGAGCCCAGCGTGTACAGAAGTAGAAACTCACGTTCTCGACTGGCTGGTGCCTATGCTCGGTCTGCCGGAGAAGTTTCTTTCCAGCAGCAGCGGAGGCGGAGTGATTCAAGACACCGCGTCGAGCGCCTCGCTCTGTGCTCTGCTGGCCGCCCGCGAACGCGCCACCAACTTTGCCAGCAACCGCCGTGGATGCGACGGCAAGCTCGTCGCCTACACATCTTCCCAGGCACACTCGTCCATTGAAAAAGCGGTTCAGATCGCCGGACTCGGTGGTGAAAACCTGCGGCTGATCGACGTCGATGGTAATTTCGCCATGCGCCCTGACGCCCTCGCAAATCAGGTGGAGCAAGACCGCCAAGCTGGACTCGTTCCTTGCTTCGTCTGCGCGACGGTGGGCACGACCTCGTCGAATGCAATGGACCCATTGCCGGAAATCGGAAGAATCTGCCGGGAAAACAAATTGTGGTTTCACGTCGACGCAGCCATGTCCGGGACCGCCGCGCTGTGCCCGGAATTCCGCCACTTCCAGAATGGGGTCGAACTCGCGGACAGCTACGCCTTCAACCCGCACAAGTGGATGTTCACGAATTTCGATTGCGATTGCTTCTGGGTGGCGAACCGCGCCGACCTGATCAACACCTTAAGCGTCCTGCCCGAATATCTAAAAAATCAAGCAACGCAGTCGGGAGCGGTTTTCGATTACCGCGACTGGCACATTCCACTGGGCCGACGTTTCCGCGCTTTGAAGCTGTGGTTTGTGATTCGCCATTACGGAATTGAAGGTTTGCAGTTCCATGTCCGCCGTCACGTCGAAAACGCCCAGCAACTTGTTCGGTGGGTGAAAGACGATCCACACTTTGAGTTGGCGGCTCCGGCGCCGTTGAACTTGATCTGCTTCCGCCACAAAAGAGGAGACGAGTTCAACCAAAGACTCATGGACCGGCTCAACCGGAGCGGCGCATTGTTTTTGACGCATACCAAGCTGGACGGGAAGTTCACGTTGCGCCTGTGCGTAGGTCAAACCAACACCGAAGCGCGTCACGTGGAACGAGCCTGGAAGGCGATTCAGGAGACAGCCCGTGCGATCGAGAACGGCGATTGAATCCGTGTCCATGAAAATGATGGTGGCAGCATCTCTGTTGTTCGTCGCCACCTGGACTCAGGCGCAACAGCATCCCGACACCTCTGCGTCTCTGTCGCCCGCGGTTACCAACGCTTTGGCAAACGAAGTCGATCCCTTCAGCCGCCCCTTTTACCACTACGCGTACTTCCTGTTCTTGGCCCAGTCCCCTCACGGCTGCGAGGACTGTTACGTACCGCTGCTCATCACTTCCGCGCCCCTCGAACAAATTGCCCGCGGACAGTCGAAGATGCAAGGTATTTGGATCATCACCTACGAGCGCGACTCGATTTGGCAAATGGACGGCGCTGCCGATTTGAATCCCACGGATATCGAGGCGCCCGCCAGACGAATCCGCGCAAAAGGGCGGAATTATCGTTACCAGGAGATTTCTTCTACTGAAGTAGTCAAACTGCTGCAGAACCCCATGGGAAACATCCCCATCTCCCGTCCGTTCCTGATCAACAAGATTGTGCCGGGAGCAAATCCGGAAGAGCTCATATCCGACTTTCGAACGCTATTCCGGGTACGCGAGCGCCGAGCAAAGTCGGCCGTTGCGATAAGCGGTGGCACAACCGCACCCGCGTCTGACTTGATTTCCCTCCTCACCATCTTTGAAGACGGGAAAATCGAATATCGTTACGCGACCGATTGCTTCGACCGCTCGCACTGGAGCTGCCCCAGTAGCGGTTCGGGCAAGGTTCTTCACGACGAGTTGTCCCCGTCCAAACTTTCAGAATTACAAGGGCTGCTGGACCGGCAGGACGTCAAACACATCTCGGATTTCATGAATGCCGCGCCGATTTTTGACGACTACGATTTGGAAATTGCGCGTCCTGATGGGGTGCAGAATATTCAGGTTCTCGCCTTCATGCCCGACCACGTCGAACTTCAACAACATCCCGCGCTGCTACACCTGATCTGCAGGGGCAAGGAGATCGAGCACCACATTTCAGACACGGAAGAAATCCCGGCTTGGTGCAAGTCGATACCACCTTTGCCCTAAAGGCATCGATTCGCCGAACCTATTGGCGCTTCACCTTAAGATCTTTAGGCTGTTCCGGCTGCGCCTGCGGCGCATTTCCTTCGGGCATAAACGCGCCGGAATTGGCGGCGGCAGAGGGATTTACCCCGAAGTCCCAGACATAAGTATTCATTCCTTCTTTACCGAGCAACTCCACGACGGCATATTCGCCGGGTTCAAGCGCGGCTAGCGGCGTGACCTTCACCCAGCCTCCCGTCAATCTCTGCGAATTCGTTGTCACAAGATTTTGTTCCTGGCTGACTTTCCCCAGCGGATTCACCTTGACCACTCCCACGATCCGCTTGCCATTTTTCGCTTGTACCCGGACGATATGAAATCGATCCCACGCCTGCTGCGGCTGCTGCGCTTGTTCCGGCTGCTGCGGGCCCTGTGGCTGCTGGGTGCCGCCAGGCTTCATGTCTGAAGCATCCGAATCCTGCGAAGAAGCGACATTCACATAGATCGATGGCAGCGTGACATGCGCCTGCACCGTCGCATGTTGGCCAGGCAATTCGATTGTCTGCTTGTTGCTGGCGATCGGGTTGATCGCCGCCCGCAGCATGTTCTGCTTGCGATTGCGATTTACTTCGCCCGCGTTCTGCTGCAGTTCGATTAACTGCGACTGGGTCTGAAAAGTATCCAGCAGCATCATCGAGCCATCTTCCGGCAGATGCAGTCCGGGAGCCACTTGTGGCGTCCTGGCTTCTTCGGCTTCGCGCTCCGCTTGCATCTCCTTGTCCAACTGAACGGCCGTAGCGTCGGGCACGCCACTGGCTCGATCCTTGGCAAACTTTTCGGTAGCGTCCCAGTCCACCAGGTCCTTGGGCACTTCCTCCCATTCATTGCGCTCCGCGCTTAAATAACGGACGCGATCGCCTTTCACTTCCCATTGACTGGCTAGTTGGTAGGAGCCATCTTTCAAAATAAGTCGCTTGGACAGCTGCTGGCCCGAAGCGATCGGAATCGCCGACATCAAGAACCACGCCGTCAGCAGCAATATCGACAGGGCTCGGAGGCCTGAACGCATAGCCTGAGTTTAGCTCTTAATTCCATACGCTTCCAGAAATCCTATTTAACTTGCCGGAGACGCGGCGCGGATATTCGTGTCGAGACGCCAAGCGACGAACATGAATCCTCGCCTTTCGTTGACTTGCCTACAAGCCGGACGTAAGATTTTGCGCTAGTGATCGGTCACGTCATTTTGACTTACGTCATTTCTCACGATCCCGGCGCTGCCCCTAAGCACGACCACCAACCCTCATTTTCGAAAATCCAGAGTTGCACATCCAGAAAGGAAATAGCGCGATGCCTTTGACACGCCGCGATTTCATGAGGATCGGCGCTGGCACTGTAGCGACAGGTGCGGCGGCGAAAATCACTCTGTTGCAGCCGCAGTCATTGTGGGCAGTGAATGGCCAAATGGCTCCGAGCGACCGCGTTCGTTTCGCCTCCATCGGGACAGGGACACGCGGGTGCGAACTCCTGCAGGCTTCGCTCGCCGTTCCGGGAATCGAATGTGTCGCAGTGTGCGATCTTTACGATAGCCGCCACGAGGCTGCGCAAGAGGCGGTCCAGAAGCAAGTCCTGGCTACTCGCAGCTACCGCGAGATCCTGGATCGCAAAGACGTCGACGCCGTAATCGTGGCTGTCCCGGATCATCAACATCGAAGAATCGTGGTCGACGCTTGTGCTGCAGGCAAGGACGTCTACTGCGAGAAGCCGATGTCACACACCGTAGAAGACGGCTTTGCCATGGTGGAGGCGGTCCGCAAGGGCAACCGCATTATGCAGGTCGGCAGCCAGCGCGTGAGCTCGATCGTTTATGAGAAAGCGCGGGAGATTTATGCCTCTGGCGCGCTTGGCGAGGTGTTCTATATCGAAGGCTCCTCCGACCGCAATTCACCGAGCGGCGCCTGGGTTTATCCAATTCCGCCGGACGCCAACGAGCAAACCATCGACTGGAATGCATTTCTCGAAGGCGCACCGAAACGCCCATTCGACGCCGCACGATTCTTCCGCTGGCGCTGCTTCTCCGACTACGGTGAGGGGCTGGCCGGCGATCTTTTCGTTCACTTGTTATCGGGAATCTTCTTCATCACGGGAATGAACGAAGTCCCGAAACGCGCACAGTCGACCGGCGGCCTGTTTCGCTGGAAGGACGGCCGTGATTTTCCTGATCTGATTGAGACGCTCTACGACTTCTCCAATGTCCGCATCACCTTGCGATGTAATCTCAACAATGCCGGGGGCGAGCCGATCAGATTCTACGGCACCAAGGGCACGATGGAGGTGATCGGGCAGACCCTGACCTTCACCCCTCAGGACAATGCGCCCAAGCCGGAAACTTATTCGATAAAGGGTTGGCCGGAGCGGCTGCGAAAACAATATCTGGCGCAGTGGACTGCCGAGCATCCGCAACCCGCGCCGCTTGATTATCAGGTGGAAGGGGCGGAAACCTTCACCGCGCCCCTCGGATACAGCGACGTTTCAGCCCACCAGGCGAATTTCTTCAACGCGGTTCGGAGCCGGAAGCCCGTCGTGGAAAATGAAGAGTTTGGCAATCATGCGGCGATCGGCTGCCATCTGGCGAACTACTCCTACTTTAAGAACACCATCGCCACCTGGAACGCGGATAAGAAAAAGATCACGGGATAGCCAAAGATCGAGGGATTGACCATGCACCCGATTTCACGCAGAACGTTTCTGAAAACAGCCTCCGCCACCGCCGCATGCGCGGCGATATGGAATAGCTCGCCACTTCTGATGGCCAATCCTCTAGGACTTCCCCTGGGTCTGCAACTGTACTCGGTCCGGGACCTGCTACCCAAAGACTACGACGGGACCCTGCAGCAATTGAGCAAGATCGGCTACACCGAGGTGGAAGCCGCGGGCTTCTTCGGCCGCAGCGCCCAAGAGGTCAAGCGGTCCATGGACCGTGCGGGCCTCCATTGCGTGAGCGCGCATTATCCGATGTCGCAGCTGATGCCCAAACTGGACGAGACGGTTCAGTACGGAAAAGACCTTGGGTTGCAGTACATCATCTGCGCGGCGCCGATGCCCAAAGACGCGTCGAAGGTCAAAGGGACTGGATCGCGCGCCAACATGAACGTGATGACTCTTGATGACTGGAAGTGGGTTGCCGACCAGTTCAACATGGCCGGAGAAAAGGTCAATGCGGCTGGGATGAAGTTCGGCTATCACAACCACACTGGAGAGTTTCGCGCGATTGAGGGGAAGGTGCCTTTCGACGAACTTTTGCGGCAAACCGATCCGGCTAAAGTTTCGATCGAAATGGACTGCGGGTGGGTCATCGTTGGCGGAGCGAAGCCGGTGGACTATTTGAATAAGTACCCCAACCGTATTTCAATGTTGCACGTCAAAGATTTCAAGCTGGGCGGGCATCAGAGTACGGAAACGGAGCCGCCGCCGTCGGCGGAGTTGGGCCAAGGCAACATCGACTATCGTCCAATCTTCGAAGCCGCCAAGAAAGCGGACATTAAACACGCCTTCGTTGAGCAGGAACAGTTCGATATGGCTCCCATGGATGCTCTCAAGATCGACGCAGATTACATGCGAGCGCTAAGAGTGTAGGTGCGGCGGCCGTGCCGAACCGGCAATAAGAATCCGGCCTTGGGCGAACTCGAGTTTTCCTAACGCAACTGGCTTTGGATTGCCAGATTCAACCCCACCATCAACACCGCAGAGGCGGGTATCACCAGCAATGCCTTCTTCAGCCGTTGAGCATCGCCGCCCGCGATGAATCCGATCATTCGCGAGCTCACGGCCAGACCAATCCATCCGCAAGTAATCGCGAAGCCGATTGCGGTGCCGGTCATTCGCGGAAAGGCATCGCCAACGATGGCTAGGGTCGTGGGAAAAACTGGCGCCATGGAAACCCCAGACAGGAAAACCAGCACGAATGCGGGACCGGGCTTACTCGTCCTCAACATCAGAAAGGTTGTGACTGCCATCGCTACCGAGGCTACCAGTGTCACCGTGACCGCCGGCACGCGAATCAGAATCGGCGACACGCCGACACGTCCAAGCAGCAATCCGAGCGCGAATCCCAGAGAAAGAATGTTCAGTGCTCTCGATTCAGGAATTCCCTGGGCAATCAAATGTCGCGGCAACCAGTTCCATATACCCACCTCGCAACTCACATAAAGGAATAGGAAGAGTCCAAGCAGCAAAAGCAACGGGCGTCCCAGAATCGAACCCGCATCTGCCAGCACAAAACGTCCAGCACCGGTCGGCGGCGGCATTTTGGTGAGTACTTGAAACACCAGGGTAATCACGGTTAGCGACGCGATCGTATAGCAGAGACGGACCCATTTCCTGCCGAAGAGATTGGCAGCGATGAACGGCGTGGCCAGTCCGCCAAGTCCAAAGAAGAGATTGACCAGGTTCAGCGCGGTACCGCGATGGGCCTCGCTGACGTCGCTGACCAGAGCATTTGCGCCGGTGACAACGATGCCTCCGCCCATGCCCAGCAGGAATAACAAGGCCAGGATGCTACGGAAACCCGGCGACCGTGGCAGCGCAAACAGCGCAATAGAGATGAGGGCGAGCCCAAGAACAAGGCCGAGTTTCTTGCCCTCATTGTCGAGTAGCGGACCGACCCCAAGTGAAGCAATGATGAGTCCGAGCGCTTGTGCAAACGCGATAGTTCCGTTTTGGCTAGGAGAGAGATGGAATCGATCTGACAGATCGGGAAGGATTGTGCCCAACATGGCGGCAATCATCCCGTAAATAAAGATGGCGAAAATCGCGGCGAGAATCAGCATTCGCGTTCCATTTTCAATTGCCTTTTACTGATGCGGACACGTCCACCCAGCCTCGGCTCTGATGACTTCGGAGTACCGAGTCGAGGATGGTTAGTTGCCGCAGACCATCGACAAACTGCGGATACTCCTCTGCTTTCCCGGGGTCGCCGATCGATGCATAAAACCGGCGGAATATCTGCTTGAATGTGTCGTCATAACCTTCGCTATGCCCGCCAGGGAGATCGGCGTATCCCCGCGCCTCAGACTTCAGCAGCGACGGATCTTTGACGAATATTTCGTTACTTTTATCGCGGTGTCCCACCCAGAGTTCGTCGGGCCTTTCCTGGTTCCACCCGACCGAAGATTTTGTGCCACAAATTTCAATACTGAGCCGGTTCTTGCGCCCGGCGGAAACCTGGCTGGCGGTAACACTTCCCCGCGTCCTTTCCCCCATGCGAAACAGCACTGCGCCGTAATCTTCGGTGTCGACTGCAGTTTCGATGTAGTCCTCGCGGCCAAGCAACTTGTTGGCAAAGGTTTCCACCGAATGTTTTGGCTGCTTACGTGTCGAATGGAAGGTCTGAAGGTCGGCACAGAGAGAGCTGACGCGCAGTCCAGTAACATGTTCCGCCAGATCGAACCAATGCGAGCCAATATCGGCCATACAGCGCGATGGGCCTCCCGCTTTACTGTCGACGCGCCAGTTCCAATCCGTGTCGTACAGCAGCCAGTCTTGAAAGTAGGTGCCTTGCACCAGCAGGATTTCTCCCAGATCCCCCGCCTCCCGCATCCGCCGAATCTGTTGCACCATCGGATAGAAACGAATGTTGTGGCACACGCAATTTCGAACCTCTTGCTTGGCCGCGAGCGCAACGAGTTCTTCGGCTTGCTCCGCGGTTGTCGCCAACGGCTTCTCGCACAACACATGTTTGCGGGCCAAAAGCGCGTCCTTTGCCATAGCAAAGTGCTGCGCATTCGGCGTGCAGATGTGAACCGCATCGATCGTCGAATCCTGCAAAATCTCGCGGTAATCGCTGGTGATTGTCGGAACGGCGAACCCAGTCGCCAGCCGTTTCGCCGCTTCTACATTTCTTCCCGCTATAGCGACCGCTTCAACGAATTCCAACCGCCGCACCGCTTCCAGATGCACCCGCCCCATAAATCCAGTGCCGATTATTGCGGTCCTGATTGATTTCATCTTGTCCCTTGCTTACGTTCTAAACCCACCAGGCGGCGCCTGGCTGCTCGCGTATAACGATGCCGTTAAGGAAATGAGCCGCCTTCGTCAGCCCCTCTTCCGGGGAGAGCAAACTGTCTTCATGCTCAATTGACAGTACAGAATCGTAGCCAAACATCCGCAGCGTCGATATGAACTCACTCCACCACTCCGCGCCGTGACCGTAGCCGCAAGTGCGAAAAATCCACCCTCGCTCCCGTTCCTGCGTGTAAGGCTTGGTGTCGAGCACCCCGGTGCGGGGCAAATTAGAAGAATAGATCTGCGTATCCTTGGCATGAACATGGAAAATCGCCTCGCCGAGCACCCGGACCGCGGCGATTGGATCGATGGCTTGCCAGAAAAGATGGCTCGGATCGAAGTTGCATCCGACGCTTGGTCCAGCAAGCGAACGCAGCTTCAGCATCGTTTCCGGACTGTAAACTACAAATCCCGGATGCATCTCGATTGCGATCCTTACCCCGTGATCAGCGGCAAACCTAGCGTGCTCAATCCAATAAGGCGTGACAACCTCATTCCATTGCCAGTCTAGGACCTTCAAATAATCTGGAGGCCAAGGGCAGGTCACCCAGTTGGGAGCAGTGGCTTGTAGGGAATCTCCGGGACATCCCGAGAAATCAATCACCGTGCGAATCCCCAGTTTTTCTGCCAGCAGAATCGTCTTGCGGCTCACATCCCGATCCCGCTTTGCCCGCGACTGATCCGGATGCAAGGCATTGCCGTGACAACTCAAAGCGCTGATAGAAGCACCGTGATCGGCCAGGATCTTCTGAAAATCGCGAAGAGCAGAGGCATCCTCAACCATCGAGAGCTTGCAATGGGCGTCGCCCGGATAATTGCCGGTACCCAACTCGACGGTATCGATTTGCAGTGTCTTGAGTTTCTTGAGGACTGCCTCCAGCGAGAGTTGCGACAGCAGCGGCGTGAACACTCCAACCCGCATGATGATTCCGATCTCCTGAATAAAGGGCTAAAGCCTGGTGCCCCCCGAGCGATTCAGAGCACCCAAAAATCCAACCCGAAAGGTAGGAGGCTGCGAGGAAATTGTCAATCAAGCCCGCGCCCGGTAAGGCACTTAGTTTTCCTCCAACCGCCTCTAGTCAGAGACGACGGTTTGAGGCATAATTGATCGTGCACTCCAACCTGCACAAAATTCCAACACAATTTAGGGCGAGGAAGCGATGTCGGCAAAGTACATCTTTGTAACCGGCGGTGTGGTGTCGTCATTGGGTAAAGGTCTGGCGGCAGCCTCCATCGGCTGTCTGTTGGAGAGCCGCGGCCTGAAAGTCAACCTCATCAAACTGGATCCCTACCTCAACGTCGACCCCGGCACGATGTCGCCCTTTCAGCACGGCGAAGTCTTCGTCACCGACGACGGCGCTGAAACCGATCTCGACCTCGGCCACTACGAACGTTTCACCCACGCCAAGCTCTCCCGCGATAACAATTGGACCACCGGCCGCATTTACGAGCAGATTATCGCCAAAGAGCGCCGCGGTGACTATCTCGGCAAAACCGTGCAGGTCATTCCGCACGTCACCAACGAAATTAAGGCTGCCATGAAGAAGGTCGCCCAGGAAGTCGACGTCTGCATCGTCGAGATTGGCGGCACCGTCGGCGACATCGAATCGCTGCCCTTCATGGAAGCCATCCGCCAAATGCGCCAGGAACTGAGCCGCGAAAATACCTTATTCGTTCACGTGACTCTGGTTCCTTTCATCGCCGCCGCCCAGGAACTCAAAACCAAGCCCACTCAGCACTCGGTCAAGGAACTGCTCAGCATTGGAATTCAGCCCGACATTCTTTTGTGCCGTACCGACCGCTTCCTATCCAAAGACATCAAGTCGAAAATCGCCTTGTTCTGCAACGTCGAGGAAGAGGCCGTCATCACCGCCAAAGACGTGGCCTCCATCTACGAGGTCCCGGTTGTGTTCTCGCGCGAGGGCGTCGACGAATTGGTCCTGCGATATTTGCATTTGGAAGCCAAAGATCGCGATCTGAAGCAATGGGACGACATCGTCCACCGTGTTTACAACCCTAAAGGCGAGGTCACGATCGGCATCGTGGGGAAATATGTGGAATACGAGGATTCCTACAAATCGCTGAAAGAGGCTTTAGTTCATGGAGCTTTGGCGCATAACCTCAAGTTGCACGTGAACTGGATCGAAGCCGAAGGCCTGGAGACCAAAGACGCCAGCTATGAAGAGCAACTACAGGATTACGACGGCATTCTGGTTCCCGGTGGCTTCGGCAAGCGCGGTATCGAAGGCATGCTCAACGCCATCCGTTATGCCCGAGAAAAGAAGGTGCCCTACTTCGGCATTTGTCTCGGTATGCAGACCGCTTGCATTGAGTTTGCCCGGAATGTCTGCGGCCTGGCCGATGCGAATTCCAGCGAATTCGATCCGGCTACACCGCACCGGGTCATTTACAAATTGCGCGAGTTGCGCGGCGTAGAGGAACTTGGCGGCACCATGCGCCTCGGAGCCTGGACCTGCAAGATCGAGCCCGGTACTTTAGCCCACAAGATTTATGGCAAGTCGGAGATCAGCGAACGTCATCGCCATCGTTATGAATTCAACCGCGAATACGAAGGCACACTAACCGCCGGAGGATTGCGCATTTCCGGCTCGACTCCGGATGGAACCTACGTCGAAATGGTGGAATTGCCCGATCATCCCCACTTCATCGGATGCCAGTTCCATCCCGAGTTCAAATCGAAACCACTCGAACCGCACCCTCTATTCAAGACTTTTATCGGCGCCGCGTATGAAAGTGGTACCCGTCGCCGCGCTCAAAAAGAAGCGGTGGAAGTGGAATTGTTCCATCGGCCGGAGCGAGTCGCGCAACGATAAGTGGCGAATCCGGAATGAGCATTTCTTTCCAACTCGACGGCATACGCATCGGCGATGGCGGGCTGTTCTTGATTGCCGGCCCCTGCGTTATCGAGAGCGAGAAACACGCAATTTTCATGGCCGAGGTCATCAAGGGCGTAACCCGTTCCCTGAATGTTCCATTGATTTTCAAAGCCTCGTACGACAAAGCCAACCGCACTTCCCTGCGCAGCTTTCGCGGACCCGGGCTTGCCGAAGGCCTGCGCATCCTGAAAAAAGTGAAGGATGAAGTGCACATCCCGGTCCTCACCGACGTGCATGAAACTGCTGACGTCCCAAAAGTTGCCGATGTCGCAGACGTCCTGCAGATTCCCGCCTTCCTCTGCCGGCAGACTGATCTGATTGTCGCCGCCGCCATGAGCGAGCGAGTAGTCAACATCAAGAAAGGGCAATTCGTCTCTCCCTGGGACATGAAACACGCGGTCGAAAAATGTCGTGACGCGGGCAACGACCGCATCTTCGTAACTGAGCGCGGATCCAGCTTTGGCTATAACAATCTCGTGGTCGATATGCGTTCGCTTGCCATTATGCGCAAGTTCGCGCCAGTTGTTTTCGACGCGACGCACTCCGTGCAACTGCCTTCCGCCTCCCACGGGGACGACGACCAGCCTGCTACCAGCGGCGGCCAACCCGAATTTATTCCGGTGCTCGCCCGCGCCGCGGTCGCGGCCGGAATAGATGGCGTTTTCATGGAAGTCCATGACAATCCCAAAGAAGCCAAGTCCGACGGCGCCAACGCTCTTGAGTCCAACAAACTTCGCGGCGTGCTGAAGGAATTGTTAGCGGTCCAGAACGCGCTGGCCGCGGCACGTTCGAAACCCTGAATCTTCCGCACTTGTCCTCCCTCCGATCCGCCGCTGAATCTGCTACCATTTCCGCCACATCTGATTCCCCATGCATACCGTGTCCCTTATCGCCGGTGTCTTGATCATTCTGGCTGTCCTCCTGGACGGATTCGAGACCGTCGTTCTGCCCCGCCGTGTGCAACGCAGTTTTCGTCTCACCAGTTGGTTTTATCGCAATACCTGGGTGCCGTGGTCCCGCCTCAGCATGCACATCAAAAGCAACTCGCGGCGCGAGGCCTTTCTTGGATACTTCGGCCCGTTATCGCTGATCGTGTTGCTCGGCCTGTGGGCCATGGGCCTAATTCTGGGGTTCACGCTGCTGCAGTTTGGCGGAGGCGAGCATGTCGCTTCCGCCAATCAACCGATTACGTTCGCCTTGTTGCTCTACCACAGTGGTGAAACGTTCTTCACTCTGGGTTACGGAGACGTCGTTCCCAGCTCTTATTTTTCGCGGTTCCTCTCGGTTTCAGAAGCGGGGCTCGGTTTCGCTTTCCTCGGCACGGTCATCGGATATCTTCCTACCATCTATTCGTCATTCTCTAAACGCGAAATCGAGATCTCTTTGCTCGATGCCCGCGCCGGCTCTCCGCCCTCCGCCGCCGAATTGCTGGTTCGATTTGGCAAGACTCGCGACCAATCCGTCCTCGATCAAATGCTGCGCGGATGGGAACGCTGGTCTGCCGAACTTCTGGAAAGTCATCTTTCTTATCCGCCGCTCAGTTTTTTTCGCTCACAACACAGCAATCAATCATGGCTGGGAGCCCTGACCACGATTTTGGACGCCAGTTCCCTCATCATCGCCGGCATCGACGATGTGCGCGGCGATCAGGCAAAAATAACCTTCGCCATCGCTCGTCACGCGGTGGTGGACGTCGCCCAAGTCGTCAACGCCCGCTATGCTCCCGATGCCCCAGATCGTCTGCCTGAAAAAGACATGCTGCGTCTGCGCGAAATCCTGGCGAACAGTGGGATCAAACTTCGCACCGATGAAGATTTTCAGCCTAAACTGGCGCACTTGCGATCCATGTACGAGCCTTACATTTATTCCATCGCTCGCAATATGCGAATCACGCTTCCGCCCTGGTTCTTTGAAGAGAAGAAGCGTGATAACTGGCAGGCGGGGCCTTGGGACCGGGCGATTCAAGCCAAGAGCTTGGCTGCGCTCGGAAAGCCGCCGTTGCTGCATCCCGCCGGTCCGGCCGGACCGGTGAATGTCGAGGACCATTTCTGAGGAGCCGGGTTGAGTACCCGTTTCATTCACCGTGCTAACATCCTCTTTCTTCATGAAACACACCGGGGAAATCGTCGTACGTATCGAGGCGGAAGCTCTACGGGAACTGGCCGACCGTTTGGCGGGATCGATGTCGCAGCCCTTCCAGCAAGCGGTCGAATTGATTCACTGCTGCGCGGGTCGTGTAGTGGTAACCGGCATGGGCAAGAGCGGAATCATCGCTCGCAAGATTGCCGCAACATTGAATTCGACCGGCACTCCTGCCCTATTCATGCATCCCGTCGAGGCAGTCCATGGCGATCTCGGGATGGTGGTGAAAGGTGACGCCGTCATTGCCTTATCCGCCAGCGGTGAAACCGAAGAAATTCTTCGGCTGCTGGCGACGATCAAGCGATTGCAGGTCCCGCTGATTTCTTTTACTTGCGACGGGTTATACGTCGACGCTGCGCCACCGGCGGCCTCCCCCAAGAAACTCTCCACTCTGGCGTCCGCCGCTGACGTTGCTTTGGATTGCTCGGTCGCGCAGGAGGCCTGCAACCTGGGCCTTGCTCCTACCGCTTCCACTACCGCCATGCTCGCTCTCGGCGATGCCCTTGCCGTTGCCCTCTCAGAAAAGCGAGGTTTCAAGGAAGAAGACTTCGCCAACCTGCATCCTGGAGGCAAGCTGGGGAAACGCCTCGCCCGGGTTGAAACACTGATGCACATTGGAGAGACGGTTCCCCGCGTGTCGCCGCGAACCAAAATGCCTGACGTGATTTACGAAATGTCGCGGAAGAAGCTGGGCGTCACAGCCGTCGTCGAAAATGAAAAACTACTCGGCGTGATAAGTGACGGCGATTTGCGTCGACTGTTAGAAAGTCGCGGAAAAGATGTCCTCGACCTCACTGCGGCGGAAGCCATGACAAAGAACCCCAAGACGATCGCCGCCGGCGAGTTTGCCGCTACCGCATTGGCGGTCATGGAAGAAAAGAAGATCACATCCCTCGCCGTGGTCGATGCCGCCGGCAAGTTGCAAGGCATTCTCCACTTGCACGATCTCTGGGGTACCGAAATGATGTAGCGCTGGCGTTTAGTTCTCTTCCGCCCTGCCAGGGCTACACTATCGTATGTACCACTACGATCCTAAAACAGCCCTAGAAGAACTGAGCGAAGACGCAACCCTGCCTAATCCGGTACATGTGCGGGACATGATGCTGCGTAAAAAACTTTCCGCCGATAAATCGCTGGAGCTGAACCGAATCTTTATCGAGTACCAGAAGTTTTTTGCCGAAGCCCAGAAGCTGGGAAAAGAAATCCTGAAGCAGTTGGCGGATTAGCCTACTTCAGATCGGAACTCGTTCCAGGGGCACGATGAACTGAATGCCAGGTATCTGCCTGTTCTGCAAGCGATTGTCATTGGTAATGAAAAGGTCTACTCCTACAGTCGCGGCGCAAGAAAGCTGCATCGCGTCGGGCGGAGCCAGTGAATAGCTGCTTTTTATGGACGCGTAGTGCCTCGCCGCTTTGATATCGAATGGAACAAGGGTCGCCGCCGAAGAAATGGCCCGCTCGTAGCTTCGACAACGCCGCTCGTCTCCCGCCTGCATCGGCTTGATTAAAACCTCACCCAAAGTAATGGTAGAGGTTAGTAATATGTCGCCGCGCCTCAACATATGCCCGGCCGTTTTCTCAAGTGGCGCTTCAACGGAGCTTCGCCCCGCGGCCGACGGCGGCTGTCCCCACGTGAGCGCCGTGGTTCCGCTCACGCAATCATTTACAATAGCCAATTGCCTGCTACTCAGGATTCCCAACTATGCATCGCTGGTCAGAACTGTTTATCCCTACGCTGCGCGAAGCTCCGGCCGACGCCGAAGTCGCCAGCCATAAATTCTTAGTCCGGTCCGGCTATATCCGGCAACTCGCCGCCGGGCTTTATTCCTATCTATTTCTCGGGAACCGCTCTTTCAACAAGATCGTCGCTATCGTCCGCCACGAGATGGACCAGATTGGCCAGGAGTTCTACCTGCCCGCGCTGCATCCCCGCGAGATATGGGAGGCCAGCGGCCGATGGTCGGTAATGGGCGAGAATTTATTTCGCCTGAAAGACCGTAAAGGTGCCGACCTCTGTCTCGGAATGACCGAAGAAGAGGTCATGACGGAGATTGCCCGTAAAGAATTGCGCAGCTACAAGCAGCTTCCGCAAATCTGGTATCAGATCCAGTCGAAGTTTCGCGATGAACCCCGTCCTAAGGCAGGCTTGCTCCGGGTGCGCCAGTTCATGATGAAGGACTCCTACTCCTTCGACATTGACGCTGCTGGGCTCGATCTCTCTTACAAGAAACACTACGACGCGTATTGCCGCATTTTCGACCGTTGCGGCTTGAAGTACGTCGTCGTCGAAGCCCACTCCGGAGCCATGGGCGGATCGCAGTCGCACGAGTTCATGGTCCGTACGTCCGCTGGAGAGGACTTGATCGTGAGTTGCGACGCATGTAAATACGCCGCGAACATGGAGAAGGCAACGTCCAAGCTTGAGGCCGTGACAGACCTCGCTCCCGAAGGCGACGGCAACCCGCTCGAAGTCCACACTCCCGGACAAAAAACGATCGAGGACGTCGCGAAATTTTTGGGCGTTTCGCCTAAGAACAAGATCAAGACTCTCGCCTTGATGATTGAGGAGACCGACAAAAAGACTGGCAAAACCAAAAAACGTGGGGTCGTCGTCCTGGTGCGAGGCGATCACCAACTCAACGAAGCCAAACTCTCAGGCGCAATTGGTGGTAAAGAAGCTCGTCCCATGCAGGAAGACGAGATCAAGGAGCTGTTCCACTCACCCGCCGGTTTTCTCGGCCCCATCGGCGTTACGTGGGCAAAAGATCTGGCCGACATAGAGCACCCCTTGCTTCTGGTCGACCAGGCGCTCGAAGGCCGCAAAAACCTCATCTCGGGTGCTAACAAAGAGGACTACCACCTCAAGAACGTCACGCCCGGTGGAAACTTCCATCCCACCGCCTACGTCGATCTGCGCAGCGTATCCGCTGGGGAAGCCTGTCCCAACTGCGGCTCTGCGCTTCGGATCGACCCTGCCGTCGAAATCGGACATATCTTCAAGCTGGGCTACAAGTATTCGGAATCCATGGGCGCTCGTGTCCTTGACCGCAACGGTAAAGAAGTCACGCTCATCATGGGCAGCTACGGCATCGGGATCGAGCGCATTCTGACCGCCTCGATCGAGCAAAATAACGACGAGAACGGCTTCTGGCTGCCTCCCCAGATTGCACCATTCCAGATCGTCGTGACCCCCACCAATACCTCTGACGAAAAGCTGGCCAACGCGGCGATCGACATTGCTACTCGTCTGGAAACAGCAGGTTACGACGTGTTACTGGACGACCGGGACGAACGGCCAGGGGTTAAGTTCAAAGACGCCGACCTGGTGGGCATTCCCTACCGGGTTACGGTGGGCAAGAAGGTTACCGAAGGTACTGTCGAAGTCGTTCATCGCTCGACTCGTCAAATGCAGGATGCTAGCATCGCGGCTATAACGGACTACTTCAAGTCTTTATTGCCCGCGCGCTGATCTCCAGCGTGCGTTGGAAAGTGGGAGCGCAAGCGATGAAAATGGTGATCGGCATCTTCGTAATTGGACTCGGGATCTTTCTTGGGGCGGAATTCGTCCCGGTTTACTACGAGAACTACGAGTTCTCGGACGTCATCAAGACCGAGGCCACCTTGCAGACCTACACCTCCAAGCCGGAATCCGACATTCAGGACTTGATTTACAAGAAGGCTGTCGAAATCGGCATTCCTCTACAGAAAGAACACATTAAAGTTCGCCGGACTGGCACCCAAGGGACCGGTTCGCTGACCATCGAAGCGCCCTATATCGTCCACCTCGACTTACCCGGATACCCGGTGGACCTGCACTTTGACCCCTCTACATTAAATACGAGCCCCTTCTGATACGCCCGCTTGCTTGAACCTGATTTAGAATGTGGATAGAGCTTGGTTCAGCTTGGCATATTCCGGACCTCACTGAGGTCCGTGGCTGGGAGGGTTCTGCTCTGGATAACGCGTTCCCGTGCCGCATCATCTCATTATGTAATGGGAAGGTACTGTCCTGGCGCTTCTGAACTCTGCCCTCTAAATTGTGGCCATTAAAATCAAGATCCCGCACAGAAAGAAGAAAGCAGCCCCCGGTAAGGGCTTGCTTTCGCGCGATCCGGTCATCCGGCTCGCTCTGATTGTTTTCGTCCTGCTGGCCGTCGGGGTAACGGCTTTCTTCTCGTACTTCTATCTAAAGTACGATCGCATCATCGAACAGCGCTTTCGCGGACAAGTTTTCAGCAATTCCGCCAAAATCTATGCCATTCCACCGACCGTACGCGTGGGCGAGAAAATCACCACTCATGAAGTCGCGGCTCTGCTTCGCCATGCTGGCTACTCGGAGGACGGTAGTTCTCCGCTGGGAAGCTATCACCTGCAAGGCGCTTCCATTGAGGTAAAGCCGGGCCCACAGTCCTATCACAGCCCCGAGGCTGCTACCATCCGTGTTCAGGATGGCCAGGTGGCAAGCATCTCGGGACGCTCCGGCGACTTAGGAGCCTACGAACTTGAACCGCAGATGATCACTTCGCTCTTTGACGAGCAGCGGTCCAAACGCCAGGTTCTGAAATACGATCAGATTCCCCCGATCCTGGTGAACGCCGTTCTCGCCATCGAGGATCGCCGATTCTTCCAGCACAGTGGAGTCAACTTCGTTCGCATGGGCGAGGCCGCCTGGATTGATTTCTGGCACGAGCGTCATGAGCAGGGTGGTTCCACTCTGACCATGCAACTTTCGCGCGGCTTCTTCCTTACCCCGGAGAAAACAGTCAAGCGCAAGCTCATCGAAATGCTGATTGCCGAGGAACTGGAGCAGAAGTTCACCAAGCAGCAAATCTTCGAGTTCTATGGCAACTGGGTAGACCTCGGCCAGCGTGGTTCGTTTTCGATCAGCGGCTTCGGAGAGGCTTCGCGCGATTACTTCAACAAAGATCTAAAAGACATCACTCTCCCTGAGGCGGCCCTGCTGGCCGGAATCATTCAGCGCCCGAGCTATCTTTCGCCTTACCGGCATCCCGAGCGAGCCCTGGAACGCCGTAACCTGGTGCTCGATAGCATGGTTGAAACCCATGCCATTACCAAGGCTGATGCGGAAAAAGCCAAGGCTACTCCGCTAAAGCTTGCACCGCCCAACGTCGAAGCCAGCGACGCACCCTACTTCGTCGATCTGGTTCGCGACAACCTGATCGGCAAAATGAACGAACGGGACTTGAACGATCAGTCCTATCGCATTTACACAACGCTGGACCCGGAACTACAGCGCGCTGCAGCCCAAGCCGTGGAGTCCGGAATCAAGCTGGTGGACGACCAGGTCACCAAGCGTCGTACGCATCGCGTAAAGATTGCCAAGAATAAATACGAAACTCACGTCGATCCGGGGCCGCAAGCCCAGGTAGCGCTGGTCGCTATGGATCCCCACACCGGTCAGATACTCGCCTTAGTGGGAGGGCGCAACTACGCATTCAGCCAACTCAATCACGCTGTCGCCAAGCGCCCCACGGGATCGATCTTCAAACCCTTCGTTTACGCAGCAGCGATGAATACGGCAGTCGACGGCGCGTCGCCAGTATTCACTCCCGCCTCCTTGGTGACCGACCAGCCGAGCACATTCACCTATGGCGATCAGATCTACGAGCCCCGCAATTACAAAGAGGAGTATCACGGCGACGTCACCGCCCGTTACGCTCTCGCGCTTTCGTTAAACAACGCCACGGTAAAGCTCGCCGAAGAAGTGGGTTACGACAAAGTGGCCGACCTGGCAAAAGCCGCCGGAATCACCTCCGTCAAAGCCACTCCCGCGATGGCGCTGGGCGCCTATGACGCTACGCCCATCGATATGGCCGCGGCCTACACCGTTTTTGCCAACGACGGCAATCGCATTTCGCCGATTTTGATTAATTCCGTGCGCAACTCGGTGGGCGATGTGGTTTCCGATTTCAAACCCGACCGCCGTCAGGTTCTCGACCCGCGAGTCGCTTTCATCATGACAAACATGATGGAAGGCGTCCTGAACTTTGGGACCGCCTTCGAGGTCCGCCAACGCGGATTCACTGCCCCCGCCGCCGGCAAGACCGGTACTTCGCACGACGGCTGGTTCGCTGGGTACACCAGTAACCTGCTCTGCATTGTCTGGGTCGGGTTCGACGACTACAGCGACATCCGCCTGAGCGGAGCCCAGACCGCGGCCCCCATCTGGGCAGAGTTCATGAAGAAGGCAGTCACCTTGCCGGAGTACTCCGACGCAAAGGCATTTAGTCAGCCGACCGGAGTCGTGGACGTCCAATTGGACAAGGCAACGAATCTGCTGGCTACTCCTTCATGTCCTGAGACTTACAGCGCCGCCTTCATCGCTGGAACGGAGCCTAATCAGACTTGCGATCAGCCCACCGGGGTCAAAGGCTTCTTTTCCAAGATCTTTGGCATGGGAACCGACAAGGCTCTACCGCCACCCTCTCCGAACAACACCGTGCCCCATCCGCCGGGTGCGTCCGGATTCGAGACATCCGATTCCCAGGACACCGCCAACGCCGCCCAGGATCCCAAAAAGAAAAAAGGTTTTTTTGGCAAAATCGCGGGTATCTTTAAAGACGACAAGTCGTCTAATCCTCCGCCGAAACCGCCAGATGAGAGCACCCCGCCTCACTGACCGGCTAAGTGGATGCTGTAGCGATCAAGAGTCTCGCCTGTTCGTCAGGAGGTGGTCTCATGTTTCGTAACTTCGCGCTGGTTGCTTTGAGTTTACTGTTCTGTCCCCTCGTTCTGGCCGCCACCATTCCCAGTCCCCAACATCAGGCTTCCGCTGAACAGGTGCGCGTGAGCCCCCCTGGTTTGCGACACGCCGATCCACCGTCTCCCAATGCGAGCGCTCAGGAGTTGGAAGATCGGGCTGACCAGTTGCGCGGCGAGAAGGCTTACCTCGACGCGATTGACTACTATCGCGCAGCCAGTTTGAAGGATAAGCACAATGCCCGCTTGTTGAATAAGGTGGGAATTGCCGAACTCATGATCCAGCGCTACAAGAATGCGGAAAAAGATTTTGAGCACGCCATCAAACTGGACCGTAACTTCGCCGATGCCTACAACAATCTGGGAGTGATCTGTTACGAGCAGAAGAAGTATCCCAAGGCTATCAAGCAGTACGAAAAAGCCATTCACTTACGCGAGGATTCAGCCTCATTCTTTAGCAATCTGGGGGCCGCGTATTACATGAAAAAAGAGTGGGATCTTGCCACCCAGGCGTATGGCCACGCGATGCAACTCGATCCTGAAATTTTCGGACGGATTTCGCATAACGGAGTTTCCGCCCAACTACCTTCTCCAGAAGAGAGGGCGCGGTTCGATTACCTGGTCGCCAAGCTGTATGCGAAGCAAGGCGATCCCGATCGTTCCCTGGCTTATCTGAGACGCTGTCTGGAGGAAGGCTATAAGGGAATTTCGGACGTCTACAAAGATCCTGAGTTCGCGGGGCTGCGGAATGACGCCCGTTTTGGACAGCTCATGGCGTCCAAAGTTCCGGCAATTCCGGAATAAATTATGACGACAGAATGGTTTGCGAGGATCACAAAACTTTACACTGGAAAGCGAAACTTTCTCCGAGGATTTGGTTTCTAACCTTGCAATTGACCTCCTGAAAACACAGGGTGAGTAAGGAGAAAACGGTAACCCATCGGTTGTCGACCCGAGCACGCCCCAAGCAGGCAACCGGTGGGTTTTTATTGCAGAAAAAATCCTCAAGCAGCAACTAATACCACTCTGAAAAACTCCCGGCGTCTATTCGGCCTTTAAGGTTACGTATTTTCGGCCCGCATACAGACGGACCCCGGAGTCATCACTCTTGAGTTGCATCGGTACCGGATGGCTCATCTTGTCGTCCGAATTCGATGCCACCGAAAAGACCTCTGTTCCCGCTATGTTCAGCACGCCAAACTTTCCATCCTTGGTGAAGCCAAAACCGTAGGCGCCAGGATCGAGCGTGGACGTGCCAACCGTCAGCTTGGTCTCGGTGATCAGAAAACCTTGATACTTGCTGGCGACGTCGGCTGAGTATCCAGATGTGTCCACCATCCCGGCCAGCACAAGCTTCCCTCCCACAGTCTTGAAAGCCACCGAATTCCTCTGTTGCACGGAAGCGTTCTGGCCGGCAAAGAAATAGGAAACCGGAATCACCTTCTTCAACTCATCCTGTGTCAATATGTGCGGACCTGCGCTCTGCGCTAGCGCCAAAGTCGTAAGAACTGCAACTACCACCCAACTGAGTTTCAATTTCATGGAAGTCTCCTCTGCGGAAATATGAATCTGCTTTTTTTGAGATTGAGGCGGTTGCCTCGCTAGTTCTTGCTGGGACTTCTCTCGCAAATATACTCGTCGACGACCCGCTTCCATTTGCCTTGGGCCTTGAGAACGAACTCAATGGCATCCCGCAGCGCGCCGTCTCCCCCACTGTGCCGCGTCACGTAATGCGCGTCTTTTTTGACTTCATCGCGCGCATTCGCCACAGCGATCGCCAGGCCACAATTCCTCATGACCGGAAGATCGATGACATCGTCGCCGACGTACGCCGCTTCATCTGACTTCAATCCTTCCTGCTGCAAAATCTGTTCAAAGACGCTGCGCTTATCCTGAATTCCCTGATGCACATGTTCGAGCTTCAAGTCACGCGCCCTCAAAGCGACTGTCTCGGAGATCCGCTTGGTGATCAACCCAGTCTTGATGCCAGCCAACCGCGCCAGAGAAATGGCCGCTCCGTCATGAGCGTGAAAGCCCTTGGCCTCGATCATGGATTGGCTGTGCAGACCAAATCCGCCCTCGCCTCCGTGTTTGGCAGACTGATCTTCAACGGTGGACGCCACACCGGCAGGGCTAGGAAAAATAAAGAGTTTGCCGTCCGTCAGAACACCATCTACGTCGAAAAGGAAAAGTTTGATCTTCTTGGCGCGAACCTTCGCGGACAGTGACTTTGCCATCGCCGAAATTCTAGCATCTATGCTGCATGCGCAGGGACGGTCGACGCCTAGCGTGCGTACAGCCACCCCGGTTGCCAGGGGTCTGATGGCGGAATGCAGCGTTTACGGTCGAGCCAGCCACAAGACCTGAACCCGCTTACCTAGCTTCTCAAAGTCGCGTACGACGGTAAAGGATTGAGTCATAATTCTTACTTTTATTGCCAAGTAAGATCAACGGTAAGAGGACTGTTGCTTTGACGAGGCGCCGCTGTCTTGGCGAATCTTTTGCGAAAGTCCGCTTTTCCAATATAAAATACCCACAATGTCGTTCCCTCCTTCTCTAGATTGGGCCCATCCTCTGGTGCGTGACTGGTTCGTGCGCTCTTTTGGCACGCCCACCGAGCCGCAGGAACAGGGCTGGCCGCATATCCTTGCCGGCCGAACGACCCTGATTTCCGCACCCACCGGGTCTGGAAAGACGCTCGCCGCGTTCCTTGCCTGTATTGATAGGCTCGTCCGCAAAGCACTCGCCGGTGATCTGCAGGACCGCACCGAAGTGCTTTACGTCTCCCCGCTGAAGGCCCTCGGCAACGACATTCAGAAGAATCTCGAACTCCCGCTGGGCGAGATCATGGAAATGGCCGGCCAACGTGGTCTGCTGATGCCGCAGATTCGTTGCTCGGTACGCACGGGAGACACGCTTCCAGTGGAGCGCCGGGCCATGCTCAAGCGCCCGCCCCACATCCTGGTTACGACTCCAGAGTCGCTCTACATCCTGTTGACTGCGGAAAAGAGCCGCGCCATTCTGCGCGACGTTGATACGGTGATCGTGGACGAAATTCACGCCGTAGCCGACGACAAGCGCGGCGCCCATCTGACGCTCTCCCTCGAAAGACTTGAGGCACTTCGCGGCGAAGCCCTCCAGATTAAGCGATCACTATTCCCCGACGATAGCCAGCACAAGTCCCTTGCACGCATCGGCCTTTCCGCCACGCAGAAACCGATCGAGGATATTGCGCGCTTTTTGACCGGCGGCGGCCGGCCCGAGCCGGTCATCGTTAACGTAGGCCACCAGCGCCATCTTGATCTTGCCGTCGAGGTCCCCGGCTCTCCGCTCGGCCCTGTGGCCAGCAACGAGATGTGGGGCGAGATCTACAACCGCCTCATCGAACTCATTAACCAACATCGTTCCACCTTGATCTTTGTGAACACCCGCCGGTTGGCCGAGCGCATCGCTCACCAACTCGGAGAAATACTGGGAGAGGAAAACGTTGCCGCCCACCATGGCAGCCTCTCGCGCAAATTGCGGCTCGCGGCTGAGAAGAAGCTCAAGGAAGGTAAGATCAAGGTCCTGGTCGCGACCGCTTCCCTTGAACTCGGTATCGACATCGGAACGGTTGACCTCGTGGCTCAGATCAATTCACCGCGCGCCATCGCCGTTGCCCTCCAGCGCGTCGGGCGTTCCGGCCACTGGCGCGGAGCCATTCCCAAAGGCCGCCTGTTCGCGACAACCCGTGACGATCTTGTCGAGTGTGCGGCGGTAGTGCGAGCCATCCATCATGGCGATCTGGACCGTATCATCATCCCCGAAGCCCCCATCGACATCCTTGCCCAGCAGATCGTTGCCGCCTGTTCTGCCGAAGAATGGGATGAAGACGATCTTTTCAACTTGATCCGGCAAGCTCATCCCTACCGTGATCTCTCGCGCGAGACCTACGAATCCGTTCTGAATATGCTGGCCGACGGAATCGCCTCTCGTCGCGGCCGCTATGGCGCATACCTGCATCGTGACCGAGTGAACCGCAAGCTTCGCGCCCGTCGCGGCAGCCGGTTGGCCGCCGTTACCAGCGGTGGTGCGATTCCCGAGACCGCCCTGTTTACCGTCGTGGCCGAACCAGAAGGAATTGTCGTTGGCACGCTCGACGAAGATTTCGCGGTTGAGAGCAGTGCCGGCGATATCATGCTCCTGGGCAATACTTCCTGGCGTATTAACCGTGTTGAAGGCAAATCAGGACGCGTTCTCGTAGAAGACGCCCACGGCGCTCCGCCCAATGTTCCCTTCTGGCGTGGCGAAGCTCCTGCGCGCACCGAAGAACTCTCCCATCACGTCGCTCAGGTTCGCCAGCAGATCAGCGACATGCTGCCCAACGTTTCGCCCGTAGCGATCTCGTCGTTGCAGCCCGAAGTGGCGAGCGCAATCGAATGGTTGAAGACGGAATGTGGTCTCGATGATTCCGGCGCCCAACAAGCCATCGAATACGTCGTCCAGGGCCGCGCTGTTCTCGGCGATGTACCCACTCAACAGACCATCATTGCCGAGCGCTTCTTCGACGAAGGCGGCGGCATGCAGCTTATCATCCACGCTCCCTTTGGCGGCCGCATCAACAAAGCCTGGGGCCTGGCGTTGCGCAAACGTTTCTGCCGTGGCTTCAATTTCGAACTGCAGGCAGCCGCGACCGATAACGGGCTCAACATCGCACTCGCCGAGCAGCATAGCTTCCCTCTCGCTGACGTCTTCCATTTCTTGCAAGCGGAAACCGTGCAGCCAATCCTGGAGCAAGCCGCGCTCGATTCGCCAATCTTCGGCACCCGCTGGCGCTGGGACGCCAATCGCTCTCTCGCGCTGTTACGTTTCCAGGGCGGCAAGAAAGTTCCGCCACAAATCCAGCGCATGCGTTCGGACGATCTGCTGGCGTCCGTCTTCCCCGATGCCGCAGCTTGCTTCGAGAACATTCCCGGGGACCGGCAAATTCCTGACCATCCTCTCGTAAAAGAGGTCATGAAAGACGTCCTCACTGAAGCCATGGATCTCGACGGCCTCAAGGCATTACTGCGAGGAATGGATGAAGGCAAAATCCGCTGTATAGCCGTCGACACGCCCGTCCCGTCGCAGTTTTCTCACGAGATCCTCAACGCAAACCCTTATGCGTATCTCGACGACGCTCCTCTCGAAGAGCGTCGCGCCCGTGCTGTGGAAATGCGCCGCATGCTTCCGCAATCGGTTTTGGAAGAAGTAGGCAAACTGGATCCTGCTGCTATCGATCAGGTCCGGCAGGAAGCATGGCCTGACGTACGCGACGCCGACGAACTGCACGACGTCCTCTACACGCTCATCACGTTCCCCAGACACCCGGGTCTCGAGACCTGTCTGCAGAACTGGCAAAGGCATTTCGACCATCTATTGCGAGAAAACCGCTGCGTCTCCGCAACTGTAGACGGCCGCGAATACTGGGTCGCAGCCGAATGTTGCCGCGCATTTTCCGCGATTTGGCCCAACGCTGCGTTCCATCCCGACCCGCCGAACCTCGATCTTCCCATTCCCGATCGCCAAGAGGCTCTGCGCAGTCTTGTCTCCGGATGGATGATGCACTCCGGTCCCGTTACCGCATCACAAATCGCCGATCTCTTCGGTCTGAGCGCAGCTGATGTGCAAGCCGCTCTGCTCCTACTCGAAGCTACCGGAACCATCCTGCGAGGAAACTTCTTAAGCGCCAAGCCGTTGAACGGCGTGCCTCCCGAAACCGAATGGTGCGAACGCCGCCTGCTGGCGCGTATTCACCGTCTGACAGTCAGCACCCTGCGCAAGCAGATCAAACCAGTCACCGCGGCTCAGTTCATGGGTTGGCTCTTGCATTGGCAGGGCGTGGCGCCGGGATCACAGACGCAGGGGGAGCGCGCGACCCTCGAAGTGGTTCGTCAGTTGCAAGGATTTGAAATTCCCGCGAACGCATGGGAACGTCATGTCCTTTGCGCGCGCATTGGCAACTACGATCCCAAGTGGCTCGACCAACTCTGTCTGACTGGCGCCGTCGGCTGGGGCCGCCTGTCGCCCCATCCCGCCACATTGGAAGATTCCGCCAACGGGAAGCGCCGGGTGATTCCTACCAGCGTTGCTCCCATCACATTCTTCGTTCGCGAGGACGCGGGCTGGATGAGCCCGCGTAACCCCGCCGTCAACCAACCCGACTCACGGACTCTCACCGAAGGGGCTCGTACCGTGGCAAATTTCCTGCGCGAACGCGGGGCCTCGTTTTTCGCAGATATCGTTCGCGCCACGGGCATGATGAAATCGGAGGTCGAAACCGGCCTTTGGGAATTGGTGGCTGCCGGCGTGGTCACCGCCGACGCATTCGAGAATCTTCGCGCGCTGATCGATCCTCGCCGCCGCGCCGGCAATAGCACCGGCCGGCCACGCCACACCGCCGGACGTTGGGCACTTCTCTACGCCGATCCCGAAAAAGAGCGCGACCGCACTCTGGAAGCAACTTGCTGGATGCTTCTCCGCCGCTACGGCATCGTCTTTCGCGATCTGTTAGTCCGGGAAGCGAACCTTCCCAAGTGGCGTGAACTGCAGATCACCTTCCGCAGGTTGGAAGATCGTGGAGAAATCCGCGGCGGCCGATTTGTCGATGGCTTTCTCGGCGAGCAGTTCGCCCTACCGGTTGCCATCGAGTCCTTACGCTCCCACCGGGCGATGCAGCCCTCCGGCCAGGCCGTTTCCGTGTCGGCTGCCGACCCGCTTAACCTGGTCGGCATCATCGTGCCAGGCGAACGAGTCCCCGCGATCTCGGGGCGAACCGTTACTTTTTGTGATGGAGTGTTTGTTCCGAACGGCGAACCGCATTTCCCCATGCAATCCGCCGCTGGTATGGAGTAACTGCTGACCCTAAATCCCCCTAACGAACAAAAAAAGTCGGGAACCTGATGAGGGGGTCGCCAGATTCCCGAAGGCCGTTCCCGGCGAGACTGCTCAAAAAGCGCTTCCCCCATCGCTTTACCAGGTTCGGACCTGTCCTTCACAATTGCAACTCCGACGCCAAACTGTGGCGTGACCCGACTCCTTGTTAAGCTCTTGATTCTGTACGGTTGTGCGTTTCGACCGAGGTGTAATAACCTATTTTCCTATCCCGAATCTCTATCCGAAAAGATAGTCGGAAAAACCGTTTGGATAGCCAAGGCGCTTACGGTACCATTCCGAGCCACCCGTAGATTGGACGAGTGTGAACAATCAAGTGAACCCCAAGCTTTTGGCTGTTGCCGGTCCCCTGAAGGATTCGAGTTTCAAACTTCCCGCGGGTGAGATGCACATCGGCCGCGATCCCGGAAATTTACTGGCGATCAGCGACCCTTCCCTCTCGCGCCACCACTGCGTTCTGTTTCTCGAAGACGAGAATTTCGTGGTTCGCGACTTGGACAGCCGCAACGGCACCCTGGTCAATGGAATCCCCGTTAAGCAGAGCCGTCTCGAACACGGAGACCAGATTTCCCTCGGCGACTCCATCTTCGTCTTTTTGTTACGCGATCAACTCGAGGATTCCGCCTCGAATCGTGTTGAGTTTAACGACAGCCGCGTCGAAGCGACCGTCCAGTTGCGTCCCCAGGACTCTCTTTACGTCCAGCCCGACAAGATACTGCAAGCCTTCCCGGGATCTTCGCGCCTCACGGCCAATCTCAATGCGTTGTTCAAGATTAGCCGCATCGTGCATTCCATTCGGGACCTGGAAGAACTCGAGGACCAAATCCTGCGCCTGATCTTTGAAGTTGTGCCTGCGGATCGCGGCGCCATCCTTTTGGACCGTCAACCCAAGGGAACATTCGCCTCCGTCTACGCTCGTCAACGCCTCGCCACCAGGCAACAAGTTCAGGTCAGCAAGACGATTGTCGATCAGGTGATCGCCAACGGCATGGCGATTTTGGCTTCCGACATAATCACCAGTCAGTCTCTCTCTGAAGTAGAAAGCCTGATCAAGTCCCAGGTCCGTTCGGTGCTTTGTGTTCCCCTCACGATTCACAACCAACTGAGCGGCTGTCTCTATCTCGATTCCAGCAATGCCGCCGCCCGGTTTGATGAAGAGCATCTGCAACTCGTCACGGCAATTGCCGGCACCTCCGCCGTCGCGCTGCAAAATGCGCGGCGCATTCAGTGGCTCGAGACCGAGAACGCCCGCCTCGTTTCCGAAATCCATCTCGATCACAATCTGGTCGGCGAAAGCCCGCGCATGAAAGAGGTCTACCAGTTCCTGAGCCAGATCGCTCCGGTCGATTCCACCGTGCTGTTGCAGGGCGAAAGTGGCACCGGCAAAGAACTAGTGGCCCGCGCTATTCATCGCAACGGCCCGCGTGCTGGAAAACCGTTCGTGCCGATCAATTGCGCCGCTATTCCCGAGGGGCTCCTTGAAAGCGAACTGTTCGGCCACGAGCGCGGCTCCTTTACCGGCGCTCATGCCCTCAAGAAAGGGCGCCTCGAGGTCGCGGACGGAGGAGTTGTTTTCCTCGATGAGATTGGTGAGCTTGCGCCCGCGCTTCAGGTGAAGTTGCTGCGCGTCCTGCAGGAGCGGGAGTTTGAGCGGGTCGGTGGTACGCGTCCCATGTCGCTGGACATCCGGGTCGTGGCCGCCACCAATCGCAACCTTGAGGAGGCGGTCAAGACAGGAGCCTTCCGTCAGGATCTCTTCTATCGCTTGAATGTTTTGTCGATCGTTATGCCCGCACTCCGGGAACGCCGTGAAGACATTCCGACTCTGGCCAACTACTTCGTCGCCAAGTTCCTTAGCCGGGGCCACGGTAAGCCCAGACAGTTTTCTCCGGAAGCGATAGAGTGCCTCATGGCATACGAATGGCCCGGCAATGTGCGGGAACTGGAGAATGCCGTCGAGCGCGCTCTCGTGCTCAGCAACTCGGAGTTGATTCGCCCGGAAGACCTCCCCGAAACTGTTCTGGAGGCCTCCGCCACGTCAACCAATGGCGCCGGATATCACGGCAGGCTGAAAGACATGAAACGCCAGCTCATACTGAATGCGGTTGAGGAAAGCGGCGGGAACTACACCGAGGCGGCTCGCACCCTCGGAGTGCACCCCAATTACTTGCACCGGCTGATCCGAAATCTAAACCTGAAGACGGCTATCCGTTCTTTGTCTAAACCCCGTAATCAGTGACGAGTACCGGTCCCCAAGAATCGCGTCTCCTCATGCTTCGTTAAACGAAAGGGGGGACGGTCACGCTACCGGAGCCTTTAACGCCGCGATCAGTTCCACGAAGCTATTGGCGTTCAGTGCCTGCTCGATCGCATCCGTCCGGGAAAACAGTTCGCTGGCATCTCCGAGAAGATCATGTTGCGACTGGTTATCTGGCGTCAGAATCAGGACAATCAGCCGGGCCGGTTTTCCGTCTCGAGCGTCAAAGTCGATCCCATTCTTCGATCTTGCAACCACCACCAACGGCTTGATCAACCCATTGATCCGCGCATACGGTACGGCGAGTTCGCGGTCCCACCCGCTGGGCACGACGCGCTCGCGTTCGGCAACAATTCGATAGAAGCGCTCCGGAGAATTGCTGACTTCGGCGGCCGCCGCTTCGCACATCTTCTTGAGCGCGCCCAGTCGCGTTGTGTCGTCCATATTCGCCAGGAAAAGCCTTCCCGATACAACATCTTTCAGGGTGAGAGCCCGGCGACGGCTGATCAAGAAATGGATCGACGGTGCCGATATCAATGAAGTGAACAGAGCCATGACCACCAATGCAACAAACATCTGCTCGCGGATCAGCCCGGCTTGTAGAGCCAGAATTCCCAAGATCATCTCCATCGCCCCGCGCGCGTTCATGGCCAGTCCAACCGCCCAGGACGACCGCCAATCCATCCCACCCAATCGCGCGCCCCAACCCGCGCCAAACAACTTCGCTACACACGCCACTCCGATGATCGTTGCGGTCAAACCCAGATTGAAGTTGCTTACAAAGTCGGTGCGCAACCCAATGCTGGCAAAGAAGAATGGCGCGAACACATTGGTGACGATTTGATGAATGCTCTCGGAGGTTCGCTTGCGCAGATGGGTTGACTCGCCTACCGCGATCCCGATGATGAATGCACCGAACACTGCATGGATGCCGGCGTACTCGGTGAATGCTGCTGAAGCCAGCGTCAGCGTGAAAATGAACCCGAGCACACCTCCCGGCCAACTGGTGTGGGCTTGAATGAATGGCAGAATCTTGTCGATGAGCCATCGTCCGGCCGTAAGCATGAGACCGACGAACAGGAACACCAGAATGATCGTGTGCTTAAGCCCGCTTAGCGAATTCGCTCCCGGATGCATCATTCCCAGCACCAGCGAGAACAGAATCCATCCCACTAGATCGTCGAACATGGCGGACGACATAATCACTGTCCCCATGTCGGTGCGCAGAAGATTCAGGTCCATCAGGATCTTCGCAATCACGGGCAGCGCGGAGATCGATAGCGCGGTCCCCACAAACAGAGCGAAGATCAGACGGTCCGCCCCCGCTCCCGCCCCCAGATAATCCGGGAATATCCCAGCGGCCGAGCACCCGATGCCAAAGGGAAAGATCACGCCGAAGAAGCTTACGAAAAGAGCGCTCTTACCCTGTCGAAAGATACTTCGGAGATCTATTTCGAGGCCCGCCGCCAGAAGAAAGAACACCACTCCCAACGTGGTCACTGTATCGAGCACAATCGGCAGAGGGCCAACCGTGGGAAAAATGAATTGGTAAAGTTTCGGCCTGAAATGTCCTAGCACCGTCGGGCCCAAGAATATGCCGACCGAAATCTCTCCCAGAATCGATGGCTGGCCAATCTTTTGCATCAGTTCGCCGGCCAACTTGGCGCAGCCCAGCAGGGTGGCGAGGGCTATAAACATCGTCATCACGTCATGCGGACTCAAATGCGCCATTACGAACAATAACCTCTTCTCGAAACTGCTAAACGAGTGTACCGAATGACGCAAAAAACATGATTAGCCGTGCTTTGAATTTCCCGACTTACAAATCTTTTCAAAACTTCACCAACTCTTACTCGCACGGCGGCAACTCTGGAACTCTCTGTCTCATCTTCCCCAACAGCACACACAGTTAACAATTAGGAGGGGCGCCGTTTTGAAACAGGGAGGATTCTCTCGTCTTCTCGTTCCGTCTTCCGCATTGCTTCTATTGATCTCCACCGTGGCCTGTGGCGGCGGTAGTAATGCGCAATTTCGCATCATGAATGCTTCCCCTGGCGAGTCATCCATCAATGTCACCCTGGGCAGCACCAGCATAGCCACCGGATTGGGATACGGCACGGCTACCAGTTACACCTCCATTCCTTCGGGATCTCCAACTTTGGACATCGTTCCCAATGGCGGCACCACGACCCTCATCAACGAAGCCGTCACCCTCAACTCAGGTACGACCTACACCGTTCTGGCGGACAACTATTCGTCGGACATCGGTCTGACGATTCTTACTGACAACAACGCCGCGCCAACTTCAGGAAACGTGAACCTGCGCATTGTGAACGCAGCCCCCGGTCTGGGCACGGCGGACGTCTACGTCGTGTCCCCCGGGACCAATCTGAACACCGTTACCCCGAGCGTCACCGCTTTGGCATTTGGGGGCGCTTCTTCCTATCTCTCCCTCGCGGCAGGTAGCTACGAGGTCTATTTCACTCTGAACGGGCAAAAGTTCGCCTACATCGATAGCGGCTCTCAAAGCTTTGGTGCGGGACAAGTCCGGACTGTGGTGGGACTCAATGGCGAGTCAGGAGGCTATACGGCAGCTGTGCTGAGCGACCTGAACTAATTACTACGATCTTTTCACACGAGGCGACCGGGCAAGCAGTAGCTCGGTCGCCTCGCGCGTTTTTTGGCCCAGTGCATATGAACGATTCGTCATTGTGCGGCAATTGCTCGTTTATCGCACTCTGCTAGCCTTGAACCAATCGCTCAAGTCCGACTTTCAGGAAGGGATTAAACAATCTCTGGAATGAGAATTTGCGGAGTCGCAAGCGCGTTTCCGAAGAATTATTACAGCCAGACGGTCATTCGCGACGCCCTGAAGCGCCGATGGGCCGATAAGCTGGCGAATCCCCAAGTGCTCGACCGCCTGCATGCCAGCGTCGGGGTCGAAGGGCGGCATTTGACTTTACCCATCACCAAGTACGAGGATCTCGCGACTTGGGGCCAGGCCAACGATGTCTGGATCGAAACCGCGCAGACGCTGGGCCAGCAGGCTCTTTGCCGCGCCCTGAATGAAGCCGGTGTCGCTGCTGGCGAACTAGGCGCTCTATTCTTCGTTTCCGTTACCGGCATTGCCAGCCCTTCGATTGAAGCCCGCCTCATCAATCGCATGGAACTCTCTCCGAACCTCAAACGCATTCCGATTTTCGGCCTGGGATGTGTAGCCGGAGCCGCCGGAATCGCACGCGCCGCTGACTATGTTCGTGCCTTCCCCGGCCAGGCGGCTGCATTACTTTCCGTCGAACTTTGTTCGCTGACCTGGCGCGAAGATGATCTCTCCACCGCCAACCTTATCTCTACTGGCTTGTTTGGTGACGGAGCTGCCGCAGTCATTTTGGCGGGAGCTGATCGTCCCGCCGTTGGCCCACGCGTTCTGGACACTCGCTCCGTTTTTTATCCAGATACCGAAGACGTTATGGGCTGGGCCATCTCCGAAAAAGGCTTCCGTATCGTGCTCTCTCGCAGCGTACCCGATATGGTTCATCAACATCTTGCTTCGGACATCGATCTCTTCCTCCGCGACCATGGACTGGCAAGAAAAGATATTGGTGCCTGGGTCATGCACACGGGCGGACCGAAAGTTCTTCAAGCTTGCGAACAGGCTCTGGAACTGCCCTCCCACGCGCTCGCAGCATCCTGGCAGTCTCTGGCGAAACTCGGGAATCTTTCCTCGGCTTCCGTTCTGACTGTGCTCCAGGAATTTATGACCGCACGACGTCCGGAGCCGGGTACGCTGAGTATCCTCGCCGCCATGGGACCAGGGTTCTGCTCCGAACTCGTCCTGCTCGAGTGGTAGCCCCGCAATGAGTCTTAGTGACTGGGATGTCGATGTCTTCGTGGTAGGCGGTGGGCCGGCTGGTCTGGCGGCGGCAATTGCCGCGCGCCAACGTGGCTTCTCTGTGATGTTGGCGGATGCGGCCATACCGCCGATCGACAAAGCCTGCGGCGAGGGGGTGATGCCCGACGGCCTTGCGGTGTTGAAAAAACTGGATGTGAGCATTCCCGCAGACGCTGCCGCCCAATTCCAGGGCATTCGATTTTCCGATGGCAGTTCGTCCGTTCAGGCAAGATTCACCCGCGACGTCGGTCTCGGCATTCGTCGCACCAAGTTGCACGAAATTCTCACTACCAAAGCATGCGATCTCGGCGTAGATCTTAACTGGGGAGCCCGCATCAACGGACTTACTCCTGACGGCGTCACCATGGATGGCCGCAACCTCCGCTGTCGCTGGGTGGTCGGCGCTGATGGTCAAAATTCTCGCGTTCGCCGTTGGTCGGGCTTAGACGCCAGTCGTTACCCGCCTTCCCGGCGCTACGGATTCCGCCGTCATTATCGAGTCGTTCCGTGGTCCCAGTTTGTCGAAGTGTACTGGACAAACCACGGCCAGCTTTACGTAACGCCGATCGGCCCCAACGAAATCTGTGTCGCCTTCCTCACGCGCCAGTCGCAGGCACGATTGGAAAACGCATTCGAGGCGTTCCCGGAGATTCGTGATCGCTTGCAGGGAGCCATTCCTATAACTCGCGAACAAGGCGCGATCTCTGCGACCAACTCTCTGAAATCGGTTTATCGCGGATCTCGCGTCTTGGTGGGCGAAGCCTCCGGTTCAGTGGACGCGATCACCGGAGATGGCTTGTCGCTCGCCTTTCAGCACGCTCACCTGCTGGCGCAGGCTTTTGTCGATGACGATCTCGCCGAATATGCAGCCGGCCACCGCGTCATCAACCGTCTTCCCGCAATGATGGCCGGGGTCATGCTGATCCTGGATAGGAGGCATGGATTTCGCGCACGGGCGCTACGCGCTCTCGAGGCCAATCCGCGATGGTTCTCGCGTATGCTCGCCGTTCATATCGGATCCATTCCGCCTACCGCGATCGGCTTGCACGACACCCTCTCATTTGGATGGAATCTCATGCGCGCATGAATGGTTAGCTCCTTTGTTTGCGATGTTCCTTTGTGGTTCTTTGCGGTAGGGCTTTCAGCCGTCGGCAGTCCGCGCCAGAATCGAATTTGCATGACTTTGACAAACCGTATGTATAAAGCACATATCTTAACGATGGTGATGTATCGCTACATTCGCGCTGCTGCGCTCGTCCTTTTCTCGCTCGCGATGTGTTCCCCGCTGTGGTCGCAAGACACTACTCTGGAACTCGACCCAGCCAACTCGAAGGTTGAATTCACCCTGGCCGATGTGCTGCACACCGTCCGTGGAACTTTTGCGCTGAGAAGCGGGACCATCCACTTCAATCCCGCGACGGGCCAGGCATCAGGCTTGGTAGTGGTGGATGTGAAAAGTGGGCAAAGTGGGAATCACACGCGAGACCGCAAAATGCACGCCGAAATTCTGAACAGCGATAAGTATCCAGACGCCACTTTCACTCCCACCAAAATGTCGGGAGCGTTTGCCCCTCAAGGCGCGTCCACCATTCAGTTAGAAGGAACCTTCCGCATTCATGGCGGCGATCATTCTGTCACCTGGTCAATTCCCATACAGGTAAGCAACGACACTATATCCGCGAAGATTCACACCGTGCTGCCTTATGTCGATTGGGGAATGAAGAACCCGAGTACATTCATCCTGCGGGTCAGCGACAAAGTCGATCTCGACATTAGCGCCACCGGCCGCTTGACGACATCGCAAGCACACTAGGCGCGACTACTGAATCCGCGCCAGCTCTCGCTTGTACAGTGCATTTTGAGGAAATTCCTGCGACAGGCTGGCCAGGATGTTCTTCGCGGTGTTCGTGTCTTTATCTCTCAAGGCGGCGACTGCCAGCAACATCCGAGCGAAAGGCGCAAGATACATGCCCTTAGTCGCGGTGATCTGAAGGTTTTTCAACCCGGCATCCTTGTCCGTTTCCGCACCGCCTAGACGCAAGAACCACCGTACCGGCGCCGAGTTCACGCCCAGAAGATAATTCTCAATTCCTACGGCCAGATATGCGTCGTAAAAGGATGGATCCTGCGCAATCAGTTTTTCCGCCAGTCCCCGGCCTGCTTTCATAAAGGCCAACCCGGCCATATTCCGTTTTTCAATCAGCGATGTGTAATCGCCGCGTAGCCCGTCAGCCATGATTTGCGCAAACTGGGCATTTTTATCTTGCGGCGACTGTGACAGCATCCGCGCCGCAATTTTTCCCGCCTTATCCAGTTCGCCTTCGAATGAACGTTTCACGTCCGGATCAGGAGTAGGCTTCTCGCGGTTCAGGAATTTCGTATTGTCTGTAAAGACTTCGGTTTCCAGGATGTGCAATCGCTCGAACTCGGAAAATAAAAATGCCGCGGCGTTGGAAGCCGGGCCCATCGGATCGTCTGGGTGGCTCTGTTCCCACGCTTCGAAAGTTCTGTGCGCTCCCGGAAAATCGAGGTTGTACATCTGCCGGTATCCGGGCGTCAGCGGGCTGGGATCGCTCGCCGCAACCGCCGGATTACAAAACAAAACCGTGAAGCAACCAATCCCTATGGCACACCGCAGCCATACTTTACTTCTTGGGAAGCCGATAATCATTGCATGGATGGGTTTACGCAGGCTGGAGAACTCCCGTCGTCGGCAAGGACACCGAAATGCTGGCTCCGCCCATCGGCCTTTGACCGATCCTCACGGCCCCACCGTGGGCCTGAATGACCGCATCCACAAAGGCCAGCCCTAAACCGTGTCCGGGAGAATGCTTCCCTTTTACGAATCGTTCGAACGCCCGCTCGCCAATGTCCGCCGGAAAACCCGGACCATTGTCTTCGATCAGCAACTCTGCCATCCCATCTCTTGCCTCAAGCCTGATCATGATCTCCGAGCCATTCGGCAGGTGTGTCAGTTCGTTTTCCAATAAGTTGCTGACCACTCTCTCCAACAACGACGAATCCGCATCCACCACGACCTGCGGCATCAACTCGAGAGTCACTCGTTGATCTTTTTCAGCCATGACCGGCTGATAAATCTCCGCCAACTGCGCCACGACTTGCGACAGATCCACCGGACGCCGCTCCATGTGCAACGCACCCGCCTCGGCTTCCGCCAGATCCAGCGTCGTATTTAGCAGAAGTAACAAACGATCCAGCCCCTCGATGGCTTCCCCGACCGACTCATGCAGTCTCTGGTTCGTGTCGTCGCAAAGCGCTGACTCCAGCGTGCCACGGATTGACGTCACCGGGCTCTTCAGGTCGTGCGCCACCGCATCTGTCACTGCCCGTAGCTGGTTCACAGACGTTTGGATGCGTTCCAGCATGTGATTGAATGTCTCTGAGAGCCGCGCTATTTCGTCGGAGTTCCGCGACTCCGGAAGCCGCTCATTTAAATCCTGACTACCGATTCGCGCCACCGTCTCGGTAATCCGCTCTACGCGCAACAAGGTCCGGCGTGCGCTCCAGTAGGAGATCAGGCATCCCAGGACGAACATCCCTCCCCAGACCACGGCAAAGCTGCGGATCAGTTTGTGGAGCAGATGGCGCGCTCCTCGATCGGACAATCCCAGATACACCGTTGAGCCGTCGCCATGGACTTTTGCCACCACGCGGAATGTCGGGCTCCATCCGGGTACATCAATCGAACGCGGCACACCTGAGACCAGTTTCTCCTTCAGAATCGCCTGAAGGAACGTATCCTTCGACCCCGGGCCCACCCACAGCGGGACCTCGTGGGTCTTAGGATCAGTCTCAAGAAAGAAGACTGAATTCTTATGTTGCCCGTTGTCGCTCGGATCTTCGGGAATTTCCTGGGTAGCCAGTTCCGCTACTTCTTCCACGATGCGGTCGTACAGGCTGTCCCTCGGAGTGTCTTCGGCCACCTGCGCCAGTGTGTCCGCTTCCCCACTTAGCCAGGCGTCGCTTCTCTCCTGTATGCTGCGCGCCACCAGTAAATACACAATGGCGAAAGCGATTGCCGTCCCCACCGCAAACGCCATCGCCGCCCAAATCGAAATCCGCCAGGCTGCCGTCGTGCGTAATCTTTTAGGCATTTTTCAGGACATATCCTACGCCGCGAATGGTATGAATCAAGGGCTTGGTCGCTGCATGATCCACTTTGCTGCGTAGCCGGTAGATGTGAACATCCACTACGTTCGTCGCTGGATCGATCCTCATCCGCCAGACATGATCAAGAATCATGGTTCGTGTTACCACGCGGCCGACATTGCGGCACAAATACTCCAGAAGCGAAAATTCCTGCGGAGTCAGTTGTAGCAAATGATCTCCCCGTCGAGCTTCCCGCCGGACCAGATCTAATTGCAAATCCGCCGCTTGCAATCGCACCGATTCGTTGCTTGGAACGTTTGACCGGCGCAGCAGGTTCCTTAATCGCGCCAGCAATTCGGGCAAGGCAAAAGGTTTGGTCAAATAGTCGTCGCCACCCTGCTCCAACCCGCGCACCCGTTCGTCCACCGATCGTCGAGCCGAAAGAATCAGCACCGGCGCCGAACTCCCTTGTGCCCGGCAACGGGCGATCAGGTCCAGCCCATCCATGTCCGGCAAGCCCAGGTCGATGATGAAGGCATCGTGCACCCCATCCAAAGCCAGGGCTTCCGCGGTCTTAGCATTGGCTGCCGCGTCAACCTGATAACCCGCCTCAACCAGCGCGCGCTTCAAAAACTGCTGGATGGGAAGGTCGTCCTCCACCAGGAGCAATCGCATACCTTCGGGCCTCCCAAAAACTGTACACCCCGCAGTAGGATGCATGGAACACCTCAAATGTTGAGTGCACGCCGGGCCAGCCCGAGCGCGTCGGACCAAAACGTTGAAGAGGAATGAATTAGCTCAACAACCCGCTTGATCGACCCGACAAACTGGTCAAGCTGAATTTCTTCAATAACCAGCGGCGGAGCCACTTTTAGGACCATAAAGTTGTTACCGCAGATCTGCGTGAGGATGCCCTCTTCCTTGAACATCCGCATGACCACCATCTGCCCGAACATGCCCGGATGAATTCTCTGAAATGATTCGAATGGTATCCGTAAGCTTAGCCGGGATGGCGTTTGGAATTCGATACCCGACAGCATCCCCATCCCGCGAATGTCCTTAATCATCTCGAAGCCGGAAAGCTCCACCCGCAAGCGCTGCCGAAGCGCGTCACCCATTCGCACCGCTCGTGGACCCTGATTCTCAGACTCGAGGACCTCCAGAGTTGCCAGCCCCGCCCGCATCGCCAGCCCATTCTCGCTGTACGTTGACGTGTGCACGATCGCGCGTTTCAGCGAGCTGTAAACCGACCCATAAACTTCGTCGCTCATCAACACGGCCCCTACCGGAATCAATCCGCCGCTCAGCGCTTTCGCCAGAATCACCATGTCCGGATCGATACCGTAGTGATGGGAAGCTAGAAATTTTCCCGTGCGAAACATGCCCGTCTGCACTTCATCCAGAACGAAGAGCGTTCCATACTTTCGGCACAGCCGCTGCGCTTCCCGCAGATAATCCCCTTGCGGAATCCGGATGCCACCTTCCGCCTGAATGGGCTCGATCATGAACGCAGCAAACTGTTTGGTCTTCAGCTTCGTCTCTAAGGCTTCCAGCCCGCCGAACAGAACCTCTTCTACTCCCGGCAGCATGGGCCCGAATCCCTCCCGCCAAAACCGGTTCCCCATCATGGAAAGCGCACCGCAAGTCAATCCGTGGAATGCGCCATCGGCATAAAGCAACCCCGTGCGTCCGGTGAAAGCGCGGGCAAACTTGATCGCACTCTCTACGCCTTCGCTTCCCGAACTCGCGAAAAACACCTTCGAGAGTCGACCTCCCGCGAGAGCGCACAACTTCGTCGCCAGTTCTCCCGCCGTTTCTGGCACGTGACTCTGTAGCATTGCCGGCCCCGACCGGTCCAACTCTTCCTTCAACGCCAGAATCACGGCAGGATGGTTGTGCCCAATGTTGTGAACGCAGTAACCGGAGAGAAAATCCAGAATGCATCGTCCATCAGAAGTAAAGAGCTCCGCCCCTGAGCAGCGGCCGTAGGACACATTCATCTCCAGCAGGTCCAGCAATCTCACCCATTGCGGATTCACGTGATCGCTATAAAGTGCGCTCGCAGATACGGCTTCAACCGGCATCGAGTCCCTCGCTTATCCAATCTAGGATGCAAAGATTACCCGGCGCTCTCACCCAAATGACAATTTGTTCATTACACATGGAGATCCGTGAGTCCACGCTGATTCTTGAGTATCATCGTTTCAATTCCGTCGGGTTAGGAACTCTGGAGTCACTTGGTGAAGAAACTGGCAAGCGTTGTCGCTTTCCCATTATTCATGTTCCCTATCTTGGGGAATCCGCACGCCTCAGGTCAGACACTCTCAACTCGGGCGCACGGAACGACTCCGACTAACAACCGGGAGCTAGCGCCCACTCCTGCGCCTCAGACCATCGACCTCACCGTTCCGGCCGGAACCCCTCTGAAAATTGCCCTTGACAAGGAATCGCGAGTGCAAAAAGTCGGGCAGCCCGTACACGGAAAACTCACCGAGCCTGTCTACTCCTTCGACAAGTTGCTCATCCCCGCGGGCAGCGACGTTAACGGCCACATCGTGTCCCTGATCGGCGAACCTGCCGTGCAACGCACTATGTCGGCGCTGAATGCCGACTTCTCACCACCTCGGAAAGTGCAAATCGAGTTCACCGATCTGGCCCTACCCGACGGCCGTCACATGGCTTTGCAAACCGTGGTTTCCCCTGGCTCGGTTGGTGTGCTCCAATTTGTTCCAGCCAAAGCCTCCAATAACAATAAAGACCCTAAGAACGTGGCCTCCCGCCAAATCAGCGACGCCCGCCAACAGGCCCGTTCGCAATGGGACACTCTCAAGAAGCAATGGCAAGAACCCGGCAAGATGCATCGCCTTAAGCGATATGCCGTCGCCCAGCTTCCCTATCGTCCGCAATATCTGGATGCCGGAACCGGATTCAATGCGGACCTGCAACGTCCCTTGCAATTCGGTTCCGAACCTCTCCAGCCAGGGATGATTTCCGCCATCGGCGACCCGCCGCCCGCCGGTAGCGTGGTGCATGCGTTGTTAGTCACGCCGCTGAATTCGGCCATGACAAAAAAAGGCGCACCGGTTGACGCCATCATCAGCCAGCCCCTGGTCGTGACCGACAAACTACTGCTGCCCGAAGGCAGCCATCTCCATGGCACAGTCCTGCAGGTTCAACCTGCTCGAAGATTTGGCCGTAATGGCCAGCTTCGCATCGTCTTTCATGAGGTCACACCTCCCGACGGGGTTGCGGAGAAGGTAGAAGCCAGTCTCGAAGGAGTAGAAGTATCCAAAGGCGAGCACCTGAGCCTCGACTCTGAAGGCGGAGCCCAGGTCACGACGCCCCGCACTCGATACCTGACCACGGGCATTCAGATCGCCTTGGCAGCTTCGGCTGCATCTCCGGACCATGACGCCGGAACTGCCGGACGCAGCGGCGGAGAGGTGGGACAAGGCGCGGCCACCGGCGCCTCCGGTTTTAAACTCGTCGGCATGATTGTCGGCATCGCGGCACGCTCGCGACTCGTTTCCCAAGTATTTGGAGTTTATGGCGCCGGGATCTCCGTCTACTCGCACTTCCTCGCTCGCGGTCGCGACGTGGTCTATCCGAAAGACATGTCGATGCTGGTCAGCTTAGGCACGCGACAGGCCGAGAATCAAAATGGCAAACAATCATCCGCGCAGCTAGCGCGACAAGCGGATTCCCATCTGGTTGCGACGGAGTGAAATCTCAATTTGCAGGAGTTCGCTTGAGACAATTTGCAGCCGTTCTGCTCGTTTCTGCTACGTTCTGCGCTTCGGCTTCCGCCAGCGACTGGAAGAGCAAGGTTCCCGACGCTGACCGCAATCAGAAAAATCCACTCGCTTCCGATCAGAGTGCCGTCGCCACGGGAAAGACACTTTATGCCGACAAATGCGCCAAGTGTCACGGCCCCAAAGGAGAAGGCAAGGGTCATCATCCTTCGCTGCACACCGCCGAAGTTCACGACGCCGCTCCCGGCGAACTGCAGTGGCTCCTCGAACGTGGCAACCGCTGGCACGGCATGCCAAGCTATGGCAGCCTATCCCAGGATCAGCGCTGGCAATTGGTCTCCTTCATTCAGTCGCTACCTGTCGATTCCAAATGACCGGGGACTATACCCTACCGCTGCACTAGAGATACAATAGTCCGCACGTGGGGTGCGTCTATGAAAGCTATTCGAGTGCGTGGTCGATTACTGTCTGCAGTAGTGATTACCCTTGCCTTCTTTTTCTCCGTCGCCGCTCAGGCTCAGAAACCGGAAATCGTTTGGAGCGACCAGGAGAAGCCGATCATCGATCAGATCCGTGGCCTGCGAAAGCTTCCCGACGACACTCGCGCCCAGACCACCAAACAGCTGGCGCTCCAGATTCGCGCGTTACCTGTCACTCCCAATAAACTGCACCTCGCCGTCTCTTTATCTGGCCTCTCGACTGAAGGCGACTTCGGCCACGATACTCTGCAGGAAGTTGCCACCACTCTTGCTGACGCCCTCCGCGAGCAACCCCAGCCCGACGAAAACGGCAAGCCCGCGTTTGCCTATCTCGAACTTGCCGAACTGGCGCGCTATGAACACATCCAGATCAATCTCGATGCGCCGCAGCTCAAAGCTGCTACCGCCAAGTTGGAAGCCGACGACCAACGCCGTCAGGATGCCGATTTCACTCTGACCGACCTTCAAGGCAAAAAGTGGACGCTTCACGATCTGCATGGCAAAGTTGTGCTGGTAAATTTCTGGGCCACCTGGTGCCCTCCCTGCCGCAAAGAAATGCCCGACCTCGAAAGCCTCTACGAACGCTTTAAGGACAAAGGGTTCGTCATCCTCGCTATCTCCGACGAAGAGCAGACTAAGGTCGCCCCTTTCATCAAGGAGAAGAACATCAGCTATCCGGTGCTGCTGGATAACGGGGACAAGACCAACAATCTTTTTCAAGTCGAAGGTATTCCCAAGAGTTTCGTCTACAACCGCGACGGAAAGCTGGTCTCTGAGTCCATCGACATGCGCACCCAACACCAGTTTCTGGAAATGCTAGGCGAAGCCGGACTGAAGTAAAAATCGCCAAACCTCTGCGCTTTCGCACTTTAGTCAACTATCGCAAGTAGGACGCCGAACAGGCGGCCGAAAGATAGCCCGTCGCCCACCGGCTCGCGCAAAAACGACAACTTCATCTCCGCACTCTCCTCAACACAACACTCTCTCGCCGCACTGTCTACCCGTGCCCGTCAAGAACATACCACCATGCCGGTTTACGAAGTTTTACTCACTCTTTACATAGCCCCGCGCAAGGCCCGCCGTAATTCGCGTTCGTTCAACAGAGGGTTCATTAAAGCTGGAGGAAAAATGTTAACGACTCATAGCAAGATCTTTTATGTCGACGATAATCCGAAAGCGCGCCGGCTTCTCGGAGGTATATTAAGCAGCTGCGGCTTTGAAATCATCTCGTCCGGTGATCCCATCGAAGCCATGTCGCGTGTCGGACGAGTTCCCTTCGATCTCGCCCTGCTCGACTATCAAATGCCTCGGCTCTCTGGCGCCGAACTCGCACAACGCGTGAAATGCGCCAGGCCAGGCGTACCCGTGGTCCTGATTTCTGGCTTCTCTTATCTTCCACCTCCCGAACTACTTTTCGTCGACGCCCACGTCGGACGCGGCGCTACCCTCGATGACCTGCTGGATACCATACGTACCCTGATTCATTTTTCTTATCCTCCGTTTCATACCGTACCCACGGTGCCACCGGGACTGCTTTCGCCCGCGGCATAAAACACCAACCCGCTTCGGTTTGGCCGGTTCGGTATAGTGTTCACAGAAAACTGTGACCACAAAACCGACCAAACCGATGATGATTCTGATCGCCGGGCCTTATCGCTCCGGTACCAACGACAATCCGGAACTGATCCGCAAGAATGTTCAGGTAATGGAGTCCTTCGCGCTTCCCATCTTCCGCGCTGGTCACATTCCGATCCTGGGCGAATGGTTGGCTCTTCCCTTGGTTGAACTGGCGGGATCGAAGAAGCTCGGCGACGAACCCTTCAACGATATATTCCATCCCATCGCGACACGGTTGTTGGAAAAGTGCGACGCCGTACTTCGCGTGGGAGGTCCCTCAACCGGCGCCGACGAAATGGTGCGCGTCGGCCAAAGCCTCGGTCTCGCGATTTATAGGGCTGCCTCTGAAATACCTCTGGCGGGATAACCGGGCGGTTCTTAATTTATTGCGGCACTCTGGGGATCATGATCTTGCAATCGGCTCGGCGGTCTTCACGACCCTCTCGGCCTGCGCCGTTGCATGATCAAAACTCGGGGCAACGCCCCATCCTACGATCGCTCTGGGCCGGCGTTGTTGCACAACGTAGTAGTACATGGGATTCGTCACATATTTGTCCGCCACAACTTCGGCTGTGTAATCCCCATAGTGAGCATGAATGCTGGTATAGATCGAACTGGAGTCTTCGGCGATCAAGTGCATCTTGTGGGCCTCAAGCACCGAGTTCAGGAACTCCGTAGGAAACTTCCCAACCTCATACTGGCAAAGTCCCACCAGGGCTTTCGTGGAAAACCGTTCATCCACCATTTTCTCGTACTGCAGCACCAGTCGGTAATCACGCGATGTCTTCGGACGCCCAGCCCATTTCTCCCGCCGTTCTCAGTGCCGTGAATTGACTGTCCAAAGCTCTATCCACAGACCGGGCCAGCATCTCCATCATTTTTTCCGGTTGGAAAGCTCCGTTCGGCAGGTAAACCTCGGCTTCCGTGTGGAGTTCCAAAGCTCCGCGCTCGATCTCCCTATCTGTATCGACTCCGAGAAACCTCAGATCGTAAAGCAGCGATCTGAGAGTGTCGGTTTTCTGAACGCAAAAAACATGCTCGCCCCGCCGCAGTCCTTCCGCCACGAATGGTGTAAGTACCTCCAGAAGCATTTTCTGAGAGCGGTAAAACACGCAGGTGTGGCTTCCGTGTTTGAACTGGAAAAGGGGAGAGGCTCGCAATATATCGATCATCGGAGCGGTGGGTCGCCTGGAAAACAATCTTCGTGGATCAGCTTAGCTTTTCTTCAGTGAGGGCACAAGGCTTTCCTGAGGCTTCATCAATTCCGAAGGTAATAAGTGTTCGCTGTAGGACAATGCTGACTATAAGCGCACGTCGCCGCCGCAAGCGCAGCAGCTTTTCTAACTACTCCTGGGCATTCCGTTTATCGGCTGCAATTTGCCCCATCTCCACATGGATTTGTTTCCGCCGATTCTCTCGCTCCAGGTGTTCTTCCGGCGTCGCAGGCACGCTTTCTTTCATCATGGCAAGTTCCTTCAGAAGCGCCATCATTTGCTCAGAGTGCTCGCTGCTCATCGCATCACCTCAGAATTCGCTCCCTTGGATGACGTTTCCCGGCGCAGAGTCATCCCAGACAAGTTACATCTCAGGATCCTGGCTGCACTCTTGTGATGCAACCCAGTAAAAGAAGCGCTACTCCGAATTGCGGTGAGAAACCCGCGGTATCTCGGGCTGATTCCTGGCGGGAGGTGCAGGCAGGAATGGCGAAGGCCGACTGATGTCGGCCTCCGCAACCTGCGCTACTCTAAGCGGGTTTCCGCAACTTCACCTTGCTTCCCGCGGTCTTCTTCCGGACGCCGGACTTCATGGCTTCTCCTGCCGCCTCCTTGTTAAGCTCTCCATCGTCTTTAAGATTTTCGACCCCTTGTTCCAGGGCAGGAGAGTCAACAATTTCCCAGTCACCACCTTCATTCCATGGACCGCGTGCGTCCGTTTCGCCCTCATCGCCCACGCCGGTTGAGTCGTTAAAATACTGATCGACCAGCACCGGTGTCGGAGCAATCTTACCAATCTCGAAACGGTCCTTGCCCATGCTTTCCAGTGCCGCGGTGAACGCCTTCATATGGGTGATCTCGCGCGTCATCAGGAATTGCAGCGTGTCGACGGTTCCCGGATCATCCGTGAAGTTAATCAGCCGTTCGTAAACGATTTTGGCACGACCCTCGGCGGCAATATTGCTGCGCAAATCGACATCGAGTTCGCCTGTGATTTTCAAATAATCTGCAGTCCAGGCATCACCCATGGAATTGAAGAGACCCACTCCGCCGCCGCCCGCAATGGCGATGAGCGGATCGACCTCGGCAGCATCGCGACCGAATTTTAGCGGCTTCAAGTGCATGCGCGCGAGAGTGCCGACGACTTCGAGGTGACTGAGTTCCTCGGTTCCGATATCCATCAACAAGTCTTTACGTTCCGGATCGTCGCAGTTAAGCCCTTGGATGGAATACTGCATGGCGGCTGCAAGTTCGCCATTCGCGCCGCCGAATTGCTCCAGCAACATATTGCCAAATCGGGGATCTGGCGTTCCTACATTTACGGTGTACATCAGCTTTTTTATATGATGGTACATAATTTCTTTTCTCTCTTTTCCTGCAAATGATTTTCCTGCGGCCGTGACCGAAGGGTAGATCCGAACAATAGCGTTCTTTTCCGTGTCGCAAAGATGCGCAAAACTCGCAACCGAGTGGGCATCCCGATCATCTGGGCGGCCCTTGTTTCGGGAAGATTAGGCTGCCGCTTCCTGCGGTGCGCCGTCGAGTAACTTCGCGGCAATCTTCCTCAGCTTGTCTTCCGCTGCCTCTTCCTCGGACAACGATTTCTTTAGCAGGCTGACAACTTCTTTTTCACTGATCTGTTCCGCCAGACTGATGGCAGTCAGATAGCCAGCCATCTCGTAGTGCTCGACACGGCTGCCCGCGCCGATGATGCCTAGGTCAAGGACGTCTTCGTTTCCATCCTCGCTCAATGCCTCTGCGCCTTCTTTAATGCAGCCTTCCATGCCGACGCATTTCTTTCCGCTCGGCTTGATTTCGAGGATTCCGGCGATCTGTTCGAGCCGCTGCACCTGCGCCTCCGTTTCCTTCAAGTGCCCTTTAAAAGCATCCTGCAGCGCGGGGTCGTTCGCCCCCTTTGCCATCTTCGGGAGGGCCTTAGTGAGCTGTTTCTCGGCGGAATACAAATCTTTTATTTCGTCTTCCAGCAGATCCTTCAAAACTTCCTTGTCAGCCATTTTTTTGACTCCTTATTATTGAATTGTTTTGGTGCCACGCCATAACCCCTACCCCGCGCTGTTTCAGCACTCAGTGACTCAGAAGCCCGATCAGAATCACTACTGGCATCGCCCCACCCAGAAGCAGAGTTGAACGCCTGCTTCGTCTTCAGGCGTTGTAAACACACAGCCGCCACTCTCATTACCGCCGCTCTTAAGACGCTCGAAGCGGAGCTCCGTTTGCGCGTCGTTTGAAGAACACTTCCACCCGGCAGCCCTGGCACGATAAGGCCGCGCTGCCCACATCTGCCTCGTCAATTAGTCACGACACTAGGACTCCAACGGATTGCGATCAGTTGCTTATTTGGTGACTTATTCGGGAGCTGACTTGGATTGAAGATCGTCACTGACTTCATGCGACACAAATCCGAAGCTGGATGGATGCGGTGGGTACTCCGGTTGCGGTACAACAGAAGCTGATGCGGCACGCCGACATCACGACCACGTTTGATATTTATGCGGACGTGCCAACGATGAACGCAGGAAGCCAGCGGCAAAGTAACGCACCTGGCGCTTAACGGCACGCAAGCAGCCGGCTAAGATCTAAGTTTGATTTTGGCGGAAGCGAGTGGGAGTCGAACCCACCAGTGACAGCATTACCTGCCACTCACCGGTTTTGAAGACCGGAACGATCACCGGACCGCATGCGCTTCCATCCTTGCTATTTTCTTATACGTACTGTGGTTACTAAGAATATCTGGTGACCACGGTGAGTGACCAATTACGATTTGAAGAGTTTCTTTTGTAATGTACATCTCATCGAACGTAAGCAATTTGCACACTCAGGTCCCCACCGATTTCCATTTTCGCATCGTGTTGCCCCGGGAGCTTGACCCCATCCGAACACCCAGGCAGACAGACCGCCACGAATAAAACGAGAGGCTTCATACTTCGACACCTCCGTTTCAGCCTGAGTCTCACACAAACTGAGCATGGCCGTCTACGATCCGCCGGTTCGTGTCAGCGTCAGGTCATTTTCGGGTCACAGAACCACACTTCCAAAAAAGTGTCCCCGTGAGACCGCAGTAGAAGTGTCCCCTTTTAGAGTTTCTTCGTGGAGGAGGAACCGAGATTGGGGAGAACGGATTGAGCAGGAAAGAACTGAGCCGGGTGGAAGTGATGGGACGGGTGAAGGCGCGCAGTTTGCGCCTGCGGGAAGCGGCCGAGATGCTGGATTTGAGTTATCGGCAGACGAAGCGAGTGTGGGCGCGGTATCGGGACCAAGGAGCGAAAGCGCTGCAGCATGGCAACTGTGGGCGAGTATCGAACCGGGCGTACACGGCGAAGTTTCGAGCGGCGGGGCTGCAGCAGGTGCAAGCCCGCTATGAAGATTTCGGTCCGACGCTGGGGGCGGAGTATCTGGCTAGCGATGACGGCATGGCGGTGCATGCCGAGACGCTGCGGCGGTGGTTGAAAGAAGCGGGGTTGTGGCAGCGGCAAAGGCGGCGGAAACCGTACCGGCAGCGGCGGGAAACGAAGGCGCACTTCGGCGAGTTAGTGCAGTTGGACGGCAGCTTTCACGAGTGGCTGGAAGAACGCGGGCCACGCGGCCATCAGGATCGACTGGTCAAGAAACTGCGCCTGGCCGGGATCCGGAACTACGACCAAGCCAACGCGTATCTCGAGAAGCGCTATCTCGCGGAACACAATCGCCACTACGGGCACGCGGCAGCGGCCGAATCCGATTATCATCGCCGCCGTCCAACGGCGCGGTAACTCGGGTGAAAGCTCTGCAGACCCAACTTCGCACCACGAATGAAGGCCTGCGCAGAGTGAAAGACGAACTCACCTCCACTCAACCGGTTATGGTTGCCGTCAAATAACCTGACCATTAGCAGTCCGCAGAAAGTACGACCGGGAGAGGCCAGCCTCTCCCGGTCATGGTTTACAAAGATTTCTTCTGTATCGATGCTGCCAATTAGTTATTTTGGCTGTGGCACGTACCGCAAATACGGCTTTACGGTCTTCCACCCGCCGGGATATTTCTGCTGCGCCTCTTCATTCGATACCGCCGGCGCAATAATCACATCGTCTCCCGGCTTCCAATTCACTGGCGTCGCAATTTTGTGCTTCGCCGTGAGTTGAATCGAATCCAGTACGCGCAGCACTTCATCGAAATTTCGCCCCGTGCTCATGGGATAAATCAAAATCAACTTAATTTTCTTGTCCGGCCCGACCACGAACACGTTGCGAACCGTGGCATTGTCCGCCGCCGTGCGCCCCTCTGACGTCGTGCCGCTCTCCGCCGGCAACATCCCGTAGAGCTTCGCCACCTTCAACTCGGGATCACCAATCATCGGATAGTTGACTTTGTGGCCCTGCGTCTCTTCGATGTCCGCTGCCCATTTGCCGTGGCTGGTCACGGGATCGACACTCAACCCGATGATCTTGCAGTTCCGCTTGGCAAAATCCGGTTGCAGTCCTGCCATATATCCCAATTCAGTGGTGCACACCGGCGTGAAATCCTTGGGATGAGAAAACAGAATCGCCCAACCATCGCCGATCCACTGATGGAAATCGATTGTGCCTTGCGTGGTCTCGGCCGTAAAGTTCGGCGCTATATCGTTAATGCGGGGAATAGAGCTCATGGTTCCTCCTGAACTTGTTCAGTTTTTAGCGCAACACCTGAGATGAATTCGTCGCGACCCGTTTAGTGCCTTTTGAGTGGGATATTTCCGCAAAATAAAACCCACCTGCCCTCGGCATAGTGGGTTCGAAACTTCTCTACGCTACCCACACACCAGCGCCCCTGTGCAACAACACATGAGACGCATGATGAAACGGGAGCGCATGTCCAAATTCAGGATACGCAAGCTCAAAAGCTCAGTCAAACCTCGGGGGATCCCGCAGAAAGTGGTGAAGCGTACGGCTACCAGAATCACGTCGGCTGATCGAGGGACCAGCCGACGCCAATCGCAAACAGGAAAGAAATGACTTTTCCTGGGACGCTCAGATTCCGAGATTCACGAATCTCCTCAGCACTGATCCGGAGAACGCGTTCCCTTAAGCAGCTTTTCGTCCCTGCGTGCTCACCTTCCCGAACAGTTCAATTGTTGCCCGGTTAAACGCAGGAATGTCGTCGGGTTTCCGGCTCGATACCAGATTGCCATCGACCACAACTTCCTGGTCCTTCCATTCCGCACCGGCATTTCGCAAATCCGTCTTTAGCGATGGCCACGACGCGATCTGCTTACCCTTTGCGTGCCCTGTTTCGATGATCGTCCACGGGCCATGACAAATCGCCGCCACCGGCTTCTTCGCATCGAAGAACGCTTTGACGAACGCCACCGCCTTCGGCTCCATGCGCAGTTTGTCCGGATTCATCACGCCGCCCGGCAGCAGCAACGCGTCAAAATCGTTAGCGTTTGCCTGATCAAGCGGAACATTCACCGGAATCTCATCACCCCATTCCGTGGACTTCCAGCCTTTCACGTTCCCATTTTTAGGAGAAACAACGCTGGTTTGCGCACCTGCTCCGTCCAGTGCTTTTCGCGGCTCGACCAATTCCACTTGTTCAAAACCGTCGGTAACTAAGATTGCAACTTTCACGCCTTTGAGATTTTCGCTGGCCATCACTTTCTCCTGTTCCAAATAGAAGTGCCGTCCATTAACGGATAAATTTCAGATGCCACCCCCGGCGTCGGGGTGACCTCAACCAGCTCGCGATTTCGTCGCCCAAGGCCGTTCCCCACTATTCCAATCATTTCCGGCTATATGGGAGATTCCCATGTTGCACCGGCGCGTTGGCGAATTAAACAAATCACATGGGAGTTGCCGCTTCCAGGCGGCTCCCCATCCCGCCTTTCAAGTCTTACAATGGCAAAGATGCCTAAAGAAAGAATCCGGCTTTCCTTCGTTCATCTGGATGTCTTCTCCTCTCAACCCTTCGAAGGCAACCAACTCGCCGTTTTCACCGACGCGCGAGCCCTGAGCGACGTCCAAATGCAATCCATCGCGAAGGAGATGAACCTCTCTGAAACGACTTTTATTGTCCCGCGTGAGCCCGCCACCGAACGCGAACGCGGTGTCCGTGTGCGGATCTTCACCGTCGCCGAAGAACTGCCGTTTGCCGGCCATCCCACACTCGGTACGGGATTCGTTCTCCGCGGCGCGACCTCGAACCCTGAAGTGTCTCTTGATCTCAACGTCGGAAAGGTTTCCGTCCGGTTCGAGGACAAACCCGGCCAGCCTTCATTCGGCGAGATGGCGCAAGTCGATCCTCAATTCGGCACTCGCCATGACCGCGAAGCGGTTGTTCGCGCCTCCGGTCTCAGGGATGGCGACATCGACCCTTCCGTTCCCATACAAACTGTTTCAACTGGTGTTCCCTTCACCATCGTTCCCTTGCGTGGGCTGGAAACCATACGCGACCTGCACATCGACCTCAGGAGTTCCACCGAATATCTCGAACGGAGTGGCGCCAAGTTTTTTTATTTCGTTTGCCGTGAGACGGTCGATCTCAACGCTCGCCTGCACGCCCGCATGATCTTTTACAACGGGGAAGATCCCGCTACCGGCTCCGCCGCCGGATGTGCCGCGGCTTGGATGGTTGCCAATGGTGTGGCTCAACCCGACGAGCGCGTGATGATCGAACAGGGCGTCGAAATGCACCGTCCCAGTCGCATTTTTGTGCGCGCATCTTTGCAGGATGACCGAGTGGTTAATGTGCGCGTCGGTGGAAATGCTGTCGAAATTTTGCGCGGGGAACTTTTCTTCTGATCGTGCACGGCAAATTCATCCAAGAAAAATGCACTCATCCATAGTTGCGAATTTTTTTCAATAGGACTCATTTCCCATTGGCATTCACGACACTTGCCATACGCGCGATTCATCGTTAGCATTCAAGTCGCTCAGTTGATTCTCAGACAAACTTATTAGAGAGTTTTCGGATTCCCCCGGCGCCAGCGCCGGCTACGCCACTTCGGAAACAAGAATGAAGCCCAAGCGAACTATTTTGTGCGTCGACGATAACGAACAATCTCTGTCCATTCGAAAAGTCATGCTTGAGACGCGCGGCTATCGCGTCATCGCCTGCCATCGCGGCGAAGACGCCCTGGAGCGTTTCAAGAGGGGCGACATCGACCTGGTTCTCACCGATCTCATCATGCCCGGCATGGACGGCTGCGAACTGATCACCCAACTCAAAGCCCTCTCTCCAAGAACTCCCGCAGTTCTTATTTCTGGAAAGGTTAGAATCTGCGATCGGGATATTCGCGCCGACGTTTTCCTTCCCAAAGGCATGTACGCTCCTGCGGAACTTCTCGAACGCATTCGCCTCCTGCTCGCCAGGAAACGCGGTCCCAAGCGTGCTCCTGCAACCGCCGCGGCTGCGCCTCCGCGAAAGTCCAGCGCGGCCTGACACTCCAGCCCGTGTCCGCCTTCTGCGCTTCGTGTAATATCGAAGATTCGCATGTCCGCATTCATTGAAGCCGTAGAGCTGCGCAAAACCTACCACATTGGCAAGATCGAAGTGCCCGCCCTTCGCGGTATTTCGTTTGCCATTCAGCGGGGCGAGTTTGTCAGCGTGGTTGGCCCGTCGGGCAGCGGCAAGTCCACTCTTTTCTATCTCTTGGGAGGCCTGACCCAGGCCGATTCCGGTCACGTGGTCATTGACGGTGCAGACTTCGCACAACTTTCCGACGCCGAGCGCACTCGTCTGCGCAAAACAAAAATCGGGTTCGTCTTTCAGAAATTCAATCTTCTGCCGACGCTCGATGCCCGCTCCAATATCAACATTGCGCTCGATATCGCGGGAAGCGACGCCAATCGTGACAAGGCACATTTCGACCGCATCGTCGGACTGCTCGGTCTCGAGAAGCGTCTCAACCATCGTCCCTCTGAACTCTCCGGAGGCGAGCAACAACGTGTTGCCTTGGCTCGCGCGCTCATCAATCAACCGGCCATCGTCCTTGCCGACGAGCCCACCGGCAATCTCGACTCGAGAAATTCCGACATCGTTCTCAACATGTTGCGCCACTCCAACCGCGAACTCGGCCAGACCGTGCTCATGATCACCCACAACCCCGAAGCCGCCAGTTACGGAGACCGCATCGTTCACATGCGCGATGGAGAAATTGTTCCCCCGGAGAAGGACCCGCAATGGACCGCACCCACGCATTGATCGGCTGATCACGCAGTCTGCTATCTTTGACTTCGCCCAGGAAACGACACCATGGATGATTTAAAAAAACCAATTCTCCCCGGCAAGGGAGCTTCCGACTACGAACGCTATCTGCGCACTGACGAATTGCTGTCTCTGCAGAAGCCCACCGAAGAATTTCTCCACAAAGACGAGATGACTTTCCAGGTCGTGCATCAAGCTTCCGAGCTATTGATGAAGGGATCGACCTGGGAACTGGACCGCGCCCGCACTTATATCGAGCAAGGCCAACTCGCCCAGGCGGCGGGCCTGATCCGCCGTGCCAACCAGATGCTCGAGTACCCCATCTCCCTGCTGCATGTTCTCGAAACCATCACGCCCTACGACTATCACCTCATTCGCGCCGGGCTGGGGCATGGCAGCGGTCTGGACTCCCCGGGATTTTTGTCTCTTCTGCATATCGGCCCTCGCCTTGGCGAAACTTTTTACCGCCAGCTGAAAAAAGCTGATCTCACCGTTGACGATCTCTACCGCCGCCACGAGGAATTTTTCGGACTCCACGATGTCGCCGAACGCATGCTCGACTTCGACGAACGCATGCACCTGTTCCGCTTCCACCACCTCAAACTTGCTCAGAGAATCATCGGAGGCGGTGTCGTCGGCACCATGGGAACTCCAGTCGAAGTTCTCCACCAGCGAATGGAGCACCTCTTCTATAAGGAATTGTGGGATGTGAGAAATCAGATCACCGCAAAGGCCAACGAAGCCATGAAAAAGACGGGCACTGCCACGAAATACTAAACGGCGACAGGAAGCGCCACTTCACTACGGCCCGGGCACCGTCATTCCTCAGAGCCGCAAGAGCCCTGCAGCTCTTTCGTTGACGCGCGAATACGCCGTCGCTAAGATGTACCGACCCCCGGCGAAGGTGAAGTAGTCGTGAGCCTTGTCCATGATTGGCCGAACTATCTCCCATTACCGCGTCGTCGAGAAACTTGGCGGCGGTGGCATGGGTATCGTTTATAAAGCCGAAGACACCCGTCTTCATCGCTTCGTTGCACTTAAATTCCTGCCCGACGACGTTGCCCGCGACCTTCAGGCTCTCGCGCGCTTCCAGCGCGAAGCGCAAGCCGCATCGGCTCTCAGCCATCCCAACATCTGCACCATCTACGATATCGGCGAAGACGATGGCCAAACCTTCATCGCCATGGAATACCTTGAGGGCTCGACGCTCAAGTACCGCATCGCCGGAAAGCCGCTGGAGATCGAGACCCTCCTGGGCCTCGGCATTGAAATCGCCGATGCGTTGGACGCCGCTCATGCCAAGGGAATCGTTCACCGCGATATTAAACCGGCCAACATTTTCGTCACCGACCGCGGACACGCCAAGATCCTCGATTTCGGACTGGCCAAGGTTGCGTGGGTCGGCGGTTGTGCGGGCGAAATTGCTTCGGCCAACACCGTCACAGTTGCCAGCGACCCACAGCATCTGACGAGTCCGGGCTCAACCCTTGGAACTGTGGCCTACATGTCGCCCGAGCAAGCCCGAGCCAGACCTCTGGATTCGCGCAGCGACTTGTTCTCCTTCGGCGCTGTGTTGTATGAGATGGCCACCGGCACGCTGCCCTTTCGTGGCGAGAGCTCCGCCGTCATCTACAAAGCGATTCTCGATGCCACTCCTATTTCGCCGTTGCGGCTGAATCCCGACGTTCCGCTCAAGTTGGAAGACGTCATCAACAAAGCCCTGGAGAAAGATCGCAACCTGCGCTACCAGCACGCTTCGGACATGCGCAGTGACCTGCAACGGCTCAAGCGCGACAGTGAATCACACCCATCCCTGGCAGTGGTAACCAGCGGCCGGGTGAGCGGGATTCAAAGCGGCGCCGCCGCCTCCCATTTGGGGCGATCCAGGCTCGCCGCGTACCTCTTAGCCGCTGCATTGCTGTGTGCGGCGATTGCTGGTGCGCTCCTTTATCGCTCGCGATATCGAAATAAGCAGCTCACTGCGCAGGACACTATCGTTGTGGCGGATTTCGCCAACAGTACCGGCGATCCCGTCTTCGACGATGCGCTGAAGACTGCGCTGACTGTCTCTCTGCAACAATCGCCTTTCCTGAATGTGCTTCCCGAAGGTCAAGTGGCAAAGACCTTGCAATTGATGACCCTGCCGCCTGCAACCAAACTCAACTCCGAGGTGACGCGTGATCTCTGTCAGCGCACCGCCGGCAAGGCATATGTTGCAGGTTCGATCGGCAAACTGGGCGACGAATACGTACTGGGATTGAAAGCCGTCAACTGCCAAACCGGAGACATTCTGGCCCAGGAACAGGTGACGGCCGCGTCCAAAGAAAAAGTCTTGGACGTGCTCGGACAGGCGACCTCCAGGCTTCGCGAAGGCTTGGGAGAATCGCTCGCCACCGTTCAAAGGTTCGATGTCCCACTCATGCAAGCGACCACCTCCTCCCTGGACGCCCTGAAGGCCTACAGCCTTGCCGCAAAAGCCAATGACGAAAAGGGTCCGGCCGAATCTCTGCGTTACGACCAGCAGGCCATCGATCTCGACCCCAATTTTGCCGCGGCCTACAGAGCCGTCGGCAACGACTATTCGGCCTTAGGCCAGGTTGCAAGAGCGAGAGACTATTTCACCAAGGCGTTTGAGTTACGGGAACATGCCAGTGAGCGGGAAAAATTGCGTATTTCGTCGGACTACTACGAGGATGTAACCGGCGAGTTGGACAAGGCCGCTCAGGTAATTCAGCAAGGAATCGACGAAAACTACGGCGGCTACGTCGCATTGGGATTGATCTACAACGAGCAGGGACAACTCCAGAAAGCCGCCGAGGCCACTCGTCAGGAGCTCATTCGCTATCCCAATGGTCTAGCGTCCTACACCAATCTCGCTTTCAGCTCTCTCGGACTGCAACACTTCGATGAAGCGCGTCAGATCATTCAGCAAGCTCAAGCTCGCAAACTCGAAGACCCGTTGTTTCACCTTCAACTTTATGCGCTGGCTTTCTTCGATGGAAACTCTTCCGCTATGGCCGAACAGCAGCAATGGTTCGCCAGCCAGCCCGATTACGAAAACTACGGGCTCGCTGTAGCTTCCGACACGGAAGGCTACGCAGGTCACGAGCGCCAGGCTCGGGAATTCAACGCTCGGGCGGTCGCCTCGGCGGTTCGAGTGGACAACAAAGAAACTGCGGCGGTTTATCAGGCCAATACTGCTCTCCGTCAGGCTGTGTACGGAGGCGCTGCCGAAGCGCGTCAGCTGGCCGCTGAAGCCCTCAAGCTGAGCCCGGCAAGTCAGGGCGCCGAGGCGGAATCAGCGATAGCTTTCGCAATCGCCGGTGATACGGCTCGAGCCGAAGCGCTCGGTCAGGACCTAGAGAAGCGATTCCCACTAGACACACAAATGCAAACCATCTGGCTCCCCACCATTCGAGCCCAGGTGGCGCTCAATCAAAAAAATCCCTCAGCCGCCTTGACCAGCCTCGAAGCCGCCCGTTCCACCGAGTTAGCAATCATTCCCTTCGTCAATAATCCTACCTGCCTGTATCACGTGTATGTTCGCGGAGAAGCCTACCTCGCCGCCGGTCAGGCAAGAGCCGCCGCCAGCGAATTTCAGAAGCTGATCGATCACAATGGCCTGGTGTGGAGCTGTTGGCCCGGTGCACTCGCTCATCTCGGAGTAGCGCGAGCCAACGCTTACGAATCCAAAACTTCACAGGGCGCAGATGCCGATGCTGCCCGCGTTCGCTCTCGTGCCGCCTACAAAGATTTCCTCACTCTTTGGAAGGACGCGGACCCCGATGTTCCTATCTTCAAAGAAGCCAAGGCCGAGTACGCCAGGTTGCAATAGCAACGGCTTCGTCGTCATCCGCACAGCCACGAAGTCCTTGCCCTGCAAGGAACTTCGACGATACTCTTGAATATCTTTTGAACCTGGGGACTCCATGGCACAGCCGCCAAAACACATCTGGATCGACGATCAGCTGCAAGATTCCGCCGAGGGCACAGTTCCCTTCCTCAATGCCGGCCTGCATTACGGAATCAGTGTGTTCGAAGGGATTCGCTGCTACGCTACCGACCGTGGCCCTGCCATCTTCCGTCTCGAAGAGCATGCCGATCGCCTGCTCGATTCAGCCCACGTCATAGGCTTTCGCGACTTGCCTTTTACCCGCGACCAGATCATGCACGCCATTCATCAAACGGTTGCGGCAAACGGTTTTTCTGCCTGCTACATCCGCCCGCTGATTTTTCTCGACGGCGGCCTGAACATGATCATCGACAGCGGCAAGCCTCGCCTCATGATCGCAGTGTGGGAGTGGTCTCAATTCTTTAGCGGAGAAGCCAAGGAAAAAGGGGTCCGCGCCAACATCTCGTCTCTCACGCGCCTCCATCCCAACGTTTCCATGACCAAGGCCAAGATCTCCGGAAACTACGTCGGATCAGTCATGGCCAAGACCGAGTCGGTGCGCCTCGGCTTCGACGAAGCAATCATGCTCGATCCCTCCGGCTACGTGGCCGAGTGCACCGGCGAAAATCTCTTCGTCGTGCGCAAGGGGGTGATTTATACCGTTCCGCGTAGCGCAATCCTCGAAGGTATCACTCGCGATTCGCTGATGACGCTGGCCAGCGATCTGGGATACGAAGTGGTGGAAGAGCCCATCTCTCGCGATCAGCTTTACATCGCCGACGAGGTATTCGTCTGCGGCACCGCGGCTGAAGTCATCTCGATTCGCGAAATCGACTTCCGCACCATCGGCGACGGCAAAGCCGGACCGGTTTCTCACGCCCTGCAGGATGTTTTCCACAAAGTAACCACCGGGAAACATGCGCGGTCGGAAGAGTGGCTGTCCTACGTGCCGGCCTTGGCCGGTTCAGCAAAATAGCGTCTAGACCGCCGGTAACTGCCGTGACTTTGCCCTAACCTCGCGGCTTGTTATAATCTTGTTTCGCTGAGCGGGAGTAACTCAGTGGTAGAGTGCGACCTTGCCAAGGTCGAAGTCGCGGGTTCAAATCCCGTCTCCCGCTCCATATTTATACTGCTTTGATTCGCTTGCCTTTGCTGCTCTCGGGTAGGGAAAGGAGACTCACTCCGCTGGTTCCTTGCCTAAGTCTTCCTCATTTTCAGTGTTTATCTTGACACTCGATTCCGCCAGCAACATAATGTTAGCCCTCTCGGACGGAGGATTTCATGAACCGTTCTTCCCTGCCCACCAGAACCCCTGGCAACCTTCCCGAGTCAGCCCACAAACAGCTCAACATGTATGCCCTCGCAGCCAGTGCGGCGGGAGTGGGCTTGCTGGCTTTGGCATCGCCCGCTGAGGCGAAGATCGTTTACACACCGGCGCACCTCGTCATCGCGCCAAAGCACAGCTACAATGTCGATCTCAACCACGACAAGATTACTGATTTCACTATCGTGAACCACGTCAGTGCCTGCACCGACTTCTGCTTCTTCGAGCTTCGTCAGTATGCCGCGGGCGGAAACAGCGCAGCAGGATACGCGGTTGGGAGCGGCCAATTTCTTGGCTCAGATCTGAAGCCCGGTGCTCGCATCGGACCACGCAGTCCCTTTCACAAAGGAACTGCGGCACTGGTTGTAGCGCGCAGCAATGTCTACACCAGCAAGCAGACGATCGTCTATGGCCCCTGGGCTAACGTCAAAGACCGCTATCTCGGACTCAAGTTCCAGATCAATGGCGAAACCCACTACGGATGGGCGCGGCTGAATGTCAAGGTCAGCCAAACCAAGATCACGGCTACGCTGACCGGTTATGCCTACGAGACCATCCCCAATAAACCGATTATCGCGGGCGAGACGAAAGGTCTGGATGAGATGCGCATCGTAGAGCCAAACGCAACGCTGGCGACGCCGACTCCCAAATCCAACATGCTGGGCGCACTCGCGCTAGGATCGTCCGGATTGTCGATATGGAAACGCAAGCACGATCAATCACCCCAGCCAGACGCCGTTGTCACTCGGATGGAGGATTTATGAAGCACTCTTCCCAGCCTCGTAAGACCGTCGACCTTTCTGAGTCAGTCCATCGACGGCTGAATATGTACGCGCTCGCGGCGGGTGCAGCGGGAATGGGCATGCTTGCTTTGGCCCGGGCAGCCGAGGCGAGATTTTGTACACGCCCGCTCACACGGAAGTTGGGGGAAAGCTTCCCATCGATCTCAATCACGACGGATTAAATGACTTCATCGTCCATTCGACAACTCTCTGCACGTTTTCAGGTTGCGTGCGCACTTTGGGTGTTGGTGCTGCGTCGGGGAAAAATGGGATTGCATACAAGTTCAATCAATACCGCTTGCTCTCGCATTGCGCGAGGGAAAGTCGATCGATTCCAAACGAAAGTTCACTGGTTCGGCCACAATGCTCCGTCTCGGACATTTCAGGAGCAGGACATATCAGAAAGGTTATTGGTTCCAGGTAACCGAACGGTACCTAGAGCTGAAGTTCCAGATCAAAGGAAAGATGCACTACGGGTGGGCGCGATTTAAGGTGAATAGTGGCATGAAAATTCTTGCCGGCTAATGCCTACGAAACCATCCCGAACAAGCCCATCATCGCAGGCAAAACAAAAGGCCCGGACGATGCCAGGGTTGAAGAATCGAGCGCGGCTCTCAGCGCGCCTCGGCCCGAATCCAACGCCTTGGGCGTGCTTGCGCTGGGATCACTCGGACTCTCGATCTGGCGGCGGGAGGAGTTGGCAGCCGCTCCGCGGTAAGCGAGTAGACTTTTGCCGCGCATCACGCTAATTTAAGTATCAGGGCGCGGTACCCAAGTGGTAAGGGAGAGGTCTGCAAAACCTTTATGCGTCGGTTCGATTCCGACCCGCGCCTCCAACCCTCTTTCCGGCCAGGCTCTTTGTCACCTACTCGAAAACTTCGCCGCTCGAATATCTATTGACTGCCCTTAATGGACAGCAACCCCTATGGCACTGTCAGATGGAAATAACATCGCGAACGAGGAATACAGAGACAAACGGCGAACTAGGCCACCTGACCACGTTCTTCTAAAACTTCCCTGCTCTGCACCAGTTTCCCTTTAGAATAGCCCGGTAGTTAAATTGAGGGGGGCCCATGTCAAATCTGTCCGGAGCGCTTTCCGAGCTTCGTTTGGAGCGCAGCAAGATACGCCAGCAACTCGAGAAGTTGGACGAAGCTATCTCAGCACTCGAAACCATCAGCGGTTCTTCAACTTCAGGACGCCGCGGCAAGCGAGTGATCTCGGCCGCATCCAGACGAAAGATGGCGCTCGCTCAGAGAGCGCGCTGGGCGAAGGTCCGCGAGAGCTCTTCCCCGGGTGCGAAGCCATCCGCATCCCTTCGCAAGCCATTGTCAATAGCCGCCCGGCGCAAGATTGCCGCCGCGCAGCGTGCCCGCTGGGCCAAGCAAAAACAGGCGGCCTGACGCTCCCGAACTCCTGCGGGGCCTCTCGTTCGACACTGACTGTAACGCAACCTCTAAGGGCAAAAAAAAACGCCGGCGCAATTTGATGCTTGCGCCGGCGAAAATATTTGAAGCAATTGACGGTTGGCTTTAGTGAGCCCAAACGGCAAACGCGCCTTGTTGGCCCGTGCCTAAGTTAACCCAACCCGAACCGGTGTTGTTCGAGAACGGTCCGGTCTGGCCACCCGTGTCCAGGTTCCATGCGTCCCAGGTATCGGGCGAGTTCTTGTCGGTATAGACGAGTACCCAATACTGCTTGCCCTTGGTGAGAGTTATGGGCTTCTTTGCAAAGGGGCTGACGCTGACGAGCTGGCAGCAGTTACCGAAGGTTGGCAGGCTGCCGGTCTTCGCGTCCCAGTGCTTTAGGACTTTTCCCGGGACTCCGCCTTTGTCCTCTGCCAATCCGATAGCCACCGAGTTCGTTCCGGTCACGTAGCCTACACCCACCTGAATCTTTGCTAGGGTGTAGTTCTTCTTGGGAGTGAATCCATTGGCGACCCAGTTCTGAGCGCCAATAACCGAACCCACGGCGGAAATCGTCCAACCGCTGCAACAGTTGTAAACGGACGTTCCCGTTCCCAGGTTGTCGTAAACTTTGTGCAGTGCAGCGGGGGGCCGCTCAGCCGGTACATAGTGCGCCACTGGCTTTACGCTAACGGTCATCTTTCCACCGTTAATCGTCATCACTCCGGGCGCTTGGGCAAACAGCGATACGCTGGCGAGTGCCAGCAAGGCAATGCATAATACAGTACGTGTGGTTGTCTTCACCTTTGTGTCCTCCATTTTTGTAAAGCATTTTTTTGGGCTGTTGACAGGGATGGAGCGCTGTGGTCGATAAACTGTTCGCGAACTTCACACGACAGCTGATCCATCAGTCGTCTCCGACTCAACTTCAGATTGATAAGTAGGGTTGGAAACGAACTGAGAAGCATCCGCACCCCTGAGTTAAATCAGCTCACCATGCAGACTTGCAAAAAGAATATGAGCTGAAAGTGGGCCGAATTCTTGCACCGTATCTCACCAGTGTCAAGGGCTGAATCCGGTACTGGTTAGGTATTTCGCTGGTTCTTTTCCACACGTGCAAATTTCTGCGCAACCTCCGCACTTTCTTGCGCGACGAAAAATTCAGATCTCATTGCGGAAATCCCGCCACTCTCGACAATTGTCTTTCGCTTTTTCCTGTTCGTGAAACGAAGATGTATTTCGTGAGAACAATGACCGAAACCGCAGAGTGGAATTTTCTAGAGATCCAGCGCGCATCATTGTCCGGCGGGAGTGAAAGCCTCAATAGGATCGAAGTAGCAGTGGCGCCATAAAGCTTCGTCGGTAAGATCGCCGGACTTCCAGGTTTTCAGAACGTCCATCGTGGTCGCCATCATCCCGCCGTCTTCAGAATCGAAAATGACGACCACCCCCGCCGCTGAACTCGATTCCTTCGAAAGCTCGATGTACTTGCGATCGAAGATCGATTTCGCGTATGCCAGCTTCGCCTCGGCGTCGCCGCCTACCGCGCCCGCCTTCTGCACAGAAACAATCTCTACCGTCTTTCCCCGCAGCGGTTGCCAGGTCCCGGGAAATGAGGCGATCTGTTCGTTCTCGATCTGAAACGCAGGACCCACGGTCTTTTTTTGACTGGCATCCTTCCCTGACGCCGGCGCCGGCGCATCCTGCCCCTTCGCCACCTGTACATTCGTTGCAGCGTCGCTTTCCAGTTCCACTGCCGAGCGCCGGATCCAGCCTCTCGATAAACCCGAGATCCTCACGTGAACCCAACTGGCATTCATATCCAGAATTTCGAACTCATCCTCCGCCTGCGCCACAAATAGTTGCTTCGCCGCTTCGTTGGGGCTGGTCAGGATAGGGGTTCCGCTTTTCTTCACTGCCGCCAGATTGTTCGGCTTCGCCTGGTTACGAAGAATTTCTTCCAGCCCTTGGGCTTCCTTCTCCAGTTCCGCATTATGCCGATCAACCACGGCTTTCTGCGTCGCGGCATCTCCGCTTGGTTCCGGTATTCGGGAATTGTTCGCAGCTGATTTAACTGGAGTTCGAGAAGCCGAAATTGCGTCGGCGATGACTGACTGGTTGGGCACCGGAGCTGAAAGCGCAGGCTCGGGAATTGGCTTGCTCACTGCCGTCTTCGGGGGCGGCGTTGGCTTCTGGGGCGCGACCGGCGCGACTCCCGGGCTACTGGCAACGTTGCCTTGCAGCGCATCCTGCAAGCGATCCAGAAAGTCCGTTTCCAAACGCCCGTTAGACGGCAACACCTGGTAGCCCGACTGAGCCGCTACCGGATCCGAATACCAAGCCGTAATTTTGGCCGTAACCTTTACCACGGACCCGCCCGTGGTGCCAGCAGCCACTTGCGTCTCACACTGGTAATAGCCGCGCTGGTAGCGATCAAGAGGATGCACACCGGCTTGCGCGAATCCGTCCAGCGCAGGAAGTCGGCCTGCCGCCGAGGATTTCAGGGTCCGAATCACCTTCTCCACTTGCGCCGGAGATTGGGGAAACTCTCGCTGCTCGGAAGCGCTTTGCGCGCCGCCAAGCGCGGAGCCCGCCAGCCACAGACCGACGATGATCGCGATGAATCGAGATTCTTTCACTCCCCAGAGTCTCACGGCAAAGACTCCAGTTGGTCGTGATAAATCCAGCCATGCTGGCCGTCTTCGGTTTCAATTCCAAACCAGTAAGGCGTTTTCACAACGACGACAACCTCGGTTCCCGGATCAAGCGACTTCAGTACCGACGCAGACTGGAAAGGCGCGGATTTCAGCTTGGCTCCCGGAGCTTTCACCAGACGCTCTGCCTGGCGCCGCAGTTCATGCACCCGGTCCTCCAGACTCAGCGACGAATTCTGCGCCAGCGCCAATGCTTCCGTTTCCTGGGCCTGGGCTTTCTCCTCCAACGCACGTCTCGCCACTTCCTGTTGTCGGCTTCGCTCCCCCTCAACCGCCTGTTTCTTCTGCTCCTCGAGCGCATCCAGATGGTCTTGAATGTCCTTATATTCCGCGCTCTCGACTGAACCATCCGAGGGGTGGGACGTGTGACGAAAATCCTCGACAAATACAGCATCGATCTTCAACACAGTTTTACTGGCAGCCTTACTTTGCACCACATACCTGACCGCCAGCGTACCCACGTCATTGCTCTCGTAAAACCCGCGGGGATCGAGCACCTGGGTGCGCACCTTATAGAACACTTTGCCGGGTTCTTTCCACTCCGCGAATAGTCCGGAGGACGCCACTTCCGTGGCATTCTCTATGCTCTTGTCCTTGTTGTATTCCTTGCTGCCCTGAATAATCCCGTCGTCAACCACCGCCTGCACCGCTTGCAGTACCTCCGCCTCGGGCGCATCGAACTCGGTGGTGAAACCCAGACCGTAGTCCTCCTTACGCCGGTGCTTCCCGGCCCACAGCGAGCACACGCTGCACCCAAAAACTAAAGTGAATAAGAGGATTCGTGTGGGCCGTATTCGACGGATCAGGCCCCCGGCTTGAACCCGCCGGATCTGGTGGTCAGAGATTGGCTTTACTTCAAGTCTGTTCATGCACGCGGATTCTTCGAACACACGTCCCCGCGAGTTCGGGGAACGCGTATCTAGTTCTGATACTCCGCAGCATTGGAAGATGTCAACTGCTGCTCTGCTCGTTACCTCCCGCTTCAGAAGCCGGAAATTTCCTGCCCCAAGGTGATTCATGCTTCCCGGCAACATCGGCATGATTAATCTATTCGATCTATTCGATTTATCTTTTCTATCGACGTGGCTCGCAAACCCCCTGTTCATGCGGCTGATGAAAATTTGACAAATTTTTCACAACTTAATCTTGACTTTCGTCGTACAAGAGTTCATACCGTCCTTAATCGTAGGGGTGGGGTCGCCAAGATGCAGCTGAACTCCTCGAAACAAAACCGACGCGGTCCGGATCCTGCCCTGCTGTCGTTGCCTGGCACTCGGGGTCGCCGGCCAGAACGCACACGTGATCGCGCCGCCAAACAGCAAGCTTTGCTGAGCGCGGCCAAAAGACTATTCGCTCAGCGCGGATACGATGCGACCACCACTCGCGAGATCGCAGCCCAAGCCGGCTGCGCTGAGGGCTTGATCCACCGCTACTTCAAGGGCAAGGCTGGACTTTTTCTTGCCCTCATCCAGCATCGCGACTCCCAGATTCGTTCCCAGGTTAGCCGCACCTTTCCGCAAAGCTCGAAGTTTGACGACGAGATACTCCGTTTGGTCGAGGCCGAGATCGATCACATGTGGGAGGACCGGGAGTTTCTCAAAGTGATTATTCCCCGCGCACTCCACGACCCATCCGTCGGCAAGATCTTTTTCCGGGTCGCCACCTCACGCAGCACCTCCGCCGTCGTCGAGCGCCTCCGCCGCCTCCCCGATTGCGCTCATATGGGAACCGACCAACTCGAGGCTTACGCCCGTTTGGTGGACCTCCTGGGCTTCAGTTTCGGATTTCTCCGCCCTGTGCTGATGGGCCAAGACCATCTAGAAGCCAAGAAGTCCGCGCTGCGGCTGGCGAAAACTCTGGTTCGACAGCATACAGCGGCATGACTCGTGATCATTGTTTTTGATCCCTAAAATCCAGATTTTCGATTTTTTCTTGACATCGATATTTCGAACATGATACTTAGTGCGTCCACGCGCACTTGTGGGGATTTGTCTAATCTCGACTTGCATTCCTGTAACTGGCCAACCTTTGCTCAGGAGGAGTAAATGACCTCGTCCCGGAGGAGTTTTGCGGGTGGCTTTCTGCTGCTGTTTTTGATTGTTGGTTGCTTCCAAGACGCTCACGCGCTGCCGGCTTTCGCCCGAAAATACGGCTTGCGTTGTTCGGCCTGCCATGAAGCATGGCCGATGCTCAACTATTTCGGGCAGAAATTCAAAGACAACGGCTATCAGCTGATGAATGACCGGGATGCCCCGATCTGGCAAAACCCCGGCTATTGGCCGGTCACCTTCCGCATCACCCCATACTGGCACCGCGAGAGCACTGACAAAGTCGCCGAGGATTCGGTGATCGGTTCGGCTGCCTCCCCTACCGTCGAGCGGCAACTTACCTCTCATGGCTTCGATCTGACCGGTTTGGACTTTCACACCGCCGGCACCCTCGAAAAGAATCTGTCGTTCTACGTGCTTCCCTCTTCCGATGAGACGGGAGCATTCCACTTCGAGCAGGTCTTCGGTCGGTTCGACAACATCTTGGGCAGTTCCTGGCTCAACATCAAGATGGGTAAATTCGAACTGGACAACCTGGTCTCTGAGAAGCGCATTTTGACTCTGACCAGCATTTCCGGTGCATACCAGACGTATCACTTCATTCCTCAAGGGGATGGCAACATCTTCGGCCAGATTGGCGACAACCAGCTTGGCGTGGAGTGGCAGGGCCACTCGGTGGACGACCGTACTCGCGTTTCCGCTGCCCTTGTGAGTTCCAACGATGGCAACGTCGATCTGCCCTACGGGAACTCGTATAGCGGATTCTTTGCCGCCAGCCAAGCCTTTGACGTCGGTAAACTCGGCGTCGACAGAATCGGCGCCTATGCCATGGTCGGAGAAGCTCCAACCAGCTTCCAGACACTCGGCGGAGCACCGATCCCCGGCTCGGGTTTCGGGAACAAATCCTTCAGCCGCGAAGGCTTCGTGGGATTATTCTATTTCGGCAAACTCGACTTCCTCGTCGTCACCCAACACGGATCTGACAGCGCGTGGTTTGGGGCTGGCTACGGCGACGTTATTGACAACGCGGCACCCGCCGGCAACAACATTCCTGGCACGGTGCTTCCTTCGACCGCGCGTGCCCCAACCTGGAATGGCTACATGGTGGAAACTCACTATGTCTACAGTCCTCAGTTGGTCTTCATCCAGCGTTCCGAGTGGGAGCGTATGTCGCAGCAGGCTTCGACTACTTACGCCTCTAACTTCGGCAACATCGACATGTACACGTTTGGCTTCCGCTACTACCCGATCATGACCAGCCGGGCTGGCTTCGCCTTCCACAACGAGTATTCGTGGCTGCGCCAGAATGGCACGTCTCCGGTTACCGGAACCAACTTAACCACCAGCAGCTTAATCTCGGGTATTGACTTCGACTTCTAAGAGAGGAAAACGATGCGCAGGAATTTGATTTGCTACTCAGGTTTCGCAGGCACGGTAGCTGTTGCTCTCGTGGTCCTCGGGATGTCGGGGATCTCCAGTGCCCAAATGACCAAGTACGACGAAGACCAGCGGCTGAACATGGAAGCCCACGTGGGCAACCTGTCCGGCCATGCCGCTGCCGCCAAAAATGACTATCGCCGCTATTGCGTGGGCTGCCACGGTGACGAGGGCGATGGCGAAGGGGAAAATGCCCAGTGGCTCGACCCCAAACCGCGCAACTTTACCCTGGGTCAGTTCAAATGTCGCTCCACTCCAAGCGGTACTCTTCCCACCGATGAAGACCTTTACAACAGCATCGGTCGGGGCTTTGATCGCTCGGTGATGCCGCAGTGGAATACCTTCACCCACGACCAGAAAATAAACCTTGTGGCCTACGTGAAGCACTTCTCCGCCAAGTGGACAACCGAGAAACCGGGTACTCCGATCCAGATTCCAGCCGAGCCCGAAGTCACCGCCGATCGCATCAAATCCGGTCAGGCTCTGTTTCAGAAGCTGGAATGTTGGAAGTGCCACGGCGTCGAAGGCCGCGCCAATGGTCCTTCGTCCGATACTCTGCAGGACGATCTAAATCGGCCCATCAAGCCTTACAATTTCGCCGAGGGATCACGACCCAAGTGCGGCAGTACCGACCAGGACATTTACAAGATTTTCATGACTGGTCTCGATGGCACCCCGATGCCGTCGTTCTCGGACAACGTGAAACCGGAGGAGGCGTGGGATTTGGTGTTCTATCTGCGCACTCTGCAACCCCACAATAAATACAACCTTAAAGAAAAGCAGATTGCCAAGCAACTCGGGTTGAAACCAATTAATCCGAACGCACCTGCGCCGCAGCAATAAACGGCCAATGACTAAGTTGGAATTAGGAGAAAACCGAAACTCATGAAGAATACGTACAAGTACAGATTTGCAGCCGGCTTCTCGGCCATGCTGCTTCTCTCGCTGGGCGTAATCATTCTTGGACAAAAGGTAGACGCCGCTGGTTCCGGATCCGTAAGCGGAACCGTAAAACTCGACGGCACTGCCCCCCATATGAAGGGGATTGATATGTCCAAGGAACCCAGCTGTGCCGCTGTTCACAAAGACAAACCTGTGACCATGGAAAATGTCGTGGCGGGGGCTAATGGAGGCTTGGCTAACGTGGTGGTTTACGTCACCAAGGGCCTCTCCGGTAACGAAACCTCCTCCTCTTCGGTAGACCTCACTCAGAAGGGTTGCCAGTATCTACCCCATGTCGTCGCCGTTAACCCCGGTCAGCACATGAAGGTTATCAACGCGGACCAGACCTCGCATAACATTCACCCGCAGCCAACTAAGAATCAGGAGTGGAACAAGTCTCAGCCGCCCGGCTCCCCCCCGTTCGACGTGACTTGGGCTAATGAGGAAGTTGCCGTTCCCGTAAAGTGCAACATCCACCCCTGGATGCACGGCTATATCGCCGTCGTGAAGGGACCCTACGCGGTCAGCGATGACAGCGGCGCCTTCTCACTGAACTTGGCTCCTGGCAGCTACACTCTGACTGCCTGGCAAGAGACTTACGGAACGCAAACCCAGGATGTAACGGTCGCGGCAGGAAAGCCGGCGAACGTTACCTTCACTTTCAAAGCGAAGTAAGGCAATTCGGCGGCCGCTGCTCTTCCCGGCACAGCGGCCGCTTCTTTCAAAAAACAATCTAACGATCAGCGCTTATCCCGCTGGCGATAAGACGAGGCCCCATGGCAAAGTTCTTTGCAGTGACGATCATAGTGATTGCAATCGCTTCTGCGATTCCCATCGTGATGCACACCTGGCCAGCCCCGCAGGATATATCCACCCATGGCTTTCTCATCGACGAGCAAGCCTCTGAAACCATGGCGGAAGCCGGCCTCTCTTTTCTTGCCGCCCAGTTCATTCTCGCCATCTTCATCTGGACCGCCTCCAGCTATCGCAAAGACTCCAAGATCAAGAACTTCCCTGGCGGCGCCAAGGGTTTGGTGATTGCGGCTTTTCTCCTCGTCGGAACAGAAGCGCTCGCGCTCGGAGTCTTCGGCGCCAAGGCATGGGCCACGGTTTACTTCACCCCGCCTGCTGCCGACGCCTTGACCATCCAATCGCAGGCCGGACAATTCGCTTTCTACTTCCGCTACCCCGGACCCGATGGAAAATTGGCCCCGACCCATCCCGATAAAATCGACGAGGGCAATCAAAACTATTTCGGACTCGATCCCGCCAGCGACCCCGACGCTAAGGACGACATCGTGACCGCAGAGTTAGCCATTCCAGTGAATAAGGAAGTTCATCTCCTTATGCACTCCAAAGACTTGGGACATTCCTTCTTCGTTCCGGAGTTGAGAATTCAACAGGACTTCGTTCCCGGCCTCGACGTGTCAGTCCATTTTACGGCCACCAAGATCGGCAAATATGAGATCGTATGCACCCAGCTTTGCGGCCTTGGACACTACAACATGAAAGCCTATTTGGAAGTTATGTCTCAGTCGGATTTCGATAGTTGGCTGAAGCAGCAGGCGGCATTGCAGTAGTGAGCTGGTTCGCGCGTGCCGTTGGCTCGCGCTAAAAATTTCCTGAGGTGAAGCAACATGCATGATACGTCCGCACACGTAGCGCATCACGCGCCCCCAACAGGTTTCCTCCGGAAGCATGTCTTCAGCCTGGACCACAAGGTCATCGGCGAACAGTATTACGGACTCGCTCTGGTCGCGGTCTTCGTCGGGATGGTGCTCTCCTGGTTCATGCGAATTCACCTCGCCTGGAGCAATTTCGCCATCCCCGGATTGCAACTGCTTTCCAAGACCGGCGCCCCCGGCGGTGTCATGACCCCGGAGTACTATCTGCAACTGCTGACCATGCACGGCACCATCATGGTCTTCTTCGTGCTAACGACCGCGCCTTTCGCGGCCTTCGGGAATTACTTTCTGCCCATTCAGGTGGGTGCCGAGGACATGCCCTTCCCCCACTTCAACATGATGTCGTTCTGGGTGACGTTCACCTCCTTCGTCGTCATGATGGCCTCTTTCTTCGTGCAAGACGGGCCCACTCTTGGCGGCTGGACGCAGTACGCTCCGTTGAACGCCGTTGGCGCGGTATCTGGCCCCGGACAGGGCACAGGTGTCGTCCTCTGGATGGCTTCGATCGGCCTCTTCTGCGTTGGCCAGTTGCTCGGTTCCTTGAACTTCATTACAACCACCTTGGACCTCCGGACCAAGGGCATGAGCCTGATGCGTTTGCCGTTGAGCGCCTGGGCGTGGTTCATCACCTCGGTGATGGGCTTGACCGCTTTCTCGGTTCTGCTTCCCGCCGGCATCCTCGTCATTCTCGACCACGTCGCCGGCACCAGCTTCTTTGTTCCGGGCGGCTTGGTCATTAACGACAAACTGGTTCCGCATTCCGGCGGATCAACTCTGCTCTGGCAGCACCTGTTCTGGTTCTTCGGTCATCCTGAGGTTTACATCGCCATCGTTCCTGGCATGGGCGTCGTTTCTCACGTTCTCATCGCCAACATGCGCCGGCCGATGCTGAGCCATCGCACTCTGATCTACTCGATGGGATGCGCTGGCCGTTCTCAGCTACATGGTCTACGGCCACCACATGTTCGTCAGCGGCATGAATCCGGTTTCGTCGCTGGTGTTTTCGTTCCCCACCCTGGTGATTACCATTCCCTCCACCATCGTGGTCCTGATCTGGATCGGAAGCCTGTACGGTTCCAGGCTTCGCATCAACTCTGCTTCTCTGTTTGCTCTCGGCTTCATCTCGATGTTCGTGGCGGGCGGCGTTAGCGGATTCTTCCTCGCCCAGCCTTCCATCGACATCATGCTGCATGCCACCTATTTCGTGGTCGGACACTTCCACCTCGTCATGGCGGTGGCCGCGATCTTCGGCATCTTCTGCCGGAACCTATTTCTGGTTCCCCAAGGTGACCGGGCGCATGATGAACGAAACTCTCGGCAAAGCTCACTTCTGGCTCAGCTTCGTGGGCGCCTACTGCATCTTCATGCCGTTCCATTACCTCGGCATTGCCGGGAACGTACGCCGCTATCAGGCCTTCGTAGACGACTACCTGCAGCCGCTCATTCCTCTGCACAAGTTCATCACCGTGGCCGCGCTGATTACCGGAGCCGCTCAGTTCATTTTCTTGGTCAATCTGATTTACAGCCGCTTCAAGGGACCGAAGGCTCCCCTCAATCCGTGGGAAGCCACTTCTCTTGAGTGGAGCACGCCGTCTTCTCCGCCGCCCTTCGATAACTTTGGGGGCAAGCTCCCGGTGGTTTACCACGATCCGTATCAATACGGCATTGAAAGTTCCACCGGCGATTACGTTATGCAGGACTCGCCTGAGACGGTGAAGTCCGTCCACGACGAGAAGTAGATTAACCAGCAGTTTGTCCAGGAGTTTGGGTATTTATGGCAACAACCATTCACGAACCGCCGAAAATTGATAGGCGTCCGGAGTCCACCGGCAACAACGGTGGGTGGCGCAATCTGGTTCCGGCGGACGGTGAGCTTCGCCTGGTTCAGGAATACGCCCCGCCCCCGGCAAGTACCGGGATCTGGGTTCTCCTCGCCGGCATTACCATGTCGTTTGCGGCGTTCACCAGCGCGTTGATTGTTCGCAAGGGTGCGTCCAATGATTGGTACCACTTCACCCTGCCATCAGTGCTCTATTTGAATAGCCTGATCCTGGTGGCCAGCAGCGTCACTCTGGAGTTGGCGCGACGCCAGATCGCCACCTACATGGGAGGACCGCGGACAACCTCCGCTCCGGCTCGTTGGCTCTACGCTACCTTGTTTTTGGGAGTGCTATTCGTGGCTGGCCAATACGTGGCTTGGCTTGACCTGCGCTCTCAGGGATTATTTCTTGCCACGAATCCCAGCAGTTCGTTCTTTTACGTTCTCACTGCCGCCCACGCACTGCACGTGCTCGGTGGTCTCGGGGGATTACTGAACGTGACCAGCAAACTGCGCCGCGGCGTCCTGCGGCGCGTCACGCTAGTCGCCACATCGCGTTATTGGCACTTTATGGGTTTGCTTTGGCTGTACTTGCTTTGGATCTTGTGGATGAAGATGTAAGCGTTGATCTCTGATCAAAATTCTAGGAGGCGCCGTGAGCCAAGCTGAAATCTCTCTGGGAGGGCATTCCGCCCACTTGATGGAAGCACGACCGTTTTCCATTCCCACCAAGAAGCTGGCGATTTGGCTGTTCATTATCTCGGACACCATGACCTTTGCCGCCATGCTGGTGGCCTACGGCTTCCTGCGCAACGGCACCACCAACTGGCCGCGCCCGTTCCACAGCATCACCAACGTCTCTATTATGACCTTCGTTCTGGTCACCAGCAGCTTGACCATGCTGCTCGGCATCCGTTCCGCTCAGCAAGGCGATAAGTCGGGCGCCAGCCGGTGGGTGTTTATTACGGCCGTTTTGGGAGCGGTGTTTGCCCTTCTCCACGTCCGCGAATGGCTCGGATTGATTGGCGAAGGTATGCGGATGTTCCAGAACCCTTGGGGTTCCGGATTATTCGGCGCGTCGTTCTTTAGCATCACGGGCCTGCACCTGCTGCACGTGACAGGCGGCGTGATCGCCCTGATCGCTGTCGGTATTCGCTACAACACCGGGCGCTATAACGCCGACGATGTCGAGGTGGTCGGCTTGTATTGGCACTTTGTGGACTTGGTTTGGATGTTCGTCGTTCCCTTCGTCTATCTGTTGAACCTGGGTCACTAGAATCGCTTGCTCTGGAGAAAATTATGACCGTCGCTGAAGCACAGAAGAGTGGTGGAATCGGGAAGTACCTGATCATTTACCTTTGCATTCTGGGCATCGCCGCTCTCCAGTTTGTGGTGGCCTACCAGAACATCGATACTTCCCAGATGCTTTTGCGCATGTTGTCCTTGGCGGTCCTTGAAGCTGGCTTGGCCATCATGTTCTTCATGCATCTGTGGACCGAGAAACGCAGCTTTCTATTGGCCGTCGCCATCGTTACCATTTTCGTGCTTGTCAGCCTGCAATTATGGCTGGTCTGATAGCTCGCGCATGTTGAATGGCGCGCCCAACTCACCGAACACCACCCAGATCGCGGCCCCCGCCCCTTCGGCGCCGTAAGAGTTTTTTGTACACTAGGAGTAGATGACCATGAGAAATCGGAAAACGCTTCGGTTGATGGTGCTGGCACTCGCAGCATTCTTTGTTCTCGTCCTCCCGCTGCCCGCGTTTTCCCAGAGTTGCGCGCTTTGCTATACCCAAGCGGCATCCTCCGGCGCGCGCATGATTCAGGCGCTGAAGAGCGGCATTTTGATCCTGATCGCCCCTCCAACTCTCATGTCGATCGGTGTTATCTTTGTTCTTTACCGAAAACGCAACCAGTTCAGACAGACCGACTACGCTCCCGAGTCTCAGCAGACTTGGTAATAGGGGAAAATGGCTACCACTCAAGCAATCGCAGATCCGCTCGCAAGGCAGGCAATCGCCACCCGGCTGCGGGACTACGTCACTCTGACCAAGCCTGAAGTCAACCTGCTGATTTTGATGACCACCTCCGCAGGCTATTACTTGGCTTCTCGGGGTCCATTCCATTTGCTCGGCTTGATTAATACCCTGATTGGCACTCTTCTTGTCGCAAGCGGTACCGCTACCCTGAATCAATGGATGGAACGCGGCTGGGACGGCCAGATGCGCCGTACCGCCAATCGCCCCCTTCCTTCCCGCCGGATCAGCTCCCGTGAAGCCTTCCTGTTAGGAATGGCGATGAGTGTCTTCGGCGGTCTCTATCTTGCCCTCACCGTGAATTCACTGTCTGCGTTCTTGGCGGTCTCCACCCTGCTCTCGTATTTGTTGATCTACACCCCGCTTAAGCGCAAGACTCCGCTTTGCACGCTTTTGGGAGCCTTCCCTGGGGCCATGCCAACGCTAATCGGATGGGCCGGCGCCTCGGCCGCCGTGAGCCGCGAGGCCTGGTATCTCTTCGCCATCCTGTTTCTCTGGCAGTTCCCTCATTTCTTAGCGATCGCCCTTATGTACCGCGAGGATTATTCCAACGCGGGCTACAAGATGCTTCCCGCTTTCGATGCCGACTCTCGCTTTACCCGCGCTGAAATCGTCGGCTTCACCGTGCTCCTGATTGTGGCCACCATGCTGCCCACGGTCGCGCACGCCGGACTGTTCTATCGTTCAGCGATGGTTTTGGCCGGAGCTTTTATGATGTACCACGTGTTGAAGCTGGCGAGATCCTCGTCCCGGGTCTTGGCGAGCCGCGTCCTGCACGCATCGGTTCTTTATCTGCCGGTGGTTCTAGGATTGATGGTTGCCTGGAAGAAGTAGTCAAACGTGGTGGCGGACCGGTCGTCCGCCCACTGGAATCGTTCACATCACCTTGTGGTACCCGCTAAGTAGTACCCGCTCACCTGGTTTTTTGTCACGTTGAGCGAAGCGAAACATCCCTACCCGAAGTGTTACGACAGCCACTCTCGGCCTCGTCCCCTACAGCGCCGCTGCAATTCCGCGCGTCGGATGCTGTAATCCCAACATCACAACCTGCCGCGTCATCTGCTCGTAGCGCTCCGCCACTCGCGTCAGCGAAATCTTGTGACCGGGGAACATAATCCCCAAGTACAACAATGCCAGACTCTGGAGAGCATAGAGCCTCAACTGCATCGCCGTCTCCGACAATTTCTCCGCCGAAGCTGCCACTTTCGGATCTGGACTCAACTTCGCAGATTCCGCAACCTGCAACAACGCCGCCGCGTTGCGGGCGACCGCCTGCACATATTCCACTGCAGCTCGCAGACGTTCCCGCTGGATGCGACGGAAATCCACGCGGCTCAACTCTGCGCGCAGAAATTCCTCCTCCGTCGGATCAATCAGGTTGCGAAACGCTTCGATATCCACCGAGCGCACCTGCCCCGTCGGATCTTCGGGGTTCCGCGCCAGCAAAGCGCGCCCCCTCGCCAACTGCACCAGAAAAATCAACACTAGGCCTGAGATTAGAACTAAAACAATCGGAGTAATCATTGTTGTAAAAGCCTCTGCAGTTCCTCGTTCCAGACTTCCAGGTTATGTTCGGGAATGCCCGTGATCGGACGCACCCGAGCCGGCTCTTTCGCGTAGACGTAATAAAGCCATATCAGAACTGACACGTGGAATGCGCCCATTACTATCAAGTTAACGAAGGTATTTCCCGAACCCACGCCGTAGGCCTGTAAGGCAGCGGCGCCCAGTTTCACGCTAGCGTACGTTCCCAAACCTAGGGCCATTCCAAACACACCGCTGCGCCACGACAGCCCGATATATGCCGAGATGGAAAACAGCACCACCAGGAGCCCAACTTGTAAGATGCTCACCGATTGTTCCAAGACATGGAGCGCATACATCGGGAAATCAGCATCTTTGCCCTTGGTAAAAATCGCGAGAGCTATCGAGACCCCCAAGAGCAAGAGAATCGTGCCGCGAAAAACTGGCCGTCCGAAACGGCTAAGCGCAGCATAACTACTGAACAATGAGTTAAATATTTCATAGATCACGGCAAAGCGAAGCGCCGTGCTCAGCGACGTATCAAGGAAATAGACCGAGACCCATGCGCGCCCCGATACCCCTGATGATAGATACATCGCGAACAGCGTGACCGGACCCAGGATGCATTCCAGGTTGTAAACGAAGAAGAACGGAAACTTCCGATAGAGTCCCCTTCGCGCCATAACCACGACTATCGCTACCTGAAAGATGGCGGGGGCTACCCACAAGTAGTCTCGTAGAAGTGTCAGAAAATGCATGGGCTACCGGGCGACAATATACCGCGTTTTCCGGTAGCCCTCAACTCTCAATCACAAAAGTTGTGTTTTACGAACTTACTTGCCGGGTGTGCTGGTGGTCGGCAATTGGATCGTCGGCTTGCAGGTCGAACACGGCGGCTGTGGAGCATCCGCCTTCAGATTGGTGGGAGCAGCAACTGTGGCGAGAAACAGGGCAGCGGCGAACAACATTGCAATTTTTTTCACGGTGGTAAAGGTCCTTTCCAAGGTGGACTACACCGTGATAATGTGCTCTCGGAAGCCGCCGTGCCCACAGCACGCCAGTAATTTCCGTGTTCCAAAAGTGTAACAAGCATGACACTTTCGTCCGCAGTTCAGGATCTTCAGGAAACCACGCTCAAAGCAATCCTCGGATTGCTGCGAAAGCTGGAATACCTCGCCGGTCTCCGGGACCAGCATGGCAGCTACACTCATTGGGGATTGAATCGGGTTTATGGGGATTTTGCCGCCCGCAAGGCCATGGCAAACGCGCACCGGTCGGTGCTCTCCCATATCCTCGCGATGCCCATTAGGAAACTGCTGGATGATGTTGAAAAATCAAGCGAAACTGCTGGCACTAAACCGGAAGCATACGTCGAGAGATTGTCTGTTTCGAGCTCGCGTTTACTTCCTCAGGATCCCGGAGCCGGGTCCGCCCGCCATCTCAGTTCAGTGCTTCACGCGCTTTCGAGCCTGCAGAAGACTCGAACGCGGGACGCCATCCCCCCAACTTTATAGCTATCCCTACTACCTGACCGATGACTTCCGCCTCTTGCGGATATCTCAACACCCTGGCCGCCACCGGCGACAGCGGATGCGGGGTCAAAATAATATCGTCACCGCTCAAAGTGCACCAGCAACAGGTAAACCCTTTGCGAGTCTCCACAAAGTAAATAGGGCGTTCATATTCGGAACGCCATCCACCCTCTTCCACCTTATTACGTGACTCGTCTACCTGAATGAAGCTCCCCGGCGGCAGAATCGGATACATGGTCAAATCCTCACTACCGATGTAGCCGTAGGTGTATTCGCATGAGGCAAATTGCGCCAGGTACGCCAACGGCACCATGCCCCACTGCTCAACCATGCGCCCAAAATTCGCGCTTTTTCGCGGATCGAAGCTGGGATCGAGCCGGACCGGCATTTGCACGGCCGACAAATTGGCCAAGGCATCGGATATATGTGATTTGCGCGGAATCGCAAAATCCATATCAGCCGCCGCACCATTTAGATCGACACCGTACCAGGCCAGCAATTCCCGAATATCTCGCCGGTAGATCACGGCTAACGAATACATGCGATAAATGCTGGGAGTAACGTTTTTTGTTTCGAAATCGGAAAGGCGGCTCGGAGGAATAGCAAATTCATCGTTCTGGTGGCTTTCCGCGATCCTCGCGCTGGCATTCTCCACCTCTCGCATGGTCAATCCCAACTGCTCGCGCAAAACCCTCAGGTTCTGTCCTCCAGCCGACATGTCCCTATGCCCCCACTTCTGTATAGTCGTAGCCACAGCAGCTAATGCACCTTCCCTGAGACGTCGTCGCAACAGTGGATGGAGAATACACTCTGCTTCGTTAGAAAAAAAGCGATTTCGCCCAGCTCCAACTTTTGTTCGGAATTCGTAACACGGTCCCTGAGCGGCTCGCCGCTGTCTTATTCTCGGAGCCTGAAACGCGACTCAGGGTTCTGCAGCAAACCCTGTAACCACGCCGCAAAAATCCGGCAAATGCCGTCTGTTCAATACTTAAGCAGCCATTTTAAAGGATCGGTCGAATAGTCGGCCTGGTCTAGCCTCGTAGGTTATCTTCGGGGAATTGCGTTAAGTTCGTCAAAACGGTGATCGCCAACGCTCCCGCCTGGAAGATTCGTCGTTCTCGCCTTCTTAGCAATAGCAGGCGGGGCAAGCCAGCCGCTACCGCCGCGAGTCCCAGATCAATTTTTTTGTGCGTAGCCAGGTCGACTGGCTTCCGCCCCTGCCCAGAGTAGTCGGTGAGTGCCGCAGCGCCCAGCGCCGCTCCACCGAGCGCCCCGGCCGCCAAAGCTGCTCGACGGTTTCCCCGCCACAAAAATGCGGCGGTCGCCAGAAATACCCCTCCGAATACTAGATCGCCCAACAAATGCTTGTCCGGAGGAAACACCGGCGACATTTGCCTGGTGACCGTGTCAGCCAGGTTGCTGGTCATTGTCATCTTGAGAGCCCCAAGGTCAGAATTATTCTAGCGCCGAGTAAAGATCCCGGTTATTCCGTATCCTGCGACAAAAGCCACGAAGACAGCGATTCCCAGTCCCGTCCAAAGATGCTCTCGTACCAGTTCCGCTGGCTCGAATGTCTCTCGCACCCGGGTCTTCAGTTCCTCGACCGAGCTGTGCAGCACCCGGCGCTCTTCCGCTGCTTTCAGTTCCAGATCATAATTCGGGAGACTGTTCATGCCGCACCCCGCACTTCCTTCTCCAACCAGTCTTTATCTTCTTTGAGAACCTTCACAGTCTTATGCGGCACCAGATCGCCCTGTTCCGCAATTCTTCGCCACGCCAGAAATGCAGCCAATGAACCAATCCCTCCCCATACTGCCCCCACGATCACAAAAGCGAAGAACCAACGGTAAGGACTGGCCGGGAATGCCATCGCCACGAGCGTTACCAGAGCCAGGGTAAACAACAAATACGTCGTGGCCAGCGTGATGACTGCTACTCCTGCCAGGGGAAGACTCTGCTTTATTGCCTCCGCCTTCTCCCGCATCTCTGCCCGCAACATCTCGACTCTTGTCTCAACAAACTCCTGCACCTGATCCACGATCCTGAGCACGACTTCCGCTACGGGCCGTTGATGGTTCTCGGAATACCTGGTTTCACTCATAGCGATTCGATCTCCAGACCCTCACCAGCGCACCCGTCAAAAATGCCACGCCCGCTGCCACAGCAATCACTTGCAACGGATAATTTTCCGTTGCATATCGAATGCGAGACCGAGCCCGTCTTACCCCTGCGTCTAATGCGCTCCCGATGTCGCCGCATGCGTCGATGGCGAACTCCCACCATTTCCCCGTTTCGAGATTGGTAGCGGCAGGTCGATCTGAACGAACTGGAGGCACGACCTCGAGACGCGGACCACTCGACGGGGCCTTGTCAGGGATGTTTTCAGGGTTGGTTTCCGCTGCCACTGCGCCTCCTGTACCCGTGAGATAAGGGTTCAGGGCTTGGATGTCAAATGTAAGGCGGGAGTTAGTGCCCCTGACAAAAGAATCCTGTCCATCTCCGGGCCCAAATCCATGAAATAAAAGCGACTCCAGCAAAAAGGACCGGCAATCGCCGGCCCTTCCACGCACATACCCACAAATTCGCCGCCTTTTTAGTCTGCCGCAGCCGAGGAGTCTTCCGCCTCCACCAGAGGCATATTGACTAGATGTTCACTGACAAACCACGACTGCAGCTCATTGGTCCGCAGCACATCGCTGACCGCCAGATCATTCGTTCCGTCATCTCCCAATTTGTCCGCGCGTTCCGCCAATTCCCGGCATTGCCCGATAATGATCCGGTGGGCGTCGAGCAGTCGCGAAAGCTGCACCGGAACCTCTTCCCGGCCCCGCGGCGGACGCTCAATCTGGGTGGTTTCTGCGACATCGGCCGCCATCGCCAAGGCCAGTCCACCGAGGAGCTGAATCCGTTCCGCGATCGTATCCACGATCTCCGCCTGTTCCCCAAAATGCTTGTCGAATAGCAGGTGGAGTTGATAGAACGTCGGCCCCGCTACCTGCCAATGGTGCTTCTTGTACATATCGCGAAGCGTCATCGTATCCGCCAGCAACTGGTTTAACTTCTCCGTCATTTCCAGGCGAACCGGTTCTTCCAGTTCAAGTGGTAGAGCATGAGTGACGGTTCCGTACTTCTGAATTTCCGCCGCCCTCTGGCCGATACGAGGCTGCGCGTTCAGCTTCGAGTGGTTACCCGAGGCAGTTTTTTTCACCATAGTTGTTCTCCTGTTTAACTCGGATGATCGAATTGCAAGTCCAGTACTTCTAGTTTGAAGACTTCGCCGCAGAGATGGAAACCTTGACGACCCTCGGAAGTGCGGCCCTTCCTCTTCAGCCATTATGGATGATTCTGCTGCTAAATGGATTCCCACAAATTCCCGAAGCAGGCTTCCTTGAGGAAATCCCCGGCACAAAATCGTTACACTTGAGCGTTCCGGGCCAGCAAAATTCCGCGCAATTGTCTATGATGGTTAAAATCCCACCGCAGATGGAGAATTACAGACTTGGCTGAGACGCAGACTGACGGACTGGAAGTCCTGGAAACGCGCGAGTGGCTTGATTCTCTCGACTATGTGCTGTCCAAAGGCGGCCCTGACCGCGCGGGACGCCTGTTGCAACAGCTCTCCCTCCATGCCCGGCGCGCCGCGGGAGTGAATCTTCCCTTCACCGCGACCACCCCTTACCAGAACACGATCCCATCCATCCACCAGCCACCCTTTCCCGGTAGCCAGGAGATGGAACGCCGGATCAAGAGCCTGGTTCGCTGGAACGCTCTGGCCATGGTTGTCCGCGCCAACAAAATCCAGGAAGGCATTGGTGGGCATATTTCCACGTTCGCCTCAGCCGCGACTCTCTACGAGGTCGCCTTCAATCATTTTCTGCGCGGCCAAACCGAGACCGGTGATCGCGACCTGGTCTATTTCCAGGGACATGCCGCCCCCGGTATCTACGCTCGCGCCTATCTCGAAGGCCGCATTCCCAAAGAGAAGCTGCAGAACTTCCGCCGCGAATTGAAGCCTGGCGGAGGCCTTAGTTCTTACCCCCACCCCTGGCTCATGCCGGATTTCTGGGAATTCCCCACCGTCTCCATGGGATTGGGTCCGATTCAGGCCATCTATCAAGCTCGCTTCATCAAGTACCTTGAGAATCGCGGCCTGAAGCAATCCACCGGCGGCAAGGTTTGGGCCTTCCTCGGCGACGGAGAAATGGACGAGCCGGAATCCCTCGGCTCCATCACCCTCGCCTCGCGGGAGCGGCTCGACAACCTCATCTTCGTCGTGAACTGCAACCTGCAGCGCCTCGACGGCCCGGTTCGCGGTAACGGAAAAATTATCCAGGAACTCGAAGCCATCTTCCGTGGCGCTGGATGGAACGTCATCAAAGTCATCTGGGGCGGCGATTGGGACAGCCTCATCCGCAACGATCGCGATGGCATCCTGGTCCGCCGCATGGGCGAGATCGCCGACGGTCAATATCAGAAGTACTTCGTCGAAAGCGGCGCCTACTTCCGTCACAATTTCTTCGGTACCGATCCCCGCCTGCTCAAAATGGTCGAGCACCTCTCCGATGAGCAACTCGCCCGCATGCGTCTTGGCGGTCACGATCCCATCAAAGTTCACGCCGCCTTCAAGGCCGCCGTCGAACACACTGGAACTCCTACCATCGTCCTTGCCAAAACCATCAAGGGCTACGGTCTTGGCGAAGCTGGCGAGGGCAAGAACATCACTCACCAGCAGAAGAAGCTCAACGACGACGAACTACGCATGTTCCGTTCGCGTTTTGGAATCCCCATTCCCGACGATGAACTCACTCAGGCTCCGTTCTATCGTCCGTCCGACGACAGCGCCGAAATCACCTACATGCAGGAGCGCCGCAAACAACTCGGCGGATATCTGCCCGAGCGCAAAGTTCGCTCCAAGCCGATCGCTCCCGTGTCCGAAACCCATTTCGAGGAATTTTACAAAGGCACCGACGGCCGCGAAGCTTCCACCACCATGGTCTTCGTCCGCCTCCTCGCCAAGCTTCTCCGCGATCCCGAGATCGGTAAACTCATCGTCCCCATCGTTCCTGACGAAGCCCGCACCTTCGGTATGGAAGCGCTCTTCCGCCAGGTCGGTATCTATTCCAGCGTCGGCCAAGTCTACGAGCCAGTCGACATGGACACGCTTCTTTATTACAAAGAAGCGCAGAACGGCCAGATTTTGGAAGAAGGCATCACCGAAGCCGGCTCGATGTGCTCTTTCATCGCCGCCGGAACCGCCTACGCCAATCACGGCATCAACACCATTCCCTTCTTCATTTATTACTCCATGTTCGGATTCCAGCGTATCGGCGACCTCATCTGGGCCGCCGCCGACATGCGCACTCGGGGATTCCTCATCGGAGGCACTGCCGGCCGCACCACTCTCGCTGGCGAAGGTCTGCAGCATCAGGACGGTCATAGCCACGTCCTCGCGCTCTCTGTTCCAAACCTGCTTGCCTACGATCCTGCGTTTGCCTACGAAATCGCTGTGATCATTCAAGACGGCATCAAGCGCATGTACCTCGATCAGGAGTCCATCTTCTATTACCTGACCGTCACCAACGAACCACTGCCCATGCCCGAGATGCCCAAAGGCGATCACATTCGCGACGGCATTCTCAAAGGTCTGTATCGCTTCAAGACTTCGGAAAAGAAAAACGCCAAACTGAAGGCGCAACTCTTCGGCAGCGGCACCGTTATGTACGAAGTGCTGAAAGCCCAGCAGATTCTCGAAGAGAAATACGGTGTGGCCGCCGACGTCTGGAGCGTCACCAGCTACAAATCGCTTTATCGCGACGCCAACAACTGTGAACGCTGGAACATGTTCCACCCGGCGGAGAAGCCCCGTGTTCCCTACGTTACCGAATGCGTGAAAGATGCGTCCGGCGTATTCGTAGCCGCATCGGACTACATGAAGGTGCTGCCGGAATCCATTGCAAAGTGGTTCCCGCGTCCGTTGGTTGCATTAGGAACCGATGGCTTCGGCCGAAGCGAGAACCGCGCTGCCCTTCGTGACTTCTTTGAAGTCGACGCCAAGCACATTGTCCTCGCAACTTTGAACGCCCTGGCTCTGGACCAGCAGATTCCAGCCCAGGACGTACAAAAAGCCGTGAAAGATTTGGGCATTGATCCCGAGAAAAACAACCCGGCAGTAACTTAGATTCAAGCTTTGAAAGGCACGGCTTCAGCCCTGCCAAAGCGACTTTATAAATGCGCCCCCGGCGCCGCCCTTCTAAAGGAGAGTAAGGATAGTGACAGAATTTAGGTTACCGGAACTCGGCGAGAACATCAGTCAAGGCGATCTCGTGCGCCTGATGATCAAGCCCGGCGCCAGCATCACCGAAGGACAACCGGTGATGGAGCTCGAAACCGACAAAGCCGTTGTCGAAGTCCCATCCTCGATCACCGGCACCGTGCAAGAGGTTCGCGTCAAAGAAGGCGAAAAGATTAAAGTCGGTCAAGTCATATTCACCATAGAAAACGGCTCCGGCAGTGTGGCGCGAGCGCCCTCGTCCGCGAAAGCCGACGCGGCAACAGCACCCTCGCAGTCCGCAACCGCTGCCCCAGCGCGTAAATCCGAGCCGATCAGTGCCGCTGCCGTTGCTCCAGCTTCGACCGCCGCATCTGCTCCCGCACCGGCTCGCCGTGCTTCCGACAACTCCGCCCCGACCGAATTCAAGCTCCCTGAACTTGGAGAAAACATCTCCCAGGGCGATCTTGTCCGCCTCATGGTCGCGGCTGGAACCAAAGTCTCCGAAGGCCAGCCCGTGATGGAACTGGAAACCGACAAAGCCGTTATCGAAGTTCCCTCATCGGTGAACGGCGTCGTAAAAGAAGTTCGCGTCAAACAAGGCGAAAAAATTAAAGTCGGGCAGGTCATCTTCACCCTTGAAGGCGGAGCCACTCCTGCTCCTGAGAAACTACGCCACGAGCCAGTCGAGCATGTTTCCGGACAAACCGGCGCACGGCTGGCCTTCCAGGCCGCCATCAAAGCCGAAGGGAAAACTGAAGAACAAGCTCTCCCGCCGGATCAACCCACTTCCATCTCACACGCCACCGCCTTCAGCATGCCGGTGCAGCTCGACAAGGTTGCCGGGACCGAACATCGCCAACCCGTTCCCGCTGCCCCGCATGTGCGCCGTCTGGCCCGCGAACTCGGCATCGACATTCATAGCGTCCAGGGCTCCGGCCCCGGAGGCCGCATCAGCGAAGATGACGTCAAGGCCTACTCGAAGCAACTCGTAAGCTCGGCTGCCGCAGCCGCTCAAGCGCCTCGCTCCACGCACTTCGCCCAGCCCGAGCTTCCCGACTTCACCAAGTGGGGTAGCGTCGAACGAGTCTCTATACGAGGCGTGCGCCGCAAAACCGCCGAACATCTTTGGCAGGCCTGGAACACCATCCCGCACGTCACGCAGAATGACAAAGCGGACATTACTGAACTCGAGCACTTGCGCGCCCGCTTCGCCCCCAAGGCCGAAGAAGCCGGCGGCAAGATGACCGTCACCGCTATCGCGCTGAAAGTCTGCGCCTCCGCGCTGAAGATTTTTCCCCAGTTCAACGCCAGCATCGATCTGCCCAAAGACGAAATCATCTACAAGCAGTACATCAACATCGGAGTCGCGGTAGACACCGACCGCGGATTGCTTGTCCCGGTTCTCCGCGACGTCGACAAGAAAAACATCGTCGAACTCGCTGCCGAACTGACCCAGCTCTCGAAGAAAGCGAAAGAAAAGAAGCTTACGCCGGCGGAAATGGAGGGAGGGACTTTCACTATCACCAACCTCGGAGGCATCGGCGGCACAGGATTCTCGCCGATCGTCAACTTTCCCGAAGTCGCGATCCTGGGCCTGTCGCGCTCCAGCATGGAACCGGTCTGGATGAACAATAAGTTCGAGCCACGCCAGGTGCTGCCGCTCTCGCTCTCCTACGATCATCGCTTGATCGATGGCGCCGACGCAGCCCGCTTCCTCCGTTGGATAGCCGAGGCGTTCGAACAACCGTTCCTGCTGTCAGTACAAGGATGATCGTCAACAAAAGAGGCCATGAAGTCTGACACATGCATTACCCTGTGAAACCCCTGTGCCCTCTGTGGTAAAAGTTTTCCTTGGTGAACCTTAGTGCTCTTTGTGGTTTAAGCTTTAGCTCTTTAAAATGACAACCAATCCTCTGAACATCGCAGTCCTGGGCGCCGGCCCCGGAGGCTACGCCGCTGCCTTTCTCGCCGCCGATCTCGGCATGACCGTCACCCTCATCGACCCGGAACTCAATCCCGGAGGCGTCTGCCTTTACCGCGGCTGCATCCCGTCGAAGTCTCTCCTCCACGTCGCTAAGCTCATCGACGAATCCCGCCACGCGAAGAATTGGGGAATCGAATTCGCCGACCCCAAAATCGATCTCGGCCAACTTCGCACCTGGAAGCAAGGCGTCGTCAAGAAACTCACCGGAGGCCTCGGCCAGCTCTCGAAGCAAAGAAAAGTCCATTACATCCAGGGCCAGGCAGCGTTCGAGAACTCGACCACCCTGCAAGTCACCAAAGCCGACGGCTCTCAGCAATCCCTAACCTTCGATCGCATCATCATCGCGACGGGTTCGCGCCCCGCCATTATTCCCAGTCTTAAACTCGACACGCCGCGCATGATGGACTCGACCTCCGCCCTTGACCTGACCGATATCCCCAGCAGTCTGCTCGTTGTCGGAGGCGGGTACATCGGCCTCGAACTCGGCACCGTCTACGCCGCGCTCGGCGCAAAGGTTTCCGTAGTCGAAATGCTTCCCGGCTTGCTTCCCGGAGCCGACCGCGACCTCGTTCTTCCTTTATATAAGCGTCTCGAAAAGGCCTTCGACTCGATCCTGCTCAACACTACCGTGGCCGGTGTCAAAGAAGAGAGCAACGGTATCCGTGTGACCTTCGACGGTCGCCGACGTGAAAGAAGAAGGAAAAACTCTTCGATAAAGTTCTTGTCTCCGTCGGACGCAAGCCCAACTCCGATATCCCCGGCCTCGACAAAACTCAGGTCCAGATCGGCCCTCGCGGATTCATCCAGGTCAACAAGCAGCTGCAGACCGCTGATTCCGCGATCTACGCCATCGGAGACGTGGTCGGCGAGCCCATGCTCGCGCACAAAGCTTCGCATGAAGGACGCACTGCGGCCGAAGCCATCGCCGGACACAAAGTTGCCTTCGAACCCAATGCCATTCCGGCCGTTGTCTTCACCGATCCCGAAATCGCCTGGGCCGGACTGACCGAAACGCAAGCCCAAAAAGAAAATCGCGAAATCAAAGTAGCCAAGTTCCCCTGGGCCGCCTCCGGCCGCGCCACGACCATCGACCGCACCGAAGGCATGACCAAACTCCTCATCGATCCGCAAACCGAGCGCGTTTTAGGCGTAGGCATCGTCGGCGCAGGCGCCGGAGAGCTCATCGCCGAAGGAGTTCTGGCGATAGAAATGGGAGCCCTCGCGCACGATGTGGCTGCCACCATCCATCCCCATCCCACGCTCTCCGAGACTGTCATGAATGCCGCCGATGTCTTCTTCGGCACCAGCACGGACATCTACCGCCCCAAGCGGTAAGAGTGCACGCGGGCACCCTCCGCTTCGCCCCGGAGTAAAATCCCCAAGAGCCTCCCATGCACAAATTCATAGCATTCTTCCCGCTCCTTTCGCGCTCACCGCCTCAGCCCAAGATCCCCCCAAACCGCTGCGCGTCGCGATCGTCGGACTCGTCCACGGACACGTCGCCGGATTTCTCGGCCCTGCCCTCAAGCGCAGTGACATCGAGATCGTTGGCATCGCCGAGCACGATCAACAACTAGCGCAGCGCTACGCCGCTGAATTCAAACTCGATCCCCAATTGCTTTACCCCGACCTCGAAAAGATGCTGACCGCTGTGCAGCCCCAGGCTCTCCTCGTCTACACCGACACCCGCGACCATCGCCGCGTGGTCGAAGCTGCCGCCAGGCATCACATCCCGGTCATGATGGAGAAGCCCATGGCCGTCAGCACCGCAGATGCGCAAGCCATCCAGCGTGCCGCCGCCGCTGCCCGCATTACAGTTCTGGTGAACTACGAAACCACCTGGTATCCCAGCAACGCGGCTGTCTCTCAACTGGTGCGCGACGGCGCGCTCGGGGACATTCGCAAGGTTGTCATTCACGACGGCCACCAGGGTCCGAAAGAAATCGGAGTTCCGCCCGAATTCCTCGCATGGCTCACCGATCCCGCCCGCAACGGCGGAGGCGCCTTGTTCGACTTCGGCTGTTACGGCGCCGATCTCATGACCTGGCTGATGAATGGCGAAGCCCCGCTCACCGTCACTGCGGTCACCCAACAAATCAAGCCGGACATTTATCCGCACGTCGACGACGAAGCCACCATCATCCTCACCTATCCCAAAGCCCAAGCCATCATCCAGGCTTCATGGAATTGGCCGTTCGACCGCAAGGACATGGAAGTTTACGGAGCAACCGGCCAGGCCATCACCGTGCGTCGCAACGATCTTCGCGTACGCCGCAAAGGGGACGCGCAGGAACAACTGCAATCCGCACCGCCGCTCGCCGCTCCCTACAACGATCCAATTTCCTACCTCATCGCAGTCGTCAACGGAGACATCAAGCCCACCGGCCTCTCCGCCCTCGACACCAACGTCACCGTGGTTCGAATTCTCGACGCTGCCCGCGAATCCGCTAAGACCGGCAAAACCATGGCGCGGGTCAGGTCACTTGAAAGGGCAAATAATTTGTAATTTCTCAACTTTTTACAAATTCACAAACCTTCCGTGCCTATCATGTACGAATGCGTTTCAAGTCTCTCCTCCTGACGGCCTTACTGCTGGCGTCACTCATTCCCGCCGCTGCGCAACAAACTTCGCAGCCGACCGATGCCGTTTCCGTCGAAAACGACGTTCAGTACGGCGCACAAAGCGGAGAGAAATTATTGCTCGATCTCTATCAGCCAGCCGATCACGCCGCCAAGCCCCGCCCCGCAATCGTTCTGATCCATGGCGGCGGATGGACAAGCTTCGACAAAAGCACCATGCAACGCATGGGCACTTTTCTGGCACGCTCGGGATTTGTGGCCGTTTCGGCGGACTACCGTTTGCTTCACGGCAACGAGGACCGTTGGCCAGCGCAACTGGATGACGTTCAGAGAGCGGTTCGCTGGCTGCGAGCCAATGCCTCAAAGTACAACCTTGACGCCGATCACATCGGTGCCTTCGGGCACTCCGCCGGTGCTCAACTCGCCGCCCTCCTCGGCATGGAGGACACTCGCGATAATTCCGATCCCGCCCTATCGAAGTACTCGAGCCGTGTTCAGGCTGTTGTCGACGTCAGCGGCCCTACCGATTTCCTCGCCAATCACGACGCCGACGGAGACGCGATGCTGTCGAATCTATTCGGCGGCGACTTCAAGAAGATTCCCGACGTCTGGCGCGACGCCTCACCCGTCTCCCACGTTGATAAATCGACCGCGCCCTTCCTCATCGTTCACGGCACCCACGACGATGACGTTCCCATCGGGCAGGCCCAGGAACTCTACGACAAGCTTCAGCACTCGGGAGTTCCAGTGACTTTCGTCAAATTGGACGACGGCCATACCTTCCAGAGTCCGGAAGCACGGCACCGCCTTGCCTTCGAGTCGCTCGAATTCTTCCAGCACTACCTGTCGCCGAATCCCTAGACAAGAAAATCGCCCGCATCAAGACTCTGAACTGCGGCCGAATCTCAAGTCTATTGGCAATCCGCAAATAAATCCGGCAGAGCACTCCGTACGCTTCAGATAGACGTCTCCTGTGATCAGTGCATTGGTGGCAATGCCATTCGCCAAGGTCGGCCCCGCCGCTTTCGGGTCGGCGATCACCTTGAACGCCCCGTTTTCATAAACAAAATAGATATACGGCTCCTGAGAAGTCGTGAATCCTAAAAGAGCGCCGGAGTCGCTGATCCCGGTCAGTTGGGTAAATCCATCGGTACCCGGATAGTCCACCTTCTTCCACTGCCCATTCCGATACACGAATCCATGCTCGCCCTTCGCATCCATAAACGACCCGGCAATCGCGCCGGCACCGTTAATCCCCGCTGCCTGTGTGAACTGCCCGCCTGGAAAGTCCAGCGTCGTGTACGTGCCGTCGCTTGTCCTTTTATAGCTGTGATACGTTCCACTGCTGTCGGCGTAGTAGCCCACCACGGTATTCCACTTGTTGATGCCCGTCGCCCTGGTGCCATACGGCGACCCGGAATCCGGATCTACAATCGGGGTGAACGTCGATCCCTTCCACATAAACCCCTCGGCGGTATTCGATCCGTTCGCTGTGTAATTCCCGACAGACACCCCGTTGTCATTAATCCCGGTGAACATCGACCAGGTTGAGTTGGGAGCAAGCAGGAACTTCACGTCGCCGTTCGAGCTTCGCGTGAAACCCTGTACGGGTTTGTTGTTGGGAGATGCCTCCCCCACCACCGTGCCGTAACGGTTGATGGCAAACGCTTGGTTTCCATTCTGCTGTGTACCAGGCAGCTGGAAAAGTTGGAATTTGCACGAAGCACTCTTCTGCGCCTGGCAGATCGGAATCGAGGCTAGTAGAAGGGCGCACGAACTGATGGCAAGGCCAGAAACTCTCACCTGACTGAGCATGGACGTACTCTCCTGAGATACGAAGTTGGCCCTGAGATGTCGTTTGGCCTCGCTCTTGTTGCTGACCTTAGCTCAAACCTACAGCAAACTCGGCACGGGAGGCGCCGCACCCAGGGAGCCCTTCCTTCTCGCGTTCTCTGCGACGGTCCGGGATTTAAGTGAAGCAACGATTGACCACCCCGAGATACATGGCCCTATCACCAACTTCCCTCTTCACTCCGGCTATACTGTTCTGCTTCCTAATCTCATTATTCCGAGGACTGCCATGCGCTGGATTCGTCTTTTAGCACTGGTTTGCGCTGTAATGGTGGTATCGCTCAAAGCCCAGGAGATCTCAATGCAAGATTCCAAATCCAGCGGAGGATCGTCCGCTGCCCCCCAGCCCGCCTGGATGCAGGCCTCCGCCACCAAGCTCGAAACCGAACTCGTCACCAAGTACGGCGAGCCGCAACGCTCGCGCATTCATACCGGACTTCATCAGACCGCCGAATTCTGGCGCGCCGAAGACGGGGACGCAGCCGCCTACGAAGATTTCGTTCGCACCAATTTCGCTGGAGATGCCGCCACCCTCGACGCTGTCTTCAACCGCTATCAGACTCTGCTCGAACAGCTCGACGGACACATGCACGAGATCAATCGCGAGTTCCGCCAGCAGCAGGACCTCGACCGCGGCGCATTGCTTCCCATCGATGACGCCTTCGGCGGCTACGATCCCTCCGCCCACATCATCGACGATTTCTTCGCCAACAAAATCGCCTTCACCGCGCTTTTGAACTTTCCCCTCACCACGCTCGACGAGCGCCTGAAGAATGGCAAGAATTGGACGCGCCGCCAGTGGGCCGAGGTCCGTCTCGCTCAGCGGTTCGACAAGCGCATTCCCGCCGACGTCAATCTCGCCATCGCTCAGGCCGCCGGAACCTCCGACCAGTACATCGCCCAATACAACATCTGGATGTACCATCTCGTCGACCAGCAAGGCCAGCGCCTCTTCCCTGCCAAAATGCGATTGCTCAGCCACTGGAATTTACGCGACGAGATCAAATCCGAATACGCCGAAGGCCCATCCGGGCTCGCTAAGCAACGCGCCATTCAGCAGGTCATGGAGCGCATCGTGACCCAAACTATTCCCCAGGCCGTGATCGATAATCCCGGCGTTGACTGGAATCCCTTTACCAACGACGTGAAGCCCGCCGCCGCCCAGGACGCAGATCCGTCCGCGATCAAGACCAACCTTCCGGCCAACAACACTCGCGAACCTGACACCCGCTACGCCATGCTGCTGAAGGATTTCCAGGCGTCGAAGAAGGCCGATCCGTATTCACCGACTGCCCCCACATTGATCGATCGCCGTTTCGACGAAGATCGCGAAATTCCCGAGCAGCGTCTGCAGGCCATGCTCGAGCAGGTGCTCAGTTCGCCGCTCGTCGCGCAAACCGCCAGGCTGATCGAAACTCGCCTGGGCCGCCCGCTCGAACCATTTGACGTTTGGTACAACGGGTTCCGTCCCGGCAGCAAGTTCAGTGAGGCCGAACTCGACGCGATGGTCTCGAAGAAATACCCGACCGCCGAGGCCTATCAGAAAGACATTCCCAACCTCTTAATGAAGCTCGGGTTCGCTCCCGACCGCGCCCTGTACGTCGCCTCCAACATCATCGTCGATCCGGCCCGCGGCTCCGGCCACGCCATGGGAGCCGAAATGCGCTCAGAGAAAGCCCACCTCCGCACCCGCGTCGAGAAAACCGGAATGAACTACAAAGGCTTCAACATCGCCGTCCACGAAATGGGACACAACGTCGAGCAAACCTTCTCGCTCAACGATGTCGACTACACCCTGCTGCAAGGCGTGCCCAACACGGCTTTCACCGAAGCGCTTGCCTTTGTATTTCAGGGTCACGATCTTGAACTCTTGGGATTGCCCGCGCCCGACGCTCGCAGCCAGGCAGAAAAAACGCTGAACGATTTCTGGGGAACTTACGAAATCGCTGGAGTCGCGCTCGTCGATATGGGCGTCTGGCACTGGATGTACGACCACCCCCAAGCTACTCCGCAACAACTCAACGAAGCCACTGTACAGATCGCCAAGAATATCTGGAACAAATACTACGCGCCCGTGTTCCACAAAAAAGACGTGGTCTTGCTCGCGGTGTATTCCCACATGATCGACTCGTTCCTCTATTTGCCGGACTACCCCATCGGCCACCTCATCGCATTTCAGATCGAAGAGCAAATGAGAAAAGCCGGAGCCATTGGCCCTGAGTTCGAGCGCATGGCAAAGATGGGACGAGTCACTCCCGACCTCTGGATGGAACACGCCACCGGAAAGCCTGTCGGCCCGGACGCCTTGCTCGAAGCCACCCAGAGAGCTCTGAACACCGCAGGAAAGTAGCTGACCTGTACGCTCGAGAATTAACGAGTGGCACATTCAAGCCCGGCTTTTTTTCAGTGCCGAGTCGGCTTGCGTGTGCCACCCGCCAGCGCGCCTGGCTCCCGCGAATTGGTTGGAGGGCATCGACTCTGACGAGACTTCCGAGCTCTACGCCAGCCCAGATTTTTATTCTTCGAATATGCACTGCATCGCCGCACCCTGAACTCGACTTCGGTAAACGGCACGGGTCACCGCATCCAAGACCGTGAAGCCGGCCACTCGAATCTGACCACCAGAACACTGTCTTTAATTTGGACTGGTTTTCGCCCGATGTCCCCCCGTCGATTTCCGCTTCCCGCCAGATAACTCGCTGATCCGCCGCCACATACGCGATATTCGCGAAAACTTCCGGCTGCGGCCTTCCATGTGCCTGTTTAAACATCGCGTCTGTCCGGTTTCCCCCATCGTCATCACCCGGTAAAAGGCGCTACAGCAAGAAACAAGCACTACGTGGCTGGGTAGCAATCCTGCGAATGGATCCCTGACACCTCGATGACACGATCACAAATTGGAGCGTTTCAACTTATGAAGAACTTTCTCGCTTTATCCGCGGTTCTGTTGCTAGGTACAGCCACGGGATTCAGTTCGCAAACACGGCGGCTCTACCAGAGCCAGTTCCACGTCTCAACCCACAAACAGATACACGCCGAGGTCCAGAGCAAGCTCAATAGCCAAAAGACCGGGCCCCTGGCTCACCATCTACCCGAGCAAAACACCGTAGGCGGGAAATCCGCTCTTGCGCATCGCAAAACCTCTAGCAACAACGCAAGCTCTACCGGTTTTGTCAGCGCCACCCAGATTCCATCTGGTGGGGTCATCAGCAACCAGTCTTACCTGGGCGATTTCAACGGCGACAAGAAGCAGGACATGGTCGGCATCGTTGAAAACTACATCAACGGCTCGTGGGTACAGTCCATTTCTGTACTGCTGAGCAACGGCGACGGCACCTTCAAGCCTCCTGTTCTTACCACAGTCAGCAGCAGCGATCCCATCATGGTGGGAGACGTCAACGCTGACGGCAAAGACGACATATTGCAGGTTCACCCCGGCAGCACTCCTTCCACCGTGGATGTATGGCTCGGTAACGGGGATGGCACATTCAAAGAGAGCAATACGTACCAGATTTCTCCCGCGACACTTCAGGGCGGTATCTTGACCGACGTCAATGGCGACGGGAAGCTCGACATCCTGGCCATCGATTCCCAGGTCCCGGGCTTGGTTCGCACTCTCTTGAACAACGGCGACGGCACATTCCAGCCGCCGACCACGGTCACTTTGGCCACTCAAGCCCCCAACAACATCGTCTTCGCCGACTTTAACAATGACGGCAAAGTGGACTTTGCGGGTCTCGACGGCAACAATCAGGTCAACATCTATCTGCAAGAGGGCGGCAACTTCGTTTTGAGCGGCTCTCCTCTGACCACCTCGGACAGCAACTACGAGAACTCTGCATTGACAGCCGGCGATCTGAACGGCGACGGTGCGGCTGAAATCGTCAGCGTCACCTGCGGTGGCCCGGACGAAAACAACGCCACGGTTTACGTAAATAGCGGTAGCGGCACATTTGCTACCGGCGTCTACTACCCGGTCGCGGCTTCTGGAGGCACCGATCCCGCGAATCTCTGCCCGGCTGCCGCCACCGTTGCGGATGTAAATGGTGACGGAAAGGGAGACATCATCGTTACCAACGAATACGGTGGAGACGTCACCGTCCTGTTGGGTAACGGGGACGGCACAGTGAAAGTCCCGAACGTTGGTTATGCGGTCGGCGGTTATCCTTGGGTTCCCGCCATGGTCGCCGATTTCAACGGCGACGGGATGGCCGACATCATGATCAATGACGACGAATACAGCTACGTCTACCTCCACGGCTACGGGGACGGTACTTTCCGCGCTGCCATCGACAACTATGCTCCGATCAACGGCGGCTCATGGCCCGAAGCGCTCATGGTTGCCACGGCGGACTTTAACGGCGACGGCATCGCGGATTTCGCAGTCGCCAATTGCTGCAATGGCTCAGCCGGAGTCACCATATTCCTGGGACGTGGAGACGGTACTCTCGCCCCTGGCGTCAACTATGGCTCTGGCGATCTCGAATATCTGGTTATCGCTGACTTCAATGGCGACGGCAAGTTGGACATCGCCGCTGACAGCTGGGATAGCGGATACGTACAAATACTTAACGGCAACGGCGATGGTACCTTTACTGTCGGCTCTACCTATTCCACGGGCAGCGCTTACTCTTGGACCATGGTGACCGGCGACTTCAATCATGACAAGCACCCTGATCTCGCTATCATGAATTGGAATTACGCCACCGTGTCCGTGCTTCTCAACGACGGCACCGGTGGTTTCCTCGAACCCGCAAGCTACCAACTGTCTGAGCCGGCCTGGGGGCTCGCTGCCGGCGACATCAACGGCGACGGCTACGCTGACCTGGTGGCACCGATGCCTTATGGCAACCAGGTTGCCATCCTGCTGGGAAAAACCGACAACAGCGGTACTTTCCAGTCGGAGACGGATCTCACTCTGGTCAATGGCAACGCGACCTATTGGAATCCCGCGTTCGTCACGCTCGCTGACCTCAATGGCGATGGCAAACTCGATTTGGCCGTATCGATTCTCGACACCGGAGAGTGCGAGTGCAGCATCATCAACGGCTACGACCAGGGAATAGCTGTCGCCCTGGGCAATGGCGATGGTACCTTCCAGACACCTTCGCTCTACTCCGTCACCAACAAGAATTACTACAACTCGGACGCTCCGTTCCCGTACTTTGTTCAGGCGGCCGATATCAATGGCGACGGCAAACCTGACCTGGTCTACACCAACTCCAGCTTTTCCACCGCCGGTGTTCTCTTTAATAACGGGAATGGCACCTTTGGGCTTCCCCAAGAGTTCCCAACCGGTGGCGACGCGTACGGATTCGCCATCGCCGATGTGAACAGCGACGGCGCGCCCGATATGGTGGTTGCTGACGACTATCCGGATGGCGTCACCATCCTGCTCAACGCCAACGGCAGCGCGACCCAGCCTGATTACAAGGTCACCGCTTCTACCAGCACCAACACCGTCAAGGCCGGTTCTTCTGCAGCCTATGACCTGACCCTCACTGGCAAGAACGGTTACTCAGGAAGCCTCAAGCTCTCCTGCAGCGGCCTGCCTGCCCAAACCACCTGCTCTTTCAATCCCGCAACCGTGACCATGACTGGCAATTCCAGCAAGCCGGTCGTTCTCACCATCACCACAACCGCCGCTTCCACCGCGGACCTGGTTCAACCGGCAGGTCCGAACTCAAAGTCCAGCCAATCCACTCTCTGGGCCAGCCTGAGCGGCTTGGGCGTCTTCGGCATGGTTCTCGCCGGAGCCGACAAGAAGCGTCGTCGCAACCTGACCATCATCTTCGGAATCGTTCTTCTGGTGATGATGTTCACGCTCGTGGGATGTAGCGGAAATAGTAGTTCCTCCAAAGCCCCCACCCCGACCAATAACGCAGGCACGCCCGTCGGCACCTATACGGTAGTCGTGCATGCCACTGACAGCAATAAAGTAACCCGCACCATGAACCTCCAGCTCATCGTTAAGTAAGCTGTTGGTTCCCAAGCAGGCGGCCGGAGCAATCCGGCCGCTTTTTTTTCGCCCCGCAACGCGCCCAAAAGTGTTGCAAAACGCGTTCTCGGAAACCCCTCTTGCTCCCAGCCCAATCGGCCATTACCGAGACGCCACCTGGAGTGACGCCCCCTGCCATTACCCATCGGCTCTTTGAGGGGATGCAAAGCGAAGCGTGCGCTGCTCCAGCCAGCGCAGAATCAGATGGGTGGGCCAATAAATGCACAGCGGCACGACTACAAGATAGATCGCAAGATAAGTCCATCCTGGCACCACATGCTGTTCATGAAAAAACAATCCCGCGCCCAATTCACATCCCTCTCCGGACGCCAGAAATAACAAATCGGCACCACGATCCATGTCATCAACGACTGCAACTTCCAGCCACGCTCGTCATACCCAAGCCGCGCAATCGCCCATAACAACAAAGGCGGCGTGACTAAGTGAAACAGGCTGAGCACCCGAATCAGAAGCGGCAGATGTGGATCGAACATATATTCCGTGCCGCCAATCACGTGCCGGTGCGTCAGCAACGCTCCCGCCAGATCAATGATGTAGAGGCTCTGAAAGACCAGCAGCCCCGCCGCTTGCGAGGAGAAAATAAGCGGCGACTCCAGCCACAACCCAACCCCAATCAGGATATTTCCCAGATCACAAAAGAATAGAAAGTTCTGCGCACCGTACTGATGCCAATACAGCGGCGCCCACACCAGCAGCCATACCGTCCATCCCACCTTCAGCCAAAGCGGCACCCGCATGCCGAGATTGTAGGCCTATAGCCGTCCAACCCGGGCCTTCCCTATCCCTATAAGTAAAGATACGGCGCAACATTTCGTCCCAACCTTATTACCTCCGTTACTTGCCGCTGGACACCTGTGTACCTACGATTTGGCTATGAGTTATAAAGCCCTCCTTTTCTGTCCTGACGAAAAGACCGCCCGCGTCGTCACCCAAGTCCTGAGCGAACTGGATTTCCAGGTCGAGCCCTGCAACGAGCCCTTCGCTGCGGTCAAAAAGCTTACGGCTGAGCACTTTGACGCCATTGTGGTCGAGTGTGACAACGAGCAGAACGCCGGCCTGCTGTTCAAAAGTGCCAAGGGTTCTGGACTCAATCAGCAGTCGTTGTCCGTGGCAGTCGTCGAGGGTCAAAGTGGAGTCGCTAAGGCATTTCGTCTGGGGGCGAATCTGGTCCTCACCAAGCCCATCAATGTCGAACAAGCCAAAGGCACGTTGCGCGTTGCGCGCGGCCTGCTGCGCAAGAATGAGGGCGCCAAAGCATCTGTAACACCCAGTCCAAGCGTTCCGGCTCCAGTTCCCGCACATCCGGTGACTGCCGCTCCCGTCACTGCCAGCACGCCGAGCGTACCGCCAACTCACGAGCCTTCCGCTCCTCGTTTACCCGTTTTCCCGCCACCACAGGTTTCAGCGATTCCGGCTCCAGCCGCTTCGATGTTCGAAGTGGAGAATGACCCCGAGGTCAAACCGGACTCGACCGAAGTGGCCTTCCTCGAATCCATGCCAGATCCGCTCGCAGGGACCAAACGTCCCGCCGAATCTGCCACCATCGAGGCGTCGAAAAAGGGTTCGCCTTGGCAGCAGCAGTCCACCGAAAAATCATCAACGCCCGCTTGGGCCGGTCAAACCGCTCCAGCCGCGGTCAAAGTTGAAGCTCACGAAACCACGGATCACTCCAGCACCGCCAAGTCCACAGAGCCGCCTCGCGCATTTCCCGCTGCGGGCGGTTTCGGCCAAGGTGCAGCGGCCGCTCCGGCGCCGGCGAAAGAACCGGTTCCTTCTGTTGCAGACGAACCCACGCCTACCGAAGTCGAGCCACCAACGTTCTCTTCTCTGGGATCAAAACCGGCGAAGCATGATTCGGAAGGCGGAGGCGGCAGCAAGAAACTTCTCGTCGTTGCCGCGATCGTTTTAGTAGCAGCTGCCGCAGGGTATTTCGGCTGGAACAAAATGCATTCCACGGAGCAGGTTTCAACTCCGCCATCCCCGGCTCCCTCGGCCCCTGCTTCGACTCTGGGCTCATCGTTGCAAGTGCCTTCGTCAGTGACTCCGGCGCCAGCTTCCTCGCCGACTACCGCTGATCCGAAAGGTTCCGCGCAGCCGCCAGCCCCAAGCACCACCACGGCTCCCGAATCAATTACTGCTTCCGAAGTTCCGAGCAAGAGCGCGCCCGATGTCTATATCGGATCGTCGGCGCCCAAAAATGTCGCGACCGCCAAACCAGCTGCCGAAACGCTGGTGGTGAAAAGCGAATCCAGCAAGCCGGCTGCGCCCAGCCCAGCGCCCGCCGAGAACGTTCAGCCGCCCTCGGCCAGCGCTTTGTCGCCCACCTCCGACTCGTCGGATAAGGCGCTCTCCGGCATCATGTCAGCGCCCACCGCCACCGTCACTCAGCCGATCTCGTCGCTCAAGGTTTCTCAGGGAGTGGCTCAAGGCCTCCAGATCAAACGGGTTCAACCTGTCTACCCGCAACAAGCTCGTCAGGCTCGCCTGCAAGGCGCCGTCGAACTTCTCGCGACCATCGGTAAGGATGGAAACATCACTGGTCTCAAGCAAATTAAAGGAGACACGGTCCTTGGCAAGGCTGCCATGGACGCGGTCAAGCAGTGGAAGTACCGCCCCTACCTCCTCGACGGTCAGCCCTTCGAGATTCAGACCCAGATCACCGTGAACTTCACGCTTCCCTAACCACCCGTCAACATTCTTTCGGAAGATCTCATTCATGACCCCACCTGACCGGGAAGCGCCCTCCTTTGCAATGTGAGCCACGAGTGGTGTAGCTTTCCCCGCCTTCCAGCCATCAGCCGGCAGATTACTCAGATTCGCCGGCGCCCCCCTTCAACACCTGCAAAACGCCGCCGCCGAATTCGTGTACCGCCTGCCGCAACGTAGTGAGCGCTCCGGCTTGCCTTGATCGGACCTGGTCCATCACCAATTGCGCCGCCGCTTGCTGGGGTGATGTATTGGGTGCTGGATTTTCTTGCTGCTGGTTCTTCTGCGCTTCTCCTTCCACGGGCGCTCCAGGCGCAACACGTCCCCGGATCACCTTCGGCTTGAGTTTTGACAAGGCGTTTAGCAGTGCTCGCCAGGTTTTCTGGTCACAATCGGCTTTATACTTCTGATAATCCGCACCAAACGTCACCACCTCACCCGTGACGATGAGGAAAGTCGAAGCGCTATACGGATTGCCGTCGCCATCCTTCGCTTCTGCCGACACCTGTACATAGAAGCAACCTGAATCGCCAGAGAAATTCAGGGTCCATCCCGAATCGTTGTTTCCGGCTACGTCCACGGCAACATCTTCTGTTGCCAGAACTCCATCCAGCGGCGGTTCTGTGTGCCAAACACTTCCTTCGAGCGTAACCGTGGGCGAAACGATTTCGGCAATCGATCCCGTCCAGTACGGTCCCGGCAGCTTGATGTCGTTGATCTCACTGCCTAGCGACGTGTACTCAAAGTTTCCAATCTGCAACTGCCACCCCTCTACTTCGAGAGGCAGCGGTAAATCCATTGAGGTAAGCGAAACTTGGAAGCTCGTGTCGTATACGGTCTTTATGTATGCGAAAACTCCGGCCGGGCACCCTGCCGGCGTGGCTGCGACCTGCATTTGGCCTTCGCTCGGCTGTCCTTGCAACTCTCGCGAAAGCTGCCTCGCTATCACCTTGAGTCCAGGAACAAAATTATTGTAGTGGCTGTAGTCGCGTCCATAGAGTGCCAGTGCTTTGATCCCGACCGGCTCAATCTCGATGTCAATCAGATGGCACCCCGGAGGCAACTTAGGGGTGATTGCACCAACTCCTGCCTCCGCGCTCCTGATTTTCTTTTGGATCGTGCTTGCAATCAGACCTTCACCGATTGACTCCCCTATCGCCGCGCCAATGAAAACCGTGGCCGTTCCCCACGTCGCAGAAGTAAACATCGCCAGCAGCGCCGATGCCACCGCCTTACACACGATATTTGTGCTGATATCCACATCCGGAGGCCCTTGTGAAAATAGAGGAGCAACCTTAAAGGTTGTCGTATCGACCACTACGCGCAATTGGCCGGATTGTGTAACCGTGAAGTCGCCGCACACCGGCAGATTTCCGCCCACCTTCGCATAAAAGTTGACGTATCCCTGCTCCAGCGTCAGGTCCAACTCCCGCAGCATGGCCACCGCATCCGGAAATGGATCGGGCATCTTCTCTCTGCTCGCTTCCACAGTTCCGTTTCCGCAGGAAGGCGGGACGCTCGCAGCGATCGCGGCCTGTCCGTCCAGACTGTCAAGCCAGATATTCAATTCTGCCTGAGCTTCGCTCGCGATGGCATTGTCGACGTCCGACTGGATGTGGGCCTGGGCTCGCGCCAGCGCATCAATAAACGGATGCTGTTTCAGTTCATCGGCGAAATACTGGCCGAACCTCGCATTCATCTCCCTCTGAATTGAGGCTCCCAAACTCGCTTGCACATCGGCGATGTAACTTGGCAGAGTGTTCTGACTCACCAGATCGCGAATGACGTTGTTGGTGATGGTCGGGCAGGCCATGGTCAGCTGAAAGCCCTGGGCTGACACCAATACCGCGATCCTCCGCGCCGGCACCAGGCTGAGCAAATCATTTCCTGTGTAAACAAATTCCGGCTCTGTCTGGATGATGTCGATATCCGTTTTCAGCGAAACGTCTCCCCCAGTTGCAGCCGCCCGATAGTGGCCAAAAATACCCAGCGTGAACTTGTCGATCCACATCACCTCAGGGTCGGCAGATAACGTCATTGAATCGTGGCTGTCCTTGCCTGGCTCAACCAAAAAACTAAACTTGTTGGCCGTGATCGCAGTCTGGGTACGGATCCATAACTGAATTCCATTTTGGATTTCGGTTTGTACTTGCGCTCCCTTGCCAGCGCCAAGAAGCCCGTCAATCGCGGACAGCGATGCGGGATCGATCGCCACCCCAGCGACCGCGGCTGATGTCTTTACTGCAGGGACCTCTTGATTGGGAGGAGCATCCGCCGACGGGTCGGTGACGAAAATGATCTGAGCAGTTATCGTGACCTCTGCGGTGACATGCCGGATCGTGCCCGCCACAAATGCCAATGCACCATCGGTTAAATCAAAAGTGATTTGGATTTGATCTGTACGCTCCACCCCACCCAAATACGCTTCGCAAAATCCGCTCACCGTGAAGTCCCCGATTCCCGCAAGAGAGAGCGGCATCGAGAGCGTGAACTTTCCTCCGAACAAATACACCTGGCTGCCGTCCGGCAGCGTTACGGGGTTTTCATTTACGGAGTCGCTCAGTGTGTCCACCGACACTTCGGCAACGATATCGAATCCAGCTAGTTCAATCATGGGTAGCCTCTTGACGAAGTATCGGATGCAGGCTCGGTGGCGGTTGAGAAAGAATACCACCCGCCGGGAGGTTTAAGCGCTCGAACAATGCAGAACAATGCAGGGACAGAACAATACAGGGACAACAATGCACCGACAACAATGCAGGCACAGACAGACCCGACCAAACCTACGCCCGCCATGGCACATGTGTAGAGCGGACATTCTTGTCCGCTTTGCCTTTGCACGCGTGTGGAGCGGACATTCTTGTCCGCTTTGCCTTTGCACGCGTGTGGAGCGGACATTCTTGTCCGCTTTGCCTTTGCACGCGTGTGGAGCGGACATTCCTGCCCGCTGCCTTTGCACGCGTGTGGAGCGGACATTCTTGTCCGCTGCCGTTGCCTTCGCATTGGACAGGCCCGAACTAAATCCGGGGGCTGGCCCAACCTTTCTGCTCGATAGCTTTATTTAGGTTGCCCCATCCTTTCGGACGTGTGGCCCGCCCTTTCTGAATTGATTTTCCTATCCCACTAAGAAACTGAGGGTGCCCCGTCCTTGCGTTTTTTGCAAGGGCGGGAACGATGCTGCCGGCACCAAGAGATTCCAGAGTCAGACCCTTCACGCTACTCGATCACGAAACGAAATCTCTCCCCATCCTTCATTGATTCGTACCAGCCCAGGTTCACCTAGCTGGTAAAAGCGACAACTGCTCCATCGCCATTGCTCGGGCGATTTCACTAGTCCACGCTTGACCGGATTTTCGTGCATGTAGCGCAGCTTCTCCAGCCGTTTTTTCGCGGTCCAGACATTGAAGTCGTGGAAGCGGGCTTGCCAGAACGCACGCCGCTGCTCTTCGCCGAACATCTCGCGCTGGCGTGGATCGCGACGTCTTCGTTTTGGCAACAGAGCATGCGCCGTGCGTTGCTTCAGCACCTGCATCACGGTGGAGGGGGTTCCTACCTCCGGTTCGTTAATCAGAATATGTATGTGCTCTGGCGTGATGACATAGCCGACGACAACCAAGCGGTAGCCTTGCCGGGTTTGCTCCAAGGATCGAGAGAACCCGGTCTCGTGCCCGAGCGGTTCCGAGTAGAGCTAGGCGCCGATAGCACGAACAAGTGATAAAGTGCAGGTGGTGAGCGCCGTAGATGCGATGCAAGCCGCTGGGCAGGAAAGCTCATGATATTGGCAGCATCGTTCCCGCCCTTGCAAAAAACGCAAGAGCGGGGCACCCTCAGTTTCTTAGTGGGATAGGAAAATCAATTCAGAAAGGGCGGGCCACCCGTCCCACGAACCGACATTTTGTAGTCCGTTTCCCGTCATGTCTTACAAACCAAATTAGCGAAGGCCGTGGCGTTCTAAAAACGAAGGGCGTCGCCCTCGTTTGCAGTTCCCGAGCACTGCCCGTTGTTTCCCCATTTCCACACAATCTTTTCCTGTCCCCCAAGGCTTTGGGACAAGATACCAGCACTGGACTGTGTTCCTCCGAGCCTAGGAATAGCGCCCCGCCAACAAATAGCTCCGAAACACCGCAAGGCTCCACTAGGATGCATATACTTTCAAGAATGCCGCCGGCACCGGCCAAAACAGGCCCTGGCACGAAGCCGTTTCCAATCGGAAATTGGGGAGCAGGTCATAAGCACCTTTGACATTTCAGCCGTGAAAGCTTGGGATTCGGATACCCAGATCACCCTCTTGTCCTCCTAGCCAACGGAGCCGTACACCTGCCGATTGCTCGATGCCCCGCAGCTTAGCTTCAACATCCCCTAGGGCCAGCTGGAGGGCCTGCAGTTCATCGATCCCGTACACAGTCTCAGCGCGCTCCGCTGCCGACGACCTCAGCCGGTAGGAGCACATGTACTCGCCATCGGCCTCGGGCGACTTAGTCGGTGCCCCGATTTCCACTTCCGCAAAAGGTGTGGCGCTGTCGAGTGAATGAAAATAGTGGCGACGAGCTATTACAGTTCCAATCTCATGTCTCATGTGTCACCAGGTAACAAGTGGCGGCAAAGGATTCCGGGAAAACCTGGGGACAGACGGGACGTTCCTGGATTTTCGACTCGAATTGGGAATCTCCATCCAAAAAAGGCTCCGCAATCGTTGCCTGCGTCAGGGCATCCAGTAAGCTTCTAACAGGGTAGTCCCATGGGCCGTTTTGCTCGCGTGGTTGCCGTTGATGTCCCGCATCATGTTACGCAGCGGGGAAATGGCCGGCAAGTCATTCTCGGCAGCGACGCGGATCGCGCCACTTACCTGGCATTGTTGCGGCAATATTCCGAGCTGCATGGGCTGGGATTGCTGGGTTACTGCCTGATGTCGAACCATGTGCATCTGATCGCGGTGCCTCATTCGCAGGACGCTCTGGCGCAGGCGTTGAAGCAGGCGCACGGTCGGTACGCGACCTACTGGAATGCGCGGCAGGGGTCCAGCGGCCATGTCTGGCAAGGGCGATTCTATTCCTGTCCGCTGGAAGAAGGGCATCTGTGGGAGGGTTTGCGCTATGTGGAGTTGAAATCCGGTCCGCGCCGGGATGGTGCCAGTGGCAGAGGAATGGAAGTGGTCGAGCGCGCTGGCGCACTGCGGCGGGGCGGCGAGTCCCGACGTGAGGCTGGAGATGGAGCGCTGGGCTAAGCGCTGGTCGGCGACCGGGTGGCGCCGCTTCTTGGCGGAGGGGACGACGGAGTTCGAGATAACCGCGTTGCGGCAGTGTACCCATACCGGACGTCCTCTCGGTGGGGAGGATTTCGTGGCCCAGTTGGAGAAAGTCATGTTGCGCCCCCTGGCACCACAAAAGGGAGGCCGACCGAAGAAGCCTACGCCAGACCTGCCGCAAATCAACGTTAGTTTCGTGGCCTGAAAAACTCGGTGAACGTCCCGTCTGTCCCCAGGTTTCCCCCCCAGGTTTCCCCCCCAGGTTTTCCCCAGGTTTTCCGAACCTGGCCGGAGGCTTGTCCGGCACCTGTACTTCTTTGCCTTACGGAGACGGCAACACCTGCAGCCTGGCCGGCACTGGGGACGACTTTGCTGGCTTGCTTTACGACTCGGAAGATTACTTGTACAAGTCCGAGACGCGCTTATATTCTGGTTCGCAGGCGCGCTGGACGGTGTCCGATCCGGCAGGCTTCGAATCGGCAGATCCGGCCAATCCCCAGAGTTGGAATCGCTATGCCTACGTGGGGAACAGTCCGGTAAGTGTGACCGATCCCAGCGGGCTGGGGCCGCCGGGAGCATGCCCGATTCCGGCGAACCAGTCTCAAGCCGTCTGTCAGGGGGGATATTACAATGGGCTGAGCTGGCTGCTCTCGTTCACCAGTGGATTCATTCCCGGTTGGGACCCGACGCAGCCGGCATTTAGCACGACAGTGATAAACACAGGCACCTCCGAGGCTCCGGTCTGGTCTATCATCGTAACTGGCAGCGCTACGGGTAGTGTTGGACAAGAACCTGGCTGCACAGGTGCTAACTGTGGTACCGAGCTCGCCGCAAACAACGGCACTCCTCAGGCACAGACTCCACAACCACAGAAGCCGAAGCCTCCCTGCACGGCACAACAGATGACGGACAATGTCCAGCACGCGCAAATGACCTTCATGAAGACGTTCGCTAATTCCGAGGCGTGGGCATTTGGAATTGCTACAACCGCGGGTTGTACAGGAGGCGTCCTCGGGTGCGGACTTGGAGTTGCAGGGTGGCTCACAGCCCAGCCCCTGGTTATCTTTGGATCTGCGGCCAAGGGCTCGTACGCTGCATACTCGGAGGCGTTTAAAGACCCTGGCTGTTCATAGGATTATATGAATACTCGTGGAGTGCTCTATTGGTCTGGGCCTTTATCGATTGCTTGGCTGTGGATGATGGAGACATTGGATCACTGGTTGCAGCGAAGCTGGCAGTCTCGCTTGCTCGAAGGAGTCGCAACCCGCAACCTTTGGATCGGCATCGTGGCCACATATTTTGCGGTGCTGGCGTTGGCCGCCCTCGCGACGCGCTTGGTATTTTTTTTGAAGCACAGCCAGAAGGGGAGGCGCTTCACTAGTTTGCTGCCTCATCTGCTGCTCTGCGGAGTTCTGTTGGGAACGAGTGTGGTGCTGGAAGGCCCAGGAGTGTTTAGCCAATTAAGCGAACTCAAGCTTGATTTTTTGGGTCGTTTTCTATTTTATGTGGCTTTGGTCTGGTCGGTCGTGGCGGTTTTGGATAGTCTCTCGCCGGTGTCCGCTACCCTACCAGAAAGGAAATAGTGTTGGGCATATTGCTGGGGGAATGGGCCGCCGAACCAACCGCGCCACGATCCAACCACTGAGCAGGGTGCCTGCTGCTGGTGTTTCTGGGCGGCCAGGGCTTCCGATCCGGGAGCGGGTGAGGGTCGGTCAGGCAGGTCCTCTGGTGGAGGGGCGTTCTCCTGAATGCCATTCTTAGCGGCCAAGATCGGAACAGGAAAGCATCTCGGCTTTGTGCTGTTGTCGTGGGCCGTGTTCTTCGTGCTGGCAGCTTGGGTGCTTCCCCCGTTGGATTCCCGTCTGCGACCGGGGCCACTGGTGTACTGGAGCTTTGCAACTCTCACGGTACTGCTCGTCCTTCCTACGGTGATCGTCATCCCGGCTTATGTGTATCGGTCCTGGCTGAAACTCCCGAGCGTCCCTAACAGGACGGCCTACGGGCTTCGGGTGAGCTTCGAGAGTCTGTTGCTTCTCGCCCTGCCGATAGGGTTGGCTTTTTGGTGGTTGACCAAGTGACCGAGCCTGTGGGAAAACCTGGGGGAAAACCTGGGGACAGGAAAACCTGGGGACAGAAAACCTGGGGACAGACGGGACGTTCCTGGATTTTCGACTCGAATTGGGAATCTCCATCCAACAAAGGCTCCGCAATCGTTGCCTGCGTCAGGGCATCCAGTAAGCTTCTGGTGGAAATGCGGGGACAGACGGAACTGGCCCCGATTGTTTGCGCCAATACGGAAACGTGAGTCCGCAATCCCTACGGTGCGACGAGCATTGGCCGCCTGTCGCGTAACGGATCGCCGTAAATCGGGTTGCCCAAGCCTACCGCGCCCTGTGCGGAGGCTGGGGCTTTGCGCGACGAAAATCATCGAGAGGGGGAAAACTGGGGACAGACGGGTGGAGCGCACTGGAGTGCACCCTTCGGGTGAGACAAAGAAACTAGGGACAGTTCTCCTGGGGGCTGGCCCAACCTTCTGATCCACTAGCTTTATTCAGGTTGCCCCATCCTTTCGCCGTTCGGTGGCGAAGGATGGGAGACTGACCGTGAGGAAAATGCCCATTCGTTCACGCCCGCGCGCTGTCCACTAACATTCGACTTCGACCCGACCCTCATAATCGCACGCCCATCGTCGAAAGCTGCTCCCTCGCGCGTTCCAAATTGTAAAGAAAGATGTCCCGGGCGTGCGCCGTGGCCAGCAACTTCGCGCGATGGACCGGTGGCCCAGGTTCGCGTCCGTTCGTTGGACGCTAACCTGGGAAGTGAAAGCTCCACGGCCCAAGAAGAAGGGCGCGATCACTCGCGCCCTCTGTGATTCTCCGTGACCTCTGTGGTGTAGCTCTAACCCCTTACCCCATCCATAAACACTCCTAGCTTTCTTGACCGCGAGGGATGACGCAGCTTCCGCACGCTTTGGCTTCAATCTGACAACGAAGGGGACGACAATGATGCGGGGACGAAAAATGCAGCGACAGACGGAACTGACTCCACTGTTGTCGCCCAGCGTGGCCGGACGGGAATGTAGACGGGAATCATCGATCTTGAACCTAAATAAAATCCTTCCCTACGGCTGACCGCCCCTGTCTTCGGTTTTCGCCTTCCCATCCGATTCCCATCTGACCCGGATCACGTCACTTCTCGCCCCTGCTAATTTCTCAGCCCCCAAAAAATTTCTTTGCTCCTCATGAGGGAATCCACCGCCAAACGTCGCCTTTATAAGTGAGCGCAGAAAAAAGAATCAAATCCGCGCTCTTCGACTAATAAAGCAACTCATCCCCAGAGGAGAAACAACCATGAATCGCATCGCTCTCTTATTCGCTTCGGCCCTTCTGTGCAGCACCTCGCTGTTCGCCCAGGACGCCAACGTCAATTACAAGTTCACCGACATCAAATTCCCTAAGGACAAATTCACCCAGCTGCTCGGAATCAACAACTCCGGCAAGATCGCCGGCTATCACAACGTCAACAGCAACAAGGGATTCACCCTGGTCCTTCCCAACAAATTCACTTCTGAGAACTATCCCAACTCTGCCATGACTCAGGTCATCGGCATCAACAACAAGGGCAAGACCGCCGGCTTCTACGTTGACGGAGCCAACGCCACCCACGGCTTCTTCGATAGCAATGGCGCGTTCTTCAGCGTCGACTACCCCGGATCCGCTTTCAACCAGTTGCTCGGCCAGAACGATGTGGGCCAGGCCGCCGGATATTACAGCATGGATCCCAACAACCTGACCCCCGACTTCCCCTACGTCTACGATGAGCTTGGCGGAGTGTTCGAGGTCTATACCATCCCCGGAGCGGTAGGCGGAGCTCAGGCCACCGGCCTCAACAATGCCCGCAACGTCTGTGGCTTTTACATCGACTCGAGTAACGTCAGCCACGGCTGGGCCGAAGTGCAAGGTCGTCTCTTCACTCTGGACTTCCCCGGCAGCACTGGAACCCAGGCCCTCGGCATCAACAATAACCAGATCGTGGTCGGCTTCTACACCGACAGCTCGGGCGCGACCCACGGCTTCACTCACGACCTGAACAAGACCAACTACCAGTCCATCGACGATCCCAACGGCGTCGGCACCACTCTGGTCAACGGGATCAACGACAAGGGCCAACTGGTAGGCTTCTGGGGCACAGGCGATGTCGCCACTGGCTTCGTTGCCAATCCTCAGTAAGGCATTCCACCCCGGTCTTTTGCACGCTTCACCATCCTCCACTCGCTGCGCTCCGCACCCAAAACAGGGGTCCGGAGCGCGGTTTTTCGCATCTCTGGCCTTGATACACTAGAGGTAAGCTACACCCAGACTCCCTCTATGGATTTCAAGCTAGTCAGCGACTACCAGCCCCGCGGCGATCAGGGCACCGCCATCGAATCGCTCGTCCGCGGTCTGTACGACCGCGAGCAACACCAGGTCCTCCTCGGCGTCACCGGATCCGGCAAGACCTTCACCATGGCCAAAGTGATCGAGCAGGTCAACCGCCCGGCCCTGGTCATGGCCCACAACAAAACCCTGGCCGCCCAGCTCTACCATGAGTTCAAAACCTTCTTCCCCCACAACGCCGTCGAATACTTCGTCTCTTACTATGATTTTTACCAACCGGAGGCTTATGTTCCGGCGGCGGATCTTTATATTGAGAAGGAATCGACCATCAACGACGAGCTCGATAAGCTGCGGCTTTCGGCGACGCGGTCTTTGTTTGAGCGGCGGGATGTTCTGATTGTTTCTTCAGTCAGCTGCATTTACGGCTTGGGTTCTCCGGAAGCCTATTACGGCATGCTGCTGTTTCTGGAACGGGGACAGAGGATCAAGCGGGAAGACATCACCCGCAAGCTGGTTGAGATTCTCTACGAGCGCACGGACGGCGACTTCCGGCGCGGGACTTTCCGGGTGCGGGGCGACGTCATCGAGATATTCCCAACGTATGACGATATGGCGTACCGGGTCGAGCTGTGGGGGGACGAAATCGAGTCCCTGTCTCAGATTGATCCCCTGTTCGGCACGGTGAAGCAGAAGTACACGCGTTTGCCGATTTATCCCAAGACCCACTACGTCATGAAGCCGGAAACGCGCTCCAGCGCCGTCCAGTCGATCAAAGAAGAGCTGGGCTGGTGGGAGGCGGAACTGGAAAAACAAGGCCGGCTGGTCGAAGCACAACGCATTCATCAGCGAACGATGTACGACCTGGAGATGATCAAGTCGGTCGGCTACTGTCATGGCATCGAAAACTACTCGCGGCATTTCACGGGCCGCATGCCGGGCGAGCCTCCGCCGACGCTGCTCGACTACTTCCCTCGCGATTACGTCATGTTCCTCGACGAGTCGCACCAGACGGTGCCCCAGCTTCACGGCATGTATCATGGCGACCGCTCGCGGAAAGAGACGCTAGTGGAGTACGGATTCCGCATGCCGTCGGCGCTGGACAACCGTCCCCTGACGTTTGACGAATTCGAACACCGCATGAACCAGATGATCTACGTTTCGGCCACTCCCGGGCCTTATGAGCTGACGAAATCGGCCGGGGTGGTGATTGAGCAGATCATCCGGCCAACGGGTCTGGTCGATCCGCCGGTTGAAGTACGTCCAGTCAAAGGACAGATCGACGATTTGTTGCACGAGATTCGCGGACGCGTATCGCGCGGCGAGCGGGTTCTGGTGACAACACTTACCAAGCGCATGTCGGAAGATCTCGCCGAGTACTACAGCGAAGTTGGGGTGAAGTGCCGCTACATGCACTCGGAGATCGAGACGTTGGAGCGGGTGAAGATTCTGCGCGACCTGCGGCGCGGAGAATTCGATGTGCTCATTGGGATCAATCTCTTGCGCGAAGGACTCGATCTGCCCGAGGTTTCACTGGTTGCGGTACTCGACGCCGACAAAGAAGGCTTCTTGCGCTCGGCCGGCGCACTTATTCAGACGGTCGGACGCTGCGCCCGCAATTTGAATGGCCGCGCGATTCTCTATGCGGATCGCATGACCGACTCGATGAAGAAGGCGATGAACGAGACCGACCGGCGGCGCGCTATCCAGGAAGCCTACAACCTGGCGAACGGGATCACGCCGGAATCGATTGTGCGGCCGCTGGATATGACGCTGGCGGGCATTGTCCAGGCCGACTACGCCGATCTGGCGGCGGAGGCGGATGGCATTCCCGATTTCAAGTCGCAAGGCGAACTGGACGCGTACATAGCAAAGTTAGAAAGCGATATGCGGGAATCGGCAAAACGGTTTGAGTTCGAGAAAGCGGCGAAGCTGCGCGACACGATCAAAGAGTTACGGACGAAAGAATTTCTGTTTGCATAGGCGGCGGTCGTGGCTGCTGGTTAAATATGAATCAGGGTTAGTCTCGTCTGTTCGGCGTTTTCTGGACGGTCTATCGTGGTCTTCGGTGGACATGTTCGCTCGTATCTCATTCGATTACCGGCGTAGTAGAGAGACACACTCCCTGAAGTTCGACTTTTTTTTACAAGTTGAACCCGGCCCCGTTATTCAGCGGCTGTGAGAAAACAGGACTTTGACCAAGTGCCGAAGGGCATAGACGCGAAGGACTACGACCTCCGCTTGGCTGGCCCAAGCGGATAGCTTCTTCATTTTATTTTTGTGATTGATGAGGCGCGGACACAGCTATAACACTGAGCTCTTCACGGTATGCCCATGCAAGCTGCGTCGGATAACGGCAACAAAGACGCTTTCTGATTCGGGTTATACACTCATCAAGTATCTGGCCAAGTAATTTGCACGGCGTCAAATGTTCCTTCTAGTGCCGTCCGACTCAAGCCAAAATCGGGTTTGAACGGGCCACCAGCTACCCTCGCCTCAATTGGTTGAAACGCGGGAGTGAGTACCCACCCTTCGAAAATCGCGAATGGTGGGCCAGCCTCGAGTAGAAGATCCTTACGCGAAACCCCATAGTGCAGGCCTTCCACTACCCGCCCTTCGCAGAGTGCTCGGACGGGGCAACCACAATGTGGTGATATCAGCGAAGATCAAAAGCCCCGGGTCACCCATGCGAGCGTACCCACCTTCGAACATCGCGAATGGTGGGCCAGCCTCGGTTGAATTACCGTTAAGCGAAAGGCTGAGTCCACCTCAGGTTTCAATCCGGTGAAGCCAAGCGTGGGGGCAGCCTCAGCGCGGTCCCACACAAGCCAAGATCTGTCTTGAATGGATCACCCATCCCGCAGGGCGTCTTCCGGTTCCCAGGTTAGCGCCAGAGAGCAGCGCGAACCTGGGCCACCAGCCCAACGTTCAAGTTCAGTCAGCGTCCCACCCTTCGAAAATCGCGAATGGTGGGCCAGCCTCGAGTAGAAGATCCTTACGCGAAACCCCATAGTGCAGGCCTTCCACTACCCGGCTTTCGCAGAGTGCTCGGACGGGGCAACCACAATGTGGTGATATCAGCGAAGATCAAAAGCACCCGGGTCACCCATGCGAGCGTACCCACCTTCGAACATCGCGAATGGTGGGCCAGCCTCGCTTGAATTACCGTTAAGCGAAAGGCTGAGTCCACCTCAGGTTTCAATCCGGTGAAGCCAAGCGTCGGGGCAGCCTCAGCGCGGTCCCACACAAGCCAAGATCTGTCTTGAATGGATCACCCATCCCGCAGGGCGTCTTCCGGTTCCCAGGTTAGCGCCAGAGAGCAGCGCGAACCTGGGCCACCGGCCCAACGTTCAAGTTCAGTCAGCGTCCCACCCTTCGAAAATCGCGAATGGTGGGCCAGCCTCGAGTAGAAGATCCTTACGCGAAACCCCATAGTGCAGGCCTTCCACTACCCGCCCTTCGCAGAGTGCTCGGACGGGGCAACCATAATGTGGTGATATCAGCGAAGATCAAAAGCACCCGGGTCACCCATGCGAGCGTACCCACCTTCGAACATCGCGAATGGTGGGCCAGCCTCAAGTAGAAGATCCGTTCGCGAAACCCCATAGTGCAGGCCTTCCACTACCGCCCTTCGCAGAGTGCTCGGACGGGGCAACCACAATGTGGTGATATCAGCGAAGATCAAAAGCCCCGGGTCACCCAGGCGAGCGTACCCACCTTCGAACATCGCGAATGGTGGGCCAGCCTCAGTTTGAATGGCCTCGGTTTTAACTCGTTGCGATGCAAAGTGTCGGCCTCGGGTTGAAACGTCGTGAGCGCAGAGTGCGGGCAGCTTCGGTTCGATTCTTGCTGGTTATGGTGCGGGGCTTTCTCTTTCTATTGGGGGAGGGTCGACGTAGTCCTCGATGATGCCGTAGAGGTCGAAGGAATCTCGCTTCTGAGGAGCGGCGGGGGTGCGATCGTGCAGGAGATACCAGGCTTCACGATAGGGCTCCCACTGATTGAGTTCGTCCCCGGGACAGACGCGGATGGCATGTTTACGCGCCGCCACCTCGGAGGGAATGATGTACCAGATATCTTTAGGAATGCAGTAGACGGCGAGGTAATCGAAGTCGGTTGGCTCGTAGCGGTGGTGCGGCCCGTTGATGTGGAACAGGCTGGCCACGAAGTTTCCGGGCTTCAGATTGCTGGCCTGAAAGAAAGTGGATTTGACCTGGACGCTGACGAAGTGTCCTTTGAGGTCGAGGATTACGTCGTATTGGGCGGTGTCTCCCAGGGGACGAGCGAGCTGGAATCCGAGTTCGACGGCTTTGGCCATGAAGCGCAGTTCGGCCCAATGGCCGCGCTTCTTGGGATTAAGGATTTTTATGCCGGATGTTTTCACTGTGGTTGATCCGTGGGTTGAAATAGAAAAGGCGCGGCCCAGAGGCCACGCCTTGTTTGACTCTACTTAAAGCATAGCATTTTGGTAGGGGCAAAGATGCCAACTTTGGGACTTTATATTTGGAACGGTTTCATGGAGTTAGATAAATTCGGGTGGGTTTGGGGGCTTGACAAGATTTTGGCGGAAACTGCCCCCAGCCTCTGCAAAGAACGCAGCAGGCACCTCGCCTACAGTGGTTGAACGCGGGAGCCAATTTCCCACCCTTCGAAAATCGCGAATGGTGGGCCAGCCTCGGTTTGAATCGTCGCGAAGCAAAGTGCTGGCCTCGGTTTGAATCGTCGCGAAGCGAAGGGTGGGGCAGCCTCGGTTTGAATCCCGCGCGAAGAGTGCGGCAGGCTCGGTTTGAATCGTCGCGAAGCAAAGTGCTGGCCTCGGTTTGAATCGTCGCGAAGCGAAGTGCTGGCCTCGGTTTGAATCGTCGCGAAGCGAAGGGTGGGGCCAGCCTCGGTTTGAATCCCGCGCGAAGAGTGCGGCCGCCTCGATTTGAATTCCGCGCGAAGAGTGGGACCGCCTCCGTTTGGCTCCCTCGCGGATGCTGGGCAGCGTGGATTTGAATCCCTCGCGAAGAAAAAGGGATGGGGCTCAGTTAGAATTCTTGCGACGTGACTAAAATTGAGCACAAAACCTTAGAAGTCTCCGCCGAAGAGTTTCGCCGTTTGGCTGCCTGTGTGGTCGATACCTGCGCTGAATATCTGTCAACACTGGACGAGCGTTCGATATTTCCGCAGACAACTGGCGCCGAAAGCGAGCGCCTGTTTGGCACCGACCTGCCCGAGCGCGGCATGGGCGATCAGGCATTTACCGCCCTCACCGATGTCATTGGGAACTCGCGGGCTCAGAACGGACGCTTTTTCGGATACGTTCAAGGGTCGGGAGAGCCAGTTGCCGGGCTGGGCGATCTCTTTGCGTCAGTTCTGAACCAGAACATTACGGCCTGGCGTTCTTCGCCAGCAGGAGTCACGATCGAGCGCACCGTGGTTCGCTGGCTGTCAGAAGCAGTCGGCTGCCGTGGCTTCGTGGGGACGCTGACCGGCGGAGGGTCCGCGGCTAACCTGATGGGGCTGGCCATGGCACGCGAGAAAAAAACTCCGGCCAATGAGCGCGGCCTTTACAACAGGAACGCGGGCGTCATCTATGCTTCGGAGCAAGTGCACATGGCCGTGCCCAAAGCAGTAGCCATGCTGGGAATCGGACGGGAAAACCTGCATTACATCCCATGTGATGACTCTTACCGAATGATTCCTTCGCTACTGGAGCGAGCGATCAGCCAAGACACAGCGCAAGGGCGGGAGGCGATTGCAGTGGTCGCGTCGGCCGGCACCGTCAACACAGGTGCAATCGATCCGCTGCGAGAAATCGCAACTATTGCCCACGGCCATGATCTCTGGATGCATGTAGATGGCGCTTACGGGGCGCTGGCTGCGATTGCAGCGCCGGAAAAGTTCGATGGGCTTGCTTTGGCGGATTCGCTTTCGCTCGATCCGCATAAATGGCTCTATCAGCCTCTCGATTGTGGGTGCCTGCTGTATAGAGATGTCGGCTCGGCGCAAAGTACGTTCACCTATACGGGAAACTATGCGAAACAACTGAGCTCTGATCTCGTTGAGGGCTTCGCGTTTTTCGAGGAGTCGATCGAGCTGTCGCGGCGGTTTCGGGCTTTGAAGCTGTGGCTCTCGTTGCGCTATCACGGACTGAACGCATTCCGCGCCGCCATTCGGCAGGACCTCGATCACGCGCAACGGCTGGCGGCGACAATCGAAAAGTCGGCGGTGCTTGAGCTGGTTGGTCCGGTGGAGCTGAGCGCAGTGTGCTTCCGCCACCTTCTGACCGAGGACGCTTCGGAAGAGATGCGGAACCGCTTCAATCTGGCCTTACTGAAACGCATCGTGGGGCGCGGGAAGGTGTATCTCTCGAACGCGGAATTGAAGGGAAAGTTCTGCCTTCGCGCATGCATCGTGAACCATCGCGCAAAGGAAATGGATATCGATGCAATCGTTCGCGAGGTACTGGAGGTTGCGACAGTCGTCGCTTCGGAGCTGGCGAGGTGAGTAGGGCAAAACCGGGCCCCGCTGTTTGCCGGATCTGCGAAGATGCCCGGATGATTTGCCCACCCTTCGAAAATCGCGAATGGTGGGCCAGCCTCGGTTTGAATCGTCGCGAAGCAAAGTGCTGGCCTCGGTTTGAATCGTCGCGAAGCAAAGTGCTGGCCTCGGTTTGAATCGTCGTGAGGCAAATGGTGGGCTAGTCCTCGGTTTGAACCGTCGCGAAGCAAAGTGCTGGCCTCGGTTTGAATCGTCCCGAAGCAAAGTGCTGGCCTCGGTTTGAATCGTCGCGAAGCGAATGGTGGGGCAGTTCGTCGTGAGGCGAAGGGTGGGGCAGCCTCGGTTTGAATCGTCGTGAGGCGAAGGGTGGGGCAGCCTCAGGTGGTTTTGTTTTTTCGGTTCTGGAGCGCCTGCCGGAGGACCGGCAAGACGAAGGTGGTGAAGTCCTGGTGGTGGCGCTTCTTCCAGAACAGGCTTGGGTCCTGGCCTACGCGATACCAGAACTCGAGTCCGACCTTCTGCATCCAGCGCGGGGCGCGCTTACGCATTCCGATGTGATAGTCGAAGGCTCCTCCGACGGCGCCGGTGAAGCGGGCTTCGATGCGATCGCGATTGGACCATACCCAGCGTTCCTGGAGTGGAGCACCGAGGCCGACCCAGAAGATGTCGGGTTGGGTGCGGGCGAGTTCGCCGAGAATGTAGTCGTTGTTCTTGCCTTCGATCGGGCCCCACGGTGGCGTCCAGGCTCCGACGATCTTCATATTGGGATGCATGCGCAAAAAAGCTTCGGCAGTGCGCTCGGCTTTGCGATCTCCGCCACACATGATGTAGACGGTGTACCCTTTTTCGGCGGCGCGCTTATTCATCTCGACCATGAAGTCGGGGCCGCAGACGCGACTTCCGACGGGCTGACCGAGCACTTTGCTGGCCCAGACCAGGGGCACGCCGTCGGGCATGGGGAAATCGGCGTCGTTCAAAGTGCGGCAATATCCGGCATTACGGCGAGCTTCGATGACGTTGTAGACGTTGATGAAGGTCGCGTAGGTACGCTCGTTGCGCTGGATGCTTTGTTCGACTTCGTCGAGCGCGCGGGCAAGGTTCCAGCGGCGGACGCGCACTCCCAGGATGTCGGTGCGGTCGTTGTCGTCGTGAGTTCGGGTTCGAGGAATCAAGTTTGAAAGTGCGGATCGTGTCGCCATGGTGTCCTGAGTCAGATGATCTTCTGGAGCTTTTTGTCGCTTGGCTCGTTAGGTGACGGCGCTTGTCGGGTTACCGTCACCGCGAGTTCAGCTTTCAGCAAATCACTTGCAGGTGGAGATCTTGAACTTGGAAATCTTTGTGTTCCAGATCACCTGACCTCCACTCTGGTTCGAAGGGAAATATTCATTCACGTACCAGAAGGTGCAGCCATCAACAGGGTCGACCGTCATGCTGGTGTAGTCGCCCCATTGAGTTGAATTCAATTCGTCGCCTGCACCCGTAATGAAGGTCAATTCCTTGGCCGCGGTTTCCTTGGGAAGATTCCACCAGGAGGCGCGGATTCCGGGATGGATCGAAGCGGCAGAGGTGCTATAGCCGACCGCGGCGTTTCCGACTTTGTCCTGCGCGATGCTGGGCATGAAGCGGAACAGGTAGGGTCCGCCCGGAGCAAGGACGCCGCTCTGGAACAGCGAGGGGGTTCCGCTTCCCCGCAACTCATACCAGGCAATTCCGGTCTGCTTGTTGCCATTCACTCCATGCTGCACGGTTTGGCTGATGAGGAACGATTCGTAAGTGCCGAAGTTGCGATAGGACATGCGCGGCATCATGCGATCGCCGACCGAATCGATATGGTAATGCGTTCCGTTGTTGACGGAAGGTTCGGGGACGCATTGCGTCCGCATCGGGAAAAGGAGGTTGTAGCAGCCCGGAGTGTAGACGGGAACGGAGATGGTGGTGTTGATCAAAGAGGAATTTGCGGGAGTCGTCCAGTCGACGTGAAAGGCCCAGAGGTTGAGGATATTTGAGGTGGTGCTGATGCCGTCGTTGGGCGGATTTTGAATGCTGAGGAAGTACTCTTCCCTTCCCGCGGGCGGAGCGGTGGTGCCCTCAACGTCGGCGGGAATGAGGCTGTGCGCGAGATACATCGGACCTGAAGTTGGAATCGGATCGGGGTCGCTGAAACACTGCATCGCATCAGGCGTGGCTCCGGTCAGCATGTGAGTGCGATCGAAGGCGCAGACCAAGACACCGATGGGAGCGTATTTGTTGTCGACGTCGAGCAGATCGAAGCTGACGTAGTACCCGTCGCTCCAAGTACCCATCTTTGGCCAATCGGGAAAATACTGATGGCCTTTGGAATTCTTTCCAAGATTGGGGCTGAGGTTGAACTGATAGGTGTACCAGGCGAGCTTGCTGGAACTCAAGTCATCGGTATTGGAAATGGCAATGCATTCGTAGTACGAGCCGCCGGCGCCGCTGGTGTGTCCGCTGATGACCCAGCGTGAGGCGAGCCGATCGAACTGGACCAGACCGTCGCCACTGATGCTCAAGCAACTGGAAAGACCGTTGATCTTGAAAGGAGAAGTTCCTACCTGAGGCGTCGACCAAACGGGAGCAAGCGTCGTCTTGTCATAGGCCTGGTAATAAACGTTCACCCATTCGACATACTGCTTGGTGCCGATCGCGCCGTTGGGATCGATATCGATACTTTTGTTACTCAGTTGTGACGCGCTAATTCCATCGAAGGAAGTGACTTGCTGGGCTTGCGCCAAGCACGAGATTAGCGAAAACAGGAGGACTGCGACTGACGAATTCTTCATTCCTGGCTATCTCCGTGAGGCAATCAAAATAGGGGTCGGCAGAGGGAGGTTAGGTCGAACATTAACATAAGATGTTTTGTCCCGGTAGAGAAGAAAGTCTCCCGGGAACCATTCTTTGAGATATGCCCTTCCGACGTCTTTTCGACTAGAAATGCGCTCATCTTAAAGTATTGATTTAGTGGTACTTGAAAGGCGAGGCGACCGGTATTACCGGCCGCCTCGCCTGTTTGGATCAAGCCTTTAGTTGACGGTCAATTTCACCGTGATGGAGTGAGGCGTTGTGCTGCCACCATTGGTGCCTGCGGTACCTGTGCCGGTGACAGTGATGGTGTAGTTGCCTGCGGGAGTGCCGGTAGAACCGCCGCCTCCGCCACCACCGTTGCCGGAACCGCCGCTGCCGCAGCCGACGAGCGCGAGAATCATGATGAGAGCGACGATTCCCAGCATGATGGTCATGCGCTTCCGGTTACGTTTCTTCCAGTCTCCAGCGACGACCAAACCAAACACTCCGATTCCGCCCAGGCTAGCCCAGAGATTGGACTCACCTTGCGGGGTAAAGCTCGGCGGAGCGGCGAGTGAGGCCGACGGTCCCGTGGTGGTGATCGTCAGAGTGGTCGTCGGACTCGAGCCGGTTAATGTGGACGAACTCAAAGTGCAAGTCGCCTTCTGAGGCAGTCCCTGACAAGCGCCCGAGAGAGTAACGGTTCCGTTGTAGCTATCGAGCGGACTCATGGTGATGGTGTATTGCGCCGAACTGCCGGGATTCACGGTACGGCTGTTCGGAGTCGGGGCCAAGGTGTAATCCGGAACAGGCAGAACTTCCTGGCTGATCGGAGTGGAGGTTTTGGCGATGTAGACCCTCGGATTGCCGTCGCCGTTGTAGTGAGCGGTGATGTTGTGCGAGCCGACGCCGAGAGTGGTGAGGCTGAGTGAAGCAACTCCACCGTTGAGCGTGGATGTGCCGAGAGCCGTGTTTCCGTCGAGGAAAGTCACAGTGCCGTTCGGCACAGTGGCATCACGCATGCCTGAGCCAGTGACCGTCGCAGTAAAGTTCACTGCGACGTGGTGCTTGGCGGGATTGGTTGATGACGCTACGGCAACGCTGTCCGCGCTGCTGTTGAGCAGGACCGTGACTCCGGAGAAGGCCAGCGCGTCGCCGGAGACGATGACGTCTTCAGCCCCGTCGCCGTTGACGTCCGCGAGCGCGATACCGAGGGACTCGCGAGCGGAAGCAAACTCTAATGGATCGTAGAAGGTGCCATCGCCCTTGCCATAGAGTAACGAGACGGTACCGCTTTTGTAGTTGGCGGTGATGACGTCGAGATGACCGTCGCCATTGATGTCGAAGGCCTTGATGCCCATGGGATCGGCACCGGTTCGCGCCGAGGTCGGGAACAACGATGGGGTGTTGAAGGTTCCATCGCCGTTGCCCAGGCTGACGGCAACGCCCTGGTTGAAGCTGCCGGTGACCTGGTCATCGGTGGTGACGAGCAAGTCGAGCTTACCGTCGCCGTTTACATCAGCGATTGCAGCCGCGACTGGAGCGTAGAAAGTGTGCGGACCATTGACAAGCTGGAAGTCAGGCTTGGCGGTGAAGGTGCCATCGCCCTTGCCCAAGAGCAACGCGACCGCGGTACCCGGGGTTCCAGAAGTGCCGAACATAGGCACCACGAGGTCGAGTTTGCCGTCGTGATTGAGATCGCCAGCCGTGATTTCCTGCGCCACGTTGGATAGCACAGGGTTGGCGGGCACGAGAGAGAAATTGCCTTTGCCCTGCGGGTCGTTTAAGAGGATGCCCACGTCGGAGGTGGTGCCACCGTTGGTTACGTTCACAACAGCGAGATCAGGATGACCGTCGCCGTTGATGTCGCCGACAACGATTCCCCATGTGGCCGCTACGACTGTATCGGTTGGGAAAGTGGCTCCGGGTGCGAATGTGCCGTCGCCTACTCCGGTGAAGACCTGGACTCCACCGTTGACCAAGTCGGTGGCGGCGATATCGAGGACTCCATCACCATTCAGATCGGCCACGGCGACGTAGCTCAGCTGAGCTCCGGTGGCCGTACCCAAGTAGGTGACGCCGCGCTGCAGGGTACCGTCGGAATTGGACAGGAAGACGGTGATGCCGCTCTTCTCGCCGGTGACGTTGCCGTTGCCTACAACGAAGTCTGGAATGCCATCGCCGTTAAAATCTCCGCTGGCAATCTCAACCGAGGTCGGATAGCAGCAGGGAGGACTGGCCAGAGTAGCCGCGTAGTAATTGACCGCAGAGCGCAGGGTTGCGTCCCCATAGCCTTGGAGATAAACCAAGCCATTGCGGTAGTCGGGCACCATCGCGTCGAGATGACCGTCGCCATTGAAGTCGGACACGACGGCGGGCGTCTGCGGCCATCCGCCGACTGCGTAGCTGACTGCCGGATTATCCTGTACGACGCCGGTTCCATCGCCAGTGAGAATCTCAATGCCGGCGGCTTGCTTATCGGTGACGACCAAGTCGTTGGATCCATCGCCGTTCATATCGGCAATGGTGACGGCGGCCGGGCTGCTGCCCGCAAGATAGTACGTTCCAGTCGAGAAGTTGGCGGAGCCGCCGTTGACATAGACGGTAATGGTGCCGTCGAGACAGTTGGCGCTGACGATGTCAGCGGCTGAAGTGTGACCGCTCAAGTTTCCAGCGGCGTTGAAGCAGGCATCGAAGATGCCGTCGCTGGTTCCCAGAGCCGCGGGAGCGAGATACCCTGAGCCGTTAGCCACAACTACCAGGATCTGGCCATTGTTGAGGGCAGCAGCATTGGAGCCGGCAAAGTCGAGTTTGCCGTCGCCGTTGAAGTCGCCGAACGCTACCGAACCCACGGAAACCTGGCCGGTGAAGGAAACCGAAGCCGGGCTGGGCGTGGTGAAGGTGCCGTTGCCGTTGCCTAGCATGGTCCAAACGCTGCCGGGGTTGTTTCCGTCGACCATGACGACGTCGAGCTTGCCGTCACCGTTGACATCGGAAAGGGTGGCGCCAGCCGGAACGTTCGCGGTCACGGAAACCATACCTTTCGAAGTAAATGTGCCGTCGCCATTGCTGATCCATACTTCGATCGAGCCATTGGCGTGGATCATCACCAGATCGTCCTTGTGATCACCATTCATGTCGCCGACCAGGATGGGATCGTATTCCGCGGCCGTGGTTTGAGTGAGGACGGTCTTGAAAGTGCCATTGCCGTTATTCAGCGCGGCCGAGATTTCATAATTCGAAGTGATGTTTCCAGTGTCGACCAGTGTGGCGACATCTTTCTTACCATCGCCATTAAAGTCTCCGGCGACGCCAGCAAAATTCGAATCGGGCAGGCCAGACATGGTGATTTGCATCGAACTCACGAAGCCAATCGCGGTAGGTGCGGGATTGGAAAGCGCACTCTGCAGTTTCCCACGGCTGTTTTGGCTCGCTTTGGCGAGGCGAGAACTTCGCGCCCAACTGAACATTTGGTGGTGAGGATTAACCTGATTTTGGGAAGCAAAAACATTCAGCCCTGCCAGCCCGAGGAAGAGGAAAAAGCTAACGACTGATTTCTTCATTGATCGCGACTCCATTTTCGGCGTCTCGCCTGTTCGCTGATTGCAAGAGGTTTCGCAACAAAAATTCTTAGGGGAGAATCGATTGGAGGGAGTTCATTACTTTCTTGCTACACACGGAAGTGTATTGGAGGACATTCCCTTTTGTGTATGGCACGTTCGTGACACTCTGAAGTAACCATTCGTGTGGGGGAGATTTGGTTACTTTCGGGCTACGCGTAAACGGTATTGGTTGTTGCTGGCAGCAGATTCTCTCGCAGTGGTGGACGCGCCTGCGTGGCGGTATGAAGGGGTTGGCATGACAAGGTCAGGAAGAAGCGTTGGATGGCGGCGCTAACAGTGCGCCAGCCATACGGCAAGCCTCAAGCATCTTTAGTGCGGGCTGGAGCGGGCAAGGTACCCGCTCCGCATCTGACGGCCATCATTCCAAAGAATCTTGGGGGCCGCCCCCCTGGCGCTAATCATCGTCCGGAGGCGAGGGTGGGGTTTTATCGCGGATGAAATACTCGGCACTGCGTTTGGAGACGATGGTTTGGAAGGTTCGCGGTGACTGATTGAAATCGAAGCAATCGGAAACATCGCTGGCGGCACGGGCGTCGGCGTAACTGGGGTCTACGGCACTGAGCCCGAAGTTGGTTTCGATAAACCTCAAGATGCTTCCGAAATCGTAAGTGGTGTGCGAGACGAAATTCTTGGCATAGGGCGACACCACGATCATGGGAACTCGAAATCCGTATTCGTAGTATCCATAGGTGGAATCGATTGGCGGCGCCACGTGATCGTACCAACCGCCCCAGTCATCCCAGAGGATGAAGATAGCGGTGGTAGACCAGAGATCGCTATTGCTGCCGATGGCGTTCACGACTGACGCGACCCAGGATGGACCAGACCCGTCGGTGATCTCGGCGTGGTCGGACGAAGCTCCGTTCGGAATCACCCAGGTCACATTGGAAAGATTTCCCGCCTGAATGTCGGTCAAAACCTGCTGATAATTCAACACCACGTGGTTGGTCCAGTCGGAACCGGTACAAGAGGTGCCGGCGGAATTGGGAACGCACATGTGTTTGATAGCGTTGGGACCGGTCCAGATCGATCCGGGCAAAGGCGCATAGTAGCGCCAGCTCAGACTGGCGCCGTTCAGCAAGTCGGTGATGGTGGGATGTTCGAAGCAAGGAAACATCTTCGCGGTGGCGCCGCCGGGACCAATCATCGGAACATATTCCCCGCTGGGCGCGGTGCATCCTGTGTCATCGTCATTTTCTTTCTCGCTGCCTCCCCCCTCAGGAAGGTCGGCGGCAAAAAAGTCGCTGTTAGGCTGGCCGGGAGGAGTAGGCGCCGAAGTGCCAGAAATGATGAATTGGTGAGCCGGGAAACTAGGGCCCTGGTTGGTTTGAAACATGCGATCGGCAAAGACGTAATCTTCGGCCAACTGAAAATACGGCTGAACCTCGGAAGGGTTCACGTACTGAAACCAAGGATTAAGGGGCGGGCAATTTTTGGCTCCGGGCTGGCAGGAGATCTTGATCAAATCCGCTCCATCCATCTTGCCGTTGTCATACATTTGAGTGAAGGCGAGATGAAGGTGGCTCAAATCGTAGTTGGTGACCATGGAGGTCGGCGTTAGGGGGAGCGTCAGTCCCTTGGAATTAAGTCCGTAACTTTGAATATCAGCGCCCTCGCTGATGAGCTTCGGATCCTGAAACAAATTGTCGGGAGTCCGGTTTTCCTGGAAGATGATGACGACATGCTGAATTTTCGCCTGCTGCGTGGGGCCAGATGAACCGGAACCACCTCCGCCGCAGGCGCTCAGCGTCAACAACGATCCGCAAACTGCAGCTAGCATGACCACCAACTGCATTTTTCTCCGCATCATCATCCGTTTCCTCGATCGGGTTAGTTGCTATATAGGTTGTTCAGAGTTGCTCGATGGGGCATGGGGCGCTTCGGGATCGTAATCACTCAAGTAGTTTACGGACTCCATCCTTCACACGAGCGCGCCACGGCCGTCCGGAATTTTGGCGTCGTCTCTCGAAACACTGATCTGCGAGAAAAGTTGCCGTGGACAACTAAACAGTTCGAGTCAGGATACTAGATGGGCAATATTGGTTTCGATCCGATAGCCGCTTCTCGCCGCCGGTCCTCCCTTTGTGATAACAGAAGAGTGCCCGGAATTATGGTCAAAACAGAGCGATAGCGGCCCCGTAGAGCATGATGCCGGGACCTTTGGCGGCCCGGATTCGCAGGGATGGGCGGCTGTGCCATCCGAATCCTATGATTTTCACAGGGAAATCCCTGCCTCGCGTGGTTGCCGAACGTTGACGGGGCAGGTTTGGTACCCGTATCTTGGATGTTCGGCCCAACTGTCGGCGATTCCCGATCACTCACTGACGAACCGTGGAATTTTGAGGGCTGGAAACTCTTTCAAATCGACGCTGGCCGCTTTCCTGCGGCAGCCAAGGAGCAATCGCGTGAAGGTATTAGTCGTGGGTGGAGCGGGATATATCGGCAGTCATACGGCGCGGGTGTTGCGGAAGGCCGGCATTGAAGTTCTTATTTACGACAATCTTTCGACTGGCTTCGATTTTCTGGCCAAAGGTTTTGAGATGGTGGTGGGCGATGTCCACGACAGCGCCAAACTGCTGGAGTCGGTAAAGAAATGCGATGCGGTGATGCATTTTGCGGCCAACCATTATGTTGGGGAGTCGATGGCGAACCCGCGAAAGTATTACAAGAATAATGTAGAGGGCGGGCTGTCATTGCTGAACACCATGCGCGATGCTGGCGGCAAGCAGCCGATTATCTTCTCTTCGACTTGTTCGGTGTACGGCGCGCCGGAAAAGATGCCGATCACGGAGGATATCCCTCTGCTGCCGTGCAATCCGTATGGAGTTTCGAAGCTGTTCTTCGAGCAGGCGCTGCAATCCTACGATTCGGCTTACGGGTTGCGATATGCCAGCTTGCGCTACTTCAATGCGGCGGGGGCTGATGAGAGCGGGGAGATCGGCGAGTGTCACGATCCCGAACCACACCTTATTCCGTTGACGCTGAGGGCCGCGTCGGGCAAGGGACCTTTGCAAGTGTATGGGACGGACTACCCGACGCCGGATGGAACTCCGATTCGCGATTACACCAATGTGGTGGATCTGGCCGAGGCGCACGTGATTGCGCTACAGCATCTGCAGGCGGGCAAGCCTTCTTTCACGGTGAATCTCGGGTCGGGACAGGGATCATCGGTGAAGGAAGTCATCAGCATGGTTGAGGAAGTGACGGGCAAGAAAGTGCCGGTGAACATTGTGCCGCGGCGGGCGGGAGATCCTCCGGCGTTAGTGGCGGATCCAGCGCGGGCCCAGAAATTACTGAACTGGAAGACCAAGCGGAGTTTGCGGGATAGCGTGTCCACGGCCTGGAAGTGGATGCAACACCAGGCGACGATGGGACGGTAGGGGTGCCTTTTCCCACCCTTCGAAAGGCGCGAATGGTGGGCCTCGCTCGAGTTGTCCTGGAAAAATCCAGGGTAGAGCTTTTGAGTTAGGCTTTTTGCAGAACTTGTTCTGCCGCGAGCTTTGCCGATCTTTCTTTCAGGTAGCGCGGGAGAGCCTCTTTCCATGATGGAATCGACAATCCCAGGCTCTTGAATTTGGCCTTGCTGAGCACCGAGTAGGCGGGGCGCTTGACCGCGCTGAAAAAGTCAGACGTCTTGGTCGGGGAGAGATTGGCTTGAATGCCGGCGCTCTCGAAGATGTACCGGGTGAAGTCGTACCAGGAACATTCTCCGTCCGAACTCAAGTGATATAAGCCATACTTCTGGGTTTCTAAGAGGTCGCGCACCGCTTTGGCGAGATCGACGGTGTAGGTTGGAGTCAGAATCTGATCGGCCACGACCTTGATGGCATCGCCGGCGGCAGCCTTCTTCAGCATGGTTTCGACGAAATTCCCACCCTTGCCTGCGCTGCCGGCCACGCCATACAGACCACACACACGCAGTACGAAATAACGCTCGGCGTAGGTGGAGACCAGGTACTCGCCGGCAAGTTTCGAGGTGCCGTAGACGCTTACTGGCGCCGGACGGTCGGTTTCAAGAAATGGCTGGTGGTGCTCGTAGCCTCCGAAGACATAGTCGGTGCTGAAGTGGACGAGGGTTGCGCCGATCTGATTGCAGGCAAGGGAAAGCCGCATGGGAGCGGTAGCGTTCACTTCGAAAGACTTGGCCTGCTGCTTCTCGCACTCTTCCACGCGGTGATAGGCGGCAGTGCTGATGACGACTTCAGGCTTGTGCTCCGCCAGCATGGCGTTCACCTGATCATCGGAACACACATCGAGTTGGGCGTGGGTGGTTGGCACCAGGGTATCGCCGGCGGCGCGGCAGACCTTCAGCAGATCCGTTCCTAGTTGTCCATTCGCACCAATCAACAGAATCTTCACCGAGTCACCTCGACCAGGGAGCCGCGCAGGCCTTTATTCTTCTCAAGGAGTTTGAGGGTGTCGATGTTGTAATACTGGGGATTGTCCCAGTCTTTGAAGTCATCCATGTGTTCGATGAGGCTTCTGACAATGGCTTTGACGTCGTGGTTGGGATGGAAGCTGAGCACGTTCTCCGCTTTCTCGATGCTGACCTTGTAATTGCGGAAATCGGTTTTGTGATGAATCGTCAGCTTGACTGAAAATCCCAACTGCTCTTCAATCGCCATCTTCACCAGGTCGCCCACTTCGCCGACGGTGTAGTTGCCGGAAGCGATATTGAAGATGCCACTGATTTTGTCATGGGCCTCAATGGCGCGGATGTAGGCGTTGGTGGCATCGTCGATGCTCATGATCGGCCGCCAGATCGACGGGTTATTTACGGTGATCTCACGGTTACGCACGCCGTTTTTGAACATGGTGTTGACGATGAGATCCAGCCGCATGCGAGGGCTGTAGCCGGAAATGGTTCCCTTGCGCAGCGAGATGACGGAGAAGTTGTCGTCGACCAAGTTGATTGCCGCCTGCTCGCCTTGCAGCTTGGAAATGCCGTAGGGATACGACGAGGCGACGGGACGGGTTTCGTCATAAAGCTCGTTCACGGTGTAGCCGTACACGGAGCAGGAACTGGCGTACACGTAGCGCTTCACCTTGGCCTTCTTGGCGACATAGGCGAGGTAGGCGGGAGCGGCGGCATTGAACACGAAGTTCTCGCTGGGCGAGTACTCAGCCATGGGATCGTTCGACAGACCCGCCAGAAAGACGACCTGCTGGTACTGCTCGAGGTCGGGCACGGTGATGTCGAAAATATCTTTGTGAATGATTCCGGCTTCGGAAGGCAGATGGTTGCCAAACCAGAAAAGGTCAAGCACGTCGACCTGATATCCGCGGTCGAGGAGTTTGGGAACCAGAACTGAACCAACGTAGCCTGCGCCGCCTGCAATCAGAATCTTCATAATTTACCTTCCCACCAACGAGTGATTTTCTGAATACTTAAAATTCTCTGAGTCAGGGGAGGAGAGCCACTGCTTCAAAGTCTGCGCTTTCTTGTCCTTCTCGGAGAGGATGACGTCCTTCATCGGCCATTCGATGCCGATCTCGGGATCGTCCCAGCGAATTCCAGATTCGGCTTTGCCGTTGTAGACTCCGGTGACTTTGTACTGAATTTCGGCGTAATCGGAGAGCACGCAGAAGCCGCGGGCAAAACCGGCGGGTGCCCAGATCTGCTTGCGGCTTTCGGCGGAGACTTCCCTGCCGAACCACTGGCCAAGCGTTGGCGATCCCTTGCGAATATCGACCGCAACCATAAAGGCGGTGCCGCGGGTAACGCGCATCAGCTTACCCATCGGCGGTTCCCATTGGAAATGCAGCCCGCGAAGGACTCCGCGGACTGATCCGGAATGATTGTCCTGAACGAACTCATAGGGCAAGCCCATGGCTTTGAACTGGTCTGCCCGAAATACTTCGGTGAAAAAGCCGCGATCGTCCTGAAATACTTCAGGCGCAAGGACGCAAATATCACCCAGATGCCGCGATTCAATTTCTAATTTCATGATTTATTCCGCTAGTAAGCCAAGATTTTGGGGGCAGGCTGATCAATGCAACGGTGACTCGTTCAGCCTTGCGGGATAGGCGCCCAACCGGCCACCCGAATCTAACAATTCTCAAATTCTAGCATCCCGCAAAGAGGAAGCCTCATGATTTTGTCGTATCGCAGCCGAACAATCAAGATGCAGGTTCTTGCAACCCGAAAGTAGGAGGGCGGGGGGCACAAACACTGGGATTTCGATCATTCTGCAGGGTAACCGACCGGGAGTAATCAGGGTAATCGGCGTAGTGGGTGCGGGTTAGGCGGGGCCGCAGCTTTAGGCTGGGATGGCCACTGATCGCAGGGCTAGCCGGGGTGCCAAGGAATGTACTACTGAGAGCTTGCCCTGGTGGGGCGGAATGAGAGAATGTCAGCAAGATCGAGCGGCTCGGAACGGCACCCAGTCCGCGTTGGGACCACACTCGGAGTCACGCTTTTTCCCCGGAGCACCAGACTCGATGCGATTTGCCAAATTCTCAGGTAGCTTCCCCGCCCTCCTCTGCCTGTTCGTTACTGTCTCAACCAGCCTCGCCATTGGACAAGGTTTGCCCGCGCTAAGCATGAATTCCGGTGTGGTGTCGCAATGGCGGACGGAACCGTGGCCTGCGGTCCGGTTTGGCAGCTTTCGTCTATGGGACACGGACACATTCTGGTATGAGGTTAACCCCTCCGAAGGAAACTACGACTGGACGATGATGGACCTGTGGCTGGCCAAAGCCAAGGAACATCATGATCATGTGCTCTACACGCTGGGATTCACTCCGGGGTGGGCCTCTTCGAATCCACACGATAACAGTTGCATTGGCGGTCCGGGAGTGTGCGACCCACCGAACGACCTAAATGCGGACGGCACAGGACCGGACCAGCACTGGAAGGACTACGTGACCGCAGTCGCTACGCACAGCAAGAACAGCAACACGGCTCATATTGAAGCGTGGGAACTATGGGATGAGCCGTGGGCGCCCTGGGAATGGGCAGGTACAATTCCGCAGATTGTGCGCATGAGCAAGGACGCTTACAACATCATCAAGAGCATCGATCCAAACGCTATTGTGCTGACCCCGTCGTTCGATTGGGGATGGAAGCTTCCGCTGAATTACATGGCGAGCTTTTTCGCGCAGGGCGGCGGCCAATATTCGGATGCCATCTCGCTTCATGGGTACGTTTTCGATCCGGGGGGCAAGCACGGTGAGCCGGAAAACCTGGTCAAGTACTATCCCGACTTTTACAACGTGCTGAAGAGCTACAACCAGAACCACAAGCCGATCTGGGATACGGAAGCGAGTTGGGGCAGCAACATCAAGTCTCATTTCAGCGATCCCGATCTTCAGGCGGGATGGGTGGCACGTTTCTTCCTGCTACACCGGTCTGCATCGATTGCGCGTCTGTTCTGGTTTGAGTGGAATAGCACGAGCGAATATGCGCCCTTGTGGAAACCGAATCCGAAGGACCACAGGCTCCCCGGAACTCTGCTGAAGCCGGGTAAAGCGTACGGCGAAGTCGCCAACTGGCTGAACGGCACTCACATGCCGAGCAAGTGTTCGTCGACAGGAGCGGTATGGCAGTGCAGCCTGACGGGTGGCGGTGGGTATGAAGCACAGGCGATCTGGAATACTTCGAAGAGCTGTTCCAACGGCAACTGTAAGACAGTGAACTACAAGGTAGGCTCGCAATTCGTTAATTATCGAAATCTGGATGGGAAGACGACGCCCATCAAGAACAACACGGTACCGATTGGCTACAAACCGATTCTGGTGCAGAACCAGTAAGCGATGTTGAGCGCTAAAGGGCGGTTGGCAATGGTCTGTCAGCCGCCCTCTCTGTTTCGATTCCCTTCAAAGGGCCGATGGTCTTTCGCTCCTCAAACGGATAATCTGAAGGCGCGGTTTTGCTGACACGCTCGGTCAGCATTCCATTGGAGTTCAATATTCTGCGTATCTCAAGAAATCCGGCGTGAACTGGCTCAAGAAGAAGGCCTTCTTTGTCATCTCACGAGTAGGGCTCCCGCTCTATTCCACCTTCCCAATATTTGGCCGTTTGAAAGGTTCTTTCGGCGTGATCGAGAAAGACGGTCGAGTCTTGATGATCGAGCGCAATGATGGACGAGGGCTGTGTTTTCCGGGAGGGCTGGGGATGCCTTGGGAGAGCGAAGAAAAGACCTTGCGTCGCGAGGTGCTGGAAGAGACCGGGATGCGAGTAGAGGCATGCCGATTCCTGCTTGGTTACGATACGTCGGTGGGGGTTCCGGTCAGGCTGTCGGCATTCGAGGTGGAAGCTGAGGGAGAGATTCGCGGTTCGTGGGAAGGGACACCGTGTTGGGTAAAGTTAGAGGAGGCGGTCCCGAGAATTTTACGCAGCCAACGACGGGTGGTTGATGAGTTGTTGAAGCGTGGAGGTTCGCCGCGCTAAGGGGTTCGGTTGGCGATCAGGAGCCTTCTTTGCAGCTGTTGTCGTCTTCGCAGATGGCGTAGGAACCTTCCTTGCAGTGATACCAGACGAGGCGATCGTCGTCGTCGGAGCAGGCGCAGTCGGGAGGGCCGCCGCATTGGCTATACTCCCCGCTTTTGCATCCGGTCCAGTGTTTAGCAGCCTCTGGAGTTGGATAAGCAGCCGCGCAGTCTTTTTTCCCCGCCGGAATGGCCCCGCCGCTCTGCACCGGGCGCCAACGGATGGAGTCGAGCGAGTCGGGTCCGAATTCCGAATGCGGACTAGCACCACTGGCAGCGGTGCTGAGAACTATCCCAACTACCAGAAATATCGCTGCAATAACTGCCTTAGCCATCCCTTGATTCTCCTATGAAATTTGCGGCTCTCAACTTAGCCGCCGAAATCTGTAGGTAACGAGACCATATTATCGCAACAGAAATCCCGTCGGAGTGAAACCGCTGAGTCCGAAATGCCCAGCCTCAGCAAGAGAACGCGATAGCCGGGGTCCAGGTTCAGTCATGCCCTACACGGGAGAAGACGCCCGCGCCTATATTGATTACGAAAATAAAAAAAGGCGGACTGCATTGAAGGCAGCCCGCCAATTGCTTAGCTTAATACGTTGCTGAACGCTACTGACCGGTGCCAGTCAACTTGGTCGACAGAGTCCCGGCGCTGGTGTTGACCTTGAGAGCCGCAACTCGCGCGCCTTTAGCGTGCGGCGTGAACGTCACGTTGACCTTACAGCTGATTCCAGGCGCCACTTCGGTACCGCAAGCATTGCTGGAAACGGCGAAGTCTTTGGCGTTGGCGCCGGTGATTTGAACGCCGGTGATCGGCAGCGCAGCCAAGCCGGTGTTCTTCAACGTGTCGGGCTTCGGTGGGCTGGTCTGTCCGACGGTTTCGTTGCCGAAGCTCACCGCATACGACTTGGTCACGACGGGCACCATGTCGACCTGACGAATGCGGTTGTTGCCGGTATCCGCGATCAGCAACTGCTGGGCCGCGTTCACCGATGAGCCGAGGTTGTCCAAAGTGGCCTGAAGCGCCGGACCACCATCGCCACCGAATCCGCCAGATGTCGGGTACTGAGGATCGCCAGCGACCGTGGTCACGGTCTGGTTGACGCCGTCGATTCGCCGCACGACCTGATCAGCGCCGCCGCCAACGAACAAGTTGCCGGAGGGGTCAAGGCTCACTTCAAGAGGATCCTGCATCGCGGCTTGCAGAGCCGGTCCGCCGTCGCCTTTAAAGGTAGCGAAGCCATTAAATGCGTAGGTGATGATGGTGCCAACCGCGGCTTTCGATCCGCCGCAACCGCCCGTCGCGCCAACTACGCAACGAATGCGATTGTTCTTGGAGTCGGCGATGTAAACGTTGCCGGCCGCGTCAGAAGCGACGCCATAGGGATAATTCAATTTTGCGCTCGTGGCTGGTCCGTTGTCGCCGGTGAAGCCGCAGACGCCGGTGCCGGCCAAGGTGCTGATGGTTCCCGATGAATTCACTTTGCGGACACGGCAGGTGTAGTAGTCGGCGATGTAGAGGTTGCCCTTGCCATCCAGAGATACCGAGTACGGAGTGGTGAGGTTGGCGCTGGTTGCCGGTCCCCCGTCACCGCAGGCTCCGGTCTTGGGGAAGCAGGAGTTACCGCTGCCCGCAACGGTGGTAATGACGCCACTGCCGGCGTTGATCATGCGAACCCGCAAGTTGCCGGCGTCGCCAACGTAGACGTTGCCGGACCCGTCAATGGCGAGGCCGGTCGGAGAATTCAGAGTGGCCGCGCCGGCTTGACCGTTATCGCCGGAGAAACCAAGTTCTCCCGTACCGGCGATGGTGTTGACCGCGCCGTTTGAAACCTCACGAACCCGGTTGTTGGCCGCGTCCGCAATGTAGTAGTTCGTTCCGGTCGTGTCCCATGCCACCGTGACCGAATTTGCCAGGGTCGCGTTAGTTGGAACTCCGCCATCACCGCCCGTACCACCGCCCGCGATGGTGTTGATGACTTTATTGATGGTGAATTGCCGAACGCGCTGGCTGCCGAAATCTGCAATCGTGAAGGTGCCTGACGAGTCCATGACCACGGTCAGCGGAACGTTCAAATCAGCAGAGAGCGGTGCGCCCCCGTCTCCGGAGAAGCCCTGCACGCCGCTGCCGGCGATAGTGGAGATCTGACCGTTGGCGCCGGGTGTCACTTTGCGGATCTTGTAGTCCAAGCTATCGGCGATGTAGAGGTTGCCAGCGCCGTCAAGAATTACGGCCGCGGGATTGTGGAACTTCGCGCTGAGAAGCGCGCCGCCATCTCCGCAAGAAGAAGTGGGATCAACGCAATAGGAGCCGCTGCCGATGATGGTGGAAATGTTGCCGGTACTTTTTTGGACGTAGCGGATACGTTCATCGCGGGTGTCGCCGATGTAGATGTTGCCCGATCCGTCAACGACTACGCCTTGCGGCAGATCCAACTGCGCGGCGGTAGCCAGGCCACCGTCTCCGCAGGTAAAGTGCGGACCAGTACAGGTGTGGCCGGTTCCGGCGACAGTGTTGATGTTTCCATCCGTGGTGATTTCGCGGATGCGCATGTCCTGGGTATCAGCAATGTAGATGTTGCCGCTCGGGTCGACGAACAGTGCCGTGGGAATTCCCAACATGGCGTCTGCTGCGGGGCCACCGTCACCGCAGGTGTTCCAGGCTGGGGAGCATTGTCCGCGCACGCCGGCGATGGTGTTGATCTGGCCAGGCGCTACGCCACCACAAGCACCATTGACTGCTGCGACGCAGCGGATCTTGTTGCCGTCCGCAATGTAAACGTTGTTGGAGCCGTCCACTGCGACCGCGGCGGGACCGAGCAGCTGAGCCTTCGTAGCAACGTTGCCGTCGCCGCCGCCGCCCTGAATTCCGACGCCAGCAAATACGCTCAGCGTTTTTGCGGACTTGTTCCACTCATACACGTAGTAGCTGTTGGTTGCGGCGATGTAGATATTGCCGCTCGAATCTTCTGCGACGGAACTAGGTCCGGCGAGGTCTGCTTGCAGAGGCGCGGAAGGAACCGGTCCGCCTCCAGCGACGGTGTTGATGGTGTTGTTCGCTTGGGAAAACGCCGGCACGGCGACGCACAGCATGCAGAAAATGACGAGCAGTCCCAGCGTGGCTGGCAAGCGGCGCGATTTCTCCTGCCTCCCTGCCTGTCTGCGGTCTTGTGGATCTGTGCTCCGGCTGGCGCCACGATTGGCATCTGCAGAAAGCAAGGTGGGATTCGGACTGGTGAGAAACATGCGGCCTCCAAAGAATTTGCTGAGATTGAACCTGGGTCTTTAAAACAGGGGATTTATTGCGAATGAATCGTTAGACGGATTATACATGCCGTTAGTCTGGATGCGGTCAGATTTTTCTTGCCGGATTCGGCTACTTGCCGCGCCAGACGCGCACTTTCGCACCCGAGACGGCGATTGTTCTCCCTAGGACACAGTGGCACTTGAATTTTTCGCGGCGCCGCGCTGAACGATCAGGGTCGCTATCTTTTCGATGCAGCGGAAGTTCTCGATCTCAAAGTCATCCAGATTAATTTGGGTATGAAAACTCTGCTCGATATGGAGGAGCAGTTCCACGAATTTTTGCGAATCCAGGATGCCGGTGTCAAAGAGGTCGGTCTTCACCGAGGGCACTTCGACGTGCATCACCTCGGAGAACAAGGTCGAAATCTTAGCCTCGATGTTCCTGGGGTCGGTATTCGTCACTTCGCTGGTTATCATAAATCGAGTATTAGTCGAGCACATCCCCTACGTTTAGCCGGTTCTGGGCCGGGAGGAGCTTACCCTGTAAGAGCAATTTGCTCACCAAAATCCATTCGTCGCGGCAGGCGACTTTCACACCGTATTCAGACGATTCTCCCACAGTTCCGGGCTTCTCCCGAGTAGAAAGGGCAGTCCTCTTCGCTTTGGCTAGTGCAAACTCTTGCACACCAAGGCGAGTCATAGGATGTCCCCAAGGCGAAGAAAAAGGGAAATAATCGCAGGCTCGAACGAAGTTAATGACCTTCTCGGCCGGCCAGTCCCATGACATTCTCCCTTGATCTGGAGCGCATTTTCCGAAGTATTCGCGCTGGGCCAGGTCTTGCGGCTCCTGCGGAATTTGCTCGGGATTCGTCGCTGCCGTCTCTAGTAGCTGCAGCATCAACGGTACGCCTTCGCGCACGCATTTGAGGCTGAGAGAAAGCCCGGTGTCTTCGGGATCGATCGGAATCTGCTTCTGGTAGGCGATGGGGCCGGTATCGATTCTTGCCGCCATGCGATGCACGGTTACGCCATGATTGCGCTCACCGCGGAAGATCGCCCAGCTGACCGCATTCAGGCCCGCGTAGCGCGGCAGTGGGCCGGGATGCAGGTTGTAGGCTCCGAGTTTGGGCGCGGCCAAGACATCTTCGTGAATGATGTAAAGGGAATGAACGTTGAGCAGGATATCGGTCTTTTCGGATCGTAACCGCTCGGCCAGCGCCGCGGTCTTCACGGTATCCGCAGGCCAGGTTGGGAGGCCTAGATCGTTGGCCACCTTCCAGACGCTGACCGATGCAGCACCCTGTTTGGGTGGCTGTGCGAGGACGGCGACTACACGATGTTGGCTGGCAGCGACAGCGCGAACCAGTTGCAGTCCCGCGGATTCTTCAGCCGCCAGAACGACATTCATTTCACTGGCGATCCAGCGGAGCCCGCGCCGGCCGGCGCCTCCTGTGCTAAAGGCAAGGAATGAACGTCTTTGGCATTTGGGCTGTTGGAATTGCCGGATTCGGATTCGGCTTGCGCAATCTCCGCGGCGAAGGCTTCCTGAATTTTGCGGCGATCGATTTTTCCGTTCGGATTCTTGGGCAACAGGCTGTACTGGCTCCAGCGCGAAGGCAGCATGTAAGGCGGCAGCAGCGCGCTGAGCTTGCGCCGGATTTCGACGTGGGTGGTTTCAGTGTTCTCCTGCGGAACGTAAGCACAGCAGATCAAATTGTTTTCGAAGCCCTCGGTGGGAACGGCGACCACCGCGCATTCTTTGAGTTCTTTGAATGCGTTCAGGGCGACTTCGATTTCTCCGAGTTCGATGCGATAGCCGCGACTCTTGATTTGAGTGTCAGCGCGTCCGACGAAATAGACCAAGCCATCGTCGCCAACGCGGGCGAGATCACCGGTGCGATAGGCGCGATCGCCGTCGCCGTAAGGAACGAAGGCGGACTTGGTTTTTTCCGCGTCGCGCCAGTAGCCGGGGCTCAGACCGACTCCGCGAATGTACAGATCGGCGGTTTCTCCACGAGGCACTTCGTGGAGTTCGCGATCGAGCACTAACAACTCTTCTCCATCGCATGCGGTGCCGATTGGTATGGCCTGGGTCTCGTCCGACGGACACTCTTCGACGCGGTAGTAACTGCTGGCAATGGTGGCTTCGGTCGGTCCGTAGAGGTTGGTGAAACTTACGTTGGGAAGGCGCTTCATCCAGTAGATCAGCGGTGGGGTGGGAAAGACTTCTCCGCACCATAGCAGACGCTCCAGCGTGGGAAAGTCGTTACACTTCACGACATCGAATTTCGCCATGTAGTTCAGGACCGAGGGCACCGAGAACCACTGGTTCAATTCCGACTTGCGAATGAAATCCGCGAGCTTATTGGGAAGCAGGTTCAATTCCGGCGGCACCAGGTGCAGTTCCGCTCCGACCGCGAAGGCACCGAAAATGTCGAAGGTGGCGAGATCGAAATGGAGCGGCGGATGTCCGGAGATGCGGTCGCCTTCTTTCATGCCGAAATACTTCGTCGCCCAATTTACGAAGTGAATGACGTTGGCGTGAGTGATGACCACGCCCTTGGGATCGCCGGTCGAGCCCGAGGTGAACAGAATGTGGGCGGCGTCCTCTACGTTGTTCTGGTAAGTCAGCGGCTCGGCGGAATAGCGTTTAGCGTCAGACCAGGTGAACTTCGCTACGAATTTGTGATTCCGAGGGGGAATCTCGTCCATCCATCCGACGGGAAGTTGGCCGGCCCAGCCTTCGTTGGCACACAAATTGTCGAGCAGAGACGCGGAGGATTCGACTCCGAGAACGAAGCGGGGATCGGCGGAACGCAATAGCTTGGAAACGCGTGGCGCGGGGCTCGAAGTATCGATGGGCACGTGAACACAGCCGGCTTTCAAGATACCGCCGATGGCGATCAATGCGCGAAATGACTTGGGAATCGCGAAACAAACGCGGTCTCCGCGCCGGCAACCGGCATCCTGGAGAAGCCGAGCTAACTGGTTGGTGGACTGTTCCAGTTCTCCATAAGTCAAGGCTTTGCCGTGCATGACGAGCGCGATCGCTTCGGGCCGCCGCTGGGCTTGCTCGGTAATCCAGTGCTGTAGCAGTTGCTTCATTTCGTGGCCAGCAACCTCGCCTGGGCAAACACCAGATTGATGTGCGCCAGTTCTTTTTCAGCGGGAGGAATGTCGAGAATGAAGGTTTCGTATCCACGGGCGATGTATTTCGCCAACTCAGTCGCCACGGTTTCGTAGTTGCCAACGAGATACGGACAGAAGGTCTTGTAATTCTCAAACGGCCATAGCCAGTACGGGCCGGGTGTTTGTTTGGCATCCGCCGCCATCTGCGACAGCTGCTTGTGCCAGGATGAATCGGAGGTCTTCATGGCCAGTTGATGAGTCAGCTGTCCCTTGCGATCTTCGGGAAAACGGGCGTGGGCCACGTCCCAGGCTTCCTGCTGGCCGGCGCGTGCGATGATTCCAACTCGAATGCCAAACTCGGTGGTGCTGTCGTGGATGTCAGCCTCTTCTTCGGCGGGCTGCGGATATTTCACGGCCACCGCTCCTAGTGCCGTAGCCGTTGCCAAACCTGCCTCCGATGAACCGGAGACCAGGACGCCGGGGATGAGTTCCGGGGGAACCGGTGGAGTCAGCTTCAGATTTTCTACTTTGTAGAATTCGCCCTGATAACTGACAGGAGCCGGCGATTTGCAAAGCTCGCGAATGATGGTGGTGTATTCCACTAACCGCGCGTAGCGCTTGTCGTGAGGAGTGAGATCGTTGAGCGCCACCAGATCGTTCTTGAACCCGCCGGCCAACATATTGAGGTAGACGCGGCGGCCGTAAAAATGGGCGAGGGTTGCGACCTTCTTAGCCACCCAATAGGGATGCATGTAGGCGGGCTGGACGGCGACCAGCGGCGCTAACTTCTTAGTGTTTTCGATGATGACCTGCGAGACCATCCATGGCTCGACCAGCGAGTTGTCGGTGTACACGAGAATGCCTTCGCAGCCCGCCTCTTCGCTCCAGCGGGCGACGTCAATCACGTTCTTCAGATATTGATCGCGCGGCACCGCGCTCGACTGCGGAGAGGTCGAGAAGACTTTCAGTGACGGCTTGACCGATACGCTAGTTCCCATAATTGTTGATGCTCAGCCCAGACTGCTATTGCGTTTCGAGAAGCACTGGCTTGGCGCCGATCTGAACTTGTGCCGAGGCGGCCCTGGTGTTTCCGTCGAGATCGGACATTTTCGCGAATGTCCCCTTAGGACTGTAGGAACTTCCCGCAGAATCCCAAACAATCTGTCCCGGATGACCATTGCGCGTGAGATTGCAGACGAAGCGCGAGCCGTCCTGCTGGCATGGCTCTGAGAATGTGGCTCCGACCAGCCACTCCTGCGTTTGCACGAAGGCCTTCCCTGCTTTGGTCAGATGCCCGCTCCTGTCAGAATCTTCAATCCATAGCGCGCCGATGCTATCTGCACTCTGGCCATTGTAGGCATACCAATAGAGCCTTTGCAGCCCTTGAGACCATTGGAGTAAATAGAACTGAGCCACGAAGGCGGCCTGGTCATCTTGGTTTTCGAAGTGATTGTCTTTGGTTTCGCCCCAACTGGCTTCGGTATCCCAGACCGGCTTTGCCGCCAGACCGTGTTTGGTCATGATCTCGCGGGCTTGGCGATAGTAATCCAAGAAGGCCTGGGCACCGGGTTGACGCCCACCGTAGTGTACGTAGCCGTGTACCGACATGATGTCGGCATAGTTTCCCCCGCCAGCCGAGAGATATGCGTCATACCAGTTGAGCCACTTATTTCCTGCTGGAACGTTGATACCGATGCATGGTGCGACGACCACGGCGTTGGGATCGATGTTCTTGATGATGGAGTAGGCGTCCTGCGCCATTCGCACCATCTGCGGGACGGTTCCTGCCCACATATTCAAAGAATACGGTTCGTTCCACAGTTCCCAATATTTGATGTGCGCGGTTCTGCTGTTCTTGCTGTGTGTGACGATGGCGGTTACGAAATCTTTCCAGTACTGATCACTCCCGTTTCCGTCGGCGGTCAGGTCAGAGGGCGCCGCACATTGGCCTGGCCCATATCCGCAGTCGCGGCCAGGTTGACTGGAGGCAAACTGGGGAGTCCGGCCAAAGGTGTAGAGGATATCCTCGATTTGGTTGTCGCGCTGGCTTGCCGCTGCCAGCCACTGGTCGAGCAAGCCCCAGTCATATTCGCCCTTTGACGGATTCAGCTGCGCCCAACCGGTCGCCGAGTCCCATAACCGCAGGCTCCCGAACGGGATCGCCGGCCACGGCTCTTTTTGAAACACCAAGGCGTGGATGTTTAGCCCAAACAGGGTTCGCGAAATGGTGGATCCAGCCGGACGAAAATCGCTGCTGGCGGCGGAGACCTCGGCGGGAGTTTTGTGCGAGGAACAACTGAACAGCAACACGCCCGCCAATGCAGAGATCGCGACGACAAGAACGCGTTTCACGTTCCTGAGAAGCAGTCCGCTGTTCATCTTGCCGTTCAATTGTTACGCAACCGTTTTTGGATTCTTTGGCAAACGGCTATATCGCCAGGCCTCGATAAATTTCCGGTATTTCTTCCACACGGCCAGCGGGACAAACGAGAACACGATTGGAGTCACGTGACTCCACTGCGAAACCATGCGAAAGACGGCGCGGTCACGAATCCTCTCGGCCGCGGTCGGCTCGGTGGTTCCTTCCGGGAGGCGCTCCGGCTGGAGCGGCCAGGTTCCCTGATACTGCCGGCGCCACATTTGAATATAGCCCTCGATCTTGCGCTTCAATGGTTCCGACAGCACGTCGGGGCGCTTCGCTGAGGCGACGATCTTTTTGCTCTTCACCATCTTGTGATGGCTGCCCTCCTGGATGGCGCTGCGATCAGCGTCTTCCAGGCGAGTCATTCGCGGATCGAAAGGAATTTCGAGGAAGTTACAAATGTCTTCCAACGCCACTGTCGGATTACGAACCAAGTCCTCGTAGTACAACTGGTGTACTTTTCCTCCGCGGCGCAATAACTGGTCGCACTGGCGCTTCATCTCCTGATAGCCGAGAAGCACGCGAATCAGCATCCCCTTGCGGCTGAAAAAGATGTTGTCTCCTTGCGCCGCAACCAGGCTGCGGCAAATACTGCGAACGTCACGCCAGATGACGATGAAGCGGGCATTAGGGAATGTGCGGCTCAGCCGGGTAATTTCGTCGTAGTAGGTAGGGGACTTGCAGCCCCAGATGCCTGCGCCTTTTTTCTGACGGGCGTATTCGGTATGGACCGCACGAAAGGCGGTTTTCAGATCGCGAATGTCGGGAGGAATTTGCGAGGTATCGAAATTATGACGAAGCAGCGCGCCGTTCCAGAAACTCCATTTTTCCATCCAGCGCTGGGTATTTCGTCCGAACCAGAAAAGCGAGTGGACGTGGGGCAGATCGCCTTCATACATGAGCGCGATCTGGGGATGCTGGTTGAGCAATGCATACAGCAAAGATGTTCCGGAGCGGAACATTCCGACTACAAACAAGGGTCCGTCGGCGGCCTCGTAAGGCACCGGAAGACCAACTGGTTTTCCAACTTCCAACGATTGCGTCAATAATTCCTGCATGGCTGGTCCATTCAATTAGATAGCTACGTGCGAAAGATTACAGAAAAAGAGCGTTGGGGGAGTCACTCAGTAGTACCTGCTTAGAGGCTTGCACCGGTGGGAAAATGCCGCCGGTAGGGGAGAGACCCTTCTTTATAGACTCGAATCACCGTCAAAGCAAGTGGGATCCCAAACCTCTGGATTTCTCAACATTTGCGCCAGCTGCGGATCATTGGCCCGGTAGAAGTAGCGCCAGGAGCCCAATTCGCGGTAGTGAGGCGCAGTGTCCTCGATGAGCCTCTGCTTCTCGCCGCTCAAACCGATCACTTCCAGCATGTGTACGCCCTCGTCGTGGCAACGCTCGATGGCGCGAACGAGTATGGGGCGCAGCAAATCGTTTTTGCCGGGCAGCGCCTGGAAATCCACCATGCGCATGCGGTGCAATCCGAACGACTGGTTGTCCTGCCGCAAGAAGAAGGCGTAGGCAGCCAGTTCATCGCCTTGGGTGACGGTCAGCATCCATCCCTTACCGCGTTGCAGGTCGTGGCGGAAGTGCCAATCAAGCGATGCGCGTGAACGATCGGCCAAGAGTTGTTCGAAGCGTCCGGCTTTGAGCCGCTCCCAGAAGAGATCGAAACGCTGGTCGAATTTGCTGCTGAATTCTGGACGGACGCCATTGCGCCGGAGCCACAATCCTCGACCTTTTGCCCGGTCACGCAAGAACAAGCTGGCGGTAATGGGATAGCTCAAGGCGGCAACGCCGGGCATTTCTTTGCGCGCCATCAGGCTGGCGGTAAATTCGCGATAATTCGTGATCCAGAACAGCGACCGATCCCAGGCCCCCGCAGGCACGCGTTCCGCACGGAATAACTCTTGCAGCTTCGAAGCCTTGGGATTCACTGTAGTGTTGACGAACAGGTCGACGTTCTTCTGCTGGAAGAAGCGGCTCAGTAGAGAAAACGAATAAGAGCGGAACGGCGAGTCCATTACCAGTGAACGGCTGGTTGTGGCCAGCAGATTCTGGCCGCGAAACTGGTACCCGAGCGGGATGTTGGCTACGGATCCTACGATCTCGCCATCGGCACTTTCGCACACCCAACCGATCGGCCAATTGGAAAGGCCCTGGTATGCGGGATTTCCCACCCAGAGATCTTTCCACTCTGCAAAACTTTTCGGATTCAGACCGTAGCGGGATTCGAGTACCGAGATCCTGGCGTAGTCGTCGAAGTTCGCCTCACGAAACTTGGGCGGACGGGGTTTGGCTACAGTGATCGTCGCTACCGGCTTCCGCTTCCGGTCCGAGGCGTCGCGGGCCTGGGTCAGACAGATCTGCAGCTTGGTCGCGAGCTCGTCAACATTCTCTTCATAGAACATGGCGAGATGTCCGCCAGGAATGCGATGCACTTCCATGCCGTCTTCGACCATGTCGTCCCAGCTGGCGAAGAAGTTGAAGAAGCGGCAAGGTGGCCAGTCTGTCGATTGCACAAAAACGATGTGACCCGGATATTTTTCTGGACGGTAATGGTACGAAGCTGGATGAACGATCTTGTCAAGATCGTCCTTGAGATGCTTTTCGCTGACCCGCCATCCGAACTTGTGATAGGTCCGCCAGCGGGCGACGCTGAGTCGCAGGAAAACTCCGGTGAGGCGTCCCACGAAAAATCCGGGAAGTCCGGCTGCGCCGGCGCGACGTAGTTTGTTCCAGTGAAATCTGAGTTTCTTGCTGAGTAGCTCTCCACGGCTTTCCTGCGAGAAATCCTGATAATAGGCTGGGTTCTGCCCATCGACCATGAGGAGCAGCGGAACTTCCTCGCCTTGCTGGCGTAGGATTCTGGCCATCTCATAGGCGATCACGGCGTTCACGCAGAGACCAGCAAGGTTGTATGGACCCTGGGGCTGAGCTTCGCGCAATCGTTTGACCATCGCGAGTGCGATGTCTTCGAGCGTGTAAGGGAGGGGCAATCGGCTTGCGTCGGACGATGGCAAGTCGATACCGAAAAATGGTTGATCCGGCCCCAACCGCTTGGCTAGATCGCGGAACAGAGGGCCACCTCTCACCCAGAAAATCGGAGTTCTCGTCCCGTTCGGCTGGATGGGGATGATGCCAGGGTGATCCTTGGTTTCGGTGTTGTCACCGAGAAGAGCAGCCAACTCTCGCACGGTTGGAGCGCGGAAGACGCTGGCAAGCGAAAGTCTCTTGCCAAAGCGCTGGTCGATTCGCAGCAGAAGTTTTGCGACCAGAAGCGAGTGTCCGCCAAGGTCGAAGAAATTATCGGTGGCGCCAATGTTGCGGCGGTCGAGCACCGACTCCCAGATTTCGATCAGTTGGGTTTCGACTGGACTGTTCGAGGGGACGAATTCTTTCTTGACCTCGATTTTCGAAGGAGCGGGGAGAGCCTGGCGATCTACTTTTCCATTGGGCGTGAGCGGCAGACTTTCGAGCAGGACAAAGGCGGCTGGGACCATTGCCTCGGGCAGTTTGCCTGCCAAAAACCGGCGCAATGCTTCGATATCGAGGGTCGCACGATCTTCCGGAACAACGTAGCCGACTAGCGATGCGTCGCCCGCGCTGGACCGCTGGAGATTCACGACCGCCTGGCGCACATCACGATACTCCAGAACGACGGCTTCGATCTCTTCAAGTTCGACGCGGAACCCGCGTATCTTGACCTGATGATCAAGGCGTCCCAACAGCTCTAGATTTCCGTCTGGCAGGTAGCGCACCAGATCGCCTGACTTGTAGAGTCGCGCTCCGGGCTCTGCGAAAGGATCAGGGACAAAACGCTGCGCCGTTTCTTCTGGACGATTCAGGTATCCGCGCACTACGCCAGCGCCGCCAATGCATAGCTCTCCGGGAACACCAACCGGCAACGGCTTCAAGTTCTTGTCGAGGACATAGACGCGCGCGTTGGGAATCGGCCGCCCGATGGGAACCAAGGTCCCGGCATCTTGAGCAACGCATTCGTAAACGGTGCTCCAGACGGCCGCTTCGGTCGGTCCGTACTCGTTGACCAGCTTGGCCTGCGGGAGAGATTCATGGTGCCGCTTCACCAATTCAACCGGACAAGACTCTCCCGCAACCATTACGGTACGTAGCGAGGCTAACTCACCGTTCGTAGCCTGATCGAGCAGCAGGCTGTAGAGCGAGGGAACACAAAGAAGTTCCGTAATCTGGTAACGCCTGACCAAATCCGCCAGTTGGGTGAGGTTCCCTTGAAGCGTGCCGGGCGTCATCACCAGACTTCCACCACGACATAGCGAACCGAAAATGCCAGCCAGTGAGCTGTCGAAAGCGAATGACGAGAGCAGGAGAAAGCGGCCGGCGTCCGATCCGTAGTAGAGGGTTCGGGCGTAGGTCGAGTGCACCAGGTTGCGATGCGTAATCTGCACACCTTTTGGCTTGCCTGTGGAACCGGAGGTGTAAATCAGGTAAGCCAAGTTCTCGGGCCTGACTTCGCTACGGACTGGTGCCTGACTCTCTTTCGCGATCTCGCTCCAATGCGAATCCAGAAAGACAGCGTCGACCGCACGATGTGATTGCGGGGCGCGTAGACGGGAATGGCTGACGAGGACCTTTAGCCCGCTGTCTTGGAGCACATGGGTTATGCGCTCGGCCGGATAGTTGGGATCGAGCGGCACGCAAACGCCACCCGCCTTGAGCACACCGAGAATGCCCACCAACATCTCGCGGGAAGGCTCCAGATAAAGACCGACGGAAGCGTCTGGCTCCACTCCACGTTTGCGGAGGTAGGCTGCAAGCTGATTGCTGCGTCGATCAAGTTCGGCGTAAGTCCATTGACCGGCTCCGTCGAGAACAGCGATAGCATCGGGATTGCGCTTCGCTTGCTCGTCAAAAAGATCGTGGAGACGCGAACTTGCTGGAGAGTCATCACGAGTGTCATTCCACTCCACACAGATCTGCTGGCGCTCCGAATCGGTGAGCAGCGGGAGGTCAGAAATTCGCTGGTCAGGATTTCGGGCAATACCGCGCAGGAGAGTGTTCAGATGCCCGGCCATGCGGGCGACGGTGTCCGGCTGGAATAGGTCCGTGCTGTATTTGAACCGGCCGACGATTCCATTCGGGCGATCGTCGAGTTCGAGGCACAGGTCGAACTTGATGTAGCCGGTATCGACTTCGGACTGGGTCAAGGCAACCGTCCAGCCTTCTCGACTTTCGGGCAGAGGCGGTTCAAGCGTGAGCAGGACCTGGAACAGCGGGTTGAAACTCAGGCTGCGGTTGGGATGCAGCGCATTGACCACCTGGGTGAAGGGCGCGTCATCGTTCGAGAGCGCGTCGAGAGCCACGTTTCGGGTGCGGCGCAGCATCTCGCGGAAGGTCGGATTCGCCGACATATCGTTGCGAAGAACAACCGGATTGAGGAAATATCCGAGAAGATTTTCCAGCTCAGAACGTTTTCTGCCGGAGGTTACGGTGCCGATGACCACGTCTTCCAGAGAAGAATAGCGGTGCAGAAGCACGCCGAATGCCGCCAGCAGGGTCATGAAAAGCGTGACGCCTTCACGACGGCTCATCAGCTTTAGTGCGTCGGCAAGATCTTTGGGAATAACGACCGGATGAATCGCTCCGCGAAAACTCTGAACCGCCGGCCGGGGATGATCGGAGGCGAGCTGAAGGACCGGCAAATTTCCACCGAGCTGCTTTTTCCAATAATCCAGTTGGGAAGCAAGATGGCTGTCGCGGGCGGACGAATCCCGTTCCCAGCGCGAGTAATCCGGATATTGAATGGGAGGCTCGGGCAGCGGAGAAGCCTTGCCCTCGCTGAATGCCGAGTAGATTGCCGCCAGCTCCGGCAGCAGCACACGGTATATGGAATAACCGTCGAAGATGATGTGGTGCAGGGTGAGGAACAGGCGATGTTCGGTCTCGCTGAAGCGTACCAACAGCCCGCGAAAAAGGGGCCCACGCGCGAGATCGAAGGGACGGAGCGCGTCTTCATGAGCCAGGCGCTGAGCCTCGGCCTCACGTTGAGCTTCCGGCAGACCGCTCAAGTCGGTGAGAGGCAATCGTACCGGCACTACCGGTTGGACGACCTGTACCGGCTCGCCATCAGAAAGTTCAAAGGTGGTGCGCCAGGACTCGTGACGGCGCACGATTTCGGTTAGAGCACGTTCGAAAGTGGGGATATCGAGAGTCCCACGCCGGCGGATGGTGACCGGCTCGTTGTACATCGGGATCTCGGGAACAAGCTGGGCGTGCAGCCAGATTTGTTGTTGCGCGAACGAGAGAGGCGCGTTTTCCGCCAACGTCTGGCGTGGGATGCCTTCCCTGCCACCGGGCTTTGCAACAACGGGTTCTTTGAACTCGACTGCGTTTCCCATGTTTCTAAAACTGAACTAATTCTTGGCTGCGGTGAAGGCGACCGGGAGCGCGGTCAAACCGCGCAGGCCGAGATTTTCGCGCCAGACAATCGGGCCGGGTTTCAATTGCAGATTCTGGAAGCGGGACAACAGTGTCGCAAATGCGATCTGTCCTTCCATGCGGGCCAGCGGCGCGCCGAAACAGAAGTGGGCACCAAATCCAAACGCTACATGACGGTTTTCTTTGCGACGAATGTCCAGGCGGTCAGGATCGGCAAAGCGTTCGGGATCGCGGTTGGCTGCGCCCATGACGGCATACACTGCTTGCCGCTTCTTGATCATCTTTCCGCCAAGCTCGGTGTCTTCCTGCGCCAGACGCGCCGTATGCTGGCTGGGACTCTCATAGCGCAGCAACTCTTCAACGGCGGACGGGATCAGCGAAAGGTCGCCGCGCAATTCCTCCGCGACTTCAGGATTTCTCAACAGAGTAAGAATTCCATTGCCTATCAGATTGGTTGTGGTCTCCTGACCACCGACCATGGTGACAATCAAACTAGCCACGACTTCGTCGTTGCTCAGGCGGTCGCCATTCACTTCCGCCTTCAGCAGAGAATGAACCAGCCCCTCCCGCGGGCGCACGCTCTGTTCCTTAATCGCGTCGTGGAAGTAGGCGGACATTTCGTTCACCGTATTGCGAATGCGCTCGGTACGGTCAGGATTGTGCTGGAAGTTGCCCAGCATCTGGGCGAAGTCCGATGACCACTGCTTGAGGAGAGGATGATCGGCAATGGGCACGCCCAGCATCTCCGCCGTCACAATCGCGGGCAGCGGCGCAGCAAAGTCGTCGATCAGATCCATCTCGCCGCGTGGCAAAAGTTCGTCCACCAAGCGGTTGGCAATTTCCTGGATATGACTGCGCAACGCTTCCACTCGGGCTGGAGTAAAGGCCGCGGAACACAATCCGCGGAGACGCGTGTGCGCGGAGCCTTCCATAAAGAGCATCAAGCGCACCATCAACTCGGCGATCGGAGTCAGGCTCGACAACCCCATGGTCGCGAGTTGCTCAGGAGTGGGCGTGCGCTTGGCGGAAAATTCGTGCAGAACTCGCACCACGTCGGCGTAGCGCGTGACCACCCAGGCATGCAGGAAGGGATCCCAGCGAACCGGATCTTCTTCACGCAGCCGGCGATATAAAGGATACGGATTGGCGAGAACTTCCGGATCGAGAAGACGGTAGAGGCTCAAAACCGCTCCCGACTTGTCGGAGAGCGGTTGAGAAACCCGGCCAGTTGTTGCTTGTGATGTCATGAAATCAATCCGCGGTCATACTTTCCCTGCGCAACATTTGTTCGATTACGGCCGAAATCTCCGCCGCGGTCGGCGAATCGAACACCGTGCGCAGCGGGAGTTCCACGCCAAAGGAATCACGCGCGCGAGCGATGAGTTGGGTGCCGAGCAGGGAGTGGCCGCCAAGGAAGAAGAAATTATCGTTCACGCTGACCTGGGCAATTCCCAGCAGTTCGGAAAGAATGGCTACGACGCGCTCTTCGATGGGAGTACGCGGCGCAACGTAAATCTGGTCACCGATGATGTTGTCTTCATCAGGAGCTGGCAGGGCGCTGCGATCGATCTTGCCACTGGTCTTGAGCGGCAGCGACTCTAACCGCACAAAGCTCGAAGGCACCATGTAATCGGGCAAGTACTGCTTCAGAAATTCCTGCAACTCGCTGTGGGTCACAGCGCTGTCCGGATAAATGGCGAGATATCCGATCAGGCGTTTATCGGCATCTTCGCCGCGCGCTACGACAACGCTGGCACGTACGGTGGGGTGCTGATTGAGAATCGTAGCGATCTCGTCGGGCTCGATGCGATAGCCGCGAATCTTGATCTGTTCGTCGATGCGGCCCATGAAGGCGATTTGCCCATCAGGCAGAGTTCGCACCAGGTCACCCGTTTTGTAGAGGCGACTTCCCTGGTCGGTGCTGAATGGGTTGGAGATAAACCGCTCAGAATCGAGTGCGGATAAGTTCAGATAGCCGCGGCCAACTCCTGCGCCGGCGATGTGCAGCTCGCCAATCGATCCCGCTGGGACTTCTTTTAGTTTCTCGTCGAGGACGTAGATTTGGAATCCATCGATGGCATATCCGATGGAGGGCGGCGCGTCCGGATTCGCATTTGGCTCGACGATTCCGGAGGTGGCAACCACTGTACATTCTGTCGGGCCGTAGTTGTTGACCAGCACAAACGGCAGACCGGATGGCGGATAGTGATGCAGGGCATCGCCGCCGGTCAAGAGCGTGCGCAAAGCCACTTTCGTGGGCCAGTCGAGATGAACGAGCGATTCGGCTAGCGGAGTCGGAACAAAACCGATGGTGATCTTCTCGTCCACAAGCCAGTCGCGCATAGCTTCGGCGGACACGCGGGTCGCGTCGTCGGCGAAATGAATGCTGCTGCCCGTAACGAGGTTCGGCCAGATGTCCCAAACGGCCGCATCGAAGGCAACGCTTGCCATCTGACTGGCGCGGTCCTGGGCTGTCAATGAGAAGGCGCGGCAATGCCAGTTGACCAAGTTCAGCAGATTTTCATGCGTGATCTGAACGCCCTTGGGACGGCCGGTGGATCCCGATGTGTAGATGACGTAAGCCAGATTCTGTCCAGTGACACGAATGTCGGGAGCGTTCTCCGATTGGCTGTTAATTTTGCGCGCATCGGTATCGAGATTAACCGTAGTCCACTCGCCACCACCTATGCGCTCGCTGGTCATGCTGTTCGAAATCAGCACGAAGGCCTTCGAATCTTCCAGCATGAATCTCAGACGGTCGACGGGAAATTCTTCGTCGAGTGGAACGTACGCGCCGCCCGCTTTCAACACCGCGAGTTCCGCCACGACTAAGGATGGACCGCGATCCAGGCAGACACCCACCAGGGACTCGAGGCCGACGCCGAGCGATTGCAGATAGTGAGCCAACTGGTTCGAGTGTGACTCCAGTTCGCTGTAGCTCAGGCTCTGGCCGGCGCCTGCAAGGGCAAGCGCGGTGGGCGCGGCTTTCGCACGCTCACTCACCAATTCCGGCACCCAACGATTCGGGGACTGGCTGGCCGAGCTAGCGGTCGTTTCTCCGCTCTGCCCCGGCTGGGGGTTAGACATCTCCGGTCTCAAACGAAAACCTCCAAAAAATCTGCGGCACTTAAAACGTGGGAAATCTGTAGCTACTGGACCCGGGTTACTTCTCTTGCGGCTTGCGAAGCCGCCGCAACACCAGGCTCGCTCCACATGCGAAACAAATCGCCATTCGTCACTCGCGTAAATTCATGTTGAGCAGTCGTGTCGGCGATCTTCTTCAAAATCTCTTCGAGTTCGTTCCACTGCCGATTGGCCTCGATCTCCCAACTATGGAAGTAAAGATGAGCAATTCCCCCGTGGTTGGTGACGTAATCCAAACCGTTCAGAAAGTGCGACTGCCAGTTCGTGGCGCCGCGGTAGATAGTAAAGAAATTTACCGCACCCTCATAATTTCCTTCGAGGAGCGCGTGACGCACTTGAATCATTTTACTGTGATCGCCGGCGTGTGTACTCAGTCCCCATAGAAACGGGTTACGAGGAAAGGTATGCAGGTTGAAAAGACAAGTGCGGCCGCCGAGGAAGCCTGCGCGCTTTACCAGTTCCGGAGTTTGACGGTTGAACTTGCCCTGCGGATAGCAGAAGGATACGACGGGCTCTCCAACCACGTCCTCGAGCCAAGTCTTCCCGTCCAGAATCTCTTTGAAAGCCTGGTCTTCGGACAGAGGCTTCAGCCCAGTGTGATTGTAGGTGTGTCCACCAACCTCGAAACATCGCGCCAGTTCCCGAATCTGGGACGCTTCCATCACCGGCTGTTCGGGATTCTTCGCGGGAATGTAGAACGTTCCGGGAAGCCGGTATTTCTGCAGCAGGTCTGCTGCCCGTGAGTCTTCGGGATAGCCGTCGTCCACGCTGATCGTGATGTAGCGCGTTGTCATGGAATGTTGCTGGCTCAACGGACTTGCAATTCGGACGGCGTCAACTGGGCGGACGGCTTGGGCTGCGCGCGACGCGCGATCACCTTTTCGTAGATGTCGATCAGTTGGCGGTAGTTCGCGGCCGCGGTGTACTTGGCTTCGTATTCCTTGCGAGCATGTTCGCCGAGACGCTGCATGTAATCCGGCTGATCCCAGGCCAAGGCCATGGTGCGGGCCAGATCATCGACATCACCCGGATTGAACAGCAGACCGGTCTCGCCGTGCTCGACGAGTTCCTGCATGGCGCCGAGCCGGGATGCAATGACCGGAACTCCGCAAGCGAACGCTTCAATAATCACCAGCGGCAGATTCTCGTACCACTCGCTGGGGAACACGACGAAGCGCGCACCCTTCATCTCTTCTACGACGCGATGGCGAGGCAGCCAGCCGGTGAATTCGACGTTGGGATAGATCCGGGCGACGGCTTCCGTCTCGGGCCGGTAGCATCCATCTCCGGCAATACGCAAAGTATGCGAATGGGACATCTGCAGCCACGACTTCAGCAGCGTGGGCAAGCCTTTTTCGCGATCCAGACGTCCGACGAACAAGGCGTACGATCCGGCGCCGGTGCGCTTGCCGGGATCGGGATCGACGAAGTTTGGTTTCACCAGAATCTGATCTTGCGGAAAGCCCGCTTCGACGTAACGTCCGCGCGAGAATTCCGTCAGGACGATGTAGGCGTCGACCATCTCGGTCCAAGTCTTACGGGCGTGGTGCACGGTGAGCATCAGGGCCACCGGAGCGGTTTCCGCCCTGGAGTTTCGATAGCAGCCATGAACTGCGCCTTGCCAGTAATTTCCGGTAATGCAATCTTCGCAAGGTTTGCCGTCGCGGCAGAAATTTCCTCCCGGACAGAGCAAGCGGTAGTTGTGCAGGGTCTGCACGACGGGAACATTCTCGTTGCGGCAGGCCCAGAAAATCGACGGCGAAATCAGGGGAAACGCATTATGGACGTGAACGATGTCGGGCTTGCTCTGGCGCAGGATATCAGTGACATCGCGATAGGAGTCGGAAGCCCAAACCGTGCGTCCGAGAAGACTGATTCGCTTAATAATCGAGTAATTCTTGATCTCGTCATTGAAGCGGCGGTACTCCAGGATCTCATGGCCATTGCCACGCAGGAGATCCCGCTCCCGCTGAAATACGACATCCTCTCCACCGGGCTGCTGGTACGTGTTATGTACGAGAAGAATTCTCATGATCCAGCGTTACCGCTCCTTACTTGCTGCATCCGGTGCTTTGGATTCAAACGGCAGCGTGGCGACTCTCATTTAAAAGCTCGTTTTCGCTCAACCGCCGCAACTCGGCCGCCACGACGAACACGCCCAAAAATAGCATATATGGGCTCATGGGTCTTGCCCCAATGCTGGAAATCACCAGGCTGACCAGGAACAGGGCCACCCATAATGACAGCATTCCGACAGAAAGCACCTGAATCTGATTGGCGCGCTGGTCGCCAGGATAGTGGTTCTTTCGGGTGTTGGCGTTGCGGATGGCCGCCAGCAGGTTGCGCACCACGATCCAGTGCAGAAGCAGCATCAGCCCGAGGCCTATAACTCCTTCGTTGTAGGCGAGATCCATGTAGCTGCTTTCCAAGTGGGTTACGTCATGTTGCAGGTCCAATTCGTTGCCGACCCAGGCAAAATAGCTGGCCAGGTATCCATGACCCAAAACCGGTCTTTCCCGGACTCTCTGGTAGGCAGCCTGCCAGATGACCGTGCGTCCGGTGAAGGTGGCCGCGCCTTCGTAGTTCCGGAGGTGCTCTCCGAGAGGCGTAGCGGCGATGATCCCCAGACCGACGACCGAAACGGCAAGCAACATGGTGATGCTTTTGGCGACCTTTTTCTGCATGAGCAAGAACAGAGCAGAGGCAAAGATACCCGCCAGCACACCCGCTTTACCGAGCGCCAGGAACATGATCGCAGCGCCAAGCAGCGAGAGAAACAGGTAAACCTTCTTTTTCGAGAGCGCGTTAAGGACCAATCCTAGAATCAGCAAGTAAGCCGCCACGGCTGAGAGCAGGTCGGGATCGGCGTTGAGGCGACCGCCCACTCCATCGAAGGCGGTTGCGGGGTCGGAGAAAGCGATCACCACGGGACCGACCGAAAGCACCATAAAGGCCCAAACGTTGGCTTTCAGGAAGCTCACGATATCGTCCGGGTTGCGCATCAGGCTTCCCGCGAGCCGCACCAGCAGTACGCAAAGCAGGAGCTTGAAGCCCCAGCCCAGGGCGTACATTTTGCTGGGCGCGTAGTTGATGGAGATAAGCGAGACGGCGGTTAGGGCCACCACCCACTTGTAGTCTCCGGCGAGCAGTTGGCGAACAAATCCCGGTTGCCGCATTCCGAGAACAATCACTGCTGCGAACGCCAAGAGCCAGATGGCGCCCTCGCCGTAGACCTGAGGAGCGAAGCTTCCCGCGTAGGAGCGGTAAGAGTCTCCTACGTGATCGAACAGCACCTCGCAGATCAGGACATACCACCAGATCAAAAGCGCCATGCGGAAGACCAGAGCTTCCGAACTGAGGTGACGCGCCATCGATGTCCCGAGACCGACACACAGCAACAGGATGAATCCGGTGACCACACCCAGGCTAAAGATGGTGTCGCCATTCACCAGGGTGTCGGGCATGGCAATCATCGCCAAAGCGACGACGACGGCGATCGCGATGAATCCGGCGACCATCCAGCGAGGCCAAGCCATGCGGGGCGCATACATCCCCGCCGGCCTGGTGACTGCTCCGCTTGGTGTCATTCCCATATGTTCTGGTAGCTCCGGTTATCCGTGATCAGGCGTGCAGGGACGGCGCGAGTAGCTCCGCCGACTCCGCTTCTTTCAATTCGCTGAACAACGGATATCCCAACCGCTTCAGGACGCTGCCAGCCTGCTGGTCGACGAACTGCGCCTGCTCGGGCGTCAGCTTGGCGCGCCAGCCCTGGATGGTGCCGCTGCGTACGAACCGTCCTTTTACCGAGGCCCGCTGCGGCTCGACCTGTTCCTTTTCCTTCATTTTCTCGAGGGCGTTGTTAGCAATCGCCGCCTGCAGATGATCTTCGCTGACCTTGACGCCGAGGTAGTCGACAATCTTGCGGAAGCCGGCCGGCGGATCTTTTCTCAAATCTTCGTAGCGAACCACCAGCAGATTCGGCGTGCCACCCAAAGGCGAGTCCAGCCAGCCTTTGACGTGCTTGGGCCAGGGCGCAAACGGACTGATTTTACCTAAGAAGAAAGTGCGAATGAACTTGTCCAGATCGCCACTGAAGAACTCGATCGCCGTGGTGTAGGCAAACTCGGAGAGCAACACATCGCGGCAATCGCGCACGATGTAGACGGCGCGCTTGTATTCCTTGCGATACTGCTCGTGCGACGCGATGAGACGCCCGTGATTGGGCAACAAACGCGGGGCGTTCTTGTGCTTGCCGATACCGCAAACTCCGGCATTCACGGCGCTGAACCCGCTGGGCTTGCCGCTCAGCAGTTCATAGAGCGTGAAGCGCGACCAGGTGGTTCCGGACCGGGGATAGGACGAGAAAATGACATCGCTCGGCGTCAGGCTCTGATGCCGCAGCCAGATGTGCGGAATGCGTAGTGGCGTCTTCGACAACTTACGACGCAACTTGCGATAAGCGGACATTGGCTTTTTTTGTGGCTTCTGTGCCCCGTTGTTGCCGCCTGAAGCCTTAGGTGTATCCGACATATTAGTAATCCTCCAAACCCAGAAGTGAGTCTTTTGTTCTGCTTGCCCGTGCTCAACCCGTGCTACTGACTTACCCGCCGCGGGGACGGCGCGTTACCCGAAGCTTTTATTCGACCAAGGCTGGGGACGGGTCTCCGTCGACCTCGCCTGCTTTGGTTCCGGCCTGATTCGCGATCTTCTTGCGCAATACCAGGACCACAAAGACTAAAGAAAGAACGTCGGCTGTGTTACTGCCCCAGATGGCACCTTGCAGACCGAACTTCCAAGTAGCGGGAATTCCGATCAGCAGCGACACCGCTGTAGCCAGCGAAAATGCGGTAAACACCGAAGCCGGCGACTCCATTGCCCGCAATGCGATTGCCGGGCCGTAAGCGGCACTCCAGACAATTGATCCAAAGGCGATCACGGGAAGCAAATGGACGACTTCCATGTACCGTCCGGAGTACAGGAAGTGAAATACGGTTCCCTGAAAAGGAAGAATCACGATCCAGTAAGCGACCGCACCACCGAGCGCGACCAGCGTCAGGCGGATGCTCAACTTGCTGGCACTGGCTTTTCCCTCTTCGCCATGAACCCGGGCGGCGTAGGGCAGAAGCAACATACCGAGTGCGGCTTTGGTCTGCTCCATGGGGAGCGTCAGATTCATTAACGCCTTCAACTGACCAGAATGCGCAATGTTGCCGAAACCACTCAGTAACGGGTAGTAAACGTAGGCGGGAATCCAGCCCGCAATCGAACTGGCCAAAGCCCACCGGCCGTAACCCCAGTGACGCTTCCATGCTTCCCGTGGAGGTGGCGGAACGATCTTGGTCTTCTTCAACTCCACTCGCAAGCGAACAAACAGATAAATTGTCGTGGCCATGGCGGCCAATCCCATCAGAGCGAATGCGGTGAAGGCAGAGAGGATCGCGTAGTGATTGAGGATGTAGAGTCCAACGATGCTGAACGTACTATAGACGAAAGCTCCCAGCGCAGCCTTGGCGGGCGAAAGTTCCAGATAGAAGCTGCGGCGCGCCATGGCGAAACCGAGAATCCAGGGTGAAGCAATCGTCACACCTGCCAGGGCTCCGGCCAACCCTACCGAGTGCGAGAAGCGTTGGGCGCCGAAAGCGGAGACGCCAAAGACAATCAGGATGGCTAGTGAAACGGTGGTGTGTATCCAGAGCACCGAGCCTAAATATCCGCGGAGACAGTTGCGGTATGACGAGCCTCCGAAGACTGTCATCGGCTCAAGAACGATCGACTGATAAACGACGTTCAGCAATACGTAAACACCGAAGGCTACGGCGTACGCGCCGTATTGCTCGGGCATGAGCCAGCGCGCGAGCAGCACGCTGGTCAGGAAATTAGATCCCGAGATCAACCCCTGATCCAGAATGGCGAGACCGCCTTTGCTCACCCAAGGCATTAACCTCTTGAGCACGACGTTGCGATCGATGCCGAGAAACTTCTGCACCATCCGGGTGGGGAGGCTTTCGGACATCTTTATCGGTGTCTGCGGTTCGTCAATTCTTGCTGGGGATGCCAATCTCTTCTCTCATTCTCAAAAAAATCCGTTCAGGAAACTTTCAGGGTAGCGCCGGCGCCTTCGTATTGCGAGCGGGCCTGATCGACGCAGACTTTCAAGCATTCGGCCAGGCGGTCAACCTGGGGAGCGACCAGCATGTCGTAATGGTCGCCGGGCATTTCGCGAACTTCCAAATTGTTGACCAGTCCATTCCAGGCTGCATGAGGATCGCCTGCGCTGCGCAATGATTTCTCCGCCGCACGGATCAGCGTTGCCCTACCAGCGTATGGTTGCAGCACGTAAGTTTCGGCGGCAGCTGAGTTCGAACTGCGAACGTCACGAAGAAACTGGGGCACATTCCGACTTCTTAGAGAGCGCTTGATTCTCTTATGGACTTTCTTCGGCAAATCGTGCGCCCAGTGCTGCCAGGAGGGGGTGAGGAGCAGCTTCATGAAGCCTGCGGCGGATACCGGTTCGGGATTGCCTGGGTAGGTATCGAAGAGGACCAGCAAGCCAACTTCTTCACCCTGGGCGCGTAACTGCTGCGCCATCTCGTAGGCGATGAGTCCGCCCAGCGAGAATCCACCGACAAAATAAGGACCTTGTGGCTGCACGCTGCGGATGTTGCCGATGTAGTGCCGGGCCATATCCGGAATAGTTTTAAGACACGGCTGTTTACCGTCTAGCCCCTGCGACTGGAGGCCATACAAAGGATAGTCAGGCGCCAAACGCTGGCCGAGTTCGTGAAACCCGAGAACGTTGCCACCAACCCCATGCACCACGAAGAAAGGTGGCTGGCTGCCCGAAGGCTGAATCGGTACGAGTGACGACCAGTGGTGAGCCCAGCCGTCCTGCTTCAGGGCTGCCGCCAACTGTTCTACGGTCGGCGATTCGAACAGCATCGCCAAGGGCAGGGTCTTGCCCAAAGATTGTCCGATGCGATGCATCAACCGGGCGGCCAATAAGGAGTGTCCGCCTAACTCAAAGAAATTGTCGTGAATGCCGATCGGCTTCTTGCCCAGCACGTCTTCCCAAATTTTTACGAGCCGGACTTGCAGTGCGTCAGCCGCCTTGGCCAAGTCGGTCGCCGTAGTTTCTACGGCAGGTGCGGGAAGTCCGCGGCGATTGATCTTGCCGTTCGGCGTGAGTGGCATCGCATCAAGCGTCACGAACGATGAGGGCACCATGTACTCCGGCAGATGCTCTTGCATGTAGCGCCGCAATTCGGCCGCTGCCACTTGCTTGCCCTTCTCCGGAACGAGATAGGCAACCAGGCGTTTGTCTCCGGGCGCATCCTCGCGAGCAATGACGGCGATTTCACGCAGTCCGGGATACTTGCGGAGCACGGTTTCGATCTCGCCTAACTCGATGCGGAACCCGCGAATCTTGACCTGATCATCGCCTCTTCCGAGAAACTCGATATCGCCTGATGGCAGGAATCGCGCCATGTCTCCGGTTTTGTAGAGCCGGGCATTCGGGTCGGGCGAAAACGGATCGGGAATGAACTTCTGCGCGGTCATGTCGGGACGGTTGTGATATCCAGCGGCGACACAGACGCCGCCAATATGGAGTTCTGCCGCAGTGCCGACGGGAACCGGCTTTAGGTCGGGTCCCAGAATGTAGATGCGGCAGTTTGCGATCGGACGTCCAATGGGAATGTTTTCGGGAATGGAATCGCCGGCGGAGAAATTCGGTTCGTAGGCGGTGACACTGATGCTGGCTTCGGTGGGACCGTAGGTGTTGATCCAGCGCACCTTGCCACCGATGTTCTTCGCCCAGGCAGCGCAAGCTTTCGACGTAGCCTTTTCGCCGCCGACCACGACCAACCGCAGCTTTGCGGGAGCTGGATGCCTCAGTTCGGCAAAGTGATGCACCCACTCATGCCAGTAGGCGGTGGGGAGATCAAGAATCGTGATTCCCTGCGCATCGATCCATTGGAGAAATTCAGGAACCGCTAAAGGCATCTGATCGCGTAGCACCAGGGTTGCTCCGCTGATCCATGTGGTGAACAACTCTTCGATGGCGATGTCGAAGCTCACCGAACAAAACTGCAGCATCCGGTCGCCCGCACCCATTTCATAGCGGCGAGCCATCACGCTCAGATAATTCGCCAGGCCCAGATGTGGCAGCAGGACGCCACGAGGCGTCCCGGTGGAACCGGAAGTGTAGATGACGTAAGCAAAGTCGTGCGGCGTGGTGTGATTTTCCGGATTCGACTTGGGCAGCGCAGAAATCGCTTCCCGTTTTTCTTCCAGCAACAGAACTTCGCAGCTTGCGGGAAGGTCGGAGACGGGGCCATGGTGCTGGGTAATGAGCACCGGGGCCTGAGCATCTTCCAGCATGTAGGCCAGACGCTCTTTCGGATAGGTGGGGTCGAGCGGCACACATGCCCCGCCTGCCTTCATCACCGCCAAAATTGCGATTGCGAAATCAATGTCGGGCCGCAGGCAGACTCCCACCTTCACGTTCGGGCCAACGCCGCGCGTGCGCAAGTAATGAGCCAGTTGATTGGCGCGCGCGTTGAAATCCCCGTAGTTAATCCGGCGATCGCCGCAGATCAGAGCCAGGTTACCGGGAGCGCTCTCGGCGTGGCGCGAAACCAAGTCATGAAGGCACTTGTCTTTCGGGAAGTCTTCTTGATTCTGGTTCCATTCGATCAGCACACGCCGCTCCTCCTCAGCACTGAGGATGGGGACAGTCGTAGATAAGGGATCGGGATTCATTCCTGATCTGAAACGAAGACGAGAGTGAGGCTTACGGGCGGACGTGCATCATGCGGCGCCGGAGCCGCGGAGAACTGCAGGAATTGTCTTGGCCAGAATCTGCAGATCGAGCCACAGCGACCAGTTGCGCACGTACTGGAGATCGAGTTCCATCCACTTGTGGAATGGCAGCGAACTGCGTCCATTGACTTGCCACAAGCAGGTGATACCGGGGCGAACGCTGAAACGGCAGCGCTGCCAGTCCTCTCCCGCCTCGGTGAATAATTCGTAGTCACGGACCTGCAGGGGGCGCGGACCCACAAGACTCATGTCGCCGCTGAGCACATTGAACAATTGCGGCAGTTCGTCGATGCTGGTCTTGCGGAGAAATTTGCCGATAGGCGTAATGCGAGGATCGTTCTTGATCTTGAACACCGGACCAGACACTTCGTTTAGGTGCTCGAGATCGCGCAACTTCTTCTCGGCATCGATCACCATAGTGCGGAATTTGTAGATGGCAAAGGGACGCTTGTTGAACCCGATCCGCTCCTGCACGAACAAGACCGGCCCGTGCGAGGTCAACTTGATGAGGATGGCGGTCATAAGAAGCAATGGCGCCAGCACAATCAGTGCGGTGAGCGAAATTACGATATCCAGGGCGCGCTTGATGACCGTCGGCCAACCTTCCTCGACGCCACTATAGTGCGTGATGAGCGGCGAGCCTTCGAACTCTTCCGCCATGGGCGGACGCTGCTGCAGGTTGAAGAGATCGGAAAGGACGCGAAGGATAATACCTTGCTGCTCGCAAGTCTTGGCGATCTCGGACGCGTAGTCGTGGAAAGAGCGCAGCGGCACTGCGATCACCACTTCGTCTACCACGCTGCGTCGCAGGAACATACGCAGATCATCGAGATTGCAGACCAACGACCAGCCAAGTTTCTGCAGATCTTCCGCACCAGCCCATTCGTCGTCGGCGAATCCCAGAATTTTGTAGCCGAGTTCGGGCTTGGACTGGATCGATCGGGCGATTTCAATCGCACGCTTGTTCGAACCCACGATCAGCATATTTCGTGAATTGCGACCGTGTTTGCGAAGTTCCCGCAAATAGGTGCGAAGCGCCATCCGGCTGACGCCAATGAGTGCCGTGCTGCATAACCAGAAGATGGCGACGAAACTGACGGTCACCATGCGGAATCCGACGAGGAATGATGCCAGACTCAGGAACAGCGCGGAGAGTGTGGTGCCTTTAACAATGTCGAGCGCCTCGGATAGGCGACGGGCCAATCGCTTGGAATCGTAGAGTTTCAAGCTGACAAAAATGGTGTGCCAGATACAGAGCAAGGCAAAAAACACCACGAAGTTCTGCAGCTTGATACGAATCGCCAGGAAGTTTGCGAACGAAACAGGCCCTTCGGCGGCGAGCACGGGAAGGGTCGCGATCCCGAAGGAAACGATCAGAACGAACAGGTCAAAGATTCTGATGGCGTCAGTAAACGTTCGGCGTTTTGCGGTGTCCATCAGTAGGGTCCCTTAAGAATTAAAATTTGTCGATTGCATGTTTCCGAACAGGTGAGCAGCACAAAGCAGCTTGGATCCGGCCTCAAAAAACGGGCCAATCTACAGCTTGTTATAAAGTTTTTCGGGAATCGGGAAAGTGCGCTGATTCAGAACCGCGCCCAAAAGGTTTACGTTCGAGGCTTGCAACTGTTGCTTGAGATCGCGGGTGGCGTCGCGCCGGGTTGAGTTGGCCTTCAACACCATCACCAATCCATCCAGCAACCCGCCAAAAATCATAGCGTGATTGCTGACGTTCAATGACGCGACATCCATCAAAACGTAGTCGAACTGAGAGCGCAATTCCGAGATCCGGAGCCGCATACGATCAGAGGTCAAAAATTCCTGCGATTTCTCATTGTCGGAGCCGCAACTGACCAGCCAGAGATTGGAACGCGAAAGCGGCTGCGCATATTGCCGAATCGGACCGCCTCCGAGTAAGGCATCGGTGAGCCCATAGTGGTTGTCGACCTGAAAATGGTGATGCATGGTGGGCGTCCGCAGATTGCAGTCCACGAGGCACACCGAACCGCTGACCTGTGAGGCGAGGATTTCTCCTACCCGTGAGCAAATCCAGGTGCAGCCATCGCCCGACTCAGCGCCGGCGAAGACTATCTGACGTGGCGCTGCGGAACCGGGCACCAGGAAAAGACGCTGAACCAACTTGCCCAGTTCTTCGCGCGTCTTGGGATCGATTTCCAGCGCTGGTGCGCCCACCGGCGGGGCAGCCACAGTAAACCCATCCAACGACGCTACTGCGGCGGGCGCGGGCTGCGCCTGCGGTTGCAGCATCTCCTGAATTTTCCCCATCTGGTGCAACAGTTCGAAATTTCTGCTCATGTTTGGCCCTTAATACCTTTCCCTGATTCAGTTCTCGCTCGGCTCGCCTACCGTCGTAATCACCGGGATCGGGGAAGAGTATCTTCCATCGGTTCCGGTAGCTCGAAAGTCTTCGAAGTTTTGCGGTACTGACGCCAATACTGGAATGTTCAATTCCGCGGACACCTCCGCCGGGGTGCGGAACGACGGGTCCAGATACTCCTGCATGAACACCACACCAAGGGTGACTGCGGCCGCCACAAACGTGCCCAGAACTATCACGAGGATCGGAGAGTTCGAGGGCAAGCTGGGTGCAACCGGCTGTTCCGCGATCGCCACGTTCACGATGCGGGTACGGTCCAGAGCTTCGGTCATGCGCGCTTGTTCACGTTTGCGCTGGTACAAGAGATAGTTTTCTTCGTTGGTCTTGACGGTGCGCAGCAGATCTTGTTCGGTCAAGCCTTTTTGTTCGAGGTCACGGGTTTGCTCCTCGTACTTGGCTACGGTCGCAGCTTCTGCGGCTGCTCTTGCTTGCAGAGCGCTGCGGTCGGACCTGGCCTTGGCCAATTCTTCATTGATCCACGAATAGGTCGGGTTGCGGTCCGTGGTCTCTTCTTTGATCGGCTTCGATTCTTCAGCCGAGATGGAGGCTTGGGTGTCGGCGATCTGCTTGTCGACTTCCACCACCAATGGATAGGTGGGCTGGTACTTGGTGAGCAGTTCAGTGCGCTTCAACTGGAGCGTCATCAAGGTGTTCTTGAGATTTTGCAGAACCTGAAAGTCGTCCTGCTGCCGCATGGAAGTGGTCAACCGTTCGGGAGTGGTTCCCGCCTGCTTCTGCAGAGTTTGAATGCGTTCGTCGGTTGAAGCGAGGTCAGCATTCGTCTGCTGCAGAAGACCACGGAACTCACTCAACTTTTGCAGCGCGATGTCACGCGACATGGTTGGCGCGACACCGTTTTGCTCTCCGGAGAAAAGCTTCAACTGGGTTTCGGCGTCGGCCAGGTTCTTCTTGTAACGCTCGGTTTCCTGATCGAAGAACTGCACCTGTCCGGGAGGCGTGTGCACGGACACGTGCTTTTCAATGTACGCATCGCCCAGAGTCTGCAGCACTCTTGCCGAGAGCTGCGGATTGTCCGAGGTATAGGTGACGCTGATCAGATTGCTCTTTTTAATCGGTTCGATCTGCAGCATCGATTCGAGGCGGGTCACGGCCTTGGAGATTTTCTGATCGGGCGTCATAGCGCCCAGGACGTACTCTCGCAGCGACTTACGCTTATCGAGACCGCAGGAGACGACGACCTGGCGAAGAACATCCTGGCTCTGAAGCAACTCGATTTCCGAGTTCATTTCTTCTTCAGAGACCTGGTTGTTCATCAGCACGGGAGCGCTCTGCTCAGGGCTTACCACCGGATCCTGTCGTTCGCGGTCGACCAGGAACTTGGTGGTGGCCTTGTATTGGGCAGGCTGAAGTATCGCGGCCAGAACCGCTCCCAGCACGATCCCGAAGAAACAGAGCATCGCCGTCCGCTTGTGGCGGAAGCCGATCGCAAGCAAATCACGCAAGCTGAAACTGGTAATCGGTTTGTCGTTTCCGCTCAAGAAATCACGGTTATTCATAGTTATCGTCCTTAGAAAATCGGGGCGTAGGCACCCACGTTTGCATTGGGGATAAAGGCTTTGATCTTGGAGAATCCGTTCTTGGGCACGAACACCATATCGCCCGGGTGCAACGAGGGATCTTCGTGCAAGTCGTGGGCAGATTCCATCTTCTTTACGTCGATGATCTGCGATGAGACCCAGTTGTCGCCGACGCGACGGTAGAGCACGACTTTGGAGTGCTTGGAAGCTTCAGTGAATCCGCCAGCCATGGCGATAGCTTCCGTCAAGGTAGTGTCGCCGCGCAGATCATACTTTCCGGGGCGTGCCACCTGTCCATCGGCGATGAAGTAAGGCCGTTGGAAATCCTTCAACACCACGGAGATGATGGGATTGTTCAGAATCTTTCCGTAGGTGGTTTTCAGAGTCTGGGTCAGTTCGGGAACGGTCTGGCCTTCGACTTTTACGTCGCCTGCTCCGCGCAGTGTCACGAATCCGTCCGGCTGCACAGCGACGGCGGCCTGGTTGAATTCAGGACTGAGGTCGAAGTTGATGTCGAAGGTGTCTCCGGGTTCGAGCCGATAACGGTCGTCGCGGGTGTGGAACTGCGGAGATGTCGCCGAGGTTGAGGTCGCGGCGGCGGCTGGGTTGGCGGTGGTAACGGCCCCAGTCTGGCCATTCGCAGAGGCGGCCATCAACGCCGCGATGGCAATCGTCAACAACAGGTTCTTCATAGTCATGACCTCTTATTCCTTGCCCGTTTCCGGCATCCCGGCAATTTGCGTTGCTGTGCTGGACGTAATGTTATGCTGCCGGATTTTGTACAGCAGGCCGCGATAGCTGATGCTCAACAATTCCGCGGCCCGTTTGCGGTTCCACCGCGTTTGCTGTAAAGCCTGGCTGATGGCATGGATCTCGGCCTCAGCACGTAACCGCCTCAGACCGACTTGCGGTGCGGCACTAGACGGCATTGCCGTCGAACTCTCAGCCGGGTTACTCTGGGCTTCATCCATCATCGGATCTAGGGTCTTTAAAGTCGTTTCATTCATCACACACTCACCTGAGAAAGTTGCTACCGGTTTCCCGTGCCTGCTTCTTCATTATTTTTTCAAAATTCGGACTGATTAGGAGTTAAGTTGTTGCCTGGTAATTCGGGTAGGAGATTTAAACTGGCTCCAGATCGTAGCCATGAAGCCGAATGGAAACGGAACGTTGAATCAGTTCAATCGAGACAATGAGCATCCGGTCACCATCATGCCCCACCAGGATGCCTTCAGTGCCTTCAAGAGAGCCGCCGCGAATCCTGACGCGTTGGCCGATCTTCAAGAAAGGATAGCTCTCGCAAGGAACCTTGCTTGCGAGAATGATTTGAATATCCTCGATCTGCTTTTCGGGGATGGCAACGCCTTGCCCGTGCGCCCCGACAAACCCCACGACGCCTTCGGTCCGCAACACTCGCATGCGTTCTTCCGGTTGGTAAACCAAGCGCACAAAGGCGTATCCGGGAAAGAGCGGAAATTCCACCATCTTCCGCCGGTCGCTCCATTGTCTTAGTTGGCTTGTAATAGGAAGGAATGTGGACACGCCTTGGTCTTGCAGTTGCCGTACTACCATCTTCTCGTGTCGCGATCTGGTCTGGATCGCGTACCAGCGCAGTTCCCCTTCCTGGTTCAGTGCGCTCACTTTGGGCAGCTCCGTCTTGCATAAGCTTATCGTAGCTTCGCCCTCTGAGTCACAATAATGACCCTTGGATTCTCTCCCCGAAGGTAGCGAGATTGAGCTCGTCAGCGTATAAGTGCTGGATCTTCGGGAGAAACGCTTTTCGAGTGGGGGGAGAAGATGCCTAAGTGTTAATAAACTTATGCGTATTAAGAACTTATGAGCTCTTGAGGTCTGACTGCATAGGCCGCCCCGAGAGCCTCAACGTTGGCCCAAGGCTACAGAACCTTGCAAAATCCTGCAAGAGGTAAAAAGGGTTAGTGTCTAAAGACCCTATACGAACCACGGCGGAACTAAACATATTTATTTTTCAATGACTTACGCCGTTATCCTCGAGAAACAAAGCAGCTATTCGGGAGCAAAGTTAGCAACTCCCCCCACCCGCGACATGGACGACGACGCCGAGCCTTGACTGTCCAAGTTTTCTTGAGGTAAGTTCCTGCTTATTAGGTGCGTCCAAGATTCATGTGTTGGGAGCCACGACTGCGATGAATGACCGCATCAAGGAACTTTGCTCCAAAATACAAAGTGAGACTGACTCCGACAAATTGAGTCAGCTCGTGGCCGAGCTGCAGGCATTGCTGGATCAGCATTTCCGCGATCGCAACCAGGGCACACCTCCGGCCAACCAAAAAGCTTCCTAGCCGATAAGGGCTCAACCTGCTGGCGAAAGCCCACGCTCCGGGCAGCTGCCACCACAGAAGTGGCTGACGAAAGCTGCCAAGAATGAACCGCCGAGCAAAAGAAAGCGGCCGGCTGATTGCCGGCCGCGCTCGTTCGTCGTCGTCGAGACTGCCTACTGCACGACGAGTTTGAGGTTCAAGGTGCTGGCCACGTTGCCGGTACCCATTGCGTGTACCACAACCGTATAGGTGCCCACAGGCGTTCCCGGTACGGTCGTAGGAGGTTTAGTGGTAGAAGCCGGAGTGGAGTTGCCACTGCAACCCACCAGCGTGAACATCATAATGAGGAGAACAACTCCCAACACGATGCCCATGTTGCGGCGGCGCTTCTTGTCAGCTCCGGCAAGAACCATGCCGAATACGCCAAGACCGCTCAAGCTCGCCCAGAAGGCGGGTGCCCCGGGCTTGGAATTCGGTCCCGCCGGCATCATTAGATCCGATGTCGTTGCGGCCGTGGTAGTGATGGTCAGTGCAGTTGCGACTCCCAGGTTGCCTTTTGCAGCAACCGAGGCCGGGCTGAAGGAACAAGTTGATTTGGAAGGCAATCCGCTGCAACTGAACGTCACCGTTCCGGTGTAGCCGTTTTTGCCCGTCAGTTTGAGGTTATAGGCGGCAGAAGATCCCGCCTTCACGGTTTGCGAGTTCTGGGACGTTGTCACCGTGTAGCCTGGCAACGTCTTGCTGCCGCTGTTGTTCAACATCACGCTGACGCCGCCAACCTCGTCATTGCCGACCAATACGTCGAGCGCGCCGTCGTTATTAACATCAGCAATCGCCATGCCCCAAGGATATGCACTGGTTGGGAATTCGACCGGATCAAAGAAGGTGCCGTCACCGTGACCATACATAATGCCCACGGTACCGTATTCTTCGTTGACGTAGACCAGGTCCAGTTTGCCGTCGCCGTCGAAGTCAATCATCTGCACGTTCGCGGGATAGGCGTCGCCTAATCCGCCGGCTTTGGTGGAACTGGGATAAGCGGTTGCGGTCTGGAAGGTGCCATCCCCATTGCCCAACGCGACGGCGAGAGCTCCGCTGTATACAGAGCCATTGTTCACGGTGGCGGCCATGTCCGGCTTGCCGTCTCCATTCAGATCGCCAAAGGCGACGAATACTGGATAACCGCTGCCCACGGAGACATCGCTCTCCGCCTTGAAGGTACCGCTATTGTCGTTGTTAGCCAGTAACACCGCCACCGTAGCTGCGTTGTTGTTCTCGAATGTAACCGCGAGATCGAGATATCCGTCGCTATTCAGGTCAGAAGCTGTCATGCCATAGGGGTAGGACGAAACTGCGTATGGAGTGGGGGTCGCAAAGGTTCCGTCGCCGACGCCCAAGAGCACGCCGATGGTTTGGCTAGCCCAGTTGGCGATGGCCAGATCGACTTTGCCATCGTGGTTGAAGTCGCCAGCAACCAAGGTTTGTGGATCGGAACTGCCGGCGGTGTCGGTAGCGAATGATCCGCCCACGGTAAAGGTGCCATCGCCGTTGCCCAGGAAGATCTGAACGACATCGTTTGCGTAATCGGTGGCGGCGATGTCCATCTTGCCGTCTCCGTTGAAGTCAGCAACCGCGACATAAGCGAGGGTCTCGCTGGTGCCGTAGTTTACTCCGGGCTTGAGCGTACCGTCGGGATTGGACAGGAAGACCACTACTCCCGGGGCGGTGCTGTTGTTGACCGCGCCGACCACGATGTCAGGGAAACCATCTCCGTTGAAGTCACCGGTGGCGACGCTATAAGAATAGGTATACTGCGTCGCGGATTCAGGCACGAAGTAGCTTGTCGATGCACGGAAGGTGCCGTCGCCATAGCCCTGAAGAAAAGCAAAACTGTAATAATCGTCGGCCTCGATGACGTCCGCCAGACCGTCGCCGTTGAAGTCGCCAACCAGCGGAGCAGTCCATGGGTATCCGCCAACGTTGTAGCCGATCGTCGGTGAGGTTACGGTTCCATCGCCTTTGCCGGCAAAGATCGAAATGTCGCCGCCGTAGGAACTGGGGACTACGATGTCATTCTTACCGTCGCCATTTATATCCGCGATGGCTGCGGCATAGGGATAGGCCTCGTTGCCACCGCTATTCTGATAGTAAACACCGGTCTGGAACGATCCGTCACCGTTGTTAAGGTAGACCGTTATGGTGTTTTGGCTCTCATTGACACTGACAATTTCAGGTTTGCCGTCGCCGTTCAAATCGCCCGCGACGTCGAAGTTGGATTGGTAGGCGGCATCGGATGTGATCAGAGGCACCGGCGCCAGGAAAGTGCTTCCCGAAGCCAGATAGACGTTGACCTGGTTGTTGATCAAGCCGGCGAAATCGAGTTTGCCGTCGCCGTTGAAGTCAGCGAAGAAGAGGTTGTTCGGAGCGGACCCGCCCAAGGTAGCCAGCGTGGTGGCGGCCTGGAAAGTTCCGTCGCCGTTGCCCAGCACATAGGAGACGATCGCTGGGTTCTCGGAATCGATCATCAGAATGTCCAGCTTGCCGTCACCATTGACGTCGGTCAAGACTCCGCCGTACAAACTGAAAGCGGAAAGTGGGGCATTGGTTCCGACGGTGAAGGTGCCGTCACCATTGCTCGTGTAGACATCGACGGTGGATGGCGTCGCACTCGGATGAACTTGCAGGATATCGGCCTTGCCATCGCCGTTGACATCACCAACGAAGATCGGATCGGTCGAATTGCTAACGAGGTTCGTCAGCTTTGCGCTCTGGAAAGTTCCATTTCCGTTGCTCAACACAGCGGCAATCTGGTAAGTGGTGGTGGAATTGACCTGATTGTAAACGAGCTTCGCTACGTCTTGTTTTCCATCTCCATTGAAATCGCCCATGACTGGCGGGGTATCGTCATCGTCCGTGCCGCCCATGGGAATCTGGAGAGCGCTTACCAAGCCAACAGTTGTGGTGGGTGCATTGCTGCTCTTTCGCCGTCCCTTGGCATGGGATTGACTCTTGAGAGACGCTTGCGCTTGTGCCCGCCGTTGTGGATCGCTTGGCGGGGCTGGGGGAAGAACATTCTTGCGCGTTGCGATATTCGGGGTTGCTCCGGTATGAACTCGCTTGGCCCTGAATTGGCTTGAAGCACTAGGCTGGTGCGATGCGAAACTCGGCAACGCCGCCAGCAGCAAAACAACTGACAATGCAAGATGTTTCTTCATTGAAGTGACGCTCTCCTCAGGAACTGCAAAAAAGGTTGTGCCAAGCCAGTCGGTTACGACGAACCGGTCACAAAAGATGCAGGATGAAGAGGGCAAGCCTGGGGCCGAGTTGCTGCCGCCCCGGTTACCACGGTAAGTCCGGTTGGAATGAGCGTCTTACGACGCGGTGGCAGAAATTGAAAGTGCTTAGCCGCGGTGCAGAGCATTCAGAATCTAGACAATGAGTCTGGAGTCGGGACAAGCCGGGACTTGGAGTCTCTTCAAATCGTCGAGCAAAAAAAGCGGCCGGCAGATCGCCGGCCGCGATTAAGCGTCGTTGCCGAGAAGCCCTACTGCACGACGAGTTTGACGTTCATGCTACGTGTTACGTTGCCAGTCCCGGTCGCATGCACGACGATCGTGTAAGTGCCGGCAGGCGTGCCCGGTACTGTTGTCGGCGTAACTGTGGCGGGACTGGAGTTGCCACTGCATCCCACCAGCGTGAACATCATGATGAGAAGAACGATTCCCAAAACGATGCTCATGTTGCGGCGGCGCTTCTTGTCGGCTCCGGCAACAACCATGCCGAATACGCCAAGACCACTCAGACTTGCCCACAGAGTGGACGAGTCCGGATTCGACTTCGGACGCGCTGGCATCATCAGATCGGATGTCGTCGCGGCCGTCGTCGTGATGGTCATGGTGGTGGCCACTCCCAAATTCCCCTTGGCAGCCACGGACGCCGGCTTAAAGGCGCAGGTGGACTTGGAAGGCAATCCGGAGCAGCTGAACGTTACCGTCCCGTTGTAGCCATTCTGACCAGTCAGAGTCAGATCATAAGCGGCGGACGAGCCCGCCTTCACGGTCTGCGAACTCTGGGACGAAACCACGGAATAGCCAGGCTTCGTCTTGCTGCCGCTGTTGTTCAACATCACGGTAGCGCCGCTGCCGTAGTAGTTAGGCGTCACTATGTCCACAGCGCCATCGCCGTTCACGTCCGCGAGGACCAAACCCCAATCGTATTCGCTGGTGGCGAAGTCGATGGCATCGTAGAAGGTGCCGTCGCCCTTGCCGTACATGATGCCGACGGTCCCGTATTCGTAGTTGTTGTAGATCAGGTCGAGCTTGCCATCGCCATCGAAGTCAGCCATGGTCAAATAAGATGGGTAGCCCCATCCCGAGGTGCCGCCCATGGTGGAACTGGGGTAGGCTGTAGGCGCTTGGAAGGTACCATCGCCGTTGCCCAGAGCAACCACGAGAGCGCCTTCGTAGACCGGACCACTGACCACAGAAGCGGCCATGTCCGGCTTGCCGTCGCCATTCAGGTCGCCAAATGCGACATAAATGGCGGAGCCTGTCCCGGTGGCGATGTCACTTTCCGCCTTGAAGGTGCCGCTGTTGTCGTTGTTTGCCAGGAAAACAGCTACCAGATTGCTGCTATTGCTGTCCTCCAGGGTGACGGCCAGGTCAAGGTATCCGTCTCCGTTCAGGTCAGCCGCGGCCAGACCGTAGGGATAGCCGGAGATTGCGTAGGGCGTCGGAGTTCCGAAGGTGCCATCCCCGTTGCCAAGCAATATGCCAATCGTTTCGCTGTCATTGTTTACCACGGCCAGATCGAGTTTGCCGTCGTGGTTGAAGTCGCCCGTGACCAAGTTAAGAGGCCATGGATTGCCGGCGGTATCGGTGGCGAAGGCTTGGCCCACGGTGAAGGTGCCGTCGCCCTTTCCCATGTATATCTGAACGACGCCGCTTGAGTAGTCGGTAGCGGCGATGTCGGGTTTGCCGTCGGAGTTAAAATCAGCGACCGTCAGGTAAGCCTGGGTCGTGCTGCTTCCGTAGGACACGCCGGGTTGCAGGCTGCCGTCCGCGTTCGACAGGAACACGATAACGCCAGGATTGTTGCTGTTTCCCTCTTGTGCAATGACCACGTCGGGGATTCCATCGCCGTTAAAGTCTCCGCTGCCGATGCTGTAGGAGTAAGAGTTCTGCTGAAGATCGTTCGGAGCATAGTAGCCGAGGGCGCTGCGGAAGGTTCCATCGCCATAGCCCTGGAGAAAGGCGAAAGCGAAGTCGTCGTCGGATTCTACGACGTCCAGCAATCCATCGCCGTTGAAATCAGCTACTAAAGGAACTTCCCACGAATAACCGCCGACGGCATATCCTACGGTTGGAACGGTGAGAGTGCCATCGCCCTTGCCTGTGAAAAGTGTAATCTGTCCGGCGTCGTCGTTGGCCACGACGATGTCATTCTTACCGTCGCCGTTAAGGTCGGCGATGCTGGCGGCGTACGGGTACATATTTAAGTCGCCGGCATTCTGGTAGTAAACACCTGTCTGGAAAGAACCGTCGCCGTTGTTGACAAAGATGGTCAGGGTGTTGTCGTTGCAGTTGATGCTGACGATCTCCGGTTTGGTGTCGCCCGTCAGATCACCGGCGATGCTCTGACAGGAGTCGTAGGTTGTGTCCGACGTCAGCAGAGCGACCGGCGCCGCGAAGGTGCTGCCCGAAGCCAGGTAAACAACCACCTGACCACTGACCTCGCCGGCAAAGTCCAGTTTGCCGTCGCCATTGAAATCGGCGAAGAAGATGCCGTTGGGGGCTGCGCCGCCAAGGGTGGCTAGCGTCGCCGTAGCTTGGAACGTGCCGTCGCCATTGCCTAGAACGTAAGATACGACCGCTGGGTTCTCGGAATCGACAGTGAGGATGTCCAGTTTGCCGTCACCGTTGACGTCAGTCAATATTCCGCCGTTCAAGGTGAAAGCAGACAGTTGCGCATTCGTGCCCAGAGTGAATGTTCCATCGCCCTTGCTGAGATAGACATCAACAGTGGAGGGGGTGGAACTCGGATGTACCTGGAGGATATCGTCTTTGCCATCCCCGTTCAGATCGCCAACGAAAATAGGATCGTCGCTATTGTTGACGGTGGAAGTCGTCTGCGCGGGCTTGAAGGTGCCATCGCCGTTGCTCAGCACAACCGACACCTGATACGTCCAGGTCGAATTGATCAGGTTCTCCACTAGTTTGGCAATGTCTTTCTTCCCGTCGCCATTGAAGTCACCCATGACCGGGCTGGTTTCATCGTCATCCTCACCACCAAACGGAATCAGCGGTGCAGTCACCAGACCCACCGAGGTGGTTGGCGAATTGGCGGACTTGCGCCGGCTCTTGGCGAAATGACTGTTCGATGTGCGGGCGGAGGTTGCGGCCACCTTCTGCGCGTGAGTCAATGGCGCCGTAGGACCGCCGTGCTGAGCCAATTCGGGGTGGAGTTTCGGTTGTGGCCGGGAATGCTTGGCTCGAAATTGATTCGAAATACTGGGCTGTGTGTGCGATCCAAAGCTGGGCAGTGCGGCCACCAGCAGGACCACAGAAAGTGCTAGATATTTCTTCATGGACGTGACGCGCTCCTCGCGGTGCATTGAGTTCTTCGAGGCATCGCTTGCGAAGTAAGTGCCCCAAACACGCGGCCTAAATAGGGCAAGCGGCGGGCCGGGGGGAGGAGAGAGGGGAAGGAGAAAAGAAAAAGAAAAAAGAGAAGAGAAGGGGGAGAAAAAAAAGGGAAGAAGGAGAAGGGGGGGGAGTTGGCAGTTTTGAGTGGTTACTACCGGTAGCCGCTTAAAATGAATGAGATAGCCTGCAAGTGGATGGATCGGCAGATTCCATCTGTCCGACCGAACCTTACAGGATTAAGACGCTGAATCCGAAGTCTGGACAAATGCGGCGGAGAAGTGTGGTTAGGGCGATTGGAAGAATAAAGCGTCCAGCGAAATCACTAAGCATAGCGGCATTCCGGGATCTGCGACGAATCGCGGCAAAGTTGCACTAAGAAAGTCTGTGGCTTTTTGAATTTCGCATCAACCAACCTTTTCTCAGTTGCATCCAAGCGACCTTAACGATCTCGTTGCAACCGAATCTACGGGGAAGTCATGCCTCAAGGCTCTAACGGAACCATCGCTCTGCGAAAGTTCGGCCGCTCGGATGCCAGGATTTCCATTCTTGGTTTCGGGGGCCATCATCTTGGCGACGCGCCAGATGAAAAGACCGCAGTGGAGATCATTCATCAGGCGGTAGATGGTGGAATCACCTTCTACGACAACTGCTGGGAATACCGGCGCGGGAAAACCGAAGTCTGGATGGGAGCTGGTCTGAAAGGCCGGCGCGACAAAGTCTTCCTGATGACCAAGACGTGTCCTCACGGCCGGGACGGAAGCCTCGCCCTGCAGATGCTGGAGGAATCGCTACGGCGACTGCAAACCGATCACCTGGATCTCTGGCAAGTCCACGGGATGGCTTTCGACAACGATCCCGATTTGTTCATTCGCCCGGGAGGCGCAGCTGAAGCACTGGAAAAGGCCAAGAAAGATGGCAAGGTGAGGTTCGTGGGATTCACCGGACACCAGAACCCGAAGGTTCATCTCGGCATGCTAAATACCGGCTTCCCTTTTGACGCGGTTCAAATGCCGCTGAACGCTTTTGACGCAAGCTTCCGCAGCTTCGAACAGCAGGTTCTTCCGGAGTTGAACAAGCGCGGGATCGCTGTGCTTGGCATGAAACCCCTGAACGGCCATGGCGACGCCATCAAGCACGGCGTTATCACTGTGGAAGAGGCGCTGCGTTACGCGATGAGCTTGCCGGTCACCACTACGATCACCGGTATCGATAGCCTGGAAGTACTTCACCAGAATCTGCAAATCGCTCAGAACTTCAAAGCCTTTTCAGACACGGAAATGAATGACCTGCGCGAGCGCTGCAAGCCCGATGCCGCCGACGGCCGGTACGAACTCTACAAATTGTCGTTGAAGTTCGACAATCCAGAATCACGTCTGGCCCACGGCTTCCCGCTCGACACCGAGCAGTCCGAAGTGAAGGACATGCTGGGGGAGCAAATGAATACAGGCCATCCATTTCCCGAGAAAAAGTTCTAGGAGAGCAGAATGGGTTCGAAGTTGGAGTGGAATCGTCGAAATTTTCTGAAAGGTGCAGCCATGCTCGGGGCGGCACCGCTCATACGCGGAGGCAGGATGGCGCAGCAGAATAATCCGTCGCAACCAATTCCTTCTGGCACGGTTCCTAAGAAATCGCTGGGGCGCACTGGCGTGCAGGTTTCCGCCATGGGTCTTGGAGGCTACCATCTTGGGTCGGCCGAAACCGATCAGGCTGCCAATGAAATCGTGGCCAAGGCGCTGGATTACGGTGTCGATTTTTTCGACAACGCATGGGAATACCACGACGGCCTGAGTGAAGAACGCCTGGGCAAGGCGCTGAAGGGCAAACGAGACAAGGCGTTCGTCATGACCAAAGTCTGTAGTCATGGACGCGACAAAAAGATTGCCATGCGCATGCTCGAGGAGTCGTTACGCCGTTTGCAGACCGATCACCTTGATCTCTGGCAGATCCATGAAGTGGTTTACGAGAACGATCCCGACCTCATCTTCGTTCCAGACGGCGCGGCGGAAGCTCTACTCGCCGCCAAACAGCAAGGGAAAGTCCGTTTTGTCGGATTCACGGGACACAAAGATCCGGAGATCCATCTGAAGATGTTGGCGCACAACTTTCCTTTCGATACGGTCCAGATGCCGCTGAATTGTTGCGACGCGACGTTTCGCAGTTTCGAGACGCAGGTGCTGCCCGAGGCGAATCGCCGAGGGATTGCGGCACTGGGAATGAAGAGTCTAGGAGGCAGTGGCGAACTGGTGACTCACGGCGCAGTTACTCCGGAACAAGGGTTGGGTTACGCCATGAGTTTGCCGGTCGCGACCACTATCAGCGGAGTCGACAGCATGTCGGTTCTGGATCAAAACCTGCAGGTAGCAGTGAACTTCAAGCCGCTCGAGGCAGCCGAGATGCAGGCGTTGCGAGATCAATGCCGGTCTCTCGCGGCGGACGGGCGTCTCGAACTGTTCAAGATGACCACCAAATATGACGGCAAAGTCGGCCGGGAGCAACATCACTTCCCGAGCACTCAAGAACTCCCTCTGTAGGCGCGGGCGATACGAACAAGAGTTAGTCCGCAAATCCATCAGCATGGCAAAAGAAAACCCCTCACTCGGAGGGGTTTTTCACGACCTGAAACAGTACAGTTAGCTTGCGCGCTGCATCGGCTTATCGGTCTTGGAGAAATCCGCGCTGGCTTCTCCGGTTGAGGAAACGTCTTCCGCGCCCGTTTGCTCGAGGATCTCTTTGGCTTTCTTGGTCCAATTGGAGTCGTCGCAATGCACAGAAAGAAGGATGCCGCCTTCTTTCACGCGGCCTTCATAACGCTTGGCTTCGTACTCGGGAATGCCCATCCCGACCAGCGCTCCGGTGATTCCACCGACCGCGCCGCCAACTCCGACGCCCGCCAGTGCTGCCATAATCGGACCCGCCGCAATGAACGGGCCTACGCCGGGGATAGCCAGGGCGCCGATACCAGCAAGCCAACCCAACGCGCCGCCGACCACCGCGCCAGTGCCGGCTCCGGTTGCCGCGCCTTCTGGCGCCTTGGTGTTCTTCTCATGAGCAAAGTCTTTTGTTCCCTGGTTCTCGGGGAACAGCACGGAGATATCCGTGTTGCGGAAATCCGCTGTTTTGAGTGCGGTCACTGCCTGTTCGACGCCATTACGCGTTTTATAAATTCCAAATGCGGCGGTATTTTTTCCTGCCATGTAAAACTCCTTTATCGGCTTTGCCGAGTTATCTTGTAATTATTTCTGCGCGACTTCGAGCTGATCGGTTACTTTGTCCGCTCCTACCACCGCTGCGGCTTTCGCTTTGATGGATTGCTTTTCTTCATCGGAACGGACGGGGCCCTTCAACGTAACCGCGCCATTTTGCACGATGATTTTCACGTTGTGCCCGTAAGTGGACAGTGATTTGTCGCTGATCACCGACTTGCGAATTTGCCGGGTCAACTCACGATCCGACGTATTTTCCTTCTGCTGGTCGGCAGTGGTAGCAGAGGGACTTCGATCTCCCTGATTCATTTTTGTATTGTCTGGCTGGGTCTGGCTAGGCGACATGTTGTCTTGCGCCCACACTGAACCCGCTAACGCCAAACTGCAAGCAAACAGTAGAGCAAGTTTTTTCACGGTATAACTCCTCTCAGATGTTCGACCCGAGCATGAACATATCAGCGTGCTTAGAGGGCATTGCGTCACATGCGGTTGCATACGAAGAGCTCCTCTCAAAGATCGATAAATGAGACTTCCTGCATGCAGAGATGCTGGTTCAGAGAAGGCGATTGCGAGTAGAAGAAACAGTGGCAGCGGAATTGAGGTCTTGTAGGAGACTTGCCGGCATCTACAATAATGACTATGTCGCTACTCGACTCGTTCAAGTCGTTGAAGTCTCATGAGGTGCGGTTGGCCTGGGTGGTTGCGATCGCCGCCGACGCCCTGCAGCTTGCGGCCATCCCGCTATTCGGAGAGGGCGCGTTGTCTCCCGCGGATACAGTGCTAGACCTTGTTGTGGCTTTCGTTTTGGTGCGACTGCTGGGCTGGCATTGGGCGTTCGTGCCCACTTTGGCTGCGGAGTTGGTGCCCGGAGCTGATTTATTTCCAACATGGACAGCGGCTGTTTGGTACGTGAGCCGGCAACTCACGTCAGAGCACGTGCACGCCTCGCAGGACGGAGTGGTAGTGGAAGGAGAGATCCTGCCGCCAGAGGCGGCGAGGGGATCGAAAGCGTAGTTCCTGAGGGGCCGAAGCCGCGATCAAAAAACCTCGTGAGGCGAAAGCGGCGTGGAACTTTTTCCTCCAGAGTCGCCACGGTAGCCGAAGGGGCGCACTAGCCTACGTCATCGCGAGCGGCTTTCTACCGGCCCACCCGAGTAGCCGGTTCCGGCGTCTTGTCGGCGGGAAAGTTGCTGCTCAGGTAATCAACGAAGCCGTCGTGGTCGGCAGGGTTCACCAGCGCTCCCCATTTCGTCATCTTGTCGACTTCCTTGAGCCACGCCCCTTTGCTCAAACGTTGCTGCAGGATGATGCGCGACGAGTGACACTCCGTACACGCATTCGTGACCTTTTCTTTCATTGGACCATTCGGCAACTCGGGAGCTTCGGCGCGCAGCAACGGCAGGAAGCAAGCGGCTGCAAGAGCGGGGGCCAATCCAACTTTTGCGAATGAACTAAGCCTGGACATTGATCTTCACCTGATCGATGGCGTTATAAAGATATCCACTGGGATTCCATTCGGCGACTTGCGGCTGGGTACGTCCCTGACTGTCCGTGGCGCGCGACATAATCGTGTATGCGCCTGACTTCGGAGCCTTCCACTTGTAATTCCAAAGGCGCCACGCATACTTGGAATGGTCATGGCCCAGATGCGCCGGCTGCCATGTCGCACCCGAGTCGGTGGACACTTCAACCTTGGCGATCTCGGCTTCACCTGCCCACGCCACCCCCTGAATGTGCAGCGAACGTCCCTTGGCCGTCGAGCCTTCAACCGGACTGGCGATGACGGACTTCACACGCAGCGAGGTAACCGGATGAGTGTCGTCGAGATTGAGCGGCTCGCCCGGCTTCAAGGGATGGTTGGGCAAACGGTAGCCGGGCTTCATAAAGTTGCCTTCGAATTCCTTGTCGAGAACCTTAATCTCGCTGAGCCACTTGCATGAGGCGGCGCCGATCCAGCCTGGCACGAGAGCGCGAGCAGGAAACCCATGATCCTTAGCGAGCGGCGCGCCGTTCATGTGGGTCGCAATCAGGGTGTCGCCGTCCATGGCTTTCTCGATGGGAATGCTGCGGATAAATGGCGGAACTTTCCCAGGAACATCATCGAGACCGCGAAACATCACGTGCTTTCCGGTGGTCTTAACGCCGGCGCGTTCAAGAACATCTTTCAATCGTGGACCAGCGAAGCGTGCATTACCAACAGCGCCTTTTCCCCACTGAATACCGGGAACTTGTGGGCGCTGGAAGCCGCGTCCATTGCCGGCACATTCCAAGGTGTTGACGACTTCGTTGGAATGAAGGTTGGCGAGATCTTTGAGCTTCAGCGAAACCGGCTTGTCGACTTCGCCACTAACAGTGAGTTGCCAGTCGCCCGCTTCGAGCGTGCTCGGCTGGTGCATGTGATTTCGTACAAAAAAGTGGGGCACGGGGGTGATCCAGGTATTGAAGAACTCTGGCGGCGCTTCGAGGTCAAAAAAACGATCGGAGCGCAGTATCATTCCCTCGGAACCAGGGATTCCAAAATTATCCGCCGCCCACCCTAATAGAGGATGCATGAGGGTTCCGGCCGCGATGGCGACGGAAGTGGTGGTTAAGAAATGCCTACGTGAAATCATTGTTCTCACCCCGTTGTTACGGCTGCTCGCTATCAGCTCTCAGCAAATGCTTCGGCGCCCGAGGACGCATTGCCGAATACTTTTCCGTTGCCTGAAGGCGTGCCTCAATACGAATACGCATGGCACACTTCTTTCCAACTTATACGAAAAATCCGCCGGCTGGCCAACCTGCAGCCAGCCGACGGCGATGGAGGACGACTCCACAACCTCTAGAAGCTGTAGATCAAATCAAACTGCAGCCGGTTGAGGTATCCCTCTTGCTGACCGGCAGCGGTAATAGTTTTCGACGCGCCGCCCCAGGTGTTGTAGAGAGCAGCGTTGTTCTCCAGGTAAGTATTCAGGACTCGCCCATGCCACCAGGTAAAGCTGGCCACGGTATTGGCACGAAGCTTCCACAGAGCATAGACGCGATTCTGAAGAATGTTCGTGGGAGCCCGCTGATCGCTTTCGATGAAGGAAGCGATGGCCGCATCCTGTTCTTCGCGATACCACGAGTAGCCGAACTGCACGTCATTCTTGTTCTTGAGTTGGCCCAGACTAAAGTCCGCGCCATACTCTTTGTTCTGCGAGCCAAGTTTCGTCAGCACTTTGCCCTTGCTATCCAAAGGATGAGCTTCGGCATCGAGGTTGTCGAGGAACTCGAGTAGCAGGTTGATGGGTAGGCGCGAGATGCCATCCTGAATTTGGTTGTTCAGGATGAAGTCCGCGTAGTTATAGCCGGAGTAGAAGTGCGGGACGCCCTTCGAATCGACGTAGGTGGCGTTGGTCAAGCCGTTTGGAGCGAACACGCAAGGCGCAAAAGCCGGGAAGTTCAACCCCTTGGAGCAACCCTGGCCTTCGCCGTTGATGGGGAAAGGACCTTGGGCTGGCGTCGAGCCAGTGGCCGGAATCCCGGTGGTCGTGGCTTGGGTAATGAAGGCGGATTCCGACAGTAGTGCATCGGGACGGTTCCACTTGAGACTCAAGAAAGAAGGAGTGGTTGTCCATGGACCGAGCTTCAGCTTGGCCGAGACCTGTCCGCCCAACGCGTAGGAATCCTGTCCGCCGCCGGATTCGTTATAGAGAAGCTCGATCCCTTGAATGGTGAAATTCTGTATCGGGCCATTCATATTGAACGAGGCTTTTTCGTTGAAACCTTCGGGGTTGAGATCGGGATCGAAGGTCTGCGAGGTACGCTGCCAGGTATAGGCAAATTTTCCGCCGGTAGCGGAGAACCAGCTATGCGCAACTGGATTGTAGGTAATGAAGCCGCGATCGAGGCCGATGGTCTTGCGATCGAACGCGCTGGTGAGAGTTTCGTTGGTCGAAGTCGGATCTCCGAGCGAGCCGGTCGCTATTGCGAAGCCGCCGCTGAAGTCCTCGTTCAGGCGTCCATCGATACCGAAGCGCACGCGGATGCGGGCCCGGTTCCGGTCCTGAGCATTTTGTTGATTGTAGTTCTCGCCCCTGACTCGAACGTCGCCGCTGAAGCGAAACCGTCCGGCCAAAGCTTCGAGTGCGCTCAACTGGCGGTCCTGGTCCTGGGTCTTGGTGGCCACGGAGGTCAGCGCCGTTTTCACGTCCGCTGAATTGGAGGTGGCCAGTTCAGCTTTCTGCTCGGCAGCGGCGGCGGTTTGCTGGGCCTGGGTCGCCGCGGTCTGAGCCTGGTCAACACCGGTTTGCGCTTTTTGGGCGGCGGCGTTGGCCTGGTTGGTGGCGTCCAGCAACTGCTGCAACTGCGAGCGGAGCTGGTCGACCTGTTGGCTTTGTTGAGAAATCTGTTGTTGTTGAGTCTGCACCAACTGCTTCAACTGATCCACTTCGTGCTGCGTCGTGGAAGTTGTGGTGGAGGCCTTCTTCTTCGCGGGTGTTTTGGAAGAAGGGGCCGACGAGGTTTGCGCAAACATACCCACGGTCAAGCTGAGAATCAAGACCGGAGAAACGAACCACAGTGACTTGGGCTGCATCGAATCGTGCTCCTTGTAAGTTTTGCGAGAAATGCACGACACCCCAACGACGAGGCGCCGCAGGTTCAAACTTGGGTCCACAACGTACTATGTCGATCAACTAACTCGTGTTTCGGGCTACACCAAAGCATTGGGGGGACGCTGCCTTGGAATCTTTTAGAACCGGGATTCGCCTCTGTCAGGCGGGCGCCAATCCCCATTTTCGCTGGAGGTGGCGCTCGATCGTCTTGAAGACAAGACCATCGACAATGTAACCGATAGCAATGATCAAAATCATGACTGCAATCACCTGACTCATGTCGTTCAGATCGCGGCCCATCATTAGCAATTGCCCGAGACCCAAACTGACGAAAATCATCTCTCCGGAAATCAGAGAGCGCCAGGCGAAGGCCCAGCCTTGCTTCAAGCCAGAAACAATGTAAGGCAAGCTGGCAGGCAACAGGACATACCAGAACAATCGAAAACGGCGGGCGCCGAGATTGCGTCCCGCCATGCCATAGATCTTGGGCATCTGCTGGCGGCCGGTTTCCATGGCGATGGTCACCGAAAGCAACGAGCCCATCACCACCACAAACAGGATCGCTTTTTCCGTGAGGCCAAACCAGAGGACGGCCAGGGGGAGCCAGCAAATGCTAGGCAAACTCTGCAAGCTGACCAGCAGGCCCCCCATGGTCTCTTCCAGGAATTTGTTGCTGGCAACTCCCAAACCCAAAATCATCCCCAGCACTACGGACAGGGCATAACCAACGATCATGCGCTTCATACTGACCGCAATGGCGATATAGAAACTGTGGTCTTGAAAGCCGGCACGTAGCGAATCGAACACACCTTGAGGCGTGGGAAATACGTAAGGCGGCCAAATTTTGAGGGCAGCGAGCAGAATCCACAGCCCGATCAGCACGCCATAAAAGATTACGTGCTTAGACAGCCGCTTCATGACCGTACTCCTCCTCGAGGGACTTGTTGATCTCTTCGCGCAAGTCCTGCAGGATATCGCGGGCGTTGCGGGCCACGGTCACATCTTCCGAATGGCGCGGGCGGGGCAGATCGATCTGGTATTCCATTTTCACCCGGCCGGGACGAAAACTGAGCAATGCAACCCGGTCTCCCAGACGAACTGCTTCGCGAACATTGTGGGTAACGAAGATGATGGTGCGACCGGTCTCCGACCAGATTCGTTCCAACTCGTCGTGCAGCAGATCGCGGGTTTGGGCATCGAGAGCGGCGAACGGTTCGTCCATCAGGAGAACGTCCGGCTCGGCGGCAAGGGCGCGTGCCAAAGCCACACGTTGCCGCATGCCTCCCGAGAGCTGATGGATGTAGCTCTTCTCAAATTGTGCGAGATGTACCAGACGCAGATAATGGTGGACCCGTTCCCTTCTCTGCTCGGCGGGAACGCCTTTCATCTTCATTCCGAATTCGACATTCTGCTGGACCGTGAGCCAGGGAAACAGACCCAACTCCTGAAAAATCAGAATGCGATCGGTTCCGGTTCCCTGCACCGTCTTGCCATCGATAAGGATTTCCCCTGACGTCGGATTATGAAGACCCGCGATCACGTGCAACAAGGTTGACTTGCCGCATCCGGATGGTCCAACGATGCACAGGAACTCGCCAGCATTGACGCGCAAATTGATGTTGTCGAGAGCGATGAGGCGATGGTGCGAGTTGGTCTCATAACTCAGGCAAATGTCTTTCAGGCCGACTTTGGGCATAGCAGCATCGCAAGAGCGAAGCGGGACGACCGTGGAACCGAGCACTGGCTTCTTACCCGGCTTGCGTAACGGCGGCGCGGGGTCGGGAGCGTACGACGGTTGAAGTGCAGGGTTGGGTGTCATTGAATGGCCTTTTTTCCTTTTTCCTTCAATACCTGGTTCAGTAGCGAGAGATCGTAGATCCCCGACAGGTCGGGCATTTGCTTTCCGAGAAATCCGGAGTCGAACGCCGACTTCGCCGAACTGAGCAATGTGCTGCGCAGCGGATCGTAGGTCACCTGCATGCGGCCAAAGGCTTCGTCGAGGATGGCCGGGTCGAGCGCCTTGCCGGTTTCCTTGGCGATCTGTTGGTTGAGAGTCTTCTTGGCCTCGGGCAAATGACTGTTAATCCAATCGGTTAGCTCGACATGGGAGGCAAGCCAAGTCTTGACCAAATCAGGATGATCGTGCAGAAATTTCTTGCTCACGATCAGGTTGGTGATGACAAACTGGCCATTGGGCCACAAGCTGCGTTCATCGAGAAAAAGATGCGCGTTGCCTTCGTGGATCAATCGCGTCGCCCACGGCTCCGGCGCCCAGGAAGCATCCAACTGCTTCTTGAGAAACAGGGTCAACTGATCGGGATTGGCCATCGGGACTACTTGCACGTCGCCGCCCTTGTCGATGGTCTTCATCCCGTGGGAGATCAGCCAGGCTCGCAGCGCCACGTCCTGAGTGTTACCGAGTTGCGGAGAGCCGACGCGCTTGCCATGAAAGTCTTCCGGCTTGTTAATGCCTGAGTCATTACGAACTACAAGTGCCACGCCACCGCTGGCCGATCCGGCGATGACTTTCAGTGCTTCCCCGTTCGAGCGGACGTAGCCGCTGATCGTGGGATTCGGTCCGATATAGGTCATGTCGATGGCGCCGGCATAAAGCGCCTCGATTGCCGAAGGACCCGCATTGAAGCTGACCCATTGAACTTTTACCCCGGGCCCCAGAGCCTTCTCGAACGATCCGTTCGCTTTCCCTACCATGGCTTGAGCGTGCGTGATATTAGGAAACGCACCGACGCGGATGGTGGTTTGAGCCATCCCGCAAGCGGTAAGTAAGAACAGAATGAAGCTGAACATGCCGAAAAGGCGCGACCTCATCCCTGCCCTCGATTCGGATTGCCGTGAACGACCATTGGCAAAACGCTGTTGGTTTCAGTTTTCTTTTTCTTGTGATTCTTCTTTGGAGTACCAGAGCCTTTGGCGATGATGTCGGCCAGCGTGGTGTGCTCCAGGATCTTGGCGGCGGCATCCCGCACATCAAGGAAGATCTGGTACAGCGCGCGATGCTCGGCGTCACGGTCAATCAGGCTACGAAGCTGTTCGGCGTCGCCAAACGGCGCCAATGGGCCATCAATCAGCCGGATGATCTCCGACAAGCGAATCTCGTCAGGATTGCGGCGCAATTGATATCCACCCTTTGCCCCGCGAACGCTTTCCACCATGCGGGCATTCTTTAGCTCAAGCAGAATAAGTTCGAGAAATTTTTCGGGTAGCGCTTCTTCGTAGGCGATATCACGAATGCGGATCGCGCCCTGATCGGAGTGGCGCGCCAGCATCATCATGGCCTGGAGAGCGTAAAGACCTTTCTGCGAGATTTTCATAGTGTCAGAGTTTGCCATAAACTCGATTGTTTTAATAGAGTTTATTGACCATTTTGCATTTAGCAATCGGGTGACCAGCCCGGATCGTTCGCAGCCCACGGCAAAGCTTTTACTATCAGCGACTTAAAACAAGATGAATAATGAACAGTGCTCTATGAATGAAGCACTTTGCATAAAATGGATGAGCACATGCCGCGATGGGAAAACACGAGAGGACTTTAGGCCAGAGTCAAAGGTGGGATATTCAGCCTATTCGCAAAAGCTGAACCGTGATGTTGTCAGGCCCGCCGAGATCGCGCGCCATTGCGACCAGGCTGCGGCACGCTGTCTCCAAAGGCTCAGACGAAACAATCTGCTGAATATGCTGGTCATCCACCAGACTCCATAAACCGTCCGTGCAGAGAATGATCACATCACCATTCACCAAGGGAAGCGGAGAGGTGGGCGCGTCTGGGGTCACCTCCGGCCCGGTACCGAGCGCCGCCGTCAAGATATGGCGCTGCGGATGTTCGTCGGCCTCTTCCAGGCTGAGAACTCCACTTTCCACCAGCCGTCCTACATAAGAATGATCGTGAGTGAGGCGCGTGATCGACCCTTCACGCACCAGATACAAACGGCTATCGCCAATGTGAGCGAAGTGCAGATGGGAATGAACGACCGCAACGGCAGTTGCAGTAGTCCCCATTCCATGAAGTTCGGGATGGCGGCGCGCGTATTCCTGGATGCGCTCGTGAGCAGCAGTAAATCCGGTAGCGAGCAATGACTGGGGATCGCCCGCGGCACCGGCTGCATAGATTTCCTGAATGGCGCCGACAGCAATGCGGCTGGCTTCCTGGCCACCTTCATGACCGCCCATTCCGTCCGCAATGACGGCTAGCCTGCCCTTCTTCTCTAACTCAATGTCAGTCGGCGGCTCCCAGTAGGCAAGGCTGTCTTCATTATTGTGGCGCTGGCAGCCCACGTCGCTCAGACTGGCCAGCTCAATGCCTGTATTTGTGCGCATCAAGATTGGGATTATACCGGAGGTTGGAGCGCCATTGGTCAAGGCCCGGTCACCTCGTTCAGAACGAGATGACATTTGTCACCGGGCCCACATGATGATCTCCACTGGCTCGACGGAACTTGCCGGCGCATGATGAAACCCGTCACACAGATCACGAGTTTGGTCAGACCACCGAGGAGGCTGAATGATCGCAGTGCAAAACCATGAAACTGACGCGGTGCGAACCACGAGGCGGGGACTGCCGGTCGTTGCGTCCCTCAAAAATGTGAGCAAGAACTTCGGCGCGGTGCAGGCGTTGCGCAACGTCAATTTCGACATTCGGTCGGGAGAACTCGTGGCTCTGCTCGGACCCAATGGCGCGGGAAAAACTACCGCAGTAAAACTTCTGCTGGGACTAGCGAGTCCGGGAAGCGGCTCCGTCAGTGTGTTTGGCGGAAATCCTGTTCATTCGGCAGTACGCATGCGCACCGGCGCGATGTTGCAGGTCGCCAAAGTGCCGGAGACGCTGAAGGTGCGAGAGCATATCGATCTGTTTTCGTCGTATTATCCAAACCCGCTGCCTATGCCGGAAACGTTGGCGATTGCCGGCCTCGAAGATATTCGCGATCGCGAATTCGGAGAGCTCTCAGGCGGGCAGAAACAGAGAGTGCTGTTTGCGCTTGCGGTTTGCGGAAATCCCGATCTCCTGTTTCTGGACGAGCCGACAGTAGGTATGGACGTGGAAGCTCGCAGGCTGCTATGGCAGCAGATTCGCAAACTGGTTGACTGCGGCAAGACCGTCTTGCTGACCACGCACTATCTCGAAGAAGCTGACGCGCTGGCAGATCGGGTGGTGGTCATTAATAAAGGAGAAATCATTGCCGAGGGTACGCCGCATGAGATCAAGGCAAAGACTTCCGGCAAACGCATCCGCTGCTATAGCGAACTGCCGGTAGAGGTCGTCCGCGACTTCACTGGGGTTGTGAGCGTCGAGAAGAGCCGAAACCAGTTGGAGATTCGCGCCGTGGAAGCGGAAACCGTGTTGCGTGCCCTGCTTATGAGAGATCCCTCAGTATCCGGAATCGAAGTGAGCAGCGCCGGTCTGGAAGAGGCGTTCTTGGCGCTGACCAGCGAGAAGGAGACCCTCTAATGAACGCCGCGATCGCGAGCCAGGAAAACATCTCGGCTGGTGCTTCGAGGGATACGTCGCTTCGTGACGATCCATTGACGGTGTGCGCGATTGGCGTCGTGGCTTATGTCATCGGTGACATGTTGCATGAAGGGGTGGGCCACGCCGCGCTAGCACTGTTGACGGGCCAGCATTCCGGCGTGTTGAGCACCGTAGCCTGGTCCAGTTCGTTCGATTCGCGATGGGTGGCCGCCGGTGGAACTCTGGTGAACTTGATTGCGGCGGGAGCTTTCTGGGGCATGATCCTTGCGGCAAAGGATGCGTCGGCAACCACAAGATTCTTTCTGCTGATCACCGCCGCGTTTAATTTATTCGATGGGACGGGCTATTTCTTCTTTTCCGGCGTCACGAATTTCGGGGATTGGGCCGCAGTGATCGCAGGTATGCATCCGTACTGGATCTGGCGGACTGGGCTGGTGGTGGTCGGCATGGCCTCATACCTGGTTGCGATACGCCTCATCGGCAGCGGTCTGGTGAAGTACGTGGGTGTCCGATTGGATAACGACTCCAGACTGCGCAAGCTGACGGTACTTCCTTATATTTCAGCGGTTGTGCTGGCGGGCGTGGCCGGGCTGATGAATCCGCTTGGAATTCAGTTGGTATGGCAATCGGCACTGCCTTCCACCGCTGGCGCCAATTGCGGATTGCTGTGGATGAAGTATTACATTCCGAAAGGAACATCACCAGCGAGACCATCGGAGGCGATTGGACGGAGTTATGCATGGATCGGCTTGGCGGCTGTGCTGACTCTTATCTTTGTGTTCGTGTTGGGACGTGGCATTACTTTGACGAGATAGGGCCGATGCAGCGCACAGCGACATCCGCTCGCGCCTACATCATTAACAGGAGATCAAAAATGGCAACCGCTATGGCATACAGCACGCAGACTTCGGCGCCATCAAGCAGAGTAGTGAACATCTACTTAAAAGAAGCGAAATACGAGTTTCTGAAGAATCTTCGACTGCGAACCTATTCGCTGTCGGTGGTGATGTTTCCGGTGATGTTCTACGTTCTGTTCGGGCTGGTGTTGAACCGGGGAGAGATGATCGGCGACACGCGGTTCACGACTTATCTGCTCTCGACATACGGAACTTTCGGAGTGATGGGAGCATCGCTGTTCGGCACGGCGGCGGGACTCGCAGCGGAGCGCGGCTTGGGCTGGCTGCAAGTGAAACGGGCGAGCCCCATGCCTCCATTCGCATATTTCTTCGGGAAAGTGATGATGAGCGTTATTTTCAGTACCACGGTTGTACTGGCACTGCTGGCGTTGGGAGTGGGCCTCGGCGGTGTGCGGTTATCCCTGGCGGAAGGGATAAAACTGGTCTCTACTTTGATGGCAGGATCACTTCCCTTTTGTGCGATGGGGATGGCGCTCGGATATTTCACGGGGCCGAATTCGGCAACCGGGGTGATCAACCTGATTTATCTTCCGCTTTCGTTTCTCTCTGGCCTATGGGTGCCGTTGATGTTCTTGCCGAAGGTTCTCCGGCAATTTGCGCACGCCTTGCCACCTTATCATCTGGCGCAGTTGGCATTAAGCACGGTGGGTGCGGGGGCTCACGAATCAAACTGGGGACACTGGGGCTACCTGGCCGGGTTCTCGCTGTTTTGCCTGGGGGTGGCGAAGCTCGGCTTTCAGCGGGATGAAGGAAAGATGTATGGTTGATTTCGCGGGACGTTCCAGAATTTGGCGAGCCTAACCCCAATGAGACTACTGCCGGACAAACACGATCACGGATGGGCACCTTACACATGGCTTGCCTATTTCGGGTTCTTCTTCATAGAACCGATCGTCGACCACGCCGGGTTGAAGAAGTGGCTGGTGGTGGGCCTGGGCACCATAACGTTCCTGGTCCTCTACTTCGGGTTTTTCTGGCTGCCGAAGCGCTGGCAGCGGGTCGATCTCGCGATCATGGTTCTGGTGGGGATCGGATACGGTGTGTACAACGGCGAATCGGCCTGCTTCTTTATTTACGCAGCGGCTTTCGTGCCTTACGCGTTTGAGAAGGAGTGGAATGCACTTCTAGGCATGGCAGGGATTTCGCTGATCGCCATCGCGCTGTGGTGGTGGCTGCACGCGCCGGTTTGGACGCTGATCTACTCGGCTGGGCTGCCGCTGGTGGTGGGAGGAAGCAACATCTTCTTTGCGTCGCGGGAACGCATGTACGACAAACTGCGGATGGCCAACGACGAGATTGAGCACCTGGCAAAGGTGGCGGAAAGAGAACGAATTGCGCGGGACCTGCACGACGTTTTGGGGCACACGCTGTCGGTCATAATTTTGAAGTCGGAACTCGCCGGCAAACTGATCGATCGCGATCCCCAACGCGCTAAGGCCGAAATTGGTGACGTAGAGCAGACCTCGCGGGCCGCTCTGGCCGAGGTTCGCAGCACCATCCGCGGGTATCGCAAAACCACGCTGGAAGACGAACTGAAGCAGGCCGCGTCGATGCTGAAACTCGCAGGGGTTCAAGTCAATAAAGAAACAGCCGAACTACCTTTGACCCCGGTGCAGGAGAGCGTTCTGGCTCTGGTGGTGCGTGAAGCCGTCACTAATGTCGTTCGCCACGCCGCAGCGCACAATTGCAGAGTCCGTCTGGCTCAACTCGACGGCCGATGTGTGCTGGAGGTGCACGACGACGGTTGCGGGGGATCACGGGAAGAAGGAAATGGTCTGCGCGGCATGCGGGAGCGGGTGGAAGCTTTAGGCGGAACGCTGCAGCACGACACCAGCGTGGGAACCAGGCTCACCATCGAGCTTCCACTCACTTTGCCTGGCACGAATACAAATCATGAATCCTGCAGTAAAAGACAGTCGTAAGAAAATTCGAGTCATCGTGGCAGAAGACCAGGGCATGGTGCTGGGTGCCTTGGCTGCGCTGCTCGAGATCGAGGGAGACATTTCCGTCGTCGCCAAGTGCAAGGATGGTTCTGAAGCCCTCGAGGCGGTATTGGCGGAGCGCCCAGATGTGTTCATCACCGACATCGAAATGCCGAAGATGACCGGTCTCGATGTTGCCGCAGAGTTACGGCGTCAGCGGATAGGCACGCGAGTCATCATTCTTACTACGTTCGCACGTTCTGGCTATTTGCGGCGCGCCCTTGATGCCGGAGCCTCCGGCTATTTGCTCAAAGACATGCGCGCCGAGGAATTGGCAGACGCGGTCCGCCGAGTCACTCAGGGGTTACGGGTGATCGATCCGGAACTGGCGACGGAGGCATGGGCCGAACCGGATCCGCTGACTGATCGTGAACGGCAGGTTCTTCGCCTCGCGGGCGACGGAATGGGTAGTGGTGATATCGCGGTGGAACTGAGTCTTTCCGAGGGCACGGTGCGGAATTACTTATCGGAGGCCATCAGCAAGTTGGGGGCGAATAACCGCGTGGAAGCGGCGCGTATCGCTCGCACGAAAGGGTGGCTGTGAAGTTCGACGGCAAGAAGTTTTGATAGTCGACATTCATAGGCCTCCTCTCGGCAGTTCGCAATTCAGTCTTTCGGAATTGAGTGTCGTAAGCGATTGCGCCGCAATCCATTCTCTCGTTGCTCGAGAGCGCTGTTGAGTTCTTCCACGAGGCCCGATAATCGAGCCGGATCTGTTTCGAGCATGATGGCCTGACACAGTTCCTTCCATCGTACTTCGCACATCAGATAGTCAGCCCTCCTCTCTTCGAATTTATTCATTTCAAGGAATGAAATTGCACACTCAAGGCCAAAACCTGAACTCTTAGACTTACGGAGAAATCCACAGATGGAGAGGCAGAAACTCCCCTTCTGGGCCTGAACTTTTTTCTAAATGATTTTCTGTATTGGACTTCCCCCAACCCTGTAGCCTCATTCACTTACACTTGACGCGGCCATTTTCTCGAGTAGAATTCACACAACTTGACAGAGGCTGTTAAAAGCCATTTGTCTGACCCCGTAAGTGATGTGCATCGTCAGGAGGCACACGCTATGTTTTCCCGCCTGATCGCTGGTTTCGCTTCTCTGGTTGTTCTGTCGCCACTCACTGTTTTCGCTCAAGGTGGGATGGATTCAGGAAACGTGAATGTCCGTGTCACCTACGCCAACGGGCGACGCTGCACAGACCCGGTACGAATTCAGTTGATGGATGCCTCCGGGGAGGGGTCCATCTCCGATGCCTATTCCAATGACGCCGGGATGGCTGAGTTTTCCGGTCTGCGACTCGGCAATTACCACGTCCTGGTTTCGGGGGACAGCATCGACACCGCCGATAGCGGAACATTCAATGTGGATGCACGCAAGGTGAGTCAGTTCGTCTACGTTACGGTAAAGAAGAAGGGCGAAGACGATCGCGCGAAAACGGGTCAGAAAGGACCATCCATCGCCGCCGTTGATCTGAACATCCCAGATCGGGCGCGCAAGGAATTTGATAAAGCCAGTGATCTGATCGCTAAGCAAAACTGGAAAAAAGCGATTGAATTTCTCAAGAAGGCTTTGGATATTTATCCCAAGTACGCTGCGGCCTACAACAATCTTGGAGTGGCTTACGGGAAGACCGGAGACCGTCCGGGCGAACGCGTTGCGTTACTGCAAGCAGTCAACCTGAACGACCGGTTCGCGGCTGCCTATGTGAATCTCGCCAAGATGGATATCGTGGACCACAACTTTCCGGAGGCAGAAAGTTTTCTGGGACGCGCTACCACCGCCGACCCCACCGACTCCCACACCGTTCTGCTACTGGCCAACGTCCAACTTCTCGACCAGCACTACGACGAGGTGATTTCAAATTGCCGGAAACTTCACTCCTCGCCGCAGGATCCTCATGCCCTGGTTCACTACATCGCGGCACGCGCCTTCGAACATCAGAACCGGCCCAAAGAGGCGTTCGGAGAACTCCAGACTTTTTTGCAAGAAGAACCAGACGGGCCTCGGGCCGACGCGGTACGCAGGGAGATTACCCACATGCAGGCCTCGATACAATGAGGCCGCGAGGGGGCAACTAGATTAGACCGCCGGTCTGGACGGTCAGGATGTTTAAGGCCGACTCCAACTTTTCGATGGCCGCGGCCAGTTCCGGGTTCTTTCCGATTTTTTCCTGAAGATTGATCAGCAGTTCGTGGGCGCCGGAAACGTGTTCAACCGCGGGAGCCGGTCCGGCATTCTGCTTCGGTTGATTGTCTGATGGCATGGTGTTCCTCCTGGTATCCGGCGTGCCTCTGTTCGTAGTGCTGGCATGATTATAGTATTGCAGCCACGGGATCGCGGCCGCGATTGCCGATTTCGACAATTATCAGGATCGACGATGACGACGCCGGACACCAGGCAGACTCCAGACGCACTCTCACCGGACAATCCACAACATACCGCGACCACGATTCAACAGATGGGAGTGGAGGCGGCAAGCGCCGCATTATTGCAGATGACCTTCGAGGAACAGCAGATCCTGTATCCGCTGCTTTCGACTGAATTTGCCGCTCGCCTGCTTCCCCACTTTCCCTACTACCACGCCTACGTTTTGCTGCATACCAGAACGACCGAAGACATTCGAGAAATTATCGACATACTGGATCCCGCGGAACGCGTTCGCTTCTTCGACGAACTTCCCGAAGAAGCCTGGCGCCGGTTGATGACGGAACTGGGAGAGAAGGTTACGGAGGAGGACTCCCTTGCCGCGGAAGCTGCTCCGCCCCGTCCTGTGCCGCGCGTGGAACCTCGCGTCACGCCGGTTGTCGAGGTCGGGGAATCCATTCTGGAAGCGCGTGACGTCGAGAAGAATTTCGTTCAGCCGGATGGCCGTCAGGTCCAGGTGATCGCGCCTACTACGCTGGCGCTGGAGTCGGGCATCATTATTGCTCTGCTGGGCGCGTCAGGATCCGGGAAGTCTACGCTCTTGCGCATCCTGGCCGGGCTCACCCATCCTTCGGCGGGAGATGTGTTGTGGCACGGAAAGCCCTTGCGCGACAGCCGCCCCAACGTCGGAATCGTATTCCAGAGCTTTGCGTTGTTTCCCTGGCTCACCGTACTCGACAATGTTGAGGCGCCGCTGATCGCAAAAGGGATGGTCCACGCCGAACGCCACCCGCGTGCTTTGCGTGCTCTGGACGTGGTGGGACTGAAGGGGTTCGAGAGCGCATTCCCGAAGGAACTCTCCGGGGGCATGAAACAGCGCGTCGGCTTTGCACGCGCTCTCGCGGTTGAGCCGGAAGTTTTATTCATGGACGAACCGTTCTCCGCGCTGGACGTTCTTACGGCAGAGAACCTGCGCAGCGAGCTTCTAGAACTGTGGCTGGAGAAGAAGATTCCTACGCGCAGTATTTTTCTGGTGACACACAATATCGAGGAAGCGGTCCTGCTGGCAGACCGGGTGGTTGTGCTGGGAAGAAATCCGGCGAAGATTCGTGCCGATTTCCGGATCGGTTTGCCTCATCCGCGCGAACGCAGTTCCGCCGAATTTCTTCTTTACGTTGACTACATTTACAAGGTCATGACCCGTCCGCAGATGGAGCACACGTTGCCGACAACGCAGCGCGTGGCGAAGGCTCCGTACCAAATGCTGCCACACGCTCGGCCAGGAAGCATCGCGGGATTGATCGAAGTGTTGGCGGACCGCGAAGGCGCCGACGAACTCTATCACGTGGCAGAAGAGTTGATGATGGAGGTTGACGACCTGCTCCCTATCGTAGAAGCTGCGACCCTGCTGGGATTCGCCGCCTCCTATCATGGAGACGTCGAACTGACACCGGCAGGAAAGGCCTTTGCGGAAGCAGACATCGCTACGAGGAAGAATTTATTCCGTCAGGCCGCGCTCGCTCACGTCCCTCTGCTGCAACAGATTCAAGTGACGCTGCAAACCAAATCTGACGGGGCTATGCCCCTCGAGTTCTATCGCGATCTGGTGGAGCGTTATTTTCCGGAAAACGAAATTCAGGCACAGCTGGACACGATCCTGTATTGGGGCCGCTACGCCGAACTTTTCGAATACGATGCCGAATCCGAAAGACTGAGGCTCAGAGGCCGTGGGACCGAGGGCCATTGAAATGTAGCTTGGGCGCGGGTGACGCGCCCTCGGCCACACTTGAACGCTCTACCCTTCGCTGGTCATGATGAATAGCGGCTTCATCTCGAAGCTGCTGTAATGCGGACGCAGCCGTTCCACGTTGTAATGTTCCTTCACATTCACGACTTTCTTGGTGGAGGTAACGGCATCGACCGGCATGTTGTCGTAGCGTCCGTTCTTCAATACCACCAGGCGGCCATGGACTCTGCTCAAGAGCAGGTCGAGCGCAAGATTGCCGAACGCCATGGGCGCGATGGAATCGATGGCGTCAGGGTCGCCGCAACGCACCAGGTATCCCAGCTTCTGATTGATCACTTCAATCGCCTTGCCGTTGTTGTATTTCGGGGATAGTTCTCTGAGCTTCTCTGAAACCAGGTCACCGATCCCTCCCAGCTTTTTATGGCCGTAAGCATCGGTGGTTTCTTCCTGATAAATCATGTCTCCGCCTTCAAACATCGCGCCTTCGGAAACCAGGACGACCGAGTAACGGCTGGGATTTTTTCGCCGGTCCGAGATGAGCAACTCCGTCAATTGCTCGATATTGAAGCGGTGCTCCGGAATAACACAGCGATTCGCGGCTCCCGCCATGGTCGGCAACATGGCCGTAAAGCCCGCATAACGCCCGAATACCTCCAGCACCAGAAAACGTTCGTGTGAGCCAGCCGAAGTGCGCAGACTGTTGGTCATTTGAATGGTGCGGGTAACGCATGTGCTGAAACCGATGCAATAGTCCGTCCCGGGGACATCGTTGTCCATCGTCTTGGGAATTGCGATCACTTTCACGCCTTCCTGGTACAGGCGGACGCCGTAGCTCAGCGTATCGTCGCCACCAATGGGAATGAGATAGTCGATGCCCAGCCATTCCAAATTTTTCAGGACCTCGGGCGTGAGATCGTTCTTTTCCGCGTTATAGATGCTCTGCAAATGCTTCGGTACCGAGGCCTTCTTAACCTTACTGGGATTTGTGCGGGACGAATGCAGGAAGGTTCCGCCGGTGCGTCCGGCACGATTTACGAGATCTTCGGTGAGGGTGAGGAAGTTATCGTGATTGTCAGCATCTTTTTCGCGAATGACTTCGGTGATGCCCGCCCAGCCACGGCGAAGACCTACCACTTGATAGCCTTCCCGCAAAGCACGAATCGTAACCGCCCGAATCGCCGGATTCAGGCCCGGAACATCGCCGCCCCCGGTAAGAATTCCAATGACACCTTTCGCTTTGTTGACATTCGACATGCGGAAGTCCTTTATAGATAGTGATGTATGAGGTCTAGCAGATAATTCTATAAGAGTGGAGTTGCTGCGCGATATGACAAATTGCGGGTTTTCCGTGGTTGCGAAGATGAAAACTCCGGCCTGTTGGCGTTAAATTGTTACTGCTGCATCTATCGTATTCGCCACTCCTCGGAGGATCCCCATGGGACTACGCCGACTGTTCACTCCGTTTTTGTTCTTCGCATTTGTCATTCCTCTTTGCGGGCAAGTTCAGCTGCACTCTGAGGTTCAATCTCTGCTGGAGTCGGCAAGTCACGCGCTGGATCGCTGGCACCAGCTCGCGCCCAAAGTTCACTGCGAGGATGCGACTCAAACCCAGTTTCGAGATGCCTGCAAGCTCGACGTGCTCACCGTGGGACAACGGGTTCAGGAAGCGCAGACGCAAATCGCGCACTACCGACAGCTGTCCGCCCCAGAGCTCGTCGATTTATTCGATGCCTATGAAAGTTTTCGGAGAGTTATGGAAGTCGTGGACAATTTGAATTACGCTCCCGATTCTTACGGTGAACAAAATCGGCGAGTATTCGCCGAAGCTTACAACACCTTCGTGAAAGTCAACGGCTGGTTTGGGGGCGTAGTGAGAATCAGCATCCAGAACACCGTGAACTGTTCCGGACGCACGCATACCTAACAAACATCGCGCTCAACATACCGAGGGACAGCTGACGGGTCCCAAGAAATTCCCCGTTCCTTTCTTGCCATTCCCGCGCATCCACAGTCCCGACGGAAGTCATCAAGTACAATCGAAGAAGGTTCTCTGAACCGATAAATCCTATGATCCATGCATGGCACGACGTCACTCCCGGCGACAAACTTCCCGAGGAGTTCAATACTGTCATCGAAATTCCCTTCGGCTCCAGCGTGAAGTATGAACTGGACAAGGCGAGCGGCCTGATCAAACTTGATCGCGTGCTGTATTCGGCGGTCTACTATCCGGCGAACTACGGATTTCTTCCACAGACCCTGGCGGAAGACGACGATCCTCTCGACGTGCTGGTGTTTTGCCAGGAGGCGGTAGTACCGCTGACCATCATTCACGCGCGATGCATCGGCCTGATGACCATGATCGATAGCGGCAAGAAAGATCACAAGATCATCGCCATAGCCACCGAAGACCCGGAGTTCAACAGCTATCGCGATGCGGCCGAGATGCCTTCGCACCGGCTGCTTATGCTGCGAAGATTCTTTCAGGATTACAAGCAGCTTGAAGGAAAGGCCGTCGAGGTGGACGACATCCTTCCAGCGGGAGAAGCCCACCCGATCATCATGGATTCGCTGGCGCGATACAGCAAGCAGCGGCACAAAGGGTTCGCGAAGTAGCGGTGAGGGCCAACTCTAAGCGCAAGGTGCTCGTTTAGAATGGGCCCGATTAAACTCACCAGACCCGGCAGGCGTTTGCGCTCACCATCGGTTGGCCGGCTTTGCAGCTCCAGGCTTTCTGGAATTCAGGCATGTTCTGCACGACTCCATTCACCCGGAACTTTCCCGGAGAATGTGGATCGGTGAGCACCAGCGTGCGTGCAACTTCCGGCCGGCGCTGTTCGCACCAGACTCGAGCAAATCCCAGGAAGTAACGCTGCTCCGGCGTGTAGCCATCGATCTTCTGCGCTTCCTTCCCGGTCTTGTCATTGGCGATGACATGCTCCAGCGCGTTGTAGGAAATGCGCGCGCCGCCGTTGTCGGCCGTATTCTCGCCGAGCGTCAGCCGTCCGTTCAGCTTCAGATCATCGACCGACACGAAACTGCTGTATTCGTCGGCAATGCAACTGGCGCGCTTTTCGAATTCCTTGCCATCCTGCTCGGTCCACCAGTCGCGCAGGTTACCTTGCGGATCGAACTTGCGTCCCTGATCGTCGAAGCCGTGGGTCAGTTCATGTCCAATGACCAGGCCGATACCGCCGAAGTTCACGGCATCGTCCATGTTCTTGTCGAAGAACGGCGGCTGCAGAATGCCTGCCGGAAAATTGATGTCATTGAAGCTGGAGCTGTAGTAAGCGTTCACCGTCGGCGGAGTCATGCCCCATTCTTTGCGGTCGAGAGGCTTGCCGATTTTGTTGAAGTCGCGGTGCGATTCGAATTCAGTGGCCCGCTGCACGTTGCCAATCAGATCGCCGCGCACAATGGTGACTGAGCTGTAATCGCGCCACGCATCGGGATATCCAATTTTGTTGCGGATGGCTTGCAGCTTGATCTTGGCCTGCTTCTTGGTTTCGTCGGTCATCCACGGCAAAGTCTTGATGTCCTCATCGAGGGAAGTCTCGAGAGCATCGACCATCTTCAACATGCGTTGTTTGCCATCAGGGCCGAAAGTGACCTCAACGTAACGTTGGCCGAGAGCCTCGCCCAGAGCGCGGTCGGTCGATCGCACACAGCGCTTCCAGCGCGCCTGGATCTCTTTCTGTCCGGTGATAGCTTGCTGCATTTTGAAATTGGCGTCGACAAACGGCTGCGAAAGAAAAGGCGCGGAGGTGTCCAACATCCGCCAACTGACGTATGTCTTGAGCGAATCGAGCGGTTCGTCGGCGATGACGGTGTTGACCTGCTTGAAGAATTCCGGATTGCCCACATTCAGTTCCGAAAAGCTGGGCGCGTTGACGTCGGTGAAGTAGCGTTCCAGATAGAAATTCGGCGCTAGCGCCAGCGCTGCGTCACGAGTCATTTTGTGATCTCGAGTCTTAGGGTCGCGACGCAGGGTGCGGTCCATCGAGGCCTTCGCCAACTCGGTCTCAACCTGTAGCACAGACTGCGCCGAAGTGGCTGCCTGCTGAGGGGACTGGCCAGAGAGCGTAAATACCTGCGTGGCGTATTCCACGAAGTGCTGGCGCATATCCTTTGAGCGAGTGTCATCCTTTATGTAGTAGTCACGATCGGGCAAGGTCAGTCCACCCTGATCGATGCCGGCAATCACCATGTCAGCGTTGTGGTAGTCGGGCATCGAAAAAAAGTTAAAGAGCGCACTGGGACCGATCACGTGAATACGCGCGATGGCATCGATGAGGGCAGTCTTGTCTTTCACGGCCGCGATGCGTTCCAACTCCGGCTGTAGCGGCTGAACTCCCTTTTCATTGGCGGTCTTCGCGTCCATGCAGGAGCTGTAGTAGTCGCCGATTTTCTGATCGATCGGGTTGCGTCCCGGCGAGTCTACTGACGCCTTTTCCAGGATCTCGTGAAGAGTCGTAAGGTTCCGCTCGAAAAGTTCGTTGAACGATCCCCAGCGCGACTGGTCGGAAGGGATTTGTGTGTTCTTTAACCAATTGCCGCAGGCGTATTGGTAAAAGTCAACGCAAGGATCAATCGACTTGTCGATGGTGTCGACACTAAAGCCCGGACCGAATGCAGGCGCGGTCTGAGCCAAGCCGATGGAACCCAGGAGAAGTGCAGACAGCAGGAAACTACAGACAGATCTCATCAATGACCTCGAGTGGAACCGCCGATTGTAAGCTGAAGTGGTTTAGACGTACAAGGTGGGGAAAATGTTATGTGAGCGATACACCGTCAATCGGTTCAACTAATTCTCAATCGGGAGGTTCATCCGGGTGAGCAAATCGCGATAGGCAGGATATTCGCGCAGATTGTTCAACTCCTCATAGCTCCTCACGGACAAGATCAATTCGTCGTGTTGAGCATAAGCGGCGCTCAGATAGTTCAGAGCCTCTTCGTTATTTCCCAGAAGGGCGCAGGTTTGGGCCACAAGAAGCGGCGAGAGGAGTTTTTGAGAGTAGTACTTCTTCTGCACTTGCAACATGCTTTCAAACATCGCTTTCGAGCCGCCGGCTGCGAAACCTTTTTCCGCCGCCGTCGTGATCGCGAGTGCGGAGGGGTCGTGAACGAGGAGAGCATCTTTCCTGGATTCGGCCAGGAAATTGGGGTAGTCCTGGGCGAGGAGATAGAAGTGCTGCAGATAGGAGTGGGGGGAGCGGAAAGTCGGTTCCGTGACCTCCATCTGTTTGAGTAGAGCAATCGCTTCGGCGTGACGTCCGGCGTGATACAGGATGTCGCCGCGGTCAGCCAAAATGGAAGTCGAAGCAGGATCCAGAGTTTGGGCGCGTTCGATTTCCGCGAGCGATTCCGGCAACCGGCGGACCGTCAGCAAATAAGTGGCGTACCAGTGGTGAGCCACCGCGTTGTTGGGATCCAGGTCGATGGCGCGGCGGAATTCCGACTCAGCGCCGGTGATGTCCCACCTTCCGTAAAACAGGACGAATGCCAGAGACGCATGCGCGGCGGACGATTTGTCGTCGAGTTCGACGGCTTTGCGCGCAGCGCTGAAGGCGCGGGTGTAGGCCTCGCTGGCCGGCATCATGGTGTATTCACGCAGCAGGTTGTAACAGTCCGCCAATCCCACATAAGCCTCGGCATAGTTGGGGTCCTGCACGATGGCCTGTACAAAATAGTCGACAGCCTTGTTGAGATCGTCCGGGGTTCTCTTGTTCCAAAAATAACGTCCCCTCAGATAAAGCTGCTCCGCCTCCGGATTGTGGGCAGGCGACGAAGCCTGCACTATCCCATGAGTCGTCGATGGAGAGGCCCCCGAACCCAACTTGAAGGAATTGAAACCGGGATGGCGAATGAGGACGAAGATCAGAGCCAACAACACGAATGCGGCTACCGCCAAAAATCGTTGCGGCTTGCGGTTGCGCACACCATCTTGCGGTCTGGCAGTCGGTGCCGTCGAACCCGAGGCGGGAAGAACCGCGAGGCGTTGGTCTTGACGGTCGATATCCGCATTGGAGGAAGCGTCCTCGGTCGAAGCCGCCTTTCGGGAAGTTATCAGCCAGGCAGAGAGCTCGTCCGCGTAAGCGTACACCCGCCCTTTGGTTCCCGGTCGCCGGTGGACGGGCAGGCCCAATTCCTTTTCCCAACGATTCACGGTGCGCTCATCGCATTCAAAAAACACCGCGATCTCCTTCCAGGAGTCGAGGCGTTGACGAGTTGGCGAGGCAGCGCCGGTGTGCATATGTCGTGAAATGTCCGGTTTTGTCGGGTAACACCCGTTGCAGATCGCGGGGAGGCAAACCAGTATATCCGCGGGCGGGGGGAGGCCGTAAAGGGATTTTCCCGACTTCCGGGCTCTGCTTTTGTTCTTCCTGCCGCCCAGCAAAATGACGGTTGTAAGTATTTTAAAACCATCGGTTTACGGGATGCACCAATTGGGTCCCTGTAAAAAGGGTTGTCCCGCATCAGCGCGCGTCGGAGGAAGCAAATGAATATTCACCAGATGTCTATGAGTTACAAGCGAAACTCGCCAACCTTGCTGTTGAAGCTAGTTGCTGTGGTTTTCCTGGCTCCTTTTCTCGTGATCTCGAGTTCGCAAGCCGCGCAGGGGCAAGGTTTCAAAATGACCCAACTGAATGTTCCCGGCAACCAGGTTGGCAGCACGGGTCCCATTGGGGTGAACGCAACCGGGGCCGTGGTGGGTTTCAGCAGGTCGACATCGGGGTCTACGGTAGGTTTTTTGTACTCCGGCGGCAAATATACCGTGATCAATTGGGCGGGATCCGACAATTACACCCGGGCTCTCGGGATCAACGACTCTGGTGAGATCGTGGGCGACTTCCTTGATAACAACAATACTTTCCACGGCTTCACTTATGTGAACGGAACCTATACGCAGTTCGATGTGGGGGGCAACGTCTCGACTTCGATCTTCGGCATCAACACGGCCGGAGACTTCGCCGGCGCCGAGGGAAACGAAGGCACGGGCGTCTTGGAGGGCTTCACATACATCGGTGGAAAGCTTACGGAGTTCTACGCTAGCGGCACCGACAAGACCTACGCCTACGCCATCAACAGCTCCGATGGAGTGGTGGGGGCTTTCTACGATAGTAGCGGCAACTCTCACGGTTATTACCGGAGTGCCAGCGGCGCCATCACGCAGATGGATTACCCGGGCGCGAGCGCCACTTCATGCTACGGCATCAACGATGCCGGCAAAATTACCGGCACTTACACAAACACCTCTGGATTAACCTACGGGTTCACCTACGTTAAAGGTACATATGCGAGCACCGACTTTGCCGCGACCTACGGAATCAACAGCAAAGGAGCCTACGTTGGCTATTACTGGGGAGTCGATGGGGTGGAGTCCGGATATCTTGCCTCGCCCCAAACCTTCAAACTGAGCACGGTCAAAGTATCCGGCAGCCAGCAAGCGCAACTCTGGGGTATTAACAAGGCGGGGGTGACGGTTGGGAGCTATGTGGATTCCGGCGGCACCTCGCACGGCATGATGATCTCCAGCGGTAAGGTCAAGAAAATCGACGATCCGAAAGGTGTCCGCACCGTTTGTTGGGGAATTAATGCCACGAATGAGATTGCCGGAACCTACTTCGACAGTTCCGGCAACCCGCATGGCTTTTCGTATAGCGCGGGGAAGTTCAAGGACGTCACTGGACCCGCCGGCGCGGTTGTCAGTTATGCATTCGGAATCAACGACGCCGGGAACATAAGCGGATTTTTCGTCACCGGATCGGGCGCGGGACATGGCTACGTCCTGAAGGGCAGCAAGTACACTCAACTGGATGTGCCCGGCGCACAATATACTCTCGCTCGCGGCATCAACAACTCCGGCCTTGTGACAGTGCAGTGGGGGGACTCAGCGGGCTATCTGCAGTCGTCGGTCTATAACGGCAAAAAGTACACATCGATCAACGTGCCGGGAGCAGCCGTGAACCAGGTGCAAGGCATCAACACCGCCGGAGACATCGTTTACTTCTGGTCTGACCCCTACGGAGTCGGCCACGGCGCCTTGAAGAAGGGGAACGCTTACTTTGTCTTTGATTACCCCAAGGGCTCGAATGTTGGAGCGGGGGGCATCAATGACAGCAATCTCATGGTGGGGTCCTACATCCCGGCAGGCAAGACGGCGCCCCAGGCATTTCAGGGAACCGAGTAAGAATGTCTCGGGTGTAGGTCAAAACGGGAGCCACCCATGAGGATGAACGACGCCTGCCGCATCGTGAGATGCGGCAGGCTATATTTTTTTGCGGAGACGGTTTCGGGGTAGCGCGGATCCACTTTTGCAATGCCGTCAATTTCCTCTCTGGATTTCATCCCGCAATACAATTTCGGGCCGCTTCGCCAGCGTATAATCGACCGTATCCATAGCGAGGTGCGAAGTTCAATGTCTTCGACGAACGGCAATTCTACGAACGGTCAGAGCCATAACGGAAACGGAGCCCCCAAACCACGCGCGGAGTGGCTCGCTCGCCGCCGGGCCGAGAACTCGACCGGCAATTTCTCCCAGATGCACTATGCACGCAAAGGCATGGTGACAGAGGAGATGGAGTACATCGCCCACCGCGAAAAGCTCACGCCGGAGCTGGTGCGCGATGAAGTCGCGCGCGGGCGCATGATTATCCCCGCCAATATCAATCATCCGGAGTTAGAGCCGATGTGCATCGGCGTAGCGTCGCTTTGCAAAATCAATTCCAACATCGGTAATTCGGCGGTGACCTCGAATATTGAAGAAGAGCTGAAGAAGCTCCACACCTCTGTGCACTACGGCGCCGACACCGTGATGGACCTTTCCACTGGGGGCGGAATTCACGAGATTCGCGAGGCCATCCTGCGGCACTCGCCAGTGCCGATCGGCACGGTGCCTATTTACGAAGCGATTTCGCGGGTAAAGCGGATTGAGGATCTTAACAAGAATGTGATGTTGGAAGTCATCGAAGAACAGGCCGAGCAGGGCGTGGATTACATGACCATCCACGCGGGGGTGCTGGTGCAGTATCTCCCACTGGTCTCGCAACGGATCACCGGAATTGTGAGCCGGGGCGGCGCGATTCTGGCACAGTGGATGGCGCACCATCATAAACAGAACTTCCTGTACGAGTGTTTCGACGATATCTGCAAGATCTTCGCCAAGCATGATGTCAGCTTCTCTTTGGGGGACGGACTGCGTCCGGGATGCATCGCCGACGCGAGCGATCAGGCACAGTTTGCCGAACTGAAAACGCTCGGCGAGCTAACCAAAAAGGCGTGGGAGTACGATGTCCAGGTCATGATCGAAGGGCCGGGCCACGTTCCTCTCGACAAGATCAAAGAGCAAGTCGACAAGGAAAAAGAACTCTGTTACGAAGCTCCGTTCTACACGCTCGGGCCGCTGGTCACTGACATTGCTCCGGGATACGACCACATCACTTCGGCGATTGGTGCGGCCATGATCGGATGGCACGGTGCAGCCATGCTGTGCTACGTCACTCCGAAAGAGCATCTGGGGCTGCCAAACGAAAAAGACGTGAAAGACGGCATCATCGCCTACAAGATCGCTGCTCACGCGGCCGACATCGCGCGGCACCGGCCCGGTGCGCAGGACCGCGACGATGCTCTGAGTTACGCTCGCTACAAATTCGACTGGGAGAAGCAGTTCGCGCTCTCACTCGATCCTGAAACGGCACGCTCTATGCACGACGAGACTCTGCCCGACGAATCCTACAAAGAGGCGGCTTTCTGCTCCATGTGTGGTCCGAAATTCTGCTCGATGAACTATTCCAGCAAAGTGGACGAGTACAACAAGAAAGAGCACGGCCTGGAGAAAAAGGATTACTCGGAGCTGGTGGAGAGGCTGGTCACGATCAAGTAGAGATACTTAGGAGCAGACGCCTCAGCTAAGCTGAGGGAATCTCGTTCAGGTGCGAGCGAAGGGATTGACCACTTCCACCTTGAAATGCGTAAAGTCTCTCGCATTGCGAGTGGCGACTGTGAGTTTGTGAACGCGGGCCGTGGCCGCGATCATGGCATCCTCCAGTAGATCGTCGGATTTGTCTGCAATCAAGCGCGCCCACTCGCGAATGCAGACAGAATCCATGGGGAGAACGGCCATCGAGCTTTCTATCGAATCGAGCCATCTCTCGATTTCGGCAGCCTTTTCACTATCCTGCGGCCGCACAAGTTCGACACCGATCTGCAACTCTCCCAAGGTGACTGACGACAGAAAAATCTGCTCGGCGTGTAGCCCGGATATCCACGCCACCACTCCGCCGTGAGGTCTGGGTTTACGCAATTCCGAAATCACGTTGGTGTCTATCAGATATCGCGTCACTTAGAAAGTCCGGGATCGGCGCCGCCGAAGTGTTCCGCGCGAAGGCGCGATATTTTCAAAGCGAGGCCCGCCGTCAAGGAGCAGACTCTTGATGTCGGGCGAGGATTGGCTTTGGAGCCGCCGCCACTCCTGAATGGGTACCAGGACCGCCTCCTCAATGCCGCGGCGGGTAACAACTTGCGGACCATGGCGCAGCGCCGCATTCAGAAATTCACTAAATCGGGCTTTGGCTTCTTGCAGTTGCCAGGAACTCATCCGCGACGCCTCGCTCTCCAAAGTCATTATAACTAGTCATCTGACTAGTTTCAATGCTCCTTCGGCATAGACGGCCCGTGACCGCCCGATCCATCCCAGGTCAGTGGCAAATGCATTCGGTAGAGCTCAAGCGCCGCCACCGGCCGCCTTCTGCGCCTGCCCTTCCAGCACCACTTCGATAGTTTCCCCAATATCCCTTGACGCCAGTGTTCCAATGTATTCGCCCAGAGCTCGATAAGCCTCGAACTGCACTTCATCGAACCATTGGTTGGCGGTCGACTGATGCGGAAATCCTTTGTGCGAGTCGGCGTAGCTTCGCACTCCAGCCGCAAGCCGCGCCGCCAGAGGTGCATGCGCATCGTCGACTGGCAGGCTTGCCTTCAGATAAATCAACTTACCGATATCGTCGGGCCCGTAATGGATGTCTCCCAGTGTGAAGCTCTGGGTGGAAACGCAGGCATTGGGCGCAGGCCGGATGTCTGCGACGCTGATCTTGATATCGACGCCGAAATCCGTGCGGCATTTTTCGATAGCGCTCATCAGGTCTCCGCAAGCATAGCTGCCGTCGGCTCCGCTGTCGCATACCACGATAAGTCGGCAGCGCCGCTTCACCAGTTCATACATCGCGAGATTTTCGAAATGGCCTCCGTCCGAAAGATAGACGAACTTGCTGTTCTCATCGCTGCGCGCAATGAGCTCTGATAAAAGGTAGGCCAAGCCAAGCACCGGCCCCGGACGTCGCCACGTCTTAACGCAGTTGGGATTGCCCATCCACCATCCCAGACGAACATCGAACAGGGTCATGAAAAAAGCGGTTGGCGGGGATGTGTAGTGGCCCATGTTCGGGCTGGCGGCCGCTCCGGAGATCGCCATGGCCGTGCCGAGCGTAATCGTTTTCTTCCGGCGCCAGCGTTCATCCTTTTCGGTGGCCTCATGGCGAGCCATCGCCGTCGGCAAATAGGAACCGCCTGACCCGGCGAAGCTTTCTGATGAAGGGTCATAACCGCAGTATAGCGGGGTGAAAACGAAAGACCGGGCTTTGCGCTCTTCAAATCCCAGGTCCCTGCCTCGGCTGGTGTTCAAAGAGGCATTCAGAATCGGATACAGGCCGGGATAACCGTCGGCCAGATCGGAGAGCGGGATATCATCTTTGGGATCGAAGCCGGTGAACTGCTGGGGCTCACGATCGGGATTCGAAGCCCCAAGATAGCACCGGACCAGACGGTTCCGGTAAAAGTGGTGCATGGAGAAATCGTTGACATCGATGCGCCACGATAAGACCAACGCGACGCCGGTAAGTCCGATTGCCGCCAGCAGGATCACATACCAGTATTGGCCCGGACTCGACTGAATTGCCCAATAGGAGTCATAAACATCCGCCACGGTTTTATCGAGCCACAATTTCCTGGTGAGATCAGGTTCAAAAACCATTCCCGCGAAGATGTGAACTGCGGTCGAAAGCAAAATCAGCAAGCCAGTGACGAAAATGTAGGGAGCAACTTTGGCGATCAGATTCATTGCCCGCGTCGACTTTAGCAGTCTGGCAACGCCGGCGTCGTTCAGCAGCGAAAGCTTCTTGTCGTCACTCGTAAGCGGGCTTTTACCGGCAAGGATGCCTGCGATACTGGATATGACCCAGACCAACAGCGCGGAAACGTTCAGACCTTTGCCGGTCCGGGTATGAGCGTGATTCATCAGGTAAAGCACGCCGAGCGGACCAAAGATCACCACGGAAAAACCGCTGACCCAGACCAGCACGCTGATGAGTAACTGCCCGCCCTCCCGAGACCACCATTCACGAACCAGGTCGAAACAGTCGCGCCCGAGAAGGCCAATCTGGAGCACGGCAGTCAACAACATCAGTAAAACAACCACGACAGTTCCCCAGATCACCACGATCCAAATGTCGTCGTAATTGATGGGCAGAGCCGCAAGTAACGACGAGTACGAATAGAACAGCACGCCAGCGATCGCGCCTGCTACCGCGGCGGCGATGGTTAACCCAAGACCTGACACAACCTGATGTTCGATGAGCTTCTTTTTGTGTTCTCGATGATCTTTGTGTTTCTCACCCGCTGCCGACTCTCCTCTTTCGGAGCCGGGCCTTTGCAAAACTAACGATCCCAGCAGCCACGTCGATCCGTAGAACAGCGCTCCCAGCAGGGCCCAACGCAGCGGAGTTCCATTATCGATGTCCTGCCAGATCCATATCGCTCCGTTCAGAAACCATGCCGCCACAAAAACCGGGAGCATGACAGCGAACCAGACGCGGTTTCTTTGAAACCAATTTCGATCCTTGTTTCGATCACTGCCAAAGTCGGTCATGCTGATTGCCATGACGACCGTGGCTACCACGATCAAAGCCACCCCAGCAAAAAATGTCGTCCCCGGATACAACAGCAGAACATTCCAGTTGAATAGAACCACCACGGAAGGCAGCAGGATAATGCCCAGGAGAAATAGCACGACGACCATGAGATTGAGGATCACATTTCGAAGCCACGTTCCAACCATCGCACCGGTGTCGGCGGAAAGCAGCCCCATCTGCGGCGTGAGATAGTCGGCATATTTGCGCAGCCAGTGAATGGCGTTTCCCTCGGCTCGGCCGCCGACCTGGTAGGTCTGCTGGCGCAGCGATTGCTCCACCTCGCTGAAACCGCTTCCCTGCAACCGCTGTCGTTGCGTAACGCCAGCCAGCCACGAGCCGATGTACCCACCGCCGGAAACGGTGGAGAGATAGTCGAACTTGTGCAGGAGTTCTTTCTGTGCGAGCGCTTGGAGAACACCAAGGTTGAAGGTAGCGCTGCGAATTCCGCCTCCGGAGAAGGCGAGCCCTATCAGGCTGTCTTTAACGTCTTTAGTTGAATTGATTCCGCGTGCCTGGCGTGACTGCGCAATCTGATGGCGTTCGTCTGCAAAGACCTTGCTGAAAGAAACCGGCTGAGGATCGGGAGGTTGGTGCGGATGCGAATGGTTTTCGGAAAGAGGTACGCTCTGCGGCATGGCAATGCCCCTTCTCCCCCTCAAACTTGTCGGACGAAAGGTAGCAGAACGGGAGATGAAGTCAAGAACGAAAGCGAAGAGATTGTAGAGTCTTATCCTGGGAATTCGGCGATTCCATCCCACACCAACTGCACTGCGATCGCGAGAATCAGAAATCCGAAGATGCGGTTGATGGCACCGGTGCCAGTCGGCCCGAGACGTTTCACCAGCGGACCTCCCAGACATAGGAATAGATAAATGGCCGCTCCCAGCACCGCAATTCCGATCACCATGCCGGTGTAGGCCACGCCCGAACTGGCGTGTGCCGCCAATCCCATGACGACTCCAATCGAGCCCGGGCCGGATAGCATCGGCATCGCCATCGGAGTGAGGGAAATGTCCTCCTTGGTGCTAGCTTCGGACGTTTCCGCTGCGGTAATGCGGCTGCTCGCGGTAACCATGCCCCAAGCGGTGTTGGCCACGATCAATCCCCCCGCGATGTTAAGAACTGGCAACGAAATCCCGAAGAAGTTCAAAACAAATCGGCCAAAAAACAGAAAGACCACCAGGATGCCAATCACATAGAGAGCCGTGCGAAGCGCCGTGTAATTACGTTCTTTGGTGGAAAAATCCGTGGTGAGAGAGAAAAACAACGGCACGCCACCGAAGGGATTGACGATGGGAAACAGTGCCAGAAACGTCGCGATGGCCGCGGACGGAAGATCCCGCAGATGTTGCACCTCGTGGGGAGGCATCATGGCTAGAAGAGATTACCAGCAGAGAGGGTGTCCGCAAAACCGCCGGACTTAGTGTTTCAGGTCGGTGTAGTACTTGATGCCAGACCCGCTTTGCTCGGCCGAGGCAGCTTGCGCGGGAGTACCGTTGTATCGGATGACCGTGTCGCGGGCCACCACGTTTCCGTCTCCACGGTAAACGGACGAATGGTGCCGACGCCCAAAGTGCCGCCGGGTCGTTCTGGTCGTAGGCGTCGAAGCTGGATTCAGTTGCCGCCGCGTTCTGCAGGGGTTGCGGATCTAGGGTATCGGCAACCGGTTCATCCACTTTTTGGAAGGGCGCGCTTTGTGACGCCGGGTCGGGCGAACTGGCGGACACTTTGTTTCCAAAGGGCGAGAAGCGATGCACCGTCGCGACGCCTAACAATCCACACAGTGCGGCTCCAGCCACGGCGTACGATATCCGGCGAAACCAGATGGGGTTAAGCGGGATGCGCACTCGAAATGCCTTGCTCATTGCCTCCGCCGCCGTAACGACGGGAACATCCGCCGCAAGCACCGCAGCCTCTACCGGAAGCGCAGTCGATGTCAGGACTCCTGACGCCTCTGAAACCTGTGAAACCTCAACCGCCGGCTCTTCTTGAGCTTCGAGTTGCCAGATCGGCCAGTCTGAAGGAGTAGAAGTCTCTTGAATGGTCGCCGCGGTGGCGGCTGCCGCCTCAGCATTTTGCGTAGCAATTTCAGCCACGGCATCGGCACGCTGCAAGGCTTCTTGCACAGGGCAGTCGTTCAGGTGAATTTCCACATCCGTGAACACCGCCGGGCGCTGCCCGGGAGCCACCATGTAGACTTCAAATCCCCTGCTGCGCAGCTCCTCCGTCAGCGCCCTGGAGGCTTCGCCCGCGTGACTGACTATGCGTACAGACGGCATGTATTCCTTAAAGGCTGAACCGGTAAAACCCAGTTGCAGCAGACTTTGTCGTCCTTGAACTTTGACACCTCGAGCTCCATACAAAAGCTCTGTTATCTTGATGCCATCCCACTCTCCTAAGTTTCCTAAAACACCTAAGAGAGAGGTTTGTTTTACTGAGAACGCAATTTCTTGCAGAATAGCGGAAATCCAGCAACTCAGCGATAACTGTCTAGACTCCTCGCCGCGTGGTTCAGGACTCCAGTTACAAGATCCATTTGTTCCCGCGCTCGGGCCGCATCGTGTGCATCGATCGCCTCGTTGACGCCAGGGATCATCACCGCCGCATAGCCAGTGTACTGACCCGGTGCGTAGATAGCGTGACGAAACCACGGGCGGTTCGGTAAACCATCAGGCAGCAGCATGGCGTGCTCAGCATCAAGCAAAGTCTGGTTGAGCTTGGCGGCATCGCGAGGCGGACTCAATTGTTTGGAACGAATTTTGGCCCCGACCTGTTGCAGATGCTGGGCCGCTTTCATCACGGCCGTGAAGTCGGGAGCGTCGGTCCCGAACTCGCTTTGTGCTTTCTTCTTTGCCGAATCCAGATAAGTGGACATTTCTTTCCCATATTCTTCATAGTCGTAAGGAAGAACATCCGTATCTGCCATGCGGACGACCTCCAACCCAAATATTCGCGCCATTTCCTGCTCATACAGGAAGTCAGGATCGCCGAACTTCTTAAACCAGTTGAAGTTGTCAAAGACTGAGTGATAGACGCCATACGGCCCGGTCGAGCCGATATCGACCGAAGGGACTCCCAGATGTTGCAGAAAGACCGTGTAGTCGGAACCGCTGCCAAGGTCGCCCACCGGGGCGTCCGGCTTGGATTGCGCCATGGCTCCTTTATAAGTGGGTCCAATGGCGTCCGTTGGAGGTGCGGGCTCATGAGCCTGGGCCGCCTGCCGCCACACGTCGTACACGTTCCCGCCTTTAGGGCTTGGCACTGCGGCAGTCACATCGCGTAAGTATTGCTTCAGGCTAGGCACTGCGGACGCTCCAAACGTTGGTCCGGCGACCGCCACGTCCATGTTGAAGTAAGCGACGGCGTTGCCCAACTCTTTTTCGTGCGCCTCTCCCCATTCGGTTGAACCGATCAGGCCTTCCTCTTCCGCGTCCCAACTGCCGAAAACCATGGTGCGCTTCGGCTTCCAGCCGGACTTCAAAAGCTCACCCACGCCTCGCACTGCTTCGAGCATGGCCGCAGTCCCGCTGCTGGGATCGACCGCCCCATAGACCCACGCATCGCGATGGTTTCCCGCGACTACCAGTTGATCCGGCTGTTCGCTGCCACGCATCCTCCCGGTCACATCCCAAATCGTGCGAAACTGGAAATCCTGCTTCAGGTGCATCTTCACCTTCACCGGGCCCGGACCCAGGTGATAAGTGAATGGCAGCGCTCCTTGCCATTCCCGCGGAGTTTCTGGCCCGGCTAAACGCTCAAGAATGGGCCATGCGTCAGCATAGGAAATTGGCGTGGTTGGAATTTTTGGTAATTGCGTCGATTTCTCCGGGGTGACGCGCTGGTCGTCCGGGAGAGACGGCACCGAGGCGATGCCGGGAGTAGTGGGATCACCTGAATATTGAAAAATAAATCCGACCGACCCGCGCTGCACCCCGGTGTCAGGACGCCACGGACCCTTCGGGATACTTGTCGCCCTTCTTCCATCCGTCGTCTGAAGGGTCGGAATAAATGATGACGCCCGCTGCGCCGTGCTGCTGCGCGACAAATACTTTCACGCCGCGAAAATTCTGGCCGTAGCGCACGAGAACAATTTTGCCGCGCACATCCACGCGCAACTGCTCGAGTTTCTTGAAGTCGTCGGGCGTGCCGTAGTTGGCATAAACCACATCGGCCTCGACGTCGCCCGAAGGCGACATGCTGCTGAACGGCATGACCACGCGCGGGTCGTCCTGGTAAGGATCGCCATTCACGTGCTCGCGCGTCGGTCCGTGCATGTGAACGTCCGGCGGTGCGGTGACATCGACGCTGATCTCACTCGGATAGTTCATCCAGACACGAAATTCTTCCACTTGGGTTTCGAGGCCGGCTTCGCGAAATTTCTGAGCGACGTAATCGGCGGTGGCCTTGTCCTCGGAAGTTCCCGCCATGTGCGGCGCCTGGGTGAGAATGCGCAAATTTTCTTCCGCGCGCTTGGGATCCGGCACAGCCAGCAACTTCTGTTCAATGGCACGCTCGGCGGATGAATCTTGAAAGCCAAAGATTTTCGCGGCCTCGGCATTCGGCTGGGTAGCGGCGTTCAAGTTCACATTGTTGGTGTTACTGGAGTTGGCGAGCAGCGCGGAAAGAATGAACAGGGGGATAGTTCGCATTCGGCTCCCGATGATGTTTCAAATCCATAGTAGCGCAGCCCGGCCAACGCTTTCGATCAGGGAACATCTAAAGAACCGGAGGAGATAATGCCAACCGCCAAGAAACGTTCTACTGCGAAGAGAAAAAACCCACGCCGCTGGGTGGCCAAAGTCAAAACCGAATCGACATTTCCCCCGGACGGCCTGTTCAGCAAAAAGCGCAGCAACTATCGCCCGAACACTTGCGTCGAAGAAGGTTTCGCCGAAGGGTCCTGCCTCTGGAATGCGAATGCTGACTTACTTCATCAATCGCGCCGGGCACGGGTTGACCGAGGGACGCCGTGCGGAGTTGGAGAAAGCCAAGAAACTCCTCTCGAAGACGGTGAAGCGGGCGAGAGAAGAAAAGAAGGCGGCTTAAGACAAAAATGGTGGGGAGATCAACTCTCGGCAACACGTGTTCCGCATCGGCAGGGATGCCACGTTTACATTTGTCGCCTGTCTAGTTTTGTGATTCCAGCAACTCCAGCATCTGACCAATTCCTTTGCGGAATGCGAGAGGTGGCGTGATCAGGCTTAGGACCAGGTAGCCATCATTCGGGAAATCATAGAAATGGCCAGGGTGAACCAGCACGCATTTCTCCCGGAGGATCTTGATCGCGAGATCCTCGTCCGACTGCAGGGCCGGCACGCGCAGCACGGCATACCATCCGCCCTCGACCGATAAGCGCTCACAAGATTTTTGACTCGCCAGCTGACGGTCCAACTCCCCCAGATTTTCGCGCACCCGGTCTAGCAGAAGCGGCTGAATGACATTTCGCTGCTCCAGAAACGTGGGCGCGGCAAGCTGGATGGGAGCGTTTAAAGACAGATAGGTGTCCGCAATGATTTCCAGACGTCCCATAGCAGCATTCACTTGATCTTGCGGCCCGCTCACCACCACCCAAGCCAGCTTCATCTGCGGAAGCCCGGATATTTTCGATATGCCACTCAACGTGAACGTCAAAGCACCACGGTTGCTGGCGAACGTCGGCCGAGTCGCGCCATCGTGGGCGTAGTCCAGAAACACTTCGTCCACGATCAGCGACAATTCGTATTCCTTGCAGAAGTTGTTGAGTCCCTCCTGCTCAGCGGCAGAAGCGTACGAACCCGTGGGGTTGTTGGGATGAACCACAACCACCGCCCGGGTGCGATGGTTGACTGCTTTATATAAAGATGGGAAATCGATCTGCCATCCGTGGTCGTAAATCAGCGGATACGGCACCAGCTTCACGTCCTGCAAATCCGCAAGAAACTCAAACAGCGGATAACTCGGCTTCGGTACCAGGATTTCATCTTCGGCATTGCAAAGTAGACGAAAGACGTAGGAATAACCTTCACTTGTGCTGGTCGTAAGGACCATCGATTCCGGATCAATTTCGAATTCTTCGTGGTGATTGCGGTAGTAGGCAGAAACAGCCTCGCGCGCGCTACGCAAACCCTTGGGCTGCGGATCGTAGTCCAGAGCAGCGGGATTGATCAGGGCCTGCATAATAGCTTCTTCGTCGTAGTGGAACTCGGCTTCAGTCGGATTCGACACCGTCAGATCGATGATTTCCCGGCCCGCGGCCTGCATCTCGCGATGCGCCTCGGTGAAGCGGTTGGGCGTTAGTTTCCAGTCCGTCCGGTGCGAAAACATGCATGAATATCATAAATGCTGCGGATGTCGGCGCGGGCGTCCCTAGACTTCTGAATGCCTGGTAACTTCACGCAACCGGCATCCTGATAGCATCATCAGAGCTTTCAGAGATTTTTTATTAACGTAGAGGCTGCATTGGAGGCAAAGAGTGCTTAGGGATCTGCTTTCCCGTTGGCCGCTGCTCGAACAGATTCGTACGGGCGCTGACGGCACCGGCTCAGAATCGATGTCCGAGCGGACGCGTAGCTTGCGTCCCAAACATGACGGCGCCGAAGTTGCTCGCTCGATCTGCCCATATTGCGGCGTGGGTTGCGGACAACTGGTGTTTCATAAGGCCGGGAAGCTGATTTCTATCGAAGGCGATCCCGCAGTCCCCCATTTCCCGCGGACATCTTTGTCCCAAAGGTGCTGACACCTACGAACTGCACACTCATCCGGCGCGGCTGAAGAAAGTCAAATACCGCCGACCGTTTTCAAAGCACTGGGAAGAACTCGACCTGGAAATCGCCATGGACATGGTCGCCGACCGCCTCTGGGATAGCCGCGAGCGCACGTTTCAGGAAACTCGAGATGGCGAGACATTGATGCAGACGACCGCCGTGGCACATCTCGGCGGAGCTACTCTCGATAACGAAGAAAATTACCTGATCCGAAAGTTGTTTACCGCCGGATTGGGCATGGTTTGTATCAGCAATCAGGCCCGTATATGACATAGCTCGACTGTGCCCGGTCTGGGCACAACATTCGGGCGCGGCGGCGCGACCACCGCTCAGCAGGATTTGAGTAATGCAGACGCGATCCTCATCATGGGATCGTCCATGGCGGAGAACCATCCTGTCGGATTCCAGTGGGTGGTGGCTGCCCGCGAGCGCGGCGCGAAGGTGATTCACGTCGACCCGCGATTCACCCGAACTTCCGCCATGGCAGACATGTGGGTGCCCTTGCGCGCGGGTAGTGACATCGTTTTTCTGGGCGCGATGATCCACTACGTGCTAGAGAACAACAAGGATTTTCGTGAATACGTCGCGAATTACACCAATGCCTCCACGATTCTTCGTGACGATTTCCGCGACACCGAAGATCTCAACGGCTTCTTCTCCGGGTGGGATCCCGGCGAGAAGAAATACGATCCGGAGAGCTGGTTCTACAAAGGATCGCCCGTCAAGGAAGGTGAAGAGGGCGACAAGCCCGGCCACAGCGACGCCGGAGGAGGGCATGGGAAAGATCGCGGAGGCGAGGCCCAGGATGCGGCCATCTTCGAGTCGGATCCAACCCTGCAAAACCCGCGTTGCGTCTACCAGGTTCTGAAGCGACATTTTTCGCGATACACACCGGAGATGGTGGAGCGCTCCTGCGGGGTGCCGAAGGAACTTTTCCTGCAGGTGGCAGAGACTTTCAGCGCAGCCTCCGGACCGGACAAGACGGCCGCAATTTGCTATGCGGTTGGTTGGACTCAGCACTCCAAGGGCGTCGAGATCATTCGAACTGCTGCCATTCTGCAGCTCCTCTTAGGAAACATCGGCCGCCCTGGCGGAGGAATTCTCGCACTGCGAGGACATGCCTCGATTCAAGGCTCAACCGACGTTCCTACTCTCTACGACATTCTGCCTGGTTATTTGCCCATGCCCTTTTTCAAGACTGGCGCAAATAAACTGCAAGACTATTTGAAGAAACATTCTTCCCGGACCGGTTTGTGGGCGGGATTTCCTAAGTATTTCATCAGCCTGATGAAGGCGTACTACGGAGACGCCGCCACTGCCGAGAACGACTATGGATTCAACTGGCTGCCCCGCGTCACCGGTGATCACTCGCACTTCGGATATTGGCTCGACATGATGGACGGCAAGATGGAAGGGCTGTTCGTGATGGGACAAAACCCAGCCGTGGGTGCGTCCAACGGACAGTTGGAGCGCAAAGCTCTGTCGAAATTGAAGTGGCTGGTAGTGCGGGACATGGTCGAGATCGAGACCGCTTCTTTCTGGCTTGATTCTCCTGAAGTTCAGTCCGGCGAACTATCTCCGGAAAACATCGCCACCGAAGTCTTTCTGTTCCCCGCTGCCGGCACCGCCGAGAAAGAAGGCACCTTCACCAACACGCAGCGTCTGTTGCAATGGAGGAACAAAGCAATCGATCCGCCCGGTGACGCCCGCAGCGAAACCTGGTTCATGTATCACCTCGGCCGCCGCATTAAGGAGAGGATCAAGAACGACACGCGTCCCCGAAACGCAGGTTTGCGGGCGATGACCTGGGACTACGATGTCGAGGGTCCGCATGCTGAGCCAGATGTGACACAGGTGTTGCGTGAGATCAACGGATACACAGTTACTGATGGCAAGCAGATTGCGCACATCCAGGACCTCAAAGACGATGGGTCGACCGCGTGCGGCGCGTGGATCTATTGCGGAGTCTATCCCGCGGAAGGCCGCAATCGTGCCAACGAACGCGATCCGCAAGACTTGCTCGGGCACGGTTGGGGATTTGCGTGGCCAAACGATTGTCGCATCATTTATAACCGTGCATCCGCCCGACCTGATGGCAAGCCATGGAGCGAGCGAAAGAAACTGGTGTGGTGGGACGAGGAAAAAAAGAAATGGGGCGGCCTCGACGTCGCCGACTTTAAAGCCGACATGTCTCCGACCGCACCGGCGAATCTGCGAGAAGGCAAGGGCGTAGAAGCTCTCGGTGGAGCGCGGCCTTTTACCCTGCATCCCGATGGAGTCGGCTGGTTGTATGTTCCAAGTGGGCTAAAAGATGGCCCACTGCCCACTCATTACGAACCGTTGGAGTCACCCGTGACCAATGCGTTGTATGCGCAGAGCACCAATCCCGCAGCAGATCGCAAGGAGCGGCCGGATAATCCCTATGCCGAGCCGCAGGATCCCCGCTATCCCTACGTGCTTACCACTTATCGCCTCACCGAGCACCACACCGCGGGCGGCATGAGTCGAACGTTAACGCACTTGGCGGAATTGCAGCCTGAGTTGTTCACCGAGGTTTCTCCGGAACTTGCCGAAGTCGCTGGATTGCGGCATGGAGACTGGGCCACCATCAGTACACCGCGCGCCGAGGTGGAAGCGCGAGTGCTCGTGACTCGCCGCATGCACTCTTTGTGGGTTGACGGAAAACGAATTCACCAGGTGGGACTTCCCTACCACTGGGGCGGCAAAGGACGTGTCCGTGGAGATGTAGCCAACGATCTGTTGGTGATCAGCGAAGAACCGAACGTTCGTATCATGGAGACGAAGGCACTGTTGTGCGGCATTCGGCCGGGACGTCGTAATAAAAACGCCCGTCAACTTGACGAGAAAGAAGCGACACCGGCATGAGCGTAACCGCATTTCTCACCGACTCCACGCTATGCATTGGCTGCAAAGCTTGCGAGGTGGCTTGCAAGGAATGGAACGGGGTCAACGAAGACGGATTCAACTGGAGCGGCTACTCCTATGACAACACCGGCGCCGTGGGTGCTTCCACATGGCGACACGTGAAGTTCGTCGAGAATTCTCCCGAGCCGGGTCAGGGCGGCAATTCGCCTGAGTTGAATACGTGGTCATTCTCATCGGACGTCTGCAAACATTGCGAAAACGCCGGATGCCTCGAGGCATGTCCAACAGGCTCGATCGTGCGCACAGAATTTGGCGGCGTTTATATTCAGCCCGATATTTGTAACGGGTGCGGATATTGTGTTGTCTCTTGCCCGTTCGGAGTGGTGGAACGCAATCCCAGCGACGGCCGCGCTTTCAAATGCACCTTCTGCTATGACCGCCAGAAGGCTGGACTAGTTCCAGCATGCGCCAAGGCCTGTCCGACGGAATCGATCAAGTTCGGAGAAATCGAATCTCTCAAGATTCGCGCCAAGGAACGGCTGGGGGAACTGCGATCGCGGGGCATGCGCGACGCAAGCCTGTACGACGCATCCGACACAAGCGTCGGAGGAACCCATGCCATGTTTATCGTCCGCGGCGAACCCAAATCGTACAATCTCCCGCCTAGGCCGGAGGTCCCCACGATCTACATGAAAAAAGCCTGGACGGCATCGGCTATCGGTGCTGCTCTGCTGCTGGGTGGAACTCTCCTGGCTTTTCTGACTGATAGCAACAGGAGCAACGGATGACCCAATCCCGCGTTCACGTCATCCCTGAAGTTGACGTCGCCCGTGAAGACCGGCTGGTTGAGATCAAGCGAGAGGCAGAAACCAAAGGTCTGGTGAAATCGCCGGGGATTCGTCCCGGAGGCGCGCCATTTCCTCAGGCTTCTCCGGAGACCGGCTACTACGGAATTCCTCTACTGAAAGAGCCGTCGTGGACCTGGGAAATTCCTTTGTACTTTTTTGTCGGCGGCGCTGCCGGCGCTTCGGCCGTAGTGGGGGCGATTGCAGGCTACACCGGCGCCGACCGCAAACTGGTTCGCGATGCGCGATGGATTGCAGCAGCGGGTACGGTTCTATCGCCCGGTCTGCTGATCTCGGATTTAGGACGGCCCGAGCGATTTCTGGCCATGTTGCGAGTTTTCAAACCACGCAGCCCGATGTCGATGGGTGTCTGGACCCTGATGGGCTTCTCCGGAGGCGCGGCCGCAGCGGCCTTTGCCGAATTACTGCGCGATCGTTACGGACCAAATTTCCCGGTACGGGTTCTAGAAAATGCCGGGCAGGCCGCGTCGCTTCTCTTCGGACTTCCCTTCTCCAACTACACCGGCGTGTTAATCGGCGCGACCACGATTCCAGCCTGGAACGCGAACGTTGGCGAATTGCCGATCCATTTTGGCGCTTCCGGCCTCGCTGCCAGCGTCGGACTGCTCGAGTTAATGGGACACCGCAAGAGCCGCGCTTTGCAAATGCTTGGCCTTGGTGCGGCGGCCTTCGAATGTTGGGAAGGCTATCGCTTGGAGAGTCGGAAAGGATCAGCTCTTGACCCGCTAAAACACGGTCCCAGCGGATGGATCACGCGCGCTGGTGGATTATTGTCGGGGCCCTTGCCCCTTGCGCTGCGCTTACTGAGCATGGCGGCGGGCAGCAGGCGTTCTGGCAACCTGCGCCGCGCGGCCGCTATTTCCGCTGTTGCCGGATCGCTCATCACTCGTATCGCCTGGGTATACGCGGGACACGTCTCCGCCCGCGATTGGCGTCAACCCCTGGAAATCCCGCACCGGGAAAAGTGAGCCGCGGGTTCGCCTTCGTCGTAGCGGTTGCTCTTTGTTTTTTTGTCCCATTCGCCCAAACTGTTATCCTAAAGGTCCGAAGTCGAGCATGAGGATAATGATGAAGACTTTCGCTTGGACCGGAGCTTCCGCGATACTGGCCTTGGCAATTCTTTTTTCTACGGCGAACGCGCAGAAAAACGCCCCGCCGCCCAAGAGTACTGAGCAAACCTTGATCGGCTACGTCAGCGACTCCATGTGCGGACTGAAAGGCGCCAATCACGCCCACGCCCAGTGTATGGAGGAATGTATCAGCAAGGGCGCCGACATTGTTGTGGTTGCCGACGACACCCACGATATCGTTCACATCGAGAACCCGGCCGACTTGAAATCCCATTTCGCGCAGCGCGTGGTCCTCACCGGATACTGGAACTCCACCCAGTTCCATATCATCAGCATTCGAACGATTTAAGTTGGGCGACGAGGCGTTCCTCTCCCATTAGTTACCAAAGGAACTCGCGACGTGATTACCCCTCTCCATTCCGCACCTCCCGTCGTGCATAATCAGCCAGCGAGAGAAATGAAGATCTAAGTCGCAAAACTTTCTCGGACGTCCTCTATGGCTTGGGAAAGATGGCAAACCGGAACTCCTGAACGCAGGTTGCTCAGCATCGGGTTGAGCACCGTGTGGATCGCTTTGCTTTGGGGCGCCGCTCACTTCCTCGATCTGAACGAACCATATTTGCCTTTTGCTATTGCCGGTGGGTTGATCTTCTATTTGCGGAATATGCCGCCGGTCAAGGAGCAGATCGTCTGGGTGCTGTCGTCCGCCGCCTTTTCTGTGCTGGTGCGCTTCCCGCATACTGATAACTGGATCATCACGGCATCGAGTGTGTTGGCCCTTGGCGGGTTTGCCGGATTCCTAATGCTTGGACTCCGCTGGATCTGGTCTGAAGGCGCCTCTCGCCGTCAGAACTTCGCCTTGATAGCGCCCGCTGCCGCCATGGTTTTCTTCGTCTTCTCAGCGCAGCGCGCCTTGAGTTTTGCCAACATTCTTTATCCGAAAACGTACGACCTGTACCTCTACATCGTGGATGGGTCCTTCGGATTTCAGCCGAGCTTTACGGCGGGTCAGGCCATGGCCGGGTCGCACTTGCTCCGCATCGCCTGCCTGGTTTCATATCTTTCTCTGCCGTTCGTCATGGCGCTGGTTTATGCCTTGCGCGTTCCCAGAAATAGCGAACACGCCTCATGGGATGTCATCACGCTATTGATGGCTGCCGGCATCGGCGGTTGGGCGCTCTATAACGTCCTCCCTGCGACGGGCCCGGTCTATGTGTTTGGGTCCGCCTTTCCCTGGCAGTCTTTGTCGTATCATTCGCTTTCGAAATTGTTTCTCGAAAAAATTCCGGTGAGCCCCGACGCTCCGCGCAACGCGATCCCCTCATTGCACATGGCGTGGGTTGTCCTACTCTTCTGGAGCAGCAGAGGATTCTCGCGGGCCTTGCGGATGTTTCTGGGCGTATATCTGGCGTTGACTGTGATCTCGACGTTAGGTACGGGTGAACATTATTTCGTCGATCTGGTCGCCGGGCTCCCCTTCGCCCTATTCATCTGGGCGCTGGTATCGCCCGGGATCAATGTGACGTGGTTGCGAAGAGCGCTCACCACAGCGACAGGACTCGGCATGACCTTGGGATGGCTGCTGCTGGTGCGCTTCGCTGCCAGAGCAATGCTGGTATCCCCGATCCTTCCTTGGACTCTGGTGGCCGTGACCATTGCCGGTGTCTGGATTCTGAAGGCCACTTACGGTTCTACCGCAAACAGCAGTTCGCCGAGCCTTCTACCCAATGAAGTGCCGCAGGTCCGGGCCAACGCTGCTGGCGCTCGGATTTAGTCGCAACTGCCTTGGCAGTATCCCCTTCTTGCACTAACCTAAGACTGTTCCCGGAGGCCGTCCATGTCCGATTTGGCTAGCAAAGATTGCGTTCCCTGCCGTGGCGGAGTGCCAGCTTTAAAGGGCGAGGCTCTCCACAGTTATAGTCATCAGCTTCCCCAGTGGAAGGTCGTGGACGAGCACCACATCACCCGCGCGTTCGCTTTTCCGGACTTCAAACAGGCTCTGGATTTCGTCAATCGCATCGGCGCGGTCGCTGAAGAACAGGGGCATCATCCCGACCTGCTACTGACCTGGGGCAAAGTTGAAATCACGCTATGGACACACAAGGTCAACGGGCTCACGGAAAGCGACTTCATCATGGCAGCGAAAATTGATTCTCTCTACACCGTTCCTGAGATCTAAACGGAAGCTGGCGCGTCACCCTGCGGGCCTCGCATGGCCCAAGCCCACAACATCGCCGGAATAATCATCACCAGTCCGGTCACCACCGCGACTGAGCGCGGCGAGAAGCCAACGTCCAAAAACCGTCCGCAGATGTAAGCACCCACCGCGATGGTGAGCATGGAAAATCCCAAGTCCGCCGCAAATACCCTTCCACGAAAACGGTCTTCTGTATTCAACTGAAGAATTGTGGTCGAGAAAACCCAGACGGTTGATCCTCCCATGTGGGCAATAGCCGCGAAGAGGCAAGCCATCCACAACGATCCCGAGAGTCCCAGGGCCGAGTAGCCAATGCCAATCACGATGTAGCCAATCAAAACCCCAAGCCGAAGCCGGCTTTGCGAGCGTCCCGCCCAGCGCGCCGAGACGAGAGGGCCTATCAGAGCACCTACACCGCGAGCGCCAAGAAGCAAACTCATCGAGAGCATCGCGCCGCGCTCCGGATCGATCCCGTGCCACTGCTGCGCGAAGTAGCGATGACCCATCACCGTGAACAGCACCCAGCTTGGCCCGATCATCAATTCTCCAGCTTTGGCGAATACCGTCGCCAGCAGCCGCCGGTCCTGCTTCACGTAGCGCAAACCTTCAAGCACCGGAGAGTGATCCCAAAGGTCGGGAAGTTTCAACGGCGCAGCCGCAGCCGCATGAGGCTCATGAAACTTCATGCCTCGAATCAACAACGCAGACGCCAAGAACGACAGTGCGTTCAGGATGAACACTGCATCACGCCCAAGCAGCGCCGCGACCAAGCCTCCGATCGAAGCCCCCAGGACAAGATTGACCGACCACGTGGCCGACGAAAGCGTATTCGCCAGGATCACATCTTCCCGCTCATTGATGTTCGGAATCACCGAGCTTCGCGCCGGCTCGAAAAAAGCCGCCATGACGGTTTCGAGTAGCAGCAGCGGATAGACCACCCACACCATGGAGCGCGTGCGCACCAGCAGCATCATGAGTACGATCACGAATCGCGCCAGATCGGCCGTAATCATCACGTGCTTGCGCCGAATCCGGTCATTCACTACCCCGGCAATTGGACCAACAAAAGTCTGCGGCAGCACCTGCAGAACGAGCGCCAACGCTACCGACCCGGCGCGGCCCGTGAATTGTAGAAGCAGGTTGTAGATTGCCAGCGTATAGAACCAGTCCCCGATTTCGCTGACAATCTGCGCCCCCCACAGGCGGCGAAAGTTGCGGTTGCGGCGCAGCAGATGGACGTAGGCTGCGAGGGATATCGACGTCGATTCGGATTCGGGTCTGGGATCCACGCGAGTGATTACTGTAAATGTTCGGCTCGTGAGTGGGCAAAAACGCTAAATCCACGTTGACTGCGATGCGCGCCCCGCCTAAGATGCGCGACGGAGGGAAACCTCACAACACTGACTTGGCTAACGATTTGTTGGCTTGCTCGTCAGTCACTGTTACAGGAGAGTGGCATGAAACTGGTGTTACGGGCTGTCGCATTCTTCCTACTGGCCTCGTGCGCATGGAGCCAAAACGATGTGGTGGTTCCAAACGAGAACATCGTGCAGGAGGGCGTCCCGCCGATCCCCACCTCCTTGGCCGATACGCTGCAACGTTACACCGAGTTCCGCACCGCAGCCTTTGCCAGCTGGCATCCCCTTCGCCGTGAAATGCTGATCTCCACGCGCTTCGCCGACACTCCCCAGGTTCATCAGGTCAAAGCGCCCGGCGGAGCCCGCACTCAACTCACCTTCTTTCCGGATGGCGTACGGTCCGGCATTGCCTACGAGCCTACAAAGGGCGACTCATTCATCTTTTTAAAAGATTCCGGCGGCAACGAGTTTTACCAGATTTACCGCTACGACTTTGCTACCGGTAACATCACGTTGCTGACCGATGGCAAGTCGCGCAACACCGATCCGCATTGGTCCTATCAAGGAGATCGCATCGCCTACGGTTCGACTCAGCGAACTGGCAAGGATGTGGATGTCTGGGTGGTGAACGCATCCGATCCTGCCAGCGCGCGACTGGTTTCGCAAATGGAGGGCGGTGGCTGGTCGATCGCCGACTGGTCTCCCGACGGCAGCAAGCTGCTGGTTATCAACGGAATTTCCGCCTCTGAAACCTATGTCTGGTTGGTTGACGTTGCTTCCGGCAAGAAAGACTTGTTGACACCCAAGGGTGGCGCCGATACCGTCAACTACGGGAACGCTGTCTTCTCCAAAGATGGCAAGGGCGTTTACCTGACCAGCGACGAGAACTCCGAGTTCCAGCGTCTGGTTTATCTCGATCTCACGTCACACCAAACCAGGCAACTGACTCCGCAACTCAATTGGGACGTGGAGGAGTTTGATCTGTCGAAAGACGGGCGCCACATCGCTTTCAATGCCAATGAAGACGGCATTAGCGTGGTTCACGTAATTGACACGAAGACGAACAAAGACCTGGCTCTTCCCAAAATGCCCGAGGGCGTGATCTTCGGTCTGCAGTGGCACCCGAATAGTCACGATCTCGCCTTCAACCTCACCACCGCTGCGCAACCGTATGACGCTTATTCGCTCGATATCACATCGGGCAAACTGGAGCGTTGGACGTACAGTGAAACCGGCGGGCTAAACACCGCTGAATTTTCCCCCTATCGGTTGATTCACTGGAACTCATGGGACAAACGCTCCATCGCCGGATTTCTGGTCAAGCCTCCGCGCAAATTCTCTGGCAAGCGTCCTGTCATGATCGACATTCATGGCGGTCCGGAATCCCAGTTCCGCCCGGACTTTGGCGGACGCGACAACTACTACGTCAACGAACTTGGGATTGCCATGATTTACCCCAATGTGCGCGGGTCAACCGGTTACGGCAAATCGTTCCAGAAACTCGACAACGGTTTCCTGCGCGAGGGTTCCTATCAGGACATCAGTTCGCTGCTCGACTGGATCCAGACCCAGCCCGATCTCGATGCGAATAAAGTGCTCATCACCGGCGGGAGCTATGGCGGATTCATGACTCTGGCGATTGCAACTACCTACAACGATCGCATCTGCTGCTCGATCGACGTAGTCGGTCCGTCGAATCTGGTGACGTTCCTCGAGCATACTTCCGGCTATCGGCAGGACCTGCGTCGGGTCGAATACGGCGACGAGCGCGATCCCAAGATGCATGACTTTCTGGAAAAGATTGCTCCCGCGAACAAGGCGAAGAACATCACCAAGCCGCTGTTCGTGGTTGCCGGTAAGAACGATCCGCGAGTTCCGGTGACCGAATCGGAGCAGATGGTCTCTATCGTCCGCCAGAACGGAACACCCGTATGGTGGCTGATGGCCAAAGACGAAGGTCACGGCTTCGGGAAGAAGAAGAACCGGGATTACCAGTTCTACGCCATGGTGATGTTCATCAAGGAATATTTGCTGAAGTAAATTAGACGGTCTCTGGTCGTTTGTCGGCGGGCCAAAGTTTATCGCTACGGCGAACGACCTTCTGGCCAACGTCTATAATCCTTGCATGATCGATGAACTTTCCTTTCGCAAGCACGCCGACGTTTCTTTGGAAGCGCTCAAGAAGAGCCTGATTACCGCTGAGGAATCCGCAGACATTGAAGTAGAGGACCAGGCGGGCGCGCTGCATATTTCGTTCGAAGACGGCACCAAGTTCATCGTATCTCCCAACGCCGCCGCCGGGCAGATCTGGATCTCGGCACTCTCCACAAGCTTTAAGCTGGACTGGGCCGAGTCTGAACAGGATTTTGTCTTAACAAAGTCTGGAGAGAAGCTGAAACCGTTGGTAGCAAGGTTGGTCAATCAACAATTAGGATCGGAAGAAGTCACTTTGGCCTGAGTCAGTATCTCCTCGGGGGCCTCTCCTCAGTGTGCTTCTTGATTTAGGGCTTTAGGCCCGGACGCCGACCTTTACCCCTTCGACCCCAACTTCTGGCGAAGATGCTTTGCGATCTGCTGCCCGTGGAACCGTCCATTTTCAATGAAGATCTCATTGGTCCGCGATCCCGCAACAATCACTCCTGCGACGTAAATGCCCGGCACGTTCGACTCTAAAGTCTCCGGATCGCACACCGGACGGCACTGGTCGGTCGACAACTCCAATCCCATCGACCGCAGAAAATCGTAATCTGGATGATAACCAGTCAACGCAAAAACGAAATCGTTCTTCACCCGCAGCACGCCTTGAGGAGTGAACACCACCACATAGTCCGGCGCAATCTCCTGGACCGTACTGTTGAAGTGAGCCTTGATCTCTCCGGCCCGGATGCGGTTCTCGATGTCAGGCAGTATCCAGTACTTCACATGACTGTGCATCTTCGGACCGCGATGCACTAGGGTGACCCGCGCCCCATGGCGCCACAAGTCCAGCGCCGAAATCGCCGCCGAGTTCTTCCCGCCAATCACCAGCACATCATGATCAAAATAAGGGTGTGGCTCGTGATAGTAATGAAAAACCTTGGGCAGTTCCTCGCCAGGAATATTCAACATGTTGGGAAGATCGTAATAACCGGTGGCGACCACAATTTTGCGGGTAAAGTAATCGTAGATTCGTCCCAGCCTGTCGGTCGTTGTGACCTGGAAATTGCCGTCTTTCCCCATCACGGTCTTCACCCACTGATACTGCGCAATCGGAAGCTCATAATGTTCAGCCACCTTGCGGTAATACTCGAGTGCCTCCTGCCGGGTGGGCTTCTGGTTCGGACTGCTGAATGGAATATCGCCAATCTCCAGCAGTTCCGGAGTTGTAAAAAAAGTCATGTTCGCCGGATAGTTGAAGATGGAATTCACCACGCAACCCTTGTCGATCACTACCACCTTGAAACCGGCGCGCTTGGCCTCAATGCCGCATGCCAAACCGGTGGGCCCGGCGCCGATCACTACCACATCGACCCATGTATTGGGACTCGATTCCATCTGCGCTCGCGGCAAGCTGTCGGGAATCTGTTGCGTTTCGGTAATCTCTTCGGTCAGCAAAGTGAACCCTGGCTACTGGATGACGGAATGGAAGTAAACATGGTGAGGACGCCCATGACTTATCGGAGCTAAAGATTCTAGCATGTAGCGAGCCACCCTTTCCTGATCCAGCCCGACTCGCGATTATCCACGATATAATTTCTGGTTACCGTCATCCCTTGAGAATTCAGCAGGAATCACTTATGGCGACCTCTTTGGAACCAGCCACTCGCACTCGTACCGAATCCGACAGCATGGGGAAGATTGAAGTTCCCGCCAATGTTTATTGGGGTGCGCAGACGCAGCGCTCACTGCTGCACTTCAATATCGGGCGTGACACCATGCCACCGGAATTGATTCACGCCTTTGGCATCTTGAAGAAAGCTTGCGCTTTGGTGAATCAGGACCTCGGCAAGCTTCCCGCTGACAAGGCCAAGCTCATCAGCCAAGCCGCGGATGAGGTCATTGCCGGGAAACTCGATGACCAGTTTCCTCTGCGCATCTGGCAAACCGGCAGCGGCACTCAGACCAACATGAACGTGAATGAGGTGATCTCCAACCGCGCCATCGAGATCGCCGGGGGCGAATTGGGATCGAAGAAGCCAATCCATCCCAACGATCACGTCAACATGTCGCAATCGTCAAACGACACCTTCCCCGCAGCCATGCATATTGCGGCGGCCCAGCGCGTCAAGAATGCGCTGATTCCGGCAATTCGTACGGTGCACGGCGCGATTGCCGCCAAGGCCAAAGAGTTCGGGGACGTGGTCAAAATCGGCCGCACCCACTTACAGGATGCCGTACCGCTCACCATCGGCCAGGAATTCGGCGGCTGGGCCAGTTTGCTTGAACGTGATATCAAGCGCCTTGAGCAGGTTCTCGACGGCCTTTACGACTTGGCGATTGGTGGAACGGCGGTGGGAACGGGACTCAACACCCATCCCGAGTTCGCCGAGCGCGCAGCCAAAAAGATTGCAGAGCTTACCGGACTTCCCTTCCGCTCCCATCCCAACAAGTTTGCCGCCCTTTCTGCGCACGATGAAATCGTGTTTGCGCAAGGCGCGCTGGAAACGTTGGCGGCCTCGCTGATGAAGATCTCCAACGACATCCGCTGGCTCGCTTCCGGCCCGCGCTGCGGCTTGGGAGAACTCACGATTCCCGAGAATGAGCCAGGGTCGTCAATCATGCCCGGCAAAGTGAATCCCACGCAGTGCGAGGCCATGACCATGGTCTGCGTCCAGGTTCACGGCGCAACCGCAGCGGTCGGATTCGCCGGGTCGCAAGGCAACTTCGAATTGAACGTTTTCAAGCCGGTCCTCATTTACAACTTCCTGCACTCGGTTACGTTGATTACCGATGCCTGCCACGGCTACGTCGAGTACATGATCAACGGCATCGAAGTCGATCGCAAGAAAGTTGACTGGTACGTGAAGAACTCTCTGATGCTGGTCACGGCGATCGCTCCCAGGGTCGGGTACGACAACGCCGCCCACATCGCCCACACCGCCCACGTGGAGCACACCAGCTTGCGCGAAGCAGCCGTCAAGCTTGGGCACCTGACCGAGGAGGAATTCGATCGACTGGTAAAGCCGGAGAACATGACGAAGCCGTAAAGGGTCTACGGGAGTAAACGGCCCTTGTGTTTCCGGGAGAAGGTCGTCAACTCAGTCCACCCCAGCTTCTATCGCGGCCGTTCTCGTCGCCGCTTTCTTCGCCCGCGTAGTCACCATCACCACCACGCCGACCAGCACCAGCAGCGTACCTATGACGGTGCGTGGACCAACCATTTCGCCGCCAAGAACATATCCAAGAATCACCGCGACCACCGGATTCACGTAGGCATACGTCCCAACCTTTGTTGGCGATTCGTGGTGGATTAACCACACGTACGCGGTGAAAGCCACGATAGAGCCCGCCACTATCAAGTAAGTCAGGGAAAGCCATGCGGCCGCCGAAACTTCGCTCAAATGAAAGCCGCGCCACTCACCCAGCATCGTCGCCGTCAGCATGAGTAACACGCCTCCAGCAAACATTTGTGATGCGGAACTCATGGGCTTCGATTCCGGCAGCGGCAGCTTACGGGTCAGAATCGCCGCCACCGACCAACTGAGCGAACCAATCAGCAGCGCCGTCGCACCGGTCCCATCGATCGGCACCTCTCCGAATGCGATCGAGTGGCTCATGAGAATAGCTACTCCACCGATTCCGATCAGCAAGGCAAAACCAAGGCGAAGCGTGAGCTGTTGGGTCCGCAAGAAAATGATCTCGAGAAGCCCGATGAAGACCGGAATGGTGGCCATCATCACCGCTGCGATCCCCGACGGTACCCGTCGCTCCGCCCAGAACAGCAACCCATAATCCAAAACAAAGATCAGCAGCGCCAGAAACGACGCCGAAGCCCACTCGCGGCGCTTGGGAAAGGGAGTTCCCTTCGCCAACATCCAGACCAGAAGAACCGCTCCGGCCACCAGAAAGCGCATAGCAGCCAGGAGAAACGGAGGCACTTCGCGCACCCCCACCCGGATCGCCAGAAACGTCGAGCCCCAAACGAAATAAACGATGGCGAACGCCAGTAGCGTCTTCCATGCGGCAGGTCGAAGTTCTACTTGACTCGGCAAATGCGTCCCCAGTTCTCAAGTCTCCGGTAAACACCCGTGCGAGTTTAGACGGAGAATCGCCTGGGAAGCATCATCTACGCTTATAAAATGTTTTCATGGCCGAATAAATGAAACCGCAGGATTATTTCTGCAGCAGGCTGGTGTGGCTGGCAACGCACTGCCAATTATCACCCTCAGAGGCGACCCAGGTATCGGTGAAGCGACCGGTGTGATCGTAGGATTTTCCCTGGTACGTCCCTTTTGCCCGGTACATTCCCGTGACCACGGCAGTGCGGCTATAGAAGATCACTTTCACGTTCTGAATTGTCAGTCCAGTCGGCCTGAATTGCGGATCGGCAATGTCCGCCAGGAACTTTCCCCGTTCGCTGACTTCACCATCCCACTCGGTGTTGATGAACTTGTCACCAATCATGCGCGCCAGCGCATTCGAATCGCGATCCAGTTGAGCTTCGTTCCAAAGCCGCTCCAGCCCGATCAGCCGGTTCTCTTGGGTGTGAAGGTCACCCGAATCCTTCTGTCCGAACGCGCGACCGCAGAACAGCAGACCGAACATGGCGGCGCCGGCAAGCGCCTTTCTCGACCCTCGTAACATGTCGCGATTCTTTCCTATGACCGGAATTCAATCAATGATCGTGAGTCCGTGTCTGTTTGCTGGACTAATGGCACGTTACCAAGGTCATGTTGATTCGGACGGATCGCTAGGACAAGTCAACACGTACACGGCGTGGAGAGGCCTCCGCCTACACTCTTCTTCCGAAGCTCAATCCGCTCAGAGCATCGATCTTCGCGGGGTCAATGGCTTTGCTTCCAACCAGCACATGGAATGTCTCACCCATACCGCTGGGGGTGATCAGATGCTTGAGCTGCAGCGCGACTTTAGCCTTTTCCTGCGGCAAACGGCACTCTTCGAAGGCATCAGCGAATTGCGTGGACTCCCCGACTCCCAATAAAAATTGCGACTGCGTAAGCAACGGGTGAACAACCATGTCTTGCCCTTCTGCAGCCGCCGCGAGCGAGGTGAAATTGACGTGCGCGGTGATGTCCTGCTCCCCCGGCGCTTGATACGGATCAATTCCGGCAGAGTGTTGGCGGTAGGTCATCAGCGTTCCTCGATGGCGGCCAGCCAGCTGTTCTTGCCTTACATATCCGTAATCGATGGCGACAAAAAAGCCCTGCCGCAACCACCCGCCGAGCTCGGTAATGAAGCGATGAGCCGCCACAGCAATTTCAATCCTCTCGCCAGCTTCGGGCTGAACTCCGTAGCGATCGAGCCACTCGAACTCCTCGGCCGACGCAGCAGCCCATGTCTCGACGAACCTGCCGTCCCGCTCAGCGATTCGCAACACGCCGTGCTCGCTCACAATCTCTACCGGCAGGGCGTCGAAGAATTCATTCGCAAAAACGACGGTTGGTGCCGCAGCCAGCGCCGGTACCAAGCCAGCGAGATCGCAGAGTGACGCTTTTCCCCCAGCAAACTGCCGGGCCAGCGTCCGGCTAAGACGCTCCCGCAAATAGGCCGAACCCTCAAAAAGTTCGTAGTGCAAAGCCTGGAAAAACTCGGGAAACTTTTTTTCTGACCAATCCAGAACGTCTTGCGCGAATAACCCGCGCCCCGGACCCAGTTCTACAATTTGAATCTTCCTTGGCGATCCGAGAGCCCGCCACATCTCCTCAAACTGCCGCGCCATCAACCGTCCGAACACGGCATGCACATCGCTGCTAGTGTAGAAGTCCCCAGCCTTACCAAACTGCTCGACATTTCGCGCGTAAAATCCCTGCTCCGGATCGTAGAGGCAGATTTCCATGTAGCGCGAAAATGGGATCGGCCCGCGTTCGCGAATCTCGCGCAGGATTTTTTCGCGGAGGGTCATGGAGTATGGATCATTGTATTGCTACCAGATTGAGCACGGATCTCAGTACGGCGGAGTTTTCGGTTTTAGCGGATCCCTCGCTAAAGGAAAACCCCGCCCTAAACGCAAACATCGCGTTTAGAACAGGGCCTCCTACTCACGATGATCTGTTACCAGACCCGGCAGGCGTTCTGGGGCATCATGGGTTGACCCACTTTGCATCCGAAGGCTTTGCCGAATTCCGGCATGTTCCGCACCACCCCATCGACCCGGAACTGCCGCGGTGAATGCGGATCGGTTTGCACTTGCAACCGCAGTTGTTGCGGGCGCGTGCTGCCGCACCAGTTCTGGCCAAAGCCAACAAAAAACTGTTGAATCGGCGTATAACCATCGTCTTGCTTGTCGAGATCAATGTTCTTGCGTTTGGCGTCTTCAAGGAAAGCGATGTAAGCCAGTCTCAATCCGCCGTTGTCAGCCGTGTTTTCTCCGAGCGTCAACTTGCCGTTAACCTTGGCGTCGTCGGCAACCGAGAAGCCGCTATACTCCTTCACCGTGCAATCGGCTTTCTCTTCGAATTTCTTGCCGTCTTCCGCAGTCCACCAGTCAGAGAGATTTCCGTTGCCGTCAAACTGGCGGCCTTCGTCGTCGAAGCCGTGGGTCAATTCATGACCTACGACCGCGCCGACGTGCCCGTAATTTTCCGCGTCGGTAGCTTTCGGATCATAAAGCGGCGGCTGCAGAATTCCCGCTGGGAAGTTGATGTCGTTCATGCTCGGGTTGTAGTAGGCGTTGACCGTCGGGGGGCTCATGCCAAACTCGCCGCGATCGACCGGCTTGCCGATCTTCGAAATCTGCCGCAAGTTTTCGAATACGATCGCGCGTTGCGAATTTCCGAAAGCATCGTCCCGCTTAATGATCAGTTTCGAATAATCGCGCCAGTGGTCGGGATAGCCAATCTTGTCCGCCACCGCGTGCAACTTGGCCTTGGCGCGAACCTTGGTCTCCGCGCTCATCCAATCCAGGTTGTCGAGGTCCTGATCCATGGCCGACTCAATGTCCTTCACCATCTGCAGGGTCGCGGCTTTGCTCGAGGGAGGAAATTCCTGCGCCACGTAAACCTGGCCCAACGCCTCTCCCAGAGCGCCATCCGTGGCCTGCACGCAGCGCTTCCAGCGAGCGCGCTGTTCCGGTTGTCCCCGCAATTTCCGGCCGAAGAAATCGAAGCTTTCCTCATCGAACGCCTTGGGGAGGGTGATCGGCTCGGTTCCATGAACCAGTTGCCAGCGCAGATAAGTCTTGATCGTCTTGAGATCAGTGGAATCCAGCAGCGCGCTCAGTCCCTTGAAGAAATCAGGATTGGTGACATTCAGGCTGGTCACTGCCGGCGAGCCCGTATCGCTGATCAGTTTGGCCCAGTTGAGATTCGGGGTCAGCTTCTCCAGATCCGCGAGCGGCATCGGGTGATACACATTCTTAGGATCGCGCTGCGAAGTGATGTCCATGGACACCTTGGCCAGCGCCGTTTCCAACTGCATGATGCTTGCCGCATCGCTAGCGGCGTCAGCGTCCGATTCGCCCAGCAGCTTCATCATGTTCGTGACATGCTGTACATATTCTTTACGGGTCTTCTCAGCTGCGTCGCCAGTGCGGAAGTAATAATCACGCTCCGGAAGACCTAAACCAGCCTGATCGACCACCGCAATTTGCTTGGTGGCATCTTTAAAATCCTGCTGCTCGCCAAATCCCAGAAATGCATTGACGTTGATCAGCTGAAAATGGGCCAACAACGGGGTTAGTTCCTTCTTGTCCTTAAGCGCGGCAATGCGATCGAGATCGGGCTGCAAGGGTGCCAGTCCTTTTTTGTTGATCGCGTCAGTATCGGTGCAGGCAGCGTAGAAGTCACCAATCTTCTGTTCGTTCGCGGAACGTTCCGAACCGCCCGCCGCAGCCTTCTCCAGCATGGTGTGCAACACGTATTCGTTGTGGTCACCCAACATTGTTCCCGTTCCGTAGCTCGAACGATCATTGGGAATCGGATACAGTTTGCTGAAATTGCCGCAGGCGTACTGGAAAAAATCGACGCAGGGATCGGCGCTCGTATCGATCAGTTCTTTGTCTAAGCCGGGCAGAAGATCATGCTTTTGATCGGAGCTCTTTGATTGCGCCGATACTCCAGTACAAAGGGCCGCGAGAACGAGCAGCGTCATTCCTACACAAAGTGGCATTCGTCTTGTCATGTTTATTCCTTTTAGGAAGAGATTCAAAGTATTAGCAGTTCCGAACATCATACTTGCACTGGAGCGGAGCTTTATGGCCAGGGAGAAGCGCAGCGTCCATCTCAACTTCAGTTTTACATTCTAAGCCAAGAGGCGCCGCGGGTGGGCTCAACCTTATTCGTAGCGTAACGATTCAATCGGGTCCAGGCCCGCGGCTTTGATGGCGGGCAACATTCCGCTCACGATCCCGACCAAACCAAGAATTCCCGTGGACCAGAGCAGAATTCCGGTGTCGATAGTGAGATGAATGTCGCCCTCATTGGCGTCTTCGATAAAGGCGCTCCATAGGGTGAGAGAGCCGACCGACCAGGAAATCAGGTACGCCAGGACGACCCCGAGCAGCCCGCCCAGGAGCGTGATAACCAGTGCTTCCGCCAGAAATTGAAAAAGAATGTGCCAGCGATGCGCGCCCAACGCCTTCTCCACGCCGATCTCCCGGGTCCGCTGCGAAACCGATACCAGCATGATGTTCATCAGCCCCACGCCGCCGATTCCCAGCGTGAGCATCCCGATGAAACCCAGCAGAATCTTGATCCCCACCGTGATCACCGTCAGGTCCGCCAGATCCTTGACCGCGTCGAACATGAAAACGGCGCGCTCGTCTTTCGGATCGAATCCGTGGTGGAATGCCATGGAATGCCGCACCGCTTGCACGACTTTCGTGTGGTCGCCCTCGTAGTCCATGAAAATGCCATCGAGGTGGTAAGTGTCCTTCAGGTCGCCCATCGCGCTGTACGGCACATAGACCAGAGAATTCATGTCCTCATCGCCGTTGGAGATGGTGCGCTTGAGCACTCCAATGACTTTGTACGAGATACCGTCCACGCGAACGCTTTCCCCTAGAGCATTTTGCCCGGAGAACAGTTTCTTCTTCACCGACGCACCGATCACCGCCACGCGGCTATGGGTAAAATCTTCCTGCTCCCCGAAAAAGCTGCCTTCGCCGATATCCAGCGCGCGGATTTTCTGGTAGCTCGAGAAAATTCCGTGGACATTGTAACTACTGCTTCGAGTGCCGAAGGACACCTGACTCTGCTTGTCCACTTCGGGCGAGATGCGCGTCAGCATCGGGATCTCCGCCCGCAGGTAGTCGATGTCTTCGCGGGTCAGGCGAATCTGCGTCCCGGCCTTACTGCCGCCAGCTTGCAGAGAGGTGCGTCCCGGAAACACGCCGATCAGGTTTCCGCCAAAGGTGCGAAAGGCAATCATCAAGGCACTTTGAAAGCCCGAACCATAGGCAAGCAGCAGAACTACCGTGGCAATGCCCCACGCCATGCCAAGCATGGTGAGCATTGACCGCCGCCGGTTGTGTCGCAGCGCCGTATATGCCTGTTGTCCCAGATCGCCAAACATAATTATTCCTGTCGCAGCGCTTCCACGGGAGGAAGCAAGGCTGCTTTGCGCGCCGGATAAAGGCCGGCTACGATCCCCGCGACGGAAAGCGAAACAATCGCCACCAGCGCCGAAGACGGCACAATGCGCGGCGTATCGAAACCTTCCGGAGACGGCAACTGTGCCAACATCGCCATGAACCCGCCCGAAATCGCGAGTCCAATGCCCCCGCTCAAAGCGGTAAGAAACGCTCCCTCCACGAAAAACTGCGTCATGATGTTGCGATGCGTCGCGCCCAACGCCTTGCGGAGCCCAATTTCTTTGGTTCGCTCGGTCACCGAAACCAGCATGATGTTGATAATCCCGATGGCTCCCAGCCCCAGCGTCACCAGTCCAACCACGCCCAGGAACCAGTCCATCGCATCGAAAATCTTCGCCACACGAATCGATCCGTCGATGGTGTCCCAATCCATGAAAGCGTCGTCCAGCTTGGGATCGAATCCATGCTTGCGCGCGATGATGGCGTGCACCTCGCTCTTGGCTTGGACGTGCAGTTCTTTCTTGATCGGGCGGTAGTTGATGAAGGAAATCGCATTCTCCGAGTTCTCTCCCACAATTGGAAACAGAACTCGCATCGTCTCGAACGGAACGAAGATGCGTTTATTGGTGCCGTTGTCGCCCTCTTTGCCAATCTTGGGAATCACCCCGATCACTTTGAAATCCATATTGTTCAGCATGATCGTGCTGCCCACGGCGGGCTGCCCCGGAAACATGTTCTTCAGTAGTTCCCATCCCACCACCGCCACGCGCCGGTGCTGCGTGCTGTCCTCGTCGTTGAACCAGCGGCCCGGATCGGTGGGAACGTTGCGAATCTGGTTGTACTGCGGGGTGACGCCAAACACCTGGCCGTTGGTCGACCCGAAGTCGCTCACCGCGCGAATGTCATCGCGCTCCAGAACCGGCGACAAGGCGCGCAGAAACTTCGCGTCGCGGCGAATCGCAGAGTAATCATCGTAGGTAAAATGATATGGAACGCCCGACTGGTAGCTGCCGGCTACTGCCGGAATGCGGCCCGGGAACACAAACATAATGTCCTGCCCGAGTTGCGCCAGGTTCTTATCCTGACCGCTGCGGAATCCTTCACCGAGCCCCACCAGAAGCAGAAGCGACCCCACGCCCCAAGCGATCCCGAACATGGTCAGGAAGGAACGCAGTTTATGGGCCCACAGGGTGGCCAGCGATTGCCGCACGATATCGAGAAGGGCGCGCATTGAAGCTCTCACCGACGCGGTACCGGCGCCGGTCTATTATGTGATACGCAGGGCAGGCCATTCAGGTTCCATCAAACTGGCCTGTCGCCGACCGCTTTCTGCCTTACCCTGTTTGGTTAGACGTACCGCGCCCTCAGTAAGATAGCTGCCGAATTCGTGACATTCACTTTTTCCCGGTTGCTATCCGATCGTGCGCAGCCTCCGTCTAATCGCTCGTTTTCCTGAAATCCGGGCCGGGCAGTCTCTCAGAAAACAATTCAGAGGCGGAGGTCGTTCCATGCTTAAGAGTTTTGTAGTGGCCGTGTTTGTAGCGGGACTTCTCAGCGGAGTTCCGTATTGTCAGGCGCAATCCGCGGTACTCGATCTGCCGCGCGACAGCCAGCGTTCCGTGATCGTGCAGCGCATTGGCATTACCGACATCACCATCAACTACCATCGGCCGCTCGTGAAGGGCCGCCAGATATGGGGCAAGGTCGTGCCGTACGGACAAGTCTGGCGGGCCGGCGCAAACGAGAACACAACGATCTCTTTCACTGACCCCGTCACCATTGAAGGTCAGAGCGTTGCCAAGGGAACCTACGGCCTGCACATGATTCCCGGAGAAAATGAATGGACCGTCATTCTCTCCAAGGATCACACCTCGTGGGGCAGCTTCACCTACAACCAGGCCGACGACGCGCTGCGCGTCACCGTCAAACCTCAGGCCTCAGACCCGCACGAAGCGCTGACCTACGACTTCGACGACGTGAAATCCGATTCCGCCGTGGCCACGCTGCGCTGGGAGAAGATCGCTGTCCCAATCAAAGTCGGCGTCAACGTTCACGACATCGTGCAGGCCAGCCTGCATAACCAGTTACAAGGCCTCGCCCAATACACTTGGGAAGGCTGGGACGATGCGGCTACCTATCTCGTCACCCAGAAGTACGATCTGGATGAAGCGCTCAAGTACGAGGAGACGTCGATACGAACCGAGCCGCGCTTCGACAACTACTTAACGAAGTCGCAGATTCTCGATGCCATGGGCCGCAAGGACGATGCCAGCGCAGCCAAGCAAGAAGCGCTGAATCGCGCCACCGCCGCCCAACTCTACGTTTACGGACGGCAATTGCAGGGTCAGGGCAAACAGACCGAAGCCTTTGATCTGTATCGCCAAGCGCTTAAGAAAGATCCCAAGGATTGGCTGGCTCATGACGGCAATGCCCGGATTTATTCTGCCAGCGGAGACTTCGATAACGCGGTCAAAGAGATGAAGGTCGCCTACGACGGCGCGCCCGACAATCAGAAAATCTTTATAGAGCCCAGCATCAAGAAACTCGAAGCCAAACAGGACATCAACAAAACCAATTAAGATCGTCTTGTGCGATTTGTGCGAGCGCCCCATTCAGGCTCGATCCGGCTTGAGTGGGGATTTTTTTGCGAGTCGGCGTGGAGACCTTTGCGGTCAAGACACCCCGCCCTCCTTCCAAAGGTTCTCCCAACTCCACATCCCGGACGTTACCTGCGTCGACAGCGGAAATCCCAACTGATGCGCCAACATACACACCTGTCCGCGATGGTGAGCCTCGTGAGCCAGCATGTAGCAAAGCATTTCCACGCCAACCGGCCATGGCCGAGCCCAACCATCTCTGCGAAACGTCTTGATGCAACCCCCACCGCCTAGCGCTTCGCCCAGCATCTCGTCGCAACGCGCGGCGCTCTCGGCCAATGCCGCCCCCGCCTGCTGCGGTGTGCAGTGCGCGCGGTTGAGTTGCCGCGGAACCTTCAAGTGCGGAGCGGTCAGCCTGACCCACTTGGTACGAACGTTGTGCATGTGCGAGAAGATTGCCACAATCGGGCGGGTTTTGCCCGGCGGCTTGGCTCTCCACGCAGCCGGATCAAGGTGTTCGATGAGAATCTGGTTCATCCGCTCGTTCGCCGCAAAAATTCGCGCTGCACTTCGGCCGAGTTGCGTTTGAACCTTGTGCGGACGATCGACATGTCGACGAGTGGCCACAGCCTGTTCTCCGACGTATCATATTTCCAAGTGCCGGAGCAGAACCCAAGCTCTTGTACTCACCTGGGGCTGAGACGCGTCGGCTCGCTAGTCCCCAGCCTTACCCACCGGCGTCTTTTCCCCGCTTTTCACTTCCGGATACTCGTAGACGCCTCTGCCGGATTTTCGTCCCACGCGGCCAGCTTTCACATACTGAACCAGTAACGGCGCGGGCCGATACTTCTCTCCCAGACTCTTATGCAGGTACTCCAGGATGCTGAGCCGGGTATCGAGCCCCACCAGATCGACCAATTCAAACGGTCCCATCGGATGGTTCAACCCCAACTTCAGTGCGCGATCGATATCCTGCGCCGACGCAATGCCTTCCTGGAGCATATAGAAGGCCTCGTTGCCGATCATGGCGTTGATGCGGCTGGTAATGAATCCCGGCGACTCTTTAATGACGACCACTTCCTTGCCCATCCGCCGTCCTACTTCGGTGCAAGCCGTCAGCGTCTCTTCATCCGTCTCCAGCGCGCGCACAATCTCCAGCAGCTTCATTTTGTGCACCGGATTGAAGAAGTGCATGCCGATACATTTCTTTGCGCGGTAGGTCACACTGGCGATCTCGGTCACGCTGAGCGATGAAGTATTCGAAGCCAGAATCGTTCCCGGCCGGCAAATCTTGTCGAGCAGAGTAAAAATCTCGATCTTCGATTCCATCTCTTCCGGAACTGCCTCGATGACAAGGTCCGCTTCGCGCGCCGCCTCTTCCACGCTTCCGGCATACTCGAGCCGACCCATTGCGCCTTGGGCATCCGCAGCAGAAACTTTGCCGAGCTCAACCGCTTTGTCCAGGTTCGAACGAATTTCCGTCTCCGCTTTTCGCAGCGCGTTGGGTAGCAGATCTTCCAGAATGGTGCGGTAGCCGCCCAGAGCGGCTACATGCGCGATGCCACGCCCCATGGTGCCGGCGCCGATCACCGCAATGGTGTTCACTTGCGCCACTCTTATGCTCCCTTTTCCAGGGCGGCCAGAACCCCGTTCAGATTATTGCTGGCTTCTTTTATGCGTTCGGAAAGACGCTTGCGCTCCTCCGACTCGAGTATTGGAATCGACGCGCTGATGCGGCGAAGCGTGGTCGAAAGATCGTCCACGTAATTGATGAGACGGATGAGTTCTCCAGTTGTTGCCACGATAGTTGACTCCTGATCCCGATGGCGGGTATTTGAATTTTGAATAGTGGCTGCCCCAGCTTCATTTTTTGTCGCTGCAGCGTACCTCTATTCTCAACTCAACCAGGGGTTTAGTAAAGGCTAGCCAGATGAGTGCGACACTTGAGCAGCCATTTTGGGGCTTTCACGCAATTTTAATAGCTTCTGGAACGCCCGTGAATCTAAACTCATTTATGGCAGAGAAACCTGTGAAACGATATCTGTTCGTTAGCGACTTCGATCAAACGCTCACTTTCAACGACTCCGGCTACGTGCTCGCCGAACTGGTGGGCATCGCCACGGAAGAATTTGAGCGCAAAGCCAAGGGCATGGCCAAGCTGAACCTGGTGCAGCAAGGGGCCGAGCTCGCCTATCTCCTACTGCACGATCCGGAATTCCAGTCACGCGTCCGTAAAGAGCACTTGTACCAAGTAGGCAAGCGCATTCGCCTGAAAGAAAATATCAATCTCCTGTACAAGATTCTGGAGAGCGGCGTCGAGGGCTATCGGTTCGACTTCTTCGTGCTGTCGGCCGCTCCAGTGGAAATTGTGCGGTCGGCCCTGGAAGGTATCGTTCCCGAAGATCACATCTTCGGAACCCAGTTACTCTATACGCCTTCCGGCCAGATTGAATCCATCGTTCGCGCGACCGCCGGATACGGCAAGGTCACCGCGCTCGACGAATTGCAAACCAGCGAACAGATCGGCCCCGACCACATCGTCTATGTGGGCGACGGCAGCTCTGACGTCCACGTCATGCTGCACGTCAACATGCGCGATGGCTTCACCATCGCCGTCTCCGAAGCACGTCATGTTTCGCAGGTAGCCAAACGCACCATTCTGAGCACCAACGCTCTCGCCGTCCTGGCGCCGATTCTGGAAGAGATCGTTTGCCTCGATCGCCCCACGATTCGCGAGTTCTTTGAAGCGCATGGCCTTCTCATTCAGGAATGGGAGCGGGTTCGTACCGACTGGATCACCCTTCGTCCCTCCGCCCCGGACGAAGCCAAGGCCGCCGAAGCCAGTTAACTTTCCGCGTGCAACGCGCCTTTCGACGCGCATAATAGATGGATGCTGCGCGACCGCAACCTGGTTCCGCTATCTCACCAACATCAGCATGTGCTGGCCTTGTGCGTGCGCCTCGACCGCGCACTGCAGGCCGGCCCGGTGGACCTGGAGATTTGGCAGGCGGAGATCCAGGACGTCTTCAAACACGAGATATGCATCCACTTCTCCGCTGAAGAGAAGATTCTCTTCCCCGCCGCCGAACGGATCGTCGAACTGCAAAGTACCGTGAACGAGCTTCGCGCCGAACATCAGACTCTGAGGAAGTTGTTTGAGTGCGCCACCGAGAGGCGCATGGAACAAGTTACCCTTTCCGAGTTCGTCGACGCCCTTGCCCAGCACATCCGCAAAGAAGAACGCCAGCTTTTCGAAGGCATGCAGGGCTTCATGACGGCCGACCAACTTACCGCTTTGGGGATTGCTCTGGGAGAAGCGCTGGCCGCCTCGACTAAAAGTTGCTCTTTGCCAAGAAAACCACCGGCCGCGTGATCGAGTACGCTGTCCCTGATTTAATTCACGGGACCTAAATATTCATCCAGCCAGTTGAGCGATTCCTTGATCAATTCATTCCGCGGAATATTGTGGCTTGTATCAAAGAGAAGATGTTTCTTCTGGTCCTTCTTCGATCCCAGCAATCGATAGAAAGGATCCTGTGTCGATTCCACGGGAAAGAAAAAGTCGTAACGCCCATTCAGCATGAGCACCGGCTGCTTCACCCGGGAAACGAAGTTGATGGTATCGACCTCGGGAAGGGAGCGGTGGAAGTCGAGTCCACCTAGCGCCAGGACCACAACCTTGATTCGCGGATCGACCGCGGGCACGATCCCGCCCATCTCCGCGCCCCAGCTGTATCCGTAGTAAGCGACTTTGTCGCGGTCGAGTTCCGGACGCGTCTGCACATAATCAATCGCCCGCGACGCATCTTTCACCCACATGATCACGTGGTCCCGCCAGGTGCTGCTCGTGTTCGCCACATCTGACTCCATGCCGTCGCCCCGCTCATACGTGCTCTTGTACACCGGATAAATCACCGCGCGTCCGCTCCGCAGAATGCCGTCCAGCGCCGAAGTCGTATACATAGAAAATGTCCGCAACAGCAACGCATTCGATCCCGGAAAGAACACAATCGTCTGATAGGGCGGCTTCCCCTTCTTGGGAAGAAACAGATACGTAATCGCCCGTTCGTTCCCATAAGCCGCCGCGTAAGTAATCTTCTCCGCCTTCCAGTCGTCTTCATCTTTGCCGTAGGGCTCGATCGTGGCATTCAGCGGCGACTGATCATACGAGTACAGACTGCGATAAGCCTGATACAGCTGATCGGACGCAGGCTTCTCTTTACTCAAGTCCCGTCGCGGCGACGGCATCGCAGCAAACGCGACTTTGGGAATCGCGTCCACGTCAATGTACTTCACGCAACGAAATCCAATATTGGCCACCCTCAGAAACGGCGACTGCGCATCCGGATCGATGAACATGTACGTAGGTTCATCCCACGCCCCGCCAAGAACGTATCGCTTGTCCGTCTCGGCTTCCGTGGCAATCCACTCCTTCACATTGCCCGCCATGTCATAGTTGCCCCACGGACTCATATCCGGCTTACTGCCGACCGGCAAAACGCCCGGCCCGCCAAAGTTGCTCGCGGGCACAATGAACGATGCCGCAAACGGCCCCGCCGCGCGGTTCCAGTGATAAATCGTCGGCAGACTTTTCCCGGCAAACTCGGCATAGGCGGCCGCCTCGTACCAGCTGATCCCCGTGACCGGCAGATCGTCCTGCCCTTTCGGATATTCCCCCTGAATCCAATCCTTCGGACCCGGCCTCCCCGCGGCGTCGCGAAACTGCGCCATCGCTTCGTCCCATGAGAGACGCTTCCCATCGCGCACAAAGTCAAATTTCCAATAATCCCGCTTCTGATATCCACCCTGATCGACGAACGCCTTGTACTGCCGGTTTGTCACTTCGTATTGATCGATCCAATAATCTTTCAGATCGAGTTCCGGCATCCCTTCATAGCCCGGAATGTAGAGTGGCTTGAAATATTTCGAGGTCGATACTCGAACCATTCCAGCGGGAATCTTGTCCGTCTCATCGAGAGTGGCGCTTCCCGAAACCGGCTCACCGGGCGGCGGGGCCGACCGGGAAATCAGGCTGGTCGTGGTGCGCAGAACCGTACCGAAGCCTGCCTTTTCGAACTTCCAGATAAACATACCCCGCGGCTGTCGCACGTTCTGAAACGGAGTCTGTCCGACCAACTCCCACGGACCGTTCGGATCTACATAAGCCCGGCGATAAACCGTGGCTCCCGGCGGAGTCGTTTCAACTGACATTTGGTAGGAAATTGCCGGCCATATCTTGTTGAGTACCGGATCGCCCGCAATCGACTTCTCCGCTTTCTCGGCCAGCGCATACGCCTCGGGAAATTTTCCCTGATCGGCCAGGCGGGAAATCTCCGGCACAGCGACCTCCCGCGCCCAACGCGCATCGCGAAAACGCTTCACCTGCCAGACAATCCCCGCAACCAAAAGAATCATGATCAGGAGCAGTGGAATGAGCAATCGCGGACGCTGCACTTCCCGCACAATTCGCGCGGGACTCAACCTCGCCCCGGATTCAGGAAACAGCAGCTCGCGACAGTTCCTCAGCTGCTGCGCAAGTTCTCGGCCGGAAGCGTAGCGAGCCGCCGGATCTTTCTTTAAACAACGAGCCACGATGCGTCGCAGCTCTGGAGGCACATCCCGCCTGACTTCGCTCAGCGGCTGCGGATCGTCTCGCATGACCGCCGAAAGCAAAGCCGCGCTGGATTGTCCCTGAAAAGCCCGGCGTCCTGTGAGCATTTCGTAAAGCACCGACCCAAACGAAAAGATGTCGCTGCGCGCATCCACCGGCTTACCTTCCGCCTGCTCCGGCGACATGTACGCTACTGTGCCCACGATCATTCCGGGCGAAGTCGCAAGTGTCGCATCTTCTCCGCCCTTGGCTGTCGCGGGTCCCGCCAGTTTGGCCAGACCGAAATCTAGCACTTTAACCAGACCGCTTTCATCCACCATGATGTTTGCGGGTTTCAGATCGCGGTGCACAACGCCCGCCGAGTGCGCCCGCGACAAAGCGTCGGCAATCTGTACGGCATACTTCAAGACGAGATCTGTGGCCATTCCTCCGGGAGGAATCAACTTGTCGAGGGTTTGCCCGGCTACGTACTCCATGACCATGAAGTCCACGCCGTCCTGCTCGCCAATGTCATGCAAGACGCAGATGTTGGGGTGCTGCAAGCTAGAGATCGACTTGGCCTCCTGCTCAAAGCGTTCGCGCAGTTCGGGATTCGAGGAAAGATGAGCCGGCAGAATCTTGATTGCGACAGTACGGTGCAACCGCGTGTCGCGCGCCCGATACACCTCTCCCATGCCTCCTGCGCCGAGAGGCGATTGGATTTCGTACGGTCCCAGCCTGGTGCCAGAGGTGAGTGTCATCGGTGGGGCCAATTATAGCGTCAGGCTCCAAACATCAATTCGCTAGTTGGGGTTTGAGCTCGCCCTGAATCCCCGCCGCTCCGTCTTTCATCTACCTCCTATGAATTACGAAAGCAGTTTTCGTTCGCTAGGCGACCATTCCGAATTGCCTCTGCAGCCCTCGCCGCCCGCGGGCCAGAACGACGCCGCACTGCTCGACGCTTACTCCCATGCCGTCGTCGGAGCAGCCGAGAAGATCAGTCCGTCGGTGGTGAAGATCGATGTGGCGCAGGTCGCTCGCGGCCGCAATGGCGAGTCGCGCGAGCGGCAAGGCGGAGGCTCGGGATTTATTTTCACGCCTGACGGCCTGGTGCTCACTAACAGCCACGTCGTCCACGACGCCAGTCGCATCGCTGTGTCGCTTGCCGATGGCCGGCACTTCCCCGCTCACACCATCGGCGACGATCCTGCGACCGACTTGGCGGTCATTCGCGTCGATGCGCCCAATTTGATTGCCGCTCCGCTCGGCGACTCTAAACATCTTCGTGTCGGGCAGCTGGCGATCGCTATAGGCAATCCCTATGGCTTTCAATACACCGTGACGGCCGGCGTGGTGAGCGCTTTGGGTCGGTCGTTGCGTTCCTACTCCGGACGGCTAATCGATGACGTCATCCAAACCGACGCTTCTCTGAATCCCGGAAATTCCGGGGGCCCCCTGGTCACGTCTGACGGGGTTGTTATCGGCGTGAATACCGCCACCATCGCGGGGGCGCAGGGGCTGTGTTTCGCGATCGGTATCAACACCGCCAAGTTCGTTGCCGGACGCCTGTTGCGCGACGGCAGAATCCGCCGTAGCTACATCGGAGTGGAAGCGCAAAGCACTCCGCTGCATCGCCGATTAGTGCGCTTCTACGATTTGCCGCAAGAGAGTGGGGTGGTGGTGATCTCGGTGACCGAAGGGGGTCCTGCCCGCCGAGCCGGTTTACGCGAAGGCGACGTGATTGTCGCGCTCGATGGCAAGGCCGTCGGCGGAGTCGATGATCTCCACCGTTTGCTGACCGACGCCCGAGTCGGAGTGAGTAGCACCCTGACCGTTCTCCGCTACACCGAAAGGCTCGAATTGAAGGTGGTGCCCGAAGAAGTGAAGGGATAAGACCGTTTTCGCGGTAACGATCTGGGTGCAGCCCCATCCCCCGGGAACTTCAGTTTAACAAAGCACTTTGCGTCATTGCGTCCACCTTCCCTCCTATGTTAGCTTCATGAAACAGCAGAGGTTAGCTTGCAACACACAGTTCCGGACGGGCTGGACCGCAAAGAGGTTGAAGTTTATCTGCGGCTGGATCCGAAACGGCTCCCGAAACACATCGCCATCATCATGGACGGCAACGGCCGCTGGGCTCGTAAACGCCACCTGCCGCGCATCGCCGGACATCGCGCCGGGGTGTCTTCGGTCCGCTCCGCTGTCGAGACCGCTTCCAACATCGGAATTTCCGCTTTAACTCTGTACGCGTTCTCGGAAGAAAATTGGAAGAAGCGTCCGCCCAGCGAAGTGAATTTCCTGATGAGCTTGCTCTGCCGCTACCTCAAGGGCGAAGTGCCGACGCTCAACAAAAACAATATTCGGCTCGAGTACATCGGTCGCCAGCACGAGCTTCCCCTCGCCGTCCAACAGAAGATGAAGTGGGCGAGCGACGCAACCTCACAGAACACCGGCATGGTCCTGACTCTGGCTCTGAACTACAGCGCGCGAACCGAAATCGTCGACGCCTTCCAGTCCATGCTTGTTGCTGCCATGAGCAACGGTGGCGTGGATCACCTCAAGATCGATGAAGACATGGTCAGCCGTCATCTTTATACCGGGCATCTCCCCGACCCGGATCTGGTGATTCGCACCAGTGGTGAAATGCGCCTCAGCAATTTCCTGTTGTGGCAACTGGCGTACGCGGAAATCTACGTCACGCCGACGCTGTGGCCGGAATTTCGCGGAACCCACCTGCTTGAGGCCGTTGCCGAATTTCAAAAGCGCGATCGCCGTTACGGCGGATTGACGGAAGATGGCTCCGCTGTCCCCCATCCCTCAAAGAAAGCCCGGGGCTAAGGCTTGCAACTCCTCAAGCGCATTCTCACCGCAGTTGTCCTGATCCCGATCGTTCTGGTCCTGATTTTGCGCGCTCCCGTTCCGGTTCTCGCGCTGGTTGCGGCCCTGGTGGCGCTACTCAGCGTGCAGGAACTGTTGAAGCTAGCCGAGCCTTACGGCATCCGGCCCATGCTTTGGCCCACTTATATTTTCATTGGACTGTTTTTCGTCGTTCTGGCGATTCCCCTGGGTGAGAGCAAGCCTCTTCTGTCGTCCGCCGTCTTTATTTATTCGGCGGGATTCGCGGCGGCGATCGCTCCATTTGTATTTCTCACCATCGGAATGCGTCGCGCCAACCTGAGCACCGCCTTCCCGGCCGCCCTCGTGTCCAGCTTCGCTTTCGTCTATGTCGCGTTGCCGTTGGGATTTCTCGTTCAACTGCGCGAGCAATGGTCTGGAGCATTCCTGCTGCTGTACCTGCTGCTATTGGTGTGGGCGGGAGACATCTTCGCTTACTTTGTCGGAAAGTCGCTGGGACGTCACCTGATGTCGCCGCGCATCAGCCCAAAGAAAACCTGGGAAGGCGCCATCGCTTCCCTGCTCGCCAGTCTGGTGGTGGGAATGTTGCTCTACAATTATGCCCTTCCCATCAGCACTGCACTATTGAATGCGCATCTCATCGATCGCCGCGATGGCTTCTTCGCTCTGCAGAAACCTGCGCTGTGGCCAACGCTGCTGTTGTCGGCGGCGATCAATATAGCGGCGCAACTGGGAGATCTCGTCGAGTCGCTGATCAAGCGAGGTGCTGGAGTGAAAGATTCTGGCGCGATTTTACCCGGCCACGGAGGCATGCTCGACCGCATCGACGCCCTGCTCTTTGCCGCTCCAGTGCTGTGGTACTATGCGGCTTGGCGCGTGATGCAGTAAGGTTTTTCTGTCGTTGTTCGTTTGTCATTAGTCGCTGGCGATCCAGGTCGATCGACTGACGACTAACGACCAATGACCAACGACTTTCCTATTTATGAAGCGTATTGCCATCCTGGGTTCCACCGGCTCCATCGGACGCAGCACCCTCAGTGTTGTCGAATCGTATCCCGACCGCTTTGCCGTCGCGACCCTAGCCGCGGGGCGCAATATCGACGCCGCGTTCGAGCAGGCCGTCCGCTGGAAGCCTCGCCTGATTTCCGTAGCTGACGAAACTGACGCGGAACAATTGCGCGCAAGGCTCAAGCAAAAGGGACTCTCCGAAATAGCTATCACGCATGGCTCCGCCGGGACCGTCCAGGTTGCGACTCATCCTGAAGCCGACTTCGTGGTCAGCGCCATCGTGGGAGTCGCCGGACTCGAAGCTACCTACGAAGCCGTCCGCGCCGGAAAAACCGTGGGACTCGCCAACAAGGAATGTCTGGTCGCCGCTGGGGAGCTCATAACGGCCGAGGCTCGTCGCCAGGGCAAACCGCTTCTCCCCATCGATAGTGAACACAACGCCGTCCACCAGTGCCTGCGCGGCGGGCGCATGGACGAGGTCCGCCAGATCTGGCTGACTGCCTCCGGGGGTCCTTTCCTTCACACGCCGCGTACGCAATTTTCCTCAATTACGGTGGACCAGGCGCTCAATCACCCCACCTGGAAGATGGGCCGCCGCATCACGATTGATTCCGCCACCCTGATGAACAAGGGATTCGAAGTCATTGAAGCTTGCCGCCTGTTTAACTTGCCGCCCAGCCAGATTCAGGTGATTGTCCATCCCCAGTCGACCATCCATTCCATGGTCGAGTTCGTGGATGGCAGCATACTTGCTCAATTCTCTGTAACCGACATGCGCCTGCCGATTCTCTACGCTTTGACCTACCCGGACCGTATTCCGTCGGATATGCGCTTCCCGGTCATAGACTTACGGCATCTGGAGTTCTGCCCGCCTGACATGGAAAAATTCCCTTGCCTGCGCCTGGCTTACGAAGCTGGAGCGGCGGGCGGGGCGAAAACCGTGGCCTTGAACGCCGCCGATGAGGTTGCCGTGGCCGCCTTTCTCGATGGTTGTATCGGCTTTAATGAGATTCCGCGTGTTATTGAGGAAGTTCTCGATGAAACGCCCGCGGTTAAACTTGAATCTATTAAAGAAGTGCTCAGGGCAGATCAGCAAGCTCGCCACATGGCAGGACTTAAAATTGAACAACTCGGCCGTAATGCAATCCTGAAGCCCGCCTCGGCCGTACTACCAGGGGAATAATCAAACTTTATGTCGGAATTTTTTACAGCTGTGCTCGCGGTCGCGGTGGTTCTCGGATTCATGATTCTTATCCATGAATTCGGCCATTACGCGGCAGCCAAGCTTCTCGGCGTGCGGGTAGAAGTGTTTTCTATCGGGTTCGGCAAGCGTCTGCTGGGCTTCCGCCGCGGCGAAACCGATTACCGTCTCAGCGCCATTCCGTTGGGCGGCTACGTCAAGATGAGCGGCGAGAACCCCATGGACCAGCTCACCAGCGATCCCGCTGAGTTCATGAACCATCCCCGATGGCACCGTTTCATCATCGCCATCGCCGGCCCCATGATGAATATCCTTCTGGCCATCGGCCTCCTTACCGCCGTTTACATGTTCCATTACGAATACCTGGCGGTTTTGGATGAGCCAACGGTGATTGGCTGGGTGACTCCGGATACACCGGCGTCCAATGCCGGGATGCAAGTCGGCGACCGGATTACGGCGATTGATGGAATCCAGAATCCGAACTGGGAGCAGATCGCAAACAAGGAGGCTTTGAGTCCCAACCAAGCCCTTCCGGTTACGATCGTGCGTGGCGGTCAGACCATCGAAACATCGGTCACTCCCGTGACCTACGGAGCTAACCGGCTGGGATACGTGGGTTGGACTCCCAAGGAGCCCAGCTTCACTATCACCGAAATCGAATCCGATATGCCAGCCGAAAAGGCCGGCATGAAACTTGGCGACAACATCGTTTCCGTGAATGGTCAGGACCTGCCGGGCCTCGAGGCGATGGTCGATCTCCTCAAGCGCACCAAGGACCAGCCTCTTGATATCACCGTCATTCGTAACGGGCAGCGAGTGAGTTTCACGGTGAAGCCGGTGCTGACGGACGTAAAGGGCGAGGAGCGCTATCGCATCGGGATTGGCAGCCTGCCCACCAAAGTCACCACTCTGCCGTTTGCTGCTGCGTTGTCACGCTCTCTCGATCGCAACCGGCAAGGTTCTTTGCTGATTCTCGAACTCGTGCAGAAAATGATTCAACGCAAGATCTCGGTGAAGTCCATCGAAGGGCCAATCGGGATCGGCCGAGCAGCAGGTCAAGCAGCATCGGAAAAGGGTTGGACTCCGCTGCTTGAACTTACTTCCGCGATCAGCTTGAATCTCGGTATCTTCAACCTGTTGCCCATTCCGATTCTGGACGGCGGCGTCATTCTTCTCTTGCTGGTCGAGAGCCTGATGCGGCGCGACATCAGCCTGCAAATCAAAGAGCGGATCTACCAGGCCGCATTCGTATTCCTGGTGCTGTTTGCGGTGATGGTGATCTACAACGACATCGCAAAATCGCTGCCGGGGCTGGCTGGAAGATTGCCGTAGTTTCAAGTTTCAACGGACCAAGTTGAGGTTGCCCCATCCTTCGCGATTTTCGAAGGATGGGCAACGATGCCGCACGGAAAAGCCTGCAATCCACTCCGCGAACCTCATCACGGGCCCTTTCTCTCACGCAACATTTCGTAACGCTTTACTTACGCTCCCGGCAATTTCATCGGGCTTCTTGCCTGCCACTAAGTCAGCCAGGATTGCGCTGAAAATCTGTCCCGCCATCTCTACCATCTTTGGCGTAATGCCGGACGCCTGGCCTGCGGCTCCGGCGCCAAACGGATCGTCGCTGGTCACGCCATTCGGCAGCTTCTTCACTGCGGCTTCAAACTTGGGCCAGGCGTTGGCCGCCTTGTCCGAGGTCAGGTTGGCATACAGCTGAGCTAGAGTTCCGGAGCCTCCAAGCGACACCATGGCTTGAGCAATTTTCTCGAGAGTCTGCCCCTGGCTCAAAAGCCACGAGATGAACGCCATTCCGCAGCCGATGCTGTCAGCGTCCTGATCGGTGGGATCGGTTTTGTTGACGAAGTCAGGCATGCCGTCGCTCGCCCACTGCGGCGCGGTGGCAAAATCCGCAAGCGCGTTGTTGCCGATTACGTTCGAACACCAGCGCGAGAGCGCTTCGCCCGTACTGACGCCGCAAAGATTGCCGTTCATGGAGCACTCGCTGAGCTCCGCTTCAAACAGTGCAGAGCATCGCGCGGAATTTCCGAAGGAGGCGCAGACCTCGATCGCGCCACCAGTTTTGTAGTCGCAACCCATGTGGTCGGCGCCGCCGGTGCCGTCGGTCTGACCGCCCAGCGCAAACACGATGGTGCTGACAGCTCCTCCCGTAGTACCAAAAATTTGGTCGTTGGCCGTCGCAATGCGGTCGGCATCGTTCAAGAGATCTTGCGCGTTCTGCAGGCCGGGCTGCCCGAGAGAGGGATCGACAAATACGTTCACGCGTCCGCTGGGACTGGTGCCGACAAACTCCGACGTTCCCGTGTAGCTCGGCCACTTCGGGGCCACGGGAGTCGTGCGCTTGGTCGGCGCCGGTTTCTTGATGGAAAGTGGTCTGATAGGGTGATGCATGCTGAACCTCTCTTTCTCGTTTCTCTAACCCTTGGAGCGAATCCTAGTTTCGAAACGGCGGCGGAGTTCGAGTCTAGCCGAAATCCAGAGCACGCTGTAGGCACGATAGTCCCGTCGGCCTGCTGCCTCGACTTCGGAGCTTCGGAAAGAGCAAAGCAGGCCCCTCGTGCCGACACGCGGACGAAGAGCGGACAAGCGACCGCGCTTCGAGGTCGACATATTTCCACAGCGGGATTTTGCTGGACGGGTCATGCGGCACTGAATTCACTGATCCGAACGCGACAAAATTGGTGGAATGAAATCTCTGTGGCGACCTTTCTGCCTTCTCGCGGTTATCGGTCTTTGTGGCCTGAGCTTTGCGCAAGCTCCGCAGAACAATTCTGACTTCACTTTCCACAAAACGCTGCACGCGATGGGCGGCGCGGGCATTTCTTTAGGGGTCGGCTCGGTCACCCGGCGGTCTTGGCTCGGCCTAGTAGCTGGGATCGGCGCCGGGCTGGCAAAAGAGGGCCACGACAAGAGCCAAGGTTATGCCTTCTCCGGACGCGACGTGCTGATCACGACCGGAGGAGCGGCCGTCGGATACGTCGTCAACAAGTATGTCTTTAGGGTGCACCGACAGAAATAGCCCACCCGATCGGACATTATAGCTATTTAATATCAATAGCTTGCCGGAACTCTATCATCTGATGGATGATGCGCGGGCGCCAGTCGCCGATCAGAAAATCCACTCTCATTCTCTTCGCGCAACTTTACGTTTAGACCTTGTTGCCGGCAGCGGCACGGGCGCCCCCACCGGTGCCCGGACGAGTGTTCCTGCGTGATAAAATGGAGCTTCCCATGGCAATCATTCAGCGCAGGAAATCCCTTACTTGTACGATCGGCAATGTCCGGGTCGGCTCGGATGCACCAATTGTGGTGCAGTCGATGACCAACACCGACACCGCCGACGTCGCCTCCACCGTTCAGCAGGTCGCAGCTTTGGCCAAAGCTGGTTCGGAACTGGTGCGCGTGACCGTGAACACCGAAGAGGCTGCGGCAGCAGTTGCACCAATTGTGGAGCAGCTCGACAAGCAAGGCATTCGCGTCCCGATCATTGGCGACTTCCACTACAACGGACACATTTTGCTGAAGAAGTATCCGGAGTGCGCTCGCGGGTTGGCCAAGTACCGTATCAATCCCGGCAACGTCGGCATTGGCCGTAAGGATGACAACAACTTCCGCATCATGATTGAGGTTGCGGTTGAAAATCAAAAACCGGTACGGATCGGCGTGAACTGGGGATCACTCGACCAGTCGCTGCTGACGCGCATGATGGACGAGAATTCCAAGTTGTCCGACCCCAAAGACGCGCGCGAAGTGACCATGGAAGCCATGGTGGTGAGTGCGTTGAACTCCGCCGCGCTGGCCGAGAAATACGGCCTACGGCCCGATCAAATCATTCTGAGCGCAAAAGTCAGCGGCGTGCAGGACCTGATCGACGTTTACCGCTCGCTGGCGGGACGCTGTTCTTATCCTCTGCATCTTGGGCTGACCGAAGCGGGCATGGGCGCCAAAGGCATTGTCGCTTCAACCGCCGGCATGGGGGTGCTGCTGCAGGAGGGCATTGGCGATACCATTCGCGTCTCACTGACTCCGGCGCCGGGCGGCGATCGCACGGAGGAAGTGCGCGTCGGCCAACAGATTCTCCAATCGATCGGAATTCGCAGCTTCACTCCGCAGGTCACGGCCTGCCCAGGTTGCGGACGCACCACGAGCACGTTCTTTCAGGAAATGGCGCAGCAAATTCAAACCTACCTGCGCGAGTCGATGCCGCAGTGGAAAGACCACTACACGGGCGTCGAAGAGATGAAAGTCGCCGTCATGGGCTGTGTGGTCAACGGTCCGGGAGAATCGAAGCACGCCAACCTTGGCATTTCCCTGCCCGGCACCTTCGAAGAGCCCAAGGCCCCGGTGTACGTCGATGGACGACTGTTCACGACGCTGAAGGGCGATCACATCGTCGCTGAGTTCAGAAAGATTCTCGATGACTATGTCGAATCGCACTATGCGGCTCGGGAAGCAGTCGTCGCGAATTGACCTCGTTCGCCCAGAAAATCGGCAACGCCGCTTCCCCCATTTCGTGTAAAAGTTGCTCGAAATCCGCACCACCCTGGTGCGGATTTTTGTTTGATAATCCCGATTCGGGAAAAAACGATTGGAATATTTGCGATTTTTCGCCGCCTTCGGCACAAGAAGACCGATGCTGATTTAACCAGCACCGTGATCATTCACTCTCACTTTTGCTCGGCTCCGCCGGCGTCGGGAAGCGTTCTTGAATCCACGCGTCCCAGAGCGGTGTCTCGCGGGCTACGGTCCCGGCCGCCTGATCGCCGTAGAGGTAGAAATTTAGCGTGACCATGATCGGGCCGCCGCAGTTGACTGCGCCAAGGGCGGCGGTGCCCGACGTCGGCTTCTCGAGCCGCAGCAGGGCGGTGTACGGACTCTGGCTGGTGTGCTCCACTACGCCGCCAAGCGCCGGGACGCCCGCCGGCGCGGTCCAACGTTGCCCCGCGTTCACCCCTTTCAGTCCCAATGCCGCGGTCAGCGTTTCCCAGGCCTCGGCTTCGCTTCCCGCAGCGGGCGCCATCCACTGCATCATCGCGGAGCGCTGTCCGCGAAAGTGGGTGAGATAAATCTTCAGAATGCGGAAGAATCCAGGCCAGCCCGGATTCGGTGCCCGTGAGTTGGTTGTCCCAGTCGTCGGTGTCGGCAAAGAGGCTATGGACCACGCGGACGATGCACGTGCCTCCCGCCCGCGCTTCGACGCTCCACTCATCCGCGATCGGCGGCGAGCCCGGCATCCAGCCATTGCCCTCGGCGACAAACTTCCGCGGCGGGTCCCAGGTGGTGATGGGCGAACTGGACTCCATGCCGGGGCCAAAGTCCAACTTGATCGCAACTGGCTTGCCGTCGCGCTCCTCGAATTTGGCCGGCACGAACCAGGAGGAAATACCCGGCCCGCTGGCAATGGCCTGCCAGACTTCTTCCGGCGTGCCGGGGACTTCGACTTCGACCTGAACTGAACGGCGTCCCGATGCTTCTTTCTTTACGCTCATGATGGCTCCTTAGAGTTGGATTTCTGGGGCAGAGGGTGCGCCACGACTACCAGGCGATGCACGCGGCCGCCGGGGGCGGATTCGTCGTGGTACTTCGAAACCAATTTCGCGATAGCCTCGGTGAGTTCTTTGCTGAAAGCCGCTCGGTCCGTCGCCGAGCGGAAGCGAACCTCGGTATCCACCGCCAAGGTCGCGAGGCGTTTGCCCGTCTCTTTCGCACGACGAACAAGATCGCCAACCTCGCGGACGACCCGCGCGCCCAGGGCGATGAGATAGCTCGCGGACAGCCTGTCGATTTCCCGATTGGGATCCGCGGCGACTGGACCCAAGGCGCTCGGCGAAACGACGTAGGAAGCGGCCGTCGCCACAAGCAGCCGTTCCGTCAGCCCTCCCCACTTGCGTTCCTCGGCCAGCCGCACCAGTCCGTGCGCCTCCAGTTCGTGCAAGTAGTAGTTAACTTTCTGCCGGGTCAGGCCAACCCGCGTCGCCAATATCGCCGCCGAGGCGGGCACGACCAACTCGGAGAGCAGTCGACCCCGCACGGGATCCAAAGCCGCCGTCGCCGCTGCCGCATCGTCGATGACTTGGAGATCAAGCACGAAACGAGACGTTACCATTGACAACTTTTATTGTCAAGGAGGGCCAATGCTTTTTCATACGAATTTGCAGAGTGCATTCGATCATCGAGGATCCCGGCTCAAGGCTGCCTTCCGCCTGACAGGCGGACATTCAGCCCTTCGAACTCGCCTTCCCTCGATGTACTTCACGGCATCCTGCGCCTAAATGTCGAACCCCACACTTTGGCGCTGGTCAATACGTTCGTCTAATAGATTCGCCCGTCGCGCCCGCGGTATGGTCGAAACGACGCCGATCGGCGCAGCAGTGAGCACTGCGGCCACCGCACCTGCTTCTGCCGATGTTGCTGTGAACAGTTTCTGGCTCTGATGTCGAAAGGGTTACCAAATGGACGGCACAACTGGACTGAAAGAGACCACGCGCGCGACCGCGCCTGTCGCGTCGAACCCGCTTAGCGTGAACGTTTTTACGGCGCCGGGAAAGACTATGGTCGGCGAGCGGCCAAAGCCCTTCGGCGAAGCGCTTGGCTTTGACCCGATGACGTCGACCTTAATCTTCGGCGAGTACGACGCGGTTCTAGTCGACGCAATGACGACGGTGGCTGAGGCCGAGGCGCTTGCGGATTGGGTCGCTCTGCACAATCGCAACCTGGAAACCATCTATATAACGCATGCCCATTTTGACCACTTCTACGGTCTGAGCATTCTGCTCGACCGTTTTCCGGGCGCTCGCGCGATAGCCACACCCAAAACGGTGAACGCCATACAGCAGGTTTATCTCTCTCCCACAGTGAAGCGGTTAGCCCGCCGAATGTTTCCTGGGCAAGTGCCCACGAAATTGGTTGCCCCGGAGCCCTATGAGCGCGACACGTTCACTCTTGAAGGCCAGGAATTGCGCATCATCGAGCAGGGCCACACCGATAGTTCCGATACGACGTCTCTATACGTTCCATCGATCGGCCTGGTCGTGGCCGGCGACGTTGTGTACAACCAATGCCACATGTACGTTGGCGACACCACCCCGGAGAGCCGAAAGAATTGGATTGCGGCGCTAGACGGGTTGGCGGCGCTGAACCCGGCGATGGTTGTCGCGGGTCACAAGAAGCCGGGCGCGCCCGACTCTCCCACGACGATCCAGGACACCAAGCGTTACTTCGAGGACTTCGATCGCTTGCAGAAAACAGCGAAGTCCGACCAGGAGCTGTTCGATCAGATGACGGAACTGTACCCGCATTGGGTAGCCAATCAGTCGTGGCTGATGTTCGGCTTCCCCGGGGGATAACCTACATAACCGAATTGCGGAAAAAAGAGTGCGTCGGCCTGCTTCTTAGTCTCTATCCCATGAATGAGCTGACGGGGATAAACGCCGACCGCGTCGGAATTGACTTTCTTGATTGAGCGAAGTTCAAACCAATCGTTCTTCCTCTCCTGCTTTCCCTTCACAGTGATGAACCATGAGAACGTAGGGACAGAACGTTGGGACAGACGGGACGTTCACGAAATTTCCTTTCGTCAACAAATCTGTCCACGCGTTTCTCACGGACTTAAACCGCGAGTTCCGTGATCCCGGTGTTTTCTTTGCAAACTAGAAAAACTCTCTTAAACGCGGCTCGCGGCAAAGGCCCTAAATATGCGGCTTCGATCTCTGGCATGAAGTTGTGTCCGTAAGCTCCTTCCGCTTTCCATCTCTTCAGCAGCTCCGAACCGGAGATGTAGGCAGGAGGTGTCATTTCGGAGCGGTCAATTTCGATCCAAACCGCTCTCTCCCACGTGGAGTGAAACGGACGAAGAGCGAACACGATGACGGGCATCGCTCACGGTAGGGCTCAGGGTCAAACCCCTCGAACTCAAAAAGGCTGACACGCCGAGGAGGCGAACATATGGCAAGTGTTCCGGCCTGCTAGCGCTCCCCAACGCTCGTTGTTGGGGTTCCGGCAGTATCGCACCGCTCTTCAAGATTGCAACAAACCGATCAGGGTGGGTCGTATGCCACAGCCCACCTAGCAGTCTACCAAGTGTGCGCTCCTGCAGAGTGGCCTCTTTAGCGGCGGACTCTGCAAATCCCGCTTCCCGCGTTTCGCCAATTCTATGAGTGTGCGCCTATCGTCGCTCATCACAGGTGATTATATTCCGGGGAAACTGGGGCAGGCAAACTTAGACGGAGGAAGTTAATTTTTCGACGGACTGACACGAAGACCTGCTCAGGCTTCCCAAGGGTTGAGGACACCGACTCCCGTACGTTCAAAGTCGGCTACATTCCTGGTCACGACGGTCAAGCCGTGTACTAGGGCTGTGGCTGCGATGAGGGCGTCACGATCGGAGCGAGGGTTCGGTACGTGAAGCGTCGCGCATCGCTGGGCGACGGCGGTATCAATCGGCAGGATGCGGTCGGAGAATGTGGGCAACACGTGACTATCCATCCACGCACGCAGGATCGCGCCTTGCTCTTTGTCGCGACGACCGAGGAGAAGGATTCCGATCTCCAGTTCCAACACTGAAATGGCGGAAATGTAGAGGCTCGCCGAGGGTAAGGGTTCGGCCCATTTCCTGACGTTTGGATGGGTCTTCCTGGCTTTTCTTAATTCTGAAATTACGTTCGTATCGAGGATGTACATTAAGTCAGGTCCGGCGGTTTGTGTAGGTTTCCCTGCAGGCGAGGCGGCTCAAATTCGATCTCGGCGGCGGCGGGCATTGCTAATAAGTCCAGAACGCTCTTTTGCCCGCCAGTGATCCTTTGATACTCCTCCACCGTGAGCAGCACGTGGGACGGACGGCCTCGATCCGTGATGAAAACGGGACCTCGCTTAGCGGCTCTCTTTGCCCTGCTCGTGTCCTGATTAAAGTCTCGACTCGACAGTTTTGTAATGGTCATGGTACTTAGTCCTTCAATGTAGCAACGTGCCTACATTATAACCAGGAAAGGCGTTGCCCGCAAGGCGTGGTATCAGTCGATACGTTCGTCCAATAGACTCGCCGTCGCGCTTCTGGCTTAATCAAGATGTCCCCGGTTTAAGTCCCGATTTCAGAAAGGAGAACAAAATGGAAACTAAAGGAAAAATCCTGGTTCTGGTCTCAAGCGGTCGCGGCTTGCCCTTGAAAGATGGCAAGGTTTATAAGGGCGCTGGCTACTACCTCAACGAGCTGACGGTTCCGGTTCGCGCCCTGATGAAGGAGGGCTACGAAATCACTTTCGCCAACCCCAAAGGCAACGCGCCCCAAGTGGATGTGCATTCAGAGGTCGCCGATTTCTTCGGCGGGGACGCGGCCAAGCTTCAGGACTACATGCTATTCCGCGACGGCCTGGCTGGGCTCAGAGATCCAAAGCGCATCGCGGATGTCATCGCATCGGGCCTGGATCAATACGACGCTGTTTTCGTCCCCGGCGGCCACGGTCCGATGATAGATCTTCTCGATGATCCCAATGCCGGCACGGTGATGAGACACTTTCACGAAACATCCAAGCCTACGGCTGTGCTCTGCCATGGCCCGATTTCACTGCTCTCGGCTCTTCCGAATTCGAAGGAGTTCGTCGCCGCGCTGGGTGCGGGCGATGCCGCCGGAGCGCAGGCAAAGGCTAAAGGCTGGATCTATGCCGGATATAAGATGACTATCTTTTCGACAGCGGAAGAGCAGCAGCGGGAGCCGCTTGAGATTGGTGGCAAGGTTCTCTTCTACCCGGACTTCGCCTTGCGAACGGCGGGCGGTGACGTAAGTGTGGTCGCTCCATGGTGGAGCTATGTCCTTCAGGATCGCGAGTTGATCTCAGGTCAGAACCCGTTCTCTGATGAAGCGCTTCTGAAACTTCTTCTACCGGCACTCAACGCGAAGAAGAAGTGAGTCGGTAACCGGGGGCTGGTTCCGTGGTTTCCCCTGCCGGTAAATCTATCCGAATTGGAGTCGTCAATGAGCAGCGTACAAATCGAACAGAAGAGCTATGAGATGCCCCCGAAGGAGGGGATCAGCATCGCGCATTTTCTCACCGTCGCCGACATCGAGCGATCGGCTCGCTACTACGAAAAGGTCTTCGGCGCTCGCATTCTGACCATGGGTGACGGCAACGCGCCTCCGTACCTTCAGCTTGCGAATATCTGGATGATTCTGAACGTTGGAGGCGGGCCGACCCCGGATAAGCCGACGGTAACGCTCAGCGTCCCCGACCCGAATCACATCAACAGCTTTATGAATTTCCGGGTTGCGGATATTCAAGCGTGTTATGAACTATGGAAAAGCCGAGGAGCCGAGTTCATCACGCCACCGATCCCCAAGTACGGCGAGATACGCTGTTATATCCGCGATCCTGACGGCTACATCATCGAAGTCGGACAGAGCACCGACCGGATCTACGGTTGAGGCTCGGCCCGCACGGGATGCGGATTTAGGCGCTTGCGGATGTGCGTTGAGCGGTCGCCATTGATGCGAACGGGAAACCTGGGGACCGGCGGAATGTTCACCAATTTCGATTTGCCGAAAAATTGAGGAGCATTCTGTTCTGTCCCTGGGTTCCCATAATCTAAGCGAGCAGTGCGGCTGTCGCAGGTTTTTCCGTCACTGCTTCAGATAACGAAGCGCAACACATCCCGATTTCAAGATCTTCGAGTCGACAAGGGTTAATCGCAATTTCTCGGGCAGGCTTACACCTTGCAACAATCGTCTCCCTTCTCCTGCAACGATTGGCTGAACGACAAAGCGATATTCATCGACCAGACCAAGCTCGATAAGTTGTGAAGGAATATCTACGCCACCGACCAGAATATCTTTGCCTGGTTCTTGTTTCAGCTTAAGAATTTCGTCGCGAAGGTTGGTACGAACAATTCTCGTATTTTTGTCTTCAGCGCTCTCTAATGATCGTGAAAAAACAACTTTGTTTTTGGAGACAAATGTCTTCGCAAATTCTATCGATGCTTTTGTCTCAGAAGGATTTTTTGCGACATCCGGCCAATAAGGAACCATCAATTGATAGGTTTTGCGCCCAAAGACCTGCACGTCAACCTCTCGCAGGAGTTTCGTATAGTGTTCGAGTAGTTCTTCATCGGCGATTGCTTTGGTGTGGTCGCAGCAGCCATCCAAGGTAATGTTGATTGCGAAGATTACATTTCTCATTTGATTGTCCTGTCTCCTTCTCTGTAAGGGTACTCATGAGAGTTTGAGGCCCCATTCGCCGCTCGGTCTTTACATGGTCGGTCCAGGCGTTCCATCGGACCATTTGTCCACTCCCACCAAGAACACAGCAAGGGAGGAAAGCTCTTGAGTTGGGGATACGCGTCCGCGGACAAGTACCAGTAATTCACAGACAGAAGCGGAGAAGTTTGCACATTCGCACCCCAGACTGCATTGCTGTTGACTGCTTCGTAGAACATGAGATGGGGCATGTTGTGGCCGCCAGCATCGGTAAGGTACGACGACTTCGACATCATGAAGCTCACCCCTCCTGGCTCGAGGGCCGGCAATTCTTTTTTGTCCAATGGCTACCTTAGTTGCCTCGATGACCTCGATCTTGGAATGGCCAGCCAGTAACAACTCTGCGCGCCTGTAGGCATACGGCAGGACGGAGCGGGCGGCGGGTGGGTTGAGACAATCCGCGGCGCGAATTTTTGGGTTCCAAAACTCCGGGTGGTCGAACATGGCCATCCATCCGCGTCCCACCCAGCACACCCAGCCGTTCTTGCCTTCGACCGCGGTTTCGTACCCGTGCCGAGTCAGGACGATGACTGAGGCGTCGCGGGAGATGGCGTCTGGAGCAGCGCTGCGGGCGAGGGCAATTTCTGCATCGCGATCCATTAGATACTGCTCTACCGGGGGCATCGCTGGATATAGTTGTTGGGCGTCCTGTGCGGCTGCGCGGGCGGGTTGCGAACGGCGCGGCGACGAGTAGGAACGCGCTTAGGAAAATGCTGCGAATTTGATTTCGGGTCATCGTTGTCCTCGGTATTTTTCTTGTTTTGTACTTACCGGTTCCCTTCGTACTTCGGCCGAACCCACGCTTGTCGAGCATCTAGTGAGCTTCCGTTCCGTCCGACCACCGTTTGACAGCAACCACGAACTGCGTCAGATGCTCGGTGGGATCAGCAACCGCAATGACTGGAGAACCCGGCAGATTCGCTCCCCAGATTGCGGGGTCGGTGTCCGTATAGAAAAACATGAGGTGGGAAGGCCAGTGGGGGATGGTGTCACCGCCGTATCCCTGCTTTGACATCATGTAACACATCGCCCCGGGTTCCATCGGCGGCAGTTCTTTCTTGGCGAGGGCGGCGGTGATGGACTCGGTTATTTGAGCTGGCGTACGCCCCGCCAGTCCCCACTCGGTCTCTTTGGTGATGCGCAGTAAGTACGAACGTGCGGCTGGTGCATTCACACACATGGGAACCCGCACCTTCGGATTCCAAAAGTCAGGATCAGCCGCCGAGGTCCATCCGCGTCCCACGATACACACGAAACCGTTTTTCCCTTTGACCGCGGTTTCAAAACCATGAGGTCCAAGAACCAGTACCTCGGCATCGCGTGAAATGGAGTCCGGTGCCGCACTGCGCGCCAGGGCGATCTCCGCGGCTTGATCTGGCATGAGGTATTGGTCGATTGGGGCCATCGTCGTGTATAGCGTGGTGGTAGAGGGTTTTGTAGCGGCCTGCGCAAACGCCTGATATGCCGTACCGAGCACGAGGAGCAGTGCAAAGCTTTTGATTTCGATCGCGCTAATTTTTTTGAGCATTCCTTTCCTCCCGAGAACGGGCCAGTTCTTCTTTCTATAGCGGCGGGACGGTTGCCCTTGCCTTCACCATATAGTCGAACGGCCGGAGCGGAAATCGACAAATCATCCGAGGAATTCTGGTTTTTTCGTGCTTTAGTCCCGTCTGTGACCGAGTTTAAATCCCCGAACTAGAATCAGGGTGGTGCGCGGACCGGGTGGCGTGTCCGGAGGGCCGGCGGTGGAGTAGCTACCGATACCTTGCACACGGGTAAGCGGGAATGGTTCGGATCAACGATGGGACTTGGCGGGAGGAGAAAATTCGCCGGAGCGCCGGATGAGCGTTGGGCGGGTGTCGGCGAAAAGCCCCACGACTCGCAAGGAAACGCGAGCAATGGGGCACCCAGGTTTGCGCATCGCAGACTTCGGCGAAAAGATCACAGGCGCGGCGTCTTCCAATCTCTTGGTAGAACAATTGGAAAAAGTTTTGGCTGTCCCCGGTTTTCGGTCCAGGCTCTAGTTCGTGCAGGCGTCTTTCTTGCCGAAGCTCACTACACCGATATCGGTATTCCCAAGATAGTTGAAGACGCCCTTCCCGATTTCGCCGTCACTGGCCGGAGCGGTGAATACCTGGTAAGCGCAACAGTCGCCTACGCCTGACACATAGGTGAAGACTACAGTGATAACCCCATCAACGACTGAGAAATAACCGGGATACGGGTTGTTATAGCCGTTCAGCACGGCCCCGCCGCTATGACGGAAGCCGTAGCTGCCATCGTCAGTTAGAGTAATGCAGTTCTTGCCGTTGTCGCGCTGCGACTTGGTCACAGTCGCCGGCCATTTGCCAGTGTAGCTCTGCGCCATGGCAGCATTGCTCATGAGAGCGAACACTGCGATTGCCAGGGCCGTTAGGATGAACCGGATGTGTCTGGTCATTGTGCTGCCTCCGGACGGAGTAAGTTTCTTTCGCGCCCAGAACCATAAATAGGCAGCTTCAGCGAGTTGTCATGAGGACGTAAAACCGTTGTAAAAGTCCGATGGTTGCATTGTTCCATGATCGAAATCCGGCCGAGGGTACCGGCCGCCTAGCAGCGTGATCTGGTCCTCGCTGAACCCGAGGAACCTCGGAGACCCGTCCCGGTTCAGCGTGCAGTGTTCTGTCGCCGACGCTGCTGACTTGCCTTGATGATTTCGTTCATGTCCCCGGCTGGCCGAATCTCGAAAATGTTGCCATACTTCAGGGACGGATGCTGCGTCATGAGCTGTAGAGCATGATTCATATCCCGCGCCTCAAGGACGAGAATGCCGCCGAGTTGTTCCTTGGTTTCGGCATAGGGCCCGTCTGTAATCGCCACTTTGCCATTCTTCCAATACAGGGTCAGTGCGGTCTCCGGCCCCTGAAGAGCTTCACCACCGGCCCAGTGCCCGCTGGCACGAAGATGGTCATCGTAATCAAAGCATGCATCGAACATGGCGTTTCGCTCGCTCTCCGTCATGCCATCGAATTTGCTTTTGTCGTAGTAACCCAAACAGAGATATTTCACGGTTCTTGTCCTCTTCCTTCCGGCTGGGAGCCAGCGGCGTAGCTTCCCGCTGGCCGGTTGCGGGGCCCCAGCGGACAGTTCTCCGGTCCGTGGGGTGCTTCATCCCATGGTCAAGACGGCGCACATTCCAAAGTCGCCGCGGTTGAGATTATTCTGCTTTCTCCGGAGCGGGGTAGAAAAGAAGCTCCCGCACTTCGCCGGGCACATCGCAGGCAATGGCAGCCTTCTTCGCCCATGCCAGTGCCTCATCCATATTGGCGGCTTCCAGTATCCAAAATCCGCCCATATGCTCCTTGGTCTCGGTATACGGTCCATCGGTGACGAGCACCTTGCCGTCGGTCTGCTTTCGTAGCGTCTTTGCGTTGGCGGCCGGGGAAATGCCGCAGGCGAACTTCCTGGCGCCAGTAGCAATCAATTCGCGGTTAAGCGCGTGGATCTCTTCCATCATCGCTTCGGTGACGGTGGACGGGTCGAAGTTGTCGGGGATGTAGTTACAAACCAGATATTGTGGCATGACTTTTTCTCCTTGGTTTCTGTGGTATTCGTTCACCGATGACTCGTTTCCTGTTCACTCAGGAGCCGCAGCGCATCGTTCTTCTGTCCTATAGTCGTTGGGGAGACGGGAAATCGACAGCCATCGCAATTTTTATTTCAGCTGGCGAATCCGCTCTTGCAGGAATTGCCGTTCTGGTTCCTGCTGGGTCAGGCCCAGCGCCTTTTCATACGAGGCGCGAGCCTCAGCGGTCCTGCCCAACCTACGGTACATCTCCGCACGGGCGGAGTGCGCCAGATAATAGTTTGCCAATTCGCCATGTTCCAACACCGCGTCGATATTAGCCAGACCGGCCTCTGGGCCATCGCACATAGCAACGGCCACGGCACGATTGAGTTTTACCACGGGCGAAGGCTGAATTCGGAGCAATTGGTCGTAAAGCGCAACAATCTGCCGCCAGTCGGTCGCAGCGGTCGATTCGGCCTCCGCATGAACGGCGGCAATCGCAGCCTGCAGTGTGTAAGAGCCGAAACGGCGGGACTTCAGGGCTTGCTCCAGCAATGCCACTCCCTCGGCGATCTGCTCCCGGTTCCAGAGCGAGCGATCCTGGTTTTCCAGCAAAATCAGCTCTCCCGTCGGAGAGGTCCGGGCGGCGTGACGGGATTCTTGCAGCAGCATCAGGGCAAGTAGCCCCATGACTTCCGGCTCTGGCTGGAGTTCGGTCAGCAACCGGCCCAGTCGAATCGCCTCGCGGGTCAGCTCGGCCCGGGTTACCTCCGTTCCCGCCGCAGCCGAATAACCTTCGTTAAAGACGAGATAGATGACGTGAAGCACCGCGCCCAGGCGCTCAGGCAATTCCTCCGGCGCCGGCACCTCGTACGGAATCCGTGTCTCTCGAATTTTTGCCTTGGCGCGCACGACGCGTTGGGCGAGCGTTGCCGGCGTAACAAGAAATGCCCGGGCAATCTCCTCCGTGGTCAGGCCGCAGATTTCGCGCAGGGTGAGCGCAATCTGTCCATCCGGAGGCAGAGCGGGATGGCAGCAAGTGAAGATCAGACGGAGGCGATCATCTTCGAGGTTGTCCTCTTCGTTGGAGTTTTCCGCGGAACTCGACTGCGCTTCGAGATGTCGCACGAGCTCGTCTTGAGACGCATCCACTCTTGCCCGCCGGCGCAGAGTATCAATGGCTTTGAATCGGGCGGTCGAAATCAGCCACGGTCGCGGGTTGCCGGGAATACCGGTCCGAGGCCAGGACTCCAGAGCGGTGGCGAATGCCTCATGCATGGACTCCTCGGCGAGATCCAGATCTCCGAGGAGGCGCACCAGCGTCGCCAGAACGCGGCCCGATTCCGATCGGTAAAGAGCCTCAATGGTGCGGCTGGGTTGTTCGGGCACAGGCGGCGGCATCTACGCCAAACTAGCAAACGCAGCGGCGCGACACAACTGCGCTCGGGAATCCGCCGACGCAGATTGAGTAGACCGGCAATGCGCTGATCGAGGGTTTGCCAACGGACATAGCATAGAGGATAGTCGTTGCACGGGCGGGGACGCGGGTAACTACATCAACAGCGGGAGTTCGGCTTCGTCGCGGATAGGATCGGCTATTTTCTTTAGTTCGGGATAGGTTCTCAGCAGAGGCTCGGGAGCCTTCACTCTCTTGCCGCTCAGCATGTGCTTCAATTGCAGGCCATTCACTCCGGCGCGCGCCTCGAAGTGGTTATTCGTAACCACGTAGGTGACCTCGGCCTTGCTTGCGATGCGCATGATCTTCTCTTTCCAGTCTTCCAACTCCGGCTCGGAGTACTGATAGTTGTAACGGTCGTCGCGATTATCGGATTCGAACCATTGATCGTAATTGCGTCCGTGAAGACGGACATAGCCTACGGGGGCAGTGACATAATCGGTGGCCTCGAGCGAGCGCCCGATGACCGGCTGATCGATGTTGCAGAAGGAAACGTTTTTCTGCTCGAAAGAAGCTAGCGTCTCGGGATTGTCCCAACTGGAATGGCGCACTTCAACGACGCGGGGATATTCGGCAAAGTCCCGCAGCAACAGCTCCAGGTATTCGCGATTCAGAGAAGTGTTCTTGTAAGAAAAGGGAAACTGGATGAGCAGCGCTCCGAATTTGCCGGTAGACGCGAGAGCGTCGAGACCTTCACGGGTCAAGCGTTCGTCTTCATCATTGGGGCGAATGGTGGCGGCGGAGGTGGGTCCGACGACCGCTGCCGGGGAGTGGGTGAACGAGCGATGGAGTTTGGCGGTGAAGCGGAAATCGGGATTAACGGCGTCGACGCGGCGGGCCCAGAGTTTGGCTAGTTCCGGCTTGATATGGCCATAGAAGGAAGTGTTGATTTCGACGACATCGAAGCATTGGGCGAGGAAGTCGAGGGGGTGCTGCTTGCGGCGTTGCATCCCGGACGGGTAGAAAACGCCTTCCCAGTCCTTGTAAGACCAACCTGCGGTGCCTACGCGGACCCGACCTACGGACTCCATGACCAGATCACTCCCAACAGGCAGGTTAGCACACCAAGGCGCTGAAACGCGGGCATTTACGGGGGTTTTGCGGGTTGTGACGTATGTCACAGCGGGGCGTGAGGTTGGTTACTGCTCGATGTTCACCCTTGTTTTATTGTGAGTGCAGCGTCGGGGATGAGACCTAATGACTGAAAAGAAGAAACGGGAGAAGGTGGTAGCGGAGATCACGGTTGCGCATTTGACGGAGTTTGCCGGCGAGCTGGGCCGAAATATGACCCAGGAGGAGGCGATTGCCTTTCTGAATAAGGAAGGCCGGGCCTACGAAATGTGGAAAACGATGATGCACGCCGGGGAAGAATATTTGAAGAAGGCGCTAGAGAGCCAATCTCCGTACGCGGTGCGGACGGAACGGTCTTCCACCGGACAGAGGCGAATGGTGATTTAGCTTAATAATTTGATATCGATATTTGCTTGGGGCAATGGCGCGGCACGGGTGGGAGACCGTGCCGCGCTTCATTTATTGTGAACTGGGGGCGTGATTCCGCTTGCGGTTTTGAGGTAGTCAGTTGACGACGATGACGATCCAATAGGCTCCGTTGGGATGGCTATTGGTACGGCTGTAGCAGACGCCGAGTGAAAATGAGGTCGCGCTGGAATCGTTGATCGCTTTCTCTGTACCGTTGGGCAGTTGCGAAAGGCTGTTGGCGTTGTAGCGGATGATGTGACGTCCGGTCAGAGGCTGACTATCAAGGGCGTCTGCTTTCGACATGGCGCAGGCGGCATTCTGTGCGGCGTCCATGGGAATTTTCTTCAGAGGCGCCAGGCCAGCCTGGCTGCGGGTATGGGCAATGGCATCGGCAACCGCGTCCTGAGCTTTATCCCCTGAATATGTCGGAAGACTATGGCCAAAATCCTGAGTGACGTAAAGCATGTTTCCGCTGTGAATGACGCCAAAGCCTGCGACATTAAAGGCGGGATCAAGCAGGTTCTTGCGATGCGGCGGGGATTCCATGAATCCGTCGTGGGCGTCGGCGGCAGAGGGCGCGTAACCCACGTTCTCGCCAGCCTGATCCAGATGAAGATCAGAATTGGAGGCGAAGCGTTGCGTAAGGCCGGGCTCTCCGGGAAATTGGTGGGACAGTTGGTTGTGAGTGGCCATCTCTTGGGAGTGGGCGCGCGCGGCGCGGGTCAGGCCGTCGTCGAGGGTGAGCGGTGGCGCTCCGGCTTGAGCCCGAGCCTGATTGGCCAAGTCCAGCAATTCTTCCTCGGCCTCAGCGTCATACGGTTGTTTGCCGTATGACGCCGGTTGAGTTTGGGAGGGCTGCCGAGATGAACTTGGTGGTCTGGGAACGGAGGAATTCGGAGATTGCGCGAAACTCGCGGATGATCCGAAGACCAATGCAATTGTCAGACAAGTTGTAGAAATCGAAACCTTCATGATTGAGCCGCGTATTCGCCCTGGGGCAATCCAACTTGTCGCTTTGCTTCCTGAACAATACCCAATAGAATCGCGCTAAGCACGATTACAAGGGAGATATAACGAATTGGCCTTTCTCTCGCTGCCGCTCGGTCTGCTCGTCGGTTTGAACGTAGTACTTCTGATACTAGTGATTTTAGTCCTCAAGTATGCCATCCGGAACCAATCTCAAGCGGAGGGGATGCGGACGTTAGCCGATCAGTCGGATGCCCTGAGGACTGCACTTCTCGGTCAATTTTCCAATGCCACGGCGGATATGGCTGCCCGACTGGAACAAACCAAAGGTGATTTGCGGCAGCAGGTTTCAGACCGGTTGGGCGAGGGGTTTCTGGCGATCCAATCGACCGTTGACCAGCAAATGCAGGCGGGACGGCAAGAGCAGTCTCAAAGACTGGGTGAGGCGCGGACCGAATTGACGGGATCGCTGGCATTGACGACGTCACAGCTGAAATCGGAATTTGACAGCTTGAACAAGCAGACCATGCTGAGCCTGGAGAACATCCGCGATCGGGTGGACGCCAAACTGCTCGCCATCACCGACCAGGTACAACAGAAGCTCGATCAGAATATTAAGGAAGGATTTGCGCACTTCGAGAAGGTGCAGCAGCATTTGAAGGCAGCCGAGGAACAGCTACGCGAAGTAGGCGCGTTAGGGCACTCAATCAATGATCTCAACAATCTGCTGAAGCTGCCTCACCTGCGCGGACAATTTGGCGAGGCCAGCCTGGAGCGATTGCTGGCGGACTTCCTGCCGGCGCACATGTTCGAGATCCAGTGCACGCTGCCGCAGGGCGGGGGACGCGTGGATGCCATGATTCAGTTCCCTGACCGGCGACTGCCCATTGACGCGAAGTTTCCCAGAGAGCAAGTGCTAGCGCTATTCGAGGGAACGGTCGAAGCCGAGATCGAAGAGGCGCGTAAAGAATTCGTGCGTGTAATGAAGACTGAGGCCAAGCGAATCAAGGCTTACATTCAACCGGAATATGGCACGACGGACATTGCGCTCATGTACCTGCCAAGCGAGACGCTTTATATGGAAGCGATCCGTAATCGCGATTTGGCAGACTGGCTCAACCAGCAGCACGTGTTTCCGGTGTCCCCAAATACCTTGCTCATGACTTTGCAGACGATCGCGTTAGTGCACAAGTGGTACGAGGTCGCCAGCCGTTTCGAGAAGAGCCGGCTGGAGTTGGCAAAGGCGCAGAAGTCATTCGATTATTTCCAAGGCCAGTTCGAGAACGTCGGCAAGAATTTGAGCAAAGCCCAGGAAGCGTTTGAAACCGCGCAGAAACATCTGAAGAGTTATCGAGGAAAAGTCACTGCGCTTAGCGGTCAGGAACAACTGGATCTGGATGCAGCGAACGCCGCGCAGATGCCGCTTATCGACAAGGCCACTGCCTAAATGATGAGGCGCGAGCTGTAATGCTCGCGCCTCTGCATTCGAGTAATGGAATAAGCCTCAGCCTTCAGGCTTAGCTCTTGGTCATCACGAAGGCTCCGCTTCCGCTACATCCTGTGCCAGCCAGGGTCCAGGTACCGGTAATTTGATTGTTCGCTACGGCTCCGTTCGACAGTGTGAGGCTGTCAACGCCGGAGACAATTACCATTCCGAACGACCCGGTAACGTTGCCGCTGAAGTTCCCGCTCAGGGTAAAGGTCCCGGTGGCGGTTGCGTTGGAAGTGTTGAAGCAGGAATCCGCTGAAGAGAAACTCAGGTTAGTGATGTTGAGATTGCTGCCACTTCCCTGGGTGAACGAAGTGCTAAAAGCGAACACGGGGTTATTGCTGGTGTCCGTCAAAGTGGCCGTCCACGTACCGTTAATATTGCCGGAATTATTTGAACTTCCGCAGCCCGCGAGCATTATCACAAATCCGGCGAGCACTACCAATCCAAACCGTTTCATATAGAATTCCTCTCCTCGTCTAAAACCCTTTTGGCTTTTCGAAGTTGCGACGAGTAGAGATGCGAATTCCTGTGGTGCCGGATGTAAGCTGAGGAAAAGACCCTAAACGGATACAGTGAAATCCGTGGCTGGACGCGGGCTGCAGAGGAATCGGACCGTCTGCGGAGAGTAGCGCGCGTAATGGGGGAAAAACGAAAGCCCTCGAGATACTCCCAGAGGGCTTGGGCAAATCGCTGGTGTTAATTCCTACTTGCGGTGGTTGGCGTTGTGCTTGTCTTTGTAAATTTGCTTGGACACGCTATTGTGCTGTTTGTTGATCTGCTGTTTTTCCGCCTGGGTCAGCTTTCCACCGTTGGCTTCGCGATCGGCGGCTGCTTCGCGGTTGATTGAGGCTTCGCGATTTTCCAAACGGTTCGACTCTCCGGTAGTCAATTGCCCGCTGCCTACACCTTGAGCAATACGATCCTGCTGACGCTCGGCGCGCTTGGTTTCCTGACTGTGCGGATCGGCCACCTGGGTTTTCGCATTGTGCTTGTCATCGTAGATCTGGTGCGAAACCTGATTCTGTTGCTGCTGCAGTTGCTGGCGGTCGGCGGTCGTCAATTTTCCGCCGTCGGCAGCTTTCATCTGCTGCTCTTCGTGGTTGATCGTGTTTTCCTGCTTCTCAGCAGAGGCGGCTTCGCCTGCGGTCATTTGTCCGCTGGCCAAGCCCTGCGAGATGCGCCCTTGCTGGCGGTTCTTGCGCGCATTCACTGTGGCGCCGCTCTCCGGTTGGGCCGCACTAGAAGGCGGAGTGGGCGTAGCGGTAGAAGGCGGAGCGGCAGGTGCCGTGGTCGACGGTGGAGGCGTCGTTGTTGAATTCTGCGCCGACGCGGGCAGCATGAATGCCGCCAAGCTTGCGCTCAAGAGCGTCACTTTCAAGTAGTTCGTCATAAGATCTCTCCTTGGGGATTTTACTTTTGTCTGTGGCAGACTCTCTGGGCTGCTCAGGAAGCAGAAACACAAGCGACCCGGCAAAGTTGCGTCCGAGATTGAATACCTTGTAAGTTGCTGATTGGATTCGCCCATCCTATTGTGCGAATCTACCGGATTGGTCTATGGTGCATCGGAAAAGCTATAAACCCGCTTCAATTCGCGAGCGGGGATCAAGATAGTCACGTAGGGCATCTCCCAAGAAATTGAAGGAAAGCACGGCGGCCATGACAGCAACCGCGGGAAATAACACCAGGTGTGGAGTGTCGAAAAGGTGGGCGCGGCTGTCATTCAACATCGAGCCCCAACTCGCGGTGGGCGGCGGAACGCCCAAACCGAGAAAACTCATGGTGGCTTCGGCAAGAATGGCGCCAGCCATTCCGATCGCCGCCTGAACGATCACCGGCTGAATGATGTTAGGCAAGATGTGGCGGACGATCACACGGAGATCGCTCGCGCCAAGAGCGCGCGCCGCTTCCACGAATTCACGTTCTCGCGCGGCTAAAACCTGGGCGCGAATCAGGCGTGCGTATCCGACCCAACCCCCGAGAGAAAGAGCGAGAATGAGATTGAAAATGCCTGGACCGCGGAAGGCGACAAAGGCGATGGCGAGCAGGATTCCGGGGAACGAAAGAAACGCGTTCATCAAGACGACGTTCACGAAGCGATCGATGCCTCCACCATAGTAGCCGGCGATGGAACCGATAATGAGCCCGAGAAAAAGTGACCCAGCGACGACACAGCCGCCGACCAGCATGGAGATGCGCGCGCCATAGATCAGGCGGGAACAGATATCGCGGCCGAGTTCATCGGTGCCACACCAATGCGCTGAAGAGGGCGGAGAAAGGCGCTGGGGCAGGTCGATGTAAGCGGGATTCCGGGGCGCGATCCAAGGGGCGAATAGAGCGAGGAAAATGAAAAAGATCACGAGCACCAAGCCGATGGCCGCGAGCGGGTTGCGGCGGGCGGCGCGAGGGAGCGAGATGGAGATGGTGGACAAGGTGAACTTAAATGGTGACTACCAAATCTCAAGATGGAACTTCCGATACCTACCAATGATTTCAAAATCTGCCCGGTTCGACGTGATCAGACGGGCACCGTGTGAGCGGACGGTGAGCGCAATCAGCACGTCGAAGTGCAGGTCGCGGAGCTTCTCCGGCATGAACCCGTGATCAGCGCGAATCTTTCCCAGGATTTGTCCCGATTCAAGCCAGTTCTTTTCGGTGGGCGTCAGGATCGGGTGATTCTTTTCCAACGCGCGCAAGAACTCTCGCTCCGCAATCCTGGTAGCGCCGCGCCACAGTTCTGCCAAAACCACGGAACATGTCCGGATCAAACCCGTAAGTGACTGGATTCTTTCTTGATGACGCCGAGTACGCAGGTCATCGATGAGGATCGACGTGTCGAAAACAACGAGATTACTCAACATGGCCCGCGAACTTAAGCTTCCCCGCGTTCTTTTTCATCAAGTCTTTGAACCGTTTGAGCGCAACTACCTCGCGGAGAGCCACATGCACCGCCTCGGTCCGAGACCTCACGCCCAGAGCTCTCTTCGCCTCGTCGGCCAAGTGGATATCTAACCGGATAGATGTCATAGTCCCTGCCATAAAGCGGCTACCTCGATTTTGTATATATATCATACTGTATTTGTATATACAACCTACAGAAAGTTGAGCGGAGCCGGGCAGAATTTGCCGCGGACAGACGACGGAGTTGTCGCAGGGTCCGACGGCATCGGTAACATTGCTATTGCCGGATCCTTGGGTTTACCACCGTGTACAGCAAATCCGTGAAGAAGTTTACGGCTACATAGGTCAGACCGATAGCCAGGATGCAGCCCTGCACCAGATAGTAATCGCGGTTGCCGATGGCCTGAATCGTCAGGCGACCGATGCCAGGCCAGGAGAAGATGGTCTCGGTCACGATAGCACCAGCCAGCAAGGCTCCGAATTGCAGACCCAGCACGGTGATGATGGGGATCATGGCGTTGCGCAGCGCGTGACGATAAACCACGGTGCGCTCGGGCAGGCCCTTGGCGCGGGCGGTGCGAATGTAGTCCTGGCCCAACTCTTCGAGCATGGAGGTTCTCACCATGCGGGTGAGGATAGCGGCGAGCGCTCCGCCCATGGTAATACCGGGCAGGATCAAGTGATCGAATGTGCCGGAGCCGGAGACGGGCAGCCATCCCAGCTTGATGGAAAACAACAATATAAGAATGGGGCCGAGTGCGAAGTTGGGGAACGAGAGTCCGAAGAGGCTGACGACGCTGAGGAGGCGGTCGTCCCAGAGATTGCGACGGCGAGCGGAACGCACTCCCGCGGGTATGGAAATCAGGATGGCGACTACCAGCGCGGCCAGCGTCAATTCCAGTGTATAGGGATATCGCGCGACGATGAGCTTGGCTACACTCTGGTTGAAGCGAACTGAAGGGCCGAGATCACCGTGCAGCACGCCTTTCCAATAATGAAGATACTGTTGGCCGAGCGGGACATCGAGTCCATAGGCATGGCGGGCGGCTTGAATGTCGGTGGCAGGAGCGCCTTCTCCGAGCATTTGCAGAATGGGGTCGCCGGGGACGAGGTGGATCAGAAGAAAGACGACCGAGACCACCAGCCAGATCACCGGCAGAGTGTAGAGGAGGCGGGAGAGGAGTTGGCGAAACATCTTCAGTCGTCGGTCGTCGGTCGTCGGTCGTCTCGCTTCATCCTCAAAGTATCCTGACGTGCCTTAGTCTCCGGCTTTGCCGACGGCGGCGGATTTTGTTTTCTCGATTTTCACTTTGGCGATGCGGTGGCCGTCCATTTCTTCTACGGTGAAGCGGTGATTTTCATAGTCGAAGGAGTCGCCGAGTTTGGGAATGCGCTGCAGCCGCGCCAGCACAAATCCCGCCAACGTTTCGAAGCCGGCGTCACGCGGCAATTCCAACTCATATTGCGATTCGAGATCACGGATACCGACCGAACCTTCGAGCACCAGCGGGACATTGTCGTCGAGCGCGGCCTGCTGAGGCAAGGGAATATCGAACTCGTCTTCGATTTCGCCGACCAGTTGTTCGAGAATGTCTTCAACGGTAACGACGCCAGCAGTCGAGCCGAATTCGTCGACAACCACTGCAAGATGGCGCTTGCGGTCTTTGAATTCCTCGAGCAATTCGGTCAGGACTTTGGTCTCGGGAACGACCAGAACATCGCGCATGATCTGGCTGATTTTCATGCTGGAAATTTTCGAGACTACTGTGCCGGTGGGATTGGCTGCGAGGCGGAGGCGCATCCAGCGCATGAGGTCTTTTGAATAGAGCACGCCGACGATATGCTCAGGGCCGCTTTGCGGGTCGAAGACCGGAATGCGGGAATGCTGTTCTTCAACGACTCGCGACATGGCTTCGTCCAAAGTCAAGTTGCCGGGAAGGGAGAAGATGTCGGGTCGCGGAACCATCACCTCGCGCACGGTGATGTTCTCGAGTTCGAGCGCGTGATGGATCATTTCTTCCTGGAACGGCGGGATTTGTCCGAACTGGCGGCTGGCGGTGACGATGAGCTTGAGTTCGTCCGGCGAATGGACCGGGCCCTGGCGGACTTTGCGTCCACCGAAAATGCGCAGTACCAGACCCGCGGCGGAGTTCATGACAAAAACGAACGGGCGAGTCAGGGTAAGGAAAAAATCCATCGGGGCGGCGACGGCGAGGGCAACCTGTTCGCCCCGCTGCAGGGCGAGGGATTTGGGGACGAGTTCTCCGAGGATCACGTGCAGGCAAGTGATCAGGACGAAAGCGAAACCGATGGCAAAACCGTGGGCGTATATGTTGGCGTAGGGTACCGTGCCGAGCCAGCCTTCGACCAGGTGAGCAAGCAGCGGTTCGCCGACCCAGCCCAGGGTGAGGCTAACTACGGTGATTCCCAACTGAACGCCGTTTACCACCTCGTCGAGGTTCCGATGTAGCTTCTGAACGGTGCGGGCGCCGATGCGGTGGGCCTCGATCAGTTGCTGGATACGAGTGTCCCGAACGCTGACCAGCGCAAACTCGGCCGCGGCAAAGAAGGCGTTGGCTGCGACCAGGAGCAAAATCAGAAATACCCGGAGCAGCACGAAAGCGATCATGAATGGCTAATTCTAACATTCCAAAGGAAGAAACCATTTCTTCAGGAAGGCGAAAGAGGTAAAATAGAGGTTCGCGGCGGAACCTGTTGTTCCACAGTGTGTTTACCACCCTGGATTCTCCACAACTTCCGTGCGGACGTTGCTTCCATTTCGGGGCTTCGTCGGTCTAAGGCAATGAATGGGTCAACACCTTGTCAGGCGGGATGACTGTTTCGGAATCCCGGGGAACAAATTGTAAGAGAGCTTCGTAATACTGATTGCGGGCAGGAAGTAAGTCTTTTTCGCAGGAGGCGGCAGTGAACGGCAATAGTAACGGTAAGAAGAAGCGCCGAAAACGAATCATTATTGGCAGCGTGGTTACGGGAATAGTATTAGTCTGCGCGGTCGCCGTTTACGCGTTTAGCCGCGGCGGGACCAAGATCGATCCATCGAAGCTGGCAAAAGTCGAAAAGGGTGACCTGGCGAAGAGCGTGGTCGCGACGGGCAAAGTTACGCCGATCACCAAGGTCGAGGTCAAGTCGAAAGCCAGCGGTATTGTGAAGAAGCTTTTGGTTGAGTACGGCGACACGCGTGAAAAAAGGACAACTGCTGGCGCAGTTAGATAAGGTCGAGATCGAAGCGCAGGTCGACCAGTCCCGCGCGGCACTGCAAGCGGCGGAAGCCAACCTGGCCAGTTCTCAGGCGGACTACGAGCGGGCGAAGGTCGATGCCGAGGGTCCGGATGTTCCCCTGCTGAAGCGCGAATACGATCGCGCGACGCAGATGGCGCAGGAAGGCGTGGTTTCGCAGACTGCCCTGGATGACGCCGACAGAAATTACAAAATGGCGTTGAACAAGCAGAACGTATCGAAGGCGCAGGTCACTGTCCTGAAAGCAAAGATTGCGCAATCGCAGGCTGAGATGGCTCGCGATCAAGCGAACTTGAAGCAGTTGGACGAGCAGCTCAGCTATACCGACATCGTTTCGCCGATCGACGGCATCGTGCTTTCGCGCGACGTCGAGATGGGCGATGCGGTCAGCTCGATCCTGGTATTGGGATCGTCCGCAACGTTGGTGATGACGCTCGGCGATACGAGCGAAGTCTACGTCAAGGGCAAGGTGGACGAGAGTGACATCGGCAAGGTCTATCTGGGGCAGCCGGCTCGCATCAAGGTCGAGTCGTTCAAAGACAAAACCTTCAACGGCAAGGTGACCAAGATTTCTCCCATGGGTGTGGAAAAGGACAACGTGACCACATTCGAGGTGCGCGTCTCCATTAACAATCCCGGTGGCGAGCTTAAAGCGGAGATGACGGCCAACGCCGAAATCATCCTCGACGAGCACAAGAACGTGTTGCAGATTCCTGAAGGCGCCATCATTTATGACAAGGACAAGAAGGCGTCGGTTGACATTCCTGATCCGAAGGAAAAGGACGGCATGAAGAAAGTTGCCGTCAATATCGGAATTTCGAACGGAGCGAAGACTGAAGTTCTAAGTGGATTGAAGGAAGGCGATCAGGTGGTACTGCAGTAAAGTTGCTGAGCGTGGAAAAGGGCGCGGATCGGGGGATCTGCGCCCTTTTACTTTTTGCGCGAACCGGCTAGTCTGCACTCGCCGGGACAGGGGATGACAGTCGCGGGCCGTTTCCAAAATGTTCGTTAACGCTGAGCCGTGGAATCGTTGTCAAAATCGGCGCTCGCGAGTCCTTCCCCTCCGCCATCTTTCTTAACCAGGATCGGAACAACCACTCGGCGATGGGGCTGCTCCGTTTTGCGGACCAAAGAACCGCTTCCCTCTTGAGTTTTGTTCCTCACCCTCGGCGGTTTGCCGCGTCTATTGTTTTGTCTGGAACTTCGGGGCCACAAAATCCGTAGTTCTGTGTATCGGGAGGACCGATGAAACGATCCCTGGTGTTCCATGCACTTTTCACTCTTGTAATACTGGCTGTCGCCACTAGCGCCGCTCCAGCTTTCGCCTCTTCGATTCAAGGGTCGTTCCAGAGGACCTGCACTGTGAATGGTGCTGCCGACCTCGAAGCCGTGACTCACTCCGGCGACATCAGCATTCGCAGCGGCCCGGCAGGAACCGTCACCATCAGCGGCAAGATTCACGTCGAAAACCGCTGGCTCACCGGAGACCGCCACGGAGCGGTCAACGACATCGAGCAGAATCCACCCATTCAGCAGAACGGCAACAGCATTCGCATTGACTACGTGAACGTGCGCGGAATTTCGGTGGACTACGAGGTGACCATGCCCGCGGACTCCACGGTGCGTACCGACACCGGTTCCGGCGACCAGCGGGTGGAAGACATGCGTGGCAGCCTGAATCTGGAGAGCGGCTCGGGAGACATGCGCCTTCACAACACCGGAGCAGTTCGGGTGCATACCGGGTCGGGGGATGTGGAGGCGCGCGACATTTCTGGAACCATCACGGCGGAAGCGGGCAGCGGCGACATCCGCGTGGAGGGAAACAACCTCAGCGATGTGCGAGTCCACACGGGCTCGGGCAACATCGAACTGCGAGGCGTGAAAGGCACGCTGCAGGCCGAATCGGGAAGCGGCGATGTGACTATCGACGGCGAGCAAACCGGGGCGTGGGAGATTCGCACCAGCTCGGGAAATGTGGAGCTCAGACTTCCGGCGAATGCCGCGTTTGATCTCGAGGCTAGCGCCGGCTCGGGAGAGATTGAAACCAGCCGCCAGGTGGTTGCAATGGTGCAAGGACGAGTGGGCGGATCGCGCAGCAAAATCACAGGCAAAGCCAATGGCGGCGGCGCAGAATTGAAAATCCATACCAGTTCCGGCGATATTCGAATCAACTGAGGAGACCATGACGTCATCCCCCAAGTTCTACCGTTTTCTATTGGTAACGTGCGCTAGTGTTTGGCTGCTGGCGGCGTCCCTGCCCGCCATGGCTTCGGCCGAAGGCTCGTTTCAGAAAACGCTTCAAGTCAACGGGGAGGTCAATCTGGACGTTGCCACTGGCTCCGGCAATGTTCAGATCACGACGGGCGGCTCGGGACAAGTACTGGTGACGGGGCACATTAAGGTCACGAACTGGTTCGGAAGCGATGCGGAGGAGAAGGTGAAGCGCATCGAACAGAACCCGCCAATCCAGCAGAGCGGGAACGACATTCGCATCGGGCACATTGACGATGAAGAACTGCGGCACAATGTGGCGATCAGCTTCGAGATCACGGTGCCGGCAGAGACCGAGGTTCGTTCACACTCAGGGTCAGGGAACCAGACGATCCAGGGCGTGCATGGACGGACAGAGGCGGAGACGGGATCGGGGAACGTTCGCATCTCGGACATCGGCAACATGGTGCGTGCCGATACTGGCTCCGGCAGCGTGCAGATCGATCGGGTTAACGGCAACGTACAGGCCAAAGCGGGCAGCGGAGACATTCGTGCCACGGGGATTGCTGGCGGCTTCGAAGGACATACGGGAAGCGGTCACATCAACATTGAGCAAACGGCTCCGGGATCGGTGAATGTGGAAACAGGCTCGGGCGGGATCGAGTTGCGCGGTGTGCACGGCTCCCTCGAGGCCACGGCAGGTAGCGGAGACATCGAAGCCGGAGGCGATCCGGCGGGGGCATGGACGGTCCATACGGGCTCGGGCACGGTGCATCTGCGATTGACGTCGGGCGCGGCGTTCGATCTGGACGCGCACACCAGTTCGGGATCCATTACCGTAGCGCAACCGGTGACGGTGCAGGGATCCATGGGACGCAAAGAAATTCGCGGGAAAGTGAATGGCGGCGGCGTTCCGGTGCGGGTGGAAACAGGATCAGGGAGTATTGAGATCGAGTAGAGGCGAGGAAGGTCACTTCTGTCCCCTAAATTATCGTCCCCAGAATTATCCCGAGCTATCCTTTCCGAAGTCTGCCAGGAGACAGGGCCGCAACACGGGCCCGAACCAGCTTTCGGATCAGGGCGGCGGGCAATGGTTTATCGAAGGGCAGATGAAGGCTGCTCTTGGTACGAGAGTAGGAGTCCAGTTCCTCAACGAAGTTGTCAAACAAAGAGCCGCTGAAAGGAAGCACACTGAGGTGTTTCTTAAATGCGGCGTATCCAAAAAAAGGCTTGGGTAAAGCAAAAGCAGGAATGCCGTAGGAGATTACCTCTGTCGCTCCAGCGGGGACGGCTGATCGAATGATCTCGCGAAGCTGTCGCAGGCTGGTGCGAGCAGGCTCAGGAACCTTGGCTATGTAAGCTTCAACCGATTTGTTCGGACTGGTCTTTGATGTGTGGCGTTTCGGTGCCGTCGGGTTTCGCATGCGCACCATTCTACGACTCACAGTTCTTGACCGCATCCGCGGTCGATCCTCGGTATCGATATTAATAAAGAGCCTTATACCACGTCATACGACGCGATCCAGTAGCGGTTAGATGCCTGGCAAATGACCTCACCAAATCGCGGCGCGATCTTCAGGCTTCAGGTACAACTTGTCGCCGGGCGTGACGCTGTAGGCCTTGTACCATGCTTCGACATTGCGGACGGTATCGCTTCGATATTCCCCGGGCGGATGAGTGTCGGTTTTGATCTGGCGACGAAGAGCAGGTTCGGTTTGAACTTTCCGCCATCTCTGGGCGAACGCCAGGAAAAATCGTTGTTCCCCAGTTAGTCCGTTTATGACGACGTCTGTTTTGCCTTTCAGTGACAGGACATAGGCGTCATGCGCCGTCAGCAGCCCAGCCAGGTCGGCGATATTTTCAGTCAGCACCTGCTTGCCGTTGACGCAGAGATCGGCAAATGGGCAGTAGCCGTTGAATTGCGTCGCCAGCTTCTCCGCGGCCGCATGGTATTTGGCGAGATCCTCGGGGGTCCACCAATTGCCGAGACGGCCATGGGCGTCGTAAATATTGCCCAGTTCGTCGAAGCTGTGGCTGATTTCGTGAGCGATGCCGGCTCCGGCGGATCCGTAGTTGGAGGCTGCGTCGCCTTGACTATCGAAAAATGGCGGCTGCAGGAGACCTGCTGAGAAAGTCTCGGTATTGGGAGTGAAAACGATGACCGCCCCAACGATTTGCGGATCGATCCTCCACTCGTCCGGATCGGCTGGTCTGTTGCAAGTTTGGCAATATTATACCGAACGATTGAAGGCTTCGGCGCGGCGCATATTGCCGAAGGCGTCGCCGCGCACGACATCGAGCGTCGAATAATCGATCCATTGGTCCGGGATAGCCGAGGCCAATACTGAAGCGCGGCCAGCTTGGCCAATGCTTTTTCTTTTGTGTGCTGGGGACATCCAGGTGAGATTTGGAATGCGAGCGCGATAGGCGGCGATGAGGTCGCTGACCATGGCTTGCGCCTTCGCTTTGGCTTCGGGCGGAAAATAACGTTGCGTGTAAAGTTGCCCGACCGCCTGGCCTAAGGCCGGCGTTAGTGGCAGCGATGGCGGTCTTGACTGCGCTCGGCGGCTGCTGCGAGCCCGAAAGGATGGTGCCATAGAAAGCGAAATTTCCGGCGGCCACGGCTTTGGGCAAAACGCTGGCATAGTGTTCGATCAGGTGAAATCGGAGATAGTCCTTCCAAATATCGATAGCTCTCGCTCCCGACGAGAGCGGAGGTGCCGGTCACAGCTGACGGCTGCCAAACAATGAACTCGGGCTGGTTCGCCAACTCCGGCGGCTTTGAAATAAGCGTCCCAATCCATGCCCGGCGCCTTGACGCTAAAGTCGGCGCGTTTCCACGGATTATTCTGCTTGAAGACGTCAGAGGCATCGGCATCCGGAGCGTGCGACTGCGCGATCTGGATTTCGAGCGCCAAGATGCGCGCCGCTTTCGCCTCCGGATCGGCGACGCCGGCGAGTCTTCAACATTGCCGCAATGTGCGCTTGATACTGAGCGCGCAGCTCGGCCATTTTCGGCGACGGGTCGAGGTAGTCAGTCGCGGTCCGGCATTCCCAGTCCGCCTTGCAATAGATGGAAGACATAGTGCTCAGAATCTGTAAAACTCTGGTTCACCCACACGCCGAAAACGTGGTCGGCGTTGCTGGTGAGCCCGTCCACTTCGCTATTTAACGTGCCGCCCAAGATAGGCTGACAGCGAAGCCTTGTTGCTGATCGCCGAAATCGCGGCCATTTCGTCGGCCAAGGGAACCATACCTTTGGCCTCGATTCCATCTTCGTCCATGAAGCTGGCGTAGTAGTCGCCAACTTTCTGCGCATTGCTGCCCTTGGCGGACCGGGCTGCGGCCGCATCTTGAATGAGATCACGGACGCGCTGGCTGGTTCTCGCCACCAAGATTGCGCGCGTGTCGAAGCTTGTCTGACCCGCAGGGATGGTTGCCGTTTTGAGCCAGGTCCCATTGGCGTAATGGTAGAAGTCGTCGCCGGGCTTGATAGAGCGATCCAGATCCTCTGTGCTGTCCCGCATGCTGGTATTTTGATCGGCAGAAAAAGCGCTTGGTGCAAGCGCGCAACAGAAGAGTGCGACCAGTATCGTAGTCCGAAGAAGAACCATGGAGATCCTCTCACTCGATCCGAACTGCAGCTCGATTTTCGCACTCAAGGTGATTCATATTGGACGTTGGCGGACATTGTCATTTCGTTAGCGCGTGCAAATTGAGGAATGGAGCGGTGACAGTCATTCCTTCGAGAAGAGCGAGATCTATGTCTCTGCGGGGGGATTTCGGAACTGGCGTTCACAACGGGAACATTTGCCGAACCTCAGCCGTATAATGCCGATGATCCGAACCAAGGTGCGTCCTTCTTTCACACTTCAAGGAGTCTTATGACCAAATTGTGCAAACGCTTATCCATTATTCTCTCGGTCATCATTGTGTTCAGTTTCGCGGCTTTCTCACAGCAGACTGCGGATTCGCGGGCTTTGTTCGTGACGCGATCAGGGAGTTCGTTGCAGCTGGGAGGCAAGGCTTTTCGTTACAGCGGGCCGAATATTGAGTGGCTAGGACTGGAAGCTTATGGGCCGCACGATCCCGAGGGGCCGCGCTTTCCCAGCAACTTCGAGATCGATGATGCGCTCGACACCGCGAAGGAGATGGGCGCTCAGGTTGTGCGGTCGCAAACCATGGGTGACAGTCTGGGATGCGATTTGTGCATCGAGCCGCAGATGGGTGTGTTCAATCCCCGAGCGTTCGATTCGATTGACTATGCGATCAAAGCTGCGCATGATCGTGGCCTGCGGCTGATTCTCACGCTGGTCGGCGATTGCGCGACTTGCGCGTTCGGCGGCCCGGGAAAATATCTGGAGTGGACCCAGCAACGGGATATCACTGCGTTCTTCACCAATCCCGCGGTGATTGCTGCGTTCGAGAAGCACATTGAAGCGGTGTTGAACCACAGAAACGCGCTCACCGGGATTCAGTACAAAGATGATCCGACGATCATGGCATGGGAAAACTGCAACATGTGCGGCCTGGGAGTGGTTTGGACTTCCGGATCCAAAGATTTCTCTCCGTATCTTCCGTGGGTGGACACCATCGGGAAGTTCATCAAGTCGATCGACGCGCATCATCTTTATCTCGATACGAGTGGCTTCTTCCGATATGACAAGCGGGCGCTCGATGCGCGGACGCCCGACCTGATTACGTTTGAATATTATCCGCACTGGGACGCGCTGCTGGGCACGGGAGAGAAGACTACGGCCGAGACTTTTTCGCGCGACGCTGCGGCGGTCACGCAACATGGAAAGGTGTACATCATCAACGAATTCGGTTGGGACGTCACGGACTGGCCAACGGGGAATGATCTTGAGACCGTGCTGCACACCTTGGAGAGCGATCGGAATATCTCGGGCGACGGCTGGTGGGCCTTGCAGGCGCATGCCACCAACTTTGGATGGCAAGCCATTCCCGCTAATGTAAGCAATCCAACGTTTGCGCGGTACGGGGAAAGCGGGCAATGGTGGGCGCTGTATTACAGCGGCGTCCAAACCATGATCAACAGCGCGGAAGACATGCGGGCGCGGGCCCAGCAATTGCGAACCCACGGCTACGCGATGGCCGGGACAGCGGTGCCTCCGCACATGGTGCCGCCGGCGCCAGTGCTTACCACGCAAGGCTTGGGATTCATTGGATGGCGCGGCTCGGCGGGAGCCGTTTCCTACAGCGTGCAGCGCAAGGTTGGAGACTCCGGCACATGGGAGACGATCTGCGACAAGTGCACCACCGATGCTGATGCTCCATGGGCCGATCCCAAACCGTTCATGGGACTCGGAGCGAAATATCGGGTGATCGCCTATAACGCGGATGGAGTGGCTAGCGCGCCTTCGGCGCCGTGAGGTTCCGGGAATTCGGGTTATAGGAGGGGGGGCGTGTTCCATCCTTCGAAAATCGCAAAGGGGGCGGGGCAACCCTCGGTTGTAGCCTGGGTACGGCGGGAGGAGTTTGGTCACAATTGCTCAGTACTGGGATCGCGGTAAAAGGTAGAGTTTCTGATGACGACGAAAGGTGGCGTTTCATGGATCTGCCTCAAGAGCAAATCGCGCATAGGATTCTGCTTGTCGATGACGATGAGTCAATCCGCGAGATGATGACCGGCTCACTGCAATCAAAAGGGTTTGAGGTAGTGACAGCGGGGAACGTGCCGGAGGCCCTGAAATATATTGCCACGGAAAAGTTTGACGTACTGGTCACGGACTTACACATGCCAAACCCGAGCGATGGATTCACAGTGATCTCGGCGATGCGGCACACTCATCCGGCTACATTGACCATGCTGGTGAGCGGCTTCCCTGACGTGCAAAGCGCGATGTCCACCATCATTCTTGAGGCGGACGAGATTCTGGTAAAACCGGTTTCTGTTAAAGAATTCGCAGAACTCATCCGAGAGAAGCTGGTGGATAAGAAGCCCCCTGTTCCTTCGCCGAAGGAGAGAGTGGCGCTGATACTGAAGCGGTGCTCTGGCATCATCGTCCATGACTGGTTGACGCGAGTAAAGGCGGCGAAGGAACTCAACCACATTGATCTTACCGACAAAGAGCGTACTGGTCATTTGCCGAGGCTGATGGAAGACCTGATTGCCCGGCTAGGCAAGCCGGTTGCAAACGACAAGGATAGCGACGCTATTTGTTCCGAAGCGGCGGTTGCTCACGGCCTGCTGCGATTCCAGCAGCGCTACACACCCGCAATGCTGGTTCATGAATCACGAATCCTCCAGGTGACCTTGTTCGGAACACTGAAAAATAATCTCGACGCTATTGATTTCAGCCTGCTTTTGCCGGATGTGATGACGATCGCGGATGAAGTGGACGCGCAGCTGACTCAAACGATGGACGCCTTCATGCAAAGCATGACAGGAAAGGCAGTGGCGGCGTAGCGAAGGCGGGGCAAGAGATCAGAGGAAACGGTGCGGCTGAGCCGGCGGTCGTCGATCGAAAAAAAGTGGCCCCATTTCTCGTAGAAGGCGCGAGAAACGGGGCTTTGTATGCCCCATCCTTCGAAAGTCGCGAAGGGTGGGGCAGCTTCTTTGCGCCTTATACTCCGATTACAGCTACCAGTTCTTTTACGGCGTCGGCGCTGCGATTTAGTTCCTGCTGTTCGTGAGGAGTGAGTTTGATTTCGATGATCTGCTCGATGCCTTTTGATCCCAGCTTCACCGGCACTCCGACGTAGAGGCCTTTGATCCCGTATTCGCCATCGAGATAAGCGGCGCAGGGCAGAATCTTTTTCTTGTCCTTGAGAATGGCCTCGACCATTTCGGTGGCGGCGGCGGATGGGGCATAGTAGGCGCTACCGGTTTTGAGGTACTTCACGATCTCTGCGCCGCCATCGCGGGTGCGCTGAACGAGCTTGTCGATGGTGTGGGCGTCCATGAGCTCGGTGATAGGAATGCCCGCAACCGTGGAATAACGTGGCAACGGAACCATGGTGTCGCCATGTCCGCCGAGCACGAAAGCGGTGACGTTCTCCACACTGACGTGCAGTTCTTCGGCGATGAAGGTGCGGAAACGCGAGGAGTCGAGTACGCCGGCCATGCCGATGACGCGCTCGCGCGGCAGACCGCTCTTCTTAAAGGCGGCCTGGGCCATGGCGTCGAGCGGGTTGGACACCACAATGAGAATCGTGTTTGGCGAATAATGAACGGCTTTGCCGACCACGTCGGTCATGATTTTGTAGTTGGTGTTAAGGAGGTCGTCGCGGCTCATACCGGGCTTGCGCGGAATTCCGGCGGTGATGACAACGATGTCGGAGTTCGCAGTGTCGGCGTAATCGTTGGTGCCGGTGACGTGGGAATCGCGTTTCTCGATGGGCATGGCTTCGAGCAGATCGAGCCCCTTGCCTTGCGGCACGCCTTCAACGATGTCGATGAGAACGACATCCGCGAGTTCCTTGGAAGCGATCCAGTGGGCGGCCGTGGCACCCACATTCCCAGAGCCTACGATCGTAACTTTTTTGCGCATGATTTCCTTTCGTAAATAAATGCTGACCGCGAATCGCGGAATTATCGTGCCGTACTCAACGCCGCCGCTTCCATGTTTCGAATGATGTGGTCGGCGAACTCGCTGGTCTTGACCTTGGTGGCACCTTCCAACATTCGCTCAAAATCATAGGTGACTGTTTTCTGTTCGATGGACTGCTCCATGCCGCGTTCGATCAGGTCAGCCGCTTCATTCCATCCCATAAAGCGGAACATCATGACACCGGAGAGAATGACGGAGCCGGGATTGATGACGTCCTTGTCGGCGTACTTCGGGGCGGTGCCGTGGGTGGCCTCGAAGATGGCGTAGCCGTCGCCGATATTGGCTCCGGGGGCGATGCCAAGACCTCCGACTTGCGCGGCACAGGCGTCGGAAATGTAATCCCCGTTGAGGTTGGGCGTGGCCAGCACGGAATATTCATCGGCCCGGGTGACCACTTGCTGGAAGATCGAGTCGGCAATGCGGTCGTTGATCATCAGCTTGGTTTTCCATACGCCTTTGCCGTGAGTGGAGTAAATAGCGTCAAGGACGGAGCGGATTTCTTTGTAGACCGATTGGCGAAAATCTTCAGAGGCGAACTCTAATCCGGGTTCGACCTGTACGGCGTTCTCTTCCACGCTGATGTTCGGATTCTTGTCTTTGTTGCCAATGATCCAGCTCTCGCGCTCGGTGACGACCTTATCGCGGAATTCCTGGGTGGCGAGTTCGTACCCCCACTTGCGAAATGCACCCTCGGTAAATTTCTGGATGTTGCCCTTGTGGACGAGCGTGACCGATTTGCGGCCGTTGTCGAGCGCGTACTGAATCGCCATACGAACCAGGCGCTTGGTTCCAGTGACGGAGATTGGCTTGATGCCGATGCCGGAGTCGAGGCGGAGCTGCTTTTTGCCGCTCTTCAGCATGTCCTTGTTGATGAACTCGATGATCTTGGCGGCATCGGCGGTTCCCTGCTCCCATTCAATACCGGCGTAAACGTCTTCGGTGTTTTCGCGGAAAATGACGAGATCCATGCGCTCCGGATGCTTCACGGGCGACGGCGTGCCTTTGTAGTAGCGGACCGGGCGAACGCATCCGTAGAGGTCGAGGATCTGTCGGAGCGCTACGTTGAGCGAGCGAATGCCGCCGCCCACGGGGGTTGTCAGAGGACCTTTGACGGCGACACGGAATTCGCGGATGGCGTCGATGGTGTCGTCGGGAAGCCAGTTCTTGAATTTCGAAAAGGCCTTCTCTCCGGCGAACACTTCGTACCAGGCAACGCGGCGCTTGCCGGCGTACGCCTTTTGGACGCCAGCGTCGAAGACGCGAACTGAAGCTTTCCAGATATCACGACCGGTGCCATCGCCTTCGATGAAAGGGACGACCGGATTGTCCGGCACCTGATACTTGCCGTTGTTGTACCCAATGCGCGCGCCATTGGCAGGCACGGGCACACCGTTATAAGAAGCCGACATGCTAAGTCCTCCGAGAGGGTGGGGAGAAACTCATTATTATAAAGGCTGGACGGCGTTGGTGAGAAATGCGGGGATCACTGAAGTCACCGAAGGAGCGATTGACGGTGAGTTGACATCCGGTGGACAAGTCAGCGAGAGCTGGCCCGTTACAATAGAACCATGGAGGCAAGTTCATTCTCAGCAGTAATGCGCCGGCTGGTTGTGTTCGCCGCGATCTGTGTTGCTGCCATTGGTGGGGCGGCAGCGCAAGATCTTTCGACTCCTGGGACGATCGTGTTGCCGGACGCCCCTGCGTTTGTGTCGCCGGGGTCGTCGACTGCGCTGGTGGTTCCGGCTCCATCGGAGTCAGTATCGTCCGAACACTCTTTCTGGGATCGGGAGAACATTTTGTTGTTCTCGGGAGTCGCGGTGATGCGCGGGCTGGATTATGCGTCGACGAAGAATTTTTTGGCGCGAGGGCGGAAGGAAATCTTGCTGCCTCAGGACGTGGTGGAGAACTCGGCGGGGTTCGCGAGCCTGGAGGCTGCGGCTACGGTGACTTCGGTTGGAGTCTCTTACTGGCTTCACCGCAGCGGACATCACACACTGGAGAGATGGGTATCGGTGACACATCTGAGCGTGACGGCGTTTGGGGACGCGCGGAATTATGCGTTGAAGACGCGAAAGCGGAATTGAGAGTCTAGAACTCGCCGCCAAAGCCGGATTCAAATGGTGAGATTGTCGCAGCCTGAAAGCACTTCGTCCCTCGAACCCACTGGCGCCGGTGGAGTTTAAGGTGATTGCCGCGTAAGATTTGTTGGGATCAGTCATCCGAAGGAGATCTATGTATCGACGCTTGTCACGCCTCTTTCTTTTGGTCGTGGGAGTAGGTCTTTTGACGGTCAGCGCATTCGCTAAATCCAAGAGTGATAACGACCGGGTTCAGATGGGACGAGACATTCACGTTGCTCCGGGAGAGAAAGTTGGCGATCTGGTGTGCGTGGGGTGCTCGATTTATGTGCGCGGAGAAACGAGCGGGGACACGGTAGCCGTGGGCGGCAGCATCACGCTGGAAGGCGCGTCGGTAGCGGGAGACTCGGTGGCGGTGTTGGGCAGCGTTCGTTTGATGGGTGACTCGCACGTTGGAGGCGATGCGGTTGCCGTAATCGGCTCAGTGCGACGCGATGCGGAGTCCTCGGTCGGCGGCGATGTGACTTCCATGGGCGGGCCAGGCTGGATTTTGCTGATTCTGATTTTGCCATTGGCCCTGTTTGGCGGGTTCGTGGCATTGATTGTGTGGCTGATTCAGCGATCACGGAGGCGGCAATCGGAGGTTGGACCTTATTCGGGCGGGGTTCCAAGCGCGCGAGTGTAGATCGCGCGCACGGTTCGAAGATTGTCGTTCAACTCGGCTTCGATGCCGTGGTCGAAGCCGCGACCCAGAATTTCGGTAGTCAGTTTTTCTGTAGCTTGACGAGCGCGTTCATTGGTTGGTAACCACTTCTGCGCGCGACCCAGCACCATCCGCATGACATGCTCTACGGTGCGAAACAGTTCTGCCGCATGATCTAATTTGCGCGCGTCCGACTTTAACAGCACACCAGCGTCGACACAGCGCCACAGGCGATCGCGCAAGGTTCCACCCTTTTCACGAGTATCGGCCTCGACCAGAAGGTAGCTGCAGAGGAAATCGATGTCGTAGATAGCTCCGGGAGAAGTCTTCAGCGAGCGCGCCGCTGTTTCCAGGCGCGAACGCATATCGATGACGGATTCACGGAACCCGGGAACGTGCGCGAATCGCACGAACAGAGAGTGGGCGGCGGAACTCGCTTCATCGCCCAATCTGCGAGAGCCGGCGAGGAAACGAAGCTTGGTAAAGGTCAGCGCTTCCCAGGCATGGGCTTCCTCTTCAAAATATGTTTGCAGCCGCGCCGGGTTCACCAGCAGTTCGCCTTGCTCTCCGTGGGGGCGCAAGCGGGTGTCGACGGAGAATACTGTACCCTCCTGCGTGTAAGCAGCAAGCCCGTGAACGATCCGTTCGACGGCCCTTTGCAGCGACTCCTTGTCGTCGTGATCGCAGACGAATAGAAGATCGGCGTCGGAGAGAAGATCGAATTCATGGCTTCCCAAACGGCCCAAGGCCATGATCGCCAGATCCTTGGGAGCACCCGCCATACCGAAGGCCGCACGAATGGCATCTTCCGCGGCAGCGGTGGTTTCTCCGAGCGACTCGAATACTCCGCGATGAAAGATGACGTCTTTCGCTCCCGCGGCAAACACGCGATGGCGAAATTGTTTTCGCAACATGGACTGGCTTTCGGGGAAATCCGCCTTGCCGGAGCCGAGGAATTCCAGAACAGGGTCGGCGGGACGCACCTGGCCGAGCGAACTTTCGAACAAGTAGCCGCTACCGACGCGGGCGGGGACTTCTCCAAGTTCAGCCAGAGTGGCAATCTCCTCGGGATGACGAACCAGAATGTGAGTGAGATAGTCGCTGAGTTCGAAGAGGGTGAGAGCCCGCTCCAGACTGGCGGCGTGGCGCAGTAAAACGGAATAACGATCGGAAGTAGTGAAAACGGCACTCAGAAAACGGAAAAGATTGGTGCGCGTCGCGGCCGACAGATCGTCACGGATCGCGAGCTGGTAGAGCGCTGGATGGTCGCTGGCCAGGCGGCCCAAGATTTGGCGAGACGAGGGCTCGGCGACGGACACCGATGCGCTACGCAGGTGAAAATCCTTTTCCGGTGAGTCGTTGATACTGCGGCCCTGCTGTTGATAGACGACTCGACGATAGATTTCCGCCACAGCCGCCATACGATGCTGTACCGCATAAGCAAAATTTTCGAGATCGTTGGCGCCGGGGACGTAGCCGATCATGGAACGGCGTACGACGGCGAGCTCGGCATCATCGGAGGGGAGACTGTGAGTCTGCTGGCCACGACGCAACTGCAGGCGATGCTCGAGATGGCGGAGAAATTCGTACGCGGAGGTCAGCTCATGAAAATCTTTGCCATCGATGTGTCCGTTGTCATAGAGCTTCTGCAGGGAAAACAACGTACCGCCTGAACGCACCCAGGGTTCGCGCCCTCCGTACACGCGCTGCAAACACTGCACCAGGAACTCGATATCACGAATGCCGCCGGCATCCAGTTTGACGTTGGTAGTAGCAGCGTTGGAGGTCTTGAGCGCCCCGTTTCTCCCCTTCTGGATGCGCTCACGGGCAACCAGCGCGGTTTTGATGGCGGCAAAATTCAGGTTTTCGGTGTAAACATGCGATCTGACCGCCCGAATGAAATCCCGCGCCAATCCGGAGTCGCCTGCCGTGTGACGAGCCTTGATGAGAGCCTGCAGTTCCCAATCCGCGGCGGATTCGGAGTAGTAGCGCAGGGCGTGGCCCAGGCTCACGGCCAGCTCTCCCTCATTGCCTTGCGGACGCAGGCGTAGATCAATGCGAAAGACCGGGCCTTCGCAGGTCGCGTGGGCGAGAATCTCGATCAGTTTTTGCGATAGGCGGACAAAGTATTCCCGTTGAGAGATCTGAGTACTGGCCAACTCGGCTCCATCTCCGAACAGAAACATCAGGTCGACATCCGAGCTGTAGTTCAACTCGTCGCCTCCGAGTTTTCCCAGTGAAAGAACCGTGAACGGAGTCGAGGCGATGCGGCCGTCGACATCGAGGTGCTGCGGCAGACCATACCGGCTCTGCAAAATAGTCTCAGCTTCGCGGAGTGCTTCTTCGATCAGGACATCGGAGAGCGCAGAGATCTCGGCGGTAGTCTCAGCTAAGGGGGCGAGGTGGAGCACGTCCCGCAGGACGATCCGGACATATTCGCGCCGCTTGAAGCGCGCCAACAACAGCGCAGGATCGGTCTCGAAACTGCGCGAGCGGAAGCGCGCCAGATTTTCCCGGAACTCTTCGCGGGAAAGACTCCGGTCCATGACGCCGTGTTTCAGAAACGCAGGCAGCAGGTCGGCATTCTGCAGCAGGGTTTCGCCGAGAAACCGGCTATGTCCAAAGAGCGCGAGAGCGTAGTGGACGAGCGCAGGATATTTTTCTAGGGTTCGAAGGAACTCGGGGGTGGCGTCGTCCACCAAGCGCGCGAACTGCACGAGAGCAGAATCGGGGTCGGGTACCTCCGCAAGCAACGAAGGCAGGAGTTTTACGATCTCGGCGGAGAAGTTTTGCGAGAGACGCTGAAAAGATTGTTGGGCAGAAACTGAGTCAGAAAAAGGGACTTCGGAGAGACCTGGAGATTTCAGAGGCTGCGGTGAAACCATGGGGAGCTTCGATGACAAGACTCAACTCGACGCCTCAGCATAGCACGCGAACTCAAAGCTTAATGACGCAGCAGGAATGGCTTTTGAAAGCGTAGCCTTCAGGGCTACCAACGGCGCGTGCCAAATGTCTTTCTTACTCCGATGGCGTTGTAGCGTCCCCATGGCCCATTGGTTCCGAGATCGGCGGCTCCAAGATTATTACTGCGATCGCCGAGGCGGCTGAAAAGAAAATGCTGGGTGACGCGCGCTTCGAAACCTTTTCCGATGTAAATAGCCGCGCCCCAGGAATGTTCGATGCCGATCGGGTCGGCCGACCAGGTGTAGAGATTCTGAGGAACATTTTTGCCGAACAGAAATGCCGGCTCGCCGAAGAGCATAAAGCGACGAAACTGGCCACGGCCGAAGGGACGCACTTCCAGATATCCGGAGAGCATGTAGCGAGCAAAGGCGTTGCACGGCGCATTGGCACCACCGTAAGAACCGGCGTTGCCGGCGCAAATGTTGGGATCGATTTCGTTGTGCGGGGGCGCCAGGTCAAACTGGGCGTATCCCCAGAACGTGTCCTTGGGAAAGAACATGCGATCTTCAGAGGTCTGATTGAGAACTTCCTGCGCCGCCAGGCCGCCACAGCCGAGTATGGCGACAAAGATCCACAGTAGAAACCGCTTCATAAGGGCTCCATTAGATTTTTTTGTAAGAGCTTTTAGAGAACGCGACGAAATCGGCTGGGATGTCCAGTCGCACAGGGCAGGCCAATGGCCTCTTCCAGTCTCAGTCCATTTCGAAGGCGACTCATTGTAGCCCAGAAACTCTGTTTTTCGGCATTGCTTGCGAAGGCGGTAGTGCCGATTGAAACACGCTCGGCGCGTTCTGGTATTCTGCTGGGCAACCGAACGCTTCGGGAAAGATACAGGTGAGGCTAATGCAGCGTACTCTTGCGAACACTCTATTGTGGTTAGGAATGGCGGTGTTGTTTATGACAGCTTCGAGTTTTGCGGCTTCCAATATTTACGATTTCACGTTGCCCTCGATCGATGGCAAACCGACGCCGCTGGCGGAATTCAAAGGCAAGGTCGTCATGATGGTGAACGTGGCGAGCCAATGCGGATACACGCCGCAGTACAGCGCGCTCGAAGCGATCTACGAAAAATATAAAGACAAGGGATTCGTGATCGTCGGCTTCCCTGCTAACAATTTTGGAGCGCAAGAGCCAGGGACGAACGCAGAGATTAAGACATTTTGCACGCGGAAATATAGCGTTACGTTTCCCATGTTCGCCAAGGTGTCCGTGAAGGGCGACGACCAGACGCCGTTGTATCAATATCTGACGAAGGATGCGGGGCAGGCGGTTTCCGGCGACATCAAGTGGAATTTCACCAAGTTCCTGGTGGACCGGAATGGACACGTGGTGCGGCGGTTCGAGTCAGCGGTGACGCCGGATTCTCCGGAAGTAACGGCGGCGATTGAGAAGTGGCTGAAGCAGTAGAGGCGGGCCAGGCGTTCGCGGCCGCACGGATGTTGTGAATATGAGACTGACAGCCGAAGCGACCGTCGCTACCCGTGCGTCGTTACGCGGGCAGGTAGGACAGAGGGCGCCCGTCCCACACGGGCAATTCTTCCAACTAAATGTCGTAGTACAGCGCAAACTCGTACGGATGGGGGCGGAGCCGGATGGCGTCGACTTCTTTTGTACGTTTGTAATCGATGTAGGTGCCCAGCAGTTCCTCCGTGAAGACGTCGCCTTTCAGCAGGAAGGCATGATCTTTCTGGAGTGCGGCGAGCGCGTCTTCCAGCGAACCGGGCATGCTTGGCACTCTTCTTAATTCTTCGGGCCCCAGATCATAGATGTCTTTGTCGAGCGGTGAGCCGGGATCGATCTGGTTTTCGACGCCGTCGAGGCCAGCCATCATCATGGCAGCAAACGCCATGTAGGGATTACAACTTGGGTCGGGAGGACGGAACTCGACGCGCTTGGCTTTGGGCGACGCGGAGTACATGGGGATGCGGCAGGCGGCCGAGCGATTGCGGCGCGAATAGGCGAGATTCACTGGCGCCTCGAATCCCGGCACCAGCCGCTTATAAGAATTGGTAGTGGGCGCGATGATCGCCGAAAGAGCTGGGCCGTGCTTGATAAGCCCCCCGATATACCACAATGCCATTTGCGAGAGACCCGCATAGCCGTCTCCGGCGAAGAGTGGCTTGCCATTCTTCCAGAGCGATTGGTGAGTGTGCATACCGCTGCCGTTGTCCTGGAAGAGCGGCTTGGGCATGAAGGTGACGGTCTTGCCGTACTGGTTGGCCACGTTCTTGACCACGTATTTGTAGAGCATCATGTGGTCGGCCGAACGCACGAGCGAGTCGAACTTCATATCGATTTCCGTCTGTCCGCCGGTGGCGACTTCGTGGTGATGGCATTCGACCTCAAGTCCCACGCCCTGCATGGTCATGACCATTTCGCTGCGGAGATCCTGATAGTGATCGGTGGGCGGCACCGGGAAATATCCTTCTTTGAAGCGCGGACGGTAGCCGAGATTGTTTTCTTTGCGGCCGGAGTTCCAGCGGCCTTCTTCGGCGTCGATGAAATAGAAGCCGTGCTGCTCGCGCTGGTCGAAGCGAATGTTGTCGAATATGAAGAACTCGGCTTCGGCTCCGAAGTAGGCGGTGTCGGCAAGGCCGGTGGAGGCTAAATATAACTCGGCCTTTTTGGCAATGTAACGCGGGTCACGATCGTAGCGCTGCTTGGTGACGGGATCGATGACGTCGGCCACCATGACGAGCGTGGGGATTTCGGTGAAAGGGTCGAGCACGAATGTCTTGGGATCGGGGACCAGGAGCATGTCGCTTTCGTGGATGGCAGCCCATCCGCGAATGGAGGAGCCGTCCATGCCAAAACCCTCGTCGAACGATGTCTCGGTGAGCTGCCCGATCGGGTAGGAGACGTGGTGCTGGAGACCGGGGAGGTCGGTGAAGCGCAGGTCGAGCATCTTGACGTCGTTCTTCTTGACGAAATCAAGGACAGTGCTGGGATCGGACATGATGGCTCCTGTCGTTATATATGGGTCGATCTGGATTGCGGGATGAGTGACATTCTACCCTGACATTGTGGTCATGCAGAGATGGCAGGCGCTGTGATCGGAGTCACGTTGGGTGGGGCCGAAAAAACTTAACCAATGGAAGGCGATGGCTTTGACGGATGACAGGAAGGAACACCAAGGGCTCCACTGAGGACACAGGGGAACACAGGGCTGCGCCCCGAAGGGTTAAGCATGGCTATGGAAGTTCAGGAACTTTAAGAGGCAAGTCAAAAGCTCCACCGCAAAAGGCGCTAGGGATGCGCGCAAAGGGCGCAAAGGAAAATCACGGATATCCAATACGGGGCGGGGGCTTTCTGGGCAAGAAGAATTCTTAAACGGGAGGTACAACCACTATACGTCACGGCATTGATAAGGAGGTAGGCTCGCGGTTCTCTGTTATGTAGAATCATCGCAGAGTTTTTCGCGAATGGATTTTGATCAGCTCGAGACGTTTTTGGAGGTGGCTCGCCTGTTGAGTTTTTCTCGGGCGGCGGAGAAGCGTTTCCGCACGCAGCCAGCGATCTCGTCGCAAATTCGAGCGCTGGAAGAAGAAGTTGGAGCGAAGTTGCTGGATCGGTCCGGGGGAAAGGTTTCGGTCACGGCTCCGGGCAAACTGTTTCAAAAGTTCGCAGAAGAGCTTTTGGACTCGCGGCGGGTGATGCTCACCGCGATTGCGGAAACGGAGCGAGTGCCGAGGGGCGAGATCGTGGTGGGCGCAAACGAAGGCACTTGCCTGCACATCCTGCCGGAAGTTTTTGCGGAGTTCAAGAAGCAATACCCTGACGTGAATATCAGCATCACCCGGGCGGACTACGCGAAGATTCTGGAGTCGGTGATCGACAACACAGTGGATTTTGGCGTGGTGTCGTTGCCGGTTAGCGACAACCGGCTAACGGTCGTGCCCATCCATCGGGACGAACTGATAGTGATTGCTCCTCCGAAGCATCCTTTGGCAAAACTGAAATCGACGACGATCCAGGATGCTACGAGTTATCCGCTAATCGTGCCCAAGGCAGGGCATACACGGGACGCACTGGAAAGTCTGTTCTACGAGCGGAAGCTAAAGCCGCGCTACACCATGGAACTGGACTCGAGCGAACTGCTGAAGCGCTTTGTCGCGGTCGATGCAGGAGTGGGATTCATTGCGAGTTCGCACGTGGTGGAAGACGTGCGAGCGAATGTGTTGGCCGCGATTGCCATTTCGGATGCCAAAATCAGACGAGACTTGGCCTTGGTGTATCGCAAGGACAAGGCCCTGAGCCGGGCGGCACTGGCGTTCATTGAGATTGCGGTGAAGATCAAGGGGACGGATGCGGCGTCTTTGCGGTAGCGGATTGCTGGGAGATTGTGCAGGCGACTTTGCTTATTGGGGCGCAGTGACGCCCAACGGAGCTACGTGTTGTCGGAAATTGGCATCGAATTAAAACTGAGGAGAATCTCTTTTATGCAAGTCGTCAGAAGATTGCTGGCTCTGTTGAGCGTTGTACTGTTTACCTTGGCTCTTGTGAGTACGGCGTTTGCGGCCAAAGCGCAAAGCTACACCGGCACGGTGAGCGATGCCATGTGCGGGGCGAAGCATATGATGGAAGGAGACGACGCGTCGTGCCTGCGCGCGTGCGTAAAGAAGGGTTCGAAGTACGCGTTGGTGGTAGGCGATAAGGTTTACGCACTCGATGCGAAAGATCAGGCTTCTCTCGACATGCTCGACCAGTTGGCGGCGAAAAAGGCGACAGTCAAGGGCGTGGCGGATGGCGACACCATCGCAGTGAGTTCGGTGCAGCCGGCGAAATAAGGGTGCTTCTGAGGCCAAGAGCTTCGTGCCGTTGAACCGTGGCAAATTTTTACGGAAAATCATTCAATTTTCATATTCCCTTCACATTTCGCTGTGTTAGATTTGACCGTCAAATCACGAAAAACTAAGGAGACAAAGAATTGGGCAAGGACATGGTCCCCAAGCGGATTTTTTTCACCAAGGGGGTCGGCAAACACCGCGAACGTCTAACATCCTTTGAGCTGGCGCTGCGCGACGCCGGTATCGCTGCACAGAACCTGGTGCGCGTCTCATCGATTTTCCCACCAAATTGCAAGCTGATCGGCAGAACCCAAGGGCTGAAATACCTGAGCCCGGGAGAGGTTGTTTTTGCGGTAGTGGCGGAGAATTCCACTCGTGAGCCACATCGGCTGCTGGCTTCGAGTATCGGCGTGGCGATTCCGGCGGACCGCAATACCTACGGATACTTGAGCGAGCATCATTCGTTTGGCGAAACCGACAACTCTGCGGGTGATTATGCCGAGGAGCTGGCGGCAGAGATGCTGGCCACCACGCTGAACGTGGAGTTCGATCCGGACCGGTCATGGGACGAGAAGAAGGAAATCTACCGGATTTCGAACAAGATCGTGCGGACGGCCAACGTGACGCAGTCTGCGGTCGGCGACAAGCGCGGCCTTTGGACGACAGTCATCGCTTCAGCGGTACTGATTTTCGACTAGATCGCAATGCGAAGGCCCGTCCGGAGCGGACGGGCCTTTTTTATTTCTACCTCGCCGGTCTTACTTCTTCGCTTTTGCTCCTGATTTTTCTTTCTTCTTGTCGCCGGTAGTGCCCTTCTTGCCGAGTCGCTCGAACACGGCGGAGACGATCAACGGCAGACCGACGGTCGCATCCAGGAAGACTTCTCCGAATCGGCCGCCTTCAGCGGGCGGGACAAATTTCCCCCAGGAAATGGCTTCGCTGTATGGACTGCCGGAGAGGCCTCCCCAATAGACCGGCTCGGGGCAGATACGGACGCCGTAGTGATAACGCTTCAGGGGAACGTTCTCACCCAAGCGGCGGTGGCGCAGCTCGCAGAATGGTCCGAACTGCTGTGACCAGTTACGCGGAACGCCGCCGCCAATGGTGAAGATGCCGAGCTTTTTCTGGCGCAACAGCGTGGCGGCGAAGTGTTCAAGGTCTTCGAAGGGATCGAAACGCAGCTTGTGACGGCCAGTGGATTCGCGGAGACGATTGTTCAAGGCAACGTCCAAACCGAGCTCCGAGTCGGTAAAAGCTGGAACGAAGACAGGGACGCCTTTTACGTAGGCGGACTTCAGAATTCCACGCTGGTCTTTAGATCGTTTCGCCAGGAATGCTCCGATGGCGTGGTTAAGTTTGTAAGACGCCATGATCTCATTGTGATCCCAGTTTTCGAGGATCTCCGACATGACCTCCTCGACGTCGTCGAGATTCTGCTCAGGCTCCAGCGTGTCATAGACGCGGTTGTAGCCCTGCTCGTAGAGTTCCTCGTCGGAAACCTCGGGATTGTGGCGGAAATGGGCGCGTCCGGTAGCCTCGACCAGGCCATGGGCCATCAGGGCTCCGGTGGAGACGATGGCGTTGACGATTCCACGGTCGATAAGTTCGGCGATGATAAGGCTCTGCTTGGCGACGGTCATGGCGCCGGCAAGGGTCATCACGACAAAGCAATCCTGGTCGCGAGCCATTGCCTCGAGCACATCCGCTGCTTCGCCGACCTGGCGTCCGGTGAACGCCGTTTTAGACATGGCACTCACCAGATCGTTCACCGAGCGAACCGAATTGAGATCGAGCGATTCGAGGGGAATCAGCTTGTCTTCTATAGGATTATGGAGTTTACGGTCGATGCCGGCTCCGTCATGATTGCCGTTCTTCATTGCTTCTCTCCACTTTTTTCTTGAAGAACTACTTTACTAGATGTGGTGGGATAAATGAATTCCACGGACGCAGCCTTCCGAAGACTCCCAGGGCCTTGTCATTTGCGCACTCCGACAGCAGATTCCTCGCCGCTGGCGAAATCGCTCCGGGCTGGCCGCAGACGGCTCGGAATAATAATCCTGAAATCTCTGCGTGGCCGCTGAAGCCGTGGCCTGATACAAGTTTCGCGTCCAGGCAATCAAGATTCTGACTCGCGAAGAGACGAGCGGGATTCGCTGAAACTGATATTCTATTTTTTCGCTTTGCTGGGAGGAGAAACGCTTTGGCGCCGGAGAAATTTACTGTCGGACTGGTTCAGATGTCGATGGGTTCCGACCCTGACAAGAACCTGCAACACGCGATTGATATGGTGCGGGATGCTGCTGGGCGTGGGGCGCAGGTAGTATGCCTGCCGGAGCTTTTTCAGACGCAGTATTTCTGCCAGCGCGAAGATGCGGCGCTGTTCGATTTAGCGGAGCCAATCCCGGGGCCGACCTCGGAAAAGCTTTCGAAGGTAGCAAAACAGTTAGGTGTGGTGCTGATCTCTTCCCTGTTCGAAAAGCGGGCGCCGGGCGTGTATCACAATACCGCGGCGATCTTCGAGAGCGATGGGGCACTGCGCGGGCTTTACCGGAAGATGCATATTCCGGATGATCCGCTTTATTACGAAAAATACTATTTCACGCCCGGAGACTTGGGATATCGCGCTTTCGATACAAGTGCAGGGCGAGTGGGCACACTGGTGTGTTGGGACCAGTGGTATCCAGAGGGCGCGCGGCTGACGGCATTGCAGGGTGCGAGCATTTTGTTTTATCCGACCGCAATTGGGTGGCATCCGGCGGAGAAGGCCGAGTTCGGCGAGGCGCAGCACGATGCCTGGCGGACTATTCAGCGGGCACATGCGATTGCTAATGGAATTTACGTGGGTGTGGTGAATCGGGTCGGATTTGAAACTGGCGACATTCGCGGGAAGTCGGCACCGGGTGCCGGATTGGAATTCTGGGGCGGATCGTTTCTGTGCGATCCGTTCGGGCGGGTGATCGCGGAAGGTTCGCACGATAAAGAAGAGATCCTAATAGGCGAAGTAGATTTGAAGCTGATCGAGGATACACGCCGCAACTGGCCGTTCCTGCGCGACCGGCGAATTGATAGCTATGCTCCAATTACTCGGCGGATGATCGATTAAACTGCCTAGTCCCACTCTTTGCAGGGAAGGCAAAGAATATGGCATTTGGGTCAGATTTCTTGGTGCATAACTCCCCATTGAACAGATGACTCCTCGGACTCAGAAATCGAATTTGCGCATGCCTGCGGAGTGGGAACCGCATGAGGCGACCTGGCTCGCCTGGCCTCATTTCAAAGATGACTGGCCGGGCAAGTTTGAGCCGATTCCGTGGGTATATGCGGAGATCGTTCGCAAGCTGGCAAAGCACGAGCGGGTGGAACTCGTCGTCAACGACACGGCATCGGAGCGGCGGGCGCGGGCCGTGCTTGATCGCGCCAACGCGCTAAGCGATAACGTTCGCTTTCATCGATGGCGAACAGATCGGGTTTGGACTCGTGACTCGGGCTGTTCTTTCGTGATCGACAGTTCTTCCTCCAGCGGATTGGGCGGCGTTTGCTGGCGCTTCAACGCGTGGGCGAAGTATCCGAACTATCAAAATGACGCGAGGCTGGGTGGCCTGATGGCGGAGGTTGCTGAAGCCGCGAGCGTGCAGCCGATGTTTGGGAAGAAGCGCGTAGTATTGGAGGGCGGTTCGATTGACGTGAACGGTCGAGGCACGCTGTTAACGACCGAAGAGTGTCTGCTAAGCAAGATCCAGCAACGGAATTCTTCGATGAGGCGCAAAGATTACGAGAAGCTCTTCGCTAAATATCTGGGCATTTCGAATGTGATCTGGCTGGGATCGGGTGTAGCTGGTGATGATACTCACGGGCACGTGGATGACATCACACGATTCGTGGCACCGGACACGGTGGTGACAGTGGTCGAGGCGGACACGGACGATCCGAACTATGAGGTGCTGCAGGAAAATATCCGACGTCTGCGGGAGGCGAGCGATCAGGATGGGAATGAGATCGCGATCGTTGAGTTGCCCATGCCTGATCCGGTGATTTTCGAAGGGCGACGGCTTCCGGCCAGTTATGCGAACTTCTATATTGCGAACGGGATTGTTTTGGTGCCGGTGTTTAATGATGCGAATGACCGGATTGCGTTGGATGTGATCGCGGATCTCTTTCCGGAGCGAGATGTGGTGGGGATTTACTCCGGGGATCTGATCTGGGGATTCGGGGCGATGCATTGTATGACGCAGCAGCAGCCGAAAGGCGGGCGGTAGGCGTTGGGCTTCAGTATTCGGTCGTCAGTTGGTTCCCTTCCAGGGTTCGAAGTGAGCGGCTTCGACGGGCGGGGCGCCCTTCGAAGGATGGAGTACCAGCTTCAAATAATCCGACGACTACTTTTTATACACCGTTGGCTGGGGGCCGTTTTCCAGCATCTCGCGATCCCAGATGGTGCCTTCGCGGGTGTAGTTGGCTAGTTCAAAATCCTGGGTGAGTTCAAGCGCATCGACTGGGCAGGCATCTTCGCAGAGGCCGCAGAACATGCAGCGACTTAAGTCGTAGGTAAATTCGGTGAGTTCCTTGCGGCGAGTGATTTCGTTGCGCTCGCTGGAGACCACGATCAGGTTTTCCGGACACGCGACGGCGCAGAGATCGCAGGCAATGCACATGGTCTCGTTGGTGTCAGGATTGGTGTTCAGGCGCGGGGCTCCGCGATAACGCTCGGCGATCTGCGGGCGCTCGAGCGGATACTGCTCGGTGTAAATCTCCTTCGGGTCCTGATAGCGGAAGGTAACCCGCATGCCCTTGAGAAGATCGACCAGGAAAACCTTGCGCAGCAGACTGGGAATCCCCATAACGCGTTAGCATACCATCCAGCGCAAAAAGCCAGAAGTGATGCAGCGCACACTGCGACGAGAGCATGGCGAGCTGCAATCTGGCCGGGTTCAGTGGGGACAGCTCTTCCGGCGCTGGTAGGATTGGGTCCGACCATGAATTCTGACGAACTCTGGATGGAGGAGGCGCTGCGAGCGGCCCAGCGGGCGCTTGAGGCGGGAGAGGTCCCGGTGGGGGCGGTCGTGGTGTGCGATGGGGCAATTGTGGGCACGGGCTGGAACGCCAACCTGGTGAACTCCGACCCCACAGCACATGCTGAAGTTATGGCCTTGCGGGAAGCGGGAAAAAAGGTCGGGAATCACCGTCTGGAGGACTGCGAGCTGTTTGTTACAATTGAACCCTGCGCGATGTGCGCGGGCGCACTGGTTCACGCGCGGGTGAAGCGCCTGGTGTATGGTGCGGACGACCCGAAAGCCGGGGCGGTCCGGTCGGTGATGCAGGTCGTGAACCATCCGCAACTGAATCACCGGATGGAGGTTCAAGGCGGCGTGCTGGCGGGACGGTGCGCCGACGTCTTGCAGGAATTTTTCCGGTTGCGCCGTGAGGAAAAGAAGCTACCGGAGTAAATACAATTCGCGTTTTCAGCCGCTGACCACATGCTGGAGACAGGTTTTTTCCACGCGGAGAGGTGCGTGAGTGGTTGAAACGATCCGCCTCGAAAGCGGACATACCTTAACGGGTATCGTGGGTTCAAATCCCACCCTCTCCGCCATATCACAAGTTTCGCGCGAGGTTCGCAACGTGGCATCTGTGGGCCGGGGTCGATCTTAGAACCGTCCAGAACTGGCTCGGTCACAGTGGTATGGAATCGACGATGCGTTACCTGAAACCGTCCCGGAGTCAGGAAACGCGGGACAAGGTGAACGTGACGTTCGCTTATTAGCGTGCGACGGCTCCAGTCATGCGTGGGTTTCGGAGTATTGCGACAACAGTGGCCTTACACTCGGGGCATCCGCGGCCTTTATCTCCACCGAAGCGATGCACATGAACCAAGTTTCGATTTACGTCCCAGCATCGGGAGCAATAGGGATCAGAGTCCCCTTCTCGAAAAACCAACCCTTCATGGTAGAAGACCTCGCCGGTCAGCTTCAGCTTCGCTTCGAGTTCGCGAACCAGATCACCAAGATCGGTCACCTTCTTCTGAAGTTCGAGGTTGCTGTTGCTGAGTTCCAAAGCTTCGATATTTGCCTTCGTCGCCGCCGTGATTAGTTCAGGGTTTGCCAACTTCCCAGCCAATTTCACGACTTCAAGAGAAGTCTCCAACAATCCCATGACGTCTCCCTTAAGTAGTAAAAGCACTAGCCAGCTCCTAGGAAAGTAGTATCACCTTCCGTGTCACTCAACAACGTCCTCCCCGGTCGGCGATCCTGACTGATCCTAACGTAAGGCTTCTTTTTGCGACTTGCTTAGACTCCTATAATACTGAGTAATTGGAGGTTTCTCGTGCGCTGCTCGCTGATCTTCATTGCATTCACGTTTCTAAGCTCATTCGTTGAAGGCCAACAAAGGGTACTTACTTTTAGTAAGCCTGATCCGTCAGTGCCCCCGTTCGCAGTCACACTGAAAAAGTCTGTGCTGGACATTGAGGCGAGTTGCAAAGATGGGCAGAATCAGATTGCCGCAGCCGGTACCGCGTTTTTGGTTGCTGTTAGCGATCCAAGGCTTCCCAAGAACATTTACTTTGACTACTTGGTCACAAACCGTCATGTTGCAGAATGTTGGGATACTCAAAACCATCCACACGAGCTGACTGCTTTGTCGGTTCGTGTGAATACCAAAGATGGGTCTTCGAGAAAGCTACAGGGTGACACTCGTGCTTGGATTTTCCCGGATGATAACTCCGTCGATCTGGCAGTAATGTCAATCGTGCCCCCGGATGATGCTGACGCGGCAGTTATCCCTATCGAGAACTTTGCCACCAAGGAGTTTATGCACAACGAAGTGATCGCTGAATGCAGCACCATCATTTTATCGGGATACTTCTACCAGTTTCCCGGAGAGCGTAGATTTGAAGCTATCGTGAGGCAAGGAATTCTTTCGATGGTGCCGGATGAGCCGATCAGGACGACCACCGGGAAGCTCGGAACCGTCTACTTAGCTGACGTTCACATATTCGGTGGCAACAGCGGTTCGCCAGTGATGGTGGAAGCTGGGCCGCTGAATACGGACGGCTACCATCTCCTCGGCGTCGTCAGTGGCTACTTCTATGAGGACGAGCACTTTAATTTAGAACTTGCGACGACGGTTAAAGGAACCGGACAAGCGAACAGCGGCATCGCAATGATCGTACCAGTGGACTTTCTAAAGGTCCTGCTCGACGCACCCGAGCTAAAAGCAGCGAGGGAAGCGTATTTTTTACATCAACAAAAGCCGTAGTGACGGGAGTGAGCCTCGACTGGGAACTCGCTCGATACAAGTACATGGACCGAAGCCGGACTCGACGCGATCTCCAGTCGCTTGCTGAAGACGTAGGCAACAAGCGCGGATCGAACTGAGTTCAGCGCCGTCGAAGTGAAGAAAGAGTAGCCGTGAGATTGTTCGTTGAGTACGGAAATTGTTCTTTGCCGTCCCTATAAACGAGTTCTGCAAGCTCGGTCACCCGTTCGCCAATTTTCCCCCGATCGCCCTCAGTTGGTGAGATGCGAATGTCACCCTCGAAACCGTCATCAAAGGTGACACGCCACAATTGTGATACCTCGTCCGGATGTATCACTTGCGCTCCAGCAAGTGGAGACAATCCAGGATCAACCAGCAAACACCCCTTAGCCTTGATCACCTAGAACCTCCCCTTTTATATTAACCTTCGCGAGGATTGCGACAGCCGCTATCTTCTCAACCTGAGCCGCCGTCGTACGCTCCTTCAACAATTCCTCGTCCGTCAACACTTGGACTACTTCCCTCTCGAAGAGCACATCTCCGACCTTAGGTACAGTATTCACGAGCACGAAGCCGTAATGGTAAAGGGTGTTATCTTGCCGCCTGAACGCGATTGCTACGAACTTCTGATCGGGATATTTGAAAATTACTTGGTTGTTGGTCATCGGCTGAATATAACAAAGTTGAGTGACCAAAGGTCGTTAGTAGCTGGCTGACACTATTGACATTATTTCGCCCGTTTTCAATCAAACAAGCCTCACCGATTGAAACGTCGGATACTATTGAATAGCGCTTGCGACCCGCATAAACACAGGCTAGAATCGCTATCAATAAGAGTCACCATGCGTTAGCGGAAACTGGGGTAACCGAATCCCACCCTCTCCGCCATTACCTTCTGAGTTTCTCTTGCGACACCATCGGTTGGACGTGTCGCTCGACTTCCTTCTGAAAGTCCTGTCGACGCCTGAGCTCATTGCCCGGGTAGTCCTGAGCAGCGGCCGCGGCACAAAGGCTCGTGACGCAGTTGCGATGCGGTGGTCGGAAGCGCTGGCATCTTCCTCACGAAAGTCCGAAATCCAGACCACTGATAACTTCCTCGATCTCCTCGTCGAAATTAGTGAAAAGTGTTCGATTTTGAACACTTGCAATAAAACGCTGTGCCAGAATGCGCTCATATTTGGGCCGAAATAAGTCTCAGTGCTATAGCGGTTGGGGGCATCGCTTGCGATGCGTGAACACAAAAAGTAAGGACAATTTCAAAGGGGCAGGACCGTACTTGCGGCAGGCCCGTTGAAGTTATTTTTGGTTCCTAGCTTTGAGATTCCATGCGAGTGCGAAAAGGGGATTCTATGGAACATCTGTCTGTCTCCATTCCTGTATCCAAGACTGGCCGCCCGAGCACGGCACTTAGAGCTTCTGAAGCGCGCTATCGACGACTCTTTGAGACCGCTCAAGATGGAATCCTGATTCTGAATGGGCAATCAGGATTGATCACCGACGTAAATCCTTTCCTGGTCCAGTTATTGAGTTACGACCGCGAAGAATTTATTGGCAAAAAGCTGTGGAATTTTGGTCCCTTCAAGAACGTTGAGGCCTCAAAGATAGTTTTCAACGAACTTCAAAATAAGGGATACGTCCGATACGAAAACCTGCCGCTCGAAACCAAGGATGGACGCTCGGTCAGTGTGGAATTCGTCAGCAACGTCTATGGAGTGAACGGCGAGAGCGTAATCCAGTGCAATATTCGCGACATCACGGCGCGCAGATACACGCAAAAGGTGGACGAAAGACTAAGGCAGTCTCAAAAAATGGAGGCTGTTGGTCAACTGGCTGGAGGCATTGCGCATGATTTCAATAATCTCCTCACCGTGGTTCTAGGCTATTGCGAAATGCTCGAAAGACATATTGAAACGGATGAGGCCGGATTGAAGATGGTGGAGCGCATCCGTAACGCAGGCACACTTGCAACCAGGCTGACTCGCCAATTACTGGCATTCAGCCGACGGCAAGTCATGCGGCCGGTTGTGTTGGACCTGAACAAATTGGTGATTGAGACGCAAGCAATGTTGCAACGTCTCATCGGCGACCATATTGACATCGCCACTGAGCTACTGCCGGATCTGGGACGCGTCGAAGCGGACCCCACCCAAATTGAACAGATATTGATGAATTTAGCTCTGAACTCACGCGATGCGATGCCGAACGGAGGGACCATTACGATCACCACGGCCAACGTCGAATGGCAGGGTGGGAATAGCTTGACACGTCCTGAAATGGAGCACGGGCCATACGTCATGCTGGCTGTTAGCGACGTAGGCATTGGAATAAAGAAAGACGTTCAGGCGCACATTTTTGAGCCATTCTTTACAACCAAGAGGGCTGGCCACGGAACAGGATTAGGTCTATCGACTGTTTACGGCGTTGTGAAGCAGAGCGGGGGCTACATATACGTCCGGAGCGAAGAGGGACACGGGGCCACGTTCGAGGTGTATCTACCCCGCGTCGCAGGGGAACATGACGAGCACAAAGCAGCGGAGATGGCGCCCGGCAAGGGCGGGCATGAGACCATCCTGCTGGTCGAGGACAACGAGCCACTCATGGAACTGGCGCGAGAGATGCTCGAAGGACTGGGATATACGGTTCTCACGTCAATCCGTCCCTCCGAGGCGGTTGGCATTGCGAAGCATTACAAGGGGCAGATCGAATTGCTAATCACAGATGTGGTAATGCCTGAAATCAGCGGTCGTGTGCTTGCGGACAAGATGAGCGCTATCCGGCCGGAGATGAAAGTGCTCTATATCTCGGGATACCCCGATGGCCATGTAGCAGAGAACTTTGAACTCAAAGATGGATGGTCGCTGCTCGAGAAACCATTCACGCGAAACGGCATGGCGAAAAGAATCCGTGAGGTACTCGATGCAGGACAGAATTAAAGTGTGCACAGGTGCTGCAACTGACAACTTTCTCGATACTGGATCATGTTTTCAATATTTGTCTTAGTGCCAGACGCAAGTTAACGGATCAGCAACAAATTGTGTTGCTCACGAGAACAAAAAAGTTACTTATTTCACGGAGTGTTCAAAAGTGAACAGGCGGATAACGACAAACGATTTTATATTGCCTTCAACTAAGGAGATGCTAAGGGACTATACGACCCAGAGTCGCTTGTTCCTTCATGGCGCAGCATCGGCGCTGCGCCAAACTTTTCTCACATGAGAACTCCATTCACTCCTCCCACTCCTGATCCAGATAAAGCGCCGCAGCAAGCTCCGGAAAAGCCCGGGAGGCCCGTGCTGGTGCCCAAAAAGCCCAAGGCCACATTCCAATGGCCGCCGGACTGCGTATGGCCTTTCCAACATTACGACGATCCACGGACTACGGACTGGGACAGTTAGTTTTTGTCCTCGCAGGATCCTGGAACTTTCTTCTTCTACCATTCACAGTCTGGAGCACCGTTCACAGAACCATGACGTGCGCAGCAGAGTTAAAGGCGTACGGAGGCGGTACGCGTCCGATTCCGCGAGAAGCGCCCGTCATCGTCGCAGTTTTTCTCCGCAGCAAGGACATTTTGTAAACCTCCGAGCACCACATGAAGTATGGCTTTTTTGTGACCCAGCTTGTGCGGGGCTGTCCCTGCACGCGGCTGCAACTTGACAAAAGGAATCCTCAGGGCGCAGCATGGCTTGCCTGTTTTACTGCTGCTGAAAAGTGATGAAAGCTGGATCCGTTCTTCGAGCCGGTTAGGTTGACCACTACGAATTGAGGCACAATCGCTGGGATGTATCCCCGACCCTTTCACTATCATCGTGCGAGCACTCTGAACGAAGCCGCCACGATGCTTTCCCAATTGGGCGATGACGCCAAGCTTCTTGCCGGCGGGCAGAGCTTGATTCCGCTGATGAAACTGCGGTTTGCGAATCCCCAGCATCTTATCGACCTGAATTTCGTTTCGGGCACCTCTTATATAGAAAGAGAAAACGGCGTACTGCGCTTCGGAGCTTTGACCCGCCATGCAGAGATTGAGAACTCCGCGGCGGTGCGGGTGATTCCGATTTTGCACGATTGTGCGGCAGGCATTGCCGATGTGCAAGTAAGGAACCGAGGCACGATTGGGGGATCGCTCGCGGAGGCCGATCCAAGCGGCGATTGGGCAGTAGTTCTGCTGACTCAGAAAGCGGAAGTGAGATGCCTGGGACCGAAAGGCAAACGGACAGTTCCCATGCAGGACTTCGTGAAGGATGCTTACACAACGGCACTCGATCACAGTGAATTAGTAGAAGAAGTGGTCGTGACGTTGCCCGCGGCCGGGAGTGGGTCGGCCTATCTCGCGTTCAAGCGGTCGGCACCGGTTTATCCGACGGCAAGTGCGGCAGTTCAGCTTACGTTGAATGGAGATGTTTGCAGCGACATCGTGATCGCTCTGGGATGCGTTGGCTTGACCGCGATCCGGGCACAAGGAGCAGAGGCCGCTTTGCGGGGGCAAACGATCGACGAGAGGGCGATCGGCATAGCGGCTGAAGCGGTGCAGGCGGAGGTCGATCCGCAGAGTGACATGCGAGGTTCAGCGGAATATAAGCGGTCGCTGGTGGGGGCCCTGCTGCGGCAAGCGATTGGAGTCGCCGTACGACGAGCTCGCGGAGAGCAAATCGAGATCAATCATATCTATGCCTGAAACTGTGCAAGAAGTCGCAATTCAACTGAAAGTAAACGGGAAGCCACACTCAGTCCGTGTCGAGCCCGGATGTTGCTGGTCGAGTTGTTACGGGAACGACTGGATCTGACAGGGACACACGTCGGTTGCGATACCACTTATTGCGGGGCTTGTACTGTGCTGCTGAATGGGTTGGCGGTAAAGTCGTGCACCATGTTCGCGGTGCAGGCCGACGGCGCGGAGATTTTGACGGTGGAAGGGCTGGAGAAAGATGGTCAATTACACCCGATCCAGAAAGCTTTCGGCGATTCCTACGGACTGCAATGCGGTTATTGCACTCCGGGTCTGATGCTATCCACGTTTCAATTGCTGTCGAAGAATGGGCAGCCAAGTGATCCGGAGATCCGCAAGGCGATCGCCGGTAATACTTGCCGCTGCACGGGATATCAGAACGTTCTGAAAGCGATTCATCTCGCAGCCGAAAGCACCAAGGGAGCCTAGAAAGTGGCGATCAAGTTTGGCGGCGAGTTCGAGGTGCAACGCAAGCCGGAAGAAGTTTACGAGTTTCTTATCGATCCCAACCGCTTCGCTCCGCTGCTGCCGGATTTTCAGGGTTTGACGGTGCAGGATGAGGAACACTTCACGGTACGAGTGAACGTCGGCATTTCCTACATCAAAGGTGTGGCTGACGTGAAAATGCACTTGGTCGAGTCGAATCGTCCCAGACGCGCCCTTTATAAAGGACAAGGCAGCGCGGTAGGCGGAAACGTGAGTCTGGTAGCGGAGTTCGATCTCTCGCCGGTGAGTGTGGGTACCAAGGTTACGTGGAAAGGTGAGGCGCAGATTTTTGGCAGGCTCGCTTCGGTCGCGGGAGGACTGCTCGAGCCTTTGGGTAAAAAGCAGGTGCAGAAGTTGATCGACAGTCTGCAAGCGGCGCTGCAATAAGGTTGAGGAAATAGCGTGGATCATTCGGACAAAAAGAATTGGGTAGGGCAATCGATTCCGCGTAAAGAAGAAAACCGCCTGCTGCGGGGGCGTGGAAAATTTGCCGATGACATAAAGCTGCGCGAGATGTTGTATCTGCGCTTTGTGCGATCTCCCTATGCTCACGCCAATGTTGTCAGCGTCGATATTTCAGCGGCAGAGAGTGTGGCGGGAGTGGTATGTACGCTGACAGGCGCGGAGGTCGCCGCGCAGACTCAACCGTTCATCGAGATTGCTCCGGACCCGGCGGGCAAAATTCGCGACCTGCCTTTGGCGGCGGACAAGGTGCGGTATCAGGGAGAGCCGGTGGCCGCGGTCATGGCCGAGTCAGCCGCGGCGGCCGACGATGGTGCCGAAGCGGTACAGGTGGAGTATGAAGCGCTCGATCCCGTGGTGGACGCCGAGCAGGCGCTTACCGATGCCAGCCTTCTGCACAATGAGGCCGGGACCAACAAGATATGGAATGGCGTCTTTGAGTACGGAGATGTCGAAGGGGCTTTTCGCGAAGCGGCTTCGATAGTTGAGATTGACCGCATGCACTTTCACCGGTTTTCCAGCACGCCGCTGGAAAACAATGTGGTGATAGCCCAGTGGGATCCGAAAGACGAGCGTATTTATTTCTGGTGCAATAATTCGTTTCCTTCGTTTGCCATACAGTTTCTCGCGGCGCATCTGCAAGTCCACATTGACCGGATTCGGGTACAGACGTTCGACATCGGCGGCAGCTTCGGCATCAAGATCACGAACTATCCGCAAATGGCGGTGTGCGCGCTGGCGTCGAAGAAAGCTGGCGGACGTCCGGTGAAGTGGGTGGAAACGCGCTCGGAGCACATGGTTTCGAGTGCACACGGCAACGAACGGACTTTCCGGAAGACGCGGGTGGCTCTCGATAAGGATGGAGTGATTACCGCGCTCGAATCTCAGCACATTGACGATTGTGGAGCATACCCCCGTTATGAACCATTGGGATGCGTGATCTGGTCGCAGGTCTTCCCTGGCGTTTACCGCTTCAAGAATGCACGAATCGATTTCAGTCAGGCTGTGACCAATAAATGTCCCGTGGGACCGAATCGCGGATATTCGCGCATGCAGCATCTTTGGTTCCTGGAGCGCGTAGTGGACATTTGCGCGCATCAACTCGGCATTCCTGCGGATGAAATGCGGTTGCGGAATTACATCCGGCCGGAAGAGTTTCCCTACACCACGCCTAATGGCTGTGTTTACGACTCGGGAAATTATCCCAAGATGATGGAAGTTGGCAAGAAGCTCATGGGATGGGATAGCTGGAAGAAGAAACAAGGTGAGGCCCGAGCGCAGGGCCGGATGATCGGCATTGGGATTGGGACTACGCTTGATTCGGGAACCAACAACTTTGGTCAGTCGCAGATTGTTAATCCAGGGGCTCCCTTCTCGGGTAATTCGCAGGGTGCAAATTGCAAGCTGGATATTTACGGAGAAGTCGTGGTCAGTGTGGGCTCGTGCCCACAGGGACAGGGACATGAGACGACGGCGGCACAGGTTGTAGCGGATGTTCTGAAGCTCAATCCGGATTTGATCACCGTGCGCACGGGCTTTGATACCGAACGCAACGTGCACACCGGATTTTCCGGGACCTATGCCAGCCAGTTCGCTGTGTCCGGCCTCTCGGCGGTGCACGGCGCAGCGCAGAAACTCAAAACTGAGATGAAGCGGTTGGCAGCGTTTGTGCTGGAGAGTGGAGAAGAGGATCTTGAGTTCGGAATGGGCGGTCAGGGACCGGAAATTCGGTCGGGCAAGAATGGCAAATCGATCAATTACTGGGGGCTGGCCAACATTGTGAATGTGAACAGTGCTGTGCTGCCGACTGAACTCCACGAACTGACGCTGAATTGCCGTTATGTTTGGCGGGCACCCTTTAAAGTTCCAGACACGAAGAGGAAGTATGGAAACCTCACCATGACGTATGCGTCGCAGCTGCATATGGCAGTGGTAGAGATTGATCGCGAGACATTCATTCCGAAGATTCTCGATTATGTCGCAGTGGACGACTGCGGTACGGTGATCAATCCAAAGATCGTTGAAGGCCAAGTGTACGGCGCGACGGCACATGGGATTGGGGCAGCGCTCCTTGAGAATTGCGTGTATGACGCCGTTGGCAACATGTTGACCAGCACCTTCAGCGATTACATTCCGATTACCGCGATGAACATGCCGGCGGTGAAGTACGGGCATATTGAAACGCCTTCGCCGCACAGTTACAGCGGGGCAAAGGGCATGGGCGAGGGTGGTGCGGCGCCGATTCATACAATTTCCGCAGCATTGCAGGATGCGCTGTTCGACAAGGGCGTGTTCATCGACGATTCATTCAACAATCCTGACAGCCTGTTTCGAGCTTTGCGGGGCGAGACGAGCCAGACACGCGATTTGGTCAAAGTGGTGCGACGAGCCTAGTTGAGATGAAGCGCGTTTGCATCATCGGGTGCGGGGCCATCGGCAGTTTGTATGCGGCCCATCTGGCGCAGATCGCTGAGGTGTGGGCGCTGGTGCGACGGCGAGACCATGCAGATGCTTTGAACCGTGATGGACTACGTGTCTCCGGGACCCATAATTTCTCGGTGAAACTGCGGGCGACGAACAATCCTGAGGACTTGCCGGACTTTGATCTGGGAATCGTCGCGACCAAGGCGACACAGGTCGAGCAGTCGATTGCGCCAGTGGGAAAGCGGTTCGACCGCGGCGCGGTGATTTCCGCGCAGAATGGATTGGGCAGCGAGGAAATTATCGCCTCTCACACCCGCGGCTACATCATTCGTGGAACGACTTTCATGAGCGCGACCCGGCATAGTGACACCCACGTCCAATACGAACTGAACACTCCGACGTGGCTGGGTCCGTTCGAGCCGCGGAAGACTCCATTCTCCGTCGTGCAGGAAGCGGCAGCGCTTATTGTGGCTAGCGGACTGTTGGCAGAAGCGCTGAAAGATGCGCGACCGGCGCAATGGTCCAAGCTGATTTTCAACGCTTCGGTGAATGGAGTGTCAGCGCTGACGGAGTTGCCGCATTCACCTCACTTCGCCAGTGAAAAGCGATTTTCTGACCTCGGGTATCTAGTGCATGCCCTGATGGATGAGGGGAAGCAAGTTGCGAAGGCGGCCGGCGTTCCCCTGCACGACGATCCGTGGGCGATGAATCAGATTGGCGCGATGACGAATCATCCGCCGTCGATGTTGTATGACATTCGTCACCGTTCGCCAACTGAAGTGGATTTTTTGAGCGGAGCAATCGCGCGTGAGGCGGAGCGAGTGGGGATTGCGGCACCGCTGCATACCGCGAACTACCGGTTGATCAAAGCCAAAGAGGCGAGTTGGACTTACCGGGAAGAAAATCAGCCGGTGACTGCGCATACCGACCGTGGGAAGCGTTAGAGTAGATGCGCGGAGCGCTGCAACATTCAGGTTGTAAACATGGCATGGCCAATTGATGAACCAAAACTGAGCCGGGTCCAAGCTCTGATGAAAGAGCAGGATCTGAGTGCTCTGGTGGTGCGGGCGCCGGATAACGTCTTATATCTGACGAATTACTGGTGCATGAAGGGCTACGATGCCGTGGTGTTTCCTGCTGACGGCGATCCAACACTGATTGCCCTCGAACCACAACTGGTGGACGTCGAGCGGAATGCGTGGACGAAGGATTGGCGGTTCTTCAAGGGATATGACGAGCATGATCCGCGGCCGCCGCAATTTCGTGCTCTGGACCTAGCTTTGGATACGTTGAAGCGGCGGGGATTGACGGACAGGGTTGCGATCGAACTAAATATGGGTACGCAGGGTGCGGACCGGATGGTAGGCGAGCCAACAACGCCGACACAGTTGTTCTTTGACGCGTTTGGAGAAGTTTCTGGGCAGGTAGTCGATTCGACGCCTTTACTTAATGAGGCACGGTCAATCAAGACGGATCAGGAAGTCGAGCGCATGCGACTGGCCAACGAATTGGCGGCGCTTGCCATGGATTACACGCGCGAACACATGAAGCCTGGGATGAAAGAAAGCGAAGTGGGCGCGATGTTTGAAGGGTTCGTCCACGGCGTGGGTGTGGGCTACAAAGGGAAAGTTGAAATGGCACGCGCGTTCACTCTGGTGTGGTCTGGACCGGGGATCGCGACGTTTACCGCGACCGGGAACCGTCCGATACAGAAGCACGAGCCAACGTTGTTTGAAATCTGGGTGTGTGTGGATGGGTACTGGACCGACCTGACGAAGAATGCATGTCCGGGGGAATTGACGGCCGAGTATCAGAATTTGCTTGAACTCTTATTGAAGGTCTTTTCCGAAGCTGTGGGTTTTTGCCGCGATGGGGCCTCGTTTCCAGAGCTTGATAAACTGGTGCGCGCTCGGATAGCCGAAGGCGGATACCCGGGTCAACCATCGCATGCGATATGTCACGGCGTGGGAGCGCGGGCGCATGAGCAACCTTATGCGCACCAAGCTGGCAGTGGCGCTATGAAAAAAGGCATGGTGCTGGCGATTGAGCCGGGAATTTATTGGCCGAAGGGTGGTGGGCTTCGGTTGGAGGACAATTTTCTGATCACCGAAAGCGGCAGCGAGAAACTTTGCAGCGATCCCGACGACTTCCGCCTGGCGCGCACTTATGCTTCTTTTGGAGCGCGACCCTAAATGCAGACACCGGTCCACAAGCGGGCTTCGACCCTTGACGACAAACTTGTGGGGAAAATCCTCGCGGAGATCAAGGAGGAAGAGATCGTCGCGATGTCGTGCGACGTGATCAATATTCCCAGTCCCACTGGGCATGAACTGCAGATGGCGGAATACATGCGGAACGCGCTGCGGCAACTTGGTCTGACGGTGGTTTGGCAGGAGGTCGAAGAGAGCCGCGCCAACGTGGTGGGTCGACTGGTGGGTAGTGGCGGCGGCAAGAACCTGATGTTCAACGGTCACATGGATACGTCGAACACTGGCGATGAAGATTTTCTGACGGGTTTGGGATACAAGCCACACGCTGTGGTCAAAGACGGGTTTGTCTACGGGCTAGGCATTTACAACATGAAAGGCGCGCTGGTTTGCTACACCCACGCTTTGAAAGCTTTGCTGCGCGCCGGAGTTCGACTCCGTGGGGATTTTATTATCGCGGCGGTTGCGGGCGAGATCGAGAAAACGCAGTGGGGAGAATTTAAGGGTAAAGAATATCGCGGATACGGATTCGGCACACATTATCTGGTGAATCACGGAATTTTGCCGGACATGTGCATACTCGGCGAGCCCACGGATATGCGCGTGGTGCTCGAACATTTCGGATCGATGTGGGTGCGGATTTCTTGCACCGGCATCTATGTGCACACGGCGTTCTGTGAAGGACGCGAGGAGATGAACTCGATCCGCCGTATGCATGCGCTGATGGGCCCGATTTTGAATTGGATCAACGAGTGGGAAAAGAAAGCTGCATACGGCGGCAAGAAGGCAGTGGTGAACTTGGGTGGGATTCGCGGTGGGCATGCATGGCGAGCCAGCCGAACTCCGGAGCGGACGGATTTGTTTCTCGATGTGCGCGTGCCGCCGACAATTGCCATGAACGAAGCGCGGCGGGACATCCAGCAAATGTTTTCGGAACTGGAGAAGCAGCATCCGGATTGGGGTCTGGAGTTCGAAACCTATGTTTCGGTTCCGGGCGCGCAGATCGATGAACACCATCCGATGATTCAGGCAATCGACGCGAACCACCAACGAATTGTCGGCAGGGTCCCAGAGCGCGAAGTTGTGACGTGGTGTTCAGACGCGAGCGTCTTAAGCCGCTATGGTGTGCCCACGGTTAACTACGGGCCTTCCAGTGGTCCGCGCGACAAAGAAGGCGAGAAGGTCAAGATTCAAACCTTGGTGGATATCACCAAGATCTACGCTCTAACCGCCGCGGAACTGTGCGGCGTCGATTCATAGCTCATCATTCCCCGAGAGGTCGAAATTGCCAAGTTCGCAGGAAGTGGAACGCCGCTACCGGAATGTCCGCGCCCGCATGGAAAAAGAAGGTCTGGACGCGCTGCTGGTGTGTGGAAACCAGTATGCAGGATTTGAGGGCGCGGTCCTTTATATGTCGGGATTCGAGATTGTGCACCGTTATCTGTACGTGCTCTTCCCTCTTGAAGGCGAACCGACCCTGGTGTTTCCGCGCGAGGCACGCTGGATTGGGGACAAGGGCAGGCCTTGGGTGAAAGACCATGTCTGGCCGGAGATTCCGGGGCAATGGATTCGTGACACCGCGATGCAACGGAAATGGAAGCGGCTGGGCGTGTATGGGATGAATTTCGTTATGCCGGTGCGGGACTATCGCGAACTGGCGCAAGCGTCTTTGGAACTGGTGCCCTTCGACAAGCAGTTCGATATGGCTCGTGCGGTTAAAAGTAAGGAAGAACTCGCCGAAGTTCGCGATGCCATGGACATCGTTGTGGATGGGTTCTGGGCGATGATCGCGGGTTATGCGCCGGGCAAGACCGAGGCCGAGATCATGGCGCCAGCGGTGGAGCGATTCTTCGCGCGGGGTGCAGGTCCGCGAATGATGAATATTTTGCTTTCGGGATCGCACGGCGAGGCTCAGGCTTTCTTCAAAGTCCCGGGAAAGCGGGTGGTGGAGGCTGAAGACTTGTTGCTGTATTCGTTGGAGATCACGGGGACCGGGGGATACTGGGTGGAATTCTCGCGTCCTGTTTTGCGTGGTAAGCCCAGTGCGACCACACAGCGAATGGCCGACGCATATCCTGTGGCCTTGGAGTCGGCACGCAAGCTCATGCGGGTGGGGGAGAAGGCGAGCAGCGTGCACCAAGTGGTCGCAGAGACGTTTGCGAAACATGGATTCTCCCTGGGTCATCTTTCGGGGCACTCGATCGGCACTACGATGCTGGAGTATCCGGCGATCGGCGCGGAGAGCGAGACTCCGCTAGAGGAGAACATGATTTTCTCCCTACATCCTCAGGTGGTGGATCAGGACGGAAAGGTCTGCCTGTACACGCAGGACACCTATCGAGTCGGACGGACCGAGGGCGAAGTCCTGGGGGATGTACCGTGGAAATTTTTCACTGGCGAAGAGCGCAGAGACGATCGCGTTAGCACAGGAGATCGTTCATGAGAATCTGCATCGTTGGCTGCGGAGCGGTCGGGAGTTTGTTCGCGGCGCATCTTGCTCAGGCGGGCGAGGTCGAAGTTTGGGCCTACGACGTTTGGAAGGAGCATACGGATGCGATTCGCCGCGATGGACTGCGGCTGTCAGGTGCGGCGGAGTTCACGGCGAAGCTGAATGCAACGAGCAATCCAGCGGATTTGCCAGCTTGCGATTTCGGAATCGTTGCGACGAAGGCAATTCACACGAAAACTGCCATTGCCCAAACCGCGCACGCCTTCGGCGACAACTCTGCCGTGTGCTCGGTCCAGAACGGCGTCGGGAACGAGGAAATTCTCGCGGAACACGTGAAGCTGGTGATTCGAGGGACGACTTTCCCGGCGGGGCATCCGATTGGTCCGGGACATGTTGGGTACGACATCAAGGGCGATACATGGATTGGGCCGTTCGAGCCTACGAAGACGCCTATGAACAAGGTTGAGGAGCTGGCGGGGTTGATGACGCGCTCCGGCATGAACACCATCGCGCTGCCTGACGCGCGCGGCGCGCAGTGGACGAAACTGATTTTCAATGCGTCGACCAATCCGGTAGGAGCTTTGACTCTCCTGCATCATGGCGCGGCAACCCGGTTTGAGCCTACAGGCAGTTTGTTCGACGCCTTGATTGCTGAAGGTGAGGCCGTCGCCAAGGCACTGGGGATAGAACTGCACGGCGATCCCCGGCAGATGGTGCAGAAAGGAGCGAACGCTCCGGGGAAACATCGGGCTAGCATGCTGCAGGATGTGCTGGCCAAGCGGCAGACGGAAGTGGATTTTATGAATGGCGCGATTGCGCGATGGGGCAGGCAGAGCGGCATACCCACTCCGCTCAACCAGGCTTTGTGGGAGTTGATTAAAGGGTTGGAGCATTCGTGGAGTGATCCCGACTGAAAGCGAAGTGGAACTACCGAGAGATCAGGGAGCAAAGGATAAAACTGAAAGACTACGAATTCATTGGAGCATGACGTTTCATGACTATTCCCTTCAATATTGGAGTTCTGCAATTGAGTATGGAGCCAGTGCGCGAGACCGTCGCGATGGCGAAAGCGTGTGAAGAAGCTGGGTTCGACACGTTTTGGATTGCCGAAGCTTATCCGTGGTGGCGGAAGCATTCGTTTGAGGCACGTTCGTCGACAGCAGTGCTGGCCGTGATTGCTCGGGAAACGCGGCGCATGCAACTGGGCTGGGGAATTATCTCGCCGTACACCCGACATCCGGTGCAGATTGCGATGGAAGCCCGAGTCATGCAGGATCTGGCAGGCGAACGGTTTCTGCTTGGGCTGGGAGCCTCCAAGATCTTTATGAAGGAAATTGGAGAAGGAGAGGGTGAACGAGTCGGCCCGGCAACAGTGATGCGCGAGAGCATTGAGATTATTAAGGGCGTGCTGCAGGGTGATGCGTTTCACTACGAAGGAAAAGTGTTTCAAGCGAACGTGCCACCGCTTAAGGCGGACGCTCACACTCCACGCGGGATTCCTCCAATCTATGTTGCTGGGACGGGCCCAGTTCTGCAGAGGCTGTCGGGATCGATTGGCGATGGACTTTTGACGGCGAGCATTACCACCCCAGCGTTTGTTCGGTATTCGCTGCAGAACATGATCGAGGGAGCGCGAAAGGCTGGAAGGGATCCATCGAAGCTAATTCTGGGTTCGGTCATTGTCGGCAGCATCGGGCGCGATTCCAGGAAAGGCAAGGAAGGGGCGCGCGAGCAAGCAGCGATGTATCTGGCAAACAAAGTGCAGAACATCAAAGGCTCGGCCGACGTTCTGCTGCAGAGCGCAGGCTTGTCGTTCGAGGAACTGCAGCCGATTGCCGATGCCATGGAAAAATTCGGCCGAAAAGCTGCGGCGCAGGCTGTGACCGATGAGATTCTACGCAAGGCCTGCGCGATTGCCGGTACGCCGGAAGAATGCATCGAGCGCATCGAGGAATATCGCGCGGCGGGCTGCACACACATTATGCTGGAAATCTGGGGCGACGACCGGATCGGCCAGGCAAAATTGTTTGGTGAGGCGGTGTTGCCCCACTTCAGAAAATAGGTTGAATCCCCAGCAGGCCGGACTCTTATTTGGTTGCCTCCTGGGTCGCCAAGGCTTGCGGTTTGGCGCCGTAAGCCTGTTCCCGAGAGATGACGGGGTTGCGCAGAACACCGATTTTCTCGATCTCACATTCCATTACATCACCGGGCTTCAGATACCAGGCTTTTGGATCTCCGCTGAAAGCGGCGACTCCGGAAACGGTTCCAGTGGAAACCACGTCTCCGGCGCTGTAGCCCATTGGGGAATAGTGGGAAAGAATCTCGGGAATCCTGACCGACATTTTGCTGGAGTGCGAACGCTGTCGTGACTGTCCATTGACGCGAAGCTCCATGGCGAGGTTATGCGGGTCGGGAATTTCGTCGGCGGTCACGATCCAAGGGCCGAGCGGACAGAAACTATCGATGCCTTTGCAGAAACTGAAGACACCGGATTTCATTTCGCGGCGTTGAATGTCGCGGGCGGTGATGTCGTTGAAGATGACGTAGCCTCCGATATGGTTGGAGGCTTCTTCGGCAGAGAAGTGTTTGCCAGGCTTTTTCAGTACAACGGCCAACTCAAGCTCGTAGTCCAATTCCTGGGTGAGATGTTCCGGGTAGATCACGGGATCGTCCTGGCCGATGATGGCGTCGACGTTTTGGAAGAACATGATCCAAGGCAGAACGGGATGGGAAAACCCGGCCTTGGTGGCTTCTTCGTGATGTTCTCGAAAATTTCCCGCAGTGTGAAAGAACTTCTTGGGAATGATTGGAGCCCTCAGCTTCACTCCCGACTGGTAGAGAACGGGTTCGCGGCGAACTCCGGTTAGGTCGGCTCGCTGGTGAAGAGCGTAGTCGAGACCGGTGCGAGCCGCAGCCAAGCTCGTGTCACCACCTTCAAACAGTTCACGCATGTCCGACGGGACGATCGCGTCTGCGATCCTCTCGCTGGCCGCTTCGCCTTGGACGTCACGCAGGTACAGCGCATACGCAGAATTGAGGTCAACGATCCGGCCGTCAGCAGTGACAGCGCCGACACGGGGCTGGCAAACAGGATTTTCGAAGGTGACAAGTCGCATAGAAGTCCAGAAAGTGGAACGTGGCGATCCATTCTATGGGGGTGGAGCTGGGGATGTCTAGGCGTGAGGCGCCCACCATGTTGGTTCAAAGGGATTTCTGCGTGGTTACTCGGGATGAGTAGGCCCTCGTCCGCACCCCGCGTCGCCGTGAGCAATTTATAAGCCACTTTAGGGGGTTGACGTAACGTTCGTAATCTTTCAGCGCGAGTTACCTCTCCATACAATCAGGGTGTTAGACCTGCCCGCGCAGGAACGTTTTCTAACACGGTCCTACCATAACCAAAGGAGTTGAGCATCTGCGGGAGTGGGCTTTTTGCCCGCTCCGGATCCGAACAGCAAAGCTCAAACGCAGTCATGAAGTGTCGAATTATCGCCGTCCTCGGTACACGCCCAGAAGCAATCAAACTAGCCGTGGTGATTCAAGAGCTACGCCGCCGCTCTGAGCATTTCGAAATTGCCGTGGTGCACACCGGACAACATCGCACCATGCTCGACAATGCGCTGAAGTTATTTCAGATCAAGCCCGATTTCGATCTCGATGTCATGCGACCGAACCAGACGCTGAGTTCGCTCACTTGCCGCGTGCTGGATACCGTGGAAAACGCTTGCAGTCGGTTTAAACCGAACATGGTTCTGGTGCAGGGCGACACGACGACCGCATTCGCATCGGCCCTGGCTGCGTACTATTGCAAGATTCCGGTTGGACACATCGAAGCCGGACTGCGAAGCGGGGACATCTACAATCCTTTCCCGGAAGAGGCGAACCGGCGTCTCGCGTCGGTAGTTACTGAGATTCACTTTGCCCCGACTGCTCTGTCACGCGACAACCTTTTGGCGGAAGGAGTTGCCGACGCGAAGATCGTGGTCACCGGCAACACCGTGGTGGATACCCTGCGGGAGCTAAGCCAACTGCCTCATTCCTGGGAGAACACGCCACTAGCGGGGATTCCGGAAGATAATTCGCGACTGGTGCTTGTTACCTCGCACCGCCGGGAGTCCTGGGGCAGCGACCAAGAGCATATGTGCCTGGCGCTGAAAGACCTGGTCCAGAAACACAAAGATATTCGCGTCATTTACCCGGTTCACATGAATCCGAACGTGCGTAGCACGATCAACGCGCTGCTGCAGGGCACGGAGCGCATTCACCTTACGGAACCGCTGGACTACATCACGTTTGTCAGCCTGTTAAGGCGTTGTTTCCTGATCCTGACTGACTCCGGGGGAATTCAAGAAGAGGCGCCGACATTTGGCAAGCCGGTACTGGTATTGCGCAAGGTCACCGAGCGTCCCGAAGCCTCACAGTTCGGAATGGCGAGAATCATCGGCATGTCGCGTGAGGCGATTGTCAGCGAATCTGACCGGCTCCTGGACGATAGCGAGGCCTACAAGGACATGTCAGAGGGCCTGAATCCTTACGGAGACGGGCATGGCTCGGAACGCATAGTGGAAGCGATTGCCCGCTGGCACGCGGGAAAAACACCGCTGCTTGAACCCGACAAGCAGTTCAAGCTCCCACCACGGCCCCAGCCGCGGCGGCGCAGAACAGACCTTGAGCAAGCTGCGGCAAAGTCTGCTGCTGCGGGCAAGGAGTGATCGGATTTCGACCCTTGCAATTGTGACGGCTCCCCATGATTTATGGACTCTATTTTATCGTCGCCATCATCTGCATCTATACGGCCCGCCACTATTGGTTCACGCTGAACCGTCTGTTTGGATTTCAACGCCATCCTTACATCGATATTGACACCGCCGACTGGCCTCCGGTCACGATTCTGGTGGCCGCTCACAACGAAGAGAAAGTTGTTGCCAACATTCTGAGCGCACTGATGAACGTTCGCTATCCTGCGGACAAGATGCTCATCATTCCGGTAAACGACCGGTCGACGGATCGTACGCGGGAGATCATCGACGAATTTGTGGAGCGCTTTCCCGGGAGAATACACCCCTTCCATCGCACCGGAGGAAAAGGTGGCAAGGCCGCTGCATTGAAAGATGCAATGGAATTGGTGGAGACGGAAATCATTTTGATTTTCGATGCAGATTACATTCCCGGTGCGGGTTTGATCCGGCAGTTGACAGCTCCGTTTTTCGATCCTGAAGTTGGCGGCGTAATGGGGAGAGTTGTTCCGTTGAACGTCGGGACAAACTTGCTTACGCGATTGCTGGATCTGGAGCGGGCGGGCGGCTACCAGGTTGATCAGCAAGCTCGGATGAACTTGCGATTGGTACCCCAGCATGGGGGCACGGTGGCAGGGGTCCGGCGCAGCGCGTTGCGAGAAATTGGCGGCTGGAACGACTCTTCGCTGACGGAGGACACCGATCTCACGTATCGGCTTTTGCTTTACGGCTGGAAGACGGTGTATCAGAACCGTTCCGAGTGTTACGAGGAAGTGCCGGAGACGTGGCCGGTCCGAATCAAGCAGATCATGCGATGGGCTAAGGGACACAACCAGGCGATGATGACCTACGCGATCCATCTATTGCTTGGCAAACATCGGGCAACGCTACGCGAACGTATCGATGGCACGCTATTACTCGGCGTGTACATTATGGCGCCGCTAACGTTTGTAGGTTGGATCCTGGCTTTGGCGGTCTTCTACCGCGGCATTGCTCCTTTGCACGGGATTGTCGCTCTGCTGTCGCTAACGGCTTATGCAGCGATCGGGAATCTGGCGGCATTTTTTGAAATTGCAGCGGCAGTTCGGCTCGACGGCAATCATAACCGCATTGCCATGCTGCCCTTTCTCATTCTCGGCTTCACCGTCAGTATCTTCTCGGTTTCGCGAGCAGCGGTTTCGCAGACGATCGATGCCATGACCGGCGCGGAATTTCATTGGGACAAGACAGAGCGGTTCCGTAAGGCGGCATCATGACTGCTTCCTTAGCGACTCTGGCTTTGCTCTTTGTATTTTCTGTGCTTCTTGCGTTACCGCTGGTTCCAGCATGCCTGGAGTTTCTGGGCAAATCGGACGCAGCTCCACTGGACGTGATTCAACAGCATGCCGGCGATATTCGATTCTTCGCGGAAGGGTTTCGTAGTTATCTCGGAAGCATTGCGCCTACGTTGCAGGACTGTCTGGCGTCTGGCAAGAACGTCACCGTGGCCATGCCCGACGGGGACAGCTGCATGGTGCTGGGGCGGGGCGAAGGGGTTATGTACGTTCCCACTGGAAAGCGGGAGCCAGTTTGCAGCAGCGTGATTGCTTCAGCGGCGGACCTGCAACTGCCCGCGGAAACTGCGTTCGAGAAAGATATTTACTCGCGGGGACAATTTGTAGGGGGAAACAATAACCAATACAGGGCGATTCTGGGCGAGCGCGACGTTCACTTGCTTTCCGGGAGCACGGTGACGCGATGGGTTCACGGCGTGGGCAAAGTCACGGCCGAACCGGACTGCAAGCTCTATGGACGAATTTCCTCTGAACAATGCATTCGACTGGATGCAGGGTGCTCCTTCTCAAGGCTCAACGCGCCTCGGATTGAGCTTGGTCCACTGGGCGAAGACGATACGGCTGGCGTACGAGTCAATTCTGCCAATGCGATAGATGCGCATCCGCTGACCCGTCTTGTGCACGATGGTGATTTTGAAGTGCCGGCTGGAGAAGTATTCCGTGGACATCTGGTGGTTCGCGGCAAACTGCGGATTGGAACAGGCGCAAGCATCTTTGGCAGCGTCAAGGCGGAAAAAGATCTGGTGCTTGAAGAGAACGCTGAGGTAACGGGAAGCCTGATCACGACAGGTGTTCTGCGGATCGGCCGAGGTTGTTCGGTGCATGGGCCGGTCATCGCGGAACGGGCCGCGTATCTGGAGGCTGGAAGCCGTTGCGGGACCCCGCAAGGCCCAACAACGGTGAGCGCTCCACGGATTGAAGTGGCGGAAGGCGCGCTGGTTTTCGGAACACTGTGGGCGCGGGAACTTGGACAGGTAGTGACGCAATGATGAAGTATCGCTGGACAATCGCCGGGGTAAGCGCTTTGTTGTTGGCCCTCCTCGTGGGGTCATGGCTGGCCCATGCGCGGGGCCCGTCATCGGCGGACGATCTTCTTCTGCTGTTGCCGGACGGCACGCGTTTCTCGGATCCGAAAGTGACAGTCTGGTTGGATGCGGCGAGCGAAGAGGGGCTGCACGTCGTTCCAGTGCACGATTCAGACTTTGTACGTCCGCTATTCGGAAGGAATCAGTGTGCGGGCGTGATCCTACCTGACTCGATTCATCAGCGGGCAAGTGACATCTTTATTTCGGCAATTCATCACTTTGTGGCTGACGGTGGAAAGCTGCTTCTGGTGTATGACGCGGGCACTTTGTCGCTCGAAGGCAGGTACGCACGCGGCGATTCGCGACTCTCTGACTTGGCGGGGGTCAATTACGGACTCTACGACACGCTGCGTGACAACGCCACAATGTGGAGCACGGTCTCCGGACAACGGGAGATTTTGCAGGGGATGGAAATTCCACCGGGCAAATATTATCCGTTCGCAACTGCTGATGATGTGGCGCAGCCATCTCCGACATTGGGTCCGGAAGCGCAACTGCGGCGTTACAAGTTCGGGGATCTCGATTATCCCAGCTTCGTTACGGCGGGAAACTATTCGGGGCGGATGCTGCTCCATTCAAAAGCAGGGGTGGTAGCAGGCGAAAATAAGTTCAAAAAAGGGTCCGTCTTATTCGTGAATCTTCCGCTCGGATACCTGAAGGCCAATACTGACGGGTTATTGCTACATGCTTTTCTGAAGTATTTCGCCGAGCACACGCTCTCGCTTCCGTACCTGATGCCAGTGCCGGATGGAGTCGGTGGCTTGGTGATGAACTGGCACATCGACTCCAATGCGGCGATCAAGCCGCTTCAGGAGATCAACTCCTGGAGCCTGCTCAAGCAGGGGCCTTATTCGATCCATATCACGGCTGGCCCGGACGCGCATTTCATCGGCGACAAGAAGGGCTTCGACGTGGACCACAATCCGTTGAGTCAAAGCAGAATTTTGCAGTACGAAGCTTTAGGACATGAAATCGGCAGTCATGGCGGATGGATCCACGACTATTTCGCGGCGCACATTGACAAAGACGGCCAGAAAGACATGGAGCCATTCCTGGAGTTGAACAAGGATTCACTGGAGCGGGTCACACATGAGCCGGATGTGGAGTACTCGTCGCCGAGCGGTGACCAGCCGCCATGGGTCACAAAATGGTTGGAGTCTCATGGATTTCTTGCCTATTACTTTACGGGCGACACGGGCATGGGACCTACTGAGGGCTACCGAAATGGGGTCCGCGAAGGACAAAACATTTGGGCGTTTCCCATTTCTCACCTCGACCGGGCGGCTGCGTTCGAAGAGATGCCGGATGAAGGATATTCGAACGCCGAGGTGGGTCGATGGCTGGAGGCGCTGACGAATTTTGCGGCGAATCATCAGGCAGCACGGCTGGTGTATTTCCATCCACCGGGAATTCTGGATTATCACGACGTGGTCGATCAGTGGATGCAGCAGACCGCTCGCTTGCGGGCGGAAGGGCATTTCCGCTGGTACACGATGGCGGACCTGGCGACGTTTTTGAACGTTCGGAAGCAAGTGAAGTGGAAGACTTCGGAAGCCGATGGAACAGTCACTGTCGATGCCGCTCATCCGGAGACTTTGGAGCATATGGCGTGGCGGTTTCCGTCTGATCGATTCGCAGAACCAGTGGTCGTTCACGGAGCCGCACAGGTGGCCAAAAAAGAAAACGCATGGGTGGTAGTGGCCGGTTCCGGCAAAACGCTGGAGTTCACCAGCAGGGCGGTAAACCAATGAAGAGCTCTAATAGAAAACACTCACGGAGTTTCGCGGTAGCGCTTTTGCTATTTACGTGCAGCGTCGCGGCCGCGGCACAGGGAAACGCACAGACGGATGTGTCGCAATCGATTGTTAGCCCGGTGACGGCTCCGGCGCCTTCGTCCGACGCGCAGGTCAAGTTGCTGACCAATTACGTGGAAACCGGCGGGAACTACTTGACGCTGACCAACGGCTACGGGTCGTGGTCTGGCGGCTATGCTCGCGGCGTTTACCAGCAAGGAAATAACATATGGAATGCCGAGGTCAACGGTCAGCGTGAATTTGGCGATGCGGGAGTTTATTTTGCGGCGGGGGACACGCACAATTTCAATGCGGACTGGTATGGATCGCTGACGATTGGATCGAGTGCCGGCGGTTTCTTCTGGCCTCGCTTTCGGACAGATGGGTTCCTTAACAAGAAATGGCTGGGACGCAAGCAGTGGATTACCACTCTAGGATATGGGTATTACAACGCGAAAGATATTCATCGCAACCAGGACGCTTACCTGGGAAGCACCTACTACTTTGAAAAGCCATGGATCCTGGAAGAGGGGATGTACTTCAACATAAGCAATCCAGGAGGGGTGTTTGCTCCCTCCGGATTCGTCGCCGTTACTCAAGGAAAAAATAAACATCAATACGTTACATTTCGCGCGGGACTCGGTGAAGAGGGATACCAGCTCATTGGACCTACCGCAACTCTCACCCAGTTCGAAAGCCAGACCCTGACTGTGACCTGGCGGAAGTGGATCGGGGAAAACTGGGGATTTAATTTCGTCGGCGATTATTACCACAATCCTTTTTATTCGAGGGGCGGTAGTACGTTCGGGTTCTTCAAGGAGTTCTAGGTGTCGTCGGCGGACAAAACGGTTGAAGAGCAAAGACAGCCCGATCCCGTCCGCTCCAGAGGACACCGAGGCGGTGTGATCACGATGCACCGGGCGCTGGCGCACTTCCGCCTGGGTCCGATGAACCTGGTGACAGCCATCTCACTGTGTTTGTTTTTCTCTGGGCTGTGGCTGGCGTTTCTGCCGACCCTTTGCCGCTTCTGGCAGTGGATTTTTCGGGTAAGCCTGCGATACTTGCCTCTGAACGCGCGTCTGGAGAGTGTTGATCTCCATTACAAATTTCTGCGGCTGGCGCTTCCCTGTCTGCGGATGGAACCTCTGCTACCCGGCCTGCGATTTTGGGCCCTGAGTTGTTTGCTGACGCTGCTGCTTTTCGCGGCAACCTACTTCATGCCGAAGGACCTGATACCGATCATTTATCTCGCACGGGCGATCTTGCTACTTCAGACAACGGCTTTGATCTACTTTGCGATCTGGCCCTCGCTGTTCCCGCATACGCCGGACAGCTACCTGCAAGGACTGCTCACGTCGAGCATGGGAATCATTTCCATCGTGCCGTTGTTGTATGCGCTGACCTATTACATATTTGATTTCGGATTGCGAAGGAAGGCGTTCATCACTTTTCTGACGATGGCACATCTTTCATTATTTGTGCCGTTTCAAACCCTCCTGCAAGCCATGGTGTTGCAGAAGACGGTGATGTTCATGCCTCTGCTATACATAATTTTTGGGATGCCGTTGGATGTGCTTCTGATTATTGCGTTCTATTCGTGGGGAATGACCTGGTCGTTCCGGTCGGCTCGGGTGCGGGCAGTTGCTCGCTAGGGCCTATTTCCCACACAGATCGGCGCACACTTCGCTGGGGCCGCGCAAAAAGTCAGCCCAAGGCTTGCGCCTTGGGCTTTATTGCTACGCCGCCTACTTTTCCGGGTGCCGCTGAGATCGCTTAGCGACGTCCACCGAAACCGCCTCCGCCGTGAAAACCTCCGCCACCGTTAAAGCCTCCCATCGAGGCGCGTGGCCCAGTCATGGCCGGCGCGTGACCCTGATATCCGCGGAATCCATTGGCTGGTCCGCGGAATCCGCCGTGAGCGTAAGCGGGCGGACGATACCCGGGTCCGAACTGGTGGTAGTGCAGTCCGCCGCGATAATACGGAGCGCGCCATACCAGGCCCGGCGAGTAGTATCCCCAGCCAAACGGGCTGTAAAGGAACCCGTCGCCGGGAAGAAACGTGTAAGCGCTAAACCAGGGCGACCAGTACCATCCGGCACCAAACCAGCCAGATCCGTACCAGCCGTCGTTCACGTAGACACGGGCCGTGTCCACATTCGCTTCGGCCAGGTAGTCGGAGCGTAGGCTGCTGAAGCGGTACAGATCAGACGCCTCATACTGCTTCTTGTCGAATTTCTGAGGCTTCTGGTTTCCATTCAGAGCCAGTTCGCGACCTTCTTTTATAGTGACCTGCTTGTCGCCTTGTAGGGTTGTTGCCTCGCCTTTGAAAACGCGAACCTGATTCTGGTTGGCATCGAAACCGTAAAGTCCAGTCTTCAAGATGCGGGTGCTGACTCCGCTCTCGGTGACTTGCAGGTTATTTTCGGGATGGATGAGGTCGACTTCGACCAGCATCTGACCCTTGTCTAACGCAACTTGCGTGTCAGTCAGTTTGGCGATAACCATTCTGACAGCGCTGTTTTCTCCCACGCGGGCGAATACGCCGGGAGTGAGTAGGATCTCCACCCTACCGTCGTCGGTGGTTAGGGACTGGCCCGCGTTGAGAGTGGTGGAACCCACCGATTTCGCGTCGAGGGTCTGCCTGCCGAATGCCGCCTGGCCTTCCACGTAATTGAGGGTGCCGGGGAGCGTTGCGCGCGCATCCGTGGTACCCCATGCCGGCACAGATAGAATTGCTGAAACCATGAGGCCGGCTAATGTCACTTTCAATTTAGAAAGCTTCATAACTTTTATCTAACCTCACAAGTAATTAGATGAGGTATGGCGATCGACCGACTCTGCTGTATATCCCTACGGATCAATGACTTAGGCTTCTACAGTGTTTTTTAATTTGTAAACGTTTGTATGGCGGAATATTGCGGTCTGATGAAGCGTTAGACTTCGACTTTCTTTTCGGGATGGCGCTTCAAATACCAGCAGGGCGGAAAGCCAAGATGCGGGAGGAGGGAGTTGACGCAGGTATCGTCTTCAGGCGGGCTGTACTCGTACTCAATTTTGCCGTTCTTCTGGTGGATGATGTAGAAGGGCTGGACCTGGACGGTACCGTATTTTTGCCGGCCAGGAGGGATGTTCACCTGGAGCGAAATGTAGTCGCCGGCATAAGTCAGGCCAGCCAATAAAGGAAGGGCGACGATAGTTCGGAACAGCACTCGCTTCCACACTGACATCGTCTTCTCCGCTGGTTCAGCTGACGAAAGCATACCTCAGGCGCTAAGGCATGGTCATTTTTCGATAACTTGGCCGCACTAGTAAAGCCGCACCCTGATACGAGTCGGCGAATCGGTTAGGATCCAGAGCCGATCTAGACGACAAAATACTTGGCGCTGGGATGGTGCACCACGATGGCGGAGGTTGATTGCTCGGGCTCCAGGAGGAAGGTGCTAGTGAGTCGCACCCCAACATTTTCCTCCGGATGCAGCAACTGGAAGAGTTTGGTCTGATCTTCAAGGTTGGGGCAGGCGGGGTATCCGAAGGAATAGCGCGAACCCTGATACTTCTGGTGGAACAGATCGCGGATGTGCGGAGAATCCTGACCTGAAATGCCCAACTCTTCACGAATCACTTTATGAACGTACTCGGCAAGGGCTTCAGCCGTCTCGACGCTCAAGCCATGCAGGTAGAGATATTTTGTATATTCTCCGCCTTCAAACAGTTTCTGGGTCTCCACCGAGGCGCGGTCGCCGATCGTGACGAGAGAAAGTCCGATCACATCCATTTTTCCAACACTCTTGGGAGCGAAGAAATCGGAAACCGAGAGCTTTCGGCCTTCTCGCTGCCGGGGGAAGGTGAATCGCAACAGTTCCTTCCTCGAGCTTTCGGGAACGCCGGCGGATTCGGGGTCGAAGACGATGACGTCATTGCCCTCACTTTGGGCGGGAAAGTATCCCCAGACAGCTTTCGGCTCAAACAGGCCGCTGGCCAGGACTTCGTCTTCTAACTGTTTCTTGATGGGACGGAACTTGTTTTCGACGAGGCGTACATAATCTTCCTGCGAAGCCGTTTTCAACTGCCATTGATTCTTGAATAACGCAGTATCGTTGATGTACTGGAAGACCTCTCGCAGGTCGAAATCTTTTTTCACGCGGACTCCCCAGAACGGAGGCACAGGAATACTGGGCGCGTCGCTCACGACGGGGCTTCTCTCAGCGAATACTGGACCCGTTTCGTCATCCACGGCTATGGCCTTGGCGTATTCCTTCACGGTGCGGCCTTCCTGTAGGCGGGAGTCGCGTTTGCCGTCGCCGATCAGGTCTTCCATCACGTGCAAGCCGGAGAAGGCGTCGTCGGCATAAAAGACGGCGTTCGAGTATTCCCGGCGCAAATCGTCCTCGACGTATTTGCGAGTGAGGGCAGCGCCGCCGCAGATCACCGGAAATTCGAGCTTTCTGCGTTCCAAATCCTGGATCACATACTTCATCTCGAGAGTTGACTTCACCAGCAGTCCGCTGAGGCCGATAGCGTCTGCGCTGTGCTCTTGCGCGGCTTTGATGATGATGTCGCCGGGCTGCTTGATGCCCAGGTTGACGACCTTAAAGCCATTGTTCGACAGGATGATGTCGACAAGATTCTTGCCGATATCGTGGACGTCTCCCTTGACGGTCGCTAGAACGATAGTGCCTTTCTGCGACCCGGATTTTTTCTCCATCTTGGGCTCGAGATAAGCCACAGCCTGCTTCATGACTCCAGCCGAGTCGAGCACGGATGGCAACTGCATCTTGCGCGCGCCGAACAGGTCGCCGACCGTCTTCATTCCGTCGAGCAACACGGTGTTGATCAACTCGAGAGGCGTGTACTGCAATAACGCTTCTTCCAGCAATTCCTCCAGGGTCTTTTTGTGCGCGCCTTCCCCGACCGATTTCTCTCCGTTGATGATGGCAAACTTCAGCTTGTCTTCAATGCTAAGGGTCTCGACATGCGCAGTTGTGGTCGCCTGGGTCTTGCCCTTCATTCCGGCGAAGTGCTGCATGTAGCGCTGCAGCGGATCGCCGTTCGACTCGTCACGGAAGATCAGCTTGCGTGCCAGTTCCACTTCTTCCTGTGGAATCTTATAGAGCGGATAAATCTTGGTGTAGTTGACGATGGCCATGTCGAGGCCATGGTCGACAGCTTCGTGCATGAAGACAGAGTTCAATACGCGGCGGGAATAGGCATCGAGGCCGAACGAAATGTTGCTGACACCAAGAATAGTTTTTACGTCAGGTAATTCTTTCTTGATTTGCTTGAGCGCGTTCAGGGTTTCGATACCGGCGCGGCGATAATCTTCCTGGCCGGTCGAGATGGGGAGCGTCAGCGCGTCGAAGATCAAATCAGTCGGCCGGATGCCATAGCGATTAACAGCCAGATCGTAGATGCGCTTGGCAACGGCGGTTTTCTTTTCCGCGGTGAGAGCCATGCCGTCTTCGTCGATGGTCAGCGCGATGACAGCCGCCCCTAGACGCTTAGCCATCGGAAGAACTTGCGATGTGCGCTTCTCGCCATCTTCCAGGTTTATCGAATTGATGATGGCTTTTCCGGGAATGCGTTTCAAGGCCTCTTCCACAACGTCGGCCTCGGTCGAGTCAACCAGAATCGGCGCGGGAACACGCGTGGCGATGCGTTCTAGAATCGACGTGATGTAGCCTTTTTCATCCTCACCGACGATGGCACAGCAGATATCGAGCATGTGGGATCCGTCGTTCACCAACTTCTTGGCGAGGGCGAGGATATCGTCGTACTTCTGGCCACGCACCAGATTGCGGAAATGCTCCACCCGCGTGGTGGTATTCATCTCCTCGGCAACAATCAGCGGCTTCGGATCGAGGTCGAGAGGAACCGAGGTGTAGGCGCTCGACGCGGCAGCGGTGGGCTTTACCTCGCGTTTGGCGGGCTCGACTCCGGTTACGGCCTCGACTACGGCTTTCAGATGCTCCGGGGTGGTGCCACAGCATCCGCCAACGATGCGGACTCCGTAATCCTGCACGAAATGTTTGTGGTACTTGGCCAGTTCTTCCGGAGAAAGCTTGTAGACCGCGTGACCACCCTCGTTGTGTGGAAGGCCAGCGTTCGGCAGCACGGAAACATATTTTGTCGAATTGAGGCCGAGGTAGCCAACAGCGTCGTTCATCTCGACCGGGCCGGTGGCACAATTCAGGCCAATCACATCGACGTCGAACACATCAAGGGCGGTGAGGGCGGCGCCGATCTCCGTACCCAGAAGCATAGTGCCGGATTCCTGCAGAGTCACTTGAACCGTGACTGGCAGGCGTTTGCCGACCTTACGCATAGCATCGAGCACACCGACTGTCGCGGCCTTCGCCTGCAATAGGTCCTGGGCGGTTTCGATCAGCAGAACGTCGACTCCGCCTTCGATCAGCGCTATCGCCTGCTCTTCGTAGGCGGCGGCCATGTCGTCAAAACGAATGTGGCCGAGCGACGGCAATTTCGTTGTGGGTCCCATCGATCCAGCGACGAAGCGGGGACGGCCTTTCGTGGCGAACTGGTCGGCAGCTTCGCGAGCCAGTTTCGCGGCAGCCAGATTGATTTCTCGCACCCGATCAGCGAGTTCAAACTCCTGCAGCACCACGCGGGTTGCGCCGAAGGTGTTGGTCTCGACCACATCGCATCCCACCGCGAAGAAGTCGGCGTGAATCTCGCGAATGATGTCGGGGCGGCTGAGTACCAGGACTTCACTGCAGTTCTCTTTTCCCCAATAGTCATCCAGAGTGGGATTGCGCTTCTGGATGTTGGTCCCCATCGCGCCGTCGTAAACGACGACGCGCTCGCTCACGGTTTTTAGAAAGTCGGACATGGAAAAGCTGTCTTCGGTCGTTGGTCGTTTGTTCTTGGTTCTTAGCTGTTGGCTTTCGGCCGGACCTCGGCGAGCCTTTTAGACTTCGTCCGGCCGCGGTCCAAGTAAAAGCTAACAGCCCTTCAATAAACGAACGCCGGCCCGCTAGGGGACCGGCGTGGATTTGATTCGAGAAACTGGAACTTTATTCTCCCGGCGCCACTGTCGCCGGCGCCCCCCCGTTTACTTCCGCCTGATTGAATACGATGTTCGCTCCCAGGTGTGCCGGCCGGGGAGCCAGCATCTGCTCTTTTCGATAGATCAAATTAGTGGCATTGAACGTGGCCAATTCAAAGCCATGCCCGTGAGTGATGGCATCGGTCGGGCAGGCCTCGACGCAGTAGCCGCAAAAAATGCAGCGGTTGTAATCGATGTTGTAAACCTTCGCGTAACGCTCGGCGCCACTCACCCGGTTCTCTTCGGTATTCTCAGCGGCCTCAATATAAATGCAGTTCGACGGGCAATTGGCGGCGCACAGGAAGCATGCGACGCATTTCTCCAATCCATTTTCGTCGCGCTGCAGAACATGTACTCCGCGAAAACGTTCCTGGAATTTGGCCCCCCGCAACGGTCCCGGACCGTCGGGGTAGTTTTCCACCTGGGTGGGCTGAAACATCTCCATGAAGGTGATGCTCATGCCCTTGGCGATTGCCGCGATGTCTTTCAGGATTGCCATACGTTACTAGTATAGCGGAAGCGTTCGCAGGGTACAGGTCCGGCCAGCCAAACTGGATGGTTTGCGGTCGAACTGAGCATTAGCGGGCCTCGTCAGATACGGACTTTGAATCACTTGCTTCACTGGCAGGGTGGGTGCTATGTGTCATCTGCCGGGACGCCTGCGACGACAAGCACGAAAGGGCGAACCGGACAGAATTTTTCTACTCAGGCGACCCAATCCCGAGTTTCTGCAACTAATCATCGCCCATAAAGGGTGGGCACAAGGAGATCAAAATGGCTGAAACCAAGAAATGTGCTCATGTTCCGTGCACTTGCCAAACCGGCGATAAGTATTGCAGCGAAGTATGCAGGGACGCGGGATCGAATGAGGTGGAAATTGCTTGCGAGTGCGGGCACTCCGTTTGTACGACCGACGTGAACGGTTAAGACTTTCCGGGAATCAGTATTTGCGAAAGGGTTTCCCAATCTCGAATGGAGGAACGCTTGTGAAACTGCTTCACCTAACCGCCGCAGCCTTTCTTTGTTTTGTGCTGGGGCCTGCCATTCCCCTGCAGGCACAGGACGAGCACCACGATAATGACAAGCCCGCCGCGCAAGAAGAAAAACATGATGATAAGCGCGACGCCCAAGAGCAGAAGCACGACGAGAACAAGGACGAAAAGAAGGATCACGCCCAGGAACAGCGGAACGATGATCGCCACGATGACCACGCGCAAGAGCAAAACCGCGACCGTGCCCAGGACGAGCATCGGGACGAACACGCGCAAGCCGATCGGGATCGGGATCGGGACCGCGACCACCGTATTCCAGACGATCGATTTCGCGCCAACTTCGGACGCGAACACACCTTCAGAATCGAGCGCCCCGTCATCGTGGAAGGACAGCCCCGCTTCCAATACGGAGGCTACTGGTTCTTGATTGCCCAGCCGTGGCCGGGTGGCTGGACCTATGCCGATCCGGTTTACATCGATTACGTGGATGGCGGCTACTGGGTATTTAACCCGGTACATCCAGGGGTTAGAGTCTCAATCAACGTAGTGTTTTAAGTTTCATTGAACTTCCACGGGGATGAGGCACGAATTTTTGCCGCCTCATCCCCTTCTGCTTGTCTTCATAAACAAAAAAGCCCAAGGTCAGATGGAAGTCTGAGCACTTGGGCCCTTCTCAGGTAATGCTGGGAAAACACTACGGCAAATACCCTACAATGTCAACTCTTTTAGTAGACTATTGTTTCTCGGATTGCCCTGCTAGAGCCTTCTTTCCCTCAAAAGGCTTTAAGTGATGTGTTTCTGACTTTCCTCGCCCTTGCGTCGCGGGCTTTCTTCCTACTCCGTCTTGTGGGTAAAAGCTGGCCCGGCATCAGCCCTTCGTTCTACTTACCTTTGTAACTGGCAAGGCGAAGGTCGGCCTGAGATCATCCCCATGGAGGTTCGCAAATGGGGCGTAAATGGTCAGGAATCGGACTTCTGCTCACCATGTGTTTCGCGGTCTGCGCTCAAGCGGAAGGCGTTCCGCAAACGGCGCGGCAGGCATTGATCGAGATGTTGTTCAGCAAGACGGCCTGGCAGTCTTGAGAAGCATTTGCCGGAGGCGATGCTGGCAGCGATGCACAAGGCGCCTCCAGGATCACCGGCTTCGATGCTCGGCATCCTTTTCGTTGCTCACCAGCCAGATGCAAAATCGCGGTGGACAATTCCAATCCTTCGAGGCGGGCCCGATTCTGATGACAGCGGAAGACACCACCACGCATTCAAAGCTCGAGGCAATCGTGGTGCGCGACGACTTGCGTGGAATCAAAGATGAAATAGAAGTGTCGTTCCGCGCTTCCAAAGACGGCGAATCGCAGACCGCGGGAATCAGTCCGCGGCTCACGTTTGCCATGGTGCAGGAACAGGGAGTCTGGCGGCTGCATGACCTAACGCTTGCGATCGGTTTCTCGCTGACTGACGCCAATTTCCTAAAAGCACTGACCACGCCAGTGAAACCACCCCAGACCGTCACCACCACTTCAGTTATGACAACGCCTGCGGAAAACAATGTATCGTTCGGAGCCGTAACGATGAATGAGACATCGGCAGCGGCTTCGATTCGCGCTATTAACACAGCACAAGTGAGTTACGCAGCCACTTATCCGGCGCGGGGCTTCGCTTGTTCCTTGTCGGCCATGGGGGGCATGGGTAGCGGCAGCACACCCGATGAACATCACGCGATGCTGCTCGATCCGCGGCTATCGAACGGCAGGAAGAATGGTTATGTGTTCAAGATCTCGAGTTGCAGCGGAAGTCCTGCGACAAGTTACGCCGTGGTTGCGGTGCCGGCGGACCCGAGTTCGGGAATCAAGACGTTCTGCAGTGACCAATCTGGCGTACTGCGCACGTCTTCGAATGGCAGCCCAGAGTCATGCCTCGGCTCGGGAAAGCCGCTCAACTAGTCGTCCTGCGCTTTATGAGACTTCGGCGACCCTGTGCATGCTCTTGCCAGTCTTGAGCAGGTAGGCCATGTAAATCACGATCGCCACGTTGATGGTCAGCACGGATATATGAAATAGATTCGCCCGGTGGGCAACTTTATAGATCTCAAATGGGAGATAGAGGGCGCCTGAAATCAGCGCGATCCACTCAGCCCAAGCTTTGGCGTTCCACAATCCGTAGGCCTCGAGAAACCGTAACAGTGAATATCCCACGCCGACGGCCGCGACGGTGTACAGCTTTGCTTCGGTCAGCGTGTCGGCCCAGTTCAGGAAGCTCTGGGCGAAGTGATGGTCCGGGCTGATATGCAACAAGCGCAGCAAAGCGTCGGCGACATCCCATGGATCTGACTTTTGGGCTACCATCACTACGCCGGCCGCCGCAAGCAGCACGATAGCTCCCTTGGCCAGTTCTAAGGTCGCGATGCTTCGCAACACACGTAACTGCGCGTGTTCGTGGCGGGCAGGCGGTGCGGTCATCGGAAAGGTCGAGCCCACAGGCTTCATTATCTCCCAGGCTGCAAAATTAATTGTTGCGCAGGGGTAAAGATCCGCCCGCGAATCAAAAGTGTACCCACCATCGATGTAAGTCCGGAAGCAGCAAAAATCATAGCGAGCACCACGAACTGGTAGATAGCCGCGTAGACTGGCCTCGCTCCGGAGAGCAACATTCCCGCCATCAAACCGGGAATCCATACAATGCCGAGGGAGCGCAGCGAGTCGATGGCAGGAATAAGACTGGCTTCGAATGAGGCTTGAACATAGGGCGCGACACTCACTTTGGGGTCGGCGCCTAAAGCGAGGGCGGTTTCAATTTCTCCGACGTGGGAGAGCACGTCCGAACGCAGGCGATTCAAGGCAAGCCCATTGGTATTCATGGCGTTTGCTATCAGCATGCTTCCGACAGGCACGAGCGAAGTTATGCCGGTTTCGATGACGCCAAGCCAGGTCATGACCGCAATGACCGAACCTGATCCGCACGCGATAGCCCAGGTGGAGACTTGAAAAGCTCCAGGCACTCCTTTGGCGCGACGGGCGGAGGTCGCCCCGGCGGCCACGATCATGGCGGCTAGCAGGAAGACGCTGGTCCAGCGGGGGCCTTTCAAGAGAAGGACCAGAATGGAGCCGACGGCGACAATCTGCACAATGCCGCGCACCATGGCGATGGCCGTTTCACTCTCAAGATGGATGCCGCGCTTTCGGGCCAGCAGCACAACCAGCAAAGCTGCCAATGCCGCCGCGCCCGCCTGGGCTAGTCCAAGTTGAAGCTGATTTCCCGCGAGAAACTTAAGCACTGAGCACCTCGTTTACCGGACCCGACCTTGTCACCCTTCCCTGCTCCAACAGCAACGCGCGTTGCGCCAGCCGTCGCGCCTGCGCACTATCGTGAGTCACAATCAGGCAGGTGAGCTGCTCCTGCTGGACGATACTCTGGATCAGCAATTCGACCTCCCGCTTGGATGCCTCATCCAGCGCGGAAGTGGGTTCATCCAGCAAAAGTAGGAGGGGAGAATTGGCCAGGGTGCGGGCGACGGAGACCCGTTGCGCCTCCCCGCCTGACAGATTGGCGACATTGCGGTCTGCATATCCCGGTAAACCTACCCGCAGCAACAACTCCTCGATGGTCGCGGGCGGAAGCAACTCTCCGCGTTGCCGCGGTCCAAACTGAAGGTTGTCGTTCACCGTTCCCGGGAAAAGGAAGGGGCGCTGCAGTACCATGCCGAGCTTCCGCCGCAATTCGACGGGAGGAATCGTCTTGTAATCCACGTTCTGGACAAAGACTGTTCCGGAGGTAGGTTCGTCCAAGCGATTCAGGAGTCGAAGTAAGGAAGTTTTGCCGGAACCGCTCGGGCCGACGAGAGCTAGCACTTCTCCCTTGCGGACTTCGAAGGAAACGTCATTGACCAGGATTTTGTTTGGCACGGAGCGGGCGAGGCCTGCGGCACGGAGAATAGGAGGGTCGGCGATCGCGAGTGTGGTCACTGGGTCGAGCTGCTCTTTCGCCCCTCCGAGGCTTGCACGTGTTCCCAATTTTGCCACGGCTTAGACCGTGGGCTTCATCTCCGGCCGCCGCTTTTACGGCTAGTGCGGGGCTAGGATCCGCGGACGGCAGCGCGGAGTTCTTCGACGATTTCATGGGAAGCCTTGCGCGCGGCCTCCTGCTGTGTGATATCGAAGGAAATCGCGCCGACACGAGCGTGTCCTCCGCCACCATAGCGCTCGCAAATCTTTGCCAGGTTCACGACCGGCTCCGACGGAGCCCACGGATTCGATCCCACCGACACCTTCACGCGGAAGCTGCTCTTGCTCAGACCGACGCTGTAAATCGATTGGGGACGGAGATAGTAAGGGACGAATTTGTTGTAGCCTTCGAGTTCCTGATCAGTCACGTCGAAGAAGAGAGTTCCGTCTTTCAGTTCAGTTCGTTCGTCGAGGATCGCGATGGATTTCTCGTGGCGAGCCAACAGCGGAGGTAGCAGCGAGGCCACGAACGGCTCCTGCAAGATTTCAGCCAGAGGCTTAGTCGCGAGGAGCGGAATCAGCTTGGGGATGAACTCCGAATTCTGGGTTGACTCGATCACCATGGTGAGCTTCATGGCTGGAGCTTTCATTTCCACCGCCGTGCGAGCATCAGGATATAACGCTCCATCGATCACGTCGGTCCAATGGACGAGGTCGGCAACGGGTTGGGGATCGAATCCGAAGCGTTCCTTGGCAATCATGGCGATGAAACTGGTGCAGGACTTGAAATCGGGATCGTAGAATTTGCGGTTGCTCTCGTCTTCCTCGAAGTGCTCCGCATCACTAGGGCTGAGGAAGGCACTTTCGTGATGATCGAACCACCAAGTAATTTTGGGCGAGCTGGAGTATTTGAAGTCAACAATGGCATTCTCATCGCCGTCGAAGTCTTTTTCGTCGAAGAGAGCGCCCGCGCGGTGCAACAGCCCGGAAAAAACGAAATCGACGTCGCCGCGGATGCGCTCCCGGTAGAAGCGGGAAAACAGCGCCGCCGAGCATGCTCCATCAAAGCACCGGTCGTGATAAAAAACCCGAACCTTCAAATGGCGTCTCCCCTCTTTGATCGGCAGAGCCGGACAAGAAGAATACCCCAAACTAAAAGTAAATAGGAATGACATCCCAGAGGGATCCTGTCAAGCGCAGGCAAACCGAGGGAATCGAAGCGCGGAAGTCGTCAAGTACTCGCGAGATTACCTGGGCAGGCTTAGGGGGAGGCCCTCGCCCCGGTAAAGAACGCGGGGCTTGGGAAATGACGTCGAACACGACTCTACATTGCGTTAGCTTGCTTCTCGGCCATGTCACCGATGACGGGCAGCTTCCATTTCTGTCCCTGATATGCCTTCAGCATGAGAATGATCCACAATGCGAAGACGCCCAAGCCAAACACGAGGTGGACGGGAAGCAGAAGCAGCCCGATAAACGGGATGAGACCGAGAATGGTCAGACCGATTGATATAGCGATCATGGCCACACAGAAGAAGATGCACTGGAAAGAGTGGAAACGAATGAAGCGGTTCCGGTTGTATGGCTCCATGACCAGGAAAATGATCGGCGGAATAATCGTGACGTAAGCGAGCAAACCGGCAAGGTTGTCGGTGAGCCCTGATGCTGGAGCTGCAACCGCGGCAGCGCCAGGCGCTGCTGCTGAACTGCAAGTTGGACAGGCTGCGGCCCCTGCTGGAATCTGTGCCCCACAAGTAGTGCAAAAAGCCATGGCTCCCCCCAAGTCTGAGTTCTCGAAGCTGCGTAGGATGCGGTCTCGAGGCAGCTTTTCCTGCGTGGCGCAAGTTAGCAGAAGTGGTACATCAGACGCAAACAAAATCAGCGACTTGAGGAATTTTCTGCAAGTTGCCCGAGGATCGGGACCTGAAAGCGTTCGCCTTGGAGAGCTTTCACGATTAGAACCAGCCAGAGCATAAAGACGCCCAGGGCGGTCACTACCACTACGAGCCAGCCTAGGAGGTATCCGACTCTAGGAATGAGGGAGAGAATTGCGAGGATTCCGCGGAGAATAACTCCAATACCCACGGCGGCGACCGATAAGTAAATTGATTGGAAGGAATGAAATCGCACGAACTTGTTACGCTTGAAAACCTCTAGAACCAGGAAAAGTACGGCCGGAATAAAGGTGATGTACGACAGGGCACCCTGTACGCGGTCTACCAGTTGGGGCCGTACGCCGTCGTCAGGTGTGCCGACGAACATGCGCAACCCGCAACCGGTGCAGAAGGCCGCCTGCGCGGGTAGCGGAGTGCTGCACTGGGGGCAAGAGACGGGCATCGGCGTCACACGACCCGCCGCGCGCCGCTTTTCTTGCGGCAATCTTCGCAAACTCCGTAAATCTGAAATGTGTGACGGGTGGTTTCGTAGTGATGTTTACGGCCTATTTCCTGCTCGATGCGTCCGATTTCGGGCGAGAAAAACTCGACTGAACTTCCACATTCTGTGCAAACCATGTGGTGATGACTGCGCCGGTTGTACTGGTGCTCATAACGTGCGATTCCGTCGTGGAAAGCCACTTCGCTCGCCAAGCCACATTCGGCTAGCAATTTCAAAGTGCGGTAAACCGTAGTGAATCCGATACGCACATCCTTCTTTTGCACCAGACGATGCAACTCGTTGGTGGATAGGTGTTCACGTGTTTCCAGAAAAGTTCGCAGGATGGTATCGCGTTGCGCAGTATGCTTCAAACCCACTCGCTTCAGGTGCTGGTGAAGGATCTGCTCCGCTTCGCGGATCATCTCGCGCGAGATGCTGGGTTGGTCGTCAATGCGCTTCTGCAACATAGGTCTCGGCCGGTGGCAACACGAACAACAGAATCATACTGGGCCGGTCGCAATCGCGCCAACTTGTTTACGGCGGAAGGGACGTTGCCCGCAAAAGAGAGGTCCGCCCAGTCAGATTGCTGCCGAGTTCAGTTCAAGTGGAGAATGATGAGAACCACAACCAACAGAGGTTTGTCTTAACCGTGGATGAAGCCCTAGAATCTTGGCAGGCATGGCCACGGCTCCCACCTCCACTGAATCGGTAAAAGACCGTTCGTTACGGCGAATATTGAGTTGGATATTTGTCGTTTTGTTGCTGATTGTAGCCGCGGCTTCTGTTTGGCTCTATTCACTGACGCGTTCGGCGCTGCCTCAACTGGACGGCGATTTGCAGGTTCGCGGTCTTACGGATGCGGTCGCGGTCGCGCGTGACGCTCACGGATTTCCAACCATTACGGCGTCCAACCTTGACGATCTGTTTTTTGCGCAAGGGTACGTCACCGCCCAGGACCGCTTATTTCAGATGGACGGCATGCGACGCTACGCAGCAGGAGAATTGGCGGAAGTCGTGGGCGAGGGGCAACTCGAGCATGACCGTCAGCAACGCATTCTGGGCATCCGAGAGGCAGCTCGCAAGAGCGTTCAGATTGCTTCGCCGCAGGACTTGAATCAGTTGCAAGCTTATGCGCGGGGAGTCAATGCCTACATCGACTCTCACCTCCAGCACCTACCGCTTGAATTCCGCATTCTGGGCTATTCGCCCAAGGCATGGACCCCGGAGGATTCTACGGTGATCGCGGCTTACATGGTTGAGGACCTCAGCACCAGCCCGAAGCACGCGCTAACACGAGAGAAAATTCTGGCGAAGCTGGGACTCGATCTCACGAATGACTTGTACGTGAATTCTTCGTGGCGGGACCATCCTCCAACCGTTTCGGAGCCGGCGATGGACAAGAATAGCGATCAGGATGAGGACGACGATGATGACGATGACGACTCTGGGCCGGACAGCTCGGTCGCACGACTCTTTCGCACCATAGACCTCGGTCCATCGAAGTTGTCATCGCTACAAGGCCTCTTCCCGAATCGACAGTTCTTCGATGACGGCCTGCGCACGATTGGGTCGAATAATTGGGCGTTAAACGGTACGCATACGGTGTCCGGGAAGCCGCTGCTATCGAATGATATGCATCTGGGGCATCAGATGCCCAACCTTTGGTACGGCGCGCACCTGCGATGCGGGCAATTGGATGTGGCTGGGGTTTCTCTGCCTGGGTATCCAGATATCATCGTCGGCCACAACCAGAGGATCGCCTGGGGATTCACGAATGTGGGTCCTACGGTTGAAGACGTGTACATCGAAACTTTCAATTCCAATGGCCAATACTTGACACCGAGTGGATGGAAACAGCCGGAACATCGGCAAGAAGTAATACGTGTAAAGGGCAAGGCGAACGTCACGGTGGATGTACAGGTCACCCGACACGGACCAATTGTGAGCGATCTGGTTGCCGGCGAGAGTCGAAAGCTGGCGCTGCGTTGGACGCTATATGACGGTGTTCATAACCCGTTTTTCGAGGTCGATTCTGCTCAGAACTGGGAAGAGTTTCGCCACGCCCTGGAACGATTTGATGCGCCATCGCAGAACGCCGTTTACGCCGATGTAGATGGCAACATCGGATATCAAACAACGGGCAATATTCCTATTCGCGCCACGGGTGACGGAAGTCTGCCGGAAAATGGCAGCAACGACGCACATGAGTGGACGGGATACATCCCATTCGAGAAACTGCCCTCTATTCTCAATCCGCCGTCGGGGATCATCGCCACAGCAAACAGTCGAATCTCTCCGGACGGATATCCATATTCGATCAGCACGGAATGGGAGGCTCCGTGGCGCTCCAGCCGTATCTACCGCGTCCTTGAGTCGGGGAAGAAGTTTGCAGCGACGGACATGTTGGGCCTCCAAACTGATATCTATAGCGAGCTCGACCACTTCATGGCCGATCGTTTGGTGTATGCGGTGGACCACGCAAAGAACCCTTCGGCGAGGGCTAAGACTGCGGCGGAGATCCTCCGGCAATGGGATGGAAGAATGATCGCGGACTCGGCGGCTCCGACGATCGCGGTGCAGTCGCGGCAGGAACTCGAGCGATTGCTGCTGGAACCGAAGCTTGGTGCGGTGGCTTCGGATAAAGCGTCGCTGAGCTGGAAGAGTTATAGCTGGATGATGGAAACGGTCTGGTTGAGCAACATTCTGGAACGGCAGCCCGGCCGGTGGCTACCGAACTCCTTTGCGAATTACGATGAATTGCTGACGGCGGCTTTGGAGGCTGGCATCGCCAGCGGGCCGACAGACCTGAATCGCTGGAAGTGGGGCGACTACAATCCCGTAGAAATTCAGAACCCGGTGCTGGGGAAATTACCGTTGCTCAATCGTTGGACGGGACCTGGCCTCAAGACGCAGTCCGGAAGCGGATACACGGTGAAGGCAGTGACTCGCGGGGCGGGGCCGTCGGAACGCATCACCGATGACCTATCGAACTTCGATCAGTCGACTTTCAACCTGGTGACAGGTGAAGCGGGAAACTTTGCGAGCCCTTTCTACATGGATCAGTGGGACGCCTGGTATAAGGGCACTACCTTGGCATGGCCTTTTTCCGAGAAGACCGTGCAGTCCGCTCAAACTCACTCGCTCAGACTCGTACCGGCGAAATAACTTTAGTTTCGTGACCCCTACGCCTCTCCAACGCCCACAAACCGATGGGTCTCGGGCAGCTTTGATCAATGCGCAGCGGAAGCTATTGAGGTGGGTCGACGAGCTTCACGTCAAAGGACTGGCCGACGATCACGGTTCCTGTTTGCTGGACCAGCAACTTATCCGTGGTGGTGTCAAATATTTGGAACGCGCCACCTTGGCAGACGTAAACGACGTTTCGGCCCAGTACCGGCTGGATTCCGGTAGCGTCCCCAAGCGCGGGAGGGATTACAACGGTCGCGGTCGTGGTGTTGTAAATCGACAAACAGCCACGCACCTCAGAGGTCGTGTTCACGTTGCTGCATGATCTTGCACCCACGAAGAGCTGCCCGTTGTCGCTGATCTGCATGCGGTTGTGGTAACCGTCGGTGATGAGTATCGGCCCGTTGCTCACCGTCATGTTCGAAGTGTCGACGGCGGTGAGCGTGCCGCATTTGGGGGCGGCAGTACCCGACGGACAAGGAGTGTTAGGCGGTGTTCCTGCAACCCACAACGTGCCTCCGCTCAATATGCCGTAGGTTGCGCCCGGGGTTGGAAGAATGGCAGAAGGAGTCGAACCCACAGTGAAGGTGTTTATTCCCGCGGCTGTGCCGCCACACTCCGGTCCGCAGTTAAATACGTAGGCGGTCGAACCGTTGAACAGTGCTCCCACGGGATGATCGAACCCAGGTACGACCGTGGTCAAACCCTGTTCATTGCTGCCGATCAAGAATCGTCGCAATCACCGTGACCGAGTCAGACCCATCGCTAAAAACGAGCAGGCTATTTCCATCGGGGCTAAGTGCGACAAAATGAGCACCCGCCACGGGGATTTCGGCCCTGATCGAGCCGGTGGTGATATTCAACACGATAACCAGCCCAGGAGATCTTCCGGTCACGGGAGCGGTCGGAACCGCAATGTAAGCGGTGGTATTGTTCGGCGCGACCACAAAGCTTTCGGTGGGCCCGGGCAGAGTAACTGTCGGAACCACGCTGGTGGTCCCGGAGATGCTTGCGACAGTTTCGGTGGTGTTATCGACCACCGCGATGGCGTTTCCTGCCGGACTGTAGACCAAGGTATATTTCAGCGCCGGCGCCTCGACCATCATTCCTGGTTGCGCCAGGTTCCCCAACAAGCTGACGACGGATGGAGAGAGGGCATCGTTGGTGGCGTTGACGATGTTCAGCACCGGGCTGTTCGAGACTACTGTTGGGATAGAGAGGATTGGATACAAACGCCCGATAGCTGAGGCCACTGGCCTTCTGGGTGGTGGAAGAGGAACCGCCGCCCCCACACGAAACAATAGCCACACTCATGGCCACGAGCACAGCTACACTCACAAGGGTTTTCTTCAAACCTGGGACTCCAAAGAGAATGAAGGACAGTGATTTAGATGCTAGAAGGGGGATTATATCAGAGCAGTTTTTTTGGGGCGGGCGTCCATATGCCAAACTTGCTGCCTGTGCAAAACGGTTGACCATCCTGTATTCTCAATTGGATGTCCGACGATTTTCTGGCACGGCTGAAGCAGTCTCCGGTGCTATGTGACGGTGCCATGGGCACTCTTCTCTATAGTAAGGGGATTTTCATCAATCGCTGCTATGACGAACTGAATCTGTCGCAGCCCGACCTGATCCGGGGAATTCATCACGAATACCTGCAGGCCGGCGCGGAAATCGTGGAAACAAACACGTTCGGGGCCAACTCGTTCCGGCTTGGACGGCATAGTCTCGCGGACAAGGTCCATGACATCAATTTTGCGGGGGCTCGCCTAGCACGAGAAGCCGCAAAAAGCTTCGACGTGTGGGTGGCCGGTTCCGTTGGGCCACTTGGAGTACGAATCGAGCCGCTGGGTAAGACCTCCTTCGAGGAAGCTCGGACGGCCTTCCGCGAGCAGATCGCTGCTCTGATAGAAGGCGGTGCCGACCTGATCATTCTGGAAACCTTTGGGTACCTCGAGGAACTTCATCAGGCAGTGCTTGCAGCCCGCGACGTAAATCCGAAAATCCCAGTAGTTGCGCAAGTCACTATCGATGAAGATGGAAACTGCCTGGACGGTTCGACACCAGAGGTCTTTGTGCCGCGCCTTGAAGAGTGGGAGGTCGACGTACTTGGCTGCAATTGCAGTGTGGGCCCCGTCGCCATGCTGGAAGCCATGGAGAGAATTCGCGAGTTGACGGCATTGCCATTGGCCGCCCAACCCAACGCCGGAATTCCTCGATCTGTCGAAGGAAGAAACATCTATCTATGCTCGCCGGAATATATGGCGAGCTACGCGCGGAAGTTCGTGAGTGCCGGAGTACGACTGGTGGGCGGTTGCTGTGGAACTACGCCCGACCATATCCGGGTGATGAAGTCGGCTTTGCGGGCGGGGGAGGCGCGTTCCCGAACTACTCCGGGACATTCATCTTCTGAACCGAAGCTGGTTGCCACTCCTTCGGTGCCTCTTCACGAACGCTCCCAGCTCGGCGCCCGAATCGCCTCGGGCGCTTTCATCACGATGGTGGAGATTGTTCCGCCAAAGGGTATCGACATTCGCAAGGAAGTGGAAGGTGCGCGCTTCCTGAAATCGGTTGGAGTGGACGCGGTCAATATTCCCGATAGTCCTCGCGCCTCGGCCCGCATGAGTAATCAGGCGGTATCGTTGTTGATTCAGCGCGAGGTGGGGATTGAACCGATTCTGCACTATACATGCCGCGACCGTAATGTTCTGGGAATTCAGTCTGATCTGTTAGGCGCGGCGGCTACGGGAATTCGCAACCTGATTTGCATCACCGGCGACCCTCCGAAGATGGGAAATTATCCCGATGCTACCGCTGTATTTGACGTGGATGCCATCGGACTGGTGAATGTGGTTCACGGCTTGAATCGGGGGCTGGACATCGGCGGGAACCCGATCGGGACCGGCACCGCGTTCGTCATTGGCGTAGGGGCGAACCCGGGAATCTCAGATCTGGACGAAGAGATCCGGCGCTTCGAATACAAGGTCGAAGCTGGAGCCGAGTACGCCGTGACGCAGCCGGTATTTGATCTGGCGCTGCTGGAGGCATTCATACGGCGAATCGAACACTGCCGAATTCCGGTGATTGCCGGAATTTGGCCGCTGGTAAGCGCCCGCAACGCCGAATTCATGAAAAACGAGCTTCGGGTCTCCGTCCCGGATTCTATTCTCGACCGTATGACCCGGGCCAAGAGCCCGGAGGCTGCACGCGAGGAAGGTATCGCCGTTGCCCGCGAGATGCTAGTTGCGGTTCGAGGGCTGGTTCAAGGAGCCCAGGTAAGCGCCCCGCTGGGACGGTATACATCGGCGGTCGACGTACTCGAAGCTCTGGGGACATCGCGTCCCGCTTCGGTATAGCTTCTCGTGAATTGTCTGTGAAAATCCACATTTCTAGTGGACACTTCCATCCCCATAGTGCATTAAAATAGAAGCAGGAGTTTTCCCTTTGGCAAAGTTTGAGGAGTGTCTTCAGCGTCTGGACAAGATTGTCCAGGAACTCGAGAAGGGCGAAGTACCTCTCGATAAATCCCTGACGCTGTTCGAAGAAGGAATGCAACTTTCCACCGCCTGCCGCAAAGAATTGGAGCAAGCGGAGGGCAAGGTGGAAATCCTGCTCAAGCAAAACGGGAAATTCCAGGCTGAACCATTCGAGCCAGTATCCGAAGTTCCTTCCGGACGTAAGTAGGCTGGAATTTCGGTGCTCGTGGTTCGTCGGCATCCATGACTGTGGTAACGCCGAAGGCGTTATCACGGCAGCACCACCGTTCAAAGCGGTAGAAGATCGAGGAAAGTATGCAGCCGCTCTATGTAGTAATCCTCCAGAGCGATGGGCGCATAGCCAAGTCCGTGGCGTCTGCGCTCTCCGATTCGTTTCGTTCTATTGAGTTCGCGAGTTCCTTAGTCGAATTGCGCGAGCTCATCACTGGTTCCAGAGTAGGCATCGCGATCCTCGATATGGAGGTTGCCTCTCTTTCCGAGGTGCAAAGTCTGGCGCGAGACTTTCCCCGGACATCAATTGTTTGTACTCACAGATTGGCGGATGAAGACATGTGGACAGCCGCTCTCAGTGCGGGAGCCGTGGACATTTGTTCCTCTTCCGACGTGTCTGCAATTGTCCGCTCGGCGATAGGAAGCGCGAGAATAATGCAGTCTGCCGCAGCGGCTTAAGGGTCATTCTGTTCACGCAAAGGGCACCCATCGGTGCCTTTTTGTTTTGGGAGGTGTTGCCGCACATTTTGGTCGCGCTCCTGCCACCCTTTGAGATTTCGTTTTTCGCGAAGTACGGTGCGCCACTGAGCGCGACCAGTTCCACTTGTTATACTCACCGACATGCTGAAAGAGACTCTGGAAACTGGCCGAGGGCTCGCGGACGCGTCGCTCGAACGCCTGTTGCCACCTTCCACCCAACATCCGACTTCGATTCATCAGGCGATGCGTCATAGCGTGTTCGCCGGAGGCAAGCGGCTGCGTCCGATTCTGTGCATGGAAGCCGGACGGACGGTTGCCGGTTCCCTGCCCACCGGCATTGCCGATCTTGGCGCCGCACTGGAGATGCTACATACCTATTCGCTGATTCACGACGATCTTCCGGCACTGGATAACGACGACCTGCGACGAGGCCGACCGACATGTCATAAGGCGTTCGGCGAAGCTATCGCCATTCTGGCTGGCGACGCGCTGCAAACCCAGGCTTATGAAGTGCTAGCGGCGTTGCCATGTCCGCCGGAAGCGCGCGTGCGCATTATTGCGGAGATCGCGCACGGGACCGGCACCATCGACGGGATGATTGGAGGCCAGGTCGTCGACCTTGAGGCTGAACACAAGAGGCCCGATCTCGCCACTCTCGAATACATTCATCGCTCGAAAACGGCGGCGTTGATTACAGCCAGTGTAGTCAGCGGGGGATTTTATGCGGGAGCCAAGGACGATGCGGTTGCCAAGTTGCGCGAATTTGGTCAATCGATCGGATTGGCGTTCCAGATTGTCGACGATGTGCTTGACGTCACGCAGACTTCGGAACAGCTAGGCAAGACCGCGGGGAAAGACACGGCGGCGGAGAAAGCTACGTATCCGGCGCTGTTTGGGATTGAGGAGTCCTTGAAGAGAGCGGATGCGCTTGTCTCCAAGGCGATCGCTGCTCTGGGAGGTTTTGGGGATCGGGCTGAGACACTGAAGTCGTTGGCGCACTTCCTGGTGGAAAGAAAGAAATGACCCTGTCCATGCGATAGTAGGCGCTTGGCACGGTTCCAACCAAAGTGTTTTTGGGCTGTGCGGTGTCTGTGGTAAAAATATGCAGGCGATGGAGTTCGCCATAACCGCCCGGACCAGGCCAGTAACCCTATCGGGCTGATAACTCCTACACACTTGTAGGGAGAACTCTATCGTGCCCGATTTACCTAGCAACGACCTGCTCGTTATCTCCGTCGGCGCCATTATCGGCGCCAACGCGCGCTACCTCATCAGCCGTTATGCCGCCAAGATTTTAGGTCCGGCCTTTCCTTACGGCACCCTGTTCATCAACGTGAGTGGCAGCATGTTGGTGGGATTTTTCATGATCTGGGCCACGGAGCGGGTGCTGATTGATCCGCGGTGGAGGCTGCTGGCTGTGGTGGGCTTCTGCGGCGCGTTTACGACTTTTTCGAGTTACGCATTTGAGACCATGGCGTACTTTGAACAGGGCCAATGGCATTTGATGCTGGTCAACTTTTTCGCCAACAACATCCTCTGTCTCGCCGGTGCACTCGCCGGGATGGCTCTGGCGCGAGTACTATAAATGCCGACTCCCATGGCTGTTCAAGTCACGATCTATCTGATGGAAGGCGACAAGTTTCAGGGCCGCGCCTTGCACGTGGAAATCCTCAACTACCTTCGCCAGGAAAATGCCTTCGCCGCCGTCGCTCTGCATGGTGCCGGAGGTTTCATGGGTCGAATGAGAGTCAAGAGCAGTCATCTCGTCGATGCCGGAGGAAAGCTGCCTGTGATTATCATCTTCGTCGATACGGACGAGCACGTCACCCGGGTCATGCCAAAGCTTAAGGAAATGGCCGCCCATCGGCTCATTGTGCGGGAGAACGTGGTAATCGAACAGGGTAATTTGGACTGAGCTGCTTCCAGGCCGACTAGCTGCCGTGTAGCTGTTCAGGCTGCATGTTGCGGGACGCTCTGCTTTTTGCGCTCTGCTGCGGCGGCGATTTCACAGAGCATGCCGTGGAATATCCACCGATGTACCGGATAGAGTGTGTACCAGTAAAGAAGGCCGGCGAGACCGGCCGGATCGAAGATTGCGGTTTGCCGGATTGTCGAGCCACTGCTGTTCGGTTCGACTTCGAATTGCAGCCAGGCACGCCCGGGAACTTTCATTTCCGCAGTCAAATTAAGCCGATGATCCGGATCAAAACTCTCGACTCGCCAGAAATCCAACGCGTCCCCCGCCGCTAGGGTGCGGGGATCGCGGCGTCCGCGGCGAAAGCCTACACCACCAGCCAAGAGATCAAGGAAGCCGCGCAGCCTCCACAGAAAATTTGCGAAATACCAGCCGTTCGCTCCGCCGACTCTTTGAATAGGAGCAAATGCGTCATGAGGTGAAACCGAGACTTGCGCGGTCCGGGAATCGACAAGACGGGTTCCGAACTGGACTCCGCCCCATGTGGGCCGACTACCTCCTGAAGAAAGGGCATCGGACCAGCGAGTCAGGTCGAACTCCCGGTCTTCGTGGCGGAGAGCCCTGGCGATTGCTTCGGTCAAACCCTTCGGCCGGACTCGAAAGATCTTTGACGCAGATGTATCTTGCACCAAAGTTGGATTGCGCATGCTGTCGACGAGCTTTCGGCCTATACGCGCGTATATCGGGGTAACGAGACCGAGCCACAAACTCGATAGCCTCGGAGTCAGCACTGGAACGGGGATCATCCAACGGCGAAGCCCGCATTGCCGGGCGTATTCCTGCATGATTTCGCCGTAACTGACTTGGTCAGTCCCTCCGATTTCAAATGTGGCGCCTTGATCTGGCGGTAATTCGAGCGCCTCCATCAAGTAGGCAACGACATCTTCAATCGCGATGGGCTGGGCTTTCACGTCGACCCAACGGGGGCAAATCATCACCGGCAAGCGTTGTACCAAAGCGCGAATCATTTCAAACGAGAGGCTCCCTGATCCAATCACAATGGAGGCACGAAATTCGATGACCGGAACTCCTGAAGTGCGTAATATGTCCGCCACTTCGTGACGACTCCGCAGGTGAGCGGACAATGATTTGCCCGCGGTGCCTAATCCCCCCAGGTAGATGATGCGTTGCAATTTTGAGTCGAGTGCAGCGTCGGCAAAGTTCTGTGCGGCCTGGCGGTCCTCTTGTTCGAACCGTCCTGAGGAACCCATGGAGTGAACAAGGTAGTACGCAGTGTGCGCACCGGACATCGCAACAGACAACGAACCAAGATCGAGGCAGTCGCCTTTCACCACTTCGGTCGTAGCTGCAACTTTGGAGAGGAGAAAATCCGGGCGCCGGGCAAGACAGCGAACTGGCCAACCGGTTTCTTCGAGGCTTTTGAGCAAGCGTCCCCCGATATAGCCGGAAGCCCCGGTAAGCAGGACTAAAGGACGACTTTTTGAATCCACAGGAGCCTCATTCCAGCGGCAGGAGGTTGAGTTGATACTACCACCCAAGGAAGAGGGTGGTTGTTTTGCCACCCAAAAGGGCGCTGCGTCACCCATGGCGGGATTTCCCCTTGCCCGCGATTCACCTTACACTGGTAGATACATGCCTCTCGATATTTTGGCGATTGCTGCTCACCGTGACGATGTGGAGCAGACCTGCGGTGGAACGCTCTTAAAGATGGCCGAAGCCGGACATCGTACCGGCATCCTTGACCTCACTCAAGGAGAAATGGGCACCCGCGGAACGGCTGAGGAGCGCGAGCAGGAAGCGGCGGCCGCGGCCAAAATTCTGCGCGTGGCCCACCGCGAGGCGCTGGATATTCCGGACGGACGGGTGGAGAATACGTGGGAGAATCGACTGAAGGTGGCGCGCGTGCTTAGGGAACAGCAGCCGCGAGTCGTCATTCTTCCCTACTGGCAGGGACGACATCCCGACCATTACACTGCTTCGACGCTGGGTTATGAGGCCTGTTTTCTAGCAGGCCTGGCGAAGCTGGCGTTCGCCGTACCGGGCTGGATCAACGATCCGCTGCCTCCGCACCGGCCGTTCAAGATCATTTACGCGACGTTGTATTACGACATCAGGCCAAGCTTTGTGGTGGATATTACCGATCAATTTGAAAAGCGTATCGAATCGCTGATGGCCTACAAATCGCAGTTCAGCGATCAGGATGCCGGGAAAGACATCTTCCCTGCTAAGGAAGAGATACGCTCGCGCATTGAGGCAATGGCTCGGTATTATGGCATGCTCGCGGGCGTGACTTATGCGGAGCCGTTCTTGCAGAAGGAAGTAGGGTTGGTCGAGGATTTGACACTTCTGCCCGTCAAGTCCATATGAGGCCAGGCGCGAACCCGCGCCGACATCTTTGTTAGCTCTTCACCGCTATCGACAGGCCGTCGCGGATCGGCAGAATCGTGCTGAACAAGTCCTTATTGGCGTAAAGAGCGCGATTGTGTTCGCGGATCGCTTTGGTGGTGGCTTCCTGATTCTTCTCGTCCGCCACGCGTCCGCTCCACAGGACGTTGTCAGTGATGAATAAGCCCCCTTTGCGCAGTTTGGGCAAGGCGAGTTTCATGGCGCGCGGGTAGTCCTGCTTATCGATGTCGTTAAAGACGATATCGAACTCCTGCTTCTGCTCGGAAATCAGTTCGAGCGCGTCGCCTACTTTAATTTCGATACGGTCGGCGACCCCTGCGCGCTCGAAATAACCACGGGCCTCATTGGCATTCTTGCGGTCGCCATCGGTGTAATAGACGCGGCCATCTTTTCCGACGGCGCGCGCCCACCAAATGGTTGAGTAGCCGATCGCAGAGCCCATCTCGAATACGGTCTTTGCTCCAATCATCAATGCCACCTGGTGGAGGATTCGCGCCACGGCGGGACCTACGATAGGAATTTTGCGTTTCGTGGCTTCGGACTCCATCTCGGTCAGGACTTCATCGCGTGGTGGCAGCAAGGAGAAAAGATAGTCGTCGACGGCGGGGTTGGTGATGTCTCCGTAGTGGCGCCAGGTCGGTTTGGTTTGCGTTTGTTCAGACAAAGTCTTTTCTCTCTCTCTTTTGGCTGCAGAGACGTGCTACATCTCTGCGGATGACGATTGAATGACTCTAGATTACGACAGCGTCTGTCCCGGCTTCATCTCGAGCACTTCCACTCCCGACGCCAACTTCTTCAGGTCACTCGGCCGGCCCACCAGTACCGGGAAGGTTCCAAAGTGCATGGGGATGACTGTTTTGGCCTTCAGCAACTTGCAGGCGTGGGCGGCTTCGCGTGGTCCCATGGTGTAGTGATCCCCAATCGGAATCATGGCAATATCCGGCGCATAGAGTTCGTGGATGATGGCCATGTCGCCAAACACATTGGTGTCACCGGCGTGATAAATCTTCAATCCGTTGGAAAACTGCACTACGTAGCCACAGGCTTCGCCGCCATAAACAAAGTCGTCGCCATCCTGAATTCCGCAGGAATGGTCAGCGTGCACCATGGTGACTTTCACGTCTTCGATCGACTGGGTACCACCTTTATTCATCTCGGAAAGATTCTCAACGCCTTTCTTGTGCAGCCAGCCGCACAACTCGGGGATGCCAACAACCTTAGGTTTGTGCTTCTTGGCAATCTCGACCGCGTCGCCGATATGGTCCCCATGACCGTGTGTGACCAGCATCAGATCGACCTTCTTGACGGATCTCTCGCCGGTCGGACAGGCCGGATTTCCCATGACCCACGGATCGATGATTACGGTTTTCCCTTCGGGAGTTTCTACCCGAAACGTGGCGTGTCCGAGCCAGGTCAATTTGATTCCGTTCAAATTCATTCGTGTCCTCAATCCAGAGTCAGCATTGTCGCAAGTATCACTTAGACATTCTATTGAGCGCCAGGTCACAAGCGCAACGCGGGTAAAATCTGGCATGAAGACATTGATTGTGCTGGTTCCACCCGGCCCATTGTGGTCAGGCCCTTTCCCCATTTACAAAACTTTCCTCTAGGGCCACATCTACTGTCGGCGGTACTATGTTCACCGTGACTGAGTTGAAAGTGTTGATTTCGCGCGAACAAATTGCTTACCGGGTGGCCGCGATAGGAGCCGACATCTCCCGGGACTTTGCGCATCAGACCGTGATCTTTGTCGGCGTGCTAAAAGGCGCGGCCATTTTCCTGGCGGATTTGGCGCGGCACGTCGAACTGGACGCGTCCTTCGATTTCATTGGAGTATCCAGCTATGGGAACCGTCCAACCCCGACTCAAGAGTTGCAGACTGGCTGGGATTCCACGGGCGAAGCGCGGCTCACCAAGGATGTGGACCAGTCCATGCGGGACCGCAATGTCATCCTGGTCGAGGACATTCTCGACACAGGCCTGACCCTGACGTTTCTGAAGAAGCTGTTGTCGGCGCACCAACCTAAGTCGTTGAAAATCGCCGCGCTGCTGGATAAGCCTTCCCGCCGCAAGATGCCCATTGAGGCGGATTACGTAGGCTTTCGCATCCCTGATGAATTTGTGGTCGGGTACGGGCTCGATTACGCGGAAAAGTATCGTAACCTGCCGGACATCTGTGTTGTGCCGAGGGAGGGCTAACCTGGCTGTTGATCAGCAGGCAGCCTTCCACAGTCCACGACAGAGCGGCTGCTATCATAAGACAAGTGCCAACAGTTTCAGCTCAACCGGAGATTCCATCCAAGATTGATCCACTGCTGCTGGAAGTAGCGGATGTGGTCAACACTACCTTGGATCTTGACACTACGCTGCGCCGCGTAGCGGAACTCGTCCGCAAGGTCATTGATTACGAGATTTTTGCCATTCTTTTGCTGAACGACAAGACTCAGGAGCTGTTCTTCCGCTTTCAAGTTGGCTATTCCAAGGAAGTTGCTGAGCGGGTTCGGATCAAGGTGGGAGAAGGGGTTACGGGATTGGCCGCGCAACGGCGGGAGCCTATCCTGGTCGATGACGTCACTCAGGATTCGCGCTACATCTCGGCGGTGCCAAATGTCCGGTCCGAGCTGGCTGTCCCGCTGATTATCAAGAACCGACTGATCGGGGTTATTGACCTCGAATCGCAGCAATCCAATCATTTCACTGAGGAACACAAGCGGCTTCTGACGCTTATCGCTTCGCGTATGGCGGTAGGCATCGAGAATGCCCGGCTTTACACGCGCAGTACTCGCCAAGCGCGCACGCTCATTCTGCTGAATGAAATCGCACGCGAGCTGACGTCGATTCTTAATGTTGACGAGTTGCTCAAGCGGATTGCCGAACTGCTCAGCCGTCTGATTGATTACCAGATGTTTAGCATCCTTCTGGTCGATACCGAGGGCGACAAGCTACAACATCGTTTCTCGTTGCGTTTCCAGGAAAATATCGCACTAAAACACGACATCCCACTTGGGCGCGGGGTGGTTGGATACGCGGCACAGCACAAGGAAGCGGTGCTGGTTCCGGACGTCAACAAGGATCCACGGTACATACGCTTGAATCCGGAGACCAGGTCGGAGTTGGCGGTGCCGCTCGTTTACAAGGACAAAGTAATCGGAGTGCTCGACCTTGAGCACACGCGCCGTGGCTTCTTCACAGAGGACCATCGCCGCACGGTCACGACCTTAGCGGCACAAGTTGCCATTGCGATCGAGAACGCGCAGCTTTACGAGCAAATTGGTCTGCAGGAAAAGCGGTTGGAGCGGGACTTGGCAATGGCGCGGGAGTTGCAATTCGCGCTGCTGCCTCCCGTTGTGCCCAAACCTTCGAACCTCGAGATCGCAGCGAAATTCGTTCCGGCACGTGCCATCGGCGGCGACCTTTACGACTTCGTGAGTTACGCCTTTTCACGCACCGCGATCATTGTGGGCGATGTCAGCGGCAAGGGTGCTCCGGCCGCCATTTACGCGGCCCTGGTAAGCGGGATCCTGCGGTCGCACGCTCCGATTGAGCCGGCTCCGGCGGAGATGTTGTCCGCGGTCAATTTTTCGCTGGGAGAGCGCCGGATCGAAGGGCAGTTTGTTTCGCTCATCTATGCGGTGTGGGAAGACGTGAACCGCACACTTCGCATTTCCAATTCCGGCTTGCCGCGCCCAATCTACAGCCATGACGGGCGGACCGAGATCATTGAGGCAACCGGAATCCCCTTGGGACTGTTTGAAGAGACCGACTACGACGAGTTAACTTTCAACGCCAAGCCCGGAGATATGTTTGTCTTCTTCAGCGATGGCATTCTCGATGCGACTAATCGAGATGGAGAACTGTTTGGACGCGAGCGGCTTGAAGAGATCGTCGCCCAGAACTCCAATGCCTCACCGGAAGCTTTGGTGAAAATCATTTTCAAAGTGGTGGCCGAACATGCCTCCGGCGTGGAGGCCTTTGACGACCAGACGGTGGTGGTGATTCGGGTCAAAGGTGGTCCCGCAAAACGCAAGTGACCCCTGACTGCCACAGCCGCCCTCCAGGGTTTGTGTTTCGCGAGAGAGGGCAGAAGTCCGAACTGCACTGCGAGGGCATTCCACTCAGCAGACTTGCGGAAAAGTATGGCACTCCGCTGTACGTGTATTCCGCTGCGGCAATCCGCGAGCGGGTCAAGGCGTTCCAGGATGCATTTCGAAAGGTTCCACACACCATCTGCTACTCGGTAAAGGCCAACTCAACGCTAGGGGTTTTGCGTCTGCTCGGCAAGTTGGGATGCGGCTTCGATGTAGTCTCCGGGGGAGAGCTTGAGCGGGTTTTGCGGGCAACCAAGCCCTCGGCGAAGAAAGTTGTTTTCTCAGGCGTCGGAAAGACTCGCGAGGAAATGCTCGCTGCACTCCAGTCGGGAATACTTCTGTTCAATGTCGAGAGCGAGTCTGAACTGCAGGCATTAGCCAACGTTGCGGCGCAAACGCGAAAGACTGCCCGAATCGCGTTGCGTGTAAATCCAAACGTTTCCGCCGAAACTCACCCTTACATTTCAACCGGACTCCATGAACACAAGTTCGGCATTCCGATTGAGCAGGCGACAGAGCTGTACGCCGTGGCGTCAAAACAGAAATTCCTGAAGGTGGCCGGCGTCAGCGTTCATATCGGCTCACAGATCACCGATATGCGTCCATTTACAGCGACGATGGAACGAGTGGCGGAACTGGTTCTCCAGTTGCGTAGTACCGGTCATACGATTGATTACGTGGATGCAGGTGGAGGACTCGGAATTGACTACAACGGCGCACAGAAGGCCGCGAATCTTCGCACCGACGTGAAGGCGTATGCGAACGCCTTGCTTGCGCCGTTACGCGGGCTCAAAGTTCACTTGCTGCTGGAACCGGGGAGATCGATTATTGGGTCTTCGGGAGTACTGCTTACGCGGATTCTTTACAAAAAGGCCAACGGCCCACGAAATTTTCTAGTTGTGGACGCTGCGATGAATGACTTGGTCCGGCCTTCACTCTACAAGGCCTATCACGAGATCGTTCCAGTGAAACCCGATGCTTCGTTGGCAACCGAAACAGTCGATGTCGTTGGCCCCATTTGTGAGACGGGAGACTTCTTCGCGCGTGACCGCCATTTGGGAGGAACTGCCGAAGGCGACCTGCTCGCACTTCTTGATACCGGAGCATATGGCATGGTCCTGGCTTCGAACTACAACACACGTCTTCGTCCCGCCGAGATTCTGGTCGAACGAAATTCGGCAAAGGTGATTCGCCGGCGTGAAACTTCCTCCGATTTACTCCGCTTAGAAAAGTAGCATTCGCAATACGAAAGGCGGCGAGCCGAAGCCCGCCGCCTCTCTGTTCTTCAACTTCTGCAGCAATTACTTCGCTTGGGCAGAGAAACCGAAGTTGCCACCCGCGGATGGGGTGTAGCGTCCAACGATCTCCAGGGTGTCGTTCAAGCCATCAGCGCGCGTGCTGTTGCTCGCCTTCGGATCATCGAACGAATAGTACTTGCCACCATGCAACAAGACTCCGTGGGCGGCGCTGTTGGAGTCGAAATACGTTCCGTCCACGTCGCCTTTATTGTTGACTCCGTGAATGACGGTTCCGAGAGTACCCGCCTTGGCATAGGCAAACTTCTTGTAAGTTTTACCTTTGTCAGCGGTGGTGCCGGAAACGTAATTGCCGTTGGTGTCGGAGCCATAAACGGCGATGACGCCCTTGTTGTTGATCGACCACGCATTCGCCGTAGAGGCTACGCCTGAAGGAGGGGTGATCTTGGTGTACTTCTTGGCGGAATACAAGAACGCATTCTGGGTGCCGGTGGAATCGATATAGTTGCCAACAACAGCACCAGAATCATTAATGCCGTTGAGCCTGGGTCGATACCGCCTTCGGGTAAGCGATCTTGGTGATCTTACCCTTTGCATAGGTGAAAGCATCGCTTTCGCCAGTGTTGTTGTCAGTGCACCATCCTGCAGCTACGTTCGTCTTGTTGATTCCGTAGAAGGCCGTTACGGAGCAATTCTTAACGTCGACTTTCGTGACTTTCTTGCCGGCCAGGATCAACGCGTGCTGAACGTTACTGGCATCGATGTAATCGCCAGCAATCGTGCCAGCGTTATTGACGCCATAACTATCGGTTTCCAGAGCCTTGGGCACTGTGACATCTTTGAAGGTGAATTTCAACGCTGGGGCGGAGGCAGCGGCTGTCAAAGACAGCACTGTCGACGCCAGCAGAACTAGTGGTAAAGCAGACTTGTTGCGAGTCATTTACTTCCTCCTGGAGTGATTCACTACCGGGTCCGTGGCAATCCCGAGCCCGCTACGCTTGAAAAGCTGCAGAGGACAGCGAGTCTAGCACGCGATTCAATAGTGATCAATCCTCAGGAGTACCGAAAATTTTAAGAGTGCAAACTCTTGCACACTGCTCCGGGCGCGGCTTTCACTGGGTTGCGTCCTTGCGCTCTCGGTCCCAAACGATTTTGCCACCTACAAAGGTTTTTTCCACCTGGACGTCGCGAATTTTTTCTGGAGCGATGGAGAGTATGTCCTCGCTCAGAATCACCATATCGGCGAGTTTGCCCGGCGTAATGGAGCCTTTCTCGCGATCCTGGAACTCCGCGTAAGCCGATCCCATCGTATAAGCTTCGATCGCTTCCGCAACCGAGAGTTTCTGCTCAGGGAACCAGCCATTTGGGTTCTTGCCGTCAAGCGTGGCGCGCGTGACTGCGGCATACACGGTCAACAAGGGATTCAAAGGCGCAACGTCCCAATCGGTCCCAAAGGCCAAGCGCACCCCTTGATTCAGGAATGTGCGGAAGGCATAGGTTCGGCTGGCGCGATCATGACCGATTCGGGCCTCCGCCCAGCGGCCATCGTCGATCGCTTGATAGGGCTGCACGGATGCGATTACGTCTAATTGAGAAAATCGATCGAAGTCTTTTGCCGCCATGTGTTGCGCATGCTCAATTCGAAAGCGATGGTCGGTACCGCGATTTTCCTTCAGCGCAACGGTGTACATATCGAGCACGGTGGAGATCGCCCGGTCTCCAATGGCATGGATGCAAATTTGCAGGCCCGCTGCATCCGCTTTGGTCACCCAGGTCTGCATCTGCGAGAGAGGATGCATTTCTGCTCCCAAGATTCCCGAGTTCCCCGGTTCGTCACTGTACGGATCAAAAAAATACGCTGTCCCAGAACCTAACGACCCGTCAGCAAACGCCTTTAGTGCCCCGATGCGCAGAAACGGTGTTCCAAACGCATGTCCCGCGCCCACCGCAGCCTCTTTGTCCCAGTCGTAAATCGGTGCGGCAACATAAAAGCGCAAGGTCAGATCGCCGTGCTGAAGAAGTTCCCGGTACACCCGAACTGTCTCGAAGCTATCGATTTTGTCTTCCGTCATGGTCTGAACGCTGGTCAGGCCAAGCGAAGCGGCGTACTGCAGACCCCGTCTGCGTGATGGTCATCAGCCGCTCATGGGTGGGCGGCGGGATGATCTTCAACACTGCCGACTTGGCCGCATCCTTCAACGCCCCGGTAGGATTGCCGTTGGCATCGCGGACGATCACGCCTCCCGGTGGGTCGGCAGTTTGTGCAGTGATCCCGGCCAGGCGCAAAGCCGTTGAATTCGCCAAGGCCATGTGCCCGTCGTAGCGATCCAGAAAAATGGGAACGTCAGGCGAAAAAGAATCGATCAATTCCTTAGTTGGCAGCTTAGCCGGAGTCCATTTGGTCTCGTCCCAATCACCGCCCTCGACCCATTCCCCCTTAGGAGTTTTCTTTACTTGCTCCTGCACGCGCCGTTGAAACTCCTCGGTACTGGTGACGTCATTCAGTTGCACTTGCTCTAACTGGCGACTGCCACTGATAAAGTGCACGTGGGAATCATTAAACCCGGGCAGCAGTAACTTCCCTTTGGCGTCGACGACTCGGGTATTCGCGCACTGGAATTCATGGATCTCGCTTTTCGAACCGACCGCGATAATGCGATCGCCCGCCACCGCAACGGCTTCGGCGGTGGGACGGTTCTTGTCGACGGTCCACACCTTCGCATTCGTCACGATCAAATCAGCCGTAGGTTTCGATTCGGCAAGGGTGGGAATGGCGCACGCTATGAGAATTGCTGCAAGCAGGGTTCTGTTCATGAATTCGTTCCTATAATGAATAATCGTTCAAGTCGACTGGCGACAATTGGGAGTTCTTGCGGAAACTCGTCTAGCGCTGTCCCCACTTCATCTTCGTGCGTAACACGTCAAAGAATGTTTCCCGGGTCCGTAAAAGCCGAACCTGGTTTTCAGACTTGTGGCATCGGATCCGATCTCCGTCGAACATCGGCATTCCTAGCTGGCCGTCCACGCTCAAGTAGGCTTCCTCTTCGCCAGTATTAACGACTAACTCGATCACCGACGTCTCTGGTACCACGACCGGCCGATGAGTCAGCGAATGCGCCGAAACCGGAGTAATCACTAAAGCATTCACGGTGGGCATCAGGATCGGGCCACCAGCCGAAAGTGAGTACGCGGTAGAACCCGTGGGGGTCGCGATAATCAGACTGTCTGCCTTGTACGCGGACACAAACACACCATCGACGAACACATCGCAATGATTGAGCCGAGCAATGGTTCCCTTCCCGACTACGATGTCGTTGAGCGCGTCGTAACGGGCGACCTGAGAGTCCTGGCGAATTACCTCACAGCGCACCATCGAGCGCGTTTCGACCTCGCTCTTGCCGTCCTCGATGCTTTGCAGTCGCGTGAATAACTCTTCGACCGGCACTTCGGTCAAGAAACCCAAGGATCCAAGATTGATACCCAAGACCGGAATACCGCTTTTTGCAACAGCACGAGCTGCGGAAAGCAGGGTTCCATCGCCCCCGAGAACGATGACAAAATTAATTGGTTGCGAACCCATCAACTCGCGGGGTACTACGTCGGTTCCCGGCGCGAAGGGTACGGTTTCCCGATCGACGATCACGCGGTAATCGCGTTCTTGCAACCAGCGGAGGAGCGCGGGCACAAGCTCCGCGAGTTCCGGCTTTCCCGGTTTGGAGACGATGGCGACAGCTCTTGGCTTGGAAGGTTGAAAGTTTCCCGTGACCATTGAATTTGAATTGTACCGAATCGCGCCTTATCCAAGTAATTTTGCGCGGGCTTGTCCAGCTAACCGGACGGCCATTGCTTAGAACACGCCTCGCAAGAGAAATTCCCGATTGCCTTCGCCACCCAAGATGGGCGAGTCGACGACTTCAGTTTGAAGGCAGCCTTGTTCAATCAGGCATTGTCGAACCTTTTCGACTGCAGCCATCTGTATCGCTTCATCCTTCACGAGTCCGCCTTTCCCTACCTGCTCACGACCGGCTTCAAACTGAGGTTTGACCAAAACGATTACTCCCCGGCCCTTGCGAGCTTCCGAATTCTCGGGGAATGCGGATCTCACTACAGCCGGGATCACAAGCGTCGCAGAGATGAATGAAACATCCATTACGACCAGATCGACTGGTTCGTTTATCTGTGCTGGCGTGAGGTAACGAGCATTGGTTTTTTCGAGCAGTCGCACCCGGAGATCCTGCCGCAGCTTAAAATCGATCTGGCCATGACCGGTATCGACTGCAATGACTCGAGCGGCCCCATGTTGCAGCAAGCAATCGGTGAATCCACCCGTGGATGTTCCGACATCCATGCAGATTTTCTTGGTCACATCGATCTGCCAGTGCTCAAGAGCGCGCTCGAGTTTCAGCCCTCCGCGACTCACAAACTTCAGATCCTCTCCCAGCAAGCGGATCTCAACATCTGCACCTACGGCGGTTCCAGCCTTTTCTATCTTCTGGCCGTCGACCAGCACCTTGCCAGCGAGAATCAGCGATTGAGCACGCTCGCGCGAAGCGGCCATGCCGCGCAGCACCAGTAATTTGTCGAGCCGATCCTTCAAAGTTTCTCCGCGCCGAACATTAATGACCTTTTGTTCCTCTTACCACTAAAGTGCCAGCCACAAAGCCAGTGCAAACAGCTAAAGCTTCTCAAGATGAAACGGTTAAGTGATTACTTTCCGGCTTTTCCACACGATTTTCCACTCTAGTGTTGAAAACTTTTCTTTATACAAAACAAAAGCCGCCCAGGCGGGGCGGCTTACCTGCAAAATTGCGGAAGTTATCCTGCCACTTCTTCGAGAAGTTTCTGATCGATGTCGAAGTTGGAATGGACGTTTTGCACATCATCCTGATCTTCCAGAACTTCCATCAGCCGGATCATGGTGTTGGCAGCCGAACCTTCCAACTTGATGTAATTCTGGGGAATCATGGTAACGCTAGCGGAAACCGGCTCGATGCCGGCCTTCTTTACCGCCTCCAAGACCGCCTCGTAAGCGGATGGCTCAGTCAGGATTTCCCAGTTCTCGCCGTCATCGTTCAAGTCTTCGCCGCCGGCATCGAGCACGATGGCCATGAGATCGTCTTCCTTCGCGGCTGACTTGGGGATGACGATATCGCCCTTTTTGTGGAACATCCAAGAAACCGCTCCGGCTTCGGCCATGTTGCCGCCATTTTTTCCGAAGGCGTGACGAATCTCGCTGACCGTGCGGTTACGATTGTCGGTATTGATATCCAACAAGATCGCAACGCCACCCGGACCATAGCCTTCGAGCGAGAACTCTTCGTAAGTAGCCCCGGGTAATTCGCCGGTACCGCGTTGTATGGCACGTTTGATATTGTCAGCCGGCATGTTCTCGGCCTTGGCAGCCAGGATAGCGGTGCGGAGTCGCGGGTTGGTATCTGGATCGCCGCCGCCGTTCTTTGCAGCGATGCCAATTTCCTTAATCAGCCGCGTAAAAATCTTGCCGCGCTTAGCGTCCAGCGCGCCTTTCTTGTGCTTAATTGTCGCCCATTTTGAGTGGCCGGACATAGCTATACCTCGTCTCTAGTAATCTTTAATGGCGCTGATGGCACGGGATTCGCCCTTAGGGGGATCACGTTAATTGCCTCGCAACTGACTCAGGCGAAAACAGATTATAACACGGAGGGCATCAAGGTCTGGCTTACAGTTGTAGGGCACTGGAAGCTCATGACAAGCCATTGCAACCGTAGGGCATAGGATTCGGCTCCAGCGATGCTGTGGTCCCCTGAATATCGGGACGCCGAGGCTCGGGCTGCTCTTGGCGGCTTCATAGTTACCATTCCGATAACTCACGTTTCCCGCGCTCCGTCCCGAGGTACTCTGGTTGTCGCATGAAAGCCCTCTTCTCTCTTGCCCTTATTTTTACGTTGGCGATTGCTTGCCTCGCCGTTCCCGCGGACTGGACCACTCCCGTACCTCCATTCAAGATCTCTGGCAATGTCTATTACGTGGGATCGCGCGACCTAGCCGCCTATCTTGTCGTCACACCTAAAGGCAATATTCTCATCAACGCCAACCTGGAGTCTTCACCCGCGCAGATTCGGCACAGTGTCGAACAGCTGGGCTTTCGTTGGACGGATACAAAGATCCTACTCAATAGTCAGGCACATTACGATCACGCCGCCGGGGCAGCCATGGTCCTCAAAGAAACCCAAGCCCAATATATGGTGATGGACGGCGACGTCGATGTTATCAAGAACGGCGGAGCCACGGACTTCGATCCCACAATTCCGCGATTTCCTCCAGCGCGCGTGGACCGCACGTTGCACGACAACGAAGTGATTTCCCTAGGCGGCACGACTCTTACCGCGCACAAGACAGCCGGCCATACCCGAGGCTGCACCACATGGACTATGCAGACGCATGAATCCGGCCGTACCCTCCATGTCGTCATCGTTGGTGGTTGGTCAGTCAATCCCGGTGTCGCACTTGTCCCCAGTCATGGAAAACCCGCCGCGTATCCGGACATCGTGGAGGACTTCGACCACACCTTCGCCGTCCTGAAGGCGCTGCCATGCGACATCTTTCTTGGTGCTCATGGCTTTTACTTCGACATGCTCTCCAAACTCGATCGCATCCCGAAAGAAGGTTCGTCCGTATGGATCGATCCCGAGGGCTATCGGAAAGCTGTGATCGAACACGAGACCCTCTATCGCGAGGAATTTGCTTCCCAGCAGTCCATTAAGTAACTGATCAGCAAGGTGATGAGAATTTCCAAAATTCCTGGCCCCAAGTTAGTGTGTCCGTACGCTTACACTTCGGGGCTCTTGCTACCGAGCTCTCGAGCTCCGAACTTCGCTTTGTACGCGTACACGACTGCCAGAAGTGGCGGGGCTAGCAGGACGCCCCAGAACGGAATGACTAATCCCAAAACAATCGGCGTCAAGATCGACGCCCACATAGGTACTCTTGCGGTCCTCTTCATGATGTAGGGCTGCATCACAAAGCCGTCAACGACAGCAATCACGGCATAAAGTGCCAGCACATAAAGCGGATGCTCCCAATCACCCCATCGGAACGTCGCCGCCAGAACGGGACCGATCAGGCCCAACACTGGTCCGAGATGTGGCACAAACTGCAATACCGCTGCAAGAACGGCCCATACCGGCGCCCATGGCACTCTCAGAATCCAAAGGCCGATCATCCAGAGTATTCCGACAGCCAGAGAATCCTGGAGTTGAGCTATAAACCAATGCTTGAGGGCATCGCCCGTAAGTCGTAGGTGATCAGGGACACTCATGCTTGGCACTCCGGCTCCTGGTCACTGGTTACCAACGTATGCCTGAACCGTAAACATCAGGGTCCCTCATCGCGGAAGACCTCACAAAGTCGACGATATTGCGTGTCGTTTTTCTCATGTTAAACTTCAACCATAAACCTTCCACAGGACGGGAAACGACATGAAATTTGGCGTCATCATCTTTCCTGGATCAAACTGCGATCACGATGCCTACTGGACAATCCAGCAGGTTGCCAAGCAGCCGGTCACGTTTCTTTGGCACGATTCGCACGATCTGCAGAACTGTGATGCCATCATCGTGCCCGGAGGCTTCGCCTTCGGAGACTACCTTCGGACGGGCGCCATCGCCAAGTTTTCGCCGGTCATGGAATCGGTCAAGAAATTCGCGGCTTCGGGAGGCCTGGTACTGGGAATTTGTAATGGTTTCCAGATTCTTTGTGAGTCCGGACTACTTCCCGGCGCGCTCATGCGGAACGTTGGGCTGAAGTATGTCTGTAAGCCGGTTGATGTGCGTGTCGAGTCCAGTGACACGCCCTTTACCTCCGAATGTCGTGAAGGCGAGGTACTCACCATTCCCATCGGACACATGGAGGGTAACTTCTTCTGTGACGATGCGACTCTGGCTGAGCTTCGCCATGATCGCCGCATTATCTTCCGCTATGCCACGCCCGAAGGCCAGGTCACTACCGGAGCCAACCCGAACGGGTCGATCGACAACATCGCGGGAATCTGTAACGCCGGCCGAAACGTATTAGGCATGATGCCGCACCCGGAACGGTTCAGTGAAACTGAGCTCGGCGGAACTGACGGCTATAAGATTTTCCGGTCGCTCGTGGGCGCCATGGCTGCCCGTTGACTCTTCCTGCAAGTCTGCCGTAGTGATTTTTTGGCGTTTTTCACTTTGTTCTTTCTTCCTGCTTTGATTTTTGTTAGCGTGAATTACCCCTATCGCTCCCGGACTGCTTTGCTCTTATTCTTTAGTTTCCGGGGGGTGATGACATGAAAGCTCGGGAGATGCTCGATAATCTCTCCGAAGGTTTACTTCGCGACGACCGGATTTTGACGGTTCGCGAGCGAGAACTTCTGGCCGATCTACTGAAACGTACGACGCGGCTATCTGCGTCGGACGAGTTTGAAAATGTTCTCGCGCGCGCCCTCGCTGAAACGGTGACGGAGCGCGCCTATACCGCTCTCGGGCAGAGTTTGATTCGCCGCTTACTCCACGACGGCGAACTCCATGGCCAACCTGTAGGTATTGTGCGTGCTGGGGCGCCTCCCTCCACGCCTCCGGGACCGTCGCCTGATCTCCCGCCCGGCCCACATCCGCCTTCTCCCGGGCCGCCAGGAGGAAATCTCGCTGAAACCAGGCAGAAAAGCTGCGGTACGGCGGTCCTGACGCAGAGTTACGTTCTGCTAGACGAGTTTCTTGCTCCCGCCGAACTCGCTTCGCTGACCGAATATGTATTGGCGCGTGAGTCGGACTTCCAGCTTAGCGAAGTAGTTTCGCCAAGCTCCAATTATCGCGGAGTGGATTTCGATCACCGTCGATCCCGCGTGCTTATGGAACTCGGCGAGCACAAGCAGATTCTTGTTGAGCGGCTGCGCCGCTGCTTGCCCCAGGTTCTCGACAAACTTGGTATTTCCAACTTCCCCATCGCGCGGGTTGAGGCCCAGGTCACAGCCAGTAATCACGGCGACTTTTTCCGCTGCCATACCGACAATGGTGCCGAAGATGTCGCATCTCGAGACGTCACCTTCGTTTACTTCTTTCACCGGGAGCCCCGGAGTTTTCAAGGGGGAGAGTTGCGCATCTACGAGTCGCGTCCTCAGCGGGACCGGCTGACAGCAACTCCCAAATACCGGGACATCGTTCCAGAGCAGAATCAACTGGTAGTGTTCCCTAGTTCTCTAGCGCACGAAATCACGCCTGTCGAGTGTCCTGGCGGACAGTTTGCCGACAGCCGTTTCACGGTAAACGGATGGCTTCACCGGTAAAAGACTTGGCTTGGCTGGCTTGGATTGAGCGATTGGTCGAAGGGGCAGCGGGATCCGCATCTGCCGCTCCTCTTCTGCGTTCTGCGTTCCATTGCCGCCTGGACGACCAGCCGGACCACCTGGTTCCATCGCATCGTTTGCAGCCGGGGCAGTGGGAGGGCTCGACTGGTCGTCGTCTGATTTTCAACGCGGACTCCATTTTTCCGGCCGGACGATGGCCATCCCCATTGATCGAAGAAGATCTGGAAAACTTCTGCCTGCAGGGCGAGACAGTGTGGATTATCGATGCGGCCACTCGCGCACTTCAGCCTTTCTGGCTGGGACCGGAAATAGCCGATCAACTTCGTGGCCTCGCTTTTGGAGATTTGGCACCTTCTACGCTTCATCCACGGATACATAGAATTCTGACTGAGGCCAACGTCCTCGTGCCTGATCGCTTCGCCTCCGATCGTCGCCAGCAATGGCAGGAAGTCACGGCGCGTTGCGGCGACCAGTTTCGACAGCGTGGATACGTACCGCTCGCGGGGTTAATTCATCCGTTCCATATTGCCGCGCTCCGACGCTATTATCGCCAGTGCGTCCGCACTGGCAAGATGCGATTGGGGGACGGACAGAGTCCACTTCGCTATGTAGCCCATAATGAGAGCGTCGCTCGATTTTTCCATCATCAGTTGACGGGCGCAGTTTCTGAGCTGGCGGGCGAGCCCGTCAAGCCTTCCTACGTCTACGTGGGGTCCTACCAACCGGGAGCCGTACTTGAGAAGCATGTCGATCGGGAGCAGTGCGAGATCAGCCTCAGTCTGTGCCTGGACTATGCTCCGGAACCGGTCAACGCTACATTCTGGCCGCTGGTGCTGCATACAACTTCTGGGACCGTGACTGTCTACCAGGCTTTGGGCGATGCTCTGCTGTATCGCGGCCGCACGATTCCTCACTCGCGCGTACCGCTGCCGGCACGGCATACGTCGACATCGATCTTTTTTCATTACGTAAGGCAGGACTATCAAGGACCACTGCAGTAGGTTAGGGAAGCCTTCCCGCGGCTATAAGATTCAAAACTGAACTGTCCCGAAACAAACCCCATTCAGATTCTCAGCATCCACAACATCCTGTCCGGGGGTGAAATGAGCAAAAAGAGTGGGAAAACGCGAGGGTTGGCGAATCCGTCCGGACTTAAACCGTTCGACGCCGACGATAAACAGTTGCTTCGAGTGGTTATCGAAACGCCCAAGGGAAGCCGCAACAAGTTTGCTTTCGATGTTGACGAACACATTTTCGAATTGAAGACGGTGTTACCGGCCGGAATGGCGTTTCCCTACGACTTTGGCTTTGTGCCTTCGACCAAAGCCGATGACGGCGATCCGGTAGATGTTCTGGTCTTGATGGACGAGCCGGCCTTTCCCGGATGTTTGTTGAGCTGCCGCCCAATTGGAGTCATTGAAGGTGAGCAAATTGAGAAAAAGAAGAAGAAGCGCAACGATCGGATCGTTGCCATCGAGCAGAACGCGCACGCGTGGACCAATGTGAAATCCATGGACGACTTGGGCAAACACTTCGTGCGGGAACTCGAAGAATTTTTTGTCGACTACCACCAACTGTCGAACAAAAAGTATCGTGTGTTGGACGTGAAGGGGCCAAATCAAGCGCGGAAGTTGGTGAAGTCCGGCAAGCGGAAAGCTGGGAATTAAAAGACGCGGGGATCTCCTCCTATGAAGTTGCTCGTTCTCCGTTTCCTGATCGGCGGGACGGTGGTTTCCACGTTCGCAATCCTTGGCGGCCTTTTCAAGCCGAAGAGTTTTGCCGGACTGTTCGGAGCTGCTCCTTCGGTTGCTCTAGCCACACTCGGCCTAACCATAGCGAGCGAAGGAGCCCGGTATGCGGCCATCGAGGCTCGCTCGATGATTGCTGGGGCGATTGCATTTTTCATCTGCGCATCGCTGGTTAGCCGGGTCATGATGCACCACCGATGGAGGGCTCTTGCGGTCACTAGTTCGTCGATTCTGGTATGGCTTGCAGCAGCTCTCGGGCTTTGGTTTGTGTGGCTGCGGTTCGCTCAGCTATGAAGGTTCAAGTCGATTTTTCCGATGTTGGCGAGACGAAGTGGTTCGAGTATGTCTTGCGATTTGTGTTCGGAGGATCCGTTACCGTAATCGCAGGAATCATTGCCAAGGAGTTTGGTCCGGTCCTCGGAGGACTGTTTCTTGCTTTTCCTGCTATCTTTCCCGCCAGCGCGACTTTGATCGAAAAACATGAACGGGGAAAGAAGGAACGGTTGGGACTGAACGGCACCAAGCGCGCCGCGCAGGCCGTTTCCACTGACGCCGCAGGCGCTGCAATTGGAAGCATCGGTCTGGTAGCTTTCGGATTCGTGGCTTGGCAGACCCTGCCGCGTCATTCCGCTTGGTTGGCGCTCTCGGCAGCCACTCTTGCGTGGTTAGCTCTGTCGGCGCTCCTGTGGGAGCTCCGCAAACGATGGTGACACTGGCCGGCGTGTTAAACAGGTAGATCGCTACTTCAATCCCCCGACTACAAACAAGTCCGACAGAGTCTGATAGTAGCCAAAAGCAAAAGCTGTGGCCTCTCCATTTCCCACCACGGGTGAAATGGAGACGACACCCGTACGATCGGGTGGAGCGAGGACGCGAAGCGGCGTCATCTTGCCGGTCGCCACATCGAGGCGGTAGATGTTCATCGGCACTTCCCCGGGACGATAGATGAGCACTCCCTTGCTGTCGGCGGTCCAGTTGGCAGGAACGTATCCCAAGGGCCCGGGAATAGTGTGGGACGGCCCACCGTCGACCGCAAATACAGTCATCGGTTGACTGGTTGCTCCGCCAACCACCGACTTTCCATCGGGTGAAGGATTGGTTGCGTAGAATCCCTCTGGAGTGATCGCGCGTGGCTTGGACCCGCCTTGAAGATCGACGACGAAACTCTGTCCGGCATGACCGGGCAAGTTACCGTCAATCACGACACGTTTGCCATCTGGCAGGAATTGTCCTCCCAACTGAACGTGCTCGAAGTCAGGCAGCGGGATCTCTTGAGTTTTGCCGGCGCCGACTGGGAACAACGTTAGCCGCGGCGGATTTCGCTGCGTGAAGCTGAGCACCCACTTACCGTCAGGCGATAAAGACTCCGCCGAACCCGATCCAAGGTTGATGGGCGGCGAACCGTCGATTTTGCGAATGGCGACGGCATCCTCGCTACCGGTGGGCGGGCTGTTCTCTCCGAAAAGAATCCATTGTCCGTCCGATGACAGGCTGCGAGGCAGGCTCCACTCGAACCAAGAAAGATCCTGATTCGAACCATCCGCGCCGGTAAACGCCATGCCCAAACGTTCGTTATCTACGCTGAGAAGCACCCGTCCGTCTGTTGCGATATCGCGGAGAGTCAACCCTTCTCCAGCAGGCAAAATCTTGCGCTGACGGCCGGAAAGGTCCACCGCCCACAAGGAACGCTCTGTAGCCCCGTCTTCGACTGCGGTAAACCAAACCTCGTCGCCGCTTGGCGCCCACGCGAGGCCATACTCTTCTTGCCACTCTCCGGTCAGCGCAGTCTTTTTACCCGCAAGATCTACCATCGCGACCGAACCGCTCACCTCATAGCGGCCGGGATGGTCGAGGAAGGCGATGCGATCTCCTTTTGGAGAAAAACGCACGTGGCTAATAGCTCCGGATGTCGAGTACAGGACCTTGCCAATCGGATATTCGAGATTGTCCTTGGAATTGCTATGGTGCACGGCCGCGAGTTCGCCGGTCGGACTCCAGTCGGCCCAAGGAACATCCTGAAGAAGTTCGCGGGGAGTGCCACCGACCATGGGCGCTCGAGCCAGAGTGGCATGCTCGAATTCCAAGCGTCCCCCAGCAGTGCCGCGAAGGCTGAGAGCGAGCTCGCTCGAGCGTGACAGCGCGAGGAGGTCGGCCTGACCGAAATCGAGCGGCCTGGCCAAAAGAGAATTCTCCAGGGTGGAGTAGATCTGCAGAGGTCGACCGTTCCATGCGGCACTGTAAAGGACCGTACGTCCGTCAGGGGAAAATCGCGCGTTGTAGACGGTTCCTCGCTGAAAAGTAATGCGGTGATATGACGGCATGCCCCGGGGTGCGAAGAGGTATCCTAGCGCGGCCCCGGTCGCAATGATGAATGCCACACCCGCCAGTATCGCCAGCCAGCGCTTGGAATGGGATTTACCCGCGCGGTATGGGACATTCCGGGCAGTTGCCATTCCCGACAAGGTAGTGAGGGCGAAGGCGACGTCTCGGGCAGACTGAAAGCGGCTTTCCGGCTCCTTTTCCAGACAGTGCCGGACGATTTGGTCGAAGCTCGGCGAAATCTCCTGGCTGATCGTGTCCAGTTCGGGTGGCTCCTCTTTGAGGACAGCCGTCATGGTGTCGACTTCGGTCTCTCCGGAGAACGCCCGCTTGCCGGTGAGCATTTCGAACAGGATGGCGCCGAGACTGAAAATATCGCTACGATAGTCGACCGATTTGCCGCGCAGCTGTTCCGGCGACATGTAGGCGACCGTGCCAAGGATAGAGCCCGCCTTGGTCTGAGTAGTCATGGTCTCAACAGAACGGTTCTCACCCACCTCGCGGCTCGTGAGTTTGGCGATGCCGAAATCGAGAATCTTGAGGTGGCCATCGCGTGTGATAAAGAGGTTTTCGGGCTTCAGATCGCGGTGAACGATGTGCTTTTCATGAGCTGCGATCAGGCCTTGGGCAATTTGCGCGGCGTATTCCGCAGTTTGACGCGGGGAGACCGGACCATCCAACAAGCGTTGACGCAGGGTCCGACCCTGCAGGAGCTCCGAGACGATGTAAGGCGCGCCATCGTTCATGCCGATGTCATATATGGCAACGATGTTGGGATGGCTGAGCGCGGCGGCCGAGCGGGCTTCCTGCTCGAAGCGGCGCAGGCGGTCGGAATCCTGGGCAAGCGAAGGTTTGAGGATTTTTACGGCAACGTCCCGGCCCAGACGGTCGTCACTGGCCCGGTAGACCTCGCCCATTCCCCCTGAGCCTATCTGTTCAAGGATTCGATAGTGACCCAGGACTTGGCCAATCATGGAAGACAATATAGTTGGACGCGCGCTATGTTAGGACCGAAGTAAAGTTAAGTCAACTATGAGCGCTAAGCTTGTCAGCCTGCTTTCCCCACGGGCCGTAGAGACGCGAGCCTGCGCGCCAAGGCCACAGCCTGCATCAGACCTATTGTGGTACCCTCGACAGAGCCAAAATCAACTATAGGAATGGCAAGTTTCTCCGAATGAGAATCGCACGGAATGGTACCCTCGCGTCCAAGATCGTAGTTTGGGCAGGCGTCATCGCTTCAGTCCTCCTCTTTGCTTCCTCTCTCGCCGCGGCGCAAGAGATCACCCGGTACGACATATTCGGTGGCTATTCGTACATGAGGTTCGATAGTCCGACAATCGGGTTTGCCAACCAAAGCAACACGAACGGCTGGAATGTGAATGGTGCGGTGAACATTGGCGACAGCTTTTCGGCTGTAGCCGATGTGAGCGGCAATTATGGCGACAAACTCACTCTGTATCACTTCATGATCGGTCCGAGGTATTCCTGGCGGTTCGAGAAATCGCGGATTTTCGCGGAGGCGTTGTTTGGCAAGGCGCAGGACTCGGTCAATATTCCTCAGCCGACTAGAAGCGGTTTTGAAAGCGTCGGCCGCTCATTCGCAGGGGGCGTCGGCTACGACTGGGACATCAACCACCGCTTCAGTTACCGGGTCGTGGAGGTTGACTACTTGAATACGCACACTTTTGGAGTTACCCAGAACAATGTCAGGGTTTCTACGGGCATAGTGATCCACCTGGGACACACCGGCCGAAGACCGAGACTCTGAAGAGACATCAGTTGGCTTGGACTTGGACTGCGACGGCGTCCGAGCGTTGATCGGAAGACTCCATTCTTATCGAAAGGGTTACAGGATGCTGAGTAAGGCGACGAATCTGGCTGTGATGGTGGTAGGAATGTTGTGCCTGGCGGGATGTGGAGGATCGTCCACTCATCTTGCCTACGTGACTTTGACGCAAAACAATACGGTTGCTGCGTACCGCATCAACAACAGCACGGGAGCCTTCACCAGTATTGTTGGATCGCCCTACTTTGCCGGAAATTCGCCATCTGCCATCTTGATCAGCCCTTCGAAGCAGTTCGTCTATGTCGCGAACCAGATCGACAACAACATTTCGTTGTTTAAGGTGGACAGCAATATCGGGTCGATCACTGAAGTCATGCCACGTACTCCGACAGCGGTTTCTCCGGTTTCCATGGTGATGAATGCCGCGGGCACTTTCCTGTTTGTGACGAACGCAGTATCCTCCAGCATTTCGGTTTATGCCGTAGATTCTTCTAGCGGGGCCCTCAGCCAGATTTCCGGATCTCCATTTGCGACTCTCGCCGGCCCGGGAGCACTGGCGATCACCCCATCTGGAAGCTTCCTGTTCATGGCAAACAGCAACCTGGCCTCGGTTTTCGCCTATGCGGTTGGTTCGAACGGCGCTCTCACGCAGGTCGCCGGTTCGCCATTTTCGGTCGGCACGGGACCCATCGCAGTAGCGGTTGATCCGAGCTGGAAAATTCGTTTACGTCGCCAATTCCTCGGCCAACACCCTGAGCGTTCTTTCGATCGGATCTTCAGGCGTGCTTACGACTGTTCCTGGGACGCCGATCGCCACCGGCACGTCGCCCAATGGGATCGCGATTCCGCCTTCGGGCAGTTACATATACGTTACGAATCAAGGATCGAGTAATGTATCGATCTACTCGGTGGATTCGACGACGGGTACTCCTACGCCGATTACGAACTCGCCGGTTACAGTGACCGGAAGCCCGTCCTTCGCTTTGTGGGATCCCAATGGGAAGTGGATGTACGTGGGCGGGCAGACTTCGAAGATCATCTCGGAATATCCCTTCGATACCAAAGACAACAACGGTACGCTTTCGACCTCGAACCAATCGTCTTCAACCGGCGTAGCGCCGGGCGGGATGGTCGTAACACAATAGAAGAGATGGATATCTGGCCATGGTGAATTTTGGCGTCGTCGGATTCGGCTTGCACGCAGTAAAGCGCCTGATGCCCGGATTCATCGCTTCGAGTCACTGCCGCGTTACTGCATTGTCGCGGCGGGATATGGATAAAGCCCGACGTTCCGCCTCTGACTTCAAGATTCCCCTCGCCTTCGATTCCGTTGAAGAACTCTGTCGGTCAAAGGAAGTAGATGCCGTTCTCGTCACAACTCCGAATGCCTTGCATTTGGCAGATGTACTGACTGCGATCCGCTACGGCAAAGCGGTGTTGTGCGAGAAGCCGATGGGTGTGAATGCTGCGGAGTGCCAGCAGATGGTCGAGGCCGCGAAAACGGCAAAAGTGCTGCTCGGAGTGGCGCAGGTTTTTCGATTTGAAGACAGCACTGCCTGGTTTCGAAAAAAAGTGGCGGAACAGAAGATCGGGAGGCTGCTTTTCGCACGCTCCGAGTTTTCATTTGCCGCTAGTGCCCAGCATCCGCGGACCTGGATTCGAGACCTAAGCGTTGCGGGTGGCGGCCCGGTATCCGATGTCGGGGTTCACTGTGTCGACGCGTTGCGATTCATTTTGCAGGACGAAGTCGTGCGTGTCACGGCCCGGGGTGGGTTTGACGGCTCAGGGAGCGTCGAAGAGGCCGCCAGTCTGCTGCTGGAGTTTTCGCGCGGCACCTTAGCGACGGTAACCGTATCCTTCCGCGCGGAGTACCGCACACCCATGGAATTTGTCGGCGATGGCGGAGTGCTCCGAGGAGACAACGCTCTGACCGTGGACAGACCCGTAGTTCTCGAAGTGACTCGAGGCGGAGATGTCCTGGAGTCCGTTACCGTGAACAATGCCAACGCCTACACGCGACAGGTCGATGCTTTCGCCGAAGCCTTCGAGAAGAAGACACCGTTCCCAGCCACTGGGGAAGATGGATGGCAGAATCAAGTGATTCTTGACGCCGCTTACCGCAGCATGCGCACGGGCAAAACTGAGAATGTGGCATTGGTGTCTTGCTAGATCTTCCCCGCCGAATGTAGCCGAAAACGGTCCAGCACAATTTCTACTGACCGCCGTCGTAGTCCTGGGGCGTTGGAACCGGGTTCGTGGGAATGCCTTTGGCTTGAACAATGGCCCAATGCCAATCCTGATCAGGACCGAGAATATTCCCCAACTTGGCGGTAAAAACTGCGGTGGCGGATGGTGCGGCAGTCCCCTTGAGATGAAGCAGAAGGGTCGTGTCGGATCGCTTCTCCGTCGGAGCAGGGGTGTCCTGTGAGGCGGGAAGCAGTCTTACCAGACTTTCGTAGTTGTCGGGTTCGGCGCGAACGATGGTGAGACCGATGGTGATTTCACGCAGGCTCCACTCCGATCCGTTATGCACTGAAATTTGCAGCGTATCGTCATTGATGATTGCCGGGCCGTCGAGCTTAGCGACGTCGGCTGCGGGCAAATCCATGGGAGTGACTGGCAGACTCAGCAACGACGTAGCGTTTGCGTTAAAGGACAGGCTGCAGGTTGCGTCCGGAGAGATGATCTGGAAATTCTTGCCCGATGGTTCGATGGCTAGCTCCAGTCCTCCGGGTACATGACGAGTCTCTGCCTGCTGCATCACTTGGGTTAGGTTGTCGTTATCGATGATCGGCGCGGCCGTCGAAACTTTTTTGGTGCGCGCCAATCGCGCGAGATCTCCGAGCGAGACGGCATCATCTGATTGAGCGAGCGCACATACCGGAAGCAAGAGCCCGAGCAGGGCTGCCGCCATCGCGAGTGGGAGATTTCGAACCATATTGAAGATGCGAGACCCGCGTGCTCTCCGATACTGGCACATAGGTTCGTATCTAAAATTCTAGTCAGAAACCGGCCAAGAAAAGGTGTGGAGTTACCGAACGAGGGTCGTAGAACTTTGGTGCGGAAGGGTTCGGGAGGGAAGAAAATCACGGGCGTGCGAGACGATAGTGGAACGCAACGGGGCGCACGCCCGCGAATACTCTACAGCTACAGCAGGCCAGAGGAACGGAAACGTGTGACTGGATCGGCCACCGGCATCGGCTCTCTCTTGAAAATCCAACGAGCCACCGCGAAACCCAATGCCGCGTAGCAGATGTGCATCAACTTCATAATCCACCCCCAGTTGTGCGACAGCACCGTAAGGGGAGGCGATGGCGCAACGTTACCAAGGCCGCGCTGGACGGTCAATCCACCTACGTGCCATAGGAGTGGCACGAAAGGGTAGGTGGTAACCAGACTGGGAAGCCTGTCGCCAGAATGCAGAGGCTGGCCTCCCCCAAAACCGCTGAGTTTTCAATAATAAGTGGAGCAGAGGCACTGCTATCAAGCTGAGAAGCCAGTCGCCAAGGGAAAAATAGGGGCAGCTGCAGCTGCCCCCTTGAAGATGGTGATTCCCTCTATTTATGGGTGGCGCCGTTAGCTCGTCCCGTATCTCCTACCGGCACAACGATAGCTTGGATGTTCTGATCGGAAACCATCTTCTCGAAAGCCACCAAATCCTCAGAGCGGATCTGGGACCAACGAGCGATAGCATCATCCGATTGTTGCTTCAGCTTCTGAAAGACTCGGTATTCGGCCTCGGTTGGAGGCGTATCCGAGCCATCTCCGATTGCGATCGCAAGGGCCGCCAGTTTGCTATCCGGACGCTGGGGATAGGACAGCGAGTCTTCGTTGGCCTTGATCTGCATCTGGGACAGATCGTCGCGAATCGCAAGCAACTTGCCATCCAGTTGATCGGCGGCACTGAAGACCGGCCTCATGGCATCGCTTTCGGGAATACGCTTCTTGAGGCCACTGACCTGGGAACGGACGTCCTGGATCTGGTTCACGGTGTCGTAAACCCGGCTGAGCTGATCGCGAACCTGGAGCAGAAGATCGAATTGCTTCTGCAAATCAGCCTGCGAAGTGTTGACTCGCGGGTCGAGCTTCACTTCAAATGGCGCGGTCAGGGTCTTGCCATCAGCCGTCAACCGAATTTGGTACTTGCCAGGAACGGCCATCGGTCCTTTCGAGCCAGACTTGTATTCCCAGAGATAATAGTCGGGCACGTGGGTTGCGCCTTCGTAGCGCAGGTCCCAGACGAAGCGATTCATGCCGATTTCAGGCTTGATTTGGGGCTCGGGTTTCTTGTCGTCGGGATCGAGGGGCTCATCCAGTTCGTCGATCTTGCTGCTGGAGAACGTCCGGACCACGGCGCCCGATCCGTCCAAAATCTCGATTTTGGTTTCCCCTTTGGGCTTGTCTTTCAAGAAGTAGTAAACCACTGCGCCAACCGGAGGGTTTAGTCCGGTAAGGACCGCCTTCTTTGGGGCTTCGCCACCACCCTGCACCCGCAGTGCAGTTCCTGGTGTATAGAGATGGACGTCTTCCTTGGCAATGCCGTCGTTGTACTGGCGCAGTGGCGTGATATCGTCGAGGATCCAGAAGGCTCGGCCGTGGGTCGCCACCACCAGGTCATCATTCTTGACGATCAAATCGTGAACAGGCGTGGTGGGAAGGTTCAGCTTGAGTGAACGCCAATTCTGTCCATCGTCAAAAGAAACGTACACCCCCGTTTCGGTTCCAGCATAGAGAAGTCCGCGCCGTTTGGGATCTTCGCGAACCGCGCGAACGAAGGTGTTATCTGGAATGCCGTTGGTCAGCTTCGTCCACGTCTTGCCATAATCGGACGTTTTGTAGATCCAAGGACGCAGGTCGTCCATCTGGTGGCGGTCGACAGCGACGTAAGCCGTGCCGGCGTCAAACGGAGAAGCATCGATCTGGCTGATGCGGCTCCAGTCGGGCAGATCTTTTGGGGTGACGTTAGTCCAGTTCTTGCCGCCGTCACGGGTAATCTGAATGAGTCCATCATCCGTGCCCGCCCAAAGCTGATCCTTGACCACCGGCGACTCCGCCAGAGCGAAGATGGTGTCGTAATACTCGGTGCCTGAGTCGTCCTTGTCGATGGGGCCGCCAGAGACCTGCTGCTTTGACTTGTCGTTGCGCGTCAGGTCAGGGCTGATGGCCTCCCAGTGCATGCCTCCGTCCGTAGACTTAAACAAACGCTCGCCGGCATGGTAGAGCACGTTGGGATCGTGCGGTGAGATCAAGATCGGAGCGGTCCATTGAAAACGATGCTCGAGGATAGCGGCCCCACCGCCATCGCTGATTTCTGGCTGTACGGCGACATCCTTGCTTTGGCCGGTGTGCTTGTCGAAGCGGGTGATCACGCCCATATATTCGCCGGCATAGACGATGTTGGGATCGGGAGGATAAGGCGCGATGTATCCGGCTTCCCCTCCGCTCACGTCGTACCAATCCGAGCGGTCGATGCTGCCTCCGTCGCTGCGGCTGGCAATGGCTACGGTGCCGCTGTCCTGCTGGGCGCCATAGACGCGGTAAGGCTGCGCGGTATCGGTAATGACGTGATAGAACTGCGCGGTCGGCTGATTATTTTCACGGGACCACGTCTTGCCACCATCGAGGCTGACTGTCACGCCGCCGTCGTTTGAAACGATCATGCGTTTGGAATCACGCGGGTCGATCCACATGCCGTGATTGTCGCCATGTGGGACTTTGACTTTATTGAAGCTGCGCCCGGCATCGGTCGACTTGTAGAAATCTACGTTGGCGATGTAAACCGTGCTCGCTTCCTGCGGATCGGCGATGATGTGCATGTAGTACCACGCCCGTTGCCAGAGCGCGCGGTCGTTGTTCACCAACTGCCAGGTTTCAGCCCCGTCGTCGGAACGATAAAGACCGCCGTCGTGCGCCTCGATCAAGGCGTAAACCGTGTCCGAGTTAGACGAAACTGCGAGGCCGATGCGCCCGTATGGGCCTTTGGGCAGTCCGTGCTCCTGCATCTGTTTCCAGGTAGCCCCTCCGTCGTTGGAACGATAAAGACCGCTTCCCGGACCGCCGCTCGTCATGTCCCAAGGGCTGCGTCGAGCCTGCCACAAAGAGGCGTAAAGGACGTGCGAATTGTGGGGATCGAAGGCGACGTCGATGGCGCCGGTATTTTCGTCTTTATAAAGAACTTTGTCCCAAGTTTTTCCGCCGTCCTGGGTTCGGAAAATCCCGCGCTCGGTGTTCGAGCCAAACGGGTGGCCCAGCGCCGCCACAAAAGCGATATCGGGATTTTTCGGGTCGACAATGACTTTGCCGATGGCTCGCGAATCGTGCAAGCCAACATTTTTCCAGGTCTTGCCCCCGTCCACCGACTTGTAGACTCCGTCGCCATGCGAGATGTTGCCGCGAATGCAGGCTTCGCCCGTGCCAACGTAAATCACATTAGGATCGGAGGCAGCCACTGCTAGGCTTCCAATGGCGGAAACGCCCTCCTTGTCGAAGACGGAGGACCAAGTCATGGCACCGTCCGTCGATTTCCAAACGCCACCTCCGGTTGCCCCGAAGTAGTAGGTTGTGGCATCGCCAGGGACGCCGGCGGCTGTAAGCGAGCGACCGCCGCGGAAGGGGCCTATCAGCCGATATTCGAGGCCTTTGAACTGTGGATCTTCATCACTTTTATCTTTGTCGGCATCCGCATTGGCAGGCTGCGTAGCGCTCTGTGGTTCGACTGGCTTGTGCTCTCTCTCGGTCTTGCTTTGTGCGAAGACGACGCCCTGGCTGATGCTAAACAGGCCCAGACACACCACGGTCCAACAGACGGTCCCTTTTACTGAAATCATTGGTTTCCTCATCCCGGAATTATCCCTATGGTAATGCCCAACCGACTTCGGGGGAAGAGGAGTCCCATGGCTGAAAGGGTGACCCGTGACCGCCGGACACACCTGGCGCTCCCGGTCTATGAACTCTTCTTCTCCAATAATTTTCTAGCGGCTTGCAATTCCTTCTGCTTATCCGGCGCAACTTCCGGATATTCCAAATCGAGTTCGTCAAGAGTATCGACGATAGCCGCCGACACCGCGACGCGCGTGAACCACTTATTGTCTGCAGGTATGACGTACCAGGGCGCATGTTTGGTAGCGGTGTGGGCGATCATCTCTTCGTAGGCCTTCATGTAGTCGTCCCAGTATTCGCGTTCATGAACGTCGGCGGCGGAAAATTTCCAGTTCTTCCCGGGCTCGTCAAGGCGGGCAAGAAATCGTTTCTTCTGTTCTTTCTTGGATAAGTTCAGGAAGAACTTGCGCACGACGATACCGTTTCGCCACAGATAACGCTCGTAGGCATTAATATCTTCGAAGCGCTGTTTCCAGATATCTTTGCCAACCCGAGAGAGCGGCATCTTTTCTGCCTTGAGCACTTCGGGATGCACGCGAACGATAAGCACTTCTTCGTAGTAGGACCGATTGAAAATGCCGATCTCGCCGCGCTCCGGGACGCGCATCATGGTACGCCACAAGTAGTCATGATCGAGTTCTTCGGCTGACGGACTCTTGAAAGAGTGGACCTGGCAGCCCTGGGGATTTACGCCCGACATCACGTGCTTGATTGCGCCGTCTTTGCCGGCCGCGTCCATGGCCTGAAAAATCAGAAGAACGCCCCAACGGTCCTGAGCGTAGAGCTTGTCTTGAAGCTCGGTCATGGAGGCAATTCCCTTTTGCAGCATCTCCTCGGCGTGCTCCTTGGAATGGATGTCACCGGTATCGTTGGGATCGAAATCTTTGAGGCGAAACTTCTTGTCATCAGCGATGCGGTACGGCTTCGACAGCTTCTTGGCCCAGCTCATGAACACACTCCTGAACAATGAAGTTTATACCTTGGGATGCGTTCGGTGGGTTGAATCGAAGGAGGGACGCCTTATTCGGCTACTGCGGATGAGATGGCGGGAGGGATCAGAAACGCAGAGGCATCGACTGCCACAGACCGTCCAATCGACAGAGATTCGGCAGCAGCGAAAGTCGCGAGTGTCACCTCAATAATTTCGGCAAACGGAATCGGAGTAGCACCGCCATCGCGAATGCTACTGAAGAAGGCCTGTAACTCAGCGGCATGACCTTTGTCCTGACGAAAGCGCGAACGCACGATCCGCTTGCGCCCGAGGCGAACCATATCGAGCCGGCGAAAATCTTCCAGAACGGCCACGGAGCCGCCTCCGAAGACTTCCAACCGCTCTTTCGAATAAGCGCGATCGCCGTTTGCCATGTAGGTGATTGTGCCTTGCGAACCGTTTGAAAAACGGAGCGAGACGACCACGTTATCCGCGGAGTACCGACCGAGGTTAGTTAGGCCCTCCGTTCGAACTTCAATCGGTGCTTCTCCTGCTAGAAACGTCAGAAAGTCGATAAAGTGGCAAACCTCGCCCAGAATGCGTCCGCCACCTTGCTCCGGATCGTTAACCCAATGGTCGTGCTCAATGAATCCGGCGTTCACCCGGTAGTGCATGGCAAGTGGCTCGTGAACTTCAGCGAGAAAATGTTTCATCCGGATGGCCAAAGGCGCGAACCGGCGGTTGAATCCGACCATCAAAACCCGCGGCTTAGCCAGAGATTTTCGGACTGAAATGATGTCGTACAGCTCCCTTTCACTAAGGCAAAGAGGCTTTTCGCAGAAGACGTGCTTCCCTGCCAACAGCGATTTGATGACTTGCTGGGCATGAAGATGATGCCGGGTGGCGATGATTACCGCGTCAATCTCCGGCTCCCTCAGAATCTCATCTTCGTTGGTAGCGCAATAGCGGAAGCCAAATTTATCGGCGGCGTGACGAGCGTGAGAACCGGTGGCGGCGGAGATTCCCACCAGATCGATTTTTTCTAACCGTTTAAGCGCTGGAAGTAACGAACTCGTGGCGAATGATCCTGCTCCCAAAACTCCAATCCTGAGCGAATTGCGCGTTGAAGACGCAGGGAGAGCTTTCTTCTCGACCAAGCGAAGCTGGAGCTGCGGCTGAGACTGTTCCGAGTAACTGAACAGAACTCCCAGGAATGAAGACGAGATCTTTCCTTCGATCAGTTCGTATGCGGACTGCGCACGTTCGACAGGAAATCGATGGGTGATCAGCGACTTCAGGTCAAGCTTCCCCTCTGACAAGATCTGGAGAAACGCTTCCATATTGCGGGTTTCGGTCCAACGAACGTACCCGATGGGATAATCGCGTCCTTTTTGTTCGTAAGCGGTGTCGTAACGGCCGGGCCCGTAGGAGCGCGAGACACGGAAATTGAGTTCCTTTTCGTAAAAGGCTTTGCGCTTAAGGTCCATGCCAACTGTGCCAACCGCGGCCACGACAGCGCGGTCCCGCGCGACGCTCGCGGCTAGGTTAACAGGGTCGCTGCTCGGAGTTTCAGCCATAATTAACACGGCATCCGCTCCGTTCCCTGATGACTGCAAGCGGCAGAGACTGCCGAACTCGGAGGCCGAACTGCTGACTGCGTCTGCACCAAGCTGCAAGGCAAGCTGTGCGCGCTGTGGATCGATGTCCATTCCAAGCACGCGACATCCCGCCGCCTTGAGCAACTGAACCGTAAGTTGGCCTACCAGACCCAGTCCAATGACGGCCACCAGGTCGCCTAGCTTCACTTCGGCGGTACGGATTCCGTGAAGGGCAACTGCCCCCAGAGTGGTGAATGCGGCTTCCTCGAAGCTCACGGAGTCTGATCGAATAGGCGCGACAAGTAGGCGCGGAACGCTCGCGAACTCCGCATGCACAGCGTAAGTTGCGCCCGCGCAGGCGACACGATCCCCAATCGCGATGTCATGCACGCCCTCGCCCACCCCGATGACTGTACCCGCACTGCTGTAGCCCAAGGCGGTCGGCTGATCGAGACGAGTGTGAACTGCGCTAACGGCCGAGGCCAGGCCGTCGCGGCGAATTTTTGCGACTACTTCGCGAACCAGATCAGGTCGAGCTTTCGCCTTCTGTACAAGATTCTTGCGAGAGAACTCTGCCGACGCACGCTCGGTGCCGGCGGAGATCAGCGACGCTGCAATCCGAACCAACACACATCCCGGTAACAACTGCGGAGATGGGACTTCGACTACCTCGATGTCACCGTTGATCGCACTCTGCAAAACCTGTTTCATGATTCCTTGCGCAGGTCGCCACTCATCCGAAGGGACTCTTTCCGCTTCAGGCTGAGTTCGTAAATTTTCGATTTAATGTGAAAGAACTGCACGCTTTGCATTCCACAATAGATCAAGCCAGGAACACCATCCAACAATCCCAGCCGGAAAATGTATTTGTAGAGAAAGAACAGAATGGGGAATCCGGGGATCTCCATGAACCTACGTCTCAGCCATCGCCGCCGCTGGGCTTGGCTGCCCCAAAAATCCGGCCTGATTTCGGCTCCGGTGGCACTCGGATCGAGCCAGACACGGGCCTCCCAATTGGAATACGCATTGTGCTTCTGAATGAAGTGCTCAAGCGATTCGACATTGCGATGAACCAGCGGGTTCTTGAGGCGTGCAGTCGGCCCATCACAAATCACATGCTCGTGAACTTCCATGTCCGCCATGGAAGTATCCTGATCTCTCAAACGGCATTCGAAACGAGCACGCCCGCGACGAAACAACGACAACTTCAAGAAACTGGCGTCGCTGTGGCGAAGCTGGCGACCGAGGAAGTGCATTTGCAACGCGATGTAGTAGCCGACGCAATCCGGATTAGAAATCGCAGTTCGAATTTCGTTTTCCAGCTCTGAAGTCATGACTTCGTCCGCATCCAGCAGCAGAATCCAATCATGCTCCAGAGTCAGTGTGTCCATTGCCCATTGACGTTTCTTGGGCCATCCACCCTGGTAGCGGAACTGCGTGATTTCAGCGTCATAAGAGTGAGCGATCGCGCAGCTGCCGTCCGAGCTGCCGGAGTCGATCACGTGGATCTCTCCGAAGTTGCGCAACGCCTCAAGACACCTTGGCAGATTGTGCGCCTCGTTCCTGACCGGAATGATGACGCTAACCGGCAGCAGTGCGGGATCTCTTAGGGAGGTTGGTTGCGGCAGCGATACTGAGGCAGCTGTCATTGGGATGGCCGGAGCGTGGCTGAAAACATGAGGAGCGATCCCACGAAATGACGGCGTTGCAGCCAAACCGGAATCGGGCTGCCAAATGGAATGATCTTTCCCGTCTTAAAGCCGAACTCTGAAAGCACGTTGCGGAAAGCGGAAGGAGTGAATTGATGGCGGGAGTATTCCAGAAACGGCAACCATTTGCGGCCGAGTGCCCTTCCCATGCTGTGGGTCCCGACTTGCGCGCGACGAATCACCGAGCTGCCATTGGGAACTGAAACTAGCAGGATGCCACCGGGCCTTAGAACACGAGAAAACTCCGCGAGACAGGCGCGAACGTCCGGCACATATTCGAGGACGCTGGAGCAAAGAATTCCATCAAATGACCGGTCAGGCGCGGGAAGTCTAGCAATAGAAGAGACAGCGTCGAATCGAAGCAGATCGCGCCGCGAATGCTCTGCGGCCAAGGTACGAGCGGTGTCGAGCATCTCCATAGACGCATCGACTCCGAGAACAGTGCATCCATGTTGCGCCAAAGATCGAGAGAGGGTTCCAGTTCCGCATCCTGCATCAAGCCAGCGCTGATTGGATAAATCGAGGCCCGAAACACAGTCCTCGAGGACACTCAGCCTCGACTGAAAGGCGAATCGCCGATAACGAAGTTCCCATTCCCCAGCTAAGTGACCGTGGTAGGCAATCGCCTGTTGAAGATGCTCATCAGCGCTTCGCGGCATGGAGGTGTGGGTTGAGATTGGGGGTATGGTAGCACGCAAGTGGTCCGGCATTCGGCGGCGGCACCAACCTTGTTAACCCGGTCGAGTTTCTCACGGATAATAACTCCGCTGACTCGGACTGGGTGCTGACTTCACCGAATGGTGCGCACAAAACTGAGGTTCACAGGCTGCCGTCAACTTGGATAAGCTGAGGACGCAACGAATAGGAAGTAAGGAGGCGTTGGTACATTTCGAGGGTATGACTAATCACGGCTTCCTGCGAAAAGTCACTCTCTACTATTTTGCGGCTCTGGACTCCCATTTTCTGGCGAGTCGAAGGCTCAGACAACAAGTCTTCAATCGCGTCAGCTAGGGCAAGGGGATTTCGTGGCGGCGTCAAGAGTCCATTGATTCCCCGACGAACAACATCACGGCAGCCCGGAACGTCGGTGGTTACGATGGCGCGACCACTAGCGGCTGCTTCGAGAAGGGCTTTTGGCACGCCCTCTCCACCGTGTGAAGGCAACACGACCAGAGTGGCCTGCTCGAAAACCTTGGGCATATCTTCCTGATGTCCCCACCACTCCACCGCTCCAGCACCCTGCCATTCGACGAGTTGCCAGCGAGGAACACAGGACGGATTGCTAACGTCGGTATCACCGGCCAGGACGAATCGGGCTTTTACTCCTCTTTTTCTAAGCAAATCGGCGGCTTCGACGAATTCCTTAATTCCCTTAATCCAGAGCATTCGGGAACCAAGGAGAACAATAGGTACGCCTTCCGGCTCCCCTGTCGGCACAAACCGATTGATATCTACGCCCGATCCTCGAATCACGGTTACCTTATCTTCCGGTATGTGCAGACCTTGAACCATCAGATGACGGTCTTCTTGGTTCTGCAAAAGCACGTGATAGTTAGGGCGATTCAGGAGATATTTGAAAACAAGGAATATGGCAGAGCGCAGAGAACGAGCCTTAAAGGTGGAGGAGGCGCCCAGATATCCCAACCCAGCGAAGGCGTTAACGACGCGCAAATTCTTTTGACCCAGGGCTGCAATCGATCCGTACAGAATGGGTTTAAGCCCCACGTGATGAGCGATATCTGGATTCTCCGATTGATAGATCTGACGGATTTGATAAAGGGCGCGAAATTCGTTGAAAGGCGAGTAGCTCTCACGAACGAGTTTCAGTGGAATAAGGCGAAAACCTTCATCACGTATCTTCTGACCGAAGTTGACGACTCTGGTCGCCACGGCGACATCGTATCCACTGCGCAAAGCGGCGCGGGCGATAGGAAGACGATGGGACCAGAAATACCAATCCTCCGCAACCAGGAAAAGCAATTTCGGGCCCGACCGAGATGGGCTTGGACTCATACTGTTTTAGGGATGCTCTGAATTACTGTCAATGATAGCAAACGGAGAGGTAGATTTATAACTTTAATCGGACGGAGACGATGATCGCATCCAGCCAGAAACTCTAGACCTTGTAATACTCGCGATACCAGTCCACGAAGCAGCCAACTCCGGCCTCGAGAGGAGTACTGGGCCGATATCCGACATGAGCCGAGAGCTTATCGATGTCGGCATAAGTAACCGGCACGTCGCCCGGCTGCATCGGGAGCCACTTAATAATCGCTTTCTGGCCGATCTTTGTTTCTAGAATTTCGATCAATTTTGTGAGTTCCACCGGCTGGTTATTTCCAATGTTGTAGATCTCGAAAGGGGCCCGATTAAATGCACCGGGGTGTCGCCCTTCGGACAATAACTGAGGAGGATTTTCCGTGGTGCGAACGACGCCCTCAACGATATCGTCGATATAGGTGAAGTCTCGTAACATCTGTCCGCGATTAAAGACCTCGATCTCCCTGCCCTCTAGAATCGCTTTACAGAACTTGAAGAGAGCCATGTCAGGCCTGCCCCACGGCCCATATACGGTAAAAAAACGAAGACCGGTCGTGGGCATCCCATAGAGGTGCGCATAGACGTGGGCAATAAGTTCATCCCCCTTTTTCGTAGCGGCGTAGAGGCTCACTGGAGAATCTACGTTGTCAGTTTCAGCGAACGGAATCTTGCTATTAGCGCCGTAGACCGAACTTGAAGAAGCAAATATGAAGTGCGGTGTCTTCTTTTTGCGGGCTTCCTCAATGAGGTTTACAAAACCCACGATATTACTTTGAATATAGAGATGTGGGTTTTCCAGAGAGTAGCGGACGCCTGCCTGAGCCGCGAGATGAACGACCGGTCCGAATTCTTGGGTGATGAAAAGCTCTTGCACACTGGAAAGGTTGGCAATCTCAACTTCGATAAACTGAAAACGTCGTAGTTTACGCAAGATGCCTAGCCGGGCAGCCTTAAGCCCTTCATCGTAAAAAGAATTGAGGTTGTCAATGCCCACTACTTCGTAGCCTTGCTGAAGGAGGCGTCGGGTGACGTGGAAACCAATGAATCCGGCGCAGCCGGTAACGAGTACTCGCTTCATAGCGTCACGTTCTGGGATTGCGGTCTCGACCCATCGCCTCTATACACCGGTTTTTAAAGTGTTGTATGCTCGGCGTACACCGATGATACGGAAGAATTCAACGAGCGGCAAACTACCATTCGCCGGGGACTGTATAGCATTCGAAGACCGTGGAGTCGTTCAGCAGCATAGGTCTTCTTCGAGTTAGGTGTTCATACATTGCATGGCTGCTTTTCGAATCGACGAAATCAAAGAAGCTATTCCGTGGTTCATAAAGATGCCGGTAAAGATCGTGCTGTCGCGGGCAAGAATCGGCGCTCGGAGATGGCAACGCCTAAATCTGTTTCGAGCCGGTTCGATGGACACGCCGGAATGGGCACTCGAAATATTCAGGAAGCATCTGGAGGGGTCGGGACTAACGATGCTGAAAGGAAGCACCGTGGCCGAACTTGGACCAGGCAATGGGCTACTGACCGCACTGTACGCCAAGGCTCTCGGCGCGGAACGAACGTGGCTGGTCGATGCCGAAGAGTTGGCGTCAGAGGATGTCGCCCTCTTCTCCAGAGGAGAAGAAGCGTTATTAGCGGCAGGCCTACCAACGATTAGTATGCCAGCGCAGACCTCGATGGCGGACGCCATGGAACGACTCAACTCCAGCTATCTGACCAATGGCCTGGAGTCTATGCGAGCTATCCCCGACGGGTCCGTGGATTTTTTGTTTTCCAACGCAGTGCTCGAGCACATACGGATGGGAGAGTTTGCTGAAACTTGCAGGGAGATGCAGCGTATACTCAAGCCTTCCGGAGTGGCGTCCCACCAAATTGACTTTCGCGATCATCTACAGAAGGGCTTAAACAATCTGAGATTTTCCGCCAGGGTTTGGGAAAGTGAGTTCATGGTGCGTTCTGGTTTCTATACCAACCGGCTGACGTTGCCGGCTATGACCAAAGTCTTTCAAGAGTCGGGCCTATCTGTTGAATTGAGATCCATTGAACGCTGGCCAAACGGACTGCCGACCCCTCGAAGTAGTATGGCCGCACCCTTCCGAGATTTGCCAGAGCAGGAAATGATGGTCCAGAGCGCTCATGTCATTCTTCGGCCGTCCCCTTGAACCGGTGCTGCATCGTAGCCGACGCAAAAGTGACTAATGAACCGCTAGCGACACGCTCACGCTTCGCTTCGGATTCCCGGGTGTCCAATCTTGATAAGTGAGGTGGTTTACGGTTCCAGGAACCAAAGCGGGGAAAAAAACACGGGACGTCTGTACTTGTGACTTGATATGCATGCCCGCTACGCGTGCGCCTTTTGCAGCCGTGTCTGAAACCTCGACTTTTATGAAATACGAATACTGACCGGAAGCCACGGTCGTAAGGTCGGCTGCGGTTTGCGTTGGCACCCCCGGCGCCGAGTACAAAGGAACTCCTTCGGACCAGGACGACCCATCCTTTGAAAAATATACATTCACATTCCCGCTGTTGTCCTGCAGATAGACTATTCCAGAGACTTGCAAGGAGAAGACGGGAAATGGACTTGAAAGATAGTAGACAGCATACCCGGCGCGGTTCGTACTGTTAGTCAGAAAAACATCCTGTCCACTCGAAATGGTTGTTACTTCAGACTGTGATATTGGAAGCTTGTTCCAGTTGGGATTCGAGAAATCCAAGTCCCAATCAAATTCACCTGAATTTACGTTTTGGGAAGTCAGCCACAAAGGATCCGAAGTCGAATGAAATATCTCATTTGTGAGATTCGTCGATTGAACCGTATAACTCTGCCCGGGTTCTAATCCGTAAGCCGGAGTTCCACTGAAGTCTTTCACGTAGTAGTAAGGCGTGGCTGACGCATACAACCCGGCCATCATCTGTGCAGAAAACCCGGCTGGGTCCTTTCCGTTGGAGTCCTCAGTGCGCGCCACGAGACTTGGGTCGGCAATTACCGTAGCTACACTAGCAACAGTTTGGTTGTCCTCTGCAAGGTAGAAGACCATGTGGTCGGGATCATACATGTGCCAGGCCCCTTTGTAATAAATTTCTGGCACAACATGAAAACTCATCTGCGCGATGTGCGTCTGATAGCCAGCTCCTTGCCATAACCAAGCGAGTACGAATGAGGATTGGTCACAGCACCCAAAGGCGTAGCCGTCCAATAGTCGCAATGGATCTTCGGCAAAGCTGCTCGCGTCACCAGCAGCTCCGGAAGAACAGTAGTGGAAATTGTGTTTGACAACAAACTGCCATGCGGCCAAAGCAAATTGTTCATCCGAGAGCGGCGCCGACTGAATTAAGGACAGGATGGAGGGCCGGTTCAGAGCACCGTTCCCTTTTACGAAAGCTGACGGCAACACAACTGTGGTACTTCCTTGGTTGGAAATGGTAAGGCTTGCACTATTGATCGCTGAAACTTGCGACAGATCTACATCGACATCCTTGTTATATGGAGCAGTGCTGACAGACAAACCGCCGGATGATAGAGAGTTAACCTTCGCAACAGGAGCGTCTCCGCCGACGCTGCAAGCCAGCACAAATACTGCCAGATATATCAGCAGGCCCAACACGAAGCCATTTCTCATTCAACATTTCCCCTCAAAATGGTGAAAGCGGTACCTCTTCAGACCCCGTCATTCGAGCTGATTGCCCGGGAAGATCCGGAATCTCGTCAGATCTTCCTCGCACGCGATTGCGGTATTCTATTCAAACTAAAATTGAAAAGCGACATCTTTCGGAATAGGCGGTTACTGGCCCAGCCCCTCGCGCCGTGCGGCCGGACAATTCCCGGGCAGAACCAAACGCAGAGGGAACGATCAAGATGGGGTCTTGAAAATAGGTTGTTCGCAGAAAACTGCTAGCAAAGCTCAGGAACGACCTACACCCAGGTTGTTGAAGCAGACAAGTTATCTGAGCTTTAACTGCACCCGCGGCGCCGCGCTTGACGTGTCTTGGACATGATTGACGGAAACCTGCAAGGGATGGGCAGGGTCGCCTTCAAACCAAACGGCCCGGATAAGCCGATTTCTGTCGTCCTTTACTACTAGCCCGTCGACGACAACGTTAAGGTGAGAACCGGGGGCATACTTTGAACCGAAGGAAGTGTCTTTCACGTTGTAGTAGAGCCCACACCGGTTAATATTCGAGGTTTGTGCTCCCGGATTATGGATTGTGAGGTTTCGCAACGTTGTCTGTGGTTCATTCGCTGACCAGTCCCGCCACAGGACGCCCGACCCATTGGGAGATTCAATATTGACGTTTTCAATCAGGATCTGGCCCTTTAAGGGCGTCGGTGGATTCCCTCCCCCTGTAGCGAACAGAATGCCTCCATAATAGAGACCACCCATGCTGCGTCGGCCATCGTTGTCGGAGCGAAAATCTGAGACATGAATGGTCACATCATCGTCCATGCCGTGAATGGTGAACTGGAGACCGGCACCATGATTACCCGAGGTGTGCAGGTTCTCAATAGTGATATTTTGCAGCGTGTCGCCGTGGACACCGTTTGGTTCAACATCTAGCCCTGCCCATGGTCCACGGTTCCCCGATCCCCGTCCGTTCGGACTGGTGTTTGTCAGAGTTGCCCCACTGACGGTGATATTACGTCCGGAGATGATGGCGATTCCGTTACGCGTGCAATTGTCGGCCGCGACATCGACAAGACTGATGTTTTCCGGCGGAACAGGATCATTAGCCGCGATGGTAAAGCCATCGCCACCGGCGCCCGTCACTTTCAAGCCCTCGATTTGTACATTTTTCGATTGATAGATGAGCACCCCGTGCCGCCACTCGCCGTCTGTATATTCGTCGCGGTTCATGGCTAAAGTGGCGTGATGACCCTTTATGGTTACATCGTGCTGCCCGGCCATAGTCAAAAAGGAGTTGGTTGGCTTGGGAAAAGCTCCGGACAAAGCATGCAACGTGGCTCCTTCCTCGAATTCAATCCATTGATTCGAACCGATGGTGAGAGGTCCCGATACACAATTGTTAGGAATCATCACCTTCTGAGGCGGATTAGCCTGAGGATTCTTCCTTGCCGCTTCAAGAGCCGACTGAATGCCTCGAGTATCGTCGTGAGTACCGTCGCAGACGGCACCAAAATTTTTCACATTCAGGATCCCGGTCGTCCGACTAGAAATCTGCGCCTGCCCTTGCAGGGCGGTAAGCGCCGCAAGGACGAAAAGAAAAGCCTTCAGCAATATCGCTCTCTTATTCGATGACTTATAACGACTTTCCATTGAAAACATCGCTTCTCCCGTTCTGATCCGAATCCTAAATGATACGCCGATTGCGACCGAGGCCCTGATGTCAGAACGATCGCAATAAGCATTCTTTCAACTCAGTTTCGCTTTGTTATGATGAATTGCGGGTCTCAAATTGCTCAAGCTCCGGTCTCGCGAACGGAGGCTTTTTCTGTGCCTTCAACAAACTGATATTTAGCATGATTTCTCACTTCCGCCCCACTACTCCAGCCGATGCTGAATCGATCGCACGCCTAATGCAGCAGGTCTTCGACATGCCGCAGAATCACCCGAACCTCGGAGGCGCCCAGATGGCCTGGAAATATTGGAACAGACATCCGGACTGGGAAGGCAGCCGAGGTTTTGTAATGGAACGTGGAGGGGCCATTGTTGCGCACGGCGCGGTAGTTCCATTGAGGTACATGCTTGCTAACCAACACTTACGCATTGTACATCTGATCGATTGGGCCGCGACTCGGGACTGTACGGGCGCTGGTATTGCGCTGATGAGACGCGTGGGCGAGATGACTGATGGAGTCTTTGCTGCCGGAGGCAGCGAATCGACGCAGAAAATCCTGCCAGCATTGGGTTTTAAATCAGTTGGGACGGCTGCGAGATACATCCTGCCCTCGCGACCATTAGCCAGAATGGGAAATTCATTGCGAAGCTGGAGGGGTGCGGCGCGATTCGGCAGGGGTTTGTTCTTGAGTCTCACGGCACATCCCACCGAACCGTTACATCAAGGTTGGAGTGCTCGACGGTTGCAATCTGGAGAATTGAGCGCAACTCACGTCCCCACACCACGTCCTTGCGGAAAGCAAGCCGCCTTTGCACGAACCCACGAGAGCATTGTCGACTTACTACAGTGTCCGATTGCGCCTGGCGAGTTATATGTAGTCGAACGCAACGGCACGGACCTAGGTTACTTCGTTCTGACTATAGCGGGTATGCAATGCAGACTGGCTGAAGCCTGGATCGAGTCCGAGAACCCAGATGATTGGCAAGCTCTATTTACTCTTGCGATCAGGCAGGCAAAAACTTACCGGCAAGTCGCGGAACTAATCGCCGTAGCCAGCACTCGTCTTGAAAAAGATGCTCTGGAACGCACCGGACTTCCCTGCTGCGGTCACATAAACCTGCGGCTCTGGATGCGAAATGAGAGGGTGCCCGAAGCCATCCGTTTCCAAATGGTCGATGGAGATGCAGCCTACCTTCATGACGGTTCTTAAGGACCGCCCCCTTCAAGCTGCTTCATCCGTCTTTCGAGATAGGCAACAATAAGCGAAAACGATGTCAATTCCTCAAAGTCTTCGGAGGCGAATTCCACGCCGAATTCTTCGGAGAGAGCAGCTAATAAGGTAACGTGCGCGACCGAATCCCACGAACTTAGCGAGGATGTGCTGGCCTTAGAAACATCATCTCTGCGAATGCGCGGGAATACGTTAGCAAAACATTCGGCCACTCTTTGACCCGTGTCGTTCATAACTTTAGGTTGATTCCATTATGTGGGAGGATTGATGAGGCAAAATCTCGGCCCGAGATAGGAACTGTGCGCGGGAAAGTCGACAGCATCCCGCATCGAGTTGATGAATCCCGTTACGCTGGAAAAACTCTTGTAGTGGCTGATTCCGCTCCGTCGCATGGAAGACGAATTCGATCTCCTGCGCATCCGTTCGGCTGAAGACACTATCGATCATATGGTATTCGATCTTTCGCGAAAAAGCCCGGCAGCTCATGACCCAGTGTGTGACCTTCACCTTTCCACCTGACTGTGAGCCGATCAGGACCGCAATCCTTCCTAGAGGCCCATACTTATCTTCATAGGATGCAACAGCCACTATGGCGTCACTGCTTTCAAGATAGGTTCGCCATTCGCCATCCGTGATCCTTCTACCATTCAGGTTGAACTGGTTTGTCTTGTTAATCAATTCGACGGCCCGATTGTCCGCAGACTTCTTACGGTAGTCGATAACGACTGCTCCTCCCAGGTTACAGAGGAAATCGGCCGAGGTTGATTCGTCTCCGAGCTTCTCAATTGATGCGGCGGCGCGAATGCTGGCTTGACGAAGGCGATCTTCAGCCGTAACGACCGATTTTCCGAAAAGGTCACGCAACAGTTCCAGGAGATCCCAGACCTTGGCAGGATCTTTCGCTGGAAACTCCAAGCGACCGATCCTGGGAAACGCTTGAGTGATCTCATCTAATTCCATTGGGCTGTCGTCTACAACCACTACAGCATCCTCCGAGACATTCCAAATCCGCAGAATTTCAGCAACGGCCTGAGATTTTGGTCCCCAACTCGCGCAAACTGGGAAAATGCTTTCTGGGTTCAGGAACAGATCCTTTCGCGCCAATGCCGCACCTACCACGGCGGGCTCGTTTTTCGAGCAAGCGGCGATCAGGACACCGCAATCGGCTAAATGGCCCAACATCTGCTGATACAGGCCGTGAACCTGGGAATGGTGCTCGTGATCCCAGGAGATGCCATTAATTCCAATTTCTCCTACGATTCCTGACCACAAAGTCTCATCGAGATCGGTGATAAGCCCCTTCTTCGGTGGCTCCGGATATAGGATTTTGAGCGAGCACCGCGCGAGTTCACTCGCAAAGGGCACGCTGTAGGGAAACCCTGCCCTCAATTCCATTTTTGCGTCCATCCGCGGAATGCCAGCAGTTGCGTGATCAAGCCATGATCGTTGCACGATGCGAATGTTGGATAGTTCGGAGATTTGCAACAGGAAAGATGCCAGTTGCTGCTCCAGTTGCAACTCGAAGGCACTACTCTGAGGTCGGATGGTATTGCCAAACGGTGGCAAAGGCAGACTAGGAGGGGACAGCGAAAATGGCATGCGGTCGGCTAACCGCCGCATCGCGAAACTAACTTGAGAGAACCGCGACCCGCACGACGCTAAGATATCCTCTTGAGAACGAGTCGTCCAGCCGCAGCCGCTGCTGCGCATGCCGAGTCGAGGATCGATATCGCTCCATTCCAGCAAAACCGTAGCCGCCGTTGCCGACGATGTGGCAGCTTTCTCCACATTACCGGGTTGGTCGCCATAAAGCCCGGTCAGAATCTCTACGCCTTCATCCGGAAAACGCTGGAAGAGATCGGCTTGAAGAAATGTTGCGAGATGAAGAGGCTGGCAGCCACACACCAGAAAGTGCGATTTCGTTCTCGGTCGTTGTATTCCTTCCCGAACAATTGCAAGAGCTTGGTTGAGCGTCATCGTGTCTCAGCAATTCCGGAGGAACGAGCGATATCCTTGGTCAAACTCCCCGCGCCGAGGCGGAGCATGTACCGGAAACCATCCTGGACCTGAAACTGTTCATCAAAATTAAGAGTATGGGTTCGACGACTGTTAGGCAAAGACTCCGATCCGATTCGACGTAGTGGACTTTCTCTATACTCAGTCGGCGAGAGAACGTCAACCCGATTCAACCATATCGCCTCGCCGTAGAAGCGGCTGGAATCCTGTGCCGGCCGCACAAGATGCTGGTCTTGGCGAAACAGTCGCCCCGCAGGGCGCGCATGGTGGCTTCCGACAACCACGGGATTCCGGGGATGTCGCCGCCAAGGTCCTAGCGGGGAATCCGCCATGAATAAGTGCAGTTCAGATATTCCTTTTGTCTTATGGGCGCGGTGGCCAGCAAAGAGCCACCAAGTAGAATTCTCCAGATGCAAAGTGGCGTCGGCAAACGCGCCCTCGATCAGTACCGAGTGTCTGACCCAGCGATTGGGAAACGCAAGAGCGCGGTATATTTCGACGGTCTTGTTCTCTTGCGATTCGGGAATCAAGTAAAACTCACCATCCCATTCGAAAATGAAGGGATAAGACAGGTGATAGGGGGCCGCTAGTACCACCGTTGGTGCCGTATACTGTCCCGCTCCTAAAAGTTCGCAATACGCAATTACACCCCGCGAGCGACGCGAGTAGATTTCGAAAAATAAATAGGTTTTGCCAGCTACGGCCAACAGGAACGGGTCAGCATAAGAACTGTCCGCGGGCCCTTCTATTTCGAAAAAGTGCGGGGACTGGGCAAGACCAGGCTCGTCCTTATGCTTCCTAGCGAAAAGCAAATGCCATTTGCCGTAGTAGAGCGCGCGATGGACAAGGTTCCTCATTCGAAAAAAAGGCGCCTTCGAAAGGCGGAGGCCACTGGCGAACGGCTCAAACGCTCACTGCACAATCAGAGTAAGCGGGACGTAGGAGTTAGTCGACCCCATGGTTCCCTTGACTGTCACAGTATAAGTGCCGGGGGGTGTGCCCATCGCTGCGGGCGACGAACTGCTACCACCGCCGCAGGAGCAAAGGAACAACAACAGCGCGAAGGGAAGCAGATGCAGCCTGCCTCGTCTCACGCGTCGTATGCCCGGTAGAAGCATCATCCCAAAGATTCCGATCGCCCACATCCAAGTAAAATGCCCACGGGGGCTACCCAGCATCGCCGAATTCCGAGCGGTTGTCGTTAGGCTTACCTGAAACGTCGAAGCCGACGTGGCGCTGAGGTTCTCGCTGGCCGGTACCGTACAGGCCGCTCCTGTCGGCGCGCCCGTACAACTCAGCGTGGCCGTCCCGCTCATACCCTGCCCGCCAATGGCCAACATCCAGCCGGCTGTAGCGCCGGCAGAAACGGTATCGCTACTGTGCACCTGTCTCCAGATCCCAATTGCCCGCTACCGCAATTATTGGTCTCCGCGTAATCGCCGGCAGTTGCAATGCGCGAAATATTTAGCGTCGCGCCGCCGGTATTCTCCAATGTCACAATCTGGGCCGCGGTCGTGCCCCCAACATACTCCGAACCAAAGTTGAGAGAAGTAGGGCTCACGGTCGCCACCGGCGTCGTACCGGTTCCCGTCAACTGAATGACGTGCGGACTTCCCGGAGAATCATCGTCAATGGTAATCAAACCATTTCTCGTACCTGTAGCAGTCGGAGTAAAAATGAGATGAAAAGTGCAAGCTGTGGCTGGCGCCAAAGGCGTCGGACTCAGCGGGCAATCGTTGGTCTGCGAGTAGTCGCCGGAAATGTTGATTGCAGAAATGTCGATGCTTGTGGTCCCAGTATTGTAAATTGTGACGGGCGGTTCGTTTGGGTCGGACTGGCCCACCGGCGTTGGGGCGAAGTCAACGGTAGCAGGCATGCTGAGCGAAGGGCCCGTTCCTAGAGCGACTTTGGCAACGAAAGACTGCGCGTACCCGCAGATTTGACAGGTACTGAAGTACGGATAAACGCCATTCGCAGCCTTCAAAATCGGAACCGGATAATAGAGGTTGTTGAGAATATCCGTGTAAAGATTGCCCGCCGAATCCACTCCAATGTAGTCAAGGCTCTGAAAGGCACCGCTGCCGAAGTTTCCAAAATAGCTGGCAAAGATGACATTGCCACTGGGATCGAGGCCCACCAGTTCAGCGTCAGTGCTGTCCGATTGGATCGGATCCAGCAGAGGTTGGAAAGCGCCTGCGGTGTACGCATTGCCCTGGCTGTCGACTGTGATTGGAGCACAGTTGCTTGGGTTGGTTGGAACTACCGAGTAAAGCACCAACGAACCCGCTGCATTCAGTTTGATGATAATCTGACCACCGCCGTTGTCGCCGGTGAGAAGCATGTCGCTTGCTGCATCCGTGGCTAGACCGCAGGCGTTAAATCCCAATGCCGTTCCGAGATAGGTTGAATACAAAAGCTGCCCGGTATTATCGATCTTGCTCAAGAAAGCGCTTCCGCTTCCGCTGAATGATGATTCGAGTGGATTCAGCAACGGAAAATCAGTGGAGTAGGTCTGCCCTGTGAGGTAGACATTGCCACTAGCATCAAGGGCCAGGGCGGAGGCACTGTCAGTATCGCTCCCCCCGAAATAGGTCGAGAAGATGAGGGTGCCCGAAGAATTAAATTCGGCGATGAATGCGTCTTCTTGCCCCTTAAGCGCCCCTTGGCCTTGCATTGGATTGATCAACTGCAGATCATTAGAGCTGGTATAGCCTGTTAACCACAAGTTCCCCGAGGCATCGACATCCATCCCCCGAGCGGCTTGGCTACCGCTTCCAGCATAGTTGGCCACATAGACAAGGTTGCCCTGAGGATCGTACTTGCTTACGCTCATTGGGACGTGTCCCGAACGCGTTGAAAAGTAGCAGTTCCCTGCCATGTCTGCAGAAACCGCGGTTAGAGACTCAGCGGCGACCGTTTTCTTGTACGCCACAGAACCGTCGGAGTGAAGCTTGAAGAGTTGGGTAGAGCTGCTTACGCATAACTCGCCCACGGAGTTAACCGCTGCAAATGTGATATCGCCCGGCTGCAGGTTATAAGTTGAATAGGCGAGATAGCGACTCTGTCCGGTTCCGGCAAGGCAGGTTACGTCCAGGCCGACCAAGGACATTGCTAATAGGATCGAGTAGAATGCGCGGCAGCGACGAGGAGTGGCCATACCAATTTCTCCTGACCGACCTGATTTTTCACGATAACCCTAGGATAAGGAGGAAGTTGTGATTTCAATCACCAGAATCGGGCAGCCCGAGAACTTTCAATGCAGACAGCGAGCTACGCAGAGACGTTGAAGGCCTTGTTCTTGCTGCCATGACCGTTTGCGGAGTGAAGGCCAAGCTTCATCAGGTGCAGTTTGTCGTGGCGGCAGCGGTCATAGAATTCAGCTTCCGAACAGGGCAATTCCTCATTTTCCGGAAGAACGACCTCGGAAACGCCGTAACGGCTGGCGAGTTCAATTAGATCGTCGAGTCGTCCAACCACACGTGCCCCCCACACCTTGCGGTTGAGATCGCTGCCTCCGTTGGTGTCGATGAGCCCGGCGCATTGAATACGCCGTCCCTCCAGAAAACTCAAAGCAAACGCCGCATGTTCGGAGGTTCCCAAGACAAACACGCGCCGCCGAGGCGGGTTTTCCGATTCCCACATTCTGACCGATGCTTTAAAAAGAAAGAACGACTTGCGCAGGCCCAGCAGGAGTACCCATGATACGAGGCCGTCAACCAAGAAAACGACTCTAGAATAGCCAGCGAAACGGTACAAACCGGTCAACAAGAGGACAGCAGCCACTTCGCCCAGGGCGGTGGCACGAGCAAGACGGTAGGCGTCACCCATCGATCCCCGCCACCATGAGTAGCGGTAGATCCGAAAAATCCAGAGGACTCCGAACTTCGCGGCTACAACAATTGGCCAGGAACGCAAGAAAAGAACGACGTCAGCGTGCGGAATCGCAGTTTTGAAGCGCAGGAAATAAGCGAAGTAATACGAAAGCGAGAGAACGAGAGGATCCAACAGCACCGCCAACGTGTCATAAGCCAAGATACGCGACAAAAACGGCCATCTAGGGTGCCCTGAGGTTTCGTGAGACGAAGATCCACTGCGGAATAAATGAATGCCGAACAACAGCAAAAGAAGATACCAAGCGGCGATCAGTTCTATAGCGCGCGGGTAGAAAAGACTTCTGGCAACCAGTGCGACAGCACCCGAGCCCGCGGCAAGGACGTAAAGCAAAAGTACAGCGCTTCGTTCGCTTAGTCCTAAATTCACCAAGCGATGCGATGTGTGATCGGTTCCCCCCATGGAAACCGGCTGACCACGCAATCGTCGTGTGATCGAGACAAAAAACGTGTCAAAGATTGGAATGGCAAGCACCGCCAAAGGCGCGAAGATCAGGTTAGAGACTCCGGAAAGGTGAGTCACCTGAAGTAGCGACACAGTTCCAAGAAAAAATCCGATAAAAAGACTTCCGCTGTCTCCCATGAAAATCCGCGCCGGGTTGAAATTGAAAGGAAGAAATCCCGCAATTGCGCCAGCTGCGATGGAGATGAGCAGAGCGTACTCGTAAGAGCCACTACTGATATAGAAAACGATCAAGTACATCGAGACAATGAACGCAATCCCTGCGGAAAGTCCGTCCATATTGTCCAGAAGGTTGAATGCATTAGTGATGCCGACGATCCATATAATGGAAACGAACAGATTGATTGCCAAGCTGTCCCGCAGCGGATAAACCAGCCCAAAATTAAGAACCAGCACGGCAGCCAGGAGTTGGAGGAAAAACTTCGATCTGGGCCCCAAATGGATGGCATCGTCCACCAACCCCAGCACAAACATCATCGAAGACAATCCCACGAGTTTCCAAATCAGAGGATTGGAGTGAGGCAGGAAGATACCGCACGCAACTATAAATCCAAGCCACAAAGGCACACCGCCAAACATGGCCGGCGTCCCCTTGTGCCACCGATCAATGCGCGGTTTCGCGACCCATCCGCACTTTCGGCAGACGCGAGAGGTAATCGCGACGAGGACTGCGGTGACCGCGAAGGTAAACAGGAATGCGGCAGCAACGAAGTTAATCGTTAACGGATTTCCTAAATTCATAAACCAAGGAACCGCGAGGTCCTTCTGGAATACCCCTCAGACTGCCACATTCGTCAGATTCGCTTCTTCAGCTTGTTCGCGCATGTTTTGCGCCACCGCTTCGACAATTTCGCGGAGATTCTTGGTCGGAGTATATCCGATAGCGGCTCGGATTCGAGTAAGGTCCGGCATCCGCCGCCGCATGTCTTCGAACTCTCCGCCGTAAGCGCTCTCGTAGGATACGTGAACAATTGGAGACTTGGAGCCAGTAACCTGCTTGACCAACTCTGCCAGCTCGTTGATGGTAACTTCTTCCGAAGATCCGATGTTGTATACGGAACCCTCCGCGCCCTCGGTTTCAGAAAGGTCCGCCAATGCTGAAGCAATGTCGCGCACCCACCCGAAACAGCGGGACTGTTTGCCGTCACCGTAGATGGTAATCGGTTTCCCCGCCATAGCCCAGCTCACGAATCGTGGCAGAACCATTCCGTATGTCCCGACCTGGCGAGGACCAACGGTATTAAATAACCTGACAATAATGACAGGCAGTCCTCTCTCGCGGTGATACGCCAACGCAAGAAACTCGTCCATTGCCTTGGAGCAGGCATAGCTCCACCGTCCGCAGACCGGAGGACCGATTAGAAGGTCGTCGTCTTCCGTGAAAGGAATTTTGTTCGATTTGCCGTAGACTTCCGATGTCGAGGTTAGGAGAACCTTCTTTCTTTTCTTCGCCGCAGCCTCCAGAACCAGCTCAGTGCCGCGAACGTTCGTGTGCAAGGTTCGCACCGGAGACTCAACAATCAGCCGGACACCGACGGCGGCAGCCAAGTGGAAAATAACATCGCAGTCGTCGACCAACTCAGCCAACAGCGCCTTCTCCATCACAGAGTCGATGACGTAGCGAAAACCCGGCTGTCCTTTTAAATGACTGATATTCCTAATGGAACCGGTAGAAAGGTCATCCAACACGGTGACCTCATACCCCTTTTCGATCAGCGTCTCCGCCAGGTGCGAACCGACAAAACCGGCGCCCCCAGTGATCAATGCACGCATTCAGATCCTCCTGATTTTGCAACGATATCACCTAGCAACAGCTCGCACCGTTAGCTAAAAACGGGGCGTCTTCCAATGATTGCACAAAAAACGATTTCGAATGGTGATGTGCAAGACGATTCTCTCTGGTTGCACTGACATTTTCTAGCATAATTTCGTATTGTTCCCAGAAAGAGCAACGTTATGAGACCGTAACAGCCGCCTGGTACTTTTTTGGTACCAAGCTGCTAAGCTTCGCGTCGACGTATCTATCGTTCCTGGTGGCGAAGGAGCCTGCGGCAGTCACTTTCAGCCGATCATGCCCGTTTCAACACTTTCCCGGCAATTATGTTGCGCCGGCGATCATCTATTGACTATTCTTGGCGGTTGCTTACGGGACACCAACCATCCGGGCTGACAGCAACTGCCGATAAAGGTGCTCGTGCGACTTCACCATTCGCGCAAGGGAGAACTGCTCCTCCGCGCGCCGGCGCCCCTTGATTCCCATTGAACACCGTTGAACTGGGTCATTGATCAGCGACTCGGCGGCGGCAGCGATGGATCGAGGGGATGCGCATGGGACCAACAAACCCGTCACTCCGTTGTAAACGGCCTCCGGGTTCCCACCGACATCAGTGGCGACCACTGGCTTGCCACACGCCATCGCCTCCAAGATGACGTTGGAAAAACCTTCGCTCTCAGAGGTCGACACGTAGATATCAAGCGCAGCAAAGATTTTTTCCGGGAATGGGTCGCTGTCCAAAATTAATATCTCATCTCCCAACCCTAACTCCTCAATCCGTCGTTCAACCATTTTGCGTGAGCCGCGATCGGCTCCGACCATCACGAATCTCAAACCGCCATGACGCTTCGCCAAGATAGCGGCGGCCTCGACAAAGTCGACATGACGTTTGTACAGAGAGAAATTTGCAATCATGCCCAGAACCAGGTTCTGATCATTCCACCCCTTCTCGGAGCGCCAAGTCCGCGCGAGCCCGGGATGGAAGCGTTCAGTATCGACACCGTTATAAATCGTGTAACATTTTTCAGCAGGACACCCCCCGGTGCCGCGGATATCTCTGCTCACCGCATTGCTGTTGGCCACTGTTACATCCGCGAAGCGCAATGCCATCTTGTCCGCCAAAGCTACTATGCCTCTATTAGAACGATACAACTCTGTCAAACAAGGACGACCACTAATCAAAACGGGGACCTGTCCGAGACGTGCTGCGATCCCTCCAATAATATTCGACGCTGGAAGCATCGCGTGAACAATGTCACTCCGCCATTCGCGTAACTGGTGCGCCGTTTGGATCGTCGCTTTCAACAGAGACCAACTTCGTCTGAACCATTGCGAGTTTCCGCTTTCTGGAATTCCCATCACGAAACACCGGTCCGTCCAATCCCGCGCTCGCTCGATCCCAGCTCCTTCTAGCAGGATGATCGAAGGGGAAAAACTCTCACGATCAAGATGTTTGAGTAACTCAAGCGTTCGCCGCTCCGCTCCCGCGTCACGCAAGGAACCCACTATGTAGGTCACCCTGATTCGTTGTCTGGACGGTTGCTCATCGAAGTGTTCGGGGAGTTGCCGGGGAACGACGAGTTGGGAATCTTGACGCACCAAGCTTGGGATCCTAGGTTGAGGTTTAGGGATAGCTTTCGGACCGAAACGATTCACCCGGTCGGTGGTAAGCATTCAGCGCCACGATTACGCCACGCAGATCCGTGCGTTCTCGATTTGTGATTGGAACCAGGTCTCAAGAATGAGCACATGCCATAACTGTGTATGCCAATTGCGCTTTCCCGCGGCATGCTCGTCTAACATCATTTTAATCTTGTCCATCTGAAACACTTCCGCAAGGGAACTCTCCCGTGCTAAGAGTGCGTCCCGCGCAAAGTCTCGGAGTTCGTTTCGGAACCACTCCCGAATAGGTACGGAGAATCCAGCTTTGCCGCGATTCAGAATCACAGGAGGCAGCTCGTCTTGGAATGCACGTTTTAGAATGTGCTTTTGTCTTGTTCCATGAATCTTTAGAGAACTCGGGATGCGGGCACAAAACTCCACCAGCTTATGGTCCAGGAAGGGTGCACGCACTTCCAAACCGAAGGCCATGCTGCAGATATCTACTTTCACGTTAAGGTCTTCAGGAATGTAACTGAGCGTGTCACTGGCCATGGCGCGCGTCACGTCATCCGGGGCTCCGGCTGTGTCCCAGCCGAACATGAACGTTCCTCGGTCGGCGACATCCAGCTGTTTAAGGAAATCGTGGTTGTAAAATGATCTCCACCGTTCCTCTTCCATCATTCCTCGGAAAATCGCTTCGTATTGTTCGCGCGGAGGGCGGCTTACGATTTTCAGCAATTCTCGAAGGTAACGTTGCTTGCTCCGGCCGACGGGGCGATTGGGCAGCAAGGGCCCGACTGCCGAAAGGAGCCCAGCTCCCGGGATTTTCGACAGAATTCCCAGTCCCTTGAGCGCAAGGTAGCGCTGATATCCCCCGAAGGCTTCGTCCCCTCCATCGCCACTAAGCGCCACCTTCACGTGTTGACTGGTGTATCTTGCCAGGTAGTACGTAGGTATGGCAGACGGATCCGCAAACGGCTCATCGAAGAGCCCGGCAATCTGGGGCAACAGATGCACGTCTTCGTGTTCAACTCGAAGCTCGTGGTGGTCGGTGTCAAAATGCTTCGCCAACAAGCGAGCGTACGGGGATTCGTCGAAATCCTTGTGACCGAAGGCCACGGAAAAAGTCTTCACCTTCTCCGGGATAGCTTTACGGGCAGCTGCGAGTACGCATGCAGAATCAATCCCTCCGCTAAGGAACAGTCCCAGCGGAACGTCCGAAATGAGCCGCAGTTCAGTTGCCTCTTGCATCAAACTACGCACTTGATGCGAGAGTTCCAGTTCCCTCCTCGGGAGAGGGTGACTGTAGTCGGGACTCCAATACTTTTCAATATGCATGCCCTTACCCTCTTGCCAAGTGAGGGTTGAGGCAGGAGGCAACTTCTTGATTTCTTGAAAACCTGTTCGTGGGCTTGGAATGCATTGCCATAGTAGAAACTGGTGAATGCTCGCGAGATCCGGTGAAAGGTCGACCTCGCCACTGGCGACCACCGCCTTAATCTCGGATCCGAACAAAAGCCGGGATGAATTGGCGGAATAAAACAGGGGTTTGACGCCCATACGGTCGCGGGCAAGCAGCAATTGCCGAGTGCGACAGTCCCAGATCGCGAACGCAAACATTCCCCGAAGCTGATGGACACAGGCCTTTCCGTATTCTTCGTAAGCATGCAGAATTACTTCAGTGTCGGTATGTGACCTAAATTTATGTCCCCGAGATTCCAGAACAGGACGCAGTTCTAGAAAATTGTAAATTTCACCGTTGAAGACAATCCAGACTGTCCCATCCTCATTACACATCGGATTGCGACCGCTGGGAGAAAGATCAATGATCGACAGCCGTCGATGACCGAGACCCACATTGCCTGATGTCCAACATCCGGAATCGTCGGGACCGCGGTGTCGCACGGAGTCTGACATGCGCCCGATCAGTTCGCGATCAACCGGCTGCAGCGGATCGAAATTTATTTTGCCGACAATTCCGCACATAGATGATGGCCTAGTCGTTCAACAACCTTGAACTCAGAGCCCTCGTCGCCAGCAAACATAGTTTGAGCGGCACCGCAGAATTCTCTCCTCGTTCGTAATCCTTTTTCACCCAGCCACGGAGCGAAGGGTAGCCGCCAAGCGTGGCGCCAATACGTCAACAGAGTAATTCCGTAATACGGCAGCACGTCCGTTCTGTCCCATGCGCCAGCATTCGTCATCTCTTCCCAGCAAGAAATCCAAGTGCTCGACCCAGTCGTCATGTGTGACGGCACCGAAACCGACTTCGCCCTTCTTGAGCACTTCAGCATTCATGCCGAAAGGGCTGACCACTACCGGCAAACCACAAGCCATGTAAAGGAGCATTTTGAAGCTACATTTTCCTCGGGAAACGACGCTGTCTGTGATCGGCATGATTCCTATTGTCATTTCTTGAATATCATTGACCTCTCGCTCCCAACTAAACCGCACGAATTCCACCCGTTCGGGTGGAATCACTTTGAAGTTGGGGACTTTATCAGAGACGATTCGAAGCACGGCACGAGGATGCTTGAGTAGAACTTGATGCAGCCCTGGCTCAATCTGGTACAGGAATGGAAAACCCGAATGTAACCCTTGCCACCCAATCACTGGACGAGAAGGATCGCGGCGACCGTTTCGGCTCACGAAGCGGTTAGTATCCACCGGCGTGGGCAGGACACTAACGTTCTTGTTCCACTGAGAAAAGCTCTCGGCAAGGAAGTTGTTGCCGCAGATCACGTGGTCACACATTGCGGCAAGCCGGCGAGCAAACTCGCCTTTTCGGTGCACCCAAATAGCATCATCTACGTCGAACACACGGGGACGCTTGGTAAACGGTTCAAGGGTCACGAATGTAGACAGCATTTCTCTCTGAAAAAGACTGACATCGTAGCCGTACGAACGTACCACAGCGGGCAAACGATCGATGACATTCCAAATCCCCCAAGCTGGCCGCAACCATAGACGCTCCGGGGGGTACAGACCGGCGCGGGAGGGCGATTCCACAAGCTCAACTCCCTCGCCCTTCAAATGCGGAACATATCGGTGCACCCGATATACACCAGCCGGGCTGTTATGCCCCCCGGTGTAAGCGATGACTTTCAGCATGGACCGGCGAGTTTGGGTAGTCAAGACCGTGGTGGTCTTACTGTCGTCCAATGTGCAATGCAATCGCGGCATCCCCCGTTGACTTGACAGCAGATACACCGAGTTCCTCATAGAAGGCCGCTTCGATTATTCTGATTTCAGAGGCCCAGTCGGTGGCTTTTGCCATTTCACGTCCAGCAGCGGCTTTCTTCTCTCGAAGCGAGTCGTTCTCGAGTAGTTCAACAATGGCATTGGCGAGCATTTCCGGATGCGGCTCCGATAGTTGAGTGGTTTGCTCTCTTAGCAGCCACTCCACATTTGGGCCGGTATTCGAAACGACCGCGCAGCCACAAGCCATCAGTTCAAGCGGCAACATAGACAGATTGGTGTGTGAAAGTACCAAAGCGAGCGTGCAACTACGATACAACGAGGCCAGTTCTAAGGGCGACAATATCCCCGGCAGGATGGCGCGAAAGGGCAGCTTAATAGAGCGCGGTGGAAATCCTACCAGAACAAACTCCACATCTGGCATCCTTCTGGCAACCACCGACAACGCTAAAACACCAAGTTCGAAACCACGACGTTCGGTGCGGGGTCGCGCATAGAACAAAACGCGCCTTTTCTTGTCCCCAAAATATTGAGGTCCTTCCGCGCAGTACGCCTCGCGATCGTAGGAAAAACCGAAAGGAGTGCAGGCCATACGGAACTCATCGCGCAAGACCTGAGCGATCCAGGGACCTAAGGTAAGACCGTGGAAACCCCATCGGTAGGTCTGTTTGACGAATTCGCAAAAACTGCCCGAGGGATAGAACAGTGGTTCCATATCCTGAACAAAGTAGAACTTCTTTGCCGTATTGCTCAAGGTGCGAGCGCGATAGGCGGTACTCCAGTGAGTTGCTACCAAGGCATCGGAATTCGCTACCGTCCCAACAAACGGTTCAATAGGCACGTTCGTTGGGAAATAATGCCTGTGCACCCAGTGGCTTGCCTCCACTCCTGAAAGTCTCGACTTACCAACCGTGTAAATGCGCTGCTTATGTCCCCAGAGCTCAAGTTGGTGAACCGCCCGAAGCATGTTGAGCAGACCGCCGCTCGCTCCAATTATGTCCGTCGTCAGCCAGTTGATGTTCAGAGGGCCGGAGGTCGGAGGTCGCAGAGTTGCTGGACGATCGGGGGCGAGAATCCATCCACAGTCGCCCATTACATCCAGCGGCACTTGCGAGTGACCAAGAGCCCAACGGGCCAGCGCACTCTGCATGCCCGGGAGCAGGCCATATTTCGATACAGATTCACAGACCTTGCCGATGGCTGACTCTGACCACCTCATGCCCGGTCTCCCCGGGGCGGAACGAGATTGTGGGTCCAAGCCACCACATTCCATATCTCCGTTTGGCCTGAATAGAGAATTGGACGTTCCGTCGACACCGGCTTCCGAGTCTCGGCCACGACAAACTGAAACGGCCGAATGGATGTAAGCAGACGAAGGCATTCCACTGGATCGCGTCCAATGCGTTTCGCCACCGCTGGAGAAGCCTCTAACGCAACCACGCAATCCCGAGCCGACTCGATTGTCTTTTCGGCTCCCATGATTGCTTCTAATTCGCCCCCTTCAATATCGAATTTCATTGCGAAGTCACCGCCGCGAATGTTCAAGCTGTCCACAGTTGTCACGTTCATGCGACCGTCGCCCGGCACGAGGAATCTCGCGTGGTCCGTCAGGTTGTCCGACGGGCTCTCCAACCTCCCTCGACCTTCGAAGTTGCTCACTGCGCTGGGGACAATCTCAAACGGAATCGCAACGTGCTCCAGATTCGATTTCAGAAATTCCTGGATATCGGGATTAGGCTCAAATGCAAGGATCCGAGCGATGCGATCAGTTCGAGAGCAGACCGTCGCGGAGAACGTTCCGATATCCGCTCCAGCATCCAACAGGACCGCATCTTTGAGCGGGGACAAGGCATGGCAGAAGCATTCAATCAGTCTGACTTCGTAATTGGTAACGTCGGTGAAGTCCCATGGAATGCGCCGGAGCGGAACGCCAAACTTCACACGCCCGAGGTTGTACTCCGCGATCAGATCCAACCGTCCGAGCCGGCCCAGCATGCGCGTCAGCACCCCGGCGCCCCGGATGTGAGATCGAGACAATCTCCTCGCCACTCGCAACCCCAACGGAGCTCCGGAAATGGTTTTCATTTTAATTCGGTCTTCCTGGGAAAAAATACTCCACATTCAGCTAGCCAACAGATCAGAAACACGGTGTTTCTTCAAATAACGATTTCTGCTGGAAAGCGTTCTCGGGGTAATCAAATTGCTGATCCGATCTTTGGTTTCTTCATAAGCCGCCAGGGACCAGCGAAACAACGTATGGTTTCTCTTGATGATCCTTTTTACAGATTCGATGGCCGGCTTTCGTACAATCGTTTCCCGGGATTGATTCTCCCAGTGATGGACATAGTCGGATTGTTGAACATGTTCATGCGAAAATTGAGCAGTTTTGCGAGTCCGGCAAAGAACATACAGGGGAGACCCGGAAACCACGTTCGCTCGCTGCCCATTCACAGGCTGTTTTACCTCAAACCAGCAACTGTTATTGCGAAGATCGGCCAAGAAAACTTCGGTTTCAGAATATCCGTTGTTCTGCGAGTACAAGGAAAAAAAGAGTTCGGGTGATACCTGCCAAAAACCATGACCGCAAAAATTGTTGGCCGGTAACACATGAATAATCTGCCCGCCTTTCGCACACAAGGAAGAAATATTTGATAGGGCTTGAGACACATTGAATATGTGTTCCGTGCAACCGCCATCGAAGACTGTGTCGTACTGTCGCTCCGCGAACAGCGGCTTATTCATGTCAACAATGTGGGTGGCTCCTTCGAAACTCGAAAAATCGTAAGACTCAACGGATTGGGCACTCATACGCTCTTGAAGAAATCTCTCGCAATATTCGCCGAACTCCACGTAGGCACTGGACACCATTAACGTTTGCCTGCCTATGGTGGCCACTTTCCCCAACGGCTTTTTTCGAGAGGCGTACTTCAGAAGGTTGAGTCCGTGAATATCAATTCCCATGTTTTCTTTAACGATAAATCCAGAAACAAAGAGTTCACAAAAGCCCTACCAAGAGAGTTCGATCCTGGCAGAACTCAATTGCCTTCTACAGGAAAGGTTGCCACTGAGTTCCGTGTTTAACAGCAGACAGTTTCTCCACGGGATGACATGACTTTTCGATCACGGCGACAAAGGGATAAAGGTGAATCGAGCAGATCGACCTCTGAAAAGCGCTGGGACTAATTTCGGAGTCGCTGCCAGGAGTAAAAGCGTTGAGTCCTGCCGCTAGCCCGTTCATGTAGGCGGCAAACCGATTTTGGGTGCCGAGAATATCTTCACAAAGATAGACGCCGCCTGGACGCAAGTGAGGCAGTATTTCCTCTAGCGTAACGATCTGCTGCTCCGGAGCGTGACCTCCGTCATCAATCAAAATGTCGACATTCGGAACCTCCTTTCTAAATTTTTGCCAAAACTCACGATCGGCCTGGTCTCCAATAAAGACTTTGGTACGCTCCCCATCGTAGGTTCGGCATGCTTCCTCGATATCTACTCCGTAGACTTGGCATTGCGGACCAAAATAGGCCTTCCACATGTCCAGGCCACCCCCGCTATAAACACCGACTTCGACCACGTGGACTTGCTTCCCAACGAATTTCTGGAAATGTCGATGGTATATATCGAAATAGTGCAGCCACTTCCAAATGCCTTTGCCTTGGCTGACAGAGTCAAAATACTCACGCAGCGGATTTCTATGATCGCAAGGAATTAGTCGATGGGCAGCAACGGATGCAAACGTTTCGAGCGAGTCTTCCCGCCACCTTTGCTCACGGAGACGGCCACGCAAGAGCGACGGCAGCCTTCGGAAGGCGACATACGTTTCAGATCGATTTAGAAATTGCTGGAGTGCGGTACGTGCTTTAAATTGCGTCATTCAATCGGCCCATAAAAGTGATCTTGATCTACCCGACTCGTCATGGGATCCCTTCTTGGATCATTCCATTCGTCATCCCCTGGCATTAGCGACAGGATCAGCGACGTCCTAGCCACCGCCGGCAGTTGCAACAAGAGTGCGTCGACCTTGCATCAAAAAAAGCTGCTCTTCGGGCTCCAGAATCAAATACCAGCCGACAATGAAAAATGACAGAAGAGAAACTCCCAAGAAAAGACACTTCGTCACCAGCGCGGTAGGAAGGCTCGCGAAACTCAAAATACTTAAGGCCATTCCCAAGCCAATCCATGCCGCCCTCAACGAAGTCAATTCTTTCAAGAGAACTCGGCGGCTTAGGAGCAGGCAAATTATGAACTCTGCCCCGGCACGCAGCGCCCACGCCATGGCGGCACCTTGAATACCGAAACGGGTTATCAGGATCCAGGCGACACCCAGATAAATCGGCAGGTCAATAAGCAGCAGTTTCCCAGTCAGGTCGGGTCGTCCGATGCCTTGCAGGAGAGCGAACGGAATTACTCCCACACAGTTCAGTAGGATCCCGGCGGCAAGCCAGCGAAGAACTGTGGCGCTATTTGCCGCAAAGGCGGAACCCAGCCACACCCTCAGAATCTCAGGGGAAAGGGTCACAATGACTAGAACGGGGGGAAAAGTAGCTAACAAAGTGTATTTCACTCCCCTGCTGAGCAATAACCCGGTTCGCCTCGGATCTTGTACCATGCTGATGGCAAAAGCAGGAAACAGCACACCGCCGAGCGACGTTGGTATGACCCAGAGCCTGCTCACCATGTCGAACGGGGTAGTGTAGTACGCGACGGCGCTCATCGACAGCAAGGCGCCAATCAAGAAACGATCCAAGTATAAGATAGCGGGACCGAGCAAATTACTTGTCATCATCCAGCCGCCAATTCGCAGCAACGGCGCAATCAAACGACGGTCCACAACAAATGATCGACCCAGAACGGGCAAAGAACGGAAACAAGCTACTTGATGTGCCCCGCATCCGACTAAGCGACCGACGACCAAGACACTAATAATGGGCACTAAACTGTGGGAGAAGGGCAGAACCAACCATGGGCCCACAAACGAAAATGTGCTCATTGGTATCCGAATGAGGTTGAGTACCCGAAAGCGCTGCTGCGCCTCGAGAATGCCTCGCCACCCCGAGGTCACTGTAACCATCGGGATGGACAATGCAAGCAGATAAAAACCGAAAAGTGTCTCTTGCTGCAACTCCGGCGGGACTCTCAGCAAACGGTGAACTAAAAGTGGTGAAAGAACGCAGGTGATCAGCCCGCTGAAAACGCCTAAAAGAAGCATAAGAAGCAACGCCGTCCACGCCAGTTGTGGAATATGGTGTTCTTCCCCCGCGCCAATCTTGTCAGCGACAAGCTTGGTCAATGCGCGTCCGATGCCCATGTCAAACAGGCTGAAATAACCGATCACGATCCAGGCCAAGGAGAGCACTCCGAAACGGGCAACGCCAAGTCCGCGAATCAGCAACGGAATGGTCACTACTGCAATGACCATGGGGAGCAATTGGCCGAACAGGTTCCACAAGCTGTTACGCGCCAGAAGGCGACCACTGGTCAAGTGGGGAACCGGAATAACCGCCGCCGCGTCTCGTGTCGAAACAAGCAGATTGGGATCGTCAGTCAACGGATCTGCCTCACTAGGCTTAAGTGGATGCGTCATTCAGCCTTGGGCGAAGTGGTCCGTGCGAACCGTAAAGTAAGGAAAGTGAGCATCAGGACTTTGCCGGTTCGCGGACTAATCCAAGATCTCCACGATCAACACGCGACAAGTCGTTGAGGTAGATCACGAAGACCGGAAGTAGGTAGAGCGTTCGGAAATAGCCTAAAGACGAAAATCCCGTCTCAAAAGCGAGAATCACCCAAAACAGGGACCGCATATGAAACTTTGAGATCAAGTTCTTTCGTAGGAAGAGAAACAAACCACCATAGACCGCGAAAACCAGCCAAATGGACCCTCGAAGGAAGTACTCGACCGGGCCAGAGTCGCCAAACATGAGATCGCTGCGAAAACCCACTCCGACTGGGGTGAAAGGATGGGTACGAATATAGCTTATCGTTCCGTAGAGAGTGCCGACCTCAGTGAACCGACCCATAAAACCATTCGTCGGCGAAGTAACGATGTCAGACACGAACCTGCCTGCGGCACTCCATTCTTCCAGATGAGGAACGTAATAATAAAGGATTGAAAAACCGACCCCTAGAACGAGAGCACCGAGCCACAAAGTGAGATTCAGTCGTCGTTTGGCCGAGTAATGCGCCAACTGACAAACCGCCAGGGTCGTGAGCGCGATACCCGTAACCGACAACAATGCAAAAGTAAGTGCGACGTAACATATCGCGAAAATAAGACTCAAAGAATTCTTGTAAACCTTGTAAGTTTCGAAGCTCAGTAAGAAAAAGAGGTAATAAAAAAAAGCGCCGACCGAGTGAGTGGCAAAAGTTAAAACTGGCTTCCCTACCGTCATCATGTAGGGCACAAGGTCAGCATACCCAGCAGAGTAGTGGTCCGACAAAAACTTCCCGACGGGGTCGCTGTGCAGAATAACGGCAAGCCCAACGGCAATGTTGATGAAATTGGCTATCCCAAACCACGAACGAAGCCGCTGGCCCAGAGTCAGGCTCCGAATGTTTAATGGGAACAGTAGCGCGAGTACCAGGTACGGAAGGAGTCCTCCCCATTTGTAGTCGGGGAAGGGCGATGTGAGCGTGCCTATAAACAACATCGCAATTATGAACACTGAATTAGCAACCAGAGTGGTGCTACCCAAACCGTTTTTCCTGCACATCAATGCGAACAGGATCATCGCTAAGAACCAGAAATACACGGCCCAAAGAGCGACCGAATATGTCCCCCCGAACGAAGTAGGCGAATACAGGCCGAAGAAAAACAAAGTAGCGATCAAAAAAATCGGACTGTAATCCGCTGTCAAACGGGCTGAAATTGGTTCTTGCATGAGAACTCAGAGGGGGTTAGTTGGATCCGTTGCTATGCCATCGTTCAGCACGGCCACGGGATGTCTTCTTCAATTTTTCGAAAGCACCCTTCAGCCAACGCGATATTCGATAGGTTTGGATGTGCGCGTAAGTATCGGAGAGAAATATTTTGCGCGGTTCGGTTTCATCCCAATTTTTCCAGCGATCGCTGCCGATCACCACCAGGGATCCAAGGAGCACACCTACGATCATGCCCACTAACGTCAAGATGACGCGATGCGGCCCCCACTTTCTCGGCGGGACTTCGCCGCGATCCAGCACTTTGACCGTAGGAATTTCTTTAGCTTCCTGTACTTTAGCCAGTTCATATTGCTGCGTCAGGACCTGGTAAACGACTTCCTCAATTTTGTCCCGGCGAAAGAGATCGGCGTACGTCGCTCCCAATAATGGCAACTTTCGCAGTGACGGGAACGGCATATCAGATTGGCCCGCGTCGGAAGACGTGGCTGACAGATCGAGGTCGCTACTGCCGCTCAACACGCCAAGTTGGGTTCGCAACTCGGTCACCCGCGCCTGCAAGCTTCGAACGCGAACATTTTCTGGGGTGTAGATCGCCTGCAAGCCTCTCAATTGAGATTCAGCGGCGATCAGTTCGCCTTCCAGCCCAGCTACCGCCTCGACTGTGGCCTTCCCCTGCACCAAGGGATCGAAGGTAGTATTCTTACTCGAAAACTGACTCAGTTGAGCGGTCGCTTGGTCTAGGTCTTTCTTAACTTCCGTCAGACGCTGTTCCAGAAATTGGCGCTCTCGGCCAGCGGCCGAGGTACTAACGCTCGCAATTAACCGGTTAAGTTCCTCCACATAACCATTGGCCAGCGCAGCCGCCCGTTTAGGGTCGTGGTCGGCCACTGAAATCGTGATAATTCCACTTTTTCGGTCTTGGGCGGTTTCGGTGTTCGACTCCAGTTCCTTGCAAGCCTCATCTTTTTGCACTCGCAAATGCAACCATGGCATACCGTAGACCGAGGTTAAGTCGAATCGATCGACGATACTCTCTTGTGCCGTTCGACTATGCAAAACACCGATGAAAAGGTCGCCTGTGTTATGTGCTCCCAACAGGTCGCCGGCGAGCATCCCGAGATCGCTTGATCCTCCGCTGCTGCCTCCGCCTGTCATCTTGCTCGCCATTCCGGCCATCATGGCCAGATTCTTACTGCCACCCTGATCGTCGGGGGGCATCAAGAGAGTTGTCGAACGGTAGGTGTTGCGTAGAAACAGGCTGAAGATCAGAGTGATAGAACCGATCCATAACGCCCACTTTCGGAGCAGGCGGCGCTCGGACCAAAGCAGGCTGGCAAAATGGAGCAGACGATCCTCGGACTCCATCTCCAGGGGAACCCTAGGGCTTGCCGAAACCCGGGATTCCTCGGCCTCAACATCGTACGGGATTGTGCGCACCCGCTTTTCCATCTAATAAATTCCTTGCTCGAACAAAGATTACCTCTTAACTGACCATTTTGGAGAAAAAGTTAGCTGTACTGATGCGGTAACATTCGACTGGAGGGTCGGCGATATTACTGGAAAATTCCATCTCTCGTATTGCAGAAAGCCTTCGACAAAAAGGTTGGAGCGTACCTGAAATTCCCCCTTTACGCCAAAATCATGCAAACCGCCACCGCCAGGAAGGAAGTCCTTTGAAACAACTTCTCTCCGATATTGAAGCTGAAGGTTGGTGCGAGGTGAGAACCAGTAAGTTGCCCAGGCTTGTCCGCCCTTTCCCGCTCGACCGATCCAACTGCCCATGATCTGGCTGTAGTTGGTGTATCCCGAAACATATCTTCCGTTGTCGTAGTAATTTCCAATGAAAACCGTGTTGGGAGCGTCGGTGTAAACGGATTCTGCGCGAAGATCGAGTTTGTTCAGCTTCGGCAACTTCGGCAAGTATATGCCCGCACGTATGGCGGGCCGTGAAGAACCAATCGGCGAGATCTCGTCTTCGACGAAGGAGTCGGCATACAAGGTCGCCCAATCGCGTAGATGTGGAAGGCGGTAGCTGAAGTCTGCGGTAGATCGGCGGTCGCCATAGTTGCCGTTGTAGAGTACGACCGAGCAGGTTCCAATCGCGCACCGCGGGTTGTAGGTGAGAAAGAAATTTCCAAACGTAACGGGCGAACCTGGCCCACCAAAAACTGAGCTGATTCCCATACCAAATTCAAAATTGTCGGTAGGTTTGAAACTTACTTTGTCGATGTGGACGAAAGGCTGGTCGTTGATGCTCGGACCGTAGAGAGTTCCGTTGGACCTAACCCACTCTGCACCGTCCATTCGACCCAGAGCGAACTCCGCGCGCATGGGTCCTAAGAGTCGAGAGAGTCCTGGAACATAGACCGGAGAAATCTGATCAAATCGAACCATCGGAATTGGTTCGGCGTTATTGCTGAATAGGAATGGTCCTCCGACCCCAGGGCCTAACCAGAGGCTCTCTTTCCCGAACGAAATCTGGAAGTCGTGAAAAGTGAAGCCGACGGAACTATCCAAAAGCCGGAAACGACTCACCTCTGGAGAACCTGTGGTTACTGTGGGAACCGTGTCAAGTGAGGCGAGTACCGCGACTGTGCTGCTGGGATACGCGGCTATGGACGGCGCTCTCTGATACTCACCTTGGAAAGCGACGTATACCGGCCCAGCCTCTGCATATCCCTGCACTCCGGTGACGTCATTGAATCCCTCGCCGTATGGGCGGCCGTAATCGTTGACGATGGTTTGCGCAATGTGGAAACCATCGCGCAACGGCTGGCCCGAGATCCCCGTCCCCCGACTATAGACCGAATCCAAAGTCGCGTTCACGTTGCTCGCACCATCCAATTGCCGTAAGTCCTGATCGAAATAGACAGCAAGGGTGTCATACAGCTTTTGCGCTGAGGGCTCAGCCTCGTGACCTGATTCGAATTTGTCACTAGCGTCTTCCAGGAGGCGAGCAAATTCCAATCGCGTCCAGGGTCGCATGTCTACCAGATCGGAGTGCACATAGCCCAGCGCAATCAGACGATCGACTGCCGGATAGACCCAGCTATCAATCGGAACGTATGGCGAACCCAGGTTTGAAGAATTGCGCGGCTTTTCCGGTTGGTCGGGCAAGAAGCTTCCCCAACCACTGCCGCCCAATTCCTTGTCGTGGTGCGCTCGGTATATTTCTCGCCCGAAATACCATCCGAGAGCGCTTCCGATTACAACGTCACTGGGAAAATGTTGCCGCGCCGTGACGCGAGTGAGAGTAACGGCCGATGCCGCTCCGTAGGCTGCGATCTGGGAAAGCGTTCCCGGATACTCATGAGCAACAACGCTTGCTATCGACCAGGCGATCGCGGAATGCTCCGACGGGAAAGATGCTCCTCCGTGGAAAAAATTACCATTTCCATTCCCTTCGAGGGGCCGCTGCCGCTGGGTGATTTCTTTGAACAAATAAGTAACCGCAGTGCTATTAATGGCTGCCTCACCGGCGAGAAGACCTGCTTCGCCAAGGTGATCGTTGTGGGTAAGATGTCCCAGTAGGAAAGCGCCCCCGCCCGCGCCGATCATGGCATAGGTGGTGTAGTCAGAAATGTGCAAACTCCGAGTCAGTTGGCTCGGAGAATTGGGAACTTGTCGTGATATCCAACTATCACCCAGGATCAAGCCCGTTATCCCGGCTGCTGAAGGCACGATCCACTGGAGATCCTGAATTCGCAATCTGCTGGGGCCAGTCCAGAAATATTTCTGATCTTGAACGATGTGCTTCAGGAAAGGCGAAACCAGCCGGTTCTCAGGATCTTCGCCCGGTTCCAGCTCGTAGGTTTGGTCTGGTTTTGGTACAGAGGCGGCTTTTCCAGGGTCTGCGGCCCCTTGCGATTGAGCATCCATCGCCTTGACCAAGCTTAAGATGGCGAATAAAAACAATACGATCCGAAAAACCTCCGAGCGTCCTCGCATTCGCGGATTGCCTAGAAGCTTCTCGCGACTTGGATCGCGATACCAACCGCGTAGGCAAGTTGTGCCGACTCCAGTGTGGTCTTCCACTTGGAATTGATCGAATAAGCTTTTTCGGGCACAACAACCATATCCCCAGGTTGCAAGGCTGCGCTCTCTACCCCTCCGCTGAACATGCCTCCGGGTCCACCCACAACTGAGCCGTCGGCGCGAATTACGAAGGTCGCCTTGCGATTTGCCATCTGCGTGGGGCCTCCGGCTTGTCTTAGATACCATCCGGCGTTTTTCCCTGGCTTGAAGGTGATTGCGGTGGGGTTGTAAACCGAGCCGTCCACCAACACGATATTGGGCTTTTTGGGAATGTAGATAACGTCTCCAGCTCGAACCTGAATATCGGTCGAAGTGTTCGCCCAGCGTTTAACGTTGCTGGACACGTGGATTACCAACCGGCCAGCCGGAGGCGTGTTTTCCAATTTTTCCAAGGTAGTTTTGTATTGCAGGGAGGCCGCTTGTGCCGTCATCTGCTGATCTTCGTCCATTCCAGGAACAACTTTTACTTCAGCTGCCTCGCCCTGTACTCTTCGGATCAGGTCCAGCCGGTTCTGTTCCTCTAGGTTCCTCACCTGCACTCGCTCGAATACGGACCCGTAAGGATAAGCGTCACTGCGAAAACCCCCGGCCCGAGCAATGATCGAACTTAGGCGCTCACCCTCCTGAATTCCGTACGTACCAGGGTGCAGCACTTCGCCCTTTACCGTGATGGTAGCGCCCACATCAGTCCAGCCAGTAAGTTGTCGAACCGTGAGGACGTCTCCGTCTCGAAGTCGAACATCCGCATCGGGCTCGTTGGCCAGGGCCTTGGCGAGCAACACATTAACGTGATCACTGACTATCTTGCTGCCCTCGGCTACTTCGTAGCGGGTTAGGTCTGCTTCATCCGTGAAAGCGCTACGCTTCAATCCACCGGCGAACCGAACCAAATCGGCCGCCGTCATGTTCTCTCCTAGTGGATACTTGCCCGGTCGTGCAACCTCTCCTTCGACGCTTACAGTCGGGGGATCAGTCTTCGTAAGGTTTTTGTGGATGAAGACTCGATCCTTAGGTTCCAGCAGAACATTGTTCGCAGGATCTCCTTCGAGCGCCTTCTCCAGGTTCACGCTCAACACTTGCAACTTCCCATCCTGGGTCTTTCGGAAAACCTGCGCATCGCTGAACTGCGCTTCCGCCGTCGTGTTGCCCGCCAAATAGACCGCATCGCGCAAGTAGGTCGCACCATTCGTGACATGGTCCCCAGGATCGCGCACCGCTCCCGTCACGGTAATCACGGGAGGGTCTTCAAAATCGAACCGGCCGAAAACTCGAATCGTATCGAAAGGCTGCAGAACTACATCCTGTTCCTTTCCCGCTAGTGCATCGTCCAAGTTGAAGGCCAGAATCTCGGGAGCGTTGTCCGGAGCTTTCAGCCGGACAATCTCAGCGTGCTGCTTGTAAGGCTCCGGCAAGAGATCCTTGTAAGACTTAATCAAGTCAGTGACCTTCATGCCATCACGATAAGCAAATTTCCCCGGCCTAAAAACATGACCCTCTAAATAAACCGTCTTGTCGGCGTACGGCAAAATCGGAGAGATCTGAACCTTGTCGCCATCCTGGATAGCAAAGTCCTGGAGGGCGGCGGTCACGGAATCCTGGTTGTTATTCTCAGGGATGTCGAGCCGCAACATTGTTCTACTCTCGTGCGCTTGCAGCCGCTGCACATCTACGTGCCGAAGAGTTCCGGAGGGCAGTACACCTCCTGCGATCTGTAGAACTTCAGCCAAGTTCTTTTCGCCATTTAATTCGTAGATTGCAGGGCGCCGAACCATACCTTCGACCGTCACTTCGGGCCCGATCGAAGGAACCAGGAGAGTATCGCCCGATTCCATCCGCTGAAGATCCGCGTTAACACCATGAAGCAACAGATCGTAGAGGTCGACTTGTTGAACTAAAACCTTTCCGCGATAGTGCTTGATGATTCGTAGACTGCCGCGAGTGGTCGGTCCACCGGCTTCATACAACGCGTTCAAGGGTGTCGACAATGCACTGACGTCGTATGCACCAGGACGCTCGACGTCACCCACAATGTAGACACGAATCGAACGTAAGCGCGTAATCGAAACGTCCGCCTCGACATCCCTATATTGAGTTCGCAGGGCCGCCTGAACCATGTGCTGAACATCACCAAGTGTTTTGCCCGAAACTTGGACATTTCCTACGTCGGGAAGCGCGACCTGACCTTCACGGCTTACTACTCGTCGCAAACGTTGGCCGACGCTGCCGAACATGTCGATATTGAGCCCATCGCCGGGACCCAGAACGTATTCGGGACCGACCGGCATGTCCATCGGAAGGCTGTCAACGTTGCCCGTCCCATTGCGAAACACATCCTGGCCAAATCGTTCCAACGTCGGCGATCGTCGTTGGTATTGCGAGTAAAGATCGTACAGAGAAGGAACATCGGCGTAAGGATTGGGACGACGCGTTAAGGCCGGTTGTTTTGCGTCTTGCGCCAAAACCGGGGCACGCGAAGAAACATGTGGAATTGCGGACGATTCTTCGGCGTCGTTGTTTCCGTAGGGATCGATGGGGGCTAGACCTGCGCCTCCAAGGGCGGCCCCGAGTCCTCCTCCCGCCAGACCTGCGGAGTCAAACCCTTTTAACAACGACGATCCGGATGAGTCGTCTCCTGACGAACTACTGGCCGTGCCGCTACCACTCCCACGCATGCTTGTCGAAAGAAGCGAAGATATCTGATCTGGTGAGATCTTCGGCATGGATCCGGGATCGGTGGAAAGAGCCCCCACATCAATTCCAGCAGCCTGGGCCTGGGCAAGCAAAAGCGCTCGTCGGGGATCGGTTCCAGATCCGCCAGGCGTTTGTTGTGGACTGCTCGACGAACCATTGGGCGCTGCAGATGAGTTTTCACCCGACTGTCCACGATTTGCCGACCAGTACGAGTCTTCTTGGTTGGTTGCGGATTTCAGTCCGCCTTGATTTGTCGATAGGCCAGCAAAGGACGGCGGCATCCCAACAGTCGGTTGCTGACGCGCCAATTCTGCACGTGACGGCTTCGCTCGAACGTAGGCGCGATCTTCGATTTCGTGGGTGAAGAGCACTCGAACGTTTTCGTCTTCACGAACCAGGCGAAAGAGAACGTCATCATCAAGGTCCTCGGTTGCCAGGAGCCGTCCTTGTTGATAAGCCGTTCTGACGAGGAGTTTCTTGCATTCCAGCAACAGACCCGGCTCATCATTCAGGATCGATATGATCTTGTCGGCCGACAAAGCTACCAGCCGTTCAGCTTCCAATTCAGCGCTTGACTGCTCAAGAGGAAGCGCTTTGGTGTGATCGCCGTACGATTTTTCGTGGGTCATCGGCTGTCTCTGGGCGTCAGTCGACTGAGCGGCCGACACCGCGACTCCGAACGAAAGCTGAAGCAGAACACAAATCGAAAGAACCGTTTTCATGGATACATTTCCTTGGTAAAACCCACTCAGACTGGCAACTACAGGCGGTACTTGTAGCTCCGCCCTCTCACTTACAGGGCGATTGTGAGCTACCCCCTCCGACTCAATTTCAATCCACCAGCAATTACCACTTATCTGTGACTAATTACTAAATAGTTAAACGTATGAAACAAACCCGCGTGGCTCTGCGAAGTCGCGAAAACTTGTGCCGCAGAGGTTCATCGTCACGCACCTCTCAGACAGCTTAGATTCCCACTAGTTCTGGCTTGCCGCGCAGGACGCTTAGAATGCCGTTCTCCGAAGACTCAACCGGCATCGAACGAATGTCCACGAAGGCCCAGTAGAAAACGCCTTTGTTCTGTTCCGCTGCCAGGGCAATAATTTTCATTTGTGGATAACGGCCCAGCAAGAATCCACCGAGCCCGGGGCGCATTTCGGGCCCATCAGGTGCCATAATCAGATAGTCCGGGCGGATCCTCTCGACCAGTTCAGTGATCTCAGCTTCGTCTTGAGTTTCACCGACAATCTCTATGTCAGGCTGATCCGCAATGGTTGCCAATACCAGGTCCTTCATCAACCTGGGCTGAATTGCTACCAAAACTTTAGCTTTTTGCACGATCGTCTCCGTGCTTCGCAGTATCTCCCATCTAAACGTACAAAATAAGGCTCAAATTTGGGCTAGGAAATCCCGCCGTGAAGTACCTAAGGAAGCTCGAGGCAGGCACCGCGATGAGCAAGTTTGTGAGTGATTCGGTACCTAAAAAGTACCGATGAATATCATCCGGGTCCAATTCCGGTCACGCGGACGCTCTCGGCATCTTGCAGAGTTCTACCGCTCGCCAGCGATCACTGGCGCCCACTTTCCGCAACATTCGATGCACGTGATTTTTCACCGTCTGCTCGGAGAGATTGAGTTGGGACGCAATTTGCTTGTTAGTCAACCCGTGGTCGATCAGTTGAACGAGTTGCTGTTCTCGGCGGGTGAGTCCGAGATTTCGTCTGACCACAAAAGTTGCCGGGACAGGGCTTTGTTTCGCCACCTGTTCGAAAAGTGAGAGGCATAACCGCGGAGGACAAACCGCCTCTTGGTCAGCCACAGAGCGCACAGCAGCGGCCACTTCCATTGCCGATGCGTCCTTTAACACATAACCCACGATTCCATCACGCACGGCGCGAAGAAACATCTCGGGACTGTTTTCCATTCCGATCATCACTACCTTAAGATCGGGCATAACAGCTCTTAACTCCGGAATTAGGCGCAGGTCGGAGAGGGCCATAGCCGTTGAATCCGATATCAGTACTTGCGGAGAACTTTCCGTAATTTGGGACACCACATTTGGGGAAAATTCGGACGCGCCTACAACTTGAATAAAGTTCTTTTTGTTGAGAATGCGAGCCAAGGCCTCCCTCAAGAGCCGATTCTCGGCCAGAATAAATACCCGAATACTCTCGACGGCATCAGACATAACAAACCTCCGCACTTACGCATACGCCCCCCTAGCGATACGTAAAGCGCTCTAGAAACTGACCAATCGGATGATTAAGAATATCTGTTTTTGCCATAAAACGCGAGGTCAACACGGTCAGGATTTCGCGAAACGGAAAGGGAGATCCGCCTGCCACCCCCCTTTAACAATGTCTCATACCGAAACCGGGAGCCTGAGAAGCGCGCGTTCGGCCAGAAGAATCGCCCCGAGTACCCCTGATCGGTTTCCTAATTGCGGCGGCACTACAAAGGCATCTATCTCCTCGGTAATGGCTCGGTTTCTCAGGTATCCGTTCAGCAGTTCCCGCAGTTGCCGACGCACCATCGGAAACAGGAAATCTCGCTGCATGATGCCCCCGCCCATGACAATACGTCGCGGCGACAGCGTGCAAGTCCAAGTGGCCAGAGCTAGCGCGAGATAATGCGCTTCCAACTTCCAGCCGGGATGATCGGGTGGCAGGTCATTGGCCAATTTGCCCCAGCGTTCCTGCATAGCCGGACCCGATGCCAATCCTTCGAGGCAGTCTTTGTGAAAGGGACATTGGCCGGGAAATGGATCCTGCGCGAAATCGTGGGGAATCCGGATATGTCCCATCTCCGGGTGCATCATGCCGTGCAACAACTGCCCACCCACCAACGCCCCGCCTCCAATGCCGGTCCCGATTGTCAGGTAAATGAAGTCTTCCAAGCCCTGAGCGGCTCCCCAGCGTGATTCCGCTAGCGCCGCGGCATCCACGTCCGTATCGAAGCCGACCGGCACGTTCAGAGTTCGCGAAACCGTCCCGGCGAAGTCATAGTTCTGCCACGCCAGTTTGGGTGTCGACGTGATATGGCCGTAGGTATCCGACCTCGGATCGAGATCGACCGGACCAAACGAGGCGATGCCGACGGCGCTTAGTCTAACGCCGGATTCTGTAAAGAACGCAACAGCTCGTTGCACGGTCTCTTCTGGAGATGTCGTCGGAAACGAAATTACCCGGAGATCCTCCGGACCCGTGCCAATTCCGCAAAGAAACTTGGTTCCCCCTGCTTCGATCCCACCGAAGACTCTCATGCTCTCCTCGTTTTCGAACGTTGGAACAGAAACTGACCGTTAGTGATAAATGCCCCAAATGACTCGCGTTCTAAATCTATGCAAGGGCGGTTGTTCTATCGCGGACAACGGCTGGACTCTGCACACAGTGCCAACGGTTCCCCGAACACTTTTCTCAAAACGCCGCCTTCCAAGGCCACCAGAGTAAACTGAGATAGTCTTTCGAACAATCCGTCTGGGCCGCCAAAACTGGAAGCAATCGACTCCTGGTCTTTTCAGATGTCATGATTTCTCTCTCTCTGACTTTGAGCGCCTCCCAGCACTTGCCGTCGTGACCCCTGTCACAGCTTTCAGTTCATTCGACCGATAACATCCACGGGCAGTGAACGATAACTCCCAGTGGAACGGGCAATTCTCTTGCTTTGACCTGGTCGCCAAGACTGCTGAGCGCTCTTGCACGGTCGTGCGCGTGCGTGATGTTGCCATCGGCGGGGGCACTTTTGTCGTAATGGCCGGCCCGTGCGCCGTGGAATCGGAGCGTCAAATCCTCGAGACCGCCGAGGCGGTTGCTGCTGCCGGAGCACGAGTCCTTCGCGGAGGCGCTTTTAAACCGCGTTCGTCGCCGTACTCTTTTCAAGGTCTTGGCCTCGAAGGTCTCAAGCTTCTCGACAAGGCACGAAGGGAGACTGGCCTTGCGATCGTGACGGAGGTGATGAGCGAAGAGGATGTCGGTTTGGTCGCGGAATACGCCGACATCATGCAGGTGGGAACCCGCAGCATGGAGAACTATTCCCTGCTGGAGGCGCTCGGAACCTGTGGACGTCCGGTCCTGCTGAAGCGTGGAATGACGGCGCGTCTCGAAGAGTTGCTGGGCTCGGCTCAAGTCATAGCGGCCAACGGCAATCCCGATATTATTCTTTGCGAACGCGGGATCCGGACTTTTGAAACGGCGACGCGGAATACCCTGGATATTGCTGCCGTCCCCGTGCTGAAGACGGTTTCACACCTTCCTGTGATTGTTGACCCCAGCCACGCGGCGGGAGTGCGTTGCCTGGTACCGGTGCTGGCAAGGGCCGCAGCGGTCGTGGGCTCGGATGGGCTATTGATCGAGGTCCATCCTGCTCCGGACAAGGCCTTAAGCGATGGTCTGCAATCGTTGACGTTTACAAGTTTTGCAGAAATGATGCGTGACCTGCGGCGTTACGTTCAGATCCAACCAGCTTTACAGGTCGTTTCGCGTCGACGGCTCGTGGCGGGAGGCACGAGCTAGGTGCCCGCCCGAATTGCCACCCTTATGGCTGTGGCGGTCTTATCGATCCTTTCTGGTGTGTCCGAAACTCCCCGCCGAACCCTGAGCCCGTCGCCTCAGTTGCTATTCACGGTGGCTGGTGAATTCAGTCCTTTGGCATGGATTCAGGGGAGCGAGAGGTTTCCTGCCGGCGCAACAATTTATGTGCGAACCGGCACCCACCGCAGACGACTGGTCGAGGGCTTCTTCGCCACCGCAGATTCCAACGTGTCTTTCGACGGAACCAGCGTGCTGTTTGCCGCGAAACAACGCGCTGACGATCATTGGCAGATTTGGGAATATTCCGTAGCGGATAAGAAGGTTCGCCAGATAACGCAATGCGATGACGACTGTTTTCGGCCGCTTCATGTCCCTCCGGACCGCTTCGTCTATGCCCGCAAACGAGCCGGCCAATTCCTGTTAGAGATTGCATCGCTCGCGCAGGAAGGAGGATAAGCCTCTCGAACTTACCTACGCGCCCGGAAATTTCCTTCCGCTCGATGTCTTAGCGCGACGGAAGGATCCTGTTCGAGGCGGCATTCCCGCTGGATGAAGGGGCGCAAGCTGAGCTGTACACCGTTTACACCGACGGAAGTGGAGTTGAAGCCTACCGCTGCGATCATGGACATTCGCGGCATTCTGGAAAACAGGTTTCTTCCGGGGACATCGTGTTTGTTGGCGAAGGAAAGCTTTATCGGTTTACATCGGCTTTCGCCCATGAAATAGCGATCCGCGCCCCTGCAGGTGCCTACGCGGGAGACGTTGTTGAGGCACCGGATGGCGGCTGGCTGACGGGCTGGCATAGCGCTTCCAGCAATAGGTTCGAACTCCGGAGATGGAAACCGGGATCGCCTGTTATTACACAGGAGATTGCTGAATCCGGCGCAAACGTCATTCAACCGGCGTTGTTGATGCCACGCCCCGTGCCCAACCGGCACCCCTCTGGCCTGCATGAGTGGTCCTATGCGAACGTTCTCTGCCTGAACGCCTACACTTCAAAATTTCAGTTTTCAGACGCCGTAATCGCATCCGTGAAGTTGTACACCCGCGGTGTTTCAGGTGGGACTCAACTGCTGGGCACGGCGCCGGTCGAAAAGGACGGATCCTTCTACCTGCGTGTCCCCGGCGATCAGCCGCTCAAAATCGAACTGCTCGACCGATCCTCGAACACACTACAAAAAGAAGCCGGTTGGTTCTGGCTCCGGGGCGGAGAGCAGAGAGTCTGTGTCGGCTGTCATGCAGGACCCGAGACTGCCCCAGAGAACGCTGTCCCCGCTACTTTACTTCGCTCCACGGTGCCAGCAAATATGACCGGCCATGGTTCATCCGCAGGAGGCCGATGATGATGCGGACTGTGCTGTTTGCTCTCCTCTTATCTTCTGCTGCGGCTCAGACCACGCCACCGGTATCCTCGCCCATCGCTGGCCCAATTCGCTTTGAAGACGCGACCGCGGCCTCCGGCATCCGGTTCACGCACAGTTTCGGCGCTCAGCAATTGGGTTCCTTGCTCGAGAGCACTGGAGCCGGATGCGTATGGTTCGATTACAACAATGATGGCCTGCCCGACCTCTACGTTGTTAGCGGCAAGCCACTCGAAGGCGATATCCATCCCTATCCACTTAAGAAAGCGCCCGATATCCCGCCGCACAATCATCTCTACAAAAACAATGGTGACGGGACATTCAGTGAGGTAACTGATCGGGCGCACGTAGCGGCCAACATCTATGGTATGGCGGCCATTGCCGCTGATTACGACAACGATGGTTTCGTCGACCTGTTTGTCACCGGATACGGCGAAGCCATCCTTTACCACAACAACGGTGACGGCACCTTCACAGATGTCACCGCTAAGTCTGGGGTCAGCGTAGACGGATGGTCAATTGGTTCAGTATGGCTCGATTACGATCGCGACGGTTGCGTTGATCTCTTTGTCGGACGTTATGTAAAGTTCGATCCCAAGTATCGCGCCTTTTATCCGGCCGACAACTATCCCGGGCCACTCGACTATGCCGCCACCACCAGCCGGCTTTATCACAACAACTGTGATGGCACTTTCACGAACGTGACTGATTCGTCAGGAATTGGCGCATACAAGGGCCGCGCCATGGGTGTAACAGCCGCGGATTTTGATGGCGACGGTTGGCCTGATATCTACGTCGCAAACGACAAGACCGAAAACTTCCTTTTTCACAACAGGCACGACGGCACATTCGAGGAGGTAGCGTCCGATCTGGGAGTGGCATACGGACAAAATGGTGAGATGACCTCGTCCATGGGACCGATATTTGCTGATGTAGATGGCGATGGACCTGCTTGACCTCTGGGCGACAGATTCAAAAGATGACCGTTTGATGCGCAACGTCGGCAAGCGGGGATTTGAAGACATCAGCGCATCCTCCGGCATTGCCGCGGCAACCGGCCAATATGTGAGTTGGGGCAGCGGTGTCTACGATTTTGACAACGATGGTTGGCTGGACATTCTCGTTTTTCACGGCGGACTGATCCACATGGTTCCGCAAGAACAGTCTCTTTACCGCGGACTCGGGAACGGAAAGTTTGCGGATGTTTCTCGTGATGCCGGTCCGGTACTCGATGTTAAAACGGTCAGCCGTGGTGCATGCTTCGCCGACTACGACAACGACGGCAAGGTCGGCGCGTACGTTGTCAATCTGGGAAGCCAGGGAACGTTGCTCCGCAATGTGTCGCAAAACAAGAACCACTGGCTCACCATCGCGCTCAAAGGAAGCAAAAGCAATCGGGATGGCATTGGAGCCCGCGTCGAATTACTCGCGGGAGGTCGAAGGCAAATAGCGGAGCGGGTGGGAGGATCAGGATACCTCTCGCAAGATGATGGTCGATTACATTTTGGACTCGGCGCAGCTACTCAGGTCGAAAAACTAACGATCCGTTGGCCCAGCGGACGCCAACAAGTGCTCAACGATCTCGCCGTCGATCGAGTGCTCGCGGTAGAGGAATCGAAATGACTCGGGTGCTATGGATCCCAATTCTCTTTCTGCTCGCGGCCCTGGCGCCTCCTGCAGTCTGCACTGGGAACCAGGGATTGCGCTATCTATCGCCCGGTGAGTTGGCCATATCTCCTGACGGTCGACGTCTGTACGTTGTCTGTGAAGGCACCGACGAACTTCTGGTGGTAGACCCGCAAATCGGAAGAGTGCTCAAACATATCGCGGTCGGTCAGCTACCTCGGGGGGTGAGTGTTTCCGCTGACGGCCAGCAAATTTTTGTTGCCAATTCGTGGGCCGACACAATTTCCGTCATCGACGCGCAAAAACTCGAAACGGTTCGGAGCCTGAACACAGGGTTTGAGCCTATCAGTGCGGTCTCTGACCGGAGGACCGAAACGCTATACGTCGCCGACCGGCTGAGCGATGCGGTCTCCGTAATCGACTTGGCCAGCGGGAAGGAAATCAAGCGGCTGGCGGCCGGACGAGGCGCCAGTTATCTCGCTCTTTCTCAAGACGGCGCTTACGTGTATTGCACGCACATCTACTCTAAGATCGGTGCGCATCGAACTCCTCCCGATTCCGAAATCACCATCATTGACACTGCGACTCGCCGCATCGTCGATCGAAAGGCTTTGCACAATGTAGCGGGAGTTTTTCATCTGGCGCTCTCTCCAGACGGCAAACTGGGGGTCGCTGCTCAGCTTCGCCCCAAGAACCTCATCCCGCTTGCTCACGTGGAACATGGCTGGGTCTTTACTGATTCTCTCGTGCTCTTTGGCGAAGACATTGGAGGAGTCGTCCAAGTGCCGATCGATGAACTCGAGCGCTACTTCGCGGTGCCGTTCGGAGTGGCGATTGCGCCCGACAAGTCAAAGGTGTTCGTGAGCGCCGCCGGTTCTGACAACGTCAGCGTCATTAGCATTCCTGCCGTTCAAAAATTTGTTGAAGCCAATCGTTCCTTCGCCAATGATCTGTCGGCATCTGCTCACTATGTGACAGCTCGGATTCCCGTGGGCCGCAATCCGCGGGGCATTGTCCTGTCGCCGGATGGCAACCGTCTCTACGTTGCCGCGCGGATGGACGATAGCATCACTGTGATTGACACCAAGACGAATAAGGTTCTTTCAACAATCGACTTGGGTGGCCCGAAGGAGATTATTCCGCTGCGCCGCGGCCAACAGATATTCAACAGCGCTCGCTTTGCGTTTCAGGGGCAGTTTAGCTGCGCCAATTGCCACCTGGATTCGACTTTTGATGGCCTGCAGTGGGATTTGGAGCCGGACGGATTCGGTGTAGACATTGTCGACAACCGTTCGATTGAAGACCTGAATGGTACGCAGCCGTTTAAGTGGAATGGCGGAAATCCCGACCTTCCCACTGAGTGCGGGCCACGAACTGAAAAATACTTTTACCGCTCCCAGAGTTACAACGCAAAAGAACTGGCCGACCTCGTGACCTATGTCTTGTCGCTCCCTGTTCGGCCCAATCGCTACCGGGCACGAGACGGAGAACTAACTTCTGCGCAAGAACGCGGGAAGGCAATATTCGAAAGAAGCAAATATAAGGACGGCCGGACAATCACGGAGAGCCAACGCTGTGGAACATGCCACAGCGGTCCGAAGTACACCAACAACCGCTCCGAAGATGTGGGCACCGGCAAGCCAACCGATCGTTCACCTCTGATCGATACGCCGCATCTTCCTGACGTCGCTTACTCCGCGCCATATTTACATGACGGATCGGCTCGCTCGCTGGAAGAAATCTGGACCGTGTTCAATCCGAAAGATACACACGGAATTAGCAACGACCTGACCAAAGATGAATTGAACGACCTCATCGAGTACTTGAAGACGTTATGAAAAGACATCTCCTCCGGATGATCGCCATTGTCACAATTTCTATTGCAGCGCTCGCAGCGCCGCCGGACATGCCCAAGTTCCACTGGGAGAGTTTCACGACAGCGAATGGTCTGCCGGATAATCACGTCTTTTGCGTTCTGATGGATGGCAATCGCATCTGGGCCGGAACGGAAAATGGCCTGGGCCTCTACGAAAACGGAAAGTGGAAAGTCTTTCGCCCGGCGGATGGCCTAGCGCATCGGGTCGTGCTTTCGCTTGCATTGGACAAAGCCACCGGGGATCTGTGGGCTGGAACCATGGGCGGCCTGAGCCGGATTTCAGCCGGACGTATCGACACCTTTACGCAGCTAAACTCCGGCCTCGCCAACGATATCGTTTATGGCGTCGGAGTCCAGGGGGATTTCGTTTGGACCGCGACGGCGGCAGGCGCAAGCCGGCTGAATACCCGAACATCCCAATGGAGCCTCTTCAACGAACGCAATACGCCCATGTACGAGATCTGGACATACGCGGTGAGTCCGGGCGAGGACAAGGTGTACTACGCGGTCTGGGGTGGCGGCCTTCTCGAGTATGACGTCAAGACGGAACATTGGAAGGACTACAACGATCCCGACGGCGAGACGGAACTGGTTCTCTTCAGAGATCAGGGATTAATCCACGAGATCACAACTTCGGTAAGCTACATCGACAAAATCGTGTGGGTTGCCACCTATTTTGGAGCGAGCCGGTACGACGGTCGCAGTTGGCATAACTTTCTGACCAAAGATAGCGGCTTGCCTAGCAACTTCTTGAACCAGATCAAGGGCGTTGATGGCAGTCGCGCCTGGTTCTCTACCGACAAGGGTCTCGCCTACTACGACGGAACAAACTGGGCGGTCTACCGACCGGCGCTTGACACGGGAAAGCCAGAGATGTTGGTTCGCGATGCGGACGGGACTACCACGCGGGTCGAGGTTGATACCGCGCCCGCACACAATTACATCCTTGGAGTGGATTTTAGGGACGATGACATTTGGGTCGCTACAGCCAAGGGACTCAGTCACGGCGTACGGCAGAAGTGACGGAAACAAGCACTGAATCCAAGCAGGAAGGAGCAACTATGACGGTTGCAGATTTGCTTCATGAAATCACCAGCACACCAGTGAAGAAGCGTGCCATCACGAATTTGAATACGCTGAACGAAGCCTATGACTACGGTAGTGCGTTCTCGCGTGGAATGCGCATCGACCTGGGACAGTTCGTCGTTCTTCTCATTTCGGGCACGGCCAGCATTGATGGGAATGGGCGAACGGTACACGAGGGCGACCTGAGAGCGCAGACCCGGCGAACTTTCGACAACATCACTGCACTACTTGCGGCAGAGGGTGCGACGTGGAAAGACATCGTTCGAACCACCTGCTATCTGCGCGATATCGAACGCGATTATCAGGCTTTTAACCAGGAGCGCACCGCATTTTACAAAGAGCAAGGACTGAATCCTCTGCCGGCATCAACCGGCATTCAAGCCATTCTCTGCCGTCCTGATCTTCTGATTGAAATTGAAGCGATCGCCATGTTCCGTCAAGCAACGCCGGAGGAGTAACTAAAATGCGCGCCGCACTTATCGTGGTTGCCTTGCTGACGTGCGGAGCCTTGGCACAGGACGGCAACGCCTGTTCTTGTGGCAACAACCCATCCGGACGGCCCGCCGCGCGAACACTCAAGCCTTACGCAGGGGCACCAGACGACTTACGGCCGTACTCGAAATTTACCGATCCTTATTATCAAAACTATACCGATCTCGTCGAATACAACGGTGCGGCCCGCGATATTCCTGATCCGAATCTCAGCGAACTCGACGAAATCCGTATCGGTTTCCTTGGGCCCCTTCATGACCATCGCGACCAGGTCCTAGGTAACAGGATGCTTCACGGTGCACAACTTGCCATCGATGAGGCCAACAAAGCAGGCGGCTACTGCGGAAAGCCTTTTAAGCTGATGCTTCACAACGACTCCGCAACCTGGGGAGCTTCCAGCAACGAAGTCGTAAAGATGGTTTATGACGAAAAAGTTTGGGCCATGTTCGGATCGATCAGCGGGGACACAACGCACATCGCGCTACGCGTGTCGCTGAAGGCTGAGACGCCTCTAGTCAACAGCGCCTCCACCGATCCCACCATTCCCGAAACCATCATTCCATGGTATTTCACGGACTTACAGGACGATCGCCTGCAGGGCTACACGCTAGCGCGTCACATCTACACCGAACTTGGACTTAAACGCGTCGCCATCCTGCGCGTTAACGATCGATACGGACGCTTCGGAGTTCTGAAGTTTCGCGATGCGTCGCGGCGCCTGGGACATCCGGTCGTGATCGAACAAAAATTCATGCCGGGAGATACTGATTTTCGCCGTCAACTCAGTGTCATTCAGGATTCGCGCGCGGACGCCATCGTGATCTGGACCGATGTCCTTCCAGCCGCCGCAATTCTGAAGCAGATGCGAGAGTTGGGAATGAAACAGCGAGTCTTCGGCAGCCATCGGACCATTGGTGACGAACTGTTGACTCTGGCCGGCCCCGCCGCAGAAGGATTCGAAGCGGTCTTCCCTTACGATCCCACCCAGCGCGACCAGAAATGGATCAGCTTCAACAGCCGTTTCGAGAACACCTATCACGAGAGACCGGATCATTTCGCTGCCCTTGCTTACGATGCGATGCAGATTCTGCTCCAATCAATCTGCCGCGCCGGATTGAACCGCGGCCGCATTCGTGACGCGCTGACCAGCATTGAAAGCTATTCTGGGGTCACTGGCGAGATGAGGTTCGATCCGAATTGCAAGAACATCAGCCCGATGTTCCTGGCAACCGTGCGTCACGGCGCATTCGAGTTCCGGCGCATCACTATGGAAAAGCCCTACGCTCGGGTCGGTGAAGACGCAGTGCAGTACGCCGGACCAGCCACACCCGAGAGCAGTTCGCCCGAAATCAAGATCGCAGTCTTCGGGCCGAATGCGGACAGGGTCGTGCATTCTGCTGGCTTCGGGGAGTTGCTAAAGAGCACGGATTCATTAGCTGCGGGCCACGTCACACTTGTCGCTGTTCCCACAGAAGGACCGTGGGGCAAGGCTTCCAGCGGTCTGGTGCAATCGGTTTACCAGGACCAGGTCCTGGGAATTATCGCGCTGGACCGAAATTCCAGTCATTTAGCGGAACAAATCGGCGTGAAGGCATTCGTCCCAGTGATCGCGATCTCTGCCGACAAGGTACTTACGTCGTCCAACATTCCATGGATTTTCCGCCTGCCTGAAGGCACCTCGCCATCCGAAGCTGCGCTTATCTTTGTCCACGCGACGAAAATTGCTGGCGCCAATCGTGGAAAGATTCGCGACTTCCTAGCATCTGGGACTTCGGTAGCTGGAGTCCGTTTCTTTCCGACCGGGGAACCCCAGTAATCTTGTGATGCCGGGTTGTGATCCAGAACAGACTACCGACTTGCATTAAGATGGATGGGTTGCCCGGGTGGCGAAACTGGCAGACGCACGGGACTTAAAATCCCGAGTTCCGGAAGGAACGTACCGGTTCGATTCCGGTCCCGGGCACCACAGACTGTGCAGTCGTAGTCTGTTTGGTAGCCTACGCAGAAGTTTTACTCATCAGTTCCCGGCAGTGCCGGGCGATTTGTTGTTCTTCTTGGGCGGGAACGATCTTAATTTTGTCGGCTGTCAGGCCGAGATGTTCAAGGCCGGCGGTCGCGGCGGTTCGAATGTGGTCGCTGTGCTCCCCGATTCCTCCGGTGAAGACCAGGAGGTCCGTCCCTCCCAGCAGAGCCATGTACGCGCCGATCGTTTTTCGTATCGCGGTCGCAAAGACATCCAATGCAAGCCGAGCGTTTGAGTCGTTGGCTCGAGCGAGTTCTTCCAGTCTCTTCACGTCGCTCTCACCGGACGAGAGAGCAAGAAGACCACTCTGATGGTTCAACAGAGATTCCAACTTGTCAGCATCGAGCTTTTCATTGCGCAAAAGATAGACAATAACTCCTGGGTCGAGATCACCGCTTCTCGTCGCCATCGGGATACCCCCGGTCGGAGTGAGGCCCATGGTGGTGTCAGTCGATTTACCATCCCGCAGCGCGCACAAACTCGACCCGTTACCGAGATGAGCGAAAATGGCTCGCCGCGGAAGCTTCGCGCCGAGGCGAAATACGAGCGACTCGTAAGAGATTCCGTGAAATCCGTAGCGACGTATCCCGGCGTCGAAGTAGCGGTGAGGTAGGGCGAAACGTGACGCCACTTCGGGAATCGTCTGGTGGAATGCGTCGTCGAAGCAGGCATAGTGTGCGGCCGACGGAAAAATCGACTGTGCGGCGGCGATAAGTATTAAAGCCTGCGGAATGTGCAACGGGGCAAAATGTTTGGCGGCCCGCAGTTGATCGAGAACTTGTGGAGTAATGATTTGGTGCTTACAGAGCTTGGGGCCGCCATGTACTACGCGATGGCCGACCGCTGCAGGCATCTGGTTGAAATGTTCCCGTATAGCGGCAGCCAGAGCACTCAAGGCATCGCTCTGAGATTCGTGGATAGCTTCTCGCTGCAAGAGCGAGGATCCATCGGCCGCCCGGATGTGTAAACTTCCAGTGCCCCGCCCAATTCCGTCGGCGCTCCCCGTCAGGAGCGGCTCTTCATCAGTCGCGCCCCGCTGGTAGATGCCGAACTTCAGCGAAGACGACCCGCTATTCAGCGCCAGTATTAGTTCATCGTTGCTGCCAGATTCTTTTCCCATGCCCTAACCGGGCCATTTCCAGTTTCGAATTTCTTCTTTGTCGATGCCTTCCGCGTGGGCGTAAGCGACGCTCTCAATGATCTGGCCTTTCAGCCATTCTTTAACGTGAGCGCCGATCGAGCGCAGGCGCGGAACACGGTCGATGACATCAATCGCCAGATCAAAGCGATCGATCTGATTGATGATTGCGAGTTCCAAAGGCGTGTTGATGTTTCCTTTCTCTTTGTAGCCGCGCACATGAATATTTTCATGATTTCTACGCCGGTAACTGAGTTTGTGAATCAGAGAAGCATAGGAATGGAAGTTGAAGATCACTGGCTTATCGGCCGTAAAGAGTGAATCGAAATCGCGATCGGAAAGCCCGTGAGGATGCTCAGTCGATGGCACCAGCCGGAACAGATCCACCACGTTGACGAACCGTATCTTCAAATCGTGGAAATGCTCCTTTAGTATTGCGACCGCCCCGAGTGACTCCATGGTCGGAATATCACCTGCGCACGCCATGACGACGTCGGGATCTTCGCCGTCATCGGTGGAGGCCCAGTCCCAGATGCCGACGCCTTTCGTGCAATGGGTAATGGCGTCTTCCATACTCAAGTACTGGAGATGCTCCTGCTTGTCTGCCACGATCACGTTGACGTAATCGCGGGAACGCAGGCAATGATCCGTCACACTCAGCAAACAATTTGCGTCCGGGGGCAAATAGATGCGCACCACATCTGGACTCTTGTTGGTGACCACGTCGAGAAATCCGGGGTCCTGGTGGGTGAAGCCATTGTGATCCTGACGCCAGACCAGAGATGTGATGAGGATGTTGATCGAAGGAACCGGAGCACGCCAAGAGAGTTCTTTCTTCGATTTCTCCAGCCATTTGGCGTGCTGGTTAAACATCGAATCGATGATGTGCACGAAGGCTTCGTAAGTTGAGAAGAGTCCGTGGCGACCTGTCAGGACGTAACCTTCAAACCAGCCCTCAAGGGTGTGCTCACTAAGCATCTCCATCACTCGTCCAGCAACGTCGAGTTCCCCTCCGTCCGCATCTTCGGGTTTATACTCGGCAAGCCACGTCTTCTTTGATGCTGCGTAGATCGCGGTGAGTCTGTTCGACGCCGTCTCATCAGGTCCGAAGACCCGAAAAGAATTCATGTTGCGGCGCATGACCTCAGCAAGAAAATGCGCCAGCACATCAGTGGGTGGGGCATACGTCTTGCCCGGAGCCGTCACCTTGGCTGCGTAGTCGCGAAAGTCGGGCAACTCGAGTTCTTTGCGCAACACCCCGCCATTGGCGTGGGGATTCGCTGAGATGCGCCTCGATCCGGTAGGCGCGAGTTGTTGTAGTTCCGGTATAAGGCTGCCGTTAGCATCGAACAACTCTTCTGGCTTGTAACTGCGCAGCCAGGATTCCACCAGAGCTAAACTCTTCTTATTTGTGGCGGCATCGAGCACCGGCACTTGGTGGGCTCTCCATGAGCCTTCCACCTTGTGGCCATCCACTTCTTTCGGCCCGGTCCATCCTTTCGGCGAACGCAGCACGATCATGGGCCAGCGCGGACGGCCCGGGTCTCCGGTAGTACGAGCATGTTGCTGAATCGAACGAATCTCGAGGATGCATTGCTCCAGGGTGGAAGCCATTTTCTGATGCATTCTCGGTGGATCGTCGCCTTCCACGAAATACGGTTTGTAGCCGTACCCAATCAGCAGCGACTCCAAGTCCTCGTGCGGGATGCGCGCCAGAATGGTTGGATTTGCGATCTTGTAGCCGTTGAGATGCAGCACTGGCAGTACGGCCCCATCTCGAATCGCATTCAGGAATTTGTTGGAATGCCACGAGGTGGCAAGGGGACCGGTCTCGGCCTCGCCATCGCCGATTGCCACTGTCACGATCAGGTCGGGATTATCGAATGCTGCGCCGTATGCGTGCGAGATGGAGTAACCGAGTTCTCCGCCTTCGTGAATGGAACCCGGCGTCTCCGGTGTGCAGTGCGAGCCTATTCCACCCGGAAATGAGAATTGCTTGAAGAACTTGAGCAGGCCTGCTTCGTCGCGACTCTTGTCTGGATAAATTTCGGAGTAGTGGCCTTCGAGATAGCAATTTGCCAGAGTTGCCGGGGCACCGTGACCCGGGCCCGAGACATACATCATATTCAGATCGTATTTCCGAATAAGACGGTTCAAATGCACCCAAATCAGAGATTGGCCGGGATCGGATCCCCAATGACCGAGCAGCCGGTTCTTGATGTGTTCCGGCTTCAGTGGTTCCCGTAGGAGGGGATTCGCACGAAGATAGATCATGCCCGCTGACAGATAATTGCAGGCTCGCCAGTAAGCATCTATCTTTCTAAGTTCTTCGGCTGGAAGGGTCACAGGGACTTCAGGTGTTTGAGTCATGAGATTCTTTTCGACAGTTTGAGATGCGGCTTCGGGAAAGACACTTCAGCCGTAAGAGCCGCACTTCTCAGATGCGGTTAGTTGATCTCGTGATCTAAGATACTTCTCCACAGGGTACTAGCTTTGCCGTTCGCGAGAAGTTTCGGGCTAGGAGAGTCTTAACCGGCAGCTTGTGCTACGGCAGCACGCGGGTTTCGCTGCCGGCGCAATTCGCCGAGGAAGGCATCAACCGGAAGATGATTTCGACTGAGGAAGAGATCGAGCAGGGGATCCTCGATTGTTTTCGGAGGCGGTACAACGGGTGTGGTAGCGACTTCTTCCATACCTTCGGGCGCGACCTCCAGTTCCGGCACAACATCCTTGCGGCTTACTAGAGTTTGAACAAACTTCTCTACTAATTGAACCTGCTGCGCGGTGGTACGCGCGAACTGCACACCCATGCCGGTTTCTTGATGAGCGACGCGAACCGTACCTTCAACTTCAGCTCTCACTTCCCCGGCTCGCATACCGATGGTCACACGAGTTCCCACCGGAAATGGGGGGACGATCTGCAAATAGCAACCGCCCAGACTCAGATCGGTGAGTTTGCACGCCACAGGCGGATCCTCGGCTTCAACTTCTGGGGAGTGCTTGGTGAGCCACGCTTTTAGCGCACTACGATGCTCGAGAGAAAGGTCAACAAAGCGAAGTCCGGCCTGCGCGGCATTGTTCGACCAGGCAAACGCCGCTCCAGTATCAATCGGAGAATCAGAGCCTGGCAGCACGAAACTCACGCGTAATGGCCCGGTGTTCTGAGCGCGCTGGGTGAAGCGGATCGCCATTCCCCCTTCGCTCAGGTCAACCGTATTCGTCTTTTGTGGAGTGTTGCCAAACGAAAGAGTAATGGGAAGTTCAAGCGGAACGCGAGTATTGCGCCGGCGTTCGCACTTCATTAAAGCGCGCGCGGCGCGGAAGCTGCTCTTGGCGCGCTCGATGGAGATCGGCTTATAAAGAACGAAATGCGCTCCCAACGAGAAGGCGCTCTTGAGTTCTTTCGAGCCATCGATTACGGCGACTCCGATCGCGTGTTTGTTGCAAGGTGCCAAGCGCACACTTTTCAGAACGTTTGCCGCGACCGTCTCGTCATCGCAATCCACAATTACCGCCTCAAAACGCTGCCGGGTCAGGCGGCGGACGGCGGTCTCCGCGTCCATGGAATGTTCCATATTGATTTCAAGATCGCTCAATACCCGCCGGAGGATGCGCAGGATCTTGTCGTCGGAACAGATTACGATTGAACGCAAGTTCATATCTGCTAGGCGCCTTTAACTCCTCTTATTGTCCAGCGGAAGCGCCCTCTGCTTCTTCTTCGCCCAGTAAATGTGCGACGTTACGGAGTTGATCGGCAGCATTCTGCAGTGCTTCAATCTGCTTGGCCAACTGTGCCTGCTCAGCCTGCTTCTTGCGGAGTACTTCGTGGATGTCTCTCAAGGGGAATTCCTCCTACTGGCACTGTAGGTTGGCCCGGAAAGTGCGTCAATCGAGGCGACATCCCGCGTGGTTACTCGCGTAATCTCGACCCGGACCATATCAAGAAAGTAAGGCTAGAGGCTGTTCCCCAAAAGTCGGCCCCAATCGCACCCGTAGCCTCAAAACCGCGCAAATCAAGGCATTTCTTATCAGAAGTTTACGAAGAATTCCTCATGATTAAATCTTAGTTTTCCGTTGACGGGTGACCAGGAATGAAGTAACATTTTGCACTTCCAGTTAGCTTAGGAGTCGTTCTGGGCCTTAGTCGTTTATTTGGCCGGGGGACGTGTGCGAATCCCCGGCAAGGGTCTTTGAATCTAAGTCTATAGCTGGATTTTTACATCCCAAGTGTGAGGCGCACTATTCATGGCAAAGCGACGCGGAAATCCTAATTGGGGCAAGCCCGAGCCGATCGGCCCCATCGTCCCTACAGTGACGGAGTTCGAGCAGGTGGTTCGAGAATACAAATTGACTCCGGATCAATATCTGCGGTCGACCCGGCTCCGCGAGTGGGCGCGACGCAACAAGAACTCCAAGTACATCCCCGAACCTCTGTTGGAAGCCTGGGGATTCGAGATCGAATCAACGCTCTAATTAATCAGCTCTTGAGCTACGCCGGGCCGCCGAAAGGCGGCCCTCAGCTTTTCTAGAGTGGCGGTTATCCTAGCGCGCTTGGGGTCTAAAAAGTGTCAGCCAAAGGTCGCTGAATTTTATCGGATCCTGTTTTGTTAGAATCGCCAAAGCATGACAGCATCTTCTCCATTTACCGACGTTCCCACCGCAGTCGAGAAAATCCGCGCAGGCCGCATGATTGTCGTGGTTGACGACGAAGATCGCGAGAACGAAGGCGACCTTACCCTGGCGGCTGAGAAGGTCACACCTGAAGCCATCAACTTCATGGCCAAGTTCGGCCGTGGACTCGTGTGTCTCGCCATGACCGAGGAGCGTCTCGACCATCTTCATATCGGTCCAATGACTGCTGAAAACACTTCGAACTACGGCACCGCGTTTTGCGAGGCTGTCGACGCACGGCAGGGGGTCACGACAGGGATCTCGGCGTACGATCGCGCCCATACGATTAAGGTAGCCATCGATCCCGCAACCCGGCCTGCCGATCTCGCGCGTCCCGGTCACGTCTTTCCGCTGAGGGCCCGCAAAGGCGGGGTTCTGCTGCGTGCCGGTCAAACTGAGGCAGCCGTTGACCTGGCGCGAATGGCCGGCATGGTCCCTGCTGGGGTTATCTGCGAAATCATGCGCGACGACGGCACCATGGCCCGTGTGCCGGATCTTATCGAGTTCTGTCAGACCCACGAGATGAAGATGCTGACAGTGGCAGAACTTATTCGCTACCGCATGCAGCATGAGCGATACGTACATCGAGTCGGCGAAGCGTTGATCGCTACTCCTTACGGAGAGTTCCGGCTTATCGCGTACGAGAGCGAAGTCGATGGAGGGGAGTCCCACGTCGCATTGGTGCGGGGAGACATTGAGCGAGGCGACGAGCCGGTGCTGGTCCGTATGCACTCACACTGCGTTTTGGGCGATGTCTTCGGATCCACAGGATGTGACTGTCACGCGGTGATCGCAGGCTCAATGCAGGCAATTGCAAAAGAAGGACGGGGAGCGCTGATCTATCTGCATCAGACTTCGAAGGGTTTCTCCGTTGAAAAGATCGGCGACAGATCCGTTCTGACGTTTCATCGCGACAAGCGCCTGCCCTCTCTGCCGGAAAGCGAGCGCAAGACGCAGCGTGAAATCGGGATGGGGGCGCAGATTCTGTCAGACCTCAACCTCCGGCGCATCAGGCTTCTCACCAACCACCCGCGAAAAGTCCCCGCGCTCGAGGGATTCAACATCGAGATCGTCGAGCAAGTGCCAGTCACGCTAGACAGAGTGAAAACCGGGAAAAGCTAGACCTTCTCCACAAGAAATGGTGGCACCTGTTAGGCCTTCGCTTCAGAAGGCATAGCGGACTGCGAACTCGGTCGTGCTGCCATTGAAATCCTGTATGGGGATGGGCGCCAGACCTTGTATTGCGTTCGAAGGCAATCCTCGGCCGTTATAGCCGTAGTAGTTCCAGGTCATGCGGTAGCTCAGGCCTTTGTACAGATCGAAAATCACTCTCGCATACGGCTTCTGATAGTTGAAAGCGAGCGTTCCAGGAACCTGCAGCGGGTCTATCGCCAGGGTACTGCCTCCAACGAATGTGCCCGCATACCCGACGGTTGTCGTGACTCGCTTGGTCGGTTTCCACATTACGTCGGCATACGCGAAATGCTGTGTGCTGGAGTAAAAGCCTGATCCAAGAACTGCCGGCGGCGCATATCCCAGGCTTGCCGGACACTGATTGAGGGGCGGAGGGCCAAAGGCATTTTGGTAGTAACAAATCTCGGCCGCGATATACAAATCCGTGTAGGTGTAGCCCAAATCAAAGAACACCTTCGAGTCGGGCATGAATGTCGTAATAAAGCTGTAGCTCCGGCCGTGCTCGATGTCGTTCACGGTATCCACGTTGTCGCGGTTTTCGTGAATGTCGATCGCTCCGTCAAAGTTAACCCAGGAGAGCGGTTTATAGTCCGCATGAATCTTGTAGCTCTCCACCTGCCGGGGGCTAGTTCGGGTGAAGGAATAATCGTTGTAACCGAAGGCGAAGTCGGCAGTGATCCGCAACTTGTCGGTCGGAAGTGCCGTTAAGCCCGCGATCAGAGTCTTCTCATGGATTTCGGTGATGTTGCGGGATGTGTCGCTGTCGGGAGAAGCGCCGGAAAAAGTCAATGAGATGAGCTGCCCACTCACGGGATCAACAGTCTCAGTGCAGGCAGAGGGCGTAGCGCAGTCTCCCCGGGCGGCCAAATAGTCATTGGCGGCGTTACCGCCCACCCCGCCCGGAAAATAGGTCTCTCCAGAAAAAAAAGTCGCGCTGAAATCTGCGATGGTCCGAGCTGTGTACTCATAACCGATCCGGCCGGTCAGTCGCTTGGAGAAGTCGTATTGCAATTGGAAGGTATTCGATCGAATGTTCTGCCCCAGAAAACTCGAGGTCGGGCCATTCACCGTGTCGGCAGACGAACTCGCGCTGTGACCGGGACAGGTTGGCGCCGTATACGGCGCAGGACACATCGAAAGAAATGTTGCCGCGGTAAATATCGATTGCGGTTGGGCTAATCCGAGCAACCCAGGCTGCAACTGACCAAATATGTTTGTCTCCGATGTGTCCCAGAGTCCAGGAGTTCGCCAGTTGTCGTAACGGAACGAATCGAGAATGCGAAACTTGTCAGTGACGGAATAAACTCCTGACCAGTCCGCATTCACAGAGACGCGCTTGGCGTCCGCTGGCCCACCCGTAATACCCCCACGTGAGCCGCTCCGGCTCACGTAGTCGTTTACGATCTCATTGAAATTTGGCACCGAGTTGTTAGCCGTGCTGTAACCCAGCGAACCTGACGTCTCGAATTTCTTGAAGTAATCGGACTGAAAACGAAGACGCTCCGACGGCATAAAATTTCGCGGAGACGCGGATTGGCTATACGACAAATATCCGTTGCAATTCGGATTGACCACATTCGGCGTCGCAGCGATCGGCGTGGCGCACGGCAAAATCTCGACCGGACCCAGCGTGCTCCAGATAATTCCCAGGTCCACGGGGGTGCCGTTGGCGAGCTGATAGCCGGAATCTTGCGGATTGTCAGTGACCACATTGTCTTGCTTGTAGTAACTCAGGAACTGATCGTAGGAAACTGTAGTTCTGGGAAAGAGCCGGACATCCACGCCCACACGATACGCATTGGTCGTGTAGCTGTAGGTTTGGTTGAACTGCGGGATCGTCCCTCCATCGGTAGTAAAGAAGCCAGGGCCTTCATCACGGTCATGGGAAAAACCCAGTCGCAATTTGACGCGCGATTGCGGAAAGAGAGTCAAATTGTAATCCTGCATCCGGCGAACCAGGTCCAGCGAATGCGGAGAGTTAGCAATCCCTAAGGCAGGGTTCGAAACTGCCGGGTTTAGCGGGTTGGCCAACAAATTGTAGTCCCAGAAGTTTTTGTCTCTGCGAAACAGCACCCGCAAGTCGTACAACTTGTTCTTGTTGATTCGCAGACGGGTTACGTCATTCGGATCGCCGCCGTAGCCAAAGTTGCTGAAGTTAAGATTGTCGAACAGCAGGCCGTTGTGATCGAGTGACCGCATGTCCAGGGTGTAGTCGAAAAGACGAAGCCCCGACCCGAGATTCACGAAAGTATCGTAGGTATTGATATTTCCATTGATCCATGTGTTTCGATAGCCAGCCTCAATCGATTGCTGGATGTTGTAATTTCCCGAATCAATCCCCTTGGATTCTTCATTTGCGCTTTGCGCCTGAGTAGGGACCGGCCAGGCCAACAGAATTGCGATAAATATCAGGAAGGTGAATCCGGCAGCTGCCGGCAAAGTCCTTGCGACCGCCCCGTGCGCCAGATCAACCTTCTGCTCTTGGCCGGCCATGTCGCGAAGATTTTGGTTCCGTGATGTCAGGATAGAATTCATGGCGACTTCTACTTGAAAAATGTCTGGTCGAAGTTGGAGCCGTGGATCTGGTTATGGCATAGTGTGCACGATTTAAAGAAAGTCTCCTGGCTGTGAAATGAAGGCGTTCCCGGCGCATTTCCGGTCTTCCCGTTCATCAGGGAATTGGTATGACACTGTAGGCACAGAAGATTGACGTTGCTCACCTTCAGCATGTGAAGGTTGGCGCCGCCGTGTGGAATATGGCAAGACGAGCATCCCTCGACCTTTACCGGCTCGTGCTCGAAGACAAATGGCCCCTGCTTATCGGTGTGACAGCCGAAGCAGACTGCATCCTGTGTCGCCGAAGTCCGCACTTGCTTGGGCCCAACCGTGCCGTGAGGGTTGTGGCAATCCGAACATTGGACCAGGCCCTCATTGACGCGATGGTGAAAAGGCATCTCAAACTGGGATTTTTGTTGCAGGTGGCACGAATAACACAACGCCGGCTGCGTTTTTGTTAACAGAAATTCTTTGCTTTCGGAGTGGTGCGGCGAGTGACAGGAAATGCAACTGACGTTGTTTTGGGTGTGGATCGAGTTAATGGCGTTCATGTGCTGCGATCCGCCGGCGTGGCAACTCATGCAGCGGGCGTTGACTTCTTTCGTAGAAGCAGTCTCGAACACGAAAATTTTGCTCTTGTCGCCGCCGCCCGCCACGTGATCCGCCCCCGGACCGTGGCATCCTTCGCATCCTTGCTTGGAAGGGCCGCCTTCTTTATTTAGTGTGGTCTGCCAATGCGGCGTCTTCGCCCATCCATCGTAAATCTCTTCGTGACAGGTTTTACAGGTCTCAGCTCCGACGTATTTTGATATCTCGGGGGAAGGCGCACCGGTAGTCGCCGAGTTGGAGGACGGAACGCTCTTATCGGTATCCTGCGGACCAGCCTGAGCTGCAACTACAACCGAAAGGAACAAAACTGAAAACTGGAGAACTCGAAAGGCATTGAAAGTCGGCGGCATTCGCACGGTCCCTCCACCTCCGGGTTTAGCCACGAACAACACGAGTAACTTTCGTGGTTCACAAACTTTGAAGTCTTCAGTTCCTGCCTCATCCAACCACGCCAGATGTCGTCAGCAATTCTTCGTGGACGTTTCGACTGGATAGCAGGCTGGCCATCAACTTAAAAAACTCCAAGCCAAATCCAAGTGTGGAATATGCCAGCACATCAGCAACAAAGCTGTTCCCTATTGCTCATTTTCAAAAAAGGATTTGGGTACCACGAGTCCGTGGCGATCAGACTTGTTTCAGCGATTTCTTAGGCTGTAGAAGGGCTTGCTCAGTCCTGAAGTTACCGGCCCGGACCTCGCGCGGCCAAGGGCGTCACCCTCGCGCGGAAATTGCCAACCATTGCTATACTTTCTCGTCCAAAACCAAGGGACCACCATGACATTTGGCCTTGGCGGCGGGGGGTGTATTAGTGCTGTGCACGGTAGTCGCGGAGGTACATCATGAACGCCACTCTTTCTCCCAGTCCGATCTCAACCCCTGCCTCGACCTCGATGACGCGGATCCAATCCATCGATCTCATCCGCGGCGCGGTTATGATTCTGATGGCCATCGATCATGTGCGCGTCTATTCCGGCCTGCCTGCGGGCGGCCCGACTCCCGGAATTTTCTTTACGCGATGGATCACCCATTTCTGCGCCCCGGCGTTTATTTTTTTGGCCGGTACAAGCATCTTCTTCTACGGTCGCAAACACACTGATGTGTCGCGGTTCCTGGTCTTACGCGGAGCCTGGCTCATCTTCCTTGAACTCACTGTTCTGCGCGTCGCTTGGACATTCAATTTCGACTTCAGGCATTACGAGTTGGCAGGGGTCATCTGGGTGATTGGCTGGTGCATGATTCTGATGGCTGGCCTGGTGAAACTGCCCCTGCCAGTTGTCGGCGTCATAGGCCTGGCAATCGTTGCGGCACACAACCTGATGGACTCTCACATGGGCGCATTGCTCGATGGGATGGACACCAACCGGTTCTCAGGTCTCTGGAAAATTCTTTATGTAGGATTTTTTGCCGGGCCAGTTCAGTTCGGCCCCAACGGCCCCTATCTTACAGTGTTGTATTCCATCATTCCGTGGATAGGCGTGATGGCGGCTGGATATGCGTTTGGCAAGATTCTGACTTTAGAACGTGATCGCCGAAGCCAGATCTGTTTTGCCATCGGTTTCGGCGCCGTGGCGCTCTTTCTGCTGCTGCGCGGCTTTAACCTCTACGGCGATCCCCGTCCGTGGCACGCCGCCGCTCAAGGCAGGAATGGATTACCGCCAATGCCCGCGTGGCTTTCCTTCCTGAATACTACGAAGTATCCGGCCTCGCTCTGTTTTCTCCTGATGACTCTGGGCCCGATCATTGCGCTGATGCCATTGCTTGAAAACGCACGTGGCGCTCTGGCCCGTCGAATCGCCGTCTTCGGCAAAGTGCCTTTCTTTTACTACGTATTGCATATTCCTCTGATTCACGGGATGGCACTTGTCGTGTCCAAAATAAGACTGGGATTTGTGAGCCCGTGGCTCTTCACCAATCACCCCATGGGCAATCCGGAGCCGCCTGACGGGTATGTCTGGAGTCTCCCGCTTCTCTACCTCGTGTGGGGGATTGCAATTGTGCTGCTTTATTTCGCATGCCGCTGGTTCGCCGACTTTAAAACCAAGAGAGACGACTGGTGGCTGAAGTATCTATAGAGCGAGGAGAGGCGCTTCATCAATTCAGTGGTCGAATGCGCTATTACAGTTGGCGATGTCCGCGGTCGGCCTGTAGGCGAAGCAACGCGGCAACCAGCGCGTCAATGTCTTCCTTCGTGTTGTAAAACGCCAATGACGGGCGAACCGTGCTCTCCACTCCCATGCGACGCAGGATCGGCTGGGCGCAGTGGTGTCCAGCGCGGACCGCAATTCCCTCCTGGTTCAGAGCAGTTCCCACATCCTCGGTGCGAACGTCGTCGAGAACAAAGGACAGCACTCCTGCTTTCTCGTGCGCCGTTCCGATCAGGCGCAGCCCAGGTACGCTGAGCAGCCCCTCGGTCCCGTACTCGAGAAGCTCGTGTTCGTAGGCGGCGATGTTTTCCATGCCGATTTGCTCGACGTAGTCGAGCGCGGCGCCGAGTCCGACAGCATCGGCGATGTTTCCGGTACCAGCTTCGAAGCGAGCTGGGGCCGATTGATACGTGGTCCTTTCAAAGGTGACGTCGGCGATCATGTTGCCACCGCCTTGCCAAGGCGGCATATTCTCGAGCACGTCAAGCTTTCCGTAGACCACGCCGATTCCGGTTGGGCCGAAGACTTTGTGGCCTGAGAAGACATAGAAGTCGCAGTCCAGTGCTTGCACATCGGCGCGCATGTGAGACACGGCCTGTGCACCGTCAACCAGAACGCGAGCTCCATAGCGATGAGCGATGGCGACCATCTCCCGCGCTGGCGTGACGGTTCCCAAAGCGTTCGAAACCTGGCTGAACGAAACGATTTTTGTGCGTGGACCGAGTAGTCTTTCGTACTCTTCGAGAATTACCTCGCCACGGTCATTAACCGGGGCAACGCGGAGGCGCGCACCCTTCTCCGAGCAGAGCTGTTGCCACGGAACGATGTTGGCGTGGTGCTCCAGCCACGTGATGACGACCTCGTCGCCTTTATAGACGTTGCGACGTCCCCAACTTTGGGCGATCAGGTTGATACCTTCGGTGGTGCCGCGCACATAAATGATCTCGCGAGTGGAAGAAGCATTCAGAAAGCGGCGAGCTTTTTCTCGCGCGCTCTCGTAGGCGTCCGTGGCTCTAGCAGCGAGCGTGTGGGCGGCACGGTGAATGTTGGAATTTTCGTGCTGATAGAAGTATGAGAGCCGGTCGATGACCGCGTTTGGCTTTTGCGTGGTAGCGGCATTGTCAAGCCAGATCAGCGGACGACCATGGACTTGCTCTTGCAGGATAGGAAAGTCCTTGCGAACGATGTGTGCGTCGAGCGGCCGTTTGGTGGTGTCGAGACTCGGTACCACATCGGGTTCGAACTCGAAAATATGGCGTCCCGGCGCCGTAGCACCGGGATCGCCAGCCGGAGAAGTCTTTGCCGTCTGCGAAGTGAATCCCGATGTGCCCGGCACTGTTGGAGGCGAAACGGCCACACGGGCTTCACGCTCGCTAGTTGGAATCGGCGGAGGTGTCGAAGGCAAGGCTGGTAATCCCGAGCGCGGACTGCGCGCCCGGAACGCCGGGAAACGAGAAAATTTCACTTGCCGTGGGAAAGGACGTCGCAGTTCCCGGATAGGCGGCTTGAGCAATATTCTGGGGGCCTGCTTTAGGAGGCTTACTGGAAGCCGGAACCACGGCAATTTGTGACTCGCTTCCGATTGCTGTAGCTGGTTGCGATGGTACGACAGTAGTATCCGGAACGGATGTAGGTGCAGCCGACGCGACCGACGGCTGAGCCGGGATCACCGGCGCGGACTGGAGGCCGGGTGACTCGGGCATACTCGGCACTCGCGGAAAAGAGAACACGTCGGCTGCCGGAAATATGGGCGGAGCTGCTGGAGTTGCGCCCTTTTCTCCGTCGAGGAAATAAGGAATTGAACCCGGCACAGCGGTTGCGCCTTCTACTGCCACTGGAAATGCGACTGCATCAATGCCGCCGGGAGGCGAAGTTGGCGGCGAAGACGGAATGGCTGGAACCGCCGGAGCCGAGAAGGCTTCGGTTGTGGGACGCAAAGTCGGAACTACCGAGGGCGGCAAGATCACCCCTTCTGAGGCAGTCGGTGGCGTTGCGGGAACCGGCGGCAATGTGCCTGGGGATCCCGGAACAATCCCTGTCCCGCCCGCCAATGATGCCGGGATCGCCCGCAGTTCCGCCTCGCTCAAAAGGATCGGAGACGGAGTGGCGGGGAAACCGGTTGTAGTTTGAGCATCGGGCACATTGGGAAAAGAGAACATCTCCGCCGTCGGTGGAAAAGACGCAGTCGGTGGCAAACGGATCCGGCCTTTGGCTGTAGGCCGACGAAACATCAGACGGAGCCAGGAACGTCCGTACAGAGGGGACATCGGGTGTGCCCGATGTTTCCGCCTGCGGATTGAGCGGTAAGGCAGCGAAGAACTCATTCGCCAATCTGGCGATCGTGGCCACGTCCGGGAATGCCGGGATACCGGAAGGAGGCTGCGCCGAGTTCTTATCCAACCCTAAGTCCGATCCTGATTCGTTCCCGCCCTCGCGCTCATTTGTATTCGTGATATTGATCGACATTGACGTTCTCCAACACGCCGAGTGCGCTTTCGGTCAGAATCGCAATCGAACAGTAGAGCGAGATCAGGTACGAGGCGATCGCCTTGTGATTGATCCCCATAAATCGGACCGACAAGCTTGGCGATACTTCACCCGGCAGACCAGGCTGGAAGAGCCCGATCACTCCCTGCTTCTTTTCCCCGGTGCGCAGAAGGAGAATATTGGTCTTTTCACCCTTCACCGCCAGCTTGTCTGAAGGGACGAGCGGAATTCCTCTCCACGTAAGGAACGAAGTGCCAAACATCGTAGTGGTCGGAGGGGGTACACCGCGACGCGTGCATTCGCGTCCGAACGCCGCGATCGCGCGTGGATGGGCGAGAAAGAAGCTAGGCTCCTTCCACACTCTTGAAATCAGCTCGTCCAAGTCATCGGGGGTGGGCGCTCCCTTGCGCGGCTTCACCCGTAGCTCGGAGGCAACGTTATTGACTAGACCGTATTCGGTATTGTTCACCAGTTCGTTTTCTTGGCGCTCCTTGACCTTCTCAATCATGAGGCGCAACTGTTCGCGGATCTGGTCGTGAGGGCTGCGGTACAAATCGGAGATGCGCGTCTGCACGTCAAGAACAGTGGTCACGGCGTTCAAAGTGTATTCGCGAGGTTTTTCTTCATAATCGACATAGATTTCCGGCAGATCGACTTCATCGTCGGGACTGCATTCGATGGTGCGGGTTCCGGGCCGAGTTACCTTCACTTTATTAACGCGATAAGTCCCGGATTCTACGGGGACCCAAGATAGAAACGTGACCAGCCAGCGCGGCGTGATCGCGTCCATCATAGGGACGGTTTTCGTGACATTCGCGAGTTGCCGCGCCTGCTGCTCGCTCAGGGTATGACGAACTTCAGCTTTCTCAGGCATACGATTAGCTCCTCATTGCTTTATCAATCTTTTCGGAAAGGCCAAATCGGAACAGCAGGGATGGAAAGCGGAACAGGACGAATTGGCTTTTTCATCCGGCATGTCGCTCGAAAGGAAACTTCGGTGAGTCTCGCTTTGCGAACTGGTTGTAGTAATAGAAGTCTGCCACCCAGAAAAAAATGCATCCGTGACGGCCGTCACACGCAACGGTGTAAAACCCACTACTGCGGTCGTCTGCATTCGTGTGGCTTCCTAACTTTGTAAATGAGTTGATTGATTGAACGACAGCGAGGAATATCACGAGGAAAGTCAGTTGTCAACAATCTCTATGGTGTTAATGGAAAATACAGGGAATGGACGAGTTCGCCATGTCCTGCTAGGCGCCGCTTGCCGCCGCGTGGGCCTTGTAAAATTTTTTCTTGGCCTGAGCACGAATCTCGTCCAACTCCGCGTGCAATCTTCGTATTTCAGCATCCAGCTCAATAAAGCTTAAGCAAGGTGCACTGACCAGCTCGCTGGCCTTCACGCCAGCATAATCTTTACCAGCTTTTGTCCTGAGGGATATGCACGCGGAAGGTCGTTCAGTGCCGGGATCACTCTCGAGGTACAGAAGATCCAACGTTTTCGTTTCCATAGTAGGTGGATTATCGCAAGTAACTACGTCAACCACACCTGGTCAATCAGAGAAGCTGGTTACGAAAATAACGCCAAGTGCGCTAGTAAATCAAGAAGCCTTTTTCAACAGGCCAATCTCGGACGGCGATGCGCACAAACACCCGAAAGTGTCGTCTGCCTGGAGCTAAAACGGCTTTCTTAGGACGACTTCGCTGTCATGGATGAAGAATTGGGCAGAGCAGGTTCCGGACCCGCAGATGACCGGGAGCAATCCGGCAAGTTGTTTGCGCGTGATCAGACCGAGGGTTCCGCACTCAGGACAGGCCAGCACGGCCCAGTAGGGATCGTCTTTCTCCCCAACTTTGCCGGCATTTTCCAGCACGAAGATCGTCCCCGGAAGCATCTGCTCCGGGATCCATTCACTAAGAAGGTCCAGTTCTCCAACCATTCCGCCCCCCTGTGGAACTGAAGTCAGCCGAACCACTCCCATCTAAGATGCCAGCCTTGCCTTATGTATCTCGCGAGCCGCTGCCGATTTACTGCTTTTTTTTCCTGAAAGTACGGCACGCACCTGTTTTACCGCATCGCTAAGACAAACCGTCAGCATGGGCTGACACGAGTTCTTGAGGATGTCCACGATTTGCCGCGGCGAGGTTTCGAGATACAGCGTGCGGCCGTCGCTGAGCAGATGGTATTCAGAGGCGCCGCTGACCGTTTCCGCCAGGCGCTTGCCGAATTCCTTCTGCAGAAAACGCATGACTTTGCGGACACGCTGCAGGGAAAAACCTTTGCGGCGCAGTTCGCAGATGACGGCGACTTCGGCAAGATCTTCCATCGAATAGAGGCGGCGATGGCCTTCGCGCAACGGCACCACGATGCGGCGCTCGTCCCACCATTGCAACTGGCGGGCGGTGATGCCAGTGAGCTGGATGACCTCTCGGGATGTGAACAGATCCTGCATTTCGGTTATAAATGTTTAAAACAATCCCACAACGAAATGTTTCGATCATTGTAGAGTCGGTCGGCTCAGAGTCAAGTAAAGATTGTGTGGAAAAGGGGTTATGAGGAGAGTTCCTGGGCTGGGAAGGGTCAGCGGCAGAAATCGAAGGCTTTTGTAACCCAAGGCACTGAGGGTCAAAGGAAATTTCAAGAGCTTTATAGCTAACCGCACTGGGACGAACTGCCGCCGCCTACGAAGTGAACAATCTCGAGCCGATCTCCTTCGGCCAAGAATGTTTGGGACCACTGTTCACGGGGTACTATATTGCGGTTTCTTTCGACGGCGACGCGCCCGGCCTTCATGCCGAGCGTTTCGAGCAGAGCGGCTAAGGTGAGGGACGATTCGATGTCGCGATCTTCCCCGTTGATCTGGATCTTCATGTCGCGATTCTCTCAGTGGAGTGCGGGTCTAGGCAAGGACGGGGCTAGGTTCGGGAGATCTGATTCTGCGGTAGCGGCAGAGGCGGGTTCGAGACTCGTATCTTTACTTCTTCTCTTCGATTGATCGCGGCCTCGAGTTTTGGAAATAACGTGTTGAAGGCAACACGCGATTCGAGAATGGTGGCGCTTCCGCGTCGACGACCCACGAGTATGCAGCCCTCGGTATCGTCTGCACAGTTGCCGCAGTGGATGCGAACTCCGACAAATCCGGGAACATCGAGAAGTTGAGGCATGAGCCTGTGGAAGCGCGTTGATAGGTTAATCGTGACCGGATAAATGCCCGAAGGAATCGCAGTTTCGCCGGGAATTTTCCATTTCACTACTTCGAGTCTCGGCACTTCCCGGATTACATCCTCCAGAGTGAAACATTCGAAGCCGCCATCTACATACAAGGAGCCGATGGTGCAGCCGTTGGCGCTTGGGTCGCGACGGACTTCCAGAAGCATGCTGAACTCCGGGCAGCAATCCTAATCGTTCGCGGTCGTGCGCCTGACAAATGGCCGACAGAATGGCGGCGCTGCTACTCGTCTACGTGGCGAAGTTGGAATTTTCGGGTAGCGGTGCGCCCGGAATAGCTGGCCTGGACCAGGACGGCCGAATCCGGTAGCGCGGACTCGTCCACATCAATGGTCATCTCCGCGTCTCCGCCGGCTCCGGTCATGACCTGGGTATAGAAAGGAGCGGCCGTGTGCCGGGCAAAGCGTACGGTCAGGCGGGCCCCCGCAACGGCGACGCCTCCGTCAGTGACCCGTAGCTTCAACAGAAGATGACGGTCGGCATGGACCGATAGAGCGTTGAGCCACTGCACATCGAGTTCTTTGATCGCCGCCAGCGTCTCGGGGGTGTCCTTCTTATCGAAGACGGATTCCACACGACCTTCGCGCAGGGCGTCGAGAACCAGACGATGCTGGTCGCGGAGCATCTGCTCTTTTTGCTGATCGGTAAAACCGGGCTGTCCAGCCCTGTCGGCATAGGAAACGGCACGCTTTCCCATGCAACGTCCGCGGACAAAGACTTGCGTCTGTAGCAGCAGTTCGTTCTCACGGGCTTCGCTCTGCACGTGGTAGACGGTGCCGTCGTGCTTTTCGTCGGTGTTAAAGCCAAAAATCATCTCGGGCTTTCATCCTACATGATTCCAAACACAATGGAGGTTACGAGAGTTGAGGCGCGTTATTTTCCGTCCGAGAAAGTTTTATTCGGAACTTCCACAGCTTTCGATGAAAACACCGTGAGAAAGCGCCCCGGTTGCTTGACACTCTCCGACGCGAACTCTAATCTAGAATGTTTCCTAAACAGTAGCGCGAATTATATATAGCCTCCATATGCCGGACAATTATTTCGCCCGTTACCTGCCATTATTGATCCACTTTGTGGTCGCAGGCGGCTTGGCGGCCGCAATTGTGACTTTGTCGTGGATCCTTGGCTATCGCAAGCCGACGCGGGCGAAAATGTCTCCGTATGAGTGCGGCATGGTGCCGATTGGAGACGCGCGGCAGCGGTTCTCGGTGAAGTTCTACCTGGTGGCGATGTTGTTCATTCTGTTCGATGTGGAAGCCGTGTTTCTCTACCCCTGGGCGGTCATTCTTCGTGACCTGAAGATGTTTGGATTCTGGGAGATGCTGGTTTATATCGGCATCGTGCTGGTCGGCTACTTCTATATATGGAAGAAGGGTGCGCTGGACTGGGGCGCAGCGCCAGTAAGACGAGGTGAGGTCTAATGGATCCGGCCCCGCCAATCACGGATATCGAACAACTTAAGGCTCATCCGGCGATCGCCTGCCTGCAGTCGTGGAATCCTGCGGTCGTTGAGGGCGTAAAGTTTGATCGGGACGAAATGACCCTGTACGTGGAGCGCTCCGCGATTCGCGAAGCTTGCTCCCTGCTGCGGGACACTCCGAACTGCGCGTTCACCTATCTTTCTGACGTAACTTGCGTCGATTGGTATCCTTCGGAGCCTCGGTTTGAAGTGGTCTATCACCTGCTATCGATCCCGAATAAAGAACGGGTTCGCTTAAAGGTTCGGCTGAGTGGAGATAGTCCCGCGGTGGAGTCGGTAACCTCGGTCTGGCCAGGTGCTAATTACTTTGAGCGCGAAGTGTTCGACCTGTTTGGGATCCGTTTTACCGGGCATCCATATTTACGCCGCATCCAGATGCCAGAGAATTGGGAAGGCCATCCTCTGCGGAAAGACTATCCGGTGGAGGGCTACCGCTAGGCAATGGCCCACCTGAATCCCACCCCTTCTCTCGAACCCGGCCAGGATCGCACCATGATCCTGAACATGGGTCCGCAACACCCCTCGACCCACGGAGTCCTGCGCGTCATCCTGGAGATCGATGGCGAGAATATTGTGCGGATCATGCCGGACATCGGCTATCTGCACACCGGTATCGAGAAGACTTGCGAGGCGAAGTTCTACCAGCAGGTCGTGCCGCTTACCGATCGGATCGACTACCTCTGCCCCATGACCAATAACCTCTGCTATGTACTGGCAGTGGAGAAGTTGTTGGGTTTGGAAATACCGCCCAAGGCACAGTGGTTGCGCGTCATGATGAATGAACTGACGCGGATCAACTCACACCTTGTGTGGCTGGGTACGCACGCCATGGACATTGGCGCGATGACCGTATTCCTCTATTGCTTCCGCGAGCGGGAAGACATTCTCCGGCTTTTTGAAGCGGTGAGCGGCCAGCGCATGATGACCTCCTATTTCCGCGTGGGTGGGGTGGCGCTCGAACCGCCTCTGGACTTCTTTGATCGGGTGCGGAAGTTCGCTAATCGCTTTCCATCGAAGGTGGATGAGTACGAGAACCTTTTGACCGGCAATCCAATTTGGATGATGCGGACCAAAGGCGTGGCAACCATTACAGCCGAAGATGCTTTGGCTTTGGGGGCGAGTGGTCCAACGCTGCGCGGCAGCGGGGTGGATTTCGACCTGCGGCGCGACATGCCTTACTCGGGCTACGAGAATTTCAAGTTCAAGGTGCCAATCCGGACTGAGGGCGACGTGTTCGCCCGCTATCTGTGTCGCGTTCAAGAATTGCGCGAGTCGATCGGCATCGTTCAGCAGGCGCTGGATGGGATGCCGTCGGGACCGATCAAGGCCGATGCGCCCAAAGTTGTGCTGCCGGACCGCGAAAAGATGAAGACGCAGATGGAGGCGCTCATCTATCACTTCAAGATTATTACGGAAGGCTTTGCCGTGCCCGAGGGTGAAGTCTATCAGGCAGTGGAATCGCCACGCGGAGAGATGGGGTATTACATCGTCAGCGACGGTACGGCTAAGCCTTACCGGGTTCACATGCGCTCGGCTTGCTTGGCGAATATGCAGACCTTGCCGAAAATGTGTGAAGGGCGACTGCTGGCGGACGTAGTCGCAGCAATCGGGTCGATTGACATCGTGCTGGGAGAAATCGACAGGTAGAAAATTGGTCATTCGTAATTTGTAATTGGTAATTTGAAGTGCCTACACCTGAAGAGTTACGGCAGCGAACGAAGAAGTTTGCTCTGAGGATTATTCGGATGTATCGCGCGTTACCGGCATCAGCGGAAGCGCAGGTCTTAGGCAAGCAGTTGTTGCGGTGTGGAACATCGGTGGCCGCGAACTATCGGGCGGCTTGTAGAGGTAGGTCTCGTGCAGAGTTCGCCGCAAAGCTGGGCGTTGTGGTGGAAGAAGCCGACGAGAGCATGCTGTGGTTGGAGTTGCTGGCATCGTAAAGCAGGAGTTGCTTGAGCCGTTGCAACAGGAAGCAAAAGAGCTCACTGCGTTGTTTACCGCTTCGCGTCACACAACGCGTGGGCGAGGTTAAATTACAAATTGAAAATTACAAATTGAAAATGAGATTTTCGGAACAATTCGAGACTCGCTTCGCGGAGATGATCACTCACTATCCAACCAAGCGCTCTGCGCTGGTTCCTACTCTGCTTTATGCGCAGGATGAGGTTGGGTTTCTGAGTGACGAGGTCATCGCGGAACTCGCAGCGCGGCTAGAGTTGACTGACTTGGAAGTCCGCAACGTGATCAGCTACTACTCAATGCTGACCACCAAGCCAAGGGGCAAGTACAACGTCCAGGTTTGCACGAACATTGCCTGCATGCTGCGTGGCGGCGAAGAACTCCTGGATCATTGCAAGCGGAAGTTGGGAATTGGACACAAGGGCACGACTCCGGATGGATTGTTTTCTCTGGAAGAAGTGGAATGCATCGGAGCTTGCAGCTGGGCTCCCGCAGTGCAAGTGAACTACGACTTTCACGAGAACTTGACGACGGAGCAGATAGATAAGATTTTGGACGGGTATCAAAAGAAGGGCACGCAGTAGGACCATTGAGCAATGGCTGATTTGGTTTCACATCCCGACGAGGTAAGGGTCGTCTCCAAGCGATTCGGCCAGGGCGCGACCGGCATCGATCGCTATCTGGAACTCGATGGCTACAAAGCCGTCCAGAAAGCCCTCGGCATGGGGCCTGAAGCGATCATCACTATGGTGAAAGATTCAGGACTTCGCGGACGAGGGGGTGCCGGCTTCAGCACCGGCTTGAAATGGTCGTTCGTACCGAAGCAGTCGGCCAAGCCGAAGTACATTCTTTGTAACGGCGACGAGAGCGAGCCGGGGACCTGCAAAGACCGGCTGATTTTCGAGCACGATCCCCACGCGGTGATTGAAGGCGTGATGATCGCGGGCCTTGCAGTGGGATCGCACAGTGGCTACATCTACATTCGCGGCGAGTACCGCTATCTGTCAGTGATCATGCAGAAGGCGATCAAAGATGCTTACGCGAAGGGCTTTCTGGGCAAGAACATCTTTGGTAGTGGATATGACTTCGATATTTACTGGCACGGCGGCGCGGGCGCTTACGAAGTCGGCGAAGAATCGGCGCTGATGGAATCGCTGGAAGGCAAGCGCGGCATTCCGCGTATCCGGCCGCCCTTCCCTGCCGTAGTCGGACTGTGGGGCGGGCCCACGGTGATCAATAATGCCGAGACCCTGGCGAGCGTTCCGCACATCATTTTGGGCGGAGCGGATTGGTACTCCAAGCTAGGCACTCCGAAAAATGGCGGTACGCGGCTGTTTTGCCTGGCAGGAAATCTCGAAAAGCCGGGGGTTTACGAGCTGCCCATGGGCTACAACCTAAAGAAGATGATCTATGAGGTTGGCGGCGGCATTCCGGGCGGGCGGAAACTCAAAGCAGTTGTGCCGGGCGGGTCGAGCACCCCAGTTCTGGTGCCGGAAGAGATCGATGTCCCAATGGATTTCGATTCGCTAATGAAAGCTGGGTCGATGCTCGGTTCGGGCGGCGTGGTGGTACTCGATGACACTAACTGCATTGTGAAGTTCGCGCTGCGAACGATCAAGTTCTATCAGCATGAAAGCTGCGGGTGGTGTATTCCCTGCCGCGAAGGAACGGACTGGCTCAAGAAAACGCTGACGCGATTCCACGCGGGAGCCGGCGTGAAGAAGGACATCGATAACATTCAATATCTTTCGGAAAACATGCTGGGACGGACGTTCTGTCCGCTAGGCGATGCGGCGGCGATGCCGACCATTGCCTTCGTGAAGAAGTTTAGAAAAGAATTTGAAGATCATTTGGATGGGAAGCCGTGTCCGTTCGAGAAAGCTCGGGGCGGCGGAGCGGGTTCCGGTGATGGCTTGATTTGGTCGTGGGTCGCTAGTCGTTGGTCGTTAGCTAACGGCTTTGCGAATGACGAACGACCGACGGCGAACGACGAAATTTATGGCTGACGTAAACATCACGGTCGATGGAAAGAAGGTCGCGGCCCCAGCGGGGACGCTGCTGATCGAGGCTTGCAAGAGCGTCGGGATCGAAGTGCCCTCATTCTGCTACTACCCCAACCTGTCGCTTCAGGGCGCGTGCCGTATGTGCCTGGTGAAGATTGAGAAGATGCCGAAGCTGCAGACGGCATGCACGACAGTGATCACGGAAGGCATGGCGGTCACCACCGAAAGCGACGAGATCCGGCAGGCGCGCAAGTCGATGGTGGAGTTGCTGCTGGGGAACCATCCCCTGGATTGCCCGGTCTGTGATGCCGGCGGCGAGTGCGAACTGCAGGACATGACGTTCTCGTACGGCGCGGCAGAATCAAAGTTCATTGACATCAAGAATCATCGCGATGAGCAGCAGTGGTCGCCGGTGGTGTACTTCGACCGTCCGCGATGCATTCTGTGCTATCGCTGCGTGCGCGTTTGCGGTGAGGGCATGGACGTGTGGGCGCTCGGAGTGCAAAACCGCGGCGTAAGTTCGATCATCGCGCCCAATCAGGAAGATCATCTGGAGTGCGAAGAGTGCGGGATGTGTATCGATATTTGCCCGGTGGGCGCGCTGACCTCGGGAGCTTATCGCTACAAGACTCGGCCGTGGGAGATGAAGCACGTCGGCACAACCTGTACCCATTGCGCCGACGGTTGCAAGACCACGCTAGGAGTTCGCCGTTCCGACACCGGCATGGAGATCGTGCGCGGTGACAACCGAGACAAGAGTGGAATGAACGGCGACTTTCTTTGTATCAAGGGCCGGTACGCTTTTGATTTTGCGAATAACCAGGAACGGTTGACGCAGCCGTTGATTCGCCAGAATGGGCGACTGACTCCGGCGACTTGGGAACAGGCTTTCGAACTGATTGGCAAGCGCTTCAAAGAAGTCCGGGACCGCGATGGTGGGCAGGCGATTGGCGTAGTGGGTTCGAGCCGCACTACGAATGAAGAGAATTACCTGCTGCAGAAATTTGCGCGGGTGGTTTTGCAGACTAATAACATCGATCATCACCGGACCGCGGACTATCCGGCGTTCACTGCGGCACTGCGAGGCAAGCCTGACGTGACCGCCAGCATGCGGGACGTTTATAACGCTCCGGCGATTTTGTTGATTGGAAACAATCCTACGGACCAGCATCCACTTCTGGCCTGGCAGATCCGAAATAATGTTCGATTGCACCGGGCGAAGTTGTATGTAATCAATTCGCAGCCAATCAAGTTACAACGCCAGGCTGCAGAGTTTGTTCAGATTCCGACGGGTAGCGAAGGCAGGCTTGCCGCTTATCTGGCGGGCGAGGACTCGGCGGTCGATGCCGTCTCCAGTGATAAGACGAATCGCGAGGCCTGGATCGTTTTGCGCGATAAGTTGCGGTCTGAACAGAACCTGGTGATTGCATTCGGATCAGAAATCCGGGGAAAAGACATTGCGGCTGTGGCGCAATTTGCCGCAAGTGTCACCGGCGCAAAGTTGATTTGCCTGAGCGATTACGCAAATTCTCGCGGCGCATCTGACATGGGTCTTTACCCTGACCTGCTGCCGGGTTATCACCCCGCTTCTGTCGCTGGCCCACTCCACGAAGAGTGGGGAGGCATGCCCTCGGTTAAGGGCCTGACTTTACCCGAGATGATGGAGAGTGCCAAGAGCGGCAAGCTCAAGGCTCTGTACGTAGTTGGAGCGAACCCTGTCGGGCGCTTTGGGATTGATCCGTTTGCCTTGAAGCAAAGCTTTGTTGTTGTGCAGGACATGTTCCTGACCGAGACTGCGAACATCGCAGACGTGGTTTTGCCGGCGGCTAACGCCTATGAGAAGTCGGGAACATTCACCAATACGTGCGGAGATCTGCAGATCGTAAAGAAAGCCGGTGAGGTGACGGCGACCAAGTCGGACTTCGAGATGATCGTGCGCTTCGCCGACGCTTTGGGATTCGACGTTCGCAAGCTGGTGCCATTCGGTCGTGGCGAGCGCGTCGATATGGGTCAATCTCGCGGTGCACAGTCCGGCGAGGCCGATCGCCATGCAGTATGGCTTGAGGCGCACGGACTCGAACCCAAGATGACGCCGTTCGATCCCATGGCGATTCTCGACGAGATCCAGAGACTGGTGCCCGGATATGACGTATCGCGTATGGACCTGCTTGCGGGTAACGATCAACACACTACGTTGTCTGGCAGCGGGCCAGGGGCATTGCATAGCCCAGAGTTGATTGTGCCGGCAGACGATGACTTGTTTAGTTCCGGCACCTTGGGACGTTATTCGCGCACATTGAATTCCGTAATGGAGAACCATCGGGTCCAGCCAGCCGAAGTCGCGGCTGATTGATTGAACGCTCTCCATAATTTTTGAAAGAGTCCTAGATTGAGCATTGGAATTTACATACTCGTGTCGCTGATCAAGACCGCGATTGCGGTTGGCATATTGCTGACTGCGGTGGCTTACAGCGTGTGGCTGGAACGAAAAGTGGTGGGCCGTATCCAGAACCGTTGGGGACCAACACGAGTGGGACCGTTCGGTTTGTTGCAGCCTTTGGCGGACGGCGTGAAGTTCATTTTCAAGGAAGATCTGACGCCGCCGCATGTGTACAAACCGCTCTATATTGCGGCGCCCATCATTGCGGTGACGTTTGCGATTTCGTCGATCGCGGTCATACCGATCGGGAATTCGATTACGCTCTTTGGCTTCACGACTCCGCTGGAGATCACGGACGTCAACATTGGACTGTTAATCATTCTGGGAATCACGTCGCTGGGCGTGTACGGGGTGGCTTTGTCGGGATGGTCTTCGAACAGCAAGTATTCCCTGCTGGGTGGACTGCGCGCCAGCGCGCAGATGGTGAGCTACGAAATCGCACTTGGACTGTCGCTAGTTGGTGTGCTGATCATGGCTGGGAGTTTCAGCCTGCGGGACATCGTCAACGCACAGAGCGGGCACTTCTGGGGCTTCATCCCCCGCTGGAATATCTTCACCGGACAGTTTTTTGCCTTCTTTATTTATCTGATGGCGGCGTATGCCGAGACCAACCGTATTCCGTTCGACTTGCCAGAAGCGGAAACTGAGTTGGTGGCTGGTTACCACACGGAATACAGCGCGATGAAGTTTGCCATGTTCTTCATGGCGGAATACGCGAACATGATCACGGTGGGATGCCTGGCGACCCTGCTCTTTCTCGGAGGATGGCATGGACCGGTTTTCGGTCCGGCGATCGTGCAGGCTCTTCTCCCAGTGTTTTGGTTTGTCGCCAAAGTTTTTGTGTTCATGTTTATTTACATCTGGGTGCGCGGTACGTTGCCGCGGTTCCGCTATGACCAGTTGATGGCCTTTGGTTGGAAATTTCTTCTGCCGCTGGCCATTGCAAACTTGGTGATTACGGCTTTGATTGTGGCTTTGCGAGCTTAAGCCGGCGGAACGCCGGCGCTACTATGCTTCATTTGATCGTATTTTCGGTGTTCGGATTGATCTGCGTAGCGGGTGCGGTGAACCTGCTGGTGCAGAAGCATCCGATCAACAGCGCCCTGTCACTGGTCGTGGTGATGGGATCGCTGGCGGTTGAGTATCTCCTGCTGGGCGCAGAATTCGTAGCTGCGGTACAGGTGATCGTTTACGCCGGCGCCATCATGGTTCTGTTTGTGTTCGTCATCATGCTGCTAAATGCCGGCGAAGAAGAACACACATCCGCCAGCAAGGTGGCTCTGGCATTGGGCGTTCCGGGGGTACTGGTCGGCGGAATCCTGATCGCATGGGTCTTGCTGGTACATTCTGGCACCCAATCTGTAGCAGCCGGTGCCCTGCCTGGATCTCCGCGGACGATCGGATGGCTGCTGTTTCACGATTTCCTGCTTCCCTTTGAAGTGACTTCGATTCTCGTGCTGATTGCGATTCTGGGCGCTGTAGTTTTGGCAGCACAACATGAATCGCCCGCGCGGAGGGAGGGCTGATGGTTCCTCTTTCTTATTACCTGATCTTAAGTGGCATTCTGTTCACCTGTGGCGTGTTGGGTTTTCTGATCAAGCGCAACATCATCACCATTTTCATGTCCATCGAACTGATGCTCAACGGAGTGAATTTGTCCTTCGTGGCCTTTGCCGCGCAATGGCACGCGCTTAGCGGACAAGTGTTCGTGTTCTTCGTGATGGTCGTCGCGGCAGCCGAAGCCACCGTGGGGCTAGCCATCATCATCGCGTTATTCCGTACTCGCGAAACTTTGAATGTCGATCAAGTGAACCTGCTCAAACTATGACACCGAACCTGCATCTCTGGCTCATTCCGATCCTGCCGCTGATTGGCGCTGCCATCAACGGCTTTTTCGGAAAGCGCTTCTCGCGACAGACAGTCACGGCGGTAGCCTGGACGTTCTGTGGCGCAGCGTTCGCTTATGCGGTTTGGGTTGTCATGCAGTTTCTCGGCGCCGGAGCCCAGCCATATTCCCAGGTTGCGGCGCACTGGATCCGCATCTCTGACTTCCAAGCCGACTTCGGGTTTTACCTTGATCGTCTTTCTATGGTGATGTTGCTGGTCGTCACCGGCGTGGGATTTCTCATTCACATCTATTCCGCCGGATACATGTGGGACGACCCCGGCTACTACCGTTTCTTCAGCTACCTGAACCTGTTCATGTTCTTCATGCTGACGCTGATCCTGGCCAACAACTATCTCGTCATGTTCATCGGGTGGGAAGGTGTCGGACTGGCGTCGTACCTGTTGATCGGATTCTGGTTCACCAAGGATTCGGCCGCGGCAGCCGGTAAAAAGGCCTTCATCGTTAACCGCATCGGCGACTTCGGATTTCTGATCGCCCTGTTTCTATTGATCAAGCATTTCGGATCATTGAACTTTGAGCAACTGGCCTCGAGTATTTCCCCATTAGGAGTGGAAACAGCTGGAATCGGACTTCTGACCTCGATCGGAATGTTGCTGATGGTCGGCGCGGCGGGCAAATCGGCCCAGATTCCTCTTTATGTCTGGCTGCCGGACGCGATGGAAGGTCCCACTCCGGTCTCGGCGCTGATCCACGCTGCCACGATGGTGACCGCAGGGGTCTACATGGTGGCACGATCGCACGTCATCTTCGATCGGGCGCCTTCGGCTTTGATGCTGGTTGCGATCATCGGCACGCTGACGGCTATCTTCGCGGCAACCATTGGCATTACCCAGACAGATATCAAGAAGGTTCTCGCCTATTCCACGGTTTCGCAATTGGGTTACATGTTCATGGCTTGCGGCGTGGCGGCTTACTCGGCCGGCATCTTTCATCTGATGACTCACGCGTTCTTTAAAGGACTGCTCTTCCTGGCGGCTGGGTCGGTCATTCATGCCGTGGGAGGCGAGCAGGACATGCGGAAAATGGGCGGCTTGCGCACCAAAATTCCGTGGACATTCTGGACCATGACGATGGGAACGTTTGCCATCGCCGGAATCCCCCCTCTGGCTGGATTCTTTTCAAAAGACGAGATTTTGTGGCAGACATACTCGAGTCCATATGGCAGCTGGGTATTCTGGCTGATCGGTGTCATTACCGCATTCATCACTTCTTTCTATATGTTCCGGTTGTGGTTCATCACCTTCTTCGGCGAGTATCGCGGAGAGGAGGCCGGGCATGGGCATGCGTCGCCAGATGTTCGGGATGATCCACACGGCACCGCATCCGGGACTGATCCCGATTGTGAACCTTCGGGTGACGTCCGAGACGATCCGCACGGGAGTTCAGCCCCCGTCCGTGACGATCCTCATGGCAGCTCAGCTCCAGTACGCGATGATCCGCATGGCAGTGCGGCCCGCGTGCATCACGATCATCACGCGCACAAGCACGGACATTCGCATGGCCATGGCGGCGTTCATGAGAGCCCGAAAGTGATGCTGATCCCTCTGGTGGTCCTGGCGATCCTGTCGGTTTGCGGCGGGTGGGTCGGGATTCACAACAAATTTGAGAATTTCCTGGCCCCAGTCTTCCAGGCCGGGCAGCCTAGCGCACAAGAAGGCACGGCCGCATCTGAATCTGGTCCGGCAGCGCCGCAATCGACGGAATCCCATGCCGAAGAGGGCGGCGGGCGTGAGACGCTGTTGATGGGCGTATCGATCCTAGCGGCTCTGGCGGGATTGTTCTTTGCATGGCTGCTCTATTACCGCAGGCCAGAACTGCCGCAACGCATTGCAAATTCACTGGGAAGGCTCTACCAGGCGGTTCTGAACAAGTATTACGTCGATGAGTTGTATGCCGCTGTGTTCGTAAAGCCGCTCATCAACGGATCATCAAAAGTTCTCTGGCACGGCATCGATCAAGGCGTGATCGACGCAACTCTGGACAACAGCGCCGCGGGCGCACGCGAAGTTTCGGACACCGTCCGCCACATGCAGTCGGGCAACATTCGTTCATACGCCGCTTGGGTTGCGGTGGGAGCCGCGGGAGTGATCGCTTACATGATCTGGTTGGGCACACGATGACGACGGCGCTGGATAACTCGATCCTCACGCTGGTGACGTTCATTCCTCTTGCCGGTGCATTATTGCTTCTGGTACTGCCGAGGCGTGACCGCGACATCCGTATCTTCGCCCTGGTCATCACGTTGCTGGATTTTGTTTTGTCTTTGCATTTGCCCGTTCACTTTCATCGCGGGCTGAGCGGATTCCAGTACGAAATCGACAAGAGTTGGATTCCGAATCCGAACATTCACTACCACATGGCAGCTGACGGAATTTCCATGTGGCTGGTGGTGTTGACTACTTTCCTGACTCCGCTGTGCGTGCTCATTTCGTGGAAATCGATCAGCGAGCGGGTTAAAGAATTTTTCATTCTTCTCCTGGTTCTGGAGACGGCCCTGATTGGCGTGTTTCTTGCGCTTGATCTGTTCCTGTTCTACTTCTTCTGGGAATCGACGCTTATTCCGATGGCCCTGCTGATCGGCATGTACGGCCATGGACGCAAAGTATATGCAGCAGTGAAGTTCTTCCTATACACGATGATTGCGTCGGTTTTCATGCTGGCCGGAATTCTGTGGCTCTACGCGAAGACGGGCAGCTTTGACTTCGTCATCATCCAAAACGCCATTCGCAACGGGCAAGTAGAAAACTTTGCGGCGGCCGCGCCGTGGCTATTCCTGGGCTTTTTCATCGCCTTTGCTGTGAAAGTGCCTCTCTTCCCTTTCCACACATGGTTGCCCGATGCTCACGTAGAAGCGCCCACTGCCGGATCGGTTTTACTGGCTGGCGTCCTGCTGAAGATGGGCACCTATGGCATGCTGCGCTTTAACCTGGGCCTATTCCCGGAGCAGTCTCGCAGCAACGCCTGGTGGATCATGATTCTGGCGCTTATTGGGATCATCTACGGCGCGCTGGTTGCCATGGTCCAACCCAATATGAAGAAGCTGATCGCCTACTCATCGATCAGCCACCTGGGATTCGTTGTACTGGGGATTTTCAGCTTTACCCCAGCAGGTCTGTCTGGCGCAAGCTACATAATGCTGGCCCATGGCGTCGCCACCGGCGGACTGTTCATGCTGGCCGGCATCATTTATGAGCGGCGGCATACCTATGAGATTTCCGAGTATGGCGGAATCGCCACGCCGATGCCGACATACGCCAAGTTCTTCCTATTTATCGTGTTGGCTTCGGTCGGACTGCCACTGCTCAATGGATTCATCGGAGAGTTCCTGGTACTGAGCGGTGCGTTTCAGGACCGTCCGATCTACGGGATCCTAGCCGCGACCGGCGTCATATGGAGCGCCTGCTACCTGTTGTGGATGTACCAGCGGGTGTTCTTCGGAAAGGTGACCCATCGGGTCAACGAGACCCTGCCTGACCTGAGCGCACGCGAACAAGTCGCTCTGTGGCCGGCGGCGGTCGCTGCCCTCGTCATGGGAGTTGCGCCATTGATCTGGTTAAACACGATCGACACCGCGGTGCAGACCTCGCTGGCGCCCTTCGCGCAACTGGCGGCCCGGATGGTGGGCCAGTGAACCCAACCTTCGACATGACGCAGATAATTCCTCAGGCCGCCGACTACATACGCGTTCTTCCTGAGATTGTGCTTTCGCTTTTCGGCATGCTTATCATGCTGCTTGACCCGGTGATCGATGAGCGCAAGAATCCCAGAATTCTGGGCGGTATCGGGTTGATCGGTTCGTTGGCTGCCATCGCGGCCACACTGTACCAGGCGAGGTTTCCGGGGCTGGGATTCTGGAACATGGTGCAGGTCGATTCTTTCAGCGTCTTCTTTCACGTTCTGGTGGCGGCGATCACCGCTGTGGTGATTCTGACTTCCTATGAGTACATGGAAGTCCAGCAGATTCGGGCAGGGGAATATTACGCTCTGATTCTGTTTGGCGCGGTGGGCATGAGCCTGATGTCTTCGGCGGTGGAGTTAGTACTGATTTTTATCGCGTTGGAGATTTCGTCGATCTCGACGTACATCCTGGCCGGTTTCCGGCGAAACTCGGCCATTAGCAGCGAATCCTCGGTGAAATACTTCCTTCTGGGCTCATTCGCTACCGCATTTTTTCTGTACGGCGTCGCCATGATGTTCGGAGCGACGGGCTCGACCAGCATTCGAGTGATTGGCACCACTTTACGTTCGGGGCAGGTTCCCCTGCTCGCCTTCGCCGGAGTAGCCCTGATGTTCGTCGGGCTGGGTTTCAAGGTCGCGGCGGCGCCCTTTCATATCTGGACTCCCGACGTTTACGAAGGTGCACCTTCTCCGATCGTAGGATTCATGTCTACCGGGCCGAAAGCCGCAGTGTTCGCGGTCTTGTTGCGAATCATGTTTGAGGCCAACGCCCCGGGCAGAACCTGGTTGATCTGGGTCGTCGCTGCCTTGTCGATGACGATTGGCAACGTAGCTGCGCTGGTGCAGGATAACGTAAAGCGTCTGCTGGCCTATTCCTCGATCGCACATGCTGGATACTTGCTGGTTGCTTTCGCCGCACTGCCCAGCGCTGGCATTCCCGCAGTCATGTTCTATACGGCTTCGTACGCGGCCATGAACGTGGGGGCATTCGCCGTCGTCAGCCACTTCGCGGGAGCGGGAGAGCGTTTCGTAACGCTGGAAGACTATTCCGGACTTGGTCGCCGGTCGCCGATATTGGCGGGTGCGCTGACGATCTTTCTGTTATCGCTCATTGGCATTCCGATCACGGGCGGCTTCTTCGCGAAGTTCTATGTTTTCAGCGCGGCCATACAAGCAAATCTGACCGGATTGGTCATCATTGGCGTGCTGAACAGCGCAGTCGGCGCCTACTACTACCTGCGCATCATGGTGGTGATGTACATGAGGGAGCCGCGGACCGACGTTGCGGTGACGCCCATACCGGCAGGAGTTGGAGCGGCCCTGGCAATCAGCTTGGCAGCTACGATTTATCTCGGGGTACTTCCCGGACGAATCTTGGACTACGCATCCCAGTCAGTCGCAGAATTGCTGCGTTGAGCGCAGCATCCTGACTTCTACTCCACCGCCACCGCGATATCCACATAAGCAAAGATTCGTGCGGCAATGAACCAGAATGCCAAGGTCTCTCCGGCAGCCAGAACAATCAGCATCCAAGGGGGACGACCGGGCGAGCCAAAGGAAGCCTGCAGAACGCTGTTGGCGAGAGGCCAGGCTGGGATGATGTAGGCCCATTTGGCGCCGAGCGTGAGGCCAGCCAAAGCCGGCAATCCCAATACTGCAGCGGTAGCTCCAGCGGCGAAAAATGGGTTCAGGAACGTGGAGAACATTAGGGCGATCGTTCCCGCAAGGGTGCAGGCCGCAATCAGGTTCATCATAAGGAACCAGACTTGCGCGACCGGGAAACCGGCACCACCCAGTGTCCAGCTTCCAGTAAGACCGAGCGAAAAGCAATAAATTCCACAGGCTGCTGCGACTCCCATCACCAATCCGGAAAGGTATTGCTCGCGGGAGACGGCCTTGGACAGGACGCTCAAAATACGGCGGGATCTGCGCTCGTTGTAGATGGCGGAGCCTCCGAAAAAAATGCTGAATGCAACCACGTAGACCGCAACCTGCTTGAACACAAACAGCAGGTCCTCACGATCGCGACGAACGTCGGTCATGAGGCCAAGGAAAGCCAAAAGCAGCACCCACAGCAGCAGCACGAGGATCGGCCAACGCTGTTCCCGAACAAAGTTGATGGCGATGAGGAATACGGCCTTCACTGATTTCCTTGGGAAGCAGCGGACTTGATCTGAGTCATCTCGAGGAAGATTTCCTCCAAAGAACGACGGACTGGATTGACGCTGATGACCTCGCCCCCTAACTCCCAAATCCGCTCCAACGAAGCACGTTGATCGGCGATGGGAGCATGAAAGCGCACGACTCCGGCTGTTTCGACGGCGCCTGGAAAGCTATGCGCCGGGACTCCGCGGACAGCAATTTCGGTCTGTCCACCGGTTTGCAGCAGATCGGCGGTGCGCCCGACGCGGACCAGTTTGCCGTGATGCAAGACGGCAACTCGATCGCAAATCAGTTCTACTTCTGAAAGGAGATGAGAACTCAGAAAGACTGTCTTCCCTTCGCTGCGAGCGGCCACCAGAAGCTCGCGCACCATCACTCGAGCCAGAGGATCCAACGCAGAGGTTGGTTCGTCCAGAATGAGCAGTTCTGGATTGTTTACCAGAGCTTGTGCTAACCCGACCCGCTGCGCCATTCCGCGGGAGAACTTCCCCACATTGCGTTTGGCGTCACCTTCCAGTCCGACCAGCGCCAGAACGTCCTGGGCTCGCTGTTGTAAGCCGGTGCCGCTCATTCCGTTTAGAGCTCCGTAGAACCGCACCAGGGTTTCCGCTTGCCGATGATAGAGTGCTACATTTTCCGCCAGGAAGCCCACGCGCCGGCGAGTTCGCGGATCACCGAAGCGCGCGCCCAGAAGACGGCCACGGCCCTTGTTGGGCGTCATGAACCCCATCGCCAGGTTGATAGCCGTGGTTTTTCCCGCACCGTTCGGTCCCAGAAACCCGAAAATCTCACCTCGCTCGACATTCAGACAAAAATCGTCCAAAGCTCGAATCCGCCTCCGACTAGTCAGGGTGCGGTACTCTTTGGTAAGATTTTCGAACTCTAGAACGTTATCCATCGACGGGCTATTCTAACTGCAGCACCTGAATACCGATCCACAGATAAGTACAAAGTTTAAATTGACAAGCGGAATGTGTCCCTTCATGATGGGGCCACGCCACTAAACAATCCAAGCGGAGGGCATATGACTGAGCTGATTCAGAGGCTCTGGTCTGACGAACAAGGGCAGGACATTGCGGAGTACGCGGTCATGCTAGCGGTGATCCTGGTCCTGGTAGTAGGAACCATCCGGCTCATCGGCAGCAATGCGAACAACGCGTTCTCAGCGGTGGCTAGCTCGATTTCGCAATAAGGCCTGGTGTCCCCCGCCGTAGCGAGGACCACCAGTATAGATGTCGTCGTTTTCGGGACCGCGAGCGCTGTCATTCAGTTGCCAGTCTCGCGATATCCCTTGCCCCTTTCCTAGGAAACATTCCTGAGCCCCATTTCTTCCTCCCGATATTGCTTGAGTTTGTGGTAGAGGGAGCTTCGCGGGATGCCGAGCCGTTTCGCGGCAGTCTCGACGTGTCCCCCTTCTTTTCGGAGGATCTGATGGATGTAGTAGCGTTCCATCTCTTCGAGAGTTCTGAGTCGCCCTCCTTGCTCGGAACTGGGATGAGAAACAACTTCGAAACTAAGGTCCCTTTCGGTTAGGACGGAGTCGCATGCCACGAGCAGAGCTCTCTCCAAGACCGTCCTGAGCTCTCTGACGTTGCCGGGCCATGAGTAGCACTGCAGAGCGGCAAGGGCTGAGCGGGTCAGTTCGAACGGGCCCGCGCCTAAGTCGGCACCCAGGTTCAACAGCAAGTGATTTGCAATCGCCGGGATATCTTCCGGGTGCTCACGCAGCGGTGGAACAGCAACAGAGACGGTTCGTAGCCGGAAATATAATTCAGCACGGAAATGCCGGCTTTGCACCAGCCGCGCCATGGCCTGATGAGTTGCTGCGATGAGCCGAAGGTCGACCCGATGTTCTCTGGCCCCTGGGGAAGGTTTGCTTTCCAGGTGCTCATCGAGAAACCGCGACAATTTAAGCTGAGCTGCATGGGGCAACTCTCCGACCGAATCTAGAAATAGTGTTCCGCGATGAGCGATTTCGACCAGTGCCAGCTTGGAGTTCCGGTTTGGATGAGCCATCGAGCGTTCGTCCCCAAACAGCTCAGGTTCGACTTGTGAAGCCGGAAATCCGCTGCAGTTCAGAATCACAAACGGTTCAGCGGCTCGGGGCCCATTCTGGTGAAACCACCGCGCCAGCTCTCCCTTGCCGGTACCGGTCTCTCCCTCGATGAGCACCGGGCTATCGCTAAGAGAAACTCGCTGGGCGGAATCGCGAAGCCGTTTCATGAGGTCGCTCTTACCCAAGAAAGGATCGAGGACTTGGCGAGTCCGTAAGCTGTTCTCAGCCAGGCGTGTGCGGCGGTTGCGCTCGTTCTCCAGACTGCGCCCGATTACAACGCGCAAAGTCGAGACATCCACGGGCTTGGTCATGAACTGTTCCGCCCCCAGTCGTACGGTTTCAATGCCGGTTTCGAGGGAACCATAGCTGGCCAATGTGATGATGGGTATCGAGCGGTCCAGGGATCGAAGGCGCATGATGAGAGTCGTGGCAGCTGCGTCGCGAAGATCGCAATCGATAACCGCTAGATCAGGTCGAAGAGATCGCCACATCCTCTCGGCAGCGAAACAGTTTGCCGCAGTCACCACTTCGAAGCCAGAATCCTGCAAGTACTGATGCAGCCGGTTGGAGTTCTCGTGCTCGTCTTCCACGATCAATATCTTGTCTTTGTACATTTGGGCCTCGGGGGAACAGACTCAGTTAAAGATGGATATAGCCGGCGACTTCCCGACCTCTCGATGCGACACAGGTTTTTCCCGAGAGCCGTGCGAGCGAAAGTCGCACGAAAAAAGATCGACGAACCGATCAAACCTGCAATTGCCAACATAGAGGGAGTGGGACTTATGCTGGTCCGACCACAACCGCTAAGGGTTGTCTAGCACAATGATCCTTCCCCTCTGGGGGAACTTGAGAGTTGTTACAAAAAACGGACAAAATCGTGGACCTTCGGCGCGTTTGGGCATGGGCTGGAATGCAGTGGAGCGGACGGGATGCTGAGGCCGATCTCGTCGGCACGGTTTTGGTCTACATCCGGGTTTCGTTACAATATACGGTGAAGCAGCGTGCGAGCTACTACTTGGCGTTCTTCTGTATTACTCGCAGACCGCCCGTGATTCCCTTCCTTTTTTTGTTTCTCCTCTTTTGCATACTGGCCGGCTGCGGGAAGAAAGAAACCCCGCTGTCCCAGCGTGCGACCAAGGTCAAAGTCTCCCCTATCGACCCCGCGACCGTCGGGGACATACAGGGCAGAATTACGCTCGAAGGCCCTGCTCCTATATCCCGGCCAATCGACATGAGTGCTGATCCCGGATGCCGCGGAACCAACGCTTCTGAATCGATAGTCGGTCAGAACGGCGGCTTGGCGAATGTGTTCGTTTACATAAAAGATGGAGTAGAAGACCACGCTTTCCTGGCTCCGCAGGCGCCTGTCGTCATTGAACAAAACGGATGCCGTTACCGTCCGCACGTCGCGGGAGCCATGGTCGAACAGAAGATCGAATTCAGGAATACTGACCCCACCACCCACAATATTCATGCGTCGGCACAAAGGAACGCGGAATGGAACGAGTCGCAGCCGCCTAACGCGCCATTGATCCAGAAGAGCTTTGCGAACCCGGAGGTCATGCTCGCGGTGAAATGCAATCAGCATCCGTGGATGCGAATGTATGTGAATGTCGTCAGTAGCCCTTTTTATGCGGTCAGCGGGATGACCGGGCAGTATGAGATCGCGGGGATCCCCCCTGGAAACTACACTCTGGCCTTCGTGCACGAAAAGTTGGGGGAGCATGACGTGACGGTTTCGGTGAGGCCGCGCGAGTCCAAAACCCTGAACGCAACTTTCAACGAGCCCTAGCTTTTGGTTAGAATGATGGGTACGCTTAACTTCCACCTGCGGCGTTCTTAGCGTGGATGAGGAGCACGACCCTGAAGGCGATACCGACACCGTACAATCCCTCCCACCATCGTTTCGCTGTCTTTCTTGCGTGCTGGACGTTTCTCCTGATCATCGCGGGAGCTTTGGTTACCAGTAACGATGCCGGTCTTTCCGTGCCGGACTGGCCCACCTCGTTTGGATCGCTCTACAAAATACCGCGGCTGGTTGGCGGCGTGAAATTCGAGCACACGCACCGCATGATCGCGCAAGGGGCAGGTTTGCTAACGATTATCCTCGCGATATGGACGTGGCGGGTAGATCGACGGCGCTGGTTGAAGTATCTGGCGTGGGGAGCCCTGGGAACAGTCATCGCGCAAGGCATTCTGGGTGGTTTGACAGTGCTCTACTTTCTGCCGCCGCCGATTTCTTCGGCACATGCCGCGCTCGCACAAACCTTCTTCTGCCTGACAGTGGCAGTCGCAATGTTCACCGGGCAAAAGTGGGTGCAGGAAGTTCCACGAATCGAACTTGATAATCGCCGTCCGACTCTGATCACGCTGACCTTGCTGTCTATTTTTGTCCTCTATGTGCAACTAATCCTGGGAGCGATGTTCCGCCATCACGGCATGAGCTGGTGGCCACACGTGGCGAATGCGGTCGTGGTGGCGTTCGTCCTTACCTGGACGGCTGTCCGAGCGCTCTCTCGATTCGCGAAGATTGAAGCGGTACGTAAGCCGGCAATTCTGATGCTTGGCTTGCTGATTACCCAGCTTTGCCTGGGATTCACCGCATTTCTTACCCGGGTGGCATGGGGCAAGGATGCGGTACAGCCCGAGCTGCCCATGGTGATATCAACAGTGGCTCATGTCGCGGTGGGAGCCCTGTTACTGGCCACAACTGTAGTGCTGGCCATTCAGGTGTGGCGTCACGTTCCAGTTGCCGCCGAAGAACTCGTACACCGGCACGAGGCGCGTCCGGCGACCGCCTAAGATCGCGGTCTCCGCACGGCAGTCAATCTCATCGTAAAATAGAACTTGGCCCCCAGAATGACTTCATCCCCCGTGGTGAGCATCGATCAGAACTTGTCTGTCAGCCGCTCGGCTGCTATCTCCGTTGAAAATGTCGTCCACAGGTACGGAGACCGTACCGCGCTAGATGGCGTGACCTTTGACGTCCGGCCGGCCGAGTTGTTTGGGTTGCTTGGGCCCAATGGCAGCGGCAAGACGACGCTGTTTCGAATTCTTTCCACCCTCATGGTTCCTTCCGCTGGGCGAGCGTCGATTTTGGGCTTTGACGTGGCGCGCGATCCCAACGGCTTGCGGCGCCAGATCGGGGTGGTTTTTCAAGCACAAAGCATCGACGTGAAGTTGACTGCGGCTGAAAATCTTTGGCATCAGGGGCACTTGTATGGCCTACACGGTGCGGCTCTGAAGTCGCGAATTCAAGAAATGCTGGAGCGGGTCAAACTCGCAGACCGCGCCGACGAAAAGGCGGAGACGTTCTCCGGAGGAATGCAGCGGCGGCTCGAAGTTGCAAAGGGGTTGCTGCATCGCCCTTCGGTCTTATTGCTGGATGAACCCACCACCGGCCTGGATCCGGGTGCGCGCCGCGACCTCTGGCAATATCTTGCAAATTTGCGGGATGAAGAACAGTTGACGGTGATCGTTACCACACACCTAATGGAAGAGGCTGAGCGTTGCGATCGGCTCGCTATCTTAAATCAAGGAAAAGTCGTGGCTTTGGGTACTCCCGACGAATTGAAACGTGAGATCGGCGGAGACGTCATCCTGTTGGACACGAAGGATCCGGAGTCGCTGGCTGCGCGGATGTGTGAGCGCTTTCATGTGGACGCAAAAGTCTTGCAAGGCCAGGTTCGACTGGAGCGCGAGAATGGCCACCGGTTTATCACCGATGTGGTAGAGGCCTTCCCGGGCGAGATTGAAGCGATTTCCGTCAGCAAGCCGACGCTCGAAGACGTCTTCATTCATCGCACCGGCCACAGGTTTTGGACGGAAGGCAGTAAAGACGTGAACGAGAAGTTGAAGACTTAGCGCGAACGCGCGGAATTGAGTTGACGTGGCGACACGAAGTGCGACTTTACCGATGCAACGGGCTGGATTTTCTGCCGGCGTAACCTTGCCCGCTTTCACTTTGTGGTGGCGCGAGATCGTGCGATTTTATCGCCAGCGGGCCCGTGTGGTAGGTGTGATTGCGTCGCCATTGTTATTTTGGCTGGTAATCGGTTCGGGGTTCGGCACTTCATTTCGCTCGGGGAGCGCTCCGGGGCAGCAGCATTACCTGGATTACTTCTATCCAGGCGCGCTGATCATGATCGTGCTCTTCACTTCCATCTTCACCATGATGTCGGTGATCGAAGATCGCAAGGAAGGGTTTCTCCTATCCGTGATGGTCGCTCCGGTACCGCGGTCGGCGATTGTGTTGGGAAAGGTTCTGGGTGGAACGACGCTTTCGGCAATTCAGGGATTGATCTTTCTGGCCTTTGCGCCTTTTGTGGGCGTCCATCTGACCTTAGTTTCGTTTCTGCTGGTAGTGGTCGTGGTCTTTCTAGTTTCTTTTGCGCTAACCGCTTTGGGTTTTGCCATTGCGTGGCCAATGGATTCAAGCCAGGCATTCCATGCCATCATTAACCTTTTCCTGATTCCGCTTTGGCTGCTTTCGGGGTCCCTGTTCCCTCTTTCCGGCGCTTCAGGATGGTTGAAACTTCTGATGCGGATTAATCCCCTGACTTACGGTGTCGAGGCGCTGCGAGGTCTTTTGTATCCGGAAAGTCCAACCATCCTACCGGTTGGGAGTTCGATTGCGGCTCTGGGAATGTTCTCGCTTTTTATGTTTGCGATCGCCTTCGTGATGGTAAATCGGCGAACCACGAAGCCTGCGGCCTAGTGGGATTTCCTTCCCGGCCGCTGCGCTATCAGAATTCCGTCTGGAAGCTTGATAATTCCTGAAGTGGGTCCAAAATCCTCCGTTTGCCCCGCGGATGGGGCATTTTGCCAAGTTCTTTCTGTTATATTGGGCGGTCAGCCCCTGAAATTTTCTCCCGGTCCGAGGCTCCGGCGTTCTCCGTTGCCGAGTCAAGCAAAGGTTCAAGAGGGGCGGAAGGAGCGTCTATCATGGCAGGAAAGAGCGTCAACAAGGTCATCCTGATCGGCAATCTGGGCAAAGATCCGGAAGTTAAGTACACGCCCCAGGGTACAGCCGTAGCGAAATTCTCGCTAGCCACTAACGATCGTTACAAGGACAAAGAAGGCAACTGGCAGGACCGTACGGAGTGGCACAACGTCACGGCGTGGGCTCGCACCGCTGAGATCTGCGGGGAGTATCTGAAGAAGGGCGGCAAGGTCTATATCGAAGGCAGCCTGAGAACTCATTCCTGGGATGACAAACAGAGCGGACAAAAGAAATACATGACCGAGGTTGTGGTCAATGACTTGGTGCTGCTGAGCGGACGCGGCGAAGCTGGCGGAGATACGGGTGAGCGCTCCCGCGGAGCCGCCGGTAACGGATTCGACCAGCGATCTCCGGAACACGAACCGGAACACGCTTCCACTGCTCCGATCAGTGACGAAGACATCCCGTTCTAAGAATTCAAGAGTCTCAAGGCCGCCCCGGTAAATAACCGTCGCGGCCTTTGCTGTTTAAACCTCAATGACAAGACCTTGGCTTTCCAATAAACTGTCCGGCAGTTGAGGGCAGATGCATGGACAACCCGATAGGGCCTGAATCGTTCGCGGCGCTGCAATCTGTACAACCTTCTTCCGGTCCAGCCTCCGAGGCAGCGCCAACCTTTCGCGACCGCAGTACCGGACTGCAAGTCTTCGGTGTAATCCTCATCGTTCTGGGTGCAATGGCCGCTTTAGGAATTCCCCTGATGCTGCTCGGAGCCGTCGTCTCTCGCAAAGCGACAGGCGCAGCGATGCCGCTTGGCACTTATGCACTGAACTGCCTGACATACGGAGCCTTGGCCCTCGGACTAGTCACGTTGGGCGTGGGCTCGATACGAAGACGACGCTGGGCGCGAGCGCTGACCCTAATCACGGCATGGATCTCTCTAGCGATGGGCGTACTGGTGACCATCCTGATGACTGCAGTTATGCCGAGCGCGTTCGCGGTTGGGTTTCGTCAGGCGGCGGCTAGAAATCCCAACGTCGTTCCGCTTCCAGCGGGTGTGATGGCTGTAATTCTTACGATTGTGATCGTTATGTTTGCGGTGTTCTTCATCGTGCTGCCTTTGGTGTTTGTTCTTTTCTACCGCCGCAGCGACGTTGAAGAAACGTGCAGGCTCCACGATCCAGTGGAACGATGGACTGATCGTTGTCCACTTCCAGTGTTGGCGGCGAGCCTCATCTTCGGCTTCGCTGGTCCCTATTACCTGTTCATGGTCGTTACAACGCCTTTGATTCCCTTTTTTGGCAAATGGCTGACTGGCCTTCCCGGGATCGCCGGTTGCCTGATATTTGCCGGTCTTGATGTGTATCTTGCGGTTTCTTTCTTCCGCATTCAGCTCGTAGGCTGGTGGATAGCAATCACCACGCTCGCAGTGCGCGGCCTGTCCGCCGCCATCACGTATAGGCGGGGCGATCTCTTCGGCGCCTATTCCCGGCTTGGATGGAAACCGTCGCAGGTGCAGGCCATGAGCGCGAATCCAATGATTCGCGGACACGTGATTCTCTGGTGGGGACTGGGATACATTGTGATCTTCCTGGGCTATATCGTTTACCTGCATCGTTATTTCTCTGCGCCTGTGGACCGAGTCAACCCGCAGATTGTACCGGTTGCAGACGCAATGCCCCCTCTTTGATCGCCGTCACCGAGCTCCGTGACTAGCTGAAGTCTGCCCGAGAAACCACACGCCATTTCGCGTTATACTCAGATGTTTTGGACGATGTGTGCTGTCCTGGAGGAGATACGATGACCGCCCTTGCTACAACAGACCGTACCACGCAATATGAACTCCGTCTCGCCCAGAGAATGTCGCGGCTCGGCACTGAAACCGCTTTTGAAGTGCTGAACAAAGCGCGGGCGCTGGAGCGTCAGGGCAAACACATCATTCACCTCGAAATCGGCGAACCGGATTTCGATACACCAAAAAATATCGTCGATGCTGCTGTGGACGCGTTGCACAAGGGATGGACCCACTACGGCCCGTCAGCTGGCCTGCCCGATTTGCGTCAAGCCATCGCCGATGAGGTTAGCCAATCTCGTGGAGTTCCTGTTTCCCCCGACGAGGTTGTGGTCGTGCCGGGCGGCAAGCCCATCATTTTCTTTACTTTGCTGACATTGGTGGATCAGGGAGATGAAGTTATATATCCCAACCCCGGCTTCCCTATCTATGAGTCGATGATCGAGTACGCCGGTGGCAAGGCCGTGCCGATCCGGTTGCATGAAGAAAAGGACTTTGGGCTGGACGTTCACGAATTGGCGGCGCTTGTCACCGACCGTACCCGGCTCATCATTTTGAATTCCCCGCAGAATCCCACCGGCGGTGTAATGACCAGGCAAGACGTCCACAAAGTTGCCGAGGCCATTGGCGACCGCAACATCATGATCCTTTCCGATGAAATCTATAGCCGGCTGCTGTTCGAAGGCTCCCATTATTCGATTATGTCGGTGCCGGGATTCAAAGAGCGCACCATTCTGCTGGACGGCTTTTCAAAAACCTATGCCATGACAGGCTGGCGCATGGGCTACGGCGTGATGCGGCCCGATTTGGCGACTCAAATTACGCGTCTGATGACAAACTCAAACTCCTGCACCGCCAGCTTCACCCAGGTCGCCGGCATTGAGGCAATACGAGGTGATCAGGGTTCGGTGGACAAAATGCGTGAAGAATTCCGGCACCGGCGTGATGCGTTTGTTGCGGGGCTGAACAAAATCAAGGGTTTTTCCTGCCGTCTGCCCAAAGGCGCTTTCTACGTCTTCCCTAACATCACCGGTACGGGATGGAAATCCAAGAAACTGGCGGACGCCCTGCTCGACGAAGCCGGAGTAGCTTGCCTGTCTGGAACAGCCTTCGGAGCTTATGGGGAAGGCTACCTGCGATTCAGCGTGGCCAATTCCATGGAGAATTTAAATTTGGCTTTGGAGCGCGTGGATCAGTGGACCAAGCAGCATATCTAGTGCTGGCGACAGTCCTCCGCAGGCATGCGGTCTTGTAGTTTAGGCTCACGTGAAAGAACGCCCAACGCAGTGACACGGCCGGCAAAAAGTTCTACGCCGGCACTGACCTATTCCGAGACGCTGTGTTCTTCGCTACTTTGGGCGCGGAGGACGCGGTCGACCGAATATGGTGCACGATGGCTGGGTGCATGATGATGCCGAACCTGCATCTCTCCCAATAGACCGATGGCCAGCATGTTTAGGCCAGCCAATAGAAGCACGGCTCCAAAGATCATCATCGGAGCGTGATCTGCCATGATGCTGTGATGGTTGAGAAATTTCTCTACCAGCAACCAGCTCGTCACGCCGGTTCCGGCGAAGATGCTCAACATCCCCACCGTGCCAAAGAAATGCAGCGGCCGGGAAAGGTAACGCAGCAGAAAGCGGATCGTGATCAGGTCAAAGAAAACGCGGAATGTACGCGAGATGCCGTAGTGAGAAACACCGCGTTCACGATTCACATTGCGAATCGGAACCTCGCAGATCGACGCTCCATACCACGATGCCAGCGCGGGGATAAAGCGGTGCAACTCCCCGTACAGTGGAACCTGCTCGAGAATTTCGCGCCGGTAAGCTTTGAATGTCGTACCGAAATCGTGAATATCCACGCCGCTCAATTTGGCCATCACCCAATTGGCGCAACGGGACGGAATACGCCGTAACCAGAAATTGTCGATTCGCTGCTTCCGCCACCCACTGACAATGTCGTAACCTTCGGCGATCTTTTCCAGGAAAATCGGGATGTCCGCCGGATCATGCTGAAGGTCGCCATCCATGGCAATAATGTATTCGCCGCGGGCGTGATCAAAGCCTGCCGCCAAGGCTGAGGTCTGACCAAAGTTGCGGCGTAACTTCACTACCGTTACCCGGCTGTCTATCGCCGCAATCTCACGCAAGAGGATGAACGTGCGGTCGCGAGAACCATCGTCCACCAGGACGATTTCGAAGCTCTCACCATGCATCTCCATGACGGCTTTCAAACGGTCGTAGAGGTCGGTGACGTTTTCCTGCTCGTTGTGCAGGGGAACCACAATCGAATATTTGGGCATGAAAGACCTATTATACGAGCAGAAACCAGGTTTTGCTTGCACCGAGGGCTATGCTTCGCTGGGAATGCGACCCTAGATAGCTAACCATCGGCCCTGCCTTTTGGTGTATTTTCCAATGGTAGAGGTTGCTGTCCCATCATGTATTGGCTATACCGGGAGGGGAGCTCGCAATGGACTCGATCGTGATGATCATGTTCGGATCTGTTCTGTGCACGATGACGGCATTATGTTTCATGGAACTGCGTCGTATTCGCAAGAGACTGGAATCCAAACAACCGTAACACTGTCCGTGCATGAGACCTGCGAAGTTCGTCCTCTGAAGTAACGCTGGCCCTGAGGAGGACGCATTGGTTCGATCTTGCTTCGCCACTCACCCATTTTTCACTTCCCTTATAATTCCCGCTTCAGAGAGAAGAAGTCCTCAGGAGGTTGGAATTGAACCCTTCCAGCGACAAACCCAAGAAAAACCGCGACTCCTCACGACGGCGCTTCCTTCAGGCGAGCCTGCTGGTGGGCGCAGGAGCGGCGACCGCCCCAGCGCTGGCTGCCGCGCGGGAGGTCGTCTCGTCGCCCCCTCCGGATCGACAAGCGCCGCACCCATTTCCATTGGAAGAAATCACGATAACGGAATTGCAAGATGGAATGGCTCTGGGAAAATACACGGCACTGGCAATCACCCGACAATATCTGGAGCGCATTCAACAGATCGACAGGAGCGGCCCGGAACTTCGCAGTGTGATCGAAATCAACCCGGATGCGGAGGCACTGGCGGAAACGGCCGACCGCGAGCGGAAGGCCGGACAGGTGCGCGGTGCGCTGCACGGGATCCCCGTTTTAATCAAAGACAACATCGACACTGCCGACCGGCAGCAAACCACGGCTGGTTCCTTGGCGCTCTTGGGATCGAAGCCAAAACAGGATTCGTTCGTGGCGCAGAAATTGCGTGAAGCGGGAGCCGTAATCCTTGGCAAAACAAATCTCAGCGAATGGGCGAACATTCGATCCAGCCATTCGACCAGCGGGTGGAGCGGTCGCGGCGGCCTGACGAAGAATCCTTATGCTCTCGATCGCAATCCTTGCGGATCAAGTTCAGGCTCAGGAGCGGCGGTTTCTGCCAACCTGTGCACGGTCGCGATCGGGACCGAAACCGATGGTTCCGTTGTTTGTCCATCGTCCGCTAACGGCATCGTGGGTCTGAAACCGACGCTAGGCTTGATCAGCCGTGCGGGGATTATTCCCATTGCTCACAGCCAGGACACCGCAGGCCCGATGGCGCGTACGGTGCGGGACGTGGCGGTCTTGCTGGGAGCGTTGGCGGGCGCCGATCCTCGGGATATGGCCACCATGGCCAGCAACGGTAAGGCAGTGTCCGACTACACCACCTTCCTGGATCCAAATGGGTTGCGCGGAGCGCGTCTGGGAATTGCCCGGAAGTACTTCGGCTTCAGTGACACCGTGGACAGTCTGATGAACGACGTCATCGCGGAGATGAAAAACGCAGGCGCGGAGATCATCGATCCGGCGGATTTGCCTTCTCACGGAAAATTCGACGACACGGAATTCACGGTACTTCTTTACGAACTAAAGGCCGATCTCAATGCCTACTTGTCCGGTCGTCCCGGGGCCCCCGGCTCACTGCGCGCCGTGATCGATTTCAACGACAGAAATCACGATCACGAGATGCTTTATTTCGGGCAGGATATTTTCTTGAAGGCTCAAGCGAAAGGACCTCTGACTGAAAAAGAATACACGGATGCACTCGCGGCTAACTTGAGACTGTCCCGGAAAGAAGGAATCGACGCGGTGATGGATCAGTACAAACTTGACGCCTTGGTTGCGCCGACCGGCAGTCCGGCTTGGGTGACGGACCTGGTCAACGGGGATCACTCTGCGGGCGGAAGTTCGAACGCGGCGGCCGTTGCCGGATACCCGGACATTTCGGTACCAGCCGGACTCATTTCAGGACTTCCCGTGGGAATATCGTTCTTTGGCAGAGCGTGGAGCGAACCAACATTGCTGAAAATTGCCTACGCGTTCGAGCAAACAATTAAAGGGCGGAAGCCGCCAACATTCCTGCCCACACTGCGGTTGTAGATGGCGCAAGTGCTATTCGTAGCGCAGCGCCTCGATCGGATCGAGGTTTGCTGCCCGCATGGCAGGAAACATTCCGCTGGCGATTCCGACAAATCCGAGGATGACCGTCGCGATGGCAAGCGTCTTGGGCGCAACAAGCAGTCGGATATCGCCGGCAGACGCGTGCTTGGCAAGCGCGCTGTAGAGGGTCAAGGTTCCGACCGAATAAGAAACGGCATAAGAGAGCAAGATTCCCAGAACTCCGCCGGCGGCTGTGATCACCAGCGCCTCCGCCAGGAATTGGAACAGGATGTCTTTCCTGCGCGCGCCCAGCGCCTTTTCTACACCGATCTCGCGAGTTCGCTGGGTCACGGAAACCAGCATGATATTCATCAGCCCGATCCCGCCAATGGCCAGGGTAATGGTTCCGATAAAGGCTAGAAGTATCTTCAAACCGAGACTAATAATGTTGAACTGGCTCAACTGTTTTTGCGCATCGAAGATAAAGATCGCCCGCATGTCAGTAGGCTTAAAGTTGTGGGCAAGCGCGAGCGATCCGCGAATTGTCGACGTCAGTTTGTCGTGGTCAAGGCCTTCTGAATCGAGCCAAATGCCAGCCAGATAGTGCGTGTCCACGAGCGTGTCCATGGAGTTGTACGGGATATAGACGACCCGATTATCATCGTCGTCGCCCTCCTGCATGCGGGCTTGTAAAACGCCGATTACTTGAAACGAAACTCCATCAACTCGGATGGATTCTCCGATTGCCGGCAGCCCCGAAAACAGTTTGTCCTTTGCCTCCGAGCCAATAACTGCGTACAGACCATGGCTCATGTTGTCCTGGTCGTTTAGAAATCGTCCTTCAGCGACATGCAGATTCCAGATGTCGAAGATGGTAGGATCGACACCCATTGCCGGCAGGCTGAACGTTCGCGGCCCATATTGGACTTTGGACTGCTTGTCAGCCTCGCGGGATATATGGCGGGCGAGCGGCACCACGTTCCGCAGGAGTTCGATGTCGTCGTTGGTGAAACGAACCTGCGCACCAGCTTTGTTTCCTCCGGCTTGTTCGGAGGTTCGATTGGGAAAAATTCCCACGGCAGTAGCGCCAAAGCTATGAAAGATGTTTTCGATCGCGCGCCCGAAGCCTTCGCCATAGGCGAGAAGCAACACTACGGTAGCGATTCCCCATGCCATACCAAGCATGGTTAGCACGGTCTTGCGCAGATCGTGTCGCATGGCCCCGTAAGCTTGTTCCAGCAAGTCGCGCTTCACGTTACTCTCTCCTCAAAGCTTCTACCGGCTGCAGCAGTGCAGCTTTTCGAGCTGGATACAGACCAGCAACGATCCCAGCCAGCGCCAACGATCCGATTGCCAGGGCCGCCGTTGCCGGTACTAGTTTAGGTGTGTCCCACCCCGGAGGTGACGGCAAAAACGAGAGGGCCCCCATCAGTGCCGCCGCTCCGCCCATTCCGATGCCGCCGCTCAGTAGCGTGAGGAACGCCCCTTCGACAAAAAATTGGAACATGATGCTGCGGTTGGTCGCTCCTAGAGCCTTCCGTAAACCGATTTCCCGAGTGCGGTCGGCGACGGCAACCAACATGATGTTAATAATTCCGATGGCACCTAAAGCGAGCGTCACCAACCCCACGCTACCCAGGAACATATTCATGGCGTCAAAAATCTTTCCGACTTGATCTGACGTTCGAACCGTATCCCACTCATCGAATGAGTCGGGATTGGTGTAGTCGAAACCGTGATTGCGCCCGATGATCTTGTGCACCTCGAGTTTGGCCACCTCGTTCAGGTCGCGCTGTCGCGGTTGGTAGTTTATGAACGAGATGGCGTTGTCGATCTCACCCACGTTCAGTGGCGGAAAGTCCTGCTGCATGGTGTGGAAAGGAATAAAAATCCTGAGATTCATGGTGTTGTTATCGCCATGACCGATACGCTGCAGAGTACCTACTACCTGGAAGCGAATTCCTCCGAGTAAGACGGTGCTGCCGATCGCAGGACGGCCGGGGAACAGGTTCCGGCGCGATTCATCGCCCAGGACCACAACATTTCTCTTTTGCGAGTCATCCAGTTCGTCAAGCCACCGGCCGTCGGCCATCGGCATGAACCGGACTTTGGGAAAATCGGGCAAGACTCCCATTAACCGCCCGCTGCTCTGGAAAAACTCGCTGACGGCGCGAATGTCGTCGCGGGCAATAATCGGACTGGCTAGGCCGACGTCCCTACACTCCGCGACGATATCCTGATAGTCCTTTACTGTCAGATAGTACTGGCGCAGGCTCGTGAAGCTTCCGTTCACCGCCGGGGCGCGGCCACCAAAAACAAACAGTACATTCTCGCCGATTTCATCGAACTGTTTGCGGTTGCCCGAGCGAAACCCTTCCCCGAGGCCCACTAGAAGGAGAAGCGATCCGACCCCCCACGCAATCCCGAACATAGTCAGGAAAGAGCGCAGTTTGTGCGCCCACAGGGTGCGCAACGTCTGGGCAAAGATGTCAAAAACTAATCGCATGATCTGGCCGCGGTACTAGCTCTAGGAGAGGATCGCTCTTTAGTACGTGCTCTTGCTCGCTTTTGTTCAGAAACTACCCTTCTCCCTACAGACTCCCGAAATGGCTAAAAGATAGGTTCAGAGACCAGTATTGCAGCTTTTGGATAAACTTTTGCACCGTTCTCAGGGCAACCTTTCTTGCCTATAATGCGACTGCAACGGTGTTCGGGTGTTGCGCTTCCAGGGAGATGGGTCATGCATTTAGTTAAGCTGTTGTTGTTAGGTTGGTTCGCTTTCGGTGTGATTACGACCTTTGGCTTTATCTGGCTTTGTAAAAGAAGTTCGCGGCGCCTGGAAATTTCGAGAAAGAAGGCTCTGGCTTTTGATTTACATACTGACCCAGCAGCCTCCAGAGTGGTGCGGTCGCAGGCAGCGTAGGCAATCAGGAACGCTCGATCAGCGCACTAATTTCGCGATCTTCCAATATTCCCCCTTTTATTTCTTGTGGTGACTTCGGTAATGCAGGCAAGTGTGCCTCCGCTGTCTAGAATCACCACGTGGATGTGCGACTCATCTCGCGAGAGAAGGGCTGGGCAGCCGTATGCTTTTTGGTGCTGCTGAATGCTGTTCTACCAGTACTCGTCTCGCAACGCTCTTCGTTAACCGTTTACGGCGACACCACCCAGTGCTTGCTGTTACTGGCAGTACTGATTTCGTTCGTTCGCAATACTCGCGCCAATGATGCACGTACACGGTTGTTCTGGTCGTTCTTGTCTCTGGGTGCCGGAATCTGGCTCACGACGCAGGTCCTGTGGACTTACTTTGAGGTTGTGCTTCGGCAACCGGTTCCGAATCCGTTCGCGGGCGACGTAATTCTGTTTCTGCACTTGGTCCCGATGATGGGAGCCTTGGCGGTGCAGCCGCATCGCGAACAAGAAGATCTATCTGTCCACCTCGGCGGCTTGGACTTTCTCCTTTTGTTGGTGTGGTGGCTCTACCTCTATCTGTTCGTCGTGATTCCCTGGCAGTACGTGGTACCCGACCAAGCGATCTACGGGCGAAGTTTCGATCTTCTCTACTTCATGGAGCACTTGGTCGTGGTAGTTGCCGCGGCGAAAATCTGGGACAGCAGCACCGGCGCTTGGAAGAAGGTCTTTGGGCACTTTTTGGGAGCGAGCATTCTATATGCACTTGCCTCAATCGCGGCGGGCTTGGCAATCGATGCCAATAGCTACTACACGGGATGTTTGTATGATGTTCCCCTACTTGCGTCGATGGCGTGGTTTGCCCGAACCGGCATTATAGCGGCGCGGTCGAAATCACAGATCGAGCCGGCAAAGGATATGCCTTCCCGCAAGAATACATGGATTTCGAGCTCCGCTATGCTGACCCTCCTGTCGCTGCCTGCACTGGCAGGCTGGAGCGCCCTGTGGAGCCTTGCCCCGTTGCCAGTACGCAGTTTCCGCCTCCTGCTCACCCTGATGACCATGATGGTGATGGGGGTTCTCGTCTGGATCAAACAGTACCGCCTCGACAAAGAACTGGCACGAGTCAACCAGGGCCTGCGCGAAGACTCTCTGACCGATCTACTCACTGGCGCAAAGAATCGCCGATTTCTGAGCACGACCATCGAAGCAGACGTCCGCCACGCGGTTCGTTCGTACTTTCCTCACGGTTCGTCGACCGGCAAGCGAAATCGAGACCTGATCTTTTACGTGATCGACTCCGACAACTTCAAGGACGTGAATGATCGGCACGGTCACGACGTCGGTGATCAAGTCTTGGTGGAAATGGCTCGCCGGATCAGTTCCGCAATCCGTCACTCCGACGTACTGATTCGGTGGGGCGGAGATGAGTTTCTGGTCGTCTCACGCTACAGCGACCGCGAAGATGCTGCCACGCTGGCAGGACGCATCTTGAGCAATGTGGGCGGCGAACCTTTCGAACTGAAAGGCGGAGTTCAGTTGTATCGCACCTGCTCTATCGGTTGGGCCGCATTCCCCTGGTTCACCGCCGACCCTGGGGCTGTGAGTTACCGCGAAGTCTTGAGGCTAGCCGACTGTGCGCTCTACGATGCCAAGAAAGGCGGGCGAAACAAAGCCATTGGCATGTTGCCGTCGCGCGAGCAGCCTCTAGCATCGGCATCTGTCTATACCGGCAAGGAAAGCCGGCTCACCGAGCAGCTCGTCGCCCAATGCGTTATGTCTGCCGGACCGGTGGTACCCCAGGCCTCCGAAGATAACTCAGCCGGGGCGTCACATTATCTGGGCGCCTGACACGTCCCTCCCGAATTGGAACCCGGTCCGATTACATCGGTAACCTCAAACAGTGATCGTTGTGACTGGCAACAACGCCCGCTCTCTGTTAAACCTAGGGTAATGAAGCGCCAATTTATGTTTTACGGGTTCCAATCCATCGCTCTCGTTTGGGCTGTCGCGGTGGCCCTCCGAACGCTGGATCTAGGTTGGGACCCATTCGCCGGTTTAGGATTGGGAATGTTCGGGGCGCTTCCCATTTCGTTTTTGGGAATTCGCATTCACTCCAAAGTTCAGCCCTAGAATTCCCGGCTTCACTCAAAAAAACCTCCTCCGCAGATTCTTCTTTCTATTTTTTGCATACATGAAAAACGGTAGAATTCCCCAATCGTGGGATCCTGTCCGTACAGTCTTTGCTGTACTTTCTTCTACGGCACAATCTGCTATTTTCGATTACGTCAGCGGCTGATTTGATTGGGCTGCGTGGGCATCGAGAACGGGTGCGCGCGCGGTTCTGCTTCAGCGGAGCCGGCTAACGGATCGGACACGCAGCTTCCGATAGCTTTTCCTTCCGGCACCAATAGCTGCGCAAATACTCGGTCTCATGAAAGCGAACCTCCAAGCTGCGGATGCGGAAATCCTGAGTTGTGACCAGGAACCAATTCGCATCCCGGGAGCAATTCAACCGCACGGCATTTTGCTGACGCTGGGCTCTTCCGGGCGTGTACTGCAGGTTTCCGCAAATATCGCCGACCGGTTCGACACCTCCGTGAACGCCGTCCTGCACGGTGGGCTCGCCCAATTGGTCGGAGCACAGACGGCCCAAGACCTCAAAACTGATCTCACGAAAGCTGAACTGCGCGAGCAGCCTACTTACCTGCGGACCGTGCAGTTGGACCGTGGTGAGTTTCACGTGCTGGCCCACTGTTATGAAGGCGCAGCTGTGCTGGAATTCGAACCCACCAGTGGCACTCATAACAGGTTTCTTCGCGATCTGTACCCCACCGTCAGTGCTTTTATTGCCAGGCTTGGGGAACTTCGCGGCCGTAACGAGGTGCTCCGTACGGCGGCGGACGAAATTCGTGAGTTAACCGGATTCGATCGCGTGCTGGTGTACGAATTCGACGAGGACTGGAACGGTGCGGTAACAGCTGAAAGCCGAAATGATGTTCTGCCATCCTATCTGGACCTGCGATTCCCGGCGAGCGACATCCCTAGCCAGGCCCGCGAGCTCTACCGGTTGAATCCGATTCGTCTAATCCCAGACGTGGATTACGAGCCCGTGCCAATCTTCCCCGCGAACAATCCAGTGACGGGCCACGCGTTGGATTTGGGGTTTGCTACCCTACGGAGCGTTTCTCCGATACACCGCCAGTACATGCGAAACATGGGTACGGCAGCTTCGATGTCTGTCTCAATCCTGCGCAACGGCCAGCTTTGGGGATTGTTCTCTTGTCATAACCAGGAACCGAAATTCGTGCCATTCGACGTGCGCCGGACCTGCGAATTCATCGGGCAGGTGGTCTCGGTCCAGGTCGAGGCGCATGAACAAAATGCGCGTTTCGCTGAGCGCGTCCGTTTGAAAACGATCGAATCCCGGCTGTTGGCGCATATGGCGCGACATGACAACTTTGCCGAGGGCCTGCTTAACGCTGAAGAAGATTTCCTCGAATTCGCAGAAGCCGATGGTGCCGCAGTACTCAGTGAAAATCAGTGCGTACTGATCGGACTGACCCCTCGTGAAGACGAAGTGCGCGCCATCGTGGATTGGATATCGAAGAACGCATCGAAAGAAGACATCTTTTTCTCAGACCATATGAGCGCCTTGCTTCCGCAGGCAGCCAACTTTGCGGACGTGGCTTCCGGAATTCTCGCCATGAGGATTTCCACTTTGCACGACAGCTACGTTTTGTGGTTCCGGCCAGAAATAATCCAAACCGTACGTTGGAGTGGAGAGCCGTCCAAAGCGCAGTCCGGCGGCGAAGGTTTGCAGCCACGAAAATCCTTCGAGCTTTGGAAGCAGATTGTGCGGTCAAGGTCGCAGAAGTGGAGTGAGGCTCAGGTACAGGCTGCATTCGATCTGCGAAATGCCGTGGTCGGAATTGTGTTGCGTAAGGCCGAGGAGATGGCCGAACTCACCGCGGAACTGAAACGCAGCAATCAGGAACTGGAGGCTTTTTCCTACTCAGTCTCTCATGATTTGCGTGCACCGTTCCGGCACATCGTCGGATACGCGGAACTCCTAAAAGAACGGCAGGGCCAGCACCTCTCGGACGAAGGGAATCGTTATTTAAGAACCATTATCGACTCAGCTCAATATGCCGGAATGCTGGTCGACAATCTGCTGAATTTTTCTCGCATTGCGCGGACAGCGATGACCAAGATGAGGGTCAATCTGGACGACATGGTCCGGGAGGTGCAGTCCGAACTGGGATCAGAGGCGCGCGGTCGCAGCGTGGAATGGAAAACCAGCAATCTACCGGAAGTAGTCGCCGATCCGGTTTTGTTGCGATTGGCGGTCCGGAATCTGTTTTCTAACGCATTGAAATACACGCGTATCAGAGAAAACGCCCTGATCGAAGTGGGCAGCGAGCCGAATGGACAAGAATACGTATTCCATGTGCGAGACAACGGCGTTGGGTTCGACATGAGGTTTGTCGGGAAACTTTTTGGAGTCTTCCAGCGGCTACATCGACTGGAGGAATTTGAAGGAACGGGTATTGGCCTCGCCAATGTTCGCCGCATTATAGAACGCCACGGAGGACGGACTTGGGCCGAAGGCGAACTCGGCAAGGGAGCAACGTTCTATTTCTCCCTTCCGACACCCGAGTCCGATGAGGAGAACCATGCTAAAGCCGATTCTGTTAGTGGAAGATAATCCCAGGGATCTCGATCTCACCCTGATCGCCCTGGAGAAAACTCATCTGGCCAATGAAGTGGTGACGGCGCGGGATGGAGAGGAAGCGCTGGACTACCTGTTTTGCCGAGGCTCGCACGCCGACCGGCAGAGGGGCAATCCGGCGGTCGTTTTGCTTGATCTGAAACTGCCAAAGATTGACGGATTGCAGGTTTTGGCCGAGATTCGCAAAAACGACGAACTGCGCCGCCTGCCCGTCGTTATCCTGACTTCCTCCCGGGAGGAGCAGGATCTTATCAGTAGTTACAACCTGGGCGTCAATGCATACGTCGTAAAGCCTGTGGGATTTCAGGAGTTTTTGCAGGCGATCCAGGAACTGGGCGTATTCTGGGCAGTCTTGAACGAGCCACCACCGGGATCGAAGAGGCCGGAGATGACCGGTAGGGGCATGGAACAGCCACAGGCATGAGTCGATGAAACCAATTGCGCTGCTGATGCTGGAAGACAGCCCGCTGGACGCCGAGCTGGTGGCGGCGCACGTCTATCGCACGGGAGTTCCTACACAGATTGAGAGGGTCGAAACCCGCAGCCAGTATGAGACGGCACTCGACACTGGCAAGTTTGATCTGATTCTCTCGGACTATGCCCTCCCCGACTTTGATGGGCTGACCGCACTGGAAATTGCCCGCGAACGGGTTCCCTCTACGCCTTTCATCTTCGTGTCGGGCACCTTGGGCGAAGATGTTGCCATCGATTCGTTGCAGAAGGGCGCCACCGACTACGTTTTGAAGAATCGCCTGGAGCGGCTCGTACCGGCCATCCAGCGAGCTGTTAAAGAACACTCCGAGCGGCAACGCCGCCTTCATAGTGAACGCGAACTAAAAGCCAGCGAGGCGAAATTCCGGGAATTGGCCGATGCCTTGCCTCAGTTGGTATGGGCGACGGACATGAGTGGCGCAATTATTTATATGAACCGGCACGCGCGAGAATATGCCGGCTCCCGGAATGAGCAGCAGACGCCACCCGGTATCGAGATCGCCCATCCCGGAGAGAAATACGAGTTGATGGCTCATTGGACAGGCCACTTGTCCAAAGGTGAAACCTTCAAGGTCGAATGCCGATTGCTGCGCTCGCGAGACAATACCTATCGCTGGCATTTGATTCGCTTCGCTCCCATGCAAGATGAAACCGGAAAAATCAATGGATGGCTGGTTGCCGCCGTCGATGTCGAAGAACAGAAAAGGCGCGAACATGCTTTGCGGGCGAGCGAAGAAGCGCTGCTGAACATCAACCAGACCCTCGAACAGAAAGTGGAAGAACGCACCGAAGCTTACCGTAAATTGAGCGCGCGGTTGCTATCCATTCAGGATGCAGAACGGCGCAAAATTGCTCGCGAATTACACGACAGCCTCGGACAATACCTCACCGGACTCAAAATCAATCTCGACCTGCTTAACCAGACCGATAGCTTGTCCCAAGAGAAGCGCGCCGAGCTATTGAGCCTGTGCGTCGGGGTTCTAGACAATTGCATTCGGGAAGCTCGCACCACCTCATATCTGCTGCACCCACCGCTGCTGGATGAAGCAGGTCTGGCTCATGCTTTCCGCTGGTATGTGGACGGATTTGGACAGCGTAGCGGCATCCATGTGCATCTCGACCTTCCCCCCGCCTTCGGTCGCCTGCCCGAAGACATAGAGGTGGTCCTTTTTCGGGTGTTGCAGGAAAGCCTGACCAACGTTCATCGTCATGCGGAAAGCCCCTCCGTAGAAATCACTCTGACTTGTGACGCTGAACATGTCCGGCTGGAAATCAAAGACTGCGGACGCGGTATTGAAAAAGAACGCCTCACACTCTTGCGCGAAGGCAAGGCTGACTTCAGCGTTGGACTCCCTGGTATGCGCGAACGGGTGCACGAATTAGGTGGATGCTTTGATCTGGCAAGCAGTTCTTCTGGAACATCGGTCGTCGTGTCCGTACCGTTAACACGTTCTTCGCGGCGATCGTGGGCTCTCCAGTCCGCTTCCAGCGGCGGATTGGAATTCGCGTAGATCTATGTCTCAGCCTTCCCGTTCCGAATCGCGCCGGGACAACACGTCTTCAATTCTCGATGAGCTTCGTTCCACGACCAGAGCCCGTCACGAACACCTCGAAACGTTGGTTCCGATCGAATCGGCCTTGCGCTCTACTACTCGCTACCTAAAACTGCTCGAGCTTTTTTATGGGATCTACCTTCCCTTAGAAGAACGGGTCGCAGCGGTTCCGGAACTCCGGTTGTTCCTCACAGATTACGATCAACGCCGAAAGACTCCGTGGCTGCACGCCGACCTCGAGCACCTTGGAAGTGACGCAGCGCGACTTCCACTATGCGACCGCCTGCCTACCGTGGTTTCATTGGCGGGGGCCTTCGGTGGCCTTTACGTCATGGAAGGCGCGACCCTCGGAGGGCAGATCCTGAGCCGTTCCGCAAAGCAACAACTGGGTCTCGACGCCGCCACCGGCTGCCGGTTCTTCTCCAGCTACGGGGACGAGGTGGGGCGCATGTGGAAGGGGTTTCGAGAGTCTATTACCAGATTCTGCCTCGAAAGGCCGGGCGAGCGGCAAACTATTCTCGATACCGCAGCGAGCACATTCGATTGCTTCGGGGAATGGCTCAGTCAAGCGGCCGGCTGACAAGTTTTGTTTCCGGCCGCCTGAGCGTCATCGAGGTCACTTACCGAAGATTCCGAAGTTTGTGAGTTGTTGGATGCTGCTGTTCCAACCCGATCCGATATTATTGGAGAACGCCCCTTGCTCTCCGCTTGAGTCATTGTTCCAGACATCATAGGTATCCTGAAACTTTTTGTCCGGACTTACCACTAACCAATACATCTTGCCTTTTTTCACCGGAATCCCTTTGGCGTATTTCGCGACTTGCAGTTTGCAGCAAGTACCGAAGGTCGGAAGATTCTTGAATTTCCAGGTATGCAGAGCCTTGCCCGGAATGCCCTTGTTGTTTTCGTTCAAACTGACGACAGCAATATTTGTGCCCTGCACATAAGTGATGCCCAGGTCGATCTCGGTGACAATGTGATTCGCTTTGGGTTTAAATCCGCAAGCGACCTCTTGAGGCCATGGCTGCCCGGCATCTATGCCCAAAATTCCGTACCCGGAGACGCCGTCATAGACTTTCGTTCCTGTCCCCAAATTGCTATAGATTTTCACCAGCTTCGGGTTGGTAGGGACCGTCGGAGTGGATATCTGCGACGGAGTCTTTGTATAAATGGCGTTCCGTCCGCCGTTCAGTATCATCACTCCATCTTTGCTCTCTTGAGCGGCAACGGTTGTTTGTAAGAACGAGAGCATTCCTAAACACATAACAATGGATTGCAGTACACGCTTTGTCATTTTTTCTACTTTCCCCAGGGCTCGGTTTGGATTTACAGCGGAGGGGAGTGTAGCATGCCTCGACACAAGAACAGAGAGCCAAATGGCCCTAACAACAAGCTTTTACAACGACAAAACATCTGGGGCATGTTGAAGCGCGACACGCGCGCGAGTCAGTGGAAATGAACGAAGAGTTTTCGTGAAATCTGCCCCGTGCTAACCTATCCACATTGAGGGGCCGTAGCTCAATTGGATAGAGCAAGAGTTTCCTAAACTCTAGGTTGGCGGTTCAATTCCGCCCGGTCCCTCCATTCTCTGCGTGCACTAAATTGTCGCTGTGCCGCAATATCTTTCATCTTGACACTTTGCTTCTAACCTTCCGAGAATGGCTCCTGCACTCGGCCATAATCCTTCCGTAGCAGGGCGTTTGAAGTTTTTTCATTTCTGTGCCTTGTAGTTTTTCTTCGCGCTGAGCCTGGTAACGAATCTTTCACACGGCTGTGGCGCACCTGGCCCGGAAGAGCATTACTCTCAGTTCATTCGGTGGAGCAGTCAACGAAAGAAACTATGCCTGTTCACCACTACGGAACGCGGAAGCTCAGCAAGCGCGAGTGTGAAGTCATCCTGCGGGTGGCGGAAGGCCTCAAGAATCGCGATGTCGCAGCCGCTCTTGGCACCACTGAAGCCGTTATCAAAAACTATCTGCGGCGCATCTACGACAAGCTTGGGGTATGGAACCGAGTCGAACTCGCACTATGGTATGAAGCGCGCCGGCACGAAGAACAGCAGAGAAACAGCTCCGTGATTGTCGCGGAAGTACCCGCGATAGACAAGAAAAGGAGCGGTTCACCAAAGCTGCTTTCCTCGTCCAAAGCCCGCACGAGTCGACGCCGATCGAAGAATGCTTCCGGCTCCGCCATCCCGCGCGTACTCCCCGACTCAGATTCCAGACCGTCCTCACCAACAAAATCGGCCCGCACAGCCTGAATCCTCCTCGAGCTACGGGGCGAAGACAAATCGAAATATAGATATCGAATTTGTAACGTAGCAATGCGAAGAGCGACCGTATGATGTGTCTCAAGAAGTCCGGACGTGAGCACGATCCTCCGACGGATGCGCTTCGCACTTGTGGAATGGGACAGGCAATGTTTCGCGGCTGCTATGCTATTTCGGCACGTCCGGTGAGAAGGATTTAGCAGAACGGCTTAAGCGGAGCAATTCGGGAATTGCAGGTTTCCGCTACGAGTTCGCATCCCAAGAGAATGGGCCAAACCACATTGGTTTGGCCCATTCTCTTTGGGTTTTATCACTTTCAGACTGCCCTATTTCTTTCCTTTAGGACTGTAAGGAATTTTCCCCCTTACGCCTAATTTGCCGTGCTTCGCTGGCGTCGCCGGGCAGGTGCCGGTCAGCGAGGTAAAGGGCACGTCATAGTCTATGTTAGGTTTGGGATTGTTCCCCGAGGTTCCGGAATCGATCAGCACCCCGGCGCAACCGCTGTCCGTAATTCCGTTGCCGTTTACCGTATTGCCATTGCCGGTAGGGTTGGTTCCCGAGCACGAGGCGTCGAGATGAACTGCCGACTGGGCGCTGTCATAAACGGCGTTGTTCATGATCGTGTTTCCATTGGTGCAAACATCGATCGCGTCATAGTTGACAGTGCCGAAGAAGTTGTTGGAGATGACGCTAACTCCATCGCCGAGTAGACCGCTGTTGGCCTGATCTACGTAGATGACCGCGGCACCCTGGGTATTCCCAACGGTGTTGCTTTTCAGCAGAATGTTGGCGTTTTCTGCGGCGTCATAGAGCAAGATTCCGGTGGCAATGGCGACGTTGATGTCGCCGTAAACGTCGTCAGTAACAAGATTGCCGGTAATCGTGCCTTGGGCTCCATAAGCCAGCTGAATTCCGTTCTGTGCCGCAGCGGGAGGTTGAACAACACCGAAACCACGCACGCGGCTCTTGTTGACCGTTAACGTGGTTCCCGCATCATTTCCGGTGATGCCATTCTTCTGGTAGTCGTGGACGGATGAAGTCTCGACATCCACACTCGAGCTAGAACCCGATCCGGTCTCGACAAAAATGCCCTCACCCGACTGGCATCCATTCAGCGACGGCGAAAGATACTGGTTTCGTACCGTCATGTGAGTCATAGTTCCGGAGGCATTTTGGAAAAGCACACCTTGCAGATCGGGAGCGCACCCGGTGATTCCGTTGTTGGCTCCGTCTACAGTCAGATTAGTGAGAATCACGCCAGTGGCGTTCTGCACGAATATCTGGGCGGCAATGGCACCCCCTCCATCGACGTCAGTTGCGTTTTGCGCCATACCCCCGACTGGGGGAACGATCACGGCCGCATCCTGCCCGGACGAAGACACGCCCTGCAGCGTGTACTTCTTAGTGATCGTGAGCTGCTCGGGATAAGTACCTGGACAGACATCAATGGTCGTTCCAGCGGGTGAATGATCGATCGCATCCTGAATGGTTGAGAATTGAACCAGGCCTGAACGACAAGTTCCGACGGCGACAGTTGCGGCATGGGCAGATAAACTCGACAGCAACAAAACGGCCATCGCGGAGAACAAATACCTGTTGTTTTGCTTGAGGAATTGCGTCATAACGTGCTCCTTGATTTGTGGTTTAGCTTTAGTGTTTTTCTTAAGGGGATTCTGTTTGGGGGAATTGGGGACTGAATATACGGATCCGGCAATAAACCTATTCGGAGGGTGCCGCAAGCGAGCTAATTCGTTCTGGAACAAAATCTACTTCCTTCACATCTGGGCGGACTTCTGCGTTACACAGCGAAGCTTGAGCTGCTCACCTTGCTACGCTGGGAGATCTGAATTGGTGGTCTTTGACTGACTGTCCGTCCTACAAAACGGCAGAATCAGCCGAATTCGAAAAGGGGCCTACCCGGCGGATGATTGGGGGAAAATCGATCCCGTCTGAGTGCGGAGAGTTTCCTCTAATTAGAAATTTCCGTCAAGGAATAAAACACCTTAGGACCAGAAACACTAAGAGGCCCGCATGCCGTCTCTCACGCGGACCCCTTAGCGCCGGGTTTATTCCACCTCGAATGCCTAGAGTTTATTGAGGGACAGGGCCACGAAGGTTTCAATTAGGTTAATTTTCGCGGCAAAGACTCCTCACGGAACGCAGCCGTAAGCGGCAGCCGCTTACCTGACGAATTCCTCAGCCATTCGTCCGCCACTTCTCCTTTATGATTCAAGAGTCCTTTTCGACCTGGACCACAAGATGAAGAAAATTTTGATAGCCACTTCGAACCAGGGAAAACTCCGTGACTTCCGGGGAGCGGCTGCTTCTTTGGGAATTGAAATAGTTTCAATCCCCAACTTCCCTTCCCTTCCGACGGTTGTGGAAGACGGCCGCACGTTCGAGGAAAATGCACGAAAGAAAGCGGAGGAATATAGTGCGTACGTCCCGGGGGAGATGGTTCTCGCCGACGATTCGGGACTTGAAGTAGACGCCCTCGCTGGTGCGCCGGGGGTGCACTCCGCCCGCTATGCGGCAGAGATTCCGCACCAAGCCGGCGCAAACACGGACGACGATGAGAACAATGCCCGACTGCTTCGCGAATTAAAGAATGTTCCCATCGAGAATCGCTCTGGCCGCTTCGTGTGTGTGATCGCGGCTGCTCGCGATGGCAAAACCCTGGCTATGTTTCGCGGTGTGGCGGAAGGAATGATCCTCAGTACGGCACGAGGGACCCACGGTTTCGGCTACGATCCCCTGTTTTATTTCCCCAAGGTAAAAAAGACCTTCGCGGAATTGAGTGCCAAAGAAAAAGCGCTTTACAGTCACCGGGGCAGCGCGTTTCGCCAATTTCTAGCGTGGTATAAATCCGCAAAAAACCTCTCGTGAACGTCGCTGTTTCTTGACTTCCCTTCTCTCGCACCAACATAATGAAGGGTTATTCTTTAACACTGGGACCAACAAGGAGCGTTTCCGTGGCCGCAAGTGCCAGTTCTGCAGCTCCGACGCCGATCAAGGGTGGGGTGGCTCCGCTACGTGCGGGCCAGGGCAGCTCATTTCTGCTGCGCCGATTGCACTCTCTAAGCGGCATCGTACCGGTTGGGGCTTTCCTTTTTGAGCATATTCTGATTTCGAACTCAACCGCCATCAGCGGGCCTTCGGCTTACGCTCGCCAGGTGCAGTTCCTCGGCAGTCTGCCGCTGGTCTTTTTTCTGGAGTTGTTCGGGATCTGGATACCCATTCTGTTCCACGCACTGTACGGCTTCTACATCTGGTATCGCGGCGAGACCAACGTTGGCGACTATCCGTGGACAGGAAATTGGATGTACACGGCACAGCGTTGGACGGGTGCGATCGCGTTCGCTTACATCGTGTGGCATACCTACACTATGCGATTCACGGGGGTTGATCTGCACGCGAATCCGGCAGCGTCCTTCGCCAAGGTGCAGGCTGAGGTCATGTCGCCCGCGCTGCTCGCGTTCTACGTGGTCGGGTTGATCGCCGCATCCTGGCACTTCGCCTACGGCATCTGGCTGTTCGCCGCCAAGTGGGGTCTGACTTCCGGAGAGAAGGCACGAGAGAGATTTCTTAAAGTGTGTCTGGCATTTTTCGTACTTTTGACCGTGGTGGGGTTAGCCAGTCTGTACACGTTCCGGGCACGGTTCCCGCAACAATCGACAGATCCCGGCGCCAGCATCGTGCAGGGCCCGGGGCCAAGCCATGCGGAGTAGGAATTCAAGGAAGGCCGGCAGGTCTAAATAATGGCATCGAATCCGAAAATTATAGTTATCGGCGGCGGGCTGGCTGGACTCTCAGCCGTCATCAAGATCGCGGAGATGGGCGGCGACGTCGATCTCTTTTCTATCGTTCCCGTAAAACGTTCGCACTCGGTTTGCGCCCAGGGTGGAATCAATGCTGCCAAGAATTTGAAGGGCGAGGGAGATTCTACTTGGCAGCACTTTGACGATTCCATTTACGGCGGTGACTTCCTCGCCAATCAGCCGCCTGTCAAAGCGATGTGCGAAGCCGCCCCAGGAATCATCGATCTGCTGGACCGCATGGGCGTCCCCTTCAATCGCACTCCGGAAGGCTTACTGGACTTTCGCCGCTTCGGCGGAACCTTGCACCATCGCACGGCATTCGCAGGCGCGACCACCGGACAGCAACTTCTTTATGCGCTCGACGAGCAAGTTCGGCGGTATGAATCCGAAGGGAAAGTAAAGAAATTTGAGCACTGGGAGTTCTTGTCGGCCGTGCTCGATTCGAACCGGGTGTGCCGTGGTATTTGCGCCATGGATCTGCGCACCATGGAAGTCCGCACTTTTCCGGCGGACGCAATCATTATCTGCACGGGCGGCGTCGGCGCAATTTTCGGCAAGTCGACCAATTCAGTCGTCTGCACCGGGTCCGCTCAGTCCGCGCTCTACCAACAGGGCGCCTTTTATGCGAACGGCGAGTTCATCCAGGTGCATCCCACTTCCATCCCCGGCGAAGACAAGTTGCGACTGATGTCAGAATCGGCCCGCGGCGAAGGCGGTCGCGTGTGGGTGCCCAAGACTGCAGGTGACAAGCGCGATCCCAAATCGATTCCCGAAAGCGAGCGCTGGTATTTCCTCGAGGAGTGGTATCCGAAGTACGGGAACCTGGTGCCCCGCGACGTCGCTACCCGCGCCATCTTCAAAGTGGTTTACGAGTACAACCTGGGTATTGATGGCAAGCCGATGGTCTATCTCGACCTGACGCACATTGACCGGGCGACGCTGGATCGCAAGCTCGAAGGCATTCTGGAAATCTACGAGAAGTTCGTTGGCGACGATCCGCGCGAGACGCCGATGAAAATTTTCCCGGGCATGCACTACACCATGGGCGGGCTCTGGGTGGATTTCAATCAAGCAACGAATATTCCAGGAGTCTTCGCTGCCGGTGAGTGCGAGTACCAATACCATGGCGCCAACCGGCTCGGCGCAAATTCTCTCGTCTCCTGCATCTTCGGCGGATTCACGGCCGGGCCGAACGCGGTTCGCTACGCTCGCAATCTGCAAGCTGCTCCGAGCAATGGACATTTCGTAGCTCAACAGAAGCAGGAAGAAGCCAACAATGCCCTGCTGATGAAATCAGAAGGAACGGAGAATCCCTTTCGCTTGTGGCGCGAACTGGGTGAATTGATGACCAAGGACTGCACGGTCATCCGTTACAACAAAGCCTTAAAGCAAACCGATTCCACGATCTGCGAAATGCTGGAGCGTTTCCGCCGAATCAATTTGAGCGATCGAACGCAATGGGCCAACACCAGCGTCGTATTTGCGCGGCAGCTTTACAACATGCTGCAACTCGCGCGCGTAATCACCCAGGGGGCTGGCATGCGTGACGAGTCACGCGGCGCTCACTACAAGCCGGACTTCCCGGAGCGCGACGACAAGAACTGGTTGAAGACAACCAAGGCGTATTTCGCGCCTGACGCGGATGAACCGAAATTTGAGTTCGAGCCCGTGGATATCTCTTTGATTCCACCTCGGCCGAGGAAATATTGAAGCGAGTCGGTTGGGCATTCAGAACAGAGTTTGAGCTAAAGGCTAAGACCTAAATGGCGAATCAAAAGAAAGTTGCTTTCAAGATCAAACGGCAAGCAAATCCCAACGCAGAGTCGCATTGGGAAGAATTCGAACTGGAGTGGCACTCCGGCATGAACGTGATCTCCTCACTCATGGAGATCGCCCGCAACCCGGTCACCCGTGACGGCAAGCCGACAAGCCCGATCACCTACGACTCCAATTGCCTCGAAGAGATCTGCGGCTCCTGTGCCATGCTGATCAATGGAAAAGCGCGCATGGCCTGCTCCGCTCTCATCGAAAATCTGGAACAGCCCGTTCGCCTCGAGCCCTTCTCCAAGTTCCCCGTCGTTCGCGATCTTGCGGTCGACCGCAGCGTTCTGTTCGAGAATTTGAAAGCTGTCAAAGCTTGGGTCCCGATCGATGGCACCTACGACCTCGGCTCTGGCCCGCGCATGACCATGGCCGAGCAGGAGGTCGCCTATCCGCTCTCCAACTGCATCTCCTGTTGCTGCTGTATGGAGGCCTGCCCGCAGTTCAACGATCAAACCAATTTCGTTGGCGCTGCGACCATCTCGCAAGTCCGGCTGTTCAATACGCATCCGACCGGAGCCTCTCTCAAGCGCGACCGGCTTGCCGCATTAATGGGCGACGGCGGCATCCAGGAATGCGGCTATGCGCAAAACTGCGTGGAAGTCTGCCCGAAAGACATCCCCCTGACGAAATCAATTTCCGAGGTCGGCGGCGCAGTGATGAAACAGGCAGTCGGCGATCTGCTACGAAGATAAGGTTCACACGTAGCGTCAGATGGAGTGACAGATTTTGTCATCTTCTCCGCGTAGATAACCCGTAGCTTCCATTTGGATGCGTCTTTTCAGCGTTATTTTCGGCAGCACTGGTTCTGCAAACGGCATCTTACCTGCACCAATTTTAGTGTCTGGATGTGACCCTGAGGGGTCCAAGGTAATCATCCGTAACCTTTTAGACCGCTCTTTGGTAATGTATTGGTTGAATTTTGGAGCAGGTTTGAGTCTCTGTGCATTAGAATACGGATCTACACACAGCCAAAACTGAAAGATTGGGAGTCATTCGACTTCGTGCTTAGCAAGAAGAGTTCGATTCTGGCCATCATCATCGCGATTTTCCTCTGTGGGCAGGCATTCGCCCTGCATCAGTACACACCTGCGCGGCGGGTGCATCATGCCCGGCGTCGGGCGCACATTCGACGCGTACTTTGGAACCCGGTTTTCCGGCCTTCGCGAGAATCCCTGTTACGCCAGAATCTGGAAGTGGATCGTCTGAATCTGCCGAGAATTCAGGACGACGCGGAATTGCAGCAACTGATTGCCAACAAGGATTTGGTGCCGATCGAGGCTACCGACGCCCTGCGAATTGATCCACGCCTGGATCCGGAACGCCGTTACTGCCGTCCCTGGACCCGAGACTTTCTGCAGGACCTAAGCGAGGCGTATTACAAGCAGTTTCACGATCAGATCCAGGTCAACTCCGCGGTCCGCACCGTCGTGGTGCAGAAAAAGCTACGCCGGCACAATCGCAATGCTGCCCCCGAAGTTGGCGAAACAGCCTCTTCACATTTGGCCGGGATCACGGTCGATATTCAGCGCCGTGGCATGACTCGCCAACAGATCAAGTGGGTGGAAGCCTACATGATGCCGCTGAAAGAACAGGGTCTGATTGAACCGGAAGAGGAACGTCACCAGTGGGTTTTCCACGTAGCGGTTTCGGGTCGATATTCCAATGAGGACGACGATTTCAAGACGGCTTCCAGCGACGTGCCCGAAGCTCCTCGCTATGAAGACGTGATCCAATACGCGCCTGTCTCCTCTTTCGTGGCCGTTGACAAGCCGTAGTTCCAGACATCCCACCCCCAAGCTGATAAACTGTTTTTCAAGCGACAGAGTTGTTGTTCCCAAGCTGCTACTCTGCCCTTAAAACCAGCGCGTCCTATCCTCACAGGCGGCAAGCTCGGCAGGTCCGGTGTGGGTTCGCAACGTGGCACAGGAGTGAATTTCATGTCCGAGAAACCGGCAGTCACCCTTCCCGGAACCGTGGAAAAGGTTATCAAGCCGAACCATCCTTTGGAGCCGCCTAAAGCCCAGATCGCAGTGGAAGGCGCTGACCATCTATATCGTGAGATCCGCATTGAGAACCGTCTGAAAGACGAGAACGGGCATCCTGTGCAGTTGAAAGAGGGCGCTCGCGTCGACGTAAAGATTGAAGCCGATCCTGAGGAAACAGCGCCCGCAAAACCGTAAGTCTCGGTTCGCTTCGCCTGGCCGGAACTCTTCCGGCCCAACGACTCATCGCGACACTTGTTGAGGCGTTTTTCGCGATACAATCCCTTGCCTACGGTCATGAACAAACTCTATCGCTTTCTTCTGGAAAGTTCTCCGGCATTTGTCTTCTGCCTGCTGGCATCCGTTTGGGTTTCCGCCCAGGCATCTCAACCTCCCACTGTTTCGCCGCGAGCCCGAGCCATCCACGATTCGGCGATCGTGATCGATACCCATGCCGATACCCCTCAACGCTTCGTCGACGAAGATTTTGATATCGGCAGCACCGATCCGAATGATATCGGCCACATCAGTCTCGACAAGGCGCGTGCGGGCAATCTAGGAGCGGAGTTCTTCTCAATTTGGGTGGATCCGGCGACGAATGAGGGCCATTTTGCGAGAAGAACGCTCGACCTCATCGATTCAGTATATGAACAAGCAGAACATCATCCGGATCGCATGATGATGGCCTTCTCGGTCGCTGATATCCAGCGCGCTCACAAACAGAAGAAGCTGGCCGCCTTGATGGGGATCGAAGGCGGACATTCCATTGAGAATGACATTCGCCTGCTTCGGGACTATTACCGTCTTGGCGTTCGCTACATGACCCTGAGTTGGTCGAATACCAACGAATGGGCCGACTCTTCCGGCGACATCAACGACCCTAAAGTGGAACATCACAACGGCCTCACCGACTTCGGCAAGCAGGTGGTTCTGGAGATGAATCGCCTCGGCATGATGGTCGACATTTCCCATGTAGCCGACAAGACTTTCTGGGACACGATTGCCACCACCAAGGCCCCGGTTATCGCGTCTCATTCGTCGGCGCGCGCTCTGGTGGATGCCCCGCGCAATATGACAGACGATATGCTGCGCGCAGTCGCGAAAAACGGCGGCGTAGTGCAGGTAACTTTCTTCGACGGTTTTGTGGATCAGAAGTACCTTGACGCGCTAAAGGCGCAGTCCAAAGATCAACAGGCGGCCGTCGACGCATTCTTGGCGAAACGCAAAGCCGAAGGCAAGCCAGCGAACTATACGGAGGTCGATCACATCGAGCGGGAATGGATGGCCAAAGTTCCCCGGCCACCTTTGAGTTCACTCATCGACCATATCGACCACGTGGCGAAAGTGGCCGGCGTTGACCACGTCGGACTTGGATCGGATTTCGACGGCGTGTCTGGCGCTACACCCCTTGGAATGGATTCCGCGGCAGACTTGCCGAAAATAACTCAGGCTTTGCTGGACCGCGGCTACAGCGCGCAAGACATTCACAAGATCCTCGGCGGCAACCTGCTAAGAGTGTTCAAGCAGGTCGAACAGGTCAGCCAGCAGATGCAGGCGGTCCGACCGGCGGGTAAATAGGGCAGTGTCTGTCGTACAATCTAGCTTCGGCAAATTGCTTGTCGTTCCGAACGGGCTCGCGTCCCGAAAACCTGTCTTATAAATCTAAGGAGCTATTATGCGCAAAACTGTCATCGCATTGTCGGCTGCTGTGCTAGTGGCTGTGCTTTCGCAGTCATCCTTCGCCGCTGGCCCTGAACCTACCGCAGTAATCGACACAACGGCTGGCAAACTGACTTGCACTCTGTTTCCGGACAAAGCCCCGATTGGCGTTGCCAACTTTGTTGGTTTGGCCAGCGGCACCAAAGATTGGACGAGCCCGGTTACCCATCAAAAGAAACATGGAGTGCCGCTCTACGATGGAACCATCTTCCATCGCGTGATTCCGGACTTCATGATCCAGGGCGGGGATCCTGCAGGCAGCGGAATGGGCGACCCTGGCTATGCATTCAAGAACGAAACCTCTCCAGATCTGAAATTCGATCGCCCCGGACGGCTGGCATACGCGAACGCCGGGCCTGACACGAACGGATCTCAGTTCTTCATCACAGAGGTTCCCTATCCCAGCCTGAACGGGGGGTACACGATCTTCGGGCAATGTGATGATGCCACGGTCGAACTAGTTAAAAAGATCGCCCGCATGCCACGCGACTCAAACGACAAGCCCAACCATCCGGTGAAGATCAATCACATCAGTATCGAAGGCACCACGGCTGCGAAAGCGTCCCCCGCGGCCAAACCGGCATCGAAGTAGACGTTTCACCCACTCCCCTGGCCTGGGTTAATAGAGCCACTGTGGAAAGGACCATCCATGAGCCGTCAGCCCGGTACCTATGCAGTACTGGATACGTCGGAAGGAAAGATCGTTTGTCGTTTGTTTGAAAAGGAAGCTCCCAAAACTGTTGCAAACTTCATAGAACTCGCGGAAGGCAAGCGGGAATGGACACACCCTACCACGCGCACGAAAAGTAAAGAACGCCTATACGATGGAACGATTTTCCATCGGGTCATCCCCAATTTCATGATTCAGGGCGGCGATCCGGCAGGCACCGGCTTCGGTGGCCCTGGATACCAATTTGAAGACGAGACCAAAGGGTCGCCACACAAGTTCGACAAGGCGGGCAAACTAGCAATGGCGAATGCGGGACCGAACACAAACGGCTCCCAGTTCTTCATTACCGTGGCTCCCACGGATTGGCTGACTGGCAACCACACAATTTTTGGCGAGGTGGTTGAAGGCCAGGACGTCGTGAACAAGATTGTGAACGTTCCTCGAGGCCGCCAAGACAAGCCGACCAAGGATGTAACCGTAAAATCGGTCACCATCGAGACCGTCTGAGCTGAAAATCAATCTCAGAGCCCGCCCTTTGTTTGGGCGGGCTTTTCTTATGCCTGGTGCCGGCGGATTGGCTTTTTGAACCCAGGAACTCCGCTGGCGCCTCCTAAAGGGCAAGCCTTCCCTTATTACCGCCGTACCTTGACTGGCTTGCGATCAGCGCGTTACTTTCGATTATCCGCACCAATTTTGTTTGACCTAGTGGGGGAAATTTGGCGAACCGTCCCATCATCACGCTGACCAGCGATTTCGGATTGAGCGACCACTTTGTCGGTACGATGAAGGGTGTAATCCTGGGCATCGCTCCGGAGGCAGAAATTGTGGACATCACGCACTCCGTGCAGGCATACGACGTCCTCGATGGGGCGCTGGCAATCGCTCAGGCTTACTCTTATTTTCCGCCTGGAACCGTCCACATTGTCGTCGTAGATCCGGGCGTGGGCACAGCCCGCCGTCCGATCCTGGTCACCACCGACGGGCATAAGTTCGTCGCTCCGGACAATGGTGTTCTCTCTCTTGTCTATGGACGCGAAGAGCGCGTGCACGCTCGCCACATCACTTCCGATCACTACTACCTGCGGCCACTCAGCAACACGTTTCACGGGCGCGATATCTTTTCCCCGGTTGGGGCTTACTTGGCCAAAGGCGTGGAGCCCGAGAAGTTCGGCGACGAGATTACAGACTTTGTCCGGTTTAATGCGCCTAAGCCAAAGCAGACCGATGAGAAAACCATGCGTGGCGTAGTCCTCAAAGTGGATCGCTTCGGCAATCTGATCACGAACATTACGCCCAAAGACCTCCCCGCGCTCTTTGAAGCTTCCTGCCCACCCTTCAAAATCACCGTGGGTAAGCGCGAGATAACAGAGATGCGGACCAACTATGCGGAAGGCGCTCCGAATGAAGTCTTCGGCATTATGGGAAGCATGGGATACCTGGAGATTGCCGCCAACCGCGGTGTGGCGTCGCAAATCGTCGGAGCTGCCAAAGGCAGTGAAGTCTTGATTGTGATGGAAGGTGCTTCGGCTGCCACCAACGGTCAATAGACGTCTCTTATAGGTTCTTTGGCCGTGGGTGAGCGTAGCGTTCCATCTCAGCCGTCCACTTCAGGAAACGCCATAGATTGCCTCGCTCTCGCCAGGTGAACTCAAAGAACTCCAGGATGCCGATCTGCTGCATCTTTACCCCTGTGTAGGTCTCGATCCTCCATAACAAGTACGGACTGCGCCACGGGGCAAGGTGATGCCCGCGCGTGGCATTCCACAGGAATCGCAGCATATAGCCCATGAGTTGATAGTAAATGATGCTTGCGCGTCGCTCCAGATGTTCCACCAGCGAAATAATTGCAACCGGCGCGCTTAAAAACTGCGCAGCGACCCTCGGCAGGCGCGGATTCATCGGGTTGAGTATAGTCCTGCTCTGCAGAAGCCCCCTCAGTGACGTGCTAGAATCCGTCTTCTGATCTGCTACCATGCCTGACCAAAACGCACGCCAGACAGCCGAAGATCATTATTACGCCGCGTTGGACTTTGTGGCGGAAGGTAAGCAGGAGGCTGCCCTCTCCGAATACCAGAAGTCGCTGGATGCCGATCCGACCTTCACCGAGGCCATGCATGGCATGGCGCGGGTTTTGCAGGATTTGAACCGTCTGGACGAAGCCATCACTGTTGCCACACGCATTTCTGAACTCGATCCTGACGATGTGCTGGCCCACACCAGCCTTTCAGTGCTGTACCAGAAAAAAGGAATGGTCCCGGAAGCCGAAGCTGAAGGGAACAAGGCGCGCGTGCTGGGATGGAAGCAACAGTTGAAGAAAGGCGGCTCTTAACTAACGGCTAGGAGCCAAGAGCGGTGCTACAGTTCATACTTCTTCATCAAATGCCGGAACGACCGGTACGAGATTTTCAACAGGTCGGCGGCCTTGGTCTGCACTCCATTCGACTGTACCAATGCAGACTTCAACAAATTGACCTCGATATCGGCGACGTATTTTTCCATATCCAATCCGTCCGGTAGAACTGCGCCAACCGCTATCGTCGAACCCATACCGACCCCAGCGGCGGCGGCCCTGGCTTTAGCTTTCTCCGCAGGCAGCTCGGCTCGCAATTCCTCCCCAGGCTCCAGCGCCACAGCCCGCTCGATCGTGTTCTCCAATTGCCTGACATTGCCGGGCCATTCATAGGCGCATAGGGCCTCGAGAGACTCCTTATTCACTCGGGTGATGGCTTTCCCAGCGGAGGCGGCATATTTCTTCAGAAAATGATTGACCAGCAGGGGAACGTCTTCCCGGCGCTCACGCAAGGGCGGCACGGAGATGGGGATCACACTCAAACGGTAGTAGAGGTCTTCTCGAAAACTGCCTTCAGAAACTTGCTTGTCGAGATCACGATTAGTGGCCGCAATCACCCGCACGTCAATGGCGATTTCCTCCGTGGCGCCAACCGCGCGAACGCTGCGTTCCTGCAGCACGCGCAAGAGCTTCACTTGCATGGTGAGACTCATCTCGCCAATTTCATCGAGAAATATGGTTCCCTGATCCGCCACTTCGAACAGCCCACGCTTGTTCTGCGCCGCGCCGGTAAAGGCGCCTTTCACGTAACCGAAGAGCTCGCTTTCCAGCAGCGTCTCAGGGAAAGCCCCGCAGTTGATGGAAACAAACGGATCGGTCGCTCGTGGAGAACAGACATGCACCGCTCGGGCCACGAGTTCTTTGCCGGTTCCGCTTTCCCCATAGATCAGCACCGTGCTTTGAGTGGAAGCCACGGTACGAATCGTAGCTTTGAGCTTGTCCATTGCCGGACTGATGCCGATGATGTTGTCGAGAGAATTTCGTGTCGCCGCATCACGCTTAAACGCAAAGTTCTGGCGGCTTAGTGCCAGCTTTTCCAGCGCCCGGTTAATCGCCAGTTTGATTTCATCCACCAGCCCTGGAGATTTGCGGATGTAATCGGTGGCTCCGCCCGCTTTTACCGCCTGCACTGCCGCCTCGTAGTCATCAACCGCCGTGATAAGAATGACCGCTGACTCCGGAGAAATCTGGTGAGCATGACGGAGCACCTCGATGCCATCGATCTTTGGCATTTTAATGTCGGTGACTACGACGTCATAGATGGCCGAATCCAGCTTCCGCTTCGCCAGCTCTCCCGAATTCGCCGTTTCCACCTTATGGCCATCGCGGCGCAAAGCGATATCCAGCATTTCGCAGATCGAGCGTTCGTCGTCGCAAACCAGAATGTTACCCAACTGAACCTCCATTGGCAGCCGCCGTCACCAGGGGCACACCGGCTTGCCGAACGGCAACAACCGTGTCGGTCTTGGGAGGGGTTTCATCCACTACTTCTGCCATGCGACGCAGACGCAAAACAAATGCGCTGCCCTTCCCGGGCCTGGAACGAGCGAACACCTTCCCTTCGTGCGCTTGCACGATCTGATACACGATGGCCAAGCCAAGCCCCGTACCGCCCTCGAACTGCGATTGAAAGGGTTCAAATATCTTCTCGATCAACTGTGGCGATATGCCCGGTCCGGTATCACCGAATTCGATTTGCCAGTCTTCGCCGGCTGGTTCGATCGACACCTGCAGCGTTCCCCGGTCTCCCATGGCGCGCACTGCGTTCTCACAGAAATTCCAAAATACTTGCTTGAGTTTGTCGCCATCAGCCAGAGCAAAGGCTTCCTGCACTCCGAAGTGGCGTTCGATCGTTATGCCCGAATTTTGTCCCGCGAGCCGATGCTCCAGCAGGGTAAGCGTGTCTTCTAGCAAGGGCAGAAGGTTCACTTCCGCAAACTGATATTTTCTACCGCGGGAATAGTTCAGAAAATCCGTGATGATGTTATTGAGCCGTTCCGACTCCCGCGTGACAATTTGCAGCAGCTGCCGATGCTCATCGCTTAGATCGGGAATTCCGGTCAGCATATTCACCGACCCGGCGATCGAGGTCAGGGGATTGCGAATCTCGTGAGCAATGGCCGCCGCCAACCGTCCAACCGCCGCCAAGCGGTCCTGCATGCGAACTTCACGCTCCAGCCGCCGGATCTCGGTCAGGTCGTCTAGTGTGTATACGTGACCTGTCGTACCTTGGTCCGGAACAGTGAGTGGTGAAACCAGAATTCGAAAAGTCCTGCGATAGCCGTTTGGAGCCACGAAACGAGCTTCCCCGTGAGTCTGTTCAAATTCGCCTTGGGGCAGTGGATCCAAAAACAGCTGATTCACCGGCTCGCCAATAAGCTCTTGCTCCGGACGCTCCAGGAGCTTTTGTGCCGCAACGTTTACCAGGGTGATGCGTCCGTCGAGCCCGGTTGTGATCAGCCCTCCGGTGATCGACTGCACAATGTTTTTGTGCAGAGCCTGCAGGTTTTCCAACTCGTCGCTGGTATGCGCCAGCTTGACGTCAACTTGCCGCAGCTTGGTCACCAGCAACATCGCGAGGTAAGCCACCGCGATGTATCCGAAAAGATTTACAAAAATGATGGCTTGCAGGGCTTTGAGGTCAGGGTGAGTAATCGAATAAGAAGGAACAAACTCGAAATACGTTAGATCAAGCAAGGCGCCATAAAGAATGAACGCCAGCGCGGCGGCCAGATATGCCCACACCCTGGGCAAGAGGATGCAGGCCACGATGATGACCAGGGGATAGAGAAAGTTGAGTGAGCTATCCACGCCACCCGTGACATACACGACCAGCGTCACCAGAGCCAGGTCACTTAGAACCTGCAGGGCCGCCTGGATCCGCGTTTCCCGCCAGAAAGACAACAGAAGAATGAAGAACAGAGAAATCGAATACCACAAAAGAATGGCGTTGATAAAAAGCCGGAAGGGAAACGGCGTCGGCGTGAGCCGCGCAATCGTCAGCTCAATTCCAAGGAGAACCGTAAGAATGATGACGCGAACTTTGACCAGCCACGCGAGCCAGAGCCGCTCATCGAAAATAGATTGCATTCTTTATCCAATGCCAGAAGCGGGTGGCTGGCAGAATTTCTGATTTCTGCCAGCCCCGCGGTTGCCGATAGTTCTTAACCCGAGAGTTTCGCGATCATAGCGAACAACGGCATGTATAGTGCTATGACGATTCCGCCGATCATGACGCCCAGCAAACCGATGATCAGTGGCTCCAACATAGCCAGCATGTCTTTAGTTGCGGAGTCCACTTCGTCTTCGTAGAAGTCGGCGATCTTCTGCAACATGGCATCCATGGCGCCCGTCGCTTCGCCGACTCCGATCATCTGGGTAACCATGCTGGGAAACACGCCGGACTCGCGCAGTGGATCGACGATGGTGCGGCCTTCTTCGATCGCTTTGCGAACCCTCATCAAAGCTTCTTCTAGGACCGCGTTGCCCGAGGTCCGGGCGGTGATACTCAAACCTTCGAGAATGGGAACGCCAGATGTAATCAACGTGCCCAAAGTCCGCGTGAACCGTGCGACCGCAATCTTGCGAAGCAAGAGACCGAGGATTGGCATTTTCAACAAGCACCAATCCATGTAGTACTTGCCGCGCGGATTCTTACGGATTTGCTTGGTTCCAAAGACCAAGGCAACAGTGCCGACAATGAAGAACCACCAGAACTGGCCGACGAAGGCGCTCAACCCCAACACCACCCGTGTCGGTAGTGGCAAGGACACGCCTAGTCCGGCAAACAGGTTGGCGAAGATTGGGACCACCCATTTCAATAGGGCACCGACAATCAAGAACGCCAAACTGACGACCGAGACCGGGTAGATCAGAGCCGATTTGACCGCTCCGCGCAGTTTGACGGCCTTTTCTACATAGATCGCTAAGCGCTGCAGGATGATGTCAAGAATACCGCCCGTTTCACCGGCCTCGATCATGTTGGTGGTGAGGTCGTCGAAAATCTTCGGGTATTGCCGCATGGCATTGGCCAGCGAGGCGCCGCCTTCAACCGTGCTCCGCACGCCGTTGAGGGCCTTCTGGAATGTCTGGTCTTCCTGGTTGGCCGCCAGAATTTCCAAACATTGAACCAGTGGCAGACCGGCGTCGATCATGACCGAGAACTGCCGGAAAAAGACGGCGATGTCCTTGGTCTTGACCTTGCCCGATCCGAAGGTGGGCATGACGAATTCCTTGCCCTTCTCACGAATCGCGCCGGCGGTGATGCGCTCTTTGCGCAATTGCGCCGCGAGCACCTGTTTATTGGGCGCGACTCGCTCTCCCGCAACCTTCTCGCCCGCTTCGTTTTTTCCCGAAAATGTAAAAACTGGCATGTTGACCTCTCTTCGATTCCCGAATCCTTCTACCTATGCAAGGCTCGAGGCCTTGTATCAAAATCGTATTAACGTTTGCCCGGTGCAGCTCCCTTGGCCATGGTTCCCGCTGCGCTGCGATTCAGCAAGCTCGCACCACGGTTAATCATTTCCTGCAGTTCGTCCTGATTGCTGGAGCGCGCCATGGCAGTTTCTATCGTGATCTGCTTCTGGAAATACGCGGTGGCCAGCGATTGGTTAAAGGTCTGCATACCGAACTTGTCCTGCCCGGACTGCATTGCCGAGTAAATCTGGTGAATCTTGTCTTCGCGGATCAGGTTCCGTACGGCTGCATTCGGAACCAGGATCTCCATGCACATCGCCCGTCCCTTGCCGTCGGCTGTCGCCAGAAGGGTTTGACACATGATCCCCTCCAGGACCAGAGACAACTGAGCGCGAATCTGCGGCTGCTGGTGCGCCGGAAACACGTCGATGATTCGGTTAATCGTCGAAGATGCCGAGTTGGTGTGCAACGTGCCGAAGGTGAGGTGACCGGTTTCCGCAATTCGCAGCGCCGATTCGATTGTCTCCAGATCGCGCATTTCGCCGATCAGCACCACGTCCGGGTCTTCTCGAAGAGCGGCACGCAGGGCATCCGTGAAGCTCTTCGTGTCGGCATGCAGTTCGCGTTGGTTGACCACGCAGTTTTTGTTCATGTGAACAAATTCGATGGGGTCCTCGATGGTCAGAATGTGATCGTGGCGCTCGGTGTTGATCTTGTCGATCATTGCAGCCAACGTCGTCGACTTACCCGATCCCGTGGGACCCGTCACCAGAACCAATCCTCGCGGCTTGTCGCACATCTTGCTGACTACGGCCGGCAGCCCCAGTTGATTGAACGACTTGATTTCGAAGGGAATCAAACGGAAGACGGCGGCAGTGGCACCTCGCTGATTGAAGACGTTGGCACGAAAGCGAGCCAATCCTTTTAAGCCGAAGGAGAAGTCGAGTTCGAGGTTTTCTTCGAAGCGATGCTTCTGAGAGTCCGTCATGACGCTGTAAGCCAGTTGCTTGGTTTCGGCGGGCGTCATCTGCGGCAGATCCAGAGGCACCAGATGCCCATGGACGCGGATCTGGGGCGGCGAGTTCGTCGTGAGGTGAAGATCGCTGCCACTCATCTCCAACATTCGTTTCAGTAGATCGCTTAATGAGAGCGACATAATTCTCTTTCTCCTTGGTCGAACTCTAGTGAATCGTTTCGCGGGCCACTTCTTCGAGCGTGGTCATTCCCGCCGCTACCTTGATCAGCCCGCTGCGACGCAAGGTGATCATTCCTTGTTCAATTGCTTTCTTCTTCAGCTCCAGCGCGGATGCTCCCACCAACACCAGTTCCTTGATGGCGTCATCGACTTCCATGACTTCATAAAGACCGCAGCGCCCTTTGTATCCGGTGTTGTTACAAACCCCGCACCCCTTGCCTTTTTGAATCTTTACCGTCTTAGCCTCTTCCGGACTGAATCCTTCTTCGATGAGCGTCTGCTCGGGTACTTCGACGGTTTCGGTGCATTCCTTGCAGATCCGACGAACCAGGCGCTGAGCGCAGATCAGGTGGACTGAGGTCGCTACCAGGAACGGCTCGATGCCCATGTTCATAAGGCGCGTGATGGTTTCCGGTGCGCCGTTGGTATGCAGAGTCGACAGCACCAAGTGCCCGGTGAGAGCGGCTTTAATTGCAATTTCTGCGGTTTCGAAGTCTCGAATTTCGCCGACCAGAATGATGTTGGGATCTTGACGCAGGAAAGCGCGGAGCGCGGCCGCGAAGTTCAGGCCAATTTGCTCTTTCATCTGCACCTGGTTGACGCCCGCCAGCTGGAATTCAACCGGATCTTCTGCCGTCATGATGTTGGTGTCTGGCTGGTTCAATCGCGCGATTGACGAATACAGCGTATTGGTTTTTCCAGAACCGGTTGGCCCCGTGACCAGAACCATCCCGTAAGGCTTGAGAATGGCCTTCTCGAATTTCACCAGCGACTCTGACTCAAAACCCAGCTTGGTCATGTCGAGACGCAGGTTTTCTTTGTCCAGCAACCGGAGCACGATCTTTTCGCCCCAGAGAACAGGCAGGGTGCTGACGCGGAAGTCGAGCTGCTTCTTGCGTCCGCCAATATTCATCTTCAGCATGATGCGGCCGTCTTGCGGCAAACGCTTTTCGCTGATGTCCAATTTCGACATGATCTTCAGACGAGACGTAATGGCGTCCTTCAACTTCAAAGGCGGAGCCATGATGCTCTGCAAAATGCCATCAATACGGAACCGGACCCGGAACTCCTTCTCGTAGGGCTCGATATGAATGTCGCTGGCTCCTCGCTTGACTGCATCCGTCAGAATCAGGTTGACGAGCTTGACGATCGGAGCCTCGTCAGCAGCCCTCTCCAGGTCGGCAAGGCCCAGTTCGGCTTGTTCCGCCTGCAGTTCGACGTCGGCCTCGTCCATGTCCGTCATCGACTGCATTACTTGCTCAAGGTCTTCTTCCTTGGTCGTGCCGTAAGCCTTGTCAATGCCTTCGAGAATCGAGCTTTCCGAAGCCACTACCGGTTCAATGTTGAACCCGGTCATGAACTTGATATCGTCCATGGCGAAGACGTTCGTGGGGTCCACCATGGCGATGGTCAACGAGGCGCCCACGCGGCTTAGCGGCAGGATCTGATAACGTTTCGCGGTCTCGTAAGGAATCAGTTTGACGACGGAAGCGTCAATTTCGAAATAAGAAAGGTTAATGGCGGGAACGCCATACTGTCGGGAGAGGAAGTTGGTGACATCTTCGTCACTGAGGAAACCCAGTTTGACCAAGGCGGCGCCGAGACGAACGTTCGTCTCTTTCTGGGTCTTTGTCGCCTGCTCTAACTGCTCTGGTGTAATGACCTTCTCTTTGACAAGAAGATCACCCAGCCGTTGAGACATACCTCGATCTCCTATTTGATCGACAGAGAAACACCGCTGCCTTGAGTTGACACAACGCGGAATCGCGGCAATACGTTAGGGGGAATGCCACTTTTGCGCGTTGACATAAATTGTCACCGCAGACGCGTTACTTCACCAGTAACTTTGGTGTTGGGCCTGGGTAACAAGGCATACTGCCGGACCCCGCGAATGACCTGTTTTATTCAGCAAATCCGCCGAAAACACCGGTCGCCGGCAGTGCTGGGCCGATAAGCTTAGGTATTACGGAAGTTTTCGTCCGGTTCCAATCGGCGCCGAATAGGGTGCCGGCCCGCCTCGATCGCGCCTAACCTGTTGTCGGAAAACGCACTCGACCGGTTACTGCTTTTGAATGCGCGCTTATAATCTGGATATTGACGCTGCCGCCATAGTCTTTGGCCGGCGAGATCAACAGATTCGTGTCGATTACCGATCCAACCCGTTCCGGCCCTACAGCTTCCAGTAGGAAGAAGATCCTCATTCCTGTCGCGTTCGGCCTGGCTCTGCTGTTTGGAATTCTGCTGGCGCTAACTTCGTTTGATCTACCCTTTAAGCCACATACCAACCAGCAACTGCTGCTATTCGCATCTTTGTCAGTGCTGATTTTTGTTTTGTTCGTGGCCCTGACCTTTGTTCTCGCGCGCAATTTGCTCAAGCTCTTCGCTGAACGCAGACTCGGGGTGCTGGGCTCGAAGTTTCGCACTCGGCTGGTGGTCGCCAGCCTGCTCCTTTCATTTCTTCCGGTAATCGGGATGTTTTTCTTTGCTTACGTCTTGATGAACCGTTCAATCGACAAATGGTTCTCGAGTCCGGTGGAAGAAGTGCGTCACGACACCGCGATCATGACATCGCTCCTCGAGCAATATGCTGCGCAGAATGCGCGCGCTGAAGCCACCTCCATCGCAAAATCGCCCGAGATCGAACGAGCTTTTGCCACCGGTGACTTCTCGACTGCAAATAGTGAGCTTCGCCGTCATGAAACCACTCTGCAAGGAGGGTTCGCTGCCGCCGTCGCCAACGACGAACTCGAAGCCGGCTTTGGAATACCAGCACCTTGGCTAATGCTGAAGATTAAGCTTCCTCCTTCCTATCTGAAATCCGAAGATGCGATCCGGTTTACCTGGGACAAGACCGACTACATCCTTGGCGCTGCTCCCGTGGGGGATGCTGGGGCGATTCTGGTCGCGATGCCACTGCCCAGCAAATTCTCTGAGACCGTCGCCCAGGTAGAAGCGCGGCAGGAACGATATCTGGAATTGGCCCGGGACCGCCGCCTGGTACGTCGCACGTACATGGAAGCGCTTCTACTCTTGACCGTGGTGGTGTTGTTCGCGGCCACGTGGTTTGCATTGTTCCTATCAAAGCTGGTTACTCGCCCCGTGGTCGCCCTGGCTGAGGCTATGCAGGAAATATCCAAAGGTCGGCTCGACTACCGCGTGGAAGTTCGGGCGGCTGACGAAATCGGCGATCTGGTGCAGTCGTTCAATCGCATGGCCGAAGACTTGGAATCCAGCCGCCGCCAGATCGAAGCCTCCAGCCTCGAGTTGTCTGCCGCGAATGTCGCTTTGGAACAGCGCCGCCGCCACATCGAAACAATTCTCGAAAGCATCCCCAATGGCGTGCTCTCGCTCAACGCGGAACGGCGAGTAACCCATGTCAATCACGCCCTGCTGCGTCTGTTTCATCCGGGAGAAAATGGCTCTAGCACTCCGGACATCTTAATTGGCGCCTCTTTATTAGATGTGTTCTCGCCAGAATTTCTGGAAGATTTGGAACCGTTGCTGCGCCGTACCGATCGCATGGGTACCACTACAACTCCGATGGAGATGACAGTTCAGCGCGCCACAGTAAGCGTCGCGGTCACCGTAGCTTTGCTTCAACACGGCGGGCAGCGCCTCGGCTATGTTCTGGTGTTCGAGGACTTGTCCGAACTGTTGAAGGCGCAGAAACAAGCCGCGTGGCGAGAGGTGGCCCGCCGGGTAGCCCACGAAATCAAGAACCCGCTCACTCCGATCGCGTTATCAGCGGAACGAATCCGGCGCCACCTGCAGCGCGGCACCCCAGACAGCAATTCGCTGGGTGTTCTGCAGAACTGTGCCGACACCATTAGTAGCGCGGTTGAAACCGTACGTAGTCTGGTCGACGAGTTCTCAACTCTAGCGCGCTTTCCCGCTGCGCGCCCCCTTCCCACGAACATCAACGCCATCGTTGAGAGCACCCTCTCGATGTTCAACGGGCGGTTGGAGAACATCAGCGTCCGCACGCAATTGGCTCCCGAACTGCCGGATGTCCTAGCCGATTCCGAGGCCATCAAACGCGCCCTCGCCAATCTGGTGGATAACGCGGCCGAAGCCATGCAGGGCGCCATATTTCGCGAGATTCAAATTGCCACCACGCTTATGCCCAGCCGCGACGCGGTGGAAATCGTTGTCTCTGATACCGGACACGGTGTGACCCGCGAGATCAAGGAGCGTTTGTTTCTCCCCTACTTTTCGACGAAGAAACGCGGGACTGGCCTCGGACTGGCAATCGTCAGCCGTATCGTAGAAGATCATCATGGGTCGATTCGAGTAGAGGAGAATCGTCCAGTCGGTGCCCGGTTTGTAATCGAACTACCTACCGTACCTGAGGTGGTTCGAACTGCACCTGTCAACCAACATGCATAACATTTTGATCGTGGATGATGAAGCCGGCATTCGGCAGTCCCTGAAAGGTGTACTGGAGGACGAGGGCTTCCAGGTGGCTGTCTCCGACACCGGGGAATCCTGCCTCGACGTCCTTCGCAAAAGGCAGTTCGATATCGTCCTGCTTGATATCTGGTTGCCGGGGATGGACGGACTCGAGGCCCTCGAGAAAATCCGGAGCGCCGATGGAGCTCCGGAGGTCATTATGATTTCCGGCCACGGCACCATCGAGACTGCGGTTCGCGCCACGAAACTGGGCGCCTTCGACTTTTTGGAGAAGCCTCTCTCCATTGAGCGGACTCTCATCGTTATCAAGAACGCGCTCGATGCACAACGCTTACGGCAGGAAAATCGCGACCTCAAACGCCAACTCACCCCGAAGAGCGTCATCGTAGGCGACAGCATCCCCATGAAGGCGCTGCGCCAACAAATTCAGATCATGGCTCCGACCAGCGGGCGGGTTTTGATCTACGGCGAATCAGGCACCGGCAAGGAGTTGGTGGCCCACGCCATTCATGCCCAAAGCTTGCGCAAAGAAGAAATGTTCGTAGAAGTGAATTGCGCGGCAATTCCGGAAGACCTCATCGAAAGTGAGCTTTTCGGCCACATTAAAGGGTCGTTTCCGGGTGCCACAGCCGAGAAAGAAGGTACCTTTCAAAAAGCTGATAACGGCACGCTGTTCCTTGACGAAATCGGCGACATGAGTCTCAAGACTCAGGCCAAGGTGTTGCGCACCTTGGACGAGCAGCGGTTCATTCCGGTCGGTGGAGATGAGGCGATTACGGTCGATACCCGTGTGATTGCCTCCACCAACAAAGATCTGGAAGAAGAGATATCCAAGGGAAATTTTCGTGAGGACCTCTTTTACCGCTTAAACGTCATTCCGTTCTCTGTCCCTGCGCTGCGCGAGCGCAAGGAAGATGTCCCATTGTTGGCGCGTCATTTTTTGAAGGATTTCTCCGCCACCTATGGACGGCGCCCGCGAGAAATCACCGACGACGCCATCGAGACGCTGATGCGCTACTCCTGGCCGGGCAACGTGCGCGAACTGCGCAACGTGATCGAACGCATTGTGATCATGAATCCCACCACCATCCGCTTCGACCGCAAGCACATGCCGCCTCTTGTGCATCGTGACGGTACCAAGCGTACCAGCGGCGGGGAGTTTTCCACTCTGCACCAGGCCCGCGCCGCCTATGAGCGCGACTACATTTTGAAGAAGCTGGACGAGAATCACGGCAACGTCAGCCGCACTGCTGAAGTTCTGGGGCTGGAGCGCAGCCATCTTTACCGCAAAATGAAAACACTGGGAATCGCAGCCAAGGAATAGGCCGCGCGTTACCGCTTGATCATGTGTATTTCGGTCCCACCCTTGTGGAACCGGACGTGATCCATAAGCTGGTTGATGAGGTAAACCCCGCGACCGTGATTCGATAACAAATTGTCTCCGACGACCGGGCTTGGAATGGTCGCGGGATCGAAACCGGTTCCGGGATCACGCACAATGATCAGCATGGTGCGCTTTTCGTCGCACGCGACGTCGCATTCCACCACTTTAGTAGGGTCGCACTTTGCCCCGTGGACAACCGCATTCGATAGCGCTTCGGTCAGCGCCAATTCGATCGCATCTTCCCTGCCGGCAGCACAATCCGCGTCGCGGATGGCCTTCATCACGTCCTGTACAACGTCATCGACCGCCTTCTGGTCGGCGTTGAGCGTGATTCGAAGCTTGAACAGCAGCTTTTCCGCTTCGAAATCGAGATATTGCTGTGGGTCTTCCGCCATCATGCGATAGGGATTCGTTCGCGTTTCGATTCTACAAAGTGCGCGCTGATCAGGCAATCACTGATTACTGTGATCAGACTCCGGTCTGGCTGGCCCGGTTAACCGATCGAGTTGCTGACGCCAGTCCAACTCCTCGATAAAGCCTCGCGATTCCCGCCAGTTCGGATTCACCTTCACAAACAATTCCAGAAATACCTTGGTTCCCACCATCTTCTCGATCTGCAAGCGGGCCGCCGTGCCAACCTTTTTCAGCATTTGCCCTTGCTTACCGATCAGTATCCGCTTCTGTCCTTCACGCTCGCAATAAATCGTGGCCGCGATGCGGGTAAGTTTCGGCTTTTCCTCGAATTGCTCAACAATAACAGTCGTGGCGTAAGGCAGTTCTTCCTTCGTGTCCAGCAGGATCTGCTCGCGGATGACCTCGCCCACCATGAAACGCATGGGTTGATCGGTAATCTGGTCATCCGGAAAGTAGCGTGGTCCCTGCGGCAGAATTCGCACTACCGCATCCAGAAGAACGTCCAAACCCTGGCGCTTGCGGGCTGAGACCGGTATAACTTCTTTGAAATCGTAGAGCGTCCGATACCGGTCGATCATCGGCAGCAGCTTGTCTTTTTGCGGCATGAGGTCGATCTTGTTCAGTAGCAGGAAAGCCGGAGTGCCAGCTTTCTTGGCGATCTGCACCGCAAACTCGTCCTTCTGATCCAGTTTTCGCGTCACGTCCGTGACCAGCAACAGCAGATCGCAACCTTCAACCGCTTCGCGAACCTCGACCATCATTTTCCGTCCCAGGGAACTGTCTGGTTTGTGAACGCCGGGCGTATCGATCAGCACGATCTGGCCAGCGCTTCTTCCCTTCTGCTTAGTGACCTGCACAATCCCCAGAATGCGATTGCGCGTGGTTTGAGGCTTGGGGCTGACGATCGCAACTTTCTCTCCGACCAATGCATTGAGCAACGTGGATTTCCCCACGTTTGGCCGGCCGAGAATGCAGACGAATCCGGAATGAAATGCCATTGAATTGAGTGGGAATCCAATCCCGCACGATGGCTGGGCGGACGACACTACTACCAGACTACATCAGTTTCAGCTGCTTGGGCTGGGCTACTGAGACTCGAACCCGCTCCACCCTGCGTTCCGTCGACGCGAGCACCTCAAACCGCAAACCGTCCTCTTCCACGACTTCACCCTTTTGCGGAATTCGTCCCGCCATTTCGCTCACCAATCCGGCAATGGTGGCGGATTCTTTGCCATCGAGCCGCACTCCCAGCAGTTCGTCCAGACGGTCCACGTCCATATTGCCGGGGACAATATAAGAGTGATCGCTTTCCCTCACGATGTCCGACTTATCATGCTCATCGCCGATCTCTCCGACAATCTCTTCCACCAGATCTTCGATCGTTACCAGGCCCGCCACTCCGCCATACTCGTCAACCACGATCGCCATGCGGATGTTGTTTCTCTGCATCTCTCGCAGCAGGTCACTTCCCAACTTGCTTTCCGGAACGAAGTAGACGTCCTTCCGCATCAGCGTGTCCACCGTTCGCGACGCGGCTTCCGTATCCGGCACCTGCAATACATCCTGCGCGTGCACGATACCTTTAATGTTGTGAATTGTTCCTTCGAATACGGGCACCCGGGAAAACGGCTTCTGTCGCAGCAGTTCGACGAACTGCTCGACTGTCGTGTTAGTGGGAACGGCCACGATCTCCGGGCGGGGCTTCATCGCCTCGCGCACCGTCTTCTCCCCAAATTCCACCACCGACTGGATCAGATCCCGGTTGCTCTCATCCAGAATGCCTTCCTCCTGTCCCGCCTCGATCAGGGCATCCACCGCTTCTGACTGGCTCTCGGGATGCTGATCGGAATGCTCCCGCGTTAACGCAGTGACGGATTGCAGAAAGCCCAGCACTAGCGTCACCGGGAGTACCAAATAGATGAGGATGCGTAGCAACGGCACGAACCGATTCAACCATTCACCTTTGGTTCGGGAGAAGAACACGAATGGCAGAAAACGATTGAAGACAATGATGATCAGGATCAGGCTCAGTGTGGCTTGCAGTATTTCGTAGATGCTCCAGGCGCGGTCGCGAAACACCGTAAACCCAACCATCATGGCGATGGCCGCCGTTGTCAGCTGGGTCAGAACCGCCATCGACAACGCGGCCCGCATCCGGCTGACTCTCAGCCGCGGTTCCACCTGCTTTTCAAACGCGTTGATGTTGTCCTGGAATTCACGCGAGAGAAATTTGCCAATCTCCGAGTACAGACGGTCCACATACGAGACCAGCGTCAGCAGCACCAGCAAGAGCAGCAGCGCGACTGCAATGGCAAAGTTCATCTGACTTTTTGTCCCGGTTTTCCTTGCGCCCTTCGCGAACCCGTACCGTTCTTTGCAATTAGAGAATTCTTGCTGTCTATCCGTGGAAACCGAATTCCGCTCAATCAACCCAACCGGAAGTCCCAGGCGTTTACGGAGTTTCTGCTCCAGCCTCGCCATTTCGCCATTGTCCTGCTCGTGGTCGTGTCCCGCCAGATGCAGCAGTCCGTGCAAAATCAGAATTTTGACTTCCTCGGCCGCCCCGTGACCCAACTGGCGGGCGTTTTGAGCTGCGATCGTAACCGAGATCGCCACGTCGCCAACCAACCCCTCGGCAGTCGCGATTGCAGGGAACGATAGCACATCGGTTGGCTTATCTTTCTTCCGGAAGCGGGAGTTCAGAGCGCGAAGTTCGGGATTCGTCGTCAACAGGACGTTGACTTCCCCACGCAGTCCCACAGCCCGCTGCGCCCGAGCCACGTACCCTGATAGAGCGCGCTCGGTCAGGTCAGGAACCGGTTTTCGAAAAATCACCATCTTTAGGTAGCGGCGTGTCCAAATACAAACAGGAGGGCCTTTTGGAAGACCCTCCTGTCAATTGTCTACTCTTTATTCTTTGGCCCGCAATCCCTCGGTAGATTCTGCCGGCCGATCGAAGCCCGAGATATCCCGCTCCGGCGTTCTGGTCGCGGCCCCGTTTCTGGTGTCCAATAGAGTCAATTGCTGATCGCTGGTCCTGTTTTTGTGCTCGTCGTACGCACGAATAATCCGTTGCACCAGGTGATGCCGCACCACGTCGCCTTCGTCGAAATAAACAAAATTCAGGCCTTCCACGTTCTTCAGAATGTCGACCGCCTCCAGCAACCCGCTGCGGCGCGCATTCGGCAAATCGATCTGCGTCACGTCGCCGGTGATCACCGCCTTCGAGTTGAATCCCAGACGCGTGACAAACATCTTCATCTGCTCCGAGGTCGTGTTCTGCGCCTCGTCCAGAATCACGAATGAGTCATTCAATGTTCGCCCGCGCATAAACGCTATCGGCGCGATCTCAATGACGTTCTTCTCCAGATACCGATCCACCTTCTCCGGATCCAGCATGTCATAAAGCGCGTCATAGAGCGGCCGGAGATAGGGATCAATCTTGTCCTGCAACGTGCCCGGCAGAAATCCCAGCCGCTCCCCAGCCTCCACCGCAGGCCGCGCCAGGATGATGCGGTTCACCCGCTTGGCGAGCAGAGCAGTGATCGCCATGGCGACCGCGAGATAGGTCTTGCCCGTTCCCGCCGGACCGATACCGAAAACCATGTCGTGGTGATCGATGGCATCCAGGTAGCGCCGCTGGTTCAGACTCTTGGGCTGCACCATGCGCCGTCCGAACGAACGCTGCTTCCCCGCCTCCGCCAGCCCCCTCAACGTGGTCTTAGGATCGGCCACCATCACCCGCAACATGCTGTTCAGGTCGCCGTTGTTAAAGCTGTATCCGGAACGTTGCAGATGGTCGTAGTCGGCGAAAACCTGCTGGGCGCGGGCCACATCGCCGGCTTCACCCTCCAGTTCAATCGCGTCTGACCGCAAATCAATGTTGATATTCAGGCCGTCTTCGAGGACATGCAGGTTTTCGTCCCGCGTGCCAAATAACGCTTCAATGCGAGGTGTGATCTCGATGCTTTTCTTCATTCAGCTTTGGCATTCACCTTCAGGAACCGGTCTCTGACCGGTCCAACTGGCTTTGCAACCAGCAACCATCCCGTCGCGCCTGAGCTTGGATGCGCCCGGTTCGACAGACACACTCCCTCGAAGTGGCAAAAAATGAGCTTGGTGTTGGTGGAGATGGAATCCGCGCGATGCTCGCACCCGGAGGCAAGCACAACCATTGCAAATAGCCTACTGCGCCTCCGTGAGGTGAGTCAAATAGGGCGGGATTTGAATGGTGGCCCAGGTTCGCGTCCGTTTCTTGGACGCTAACCTGGGTTCGACACGACTTTTCGCTTCCGGACTTCTTTTGCCGAATTGCACCCCAGCCGGGTGCCCCATTTCTCGCGCTCTTTGCGAGAAGTGGGATTTTCGCTTACACCGCTCTTAGGGTTATGGGGACTACCACTTCATCACCTCAGCTACGATCAACGCCGACCGCTGCTGGCTTCCGCCGATTCTACGATTTCAATGTGTGGAGCGAAGAAGCGCGTGGAAAAGCTGCGCTACATGCATCGTAATCCGGCGCAGCGTCGTGTAGTTCCGGAGCCCGAACAGTGGTTGTGGAACAGCTTTCGCCATTACGCCTATGGCGAACCCGGTCCGGTTCTGGTTAACGAAACCCGAAAAGCGAAGCTTCGTATCCGCAAAATCTCCTGATCAATCGGCGTGGCGGCCCACCCCTGAAACCGCCATGGGTGGGGCATCCCGTGTTCGTTTACAGTACGACTGGGCCAGGCCCAAACCTTTCACGTTGACGAATTCGGGGCCTCGGAAGACACTGATGGACTCAGGTCGGATTGACTATGAAGAGCACAGTTTGGAACTTGTTATCGGCCTTCGCGATGGTGGCCGCAATTGCGACGCCCGTAGTGGCTGGCCAATTCAAACACGTAACCTACTACGGGGTTGGGTCACGCCAGCTTCCGAATCATGTGATTGCTACTCAGCTAACCAAGAGCGGCAATGTCGACTTGGTGGTGGCGGACTATCTCAGCGACGAGGTGAGTATTCTGCTGGGGAACGGCGACGGAACATTTCAGAAGGCCCGGAACTTCGCAGTTGGGGCTCCCATCGGTCTGGCTGTCGGAGATTTCAACGAAGACGGCATCGCGGATTTGGCGGTTGTTGAGTCTGGGGGCACCGGAGACGGCGCGATGGCGATTTTTTTGGGGGATGGACAAGGCCATTTTAGACTGTTCGCAAGCTATCAAGTCGGTGTTGAACCCTCTAACGTTGCGGTGGCGGATTTTAACGGCGATGGGCACTTGGACCTCGCCGTGACCAACTTCGATTTTGAAGGGAACGTATCCAGTATAATGACGTTTTTTGGGAATGGACACGGCAAGTTTGGGCACCGCAAAACCTATGCTATGGGAACGAGCGAACCCGACGGAATCGCAGCAGGCGATCTGAACGGGGATGGTATCGCAGACTTGGCCGTCACCCAGGTTTCAACTGGCTCCGTCGCGGTTCTGCTGAACGACGGTACGGGCCATTTCAAGAAGCCGGTCACATACAGTGCCGGAGGCGGAGAAGTGGTGGATGTCAAGATCGCCGACCTGCGAAATGACGGCAGAAACGACTTGGTCGTCGCCAACCGTCTCCCAAGGCGATGGTTGTACTGCTCAACAAAGGCGATGGAAAATTCGACGCCCCCGTAATAATATCGACCCTGCGCCAGCACATGCGCCGCCGGTCACCGAGCAATGCACCGTGGCCGACTTCAACTTGGACGGCAATCTCGACGTTGCCTGCGCCGCCAGCATCGACGATTCTGTATTTCTTTTACGGCAAGGGCAACGGCACCTTCGGCACTGCTATTGCAATCGCCAACACCGTCAAGAACCAAGGCGGCTACTCAATCGCCGCTGGCGACTTCGACAACGATGGCGCACCCGACCTAGCCATCCCCATCGAGAACGCGGGCAAAGTCGCGATCATGCTCAACACCCAATAAGGGTTCTCCGGACCCGCCCCAAGTCAAGCTCATCCGTCACAGACTTCCTCCACCATCCGCGCGAAAATGTTCTTGGATCGAGCGAGGGTGAAGTGTCTGTGAGCCCAGAGGATCATTCCTGCGTCTGGACTCGGACACAACCAGGTCAGGTTCGCGGCAACAGCCGCTAAGCTAAGAGCCAAGAGCTAATAGCTAAGAGCGTTCCCTAAGTCCTTTGTTTAAAGGATTTTGCAAAACTAGCTCTTTGAAATCAATATTTTGCGGGTAAAGATGGAAAAAGTGTCCTTAAGTGCCTTAGAATCTATATTTTGCCTCTAAGCCCTTTAAACCCAAAGATCTGGCTGGTAGTACCACGCTAAGATCATGATTCCAAAAGATCGAGGAAAAGTAGAGGGGGGAGGGGGGTATCTGGCCATACCGAGTTCGCCCGAGCAAGCTTCGCCAACGACAAAGAGCTAACGACGAACGACACAAATTACCGCACGGAATTAAGAGCGACACATAATTTGACCATCTGCCACTCACTCACTAGAATGATGTATTCGGTTCCCGCCGGAAACATCTCTTTAAGACAGACAAGGGTAATAAAACAGAATGGCTAATCATTTTTCTGCGCTCAAGCGCGCCCGTCAAACCGAAACTCGCACCACGCGCAATCGCGCCAACACTTCTCGCGTGCGCACTGTGCTGCGCAGCATGCGCGAAGCTCTGACCAAGGGAGACAAAACCGCCGCCGAGCAGGCTTTCCGCCAGACTGTTTCCGCCCTAGACAAAGCCGTCCAGAAGGGCGTGATCCACAGCAACACCTCTTCGCGCTACAAGTCCCGTCTGAACGCCCGCCTGAAGGCCTTGCAGGCGAAGTAGCTCGGCCTCTGACGGCCAAGATCATGCGGCGGGGTTTTCCCCGCCGTTTTTGTCTTTACGGCACATCGCTTTTCAGCGGCGCTCTGATCCCGAAATACTTCTGTAGCGCATCCTTCCACTCGACATCGGACTCAAGAACTCGCTCTTTTCTCAGCCGTTCCTTTCGGATAATCAGCTTCATGTTCGACAGCGTGACCCGTCCGTCGCGCGTCGCCATGCTACAAATGCGATTCTGGGTGAAATGCGAATCCGGCGAGGTTTGATGGTAGTGGCACATTCCGGCAAACTCGGCTAGTTGCCTTGGCGCCAGCGTAAAAGAAAATTGAGGCCTCCAGGTTTCCTCGGCCTCGGCCATTTCCATAAGCAAGGATCGCGATTCTTCCACGATCCGAAATCGCCGTCCGTCTTGAATTTGCTCAATTCCAGGTTTTAACCGGAGCGGCTCAATAAAAGACTCGCCAAATCCGACATCGGCCAGCCACGGTTCGCCCAGGTCGACCAGCAAAGCCAGATGATCGAATTCCGGACTGGCGCTTCCATCGGCCCGGGCAACGCGAGCCGAGAGCAACGTGACGTCAAATCCAAGTTCGCGCAATAAGGCGGCGAACGCGCCATTCAGTTCGTAGCAAAACCCGCCACGCCGCTGCTCGATGATTTTCTTCAGGAATGAATTTTCGTCGCAGAAGATCCTGCGTCTCCACCCAATATCCAGATTTTCAAATGGGACCGAGAGCATGTGGGCAAGATGGAGAGATCGCAGAACTTCGTAGGTCGGACCCGTACGGCCCGTATAGCCAATACGGTCGAGATAGGCGGGAATGTTGAGCATGTCCGGCGTGCGCGTGGCTTGTGAATCTATGAAGGACTGAGGGCTGACAGCTGCTTAGACCGGCAACTCTTCCTGCAACCATCCGGCGACTTCTAGCTTCGGCTCGGCCGTCAGATCCAGCACCAGTTTTTCCAGCACCAACCGCTTGCTCGGAGGATTCGACCGCAACGCGAGATCCGTCTTCGCAACCAACCGAATGGCTCGGGTCAGCTCGCGCTTCGACTTGTACCGCCGCGCCTGCTTGATAATGTCGTCCGCCGCAAACGGAGGCACGCGAAAACCCTGCCACAGCGCCGCCCACAGCATCCGCTGATCGCGCACGTTGCGCTCCATGATCACCAGCATTTGCCGGAAAGTCTTGGCCAACATATAAAGGTGGCCAATCGCCGCCTCATCTCCGTCGCCAGTGGTTAAAATCGCATCCAGCATCTGCAGCGCCCGAACCCGGTCCTTGGCCGAAATCGCGTCGGTCAACTCGTACAACGACCGCTGTTTCGCCGCCAGGACCATGGTCTCAACGTCGCCTAATGTGACCCGCTTCTTCTCGCCCACATACAGGATCAGCTTCTCCAGTTCATTCGAGACCATCATCATGTCGCCGCCCAGCGCATCGACAAGTTCGCGTGAGGCGTCAACATCCATCTTCACATCTCGCGTGGCGCAGTACTCGCCAATCCAGCGAACTGCCTCGCCCTCTTCCACTCGCGACAGCTCGATGATGGTGCAGAAAGATCCCATCGACTCTCGGATACGCTCGTAGCGCTCCTTGTCCGTCATTTCCATCCGCCGGGCGTCGGCAGGAATGCTGATGTGGTCGGCCACAAAAATCAGCACCGCATCCGGATTGGGATTCTTGCAATATTCTTCAATAGCACTGAGCTTGTCTTCGTTCGAACCGCGGCCAAAGAGGTTCTTCACTCCCCGCACGAAGAACACTTGAAAGGGCGCCATCAGGGAACGGGTTTGGGCCCGGTCAAGCACCTCAGCTAAATCGGTGTCCGCCAGGTCGAAATCGAACAAGCTGAAATCCCGCAGATCTGCTGGAACCAGATGCTCAAGGATCGCCTCGCGGCAGCGTTTGCGGAAGAAAGTTTCATCGCCCACGAACACATAGGCCGGACGCAATTTCCCCGCCTGTACCTCCGAAACAAAGCGGTCGGCTTGGGCAAAGGCCTTCACTAAAAGCCCTCCAGGATGTTCGATACCAGGGTCTGCGCGAAATCCCGCGATAGCCGCCGGAACGCTGGAGAATCTTCCTCAAAAAAGCTGTTGAGATCTCGCGACACTTCATACTGTTCCCGGAAAAGATAGGACGAATTCTGATATAGATTCTTACCCTGCTTATCGACGAGCGCGACCTTCATCGAAATTACTACCAGCACCGACGCAGCCCGTCCGGTTTGCGAGTCATAGGTCAAGGGGGTAGTGGAAGTGGAAAGCACCGTTCCGTGCAGCGTGGCGTCGGCATCGCCCGGATTATTGATCACGTGATAGTGCGTGCGCGTAACCATCTCCTGGACCACGGCCGTGGTAAGCAACTGCTCGATTTTATAGGTTTGAGTCTGATTCACGAACGCCGGAATCGCGATGGTTTGCACATTCTGCGGCAGGGTCACGGAATGTCCCGCAGTGTGGTATCCGCAGCCGTTGGCAGCAAGACTCGTCAGCAGAACGATAACCGGGAACGCCAGCGCCGATTTCCCAGCAAGTCGTTCCCCAACCTTCTTCATTGAATCTGGCCTCTTGGTCTCGATGCCGCCATGCTCTCCGCGCATTCAATCGCGGTGGCAGCGGCGATCCGCAGGTTGTCAGACGCCGCCCACAACCAAAGTCCGTTCGGGTTCGACGCGTCCGGCAGGATCGAAACCTGTATGTCCGCCTGCCCGGCGGCGTTGACATTGCTGGGAGCATCTTCCGCCCCTCGAGTCAACTGGATGTGCTCGCCGGACACCACCTGAGAAATCGCCTCCACATCCGCAACTGTCGCCAGTTCAACGTGAATCGCAAAAGCATGTCCATGGAAGATAGGGGCCTGCAGCAACAGTAAAGAAGGAATCGTGGCGTCTTTCGCGGCGATAATTCGGTAGTGCCTCAAAATTCTGGTTTCAATTGCGGCGAGCGCCGGCGCCGCCAGTTCGCCGTACCGGGAAACCATATTGAAGGCCACCTGCGTATCAAAAATATTCTTGGGCAACTGCTGGAAGGAGAGCAGGTTCACCGTCTGTTCGTGGAGTTCATCCATTCCCTTCTGCCCGTGCTCGGAAGCCGGCTCGAACACTGTCGCGCTGGCGCTCTTTATTTCTCCGGCCTTCCGTAAACGCTGCAGTAAAAATGCCAGTACGATGGCGGCCGCATGCGCCACCACCGCCGGTCCCGGCTGCAATTCCGGAACTGGAGACTGGCCAAGTTGTCTTTCCATCCAGGGAGACCGTACCTGCGCCCCCGGTTCGTTCTCAAGCGCGAAGGTAAGGTCGACGATGGCGCTACCGGCCTCCTGCGCAATCTTCCAGCTCTTCTGCGTCGACGCCGCGTCTCCCGCAAAAAATGTGAAATCGATATTGCGGAACTCGTCGGCTTGCACCTTGCGAATGAATGTGACTTCCTCGCCCACCGCTTCGAGTTGCCCCAGCGCTTCGTCGTCATCCAGCAGCTTCACGTCAATCGTAGGAAAGTTCCGCTGGTTCAGCACCTCGGCGACTTCCTTCCCCCTTAACGACGCAGCTCCCACGACTGCGACGCGGTAGAGCTGCCCTGTCCGGGCTATCTCCGGATTAGGAGTCACCGCTGTTTTGAAATCTGAACTCATAGAACCTGTGATGCCTCTTTATACGCGGGCGGCGGCGGGTTGCTCCGCTTGCGAAAGATCCACTGCAGCCGCCAGAAAATTCCGGAAATCATGTAGAGCAGCGCAATCCCGAAAAGCAACGGCCGTGAGAAGAACCAGATTCCCGCAAACAGCGCAGCAATCAAGACAATAAGTCGAAAAGGTTGTCGCGTTTGAAAATTAATGTCCTTGAAGCTGTAGAAACGCCAAGTGCTCACCATGAGATATGCGGCGGTGACCACAATGATGGTCCAGGCGATGCAACTCCACAATGAGGAAAGCGGATCCCCCGCGGAAAAATGTACAACTGCGGCCACGACTCCAGCTCCGGCCGGAATCGGCATTCCCACAAAATATTTTTTGCCGGGGCGCCCCGGATTCGACGGTTGCGGGTTGTGAGTGATATTGAACCGCGCCAAACGGCTCGCCCCAGCGATCAGAAAAAGAAAACTGGCGATAGCGCCCAGCTGAATCATCTTTCCCGTCAGCTCGGATGACCCCAGAAATGTTGGCAGCTGTCGAAACCCCCACATCCAACCCAGCAAAGCAGGAGCCACTCCAAATGTGATCACATCGGCCAGCGAATCGAGTTCTTTCCCGAAGTCGCTAGTGGTACCCGTCATGCGGGCAATCCGGCCATCGAGACCATCAAACAGAACTGCGAAACCAATCGCCTTTGCCGCATTATCAAAATGCGAGGGATCCTGTGCCGCGCCATGAGTGACCTGCAAGATCGCGTAATAGCCAAAGGCAATGTTCGCAGTCGTAAACAGCGACGGCAGGATGTACATCCCTTTGCGTAGCCGCCGCGGGGGCCGATCTTCCCTCCGACGTCGCGGGCTCTCTGGGCTTTCGGGATCCATCATTTTGCTCCTTGCTGGGATTGCCCAGCCCCTACTTCGGCCAAAGAATTCTCCGCGCGCGAATACGCGAGCACACTGGATCCGCCCTTCACATGATCTCCTACTTTCACCTGCGGCTTGGCAGACGGTTCGAGTAACACATCGACCCGCGAACCGAACTTGATAAGACCCACGCGCTCTCCGCGCTCCAACCGATCCCCGACCTTTTTGTTGAAGACGATCCGTCGCGCCAGCAATCCGGCAATCTGTTTAAAAATTACCGTCTGGCCCTCGCCTTCCACGGTCACAATATTCTGCTCGTTATGCTCAGCCGACGCCGCGTCCATCGCATTCAGATACTTGCCCTTTTGGTAGCGGACCTCGCGGATTATGCCAGCAACCGGCGAACGGTTCACATGCACGTTAAAGACATTCAGGAAAATGCTGATGCGTAGATAGTTAGCCCCACCAGCCGAGACGACCGACAAGTCGGTCACCTTGCCATCCCCGGGCGAAACGATAGCCCCTGCCGTCTGAGGAATCTCCCTCTCCGGATCACGAAAAAACCACAGGAAGAACGCCGCCAGCAGCACCGCAGGCGTGCCCCAAGCCGGGGCCGTCAGCCAACCGATCAGCATCGCAGCCGTGAGTAGAGGAAGTGCGTAATAGTATCCGTCGCGAACCATGGGGAGATGTTCAGATTATAGTGCACACGTACTACGGCACGAAGTTAACTGCCAACAAAAAAAGGCGCTTACCAGCGCCATGTTTCGGAGCAAACGAACCCCGACAGCGGCTGTTCCGCCAGGAGTTCGTGATCGGACTACGCTACTTGATTGTGCGTGTGCTGCTGAAATTCCCGCTCAATATTCTCCATCTGATCTTTCAGACGGAGCTTGAGCTTCTTCAGCCGGACTTCTTCTAATTTTTCGTCATCGGTGAGATAGCGTTTTTGGGTGAGTGAATCAAGGCGTTTTTCGTATTGTGTATGCTCTAACGCCAATTTGCGGAATTCCTCGTGGCTCGCGAACAGTTGGTCTCTAGAATTCAGCATCCAGCAGACCTCCTAACCGGGTTTACGACGTTTACGACACTAGAACTTACCACACGACCTAGGCTGCTTCAATCGGGAAAATTCACCATGAATCCTAAGGCTTAGCGGCCTGATCCTGCACTAATCTTGAGGCAAAAAACTCGGCTCGCATCTGTAAATCACTGCATCTTCTTGAGGTTGCTGATAGTAGTTTTTTCGCCTTCCGATCTCCTCGAAAGACCACTTCTCGTAAAAGCGGCGAGCGGTGGCGTTCGACTCACGTACCTCAAGGAACACCTCAACTGCCCCCCGCTTTGACGCCTGATCCAACAACTCCGTTAACAGCTTCCCTGCGAGACCTCTCCTGCGCATATCCGCCGCGATCACTAGGTTTTCAATTTCCCATTCGTTGCCGGCGGAGCCCGCTGCAAGAAATCCGACTATGCGGGATCCATCATCAATCACCAAGATCGTACGGCGATCCTCTGCCGAAGAAATGAAGGACTCGTATTGTGCGACCGTCCAATGCGCGGCCGTATCAGCGCTGGCCTCCAGACGCCTGATGGCCGGTATATCGTCGAGGTTTGCGTTTCGCATCCGCAATTTATATGACAGACTCGGATCAGGAGTTCGCCTTCGAGAAGATCTCCGCATCCGAACGACGGATGTAGTTAGCTTCCAGATCTTCCGCAGAGGTAATTTGCCCGGACTGGATCTTCCGATAACCAAGAAGTGCGATTAGATCGCTTCGTGGACGCTCAATCATCCGCACTTCGACGTGCGCCGTTCGAGCCGCTGTTGCGACTGCCTCATCAGGTGTGAGTACGATCGCCCCGACGGCCTCCGTCCACAACTGCTCCCGAGTTAGCAACCGTTCGCCCGATTCGTCCAGTGTCCCCTCTGCATACTCCGCAACATAGACTTGAGTCCGGCCAGCGTCCAGGACGGCTAAAGTTCGGCTCTGGTTTTTCCCCATCGGTCGCAACCGCTTCGAGTAGCGATACTGCCGCAATCGGTTTTTGTAGCACCTCTCCCAAGGCTTTGACTGCCGCTAGACCAACGCGCAATCCCGTAAATGATCCCGGCCCTGAAGCCACCGCGAAACCCTCGACATCTCTCTTGCCGAACCCATGCTTCGCCAGTAGTCCTGTGATTTGAGGCACGAGTTGCGCCGAAAATGTTCCGCCCTCAAGGGCAACGACTTCCAATGGCATGCAAGCATCCCGTTCGCATTGCGCCAGCGCAATGCTGCCAAATTTTCCAGAGGTATCGACAGCCAGGATTAGCATGAGACGGAACGCCTCGAATCTCGAAATGCCTTTAACGACTTAGTGCTTGGAGTCCACCAGTTCCAGCAGCACGCCTCCAGTGCTCGCCGGGTGAACAAACACGTAGCGATGGCCGCCGGCCCCTACTTTGATCTCCTCCGAAACCAGACGAACTCCATCTTTCTTCAATTTATCAACCGCTCCCGCCAAGTCAGGCACCCGCATGCAGACGTGGTGCAAGCCCTCGCCGCGTTTTGCGATGAACTTGGCGATCGTCGAATCCTCTGACGTCGCTTCCAGCAACTCAAGACGGCTTTCGCCAACTGGCACCATCACCAGCCTGACTCTCTCAGCCTCCACCGTTTCGACCGGAGAAACGGTCATGCCTAACTTCTCATAAATAGTCTTTGCGTCCGCCAGGGACTTTACCGCGATGCCGAGATGATCAATCGAAAACATGAATGCCCTTCCTCAATGTGGACGCAAGCATCTCGCTCTTGCCACCTGAATACTGCCCGCGCTAACCCTTCCCGACAATCTCTTCCACCAGGCTGTAGGGGTCGCGCTTATGCTCTGCAACCTCTGCCGCAAAGCGCTCCAGGTTCCCATTCCCCAACCGGTCTTGGGCCTTTTCCAGCATCGCGTCGCGCACCATTTCCACCAACCGCTCCTGCCAGTTGTGGACGCTCCGCCGCTGCGCCAGATTTTCCTTTTGCAGGTATTCTTCGTAGCCCGTGATCGCGTCCGCTAATTCCACGATACCTTCGCCTCCGCTCGCGACTGTCTTAACGATCGGCGGAGTCCAATGATCACCACGAATGGCCAGTGATTGTAGCGCACGAATTTCTCGCTCCACTCGCTCGGCTCCCTCGCGATCGCTTTTATTAATCACAAAAATATCCGCGATCTCCATGATGCCGGCTTTGATGCTTTGCACGTCATCCCCCATGCCCGGCACCAGGATAACGATGGTGACATCTGCCAACCGCACAATATCGACCTCATCCTGCCCGACACCGACCGTCTCAATCATGATGAGATCGCGTCCCGAAGCGTCCATCACCGTCGCTACGTCCGCGGTCGCCCGGGACAGGCCGCCCAGGGAACCACGCGTCGCCATGCTGCGAATATAAATACCCGGATCGGAGAAGTGGTCCTGCATGCGGATGCGGTCGCCCAGAATCGCTCCACCCGTGTAGGGGCTGGTCGGATCAACGGCGACGATTCCCACCGTTCTCTTCTGCTTGCGATAATGTTTCGCGAGTTGGTCGACCAGAGTGCTCTTCCCCGCTCCGGGAGCCCCGGTCAAGCCAAGAACACGGGCGCGTCCGGTCAAGGGAAATAGAGCCTTCAGTAGCTCCGACCATCCGGGACGGCGGTTTTCAACGGTACTGATCGTCCGCGCCAACACCCGCGGGTCGCCCTGCCGCAAGCGGTCAATCCAACTTTCCATTTCAGGGTTCAAGCAGTTAGTGTAAAGCACGGACAGTCTCCGGGAATACCCCAGGCAACACCGGCAAGTGTTTGATCAGGTCTGAAAGCTTATGACGGCTGAAACAAGTTCCGCACTGTTCATCGAACTTGGTCTGTGCATCTTTGGCCTGGCGGCGCTCGGACGAGTTGCCCAGCGCTTCGGTTTCTCTTCGGTTCCGCTTTACCTCCTGGCGGGCTTGGCCTTCGGAAAGGGAGGTCTTGCACCCATCCAGATCAGTGAAGAATTCATTCACATCGGCGCTGAGATTGGCGTGCTTCTACTGTTGTTCATGCTGGGACTCGAATACACCGGCGAACAATTGCAGGCAAACCTGAGGATTGGTCTCCCCGCCGGAATATTCGACTTCTTCCTGAACTTTACGCCGGGGTTAATCGCAGGATTTCTATTGGGGTGGCAGCCATTGGCCGCAGTTCTTCTCGGCGGCGTCACTTACATATCGTCATCTGGAATCATTGCCAAAGTCCTCGGCGAATTAGGACGGTTGAACAATCCCGAGATGCCCGCGATCATCTCGGTGCTCGTTCTCGAAGACCTGGCGATGGCTTTGTACCTGCCGCTGGTCGCGGTTCTGTCGGTTGGCGGCACCATCAAGACCATCGTGATATCAGTGGCCGTCGCGGTTTTTGGTGTGCTGCTGGTGCTCGTGGGCGCAATTCGCTATGGACAGAAGATCAGCGCCGCATTGTCGAGCGAATCGGACGAAATCATCCTGTTGACTACCTTTGGCGCAATATTGCTGATCGGCGGAATCGCGCAACGCTACAACATTTCCTCGGCCATCGGTGCGTTTCTTGTGGGTATTGCCGTTTCTGGACGAATCGCGGAGCAGTCTCACCGGTTGTTGGCCCCTCTGCGGGATTTATTTGCTGCTATTTTTTTCTTTTTCTTCGGATTGCAGATCGACCCGCGAAGCTTGATTGGAGTACTGCCGGTCGCCATCGCTTTGGGAATCGCAACTGCCGCAACAAAAGTTCTCACCGGCTACTGGGCAGCCCGAAGAATCGGTGTCGATCAGAAAGGACGATGGCGAGCCGGACTCGCTTTGATTCCGCGCGGCGAGTTCTCCATCATCATCGCCGGATTAGCTGCCGGCTCCCAAATGCAGTTGGAATTGGTATCCGGAGCCTATGTGTTATTCCTGGCGATCGTCGGACCTTTGCTCGTCAGAGTGGTCGAGTAGCTCAACCATCCGCTTCGCTCTACTCCGATTGCCCGCCCAATCTCAGTCTTTCAGCAACTGCCGCGCAATCACCAGTCGCTGAATCTCGCTGGTTCCCTCGCCAATGGTGCACAGTTTCACGTCGCGATAAAACTTCTCCGCCGGATAATCCTTGATGAAGCCATAGCCGCCGTGAATCTGCACACCCTCATTGGCGCAGCGCACTGCAACTTCGCTGGCGTAAAGCTTGGCCATGGACGATTCCAACGTGCTCTTGCTCCCCGCGTCTTTCAACGACGCCGCGCGGAACGTCAGCAACTTTGCTGCTTCGATCTCCGTCGCCATATCTGCCAGTTTCCACTGGATCGCCTGAAAATCGCTGATGGCTTTCCCAAACTGCTTGCGTTGCTTCGAATATTTCAGCGCGGCTTCATAAGCGCCTTCGGCCATCCCAAGCGATAGCGCCGCGATAGAGATTCGTCCACCATCCAGGACCCGCATCGCGTCGATGAAGCCGTCTCCTTCCTTCCCGAGAAGATTTTCCGCTGGAATCACGCAATCCTCAAAGATCAGTTCCGCCGTATCGCTGGCTCGCAGCCCCAGCTTGTTTTCCTTTTTCCCGGGACGAAAACCCTTGGCATCTTTCTCCACGATGAATGCCGAAAGCCCGTGCGTATGCGCCGCCCGATCGGTCACCGCGATCACCACCAGCACGTCGGCGTAGTGCCCGTTGGTGCAGAAAGTCTTGTTGCCGTTCAAGACCCAGGTATTTCCCTTGCGAACCGCGGTCATACGTGCGCTACCCGCGTCCGACCCAGAGGAAGGCTCAGTCAATCCCCACGCACCGATGAATTCGCCCGTCGCCAGCTTGCTGATGTACTTCTTCTTCTGATCTTCGTTACCCGCCAGAAAAATGTGGTTTGAGCACAACGAAGTGTGCGCGGCCACAATGATGCCCACTGACCCATCCACGCGGGATAACTCTTCAATGGCGGTCACGTACTCGATGTAGCCCATATCCGCGCCGCCGTACTCACTGGGAAAAATCGTGCCCAGAAGTCCGAGCTTGCCGAGTTCTTTCACGGTGGCAAGAGGAAAGTCGCCGGCCTCGTCCCACTTCATCACGTTGGGAGCGATTTCGCGTTCCGCGAATTCACGAACGCTCTTCTTCAGGTGGAGTTGTTCGTCGTTGAGTTCGAAATCCAAGTTCGCCTCCGGTGTTTGCCCGCCGCGCCATTGCTTCGCGCACCATGCGAAGAAAAGCTGATTAGAGCACACGCCTGTGGGCAGGGGAAGTTACGTCCAGAGAGGACAGCAGAACGCCACTCAAAGCCCCATGTCTATTGATGTTTTCGACCGTTGCCATGGGTTTGCCAACCGACCGAACGGTCGCGGGTTTTCGGACTTATTGAGCTTTTTTCGCGTTCGCGCCAAAAATCTTGCGGGTCATCCATAATGGCGCCACAAAAACGTGGGCGGGATTCGTGAGAAACGCCGGCTTGTTGCCTTCAATCAAATGTCCAAGCCAGGCCAGGGCAAACGCAGTGGGAATCAGCAGCAAGCGCGATGATCCAGTGAAACCAGACTACGACCAGCGAAGAGAAACCAACCGGGATGGCGATCATGTGCAAGGCACGATTGACCGGATGGTTGTGTGCGCCGTCATAATGTGAGTAGAGGCCCATGCATCACCCCACGTGTACAAAGTAGCCGGCATAGCTGCCGACCTTCCGAATGACGCGGAATTATACCGCCACTTCACGCCGCTTCCGTCGAAGAAATGAAGCGCTCAAATACCTCGTTCGAGAGCAGCCGGCCTCTGGAGGTCAACCGAATCGTGCCACCCTCGCGTTCCAGCAACTCCAGCTTTGACATTTCATCGATCGCATCAGCAAATCGAGCGATGGCTTCCGCGCCAAACTCTTTGGACACCTCGTCCACATCGACGCCTCGGTTCAGCCGTAGGCCCAGAAAAAAGGCTTCCTCCAACGCTTCAGACTGCTCAATCATCGTCGGAGCGACCTTTTCGCCGGCAACATACTTCTCCAGTGCATCAGGTGTTGCGAGCCGTACGGCATTTCCGTTTTCCATTCGGAGCATCGAGTGGGCATCCACGCCGAATCCAAAATACGGCTGCCGTGTCCAGTATTTCAGGTTGTGTCGCGACTCGAACCCATCCCGACCCAAGTTCGAGATCTCGTACTGTTGAATCCCCGCGGCATTCAGTCTGTCGCACGCTCTCTGATAAAGATCCGCAGTCAGATCATCGTCCGGAACAAAATGGGCATGATATTTCGTTCCGCCGGCAATCAACTCTCGGCCGAGCCTCGAGTCCTCATCGACCTCGAGCATGTACACGCTGACGTGGGGTACTTGGCTGGCGATAGTCTCCTCCAGAGAAAATTCCCAGCTCTCGGTGGTCTGGTGGGGCAAACCGGCAATCAGATCCACATTGATATTTGAGATCCCCGACGCTCGCAGGCGCGCAATGTCGTCCAGCACAGTCGACCGTTTATGCAATCGCCCAACTGACGCGGCTTCCTGATCCACAAACGACTGCACCCCGAGGCTCACCCGATTGACGCCAAATCGTACCAGCGATTCAATCATCGCCTCCGTCAAGGTCCCCGGCGCACACTCCACCGTGATCTCAGCGTCAGACGCAATGTTGAAATTTTGCGAGATGCTGCCAAACACCCGCTCCAACTGTGCTCCAGAAAGAACGGTGGGGGTTCCGCCTCCTAGATAAATGGAATCGGCGGAGCTTTCGAACTCAGCGTTCACGGCGCGCGCGGTTCCTGCGGCGCCTTCCATATCCGCGCACACCCGCTCGACATAGCGTTGAAAGACTGCGTTGGAAAATACGTCGGACGCAAAGTTGCAATAACTGCATTTTGTTCGGCAAAACGGTACCGAGATGTACAATCCAAGCGCCACACGTTGATTATCCCATTTTTGCGGGAACGCTATAGAGTGGACCGGCATCTGATGGCAGCAGCTGGTACGTTAGGGTACTCTTCTTCAATATGGCTCCAAGAGTCGTGGTCACCGGAATGGGTGTGGTCAGCCCCAACGGGCTTGGCAAGAGAGATTTTTGCCTCGCTATTCTTGCCGGAAAATCCGGCGTCAAACGGATCTCGCGTTTCGACCCATCTTCCCTTCCCGTGCGCATTGCGGGAGAGATTTCCGACTTTGACGAATTGGCCTGGATCGATCCGCGTGAGCGCAAGCACGTCTCTCGTGTCGTTCCTTTAGCGGTAGCTGCCTCCACGGAAGCGATCAGCGACGCCGGCCTCGATCCTGCGGCAATGACCATGGAACAGAAGCGGGAGATCGGTGTGATTCTGGGCACCGGAGGCGGAGCCCAGGAATTCTCCGAAGAGCAATATCGCCTCTGGCATTCCGGGCATGTCAAACAAGTCAGTCTCTTCTGCATTCCCAGCGGAACCATGGGAACTATTCCCAGCGAAATTTCCATGCGCTTCGGCTTCCGCGGTTACAGCCATGTCGTCACCGCCGGATGTACATCCTCTACCGATGCCATCGGCTACGCTTACCAGCACATTCAGGCGGGCGTGCAACCCATGTTCCTGGTCGGCGGGGTCGATTCGACGATCACGCCCGGCATCATCAAGGGTTACACCCTGCTTCGAGCTCTTACCCAGTCGTGGAACGACGCGCCCGAGCGCGCTTCGCGCCCGTTCTCTGCCGATCGTGACGGATTCGTAATCGCGGAAGGCTCATGGATGTTCATTCTCGAAGAATATGAACACGCCCGCGCACGGGGCGCTCAGATCTACGCTGAAATCGCCGGATACGGCTCGACCTGCGAGGCCTTCCATCGCGTGCGCATGAGCGATTCCCCGGAAGAACCCGCACGCGCCATCCACCTGGCCATGGAAGAGGCCGGCATCTCTCCTTCGGAAATTCAGTACGTAAATCTGCACGGCACCTCCACCGAAATGAACGACCGGGTGGAAACGCGTGCTTTAAAACTCGCATTAGGAGCACATGCAGAACGGGTGCCAATGTCAGGCCTTAAATCGCAAATCGGCCACGCTCAAGGCGCTTGCGGATCCGCGGGAGTCGCCGCGACGCTGATCGCTATGGAGCATGGCAAAATTCCTCCCACCATCAACCTCGATGCCGCTGACCCGGAATGCGACTTGGACTATGTTCCAGACGTCGGCCGCAAAGCGCAGATTGAGCATGCCATCTGTAATTGCGTTGGCTTCGGATCGAAAAACTCCGCACTCGTCTTGAAAAAGATCGCCTGAGACGGCGAAATCTTGTCACTCTGAGCAAAGCGAAGAGTCACTACGTCTAGATCCACTCTCGAATGACCGCTGCGGGCGCGATTTTCCATCTTCCGGCCCTCAGTCCTCATCTACTTAAGGTATCTTTGGACCTAGCGTCCGCAATGGCCTCTCACGACGAAGAAGTACTAGGAAAAGCGTATGACAGCCGCCTGATGAAGCGGCTACTCACCTACCTGAACCCTTACCGGTGGCAGGTAGGCATATCTCTCATCGCCATCCTTATCAAGGCCGGCGCGGACGTGCTGGGACCGTTCCTGGTAGCCGTTGAAGTCGATCGTTATCTCGCTCCCACCCATCAACATTCGCCCCTTGATGCCTTATTGAGCAGCGAGCCGTTGGTAGGCATCGCGCAGATCGCCGCTTTTTATGTGGGATTGATCCTTCTCAGCTTTCTGCTCGAATATCTCCAGACCTATTACATGCAGTGGACCGGTCAAATGGTGATGTTTGACCTGCGGGCACAGATCTTTCGCCACCTGCAAAGGCTTCATATCGGTTTTTACGACAAGAATCCGGTCGGCCGGCTGGTAACCCGCGTCACCAGCGACGTTGACGCCCTTAACGAAATGTTTACCTCCGGCGTCGTCTCCCTGTTTGAGGATGTCTTCGTTCTTGCGGGCATCATCGCCATCATGCTCTGCCTCGATTGGAAGCTGGCTTTGATCACTTTTGCGGTGTTGCCCATCATTACCTACGCCACCAAGATATTCCGTGACAAAGTTCGAGACTCATACCGGCGCATTCGCACCGCGATTGCCCGCATCAATGCTTACCTGCAAGAGCACGTCAGCGGCATGACCGTGGTACAGCTCTTTAATCGCGAAGAGCGCGCCTACAACAGTTTTTCCGATGTGAATGCCCTTCACATGGACGCGTTCAAAGACGCGATTATGGCCCACGCGGTGTACTACCCCGTAGTGGAAATACTTTCCTCGGTGGCCATCGCCAGCGTTATCTGGTTTGGCGGCAATCTCGTTCTGCGCGGTGTACACACCACGACCGTGGCCATCGGATTCAGTCATGGACTTCCCAACTTCCACTGGCTCTCCAAAGTGACCTCGCTTGGTGTTCTTGTCGCTTTTATTTCGTATGCCCAGCGTTTCTTCCGGCCGATCCAGGATTTCAGCGAAAAATACAACATTCTGCAGTCCGCCATGGCTGCCAGCGAACGCGTATTTAAACTGCTGGACGCGCCCGTCGACATAACTTCGCCGGCAGTGACCAAGAAGCCGACTGGTCCGGGCCGGATCGAGTTCGAGCACGTCTGGTTCGCTTATCGCGCCATGCCAGTTGGCGAGCCTGGGAAAGGTTCGGTCGGGACGGCAACCGCTCGACCTCAAGTCGAGCCGACCTCAACGACTGGTGCACCCGAAATGGATTGGGTGCTTCGCGATGTCTCCTTCTCGATTGACCCCGGGGAGACCGTCGCCATTGTTGGTCACACCGGCGCAGGCAAGACCACCATCATCTCGTTGCTGATGCGTTTCTACGATGTACAAAAAGGCGCCATCAAAATCGACGGCGTTGACATAAAAGACATGGACCTCTCAGATCTGCGGCGCCGCTTCGGAGTCGTGCTGCAGGATCCATTTCTGTTTACCGGGACGGTCGCTGGCAACATCCGCCTTGGCACTGAATCAATCGAAGACGAAGACGTCGAAAAGGCTGCCGAAGACGTTAATCTCGCTGACTTCGTGCGCACCCTGCCCAACGGTTTTCAGGAAGAAGTCCGCGAGCGCGGCAGCACGCTTTCCACCGGCCAGAAGCAACTCATTTCGTTTGCACGGGCTTTGGCGCATGACCCGAAAATTTTGATTCTCGATGAAGCCACCTCCAGCGTCGATACCGAAACCGAATTTCGCGTCCGCGACGCCCTCAGCCGCATGGTCGAAGGCCGCACCTCGGTGGTCATCGCACACCGCCTTTCCACGGTACAGCGTGCCGACAAGATCATCGTGATGCACAAAGGGCATGTTCGCGAGCTGGGGACCCACCAGCAACTCCTCGCCCAGCGCGGGATCTACTACAAGCTGTACCAACTGCAATACAAAGATCAGGAAGTCCCCACCGGCCCGCAAGTCAGCGTTACAGCCAACGACTAAGCAGAAGTAGCCGCCAGCATCCTGCCAGCGCAGGTGCCCTGTACTCACCGGCGCAGGAATTGCCGGACGGCAGCGCTACAATGCTCTCTTGCGCATTCTCATCTCGGCTGGCGAAGCTTCCGGAGAAATGTACGGGGCGGGACTCATTGACGCTCTCCGCCGCCTCGATTCATCCTTCGAGTTTTTCGGTGCCGGCGGAGAGCGTATGCGCACCGCCGGTTGCGACACCATCGTCGACACCAAAGATCTTGCTGTCGTCGGTATCACCGAAATTCTCAGCCATCTGCCAAGAATCTATACCTTATTTCGCAAGCTGATTTCCGAAGCTGACAAGCGCCGTCCCGACCTCGCGGTAGTCATCGATGCCCCCGCCTTCAACTGGCGCGTTGCCCGTCAAATGCGAAAACGCGGCATTCCCGTGGTGTACTACGTTTGCCCACAGTTCTGGGCGTGGCGTCAGGGCCGCGTAAAACTGCTGCGGAAGTACATCAACAAGGCTCTGGTGATTTTTCCCTTCGAAGAGAAGTTCTACCGCGATCGCGGAGTAGACGCCACATTTGTAGGCCATCCCCTCGCCGATGTTCCCAAGCCCGAAATCTCGCGCCAGGAGTACGCAGCGCAGAACAAGCTCGACCCAGCCAAGCGCTGGATCACAATCATGCCCGGCAGCCGCGTCAAGGAGGTCCGGATGAATTTGCCGACCATCCTTGAATCGGCTGCAAAATTGGGCTCGGACTTCGAATTTCTGCTGCCGGTCGCACCCACCCTCGACCGCGCGTGGCTTCAAACCTTGATAGGGGTATTTCCCTCGGTTCACCTCGTCGCGGACGCTCTTCCCGCCCTGGCCCACTCCCGCGCCGGCATCATCGCCAGCGGCACCGCCACCGTTGAAGCCGCCATCATGGGAACACCATTTATTATGGTCTATCGGGTGACACCGCTTACCTACCTGCTCGGCAAACCAAGGGTGAAAGTTCCGCATTTCGCCATGGTGAACCTGATTGCCGGACGGGAGATCGTTCCCGAGCTCGTCCAACATGATTTCACCGCCGAAAACGTGGTCGAGAAACTGAAACGGATCCTCAGTGACGGGCCCGCCAGACAGGCCATGATCGAAGGGTTGGAGCAGGTAAAGTCCGCCTTGCAAGGCACAATCTTGACGCCCATCGCCCCGCCGGGCGCGCAGCAAGAATCATAGTAAATCTGACCGTACAGCCTTAGCCCAACTATCCGTTGGTGGGTTACCCGGAAGTCATGAATTTGTCCCGCCCTTGTCCTGCCAGCATCTTTTGCGTCACAATCTTCATCATACGGTTCAGGCCGTTTTTCTACGGAGATCACCCTTAATGTCTTCTCACCCTCGGCGTCAGCGTCGGGTCATAAAAACCTGCATTTTTTTGCTTTTCGCGTTTCTAACCATTGCCCGGCTGGGCAGCTGAGAAACCTCATTTACGGGTCGACGACTACCAGATCGACGCCGAGCTGACCCCGCACACCCACACCCTTTCCGCCCATGCCAAGGTCAAGTTCACCGCCGTCGACGACCTGAACGTCGCTATTTTCGAGCTTCATAACGGTCTGAAGGTCAACAAGGTCACGGACGATTCCGGGAAGCCGGTTGAGGCCGAGCGTCTCTCCGCCGACTCCACCGTTCGCGTCCAACTCCCCAAGACTCTTGCCAAAGACTCTTCCACCACACTGACATTCGACTATGAAGGCGAACTCGACTCCGCCGACAATAGCCCAGTCCAGGGTATGAAGTTGGCCTCCATTGACGACGAAACCAGCTACCTCATCTACGCTTCGCGCTGGTTTCCGGTGAGCGGCTATGGCATCAATCGCTTCACTGCCACCATCCGCATGACCGTTCCCGCACACATGGTGGTCATCGGAAGCGGCAAGGAAACTACAACTGAATCGGCGTCTTCGGCCAAGAAAACGTCCAGCGCTGCCACGAAAACATTCACCTTCACCTGGGATAAACCAAGTTTCCCTGGGACCATCGTGGCCGGAGCTTTCCAGGAATTTAAGAGCGACGAGGCCGGAGTCGATCTCCACGTTTTCTTCAAACCCATTCACCAGAATCTCGGCGCAATGTACGCCGATACCGCGGTGAAAGAGCTGACCTATTTCATTACTCTTTACGGGATTGCTCCATCCAGCACGCTGCGCGTCGTTGAAATCCCCGATGACACCGTTCCCGCCGCGTGGGCTCCGGAGTTAGCTGCTATCGCCGGCCGCGCCGTCACGGACAAAGTGAACTATCGTCTGCTCGCCAATACCATCGCTCATCAATGGTGGGGAGTCTCCGTGAATCCAGCATCTGTCGACGACTGGTGGCTGTGTGATGGCTTCGCCCGCTACTCCGAAGCTCGATACGTGGAGCACGCCGCCGGACAAAACGGATTGGAAGAGGCTGTGAAGGATATGTCGGTCGGCGCGCTCGCCTACGACACGGTGCCATTGGCGACTGTCGGGAAAATGGATATGTTCTCGCCCGAGTTTCAGTCGCTCGTCACCGATAAGGGCGCGATGATTTTGCATATGCTGCGCTGGGTCGTGGGTGATCAGAAATTCGATAACATCATGCGCACCTTCGCCTCGAAGTATGCGGGGAAATCGGCCTCTGCCGACGACTTTCGCGCTGTCGCCGAACAAATCTACGGCGATCAATTAGCCTGGTTTTTCACCCAGTGGCTAAATTCCACGGGCGCTCCCGAATTTAAGAGTAAATACACGGTTTACCGTCTGGGAAACAACAAGGGCTTCCGCGTGGTTGGGCAGATCCAGCAGGATCTCGACCTGTTCCGCATGCCGGTATTGCTGAAGATCGACACCGACGGCAAGACCGAAGAGAAGAAAATCGAAGTGGTCGGGACGGACTCTGCGTTCAGCGTCGACACCTTCGGCGCGCCCGCGCCGTATTGCCATCGATCCTGAAAACCGCGTTTTGAAAAACTCTGCCGACATCCGGCTGCGTGCTTCCATCCAGCGCGGGCAAGCGCTAATACAGCAGGGCGATTTGGCCGGTGCCCTTTCGGAATTCAATAAGGCTCTCGAAGCAAACAAGAATAGTTCTCTGGCCCACTATCGAGTGGCCGAAGTATTCTTTCAGCAGAAGAATTACCAGGCTTCGGCGAACGCCTATCGTGACTCTCTCAATGGCGATGGGGATCCGCGTTGGACCGAGGTTTGGAGTCATATCCAGTTGGGTAAGATTTTCGATCTGACCGGCCAGCGCGAGCGCGCCACCAACGAATATCGACAGGCGCTCCAGACAAACGACAATACCCAGGGAGCACTCGACGAGGCCCGCAAATATCTACAGAAAGCCTTCGAGCAACCCAAGAGCAACGGGTAGCGCCGTCGATCGGAGAGTATTTCAAAAAGCCGGCAGGATACCGCGCTTCTCGTCCATCAATACGCCCAGCGCAGCAGCGTTGCGCCTACTGTAAATCCCGCACCTACCGAAGCCAGCAGCACCAGATCGCCCTTCTTGAGTTTCCCTTCCTGCCGCGCCGTTTCCATGGCCAGCGGGATCGTGGCCGACGTCGTATTTCCATAGCGGTCAATATTGATGATCACGGTTTCGGACCTGAGGCCCAGACGCTCCCCGGTTGCAGTGATAATCCTCTTGTTCGCCTGATGGGGGATGAAAACGTCAATGTCGCTGCCCTTAAGCCCGTTTCGTTCCAACACGCGTTCGCACAGCTCCGCCATCTTTTTCACTGCAAACTTGAACACCGCTTGTCCATCCTGATGGACATAGTGCATCTTCTTGTCCACCGTCTCGTGGGTCGAAGGATTCAAGCTCCCGCCTCCCGGCATGTACAGCGAAGTTCCTCCGGAACCATCCACCTCGTGCACGAAATCGATGATGCCGTTGCCACCCTCTGCCGGTTCCAGAATCACCGCCCCGGCGCCGTCTCCGAAAATAATGCAGGTTGCCCGGTCGGTGTAGTCAATGATCGACGACATCACGTCCGCGCCGATCACCATGACTTTCTTGTGCGATCCACTGGCTACAAATCTCGATCCCACCTGCAAGCCGTACACGAACGACGAGCAAGCTGCGTTCATGTCGAAACCCCAAACCTCTTTTGCTCCTAGTTTGTACTGCACCAGGCATGCCGTACAGGGAAACAACATGTCCGGGGTTACCGTGGCCACAATAATCGCGTCCAGATCGGAGGGCTCCATACCGCGCCCTGCCAGCGCCTTTTTCGCCGCTTCGACTGCGAGATCACTGGTGGCAACGCCTTTGTCGACCACGTGCCGCTCGCGGATCCCCGTACGCTCCATGATCCACTGATCAGTCGTTTCAACCATCTTTTCCAGATCCTGATTGGTTAGAAGGCGTGGCGGGACGTAGGTTCCCAGGGCACTGATCTTGACGCCAAGAACTTGGCTCACTCTTTATTTTCTCCAAAATGTAAGGTATGAGTTAGTTATTCTACGCAGGCAGAGCACAAAACTCCAAGCGGGTTAGGCCCGCGCAAAGCCCACTGCGAACCCTTGTTCCCTCTGTGGTGAAGAACTTCTATACGCCAGGAAAAGCGCGGCCACGCAATATCTAAAGTAAATAAGCCAGGCACCGGCGACCCACTGCACACGCAAGAGCCCGTTACCGTTGCTTCCTTCCGGACCTGGCGGGGTTGGCGAGAGTGCGTCGCGCGGGACCGATACCTGACCTCTTCGATTTTAGCATTGCTCACCGAACTCGCGGGCGCCAGAGCTCAAATCAGCACCAGACACCGACGTACCCTTCTATTTTCCTGGCGATTCGCGCAAAATAAGTTCATCCATGCCGTCCAACGACGCCCTCGTTCGGCCCGCATCCATGCCGGATGCTATTGAACGCTACTTCGAAGTGGCGTTGTACCTGCTCGTTCTGACGGGATTTGGAACTCTCGCGTCCACGGGAGGCCTCGCAGCCGTTCCAGTCCTGCTGGTCGGCTTCGCGCTTCTCCTGCGCGGCTATTTGCTGGCCACCCGCCAGACGTTCGTTATCCCGGAGCGCTGGACCACTTTCCTGACTCTTTCCTACGTCGCCTTCTACCTACTCGACTACATGGTGCTGGCTCACGGATTTCTTAATGCCACCGTCCACCTGGTGCTCTTCGTCATGGTGGTCCGCCTCTTCTCGGCGCAGCGTGACCGCGATCGCTACTTCCTCGCTGTAATCGCGTTCCTCATGGTGTTGGCCGCATCAGTACTGACCGTTGACAGCACCTTCCTCCTCGCCTTTGCACTGTTTTTGTTAACTGCAGTCGCGACCTTCATTCTCATGGAAATGAGGCGTTCCGCGCGCGACGCCTCAATTCGTACTGCCCCCCACGACGAGCATCGTGCCTACCGTAAGATGGCATTGTCCCTCGCTGGAATTGCTCCCATTCTCGTAATTCTGATTTCGCTCGGAGCTGCGGCGATCTTCTTCGTACTACCGCGCAGTTCGAGCGGATACCTGAGCGCCTACGCGCCGGGCGGCGATATCGCGACCGGCTTCAGCGACGAGGTTCGACTCGGGCGAATCGGTCAGATCCAGCAATCCAGTGCGTTGGTCATGCACATCCAGATCGATGGAGACGCGGGCGGCGCTTACGATCTCAAATGGCGCGGTGTCTCGCTCAATATCTTTGACGGAAAAACCTGGTCGAATCCCCATGAGCAGCATTTCATGCCGCATCCCCTGGACGGACGTTTCGTCCTGTCGATGATCACTCGAGCTTCGCGAAGCGGTGCTGATGTTCCAGCGCGCACCGTACACTATCGCGTCCTCATGGAACCCGTAGCCAGCAACGTCTTCTTCCTGGCGCCGTCGCCGCTTACGCTCGAGGGCAACTATCGTCTGATCGCCACCGATGCCGGCGGGGCTGTATTCAATCTTGACCCCGACCATCCGGTCACCACTTATCAGGCCGATTCAAACATAGCCGAGCCTTCCCCTGATGCCTTGCGTCTGACCTCGAATAATTACCCCCCCGAGGTCCTGCTGAACAACCTCCAGCTTCCGCCGCTGGATCCCCGAGTCAATCAACTCGCCGAACAAATCGCTGCCTCGCAGGCTACAAACTACGATAAAGCGGCGGCCATCGAGCGCTATCTGCGCACCCACTACGCCTACACTTTGCAACTTTCCGATAGTCCTCCGCACGACCCGATTGGCAACTTTCTGTTCGAGCGCAAAGCCGGACATTGTGAATACTTCGCCTCATCGATGGCGGTCATGCTTCGTACCCTGCGAATTCCCACCCGCGTAGTCAATGGGTTTCGCACCGGAGAGTTCAATGACCTGACCGGTCAGTACCTGGTCCGAGCCAGCAATGCCCATGCCTGGGTCGAAGTGTATTTTCCAGGATACGGTTGGGTTGACTTTGATCCCACGCCCGCAGGATCGTTCACAACCCACTCGGGGTGGGGACGCGCCATGCTCTATCTCGATGCCGCCGCTTCCTTCTGGCGCGAGTGGGTCATCAATTACGACTCGGGACACCAGTACACCTTGGGCCGGCAATTAGCGCGCAATAGTTTTGAATGGTACGAGCGTATGCGATTCTGGGCGCTGCGCCATTACGAGGCCGCTCTCAGCGCCGCCCGTCGCACACAAAGAACCGTAACCTCGGCGCCCACCTCATGGAGCATAGCCGGAATTTTGCTCTCGCTGCTGCTGTTGATCGCCGCCAACCTGGGCCGTTTGTGGCGCCTGCTTCGCACCCGCCGCATCGCCGCTCATCCCGAACAGGCTCCACGACTCGCAGCAACCATATGGTACGAACGAATGACGCGTGGCCTGGCTAAGCGCGGCTGGCCCAAATCCCCAGTGCAAACGCCTTCTGAATTCGCCCGCTCGTTGCCCCAGCAACCGGTGCAAAAGAATGTGCTGCATTTCACCGCAGAATACGAGCGCGCACGGTTCGGGGACTCGCCCGACGCCGCACGACAGCTTCCCGAATTGTTCGATGAGATCTTCTCCGCCGGTCGCTGATGTCTATCTTTTTCCCACTATTGCGCTCGCGATCGCCGAGCGTCGCGGTGGCCGCAGCCGATCATGGCGACCCGCAAAATACTTTCGTTCTGCCTCATCGGCCGTGAGTACGGTGAACTCGGAGAACCCGCAGCCCTTCAGATCTCCCGCTAGCAACTCAGGGTCGAAGTGGGTCCGCCAGGGCTCACCCAGGGAATCGACGGTCGCCGCAATTCGCGCACGAAGAGCCGCGTCTTCACCGCTGAGCGCCGAATCGGCAAGCGAAAATGTGAACACGATTTCGCTGCCTGGCGGAAAAGCAGCTACCAGCTGAAACACGTCCCGAACAGCTTCTTCGCTCAAGTAGACCAGAACCCCTAGGCAAGAGAAGAACGTGGGCTCCGAAAAATCCAGAGAACTGGAGCGCAAGCCGTCCTGCAACGACACCGACTCGAAATCAATAGACACGAACTCGAGATTTTCTGGAGTCTCGATTGCCGCCGCCTGTAAGCGCTCTCGCTTCTCCCGCTGAGTTCCTGGGTGATCAACCTCAAAAATGCGGAGACGTCTCGCCCACAGCGGTTGCCGGTAAGCAAACGTATCAAAGCCTGCACCCAGAATCACGCATTGCTGGACACCCCGCTCAACCGCACCTGCCAACCGATCCTCGCTGTAACGGCTGCGCAGGACCACATGCCCTCGCAGGCCCTGAATTCCCCGATCGTGGGCTTTGCCTGGATTCTCCGCAAAACGATTGAGGAACTCCGGGCCGAGCAGACGTGCAGCAATGGGATCTTCCAAAATCTTCGGTTCTCCGTCCAGCAACTGGTGAACCGCCCGCAGCGCCGCCACGCCCAGCGCGGTTTTACTGGCATTTCGTTCCGTCAAGGTCCCTCCCTCGTTTTCCCACTCGTGCCCCTGCTCTTGCGAAAGCGCCTCGCGATGGCGATACTGAAGAGTTCCCTATGAAAACCAATCTTTCCCTTTCAGCCCCGTCTCAAGTCGAAACTGAGTGTCTCGTCACGGTCGTTCTGGACCGTGGTGAAAAGGATAAAACCGAAGCCTACGTCGCCACTAGCGATAAGTCTGTACAGGAAGCAGCCACCGAAGTGATTCGCTCAGGCGAAACGTCTGCCAAGAATCTTGAGACCACGCTACTTCACCAGCCTAAATTAAAAGCCAAGCGTCTCCTCCTGGTCGGAGGGGGCAAGGCAAACAAGTTCTCGCCATCCGATCTGCGCAAAGCGGCTGGCACGGCTGTTCGCTATCTGAAGTCCCGCGGCGTTCGCAGCTTTTCCTTCGTCGTTCCCGATGGAACTGCGGCGGACGCGGCTGTTAAAGCTATTGTAGAAGGCGCTTTCGTCGGGAATTTTGATCCTGACACCTACAAAAGCGACCGCAAAGATCAGAAGATCGATGCCCTCACCGTCATTGCCTCCGGAGATCAGGCCGCTCTTCAGAAGTCGCTGGATCAAGGTCGCATCATCGGAGAATCCCAGAACTTCACGCGTGAACTGGTGAATGAACCTAGCAACCGGATGACGCCTACTATTCTTGCCGATCACGCGAAAAAGATGGCGCAGGAAGTCGGCTTGAAATGCGAAGTCTACGGCGGCGATAAAATCCGCGAATTGAAGATGGGGGCATTCTGGGGAGTGGCCCAGGGATCAGATGAGCCGCCCGCTTTAATCGTTCTCCGCTATGAACCGGCCGGCGCACCAGCCAGCCCAGTGCTCGGATTGGTCGGCAAGGGCATCACGTTCGATACCGGCGGCATCTCCATTAAGCCCGCGGATGGTATGGAAAAGATGAAATACGACATGGCCGGCGGGGCTGCCATGATCGGTGCTATGCGCGCCATCGCGCTGCTCAAGCCCAATGCCCGGATCATCTCCGTCATCTGCGCTTCCGAAAACATGCCCTCCGGCAAAGCGCAAAAGCCCGGCGACGTGCAGATCGCGATGTCCGGCAAATCTATCGAAATCATCAATACCGATGCCGAAGGCCGCCTGGTGCTCGCCGACGGATTGCACTATGCCAAGCAACTCGGCGCAACGCATCTCATCGACGCCGCCACGCTCACCGGCGCTGTGGTTGTCGCGCTGGGCTACGTCAACGCCGGAATTTTTGCCAATGACGATCAGATGTACGAACGTTTCAATCAGGCTCTGGCCACGGCTGGAGAGAAATTTTGGCGCTTGCCGCTCGACGATGAATATCGCGAAGTCATCAAGTCCAACATCGCCGACATCGTGAACTCAGGCGGACGCTACGGCGGCGCCATTACCGCCGCCATGTTCCTGAAAGAGTTTGCCCAGGACACCCCCTGGCTCCATCTGGATATCGCGGGCACCGCATGGATGGAAGACAACAAGCCGTGGATTGCAAAAGGGCCGTCAGGAATCGCGGTGAGAAGCCTGATCGAATTCGCCAGAAATTTCGGGAACTAGGAACGCATTCCCGGTGTCTATCGGTAGGAGATCCCGAACCAACGTGACCACCTGAATAGGAGTCTCCACGCCGGAGACTCCAGCAGCCTCATCACATCACCGAAGGCACGGTAATTCCCATCACCGCCAGCCCCCGAGTCAATTCCCGCCGCACCACTGCCGCGGTTGCCAGCAAAAACTTTTTCCGCGCCTCGTCCGTCTCACTCAGAATCGGATACCGATGATAAAAAGTGTTGAAAAGCTGGGCCAACTGAAAAACGTGCTTGGCCAGATAAGCTGGCTCGGTGGTATTTATGCACTGCTGGACCATGTACGAAGTCTTCGACGCCGCCAACCAAACCTCCCAAATAGCGTCGCTTCCTTCTCCAGAAAGAAACCGCGAATAATCGACTGAAGAAACTGTGTCTGCTACCTCTCGGTCGAATGCGTCCGGGTCCAAACCACCTTTTCGGAAAATGTTGCTGGCACGCACGATTGCGTACTGAGCATACGGTCCAGTCTCCCCTTCGAAACTAAGCGCCTCGCTGAAGTCGAACGCAATCACCGTAGGCTTCGTGAACTTCATCATGAAGTACCGCAGCGCCCCGATCGCGATCTGAGTGGCAATATTGGCGCGCTCCGCTTCATCCAGTTCAGGATGCCGCGTATCGACTTCTTTCCGCGCCTTGGCAATCAACGTGTCCAGCAAGTCGTCAGCTTTGACGCCAAACCCTTTACGCCCGGAAACCTCAATATAGGAACGCTGTTTGTCTTCCTCCGAAAGCGTGTAGCCCAGTTCAGCGGCACAACGCGGAGTAAGCGCGACCATCTCGTAAGAAAGATGCGTGTATCGATCCGCCGCCTCCCCATGCCCGAGCCCGCGCAACGCGTCGATCACGTTATTTTGCGCCTCTGCCTGGCGTGCATCGATCACGTTGTAAATTTCCGCTACATCCCCAAAATGCGGGTGGTCGGGTTCTCCATGCATCGTGGAAATCCAGCAATCATGCCGGTTCGGATAGCGAAAGAACTTGCGATATCCAAAGTCGCGCCCCAGCAGTCCAAACTTCCACATGTGATACGCGATATCTTTCCCGACGTATCCGACGGTGCCATTCGATCGCACGATGACTTTCTGATCTTCCTCCGCACCGCCGACATCGGCCGGCGAATCTGCGGCGCCTGTGCCCTCCGTATTTGAACTTTTCGCTTTCCCCGGCCGACGCATAACCCAGCAGCCCTTATTCTTCCCCTCCGTCTCGTAAACCAGCACACCCGCTTCTTTCAGCTTGGCGAACGCCGCATCCCAGAAATGCAAATGCAGAATTTCACTCTCGCGCGGCAGAAAATCGTACTCGATGTCGAGCCGCTCCATCGTCTCCAGATGTCTCCGCAGCACCGCCGTTGAGATCGCCTCGGCAATCGCCGCATTCTCATTCCCGCCTTGTTCGATGTCATGCAACATCTGCTGCCGGACCGCCAGGTTCTGCTTGTCTTCCGCGTACCACTGCGAGGCCCGTGCATAAAGGTCCCAACAGTAATAGTCAAAGCGCGGCTGGCGTGTCAGTTCCTCGACTTCAGCGCGCGATTTTTTCTCCAGGTGAACGAATCCCACCACCACATCCGCAACCTGCACGCCGGTGTTGTCGATGTAGTTCTGCACATCGACTTCGCGCCCCGAAAAACGCAGTAAGCGGACAAACGTATCTCCGAGAATGGCGTTTCTCAGATGCCCAATATGTGCCGCTTTGTTGGGATTAATACTCGAGTGCTCCACCAGGATTTTGCCCTGCGGCACTTCGCGTCCGGGTCGTCGGTCGGCCACCAGAGCAGCCGCCATCCCGTCGCGACTAATCCGGACATTGATGTACCCCGCCCCCGCCAACTCAAACTTCTCGATGCCATCGAGCGGACCGATTCCGCCCACGATTTCCTCCGCGATCTTTCGCGGAGCTTTGCGCAGTTTCTTGGCTAGCTCAAAAGCCAACGGCAGAGCATACTCGCCCAGTTCGACGCGAGGCGGCTGCTCAATCACGATATTGGGCAGATCAAGGTCGTAGGTCCGCTTCAGAAATTCGCCAATGTGCCGGGCTAGACGTTGCTGTAAATCGAGATACAAGAGTCCCTCTAAGTTGCTGAAGAGAATAGTGATTGTAGCAGAGGAGGCGCCGCGCGCGGGGTTTGACGACGCAGTCCTCCTTCCCTATGATGAACCTTCGTAGTCGTGGCAGTAAGCCGTGTTTCCGGCTCACCTCGCGGAGCGAATCGATTCGGCCACGTCCAGCATCCAAGGGCAACGACAACTTCCATGCGAATAGCCTATCTCGACTGTTTCTCCGGCATCAGTGGCGACATGTTTTTGGGGGCGCTGGTGGATGCAGGTGTGCCCGCCCAGCTCTTCGAGGAAACCGTCGCTGCATTGAATGTCGGTGCCCGTCTGGAAATTTCCCGTGTCAACCGCAGCGGCATTAGCGCTACTAAAGTTGACGTCTATGCCCACGGCGAAAAAGATCTGCCTCGCGAAGTCTATTGGGAACAGCGGGAACGAAATCAGCGCGGAGCGCCTTCTCATGACGACCATAGACACCCTCACGACGGCCACGATCATCATGATCACAATCACGCGTCGTCACCCGCAACGACAGCGAAGCCCAAGAAAAGCCAACATAGCCACGAGCACGATCACTCTCACGAGCACGGACGCGGGCTAAAGGAGATTCGCCAGATCATCGAGCAAGCTGCGATCAGTGCGACCGCAAAGAAAACCGCTATTCAGATCTTTGAAGCCCTCGGCGCCGCTGAAGCCAAGATTCACAATTCTGACATTGAGAAAGTTCACTTTCACGAGGTGGGAGCAGTCGACGCCATGGTCGACATCGTCTGTGCGGCGGTGGGCGCGGAAGCTCTCCGCGTCGACGCCATCGTTGCTTCGCCGCTCAATGTCGGCGGAGGCACAGTAAAATGCGCGCACGGCACGTTCCCCGTCCCGGCGCCCGCCACCTTGGAATTGCTGAAGAGCGCTCCGGTCTATTCTTCCAGCGTCCAGGCTGAATTGGTAACCCCGACGGGCGCAGCCATTATCGCAACCCTTGCCAGCCGCTTTGCAGCCTTCCCGTCAATGACGATTGAGAATACCGGTTACGGCGCGGGAACCCGCGACTTTCCCGGCTATCCCAATGTCGTTCGACTAACTATTGGCGAGTCCCAAGAGGAACTTCCCGCAGGTACATCGCGGGAAACCATCACCGTTCTCGAAGCAAATCTCGACGACCTGAATCCGCAGATTTTCGCCTACGTCGTTGAGCGTCTCCTGCAGGAGGGTGCGCTCGATGCCTACGGCGTGCCGGTGCAGATGAAAAAAGGCCGTCCGGGGATGGTGCTCACGGTATTGTGCAAGAACGAAAACGTCCGCAAACTCAATCGCCTGATCCTCTCGGAAACGACGACTCTCGGCGTCCGTCGCCGGCAGGAAGAGCGAGAGACCCTGACCCGCGAATGGACGACGGTCGCTACTCCATGGGGGGACGTCCGCATTAAAGTCGCCTGGATGAATGGACAGGTCACAAACAGCGCCCCAGAGTTCGAGGACTGCAAACGCATCGCCAAGGAGCATGGCGTGCCCCTCAAAGCGGTTATGCAGGAAGCCATGCAGACCTACGGGCGAGCCCACAACGAGAACCCGGCTCGCGAAGGCGCTCCAAGAAAAGCTGTTAGCAAGATTTCCTGACCCTACGCCGCCCTCGACAATTGGTACACTTTTAACAATGAGCAAAAAGTTCTACATCACCACGCCGATCTATTACGTCAACGCGCGCCCCCACATCGGGCATGCCTACACCACCATTGCGTGTGACACGATTGCCCGGCGCCAGCGCATGCTCGGCTCTGACACTTTCTTTCTTACTGGCACCGATGAGCATGGCCAGAAAATCGAGCGTGCCGCAACCGCCGCCGGCAAGACCCCGCAGCAACTCACCGACGAGGTTTCCGCGCAATTTCGCGCGCTCTGGGACCGGATGGGGCTGACCTACGACGATTACATCCGCACCACCTCGGATCGTCACAAGGTCGGCGTTCAGGCGCTGTGGCGCAAGATTCGCGACAACGGCTTTATCTATAAGGATCACTACACCGGTCAGTACTGCGTTTTTGATGAGCTCTACGTTGACGCTGTCGGACCCGGCGCGCCCTGCCCGGAATGCGGCCGCCCCACGGAAACCGTTCAGGAAGAGAATTACTTCTTCAAGCTGTCTGCTTTTCAGGACAAGCTCATCGACTTGTATACCAGTCAGCCCGACTTCATCCGTCCGGAGACTCGTCGCAACGAAGTAATTTCTTTTGTGCGCTCGGGCTTGCGCGATCTTTCCATTAGCCGCAGTACATTTTCGTGGGGCATTCCCGTGCCGGATGACCCCAAGCACGTGATTTACGTCTGGTTGGACGCGCTCTCCAACTACATCACCGCCCTCGGATACGGCTCGAACGATACCAAGCTCTACGACAAATTTTGGCCCGCCGACGTCCACATGATCGGCAAAGAGATTGTCCGCTTTCACTGCGTGTACTGGCCCGCCTTCCTGATGGCTGCCGGACTTCCCTTGCCCAAAGGCATCACCGCTCACGGCTGGCTGCTCTTTGAGGAGAGCAAGATGTCCAAGTCGCGTGGCAACATTGTTCGCGCCGACACAATCCTCGATGTGCTGGGCAATGACGCCTTGCGCTATTTCCTGCTTCGCGAAGTTGTCTTCGGTCAGGATGGATCTTTTTCGTTCGACGCCCTGGTACAGCGCTACAACTCCGATTTGGCCAATGGACTCGGCAATCTGGCCAGCCGTACCCTGACCATGATCACGCGCTATTTCAAGGGCGAAGTGCCGTATCCTTCCCCGAACGCTGGGCACCGCCCTTCAGACGACGCAGTTGCCGCTACCGCTCGCAAAACCATTGCTGACTTCAATACGCTCTTTGATCAGTTCCAGTTCTCGCGCGCTCTGGAAAGCGCGTGGTCATTGGTCGCTACTGTAGACAAATACATCGTGGAGAACGAACCCTGGGCGCTAGGGGAGAAGCAGGACGAAGAAAGCCGCTCCCGGTTGGCGACCGTGCTCTATACCAGCGCCGAAGCCCTGCGCATCGTCACCGCCCTCGTTCACGCCGTCATTCCTGACGCCAGTGCGAAAATCTGGACTCAGCTCGGCCTGGGAGACATTCGCCAGTTTTCGTTACAGACACTCAACTGGGGACAGCTCCACCTGGGAACGAAGCTCGGGAAGGTCGAGCCCGTATTTCCCCGCGCTGACAAGAGTGCAATCGAAAGGATGCAGAAGATGGAAGAGCAAGACAGGCCGGCTTCGGCAGAAGGTGCTGCAGCAACAGAAGCCCAGCCCGAGGCCAAGACCGAAGTAAAAGGTCAATTCGCTACCCAGGCTGTCCCGCCACCAGCTGCGACCAAAGCCGCCGCCCCGGCGGCCGACGGAAAGATCACGATCGACGACTTCACCAAGGTTGAATTGCGCGTCGGCCAGGTGAAAGTTGCCGAGCGTGTTCCTAAGTCCGATAAACTGCTGCGCCTCGAAGTCGATCTCGGCACCGAAGTTCGCCAGATCCTCGCCGGTATCGCCGAGGCCTATGCTCCGGAGACTTTGGTCGGAAGGAAAGTCGTCATCGTCGCGAATTTGGCTCCTCGCAAGCTGCGTGGACTCGAATCCAACGGCATGATTGTCGCCGCATCGCTCGAAGGCGGACAGCCTGTTCTGGCAAGTTTCCTGGAAGATGTGCCGGTTGGCGCCAGATTAAAGTAGATCCGAGAAAATAGGCGCGGGCGTCTTCGCCCGTGCCGCTTCGCCCCAGTCTCCCCAAAAACACGCCTCTCGGTGCTCGAACCTCAGGGCACAAACACCATCGCATTGGGCTGGAAGCTGCCCGATATCGTAACTGTTGGCGCGGTGCTCCCGCTGCTCTGGATCTGGCTGGCTGTGAATTCCACAATGTCCTTTGCTCCCACGTTCGCGATCCAGAGGTTCTGGCTGGAATCGAAGCGGATACCATAGGGCTCCGCGCCCGCCGTTTCGGTCAAAGTAATGTTCGGTGCAATCGCACCGGTGGAGGCAATCTGCGCTGCGGTAAATTCCACAATCGTCCCAGCGCTATTGGAGTCCCCGAAGTTAGTGACCCAGAGGTTGCCGCTGGAGTCGAATGCTAAGCCCATCGGATTGAAGAGTGCGAAGCTATTAATCTGCACCTGCGGAAACGGATTGCCGGATGAACCGATTTGTGAAGCGGCGAACTCCAGCAGTTCGTTGTTGCCGGTGTTCGCTACCCAAAGATTTCCGGTAGCGTCAAAAGTAATCGCCGTTGGACCGTTCAAAAAGGTGCTCTGAATGATGATCGCTGGAGTGGGGTTCCCTGAAACTTCCTGTTGTACTGGACTGAAGGCAACCAGGGAATTCTTCCCGGGCACCGCCACCCAGAGATTTTGCGCGCCGTCGAAGACTAAACCGTAGGGATCCACCAGCAGCCCCAGCGGGTCGGTCGTAATCGCAATATTCGCGACCAGAGCTCCACCCCCGATCAGTTGATTGGCGTCGTACTCAATCAGGGGAAAGCTAGCGTTCGTGTTAGACACCCAGAGATTACCAGCAGAGTCAAACGCCATTGACTGCGGTATCGTAACTCCCGCTCCGCTGCTAGAGGCAGTAATGCTCAGAATTGGCGTCGGACTTCCCGATGCCGCGATTTGGGCGGCAGAAAAACCCAGAAGCTGGCTATGCGCGGCATCTCCCACCCAGAGTGCAACCGAAGGCGTTCCACCGCCCCCTCCGCCCCCTCCGCCACCCCCGCCACCTCCTCCACCACCGTTTACCCCGCCAGGGGCGCCTCCGCCGCACCCGCTCCAGGCAAACATCAGGGCCAGCGAGATGACAACTCCTGCACGCGCCGTTCGGCTTGCTTTCATCGCAGATCGAAGTTGGGGCGAGTGTCTCATGGTTTTGCAAAAATATTCGCGCTGTGCAATGTTAAGAACACGCCCTTAAAAAGAACGGGTGCGCTTGCATCCAGAGGATACTAGGGTAGCACTCGTCACCAGAAAATGTACGTCGATTCCCACGCTCATCTCGATGGTAAACAATTCGATGCCGATCGCGAACTGGTCATCACCCGTGCCCGTGACGCTGGCGTCGAAACTATTCTTGCCATCGGCAATGGCGACGGCCCGGGCACTCTCGACTGCGGAATAAAACTCGCGGAGAAGCACGACTTCATGTATGCCACCGTCGGGATCCATCCCCATGAAGCTGAACTGGCGAAGCCATCGGACTTTGACGAGATGGCCAAACTGGCCCTGCATCCCAAGGTCATCGCCTGGGGAGAGATTGGCTTGGATTATTTTTACGATCACTCCCCGCGCGATATCCAGAAACGTGTATTTCTGGAACAGATGGAGCTGGCCGAGACAGCGAAGTTGTCGATCATCATCCATTGTCGTCCGTCAGACGGTAGCGACGACGCCTGGGAAGACTGCCTGAATTTGATCCAGCAACACTGGGCGCCAAATGGACTTGGCGGAATCCTCCATTGCTTCACCGGCACCCTCGCTCACGCCAAGCGGGCGCTCGACATGGGTTTCATGATCTCCTTCGCCGGAAATATTACCTTTCCCAAGGCACAGCCAATCCGCGATGCTGCCCGCGAAGTTCCGTTCGATCGCATTCTGATCGAGACTGATTGCCCCTACCTCGCTCCCCTTCCACACCGCGGAAAGAGGAACGAACCTGCGTTCGTGGCGCAAACTGGCGCCAAGATTGGCGAAATTCGCGGCATTTCCGCCGAAGATGTGGGGAGCCAGACTGCGCAAAACTTTTATCGTTTCTTTTCGCTTCACGAAAAGCCAAAGTCCGTTTAGTTTGTTATATGCATCTTTCGTAGGTTCCCTGTAATCTGTTCATTAGAAGCAAAATCTCATGCCCGAGAACACATTCGACATCGTCAGCAAAATCGACCTCCAGGAGGTCGGCAATGCCATCCAGCAGGCATTGAAAGAGGTTCACCAACGCTTCGACCTGAAGGACGCCAAGGCAAATATCGAAATGGACGGCAAGGACGCCATCGTTCTCCACTCCGTCGACGAATACAAACTGAAGGCCGTCAACGATGTTTTCCAACAAAAGCTCGTGAAGCGGGGAGTTCCCCTGAAGGGTCTGACCTATGGCACCATTGAGCCTTCGGCCGGGGGCACCGCCAAGCAGCGCATCACCATGCAACAAGGCATTCCAATCGAGAAGGCCCGCGAAGTCGTAAAAGCGATTAAGGACTCGAAGAAGAAGGTAAATGCCTCGATCCAGGGCGACTTGGTCCGAGTGAGCAGCAAAGACCGCGATTCTTTACAGGAGATCATCGCCTTGCTGAAGCAGCGCGATTTCGGCATCGACATGCAGTTCACAAATTACAGGAGCAACTAGGCGTCAACCACGGAGGCACGGAATCGCGGAGATTCTCGCAGATCAGTCTTTGTACCGTACATAACGGAACCAGACTCACAATATGATGCTCGTTAGCTCCCTGACTCCGTGCCTGCGTGGTTGACAAAAAAAACTTGAGTACACCAGCCGCCATCAACGGGAAAGAGATTTTCGAACTCCTCCGCGACGACCTCGTGGCGATTGAGCGCGAGTTCGGTCGCGATACCGTCGCTGGTGTCGAAGCCATCACCGAAATCGGTGAGTACCTGCGTGGGGGGGGAGGCAAACGTCTCCGTCCCGCGCTGCTGCTGCTTTCCGCGAGGCTCTTCGACTACCAGGGCCGGGGCGCAATCAAACTCGGAGCTGTCGTTGAGATCATTCACACCGCGACCCTGGTTCACGACGACATCATCGATGAAGCTCAGACCCGCCGTGGCCGTCCCGCGGCCAACACCCAGTGGGGAAATTCAAAGTGCGTGCTCGCCGGCGACTGGCTCTACATGCAAGCCTTCAAGATTGCGGTGCGAGAGCGCAATTTCCGCATCCTCGATTCCCTCATCGACCTCACTCAGCAGATGGTCGAAGGCGAACTCCTGCAGATGGAAAAGCTCGGTAAGCTGATCGCTATCGACGAGCACTTTGATTTGATCTTTCGTAAGACGGCGTGCCTTTTCTCGGTCTGCATGCGTCTGGGCGCCATCATTGGCGGGGCAACTCCTCAGCAGGAAGAGAACTTGGCGCAATACGGTCGGGACTTAGGGATGGCATTTCAGATCGTGGACGACGTCCTGGATCTCACCGCCTCGGAAGATGTCTTAGGCAAGCCAGTGGCCAGCGACCTCCGCGAAGGCAAAGTCACGATGGCCGTAATCCACGCCTTGCAGCGTTGCACGCCCGGCGAACGCGAGGTTATCGCGACCGTGGTTCACGATCGCGCCTTCGACGGCGTGACGCACTCTCAAGTTTTGGACATCCTGAATAAGTACGGATCGATTGACGCGGCTCACGAACGCGCTACCCAGTATGCGGCGATGGCAAGGAATTCGATCTGCGGTTTCCCGGAAAGTGAAACTAAGCGGGCTTTGCTCTGGGCTCCGGATTTCGTGGTTGCGCGGGAAAAGTAAGCCATACCCGGCCGGCTACTTCACGGCTCGTACACTGAATTCCCGTAGCCTTGCTTCCGCGCCGATTCCTGCATGTCGTACAAACGTTGCTTCTGCTCTTCCAGTTGCGCCTTCAGGCGTTCTACTTCTTGCTGCTTTTGCACTTGCCGCTCGTTCCATTGCACGCAGCCACGCTCACAAGTAACCCAGGCAAAGTGAATCGAGTCATTCAGTTTCTGTATTTGCACTTGCTGCGCAGTCACGCGGTTCTTCTGCGCCAGGATCCTCGACTTCCACTGTTCCGCAGAAAGCTTGCCGGATCCCCAAGCAGATCTCACCTTCTCGCGATCGTTTTCCCGTCCCGCCGGAGCTGCATTCTCTTCAGCCTGTTCCGGAATCTCTTCATTGGTGATCACCTTAGGCGGCTGAGGTTCCGCGTTGGTCTTGCTGTTCGCGGCTTTACTTTTCTGCTGGCGCGCTTGTCGCGCCGTGTCCCCCAGACTGGGTTCATCCTGTGCGCTGGCGACGACCGCAAAGCAGCCGAACAGGAGAATCAGAACCAATTGGACGACAACCTTCTGTCGCATAAAGACCTCCCGAGACGGCATCAATCATCGAATCTCTCCAATGATATGGACCAGAAAACGCCTTGCCGAGTTACCTTGGTGCCAAGCCTTAGTTCCGCGTGCTCCACTCCTGCACAACCCGTTTGGGCTGCGCCTCGGCCTTTGAATCCGTCCCTTCCCTTACTTGCGCTTCCTGATTCCTGCTCCATTTCCCTCGAACCGTGCATCAATATAGCGGTTTCACGCAGACGTCCACGGAAACCGCAGTTGTTATACTTAGGCAACTGATTCACGTTCTTACTTACTCAATGAATGATCTCTTAACGCTTGCAGCCAGACACGGCTATCTGCTGATTTTCACGATCGCCCTTGCCGAGTCCATTGGATTGCCTGTCCCCGCTGCCCTGGCGCTGGTGGCGGGCGGGGCTGCAGCTGCCGGCCACACACTGAGATTCCCCGCCGTCATCGCCCTCGCAATCACTGCCATGGCCATCGGCGATACTCTGCTCTTCATAGCTGGCCGCTATGCAGGATGGACCCTGCTGGGCCTGCTATGTCGTGTTTCCGTCAATCCAGAGTCCTGCATCCTTCGCTCCGCTGAATCTTTCTACAAACGCGGCAAACTCACGCTGCTCTTTGCCAAATTTATTCCCGGCATCAACACCATGGCTCCGCCGCTGGCTGGCAGCATGAAGATGCGTCCCGCCCAGTTCCTCCGCCTTGATCTCGCCGGGGCCAGTCTCTACGCGCTGGCTTATTGCGGATTGGGTTACGTCTTTCGCGACTTCCTCGCGGCCATTACTCGCGGTTTTCACTCAGCCTCTCACGTCGCTGGGATCGTCGTTCTCACCGCCCTCGCCGTCTACGTCGGATACCGCCTCTGGCTGATCCGTAAGAATGCCGGATACCGTGTCGTGCCTCGTATTCAAGTCCAGGAACTCGCCCACCGTCTCAGTTCTGATGACCAACAAAAGCCCCTGATCGTCGACGTGCGTAGCCACGGTTACTACGACTCCGCAGCCGAACGGATTAAAGGATCGGTTCGCCTCGAACCTAACAACCTGTCCGAGGAACTCAAGACCTTCCCCAAAGACCGGGACATTTATCTCTACTGCACTTGAGCACGCGAAGCCACCAGCGCCCGTGTGGCGCTGCAACTCAGAGAACGGGGATTCAATGCGTTTGTAATCACGGGCGGACTCGCTGCCTGGCGAAAAGCCGGACAGCCCACCGAGTCTGTTCCCAACACCGATCTCATCAAGCTCCCCACCTTCAGCTAGCAGTCCGTCGCACCTAAAGTTCCTCTATGCTTCTCAGTGCAGGTCCGAACCGAAAGCTAAACCAGAAGCGACTGGATTAGACTGGTTTTACATGGCCTTCCGCATATCCCATCTGCGGCGCTGGTTTCTTGGCGCGGCGATCGCCGCTGTTTTACTGGTGGCGGGCACGTACTTTTACGCCCGGCACCGGGTGCAGAACGCGCTTAAGCAGGTTCCGGAGAAGATGGGGCTGGACATCCAGCAGAGCGCGACCGGATTCACCGTTTCAAAGTCCGAACAGGGTCGAACCCTCTTCCGGGTGCAAGCAAGCAAGGCTGTCCAGTTCAAGGCCGGCAGCCGCGCCGAACTGCACGACGTAACCATCACTCTCTACGGACGCGATTCCAGCCGCTTCGATCAGATTTATGGGGATGACTTTGAATACGATCAGCAATCGGGCAACGTAACCGCGAAGGGTGAAGTTCAGATCGACCTGGAAGCGAATCCGCAAGGCCTGATTAATCCGGATCAGTCCCCGCCGCGGGATTTGAAAAATCCTATCCACATGAAGACTAGCGGACTGGTGTTTAACCAGAAAACCGGTGACGCGTACACCACCGAGCGAGTGGATTTTCTTCTGCCGGAAGCGACTGGATCAGCCGTGGGCATTCACTATGTGGCAAAAACCAATACCCTGACGCTCGACTCGCAAGTTGCAATCCAGGTGAACCAACCGGCTGCTCAGGTCACAGCGGTTCGCGGAGTCATCACCCAAGAGCCCCATACCGTGGTGTTGGATCACCCCACGGCGAAGGATAGGGATCGGCAATTCAGTTCAGACGAGGCGACACTTTTTTTGCGTTCCGACAACAGTCTTGATCACGTGGTTGCCAACGGAAACATCCTGCTGAAGAGTTCCGGCCCATCGCTGGCGCATGCCCGATCCGACCAGATGGAGATCGAGTTGTCGCCCCAAGATGGCTCGCTCCGGTCTGCGGTGCTCACTGGAAATGTGGAGGTAGAGAACCAGGGATCGCAGCCGATGCAGGCCAAGGCCGGACGCGCTACGTTTAATTTCTCCGGAAACCAAATCTTGCGGAATGTCAGGGCCGAGGATCAGGTCAAGATCCTGCAGCATCAGGCAGCATCGGGAACGTCTTCCTCCGCTCAGGATCTCGAGATCGCTGCGTCCGCCGTCGATTTTGTCGTTGCTAAGGGGCGGCGCCTCGATCACGCCGAGACTTTTGGAACTGCCCAAATTTCCATTCGCCCGACTGCAAACCAGGCCCAGGAGACGGTCGCGACGGCAGGAAAGTTCGAAGCCAGCTTTGACAAAACGGGCCAACTGTCATTGCTTCACGGTGCTCCGGATGCGCGCATCACCAACAAGAATCCTGGGCAGCCGGACCGTGTCAGTACCAGCGACCGTCTAGACGCTACTTTCCATCCTGGATCTGGCATTGCGTCGCTCGTTCAACAGGGGAACGTCGCCTATGCCGACCGGGAACGGAAGGCTTGGGGCGATCGGGCCCGCTACACGCCCGCCGATCAGATACTGATCCTGACGGGTTCGCCTCGCGTTTCAGATGGCGGCATGACAACGACCGCTCGCAGTATGCGGATGAACCGCGCAACCGGCGAGGCGTTTGCCGAAGGAGACGTCAAGAGTACATATAGCGATCTGAAACCGCAGGCGAACGGGGCGCTGTTGGCTTCGGGAAGCCCGATTCACGCAACCGCCAAAGCCATGAGCGTGCAGGGTAACTCGGCAGTGGCGCTCTATTCAGGCAACGCACGACTCTGGCAAGACGCCAATGCGGTTGACGCGCCCTCCATCGAGTTTGATCGTGATCACCGCGCCATGGTGGCCGTGGGGACGGCCAACCAGAGTGTCTCAACGGTATTGGAGCAAGCCGACAAGTCCGGGAAGGTCGTTCCTCTCGCTGTGACATCGTCTCACTTGGACTATAGGGACGACGACCGTCGGGCGCACTTTGAGGGCAACGTGGTTGCCAAGAGCGCTGACCTGACGATTACCGCCGGCCAGATGGACGCCTACCTTCAGGAGAGGGGCCAAAATTCTTCCTCTCAGCCCCCAGTTTCTGCGGGAAAACTGGACAAAATTATTGCTTCTGGGCGGGTTGTCATCACCCAGCCTACGCGGCAAGCTACCGGTAACCAGCTTGTTTACAACACGCAAGAGGATAGCTTCCTTCTAACCGGTGGACCGCCTAGCATTTTTGATGCCGAACACGGCAAGATTACCGGCGTTTCGTTGACTTTGTTTAGACACGATGGTAGGGTCGTGGTTGAAGGAAGCAATTCATCACCTACGGTAACGGAAACGCGAGTGGCACGTTAAATGCATACTCTGGCCACGGACGAAATCGGAAAATCCTACCGCGGCCGGCGAGTCGTTAACGGCGTAAGTCTCCGGGTAGAACAGGGCGAGGTCGTCGGACTCCTTGGACCTAACGGCGCTGGCAAAACCACTTCCTTTTACACCATAGTCGGCCTGATCCCTCCTGATACCGGACGGATCCTCTACGACGACGACGACATCACTGACGTTCCCATGTACCTCAGGGCCCGCCAGTACGGAATCAGCTACCTACCGCAGGAAGCTTCAGTGTTCCGCAAGCTGACGGTCGAGGAGAACATCCTGGCTGTTCTCGAAGCTCAGCCGATTTCCTGGCATGAGCGGCGCGAGCGCATGGAGAAGCTGATCGATCAGTTAGGGCTGGAGCACATCCGCCAAAACCGGGGCTATGCACTTTCGGGAGGCGAGCGTCGCAGGGTCGAAATCGCCCGCGCACTTTGCATCAACCCGACATTTATTTTGCTCGACGAACCGTTTTCGGGGATCGATCCCATCGCTGTGCTGGATCTACAAAAGATCATCAGCGACCTGAAAGCCGCCGGGATTGGCATTTTGATCACCGATCACAACGTCCGCGAAACGTTATCGGTCACAGAAAGGGCCTACATCATTAACGAAGGCCGGATTTTTCGTCAGGGAACGCCTGAGCAACTGGGCGGCGATCCGGAAGTCAGAAGAGTTTATTTGGGAGAGAGTTTCTCGTTGGTGTGAAAAAAGGTCTTCGGTCGTTGGTTCTTCGGCCTTGGCCTATCGATCAACCACGGGAGAGCGATAGGTGAACGACAAGTTCAGAGAAAGATCAAGTTACCAACGGAAGGCGCGGTTTGCAGTGTGAAGAGTTACTCTGTGATCCTGCATAGCCGTCGTAGTTAAGTTTTTTAACTCTATTGTAACGAGATTAGGAAAGAATACTGGCGCATGGTGTTGTTGCAACCTAGGCTTTCTTTAAAAGTTTCGCAGAGGCAGATTTTAACCCCCGGCCTGGTGCAGATGGTCAGCGTTCTCGCGCTCAACAAGCTCGAGCTACGCGACATGATCACTGCCGAGATGGTGGAGAACCCGGTTCTGGAAGAGCTGGAAGATTCCATTCCCCTGCTCGATGACGTTAATCGCAAAGAGGAAGACCGCGAACGTCCTACCGAGGAGAGCCCAACTACCGCCGCCGACGCAGAGAAAAAAGATCCGTTCGAAGAGATCGATTTTGGTTCATTCTTTCAGGAGTATCTCGATCCCGGCTTCCGCAGCCCCAGCGAGATGGAAGATTTCGAGCGTCCCTCCTTCGAAAATTTTCTTTCGAAGCCCAGCAATCTTTCCGATCACCTGATTTGGCAGTTGGGATCGATCCCTACGCGTCCGGAAGTTCGCGAAGCTGCCGAGTTGGTGATTGGTAATCTGAACGAAGACGGATATTTGATTGCCAGTGACGAAGAATTGTTAGGATTGGCACCGCCGGCGCCGCCGGAATCCGATGCGGCGATCATCGAAAATGTTGTCAAAGAAGCGGCCGCCATTGGGCTGGATGCGGTGCTCGAAGCGGTTGGCGATCCGCTCGCAGATCCCGTTCTTGATTCACCTTCCGGGATCTCTAATTGGGCCGACGCTGATATCGCCGCCGAGTTCGCTGACGCCGGTATCGCGACTGCCATTGCGGTTCCGGATGTTCCCGCGCCTGTTGTGCCTGCAGCTTCCGCACCCGTCGTCCTCCGCTCAACCGGTTTTCCGGCCCAGCTTCCATCTGAACGATTTGCACGAGGCGCTTGAAATTGTCCGTCAGCTGGATCCTCCAGGCGTGGGTTGCCGCGATCTCCGCGAGTGTCTGCTCCATCAACTGCGCTTTCACCAGCGCCAGTTGGATAGCCACAAGAACGGCGACAAGGAAGCCACTGCGCAGTTGTTAGCCGACGCGATCGCGATTGTTGACCAGCATCTCCGAGCCGTGCAGAACAAACAGCACAAGGAAATCGTGCAAGGCGCTGGGCCGTCCGATGGAAGCGATTCAGGCCGCGCTCGATTACGTTCGCACTCTCGACCCGCGTCCCGGCCAACGCTACAACAACGTTCTTCCGCGCCTGATTGAGCCGGATGTCGCGTTCGTGAAGCATGGTGACGAATGGCTCGTCATGATGAACGATGACGATGTTCCGCAACTTCGCCTGAATCCGGCGTACAAGCGGCTGCTGACCAAAGACGTCAACGACAAAGACACGCGCAATTACGTCAAAGAGCGCTACAAGAGCGCCATCCAGCTGATCAAGAACATCGAGCAGCGCAAGCAGACCATCATGAAAGTCTGCTATTCGATCGTCACCCGGCAGGAAGATTTCCTCGATCGCGGCATTGACCAGCTGAAGCCCATGATGATCAAGGAAGTCGCGGAAGAGATCGGCGTTCATCCCTCTACTGTCAGCCGGGCCGTTGCCAACAAATACGTGCACACCCCGCAAGGTGTGTTCGAATTGCGTTACTTCTTCAGCGAGAGCGTGAATGGTCCGGAAGGCGGCAACACTTCGCTGCTCATCCTGAAACGCCGCGTCAAGAAGCTCATCGACGAAGAAGATTCCAGCCGCCCGCTAACCGACGAGCAGATCACCCGCATCCTACAGTCGCAGGGTATCCAGGTCACTCGCCGCACGGTAGCGAAGTATCGGGAGGACATGCGCATCCCGAGTACCCACCAGCGCAGAGTGAAGAAGTAGTAGCGAGTGCCGGCCACTTTTTGCCGGCCCTCGAAACGATGTACCGCAAAAAGCTGTGCCCAAGATAAGAACGGAAGAATTTGAAGGAGGGCGCTGATGAACGTGGAATACACCGGAAGGCACTACGAAGTAACTCCCATCATTCGCAAGGAAGTTGAAACCGGTCTTACTAAAATCAGAAAAATTCTGGGCGATAAATTTGAAACCAAGGTCGTCCTTACCCTCGAAAAAAAGCGCCACAAAGCTGAAATCACCATCTCTCCGCGTAACGGCCCGCTGGTCGGATTAGCGCAGGCTGGAGACATGTCCGCTGCCGTTAACGAAGCGCTCGAGCACCTGGAAAAACAGGCGGTCAAGTACAAGACGCGCTGGCGCACGCAGAAACGACGGAACCACAAGACGCCCAGCCCCAAGAAATGGAACGGCAACGGAGAAGCCGCGCAGGAAGCTCTGGCCACTGCCGTCGGCCTCAGCGAGGACACCGCAATCGACGTCGTCGTCCACAAATTTCCCGCCGTCGCCAAGTCCACCGAGGTGCATCTGGTGCGGTCGGAAGACGCGGTGGCTTTGCGTCCGATGACCCTGGAAGAGGCGATCAAGGAAGCTCACTTCAAAGATCGCGACGTCTTTGTCTTCCGCGACCCAAAGGGCAAAGTGATGGTGTTGCACCGCACCAGAGACGGGAAGATGGAGTTGATCGAGGCGCCATAGAGCTGTTGGCGGTCAGCACTCACCTTTCCGATGGGGCACCCTAAAGCGTGCCCCGTTTGCTTTCCGACATCCCCGAAACCATCCCTGCCCAGCGGCCACATCGGGAATTCCACCGCGTACACGCTCTCCGATTGCAATCGCTTCATATCGTTCCAGAGCCCTTGTGCTGATCTCTTGTCTTTCCCAATCCCCTATACTGATCCCGATGGCTTCTAATCAGGAAATCGAGATCAAATTCCGTGTAGCTGATCCGCGCGCGCTCACCCGCGACTTGAAGAAATCCGGATTCAAATTGGTGACGCGTCGAACCCACGAAATGAATACCCTTTACGATTTACCAGGCGAGCCCCTTCGTCAGCGCGGCGAACTGCTCCGCTTGCGCAAATACGGACCCGTCTGGACACTCACTCACAAAGCAAAAGGTAAAGAAGGTCGTCACAAGTCTCGAGTCGAGACCGAAACCCGCGTTGCCGATGGCGCAAAGATGGAAGCCATCCTGCACGCTCTAGGATTCTCTCCAACCTTTCGTTACGAAAAATTTCGAGCCGAGTGGAACGACGGCAAAGGCCACGTTGTGGTCGATGAAACTCCGATCGCCAACTTCGGCGAAATTGAGGGCTCGGCCCGCTGGATCGACCGTACCGCCAAATCACTGCACCTCGCTCCAAGCGACTACATCACCCAAACCTATGCAGGCTTATTTTTCGAATGGAAACAACAGACCGGCAGTCTTGCCGAAGAGATGACCTTCAAAGCGATAGCGAAAAAACTCCGCAAGTAACGTGACCAGCAGTTTCTGCGCATAAACTTGCAGTATCGCCGCACCAAACTAACTAACAAGTTGGTCTGACCAGCAATGTTAATCTCAAATTGCCTGGAAACGCTCCCCCCAGCGCAGCGTCGTGCATAAGGATAACTTCAGACGGCTTCTCCGAACTGTCGAGGCTCTCTCCGATCTCGGCCCCGAGATGACGGCGGAGCATGATTTCCCCCGAACTGCTCGTGCCATGCTCACTGCCGTGATGCAAGCGGCGGCCGCTCGCGAAGCTGTGCTTTTTACCTATAGCGACAAGCCTTCTCTCCTGACCTCGATCGCTTCCGATGGCTTTGCCTTGATGCCCGAGCCGGCCATCATTCCGCTACTGCCCAAGCATGTTCACGCCCTCACGTCGGCGCGAAATCCAGCGGTGCTTTCATCCGGGTCGCATGACATTTTTCTCAGCGCCAACGGCAACGTCGCTCCCGATCTGTTTAAGTGCATCGCTCCTTTGAAGGTCGCGGGCAGACTTGTTGGCGTGGCTGCCTTGGGCCGGCATGAGGCTGAGGGACGCTACGAAACGGGAGAACTCGAGTCGCTCGAACTGCTCTGTCACTACGTGGCGCTGGCTATCCACAATCATTCTATGGGACAGACCTTGGCCCAGCGCGTCGCAGAAAATCTTCGGCTTATGGCTTCGATGCGAGGCTTCTACGACAGTACCCTCGAAGCATTCGCCGCAGCCATCGACGTCAAGCACATCAATATTCACGGCCATTCCTTGCGCGTCGCTCGCTATGCTGCCGCCATCGGCGAATCCCTGAACATGGAGCCAACCGAAATCGCAGCCTTGCGTTCTGCCGGTTATCTGCATGACATCGGCAAGGTTGCAGTCGACAAGCGGCTGTTCGGAAAAACCACATCTCTCGACCCGCAAGAATTCCGCGAGATGGCCGACCACACCGTTGTCGGACACCAGATCGTCACCGGAATTCACTTCCCCTGGCCACAGATTCCCGAAGTCGTTCGCTGGCATCACGAGCGCGCTGACGGTTCCGGCTATCCTGACGGTCTGGCAAATCAGGAAATTTCTTTACCGGTTCGCATCATCGGTCTCGCCGATACCTTCGACGCTATGACCAGCGAACGCCCTTATCGCGAGCGCTTGTCCCTCGGAGGAACCTTGAGCGAGATCGTAAGACTCACTCCCCAGAAGTTTGACCCAGATGTGGTACACGCCCTGCTTGTCCAGGTCCGCCGCGACGCCGTAGGCAGCAACCGCGTCACTTTCCTCGAAGACCGAACCACCGGAATTGCCGCCGCCGACATCGATCAACTGGCCGCCAATCTTCAGCACAAAGTCACCCACGGCCGCCTCTACCTGACTTAGATTCCCCATCTTATTGTCATGCTGAGCAAAGCGAAGCGTCCCTATCAAACCGTTAAATGTAAGTGACAAATCGCTCATTTCCAGCAGCCGCCTCTCGGGCGCCCCCTCCGCTGTTACCCGGGTAACTCCCTCCCGGCCCACAACTTTTGCTCTACTGGGGGTTCGTATTACAAGCTCCCCGCATTCCTATGAAGTTGGGAATCCGCCAATCCGCAGCGCTGCTCCTGGTGGTCCTTATCGTAGGCTTCTCGGTGTCTTACTCCTTCGCCCGAAAGAAAGACAAGAACCTGTCTTCGGCTCCGCAGATGGATGCCCAGAAACGCGCCCTTCATGTCCTGAACCGGCTTGCATTCGGACCACGTCCCGGAGATGTTGAACATGTCGAGGCAATTGGGGTTGACCGTTGGATCGACGAGCAACTTCATCCCGACAAGATCGACGACACCGCGCTCGCTACGCGGCTCGCGCAATTCCCAACGCTTCGTATGGACACCAAGGAAATCGTGGAAACCTTTCCTCCCGAAGCGTTGATTAAAGCCATCGCCGACGGCAAGCGCTCGATGCCCTCCGATCCTCTAAAGCGCGCGGTCTACGAAGTGCAGTTGCAGCGTTATCAGTCTGGCCGTCAGAAAAAAGACGCTGGCGCAAACATCTCTAATACACCTGACGATCACCCCGCGATCGACGCCAAGACCGAAGAACTCCTCGATATGCCTCCCGATCAACGTATGAAGGCCATGCTTAAGCTCTCGCCCGAGGAACAGAGAGCCCTGACAACATCTCTCCGCGGAAATCAGCGCGACCAGTTCCTGCAGGGAATGAACCCCAAGCAGCGTGAAACCATCGAGTCGTTCGACGGCCCGCAAAATGTCGTCGCCAAAGAATTGGTCCAGGCTAAGCTCCTGCGCGCGATCTACAGCGATCGCCAGCTTCAGGAGGTAATGACGGATTTCTGGATCAACCATTTCAACGTCTTCATCGGAAAAGACGCTGACCGCTACTTGTTGACCAGCTACGAACGCGATGTGATCCGGCCTCATGTCTTCGGAAAGTTTGAAGACCTGTTGGTAGCCACCGCCCAAAGCCCCGCGATGCTCTTCTATCTCGACAACTGGTTGAGTGTCGGCCCCAACTCTGACGTTGCCAACGGCATTCGTAACAACAAAGACCGCAAACGCCGTGTGCAGGCCAATGCTTCAGGCAGGCAGTCGAAACGAAAGCGCGACGGGCTCAACGAAAACTATGGCCGCGAATTGATGGAACTCCACACTCTGGGCGTCAACGGGGGCTACACCCAGGAAGATGTCACTGAAGTTGCCCGCGTTTTTACCGGATGGACTTTGAAGCAGCCTCGCAAGGGTGGCGGGTTTAGCTTTGAAGAACGCATGCATGATCCGGGGGATAAAATCGTCCTCGGTCATCGCATCAAACCAAAAGATGAGAAGGAAGGACTCGAGGTTCTGCATCTCCTCGCGCATCAGCCCGCTACCGCAAAATTTGTTTGCACCAAGCTCGCGGTGCGCTTTGTGTCCGACGATCCCCCGCCCGCGCTGGTTGATCGCATGTCACAAACCTTCCTCAAGAAGGATGGCGACATCCGCGAGGTATTGAAGACCATGTTCAACTCTCCGGAATTCTGGGCTCCGGAAGCGTATCGTGCGAAAGTGAAAACGCCCCTGGAGTTCGTGGTTTCCGCGGTTCGGTCTAGCGGAGCCGATGTCACCGAGACGTTGCCGCTCGCCAGCCAACTGCAGAAAATGGGAATGCCGCTTTACGGCATGCAGCCTCCGACCGGCTATTCGATGAAAGGCGCCACTTGGGTCAACTCCGCCGCTCTGCTCGACCGCATGAATTTTGCTATGGCGATGACGGCGGGGAAGATCAGGGGTATCGCCGTCGACCCAGATCGCATCACACCGGCTGCCGGCGCGCCTGCCGATCCGCAAGCGACCTTGGCGCTGCTCGAACAGAGTCTGCTGGCCGGAGACGTTTCCAAACAGACTCACGACGTAATCAGTGCTCGATTGTCGGAGCCAAGAATCGGCCGCAAAAAGGACGGCGCATCGCGTCCCCCGAACACTGCCGCCATTGCGGGTTTACTCATAGGCTCCCCAGAATTTCAAAGGAGATAGCTGTTAGTGTCTGCGACACTGCCAGCAATTGAGGGTTAAGCTAGAAGCGAACAGCTGAAGGCGTTTTTCTTATGTCCATTACACGTCGCATTTTTCTTCGCAACAGCGCCTTGACCTTGGTCGGCACCGCCGCCATCCCAGGCTTTCTCAGGCGGGCGGCCTACGCTGCCAATCCGTTGGGGAAGAACAAACGATTAGTCGTCATCTTTCAGCGCGGCGCGGCCGACGGGCTCAACATCGTGATTCCTCACGCGGAAAAGTCTTATTACGCCATGCGGCCCTCGATCAACGTTCCGCGCAAAGACGTTCTCGATCTCGACGGATTCTTCGGCCTCCATCCTGCGCTTTCGCCTTTCCAGCCGCTCTGGAAGCAACGGCACCTGGCGATCGTCCACGCCGCCGGCTCGCCCGATCCGTCCCGCTCCCATTTCGACGCGCAGGACTTCATGGAATCCGGAACGCCCGGGCAGAAATCCACCGAGGACGGCTGGCTCAACCGCAGCCTTCGTTCCCTACCCGTTGCTCCAGACAAGTCGGCCTTCCGGGCCATCGCGCTGGGCCCGTCGTTGCCGCGCATCTTGTCCGGCTCCGAGCCTGCCGTCGCAGTGAACAACATCGCGGAATTCGCAGTCGGTGGCCAGAATCCCAAGGCCACTCCAGTCTCCAACACTTTCGAAGCCATGTACGCTAATTCGGCCGATTCCGTCCTGCACGGCACAGGGCAAGAGACGTTCGAAGCCGTCAAAATGTTGCGCTCCGCCGATCCCTCCAAGTACAAGCCCGCCGCTGGAGCCGACTATCCCAACGGCCACTTCGCCGACAGCGTTCGCCAGCTCGCCCAGCTCATCAAGGCCAACCTCGGCGTGCAAGTCGCCTTCGCCGACATCGGAGGCTGGGACCACCACGTCAACGAAGGCAGCACACAGGGCCAACTCGCCAACGTTTTGCACGAATTCTCGCAGTCCCTCGCCGCCTTCTGGACCGACCTCGGAGATCTCGCTGACGACACCGTCGTCGTCACTATGTCCGAGTTTGGACGCACCGCCCGCGAAAACGGCAACCGTGGCACCGACCACGGCCACGCTAACGTCATGTTCGTTATGGGAGGTCCGGTCAAAGGCGGCAAGGTCTACGGACGCTGGCCCGGCCTGGATCAATCGCAACTCTACGAAGGCCGCGACCTCGCCCTTACCACCGACTTCCGCCAGGTCATCGGCGAAGCCGTCTACCGCCATCTCGGGAACAAGTCGCTCGATCAGGTCTTTCCCGGCTTCGACAATCAACCCGGAAAATTCCTGAAGTATCTCGGCTAGTTGAGTTCTTGGTTGCTTTGAATCCCGATTTGCTTTGAAAGGGGCGCGCCTGCCACAACGCACTTGATATCGAATTTACGCACGAACGTCGCATCCGCGGCGCCCAAATCTGCTATACGTCCACCATCACGTCCCCGCCCTCAACCTTCGCCGGATACACCGCAACCTTCGCATTTGGATTATGCGACGCTTCCCCGGTCTTCGGATCGAACTCCCATCCGTGCCACGGACACACCAGTTTGCCCCGGTCCACAATTCCCTGCCCCAAGGGGCCGCCACGATGCAGGCAGACGTTGTCCATCGCCGAAATCGTTCCATTGACATTGGCAACGCAGATGGTGCGATCGCCGCAAGGAAACTCCTTGGCCTCGTCCGCAGCCGGCAATTCCGATTCAGTTGTCAGTTTGATGAAGGTCATGACTGGCACTGGCCCCATAATTTGAGTTGCAAAAAGGGGCCCGGTAGACTCGTGGAAGGGCACGGCTTTCAGCCGTGCCGCTCACGTCCTGCTAGAGATCGGGCTTCAGCCCCTGAGGGTCCCCCGCACCCTTTGCGCCTTGTCATTCCGAACCCGTTCTTTGGGTGAGGAATCTGCTTTCCCAGGACTGATAGCTAACAGCTCACTTCGGCTGCGCGGTCTGCGCGATCATCACCTGCTGCTTGAACTTCTCCAGCATATTTTCCGCCAGCCGCACTTCGGTAGGTTTCTTGGCAATCGTCATGGTGTCAATCTTGTCCTGCAGCTTGAGCAGCGCATAGAACAAGTTCTCCGGACGCGGCGGACATCCAATCACGTATACATCCACCGGAACAATCCGATCGACGCCTTGCAGCACGGCGTAAGTATTAAACGGCCCGCCCACTGACGAGCATGCGCCCATCGAAATTACCCACTTCGGGTCCGGCATCTGATCATAAATCCGCTTCACCACCGGAGCCATCTTCAGGGTCACTGTTCCCGACACAATCATCAGGTCGGCTTGCCGAGGACTCGGCCGGAACACTTCCGACCCGAATCGCGCAATATCAAAGCGCGAGGTCGACGACGAAATCATCTCGATGGCGCAGCACGCCAAGCCAAACGTCATGGGCCAGATCGCCGACTTCCGCGCCCAGTTAAAGACGTAGTCGACGGTCGTGATCAGGAAATTCTTTTCAAACTTGTTCTGAATCCAGGCCATAGCTTCGCTCAAGCTCCCAGAACCACCCGCCAGAATACCCCGCCGCCACAACCCCGCGATGTGACGCGCGTCATAGCCGTTCAGCCCCAGTCTAGCATTCACCGAAGCGCCGCGTTGCCGATCATTCCCGGCCCCGGGCCGCTTTCCGTCACTCTGAAATTAACATTGCTTTAACAATTCCCGGCAAAGCGCGGCGGTAGTATTTCCCGCATGCCCAAGGACTCTCTCGTCATCACCGATCAGCCCGGCTCGCGGCCCGGCCAACGCATTCTCAGCCTTAACGGAGCCCTCGTTCTCACCACGGTCTTCGAATTCCAATCGACCGTGCGCGGCGATCAGTCGCAGTCACTGATCATCGACTTCAGCAACGTTCCCTACGTCGATTCGGCGGGCATCGGCGCGCTGGTTGGCGCTTACGTCACCCGCCAGCACACCGGACGCACCCTTTCTTTGGTGGGCGTGAGCGATCGCATTCACAACGCGCTCAAAGTCACCCACGTCGAGCAATTCTTCCGCTTCTTCGACACCCTCAGCGCCGCCGAAGAAGCCCCCGCCGCCTAACCAGGCTGCCCCACCGTTTCAAAAAATCACAGGCGAGGCTGCCCCACCATTCGCGATTTTCGAAGTGTGGGGGACGGCCCCCATCCGCTCGCGCCTTTTTGATACGAGGTGCCCACCTTCGCGACTTTTTGACCGAGGCTGGCCCACCATTCGCGATTTTCGAAGGGTGGGGAATGCCCCCTCGCGCCTGGGGTTTCCTTCGCAACTTGACGAGGCTGCCCCCCCCGCGACTTTTTGACCGAGGCTGGCCCACCATTCGCGATTTTCGAAGGGTGGGCGTGCCATCAATCCATGCGCCCTTTTGATAGAGGCCCATTCCAGACGCTGCCCACCAGCACTTTTTGACCGAGGCTGGCCCACCATTCGCGACTTTCGAAGGGTGGGCAGATCTCCACTCGCGCCCTTTTGAAGAGCCCCTTCCGACGCTGCCCACCCGCGATTTTTGACCGAGGCTGGCCCACCATTCGCGACTTTCGAAGGGTGGGGACAGTGCCCCCAATCCGCTCGCGCCTTTTGATACGAGGTTTCCCCTTCGCGACTTTTTGACCGAGGCTGGCCCACCATTCGCGATTTTCGAAGGGTGGGGGACGGCGCCCTCAATCGCCGCTGACGTTTCTGACCTTCAACACAGCGGGAATCTGTTCGTTGACCAACACTGGCCCGACTTCGCCGTAGGCGTAGTAACGAAAGCTGCTCCACTTCCAGTCCTCTGGATTTGCGACCAGTCCTCGCTTCACTGGATTGAGATGGACGTACCGTAATTTCTCCATTCGCTTTTCGTGCGTCCAGATCAGAAAGTCATAGTATCTTCGCTGCCAGAAATGAGGTTCTTCAGGCGCTGAGGCCAGGTCGCCACTCGTCCGCACCATCCTCAAAACCTGGCAGGCAAAACGGTGCTTCAACACCTGCATCACCATCGCGGTGTTGCCTCTCTCCGATTCGTTGATCAAGAGGTGGACATGCTCGAGCATGACCACATATCCGACCACCACGAAGTGGTAGTTTTGTCGAACTTGTTCCAGAGTCTCTAGGAAGAGGTCACGCCGGAGTGACGAGGAAAACAGCGGTTGTCGGTGATAACAAGTGGTCGAGATGAAATGGAGATGATCGGCACCGTAACCACGCCTGAGACGCGGGGGCATGCCTGCAGCCTAACGCTCTCCGCCATTGTGGAAATGTGATGGGCAACCCTGCCCACCCTTCGAAAACCGCGAATGATGGGCCGGCCCGCCACGGCGGTTTTCACCTGGAGCGGACACCCCAATCCGCTTGCGCGCTGTCTTGATTTTCGGCTTTGCCTTTAACTTTTGCCGAGGCGGCCCACCATTCGCGACTTTCGACGGGTGGCCGGACAGGCTCATGGATTCGACGTTGATTCTTGTCCGTTATGCTGGGCTGGCGGCTCGACGTAAATGAGGCTGGCCCACCATTCGCGACTTTCGAAGGGTGGGGCACGGTGCCCTCAATCCGCTCGCGCCCTTTTGATACGAGGTTTCCCCTTCGCGACTTTTTGACCGAGGCTGGCCCACCATTCGCGACTTTCGAAGGGTGGGTCGCGGTGCCCTCAATCCGCTCTTCCCTCACGCCCCTACCTCCTCCACATCCACAACTGCTTCCACGCCTGCACCAGGGTTTGCATTTGTTTCGGCGTAGGGAGACGGTTATAGACCGGACGGCAGTCCCGGTAGCTTCTCTCGAAAATGTCACGTACCGAAACCGGGCTCAGGTGGGCAAGATTGTGACGAAGCTGTTTGAGATCTTTCTCGCTTAAGACATCCTCGTCTTCCTCGCGATTGGGACGCCGGGCCATCTCCGGCATTCTAGCACTTTCGCCTTATATTCGCCTATGGAGAATTCGAATCCATGGAAAATTCTCCGCCGTTCGCGCACCCGTCAAGCGCGCGAATACCGGTCAAAATCGCGCCCGTAAGTCCTTTAAACGGAATATTTTAATACCCGAGATATCAGGGGGTCTGGGCGGTCCATTTCGCCCGGCCAGTGATGACGAAAATCAGCTAAAACTCGAAGTAGCCGCCGGTGCCGGTGCGGCGCGAGGAGTCGTCTTCCCGGCCCGAGGGCAGCAGTCCCATCATGCCGCGTAGCGTCTCCCATGCCGCCTGGTTGAGGCCAGGGCCGGAGCCGACCAGATCGCGAATCATGTTCCAGGCGGCGATGTTGAGAGCGCCTTCCGGAGACGGTCCCATGGCCAGCGACACCGAACATTGCGGGCAGAAACTGATGCGCTGCGCCGCCGACTTCTGCCGAGGTTTCACTCCAACGGTCTGGGCAAACATGTAGACCGCGACCGACTTATCGCCACTCTCGAATTCGTGGTTGCAGCGAAGGCAGTACAGGTTTTCCAAGATGTGAGTTCTCCATAGAACTGCTGTAGCATCTTGGGGCCGCGCGCCAGCGTGGGACAAGTAAGAAGGAAGATTCCGCCGCGGCGGCCCGATCTTTCGGCTAACGCGGCGTCGCGCACCCGGCGGCAGTATTCGGAAGGAACCACACTAACGGCTAGCCAAACCGCCTGCCGATCCCGCACTCTACGAGAATGAGCGCAGGACAATCCCGCTTGCCCGCCGGATGGGCGCAACCCGCTCCCCCTCCCGCCAAAGTCTTTCGCGTGGCGCACCTGCGCAGGCTGCGAAAGTGCGAGCAGGTAGCGGCCGTGTGTTACCGGGTGCGCGAGTCGGGAATCGAATTTCTGCTGGTGCAAACCCGTGGCGCCGGACGATGGACCTTTCCCAAGGGCAGTACCGAGCCTGGACTGACGCACGCGCAGGCCGCCGCGCTTGAGGCCTTCGAAGAGGCCGGAGTGCATGGCCGCATGGAAGAGGCCGGATTCACCCAGTATCGCCATCGCAAGTCGGCGGTCGACGAGGAATTTGTGGTGAGCGCGCATTTGTGCGAAGTCCGCCGGCTGGAGCCGCCGCAGGAGGCGAATCGCAACCGCACATGGTTCCCGGCCGAGAAAGCCAAGCAGCAGCTGCGCCAGGACCGCAAGAGTGAGTACGGCGCGCAACTGGCGCGGGTGGTGGATCAGGCGGTGGCACGCATACAGCGGCTGCATCCGGTGAGCGCACCGGCGTCCAAGGCAATCGAACGCGTTCCGGTCATGGCGATCGACCTCCTCCGGCGCAAGAGCTTGCCACTCAGTATTATCAAGCGCAGGCGCTAGGCGTCCTCGGCGACTGCCAATAACATCCCAACAAACCTTACTCACGATTTTCGTGCTGCCCCGTCTAAGCTGCATCGGCACGGAGGCAACATGAATCGCCAAAGACTTGCAACCTGGTTGGGAGCGTTCCTGGGAACGCTTTGCGCTTTGCTGGCAGTGGCACAGGCCCAAGCTTCGAACTACGCAGGCAAGGTCACGGAAGAGTTTCACCACACCTATCCCTTGTCCACGAACGGGCGCGTTGAACTCGACAATATCAATGGCGACGTCCACATCACCGGATGGGACCGGAACGAGGTCAAGGTGGACGCGGTGAAATACGCGGACAGCAAAGAGCGCCTCGACGACGTGGACATTCAGGTCGACTCGGGAAGCGATTATGTCTCCGTGCGCAGTAAATACCATAGCCACAACCACTATTTCGGCTCGAACCACGATTCGGCGAGCGTGGAATACACGTTGACCGTGCCACGAGGCGCTCGGTTGGATGAGATCAAGTTAGTGAACGGGCCGCTGGATATTCAAGGCGTCGCCGGAGAAGTTCGCGCCTCGTGCGTGAATGGACGGCTGAGCGCGCAGGGGCTGCAAGGGCGAGCGCAAATCTCAACCGTGAACGGCCGGGTGGAAGCGCGATTTGATCGGTTGGCCAACTCTCCCATAGAAATTTCGTCGGTAAACGGTGGCGTTGAGATCGTTCTGCCCTCGGATGCGAAGGCAGAGATTGAAGCGTCCACGATTTCCGGCGGGATCGAGAATGACTTTGGATTGCACGCCAACGGTCATCGCTTCGTGGGACACGACATGCGCGGAGAACTGGGCGGGGGCGGGACGAGGATCAAGCTCTCGAATGTGAATGGAAGAATTGAGATCCGTCACGCCGGCGATGGCAAGCCTCTGAGCCCGGCGAAGGATACGAGCCATCGCGACCACGACGATGATGACGACGAAATCTAAGGTTTGGAGTTGCGTCACCCAGGGGCGTGAACGCTTCATCTTTCTTTGACGTTGACATCCTGGCGGACAATTAGCATGATACGTCGGTGATCCGAAAGCCCTGGCTGGCTCTACTCTTCGTCCTTCTTTTTTTAGCGCCTTGTTTCGCGGTTACCCGCCACTACTACATCACCGCAGAAGACATCACCTGGGACTACGCGCCGAGCGGGCGCGATCTGCTGGGCGGCCGCGCGCTGCCGCGGCCCTGGGCCGGGCACACGCAATGGAAGAAGAGCCGCTACATTGAATACACCGATGGGACGTTCACCGTGCGGAAGCCTCAACCGGAGTGGCTGGGGATCATGGGACCGATCATTCGCGCCGAGGTCGGAGACGAAATCGTCGTCGAGTTTCTGAACCGCAGCACCTCTCCCCACAGCATCCATCCTCACGGCGTGCGCTACGACAAAGCCAGCGAAGGCGCATATTATTTGCCGTTTGGCGGCGGATCGCGCATACCGCAGAACTCACACTTTACCTATCGCTGGTTCGCCGACAACGGAAGCGGGCCGGCCCGCGGTCAATTGAGTTCGGTGGTCTGGTGGTATCACCCGCACGTTGACGCCACAACCGAAATCAATGCGGGCCTCATCGGAGCCATCATTATTACTGCGAAAGGAATGGCGCGGCCGGATGGCACGCCCAAAGATGTGGATCGCGAGTTCGTAACTTCTTTCATGATCTTCGACGAACTGGCGGGCAAGACCGACGGACAGTTCCACGCCATCAACGGCTACATTTTTGGCAACCTGCTGGGTCTGGTGATGAAGCAAGGCGAGAAAGTGCGCTGGTATGTGATGGGCATGGGAAATGAAAAAGACGTCCACACGCCGCACTGGCACGGAAAAACTCTGACCGACGGCCAGCGCAATCTGGACGTTCTTGAATTGTTGCCAGCCAGCACTTCAGCGGTGGACATGCGGGCAGACAATCCCGGTACATGGCTCTTCCATTGCCACGTCTCAGACCACATGGAAGCCGGCATGATGGCAGCTTTCACCATTTACGAGCCCTCCACGCGGCCCTGCCCGCTGGAATTCTCGGCAGCAAGTTTCTGGGATAATGGCGCGGCTTACAGCCTCACGGTGAAAAATGCCAGCCGCAAAAAGATCCAGAGCTTTGCCTTACGGTACGATCATCTGCTCGCTCCCGGATATCTGCTCGCTCCATTCAACAACGAGTGGAGGTCGAATGGACCGGTCGAAGGCGGCGGAGACCAGACGCTCGGAATGAAATCGTTCCTGAGCGGCAGCAGGACGATTTTCGCTTGGGTGATAGCGCCGTCGCGTGTGCTTTACGCGGACGGGAGTACTTGGACTCCGAAACAATCCAATGAATGCTTCCACATCTTCTGGCGAAACCAAGAACATCCCGATTGGGCGATACTCCCTCCGGAACAGATCGAGATGCACGAAGACTGAGCAGCCGCCAGGCCGTGTACCCTGCCGGGAATCGGATCTGGCTGTTACTTCTTCTCGCTGTCCAACATTCTCATCTGATGCTGATCGTAGCGGGTCCCGGCAACCGCAGACGCCGGAATCGCGTCCTCAATTCGCTTCAACTCTTCCCCTGACAAATGCACGTTCAGCGCTCCCAATGACTCTTCGAGTTGTGTGAGTTTGCGGGCGCCAATCACGGGAACAATCATTTCACCTTTGGCCAGCACCCATGCGATTGCCAGCTGCGCTGCGGTAATTCCCTTCTCTGCGGCAAGCTGTTTTAATGTCTCGACCAGGCGTTCGTTCTGAATACGATTTTCCCCGGTAAATCGTGGCAAAAAGGCACGGAAATCGCCTTTGCCGGTGGGGACGGAGCCGCTCAGCAGGCCGCGAGAAAGCACGCCGTAAGCGGTGACGCCGATGCCGAGTTCGTTGAGGGTGGGAAAGATTTCTGTCTCGGGTGCGCGGCTGATCAAAGAGTATTCGATTTGTAGATCGCTCACCGGATGAACAGCATGTGCCTTGCGGATGGTTTCCGATCCAACTTCGGACAGTCCCACATAGCGCACATATCCGGCCTTAATCAGGTCAGCGATTGCGCCTACCGTATCTTCAATGGGAACTTTCGGGTCAAGGCGAGCTAAGCGATAGATATCGATATGATCCACCCCGAGGCGAGTCAGAGTGTAAGCCAGGGAATTCTTAACAGCGGCTGGACGTCCGTCCACACCAATCCAGGAATTGTCAGGGGCGCGCATGGCACCGAACTTTACCGAGAGTAACGGCTTTTCATGGCGATCCTTGAGCGCACGTCCGATGAGCATCTCGTTGTGGCCCATACCGTAGAAATCGCCGGTATCGAGGAGGTTGATTCCGTGATCAAGCGCGGCGTGGATAGTTTCAATGCTCTCGGTCTCGTCAGAGTGGCCGTACATGCCTGACATGCCCATGGCGCCGAGGGCTAAAGGAAAAATGCTGGGGCCGGCGATGCCGAGTTGGCGAGTTTTATTGACAGTCTCTGTCGTCACGATAATTTGCTCCCTATGCTAAACGCGCGTAAGAACTACGCAATGCAGGTTTGGATTCATAACCAGGGATGCGCGATTCTTTGTTCAGTGGAGTGAGCGACATTGTGATCGCATCGCCTCGCGGAGTGGGTGGATGACCAGAGAAGACACCGAGCTCGCGGAGACATCAGATTGCGACGTCACCGGCACGACGGCCGGACGTCCGGTTTACTAGACTGCCGCAGGCTGACCAACCTCATCCAGCGCCATGGCAAACGCGCCAATCGCCTGGTCGATTTGTTGACGCGTGATCACGAGTGGCGGCTGGAATCGGATGACGTTGCCGTAGACGCCGCCGACGCCGACCATGACACCTTTCTTAAGAAGAGATTCACGGATCGCATCCGCTTCCGAAGTAGCTGGCGTAAGTTTCTCGTCGCGAACGAGCTCAACACCGATCATCAAGCCCAGGCCGCGGACATCGCCCATGATCGAGTGCTGCTTCCGGAGATCTCGCAGCTTTGCCATGGCGTAGGCGCCGGTTTCGATAGCGCGGGCAGATAAGTCTTCCTTCTGAATGAATTCGATGTTAGCGAGCGCGGCGGCGCACGAAACCGGATTCCCTCCAAATGTCGACAGGTGGTCCCCGGGCTTGTAGGCGGCTGCAATTTCCGGGCGCGAAGTGAATGCGCTTAGCGGAAATCCGTCGGCTATTCCTTTGGCCGTGACAAGAATGTCAGGCACTACTCCGTAGTGTTCGATGGCGAACATCTTGCCGGTGCGGGCGAATCCGGATTGGACCTCGTCGGCGATAAAGAGGATGCCGTGCTGGTCAAGGATCTTCTTCACTTCTTTGAAATAGTTGCCAGGCGGGACCAGAATTCCGCCTTCTCCCATCACAGGTTCAGCGATGAACGCGGCAACGTCGCCCGATGTGGCGAAGCGAATTACTTCATCGATCGCTTGGGCACACTGCCGTCCGCACTCATCGGGATCGTCGTGCCACTGCGAGCGGTATACGTAGGGTGCAGGGGCAAAAGCTACTCCGGCAGCGTAGGGGCCGCCGCGCTTCTTGCGTCCCTGGTTGCCGGTAATGCTGAGTGCGCCCCAACTGCGTCCGTGAAAACTTGCATGGAGAGAGATGAACTCGTGCTTCCCGGTATAGAGACGCGCCAGTTTCATCGCGCCTTCAATAGCTTCAGCCCCTCCGTTGCCGAAGAAAGTCTTGGTCAGTCCGCGGGGGGCGATTTCCGCAATCTTTTCCGCTAAGTCACCCACCGGTTGCGCGTGATAGATGTAGGAGCCGCAGTGAACGAGCTTCTCCATCTGCGCTTTGGCGGCGGCGATGACCTGGGGATTGCAGTGTCCGGCGTTGACCACCGAAATTCCGGCGAAGCAATCGATGTAGTCGCGCCCGTTGATGTCGGTGACGACTGCGCCTTGCGCGTGATCGATGACAATAGGGACGACGGACTTTACGAAGCCGGTCATGACGTAGTCTCTGTACTTCTGGATGGTGTCTGACATGGGTTCCTCTATTACTGCCGGCAACAAGCCTTAACCGCAAGGTCGCTAAGAAGGTCCGCGAAGATCGCCAAGAACCGCTCTTAAAATTTGCGCGAGTGCTCTTTGGCCCAGCGCTCGACCACTACCTTCTTTTCGGTATAGAACTCGACCGCATCGCGACCCTGTCCATGCATGATGCCGAAGAAACTGTCTTTCCATCCGCTGAACGGGAAATAGGCCATGGGCGCGGCCACGCCGATGTTGATCCCGATATTTCCTGCCGGCGCTTCGTAGCGGAAACGGCGCGCTGCTGAACCGCTCGAGGTGAACAGCGACGCCTGGTTGCCGTACGCGCTGCGCTCCAGGAACGCTAACGCTTCGTCGAGATCATTCGCATGAATCAGGCTGAGGACGGGCCCAAAGATTTCCGTGTCGGCTATGTCGCTGTCTACCGGAACATTGTCGAGGACGGTCGGCTTCACGAAATTTCCGCCTTCGTATTCGTTGACCTTGGAGTTGCGTCCGTCGAGCAGAACCTTGGCTCCCTGCTTCTCACCGCTGGCGATCATCGATTCGATTCTCGATTTACTCTGCGGCGTAATAACCGGGCCCATCTGAACGCCCTCTTCGAGTCCATACCCAACATGGAGTTTCGAGGCAGCATCGGTGATGGCATCGCGGAAGGTCTTCTGTGCTTCTCCGACTGTCACTGCAACCGACACAGCCAGACAACGCTGGCCAGCGCAGCCGAAAGCGCTGTCGCTGATAATCTGCGTCGCCATGCTCATGTCGGCGTCGGGAAGAATAATCACGTGGTTCTTTGCGCCTCCCTGACACTGGGCGCGCTTGCCGTTGGCCCCAGCGCGGGCATAGACGTATTTCGCCACCGGAGTGGATCCCACAAAACTGATGGCGCGTACCTTGGGATGATCGAGCAAGCCATTGACCACGGTCTTGCCGCCGTTGATCAGGTTGGCAACGCCCTTGGGCAGACCCGTCTGCTCCAGCAACTCAAATGCGCGTTGCATGGTAAGCGGCACCCGCTCTGACGGTTTCAGGACGAAGGTGTTGCCACAGGCAATCGCATACGGCAGAAACCAGAACGGAATCATGCCGGGAAAGTTGAATGGAGTGATGGCCGCGACTACGCCGAGGGGCTGGCGGATCATCATCTCGTCGATGCCGCGAGCTACGTCTTCCAGATTGTAGCCCTGCATCATCATAGGAATGCCGCAGGCCACTTCAACATTCTCGATAGCACGGCGCAGTTCGGCTTTGCCTTCGGCAAAGGTCTTACCGTTTTCGCAGGTGATGATGCGGGCCAGTTCGTCGATGTGATCTTCGAGCAACTGCTTCAGCTTGAACAGCGGCTGGATGCGGTCCTCGGGAGGTGTGCGGCGCCACGCGGGATAGGCGGCAGCAGCGGCTTCGACAGCAGCTTCAACTTCGGCGCTACTGGAAAGAGGCACGGTGGCGATGACTTTGGCGGTGGCGGGATTGGTGACGTCGCTCCATTCCGCGGAGCGCGACTCAATCCATTCTCCGTTGATGTAATTCGGAACTTTGTTGATCGGTGGTGCGGCAACTGGCATTCGTGAATAACCTCTCTTCAACAGCCCTGCTGTGGAAACGTTGGTAGTAGCGTTTCTATAGAGCTATACGGGTTGAGCTAGCGCCCCTTGTTTTTCGCAAACGAGTTTTAGGGCAGCCTCGATGACATCCAGACCTTCGTCGATCTGTTCGTCGGTCGCCACCAGCGGGACCAAGACTCGGATGACGTTGGAATAGGAGCCGGCGGTGAGCGTGATCAGTCCATGCTCGTAGCAGTATTGTGAAATCTGCCTGGTCTCTTCGGCTGCAGGCTCGCGGCCTTCTCGAGATTTCACCAGTTCGATGGCTTGCATACCGCCTAGACCACGCACGTCGCCGACAAGTGGCCAGCGACTCTGCCATTGTTTGGCGCGCCTCTGGAACCGATTCCCCAGAGCATTGGCCCGGTCGAGCAGGTTCGTTTTCTCGAACAGATCGAGCACCGCCAGGGCTGCCGCACATGACACCGGATTGCCCGCGAATGTGCCGCCCAGGCCGCCGGGGCCGGGGGCGTCCATGATTTCGGCGCGGCCGGTGATAGCCGCAAGCGGCAGACCGCCGCCGATCGATTTTGCGGAGACGACCATGTCGGGCTCGATTCCGTAGTGCTCGCTGGCGAAGAGCTTCCCGGTTCGACCAAACCCACTCTGCACTTCGTCGGCGATGAACAGCACTCCATGCTTGTGGCAGATATCCATCAGGACGCGATAGAACTCGGGTGGCGGAGCAACAAATCCGCCTTCGCCCAGCACCGGCTCAGCAATTACCGCGGCCACGTCTTCGGAGGCGACCACTCTTTTAAACGTGTCTTCCAAGTGTCGGGCGCAGAAAACGTCGCACGAGGGATACTTCAACGAATACGAACAGCGATAGCAATACGCGTACGGAATTCGATAGACATCGCTGGGAAATGGAGCAAATCCGGCCTTGTAGGGATGTGTCTTGCTGGTGAGAGCAAGAGTCATCATGGTGCGGCCGTGAAAGGCGTCTTCGAAGGCGATAATGCCTGAGCGTCCCGTGTGGGCGCGGGCAATCTTTACGGCATTCTCGACCGCTTCGGCGCCCGTATTCACGAATAGCGTTTTCTTGGGGAACTTGCCGGGCGTAACTTGATTCATGCGCTCGGCTAGCTGCACATAGAGCTCATACGGCGTCACTTGAACGCACGTATGAAGAAAGCGGTCCAACTGCTCGCGAATCGCCGTCATGACCGCATCTTGACGATGTCCGACGTTGATACAGCCAATGCCTCCGCCGAAATCGATATAGCGATTGCCGTCGACATCTTCGAGCCACGCGTCTTGAGCCTTCGCGACATACACCGGCGTGCCGTGGGAGAGGCCGCGCGGCACGGCTGCGGCGCGACGCTCAGCTAGGACTTTCGACTTGGGTCCGGGAATCTCTGTGCGCAATTGAATAGTTGCCATAGCAGTTCTCAGTTGTGCGGTCGTTGGTCTTCAGTCTTTGATCGTTGGACTTTCGTCGAACATGTTCTTGCCAGCTCTGTAAACAAGGTAGGCGACGGCCGAAGACCGACGACTAACGACTGATCTCAGTACCAGCCGATCGGAGCCTCGTTGAGGTTAATGTGCACTTGCTTGGTTTCGAGATACTCTTCGATACCCCATGGACCGAGCTCGCGTCCGAAACCGGATTGCTTATATCCTCCCCATGGAGCTTCAACGTAAGTCGGCTGCATGTGATTGACCCACACGATGCCCGCGCGAATCGCTTTCACGGCGCGGAACGCTTTGAAAATGTCGCGGGTCCAGACCGCGGCGGCGAGGCCATACGGAGAATCATTCGCAATTTTGATGGCGTCTTTTTCGTCTTCGAAAGGAATCACCGTCGCCACTGGGCCGAAGATTTCTTCGCGGGCGATGCGAGCGCTATTATCGACGTCGTAGAAAATTGTGGGTTCCAGATAGAAACCCTTCGCGAACTTCTCTGCCCTTCCGCCGCCGGTAGCCAGCTTGGCTTCTTTCTTGCCGATCTCCTGATACTGGCGGATGCGGTCGTATTGATCTTTACTGACGACCGGGCCCATCTTGGTGTCGCGATCGAGGGGAGCCCCCAGCTTGATTTTCTTGGCCTTCTCGGCCATCGCGTCCACGAACTTTTTGTAGATGGACTTTTGCACCAGGATGCGGCTGCCGGCTGAACAGACCTCACCTTGATTGATAAAAACTCCGAAGAGAGCTCCGTCGATGGCTGCCTCGAAATCGGCGTCTGCGAAAAAGATGTTGGGCGACTTTCCGCCGAGTTCGAGCGTAACTCGCTTCACCGTGTCTGCAGCTTCCTTGACGATGATTTTGCCGACGGAGGCGCTGCCCGTGAAGGCGATCTTGTTGACATCGGGATGTTTGACCAACGGCGATCCACAGCTTTCGCCGAAGCCCGTAATGACATTGACCACCCCAGGCGGCAGTCCCACTTCGTTGAACCAGTTCGCCATTTCGAGCGCGGTCAGCGGCGTCTGCTCGGCAGGCTTCAGGACGCAGGTACATCCGGCTGCCAGTGCAGGAGCAAGTTTCCACGCACCCATCAAGAGCGGATAGTTCCAAGGGATGATCTGGCCAGCGACACCGATGGGCTCTTTCAGCGTCAGACTCATGGCGTTGTCGGGCACCGGATTTACAAACCCAAGAATCTTCGTCGCCAAGCCACCGTAATACTCGAAACATGTCGCCACGTCGTTGATGTCGAACTCCGCTTCGACGATGGGCTTGCCCGTGTTGCGGGCTTCGAGTTCGGCAAGAGCAGCAGCGTTCTGGCGGACTTTTTCTGCCAAACGGAACAGGACCCTTCCGCGGTCTTGCGCAGTGGTCGAGGCCCACGGGCCCTCTTCGAAGGCGGCTTTGGCTGCGGCTACCGCGCGGTCTACGTCTTCAGCATTGGCGTCGGGGACTTGGGCGATGACTTCTTCGCTGGATGGATCATATACAGGAAATGTCTTCTTGGATTTGCTGTCGACCCATTCTCCGTTCACGTACATCTGATAAGTGCGAACTTCGGTTTTGATTCCACCTGGCATATATGCTCCTACAACTCTATAAGTCGAAAACACGGACTTCTACATGGATCTTGCTACCGCAACGTCCTTAAGCTGAGCTGCATTGGTTGCTTTGCGCCTTCCGTATACAAAGAAGAAAAACACCGCCAGCGCGATGAAGAATGCTGTGAGCCCGACCATCTTGACTTCGTACAGCCAAACCGAAGTGATTTGCTTGGCGGGCGAAAAGGCCAAGACTATACCGAGAATCGTCGTTAACAGGCCACTGCCGCCGGAGAGAAGCAATACGCTTTTCCCGTAGCGACCTTTCTTTCCAGATTCGGTGAAGGCAAATTTAAGCAGCGCGGCAAAAACATAAACGAACGGCACCAGGTTCAAGACAACGGCTAACGACAACATCGTCTGGAACGCTTCCTGCACGCCGCCCGAAGCGGTGAAGTTAATGGCGCAAAGTATGAGCGATACCACGAACTGCACGATCAGCGCGGCATACGGCGTGGCGTACTTGGGATGTATGTTGCCCAGCCATGCGGGCATGTACGAATCGAGGCCGGCAACGAACGGGATTCTGGCCGAACCGCCCATCCATGCCGAACCGATCCCGGCAATCGAGAAACTCAGCATGATCGCGAAGGGCGCGACAATCCATCCCACGCCGACTTTGGTGGCCATGTGGCTGACAGCCTGAACGATGCCTTGCAACACGCTGATGTCATTCTTGCCAACCGCGACCAGCAGGGTCAACGTGGCTCCGATATAAAGGAGGCCGGAAAGGACCCCGCCCCAAGCCACCGCGACCGGTAGGTCGCGTTTGGGATCGCGAATCTCGTCTCCCATGACTGAGGCCAGTTCTAATCCAATCAGGCCGAAACAAATCACGCCAAAGGAATTGAGAACGAAGCGGGGATCGGCGGGGATGCGGAAATCGGCCGCGGTGATGGTTGTTCCGTAGCGAGCAAAAATCACCACGCCCAAGCCGATGAGTGTCGCCGCGGCGATTGCCGTCCCGATGCCACCTAAGTTGTTAAGCCACTTGCCGACACTCAGACCGACGATATTCAGGATCGTCAGCAGCGCCAGCAACGCGACGGAGGCACAGAGCGCAAACGTCTTGCTGTCCGCTAAACCAGCGTGGCCCGGACCGAGTGCGTACACCGAGACGCCGACGAAATAGAGCATCACCGTCGGGACGTACAGCATGTTGTTGGTCCAGTAGCACCAACCGGAGAGGAAGCCGTGAAAGTCTCCGAAGACCTCTTTGGCCCAGAGGTAAACACCGCCTTCGCCGGGATAGCGCTGGGCCAGCTCGATAACCGCGATGCCTTGCGGAAAGAAAAACAGAAGGAGGGAGATGATCCACAACCAGACGGTGACCCCGCCATTGGCCGCGATCGATGGGACCACGTTCAGGTTGAAAACGGCAACCACGAAGAGCAATACCAGGTCTCCGCGCCCAAGGACGCGTTTCAGGTGCGGCTGGTTGTGCTCTTCTCCCATCGAGTTCTTTCCCGAAATTGTCGTTCCAAATAAAGCGAAGAATCTCTACCGTAACCAGAAGTCACACGGTAGGGATCCTTCGCTCCGCTCAGGATGACAACCAGTCGTCTTCCAAACTCTTGCGAACCTAGTGAACCGCGACCGCCGGAGCCTCGCGCTCTTGTTGCGCTTTGGCTAATGCCGGTGCGATGTCTTCGAAAGCGGCGATGTGTTTGTCGATGTCGGCTTCCGTGTGTTGTACCGAGATCGTCCACTGCTCGTCCCACCAGTAGGGTTGCGGCATCACTCCACGATTCACCATACCGAACCAATAGTGGCGCCACAGATCGACATCGATCGTCAACCAGTCACGGTAATTGATGATCTCCTTCGGATACAGCATCAGCGCGCCATTGGCCCCGGCGCTGGCGATATAACCCTGCAGGCCGACCTTGGCGATCGTCTTCCGATAGCCGTCGGTCAGTCTCTTTTCGAGCTTGTCGACGTGCGCGTAGTTCTCGCGGGTGAGCACATCCCGGAAAGTCGCAAGACCGGCAGCCATCGAAACCGGGTTCGTGTTATAGGTCCCGCCGTGGAAGACCTTGTGTTGCGAGATCAGGTCCATCACGTCTTTGTGCGCGCCAAATGCGGCCAGCGGCAAGCCGCCGCCAATCGATTTAGCCAGGCAAATCATGTCCGGCTTGACGCCAAAGTATTCGGAAGCTCCGCCCCAGCCGAGTTTTGCGCCAGTCTTCACTTCGTCGAAGATCAACAGAGCGCCGTTGCGAGTGCATATCTCGCGCAGACCTTCCAGGAAGCCTTTCTGCGGAATGCAGAGGCCCACGTTCATCATGATGGGCTCGAGGATGATGGCGGCAATCTGTCCGGGATTCTGCTTGAAGCGCAGTTCGACAGTGTTCAGATCGTTGAACGTGGCGACAACCACGTTACCGATCGAAGCTTTGGGGACACCCTGACCGCCCGGAACCGAGACCGGATCGTGAACGTCGCCGAACTCTGGGGCATGTGGCTTCACGCTGACCAACGCAGAGTCGTGCAGGCCATGATATCCACCTTCAAACTTGATGATCTTGTCGCGGCCCGTTGCGGCGCGGGCAAGACGGATGGCGTGCATGGTGGCTTCGGTTCCGCTGTTGCCGAAGCGGCACATTTCGACCGGAAAGCGATCACAGATGACCTCGGCCAATTCCCATTCCATGTCGTGTGGCATGCCAAACATGGTGCCCGTGCTCAGGCGCTTCTCCACGGCTTTCATCACTGCAGGATGACAATGCCCTGCCATCAGCGCGCCAAAGCAGAGGTTGTGATCGATGTAGTCGTTGCCATCGAGATCGCGGAAGTGTGATCCCTGGCCTTCTTTCACGAAAATTGGATAGGGATCGTAGGCGCGGTAATTGCTGGCTACACCCAGCGGAATGCGCTTGAGATTGCGTTTGTGGGACTCGGCGGACTTCGGCGTCCGGCGCTCGAAGGTCGCCAGTTCTTTATCTAATTCGGGATACATCCGGATCTCCAGAGGACTCAGGCCGATTGTGCGGCCATTAGATTTATGCCCGGACGGCAGAAGCCGCCCGGGACTTCGGGCTAGAAGAAATATTTTAAAGCAAACTGCACCAGGCGCGGGGCTGCCGCCTGGGTAATTTGTCCGAACTGCGGCCCGTCGGAGAAGTTCCCGTCGGGGTTGGAGAAATTCGTGTGATTGAAAATGTTGAAGAATTCGGCGCGGAATTGCAGATAACGAGACTCGCTGAACGGGATCTGCTTGTGCACCGAGAAATCCCATTCTTGCAGTCCCGGGCCGCAGCAAATGGTTCGCTGGGTACCGATGTTGAATTGCCCCAGCGGAGGATCCACGAAAGCCGAAGTATTGAACCAATATCCGCCGTTGTTTTTTGGATTCAACGTCTGGAACGGAGCGATACGTTGGGGCGCTTCCGTTCCGGCAAAGAACAAACTGTTGATCAGCTCAGTATCGTCCTGGGTTTGCAGGCGAATGGGGAAGCCACTCTGGAACTGAGTAATTCCACTCACGGCCCAGTTACTCAATAACTTGCCTTTGAACCCGTTGTACTTGGGAATGGGCAAGTCCCAGTAATAGCTGATCACAAAGCGTTGCGTGGAGTTAAACAGCGAAAGCCCGCGGCTGGCGGCGAAGTTGTAAGGGTTCAGAGTTTCTTCGAAGGTTGACCCTTCGTCGATTGAGCGGCTGAACGTGTACGAAGCCTGGAGTTGCAGCCCCTTGGAGAACCGCTTCTCCAGCATGGCTTCCAATGCGTTGTAATCGGAATTAGCGATGGTATCTTCGGCGAAAATGCTGGTGAACACCGGAACTCCGTCGACGGGGCAGCCGGAGCCTGTGTACGGGTTGCAATTCGGAGACGAGTAGGGTCGAAGGCCAACCAGATTCAATCCGTTAGGAGCAACCGAACCAATGGAAGTTCCCGCCGGGATGATGGTCGGACCGTTAGGCCCGTAGGGCACGTGGAATCCGCCGGCGGGCGCAACGGCGTTCGCAGGTATCACAAATTGAGCATCCTGACTGGTTGGAGCGCACGTCCCTGCACCTAGGACTGAATTGATATCCAAACACGTCTGCGGATTCGACGGGTTGATATCGTGCGACGCCAACAGGCGATGCCCCTGCGATCCGACGTAGCCCACTTGCAACATCGTATTGTTCGCCAATTGGCGTTGCACGGTCAGGTTGTATTGCTCGGTGTACTGCGTCTTCAGGTGCGGCTGAAATTCTCCGTAGAGGAGGATTGGCCGAAAAATAGACAGGTCGACCGGGGTTCTCGGCTTCGGAGTAATTACGCCGGTATATGGGTTGGGAGAAACCGTCCCGTTCTGATTGATAAACGGCGTGTTGAAGAAGGGGTCGGATAGAAACGAACTTCCTCCAAATGGCGGTTCCGCGCCGAATTGAGCCAGCACCAATTGCTCGATCGGGTTGTAGAACATGCCCCAGCCCGTACGGATACTGGTCTTGCCGTTATCGCCGAACACCTTTCCCAGTAACCCGCTCTTGGCGTTCGGACTGTAAGCCAGACCGATGCGCGGCGCGAAAGCCTTGTAGTAAGTATCGGTCATGGCCGCCGGAACACCAGGATCTCCGGGAACCAGCAGACCGGTCGGCGTTACCCCGGTGTTGGTGCAATTTGGGTTGGGTACCCCGTACCCCTGAAAATAGGTGACACTCGACGGACTCAAAGTGCAGGGGTAGACGGTCGAATTCTGTCCCGGCCGGAACGTTTCGACGTGGCCGCTGACATCGGTCGGAATGGTATTCAGTTCCCACCGCAGCCCATAGTTCAGAGTAACGTTGGGACGAATCTTCCAGCTGTCCTGAATAAAAGGATAGACGGCGGTATCGCGTATCGCCTCGCTTTGTCCTGAGCCCTGCGAGTAAGAATCCGGCAGGCCCAGCAGCAGTGAAGCGTAGGTAGCTCCATCGTGGCTGGTGATGGCGTTCGGGCCGCTGCCATCGAACACGAATTCGCCGTTGACGTTGTAATAGTAGAACTGATCGAAGCGGGAGCGTCGCACGTCCGCGCCGAACTTGATGGTGTGGTTGCCCTTCACCCACGTGAGGTTATCTGACCATTGGAAGGTGTTGCCGACCTGCGGCAACTGGCCTTCCCAGTTGTTCCCGAAAGATGCACCCCCCGAGACGTTTACGAAAGGCACGCCGGTTAGAGTCGACGGCAGTCCGGTGGTGATGCCGTACTGCGGGCTGGTTCCGTAGACCGAAGTGATTCCAGAGGAGTCCGACGTACCGGTAAAGCAATATGGCTGGGCCGCGGGCGAAGTGCAGGCCGAGTAGACTGATCCGTTGCTCTGCGGCTTCAGAAATCCCTTCTCACCTTCCCGCATGTAGGTAAAGCGGGCTTCGTTCACCAGAGCATTCGTGATGGTGTAGGTGTGGCTGAGGTTCCACTGCTGATAGCGTTGGTTGTCGAAGTTGCCGAACCCCGGCCACATTGGCTCCTGCACCTTGAAAAGTGTCATAGGGCTGGAAGTTGTAGATGTCAGTGAAGTAGTAATAACCGGTGAAACTCTGATGCTCGGTGATGCGGTGATCGAACCGAACCGTGAATTGATTTTGATTATCGGTGCCGGTGGGAACCACCTGATATTGGTTGGCGCCTACATTGGCGGTGGGCACGAAGTTCAGCAGATTCTCAGCCACCGGATCCATACACTGCGTGGGAATGATGTTCGCGGGAAAGATAGAGGCCCAAGCAGCACCGGCAACGGGCATTGTGCCTCCCAACGTCGTGATCGCGCTGGTGCAGCCGGGACGCCCGTTTAACACATCCGCCACCAACTGATCCTGCGAGTTGATGCCTCCTACAAACGGTCCATTATCCGTGAAATTACCCGTGCGCTCCTGGTTCGTCATGACATTGACTTGCGGACCGGACTGGCCCTGACGAACCCGTCGCCCCTCATAGGACAGAAAGAAGAATGTCGTGTCCTTCTTTATAGGTCCGCCAAAAGTGCCCCCGAATTGGTTCTGGTTCAGCTGCGGCCTGGTGGTGTCGAAGTAGCCTTTCGAGTCCAGTACCGTGTTGCGGAAATACTCGTACACATCTCCATGAAAGTTATTCGTGCCAGACTTGGTGATGACGTTCACGACGGAGCCGGAATTCCGGCCATATTCAGCGTCGAAGGTGTTCGTGAGAACGCGGAATTCGGAAACACTATCCGGAGTCGGCTGAATCGTGGGAAGGTTCACGAACTGGTCGTTGGCATCGCCACCGTTCACACTGAAGTTGTTAGCGCGAGTACGTCCGCCGTTCACCGAGACGGAGCCGACGTCGTCCGAACCGAAGAACAGGCTGCCGCTACTTCCTAGCTGCGATTGAACTCCCGGCTGCAACTGAAGGAACTGATAGGTATCTCGTGTATTGAGAGGCAGATCGTTAATCGACCGCTCATTGATGACGGCACCCAATTGAGTGCTGGTCGTATCAACCTGGGAAGCTTCGGAGGTGACCTCAACAACTTCCTGGGCAGCGCCAATTTCCAGGGTCTGGTTGATGGTCAGCACCTGGTTGACGTTGACGGTAATTCCCTTCTGAACGCTCTTCTTAAATCCGGTGAGTCCAAATTCGAGTTCGTATTCCCCCGGCTGAACCTCTACGACGCTGTAATCTCCGCTGGCGTTGGTGGTGGCATCTCGGGCCACGCCGGTAGCGGTGTTTGTCAGGGTTATTTTTACGCCGGAAAGAACAGCTCCGGTGGGGTCAGCGACGCGGCCAAGGATTCTACCTCCGGTACTTTGGGCAAAGGAAATGTTCAGGGAAACGGCGAGTATTCCAAGAACAGACCAACCGAACCACCGCGCACGCCTGAGAGACGGGTACATTGAAGGGCTCCTCCCGATTGCCGTTTCAATTCAAAATTAGACCGGTTGCGCCAAAAGAAAACCTTGCTATAATCGCGCAAGGTTAGAGAACCTGCCGCGGGCTGTCAAGCAAAAAATCGTGCTGTTGCAAGGCCTTGAAGGAAGACCGAGAGCGCCAACTTGCGCATGAAGCCGATTGATCCTAAACCGGGCTTGAAGATTGGCGAGGTCGCCAGATTGGTCGGAGTTTCTCCCTCGGTCATCCGCTCTTGGGAAAGCCTGGGCATGACCCGCCCGCAACGTACTGCCAGCAAGTATCGGCTCTACTCTACGGAAGATATAAAGCTGCTGAAGCGTGCGCGCTTTCTGCGAAAAGTGCGCGGCATGAATGCCCCCGCCATCGTCCAACTGCTGAAGCGCGAGGGCCTGGTCCACTCCAAGCCTCTTGCTGGGGGCGGTCAGATTGGCTCTCACCTCCGCCGGCTTCGCACTCAGCGCGGACTCTCGCTCTCCGACGTCGCGCGCTCGGTGAAAATCTCGCTCGGCTTTCTCAGCGCGATCGAGCGCTCGCACATGAGCGCGTCCGTCAGCACCCTGCGCAAGCTGGCCCGTTTTTACAAGACCAATATCCTTGATTTTTTCGAGCCATCGGAATCCAATGGGCGGCTGGTCTCTCCCCAACATCGCAAAGTGCTCGAGGCCGGCCCGGGAGTTCGCATGGAGTTGCTCGCGTGGGGCAACGCGGTCATGGAGCCACATTTGTTCCGGATCGCCCCCAAAGCGGGCAGCGGTGAGTCTTACACCCACGAAGGCGAAGAATTTCTGTTCGTTTTGCGAGGAGAACTTGAGATTTCCGTACAAGACGAGCACTACCGGTTGAAACCGGGAGACAGTTTTTATTTTGAAAGCGCTACGCCCCACAGCTGGTCAAATCCTGGCAGTTCGGAAACTCAGGTGTTGTGGGTGAATACGCCGCCAACATTCTGACCCGGAAAGCGGAATTGGTAGGCGAAGACAAGTAACGATTGGCTCGGAGGCAAAGACACATGATCCGTCGCTGGGGAGCGTCGCTCGTACTCATCCTGGTTGTGCTGCTGTCTTTTTCAAGCTGCACCAAGAAGACTCCGAGTCTGAGCTTGCTCGTCTGGGAGGGTTATGCCGACCCCTCCTACGTTCAAGCCTTCGAAGAGCAGTGTCACTGTAAGGTTTCGGCGTCCTACATGGGTTCGAGCGACGAACTCGTGGCCAAGTTGCGCGGGGGGAGCGCGGGAAACTATGACGTCATTTCGCCTTCGAGCGATGTTGCGACCTCCATCGCCTCTGCGGGACTGGCCGCACCTCTCGACCTTTCGAAGCTTCCCAGCTACAGCCAACTCTCTCCGCAACTGACTTCCCTTCCGCTGGTTCGCGTCAACGGGCAAGTGTTTGGCGTGCCATTCATGTGGGGACCGAATCCTTTGATTTATGACACGACGGCTTTTTCCCAGCCGCCTGACAGCTGGAACGTACTCTGGGATGCAAAATACCGGGGCAAGATTTCGGTTTGGGACGACCTCTCGACGATATACATGGCCGGGCAGTTGCTAGGGTACGACAAACCCGATCCGGGTCAACTCTACAACTTGAGCGACGAGCAACTGGACGCGGTCAAGAAAAAGCTCTTGGAACTCAAACCGAACATTCGCAAGATGTGGTCCACCGGAGGCGAATTGACCAATCTTTTTCAGAATCACGAGGTCGTGGCGGCGATGGGGTGGCCGCTTATGACAAACCAGTTGCGAAAGGCTGGATTCCCGGCGGGCGAAACCATTCCCAAAGAAAATACCACCGGATGGATCGATCACTTGATGATCACCAGCGGCAGCGAAAATAAGGACCTGGCCTACAAGTTTTTGGAATACATGATCGAGGCTCAGACCCAGAAGAAAGCTTCCGATGTCACCGGTTATACGCCGGCGAATCCCGCTGCGGCGCAACTCATGTCACCGGAGCAGGTGAAGAGCCTGCACCTCGATGACGTGGACAATTATCAGAAGCGAATTTACTTCTGGCAGAATGTGCCGCGCCGGGACGAAGTACAACGAGATTTGGAACGAGGTGAAAGCGGCTCAGTAACCGCATTGTTGATCGTCACGCTCATCTACCATGTCCACCTCTACCGAACCTGTGGTCCTGCAACCCGGCAAATCCGGAGCGACGGCGCTGCTTTCCATTCGCAAGGTGGCAAAGTCCTTCGGCAAGAATGCCGTTCTACGGGATATTTCGCTGGAAGTAGCGGAAGGCGAATTCCTGACGATTCTCGGGGAGAGCGGATCAGGCAAGACAACACTTTTGCGCATCATCGCCGGGTTCGAGAACGCCACCTCGGGCGAAGTCGTGATGGGCGGCGAGCGAATCGACTTGCTGCCTCCTTACCGGCGACGCGTGAACACCGTCTTCCAGAATTACGCTTTGTTCCCTCACCTTACGGTCGCTGAGAACGTCAGCTACGGCCTTCGCGTGGGTGGGGTCAACAAGGCGGAGATTCCATCGCGCGTCAAGCAAGCCCTATCCATGGTGAAGATGGTCGCCTTCGCCGGCGCGAAGCCCTCGAAGATCAGCGGCGGCCAACAGCAACGCGTCGCATTGGCGCGGGCGTTGGTGAATCGTCCCCGGCTGTTGTTGCTCGACGAGCCGCTCTCCGCGCTGGACGCCAATTTGCGCCGGCAGATGCAGGTGGAATTGAAGTCGCTACAGCGTGAGGTCGGCATCGCATTCGTCTTCGTGACTCATGATCAGGAAGAGGCCATGGTCTTGTCGGACAGGATTGCATTGCTTCGCCTCGGAGAACTGGAGCAGATCGCTTCACCGCGGGAGATCTATGCGCATCCGGCGACGGCTTATACAGCGCGGTTTATCGGACACACCAACCTGCTGCGGGCTGAAGTAAGAAGCGGGATCGCACAGTGCGGCGGGCTGCGCTGGCCAGCGAGCGTTGCCGACGGTCCGGCTTTGTTCTCTTTACGGCCGGAGAATATTCGACAGGTTTCGGACGGGGCGCGAATTGCAGATCAGGCCGCGGTTCGGTTCCGGGCCACTGTCGCCCATCGGGCATTTCATGGTTCGACTGAATTGTTGCAGGTCGTCGGTGAGCAAGCTTTGGCGCTTTCGGTGAGAGCCGCATCTCGGGACAACTGGCAGGGAGATCAGGAATTTGAGTTCTCAGCGGCAGACGCTGTCCCGGTTCGCGAGTCGCCGGGTGGAGGGGCGACCTAAATGTTTTCCCGAGCATACCGAGCGGCCGTGACAGCGCCTCCCCTCTTGTGGGTTACGGCATTTTTGTTGATCCCCTACTTCCTGCTTTTTTGTTACAGCTTCTGGTCAGTTTCCGCGGATCAAACCATCGTTCATTCCTGGAGTTTCGATAACTATCGCGAGCTGCTGCGGGTCAACATCTACCTGCAAACGCTTTTTCGTTCCATGTGGATTGCCGCACGGGTGATGATCTTCGCTTTGCTGCTTGGCTATCCACTGGCCTACTATCTTTCTTTCCACGCGGGCAGGCGCAAGGACCTTCTGTATCAGCTTGTCATCATTCCACTCTGGGTAAGTTACCTGGTACGTGCCTACGCATGGAAGACGATCCTCGGCAGTGATGGCGTTCTCAATACCCTATTGCAGTATGTGCACCTCACGAAACACCCCTTGGAGTTTCTGCTGTACAGTCCTTTCGCGGTGGTTCTGACCCTTACCCACATTTACACGCCCTTCGCCATCTTGCCCATCTACGCCTCTCTCGAGCACATCCCGCGCAACCTGGTGGAAGCTTCTCACGATTTGGGCGCCTCTCCTCTGCAAACGTTCTGGCGAATAATCTTCCCGCTCTCCATTCCCGGAGTTCTCGCCGGAGCGACATTTGCTTTTGTGCTCAGCCTGGGCGACTTTCTCGCGCCACTGCTGCTCGGCGGACCAAGCGGCATCATGATTTCGAACATTGTGGTCAGTTTGTTCGGCGCAGCCTACAACTGGCCGTTGGGTGCGGCAATTTCCTTCTGCATGCTCGGGCTGGTAGTCGGGCTGCTCTTCTTTTCCGAGAATCTGGAAAAGAAATGGGGTTTCCGATGAGCGGCATGCACAGGACTTCGCGGTGGTTGCCTTGGCACGTTCTCATGGTCTTTGCGTTCTTGTATCTGCCGATCGTTACCCTGATTGTTTACTCGTTCAACGGCGCGGGTGTCGGAGGATTTCCGCCGCGCAATCTTACCCTGGGTTGGTATCGCATATTGTTTGCCGACGGCCCTATCTGGGATTCGGTAGTGAACAGCCTGGTGGTAGCCGTGGCAGCCGTCGCTATTGCCCTAACATTCGGTATCCCGGCCGCCCTGGCGCTGGATCGGGCAAATTTTCCCGGCAAAGCGCTGTTCCGCCGCCTTGTGCTATTACCTCTCATCCTTCCCGGCATTATCACTGGACTCTCACTCCTGATGCTTTTCCGTGAAACCGACGTGAAACTTAGCCTCCTAACGATCGTCCTGGGCCATGGCACGGCGTTGATCTCGGTTGCGACTACGGAAGTTTTCGCCGGACTGCAGAAGCTCGACCGCGCGCAAGAAGAGGCTTCGCTCGATCTCGGTGCGAACTACTGGCAGACTTTCTGGCGCGTGACGATTCCCAACCTGCGCCTATCGATCATCGGCGCGGCCCTTCTGATTTTTACTTTGTCCATGGACGAGATTGCAGTCAGTTTCTTCCTGATCGGGCGTGACAATACTTTGCCGCTCGAAATATGGGGACGGCTGCGGCGCGGCATCACCCCGGAGATCAACGCTATTTCCACGATCATTTTTGTGTTTTCTCTGATTGCAATTGTGACCTGGTATCGGCTGCGCGCCGGCGCCGAAGGTAAAACCGAAGTCGGCGCTGAACTTATAGAAGCGGCGGCACAAGGGGACTAAAAAAGGGAGCGGAACATGAGCACCAATCGACGGGACTTCATCAAGTACGTTGTGGCGGGAGCAATTTCGGCGGGCTGTCCGGTAGATCTCGCGCTGCTGCAGGCGCAAACCGGCGACGGGGCGCAGGTCGACGGCGAAGAAAACCGAATCTGTCATCAGGTTCGTGATGGCAGAGTTTTCTCGCTGCCGCCGGTTTCAGCGCGCCACGATATCGCGATTGTTGGTGGCGGCGTCAGCGGATTGTCGGCCGCCTACATGCTTCGCCATCGCGATTTTGTGTTGCTCGAAAAAGAACCGCACTGGGGCGGCAACGCCTATGTCCAGGAATACCAGGGCGCCACTTACGCCACTGGCTCGGCGTTCCTCGCCAAAGATGAATATGCCTACACTTTTGCTAAAGAGATCGGCCTGGAGCCTCTGCCTATCGACGACTGGGACGGCAGCATCATCAATGGCGAGTTCGTCCCCGATACTTGGGGCGAAGGCATCAACAAGCTACCTTACCCTCCGGCGGTGCGAGAGGCATTCAAGAAGTTTCGTAAGGAGATCCTCGCGATCGATCTGCGTAAGCGTGCGACCGAGCTTTACAACCAACCATTCTCTTCGTTCATGAAGGACTACCCGCCAGAGATCAAGCAGTGGTGGGACAATTTCGGACCATCCAACTGGGGAGCGGCCAGCGACGACACTGCGGCCACCATCGGGATTTTCACTTTGCAGGACGAAGCCGGCGAGGATCGGGCTGACCGGCGTTACACCTGGCCAGGCGGACTCGGCGCGATCACCAAGAAGTTATCCGAGATGCTGCTGGCTTCAGCGCCAGAACGTTTGCAGTCGGGGGCAACCATTGTGGCCGTCGTTCCTTCGCGAAAAGAAGTCCAGGTGACTTACATGCAGGGCCCGGAGTTGAAGACGATCGCCGCGAAGGCGGTCATTATGGCGACTCCGAAGTTTATTACGCGTTACGTCGTGCAAGGCCTCCCCGATAAGCAGAAAGACGCCATGCACCAGATCCGCTACATTCCTTACCCGGTGGTCAATCTGATTTTCGACAAGCCCGTTTACAACAAGGGGTACGACACATGGTGTCCCGGAAACACCTTCACCGACTTCATCGTCGCCGATTGGACCATCCGCAAGCAGTCCGGTTATAAGCAAAAGTACAACATTCTTACCTTCTATACCCCTCTGCATGAAAACGAGCGGCCGAAGTTGCTTAGCGAGCAGGGTACAAAAACCGTAGCCGCCAACGTGCTGAAGGACTTCCAAAAGCTCTATCCGGGGTCGAATGTCGATCCTGTCGAGGTCCACATCTACCGCCGCGGCCATCCTCTTTATATGTCCACTCCGGGGCTTTATACCGAGGTTCAGCCCTTGGTTCGGCAGCCCATGGATCGCATCTTCTTTGCGAACACCGATTCTGAAGGCCCGATCTCGGAGACAAATCAGGGGATTTTGGCGGCTAAACGCGCGGTAAAGGAGGTAGAACAGCGGCTGGCGGGGCAGCCCGCCGCCAAGAGTACGAGCACGCACGAAGGCTGAACCAACTAACTTCCGGGTTAATACATTCCCAATATCAACGTGCCCGGATGCCTTCCGAAAGAACCTTTCCCGTCCTGCATAGTAAAGTAGTAGTAGCAGACTCCGGGAAGGACTTTCTTGAATCCAAGTATTCGCAACATCGCCATTATCGCGCACGTCGACCACGGCAAAACCACTCTGGTCGACGCCATGCTGAAACAGAGCGGCACTTTCCGCTCGAACGAGCACATCATCGAGCGAGTGATGGACTCAAACGATCTGGAGCGCGAACGCGGCATCACCATTCTGGCCAAGAACACCGCCATCCAGTACCACGACATCAAGATCAACATTGTCGACACGCCGGGCCACAGTGACTTCGGCGGCGAGGTCGAGCGCGCGATCAAGATGGTCGACGGCGTGATGCTGCTGGTGGATGCCAGCGAAGGTCCTCTGCCTCAGACTCGATACGTCCTGGGCAAAGCTCTGGAAGCGCACCTTCCTCCGATCCTCGTGATCAACAAAATCGACCGCTCCGATGCGCGTCCGCAAGAAGTTCTTAACGAGGTTTACGACCTTTTTATCGACCTGGATGCGAAAGAAGAGCAGCTCGAATTCCCGATCCTCTATACCAACGCCAAAGCCGGAACTGCTTCGAGAGACATCAAGGGTGGCGGAGAAAATCTGCAGCCCCTGTTCGAAGCGATTTTGGCCACCACGCCTCCGCCCACCGGCGATGCGAATGGACCGTTGCAGATTCTGGTTGCGAACCTGGATTACAGCGATTATCTCGGAAGACTGGCCATTGCTCGCGTATTCAACGGCACCATGCGCACCGGCGAGGAAGTTGCCATCGCCAAGCTGGACGGCTCTTTCCACAAGACCAAGATCACCAAACTCTTTTCCTTTTCTGGATTAAAACGCACCGATACGACCGAAACCTCTCTGGGCGACATCATCGCCGTAGCCGGGGTTGAAGGCATCACCATTGGCGAGACCATCACCGACGCCGAGAATCCCTCGCCGTTACCGCCGATCACCATTGATGAACCCACCATCGCCATGCAGTTCACCATCAACAATTCTCCGTTTGCCGGACGCGATGGAACCTTTGTCACTTCGCGAAATCTGCGCGATCGTCTGCAGAAAGAATTGCTGACCAACGTTTCGCTTCGGGTTGAAGATACCGACAGTACCGACGTCTTCAAGGTGATGGGGCGCGGCGAATTGCAGCTCTCGATTCTCATCGAGATGATGCGGCGCGAAGGCTACGAATTGATGGTCGGCAAGCCCGAGATCGTCACCAAGCGCGTCGACGGCAGACTGATGGAACCAGTGGAGCATCTGACCATCGACGTGCCTGAAGCTTTCGTGGGCGTCGTGATGGAACAGCTGGGCTCCCGCAAGAGCGAAGTCCTTAACATGCACAATCACGGTTACGGCCGGGTGCGCATTGAATTCCGCGTCCCCAGCCGCGGATTGATTGGCTTGCGCAGCCAGTTGCTGACCGACACGCGCGGCACCATCGTGATGAATTCGCTCTTCGGCGGCTATACCGAGTGGCAGGGAGAGATTCCCCACCGGTTGACCGGCGCGCTGGCAGCTGACCGTGGAGGGGTGACGACCGCTTACGCGCTTTGGGGCCTGCAGGAGCGAGGAGAGCTTTTCGTCGGCCCCGGCATCGATGTCTACGAAGGCATGATCGTTGGCGAAAATGCGAAAGACAACGATCTCGACGTAAACGTGGTTCGCGAGAAAAAGCTGACCAACATGCGCGCATCGACCGCCGACGAAGCGATTCGCTTAGTTCCCTTCCGCCAGTTGAATCTTGAACAGGCCATCGAGTTCATTGCCGACGACGAGTTTGTAGAAATCACCCCTAAGTCTTTGCGATTGCGTAAGAAAGTTCTGCAGTCCAACCAGCGGAAGAAGAAGTCCTATGCCGCGGTGGATCAGGACTGATCATGTCGCGGGCCAAGAAAAGGCCGAAGCCGGCGGATCCCAAAGATTTGAAGATGTTTCTCGTCCCGTGCAGTTGCGGAACCACCTTTGCGGTCCCTCAGAATTACGATCGCCAGGGCACGGCGTGGAGCCGCTATTTGAAGTGTCCCCAATGTGACAAGCGCCACGACCCCAAGAACCGCCTTTTGGAGCTCGGCTACCAGGAGGAACGGTTCTGGCGGATCGATAAGTGTTAACGCACCGTCACTGATATCCGGCGCAGCCAGGTTGCGGCAAAAGGGGGCTACTCCCATTTCCTTCCGGCCCTGGACAGACCTGCTATACTTCTCCCGCGTTTGACTGTTCGTCAACTCCGGCTCTAAAGCCCGCCAACCAGCGTTCGCTCCCCCGCCGAAGTCGCCCACACTCAAATAGCTCAGAATGAGGGCACTCGCTTGAAGAACATTTTCGTTGGGAATCTCGACTTCAACACCTCGGAAGAAGAACTGCGGGAGCTGTTTGGTACTTACGGACAAGTCGATCGTGTCAGCATCATGACCGACCGCGACACGGGCCGCTCGCGGGGATTCGGCTTTGTAGAAATGTCCAGTTCCGAGGACGGAGAAAAAGCCATTGCGGCGCTGAATGGCAGTCAGCTCGGTGGGCGCAAGCTGAACGTAAACGAAGCCCGTCCTAAGACGGAACGCGGCAGCGGCGGTGGTGGAGGCGGCGGCGGATTCCGCGATCGCGGTGGACGCGGCGGCGGCGGTGGCGGCGGTGGTGGCCGTCGAGATCGCTGGTAAATTTCAAAGTCAACGCGGGATGGGTGCCACACCCATCCCTTTCCTTTCGCGGTCAGCGCCGTCGCGTTGATAGCGCTGCGCTCTGCATGTACACTTTATTAATCGCAGCGCGCCCGTAGCTCAGCTGGATAGAGCGGCAGCCTCCGGAGCTGTAGGTCGGGAGTTCGAATCTCTCCGGGCGCGCCAGTACTTCATCGATCCCTCGGCTTCGCTCGGGATTTCGCCAGAAGGCTCCCGCTTCGCTCACGCCTTCTCAACCGCTCAAGTTCGAATCTCTCCGGGCGCGCCAGTAAACCTGTTTGCACTCTCCGTTTTTTCTTCCCACTGCTCGATTCGGGCTGAATTCTCCGCGCTGACATAGATTCAACAAAAAAGCGACGCCGCCTTGACCCCGGCATGACATTCACATCTCCCTAACTTTCTATGTTCACACTGTCCCCACCAAGTTCCGAATTGCTTACACGATTGGAGCGCGGGAGGCGGAGGTGCTTCATCATGCTGAGGTTTCCCGAATCCCTCGCAATCGCTCTCATACTGGTTTCATCGCTTAAGGGTCAGACGGCGAACTCCCAGACTGTCCAGGTGACGGCTGTCAACGGTGAGAGCTGGATTAGCCATCTCGACCGGGATTTCGGAGTTACCAGCATGGGGAAGACCGGGAAGCTTGGACCATCTCCGCGAGATCTTGAGAATCAGTCGCCCGGTTTCGAGCCCGCGACCTCATTCACCGCCAGCGGGTCAAACGTGACCATTCGCGGAGCAGACTTATATCGCATGAATTGTCAGGGATGTCACGGCGAGTCCGGACAAGGCGCTCCGCCGGAAATTGGCTCGGTGATCGATCCGGTGCGCGCAACTTCCGTTGCCTTGACACTGGATCGCATGAAGCAACTCGGCGTGGACATGAAACCCGCAGAGGCCGCTGCTCTGGCCAAGCAGGCCCGGACAGCGATCGTCCAAAGACTCGAGAATGGCGGGCAGGATATGCCATCGTTTCGTCATCTGAGCCCCTTGGAAGTTGCTTCACTGTTCGCTTATTTGCGACAGCTGGCAGGAATTCCCGGCTCTGAAAAGAATCAAATCACATTGGAAGAATCGCATTTGCGCATCGGCGAGTTGATTGCGAAATCCACTTGCCACGTCTGCCACAGTGCCGTTGGAACCAATCCCAATCCACAGCAGCTACTGCGGGGATCGATTCCACCGCTGAGCGCGCTCACTGTAAGGACCACCGAATCTGGACTTGTCCGAAAGGTAATCAAGGGAGCGACCATCTCGATGGGCACGCCTCCCGTCGCTTATCGCGGCAGGATGCCAGTTTTCTACTACCTCCGCCCGGATGAGGCGGCGGACGTTTATCGGTACTTGGAGAGCTATCCTCCCGCCGGTTCGAACCAGGCTTTGGCAGCCGCGAGAACGAACGTGCCCTTGATGGCTTCCGACTGGCAAAGCCCAACCGATAGAGACTTCCACAGGAATGCTCCTGAAACTGACGAGTTAAGCGCCGGAAACATACGCCTGTTGTTTGCGACAGGATCGTTCGCCTTCCTGTTGCTCATCGTAGGAGCCTGGATCACGATTCGAGAATTCAAGAGACTATCGGCCGAAGCGCAGCTGAGCAAATTGACCGCCCGTGGGACGCGTCTGCAAATCGTTCCCCGCGTACTCGATCTGCCACTTGAAGTACGGATTAACCACTCAGCTCAACCCACAGAACGCGGTAAGCACAAAAACTCTGCCGCAGCCCAATGAACTTTTCTTTCAAGGAGAACCGATGAATCGCATTTCTATCACTGCTGTCTTGGCTGTTTTGTTGTTTAGCGTTTATGCCAACGCTGGAAGCATCCGTGGCCGAATCTCCGGGGTCAGCGGACCATCCGTCGTCTATGTCGATACAGTCCCGGGTAAGAGTTTTCCCCCTCCCGCCGAGCACCCTGTCCTGAGCGAGAAGAGCATGATGTTCCAGCCTCATCTGCTAGTCGTGCAACAAGGCACCACGGTTGACTTCGTAAATGCAGACAAGGTTTCCCACAACGTTTTCTGGCCTTTCTTCGTGGAAGGGAATTTCAAGGTGCCCGGCAAGAATCTCGGTACTTGGCCGCAGGGACAGAAGCGCTCATTCAAGTTCGAACAATCCGGAATCGCGCGGCTATTTTGCAATGTACACCCGGAGATGTCAGGCTTCCTTATTGTGACGCCAACCCCGTATTTCGCCCTGACCGACGACGCGGGAAATTACAAGATCGACAACATTCCCGACGGCCAGTACAAACTGGTGGGATGGCACGAAAACGCGAAAACGCAGGACAAACCGGTCGCCGTCTCCGGCGATTCAACCGCAGATTTCAGCTTGGGAAAGTAAACCACGTTTCGGAATTGGCGTAACAGGCCGTTTCGGACTCAGAACGATCAACCAGTGCGATGGCGATTTCGACAGTCTGCTTCGCCGAGGTATAATTCGCCACTCATTGTCACTGTTACGATCTGGGATCAAATGGCAACCAAGAAGAAACGCGTTTCGAAAAGCCCGACTGCTGCCGCTGTGCCGGAATTGACGAAAACTGAACAGGACCTCCTATCGCACATGGAGCAAGGTTACCAACTTGAGACTGATTCACTCGGCCGTGAGCCGGTGCTACGCAAGCTGAAAGACAACGAGACCATACGCCCCGCGTCAGCCAATCGCAGTACTGTGGAGGCGCTCGAAAAACGCGGGTTGATCACTCCTGACAAAGGCCAGGACCCGCTCACGCTAGTGTGGCGCCTTAATAAGAAAAGTAAGTAGGCAGTCCGGTGTGAGAAACATCCGCCGCGCGGTACGGCGATATTTCGGGCACTGATAACATCCCCGAGCTCGTTCTCGCGGAGGCCCTAACTGTTCCAAGCAGGCGTTAGCACAACTCTGCGAGGTCCCTTGGCCTCATCGCGAATCAATGAGCGATGTCACGCCAACGATTGCAGGCGCACGACTCGATTTAATTTTTGCGTGGCCATCGCTCATTCTTTTCTGTTCTGCTCTTTCAGCATTAAGGTGCGTAACGGGTAAAGACAAGATCGCTCGCCTTGGCCTTCTCGTGGCAGGGGAAGCAGGTCTTCATAAACGTCGCGTCGCCAGGTTTGCCGTCCGCGAAGTGAGCGAATCCCCATCCCCCAGTTGCAGCGTACTTGGTTGAGTCCTTGACCATAAACTGAATGTTCGTGGGGGTTCCGGGAACGAAAGATTGGGCTTGGCCAAAGACTTTGTTGTTTTCCGCTGATGGGACGTGATGGTAATGCAAGGCGGCGATGATTGTACCGTCGGGGTACGGAAGCGTTCCCGCGCGGAAAGCCTTGATCGCCACATCGTTGCCTAGGACTGCGCCTAAACTGTTGAGGTTCCCTGCTTCATGGGCGGAAGAAACCCATTGCCAATCGCGATATCCTTGTGGAATTTCGGTTACAAAGATCGGAGTGGATGCTGCATCGGCGCGTCCTGCGGTGGGGGCGATGAAGGCAACCATGCCGCCCAGGATTGCAACTGCGACCAGGAGCAAGATGAGGTGTTTCATAAGGGTCCTTTCTGATTTGCTAGAGGTGAGCTGAAATTCAGGAACCCAATTATCCTCGCCCTAAACGGGGATGTCGATGCCTTTTCATCGCCATCTGAGTCGAACTCACGCGCAAAAACCAAGACAAGAAAGCAGGAACTCCTTAATTGACTATCCAGTTGGGACCGGACTGACGAAAACCAAGGGTATGCCGACAGCAAAAATCGGCAGATAACAGCGAGGCCTTCGTGTTCGGCCTCCAAAATAACCGCTGAAGTCTAAAACTGTGCAGCGCCGCGCTTGTGACCTAACAGCACATTCTCCTTCTTGACCGAATAGCCAACCTCCGCTTCTACACATACTTGCGCACCCGCGCAACTCTTGGCTCCCAGTGCGGGTTTACACCTGTCAGAAGCGTTGTGGTGCAGAAGGAGGATGGCATATGAAGCGCACAATTGCTGGAACTCTGCTTTTGGTGTTGCTGGGCGCGGGCAGTTTGATGGCGGACGATGGCTGGAGGCAGCGCCAGGATATTCGTCATGACGAGGCCAAGATTGCCCACGATCGCCGGGAGTTGCGTCGTGATGAGTATCGCGGAGATTACTCCGCCGCAGCACACGAACGCCGTGAACTGCGCCACGAATATCGCGATGTGAATCGTGACAAGCGTGAACGCTATTACGACCATAGCGACCACTGGGATCGCCGCTAGTCTAAGTCGCGCCCAGGGTGACTCCGCTCGCCCTGGGCGCCGAGGTTATTTTGCTGGGGTTGTTGCTGAGGGTTCGGTCTGCGCATCCAGTTTGCGAACCAGCCACGGAATAATCACCTGCTTGAAGATCAATGGATCGGGCCAAACCTTCACCTGCCTTCCCAAATGACCTCCCTGCGGATTGATCCACGCGTCTTTCGGAACGTCTCCCTTGCTCAACAGAAGATAAAGATCCGAGATCGGCACCTGTGTATCGAGGACTCCACCGATCACGAGCATGGGCGTGGTCGGCTTTCCCAGCAGTCCCTGCTTCACCAGCGACAGCTTCTCGAAAAGCGCCGTCATCTCGTCGACCGACGTAACGCCCTCCATGATCGACATCAGAGCGGGAACCTGGTCGAACAGATATTCACGGTTCCCGAGCAGCGAATGCAGCACGAAGTCTTTCTGGAAAAACCCGTCGATGGGTGGGGACTGCATACTCGCTCCTCGCAGCCGGTCGCGCTCCACGATTGCCAGTTTGGCCGCCCAATAAGCTCCCCAACTTACGCCATGTACCGCCAACCGGTTCTTGTCGATCTCCGGTCGGCTCTGGGCGTAGTCGATGACGCGGGAGAGCATGCGATCTGAATTCACGTTGACTTTAATCGGGGCTTGGCCGGTTCCCGGGCCGTCGACCGCGAGAAATCCAATGCCAAAGGGCAAGATAGCCGCGAAACTTTCCGAAAGATCTTCTTTGCGGCTATCGAGTCCGTTCACCGCGATGACGAGCGGCACAGGGCCTTGATGATTCTTCGGCAGTCTCAAGTAGCCGACGATCTCTTTTCCTTCAAAAGGAATGCGAACAACTTCCAGCGGGGGATCGAGAAACTTGGCATGAGCGCGAAACGCTTCCAGTGCTTTTTCATAAGAACGTTGCTTTCCGGGCGAAGATGGCACCGGCCAACGGCCGAATGAATAAACTCGCCAGGCGCGAATATAATCCGCATTCGCTTTCGTAGGATCGCTTGTGGCGAGCGAGTCCCCTTCTTTCATGTAGCGGTCACCGACCGCCATGAATGCCGCAGCCCATTCATCTTTGTCGCGAGTCTTAATCGACGCGAAGGCTTCCTTGACGTCCGCTGGATCAAGCCCAATCATCGGGTATCGGCCTTCTTCGGCGCGTTTGACGGCTTCGGTTTTTATTTCGTCGATGGTGCGCTCCGGTTGGGTCTGTCCGAAGGCAGGAGTGAAAAACATCATTAGCAGAACGATTGCAACTGCAGCAGAAAAAATCTTCGACATGAAACACTCTCTCGGATGAAGGCTAGAGGCTCGGAATCTGAAGCGAGCGAGTTGAAGAATAAAGGGCCAGAGTGGCTCCGGCCCTCGATCAGACGAACGAGCTAAAACATAAACTTCAGTCCCAATTGAATGGAGCGCGGCCCCCCGGAACCCACGGCCGGATTTGCAGCCGCGATATCCGGCGTAGCGCATTCGCAACCGAACGTTCCCGGCGCGCCCGGATCGTTCTGGCCATAACCGTTCTGGCCACCGTAAGGATTCGCGAAGTTGGGGTGATTCAGAATGTTAAAGAACTCCGCCCGGAACTGGGCATGCAGACGTTCTCCGAAATGCCAGTTCTTGGCCAGCGAAAAATCCAGGTTGCGGAAACCAGAATCCGGGAACATGTTGCGATGCATGGTTCCGAATTGACCGTAGGCCGGCGGAATCATAATCGAGTTGCCCTTGGCATAGCACCCGAACGACGCTAGTGCCTGCTGGTAAGGTCCGTTAGCAACGCCGCCATCCATGCTAAGTGCTTGAGCGGCGCAGGCGGAGTTGGAGTTGCCGGAGTAATAGGGAATAGGCTGCGGCCCTGATTTAAAGTCAGAGGCCTTGCCGAAGTAATCCCAACGCTGCGGAGTGGCTTGTGGTGGGCTCACGGGCAGGCCGCCCAACCCAGTAAGGTCGGTAGTCAAGTCGATCGGTCCCCAGTATTGCGGACTGGCCAGGGTCGCAATCGAGTTGATCTCCCAGCCCTCGAGCATTTGCCCGTAACCTTTCTTGCCGGGGATCGCGTAAGTGAGCGACAGAGTCAGGCGATGGCGAACGTCGAAATCGCTGTTGCCGTACTCGGCGCCGGGATTCAGGGAATTCTGGGGGAGGCCATACCCTGCACCGAAATCCCAGTTCGCGCTTACATCGTCAAGCGAGTGGGAGTACGTATAACCGGCGACCATGTTTAATCCGTGGAAGTTTCGCGAAGTCAACGTCGCTTGCAGGCCGTTGTAGTTTGAACGGTAGAAATTCCCCATCTGGAAGATGTTGCTCAGGTAAGGGAACTTTGCGTTGAACGGCCGTGTGGTTTGTGAGTCCGTACCCGGTTGTTCCTGGTTGATGTCGCGAATGCCAACCAGATTCGATCCGTGATTGCCAACGTACCCAACCTCCAACGTAAGGTTAGGCGTAAAGGCGTGCTGAATGTTTAGGTCGTAACTCCAGACGTACGGAGTCGTGAGGTTGCGATCGACGCCCATGATGGCGCACGGTCCGGCCGCATTCGGGTCGCAGTTGATGCCGCTGTTGCTCAGATTGCCGTAGAGTGGCGTTGTGCTGTCCCACTGCGGAAGAGGAATAACCGTGAGATTGCCCGCGGTGATCGATCCTCCGGCGGTCACGGGATTGGCAGTGCCGGTGCCAGAGATAACAGCGCCAGTCGGAACGCTCGGCAGACCGAAGCTGTTATTGAAGGCCAGGAAGCTCTCCCAGTTCACAAACTCATAGATCAGGCCGCCACCGCCGCGCAGCACCGTATTTCCCTTGCCCGTCATGTCCCAGGCAAAACCGAATCGGGGGCCAATGTTCTTCGGATCGGAGTTATAGGCGCTGCTGATCTGCTTGCCCACTTGCACAATTCCCAAGTTAGGATCGAAGTTGCCCAGCAGGTTGTGGTCTTCTTTCAGCACCGAGTTGAACTCGTAGCGCAATCCTAGATTGAAGGTCAACGTCTTGGTCACGCGCCAGTCGTCCTGAATAAATCCGGCGTAGGACCAACTGTGCGATTGCCGGGTCGGATTGCCTGTCAACACCGACGCCTTAAAGGGATCGCCCGCCAGAAAATCTTCCAATTGCGAGGATCCGTTGGGATTGAAAGCCGTCGGCGCCAGAGCGACTCCGCCCAGGAAAGTGATGCTGCCTCTCGCGTTACCGAATGCACCGCCGCTGACGTAGTTGCGATGGATTTCGCCGCCGAACTTCAACGCGTGCTTTCCAGCAGTGTAGGAAATCTGATCGATGATCTGAGTAATCGAGTCGGGGCCCTGGAACTTTGGCCATTTGAAGGCACCCAATCCAGGGAAGAAATATCCCGCAAACCCAATTCGAGGAAGGCCGCCAGTATCCGGACCGCTTACGCCAGTGTTCAGGCCGTAGTCCGATGCCGGCGTGTTGAGATCTCCAGGAAGAGTTGGCTGGTACAGCCGGTTGTAGCCAACTCTGACCTCGTTGATCCAGCGCGCACTTGGAGTGTAGACCCAGTTTCCTCCGACCACTTGAGCGCGAGTGTGAATCTGGGAGCGCCACCTGGATTGCAGCTCAGGAAAGTCTTCGACCGTGCCGGAGTTATTTCCAAAAAAATACATTCCGCTTATGCTCTGACGCGGACTGAGGTTGTAATCGACTTTGGCAACGACGTTATCGACTCCGACTTGATTGGGAAATCCATTAACGATGTTGATGGTTGGGTTGTTGTTCAGAGGAAATCCCGTGCCGTTACAAGTAACCGTATTGCCGCTCATCGCGCAACCGGCGATATTCAAGCTGGCAGGGCTGATGGGCACGCCGTTAGCCAACAGATCGGCCACCGCGTTGGGAATACTGTCCGCGCAATCACCGTTGACCAGTGGAGAAGTGCAATTCGGCGTGGCGGGGGCGGGCATCGACACCATCGACGGGCTGGTTACGCCGCCGAACGAGTTGCCTACGTCGTAGCGTTGCCCTTCATAGGCTGCGAAGAAGAAGGCCTTGTCTTTGATGATCGGACCGCCCAGCGAAAATCCAAACTGCTCCAGCGTGCGCGGATTCTTGGGAGCTGGCGTTTGACCGAAGGCGCAGGGATCGTTTGCGCAATTGAAGTAGTTGCGCGCATCCATCACTCCGTCGCGGCCGAATGCAAACGCCGTACCGTGAAGTCCGTTGGTTCCCGACTTCAGTCCGACGTTGACGATTGCGCCCGGCTTCCAGCCATATTCTGCTGGAGGGTTTTCCAGCAGGTTGAATTCTTGTATCGCATCGATCGGCAGGATGGTCGCCGAATCTCCGGCGATACCGGCGCCATTGATGATGCCCTGTCCCGAAAAAGGCTCGCTGTTGTAAAGCCCATCGATAACGTACGCATTGTCTTCGGCGCGAAGTCCGTTGCTGCTGGTGGTCGAGAAACCGCCGCCCGGATACCGCACCACGCCCGGGCGCAACTGCAAGAGATTTTCGTAATTGCGTCCGTTCAGCGGCAGATCGTTAATGCTGGCATTGCTCAGAGTCCCACCCAAACTGGACGATGTCGGGTCGAGGAGCGGCACTTCCCCGCTGACCACGACGGTCTCCGCCACTTCACCGGGCTGAAGCGGGAAGTCAATCAGCGCATCCTTCGCGACTTCGATTGGGATGTTAGGCCGCTCTGCGCTCTTGAAACCCCTGGCTTCTACCCGAACCTTGTAAACGCCTGGGAGCAATTCGGGAGCGACGTAAGCCCCGGACTGGTCGGTTGTCAGAGTGCGGGTGACGCCGCGTTGCGTGTCCGTAATCGTAACCGTGGCGCCAGCGACGGAAGCGCCGGTTTGGTCGGTAACGCTGCCCAGAATTCGCCCTGTATTGGTCTGCGCAACTAGCGAAATGGACAAGGTCAGCCAAGTCAGGATTGAGCCCAACAACAGGGTTGCGTTCAACCGACAATGCATGCAAGCCTCCGAGAACGGTCAAAATGTGCGATTATCGCTATTTTTTGCGGCGACAACGCTATCCACCTGCTTGTCTCATTGTCAAGCGGTTCAGATGTCCGTCCACAGCTCCGACAAGAATTTCCTCTGCCGACATGGTAGAGCAATCACCAGAACGGAATTGGTCTGACAGCTTTACCACTGTCCAGAGCTGGAAGTCAAGCATCATCTTGTCACCTGCTGCTGACTTTTTTGAGTCGTGTGAAGGTATTACTTCATGTCAGACGCGCTCGTGCTCTGATTCAGGATCTCGCCCGCAATATGGAATCCCGTATTGGCGGCTGGCACACCGGCGTAGATTGCAACCTGCAAGAGCACTTCCTGCAAATCGCACGGCTCGAGCTCGTGAGCGAGGCCCGCCTTCAGGTGTAGTCGAAATTCCTCCCAGCGCCCCAGAGACGCCATCATGGCCAGAACCAGGAGACGTCGAGTGCGGCGGCTTAACCCCGGGCGAGTCCAGATTGTGCCCCATGCATAGCGCGTGATCAGTTGCTGAAAATCCTGATTGAACTCCGTCGCGTTAGCCAGGGAACGATCCACATGCTCGGTTCCCAGAACAGCCCGCCGCACTTCCAATCCCGCGTCCAGGGGATCTTTTCCGTCTGGGGGCTTAAGAAACTTCATCAACGCCGCGGTAAACGTTCGCGGACGCTCGATATTCGACAAATGCGCGGCCGGCAAATGAACCACTTGGGAATTGGCGATGCCTAAAGCCAACGAATCTCCATGTCCTGCCCACGGCGTAGACACGTCGCGTTGGCCCACCATGACCAATGTCGGCACATCGATTTCTTTCAACTTCTCGCGATGATCCATATCGCGCAAGGCGGCGCAGCATCCGATGTAGCCCGCAGGATCAGTGCCGAGTAAAACCGACCGTACGGACTCGGCGTAGGAATCGCGACGCGCGAGAGTCTCCTCAGAGAAAAATCGCTGCATGGCCAGGTCGATGATTGCAGCCATGCCGCCGGCGGAGACCATTTTGATCCGTGTTTCCCAGTTGGCCGGCTGACCGAATTGCGGCGAAGTACTGGCCAGCGCTAGTTTTGTCAGCCTTCCCTTGCGATGAATCGCCAGCCATTGCCCGATCGCTCCTCCCAGAGACAAACCGCAAAATGCGAACCTTTCGATGTTCAGCGCGTCCGCCATCGCGAGCATGTCGCGTCCGAGCTGTTCAACGGTGTAAGGGCCCGGCGGCGCATCGGAGGCGCCGTGACCACGGATATCGTAGCGCAAGACTTGGAAATGCGGGATCAGGTCTGCGATCTGCGATTCCCACATGCCATGGTCGCAACCGATCGAATGACTTAAAACCAAAACCGGGCGGCCGGGCTTACCCTCGAGGCGGTAGAAGAGCCGCGTGTTTTCAGCGGTAAGGAAAGGCAAAGTTCTCTACTCCTGGCGCGTTTCAAATTTCGAAGTTCGAGCGGCGGAATCGAGCAGGCGTTTGCGAAACCGTTCTGCCGATCCCAGGTACTTCTCCGGGCGCTCCAACTGGTCGATGTTTTTGGTTCCGAGAATTTTCAATATTTCCGGGATTTCAGCGAGCACATCGGACAGATGGCGCTCGCCGGAAACAGCTTCACGCGTGGCTTCTTCGATGAGCCGGTGTGCGACATCGCGGCCGAGTTGGGGGGCCAGGACCATCATTGCTTTCTCGGCGAAGATCAGTCCTCGCGTGGCATCGAGGTTAGAACGCATTCGTCTCGGGTAAACGATGAGCCCCTGCGCCACCTCCAACATGGATGCCGTCGCGAGGCCGGTGGATTGGATCGTGCTTGCCAAAATCGGCCACTCGGATTGCCATCCTCCGACCGCGCGTTCGTGCGCTTGCACCATTCCGGTCAGGAACGAAGCGACAAGTCCCGGCGCCCGATTGGCCGCAGCGAGCGTGACCGCGCAGCCGATCGGATTGCGTTTGTGCGGCATGGTAGAAGAACCGCCGCGGCCCTGTCCCCCTGGCTCGGCCACTTCGGCCACCTCAGCCTGCATGAGCAAAGCTATATCGGCGGCAATTTTTCCCAGTGCGCCGGTTAAGACTCCGCACGAAGATACCAGGCGGGCGAGATGCTCGCGGCGCGTGTGCCAGGGCGCTTCGGGATAGCTCAGTCCCAGTTCCGATGCCAGTTTTCTTCCGGCTGCTTCGCCTCGATTGCCGAGAGCTGCCAGCGTGCCGCTGGCGCCGCCGAACTGCAGCATCAGAGCTTTCGAGAAAGACTGCCGAAAATCTGCATGACAAGAAGCAATCGAATCCAGCCAGCCGGCCGCTTTGAGTCCGAAGGTCACCGGCGGCGCGGGCTGCATAAGGGTGCGCCCCAACATCACCGCGCTGGCATGATCTTTCGCGAGCCCGCGCAGCGCGTTTTCCAATCGCGAGAGATCTTTTTCGATCACCGGCTGGGCACGCTTCAGAAGCAAAATCATCGCCGTGTCCGCGACGTCTTGACTGGTTGCGCCCCAGTGCACGAAGCCGGCGGCCTCGCGATCGATCTTCCGCGTGGCCTCGGTCAGAGCTTTGACGATGGGAATTCCAGGCGTTCCGGCGCGAAGGGTAGCGGCAGCCAGGGAGGAGGTGTTGAACTTTCCATTTTTCGCGGCCCTCGCGATGGCTACTGCGGCTTTGCGAGGAATGATTTTCAACTCCGCTTCGACGCGCGCGAGGCTGACTTCGAAATCCAGCATGGCGCGAAGCACCGACTCATCCGAAAACAATTCGGCGAGAGCCTCGGTCGTTGCCAAACTTTCGATCAGACGCACCGCCAAGCCGTTCCTCCGGTTTGCCTCGAGTTCCTTCGGATCGCCGTCTTCAGATATCGAAGAATACGGTTTCTTTGTCGCTGCAGAGCTGGATGGTGAAAACCCACCATCCCGGACGCGACGGATCTCGCGCCGCCATCAACGTTTCGCGACGCTCTTCAGGGACAAGCGTCAGTATCGCATCTTCATGGTTGGCAGGGTGATTGGCAAAATAAATTCTCGTGGTCAACTGCTTCAGCAATCCGCGCGCAAAGATCGATACGTTCATATGTGGCGCTTGCCAGTTGCCGTCCGGCCCAGGCACTTGACCCGGCACAACCGTTTCAAAGACGCAGCTTCCCTTTTCGTCAGTGGCCAATCGGCCAAAGCCCAAGCAGGCCGGATCGTCGGCCTTCTTCTGCGTGTCTTCGGGATGGCAATATTTGCCCTCGGCATTTGCCTGCCAGATTTCAATCATGGCATCGGTGATCGGAGTACCGTCGCCATCAAGCACGCGGCACTCCAGATGAATGTGCTCGCCTCTCGCGTCTGGCCCAGCGATGCAGGCACGAGACCGCGAATTCGTCATCCCGATATGCAGATAAGGGCCCGCAGTCTGCGAAGGAGTGTGAGGCAGCGTCATTTATTCCTCGAAGGGCGTGGCCTCGCGCCCCCGTAACACGATGTCGAAACGGTAGCCGAGTGCCCACTCCGGCTGCGTGATGTTCAAATCGAATTGCGAAATCAACCGCTGGCGGGCTTTGTCATCAGCAATCGAATGCATGACCGGATCGTATGCCATCAACGGATCGCCGGGAAAATACATCTGCGTGACCAGTCGCGTGGCGAACGCATTTCCGAATAAAGAAAAGTGAATATGGGCAGGCCGCCAGGCATTCTCATGATTGCGCCACGGATAAGAACCTGGCTTGATGGTGACAAAAGTGTAATTGCCCTGAGCATCGGTTAGGGTACGTCCGGCACCAGAGAAATTGGGATCGAGAGGCGCGCGATGATCGTCTCCATTGTGCAGATAACGCCCCGCTGCATTGGCTTGCCATATCTCCACCAGCGTGTTCGCGACCGGACGGCCGTCGTCCTCCAGCACTCGACCGGTCACGATGATACGTTCGCCTTGCGGAGCGCCGTTGTGCTGACGGGTTAGATCACTGTCGGTCTCTGAAGTGCTCTCGTGACCGAAAAGCGGGCCGGTAACTTCTGACAAGGTATGTGGCAGCACAATGAGTGGCAATTTTGGCGCTCGCCGCAGCGTAGAACGGTAGGCGGAATATGCGTAGTCCGGTTGGCAATTGGGTTGCGCTCGACGGTACGGCACGAGACGCGACATGCGTTTCTCTTCGGTGGGTGTGCTTTCTGGTTTTTCAGTCTTCGCCATCAATCTTGCACCGTATAGATTCGCACTTCCGCGCCTTCATCGGCTCTCGCCGGAACCGCAACGTAGAAGGAATCGAGGCCTTTCCGGCCTTTGCCGGGGTAATTCGCCGTACGCCCACCGACGGCCGACGGAATTTTGGCGACCAGCGCATAGCTATCCGCACCGTTCTGCTGGAACACGCTGATGTGACCTTCGCCGCCGGGAACATAAATACGCTTTCGCGCCGAATCATAGTAGATGTCATCAGAGTTCTGCACGCACGGAAGAGCTGCAATCATTTTGCCGGAGTTGGTGTCGAACACCGCCATGCGTGCGGGCTCGCGCGTCGCCACAAAGACGCGGTGGCGAGACTCATCGAGCGCCATAGGGAAATTGCTTTCAAAAGGCACCTTCCAACGTGAGATCTTCCCGGTCTTGCGATTGATGGCGGCAATCTGATTCAGAGCCGGTAAATTCACGTAAATGTTGGGGCCGAGATATTCGAGTTGAAATGATTCTGGGTGCGCTCCCAGCTTGTAAACTTCGTCGTTGCGTGCCCCGGTCTGCACATCCACTACGCCGATCGCACCTTCTTGGTCGTCGCCGAATCCAACATAGAGCTTCTTGTTTGCGGCATCGTATCGCAGATTATCGACGTCGTCGCCGAAGTCGAGAGCCGCAATCTGCTCGAAAGAACTTCCATCGTAGATGTAGAGTTTGCCTTCGTCGCTGCCGACGAAAAGCTTGTTCGTCTCGGGTGAGTACGCGACGCCTTGTGGTTTCTTGATCCCAGTAATGCTGTGTACTCGCATTCCGCGCGAAAGATCAATGACCTCCTCGCTATCGTTTCCCAACGCTGAGATGAACAACCTGCCCTTGGGATCGAAAGCCATGTGATCGATGCGTCCCTCGACCTTGGCCAATGGAATGCCGCCGATGAACACCAGGGGCTGCGGCTTCTTCAAACTCTTCGGCGCTTCGGAACCCGTTGACCCCGCCAGCAAACACGAAACCATCGCAAGGACCCCAGCGAGTTGCTTCCATAGGCCGGCCCATCCGAATTTCTTGTGGGGCCGAGGCTTGCGTATAAACATTTTCATACCAACAGTTGCGCAAAGGTCTGTGCGTTGTCCTGCAGGATCGGCAGAAAGCGATCGACGCACTCTTGCGCCGAAACTCTTGCGGCATGCACGCCAATATTCATCGATGCAACCACGCGCCCTTGCCGCGACCGGACTGGCACAGCAATGGAGCGGAGCCCGAGTTCCAGTTCTTCGTCCGTAACGGCGTAGCCTTCTCGCGCAGTCTGTTGAACGATCGCCTTGAGCTGGTTTTTGTCGGTCACCGTCTTAGCTGTCAGGACTCGCGGCTCCAGCCGCTCCAAATATGCAGCCAGCTCGCCCTCTGCCATGGCCGCAAGCAGAACTCGTCCCATCGAAGTGCAATAAGCAGGCAGCCGGCTTCCAACCGAAAGGCCCACCGACAGCACCCGCTTCGCCGTGGAACGCGCGAGATAAACGATCTCATCTCCCTCCAGAACGCTCAACGAGCTCGACTCGTGAGAAAGTTCCGTGACCCTCTCCAGGATAGGTTGCGCCAGCGCTGGCAGAGATGTCGATGAAAGGTAAGAGAAGCCCAGCTTCAAAACGCGAGTGGTCAGGCGATAAACTCGTCCGGTGTTTTCCGCGAACCCCAACTGCTCCAGCGTCATGAGTAGTCGGCGCACAGCTGCCCGGGATAATCCGGTGTCGCGCGAAACCTCCGCTACCGACTGCCCTTCGGTATGACCTTCGAAGGCCTCAATAACCCGTAAGCCACGCGCTAGCGAAAGGACGAAATTAGGATCGGCCAGTACCTCTGCTGGCTCGCTTGTCAGCCCTAAAATAGTCTTTCCCAAGTGCTCTTCGGTCTGTGGAAAGTCGGACATGCTCGGAAAAAGGCCGGAACTCAGAGTGACAAAGTCATTCCGACGGGTCAGCGTCGGCGATAATCGCACACTTGTGCTAATACTGCAACCACTCCAAGTTCTAGTGAAGAAGGTTGCGTCGCCGCGAACAAAGTAGCGACACTCGCGCCCCCGGTCTGCGAACCTTCATCGCTCGTCTTTCCTTGTCCGATCATGCGCTTACTCTGCACGCCGGAGACGATCCGCGCGAGATAAGCGCTTAGGGCTGGGCTTAGTAGCCGGTGCGAGTGCGAGCCGTGGTTCCCGCTGATGCTCGCCCATCACCGCGCCCCCGCGCCCGAAAGTATTACAATGGTGGCGCCTTACTAACGCTCTTGTTCAGACGCATTTATCGGAGGATTTCATGAAGATTACCCCTGGGAAGTTGGCTGGATTGAAAAAGGTCTCTACCGACCGCGGAGTCATCGCCGCGGCCGCGATGGATCAGCGCGGCTCGCTGCAAAAGTCGCTGGCTAAAGAAAAAGGTTCGCAGGTCAGCGACGCCATGATGGAAGAATTCAAGATATTGGTCACGGAAGTTCTGACGCCGCATGCCAGCGCCATTCTGCTCGATCCCGAGTGGGGATTGCCCGCGTCCAAGCGTCGCGCCAAAAACGCCGGACTGCTTCTTGCCTACGAGAAAACCGGCTACGACAAAACTGGTCCCGGACGCCTGGGCGATCTGCTCGACCACTGGTCTGCGCGCCGCTTAAAAGAAGCCGGCGCGGACTGCGTCAAGATCCTGCTCTACTACACTCCTTTCGATCCCAAGGATGTCAACGACAAGAAGCATGCCTGGGTCGAGCGTATCGGCGACGAGTGCCGCGCCAATGATATTCCCTACTTCCTGGAGTTTGTCGGCTACGAAGAAGGTGCCGACGAGAAAGGCCTGGAGTATGCCAGGAAGAAGCCCGAGATCGTCACCGAGAGCATGCGCGAATTCAGCAAGCCGCGTTACGGCGTGGACGTTCTGAAGGTGGAAGTGCCGGTGAATATGAAATTCGTCGAAGGCGTTAAATGTTTTGCCGGGCAGAAGGCCTATACAAAGAAGGAAGCGATCGATCACTTCCATAAGGCGGCAAGCGTCGCGACCAAGCCATTTATTTACTTGTCGGCTGGCGTGAGCAACGCTGAGTTCAGCGAAACACTGGAACTGGCCGGAGAGTCCGGCGTGAAGTTCAACGGCGTGCTTTGTGGCCGCGCCACCTGGAAAGACGGCATCCCCATCTACGCCAAGCAGGGCGCGGACGCTTTCCGCAAATGGCTTGAAACAGAAGGCGTAAAAAACATCAACAACGTGAACGAGAAACTCAAGGCCGCGACGCCGTGGTACTCGATTTACGAGGCTGAGCCGGCCTTGGTCGGGGCGTAGACAGCTATCTTTGGTCTTTAACCGGGAGCGGATGAACGCTCCCGTTTTTTTTGTGCAAGTTTCTCGTTCGCCTCTTCCTCCGCGACCTTCCGCGGCATAAGATTCTTTTGATCTCTGCCACACGCCGAGCATCAAGATGACCGTGACCTCCAAGCCGCAGACTGCACTCATCACCGGCGCCTCGGGTGGTATCGGCTACGAACTGGCAAAACTTTTCGCCCACGATCACTACAACCTGGTTCTGGTAGCGAGGAATGGTGCACAACTCGCTAAATTTTCCGACGAACTTCGCCGCCAGTTTGGCGTCTCGGTCGAACCCATCTCGCTCGATCTCACCGCCGCCAATGCGCCTCAGGCTTTGTTCGATCAACTGCAACGCGAAGGCATCGCAGTAGACATTCTGGTGAACAATGCCGGGTATGGAGTGCTGGGCCACTTCGCGCAAATTCCCCTGGCTGAAGCCTCGGGCCAGATGCAGTTAAACGTCACTGCACTCACTCAACTGACTCATCTTTTTGTGAATCCCATGATCGAGCGCAAAAGCGGAAAGATCCTGAACGTTGCCTCGACCGCCGGATTTCAGGCGGGGCCGCTCATGGCTGTGTACTACGCAACCAAAGCGTATGTGATTTCGTTTTCCGAGGCGCTGGCCAACGAACTGAAAGGTTCCGGCGTGACGGTCACTTGTCTTTGTCCAGGGCCGACGGACACGGGTTTTCAGGGAAGAGCCGGGACAGACGAGACGATTCTCTTCAAACTATCTCGCCCCATGACCGCCAAAGCAGTGGCCAAGGACGGCTATCGCGCCTTGATGTCGGGGAAAACACTCACCATCTCTGGCCTGCTCAACTGGGCAGTGGCCGAGTCGACACGATTTGCTCCCCGCAAGCTGGTCACGGCGATTTCACGCAAGCTAGTAGACAAGTCGTGAGCGGACACCAGGGATTCCAAGACAGCATACACATATTTTTGATATATTTACACATCAGAGATGTATTTGTATGCGAACCAACATCGAAATTGACGACCGCTTAATGCGCAGAGCCATGAAGAGCTGCGGCGCGCGGACCAAGAAAGCAACCGTGGAAGCCGCCTTGAGATTGCTTGCAGACACTCATGCCCAAGGAGCTTTTCGCAAATTTCGTGGAAAAGTACAGTGGGAAGGCAATCTTGAAAAGTCTCGCCGGAGCCGCGTCTCTGACTGAAAACTCATGGTGATCGTAGATACCACCGTCTGGGTCGACTATCTACGTGGCACGGTGAACCCTCAAACCGACTGGTTGGACCGCCAGATGTCTCAACAACGCATCGGTCTCACCGATCTCATTTTTTGCGAGGTGCTACAGGGTATGCCCGACCCAACGACTTTTTCTCTGTTCCGGGATGAACTCCCTGGCCGCTTCCGCGTATTCGAAAACGGCGGAATAGACTTAGCGATCGCCGCCGCACAGAATTACCGGACCCTGCGAGAACGCGGCTATACAGTTCGCAAGACCATTGACTGCTTGATTGCCACATTCTGCATTCTCGGAGAGCACGCGCTCTTGCATCGTGACCGAGACTTCGATGCTTTTGAGAAAACCCTCGGACTTCAGGTCGTCCATCCATAACTGCTGCTGGTCGCTAAGTATCCGCACGCATCCGAGCAGTTGCTAGGGCGCTCTTTCACTCCCACTCGATCGTTCCCGGCGGCTTCGAGGTAATGTCGTAGACCACGCGATTCACGCCTTTCACTTCATTCACAATGCGGCTGGAGATCGACTTCAGGACTTCGTGTGGCAGCGGCACCCAGTCGGCGGTCATACCGTCTTCGGAGTGCACCGCGCGGACAGCACAAGTGTAGGCATAGGTTCGCTGATCGCCCATCACGCCAACCGACATTACCGGCAGCAACACAGCGAACGATTGCCAGATCTTGGAATAGAGTCCGGCCTGCTTGATTTCGTGAACCACGATTTCATCGCAATTTTGCAGGATCTCGATTCGCTGCGGAGTCACGTCTCCCAAAATTCGAACTGCCAGCCCCGGCCCGGGGAAAGGCTGGCGTTGCAGGATTTCTTCCGGCATTCCCAAGTCGCGTCCAATCTTCCGCACTTCATCTTTGAATAATTCCTTGAGTGGCTCGATCAACTTCAGGTTCATCTTCTCCGGCAAGCCACCGACATTGTGGTGCGACTTGATCACCTGCGACGGCCCCCGCACCGATCGCGATTCAATCACGTCGGGGTACAGCGTTCCCTGCACCAGCCACTCGACTTTGCCTTCCACTTGCTCGATGCGGTGCGCTTCCTGGTCGAATACCGCAATGAACTCGTTGCCGATGATTTTACGCTTCGCTTCCGGATCGGTGATCCCCGCCAGGCGCCGCAGAAATCGTTCACTGGCGTCGACTGCATCCAGATGCAGGCCCAGTTTGTCGCGCAGGTTCTGTTGCACTTTCTCGAACTCGTTCTTGCGCAGCACACCGTTGTTGACAAAAATCGATGTCAGGCTCGATTTGCCATTCTTGTCGCGCAGCGCTCGATCAACCAGCACTGCCGCCACCGCCGAATCCACGCCGCCAGAGAGCGCACATATCGCCCGTCCTCCACCAACCGTGTTTCGTACATTCTCAACCGTGGCGTCAATAAAGTGCTGCGCTGTCCACGTTGGTTTCGCCCCGCAAATTTCCAGCGCGAAATTTTTCAGGATGTCGGTGCCGTGCTGCGTATGGTGCACTTCAGGATGGAACTGCACCGCCCACAAACGTTTGTCCGGATTTTCAATGGCGGCAATCGCATTGGGCGAGCTGCCCGTCTGCGTAAATCCCGGAGGCAACTGCTCCGCCTCATCTCCGTGTGACATCCATACCGAAAAATGATTCGGCAATCCGCGGAAAAGCCGCGATCCTTCTTTCACCTCGACCTGCGCGTGGCCGTATTCCCGCTTGCTGGCCGCGCGAACTTTTCCGCCCAGTGAGGCCACCATCCATTGCAAGCCGTAACAAATGCCCAACACCGGCACGCCCATGCTGAAGACGCCGGGGTTCGCCGTGGGTGCGTCTTTGTCATAAACCGAGGACGGCCCGCCCGACAAAATAATCCCTACCGCCGAGTAGCTACGAATTTCATCCAGTGTGGCGTTACAAGGCAGGACAGCGGAAAATACGTTCTGTTCGCGGATGCGGCGAGCGATGAGCTGTGAATACTGGGCGCCGAAGTCGAGTACTACGATCGATTGGGTTTCCACTATCGAGTTTCTCAAATTGGTGCGTAAGTGTAAAGCCAAAGCTCCTGACTGCGTCTGCAGATCTTAACTAGGCGCTTGAACAAGACTTCACACCGGCACGTCACTCAATATCAGCTCGTCAGGATCGATGCCCCACCCATTCGAGGACGGCGGTTTTTCCGGCGCAGGCGGAGAAGCTATCAGCGGACTATCCATTCTTACCGCGACTTCCGGCAACTCGAGAATCGCTACATACCCCGCCAGACGCCCGACGTACAGAAAATCGGCGATCAGAAAATAAGCCAGCGCGAGCAGAGCCATGACAAGCAAAACCAAAGCACCGGGCAAGACTCCCAGAAGTCCGAACGTGAATAGCGACAAGAAGGTCGCGAACATAAAAACACTTAGATGAGCCAGCCCAAACCATGAACTCACGGCCGTCACCGCTCCAAACCTTCTCCGGCAAAGATCGACGGCAGATTCCATAGCGCCGAACGCATCTTTCCCACGCGCCACCACGAACACCGAGGCCAGCGAGAGAAACCAGTTGACCATGCACCACGCGCAACCGATCAAACCAACTCCACCTAACAGCGCGAAGAATACAAGACCCGGATCAGGCTTCTTTACTGCCGACAGGCGCACCGCAATCCCGGGGGCAAAAGACGCTACCGAAGCAGCAAGTAACGCAGCCACTCGAAAGAAATTCAGGGCAAAGAGTGAGCGCGCACTGCCGCTGGCGTCGATCTCCTGCGTGGCACTAGACTCGCGGAAATGCCCGAACAGCGCCTTCAGTGTTGCCATGCGGCCTAGCCCGCCTACGATGATCCACGCCATGGCTCCAAAAACGACGGCAACGATCGTCGTCTCTACTACTCGCGCCCCGCTGCCCTGCAAAATCCGCGACAGCGATTTTGCCATGAGCGCTGGCTGCCTCGATTTCAAAAGGAGCAAGTCGGCTTGCGACACCGGCAACGTGGCGAGGTACTCGATCAGTGCGAAACCCGAAACCAACAAGCCTGCCAGCCCCAGGCTCCATCGCCAGGTCACTTCCGCCAATCCAAACGCAGGGTAGCGGAACATAAGTCGGAAGCCTTCAACCGTGGGAGATCGATGTTCCATCGCAAGTAGCATAGCGCAATCACGCCGCTGCGAGTTGCTCACTGATGGCGAATCGTAAAACTAGGTAAAGTCTGCCTAAAACCCGCACCTGTCGCGCCTGTCGCGCATCTCTTAAACATAGAGAATTTTCCCGAGAGAAACATCTCTTACGAGGATCGATCAATTTGTTGATGTGAAGGAGTGTGTAAATGAGAACGGAAAAGTACTTCATCTTGGTGATGGCGCTTGCCCTCATTCTTCCTTTCAGTGCGTTCGCTCGAGGCAATAATCAAGGCCACCTGGTTCTCGATCAACCCACCATGATCGGGTCAACCCAGCTTCAGCCCGGAAACTATAAGGTCGCGTGGGCCGGCTCGGGATCCGATCTGAATGTAAGTATTACGCAACATAACAAGGTAGTCGCAACCGCCCAGGGACAGTTGAAAGCCATTGATGCCGCTGCAGTTCAAGATGCGGTGGTGTTGCACCCCGCGTCAGGCAGTTCGCAAATGGCTTTGTCTGAGATTGATTTTGGTAATCGGCACCAGGCGTTAGTGATTGTGCCCAACGGCTCGAACTCATCCGATCAAACGCAATGAGGTGAGTTCGGAGAAGCGCCTGCCGGGTTCAGGTTCCTTGGGCAGGCGCTTTTTCATTTCACAACGATGTTGACGAGCTTCTTCGGAACCACGATTGTCTTAACGATTGGTTTGCCTGCCGTAAGCGCGGCAACTTTTTCGTCGGCGAACGCGGCTTGCCGAATGGTCTCTTCGCTCGCGTCGGCAGGAACGGTCAGGACACTCCGCAGCTTCCCGTTGACCTGCACCGGAATCTGAATCTCGTCCTCTTTCGCCAGCTCCGGATCGTACTTCGGCCAGGGCGCGCGCAGCAGGCCGCCCTCTTCACCAAGTACCTCCCAGAGTTCACTGGCCACGAAAGGCGCAAAGGGAGCGAGCAGCAGGACGAGAGTCGCGCTTTGCTTCGTCGATATCTTCTGAAGCGGAACATTGCCTGTTTTGATGTCGCTTCTCGCACTTATGAAGAAGTTCACGAACTCCATCAAGGCGGCAACAGAGGTGTTAAAGTGCCACGGCCCTCCGAAATCGCGGGAGACACGGGCAATTGTCTTGTGCATCTGCCGGCGCAACTCGCGGGCGGCCGGTCGCCCGGCGATTTTCCAGGGGCAAATCCGCCGGCAACGACGGAGATCTTTTGTTTTTCGACTACCCACCGGTACGCACGCCCGATGAAACGCTGAATGCCGGCAACGCCATCGTCCTGCCAATCGAGGTCACGATCAGGAGGCGCAGCAAACAAACTGTACAGCCGCGCACTGTCTGCGCCGAAACGTTTCACCATTTCATCGGGTGAAACAACGTTCCCCAAACTCTTTGACATTTTTGCGCCGTCTTTGATCACCATGCCTTGCGTGAACAGGCGTTCCACGGGCTCGTCGTTATTGATCAATCCCATGTCGCGCATGAACTTCGTCCAGAAGCGCGAATAGATCAGGTGCAGGATGGCGTGCTCGACACCGCCGATATATTGATCGATGGGAAACCAGTAGTTCGCGATCTCTGATTCGAAAGGAGCGCGATCGTTCTTCGCATCCGTATAGCGATAGAAGTACCAGGACGAATCGACGAACGTGTCCATGGTGTCCGTCTCGCGGCGCGCCGGACCACCGCACTTCGGACACGTCGTATTCACAAACTCCGGCACCCTACCCAGCGGCGATCCGCCGGCCAGAGTAATTTCCACCTGCGGAGGCAAAATCACCGGCAAATCTTTTTCAGGGACCGGAACAATACCATCCTTCTCGCAATACAGCATCGGGATCGGCGTTCCCCAATAACGCTGGCGCGAAATTCCCCAGTCCTTCAGGCGATACGTCACGGTCGCTTTGCCGAAGCCGTTCTTTTCGGCATAAGCCGACATCGCCTCAATCGCCTCTTCACAATTCAGGCCATTAAACTGAGCGGAATTTACCAACGACCCCTTTTCCACTGTGAAAGGCAACACTGGCTCAACCACGGTTTCTTCCGGATCGTCCGGCCGGGGAACAATGACCAGCCGAATCTTCAGCCCATACTTTTTGGCGAACTCGTAATCGCGCTCATCGTGGGCGGGCACACTCATGATCGCGCCCGTTCCGTAATCGGTCACAATGTAATTCGCCACCCAGATGGGCACACGCTCGCCGTTGAACGGATTGATGGCATGACGGCCAGTGCTCACACCATGCTTCTCGATCGATCCGATATCCCCCGCCTCTTTCGCCTTGCGTTGCTCCCCAATCAACTGCTCGACATTCGTCCGCAGATTGGCATTTTCCGCAGTGAAGTCCTTGGCCAGCGGATGCTCCGGTGCCAACTGAATCGAAGTCGCGCCGTAAATCGTATCGATCCGAGTAGTAAAAACCGTGATGGTCGAGCCGGCCGGACCAACCGCTCCGTCCAACTTGAAATCGACCAACGCACCTTCGCTGCGGCCGATCCAGTTCCGCTGCATGGTGCGGACTTTTTCCGGCCACGCCGTCAGCTTGTCCAAGTCGCGCAGCAATTCGTCAGCATATTGCGTGATGCGCAAAAACCACTGCTCCAGCTCGCGCTGCTCAACTACGGTATCTTCGTGCCGCCAGCAGCGTCCCGCAACCACTTGCTCGTTCGCCAGAACAGTAGCGCACTGCGGACACCAGTTCACCCGGCTCTTCTTCCGGTAGGCCAACCCTTTTTCATACAGCTTCAGGAAGAACCACTGGTTCCACCGGTAATAGTCAGGCAGGCACGTCGTAACTTCGCGCGACCAGTCGTAGGCAAAGCCCAGCCGCTTCATCTGCGCCTTCATGTTCGCGATGTTGCGCAAGGTCCACTCGCGCGGCGGCGTGTTGTTGGCAATCGCAGCGTTCTCCGCCGGAAGCCCGAACGAATCCCATCCCATGGGATGCAGCACGTTGTAGCCGTTCATCCACATGTAGCGCGCCAAGGCGTCGCCAATCGAATAGTTGCGCACGTGTCCCATGTGCAGCGCGCCTGAGGGATAAGGCAACATCTCCAGAACGTAATATTTCTGTTTGGTGGAGTCGCGCTCTGCGGCGTACAGCGACGGATCGTCCTGCCAGCGCTCGATCCACTTGCTCTCGATGCGCTGCGCATCGTAGCGATCGTCACTGCGAGGATCGCGGGATACAGTCGTGTTTTCTTCCTGTGGCATAGGCGAAAGGGGCGCTATAGATAAACCTATATTGTACCAATTTGCGCAGAGTCTCTACCGCTTGACCAACTTCTTCAATGCTTCGACGTTCTTGCGATCATCCCCCGGTTCATCGATCGGCGTCTCTGCGATGAACGCCGCGTGCGCCAACCGCGGATCATTCAGTAACCAGCCAAATGGCTCCAGACCTATCGTTCCCTTGCCAATATGCTGGTGGCGATCCAACTTCGATCCGCGCGCGGCTTTCGCATCATTGCAGTGCCATACCTGCACGTTCTTCAGCCCGACCGTAGAATCCAATCGACTCAGCGTGTCCCGTATTCCCGCTTCGCTCACGATGTCGTATCCCGCCACGTGTGTATGGCAGGTATCGATACAGGCCCCCACTGGAACCAAACCTCCCAGATGCTCCAACACTTCCGCAACCTGCTCGAAGCTTGCGCCTAAGGAAAACTCCGCGCCAGCCGTGTTCTCAATCAGAATGGTAAGCCCACCTTTGGCCACATCAAGGCCGGTGGTCGACGCGGCGATGGCCGCGGAGGTTCTCAAAAGCCCTTGTTCACGATCCGCCCCGCGAAACGATCCCGGATGCAACACCAGATAATCGGCGCACAAAGCCAGCGCCCGCTCAATCTCTCCGCGAAATGCTTCGATCGATTTCTTAAGAAATGCCTCGTTCGAAGAGGCCAGATTCACCAGATAGTTGGTGTGAATGACCAACGGCTTCAGGTCATATTTCTCGCGCAGCCTTCGCATCTCATCGCATTGCGGACGCGCCAATTCGTACGGCGCCCATTGCCGGGGACTCGACGAGAAGATCTGCAGCGTGTTGCATCCTAGCCGCCAGGCCCGTTCGGCCGCATTCTGAACGCCACCCGCAGATGAAGTATGAATGCCCACCCGCCGCGAGGTCGCCCGCGGCGGACGCTTCGGAGCTGGGTAGTTGAGAATGTCGCGTTCACCGGCCACCACTCAAGTTTATCGTCAGATCCGAATCGCTGGGGGGGAACGCAGAGAACCCAGTTCTAACAAGCCTTCGATGATCCGTCGTGGTTAAAGCTCTTGACCTTCCTTCGTGATCCTTAGTTCCCTGGTGGCGAATTGGTTTTCTTGGCTGCGCCGGTGATATCCCGCCGAAACCCCGGAATTTGCGGGAACGCCGCTCCGACCGCTAAACTAGGCTTTTCGAGGTACCACATGCTGGTTGTCATGCAGGCGCACGCCACTGAGGAGCAGGTTCGTGCCGTCTGCCAGAAAATCGAGAGCCTCGGCTATCGCGCTCACTCCATCCCCGGCGCCGAGCGTACTGCCATCGGCGTTACCGGCAACAAGGGCGAAGTCGAGCCAGGCACGATCGACGAAATGCCCGGGGTGCAGGAAGTCATCCGCGTCACCAAGCCCTACAAACTGGTAAGCCGCGATATTAAGTCCGACAACACCATCATCCGATTTCCCAATAGCACCGCGACTATTGGCGGACCAGCCCTCGCCATCATCGCCGGACCATGCGGCATTGAAAGTCGCGAACAGGCGTTCGCTACCGCCGAGCGCGTCAGCCGCGCTGGTGCGCAGTTTTTTCGCGGCGGTGCTTACAAGCCTCGCACTTCCCCCTATTCGTTCCAGGGTATGGGAGAGGAAGGCCTCCGCATCATGGCCGATGTCCGCGATCAATTCGGCATGATGATCGTGACCGAAGCCATCGACAACGAATCTCTCGAACTTGTCGAAGAGTATGCCGACGTCATTCAGATTGGCGCCCGCAACATGCAGAATTTTTCCTTGCTGCGCCGCGCCGGCCGCGCGAAAAAACCAGTGCTGCTCAAACGCGGAATGGCTGCCACCCTCGAAGAGTTGCTGATGGCGGCCGAATATGTGATGAGCGAAGGCAACTACAACGTGATTCTGTGCGAGCGCGGTGTTCGCACCTTTGCCGACCATACCCGCAACACGCTTGATCTCAGTATTGTCCCGGCAGTGCAGCGCCTTAGCCATCTGCCGATCATCGTCGACCCCAGCCACGGCACCGGCAAGCGCAACAAAGTCACTCCGCTTTCGCGAGCTGCGGTTGCCGTCGGCGCCGACGGCCTGATTGTCGAGGTGCATCATCAGCCCGACAAAGCGTTGTCCGACGGCATGCAGTCTCTATATCCCGATCAATTTGACGAACTCATGACCCAGGTCCGGCAGATCGCCCCGGTAGTCGGCCGGAGCGTTGCCGACGCCTCTCAGATTTCTCAGCCCGTGTCGTCGACCGGAATCAGACCGTCTGCCTCATTGACTTGAGAAAATTTCTTCTCATCGTTGTCGTGCTGCCCATTCTCGGCGGTCTCGCCTGGTGGTACTTCCACGAACGCCATCTCGATGCTTACGAGCCCGCCTATCGCGAATACGCCTACGTCACCAACGGCAAAAGCAACACCGTCAGCGTCATCGACCTTCGCACCTTCCAAAACGCCAAGACCGTCCGCGTGGGAACCGAACCGACCGGCATTGCCGCCAACCCTCGCCGCAACGAGATCTATGTCGTAAACACCGCATCAAATAACATCAGCGTGATTAACGCCGAAACCAATGCGGTCACAGCCACCATCGGGGTGCACGGAAAACCGTATTTCATCGACGTAGCCAACGACGGCAAATACGGCTACGTGGCAAACTCCGGATCGGCCAACGTTTCTGTCATCGACCTCGTAAAACGCCAGGTGGTGGCCACCATTCGCGTCGGCGCCGCTCCCGGCCTTGCCCGGGTTTCGCCCGACAATCAAACCGTCGTCGTCAGCAACCGCGAAGACGGAACGATTTCCGTCATTGATGTATCACGCTTCGCCGTTCGCGCCACCGTACCCGCCTGCAAGAGTCCGGAAGACATCGCCATTCTTCCCGACAGCAGCAAAGCCTTTGTGGCCTGCACCGGCTCGGCGCAAATCGCATCCATCGATCTCAAGACCGACAAACTGCTCGCGCTTTTGGATGTGGGAAAAACTCCGGTCAATCTCGCGCTCAAGCCCGACGGCGGAGAATTGATGGTCGCCAACTTCGATGCCAACAATATTTCGATCATCGAAACCACCACCAACGAAGTGGCCGGAAGTTATTTGATCGGCACCCAGCCTTCCCACGGCATAATCAGCCAGGACAACTCGCGCCTCTATGTGAGCAATTTCGGCTCGAATACCATCGCCGTCTATGACATTGATCTGGGCAAGATCGTGGCTAATCTCGCCGTCGGAAGTCATCCCGACGCCATGGCTCTCTCCCAGAGTCAGAATTATTTACTGGTTCTCGATTCAGAGTCCGGCGACGTCACCGTCATTCAAAAGCGAACCCCCAAAAAGAAATTTGAACCCGGCGAGTATTCCCTGCTCACCATGATCCCCGTCGGCATCCAGCCCAACAACATCGTGGTCAAGTCGTTTCATCCTCGCCAAACCGCAGCCCTAAAAGAGGACCGTAGACGTGCCTGGAGTGATCATGAAAGACCGGAGGCAAGACTCTAGTGCCCTTTGGCCCCCGAGCGTATACTCTGCGTTGCTTTTCCAAGTCGTCTCCACAGTCAAATGCCATAAAGCGGATTCGCCAAAAAGCTGAGCTATCAGGAGAGAGGTTCTATATGAAGACTCGCCCAGGATTCAAGGCCCTCAAGAACGGGTTGAAGTGCGCCGCTATCCTGCTCGTTCTGGCTCCCTGCACTCTAGCCGCTGGCACTTTTCAGAACCTCTATTCGTTCACGGGTGGTAACGATGGATGGTCCCCGCAGGCCGGGTTGGTAGGTGATGGGAGTGGAAATTTCTATGGCACAACTGCTGGTGGCGGAACTGACCGATGCGGCACAGTCTTCGAACTCTCGCCTAACTCAGGCGGGACCTGGAGCGAAAACGTGTTATACAGCTTCACCTGTGGAAGCGACAGTATGCAACCAACCGATAGCCTAGTCTTCGATCAAGCAGGTAACCTCTACGGGACAGCATTCGGTCAGTCCGGTTATAACAGATACGGCAATGTCTTTGAATTGGTATATCAGAAAGACGGAAGCTGGAGCTTCAAGGTTCTGTACAGCTTTGCCGGCGGCAACGACGGCGCATACCCCAGGGCTGGCCTAGTCTTCGATGCGACGGGAAATTTGTACGGAACAACCAGCAGTGGAAGTGTGTCTGGCCTAGGTTTGGTATTTCAGCTTCAGCCAGCTGGCCACGGCGCGTGGAAGGAGAAGGTGCTGCACCGCTTTGCTGGCGGCAGCGACGGGGACACGCCCCTGGCCGCACTTACGTTCGACTCTGCCGGCAACCTTTATGGCACAACCGAGTTCGGCGGTGGCCTGCCCCCCTGTGGGAGCTGCGGTACGGTGTTCCAGCTAACTCCCCAACAGAACGGGAATTGGAAATATCAGGTTATTCATAGATTTCGTGGTACCGACGGATCCTATCCGTTTGCCAGTGTGATCCTGGACGCACAAGGGAATCTGTACGGCACAACCGTCCAAGGCGGTCCAAAGGGGGCGGGCACGGTGTTTGAACTAATGAAAGGTCAGAACGGACATTGGAAAATAAAATCTTTGCATAATTTTGGTTTGAACCCCCTGACCGGTGAGTACCCTTTGGCAGGCCTGTTGTTTGACGCCTCCGGGAACCTCTGGGGCACAACCCTCAGCGGCGGAAACTTGGGTTGTGAAGGCGGCTGTGGAGTGGTTTTCGAACTTACTCCTGATGGGCAGGGCCACTGGGGCGAGTCAGTCGCCCATGCTTTTGTGGGTAATCCAGGCTACGCCCCGGTTGGCACTTTGATCTCCGACACCTCAGGACATCCTTACGGAACTACAGAAGGAGACGGGAAACTCACCTTCGGCTCGGTCTACGAGATCACGCCATGAGACTTGTTCCGCACGAGTTGGTTCGCAGGTAGAGAATCCCTGCTGGGCGGATAAGCCACCTTCTCCGCCCTACTGCGCCGCATATCCCTGGGCAGCGCCCGAGCTTTGCAGAGTGCCATGCTCCCTCATCTGCTGCTCATAGCCTTCCATTGCAAAGCATAGTGCCCGATCAAAGAACTGGTCCAGCAGACGCAGTAACTCAAGCTCGCCGTAGATCTCCACGGGCCCGCGCAAGAAGCCCTGTCTTTGCAGGAACTCCCACACGTGCTCTTTGGTCATCGTGATTCCCCAACAGTAGTCCGAGACAGACACGCCTTGCTGTGCCCGGCGTTGACCAACCTCAAAGTAGCGCTGCTCGATATCGCTACCCGTCTTGGTCAGCAGCCACTCGCTCAAATGGTGGAAAATCTCGTATGTACGCAGCCGCAGTTCGTCCGGCGGGACTTTACGCAACTCCGCCGTGCGAGGAGAGTTCGCAAATTTCGTCAACAGGCCGTCAGACAACTCTTCCGAATGCTTTTCGATTAGTCGTACTAAACTCAGCGCAATCATGCCATCCCTCTATTAATCGGATGCGGCCGTCCCCGGAAGAGATGCAGCAAAACACTTCTTTACACTTGCCCGCCCACCCAAAGTAACGACCGCCGGCAATGTTTATTGTTAATATCGTAACACGATATATTGTCCCCGGAAGAAACTCGTAGCCGGAGCCCTCCTTAATAATATGGGAAAGAAATTGCCCGCCGGAACGACCTCAGGACTGCTTGCCGCAGCACTTCTTATATTTATTCCCGGAGCCGCAAGGACAAGGATCGTTTCTGCCGACTTTGGCGGCGTTCCTCACCACTTGCTGGACGGTCTGCTGCTCGCCCGAGCCGGCCATCCGCGCCTGATCCAACTCACGGCGCTTCCTGCGTTGGAAGGCTTCCTCGATCTCATCCACTGAAGTGGACACATGCCGCGGCCTTCGTCCGTTGCCATCTCCACCGGTCGGGGCAATTTCGCGCGGAGCCGCTTGCGGCTCGACCGGCCGTTCCAGAATCTGCATTAGGTAGAGGTACCGAACCGTCTCTTCCTGGAAGCGTTGCATCATCGCTTCGAACATGTCGAAGGATTCGCGCTTGTACTCCACCAAAGGATCGTGCTGGCCATAGCCGCGCAGCCCAATGCCTTCTTTCAGGTGGTCCATATCGCGCAAGTGATCCTTCCACTGCGCGTCGATCACGCTCAGCATGATCATGCGTTCGTGATAACGCATCGCATCCGGTCCGATCAACGCCTCTTTGGCGTCGTAGCGGGCCTTCAGCACCTCGAAAACCGCGTCGCCAAGTTCCTGGCGGTTCAGCGTCTCGGGCTTCACTCCTTCGGCGTAAATGTCGACGCCAAAGCGAGTGAAGATGGCGTCCTTCAGCCCCTTCAGATCCCAGTCCTCAACATGGGCCTTAACCGCGCAGTACTGATCCAGCAGCGAACTCAGGATCCCGGAAACATAATCCTCAAGAATCAGTTCCTTCTGCTCAACCCCTTCCAGCAACTGCCGGCGCAGCCCGTAAACTGCTTCGCGCTGCTTGTTCATGACGTCGTCATACTCAAGCAGGTGTTTGCGGGCTTCGAAGTTCTGGCCTTCCACGGCTTCCTGCGCCTTCTGGATACGCCGCGAAATCATGCGCGACTCAATCGGCACGCCTTCTTCCATGCCAAGTCTTTCCAGCAGCGTGGAAACCCATTCCTTGGCAAAAATCCGCATCAGGTCATCTTCAAGAGATAGGTAGAACCGCGACGATCCCGGATCGCCCTGACGTCCCGCGCGCCCGCGTAGCTGGTTATCGATACGCCTCGCTTCGTGCCGTTCCGTGCCGAAGATGTGCAGGCCGCCCGCTGAAATTACGTCCGCGTGTTCCTGATCCGTGACCAGCTTGTGGCGATTGAGAATTTCGTTCCACTGGTCAGTCGGCACCACGTATTCGCTTCCCGCGTAGTACCAGACCGTGCTCTTGGTCTCGTCTACATCAACTTGAATCTTGCCCTGTGCCGCCCGCAGCAGCTGGGCAATGCCCTTCTTCACGCATTCCTGCTTGGCCATGAACTCCGGATTGCCGCCCAGCAGAATATCCGTACCGCGGCCCGCCATGTTGGTGGCAATCGTGACCATGCCTTTGCGTCCGGCTTGCGCCACAATCTCCGCTTCGCGCTCGTGATACTTGGCGTTCAGCACCACGTGCTTGATGCCCTTCTTCTTCAGCAACTCAGACAGCCGTTCCGACTTCTCAATCGACGTGGTGCCCACCAGTACCGGTTGGCCCGACTCATACAGCTTCATGATCTCGTCCGCCGCCGCAAAGTACTTCTCTTTTTCGGTGCGGTAGACGACATCCGGATTCTCTTTGCGCAGCAGCACCCGGTTGGTGGGAATCACCATGACTTCCAGGCGGTAGATCTTCTCGAATTCCGACGCTTCCGTCTCCGCCGTACCCGTCATGCCCGCCAGTTTGCGGTACATACGGAAATAATTCTGGAAGGTGATGGTGGCGAGCGTCTGGTTCTCGCGCTCGATCTTGACGTTTTCCTTGGCTTCGACCGCCTGGTGCAGACCATCCGACCAGCGCCGGCCCGGCATCAATCGCCCGGTGAACTCATCAACGATGATGACTTCCCCATCCTTAACCACGTATTCCACGTCGCGGTGGTACAGCGCATGCGCCTTCACCGCAGTTTCCACGTGATGCTTAAGGTCCCAATTCTCCGGGTCCGCAATGTTTCCGATTCCCAGCAGCCGCTCGACTTTTTCCCAACCTTCGTCGCTGACCGTGATGTTCCGGTGCTTTTCGTCGACCACGTAATCGCCGGTGTACTGCTTCGGCTCGCCGGGTTCAACGTCGATCTCCTCGCCCTTTTCAAGCTCAGGAATAATGCGGTTCACGCGGGCGTACTTGTCGGTCGATTCTTCGCTCGCCCCGGAGATGATCAGCGGGGTCCGGGCTTCGTCAATCAGGATGGAGTCGACTTCGTCCACAATCGCAAAATTGTGTCTGCGCTGGACGCAGTCCTTCATGTCGAACTTCATGTTGTCGCGGAGGTAGTCGAAACCAAATTCGTTGTTGGTTCCGTAGGTGACATCGGCGGCATAAGCTTCCCGGCGTTGCACATCGTCCAGATCGTGAACAATGACGCCCACCGAAAGTCCGAGGAACCGGTAGAGCTTGCCCATCCACTCCGAGTCGCGTTTCGCCAGGTAGTCGTTCACCGTGACCACATGCACGCCGCGGCCCGCCAACGCATTCAGATAGACCGGGAGCGTGGCAACCAGCGTCTTGCCCTCGCCCGTCTTCATTTCGGCGATCTTGCCTTCATGCAGCACCATGCCGCCGATCAGCTGAACGTCGAAATGCCGCATGTTCAGAACCCGGCGGCCGGCCTCGCGCACTACGGCAAACGCCTCTTCCAGGATTTCATTAAGGACTTCGGCGATGGCCGCCGTCCGCTCATTGTCCAGAGCCTTCTGACGGTCGGAGTCCGCGTCCGGCTCGTCGGCGATCTTGCTCACCCGCTCCTGGATCCGTTTGCGGAATTCATCCGTCTTGGCGCGCAGCTCGTCGTCCGACAGCTTTTGCGTGGCGGGTTCGAGCGCGCTAATGGCCCCGACTCGAGGCATCAGGCGCTTGATTTCGCGTTCGTTTTTGGTCCCGAAGACCTTTCCTAGCAATGTGTTAATCAAATCCAGGTTCCTTGAAGGGCGGGCGGAGCACGGCCCAAGTCTCGTACTAGAAGCCTAGCACATTAGATGCGGACCGAGGGAGGAAGACGCGGACAGCGTTCCGGCCCGCAACACTATACCGGACCGCCCAAATTCCGAGACCGCAAAAAACCTGCGGGACCTAGCAGGCAGGTTCTCCTGTAGGCCCCGGAAACTTTCTATTTCTTAAGGTCTTTCTGCGTGTTGCAGATAATTCACTGTAGCCCAACTTGGTAATCCCGCCAAGATTACCGAAGTGTTCCGGTGCTCGACACCATCCTGCCAGCTATAAATAATGACCAAATCATCCCTTCGATCACAGCGATTCTGATCGGAGATTCCCTGGGCCTTGCAGACAGGCTGGTTACAAGTTTTGATATTGTTCGTCGCGACGCTGAGTGTGAAAACGATTTTTCGCCAGCCACCTTAATTAATAACGAAAAAACTCACCAGAGCACCTATGGGACCTATGCCGATCCCGGATTGCCCTCAATGACCTGCGCGATGTAGCAGGTCGCGCACGACGCGCAAAGCCTCGCTGAGTTTGTTCATATCCAGGGAAGTACTGCTTTCTTCCAAGATTTCGCGCATGCGAGCCTTTATCGCTCGCTCCGCCTCCGCAGCAAGGGCGGGAACCTTTTCCGGGTCAGACTCGAAGATGGCTGCACGGTAGTGGTGCTCCCAGGATGAAGTCAAATCTCGTTGCTCCCTTACGCCTGGTTTCTGTTTAGACCCCTAGCGCCCTATTGTTACATCCCGCCCACGAACCTTGTCGTCGACTGAGACTAGCTGGCTTGCTTACGCGCAAACGGAAGCACCTTGCAGATGTGGTTATCAAATTTCTCTCGCAAGTAATTTTCCGCGCTCAGTGGATCGTCACTCAGATTGAGGGGCGTAAAGAACTTGAGGCTACAGCGGCTACAGCAGGCCAGACCGGGTGCGCCGTCTTTGTACGCCATAACTACGATCGATCGCTCAGCTAGGGCGCGCTTTGTTGTCGGCTGGTGGCTTAGGCCTGCATCCTCGAAATAACGCCGCACGAATAGCGTTGCGCTAAGTTCCAGCCGCATCGCCGTTGCCGTATCAGTGGTGAACCGATCACCTTCGCAGCTGGGATTAGGACACTCCACCAAACTTCTTCCTGGTTGAAGCGGCTGACTGGTGTCGCGATGAAGGACTACCCATACACCACAGGCAGGACATCGCACACAACTCACCGGGACCTTGTAATCGTGATCTCTCGTCATGGCAGTGAGCACGTAAAACGGCCCAACTGAAATCCGCTGGGCCGCACGGTGAGCAGAAGTCAATCTCCTGAGAACAACTGAAAGTAGCACGCCTCAACTGTTCTACTCTGTCGTCTATCGAACGCACCAAAAGGGTTTTCTCAGGCAACCAGGAGTGCGCCTCGTGCCAGCGAAGTGGTTCCAGCGATCGCCTCCAACCAGAACAGCCAGTCGGACAGTTGCCGCGTCCCAGTGATCTCATGCACCGCCAGCCCGGAACACAACAGGCCTACGAAGATCAGAAACCAGCCTACCGCGTGTCGGTTTGTCGATCCTGTTATGTCCAGTCTCAACAGCATTCTGGCTGGAAAGCACCTTGCCGGATCTGGCTGTACCACGAATGTAGCCACGATCGCTGATGTCGCTTGATACTTCGCCAACCGTCCGCCTGGCACTAATAGAGCCGCACCATTTCAGCCATGTCTCATCGCACCGCTTAGCGCTCCGTAGCTAACAGGTACCCGGGATTTTTCTCGAGAACGCCGCTGAAGAATTGGCGGTCTGCCTCGCGCATGTCCCAAGCGATAACCGAGGCCGGTGCGATCTGGATTGTGACGTCATCCCACGCCGCGAACACCGGACCCACTCTTGCATCCGCGAGTGCGTCTTTGCTCAGATACTTGCGATGAATCTCCGCATTAGTCTGCTGCGATAGGTCGCCGCTCAGGATCTTCGCGGTCCCCGCTATGGTGACGCCGCAAGAGGCCGCAGAATCGCGAGCGTCAATCATCAAAGAGACCTTTGGGTCGGATTTCAGGTTTCGTGCCTTACGGCTACGCGAGGACGTGGCCACACAAATATGTGCACCGTCGAACCAATACCACACCGCAACCATATGAATGGAACCATCCGAGTTTTGAGTCGCGAGCGACGCAATATGTCGCCCGTCCAACAACTGCCTGACCAGGGAATCCGAAAGTGAAGCCATACCAGGGATCCTCCGCTGAAATCGCCGGCACGCCAATACTGTCTAGAGTCGAATCGGCACAGGAAGCTGCAGGCGAGGTAAAAGCTTAACAGAGAGCTTCAGCCATTGTATTCGGTGATTACGCTTAAAATCCCGACGCATCGGTTTAGTCATTTCGCGAGGAGCGCCGTACGCTAAAGCCGCCGCCTCCGTCACCGCAAGAGACTCCGCCCTGACCCTTGCGATTCTCATCCGGCCCGATCTTAAGGCGTGGCACTGTTGTGCCATCCCTCGCTATGACAGACTGTCCCTCTGTGCACCGTCGGGGACACTCTGTCCTCGCAATTCCCCCCGGCTATTTTTCATGTCGTTGATTCGATACCGAACTTGCGACCCAACCATACGGCCAGTCGATTGCTTTTGTATTAGCGAACGCCGATCGATGTGAAGCGGAAAATACCTTAGCCAAGGGCATCCACCCCGGCACCGCATCACGGGATCGTGAGACGCGTAAGAAGTTCTTCTGTGCACTAGACGAACCTATCTTGCCGCTTCACCGAAATTCGCTGTCTCCGAGCGGCCGCAAACCCCGGAGATAGCTCAGTCCTCACCAGCAGGGTCCAATCCTGCGTGCCACTACCAGCTTGTTAATTTGATTCGCTCGTCATGAACTCATAGGAGAGTGTATGAAGCCCGCATTTTTATTAGTAATGATCTTCACTCTGGGAACGGCGTCCTCGTCGTTCGCGCAGTCATTCAACCGTACTTCAGACGTTCTCTTTGGAGCTGTAGTTTCAACCCCGGTTGCCCTGGCGACGCAGAAGCCATGGCTGGGTTTGGTCGCAGGACTCGCCGCAGCGGGCATCGATGATGGCTACAAAATGCATGACTCAACCATCAGCATGAGGCCGCGAACGGCGGCTTATCACATGTCCCTGATGGGTGTCGGCGCCTTGGCCGGATACGGCCTCGGCAAGTGGCAACAGCACCTTGACCGCAAACGCACCCGCGACTTCTACGCGAGATAGACGCGCCTCCCCCTGATGGCACTAGCCGTTTCGCAACGTTTCCCTGCCTCTGAAAACCCAGAGGCCGGGGCAGCCTCTATAGAGCCAGGTCGAGAAGAATCAAAAGCCAAATTCCCGGCTCGCCGGTGTTATCCTTTTTCGACTATGGAAGCCAAAGGTCTGACTCCGATCTTGAACGTGTCCGACATCGCCGCCACCTTCGCGTGGTTTGAGAAGTGGGGATGGAAGAAATTGTGGGATTGGGGAACCCCTCCGACATTTGGCGCGGTTGGATCAGGGAAGGAAGCTTGCATCTTTCTTTGTCAGGGAGCGCAGGGAGGCCGCGGCCGCGGCGCTAACACCACAACCTTTCAGCGCGAGGGAGACGAAGAAGGCGACAAGGGCGTCTGGATGTCGGTCTGGGTGGACGACGTGGACGAGATGCACAAACATTGCGTCGCCGCCGGGCTGGATGTCACCTTTCCACCCACCAATATGCCGTGGAACGTCCGCGAAATGCACCTTCGCCATCCCGATGGCCACGTGTTCCGTGTCGGCCGCGGATTCGAGATCGGGAAGTAGAACTGGTGTGCTTGTGTGAGCGAGGTTTACGCGGGAGGTGTGCCTTCGCGAGCTGCACAATGGCAACGGAACGAGGGGCGCATCTACAATCTGAACACCCGAGGAAAAGTCGTTCGTGTTCTTTCAGTTCACTTCCGAAGTTACTGCTCTTGCCGCGCACCTGGGCAAGGGCGATGCATTGAAATTTTGCTTTGATCGGCCGAGGGTGGTTTCCGTTCGTTTGAGCAAGACCTATCCTGACGGCCTCAACCCGCATGTTCCCTCGGATGCAGTCTGCACAGGTACAACCACTGCCGATCCTGCGGATGCCAAAATCACAGCCGAACTCAAAGCTGGCGTGGGTAGTCCCTGTGGTTGAAGGGAAGGTTAAACAGGACGACGCGACACTCCAGTTTGTCGACAGTGTGCTTGCCGATCTGCGCGCGCTGATGATGTCAACAGTCGGCCTGTTCCGATGGCGACATGGGATCGCGGAAGGCCCACCCGAGCCCTGCCACACGCTAAAAGCATGCTACTCGGAAGATGGCAAGGTCTGGCGTGAGATTCTTCTGGCCAGAAGTATCAAGATACGTTTTGGGATGAGCTATTGGGGCACTCTGGACAATGACATATGTAAACAGGTGGTCGAATTGGCAACCGCAGGAATGGAAGAACCACTTGGTCGGCAACTGTTCAGGGAAGCGTGGAGCCAAAAGGGTTCGCACCCTCGAAGCGCTCTTGTGATCGGAGTTGCGGCAGCAGAAGTCGGGTTCAAGAACTCGTGGGCACCTTAGTGCCTCAGGCCCAATGGCTAGTCGACGAAATCCAGACTCCATCCCTTTCCAAAATGTTGTCGAAGTTCCTTCCAATCCTACCTGTCAAGGCCAGATTCGAGGGCTCACCCTATCTCGTCCGCCGAAAGCCCTTCTTCGTCAGCTGGACAAAGCCGTAGAACGTCGGAACAAGTTAGTTCATTCAGGAGAACCGCCTCCCAAATGGGATGAGCTTGAAGAGATGCTTCGCGCAGTTAACGATTTCCTGTGGATGTGCGACCTCTATCAGGGGCATCTTTGGGCGGCGAAGAACATCTCCGCTGAGATACTGAATGCGTGGAGGGGCGACGACACCAAGAGGCCCCCGAAGTAAATTGCCCCGCATGATGAGTGACGAAGGTCTTTACACTCATTGCCCCCCGGTTCTCTGCCCAACGTCTACCTTGGTCGACCGAAGAACAAGACGTAGCCGTCAGGGGTCGTAAATCTCGAAGCCGCGAAGACCGTCCTGGGTATCCTGAGGCCGGGCGAAAAAGACACGGGAACGTCCCGTCTATCCCCTGTCCCCGTTTCCCCCAGCATCAACAATTCTTGTGAAGGGGGCTACCAGCCACCGCCGTTTTTGTTCTAAACGAACGTGTTACCGTGAGTGCCAACGCCTCGGATCGCGCCGGCCGTGAAAGCAGGCGATTACCACAATCCGATGTTCTTGAACCTCGAAGAATATTCCGTAGGGGAAACGCCGCACGCCAGCCCGGCGCCGTCCCCGGTAGATGACGGGAAATTGTAGAGGATGTTCTGCCAGCGTCTCGACCGTGGCGTCGACTGCCAGCGCGAAACGCTCCCCAAGTTCCGGGCGGATGTTGTCATACCAAGCCCGCGCTTCCAGCAAGTCCTCATTCGCCTCTGGTGTCCAGACGACCGGGAGCGTCACGATCTTTTCAACAGGCCCGCCCTGACTTGTTGCCACGGGATAACATCGGAAGGGTTTTGCTCATATCGAGAGATACGGTAGTCGAGCTCCGCCCGTTGCGCGTCCGTCAGTGATACGGCGTCCGCTTCCAGGCTTTCCCAGACTGTGTCCAGCAGATCCGCCTTCTCGGCAGGAGAGAGGCTGCTGATCTGCTCTCGAAAATCGCTCATACACCTATAACCTAGCGCGGTTTTCCAGTTGAGGCAAGCGCACTTCTGGCCGCTCGTCAGGAATTCTCCCCGGGAAGCGCGGGACGGTCAGACGGGACATTCGCCAGTTCTCCGCAACCACACCCCTGTGCTGCCGTCTACGGCGGTTGGCGGTTGGCTATTCCGCTGCCAAGAGTACCTCGGGATGCTTGTGGGCGATAGTCAGCAGCTTCAGGGTTGCTTCTCGCGGGTGTCGGACACCTTGTTCCCAACTTTCGACAGCATTGGGACTGACATTGATGATCCGCGCGAACACCACCTGACTGACATTGAAGGACTTGCGGATGGCCCGGATCTGATGAGGGGTCAGCGGCTTGGGTGGAGGCGGCAGTTCCGTCACTCGCAACCCCGCCGCGTCGCCCTGCTCGAAATTCACCGCTCCCTGCAGCGACTGTCGCAGTTCGCTGAAGATCTTTATCTTCTTCTTGTTTTTTTTGTTCTTGTTCTTGGCTTGTTTCATAAGGACGTCCTTTACTTCGATGCCCTGACTTGATGACGGCTTTCCAGATACAGGTAGAGGAAGCGATATCCGCCCCGCTTCCCTTTACCTCGAACGGGATTCGAACATCTTGCTTTGCGAATTCCTCCGAGCCCTCGCACGAGGTCACCACGGACCGGATTGTCGAGAAGATCGGTCTGAATGAGGCTGAGCACATCCAGAGCTGCCGCTCCAGCCATCCCGTGCAGTCGCTTCGTAAAAATGCTGGACTCGATGTATACCACTGAGTGGTATATACCACATCGGGGTATGTTGATCAACTGCCGATGGCGTATTCCGCGTTTACACTCAGTGACTGTCCCCGCTCGCCGCCGTCTACCTCGGTCTCCCGAAGAACAACACATATCCGTCAGGGTCAGAAATCTCGAACCCGCGAAGACCATCATGGGTATCTTTAAGTGGGACGCTGAATGCTGCGCCGTGATTTTCGAATTCCATAGCCAGCGCATCCGGATCTGGCGCATAGACGTAGGCATCCCACCGCATCGAGGAGCAACGCTTAGGGTTCGGCAGCGGCGCGACGTCTTTCTCGGACTTGACGAAGATCTGCACTCCGTCGCGGCCGATGATGGCGAAAAAAGGGTCGCGATCCGGCTGCTGGAACCTGGTCTCAAAACCAAGCCTGTCACCGTAAAAAGCGATGGTCTGATCGACGTTGCTGACGATGAAGAACGGTGAAATTGCCGGCGTCGTTGCTCGTGTCATAAGCGTGGACCCTCTTGCACCGGCATTTTACGTTTTACGCAGCCATTTTCAAAAATGCGATCAAGCCCGTCTGCCCTGGCGTTTCGCCATCGTGAATCTTCAGCAAGCTCCTTTTTCAAAGCTGCCCCAGCAAATCTAATCAGCGCGGCCACACGTGTAGAATCGCAGTCGTTCATGTGAGTCAAAAGAGAGTATCGCCTGATGAGCATTGACCACTCATTCCGTAAGCCAGGAGGCCCAATGTCGAGATCTGGAACGTTGTTGATGCTGTGCGTGATGCTTCTTCTCTCCGAGTCTCCGCTTGCGCCGCAAACTTCGACCGCACAGGCTGCGGCGCCTCAACTTTCCGATGCCCGCACCGCTTGCGCGCCCGACGTGCAGAAGCTTTGTCCTGGCGTACCTGCCGGCGGCGGGCGAATCCTCGCCTGCCTCAAACAGCACAAGGACGAAGTCTCGGACGGCTGTAGACGCGCCATCCTGAGCGCCATGGGAAAATCGAGCGGCGATGCGAATTCTGCCGACAGTCCGGCACCCGCAGCTTCGAGTCCTGCTCCTCCCACCGCCAATCCGGCTCCAGCAGCGTCAACCACCCCACCAAGTTCGACAAGTAAATCCAGTTTGCCGAATAAACAGAAAAGCAACGCTTCCCCGACTACTACAGCCATGTCAGGAGAGCGCTACTTCTTGATGAAACGCGTCCAGATCATCGACCAGGGCCTGGGTCAGGGAAAACCCGCCTATGACCTGATGATCCCGAAAGACTGGCAATTCAAGGGCTGGGTGAATGTGGGCGTGGCCGAGGGCGGATGTTTCGGCGACTGGTTTTCGGTCGTTGGAATCGCCGACAGTCCCGACAACTCCATCGAGCTGCAGATTCTTCCACAGTCCACGTTTCAGTACATCGACGATCCCGCCGGGCAGCGGCAGATGCAGACGCAAAATCAAAACGACGTGAAGTTCGGCATGAAAGCGTGTCCCGTCCGCCCGCCGGTCCGGGCAGAGGAGTTTCTGCGTCACGACATGGTTCCGAAATGTACCAAGGCGTGCAAGAACACTACCGTTGTATCGGCTGAGCCCTTTCCGGAACTTGAGGAGATGGTCCGTCACCAACTCGGCCTGTCCCCTGCGGCCGCAGCGGCTAACACAGGTAACACTCGCGTTGACGCCGCTCGCGTGCGCGTCGCCTTCGACGACGACAAAGGGCAACCGGCTGAGGGATGGATGGCGGCGGCCATTGTCGTGCACACCATACCCGCCGGCGGTCGCGGCGCGGCTTATGATTGGCACGCCGTGAACCTCCTATTTTTCAAAACTCCCAAAGGCAAGCTCGACGCTAATGACAGACTATTCAAGATGATCGCCAGCACCATTCATCCCCAGCCGGAATGGCAGAGATGGAGCAACGGCGTCATTGCCTCTCTCTACCAGAAGAAGCAGGAGGAACTGGCAAAGCAGGCGGCGATCATCGCCGCGTTCCGGCAGCACGTCGCCGACGTCATCAACGGGGTCACCGCAAATCAGATGGCGGGCGCCAACCAATCTGCCTTTGGCCAGGACCAACTCATCCGCGGCGTGCAGACTTTCCGCGACCCGGCGACCGGCGGAACGCTGGAACTCAGCAATCAGTACGACCATGCCTGGCTCAATGGCGCCAATGAGTACGTCATGAGTGACGATCCGAACTTCAATCCCAACGGCAACCTCAACGGCAGCTGGAATCAATTAGAGGTGGTGCGACCCCAACCTTAAGCGCCTCAGACACCGGCGTTATAGATGCGGGCAATTCTTCCTCAATCCGGTTATGGAGGAGCTTCCCACCACTCCGGTCATTTCGAGCACGAAATATCCCTTCTCTATGCGTCGTCTTCCCCTTCGCCCTGGCCCTCTGAGCCATGCAATAACTCCTCGCAACGATATGGAAACATTCCGGTTGGGCCGTCATCGAGCCGCTAGCCGCAGGTCAGCACGGGACCATTGACCCCACCCTGACGACGTGCGATAGTCCCCAGACTTCGTACTTTGCACCCAGGGGTCTTCAATGAAACTGATTCGGGTAGGAAACATTTTTGCAGGTCTACTTTTTGTAGCCACGGCTGTGGGCGCCCCCGCGCAAACCATCACTACGCTCGACTTTCCCGGAGCTTTGGCAACCACCGCGTTCGCCATCAACGACTCCGGTGTGATCGTGGGAATTTACGGTGACACCAATAAATCGGCGCACTTCTACGTCCGCTCGAGCACCGGCAAGTATAAGAAATTTGACGTGACCGGTGCCCACCCCGCCGCGCCTGGCATGGGGATCAACAAGTCCGGCGTCATCGCCGGTTACGACACCGACTCCAACAATGTGCACCATGGTTTCCTCCGAACTGCCAAGGGCGTCATTACGACCTTCGACGCACCCGGGGCCGGCACCTTCAGCAACGAGGGAACTTTCGTTTCCGCGATCGACAATGCGGGGGCAGTGGTGGGCTTTTACATCGATTCCAAAAACAAGCACCATGGCTATGTCCGCTCCAAAACCGGCACGTTCAAGACCTTTGAAGTTGCCGGGGCGGGCCACACCGGAACCGCTCCCGCCGGTATCAACACGTCCGGGACGGTCGCGGGAACCTGGAGGGATACTCAAGGCGTGTGGCACGGATTCATGCGCACCGCCGGCGGCACCATCACTCCCTATGACGCTCCGGGCGGCTCCGACACCTACGGCGGAGAGATCAACACGGCCGGAACCATTGCGGGATGGTACGAGGACTCCACCGACACCCTGCACGGCTTCTCGCGCTCGGCCAGCGGCGCATTCACCTCGTTCGATGCTCCTGGCGCCGGCATCAGCTCAGGACTCGGAACGGTGGCTTTAGCGATCAACGCGGCAGGCGCGATCACCGGACCCTATACCGATACAAACAACATAGAGCACAGCTACTATCGCGATGGCAGTGGTACCATCACCGATTTCGACCCCACCGGCGCTACTCAGACCGAAGCCTGGGGCATCAACACTACGGGCGACGTCGTGGGATATTGGACCGACGGGAACACCGTGGTTCACGGCTTTCTGCGGACCCCCTAAGGTTTGCAAATGCTGTGACCTGCAGCGCTGTCCCATCAGCCCGGGTGAAACATAGTGGTGAGACATAATAAGGATGCTTGCGGGCTCGTCGACCGCGGGCCCATTCAAACCAACGTTAGCCCACTCAAGTCCGTTTTGGCTTGAGTGGGCTAACTCTACCTCCACTGCCCCAGGCGGAACCTGAGGCTTATCCTCGCTCCGGCTCCTGCACACCGATTTTCTCAAACCGGATCATCGATAGTCCTCCAAACCCCATCAAACCCTATCCCTCCGCCTCTTCCCGACGGATACAATGACGCCATGAAAGACCTGACCAACCGAATTGCTCTTGTGACTGGCGCCAGTCGCGGGATCGGAGCCGCAGTTGCAATCGCATTAGCCAGGGCCGGTGCGCATGTCGCAGTGAACTACCGCGAACGTGCCGACGCTGCCAACGCGGTCTGCGCCGAAATCACCGCGCTGGGCCGCAAGGCAATCGCGATTCAAGGCGATGTGTCAGTCTCGGCCGATGTAAGACGCATGGTCTCAGAGATTGAGGCGCGCCTTGGTTCGATCGACATCCTCGTCAACAACGCCGCGATCGCTCATCCGCGCAAATTAGAGGACATTACAGAAGCGGAATGGGACGAGGTGATGACCGTCAATCTGAAGTCGGTGTTCCTGGTAACGCAGGCTGTGGTTGGCGGCATGCGGCAAAGAAAGTGGGGACGCATCATCAACCTATCTTCCGTCGCTGCGCAGACCGGCGGGGCGGTCGGGCCACACTACGCCGCCTCCAAGGCGGGGATCATCGGGCTGACGCACTCCTGCGCCTCGTCGCTCGTTCGCGACGGCATCACCGCGAACGCCATTGCTCCCGCGCTCATCGAGACCGATATGGTCACCAACAACCCCAACGCGAAACCGGATCTTATTCCCATGGGGCATTTTGGCTCGGTGGACGACGTCGCATCCGTCGCCGTGATGCTGGCCATGAATGACTACATGACCGGCCAGACCATTTCGGTCAATGGCGGATGGTATATGAGCTAGTTCCACCAACTCTGCAATCGTCGCCTTCCGTTTGACGATTGCACTGCTTATGTTGGATATTGGGACATCATGGACGTCGAGCAGACCATCGACGAAATCGAGCGTCTGGAGCGCATCTTTGCCGAGCCCGACACCCGCGGCCTCACCGTGAGTGACATCGCGGCTGCGAATCGACGGCACGACGAAATGCTCGCCCACAGTCCGTGGTTTCGCCTTTGGCAGCGGTACGGGGTTTGCTGCCGTTCTGAGGATCCAGTCATGCAACTACCGGCCAGGGACGGTTCCTCCTAATCGCCGCCGGATGAAATCGCCATGGCCAGGCCCGGTCTACCGTAATCTGCCGAGGGCCGGCCAGTTCGGGAAGGGCACGAATTTATTCGTGCCGGTAATCCGCCATGCGAAATCCCCGAGCGCCAGCGAGGCCTCTCTGTGAAGGACGGGCAGCGGAACGCCGGCAGTATAGAGCTTTCGCGTCAGGATCTTCTACTCGATCCGACTCCGAAAGGAAATCTCTTTCCCTCAGACCTTGACACCCACGCCACCAGGGGCATCCAGCAAGTAGAAGTGACAACTGCTCCATAGCCATTGCTCGGCATAAATTACCAATCCACGCTTCACCGGGCTCTGATGCATACAATGCAGATCTCGGCCGTTTGTGTTCGGTCCACACATTGAGTCGTAGAAGCGTCGCCTGCCAGAAGGCTCGCTGGGGTTCCTCGCCAAACATTCCGTCCGGCGGCGCGGACCGCGTCGTCTCCGCTTCGGCAACAATGCCCGAGCCGTGCGTCGTTTCAGAAATGGGAAGAAAAAGGTATTCCGAAGGGCGGCCCAGCCAGTAAGAATCTCCTATGCAAGTAGCTAACGAGGCTCTCGGCTACGGTGTCACTTCAAAGACCGTTCCACACCCCTCGACATCGCGCACGCAAAGATCGTTTTCGTCTCCGCCCTCGTAAGTCGTGCCGTACACGTTACCCTTTCCATCCATTACGGGGCCCGCGAACGGTGTGAAGCCCCCCTTGTGCTCGTTAAAGAAATGGAGGGTCTTCAGCATCCAGTAGCCCTTCGAGTTCGGAGTCAGTTTGAAAACGGCCCCATCCACACTGGTTGTGGTGCCATACAAACTCTTCTGCTCAGCGTCAAAGATCACGCCAGCAAAAGGACCACCTGTGTATTTCCCGTAAAACGTATGTAAAACTGTATGCACCCAGTGGCCACTGTTTTTGGGAGTCAGTTTGAATACGGAGCCAAAGTCCCTACCTCCCTGCGCCGACGTCGTACCGTACAATGCGCCCTCCGCGTCAAAGATCAGCCCAGAAACAGAAGGGCCGCCCGCTGGGGCGAAATTGTATAAAATGCTTTTTGCCCATTGACCGTTCCCTCCATCGGTCAACTTATAGACGGTTCCAGTTTTTTGAGCGCCGCCGCCACTAGTTGTGCCATATAAGGCCCGTGACGAGTCCAACACTAGCCCGCCGACTGGGCCCTTTCCATCCTTGCTTCCCTTGAACTCATATAGAACTTTCGCTGTCCAACTTCCATCTCCTTTTGGAGCGAGTTGGAAGACTGTGCCGCAACCCCCACCCTTGCAAAACTGATTGCCCCCTATCTCGGTGGTGCCGTACAGCTTCCCTGCGGAGTCAAGGACTACTGCCGTCGTCGGAAGCGCACCGTCCTTGCCATCAAAGGCGTGCAGAACTGTCTCACTCCAGTTTCCGTTCCCACTCGGCGGAGTAAGTTCGAACACAGTTCCGCAGCCGTTGTTACAGGACTGCTTGCCACCACCGCCAGTTGTACCGAAAAGGTTCCCGGCGGAATCAATTGTTAGGCCTGCGGACGGGAACGAGCCGTCAGCACAGTGATCGAGAGAACAGAACTTATGAAGGACTTTCTCTTTCCAACTTCCGCTTGAGGTGGGGGAAAGTTCAAAAACAGTCCCACAACCGTATGGGCAGGACGCGCTGTACTTGCCGCCCATGTTCGTGGTACCGAAAAGGTTTCCCTTTCCGTCGAAGATTAGAGCGGCAGCAGAGTTCGCACCGTCTTTGCCGTGGAACTCGTGCACCACTTGATATTTGCTCGTGGCCGATGCCGGGGTGGTGATCGGTGAAAACGGGAGCAACACTGAGGCGGTAAGGATTAGCCAAAACTTTGCACGGGTCATAACTTCCTCTCTCGATCTGGCTCAGTGGTCATTTGAGTCTAGACTCTGGTCCCGCTACACGCAACGGAACGGTTCCCGGCCGATTTCCGATAACAAGTGGCCGACTGGCCCAGGGCGTGTGGCCCAGGTTCGCGCCGTTCTCTGGCGCTAACCTGGGTACAGGAAGATTCTCTCCGTCTCTCCAACCGCACGCCTCTTCCACCCGAACAAACACCCTCCCTCCAGCATTGTCATTCCGAGCCGTACAAATTCATCTCGAAGCCCACCGCACGCGGCGAGGAATCTGCTTCTGGTCGGAGGAATAGCCGGGTTGCTGTTTTGGCTTGAGTGGGACCGCGCTGAGGTTGCCACGCTTCGCTTAGCGAGGATTTAAACCGAGGCTGCCCCACCATTCGCGATTTTCGAAGGGTGGGGGCACTGGCCGAACTCTAAGGATTTAACCCGAGGCTGCCCCACCATTCGCGATTTTCGAAGGCTGGGGGCACTGGCTGAACTCTAAGGATTTAAACCGAGGCTGCCCCACCATTCGCGATTTTCGAAGGGTGGGGGCACTGGCTGAACTCTAAGGATTTAACCCGAGGCTGCCCCACCATTCGCGATTTTCGAAGGGTGGGGGCACTGGCTGAACTCTAACGTTGGTCGGGGCGTGTGGCCCAGGTTCGCGCCGTTCTCTGGCGCTAACCTGGGTACAGGAAGATTCTTTTCCGGGCCTCCCATCGCACGCCTCGTCCGTCCGAATAAACACCCTCCCTCCAGCATTGTCATTCCGAGCCGTACAAATTCATCTCGAAGCCCACCGCACGCGGCGAGGAATCTGCTTCTGGTCGGAGTAATAGCCGGGTTGCTGTTTTGGCTTGAGTGGGACCACGCCGAGGTTGCCACGCTTCGCTTAGCGAGGATTTAACCCGAGGCTGCCCCACCATTCGCGATTTTCGAAGGGTGGGGGCACTGGCTGAACTCTAACGTTGGGCGGGGCGTGTGGCCCAGGGTTCGCGCCGTTCTTTGGCGCTAACCTGGGGAACGCTGACGTCGGCAGCAAACAGACCTCGATAGCTTATAGCTAATCCCTCCATCCTCTCATTTCTTGTCAAGCCCCCTCGCACCCCCATTTTCCCCTAACTTCTTTAAATCATTCGGAAAATAAGTCCCAAAAGTTGGCATCTTCTCCCTCCTCCATTTGATAAAATGTACTTAGATCGACCAAAGGCCCAGGCTTCCGCCCCGGGCCTTTTTTATTGCTCAAAATCTTCAGAAAGCAGTCGCTTTTAGCATCACAGCGCATTTTTATCTATGACAACCGAATCATCTATGCCGGAAGAGCTGCGTCACGCTCTCACCACCCCGGCCCCGGCCAGTTCCTCTCCTCCTAAACGCAAAGGAGAGATGGCCGAACTGGTCTTCGTCCTCAAAGCCATCAGCCTCGGATTCCCCGTCAGCAAACCCTATGGCGACAGCGAGCCCTACGACCTCATCATCGAAGACCACCGCCGTCTCGTCCGCATTCAGGTCAAGTCCGCCTTCAGCACCCGCCGCCGCGGCTACAGCATTGGACTCTTCCACCGGCACGGCACTGCCCAGTACTTGCCGGACGAAGTCGATTTCATCGCCGCCTATGTCGGCCCGCAGGACGCCTGGTACATCATCCCGGTCGACCGGATTATCGGTCACGCTGCCATTCGCCTCTACCCGCGCGGGACTTCTCGACGAGGCGGCGCAGAGTACGAGCAATACCGCGAAGCCTGGCATCTGCTTCGCAGCGGCGCGACTGCCCCCGAACCCTAAATGGTCCTTAACGGCAACGCGGCATTGCCGTTATCGAGCAAAATTTGCCGCGTAATGGCAACCGGCATTGCCGATAACAGGTGCGAACGTCCGAGGCATTGCTCCACCAAGAGCGGAAAACTCAGGCTGATCGGGTGAGCCTCGCCCAACCGCACAGCGCTGTCGGCGATTTTCATTTATTCTAGCCCGCTACCCATGTCGAATTTTTATCAACTCTTCCGCGAATGCGCGGAACGCTGGCCAGGCAACATTGCCCTCGAAATTCAACGCGGCGAGTCGGTCGAAAGCTACACCTATTCCCAGCTGCGCGAAAGCGCCGAGTCGATTGGCAACTGGCTGGTAAAGAACAGCTTCGGTCACGGCGACCGGGTCGCGATCCTGGCTGACAATCATCCGCGCTGGGTGATGGCATACCTGGGAATCATCGTCGCGGGCGGCGTTGCCGTCCCGCTCGATACGGCGTCGACCGCAAATCAAGTCACCAAGCTCATCAAAGACAGCGGCAGCAAGCTACTTTTTGTCGGCGGCAAATATCTGCAGACGGCGCGTCAGGCGCTGCAGGATTTACCGGTTGGCATGGTCTTGAGCGATGCCTTGGCCAGTGTCGATCAGGTGGCTGGTCCGGCGGTCGTTTCCGCTCTTGATGAAATTCTCGCCGGCGGCACACAAGGCTTTACGCCTCCGCCGTTGTCGCAGGAGGACCTTGCGTCGCTTCTCTACACCTCGGGCACAACCGCCGACCCGAAGGGGGTCATGCTCACCCATGCCAATTTGATGGGCGAAGTGGAGGCGGTTTTCAGTTGTGTCCACCTCGGTCCGGATGATGCCTTGCTGGGAATTCTTCCTCTGTTCCATGTGCTTTCCCAGATGGCCAACCTGCTGCTGCCCTTGGTGAAAGGCTCGCGCATCGTCTACCTGGAGACCCTGAACACGACGGAGCTGCTGCGCGCGCTGGCCGAGCGGGGCATCACGGCTTTTGCTGTCGTGCCGCAGTTTTTCTACCTGATTCACGAGCGGATATTCAAAGAGATCGAGAAGCGCGGCCCGCTGGCGAAATTCCTGGTTCGCCGGCTCATGTCTTTTACCCGGTTCAGCCGCAAGTTGGGTTGGAATCCCGGCAAGATTTTTTTTGGCAAGGTCCACCGTCTCTTTGGACCGAAAATGCGCTATCTCGTCACTGGAGGCTCGCGCTTCGATCCGCAGATTGCCCGGGACTTCCAGGATCTGGGAATCGATGTGCTCCAAGCCTACGGCCTCACCGAAACGACCGGTGGGGCGTTCGTCAATCCGCCCGGAGATGTCGAGATCGGCTCGGTCGGTAAGCCTCTGGCGACGGTCGAAGGACGAATCCTCGATCCGCGGCCGCAAGAAGATGGCGGCCAACCGGTGGGCGAGATTGCCATCCGCGGCCCCATCGTCATGAAAGGATACTGGAACCGCCCCGACGCCACCGCCGAATCCATCAAACACGGCTGGCTGCACACCGGCGACCTCGGCTACTTCGACGCACGCGGCAATCTCTTCATCACCGGCCGCCGCAAAGAGGTCATCGTCCTCAGCAACGGAAAAAACGTGCACCCTGAGGAGGTTGAGAGTCACTATTTGCAGTCGGCGTACATCAAGGAGATTTGCGTGCTTGGGTTGGAGGGAGGGCCCCAGGACCCGAATGCAGACCGGCTGTATGCCGTAGTGGTTCCGAACTTCGAGGCATTGAAGCAGAAAAAGATTGTCAATGCCAAAGAGGTTCTTCGCTATGACATTGAGAATCTGTCGGCGAAGTTGCCGTCGACCAAGCGCATTTCAGGCTACGACATTTGGCAGGAGGATTTGCCGCGAACCACCACGCGCAAGCTGAAGCGATTTGAGATTGAAAAGCGAGTGCGGGCCAGTCACGCGCAGGGCGGCGCCGAGATCGACGCCTCAACTGCCAAGCGTTTGACTGATGAGGATCAGCAATGGATGGCTCAGGCGGACGTGCGACGGGCATTGCAGGTCGTCCGTGACGCGGCGAAGACGAAACGCGACGACAAGTCTCCCGGCATCTCTCCGCACGACAATCTCGAACTGGATCTTGGTCTCGACTCGATGCAGCGCATTGAGCTCCTGGTGGCTCTGGAGCAACAACTGGGCGGTGATGTTGACGAGTCGCGATTGGCGGAAATCTATACCGTCAAAGAACTCGTCAGCGCGGTGCTTGACAGTTCCCAGGGAGGCGCCGAGCGCACTCATCACGTGGGATGGAAGAGCATTTTCGAGGAAGATTCCACCGATCCGGAAGTGCTGGCACTGGCAAAGCCACGTCCTTTCATAGAGAGCTTCGTATTTACGTTTTCTCGGCTGGTGCAGGTTTTCTCCCTGGACCGCTTTCGGCTCAAGGTCACTGGCATCGAAAAAGTGCCGCGAGAAGGGTCGTTCATTCTTTCTTCGAATCATCAGAGCTATCTCGATGTGCTCATCATGGCCAGTGTGCTGCCGTGGCCGATTTTCCGGAACCTGTTTGCGGTTGGGACCAGCGATATTTTTGGTTCGGGATTTATGCGCCGTCTGGCGCGCTGGCTAAGGGTGATCGTGGTTGATCCCGACGCCAATCTGGTTCCCGCCATGCGCGCGGGAGCTTACGGACTGCGCCGTAACCGTATCCTTATTCTTTATCCCGAGGGCGAGCGAAGTATCGAAGGGCCGCCGAAGACTTTCAAAAAGGGCGCGGCCATCCTCTCGATTCACATGCAGGTGCCGATTGTGCCGGTGGCGATCGATGGCTTCGAGAAAGTGTGGCCTCGCGGCAAATCGTTTCAGGGATTTCTCCCGGTGAAGATGAGGTTTGGAGACCCGATTTTTCCGCCGCCGGAAGCAGACGCGTCAGAAGCCGCTTACGAGGAACTCACTGCGGAATTGAAGGCTCGGGTGGTTGCCATGTATGAAGAGTTGCACAAATCGGCGTCGTGACAGGTTTGAGGCAACTCTTTGATAGAGTAATGCGCATGTTTCGGCTCAGCGCGTATGCACTCACTTTAGCGATGCTGGTTTTATCGCCCTCAACTTTCGCACAAACTGCGGCAACCCAGACGGCCAAAACTGCGGCTGTCCGCCCGGGGGATGTAGACTCGATCGATCACATTCTCGCAGCGGTTTACGACGTGATTTCCGGACCGCCCGGGGCGCGAGATTGGGACCGCTTCCATTCGCTATTTTTTCCTGACGCTAAGTTCATTCCGACCGGCACCGGCAAGGACGGTGGGGTACACGCGAAAATGTTTTCCGCGGACGACTACATCAAATTCAGCGAGCCATATTTCCTGAAAGAGGGCTTCTTCGAAACGTCCATTTCGAACCGGGTTGAGAACTGGGGTTACATCGCGCACGTGTGGAGCACTTACGAATCGCGTCACGCGAAGAACGAGAAGCCTTTCGAAAGAGGCATCAACAGTTTCCAGCTATTCAACGATGGCAAGCGCTGGTGGGTGCTGAATGTTGCGTGGCAGAACGAGGATGCCGAGCACCCGATCCCGGAGAAGTATGTGAGTGGCAAGTAGCGGATTTGCGGGAACAATGGAGATAATCAAATTGTCGGGTGGGTTAGGAGCATCGTGTCCCACCCTTCGAAAATCGCGAAGGGCGGCATCAGGTCCGCGCGGTGATGATATCGAATCCTGGTCGTTATCTACGGTTGAGACGGGGGTTATTTTGCCCGGGGGTGCGTGGCGTCGTAGACCTGCAGGACGTGCTTCATGGATAGCTGCGTGTAACGCTGCGTGGTGGATAGTCTTTCGTGGCCTAGCATTTCCTGAATGGCCCGCAAGTCTGCGCCTTCTTCCAATAAATGGGTCCCGAATGCGTGACGTAGCGTGTGCGGATGAACATCGGGCGAAAGGCCCTTCGCGACCGCGATCTTCTTGATGATTCGTCCCACGCTGCGAGTGGTGAGCCTTCCACCGCGCTGATTGATGAGCAACGCGGCGGTGGTCTTCTTGCGTTCCGCCAGGACTTTCTGCCGGGCGGGAAGATAACCTGCCAGGCCATGCTTTACGGAATCGCCAAAGGGAACGTAGCGTTCTTTCTTGCCTTTGCCGCGAATCAGGATGGCTTCGTTGCTCAGGCTGATGCTACTCAGATCAATTCCGATCAGCTCGGAATTGCGAATCCCGCAGCCATAGAGCAACTCCAGCATCAGCCGATCGCGCTCGGGAAATGCCGCTGCTTCCGGCATCGCGCCGTCAAGCACGGTGTTCATTTCTTCGATGGTGGGAACGCGCGGCAGTTTCTTGGGCAACTTGGGAGTTGACACGAGCGCCGCCGGATTCTGCTGGACCACGCCCTCTTGTGCCAGCCAGCGATAGAGCGATCGCACGGCGGCCAAGGCGCGGGCGACGGAAGGTTTGCTCAGCCCCTTCTCGTAAAGATGGGATAGAAATCCGCGGATGGTGACGTGGTCGATGCTCTTCCAAGTGCGAGAGCCAATGTAGTCCGCGAAGGAGTCGAGATCTCCGGTGTAGGCCTTGATGGTGTGGACTGACGCGTTCTTTTCTCGCAGCGAGCGCAGGAATTGATCTACGGATTTCTCGACTTGAGTGCGAGGTTGCTTCATGAAAAGCCTTCACCACAGGGGACACAGAGCAGCCACAGGGTGGAACTTTGAGAAGTTCATTAATAAGTTCATTTCGCTTTGGCTCGGGGGTGATGTTTTTGGTAGACGTTTTTCAGACGATCCAGCGCCAAGTGGGTGTAGACCTGGGTCGTTGAAATGTCTGAGTGGCCTAGTATGGTCTGGACGGTGCGCAGATCGGCGCCGTTTTCGACCATGTGAGTGGCGCAACTGTGACGGAGCATGTGCGGGCTGGCGTGCCGGCCACTGCGCCACCGAGGCTGCCCCAACCATCTGCCATACCCGTTGCCTGGTAAGTCTTGCGGGCTCCGCGTCCGAGAAAAAGCTGCGGAGACCCCTTCCCCGCCGCAAGGACGGGGCGGGCGGATTTCAAATATTCCGCTAGCGCTTCCTGGGCGGACTTTCCCAGCGGTACGATCCGCTCCTTATCGCCTTTGCCGCGAACCAGCAGGTATCCCGTATCCAGTTTCAGGTCTTCCAACTTGACTCCGACAATTTCGGTGACACGCAGAGCGCCGGCATAAAAAACTTCGAGCATGGCGCGATCCCGCAGCGCCATCGCCGCCGATTCTTTGTTGACGTGGCCTGCCTCGAGGTCCACGGAGCACGCTTTCCATCTCGTCGCGAGCCAGCGATTTCGGCAGAACTTTCCACTGTTTGGGAGTATCGATGTTCAAGGTCGGATCGTGCTCGATCATTTTGTCGAGCAGCATGTAGCGATAGAGATGCCGCAACGCAGAAAGTTTGCGGCCGACGGAACGGCCGTCTACCGAATTCGAAAATAATTCCTGCATGAAGTCGCGCACGTCGGTGCGGACAGCCTTGGCTAATGTCTGCTTGCGCTTCTCGAGGAACGAGGCGAACTGGCTGATGTCGGTGGAATAAGCCGAGATGGTAAGTGGGGCCAAGCCTTTTTCGATTTTCAAATAATCGAGAAAGCCGGATAGCAGGCGGGAATTGAGGACAGGAGCCACAAAGGAATTATGCGTATTATCGGACGTTGAGAAAAGTGCTGAACCGGATGCGAGCCTGATTGTCTGCGCGATTTGCGGTTAAGACTTTTCGGGTTGGGTCGGCGTACTGATCTCCTGCAGCACTTCGCGCGCGTACAACGCTCCCTCGGGCGTTTCTTCGTGCTTGAAGTAGGCGAAGACGTTTCGGCCGGCGGCAAGATGCTCCCGCAATCGCACGACCATAGCCTGGCGCTCTTCCGGCGTGTAGGTGGGTTTGCGGTAACGGTAATAAGCGAAGTCAGCGGTCACAACATCCGGAGTCACACGTTCTTCAGTTTCCGCCACACACAGCGCGCGATTGTGGGTCTTCAACAGATCGAAGATTTCGTCCTGAAGCCATGATTCGTGACGGAACTCGAAGGCTCCGGAAACACCTCGCGGTATTACGCTCAAGAATTCCTCCAGAACCGCGCGGTCTGCCTTCATGTTAGGAGGCAGTTGAAACAGCACTGGACCTAACTTCCCTGCCCGGGCCAGCGGTTCAATCGTGGCAAGAAATCGCGGGATGAAGTCTTGCGTGTTCTTGAGGCGCTTGATGTGGGTGATCACCTGATGGGCTTTTACTCCGAAGAGAAAGCTCTGGGGCGTTTCCGAGATCCACTTCTGCGCCGTGGTTTCTTTCAAGAGTTGACGAAACGTGAAATTCACTTCGACGGTGTTCAGTTGACCGGCGTAGAAAGGCAGGAACTTGGCTTGAGCCAGCTTGGCTGGATAGAAGTCCGGCTTCCAGCTTGGGTATGCCCATCCTGAAGTACCAACGTAAAGTTGCGCCATGGGAGTTAGAGTTACAAAAACATCTTAAACCGCAAAGGGCGCTAAGAATTCGCGAAGTGCGCTAAGAAAAGCCCTTCTAGCGCCAGAGTTGCGAAGAATTATACCCGCGAACTTTTCTTCTTTTGTTTTTGTTGCGGCTTGGCGGGGGGCGATTTTTTCTTTACGGCAGTGGACCTTGTGGGCTTGGATTCCAATCCCTCAGCAATCGTCTCGGCTTGCGCGTCTTCGATTCCCGGCAGCTTGGGCAACTTCTGCTTCAAAGTCTGCACCGGCGCAAAGAGATCTCCCATCTTGTCGACGCGTTTGAGGACGGCGTCGCTTTCGAATACCAGGCGCTTGGCGTCTTTCTTCTTGAGCGTCTCTTCGACCTCTTCCCATGTCACTGGAGTCGAAACCGTGGGACGCTCTCGTGCGCGCAGGGAGTACACGCTGATGGTGGTCTTATGCTGATCGTTCTGGCTCCAGTCGACAAAAACCTTTCCCACGCGCAGTTGCTTCTTCATGTCGGACACGACCAACTCTTTGTGGTCGTGCTCCAGAAGTCGGGCCAGGGCATGCGCGAATGGCTTGGTGACGTCGTAGCTGGTCGGTGTATTCAGCGGAACGTAAATCTGCAATCCTTTTGATCCCGATGTTTTGGGAAAGCTCTGAAGGCCGAAATGTTCAAAAATCTCTCGCAGCCACATCCCCACCTGGCAACACTGCACAATGTCCGCGGGCGGGCCGGGGTCGAGGTCGAAAGCCAGAATCGTGGGTGACTCGATCTTCTTTGCCAACGAGAGCGAAGGGTGCAGTTCGATGGCCGCGAGGTTTGCCACCCAGATCAGTGTGGGCAGGTCGTTCGCGAGAATGTAATTCACGTCGCGATTGTTGCCTTCGCTCCAGATCGGCGCAGTCTTCACCCAATCCGGGCGGTACTTGGTAGCGTTCTTTTCGAAGAAAAATTGCTCATTCACGCCTCCGGGATAGCGCTTCAAGGTAAGCGGGCGGCCCTTCAAATGCGGCAACAACACGGGCGCAATTCGCGCGTAGTAATCGATCAGCTGGCCCTTGGTAAATCCGGCGGCCGGATATAGAACCTTATCCAGGTTCGTTACCTTCAGGTGCTTGCTGTCAACGTCGATGACCTGAGATGTTTCCACGCAACTCCCCCAAACTTATTGTTTACCTGCTGGCAAACTACCCCGACATACTACAACCGTTTCACATTCGGCAGTTGGATGCGGGAAGTGGCGGGGATGTCACGTTTGAGACGATTCCGGCTAGTTTGACAAGTTCACGTTCCGCCACGTAACGTCAAACTTCTGCACTGTTTACGCGTCTAACCTCGTGGAGGTCCGATGAAATCCCGCTCGTTCAAACTTCTGGCGATAGCGTTTTTGCTGTCCGCCGCCGCTCTTGCCCAGGATGTTGCTTCTTTCGAAAAACGCATTACCGTGAAGAAACTCGGGAACGGTTTAACCGTCATTTTGTGCGAACGGCCCGAGGCCCCGGTGTTTTCCTTTTATACGCACGTGGACGCCGGATCGGTTCAGGACCCGCAGAACAGGACGGGACTGGCGCACATGTTCGAGCACATGGCGTTCAAGGGCACGGACAAGATTGGCACGAAGGATTATGCGGCGGAAAAAGTTGCTCTAGCGAAAGTTGAGCAAGCGTACGCCGCGTACATTCGCGAACGAGACAAGCGTATGGGGCGCGACGAGCAGAAACTCAAGCAACTGGAGACCGCGTGGCATGAAGCGGTCAAACAGGCGGACACGTATGTGGTCCCGAACCAGTTCACTGAGATCGTGGAGCGTAACGGCGGAGAGGATTTGAACGCCTCCACGAATGACGACGAGACGAATTACTTCTATTCTTTGCCGGCCAACCGGCTGGAGCTATGGGCGTATCTGGAATCGGAACGGTTTGCGCATCCGGTGATGCGGCAATTTTATGACGAGCGAAATGTTGTGATCGAAGAGCGGCGGATGCGGGTGGACAGCAACCCAATCGGCAGGCTGCTTGAGCAATTTACGACGGCGGCTTTTCAGGCACATGAATATCACCGTCCGACGATCGGGTGGACTTCGGACCTGAATTCGTTTTCCGCAACAGATGCGGAGAAGTTCTTTCACACCTACTACATTCCGTCGAACATGGTGGTGACGGTGGTGGGCGACCTCAAGGCGGCGGAGGCCATGCCGGTTATCGAGAAATATTTCTCCCGGATTCCTTCGGGGGATAAGCCGGATGAACGCACCACGGTCGAGCCTCCGCAGAATTCGGAGCGCCGCGTGGTTCTGCATGAGATGGCGCAGCCACTTTATCTAGAGGGGTACCACCGTCCGGACTATAGCAGCCCGGATGATGCGGTGTACGACGCGATTGCGGATTTGATGTCGGATGGACGCACATCGCGGCTTTACCGGTCGCTGGTTCGCGATAAGAAGATTGCATCGGATGCGGCTGGATTCAGCGGTTTGCCGGGCAACAAATATCCACACCTGTTCGCGTTCTATGCCTTCCCGCTGCCTGGGCATAAGCCGGAAGAGATGGAACAGGCGATTCACGAGGAGATCGACAAGATCAAAAGCCAAGACATTACCGACGACGAATTGAAGATGATCAAGACGCGGTCGAAAGCGAATTTGATTCGCAGCCTGGGAAGCAACGAGGGGCTGGCCAACAATCTGGGGATTTATCAGGCGCGCTATGACGACTGGCGGGAATTGTTCCGGCAGGTGGATCGCATCGACAAAATCACGAAGGCCGATATTCGCCGCGTGGCGAATCAAACTTTTGTAGCAACCAATCGGACTGTGGGGATTATTGAGACGGCAACGCCGCCCCCGGCGCAGGCGCAGAGCAGCCAGGGAGGTGCGCAGTGAAGAATTATTTTCGTTCTGCCGCTTCATTTTTGCTGATTGCATGTGTGGTCGCTGCCGCACCTTTTGCTTTTGGTCAGGCCGACTGGCAAAAGATTCCGGTGCCGGCGCTGCCGCCGTTTCATCCGCAGGAACCTAAGCGCATTGAACTGCCCAATGGGATGGTGATCTTTCTTCAGGAAGATCACGAACTGCCGCTGATCAGTGGAGTGGCGCGGATTCGGGGCGGATCGCGTGAGGAGCCTGCTAGCAAGACGGGCATGCTCGACATGTACGGAGAAGTCTGGCGCACAGGGGGAACGAAGTCGCAGACCGGCGATCAGCTCGACGACTATCTCGAGATCCGCGCGGCCAAGGTGGAGACGGGCAGCAACGCTGATTCGACGACCATTCACTGGTCGTGCCTCAAGGGAGATTTTGACGACGTTTTCCGGATCTTTAACGATGTTTTGCGCAATCCGGAATTTCGCGAGGAAAAGCTTGAGCTCGCGAAAAAGGGGATGGACGATTCCATTTCGCGGCGCAACGATGACGTCGCGGAGATTGCGGGGCGCGAATCGGCCAAGCTGGCCTATGGAAAAGACAATCCGTATGCGCGAGATCCAGAATATGCGACCGTCGCCGCGGTTACGCGACAAGATTTGATTGACTGGCATCGCGATCATGTGGCGCCGAACAATATCATTCTGGGGGTGGTGGGGGATTTCGATGCAGCCACGATGGAAGCCAAGCTGCGAGCGGCATTCGGTGATTGGGGTAAAGGCAAACAGGTGGAGAGCGCGGAGATCAAATTTACTCCGGCGGCACACGGCTATTACCTGGTGGAGAAGAGTGATGTAAATCAGAGCTCGATTCGCATGGTCGAGCTCGGCATACGGCGCGACAATCCTGACTATTACGCTGCGCAGGTTTTCAACGAAGCGTTTGGCGGAGGATTCTCTTCGCGGCTGTTCCGCAATCTGCGGACGGGCAAGGGGCTTGCCTATGATGTCGGTGGCGGGATCGGAAGTGCGTTCGACCATCAGGGCGTTGTACGGATTGAAATGGGGACAAAGAGCGCCACGACGGTCGAAGGAATTCAGGGAATTTACGGGCAGATCGACGAAATCAAATCGAAGCCATTTAATGAGGAAGAAATCAAGCGGGCGAAGGATTCACTCTTGAATTCGTTCGTGTTTAATTTTGATTCGCCGGAGAAGGTTCTGCGGGAACGCATGGCTTATGAATTCTACGGGTATCCGCCAGACTTTCTGGAGCGATTTCGAGCCGGGGTTGAAAAGGTGCAGACGTCGGACGTCAATCAGGTGGCCGGGAAGTACCTGCACAAGGATCAACTGGCCGTTCTGGTGGTGGGCAACACTTCGGAGTTCGACAAGCCGCTGGCTACGCTCGGACCGGTGACCAAGGTCGATATCACGATTCCTCCGGCTCCGGGGCAGGCACAGGAGGCCCCCACGGAAAAACCCACTGCTTCAAACGCGGAGGGGAAGGCGCTGGCGGCGAAGGTGGCACAGGCCATGGGCGGGCTGGCGAAACTTCAGTCGGTCAAATCGCTTTACCAGGAATTTACTGAGCAAGAGCCGGGCGGCGGACCGTCCATGACGATAAAGGTCACGATTCAGTTCCCTGACCGTATGCACGTCGATGTGCAGTCTCCGCAGGGGCCTGTCAGCATCGTGGCAACGCCTGACGCGGCATTCATGTTTGCGCCGGGAATGGGCGTGCGTGACATGCCAGCATCCCGCAAGGCGGAGAGTCTGCAGCAAATTCATCGCGATCTCCTCTATGTCGGGCAGCACGTGGATGATCCTGCGTGGGTGTTCGCGGCGAATGGCAGCGAGAAGATCGGGAACATTGATGCGCGCATTCTTGATATCAGCGGCGGAGACATGAGCATTCGCTGGTTCGTCGATCCGGCGACAGGCCAGGTGCTGCGTGAAACGTATCAGGCGACCGGGCGTTCCGGACCGATGCAAGGTGAGACGGATCTGGAAAACTGGACGACCACTGACGGAATCACCTTGCCGGCAGTTCACAAGAACAAAGAGGACGGAAAGGATTCGAGCGTGGTTGAAACCACGAAGATTGAATTCAACCCGAGCGTGGATGCGAAACTTTTTGCGAAACCCCAACAGTAATCAGGGTGGCCCGGTTGCACCCGGGTACAGAGCGATCGAGTTCTCCGTTCCCGCCCTTTCGCAACTGGCGCGAAAGAACGGGGCACCCGCGCCGCAGCAATAATCAGGATTGGATCGCAGCGACCACTCAGGGCGTCAGTTTGCCGGTGGAAAGATAGTCCTGGGGCGGAACGCCGAAGGCATCGGCAACGCGATTGAAAAACGCGAACATCGCGGTGACGTAAACCGCCTCGGCAATTTGATCTTCAGACCATCCCGCAAGGCGCAGCTTCTCTACGTCGTCCGGCGTCGATTTGTAGGCGGCGTGGGTGATCAATTCGACGTACTCGAGCAACTCCCGTTCGGCGGGCGTCAGCCCAGCCTCCTCGAGTTTGCCCTCGACCATCGCTTTGACACAGTCATCGGTCGCTCCCTGAACCCGCAGGAAGTAAGCGTGGCTGTCCAGTCAATAGGGACAGCGGTTCAGGTAGGAGACATGGCTGGCGATCATCTCTTTGTGACGGCGCGTGAGATGGCCGGGCGAGAAGTGCACGGTGTTGGAAAAATCAACGACCTGCCGCAGGAAATCGGGACGCGCGCCGAAGCACTTGATGATGCCGGGAACTTGCGTCCGTCCGGAACCCTTCCGCCAGTAGTCGTAGGCCGCTGCGATGTCGCCCTGGGCGTCGGCGTCTTCGGTGATGGCGATCTTCGTTTTCGGTTGAGCTGGTTTTTCGTCGGGCAACACTTCGGTCCTTGTTTATTTTTCGATTCTGGTAAGTCTATCAAGAAGCACGCAGGGCATCACTGAAAGCAATGGGTTGAGGCGGTAAGTCGCTCCTCAAGCAGATGCATCACCCACCCTACTTACTCGGCCTCGTTAATATCCTGTAAATAGGCAACGGTGGCCAAGCGCGCTACATCAGAACCGTCCGAAACCCAGACCCAACCAGTGTTCGGAGGTTCCAGCCATGCAGCACAGCACTCTCCGCTCGATTTGTGTCGCGCAATGCGTGTTATTTGCCGCACTGACGGCAGTCGCACAGATGTCCACTCTGGTCGAGCCAAGCCCCAATCAGATTTTGCCTCCGAAATTTCTTTTCTCGACCGACTACGAAGGAGGAAAGGTACACGGTTATCTAGTGAACGCGTCTAGCGGAGCTATTACTCCGAGCGGACAAAATCCGCCGTGGGCGCACTGGGGACCGACGCGTGCGGCGGCCGATGTGGGAGGGTACCGGCTGTATGTCATCAATCAAGGGTCCAAAGATTTGAACGCGTACTTTATTTATAGGAACAATGGCTACATTTACGGAGTTCCGGGGTCGCCCTTTTCGATCGGGCAGCCCCCCATGGATTTGAAAGTTCACCCGTCGGGACATTACGTTTACGTGGTCGCGCAGGACGGCGCGCACAATAGCTGGCTGTACGGGTTCGCCGTGCAGAGCAACGGGTCGCTCAAACCGGTCTCCGGGTCACCGGTAACAACGGTGACAGGGTCGGAAACGCTTGCCATCGATCCGCAGGGAAAGTATTTGTACGTCAGCAGCTACCCGGGAACTCCCAGCCCTGGAACCAGTGAGATTGCGGCGTATTCCATCAGTGCAACCGGCGGAGCATTGACGCCGGTAGCGGGCTCACCTTACGTCGAGCCGAACTCGCAGTATTGCGCCAACGGCGGCTGGGACGTTGCCATACATCCGAGCGGCAATTTCCTGATCATTCCCAACATGTGCGAAGGCATCGTGGTCTATCGCATCGGCCGCTCCACTGGTGCGCTCACACTGGTGAAGGGATCGCCTTTTGGAGTGCCGTACCCACCGTATCCGGTAGTTGAGTCGATAGCGATGGACCCGTCTGGGGAATATTTCTGGATCTCGAGTCAGTACTGCGAAACCGGATGCAGCCAGAGCACCGACACATGGAAGTTCGACAGCTCGAGCGGTGTGCCCAGCTATCTGGAGAGTGGCGAGAGCGGGTGCGGACTGCTAACCCGCTCCGATCCTTCAGGGAAATTTCTTTACGTGATCGGCGACACGACGCCTGATTCCAATTGCGCTGGGAACGGCGAGAAGCCGGGGATCTGGGGAATGTCGGTAAATCGCGGAAACGGGGCGGTGCAGAATCTTCCGGGCTCGCCGTGGGCGTCAGCGAATTCCGACTGGTTTTTGACGGATGGTTTGGTGATCACGCCTTAGGGCGGGTTTTGGGAGCGCAAACGGCATTCTGAAGACGTAGCAAAACTAGGTCTCTACGGGATTGCTTTTAGCGGCTGCGTGACACTCTTGCTTCAGAAGATCGAACAGGCCTGCCATGTGCTCTTTGCGAGTGCGGAAGTTCACGGGGTTGATGCGAAACCAGGACTTTCCTTTCAGTTCGGTGGTTGACATCCAGAAGCGGCCGCTTTGCTCGACCCGGCTGGCGACTGCGGCGTGCAACTCTTTCGATTGCGGCTCGCTCAACTCTGCTCCCGTATAGCGAATGCAAATGGCGGACATCGGAGGATAGCTGGCCGTCTCAAATTCCGGATCTTTCTCGGCGAGCGAATAGAGATACCGTGCCTGGCGGACGTTGTTATCGATCCATTCGCCGATCTGATGGGAGCCGTAGCGTTTAAAACTCATCCAGACTTTCAGGCTGCGAAAGCGGCGGGACTGCTCGAAGCCGTGCACATAATATTGATAGCGCTCGTTGGCCTGGTCGAGCTCGTCGGTCAAGTACGAAGGCTTGATGCCGAAGGAGGCGGTGAGACGCGCCTGATCCTTCACCAGCACCGCTCCGGCATCGAGCGGCGCATAAAACCATTTGTGGGGATCGATGGTGATGGAGTCGGCGAGATCAAGCCCGCGGTCGCGCATCGGCGAGTCGTTGGAGAGCAGCATGCCGCCGCCGTACGCAGCGTCTACATGGAGCCACATGCCTTCACGGTCGGCAATGCGGCGGAGCTCGCGGATATCATCCACGGCGCCGGTGTTGGTGGTTCCGAAGATACCCACGATGCATAGGGGACGGATTCCGTTCTTCTTGTCCCGTGCGATCGCCTCTTCAAGCGCGTCGAGACGCACCTGAAATTTTTCGTCGGTCGGTAGAGCGCGCAATCCATTTCGCCCCAAGCCGACGCAATCGACTGCTTTGTCGATGGAAACGTGACGTTCTTCGGAAGCGTAAACCGCCCACTTTTCGCTGATGCCGTCGTGCTGGGCGCGATCGCCGGTGACGGCGTCGCGGCCGACTTTCAAGCCAATGAAGTTAGCGGTCATGCCACCGCTGGTGAGATTCCCTCCAGCTTTGGCGGCGTATCCGCAGAGATCGGTGAGCCAGCGGACGACGCGGCGTTCCATAGCGACTGCCGAGGGACCAATCGAATACGCGCCGACATTCTGATTGATGGCTGAGCAGATGAAGTCGGCGATCACGCCCACTGGATTTGGCGACGGCGTAATCAATCCCATATAGCCGGGATGTCCAACGTGAGTGCAGTATGGAAGGAGTTTCTCTTCGAGTTCCGCGATCACCGCTTGCGGTGTGCTCGGCTGCTGCGGAAGGGGCTCGGCGAACAGGTCGTTAAGGTGGCGCGGCTCGACGTCGGGAAACACGCGCTTCTCTTCGATGTGATCGAAGTATTCGGCGAGCAAGTCGACAACCTGATGTCCGACCTGACGAAATTCCTTTGGGTCCATGAGTGGTCTCCGCTACTTAAGATAACTCTTCAGGCTAGGGCATGGGGCGCGGGGGAAGATATCCGAATCTTGTGGGGAAGTGGCGGCGGGAAGAAGGAGGAAGGTTCGGCGAGGTTTTGAGGGGGATGGAGGATGTCTCACCGGCTATTCAAATATATCCGCGCCGTCGGGTTTACGCACGGGCCTAGTCCGCCTCAAAGAGGGCATCGTACTGCGATCCGTTGCAGGCCCCCCCCTGAACGGTAAAGTCGACAGCGACCGAAGCTCCTTCTTTACCAAGATTTATGAATGTTCCGGAACCGACGAGGTCGCCGGAATCCGTATGGACCGTCATTTCTACAGAGTCCCCAAGTACATTGCCGCTCGAAACCGTACCTACCTTGCCAGGGGAGAAGCATGGCGGATTGGCGAGAGTGAAAGTGAAGGTGCCGGTGAATTGCGAAACACCGGATGCATTCGGCAGACTCTGTGTAAAAACTGCCTTTCCTGAATTTGGAGGCGTTTCGCTAAGGTCCCAGTCACCCGTCATTGAAAAATGTTTGGGTTCGGTCCACTGATCTTGGGTGTACAGCTGTCCGGCACACGCTCCGCCAGTGATAATTATTGTTGCCCCAAACACATACTGAGGGCCGGGCGGGGTCGGCGCATCCAACCCGCCGTTGTGTTCATCGTAAAAACCATTGACCGTCAGTACCTGTCCTCGAATGGGTGAACTGGAAAAGGTCAACGTGTAGCTGCCATCGTTAGATACCCTGCCGCTAACGATCAATTTATCCTTTACCGGATCAAAGCAAGGCGAGTCGTATATGTACAGAACCCCGCTGATCGCATTCCCAGTCTGAATCAGAGAACCACCTGCAGAAGCACCGTCTGGTAGTTCCAAGACCCAATTCCCAGAGGCGAGCATGAACTGAACTTGATTCGGGTTTTGCGGACTACCCGAAGCGTTCGAACCACCGCAACCGGAAAGCATAGTTGCGAGCAATCCAATGGTTATCAGAGTTACCGCCTGCAACCTTACTCTCGGGCTATTTCTGAGGCCTTGCATTCGTGCCGTATTCACAAAGCCTCCCGTCGAGCACAGAGCAGTGTAACTCCGGGAGGCAAACTCGTTCCGTGACTAACCGCACAGGGTCGAATGGCGGAAGAAATCCTGCGATAGCATAAGCGTACGGTGTTGGTCCGCCTGCCTGCGCCAGCGCTAAACGCCTTGACGAGTCCTTCTATGCCACGTACGATTAGCGAAGAAAAGGCGAATCATGGCTACCCTTCCGTTACTCCCTGCTGACTCAAAACCACGGCTGATTGGCATTGCGCGGCTGGCGTCAGAGGGGGAGTCTTTGCGGCAAGGGCACAAGGTCGAGTACTTCACCTTGCCGGCCCGTTCCTTGCTGAACCGCTGCACAGCGGCGCGGATGCCGTTTACCTGGACGATCAATCCGTACCGTGGTTGTGAGTTCGCCTGCAAGTACTGCTACGCGCGCTATACGCACGAGTTCATGGAGATGCGGGATGGCGTCGATTTCGAACGCAAGATCTACGTCAAGCAGCACGCCGCCGAGCTGCTGCGGCAAGAGTTGCGACACGTAAAGCCGGGCGAGGAGATCGCGATTGGCACGGCAACCGATCCGTACCAGCCGGCGGAACGGCGTTTCGAGATTACGCGCGGCATTCTGGAAGAGCTGGCGCGGCACCGTGGACTCGAGATCGGGATTGTGACCAAGTCGAACCTGGTGGTGCGCGACACCGAGCTGTTGCTCGAGATCGGGCGAAACAACCGGCTGTTCGTGAATATCACGATCACTACTCTGGATGTCGAGCTGGCGCGGATTCTGGAGCCGCGGGCGCCGCGTCCCGATCTGCGGCTGGAGGCGATGCGCCAACTGGTGCAGTCGGGAGTGGCGGCGGGGGTGATTTGCGCGCCGGTGGTACCGGAGATCACGGACCGTGCAAAGGATCTGGAGGCTTTGGTTCGGGCGGTGGCGGAGGCGGGGGGCAAATATATTTTCGCCAACTCGCTGTTTCTGAAGCCCTGCTCGGCGGCGATCTTCCTGCCGTTTCTGGAAGAGAAATTCCCCGAACTGGCGGCGGGATTCCGCAAACGCTACGAGACTCGCGCTTTTCTGACCCCGGCCTATCGCAAGCGGCTGTCGCAACTGATGGCGAAATTGCGGGAAAAATACAAAATCCGCAATGAATACGACCGGTATAGCCGGCGTACCCATCCCGTCGCGCAGGCCGATCCGGAGCAAATGAAGCTGTTTTGAGTTTCGTGGACGCGTTTCTGTCCGGATTTCGTAAATTTCCACAGCCAGTGTTGCAGCGGGTTGAAATCGCCCTAAAATCCGCAGCGACCGCAAGGTCAAGTTCGCGCCCTCCCCCATCGCGAACAAACGCTGTGTAAACGCGTGTACCCGGGGCCGCGTCTCCCACGACTCCGGGTATAAATATCCACTTCGGTTCCGGGTTACCGTGCAACCGAAATCCAGAAATTGTTGTCGTACGGGTCTCCTGGATAATTCAGCTGGTTGGTGACAACCGTCAACTTTCCGGTTGACGCGTTGACTCGCAGCGAATTAATCGCGCCGGTACACTCGTCGAAAACACAGTTCGGCTGGTTGTAGTCGGCCACGTAGACGTACTTACCGGATGGGTCGGCAAGGATCGTGTCCACCGAGTGAAGTTTTCCGGCGGCAGACTTTACTGCTAACGTCAGGGCTCCGTTTTTTTGGTTCATCCGCCAGGTCCATACCTGGTTTCCATTCGTACTGAAGAGGAAATTGTGCACCAGATCGATGGTCATCCACTGCTGCCGCGGACTACTGACCGGCGATCCGGGAACTTCAGTCAAAGCGCCGGTGTTCGGGTTGATCTGAAATCCGGAGATCGTGTCGTCACTGTTCATCGCATACAGGTAACCGTGAGCCGCTTCGAGGAGATTTACCGAATGCGCAGCAAAGGGAGAGCCCGCGATCTCAGTAATGGTTCCGCTCGTCTTATTGAGCTTGTAGGCGGCGATCGCGTTCGGCTCGGCCAGGTAGACGTAGTTGCCCGACAAGGGAGTGGCCACCCATCCGATGCGGGTAGTGCTGGGCACCGCGACCCGGCAAGTTTCTTTGGGGACCCCGGTGCTGCGATCGATGCGGAAGACAGAGAGATAGATTAATGAGTTCACGTCTTCGCCGCTGGTGTACAAGAATTGTCCTTGGGGGTCCATGAAGACGGATGCGTATACGTCGGCGGGATCGACGGAAAAGGGGGACCCTGGCACAGGCGTGAGGTCTCCGGTGGTTTGATTAATGGTGTAAGCGAGGACTCTGGGGCCGCGGTCGTAACTAGTCGCGAACATGAAATGGTTGGCAGCATCGACCAATCCATCGGTGGTATCGATTCCATCCAGGGATTTGTTGAAACTAAGTGCTCCGGTGGATGGATTGATCTTCAGTTCCGGGGTGGTGGGCCATTTGCCGATGTAGAGGAATTTGGCTGGACCGGGCGCAGGTTGGGAATGTCCTGAGCGGGGCGACGGAGTCTGTTGCTGCGCGAACAAGAGAGCGGAACTCGCCAACAATCCGGCCAGCATGACTGCTCGCTTGGTCGAAGCGGCGCGACGAAACGAAAGGGACTGCGAAAGGACCATAACGGCATTGACCTCCAATACGCGGCCTGCTTTATCGAGCTTGCTTCGCTGCGCTCGCGAAGAACCAGCGCGATCATCGACGGCATATCCGCGCGCTTTTAGAGGGGAGGCCCGGAGTTCACGTTGTTCCTTCTAAGGTGAAAACGGTGCAAGCGGTGCGGAAGTGGGGACGAGCCACGTCTAAGGCATGCGGATCGCGAGGAGCTTGGCCGGATCGACGTAGATTCCCTGCCAGCGGGCAGCCACGTGAAGGTGCGGACCGGTGGCTCGGCCGGTGCCTCCGCTCAGACCGAGGCGGTTGCCGCGTTCCACTGGCTGGCCAGACTTCACCTCAAGCTTCGAGAGATGCATGTAGATGGTCAGCAATCCCTGGCCGTGGTCGAGCACCACGCAGTTGCCTTCGAAATAGAGCGGCTGGGCAAGAAGCACTTTGCCACTATTGATGGCGAGCACGGGGGTGCCTTGGGGGACGGCGTAGTCGAGTCCCTGATGAACGCCCTGAACGTGGCCGTTGAAGGTACGGGCCGTACCGAAGACATCGGACACGCGGGCTTCGACGGGCGGGGCGAAGTCGCCGGACCAGATGCGGTCAGGATTGAAGGTCGAGAATGTGTCCTGTTTGATGGTTTTGTCGGCGGCGATCTCTTTCAATTCCTCGGCGCTGGGCTGGGTGAACTTCGTCGGCACAGTGACTTTGACGCTGGGATACTTTGCCTCGGCTACGACGAGCTTTGTTTCGAACGTCACCGGCTTTCCCTGGGCGGTCGTGCCCCGCAGTTCGAGCGAGTAGGAGCCGGGCTTGGTCTCGACGGAGACTCCGGCTATGCCGTACCAGGAGGGGCTATTCGCAATCGAAGCGAAGTAGACGTCGTGTCCGAACCAGCTTGCGGAGAGCGACTTCAGCGGGAGGGATGGAGTGATCTGAAACAGGATGGGCGAACCGTTCACCAGCTTGGCCGGCTGAACGGTCACGGACCAAGAGACGGGCGTGGCAACAGCGGACACCTGGACCCATGCGAAGAGCAGGAGAACCGTCGCTATGCTGGATCGTGCGGGCAATCGAAATGACATGCTTCCGCCAGCGTAGCACTCCTTCTTTCGTGTCTGGCTTCTATAATCGGCGACGTGCATAGTTGGTTCACTGCCGCGTTGTCGATGGTGCTGGCGAGCGGGTCGGGATGGAATCAGGCGCTAACCGCCGGCGTCAAAGCTGATCGCGTCGTGGTGGCGAAAAAAGATCGCACTCTCACGCTGATGCACCAGGGACAAATCCTGAAGACTTACAAAGTTTCGCTGGGCGGAGAACCAGCGGGACCCAAGGTGCAGGAGGGAGATCATAAGACTCCTGAGGGCACCTATGTGCTCGACCGGCGAAATCCAAAAAGCAAGTTCTACCGGTCGATACACATTTCTTATCCGAACGAGCAGGATCGGGAGCGGGCGGCGAAGCTGGGCGTCAGCGCCGGCGGGGACATTATGGTGCATGGCCTGCCGAATGGGTTTGGATGGCTCGAGCGCGTGCATTTGGAGAGGGACTGGACCGACGGCTGTATCGCGGTGACTGATCGCGAGATGGATGAGATATGGGATGCGGTAGCGGATGGGACCGTGATTGAGATCTTGCCGTAGCAGGAGGTCAAGGGATTGACTGCCAGGGCACTCAAGGGGAATCAGGAAGGTCAAAAGCTTTCACCACCAAGGGCACGAAGGAGTACTAAGGAAAATCAGCGCTAAGGAGCGCTAAGGAAAATCAAAGGAGACCTGGGAAGTAAATCCAGAGCTGGTTGGGCGGGGTAGAGCAACGGCGGGAGGGATGGGGGAATCCAATCGCCGCCTATCATGTCGGCGTCGCAGCTTACCTCGTCCGAGCAACTGGAATCCATTTGGAAGCTGGGCGGACTGACGCCGATCCAGCTCACAAAGAAAGTCTATAGCGAAGTTCTCGACGACAACTTGCTGGGGCGCGCGGCGGAACTGGCCTACAACTTTCTGCTGGCGATTTTTCCGGCTGTGTTGCTGCTGCTGTCTCTATTTGGTTTGTTCGCGGCGCGGGCTTCGATAATGCGGGCGAGCCTTCTGGGATATTTCGCCGACTTCCTGCCTCCAGCGGCTTATCAGATGTTCGTTCAGACCCTGAATGAAGTCACCAAGAATACGGGCGGGGGCAAGATCACGTTTGGGATCGTGTTCTCGTTGTGGTTCGCGGCCGGCGGCATGACTTCCATGATTTCGACTTTGAACGCGGCTTATCACGTGCGCGAAGCGCGGTCGTTCGTGAAGGTGCGCGAGATTGCGCTCGGACTGACCGTAGTGATTGCCGTGCTGACGGTTTCTGCTTTGGCGCTGGTTCTGGTCGGAGGACATCTGGCGGAAGTGGTGGGGTCGGAGATCGGGTTGCGTTACGCGATTGTGCTGGCCTGGAAAATTCTGCATTGGCCTCTGGCAGTTTTATTTCTGGTGCTCGCGTTCTCGATTATTTATTACGTCGCGCCGGATTTGAAAGAACAGCACTGGTATTGGATCACCCCAGGCTCGGTGGTGGGGGTGGCGTTGTGGCTGGCGGCTTCGGGAATGTTTCGCGCGTATCTTCATTTCTTCAATACTTATAGCCGGACATATGGATCGCTGGGCGCGGCCATCATTCTGCTGGTATGGCTCTACGTCACCGGGTTGGCATTTCTGATTGGCGGAGAGATCAATGCGGTGATTGAGCATGCAGCGGCGGAGCGCGGACATCCGGAGGCAAAAGCGCCGGGGCAGAAGATGGCGGCGTAAGGCGCTGCATTGAGTGCTCAGATCGCGGCGGATGGTTGCGCCAGCCAGAGCCCTTTACCTCGGCGGCTGAAGCCGGAATCTTTGGGCAGCTGGGATCGCAGCGGGGAACCGCTGCGCCACCCAAAGGCTTTGCTCTAGCGGTGAATTGCCAGGGCTACTAAACCAAGCAAAAGCAACTTCGCGGTCGGATAGTCGGTCAGACGATGCCTGACCCTGCGCTACCCAAAAGCTTTGCTCATAGCGGTGAATTGCTGCGTTACCCAAAGGCTTTGCTCTAGCGGTGAACCGCTGCGCCACCCAAAGGCTTTGCTCTAGCGGTGAACCGCTGCGCCACCCAAAAGCTTTGCTCTAGCGGTGAATTGCTGCGTTACGCCAGAGCTACTAAACCAAGCAAAAGCAACTTCGCGGCGGATGGTTGTGTCAGCCAGAGCGCTTACCCTCAGCGGCTGAAGCCGGAATCTTTTGCAGGCTGGGATCGCAGCGGTGAACCGCTGCGCCACCCAAAAGCTTTGCTCTCGCGGTGAATCGCTGCGTTACCAAAGGCTTTGCTCTCGCGGTGAATCGCTGCGTTACCCAAAGGCTTTGCTCTCGCGGTGAATTGCTGCGTTACGCCAGAGCTACTAAACCAAGCAAAGAGCAATCTTCGCGGCGGATGGTTGTGTCAGCCAGAGCCCTTACCCTCAGCGGCTGAAGCCGGAATCTTTTACCGACTGGGATCGCAGCGGTGAACCGCTGCGCCACCCAAAAGCTTTGCTCTCGCGGTGAATCGCTGCGTTACCCAAAGGCTTTGCTCTAGCGGTGAATCGCTGCGCCACCCAAAGGCTTTGCTCTAGCGGTGAACCGCTGCGCCACCCAAAGGCTTTGCTATAGCGGTGAATCGCTGCGTTACCCAAAGGCTTTGCTCTAGCGGTGAATCGCTGCGTTACCCAAAGGCTTTGCTATAGCGGTGAATTGCCAGAGCTACTAAACCAAGCAGAAGACAATCTTCGCGGCGGATGGTTGTGTCAGCCAGAGCTCTTTAACCTCAGCGGCTGAAGCCGGAATCTTTGTGCAGGCTGGGATCGCAGCGGTGAACCGCTGCGCCACCCAAAAGCTTTGCTCTAGCGGTGAATCGCTGCGTTACCCAAAGGCTTTGCTATAGCGGTGAATTGCCCAGACAAAAGTTTCAGAGGGGTGAGGCACTTTGTGTCCGCCGAGAGCATCCTTGGTTGTTCCTGAATTGGGAAATCGCAAGGACAAGAGAGCATTGGGGTGGCGCAGCGCTTGCAGCGCTGCGTTACAGTTCGGATATATAGCGGCTTCTAGCCGCAGAGGGACTGAATGGCGGCTCCGCGCAGAGGCAACACCGGGTACAGCGTGTATTTCGTGACCGCATGCACATTCCAGAAAAGCAGCTTGTTCCAGTCGCACAGAATGGCGGAACTCTTTGTCGAAGTACTGCTTCACTATCGTAGCCAGAAAAACTACTTCTTGCATGAGTTTGTGCTGATGCCCAACCATTTTCATCTTCTGATTTCTCCGATCGTGAGTCTGTGAAAAATCACTGCATTTGATCAAGGGTTGCTGCTCCTATCGGGCGAGCAAAGAGCTGGGATTTGGCGGCGGAGGTTTGGGAGAAGAGCTTCTATGACCGGCGGGTTCGGCGACATGCCGCGAATATTTGGCGATTTGGTCGGGTATATTCGTCAGAATCCAGTGAAGGGCCGGACTGGCCGCGGAAGCGGCGGAGCTATCTCTAGTGGGTCAGCTGCGTACCCGAAGGTTTGTGGGGGATGCTCTAAACCAAGCAGAAGCAACTTCGCGGCGGATGGTTGTGTCAGCCAGAGCGCTTACCCTCAGCGGCTGAAGCCGGAATCTTTGGCAGGCTGGGATCGCAGCGGTGAACCGCTGCGCCACCCAAAGGCTTTGCTATAGCGGTGAATCGCTGCGTTACCCAAAGGCTTTGCTCTAGCGGTGAATCGCTGCGCCACCCAAAGGCTTTGCTCTAGCGGTGAACCGCTGCGCCACCCAAAGGCTTTGCTATAGCGGTGAATCGCTGCGTTACCCAAAGGCTTTGCTCTAGCGGTGAATTGCCAGGGCTACTAAACCAAGCAAAAGCAACTTCGCGGCGGATGGTTGCGCCAGCCAGAGCCCTTTACCTCAGCGGCTGAAGCCGGAATCTTTTGCAGGCTGGGATCGCAGCGGTGAACCGCTGCGCCACCCAAAAGCTTTGCTCTAGCGGTGAATCGCTGCGCCACCCAAAGGCTTTGCTCTCGCGGTGAATCGCTGCGCCACCCAAAGGCTTTGCTATAGCGGTGAATCGCTGCGTTACCCAAAGGCTTTGCTCTAGCGGTGAATTGCCAGGGCTACTAAACCAAGCAAAAGCAACTTCGCGGCGGATGGTTGCGCCAGCCAGAGCCCTTTACCTCAGCGGCTGAAGCCGGAATCTTTTGCAGGCTGGGATCGCAGCGGTGAACCGCTGCGCCACCCAAAAGCTTTGCTCTAGCGGTGAATCGCTGCGCCACCCAAAGGCTTTGCTCTCGCGGTGAATCGCTGCGCCACCCAAAGGCTTTGCTATAGCGGTGAACCGCTGCGCCACCCAAAAGCTTTGCTCTCGCGGTGAACCGCTGCGCCACCCAAAGGCTTTGCTTTAGCGGTGAACCGCTGCGCCAAAAGCATTGGGCCGTGCAATGCGGCAAGCAGTGAGGCTTTCAGCGGCGGGGAGTGCACTATATGGCGCACAGATATGCAAGCTTTTGCAGCTTTGTGGGCATCACCGCGATTTTCTTTTCATTTGACACTTTTTCAGCAACATTCGCGTTGACTTGCGAGCACCACGTGTGGAGAATCGGTGCACGCAATTCCCCCCGCCGGAACGATGTGGACCGGCTCAAGGACATTCAAGAGTTCAAATTCGCAATTCAGCAAAACTCCAAGGAGAGTTGTACAAATGAAAAAAGCCCTTTCTTTGCTTGCCGCGCTGGCCTGTCTGGCCGGTATGGCTGTCGCCCAGGACAATCCTGACATCAATGCTCATCCCAGATTCACCGTGCTACTGCCCCACGGACGCATCGCTCCGCCCAGCGGCAACCAGTTGGCGCAGTGGAATGGCAGCTTTACCGATCTGACCCACAACAAGCGTACCTTCACCATGGTGGGCGGCGATCCTTCCAAGACCAACAACACCACCACTGTCACCGTGCTGGTGGTGCCGGTAAAGATGGTTTTCCCCAAGAATGTTTCTGGCGGACCGAAGACTTTCGATCCTGCCAAGACGAAGCTCTCCAACGGCCGGACGATCATCCAGAATGTTTTGAAGTCCCCGCTCTTTCAGAGTGGAATCGACTTCAAACAGGGCGCTACCGATCTGGGAAAAACCCAGTACATCGATGCCTTCCAGCGCGGAACCTGGTGGAAGTATGTAAAGAAGAACAGCAAGTACCACGTCATTCTGAAGCCGGTGGTTGCGCCTGAGCAGACCATCACCTGCAGCAGCTCGAGCCAATGCTCGGTCGCTGAAGAGTGGACGCTCTCCGGACTGGTCGACATTAACCTGTTCGACAGCAACCTGCAGACTTTCATGAGCAAGCTGAAGGTTACACCGGATGTGTTCCCTCTGTTCATCACCTATGACACCTACGAAACCTCGGGCGGCTGCTGCATCGGCGGCTACCATAGCGCCAACGCCAACCAACCTAGTGGACAGACCTACGGAACCGCGACCTACGTGGACAAAGCGGGAGCTTTCTCACAGGACGTTTCCGCGCTGTCGCACGAAATTGGCGAGTGGATGGATGATCCGTTCGTTGACAACCGGGTAGGCTGCCAGGACAACAGCATTCTTGAAGTTGGCGACCCCCTGGAAGGCGAGCGTAACTTCGGCGGCTATCCTTACAAGCTCAACGGTTTCACTTACAACCTGCAATCGCTGGTATGGATCGGCTACTTCGGCGCACCGAAGACCGACTCGGCGAACAGCTGGTACAGCTTCCAGAACGACGAAACACACGTCTGCCCTGGACAGTAATTGCGATTTGTTTCTCGAGCCCGCTTCGCAAGGAGCGGGCTTTTTTATTGCCCTACTGGATGGGTGACGCTCCGGTGCCGTGATATAAAATGGCGGTTATTTGCGAAAAACTTTAGCGAGAAAGAGGAAAGCTCATGGCGCAGGCGAATTTCAAGACAGTTTTGGTGTTGGCGGCAGGCATGAGTATCAGCGGATTGTCACTGGCGCAAGTGGCGATTCCGAGGCAGCCGGGCATGACGCGGCCGGCCGGACAGACGAGTGCAAATGTGCCGGCAGAATTCAAGACCGGCATCGCAGACCTGTTCAGCGCGAAGAGTTCATTGGAGAAGGCGGGTGATCGCTGGGGTGGACATCGGGTGAAGGCGATTCACATGATCGATGAGGCGTTGAGGGCAACCGGGCAGCCGGTGACATCCAACCGGAACGAGATGAAGTCTGGTCCGCAGGACGAGCCGGCGGCGCTGGAAAGCGGAGTTTCGAGCCTGAACAGCGCCAAGAGCGCGTTTGAACAATCAGGAAATCAGTGGGGTGGGCGCAGAGAGAAGGCGGTTTCGTTTATCAATGGAGCGCTGCAGGAGTTGCAGGTGGGGATTGAGTACGCGAAGGCACATCATACGTATTAGGTTGCGTCACGCGTGCCTCGCGGCTAAGGTGCCATAAGCGCTCACTTAAAACAGAGTACTTCCGGTCTGCCCACCATCTGGAACCGCGGCCGTCCCGGTTCTGACGATTAATCCTTGTTTACGCCAGCATGGTCCAGAGTGTACATTCATCCGAAACTTTGCTCGGGAGTTTCTCACAGGGGTGGTTATGATTCGACGGCAGCTTCTTTCCAAGATTCCACAGTTGTTTGGCCTGGGCCTGCTCGGGCTGGGTGCGGGCTATGCTCAAGAAACAACGGCACACAAACCGCTGAAGATCATGATGAAGAGCGCGTGGGGGTCGGACGACCCGACGAAAGCGGCCTTTCCCTTCTTGCACGGGCACGCGCTTGCCGAAGCCGGGCATGAAGTACAAATCTTCCTTTTGGGCGAAGCCGTTTCGGTTATGCGAAAGTCGGTGGCGAGTGCGCTCGTGCCGGTGGGCTGGCCTCCTTTAGCTGAGACTCTCGATAAAGTCGTCGCCAAACACATTCAGATTTACGCTTGCGGGGCTTGCTGCCGCGCCAGGAGCGTGGCGGAGACGGACTTGAGCCAGTGGGGAGCAAAGTTCGGCAGTCCCACGATTTTTGTGTCGCTGGTCGAGTGGGCGGACCGAGTCATCACGGAATAGCCGCGGCGCGCCGGATTTCAGTTCCAGATCTAGTCAAGGAAAAAATCCGCAGTTGGCCAAGCGCTAGGATCGGGCTTGGCCTTTTTCTTTCTTCGTCGAGCTCAAAGCATTCAGCTCTGGCGACCGCTCAATATGTGTTTTGAGAACAATGGTGGTCTCCGTCTGTTCAATACCATCGATCTGTCGCAGAGTGTCCAGTAATTCGAGCAAAGAGGCGGTGCTGGCTACGCGAATCTTGAGAATCATGCTCAGTTCGCCAGCGACGGAATGAAATTCTTCAATGGAAGAAATGGCTCGCAGATGCTCCAACAGTTCCGAACAGGGCTTGGTGGCACGGATGCCGACAAAGGCGAGAACGCCCAAGCCCAGAGCAGCCATGTCGAGTTTGACAGTCCAGTTGCGAATGATTCCGGCGGTCTCCAGCCGCCGCAAGCGCTCGTGAACCGACGAGGGGGAGAGATGCACCAGCCGAGCGAGGTCCTCCAGGCGCTGGGAAGCGTTTTTCTGCAGCGCACCGAGCAGGGCGAAATCTTTTCTGTCCAAGTCCATGGGAAAGTCTCCAAGAATCAGCATACCGAATATTTTTCGGTGTTTATCGAACGCTGCCAATATTTATTCTATCGGATACGAATTAGCCCAAATCATATCCTGCAGGAGGAATCACCATGCAGGCTCTTGTCGTTGTGGACGCACAAAACGAATTTTCTGCAGAAGGGCAGCGCACCGTTCCCAATCATGCGGAGGCGCTTCGCCACATTCACGTGCGGGTCGAACAAGCCCGCCAAGAAAAGCGGCCGATCGCCTGGGTACGGCATTACAACAAGCCGAACGAGTCGCGAGCGTTCGTGCCGGGAAGCTGGGGATCGGAACTATCGCCGGGGATGGGACCGAAACCTGGATTTGGCCCGGAAGAACTGTTCGAGAAAGACGTATTCGGAGCTTTCAGCAGCACGAGTCTGGAACGATGGCTGCGAGCAATGGGTGCGGAGAGCGTGCTTCTGGTCGGCTTTTATGCCCACATGTGCGTTTCGACGTCGGCTCGCGAGGCGCTGGTCCGCGGCTTCGAGGTGGAAATCGATCCCGAGGCAACGGGAGCGCGCGACCTGGAGCACGAACTGCTCGGGCGGCAAACGGCTGACGAGGTAAAGCGCACTGCTCTGCTGCAACTGAGCAATATGGGAGTGAGAATCCTGGCGGCGGAAGAGGCGGGAATCAAAGTTTCGAAGGTCGGCGAAAAAGTGAGCGCTTGATTTGGGACCGGGGAGAATTTGGTGGACCTGGTCGGGATCGGTGGTCTAGGGGCGTCACCCCAGGCGCTGAAGCGCGGAGACATTTTTCAGCGACTGGATGGCACGAATGAATTCGTGCCCTTCCCTTCGCAGAATCGGGCGATGCGATGTTTTTAACTTCCGCTCACGCAATCGGGACATCGGGAAATTTTGCTGGACCTGGTCGGGATCGGTGGTCTAGGGGCGTCACCCCAGGCGCTGAAGCGCGGAGACATTTTTCAGCGGCTGGATGGCACGAATGAATTCGTGCCCTTCCCTTAGCAGAATCGGGCGATGCGATGTTTTTAACTTCCGCTCACGCGATCGGGGCATCGGGGGATTTTGGTGGACCTGGTCGGGATCGGTGGTCTAAGGGGGCGTCACCCCAGGCGCTGAAGCGCGGAGACATTTTTCAGCGGCTGGATGGCACGAATAAATTCGTGCCCTTCCCTTCGCAGAATCGGGCGATGCGATTTCCGGCTTTTTAAGTGCCGCTCACGCAATCGGGACATCGGGAAATTTTGGTGGACCTGGTCGGGTCTGGTGGTCTAGGGGCGTCACCCCAGGCGCTGAAGCGCGGAGACATTTTTCAGCGGCTGGATGGCACGAATAAATTCGTGCCCTTCCCTTCGCAGAATCGAGCGATGCGATTTCCGGCTTTTTAAGTGCCGCTCACGCAATCGGGGCATCGGGAAATTTTGGTGGACCTGGTCGGGTCTGGTGGTCTAGGGGGCGTCACCCCAGGCGCTGAAGCGCGGAGACATTTTTCAGCGGCTGGATGGCACGAATAAATTCGTGCCCTTCCCTTAGCAGAATCGGGCGATGCGATGTTTTTAACTTCCGCTCACGCGATCGGGGCATCGGGGGATTTTGGTGGACCTGGTCGGGATCGGTGGTCTAGGGGCGTCACCCCAGGCGCTGAAGCGCGGAGACATTTTTCAGCGGCTGGATGGCACGAATAAATTCGTGCCCTTCCCTTAGCAGAATCGGGCGATGCGATGTTTTTAACTTCCGCTCACGCAATCGGGGCATCGGGGGATTTTGGTGGACCTGGTCGGGTCTGGTGGTCTAGGGGCGTCACCCCAGGCGCTGAAGCGCGGAGACATTTTTCAGCGGCTGGATGGCACGAATGAATTCGTGCCCTTCCCTTCGCAGAATCGGGCGATGCGATTTCCGGCTTTTTAAGTGCCGCTCACGCAATCGGGGCATCGGAAATTTTGCTGGACCTGGTCGGGTCTGGTGGTCTTGGGGGCGTCACCCCAGGCGCTGAAGCGCGGAGACATTTTTCAGCGGCTGGATGGCACGAATAAATTCGTGCCCTTCCCTTCGCAGAATCGGGCGATGCGATTTCCGGCTTTTTAAGTGCCGCTCACGCAACCGGGAAAATTTGGTGGACCTGGTCGGGATCGAACCGACGACCTCTTCCATGCCATGGAAGCGCGCTCCCAGCTGCGCCACAGGCCCACTATTCGAGAGAAGCCGACGCGTAGAGATAGTTGCGGATCGGCTTGGTTAATTCTCGCTTAGTACTTGGCGATAGTCAAACCGAGCTGGGCGATGGTTCGTGGAATGGGGAGACGACGGCCTTTGCGGGTTTTACTCATGGATGAAAAATCGGTATCCTGAGGCCGTCGATTTCCTATGAAACCAGCGTTCCTGATCTTCTCCCGATTTCTTGCGCCCATGTTTGCCGCAGCGGCGATGGCGCAGGCGGCTGCTCCCCCGGCTCAGACAACGGTGATGGTGCCTTACTCTTCGGTGAGCCAGTTGAATATGCTGTTGTCGCAGGTGGAGCAGGCCTCGCAGGGTATGCAGGCGGACCTTTCGCGGCTAAGGATCGAGAAATGGAAGACGGATGCGAACACGAAACACGGTTCGCAGAGCGACGTCGACTCGGTGCAGAGAAATTTGCAGACGGCGCTGCCGGAGATGATCGCGCAGTTGCGCGCGGCCCCGGAGAACCTGCCGGCGACGTTCAAGCTGTATCGAAATCTTGATGCGCTGAATGATGTTTTCTCGTCGGTGGTGGAATCGGCGGGCGCCTTCGGGTCAAAGGACGAATACCAGTCGTTACAGAACGATCTGAATGAGCTGGAGAGGGCGCGAAGGATGTTTGCCGACCGCATGGATTCGTTGGCGAATTCCAAGGAGCAGGAAGTCACGCAGCTTCGTGGACAGCTGCACGATCTGCAGGCGGCCACGGCGACGCCTCCAAAGAAGGTGGTGGTCGACGACACCGAGCCCGAGCCGGCCAAGCCCGTCAAGAAGAAGGTTCCGGTGAAAAAGAAGCCGGCTACGCCTCCGGCGGCGACCACCAGCGGACAGACTCAACCGCAGGCTGCGCCTAATCCGTAGGGCAATCGGTCGAGTTGATCGCAGCGTCATTCAAGGGCAAAAAGCAGATTCCTCGCCATTTGGGGCGGAGCCTGGTTTGAGATTCGCGGGCTCGGAATGACAAATCTTAGTTAGTCGAAAAAGCTTGCCTTAGCGGGCCGGTCCCCAAAGTTCCTTGCGGGACGGCTAAACATTCAAAACAAAGGGTTTCTAACACGGGGCCTGACGGGGCAAGCCCGAGGTAACTGGTGTCGGGAACTCTATGTGGCTTGGCGGGGTCTATTGAAGGAAGACCAAAGAGCGCTTCGGGGTGGGCTTATGGTTCAAATTTCGGCGAAGATTTTAGCCAGAATAGAACCTATAATAGGAGAGTCGCCATGCGAATGATGGCGGGAGCGACGACCTTGGGAAACTTGGCGGGTGCGATCAGCGCTCGATCAGAAGAAGCCGCGATAATCGCCGAGCTGAAAGCCGGTTCGGAAGAAGCCTACGCCTGGCTGATCGGAGAGTTCCATCAGCCGATCTACAGCTTGGTTTACCGAATGGTAACGGATCCAAGCGACGCCGCTGACACCACCCAGGAAGTTTTTCTGAAAGTCTTCCGGGGGATGAAGAGCTTTCACGGCGAGTCCAGCCTGAAGACATGGATCTACCGCATCGCGCTGCATGAAGCTTCGAACCGGCGGCGCTGGTGGTTCCGGCATAAGGCCAAAGAAACGACCATGGAGCCGGTGGAAACTGAGACCGCGTGTGGAACCGCGATGTGCGCGCTGCGCGATTCGCTGATCGACGATGCGGATTCTCCGTTCGAATCCATGGCGCACGAAGAAGTCCGGGCGAAGGTGGAAGATGAGTTGCGGAATGTCCCGGAACCGTTTCGAACCACGGTGATCCTGAGGGATCTCGAGGAAATGTCTTACGAAGATATTGCCGAGGTCACGCAAGTCAGTCTCGGCACAGTGAAGTCCCGGCTGACCCGGGGACGCGAAGCGCTTCGCCAAAGATTGACGGCGTATGTGCGCGAAGTTGGAGAAGAGTTAGGACTGAAAGCGCAAGAGCCCAGGACCAGAATTGAACCGAACTCCCGGATTTCTTGTGAAGGACGCGAAATCGAGGTGGCGTCATGAAATGCTCCCAAGCGAGATCGCTGTTCTCGCCGTACCTCGACGGAGCGGTGACCGGCACTCAGATGCGTTCGGTTGCGCAGCACATCGACGCGTGCGCAGCGTGCCGTGATCAATATCTTTCGCTTCGTCGAACTCAGGAATTGCTGACCAGCGTCGGACGACGCAAAGCCCCGGACGATTTGTCGTTGAAACTCCGGCTGGCTATTTCGCGCGAGGCGGCGCAATCGCGACGCCCGTACCTGGATGGTTTTGGAACGCGGTTGAACAACCTGGTAAACGCATTCGCAGTACCGGCTACGGCAGGACTGGTGAGCGCGGTGGCGATTTTTGCCTTTCTGATGGGCTTCTTTGCATTGCCGCTGCAGGCCGGCAGCACAGATGTTCCCTTGATGCTGAATACCGGACCGCAACTGGAGGAATCGGCATTTCCAGATGGGACTCGATTCCATCAAGGGCGATTCGCTGGTGATTGAAGCCTATGTCGATGCGAGCGGACGGGTGCAGGACTATCGCGTGTTGTCGAATCCGGAAGAAGTAACGGATCTGCCGTCACCGGTCAAGAACATGTTGATCTTCACCCGCTTTCGCCCGGCAATGTCGATGGGGAATCCGACGTCGGGAACAGCGGTGCTGTCGTTCTCCAAGATCAGCGTGAAGGGCTAAAAAGGTCCCGTTTTTCAGACCAATTGCCGGCATTCCTAGAGATTTCAGAATGCTGCCGAAAGCACGGATTTTTGTAGTATGCTTCCGGCGCGGACGTCTGAGGCGTTCCCCCGCCTTGATCCGCCAAGGGGTGAATGCATGCCGAAACCACGGCTCGCCGCGAACTTATTCTGCCTTGCTTTTGTGTTCGCCATTTTCCTCTTGTTGGCTCTGCCTGCCTGGGCAAAGCCAAAGTTCAAGGTGTTGGCCCACGTGCCGGGTGGACTATGGAATCGCCTCACTCTTGACGCGCAGGGGAACATATACGGAGAGACAGGTTCGGGTGGCACCTACAACGGAGGGATCGTTTTCAAGCTGAGCCCCAATTCCCAAAGCAAGTGGACTCTGACTACGCTGTACAACTTCAACTGCGCCAGCGACGGGTGCCCGCCCACGGGAGGCCTGGTCTTCGATTCCTCTGGGAACTTGTATGGCACCGGGCAGTCGGGCGGAGCCTACGATGGTGGTACGGTCTTTCAGTTGCACCCGGAATCCGGCGGATGGACGTTAACGACGCTTCACAATTTCAACGGGGAGTATGGCGGCCCGGATGGTTCGACGCCCAGCACCGGGGTGATTCTTGATAGCGCAGGTAATGTATACGGCACAGCAGCCGACGGAATTTACAGCAGCGGCATAGTCTTTGAACTTACGCCCAGCGGCAAGCAGTGGGACGAAAATATCATCTACAGTTTTGGTGGACACCCTCATGACAGCGGCCCGTCTCCCTTGACCTTTAACGGAGGGGGAGCTTTATTTGGCGCCGGAGGTGGCGGACGCGACGGTGACGGCGCGGTTTATCGCCTGAAGTATGAGGGCGACATTTGGAAAGAACGGATCTTCTGGGATTTTAGCGGCAAGGATGGGCAAGGGCCATCAGGCGGGATCAACTTCGATGCTATGGGGAATATCTACGGCACCACGGCTGCGGGGGGACCTGTCCAACGCGGGACCGTGTTCGGCCTGACTTCTGCCGGCAATGGCCACTGGCATGAGAGGGTGCTTTATGACTTTCAGGACCAAGCTGGCGGTTGGGGACCGAGCAGCGGCGTTGTCTTTGGTAAAGCGGGAGCCATCTACGGCACGACTTCTCGGGGTGGCCTATCGCGCTGTACCGGAGGTTGTGGGACGGTCTACAGATTGTCTCCGCGAACCGACGGCTCCTGGAAATACACGGTTTTGCACAAGTTCAATGCGCAAGACGGCGGCTACCCGGATTTTGTGGTTTTTGACGAAAACGGGAATCTCTACGGGGCTGCGACAACTGTAGTGTACGAAATAACGTTTTAGAAACAGTATCCAGGAAACAGATCTGCCGGATTTTTCAATCCGGCAGACCCCATTCCGATGTTCGACGTTTAGTCCGTGTCCGGAGCCACGGGGTTTCCAGTGTAGTTGATAAAGCATGTGGCATCGCATTGATTTGACCCGCACTTATTTTGATTGCACAAAGTCGAGTCGTTGTGAAGGTTAATCGGCTGAAATGGTTGCGCACAGGAGCTTTGCAGGCAAACAAAGAAGTCGTCTAGCTTTGAAGGGCCGCCATTCTGAGCAACAAAGTAGTCGGCGTAATGGTAGATTGGGTCGATAGCGTCAACCGTTCGTTTCATACATCTCGTTTTGCACACAGCGAGTCAGCTACCAGACCCAGGACGTCTCACCCTTTCTACCCTACTGCGTTGATTCCAAGTGAAAAACGCCTTACACTGACACAGGAATCCACACATCCAGCCGCTCTGCGGGAGGTTCTCTGAGCATTACACTCCGACGGTCGCTTATCGCACTATTGATCGGTCTTGCGGGAAACACGTGCGTGGCGCAAAACGTTCCCAAGGTAGCGCTGGAGACGAGTGAACCAGTCTTTACGGTGCTGGCCGCAATCAATACCTGCGGTTACGACGCAGAACTGACCGCATCTGATCCTCTCCGAACCATCATTCGAGATGAAGTACAGAAGGCTGAGGTAACCGACGATGCGCGCGACGTGACACTGCGCATGTGCCAGTTCTACAAAGATCATCAGCAGCCCGATCCTTCGCGAACCCTGGCGCAATACGTTTCGCTGGCGCTTTATCTGGGCGATCCGCCGGATCTGACCCTAAAAGGAAAAGAAGCGGACCTTCCGCCCGATGCGGTCAATGTGATCGGCATCTTGCCGATGCTGCCGAAGTTTTACGAAAGCACGGGGCTGCATCAGATCTGGCAAAAACATCAGGCAGCGTATGCGGCGCTCAGCAATCGATACCATGAGCCATTATCGAAGATGCTGTTCGATACAGAAGTTTATTTGAAGCTGCCCTCCGCGGGATACCTGGGGCGAACGTTTACCGTGTTTCTGGACCCGATGGGAGCTCCGGGACAAACCAACGCGCGCAATTACGGCACCGAGTATTCGGTAGTGTTGTCTCCTGGATTGAATTCGGGACTGAAGATGGAACAGATCCGGCATGCGTATCTTCATTACTTACTGGATCCGTTGGCCATGAAGTATCCGGCCAACATGGAACGACTCAAGCCGCTTTTGGCGAGCGTGAAGACCGCTCCGATGGATAGCAGTTTCAAGAATGACGTTTCCCTGCTGGTGACCGAGTGTCTGATTCGCGCCATTGAGGCGCGCACCACCGTTTCCGGAAAAACCAGCGATGCGCAACGGCAGGAGCTGGTGTCGCGGGATACACAGCAAGGATTTGTCCTGACGCCGTACTTTTTCGAATCGTTGGCGCTTTTCGAAAAAAGTCCAACAGGGTTGAAAAATGCTTACGGAGATCTGATCACGGGGATTGATCTTCATAAGGAAGAGAAGCGCATCTCCGAAATCCACTTTGCAGCGGTGGCCGAACCGGAAGTTCTGCGATCGCCTGCCACGGAAGGCAAGTTGTTGCAGACCGCGGAAAAGGATTTGTCGTCGGGGGATGCTGATGGGGCGGCAAAACTGGCACAACAAGCGATTGACGACAAGAGCGAGGACCAGGGCCGGGCGCTGTTTATTCTGGCGCAAGTGGCGACGATGAAGCGGGACATCCAGGGAGCCCGAGGTTACTTTGAGCAGGCGTTGACCGTGGCCCAGGAGCCGAAAGTTGTGGCATGGTCGCATATTTATCTGGGAAGGATTTTCGATCTGCAAGCGGAACGTGACGAAGCGGTGAATCACTATCGAGCGGCACTCACCGCAGGGGCAAATCTGCCTGAAGCCAAGGCAGCAGCGGAGCGTGGGCTGGCACAACCCTACGAACCGCCATCCCATGCCCAACAGCAATGAGTGAAAAGACGATTTTGGAATTGCCAGTGAGTTCAGACACCAAGGAGAAATCATGAAGCGAGCAGCTATCCTGGCGGTAGTTGTAGCCATGGCAGGTTTGGCGGCGGCACAACAAACACCCGCACCCAAGAATCAGGGAGCGGCGCAAACCGGAGCAACGGGCACAACTCCCCCGGCGAAGCGCCCGCCGCAGGCCAAAACTCAAGCGGAGTTTGACGCCTATAAAGTAGCCGTAGCAAACCAGAACGATCCGGTGGCGCTGGAGAAAGCAGCCGATGACTTTGCCGCCAAGTTTCCCACCAGTGAATTGACTCCGCTGCTGTACCGCGCGACCATGCGTGGCTACCAGAATGCGAACAATGGCGACAAGATGTTGGAGGTCGCACAAAAAGTCCTGAAGTCTGATCCTGACGATCCGGAAGCATTGGCTGATTCCGCCGAAGTCATTGCCGAGCGCACGCGCGATACCGATCTCGACAAGGATCAGCGCTACGAGGAAGCGCGCAAAGATGCGCAACACGCGCTACAGACGATTGATACCGATCTGCCGCAGGGTGTGGCGCCAGAACAGGTGGAAGCTTACAAATCGCTGTTGAAATCCACCGTGTATTCGATTCTTGGCACCATTGATTTTAATCAGGAGAAGTTCGCGGATGCGGAAGGAAACTTCCGCAAGTCGATCGATGCTTACCCGTCGCAGCCCGACCCGGTCGTAGTCTTGAGGCTGGCACTCTCACTCGACAAACAGAACAAATATCCCGAAGCATTGAAAGAAGCCAACCATGCAGTGGAACTGACGCAGGATGGGACTTCGGCGGGGAAACTTGCCCGGCAGGAACGGGACCGGTTGGTGCAGTTAACGGGTGGCGCGGCGGCTCCGGGAGCAGCCAAGCCTCCGGCGAGCGCTCCGCCGACCAGCCCACAACCTCACTGAGTCGTGTTGCTGGATTTTCAAGGTTATCGACCGCTTCCATTGGCGGTGAACGTCTGATCAGGATTATGAAGTCGCCCAGCACCGCCGCTTTGGAAGAGACTCTGGCGTACAGCTTCCGTCGGCCGGAGCTGCTTGATCAGGCGCTCACCCACACTTCGCAAGCCCGCGAATTGGAATCGCTGCAGAGTTCGCCGATTCCGGTCGGCGACAACGAACAGCTGGAATTTCTGGGCGACGCGGTATTGGGACTGATCACGACCGAAGAACTGTTTCACCGCTTTCCGCAATTTCGCGAGGGACAGCTCTCCAAGCTGCGCGCGCATCTGGTCAGCGAAAAACACCTGATCCGAGTAGCCCAACGATTGGAACTTGGCCATTATTTGAGGCTGGGACGGGGCGAGGAGAAAAGCGGCGGACGTCACAAGACGGCGTTGCTGGTCGACAGTCTGGAAGCCATCCTCGGGGCGATGTATATCGACAGCGGGATGACGGAGGTGCGGCGGGTTGTTCTGCAACACATTGTCGATCCGGAACTGGAAGAACTAGCCCAGACCGGGAGCAGCCTGCCACTTACCGATTTCAAGTCAGCTCTTCAGGAAAGGCTGCAATCAGTGGGACACCTGCAATCTACTTACGTGTTGGTGCAAGAGCGCGGCCCAGAGCACAACAAGACCTTCACCGTCGAAGCCAGGCTTTATGCTTCGTCGAATCCGGCAAAAGTCGAGTTCGTGGGACGCTCGGAGGGAACGACGAAGAAGAACGCGGAGCAAGGCGCGGCCAGGCAATTGTTGGAATATCTGAACTCGATTTCGCCAACCGGGGAGTCGATCGCCGGAGTGGCAGGCAATCAGGCTGGTTCATGAGTCAGCCGGCGAAAATCCGTTCGACCGACTGGCTGGTCTCGATGCAGTCGTTGTTGAACACGGTTATTATCGCGATTTTTGTGATCGCCTTCATCGTGCAGGCCTTCCAGATTCCATCTGAGTCGATGGAAAATACCCTGCTGATCGGCGATTACCTTTTGGTCAACAAGCTGGTTTATGGGGGCAGCCGTTTCTGGGACCACCTCCTGCCCTATCGCGCGGTCCAACGGGGTGACATCGTCGTATTCCACTACCCGATCCATCCGGCTGAACACTTCGTTAAAAGGGTGGTTGGAGTTCCGGGCGATCACTTACGCCTGATCAACCGGCAGGTCTATGTGAACGGTGTCCCGCTCCGGGAGCCGTATGCGCGGTACTCCTCGCACGATGTGGATGTTTTTCGCGACGACTTTCCGCGCACGAATCTCCCGGTTCCGGGACTCGAGGGGGAATGGTGGTTGCAGATGAGGAAACTCGTCGAAGATGGGCAGTTAATCATCCCGGAGGGAAATTATTTTGTCATGGGAGACAATCGCGACGAGAGCCTCGACAGCCGTTATTGGGGATTCGTACCGCGAGAGAATATCATCGGACGCCCGTTGCTGATTTACTGGTCGGTGCGCAGTTTAGACGACGATATGCTGGTGGCATCGACGCCGGGTGATAAACTTTATCACTTCGCCTACGCGGCGAGTCATCTGTTCCAAATTACCCGCTGGGACCGCACGTTCCGAGTGGTGAACTAAGCTGCGAAATCGTCAAACACAGGATAACTGAGTGGCCAAGAAAGAAATCGAGAAGGTAGAAAAACAACGCGAGACCACCGTGGAATTTCTGGCATCGCTGGCGGCGGTGCTGGTGACGGGTCTGTTCATCATCACATTCGTGGTGCAGGCTTTCGAGATTCCTTCCAGTTCGATGGAGAACACTTTGCTGGTTGGGGATCATGTGTTCGTAAACCGGGAACAGTTCGCTCCGCGCACAGGCTGGATGGGTCCGCTGGTTCCGTACCGTAATCCGCACGATGGCGACATTGTGGTATTTCTGTCGCCCCATGAGCTCGGACTGTACGTAGTGAAACGCGTTATGGGTGTTCCCGGAGACCGCATCCACTTGCGGGATGGCGTGGTTTACCGCAATGGGGTGAAGCTCGACGAACCCTACGTAATTCACGGGCCGGACGCGGGCACCGTTCCGTATCGCGACAATTTTCCGGCGGTACCGCCTTCAGAGTTCAACAATGTGACTCCGGAATGGCAATTGGTTTTGAACCAATACATTCAGGGCGACGATATCGTAGTTCCTCCGGGGAGTTACTTTGCCATGGGCGATAACCGCGATGTGAGCTACGACAGCCGCTTTTGGGGATTCATTCCGCAAGAGAACCTGATTGGCCGGCCGATGTTCATCTATTGGTCGTTTGAAACGCCGCAGTTCCAATATCTTGAGAAAGGCATGGCCGATCGAGTGGGCTTTATGCTGCACGTGATCATTCACTTCTTCGATGAAACGCGTTGGAGAAGAACCTTCAGGATGGTGCGGTGAGATTTTGGCGGTCAAGGCGCGGTGCGGTGGTGGTTGCAGTTCTGCTGCTACTGGCGCTGTTCCTTGTCCGTCCCGGGGCTAATCGATTACGGTCGCAGGTCGTGCGGTCGATCAGTCTGGCGTTGGGGCGACCGGTAGAGGTTTCTTACGTAAAGTTGCGATTGTTTCCGCGGCCGGGCTTTGACCTGGAGAATTTTGTTGTTCATGACGACCCGGAATTCAGCGCCGAGCCGGTGGTGCGGGCGCAAGAGGTAAGCGCGTATTTGCGTCTGACTTCGTTATTTCGGGGACGTGTCGAAATATCCAGTCTCAGTCTGACGGAGCCAAGTTTCAACCTGGTCCAGAACACGAACGGCCACTGGAATCTTGAAGAACTGCTCGATCGAGCGTCCAAGAACGCCGTGGCTCCGACCGGCAAAGCAAGTCTCGAACAACGTCCCGCCTTTCCATACATCGAGTCCGACAGCGGGCGAATCAATCTGAAAATCGGCGCGGAAAAGACCCCTTATGCTTTGACCGACGCGGATTTCGCTATCTGGCAAGATTCGGACAACACCTGGGGAATGCGGTTGAAGGCCAAACCGATTCGAACCGACTTTAATCTGAGCGACACAGGATTGCTGCGGGTGGAGGGAACATGGCAGCGCGCCTCGGAACTGCGCGAAACTCCGTTGCAGTTCACGGCTCGCTGGCAAGGCGGACAACTCGGGCAGGCTTCAAAACTTGCATATGGCACAGATAGAGGCTGGCGCGGCACCATTGACGTGTCGTCGACTCTGAGCGGAACGCCGGGCGACCTTCTTCTTCAGGCCAATCTCTCGGTGGATGACTTTCGCCACTTCAGTGTAGTTGGAGGCGATGACATGAGGCTGCAAGGCCGCTGCAGCGCTCACTACAGTTCCGTAGATCACGTGATTTCCCGGTTGCTGTGCAATGCGCCCATGGGAAATGGCGTCACTCTAGTGATGGATGGCACGATCTCGAAACCCACTGGCCCGCGAACTTATGATCTGAGTGTGACCGCTGCCGAAGTGCCAATGAGGTCCCTGGTGTGGTTGCTACGTCGCGCAAAGGCGGGAGTGCCTGCGGAATTCGCGGTCGATGGCCAGGTTAACGGGAAATTCCGGATAAGCAAGGAAAGCAGCGATGGCACCGCCATGGTGCAAGGATCAGGGAATGCCTCCGGCCTGCAGTTCTCCCAGACGGCAGGCAATCCGCTGTCTCTCGAGAAGGTGCCGTTCGAAATTGGTTCCACCCAAAATCAACCGGCTCAGTCGAGGCGGCGCGCCGTTACCAAAGGCTTTCCCTGGGACGGAGCGCAGCTGAATATTGGACCGATCGCGACTCTGTCGGGGAAATCGGAGCCCCTGCTGGTTCGCGGCACCGTGTCCCGTCAAGGGTATAGCATCTCGATGCAAGGTGACGCTGACTTGCAGAAGCTGCTGGCAATGATTCGCACGGTGGGCCTGCCCGCACCGCAGCCTCAAGCCGAGGGGACTGCCAAGATGGCCCTGGTCGTTGCAAACGACTGGTCCGGAACTAGTGCTCCAGCTGCTCTGGGTAAGGTTCAGATTCATTCCGTGCGGGCTGAGGTTCGCGGAGTGAACCAGCCGATCAATATCAACGTGGCGACGATCCTGTTCAAGCCCGAGCGCGTTGACGTGCAAGATCTGCGCGCGACGGTAGGGGGATCGACTGTCACCGGCATAATTTCACTTCCCCGGCATTGTGCGGTTCCGTCCGGATGTCCCACGACATTTGATTTGAGAGCTGATGTGGTTGACCTCGACAAGCTTAATCTGGCCTTGAATCCGCACGCGCGGCCAGAGCCGTGGTACCGCTTTCTGTCCTCAGGATCGCCGGGGAGTCCTTACCTGCTGGGGCTTTACGCTAAAGGAACGATCTCTGCCAAGCAATTCAAGATTCGCAAGTTTGAAGCGGAACGTATGTCAGCGATTGCCGAGATGAAAGACGGCAAGCTGCGCCTCTCGGACTTGGAGGCCGATCTTTGGAATGGCAAGGAAGTCGGCGATTGGACTGCGGATTTTAAGGCGAAGCCTCCTCGTTATGGCGGTACGGGCACGGTTCAGCACGCCAGCCTGAACCCGTTGGCTCAGGCGATGAGCGACGACTGGATTACGGGTTGGGCCAACGCGACTTATCGGGTTGCGGCTTCCGGTCTCTCGGCCGCCGATTTGTTTTCGTCAGCCTCCGGGACGCTTCAGGTCGATGCGCGCGACGGATCTCTGCCACACATCGTTCTGGCTGAGTCGGAAGGGCCGGTACAAATGAAGCGGCTTTCGGCGCGACTGGTGTTGGAGGACCGTCGTCTGAGCCTTGAGGGCGGCGAACTGGAGACTGCCGCAGCACAATACGGATTTACCGGCACCGCGAGTTGGGACCGGGTGTTGGATCTTAAGCTCACTCGCGACGGTGCGCCGGCATTCAACATCACGGGGACGCTCACTGAACCGCGAGTGGCACAGGCATCGCCTTCCGAAGCGCAGGTCGCTCTAAAACCATAGCTACTCCGGAATACTTAGGGTGGCTTCGGTCGCCGTTTACGTTCGACCGTATCCGAGTACTATCCCAAGAAGAATCCAGCTCGCAAGGGCCAGCCATTCGTACAGGGTGAAGTGTCCTGGCACATAGGGAATTGTCTTCATCAGGATCATCAGCAGCCCGACTAACGCGCCGAAGCCGGCGATCAAGCGGTCGATTGGGCTGGGCTTCATGGCGAAGTAGGACGCGCAAGCGGCAAGCCATCCAGTTGCCGAGGCCACGGAACCGACCTCGGTGATCGGGACCAGAACCGCATCGCCCAGAAACATGCAGATCGCGGTGGCGAGGCCAACGCAGAGTACCGCGGACGCCGGAGTCTGATTTTCCTGGTGGACTCTGCCGAGAGCCGCAGGCACCATACCTTTCCGTCCCAAGCCAAAAAGCAGGCGGCTGGCGGCTACGAAGTTACCGTTGAAGACTTTCAGCAACGACAGCAAAGCAGTGGCGAGGATCAGGCTCACGATCCATCGCGAACCCACTCCACGCTGGAAGGCGACGGCCGTCATGAAACGTTCTCCGGTTAGTTCGTGCCACGGAGCAACGTATCCGACCACCGCAATAACGGTGACGTAGAATAATGCGCCGACGATGATTGCCATCCAGATCGCAATCAGAAAGCGCGCGCTACGAAAATTGGCGGTGGCTTCTTCCGATCCCTTGACCACGGATTCGAATCCCGTCATGAAATACGGGACAATCTGCAGCACCAACAAAATGGAAAGCCAGGGCGCGTGCGTGAATAGAGGCGGGAAGTTACGCGGAGAGCCCTTGGTCACACCTACGGCGACAAAGGCGACGAAAAGCGCGATGGTGCCGAACGCCGACCAGTTCTGAAAAGTCGCGCTGAGGCGGATGCCGCGGTAGTTCAAAACGGTGAGGATCGCCGTCAGCCCAAGTCCTACGATCAGATGGGGAAAGTAGATGGGATGGCCGGCGACACTGTAGAGCGGCAACGACTCGAGTTGCGGAAAGATGTATCCGGCGATGCGCCCGACGGCTACGGCTTCCCAAGGACAGACAATGAAGTAGGCCAGAGTCATCATCCAGCCGGTGGCGAAGCTCAAGGGTCGCGGGAAGACTTTTGAGGTGTATGCGATTTCGCCGGAAGCGTCGGGGAGGGCGGCCACGAGCTTTCCGTAGACGTAGCCGATGGGAAGTAGCAACAGGCCGCCTATCGCAAAGCCTAGAACTGCGCCCAACACGCCGCCACGGTGCAGCCAATCGTCCATGACGACCAGCCAGCCCACACCGACCATGCTGCCCCAGCCTAAAGCGAAGTAGTCGACCACCCCGAGTTTGCGCGCCAAAGTCCTCATGGATGGCGCGGATTATAAAGCATGGCCGCAAGGACTAAGGACAACTGGGCGAAAAGGAGAGCCTCGGAAACCCTTGCAGACGCTGAATCGCGGCGATCCCGCGTGTTAGTATCGAGTCGACTCCGAATGACCCTGCAGCATGTTGACATCCTGTTTCAGCTGATCGCATTTCTGTTTGCGATCAGTGTCCATGAGTCCGCGCATGCCTGGATGGCCAACCGCCAAGGCGACCCGACGGCACGCATGCTGGGACGCATTACGCTGAATCCCATCAAGCACATCGACCCGTTTGGTACGGTGCTACTGCCGCTGATCGCGATGTTGACGCACCTTCCGGTGATCGGGTGGGCAAAGCCCACGCCGGTCGATCCGCGCAATTTCAAGAATCCGGTGCGGGACGACATTCTGACCTCGGTGGCAGGTCCGGTCAGCAACTTTATTGTGGCCACAGGAGCGACCATTCTGCTGGGTGTAATTGAAGTGCTCGCGCCAGGCGGACGGATGTTGGTGCAAGGAACGATCACGGGCTTCTTGCAGGCGAACTCGTCGCTGACTCCGGTAGCCTTGCTGTTGTACCAATTCCTGGTTATCAATGTTTTGCTGGCGGTTTTTAATCTGATCCCAGTGCCTCCCCTCGATGGCAGCCACGTACTCCGGCATATCTTGCCGGAGGGCATCCGGCAGGTTTACGACAGAGTGGGGATGTTCGCCCTGATGGCGCTGGTGTTTTTTGGTGGCAGCTTCCTGATGGCAGTGATTCGTCCAGTCTTAGGCATTTATATTTCGATCCTGATGGGAATTTGATGACGGCTGACTCCAACTCACGTAAGCGCGTGCTCAGCGGCATGCGATCGACCGGCAAACTGCATCTGGGAAATTATGTCGGGGCTCTGGACAATTGGGTCAAGATGCAAGACCAGTATGACTGCTTCTTTTTCGTCGCCGATTGGCACGCGCTGACCACCGACTATGCAGATACGTCACGGGTCAAGGAGAATTCCGTTCAGGTGCTACTGGACTGGCTGGCGGCTGGACTCGATCCGGAACGCTGCACCATGTTTATCCAGTCCCACGTGCCGCAGCATGCGGAGTTGCATCTGCTGTTTTCGATGATCACGCCATTGGGATGGCTGGAACGGGTGCCGACTTACAAAGAGCAGCGAGAGAACATCACGGAAAAAGATCTGAGCACCTATGGATTTCTCGGTTACCCCCTCCTGCAGGCGGCCGACATCCTGATCTACAAAGGCGATTTCGTGCCGGTCGGCGAAGACCAGGTGCCGCACGTGGAACTGACGCGGGAGGTCGCACGACGCTTCAACCAGTTTTATAAGATCGACGGGAAAGAGGTTCTGCCCGAACCGCAGCCGTTGCTCACTCCGACGCCGAAACTTCCCGGAACCGACGGCCGCAAGATGTCGAAATCGTACGGCAACACCGTCATGCTGACGGATCCGGAGCCGCTGGTGCGACAAAAGCTGAAAACCATGAAGACGGATCCCGCAAGGATTCGGCGGAGCGATCCCGGCGATCCCGACAAGTGCCCGGTGGGTGACCTGCACAAGATCTTCAGCGACAAAGAGACTCTGGCTAAAGTTTATGAGGGCTGCCGGTCGGCGGGCATCGGATGCATCGAATGCAAAGGATGGGCGGCGGATGCGCTGGTGAAGATCCTGAATCCAATGCAGGAACGCCGCAAGAAATACGAGGACAATCCGCGGCTGGCTTGGGATATTCTGGAAGCGGGCTCGGCGAAGGCGCGAGAGGTGGCAAATGCCACCATGGTGCAGGTGCGAGAGGCGATGAATATGTCGCTCGACTATGAAGCTCCGCAGGGAAAATAAAGGTTGATGAGTGAAGAAGTAAAAGTCGCTTCGGAGTCCGTGGCTGTGCCCGCGGCGCAGTCCGCCGTGCCGGGAACGGTCGAGTCCAAACGCGCGAACAAAAAAGATAGCGACTTCCCTTTTGCCGTAAGCGTCGGTCTGGTGTATGAAGGCCCGCTGGATCTACTGCTCGACCTGATTCGCAAACAAGACATTGACATCTACGACATTCCGATCGCCAAGATTACCGCGCAGTATCTTGCTTACGTGGAGAAACTTCGCGAACTGGATGTGAACGTAGCCGCGGAATTTATTTATATGGCGGCGGTGCTGATTCACATCAAGTCGAAAATGCTGCTGCCGCGAGATCCGGTGGCGACCTCGGAAGCGGACGAAGATCCGCGGTCAGAGTTAGTGAACCGGCTGGTGGAGCATGAAAAGTTCAAATCGGCCGCACAGATGCTGATGCAGAAGCAGCAGATCGAAGAGGCGGTGTGGTCGAATCCGGCGATCAAGGAATTCATGGACGCCGAGGGTACGGAGCCGGAATATGCGGCTGACGTCATTGATCTGGTAAAGACATTTCAGCAGATCCTCGATCGGGCGAGAACGCGGCCCATGATTCAGGTGGACGAGGAGACGGTCACGGTCGGACAGATGATTGAGTACCTGCGCCGCCGGCTTTCGCTGGAAGAGCGTCCGATCGCACTCAAGCAACTACTCAGAAACATCGAGTCGAGACAGGCCCTGGTTTGCATGTTCCTGGCGCTACTGGAACTGGTGCGACTGCAGGCGTTGCAACTCAGGCAGGACCGGATGTTTGGCGAGATTTATTTGCGCAAGCACACGGGATTCGAAGCCGTCATGACCGAACAAGCGGCCGTGAAAGATGATTGGAGATAGGACTTCTATTGAGTCGACATGAGCCTTAAAGCCAAACTCGAAGCTATTATTTACGCGGCCGAAACGCCGATCACATTGGATCAGGCAATCCAGCTGGTAAAGGACTCGGTTCTTAACGACGGCGCGGCTGACGATGCCGAAGTGAAATCACGGGTGCGCGCCGCTTTGGAAGAGTTGACTGCCGACTATGCCTCTCCTGATCGCGGCATCGAAATTCGCCAAGTGGCTGGCGGATACCGCATGTCGACCAAGCCGGAGCAGCACGACGTGGTGAGAGCGTTTGCCAAGAGCCTGAAACCGCCAATTCGGCTGTCGCTGCCAGCGCTCGAAACTTTGGCGGTCATTGCCTACAAGCAGCCGGTCACCATTCCTGAGATCAGCGAAATTCGCGGAGTCGATTCGAGCGGTGTCATCGCAACCTTGCTGGATCGCAAACTGGTCACGACGGGAGGCCGCAAGGCGGTGATTGGCCGACCTATCCTCTATAAAACGACTAAGGAATTTCTGCTGCGTTTCGGATTGAAGGACGTGAACGAATTGCCCAGCATGGAAGAGTTCGAGAAACTCGTGGCGGAATCCTTTCAGAGCGATTTATTGCCGGCGGAAAGCCAAGGTCCCGGGGAGGAAAACTCGTCGACACAGGAATCTGGCGGAGCCGGAGAAGCACAGCCTGACCAGGCTTCCGAGAGTGCTGAATCGGCTGACGAGACGGAGCCGTCCGTTGCCGGATCGGAACCGTCGTAGGCTCTTCCTGTTAGTCTGGAATTAGAATGCCTGCCGAACGTCTGCAAAAGATCATCGCCGCTGCCGGAATCGCCTCGCGCCGCAAGGCCGAAGAATTCATCTCTGGCGGACTTGTGTCTGTGAACGGACAAGTGGTTACGGAACTGGGCACCAAGGCCGATCCTGAGCATGACCACATACGGGTAAATGGCAAGCTGCTGCAGGGATCCGAACGCCATGTGTATCTGCTCATGAACAAGCCTAAGGGTTACGTGACGACGCTGAGCGACCCCGAACGGCGGCCGACGGTGATGGACCTGCTGCACGGCGTGAAGGCGCGAGTGTATCCCGTGGGTCGGCTCGATTATGCCAGCGAGGGTTTGCTGCTGCTCACAAACGATGGCGATTTCGCCAATCACATGATGAAGGCGGCGTCGCATGTTCCCAAGACCTACATGGTGAAGGTTTCAGGAACACCGGCTGACGGCGGACTGCAAAAGCTCCGCGATGGTTTGTCCATCCAGTCCGATCGGGGCCGAAGGGTGCGAACCGCGCCGGCAAAGATTCGAGTGATTCGCGACGCGGCCAATCCGTGGTATGAAGTCACGCTGATCGAAGGGCGGAACCGGCAAATCCGGCGGATGTTCGAAGAGATTGGACACCATGTCGAAAAGATCAAGCGAGTGCGCTACGGGCCGCTGGAGTTGGACGTGCATCCGGGAAAATTCCGCAAACTGACACCGAAAGAAGTGGAGAAGTTACGGGCGGTGCGGGGGTAGGGTAGTCGATTGTTGTGGTGAGCAAGGGAAGTATTGCCAGCCAACTGGGGGCGCAGGGGCAATAGGGATTCTTCGCTTCGCTCAGAATGCCAAACGCTTTTCGGGAGTAGCAGGCATTTTTCCGGGCGATAACTTTTTCGGAAATTATGATAGAGAATAAACAAACGAATGAGTGATTACAGTCAGCTTGTGCCTGAGTATGTGCGACGATTGGGCGGATATACTCCGGGCAAATCGCTCCGCCAAGCGCAACAGGAGAGCCGGGTGAACTGCATCAAAATGGCGTCGAACGAAAATCCGTTCGGGCCTTCTCCGAAAGCCATCGCGGCGATGCAAGCCGCCTTGGGCGAAATCAATTTCTATCCGGACAACGACGCCACCGAACTGCGGCAAAGGCTCGCCGACCTGCATGGGGTACGTCCAGAGAATGTGCTGCCGACTGCCGGATCGACGGCGCTGCTGGGAATCATTGCGCGAACGCTGCTCGCGCCGGGCTTGAACGCCATCACCAGCGCACTGTCATTCATTGTTTATCCAATCGCTACCAAGGCTGCGGGCGGATCGCTGATTGAAGTGCCGACTCGAAATGACGGCTTTGATCTGGACGCGATCGCGGCTGCGATTAATTCCCAGACGCGCATTATTTATCTGGCGAATCCCAACAACCCGACCGGGACGCTTGCTTCAGCTGATGAAATTGAGCAGTTTCTGAACAAGGTTCCTGACCATGTCGTGGTCATTCTCGATGAGGCTTATTACGACTTTGCGCAATACTTCGCGGAACAACGGGGAGTGGAGTATTCACGCGCCATGGACTACGTCCGGCAGGATCGCAAGGTGGTTGTGCTGCGGACGTTCTCGAAAGCGCATGGCCTTGCCGGAATACGGGCGGGGTACGGAGTTGGACCCGCGGAACTGATGTCCTATTTTGCCCGCATGCGAACCACGTTTTCCGTTTCTTCCGTGGCGCAGGCGGCCGCGCTTGCGGCGCTTGAGGATGAGGCCCACACACGGAAGGCACTGCAAAACAATCTAGAGCAGGCGCGAGTGCTGACGGAAGGCATCACGGAAATGGGATACCGCGTGGTGCCGACCTGGTCGAACTTCCTATATTGCGATCTTGGTGATGACTGCACTACTGCCGCCAAACGATTTCAGGACAACGGCGTGATCATCCGCCCGCTGGCCAACTGGGGGGCACCGACGGCAATTCGCATCACCATCGGGACGCCGGAACAGAATGCTTTTCTGCTCAAGGCATTCAAGAAAGTAATGGAAAAGGTGACCGTACGCTAGCGGATGGATTTACTTTTGACACTTCGGGCAGTAGTGACTACTTCGCCCTCCGATTACTATTCGTTTGATTGGAGTTTTGCATACCAGGCAGGGTTCTCCTTCGCGGCCGTAAACCCGATGCTGGAGCTGGAAGAAACCCTCTTCCCCGTCGGAATCCACATAGTCTGAAACGGACGAGCCGCCGAGTTCGATGGCTTCCTTCAGGACTTCCTGTACAGCCAAGTACAGCAATCGCAGATTCTCTTTCGTGAGTGATGCGGCGCTGCGCCGAGGACGGATCTTGGCGCGAAAAAGCGACTCATCGGCATAGATGTTACCGACTCCACTCAGCAGCTTCTGATTAAGCAGTGCGCTTTTGATCGGCGTCTTGCGCCCATGAAACAGTTTGACGAAGTGTTCCAGCTCAACTTCTAGTGGCTCTGAACCCGGTGCCTGGAAGCCATGAGTGACTTTCAATCGCCCGAATCGCCGGGGATCGACAAAGCGTAGTTCCCTGCCCGACTTCAGTTTTGCAATCAGGTGGGTGTGCTTGGGGATTTCTTCGTCCGGCGCGCAAACCAGCATGCGTCCGGTCATGCCGAGGTGGACGATCCACTGCGAATTCGCATCTGCGGTGGAAGCCTTGCGCTTCCCCGATGGTTTGGTCTTGGGAGCTGATCGAACGGGCCGCTCAAGGTCGATCACAATATGCTTGCCTACCCGCCGGACGCCTGAGATTCGCGCTGACTCGAGAGTTGCAATGATCTCGGAAGCGGGTGACTGGAGAGGTTCGGGCTTCGATCCCAGCGAGACGGATTCAATCACATCTCCGGCAACGCGGGCGGCCAGGCCGCGCGCAACGGTTTCGACTTCGGGAAGTTCGGGCATGGGTAATAGTTTAACCTCGGTCTTCGGTCGTCAGTCTTCGGTCGTCGGTCGTCGGTCTTCGGTCGTCGGTCGTCGGTGGTTGGCCTTCGTCGGCACGGAGTTGAGAGGGATGAGTCGACATGACGGATTTCATGCGAATTGCTCATCTTTGCCCTCGCAAGGTATGATTTTGGGTACACCTCAGGTAGCTTTCATCCTTTAGCATTTTTATGGTCCGTTGATTTGCGCGGGCGAAAGAGCGTGTGCGACCCCTAGATCGGTGGCCGGGGCGGCCGCAATATCTCCATGGAGTGTGCATTTGAAGAAGGGCAAAAGTGCGGTCATAGTCGGCGCGCAGTGGGGCGACGAGGGTAAAGGCAAGATCGTCGACGTGTTGTCGGAAAATTTCCCGGTGGTGGCGCGCTATGCCGGCGGCCATAATGCGGGACACACGGTCATCATCAAGGGCAAGAAGTTTATTCTGCAGTTGGTACCCTGCGGCGTCTTGCGGTCGGGATGCCGCAGTGTCATCGGCAACGGCGTCGTGCTCGATCCCATGGCTTTCCTGAAGGAAGTCGGGGCCTTGCGCGAAGCAGGCGTCCAGGTCGATGGGAATCTCTTTATCAGCAACCGCGCGCATGTGATTTTGCCTTATCACCGCATGATCGAACTGGCCTCAGAGAATGCGCCAGGGCGAGTGAAAATCGGCACAACTTCGCGCGGCATCGGCCCGGCCTACGAAGACAAGATGGGACGCCGCGGCCTGAGGGTCGCGGACCTGCTTGATCTCAAGCTGCTAAAGACCCATATCGAGAACGCTTGCCGCGAAAAGAACATGATCGCGCACGCGTTGTTCAATTCCGAGCCGCTCGATCCCGATAAGATGTACGAAGAGTATGCGGCTGCGTCGGCTAAAATCGCGCCTTTCGTGCGTGATACCGCGGCCTTGCTGAATAAGGCATTGAACGATGGCGAATCGATCATGTTCGAAGGCGCGCAGGGCACCATGCTCGACATCGATCATGGAACCTATCCATTTGTAACCTCGTCGAGCGCGACGTCGGGTGGAGCGGTGATCGGAAGTGGTGTAGCTCCGACTGCAATCGATACTGTCATTGGCGTAACCAAGGCGTACTGCACGCGAGTTGGGGGAGGACCTTTCCCCACCGAAGCCTTAGATCAGTTCGGCGAATTGCTGCGCGCTCGAGGCAACGAGTTTGGTGCCGTGACGGGACGTCCGCGACGCTGCGGGTGGATTGACTTGCCACTGCTGCGTTACGCCGGAATGGTCAACGGGATCTCCTGGCTGGTCGTGACCAAGCTGGATGTTCTTGACGAACTCGACGAGATTCCGGTCTGCGTTCGTTATAAGATTGATGGCAAAGAAACGGACGAGATTCCTGCCCAGGACAGCGGCTACGGGAAAATCGAATGCGTTTATCGCAAGATGCCGGGGTGGAAGACTTCAACACAGGGAATCACCGAACTGGATAAGCTGCCGAAGGCGGCTCGAGAATATTTGGCATTTCTGGAGAAAGAAACCGGGGCACGCATCGGGATGGTATCCACCGGGCCGGGCCGCGAGCAGACGATGTTCGTCGATGAATTCACTGCAAAAATTTCAGAGTTGAGCGGATCTCTAACCGGGGCACACGCGAAAAACTAGGAACGGAGCGAGCAATGGTCGTTCTAGCGGTAACGTGGATGGCAAAAGCAGGACGCGAAGCGGAAGTAGAAGCCGTATTCACCAAGCTGACGGAAGAAAGCCGCAAGGAACCGGGCTGCGTGATGTATCAGGTACACCGTCACAAGACCGAACCGCGCCGATTCTTTATCTATGAGCAGTACAAAGACGATGCCGCGCTCGAAGCTCATCGAGCGGCGCCACACTTTCTGCAATTTGCCAAGAAGGATTTGCCCAAGCTGGGAGAGCGGATTGAGGGGAATCTTTACGCGCCAGTGGGATGACTTCCCAGTATGAACAGAGTTCGCGGGCGAGGGCGCCCGCGCAGCATGTTATTTATCAGCCATCAGCACGCCGCCTGAGGCGTAGCTTTCCTTGGAAACTTCCACGAAGGTCACCACGATGGCTTCCTTGCGCGCATTGGCTTCTTCTACCATCACATCGGTGATGCGTTGCGCGAGTTTGCGCTTCTGTTCGACGCTACGGCCGGTCAACATAGTGATTTGAACTAGAGGCATAGTGTTACTTTCGTTGAAAGATCCCTTACTTCGTTCGGAATGATGGCGGCTGGGCTCGGAAGCCCAGCCAAGCCGCATTACTTTGCCAACTCGTACCCGGCGAAGAAATAGCTTAGTTCGAAGCGGGCGGTGTCGTCCGCGTCAGAACCGTGGATGGCATTGTGCTCGATGTCGCTGGCCCACTTCTTGCGGATGGTGCCTTCTTCGGCCTGGGCGGGATTGGTGGCACCCATGAGCTTGCGCAGGTCGGCGATGGCATTCTCTTTTTCCAGTGCCAGGACCACAATCGGTCCGCTCGACATGAATTCGGTCAGCGAATTGAAAAATGGGCGACTGGCATGGACCGCGTAAAACTGCTCGGCCTGGTGTTTGGAGATTTGCAGCATCTTCATGGCCAGGATACGAAATCCGTTTTTCTCGAACTGCTCGATAATGTCGCCTACCGCATTCCTCTTTACCGCGTCAGGTTTTACGATCGTAAACGTGCGTTGCAGAGTTTTCATGGATCGGTTATAGGTCCTTTGTCGTTAGTCGTCGGCCGTGAGTCGAGCGGGCCGCAAACGGATTTGTAATTAAGCTAGTGGGCGAGACGCAGTTCTAGACTTTCACTCCCATGGAGGCAACCACCGCGTCTCCGATGTCCGCCGGAGATTTCGCCACGCGAATCCCCGCCGCTTCCATTGCCTTGATCTTTTCCGATGCCGTTCCTTTGCCCCCAGAGATGATCGCGCCAGCGTGCCCCATGCGGCGTCCCGGAGGCGCCGTCTGTCCGGCGATAAATCCCACCACCGGCTTCTTCATGCGCGATTTCACGTATTCGGCTGCGGTTTCCTCGGCGTTGCCGCCGATTTCGCCGATCATGACCACAATCTCCGTCTGCGGATCTTTATTGAACAGCTCGAGCGCGTCGAGGAAATTCGTGCCGATAATCGGGTCGCCGCCGATACCAATGGCAGTCGATTGCCCGATGTTGCGGGTGGTGAGCTGATAGACCGCTTCGTAGGTGAGGGTGCCAGAGCGCGACACGATCCCGACGGGACCCTCGCGATGAATGCGTCCGGGCATAATACCGATCTTGCACTTCCCGGGCGAGATGATTCCGGGGCAGTTCGGACCGATCAGACGCGAGCGACGGGTCTGGAGGAACTCCCAGGCACGAACCATGTCGAGCGTGGGAATGCCTTCGGTGATGCAGACGATCAATTCGATTTCGGCGTCGGCGGCTTCCATGATGGCGTCGGCGGCGGCCGGGGGAGGGACGAAGATCACCGAAGCGTCGGCGCCGGTCTTGTCGACGGCTTCCTGGACGCTGTTGAAGATCGGCCAGCCTTCGTGGGTAGTGCCGCCCTTGCCGGGAGTGACTCCGCCAACAATCTTGGTGCCATATTCGGCGCAGGCCTTGGCGTGGAACGTGCCTTCTTTGCCGGTCAGCCCCTGTACGATTACTTTTGTAGATTTATCAATGAGAACGCTCATAAAATTTCGTCCCGTAATACTTTATTTGTGCTTCGGAGAGACGTAGCTGGGCCACGTCTCTCGGAAAGCTCTATCTGGCCGCGGCTACTACTTTTTCGGCGGCGTCTTTCATGGTGTCGGCAACGATGAAATTCAGTCCTGATGCTTTGAGAATCTCGCGGCCGGCTTCGACGTTGGTGCCTTCGAGGCGGAGCACGATGGGCAACTGAATATGCGTCTTCTGCGCGGCTTCAACCACGCCCTTGGCGAGAGTGTCCACGCGCAGGATGCCACCGAAGATGTTGATCAGCACCGCCTTGACGTTTTTATCGCTCAAGAGGATCTCGAAAGCGTGAGTGACTTGCTCGGCGTTGGCGCCGCCGCCGACATCGAGGAAGTTAGCCGGCATACCGCCGGCGTATTTGATGATGTCCATAGTGGCCATTGCAAGGCCCGCGCCGTTTACCATGCAGCCCACGGTTCCGTCGAGCTTGATGTAGTTCAGCGCGTACTTCGAAGCCTCGACCTCGAGCGGATCTTCTTCGCTGGTATCACGCAGTGCTTTGATGTCCGGATGGCGGAAGAGCGCGTTGTCGTCGAAATTCAGCTTGGCGTCGAGGGCGAACAGGCGTCCGTCGGTACAACTGATGAAGGGGTTAATTTCGAGGAGCGAGGAATCGGTTTCGAGGAACGCTCGATACAGCCCCTGCATGAACTTCACCGCTTCGTTGATCTGTTGGGGCTTGAGGCCGAGTTTGAACGCCAACTTGCGAGCCTGAAACCCTTCGAGTTGCTGGCCCGGTGCGACGTGCTCTTTGAGAATCGCGTCAGGATTTTCGGCTGCGACCTGTTCGATCTCCATGCCACCCGCGGCCGATGCCATGAATACCGGCCTCGCCTCGGTGCGGTCGATCACGATGCCCAGATAGAGTTCTTTTTCGATCGGCAAAGTTTCTTCGATCAACAGGCGGCGCACGACTCGGCCTTCGGGTCCAGTCTGATGCGTGACCAGCGTCATTCCCAGAATTTTGCCGGCCAGATCGGCAGCCTCGGCTACGGATTTCGCGATTTTCACGCCGCCGCCTTTGCCGCGGCCTCCCGCATGAATTTGCGCCTTCACCACGACTCCGGTGGCGCCCGCATCGAATAAATTCTTAGCGACGGCTTCGGCCTGCTGCGGCGTTTCCGCCATCTCTCCGCGCGGCACGGCCACGCCGTACTTCTTCAGGATTGCTTTGCCCTGATACTCATGAATTTTCATAATGATTCCTAAACCAATTAGACGGAAGGACTCGCTTGCGGCTTTAAACAGCGGGCAGCAAACCACTAATTCTATAGAACCGTTGGGGATACGGCAAACGTAAGGGATCACATTGCGAGGTGATTTTGTTTTGGTCTTGGGTCGTCGGTCGTTCGTCGTCGGCCGTTGGCTTAGAATGGCTCAGGGCTGAGCAATTCCCATAACAACCTTACTATGTGCCAACAAATGCCTGACGACCCATGCCCCACAACAGATGAAGCGCGAGGCTGATCACCGAAGACTGAAGATTTACCAATCATGATTCTCGACGCCCTGCATCGCATCGCCACACATCGCCAGTCACTGTCACGCGAGGAAGCGCGAGAAGTGATGGGCGAAGTTCTCAGCGGAAAATGCACCGATTCGCAAATTGGAGGGCTGCTCGTCGCTCTCCACATGAAAGGTGAGACGGTGGAAGAAATTGTCGGGTTCGCCGAGGCGATTCGGGCCGTCGCCGCCCCACTGAACCTGCATAAAGATTCCACGCTCGATGTGAGTGGCACGGAACGGGATGCGCTGGTCGATACCTGTGGAACCGGAGGCGATACCAGCGGAACGTTCAACATATCGACCGCGACGGCATTGGTGGTGGCGGGAGCAGGGGTGCGAGTCGCGAAGCATGGCAATCGCAGTGTGACCTCGAGATGCGGCTCGGCAGATGTCATGGAGGCCCTAGGGGTGAAAATCGAATTGCCTACCGAGCGCGTGGCGGAATGCCTAGACAAGGTTGGCATCGCATTTCTGTACGCCCCGGCCATCCACTCGGCGATGAAATACGTCCAGCCAGCGCGCCGAGAGCTGCGGTTACGGACAGTCTTTAATCTACTCGGGCCGCTCACTAATCCTGCGCGGGCTTCTGCGCAGGTTGTTGGAGTGTACTCGGCTGCGCTGGTCGAAAAACTGGCCGAAGCGCTCAGCATGTTGAGATTGCGCCGAGCATTGGTGGTGCATGGTCTCGATGGACTCGATGAGATCACGATCACCGGACCTACTCGAGTGGCCGAAGTCCGCGATGGCAACGTGCGGACCTACGAAGTGGCTCCTGAGGAATTTGACATGCCGCGGGCTACGCTGGCTAGCATTTCCGGCGGTGACGCGGCGGAGAACGCCGCTATCATTCGCGAGGTGCTGGCGGGAGGTAAGTCCGCGAAGCGAGACATCGTGCTGCTAAACGCGGCAGCGGCGTTGGTTGCGTCTGGACGTGCCAATCATTTGGCGGAAGCCCTTCCCGCAGCCGTGGAATCGATCGACTCGGGAGCGGCAGCGAACAAACTGGAGGCACTGGTCCGCTTCACTACGGGATAAGCGGAGTCGCTGGGCCAGCGCGGGAACCGGCTATTCCGGTAGCCCGATCTTGCGAAGCAAGACTTGAAATCTGGGGTCCGAGCGCAAGGGGTCGAATAAAGGATCGACTTTCATGAAGACAATTCCCGAGTCCCGCTGATCGTAAGCCTTCTCCAGGCAGGCCAATGCCTGGTCGCTATCGCCCCCGCCTGCATAGAGAACACGGCCTAGCTTCTCGACGATGCGGTAGTGCGAGACAGTTTCGCCAATCATGCAGTCCAGACATGGTAGGAGGGAGGCAATAGCAAGTCAATGAAAGTGGGGGTGGACCTACTTCGCTTCCTTCTTTAATTTTTCAATTTGATCGAGATGACTGGTGCTGTGCTGGTCCAGCTTGAGCACCATTTCTTCGAGAGTCACGTCGCGCTTGAGTTCAGGATGGTAGGCAGCCTTGATCAGATCGACAGCCTGCACGCCCCGAATCAGACGCAGATTGTGGTGGCGATTCACTCCGAATAGCGCGACCAGTTCAGGGATCGGCGCTTCCATGTAACCGAGCGATCGAGCCCAGGCGTTCTGATCCATGGGCGCAATGGCGGGTTTGTGGTCGGCCAGCATCTGACGAATGCGGAAACCGTAAACGATCTCGATGTCGGCAAGGTGGCCGACAATTTCTCGAATACACCACTTCTCTGGGGAAGGCCGGTAATGCAGGACTTTCTCGGGCAAGCCGGCTACGGCCACGGCCAGCTGTTTGGGACTTTTTTCCGCCGCTTCTAGATGTTTCTTAAGCTCCGCGTCAGTCATGTTCGATCACCCGATGTTGATTCGCTGCATCCACTCGGCTACCTGCACCTTCCATCCTAACTCTTTCGTCATGGTGTCGCGGAGCTGTGAGGCAGCGGCGGTGTCTCCATGAACCAGATAGGTGATGGCTGGCTTTTTGGCGAAGGTTCGCAGCCACTGCAGCAACTCCGGGGTATCGGCGTGATCGCTGAACTGCTCAAAGGCCGTGATCTGGGCGCGAATAGAAATGATTTCGCCGAAGATCTTTACTTCGGGAGCACCGTTCTTGATGGTAAACCCGCGAGTGCCAGGTGCCTGAAATCCGATGAAGATTACCGTGTTTCGGGGATCAGGCAGGCGCTGTGCCAAGTGATGCTGGATGCGTCCGCCGGTAACCATGCCGCTCGAGGAGACGATGATCGAAGGCACCTTCGAGATGTTGATTCGCTTGGATTCCTCCGGCGTGGAGGCGAAGGTGAAGTTGGGCCACTCCAGGGGAGAGCCGTAGCGCGCAATGAGCTCTCGGGTGGCATCGCTGTATTCCTCGGTATGCTTTAGAAAAATTTCGACAGCTTTGATCGCCATGGGGCTGTCGCAGTACACGGGCAGCTTGGAAATCTGACCGGACTCGATCATTTCTTTCAGCATGAAGAGAAACTTCTGGGTGCGCTCCACTGCGAAAGCAGGAACGATGACACTGCCACCGCGCTCGACGGTACGCCGGATCACCGCGGCGAGTTGTGGGCGCGGATCCTCCGTGGGATGCTCGCGATTCCCGTAGGTCGATTCCATGACCACGAGATCGGCGGATTCTCCTGGGGTCGGGCCCGTGGGGACAACGCGTCCGGGAGCGACGTTGCGATTGCGAACGCGGCCTATGTCTCCGGTGAACAGCAACTGGCGCGAGTGACCGTTGGTGCCGAGCGTGACTTCCACCATGGACGATCCGAGAATGTGGCCGGCCCGCACAAATCGAAAAGAAAATTCCGGCGACAGTTCCTTGACCTGATCGAACGGTACCGCGCGAAAATACTGCAAACTCTCCTGCGCCTCTTCCAGGGTGTACAGCGGCAGAGCGGGGTCGTGCTTGGATTTCTTGTGCTTGTTATAAAACTCGGCATCTTCTTCCTGCAGGTGGCCGGAGTCCGGAAGCAAAATCCCACACAAGTCGATGGTGGCTGGAGTGGCATAGATGGGGCCGCGGAATCCGCCTTTCACCAAGCGCGGAATCCATCCGCAATGATCAAGATGGGCGTGAGTGAGCACGACCGCATCGATACGCTCCGGGGGAATCGGCATCTCCTGCCAATTGCGCTCCCGCCATTCTTTTTGTCCCTGGAACAGACCGCAGTCGATGAGGACCTGAATGCCGCGGCGGCTGTGCGATTCAGAAGAGGTGTTGATGAGATGTTTGGAGCCGGTGACCGTGCCAGCCGCGCCAAGAAACTGGATGTAGGCCAAACGTCCTCCCGCAATTCTTAACCTACCACGTGCGTCTTCGCGGTTCAGGTAACGTTGGTTCAGGCCATTCAGTAAGGCGATCTCCGAGCAGTTCCTACTCTATTTCGCCTGAACCCGCACTTGATAGCGATTGTTGCTGATATCGCTCTCCGGGACGCTACCGTCATTCACCACAATCTCTTCCGGAATACTGGGCGCCTCAACGCGAATCGAGGCTTTGGATTTGGCACGCACTTCCAGCCGCTTGGTGATGTCGTTTCCGGGGATTCGGAGGGTGACCGGAACCTCGGCGCCTGCGTTGCCAAGATTTTCGATCTCGACGGTCACCATGTAGCCGCCCGACACAATCTCGCGCGGATAGACTGAGGCCACGCGAAAATCCGGCAAGCCCCGGTCGCGGTAAACCCAATCGTCAAAAAACCATTCCAGATCACGATGGCTCTGCTGTTGGATCAGGCGCTGCATGTAGGCGGCGTCCTTGTCGTCGGCGACGCGGTAGTCGATCAGTGCCAGGCTCGGCAAATTTCCCAACATGTCTTTCAGCATCCACCAGACGTACATCGCCTTGGCCTGCAGTTGCAGGTCGGGCGGACGGTTGATTAAGGAATTTGTTGCCTGCCATTCGGTGCTGGGATTTTGGGCGGCTGCTTTCTCAGCTTCGATCAGGACCGATGCATGAGCGTTGAGGTAATCGATTGCGGCTTGCCGGGTCTGTTGCCGCTCCACAAACTGGGCTTGCGCGTAGTGGGCAAGTCCCTCCTGAATCCAAGGACGCGGGGAGAACACCAGGCTTCGGGCCTTAGCGTAGACGATGCTCAGTTCGATGTCATTTGTGAAAGGGAGTTTGAGTGGCGTGAGCAGCATTCCACCCGTGACAAAGGACGATGCGTCCGGGTCGGGCAGACCAAGAATCTGGAGCGTTTCGGATCCGCGGCCTACGGGAGGAATTCCGGGATCCAATTGAGCGGCCGCTTCGAGGCACGAAGCCGCCGCGTCCTCCTGGCCAGGAAGGTATTCCACGGTGACGGATTCCTTAGAGGTCAATTTTTCGTAGTCAGCTACGACGAATGTCGGCACCGCAATTCCAGGAGCCTCCGCTTTGTATGTTGCAGGAGTCGGTGCTTTGTCTTTCGTTGCCGAAGGCAATTCTGAAACGCCGGTGAAGAGAACAGCCTGGGTCGAGGTCGACTCAAACTGCAAATGCATGGCGGCATCGAATTGCTTCGCATTCCAACGGCCCAACGCTTCCGCGACAGTATTGCCATCCGACAAACTGACTCCGTCGGTCGCGACCGGATACCATGCGACGTATCCGACGCCACGGACGGCGGAAAACGACTTGCTGATCTGGTCCCAGTCGGTGTGCCTGGCTTTGTCTTCGGGAACTCCGATCCGAGTCAAGCGGGTGGCGTCCAGGGGAATCACGCCTTCGTAGCCGACGTCAAGGTCAAGTGTTCCCCGCGGAGGAATGTCTTGCGGCAGAGTCACTAACGCCTCAGAAACGGCTCCGGTGTGATCGATATCGGATGCGTAGGAATGAGAGGTGAACTCCAGTGGCTTGCCGTCAATCTTGATCGAACGCCAGGCGAGGGTTGAGGAGATTTGCAGAACAGCTGTCTTCTGTGGCGACGCGGAATCGTTCCTCAGAGCGATTCGGCCTCGAACCGCGAGGCGCTGCTGCTCGGGCTCGACGCGTACATCCAGATCGTAGTTGGTAAATGTGAAGGCTTCGCGATCAACCGCCAACGCGGGAAATGCGAGCCCCAGCAGAACGAACAGAACGGACAGAAACTTCATGCAGATTTGTTCCTGCGCTGGCGCACCAACTCGAAAAGCACCACTCCGGCCGCAACCGAGACGTTGAGGGATGGCACTTTGCCGAGCATGGGGATAGAGACCAGAAAATCACATTTTCGCGCAACCAGGTCGTGCAGTCCCTTGCCTTCGGCGCCGAGCACGATGGCACAGTCCATGTTGTAATCGACCGAATCGTAGGTTTGTTTGCCGCGCTCGTCGAGACCGACAGTCCAAATATTGCGCTCCTTCAGGTCTTCGAGGGTACGGGCGATGTTGGTCACTTTTGTGATCGGCAGGTGCTCGCTTGCGCCAGCGGAAGCTTTTGCAACGGTACCCGTGACGCCTACGGCCCGGCGCTCCGGGATGATTACGCCATTCGCACCGACGGCGTCCGCCGTGCGCAGGATCGCGCCGAGATTGTGTGGATCTTCCACGCCGTCGAGGACGATGATCAGCGACTTGTCGCCGCGCTTGCCTTCGATAATGTCATCCAGGTCGTTGTATTGCTTGGCGGACGTAACGGCGACGATGCCCTGATGAGCGTTGTTCCCCGCCATGCGGTCAAGTTCCCCGCGTCCCACGAAACGCACGGCGACGCCTTGCCGCCGGCACTCTTCGACCACTCGCTGCAGGCGGAGATCGTGACGCTCTTTGGCCACTCCGACCCACGCGAAGGCACGTCCGCGGGCCTTGAGCGCTTCGGCAACGGAATTAATTCCGTAGATATAGTTCATGAACTCTCAGTGTAATGCCTTGGGCGGCTGTCGGCGAAACGGATGAGCGCTTTGTGTCCTTGGTGGTTGGGTTTAAGAACTCTTACCACGAAGGACACTAAGGCCCACGAAGGAGGACAACAAAATTTTCGCAGATGACGTTGTAAACTAGTGAATTCGGAATCTATTCATGAATGACGTTTTTATTCTGTCCGCAGTTCGCACGCCTATTGGGAAGTTCGGAGGCTCACTCGCCTCCATGACCGCCGCAGACATGGGAGTTGTTGCCGCTAAAGCCGCCTTGGAGCGCGCGGGCGTCCGGCCCGATCAGGTTGAGGAAAGCATCTTCGGCAATGCCCGGCAGGCTGGCGGAGGGCCGAATGTCGCCCGCCAGATCTCCATTCGGAGCGGCGTGCCGCAAGAAGTTCCCGCTTACACCGTCAACAAAGCCTGCGCTTCCGGATTGAAGTCGATTGCCCTTGGATTTCAGGAGATTGCGGTTGGAAATCTGGAGTGTGTGCTGGCTGGGGGAACGGAGTCGATGTCACGGCTGCCTTATTATCTCGAGGCACGATGGGGTTTCCGGTTAGGCAACCAGGAACTGGTCGACGGCATGTATCGCGACGGATTTTTCTGTCCGCTGGCCAAGATGGTCATGGGTGAGACAGCCGAAGTCCTCGCCGAGCAGTACAAGATTAGCCGCGAAGAGCAGGATGAATTCGCGTTGTGTTCGCAAACCCGCGCCGCCGCCGCCATCGAGGCTGACCGCTTTGCCGATGAACTCGCTCCGGTGAAGTTGGAAAGCAAGAAGGGCACTCAGACTTTCAGCCGCGACGAACATCCGTTCATCGGAGCCACGATGGAAAAGATGGCGAAACTGGCGCCGGTGTTCTCGAAGACGGGAACCATCACCGCCGGAAATTCTTCCGGCATCACGGATGGTGCCGCCGCCGTGATCTTGGGAAGCGAGGATTTCGCTCGAAAAAATAACCTCACGCCGCTGGCGCGCATTGTCGCGGTGACCTCGGCGGGCGTCGATCCGCGAATTATGGGCATTGGCCCGGTGCCCGCCCTCCGCAAGATGGAGCAGAAACATAATCTCGCGTTGGGTGATTTCGATCTGGTTGAACTGAACGAAGCTTTCGCTGCCCAAGTTCTCGCCTGCGACCGCGAACTTCATTTCGACCGCGGCAAACTCAACGTCAATGGAGGCGCCATCGCCCTGGGCCATCCGATCGGGGCTACGGGAACCCGTATTACCGTCACACTTCTTCACGAGTTGCGTCGACGAAAAGGCAAGCGCGGCTTGGCTACACTCTGCGTTAGCGGGGGCATGGGAATGGCTTTAGCCATCGAAAACCTAGGCTAAAGTCCACTTCCGGGCGCCGCGCCGCTTCTGCTATCCTTCCGCTGCCACATTTACGTGGACCGTTTTCTACTTCGACCGATCAAGGAGTGCCCTGTGCCCAAAACTTTTGCTCGTCTGCTCGGTGTAGTCTTGTGCCTGTTCAGCGCGATGGCCATTGCTCAAGAAGAATTTTCCGCGGACATTTACAGTTCGCAAGGCGGTAAGGATATAAGCCAAATGGCCAAGGTTTATATGTCAAAGAACAAGCTGCGCTTCGATGGCCATGATCAGGCCGCGCATCACGGCGCGGTAATCATGAACCTCGACAGCGGCACCATGGATATTCTGATGGCGGAACAAAAGATGTATATCGAGACGGCGCCGGGGCAAAGTCCGGTGACACGCAACTACAACTTCTTTCGCACTGGCGACGTTGAAAACGCTTGCGCCGATTGGCAGAAGATGGCGGTCGACCACAAGGGAACTTGCAAGAAAGATGGAGACGAAGTCGTCAACGGGCGCAAGACTGTGAAGTACGAGGGTGTCTCTTCGACCGGCAAGACCAGCTATGTCTGGCTGGATTCGAGTCTGCGGTTTCCGGTGAAGTGGCAGGAAGAGCGCAGTTCCGGCGAACTGCGTAACATCCAGGTTGGTTCACAGCCGGCCAGTCTGTTCGAAATTCCCTCCGACTATCAGAAGATGCAGATGCCCGCGGGGATGCCATCAACCATGCAACATCCGTAATGTGTCATTGATCGTTTGCGGCTCTTGGCGGTAGGACGGTTACGACGAATTGCGCAAGGGATTGCGCCCTTTGCGGTAGACCTTTTTAAGCGGCGGAGGGCGCTCTCTCAGCGGCCGAAAGGGCAATTCCCTGTCCCGCGTTACATTGCGCGGCGAAAACCGCATCTATATACTTTGGACAGTCTGTCCAGGAGCAAGCAATGTCCCTTTCTGCGGTAATCGTGGACGATGAGCAACTCGCCCGCGACGAACTGGCCTTTCTGCTCAAGAACGTCGGTGATGTAGACGTTGTCGCGCAAGGGAAAAACGGGGTTGAGGCCATCAACCTCATCCGCGAACATAATCCTGATCTGGTTTTCCTCGACGTTCAGATGCCCGGCCTCGATGGTTTTGGCGTCATTAAGAAGCTCCTGGATCGAAAAGTTCCGCTTCCCAAGATCGTCTTTGCTACGGCTTACGATCAGTATGCGGTCAAAGGCTTTCGAAGTAAATGCCGTCGATTACCTGCTTAAGCCGTTCGACAAAAAGCGTGTGGCTCAGTCGATACAAAAGGTCCGGGCCAAGATGGACGAGGGCGGACCAACCGCTGACAAATTCGAGACGCTGGTGCGAATGCTGGAGTCGCAGAAAACCCAGACGTCGAAGCTGCTGTTAAAGGCTGCCGGACGGCTCTTCCTGGTGAATCAGAAAGACATCTGTTTCGCTTCGATAGAAGACGGCATTATTACGGTGGCGACCACAGGCATGAACGGCATGGAAGGCCAATCCAATTGCCGGACCCTGGAAGAGTTGCTGGACAGTTTGGATCCGGGATTATTTTGGCGCGCTCACCGCTCTTATTTGGTGAACATAAACCGCATCAAAGAAGTAGTCCCCTGGTTCAAAAGCTCCTATCAGCTCCGGATGGACGATAAGAAACAGACGGAGATTCCGGTGAGCCGGGCGCAAACCAAGCGCCTGCGAGAGCTTTTCGGACTGTAGGTTACTCTGGGAATCGTGGCGATCAGCTTTCGATGGTGATCGCAATGGGCAAGTTATAGATTAGTAGCCGGTTTGAAAGTCATGCGTCTGGCGTCCAAATGGATAGCGTCATTCTGTCTGTTGCTCACTTTGTGGGCGGCAGCCGCGGAACCTGTCCACCAGCACAGCAGACGACATCAACCGGGGAAGCTGTTCACTGTGCGTTGTCGCCCACAGCACTGCCCCGACTGCGGTTTCTCACAGTTCCGAGCCAACCTTCGTTCCTGTCGGCGTTTTTGAAGCCGATGCGGTTTCCAGTCTCACTCGCCTTGCAGCTAACGATGTCGGCATTCGTGGTCCCCCTTCCCTCCAGTAGTCCTTACACATTCGATCAGTCTGAATGATGCAAGACCTATTCTCGAGGAGAAATCATGCCGATTTTCAAGCGTGCAAACGCTATCTTTGTCGCATTCCTTTTTCTTACTGCCGCTTTGTTGCAAGCCCAGTCTGGAGGCAACTCCACTTCAGTGACCGGGATAGTGTCGGACCCATCGGGGGCCGTCGTTCCGGACGCAACCGTCGAAATTCACAATCCGGTCAGCGGTCTTGACCGGAAGACAACAACCGACAGCGCGGGCAAAGTTCAGCATCGCCAATGTTCCCTTCAACCCCTATCACTTGTCAGTCAACGGAGAGGGCTTCGTTCCCTATAAACAGGACATCGATGTCCGTTCTGTGGTCCCAATCAATCTTTCGATTGGCCTGGCGGTCGGAGGCTCATCCGAAAGCGTGACGGTCCAAGGCGAGGCGGGAGAGGATCTGCTCGAAAATACGTCGACCTTTCACACGGACGTAGATCGTCAACTGTTCGACAAACTTCCTATTGAGAGCTCATCCTCTTCGGTAAGTTCGCTGGTTACACTCGCAACCCCTGGAATCGCGGCGGACTCCAACGGCTTGTTTCATGGACTGGGCGATCACGCCGAGAACTCCTTCTCGGTGGATGGTCAACCGATCACTGACCAGCAGAGCAAAGTGTTTTCGAATCAGATTCCGCTGGATTCGGTGCAATCTATGGAAGTGATTTCGGGTGCGCCGCCCGCAGAGTATGGCGACAAGACCAGCGTGGTCATCAATGTAACCACACGCTCCGGCCAAGGTCTTACGACTCCTAAGGGAAGCATCACGACTTCGTATGGAAGCTTTGGCACCTCCAACGTCGATTTCAATCTCGGGTATGGAGGAAAAAACTGGGGGAACTTTATTTCGCTTAGCGGACTGAATAGCGGCCGGTTCCTCGACCCGCCCGAGTTCACAGTCATGCACGACAAAGGGAATGAAGAGAACGTGTTTGACCGGGTTGACTATCAGATTTCAAGCATCGACACCCTGCATTTGAATTTGGGATTTACCCGCTCGTGGTTCCAGACTCCGAATTCGTTCGATATGCAGAATGCGACCGCCTGGAATGGCGTGATCGTTAATGACGGCGGGTTGGGGCCGAATGGGCTCCCGGTGGGACCGGCCGACCAACGATCACAGATCAAAACCTTCAACATCGCTCCCTCGTGGAACCGCTTGATCAGTCCGACGACGCTCTTCACCTTCGGTGGGTTCGTCAGGAGAGATCAATACAACTATTACCCCAGCGGTAATCCGTTCTCGGACTTCGCTCCAGATCTGCAATCACAGACCGTGGGGCAAAACCGAACGCTCAGCAATGCGGGCCTGCGTTCCGATGTCTCTTATGTCAAAGGAATTCACAACATCAAGGCCGGGGCTACGTATGAACAGACGTTTCTGACTGAGAATGACAACATTGGAATTGTTGACCCCACTTACCTGGCGTCGCTGACCGGGGCAAACGGGAGTCCATGCGTGGGCTCGGACGGAACTCCCATTGCCGCTCCATGTACCACGCTCGCACCTTACGACCTCACTCGCGGAGGAACGCTGTTTGGCTTTCACGGCCATACCGACGTGAAAGAGCTCGCGTTATTTGTCCAGGACGCAATCAGCGCGGGGAATTGGGGTTTCAATCTCGGGATTCGTGGCGATTTTTACAACGGACTTACCACACACCGGGAGGCCGAGCCTCGGCTGGGTGCTTCCTACAACATAAAGAAGACCAACACCGTGCTGCGGGTTTCCTATGCGCGGGTGCTTGAGACGCCGTTCAACGAAAACCTGGTGCTCTCCAGCGAAGGGTGCGCTTCACCGGTACTGAATCCGCTATTGCTTTGTTCTTCCGCGGGCATCACACCGTTCAGTCCGGGATGGCGTAATGAATTTCACGCTGGTCTCCAGCAGGCTTTTGGGAAGTATCTTGTCTTTTCTGGCGAGTACATCTGGAAATACACCCACAATGCCTATGACTTCAGCGTGCTCGGGTCAACGCCGATCACTTTCCCGATCGAATGGGACCGCTCGAAGATTCCGGGATACGCGGGCCGGGTGAGCGTTCCGAACTTCCATGGATTTACTGCGCTCATGGTTTTCTCCAGCGTGGCCGCACGGTTCTTTGCTCCGCAAATCGGCGGGGCCGGAGCAACTCCATCGGCGCCAGCGGGAGTGTTTCGCATCGATCACGACGAAAAGTTCAATCAAACTACTCACCTGCAATATCAGCCCTGGAAACAGGGTCCGTGGTTCGGATTTAACTGGCGGTACGACAGCGGGCTGGTTGCGGGCGCTGTACCTTGCGCGGGAGGAAACTGCGCCAATGGACCGCAAGGCTCAGACTCAGTTGTGGACGCATCCATCATCAGTCCGGACCAGCAGTTTCAGGCTGGACTATTTTGCGGAGCGATTCACGCTACTCCAACCACTCCGATCAGTTCGGGGCTGGGCGCGAACTTGTGCCCGGCTGGGCAATACGGATCGACTCTGATCAGCATTCCTGCGCCCGGCACGGAGAACGACGACCATAATCCTCCTCGGATCGCATCGCGGAATCTCTTTGATCTCGCCATCGGACACGACAATCTATTTCACGGGGAACGTTACAAGTGGAGCGCGCAGATCACCGTCATCAATTTGGCGAACAACTACGCGCTTTACAACTTTCTCTCAACTTTCAGCGGCACCCACTATGTAACGCCGCGCAGTCTCACGGCGCAGGTTGGCTTTTCGTTTTAGAAAAAAAGGCGGCCGGGATCAAACCCGGCCGTCGCGCTAATTTATGACTAACTAGCGATGAGGCTAAGGAGAACCAAGCTGCTTGTCTCTCTCCGCTACACAGTCAATGCTTCAAGCGCGGTGCGATCTCGAATGACCAAGGTCGAGCCTTCGAGGCGAATGAAGTCGCGTTTCTTAAGATCGCCCAAAAGCCGGGTCACTGTTTCTCGAGAAGCACCGATCATCTGAGCCATCTCTTCGTGAGTCAGGCTCGAAGGAATGCGGACCTCGGGACCGTCCAGGCTCTTTTCCAGCTTGCTGGTCCAAGAAAGCAACAATCGGGCCAGCTTGACCGAGGATGAAGGAGCCAAAACCAGATCATGAATGTCACGGTAAGCGTCCTGAAATTCGCGACTCAAGGTAAGGCAAGCGCGCATACTGAATTCGGTGTTTGTTTCCATGGCTGAGACCAACGCTTCTCGCGCCAGAAAATTGACGTGGCAAGGTCCGGAGGTTTCTGCCGTCAGGGCATGATTCTGTCCAGTGACGGCGGCGCTGAGTCCGAGGACTTCTCCTGCTGTAGCAATCCTGATAATAAAGATCTTGCCTTCACGCGATGTCGTAAATAATTTGACTTGCCCGGAACAGAGCACGAAAGCTCCGCGAGCCGACTGGCCTTCCGCAAATAGCACGGCGTCCGAGGGATAAGTGCTGGGGTGACGAGTCGCTTCGAGGATCCTCAATCCTTCTTGCGACATTCCGCAAAACCAGTGGTCCTTGCGCGATCTGCAATCCCGACAGTATTCCGCGACTTCGCTGCGATCCCGCGATCTGGTTGCTCGCACTCTTGCATTCTCCCTTCCCGCCTGGCAAGTGATTTTGGCAGGACGTCCAATACGCCGTATAGCCGCGACGGGCAGACGGATATGCTCGGTCTTTGCCAGCAATTCAGCGGCGATCGTTCGGATCCCTGGATCTTCGCTCCGCAAGGCGCGGACTAATCCCCAACCGGAAGATGTATCTCGCTCCCCCAGCCAGCGTTCGCTAAGCTGATACAAGGATGCGGGTGCTGTATTCAAAGAGGTGAGACGTGGTTTTCCCGAGACGGGGATTGGGGAGTATGCGAGGCTTCCCCGCGGTAAAGGTTGTTGAAGACTCTTCCCTCCGTTGGTCGTGATGCCACTTGCTATACCGCGACTCTCAACGGTTCGTTCATACGGTCCGTTAAGCATGTAGACCTTCTAGAATGAATCCGATCAACTAGCCTCTCAGCGAGAAACTTTCTTCAGCTCTTGCAACCAATATTTGGGGGAAGGCTGCGGGATCACGTTTGCAGTTGGATGGCCAACGCTGAAGCGGATGAGCCGAGGATCGCGAGATTGAAGAGACGAGGTTTATTGCGGAAATCGAACTTCCTGGACAGACTCTAGGGGACGAACGGTCGGCATGGTGCCGAATTCACGTCATTAACTCTCATAGTCGGATCGACTAATACCCATGCGCTGCATCTTGGATTGCAACGTTGTACGTTTCATCCCAAGTTTGGCGGCAGCCCCATGCGCACCAGCAATGACGCCACCAGTCTCGCGCAGAATGCGTAGGATGTGGTCGCGTTCGACTCCGAACAGAGTGGAAGCGTGTTCCTCAGCTGTGGCCCCAATCGACAACTCTGCCAATGGTGCATTTAGGGCGGCACCGTCGGTCAGAATCACCGATCGTTCGAGGAAATTTTCCAATTCTCTTACGTTGCCGGGCCAGTGCCAACGGACCAGTACATTCATGGTTTCTGAGGGGATGGTGTCTATCTGCTTGTTGGCTCGCCGGGCAAACTTCTGAACGAAGTAACGGACCAGCAACGGAATGTCGACGGTCCGCTCCCGCAAGGGGGGCAGGCGAACGGGAAAAACGTGGAGACGGTAATAGAGGTCGCTGCGAAACTCCCGTTCCGCCACGCTCTTGCCCAAATCGCGATTAGTTGCGGCCACGATGCGCACATTAACCCGTATTGTCCGATTCCCTCCCAGGCGTTCGAACTCCTGGTCTTGGAGCACTCGCAACAATTTGGGTTGAGACTCGAGTGGAATCTCTCCGACTTCGTCGAGAAACAGTGTTCCCTTGTGAGCAAGTTCCAGGCGACCCACCTTTTGACTCACGGCGCCGGTGAAGGCACCCTTTTCGTGTCCAAAGAGCTCGCTTTCAAACAGGCCGGTTGGAATGGCGGCGCAGTTCAATTTAATGAAGGGCTCATCCCGGCGTGCACTCATGCGATGTATGGCGCGAGCGATCAACTCTTTTCCGGTACCGGTCTCTCCTAGAATCAGTACCGTCGCATCGCTGGGAGCTACGGTCTGCACGTGGCTCAGGGTGCGCCGGAGACTAGGGCTATCGCCCACGATCTCCTCAAAGTTGACCGTGGAGGCGATCTCTTCTTCCCTGCAGATTTTTTCGGCCTTCAGTCTTTGAGTAAGGTCTTCGACTTCCTTGTGTGCCGATGCACTGTCAAGGGTGAGCGCAATCTGGGCTGCGACATGCGCCAGGAAACTCTCATCCTGCGGAACAAAGGCCCGTTCACTTAGGCTTCCTAAAGTCAGGGTACCCAGCATCCCTTTGCGGCCGATCAGAGGCATGACACAAAGCGATTGAATCCCTTTCTCACGCATCTGCTCGAGAAAAGCAGAGTTGCCGTGCGCCATTTCCTTCGCGGCAAAGTGTTTGATTTTTCCGTGCAGGAATGTCTGCCGAAGAGCGAAATCAGAAGTCGGGAACGTCTCGCCCGTTTCAGATTTTTGTGACGCTTTTGAGTGAAGAGGACGCGCCGTTAGCTGGCGCGACTGCTCGTCATAGATCGCCAAACTGGCGAAATCCTGCTTCACAACCTCTTGCACGAATTCCGCAATGCAGGGGAACAAGTCAGCCACTTGCGCGTTGGAGAGCAGATTCTTGCTCACTTCCAACGAGGCATCTATGCGGGCTCTCTCTTCCTGAAACGCCGCATGAACCATTGCATTCTGAACCGCCAGCGCGACCAACTTGGCCACTCGAGTCAGAAATATCTGCTCCTCCTTTTCGAAGGAACGTTGTCGCGAAGTTCCAAAACCCAATGCACCAATACGTCTTTCCGCGGTGGTTAGGGGAACCACGCAATAGGAGACGACTCCCTTCTTGCGGAGAATTTGCGTGGCTTCGGGGAAACGCTCATCGTAGGAGATATGGGGAATGTGAATGGGCTGTTGGGTGGCCCACACCACCCGGGATGGCGTGTCGGCTCCGGCCAGCTCCGAAATCTCCTGGAGCAGTGCACAATCCTGGCAAATATGAATACGGATGTCGTTGCTTGGGGGATCGCACAAAGAAAAAACCAGGAAATCGAAGCCGAGAACTTGCTTTACGCGTTCGGCCAAGGCGGGCAACAATTGCTCCAAACGATGACGGCCGACAAGCAGATCGGCAAGGTGCGAGAGCATTTCGTAGCGAAGAAGATCTTCGCGCTGTGTACTGGGACGGTCGTTCATTCGTGCATCCCTGAGAGCGTCCGCAGCTTGGCTGACTATCTCGTCAGGGAAGCTTTCGTTACGCCAATTTGCTCGAGTCAATAACCACGTCAATTCTTCCTAGCAAAATCACTGCACTCGACTTTCCTGAGGATTTTGAAAGGAACAGCCTGCGTGTCCCGAAAGATCACGCCCTTGCCTCAAAATGTCCAGTAGCCCTAGGGTTCGAAACCGGCCTTACAAACTGCTGCTGTCGCCCGTCGCGTCAAGCCGATCAATAAAGGGGAAGGTACTGTCCCGGCTTCGACAAAATGCATTTGCCGGAGCCTGGAGCGCGAACCAGGCAGCTCCTGCGGGAATCAGCGCTGCCGTTAATCAATGGCGTTACAGGCTCGCATCATAACCGCATTTACTTATATTGCAACGGCAATTTTTGAGATTCCGCGATTTGAAACAACACCTTACGGTTTCTTTTTGGGAACCGTACCCAACTGAAGTGGTCAGACCAAGTTACTGTCTGTAAAACAGACACTTGGTTGCGTTTGGGACGAACACTGACTGGCCGCCGCGTATAATTTTTTGGTGGCCCGAGGATGGGAAAGCAAATCCGTTGAGGATCAGCAGGCCGAAAGAGCGTCGAGTACGGTATCGAACAAACCGCGGCTGACTCCGCAACAGCAAGAGCAACAGCGGAAGAAACAAGGCTTGCTACTGTCTCGCCAAAGAATTCTCCAACAACTCAACGCCGCCACCAACGACCGACATCGCGTCATGCTGCAAGCCGCCTTGGACGAACTCGAGGATCAAATCTCCCACTTGGGCTAGTACGCTTGGGCTGTCGAGCGTTATTCCCCTTAACGTATAATTAGGTCATCCATGAAAGCCTATGTCTATGTTTCGCTCAAGAAGAGCGTTCTGGACCCCCAGGGTAAGACCATCCAGGGCGCACTGAAGAAAATGGGATACAAAGGCCTCGGAGATGTGAGGCAGGGCAAGTATTTCGAGCTGACTTTGGATGGCGAGCTGAGCCGCAGCGAGGCGGAAGCCGAAGTGGGCCGGATGGCCCGCGAAGTGCTTACTAATCCTGTAATAGAGGAATTCCGCTATTCACTCGAGGATTAACCGTTTTGGCAAGACTTCCGTCGAGTCCTCCTCGCCCGAAGCTCAGGAGCTAACACATGTGTGGGATTGTAGGATACGTCGGTAAGAAGCGCGTCGTCCCCGTCATTATTGACGGCCTCAGGCGACTGGAGTATCGCGGATACGATTCGGCGGGCATAGCGGTCTGTGGCAACGGAGAGGGTTTGCAGATCCGGCGAGCCGAAGGCAAGCTGCGCAACCTCGAAGAAGTCATCCGCCTGAAGCCGCTCGACGGCACCTACGGCATTGGCCACACGCGCTGGGCCACTCACGGACGCCCCACCGAAGAGAATGCCCATCCTCACCGCGACTGCACTGGTCGCATCGTGGTGGTTCACAACGGCATTATCGAAAACTACGTCAGTCTCAAGAGGAAGCTCACTGAACAGGGACACAAGTTCACCACCGAAACCGATACGGAAGTGATCGCTCACATGGTGGAGGATTACTTCCTCAAGACGGGTAACGGGCATCGTCCGGCGCTGGAAGAAGCAGTGCGTAAAACGGTGGTTCAGCTTACGGGAGTTTTCGCGCTGGCTGTCATTGCGGTCGATGAGCCGAACAAAATCGTCGCCGCCCGCAACGGACCGCCGGCAGTGATCGGATTGGGAAAAGACGAATACTTCGTGGCCTCCGACGTACCCGCCATTCTCTATCACACCCGCGATCTCTTCTTTCTTGGAGATGGCGACCTGGCAGTCCTTACGCCCGATGGCGTGCAACTGACCGACTTCCAGGGAAAGCCGATTACGCGCGAGGTCCAGCACGTGACCTGGGACCCGATTATGGCGGAAAAGGGCGGGTTCAAGCACTTCATGCTCAAGGAAATCTATGAGCAGCCGCGCGCCGTTCGAGACACCACGCTGGGGCGGATCTCGCAGGAAACCGGACACGTTTTCCTGGACGAAATGGAGATCACTGAGGCCGAATTCAAGGCTGCCAAAAAGATCAATATCGCCGCCTGCGGAACCAGTTGGCATGCCGGACAAGCCGGCAAATTCATGATCGAGCGGCTGGCTCGGATTCCAGTTGAGGTGGATTACGCCAGCGAATGGCGTTATCGCGACCCCATCATTTCACCGGACACGATTACCGTGCTGATTTCCCAGTCGGGGGAGACAGCGGACACCATCGCCGCTCAACGTGAAGCCAAGGCGAAGGGATGCAAAACTCTCGCGATATGCAACGTAGTCGGATCCATGATGACTCGCGAAGCTTCAGGCACCATTTACACCCATGCGGGGCCGGAAATCGGAGTCGCCTCAACCAAAGCCTTTACCGGGCAATTGACCGCACTGTACCTGTTCGCGCTCTATCTGGCTCAGGTTAGGGGAGTCATCAACGAAGAGCAAGCTCGACAATACGTTCATGAGCTGACGCGGATTCCCGGAAAACTCGAACACCTCCTCACTCACGAAGAGATTTGTGAGGAACTGGCACGTGAATATGGCCGCGCCCATGACTTTCTGTTCCTGGGACGCGGTATCCACTACCCCATCGCTCTTGAAGGCGCATTGAAGTTGAAGGAAATCTCCTACATTCATGCGGAGGGATATCCGGCCGGAGAAATGAAGCACGGGCCGAATGCCTTGATCGATGAGAATCTGCCGGTCGTAATCATCGCCACCCGCGATCCGCACGATGAGCTCTCGATGACGCGCTACGAAAAGACCATGTCGAACCTGAAAGAGGTCAAAGCGCGTTCAGGTAGGGTGATAGCGATAGCGACCGAAGGCGACGAAGAAATCAAGGAAGCCGCTGACCATGTCATCTACATTCCACCGGCCCCGGACGAATTGGCTCCGATCCTCGAGATTGTGCCGTTGCAGTTGCTTGCCTACCACATTGCGGTTCGCCGAGGCTGCGACGTCGATCAGCCGAGAAACCTGGCAAAATCGGTAACCGTCGAGTAGAGATTTTCCTGTAGAGGCGTAGCTAAGCTACGTCTCTACGGGTTCCCGCCCCCAGATCCTCCCTTCAGAGAGTCCCCTCCGACCGCCCGCGTCCGCACGGACGTTTCTATCATCTATATAGGGAATGGCGCCCTTTCAAACATATTCAGCGCGGCTGGTTCGGACCACGCCGCTGACCGATCTGACCAAACATCTCGAATTCGAGATGCAGAACATCGCTCGCCTTGGTTTCGTGGCTGGGCAGTGGCTATCGGTGAAGCACAACATTCCTGATGGTGAAGAGATCACCCGGGCATACTCGATTGCTTCTGCGCCATCGGAAAACGGGCACTTTGCTTTCTGCCTGAACCGGGTGCAGGACGGGTATATGTCGAATTACATCTGCGATATGAAAGAAGGCGACGAACTTCGCGTCCAGGGACCGTTTGGGAGCTTCATCCTGCGTCCGCCGATGAGGGATACGATTTTCATCGCGACGGGGACCGGCATCGCGCCGTTCCGTTCCATGTTGCATTGGTTGCTGGCTGACGAAGAACGCCACCAAAACAAGACGCTGACGCTGCTCTTTGGGAACCGCACCGAAGGGGACATCTATTATCACGACGAATTTCTGGAGTTGGCAAAGCGGCACCCGAACTTTCAGTACCTGCCGACGCTTAGTCGCTGCAGCGAGTCATGGCAGGGTTTGCGTGGCTATGTTCAGCACCATCTTCCCGAGCTTGTTGGGGACAGGAAGGATATGCATGCCTACATCTGTGGCTTGGCCAAGATGGTGAAGGCGAATCGCGACCTGCTGCATAACCTGGGATGGGACCGGAAGACGGTGTTGTATGAGCGGTACGACTGATTTTCCGGGTCGCCAAAGGAAAGCCCTTCGGTAAAGTCCGCGGAAGAACTGAGCACTTAGCGAGAGCTTCCCTGGCGGCGTCGGGTCAAAACACTTCGATTTTTGCCGCATGACCTGACGCTGACGCGAGTCGGCCATCACGGGTAAGCAAAGGCGCTCCGAGTTTCTCGGCGAGTGCCAGGTAGGCGGCGTCGTAGGCAGACAGATTGTGACGGAGTTGCCAGATTCGCGGCAGTAGCAGGTTGTGGGGATACCGGGTAATCCGAAGATCCAGTAAATCCTCTATCGCTTCATCGGCGCGTCGCGCTGGCACCGCGTTTTCCCGTACCAAGCGCCGCAGTACCTGGCCAATCTCAACATCCAAAAGATGTGGGGCATGGAGGGATTCGCGGGCTGAGTAGATCCGTTGCTCGATGCGCTGACCCGCGGAAGTCTGGAGAAGCCAATCGATGGCCGCGGATGCGTCTAGAACGATCACCGTGCTTCACGCTCTTCTCGGACCATGCGGGCGGTCTCGATAGGCTCTGAAACGGGTTCGCGTTTATGAAGCCGCTCCCGCAGTTCGGCCAATGTCGGCCGTTCGGCGATCTCTTTGATTTCAGCGAGCAGGTAGTCAGACAAAGACATCCCGGCCAGGGCGGCACGAGACTTCAGCGTGCGATGAAGAGCGTCGGGAACGTGGCGGAGCTGGATCATCTTTGACATGTGATAAACATACTTGCATGTGTATAACATGTCAAACGGGAATGCCTGATTGACGGCAACTTCGCTCAAAGATGACGGGTTTGCTAGAGGGGTCGTTGTGAACGTCTGGACAGGGGGGAATTCGGCGAATCTACGCACGCTTCTTCTGCATCTAAAAACTTGACAATGATTCGCTCAACTCTCATAATACTGCGGAGCGCAATCATTTATGTGCTGATAAATAAGCACTTACAGCGTTTCGGAGGATTAGTTTATGGCTAAAATTATCGGGATTGATCTCGGGACTACCAATTCCTGCGTTGCAGTGATGGAAGGTGGAGAGCCCAAGGTCATCCCCAACGAAGAAGGTGGGCGAACCACGCCATCGGTTGTCGGCTTCACCAAGACCGGCGAACGACTGGTGGGGCAAGTGGCCAAGCGCCAAGCTATCACCAACCCGGAAAATACGGTTTATTCGATCAAGCGGTTTATGGGACGCCGCTACGACGAAGTGAACGAAGAAATGAAGATGGTCCCATACAAGGTGGAGCGCGACGGCGACAATGTGGCCATCGTGGCACAGGGGAAGCGTTATACCCCGCCTGAGATTTCCGCGATGATTTTGCAGAAGCTGAAGAAGGCTTCGGAAGACTATCTGGGCGAGAAGATCACCGAGGCCGTCATCACGGTACCGGCGTATTTCAACGACGCCCAGCGTCAGGCCACCAAGGATGCCGGCAAGATTGCCGGTCTCGACGTAAAGAGAATTATCAACGAGCCCACGGCCGCAGCGTTGGCCTACGGACTCGACAAAGGTAAGGACGAGACCATTGCCGTATACGATTTCGGTGGCGGCACGTTCGATATTTCGATTCTCGAAGTCGGCGAAGGCGTGATCGAAGTGAAAGCCACCAACGGTGACACTCACCTGGGCGGCGACAACATCGATCAGCGGCTGGTCGACTGGCTCATCGACGAATTCAAGAAGGACGAAGGTCTCGACCTGCGTGGCAAGGGCAACGAGATGGCGCTGCAACGTCTGCGTGACGCAGCCGAGCGCGCCAAGATCGAGCTTTCAACCACGATGGAGACTGAGATCAATCTGCCGTTCATTACGGCGGACGCGAGCGGGCCGAAGCACCTGGTCAAGAAACTGACCCGGGCCAAGCTCGAGTCGATGATCGAAGACATCATCCAGAAGTCAGTCGGGCCTTGCAAGCAGTGCATGAAGGACGCGGGCGTTGACGCCAGCAAGATCAACGAAGTTGTGCTGGTTGGCGGCCAGACTCGCATGCCTCGTATTCAGGCGCTGGTGAAAGAACTGTTCGGGAAGGAACCTCACAAGGGTGTCAACCCGGACGAAGTGGTCGCGATCGGCGCGGCGATTCAAGGCGGCGTGCTGAAGGGCGAAGTGAAAGATCTGCTTCTGCTCGATGTAACTCCGCTGACGTTGTCGATTGAAACTTTGGGCGGCGTGGCGACTCCCATGATTCCGCGGAACACGACGATTCCGACCCGCAAGACGGAAACGTTCTCGACCGCGGCGGACAGCCAGACGTCGGTCGAAGTTCACGTGCTGCAGGGTGAACGTCCGATGGCAGCGCAGAACCGGACTCTGGGCAAGTTCCACTTGACCGGGATTCCACCCGCACCGCGCGGCGTACCACAAGTCGAGGTCACGTTTGATATCGATGCCAACGGCATCCTGAACGTGACGGCGAAGGATAACGCTACGGGCAAGGACCAGAAGATCACGATTACGTCGTCTTCGGGTCTGAGCAAAGAAGAAGTCGAGCGCATGGCCAAGGAAGCCGATGCCCATTCGGCGGAGGACAAGGCGCAGCGCGAGGCCATTGAAGCCAAGAACCAGCTCGACACTCTGGTTTACAGCGTGGAGAAGATGCTGAAGGAGCATGGCGACAAGATCTCCGGCTCGGAACGCGGCGACGTTGAGAACGCACTGGCGGATGCCAAGAAGGCGCTCGAAGGCGGCGACAAGGCGGCGATGGACAAGGCTCGCGAGAGCTTGACCCAGGCATCGCACAAGCTGGCCGAACAGATGTACAAGGCGGCTCAGCCACAGCCTGGGGCAGGCACGGGCCCAACGCCGGACGCGGGACCGCAGCCAGGCACAGATGGCGGCGCTCAGAAGAAAGATGAAGGAGTCATCGACGCGGAATACGTCGATGTCGAAGACAAGAGATAACCCGGCGACCGAGTCGCTGGCTTACTCAGGGGCGCTTCGGCGCCCCTTTGTCACAACTATTTCAGAAGTGGGGGAGTACATTGCAATTCAAAGTAAAGGATAGGGAATATTTTTTGGCATTTGTCGAAGATGAGAAGCGCTGGTTTGTGTTCTCGCCTTCAAATGATGGAATGGAGCGTCTTCCAGTGTATGTAGACGTGAAGACTTACGAGCGCAGCAGCGGCTTTGAAAAGACTGCCGGGAACGCTCAGAGTTAATGAGTACTGTGTGTGACGTAAACTGTCATCTTGGGCGGAGGTCGAGTCGCTAACGCGAATGGCAACTCCGCCCAAGATGACAAACTGCTATAGAGACCAATGGCCACTACAACAAAAAAAGATTATTACGAGCAGCTAGGCGTTAAGAAAACTGCCTCGGTGGACGAAATCCGCAAGGCATTCCGCAAACTTGCGCGCAAGTATCATCCCGACGTCAATCCCGGAGACAAGTCAGCCGAAGAAAAGTTCAAAGTGATCTCCGAGGCCAACGACGTCCTTAGCGATCCTAAGAAGCGCAAGATCTACGATCAAGTGGGGTTCTATTCCGACAACATCGATCCCGCCACGGCCGAAGCTTATGCCCGGGGCGGAGGTACGGGCGGCGGAGGCTTCCCCGGCGGCTCCTCCGGGGGACAACAGCCAGGCGCTCAGGGCGCACATTTTGATTTCAACGGATTCGACTTCTCAGACCTATTCGAGGGAGGAGGCCGCGCCGGCGCTCGCCGGACGGGCTCGACCAACGCCGGAAGCGGCGGCTTTCGCGACATCTTCTCGGGAATTTTCGGAGGCGGACGCGGGGCACAAGCTCAGGAAGGTCCCGAGCCGGGGTCTGATCTCGAGTACCAGGTTAACGTGCCTTTTTGGACGGCGATCCGCGGGGGAGTCATGCGGCTGAACATCGCCCGGCGTGACACCTGCACGAACTGTCATGGACAGGGTTATATCGAGGCTCCGGGAAAGTGTCCGGAGTGTAATGGCACCGGTCAGATTACGCAGACTGGCGGACGGATGAAGTTCAACGTTCCGTGTCCGCGCTGTCATGGGACGGGGAAAAACCTTTCTCCGTGCCCGGTGTGTCACGGAGAGGGAACGGTAGACCGGACCGAGCCTCTGGAAGTTCGTATTAAGCCGGGCACTCGCGACGGCCAGCGCATCCGCATCGCGGGCAAGGGGAATGCCGGAGCTCACGGAGGTCCTCCGGGAGATTTGTACGTGATTATCAAGATCGGCGAGCATCCGGTTTTTCGGCGCGAGGGAGACGACATCTATCTCACGGTTCCGGTGACGGTGTCGGAAGCCGCTCTAGGAGCCAAAGTCGAAGTTCCGACGATTGATGGACGGGCTCAGTTGCGCATTCCTCCGGGGACGCAATCGGGGCAAAAACTTCGGCTAAGGGAAAAAGGCGTGCCTTCCGCTACGAAAGAGGGGGTCCGCGGGGACGAAATCGTCGAAGTCAAACTGACTGTGCCTGTACCGCGCGACGAGGAAACCAAAGAACTGCTGCGCGAACTGGCCAAGCTCAATCCTGAGGACCCGCGGGCTGAGTTGTTCAAGGAAATTTAGCCAACAAAAAACCGCAACACTGAGTGTGGCCAATTCTGCTGATTACCTCCGTACCTCTTCGCTCCCAGAAATTTTTCTAATTTCTCTCAGAAAAATCTTGCATCTGTGGAAATTTCTCGTAATCTCTACACTGCGAACTAACTCCAGCGTAATTCCTGGAATCTGAATCAACTGGGAAGCCCGTCAGCGAACCAGCCCGCGCAGAGTAGCTGAGAGTGAGTCGCCCGAGGAGGAAGACATAGAAATTGGCAACAGCTAACGCAACCCACCCGCGGATCCCGCAGCCTTCCCTGGTTCCCAACCGAAAGAAATCGGTTCGCCTCACTCTTTGGCCTCTCGTCGCCGCCACTTTTTTTATGGTATCCGGCGGAACGTATGGCACCGAAGATATTGTGCATGGCGCAGGCTACGGCAAAGCGATCCTGATTCTCCTGCTGACTCCGATCCTGTGGAGTCTCCCCACCGCCTTCATGATTGGCGAACTCTCAAGCGCGCTGCCCTACGAGGGTGGTTACTACGCTTGGGTGCGCCGCGCCATGGGCAATTTCTGGGGATTTCAGGAGGCATGGCTGTCTCTGGTTGCGTCCATTTTCGATATGGCGATCTATCCAACTCTGTTCGTGCTCTACCTCAACCGCCTGTTCCCTTGGTTTGCTGAGGGACATCGGGGCGTGATGGTAGCGCTCGGAGTCGTGATCGTGTGCGCTCTCCTCAATATTGCCGGGGTGCGTGTGGTCTCAACCACGTCGCTCTGGCTGTTCTTTATCTTGTCGGCCCCGTTTCTCGCGATCGTCGTGCTCGCGCCGTGGAAGATCGGCGCGCTGACCCACGCGACGACAGCTCCCGTGGGATCCAATGTCGGTATCTTGACCGGCCTGCTCATCTGCATGTGGAACTACATGGGATGGGACAACGCCTCGACCATCGCAACGGAGGTTGAGCGTCCGCAGCGGACTTATCCGCGGGCGATGCTGGTGGCGGTGGCGATTGTGAGCGTCAGTTATGTTGTGCCGGTCGCCGCCATGTGGGTGACTGGACTCCCTGCAAGCGCATGGGAAACCGGCTTCTGGGCGGACATTGCCGGACTGCTCGGCGGCCCGCTGCTTCGCATCGGTCTGGCGCTGGGCGGTATGATCAGCGGCTTCGGAATGTTCAACGCGCTGGTGATGAGCTACTCGCGGCTACCGCTGGCGATGGCAGAAGACGGCATGCTTCCGAAGATTTTTGGCAAGCTGCATCCGAAAACGCGCGCGCCATGGGTGGCGATCATCGGTTTGGCTACGTGCTGGGCGATGTGCCTGGGACTGGGCTTCGAACGCCTGGTCACTTTGGACATCCTTCTCTATGGCGGGAGTCTAGGCTTGGAGTTCGCTGCGCTCATCTGGCTGCGCTTCCGCGAACCGGACTTGCCGCGAGCGTTCCGCGTTCCCGGAGGCACATTCGGCGCTATGGCGGTCGGCATAGCTCCCATGATGCTGCTCGGCTTCTCGGTAGTAAGAAGCGAAACCGAACAGGTTTTGGGGATGAGTTCCTTCGCCTTCGGGATGATTCTGATAGCGGGAGGCGTGGTGGCCTATTTCATCAATCATGCGCTCAAGCCCGGCGGCTGGACCCAAGCTGCCAAAGAAGAGCCGCAAATGGCATCAGGCGACTGAGCCCTCTAATACCCGAAAATCAAGAAAGCCCGTAGATGTGCAGAAGCGTCTACGGGTTGAATACCGTAGATTACTGCGCCTGTTTGTTTTTTTGGATATGATCTGATCACGTAACCTTATGACCAAACGGAAATCCAAGGGCGCCTACATGATCTCTTCCGTGGCGGAAATGTACGGCATCCATCCCCAGACCCTGCGGCTCTACGAGCGCGAGGGCTTGCTGAAACCGTCTCGCACGGAGGGAAATACCCGCCTGTACACCGACGAAGACCTCCTGCGCCTGGAGTTCATCCTGTCCCTTGCCCGCGATCTGGGAGTCAATATCAGCGGCATGGCGATCATCTTGCAAATGCGGGAACGCATGGAAGAAATGCAGCGTCAGATTCAGGAGTTCGTGCAATACATCCAGGAAGAAGTTCTGACGCGGGCCAATGCCGCTGCCGATCCAGCTCGCGGAGCTATCGTCCCGGTTCGGCGGCCCATCGTCGGCCCGATCAATCCGGCCCGGAAAAAGTAAGCCGGGCGCGAACTCCCCGCTTCTGTACAATCAGCCTTTCATGATCCCTCCCGGTCACAAGTCAGCGCCGCCGACTCCCGTGTTCCAGTACGTTTGCCTGGCGCTGTTGTTCGTAGGCGCGATGGTCTTCCAAGTACGCTACGCGGAGGACATCTGGCAGGGAGAGAAGATAGACTTCGCCTTCGTTTCCCCGGCTACGGCTAGCGCCTCTCTCGAAATCGTGCGCCCCGAAGCCGAACAACTCGGGCTGCATTCCGGGGACACTCTGTTGGCTGTGAATGGTCAAAAATACACGGGAACCGCCGTTCTGGCAGAGGCCTATGCCAAGGCGCGACCGGGCGACCACATTGATCTGACGGTTATGTCGGCCTCCGGCCAGCATACGGTCTCGGTGCCGGTAACCGCGGGAAAGACGGCGACTGGCCGATTCGCGATGGACATGGTGATCAATATCGTCGCGCCGATCGGATGCGTGCTGCTGGGTTGTTGGGTGGTTCTGGTCCGGCCGCGAGACAAGTTGGCCTGGATCCTGCTGGGACTGATGTTCGCCTTTTCTCAACTCTTCAGCGCGTTCAAAATTGAAAGCTGGGGGCCGGGTTATCGCGAGGTGGCGGTGACTTATCGCACCCTGCTGGCCATCGGGTGGCCAATTTTCATGTTCCTGTTCGGATTTTTCTTTCCCGAGCCTTTTCCGTTCTATTTGCACATGAAGCCATGGAAACGGTGGATACCGATCCTGGTGGTGGCTCCGATTCTGGTGAATTGTTACTACCTGGGGTTGATATCGATTGCCGAATTGACGGACTGGGCTAAGGCAAAAACCATCGTGCACAGTTACGCCCCGTGGCAAACACCTCTGCGCATTTACACCTATTTCGTAGTTGGCTTCGGTTTTTTTAGTTCCATCTTCACGAAGTCGTCTATGGCGATTTCTCCGGACGCCAAGCGCCGGCTGCGATTGCTTTACTGGGGCGCTACGGTCGCCATGGTCCCGCTGTTCTTTATCACCTTGATCTCGTCTTTTAGCGGGAAGTCGATCTACGACATTTTCCCCGATTGGGTAATCGGCCTAAGCCTGATTGTCACTCCGATTTTTCCCTTGACCCTGGCATACGTGATTGTGGTGCAGCGTGCCATGGATGTGAGAGTTGTTCTCCGCCAAAGTTTGCAGTATGGCTTGGCCAAGAACGGAATCCGGATGCTGCAGGTTGTCGCCACCGGCGTCGTGATCGCGACCGCTTTCGCTCTGGGAAGCAACTCCAACCGCGTCGGCAAGATGATCGTGATCGGAATCGCGGTCACGATCGGATTCAGCATCCCGCGAATTGGGGACCGTTTACGCCAGTGGATCGATCGCAAATTCTTCCGTGAAGCGTACAACGCCGAACAAGTGCTCAGCGAACTCAGCGATCAGGTACGCAGCCTGGTGGAGACTCGTCCTCTGATTGAAACTGTGGCGGCCCGCATTTCTGAAACGCTACATATTCCGCAGGTCGCGGTCTTGCTGGGCGGCGGAGGGCCGTTTCGTTCCGCGTACGCGCTGGGCTACGAAGGACTACCCCAAATCTCGTTTGCCGTCGGCGCCGGCACAGTAAAGATGCTGGAAAAGCAGAAGGAACCGGCACGCGTGTATATTGACGATCCAAATTCGTGGATCTATCGCGAGCCGGAAGTCGGGGAAGAGGATCGGGCGAAGTTGGCTCAATTACATAGCGAGTTGTTACTGCCGTTAAGTACGCGCGATAAGCTGCTGGGTTTCATCAGCCTCGGACCCAAGCGATCAGACGAACCCTACTCCGGCACCGACCTTCGCCTGCTGAAGTCAGTGGCCGCGCAAACCGGATTGGCGTTGGAAAACGCACGCCTGATGTCAGAGATCGCTGATGAGGTCGCCCAGCGTGAACGCCTGAACCGCGAAGTCGAGATCGCCCGCGAAGTGCAGGAACGGCTGTTTCCGCAAACTCTGCCGCCGATTCTTGGGATTGAATATTCTGGCGCGTGCCGTCCGGCCCTAGGGGTGGGCGGAGACTATTATGATTTTCTTGCTTTGCCCGGCGGCCATTTGGGGATCGCTGTCGGGGACGTTTCCGGCAAAGGCATAGCCGCTGCCTTGATGATGGCCAGTCTGCAAGCTTCGCTGCGCGGAGAAGCTACCCGTGCACCAGAAAACCTCGCGGCCCTGGTGGCTAACGTCAACCATTTGGTGTACGAAGCCTCGTCTGCCAATCGTTATGCGACATTCTTTTACGCGCAATACGCTCCTGAGACACGCCAATTGACGTATGTCAACGCTGGACACAACCCACCGATGTTGTTCCATCCTGACGGTAAAGACTGGCAAGTGAGCCGGCTTGAAACCGGAGGCACGGTGGTAGGACTGCTAGAGAGCTTTCCTTACGAGCAATCGGCGGTCACCGTTGCTCCAGGAGACATTCTGGTCGCGTTTACGGATGGGATCAGCGAAGCCATGAATAGCCTAGACGAGGAGTGGGGAGAATCCCCATTGATAGAGACGGTGAAACAATGCGGCGCCTTGCCTCCGTCGGAGATCATTGCTCGGGTTATGCAAGCCGCCGACGGATTCGTCGCCGGTGCTAAACAACACGACGATATGACTCTGGTTGTGCTCTGCGCCCAGGGCTAAAAGCGTAGCTGGTTACCTACACATCATTTTTCGCAGAATGATCAATCCAACTGGCCAGCGCCTGCGATTACTCAAACCTGTAATAATGACCGGACTGGACTTTCATGAGCGCTTCGCAATCTCCATCCTCGCCCAATCCTTCGAGCGCCCGCCCTCGCCATCAAGTTTTTATCGAGCTCGATAAATTCTGGCAGCGCGTCACCGAAGGATTGGAGATCAGCCAACTGTGGAAGCAGTTCCGCGCTGATGCCAAGTCCAGCTATCGCCTATATCAGAAGGATTTCGACGCGCGGGTTCCGGAAGGGACGCGGAGGCACAATTTCCTTTACACCGCCCAGGAGTTCGCCTGGGCTTTGCTGGAAAAGCTCACGCCGGCACGCCGCGTTTTGCTGTTGGCGGGCATGCTGATGTTGCTTTTTCCGGAGGCCAACTTCAGCTATTCCTCCAAGTCTGGCGGTGTTCAGGCAGTTGAACTTGACTTCCACTTTTTCGGCGGCCTGTTACTTCTGGTGTTGTTGCTGCTCGAGGTGGCCGACCGCGTCGTGATGAAGCGCGATCTCGAGATTGCGCGAGACATCCAGCGCTGGCTGCTGCCGGCAACACCGCCAGCCGTTCCCGGACTGGCTATCGCTTTCGCCACTCGTCCGGCCAATACCGTAGCCGGGGATTATTACGACGTGTTTGCACGCGCGGGAAGTAGTGCTGCCGAATCCTCTTATTTGCTAACGGTCGCCGACGTTGCCGGTAAGAGCATCCCGGCCGCGCTGCTCATGGCGACCTTTCAAGCCAGCCTGAAGACGCTTTCGGAGACGCCGTGCTCGTTGAAGGATCTGGTCGCGGGCATGAATCGCTATGCCTGCACGAATAGTCAAAGCGGGCTGCGCTTCACTACGGCCTTCATCGGAGAATTCGATCCCGCAAGCCGCAATGTGAGATACATCAATGCGGGCCACAACCAGCCAGTTCTTTTGCGCAAAACAGGCACCATCGAACGGCTTTCTGTGGGAGGCCTACCTCTGGGAATTCTCACTGACGCGGTCTACGAGTCGGACGTGATCACTCTTGATCCCGGCGACTGGTTGGTGATCTTTACCGATGGCTTGGTCGAGGCTGTGAACTCGCAAGACGAGGAATACGGTGAATACAGAATGATGTCCGTTCTGAGCGGTGCCCTTCACACTACGCCCGATGAGCTCTTGCGACGACTGATGACGGATCTCGACGCCTTTGTCGGTCCCACCGCTCAACACGATGACGTTACCTGCCTGCTGCTGAAGGCGGGCGAGTAGCGCGAACAGCTTGTCTCTGCGGTGTTCTTCGGTGTCCGCTGCAGTTCGCGATTTGTTTACTTCTCTGCGCCTCCCATCACTTCTTCGTACATGCGATGGAATGCGTGGACACCACCCTCTTGCTTCACGCTATATCGTCCGCGGTCGTAGCTACGGGAATGAAGATTTTTCTGGACGGTCTCGCAGATTTTCCCATCCTCGATCTGAATCTCGTCGCTGAAATCGACCGATGCTCTGGCCGTCGAAATGTCGTTACCTTGCTCCGGCAGATACCACTCAAAGATCGCTACGGTGCGCTCAGGTTCGAGCGGAAGAACTATGTTGAGTGAGACATTGTCGGGGTAACAATTCAGCATCCAGTTGGGAAAAATCCAGAAGTAGTCCGTAGTCAGATCCTCCCGTGTGTCCTGATACCGGCGTGGAGTAGCGTCGCCCGACTGCGCCCCACGTATCGGGCTGTACTGGCGCACGTAGCGCGCGTGCGGCTCGACCGTGTATGCGTTGTAGTCGAGCTCGCGATTCAATCCCGGATGGACGCTCGGCAGGTGATAGCCTTCCAGATAATTGTCGACATAGGTCTTCCAATTGCACTTCATGTCGTAGGTACGGCGCTCGAATAGCTTCATGCTCGAGAACCTGAACCGCCCGGCCTGCCCCGGCAGCTCTCCCAAGCTAGTTACTAACGGGGAAGCCTGGGGATCCAGGTTCACAAAAATCAGATTGAACCATTCCTCGGCCCGCACCGGCCGCAAGGCAAAGTCTTCGGGACGAAAGTCGTGGACCCCTTCGAATTCAGGAGCGCTGATCAGCTTGCCTTCGAGATCGTAGGTCCAACCGTGATAACCGCAGCGAAACAGCTTGCGTGAGCCGCAACCTTCCGCCGGGGGCCCAGCCCGATGCCGGCAGACGTTGTAGAAGCCGTGCAGCTCACCGTGAGCATCGCGGACCAGGAGAAGAGGCTCCCCTTGCAATTCCGTAGTAAAGAAATCGCCTGGGTTCTTGAGCTGATCTGTGTGCCCGACCACCTGCCAGCTGCGGGCAAAAATCTCTTGCTTTTCGCGGGCAAAGATCGACGAGTCGAAATAGTAGGACGCGGGAAGGGTCCAGGCTCGCGAGATATCGGACTGGATCAGCGTGTGAGTCATAGGAAGCGCCGCCATTCTATAAGGAGAAGCGATCCTGAGCAAAAGTGTCACCAGTCTGACAAAAACTGTCACAAAACGAGACGATCACTGGTCTGATTGCGACATTTGTCGGAGAGCTCGCTCAAAACCGGTTCGTCTGGAAACACTCAGTTTATTAATCTTTTAGCTATTTATGTTGCAAATCAGCACAGTGGCGCTGGGATTGCAACCTACCGAGAGAACAATCACCCTGAACAGGAGAATTTTGAGTCACATGCGGAGACAAAGGGGCTTTTCACTCATTGAATTGTTAATCGTGGTCGCAATCATCCTTATCATTGCCGCCATCGCGATTCCAAACCTGTTGCGGGCCCGTATCGCTGCCAACGAGGCTTCCTCCGTGGCTTCCATACGGACCTTGAACACGGCACAAGCGACTTATCAATCGACTTTTCCGACGGTAGGCTTCGCAGGTACGATTGCTGCGATGGGGCCGAGCGCCGCTACCGGTTGCGCAGCGGGCGGCCCGACGTCGGCAAATGCCTGCCTGATCGACTGGGTGCTCGCCAACGCGACCACAGCCGCCAATGCAAAGAGCGGATTCTACTTCGGGATCGCGGTGGTTGCGGCCGGCGGTCTGAATACCTCGTATACGATGGGCGGCTCGGCGGCCACATTCAATACCACGGGCGTCCGCGGCTTCTGTACCCGGGAAGATGGCGTGATCCATTTCAACGCCAGCTGGAACAATGCGCCACAAACCACGCCTGCGACGTGCTCAGGCTGGACCGCACTGTAGAGCTAACGAGCCCCAGAGCCCCCGCCAGGGTAAGAGAACAGGGAGCAGCGGATTTATCCGCTGCTCCTTTTGATTTTGGTGATGAATTTCAATCCATTAAATGGCTCTAAATACCCTGTCTCACGCCCGTTCCGAAATGACACAACTTGTCATTTTGTCGACAAAATCTGATAGGGAGCGCGTTCTTTGTAAGGGGTATGCTATAGGTCTACGGTTACCAAAGGGTGTCGAGACGTTGAAAATAAACCGGGTGCGTCGTCTGGTGACAGACCGTTGGTAACTTCATATTCTGGCCTCTGAAATGCGAACATACTTGGCAATTGGGTCTACTGAGACCAAACCTGATAACGGAGAAGGAAGGTACAAACGAGATGCGGAAACAGAAGGGTTTTTCACTGATCGAGTTGTTGATCGTGGTTGCGATCATTCTTATCATCGCTGCCATCGCCATTCCGAACTTGCTGCGTGCACGTATCGCGGCTAACGAGTCGTCCTCAGTTGCTTCGCTGCGTACTTTGAACACAGCGCAGGTGACTTATCAATCGACATTCCCGACGGTTGGCTATGCGGCCACCATCGCAGCCCTGGGGCCGAGCGCGGCTACTGGTTGCGTCGCTGGCGGTCCTACCTCGGCTAACGCTTGCTTGATTGATTGGGTTCTTTCGAACGCGACCACAGCAGCTAATTCGAAGAGCGGCTATTATTTCGGTATCGCTGTCGTGGCCAACAACGGTCTGAACACTGCCTACACGATGGGCAACGCTGCGGCGACGTTCAACACCACCGGCGTACGCGGCTTCTGCTCCAACGAAGATGGCGTAATCCACTTCAACGCGAGCTGGAACAACGCTCCTCAGACCACGCCGGCAACTTGCTACGGCTGGACGGCTCTGCAGTAACTTGATTTGGCGAAGTACCTGGGGGAGGGTACAAGCCAGGGAGCAGCGGAGCAATCCGCTGCTCCCTTAGTTTTTTGTCATTGAGCTTTAAGTCTTCCCTCTCAACTTGGTCATGAACTTGCAACAAAAACGCTCATGATTGCCAAAGTGACAATTCGGGGCAGTCGGATCAGAACCAGGGGTGCGGGATTCTCCCTCATCGAACTCCTGATCGTAGTGGCGATTATCCTGATCATCGCCGCCATCGCCATCCCTAACCTGCTGCGAGCCCGAATCGCGGCCAACGAGGCTTCAGCGGTCAACTCGGTTCGAAAGATCGCCACTGCCGAGGTTGCATACAACGCTTCTTTCCCGACTGTTGGCTACGCGCCGGACTTGGTGAGTTTGGGGGGCGGTTCGCCTTGCAACCCCAGTTCAACCACAGCCTGCATCCTGGATAACGTAGTGTCCGGGGGCTCCAAGAGCGGGTACCAGCTTTTTGCGGCCGGCTTCTCGACGGCCGGAGGGGCGAACACATCTTTTGTGGCTAGTTCCGCACCCCTCACATTCGACGTGACAGGCGTCCGCGACTTCTGCATCGTCACCGACGGGGTCCTACGAATCAATCCTGGGGCCTCTGGTGCAGTGCCTGCTCCTGACGTCGCCACCTGCACCGGGTACGCTACAGCTCAATAACCAGCGGTCAGCCACCCCATTCCATCTTTACTTCAGTAATCAGTAAAGGCTTGCGCACCCACGAGCTAACGTCGTCTGTTGCATATAATTTAAGTATCCAGATAGAAAGAGAGTACATTTCAGCTTCTCCCATCATGACGGCGATTGAGATTCGTGGCCTGGAAAAAACCTACGCCGCCGGTTTCTGGCGAAAGCAGAAGAAGTGTGCCCTGAAGCCTCTGAGTCTTAACGTGGAAGAAGGGGAGATCCTGGGCTTCCTTGGACCGAATGGCGCCGGCAAAACTACGACCCTGAAACTCCTGATGGGTCTGGTCTTCCCTACTGGCGGTTCGGCAAAAATCATGGGGCATGACATCGGCGATCCAAGGATTAGAAGCCAGATCGGTTTTCTTCCGGAACAGCCTTATTTCTATGATTACTTAACTGCCCGCGAACTGCTGGAGTACTTCGCTCAGCTCTCCGGCGTCGACGCGAAGGACCGCAGCCGCAAGGTTGATCGCGTGCTTGACCGGGTTGGTTTACAGAATGCGAGTTCGACGCAACTTCGAAAATTCTCCAAGGGAATGCTGCAACGGGTGGGCATTGCGCAAGCCGTTCTCCATGAGCCGAAAATTCTCTTCTTCGATGAACCCATGTCCGGTCTCGATCCACTTGGACGCCGTGAAGTACGGGACCTGATGGAGCAGTTGAAAAACGAAGGCAAGACGATCTTCTTCTCTACTCACATTTTGCCGGATGCAGAATCGCTCTGCGACCGCGTAGCGATTATTCATCAGGGTGAACTGAAAGGCGTCGGGGCGTTGGCCGATTTGACTGCAACGGTTCAGGGCAAAGTCGAAATCATCTGGAGCGGCGCCGATGTCCCAGCCGCCATCAAGTCGATTGTCACCGATCTGCATGTGGGCAAAGATTCAGTTCGTGCCGTCGCTCCCGAGTCTTCGGAAGATGCTGTCATCGACGCACTGCGCCGCGACCGTTTGCATATCATTTCCGTCACCCCCGTGCGGACGTCACTCGAAGAATATTACTTGCAGAATTTGAAACCCTCGCAAGCAGCGGCGGGAGGGAAACCGTGAACCCTCGGGTAGGATTCATCGCCCAGAACACATTTCGCGAGGCGGTGCGCGACCGCGTTCTCTACAATCTGATTGCGTTCGCTCTGCTGATGTCGGGAGCGGCCATCCTGGTCGGGCAGATTTCCGTCGGCATTGAGCGGTTGGTAGTGGTCAATCTGGGCCTCTCAGCCGTCTCGCTGTTTGGCGTCGTCATCGCAATTTTCATCGGCATTGGACTCGTCGCCAAGGAGATCGAGAAGAAAACGCTGTATACGGTACTCTCGCGTCCGGTTCGGCGTTGGGAATTCATCGTTGGGAAGTTCTTCGGACTGGCCGGAACGCTGGCGGTCAATACTTTTTTCATGGCTATTGGGGTTTTCGCTTCTCTGCTCTATGTTTCACATCACTTTCAAGCTGCCGACGGCTGGATCATGGTCGCTCTTTATTTCATCGTTCTGCAGTTCGTGATCATTACTGCGATCGCGCTATTTTTCTCGACGTTCTCCACTCCTTTAATGTCGGCCGTTTTTGCTTTCGCGATTTTTGTCATCGGCAGTTTCGCTGAGGACCTTCGCGGCTTCGCTGCTATGAGCCAGGGCGGATTGAAGTGGCTCGCCATGTCCGTTGCATACCTTGCGCCCAATCTCTCGGCACTCAACATCATCAGTTCGGTCGCCCACAGCCAACCCGTGAGCCCGCAATTAATCCTCTGGAACACGCTGTACTCCCTTTTGTACGCCGCGATGGTATTGAGCGGAGCGGTGCTGATCTTCGAGCGCCGGGACCTGAAATGAGTTCTTCATCTCGTACCCGGACGATTGCAGGACTGGTTCTACTGGTTTGCCTCGCGGCTTCAGCATTGACCTTGCATCATCTCGACCGGATTCGAAATCATGCGACTCTGGAAGAAGTCCTTTTCATCACTTCGCCTAAGGCGCTGAAGCATCTCAGCCTTGGCTACGATGGCTTGCTGGCGGACATCTATTGGACACGGGCGGTTCAGTACTTCGGGAGCAAGCATTATCAGGGGGCTCTGAAGTATGAGTTGTTGGCTCCGCTGCTCGATATTGCCACCGCCCTCGACCCACATCTCGAAGTCGCTTACGAATTCGGAACCAATTTTCTTGCTCCCAATCCGCCCAATGGCGCCGGGATGCCCGAGCGGGCGATTCAATTGGCGGAATTCGGAATTCGTCATAATCCGGATAACTGGCACCTCTACTACGATCTTGGTTTCGTCTATTACATGGATCTTCACGATTCTGCTAAGGCAGCAGACGCTTTCGCGCGAGGCTCCAAGGTTCCCAACGCGCATCCGTGGCTTAAACTCCTGGCCGCCCAGATGGCGGAACACGCCGGGGAGGTTGGTACCGCCCGCTTGATGTGGACCACCACTTACCAGACCACTAACGATCGTGATGTTCGCGCGAATGCCGCAGCTCACTTGCGAGCTCTGCAAGTGGATGAAGACGTGGCGGCACTCGAAAATATAGTGGCGCAGTATCGCGAGAAAACCGGCCATCTGCCATCTGGCTTCTCCGATCTGATTGATGCCGGAGTTATTCGGGGAATTCCCCTGGACCCGCTGGGAGATCCCTACAAACTCACGCGCGACGGCCATGTTGAATTGCGACAGCCCGACAACTTTCCCTTCATCCAGAAGGGTGCGCCAGCTGGATATGTTCCGCCAGCAAGTCCCAAGTTTTTGCCGACGGACTAGAACTCATTTCATAAAAGTTGCGAACGCAATCATGTTATTGGGCGGACAGTGTGTCCTCAAAATCTTCGGGGCAACGGCCGGCGCCGAGCTTCCGGTTGGCCACTATCCAGAGTCAGCTCGTCATTCACTAAGCGGGGTTATCGTTAGTAGTTCCGCAACCGCCGCTCAGCTGGGGGATCAAGTTCAATTGAATTGACTACGAAGGTGCCCGATATAATGCCTGCATGTTCACTCCGCAAGCTGGAATCTTCGCTCTGGGAACGTCCTCTCATGCATACCTGGAGTTTGACGTTCTGGACCCGAAGAAACACAACGAGTTCGCCTCTACGATTGCTGCGATTCGTGAGCCACGCACCACCACAGGAGGAGTGAACTTCGTTATCGGCTTTCGTCCTGAGCTCTGGCGGGATATGGTTCCAAATGATGCTCCTCCGGACGTCGAGGGCTTCAACAACGAGATCCGGGGCACAGACGGATTCGTTATGCCGAGCACGCAACATGATGCGCTGGTGTGGCTGTCGGGGAGTGCTTATGACGTTATCTTCGATATGGCCCGATCGGTCGTCCATGACCTCGCGGGCCAAGCCTCGCTGGCGGACGAAACCTCAAGTTGGCCTTATCGACATGATCGCGATCTTACCGGCTTCATCGACGGTTCAGAGAATCCGACCCTGCTTGATGCTCCTATGGCGGCACTCTTGCCCGAAGGAGTTCCGGGCGCCGCCGGCTCAGTGCTGCTGCTTCAGAAGTGGAAGCACAAGGTAGTTGAGTGGGAGGCTCTGCCGGTCGAAAAGCAGGAGCACATCATGGGACGCAGCAAGCCCGACAGCATCGAACTTGAGAACAAGCCAGCGGACTCGCATGTCGCTCGCACTGACCAGGACGAGTTTGGAAAAATCTTTCGCCGCAACATGCCTTACGGAAGCATCGAGGACCATGGCACCATGTTCGTGGGATTCAGCGCGGACCAGAAACGCCTTTCCAGAATGCTCGAAAGCATGGCGGGGCTAATCACAGGCACACGCGATGCGCTCACACGTTTTACTCAGCCGTTGACTGGATCCTACTATTTCGTGCCTTCCGTCGAGAGTCTGCGGGGCTTGCGGTAAGGTGCCGTGCCGGTCGGTTTCATTTGTGGGAGGTTCCGGTCAATATAGTTAGCTCAGACGCGGGATCGGGGAAACGAAGGTCAGCCTCAGAAAGAATTGCGCGACGTGATCGTCATCATCATGGGAGTGGTCGGAGCCGGAAAGACGCTCATCGGCACGCTGTTGGCCGAGCAAATGGGGTGGCGGTTCGCCGACGCGGACGATTACCATTCGCCGGGGAACAAGGAGAAGATGCATCGCGGCATCGCGCTCACGGATGCCGATCGTACCCCTTGGCTCGAAGCGCTGCATCGCCTGCTTGCAGAGTGGAGTGCTCAAGGATCTAGCGGCGTTCTCGCGTGCTCCGCGCTGAAGTCCGCCTACCGACAGCAACTTTCGGATGGCCTCGGGGTAAATTGGGTGTATTTGAAAGGCGATCCCCAGGTTATCGAACAACGTCTTCGCGAACGTCACGGCCATTTTGCGGACGAGAAAATTCTAAAGACCCAGATTGAGACCCTGGAAGAGCCTGAAAATGCAGTCGTCGTGGATGTGAGCCGCAGTCCAACCGACATGGTGAACGAAATAAAGCGCCAACTGCAGCTACAACCCTAGATCGACATCTCCGACGAACCGTCGTCTTCATATTTGTCTCTCGTTTTTAACACTGGCGTAACAATCCTTCCGTATAGTTCACCCCTTTAGAGCGAATCCCGCGAACAGTACAGTTTGCGAATCAAACGAACACAGGAGATAGCGCATGGCGACAGCTACCCCAGCACTTGAGGCGAAGCTCAATAAGGGTCCGGGAAAGATCGGCATGATGGGCTTCGGGGTGGTGCTGCTCATAGGAGTTATCTATTCGGCGTTTCATCTCTTAACGGATCTCTCCACCATTCACGGCGGATCCGTGATGCCTTACGTCCTGTTGGGAATCGCGCTGCTGGTCGCTCTTGGATTCGAGTTTGTCAACGGGTTCCACGATACGGCAAATGCCGTTGCCACCGTAATCTATACCCACTCCATGGAGCCGCATATCGCGGTCGTCTGGTCGGGTTTTTGGAACTTCATGGGAGTGCTTACTTCCAGCGGCCTGGTGGCCTTTGGGATCATCTCTCTGCTGCCAGTCGAATTGATCCTGCAAGTGGGCAGTAAAGCCGGATTCGCGATGGTATTCGCGTTATTGGTTGCGGCGATTATCTGGAATTTGGGCACCTGGTACTTCGGTTTACCTGCTTCGAGTTCACACACCTTGATTGGCTCGGTCATCGGCGTAGGCATCGCAAACCAGTTGATCTCCGCGAAAACAGGCACTAGCGGCGTGGACTGGGCACAGGCCACGAACATCGGGAAATCACTTTTACTCTCCCCGATCGTTGGATTTGCCTGCGCTTTCCTGCTTCTGTCAGTCATGAAACTAGTGATCAAGAACCGCAAACTGTACGAGGCTCCGGAAGGCTCGGAACCGCCACCGTTCTGGATCCGCGCTCTTCTTGTCCTCACTTGCACCGGAGTAAGTTTTGCGCACGGTTCGAATGACGGACAAAAAGGCATGGGACTGATCATGCTGATTCTGGTCGGCACCGTACCAACCGCTTACGCATTGAATCACGCGGTAACGCGGAAACAGTCCGACGACTTCATTGCAGTCTCGCAACAGGCCAGCGGAATTTTGACAAAATACGTCAGCCCGAACGCGGTTATTGCCGATGACCGGGAAGAGGTCACGGACTACGTTCGCACCAAGGAATTCACGCCCAACACCATGCTGGCCCTTCGCCAGCTCGTAACCGACATCGGCAACGAAACGCTCCTGTTCGGCGAACTCGCCAAAGTCCCCAATGACCGGGTACGCAACTTCCGCAACGACATGTACCTGGTGAGCGAAGCCTTGCGGTTGATGAAGAAGACCAAAGTGGCGCAGATCAGCGCTTTGGATTGGGAAGGTTTGGACAATTACAAGAAGCATGTCGACGGCGCAACGCGCTTCATTCCAGGATGGGTGAAGGTCGCGGTCGCGATGGCACTCGGTTTAGGCACGATGGTGGGATGGAAGCGAATCGTGGTGACCGTGGGAGAGAAGATCGGCAAGGAACATCTTACCTACGGGCAAGGAGCCGCAGCAGAGATTACCGCTATGTTCACCATCGGCGCCGCCGACTGGTTCGGGTTGCCAGTGAGCACGACCCACGTTTTGTCTTCAGGCATTGCGGGCACGATGGCAGCGAATCATTCAGGTTTACAATGGGCCACGGTGCGCAATCTGCTCATGGCATGGGTGCTCACCCTGCCGGCGTCGATGGTGCTAGCAGGCTTTCTGTTCTGGGGCTTTCGAAACATTTTCTAGTTTACTGGTAGCGTTCACAACTCCGCGGAAGGGGCGGCTGCTTCCACGTGCCTTGGCATGCTGACTGGATTTCTCGGGGCAGCTTTGAGTCCGCCTCCGAATCCCTGCCGCACGAGCTTGAAAATGGTCCGACGATTCTGAAAGATCAGCTTTACCCATGCCCGGCGACCCATCATGGGAAAATATATTCCATGGAAGCACAGGCGAGCCAAGAAGATGTTGATGCGGTAGCCGAGCGACTCATCCTCCAGCGCGTCGACAGCGTCGGCTAACGCCTCGGGACTGTAGCTGTGCGCCCACCCGTATTTCACTTCAGCATGAGCTTCTTCGATGGTCATCTTCAGCGGAGTGTGCGCCATGGCGAACGGGATGAATTCCTGCCAATGTTTGGGCCTGGTGAGACGTCCAGCGGCCTCAAGGCGCTTGTAGAGCGGAGTTGCGGGCAAAGGCGTCAGGAGGCCAAAGATAGGCAAACCTGGCGGCCACGTGCGAACTTGCTCAAGTGTGCGTTCGGCGACTCCGGGCGTGTCATTGTCCATGCCGAAAATAAAGGATGTGATCGCGTATACGTTACGTTTGGCGAGACGATCAAGCACGGCAGCATATTCGCCCGGCTTGTTGAAGCCTTTGTTTACGTCCTTGAGATTGGCCGGGTCGATCGACTCCATTCCAATGAAGACCCATTTGCCCCCGGAAGCCGCGATCAGGTCGACGAGTTCCTCGTCGCGCAGCAGATTGGCGCTGATTTGAGCTACCCAATGCAATTGCGCTCCTGCGGCGATGATGTCACGCAGCAACGACTTGGTACGTTTAACGTTGATGGCAAAATTATCATCGATAAAGAAAACTGCGATCTGACCTTTTTCCTTGCGCGCACGGGCTTTGAGCATCAGCAACTCGTTCACCACGCTCTCGTTGCTGCGAAAGCGGATGGAGTCGCCGAAGAATCCAGTCACGGTGCAGAATTCGCAGCCGTATGGACAGCCTCTGCCGGATTCGACAGGAACAATGCGAAAGGTACCCCAGCCCTCTCCGATATTCTTAAGGAGCGGGAAGACCACCTTGGGCAGGAGATTAAATTGGTGAAGGTCGATTGAGTCCCAAGGGATTTCTGGGTATTGCTTCAGGGAGGGCTTGCGGTCTTTGCCAGCATCATCGACGGGAGCATAGATGTCTTTGAGCTGCCCGCGCGCCGCGTCCTCTACGATGCGCGGCCAGGTTTCGTCGGCTTCGCCGAGGGCGACTGCGTCGGCATGACGCGGCCCGCCATCCCGGCCGAGAGCCTCGTCAGGCAGTTCGGTGACGTGAGGTCCCCCCATCACCACCGGGACTCCGGTGGACCGAACCGCATCCGCCATGCGGTAGGCTTTCGCGATCATTCGGGTCATGGCGCCGATCCCGACCAGATCAATCTTCTGGTCGCGAACGTAGCGGGCTATACCTGCTTCGTCCATGGGCTGCGCGTTGCCGTCGATCAGCAAGACTTCGTGGCCGGACGGAGTCAGTGACTGGAGAAGAAACATCCAGAGGTGCGGCATGAAATTATGGGTTACGCCGTTGTCCGGGTTGTATAGCAGGATTTTCATAACGTTCCTTCCGCATTCAGAGATCGAATGCTTGGTACGTGCGTCCCCACGACGTGCCGAATCGGCAAGATCAGAACCGGACGGACTCCGATCCTAGTCTTCAGGATGATTGGGTTGGAGTTCTCTAGAGGCGAGTTTCAAGTTAAGTGAAGTGTACACGTTATGTGCTTCGGGAGGAGAAAAAGAGTCTACTTAGCAATAATTTATCTGGATCGATTAAAGTTTTTGTTAACCAGCATAGTTAAGCCATTCCGATATGTGTGATCTGGCTAGGTAACGCGATTGGGGCTGGAATTCCGGAGTTCTGAAGGCGGGAAGGACCTGCGCGGGTCGATTATGGCGCTCACACGGGAACTTCCGTGCGAATCGAGCGGCTAGCGAAGTTCCAGCGAGATCAGGTCTCCATCGCCTTGTCCACTAGATTTGTAGTTGGCTGAGGCAGCGCGATTCTTCCAGTCGCAGGAGAACTGGTCGGCGCCAATGAGGGTTAGGGCGTTGTAATCGGCGGTGTGCAAACGCAGGGTCTTGCCCGCGGCGGATAACGTGACCACAGCCGCGGGAGACTTAGAGCAATCCACCGACAGAACTCGACCTTTGAGGTACAGCACCGGACGCTTGTCAGGTTGTGGCTGAGCTGGGGGCTGTTCTGCACCTTCGTCATTCGGATTGCTGGCCTGCTCTTCCGGATGGGGTTGCGAGGGTGACGAAGAAGCAGGCTTCGGCGTGGGTGGCAGGGTCGCGGCAGGCTGCGGGGCGACTCCGTATTTCTGCACAGTGGGCAGATCTGCCAATTGTTTCTGAGCTCCTTGCGCTATGGTTGCGTCGGAACTGGTCGCCAGTTGGCGGAGCATGGCTTCTGCCGCTTCGAATTTCTTGGCCGCGATGTAGATCTTTGCCATGTTAAGTTGATACTGCTGATTGCGCGGGCTCAAGCGCATGGCAGCGCGCTCGGCTTCCATGGCAGAGTTGATGCCGCCGCCCTCGACACGCGCCAAGCCAAGGAGGTTGTAGGCTTCGGCGAACTCCGGATTCCAGTCGAGCACCGCGTGCAGGTCCTGCATCATGTTGGCGAGTCCTTCGAACTCACGGGCGCTCGCTTGCGCGAGATGGTATTTGAGCAGAGCCGCATAGAAGTGCAGCCAGGGATCTTTGGGATCAAGTTCTGCCGCTTTCGAGATTTCCCGGGCCGACTCTTCAGAATTTTTGCTCTGCAGGAAGGCAAAGGCGAGCGCCCGATGAACAATGGCGTTGTCCAGCTTGGGCTGGCTGGCGAGGGCGTTCAGCTTGTTGATAGCGGCATCACGATGTTCAGGGACGCGTAAGGCCATCTCCTGCACGAGAGCCTGTCCCATTGCCGGAGAAAGATCTTCGCGGCTGGCTCCGATCTCTTCGTCGGGAGAGAGCGTCGGAGCCTGGCCGATGGAGTGCAACGCTACCGACTTCCCTGCCGGATCCACTTGGGCGACCAGCGGTAGCACGGTTTGAGAGTAGGTCTTCACTTCCTGATCAAACTGCGCGGCAGTCATGCCGAAGGCCTGTTGAATCGCCTGCCCGACGGGCAGCTTCTGGTTCTCCGCTAAATCAAAATAAGTTCCGGTCTGCGTCAGCTTGTTCTTGTTGATGAGGTAATGCATCACCATCCACGACTCCGCCACAAACATCCCATCTTGTGGGGAGGCCGGAGATCCAGGTCCACCCGGTTTCGTGGCGAATAACTGCGTCGCCGGAATCCAGGGCTGAGAGCTCAGAAGTGACACGAAGTTATTCGAACGTGCCGTGATCGACTCCGGCTCACCTCCAATCTGAACGGTTCTGCCCACACGCAAGCTGGAGAAGTACTGCGTGAAACCTTCGTCGAACCAGGGCTCGGTCGGCGGGTAGTTGTAATTCAGCAGAACCTTGGCGAAATCATAGGAGACGGCACGCCAACTATCGCTTCGCGACAGGTTCACGACGAAGTAGTAACGATCCTCGCCAGGGAGGAAGAAACCATCGGAAAGAAGCTGACCGCTGCGTCCTGGGACAACGGCCGAGTAATCCTCTTCAGTGCGGAGTGCAACGATCTCGATGGGCTCGGGAAGGTTGATTCGGGTGCGCAGCAACAACTGACCGAATGCAGAGCGCATCTGCTCGAAGCGCGCGATGACCAAGTGTCCTTGCGCATCTTCGCCGTTCGTCACCAGCGAAAAGTGGCTGGAATTCAGCCGCATCCATTGCGGTTCGCCCGCTCCCGCGGGAAGCGGATAAAGGCAAAACACGCAGAGTGCGACAAGCACACGGGGAAGAATGAGTCTGCTGAACATGACTGTTCGAACCGCCACAAAATGCTATCACGCTGTTACGAAGACAGAATTTTTTCCAACGCCCAGCGGGCGCTCTCGGAGAGAACTTCATCTTCGTCAGCGGTGAGATTTTCGAGCAACGGAATAAAGCAGCGGTCGCCGCTATTGCCCATAGCGATGACCGCATTGCGGCGCAAGCCGGTGCGTTTCGCGCGACGAATCGGTGAGCCGCGAAATTTTTCGCGAAATTCTTCGGTGCTCATCTCGGCAAGCCATCCCAGCGCTGGATTCACCAGGCCCTCTCGTGGCTGGAAATCAGATTCGGTGGTAAGCGGCGATTTGCGGTTCCACGGACACACATCCTGGCAGATGTCACACCCGAAAACATGACGCCCTATGCCTTCGCGCATGTGTTCGGGAATCTCTCCGCGCTTCTCGATCGTCAGATAGGAAATACACTTGTTCGAATCGAGCTTGTAGGGTGCAATCAGCGCGTCCGTCGGACAGGCGTCGATACACCGGGTGCAGGTGCCGCAGCGATCTGGCGCAGGTAAGTCGGCCGTTAATTCCAGGGATGTGAGAATCACTCCCAAGAACAGCCAAGAACCCAGTTTCTGGTTGAGGATGCAGGTGTTTTTGCCGATCCATCCGACGCCCGCGTACTTGGCGTAGACTCTCTCGACCAGAGGGCCTGTGTCGACGTAGCAGCGGGTGACCAGGTCATTGTCAGTCGAGGTTTCTCGCAGCTTTATTTCGACAGTGCGTAGTCGGCGCATCACGGCTTCGTGGTAATCTTCGCGGCTCCATGCGTAGCGGGAGATCCATCCGCGAGTTGGATTGGCCAAGGGTATGGCCGACGAAGACGGCGCCGGTACTGAATACGGTTGATTGGTGTTGTAGTTGATGGCACAGACGACTACGGTGCGCGCCCAGGGAGCAGTGACACGTAACGACTCGCGCTTCAAATTACCGGATTCATCGCGGGCTTCCAGATACTTCATCTCACCGGCATGACCGGCGGCAATCCACTCGGGGAAATGGCGCAACTCCACAAACTCACGTACGGGCGCGATTCCGGCAAGCTCAAAGCCGGCGTCGCTTGCCGCCTGTTTGACGAGAGTTGTGATTGGGCCGGGATCGGGCAAAGGGGACTCCTTTGACCATTATCCCAGTTCGGTGGCTCGCTGAACGGCTGGAATACTGCCTTACTCTTTGGAACTGCGCCGCCACAGCGGGGTCTTCGGATCCCAGTTATGGACGTTCTTCTCAAAGTCCGCAGGCTTCCAGTCAGCGCAGGTTTCCTTGGCAGCGTCAGATCCGATTCCGTGTTGCGTCAGGCACTGTTCCAGTTTTTCGCGAAGGTTGCTGTCGTTGATCAGGCCGAGCAATTCGGCGCGGTGCATCGCATCAAGTCCATGAAGCAAGGGGCACTTCAGCAGATCTTCCTGTTTCATCGTCCTACCTCTTTGGATTCCCCGGCGCGAACGGATAACTAACAGACGATTACAAGGCCGGAAGGGGAATACGGCAGTGACTGGCGCCACAAGGGTACGTGAGGTTTCTCACAAGGTGGCAACGGCCTAAGACGCTAAGGTCGGGGAGTTTTTGGCGATTGACGGCACGAATGAAATTCGTCCGCTTCCTGTGGGTGTAGCTAGTGGCAAGACGGTTTATCCGCCTTGTTTGAGTTCGACCAGGACCTGGCGTGCGATCTCTTTCAAGGTTTCGAAGACTCCTATGCCCTGGAAGGCAACGGCTTCGAGGACCGGCTCGTCTTTGCGTTTCAGCTCTTTGCTGAGCTGGTCGACCGGAAGAATATTAGGGAGATCGCGCTTGTTCAACTGCAGCAGGTAAGGAATCTTCTTGAAGTCGTAGCCGTGTTCCTTGAGGTTGTCCATCAGGTTGTCCAAGGCTTCGACGTTGGCGTCCATGCGCTCCTGCTGGGAGTCGGCAACGAAGACAATGCCGTCCACGCCGCGCAGAATCAGCTTGCGGCTGGCATCATAAAAGACCTGTCCAGGAACCGTATAAAGATGGATACGGGTTTTGAAGCCCCGCACCGAACCGAGATCAAGGGGCAGAAAGTCGAAAAACAGGGTTCGGTCAGTCTCGGTAGCCAGCGAGATCATCTTGCCCTTTTGCTGCTCCGCGGTCTTCTGGAAGATGTATTGAAGGTTGGTGGTCTTGCCACCTAGACCGGCGCCGTAATAGACGATTTTGCAGTTGATCTCGCGGGCTGCAAAGTTGATGAAACTCAAGACTTTCCTCAAGAAATGCGGCAAACACTCCCCGCCGTGCGGAGTGTCGCCACGCTAAGATTTTGTTGGTACTGCTGGTTTTATATCACAGCCGGGAATTACCGGCAGGTTACTCAGGTTACTAGCTTGAGTTCACAGCACTTAACGGCTTCTAAAGGCTCTTTTGGGCTGCGGGACGCTCCCTGCAAGTCCCGGCCGACAGCGAACTGGCTTGGCCCCGAACTGGGGCCGTGCGACACGGCGCCGGACGTTGTGGGGCAATTACTCGTCACTACGTTCGTCTCAACGAAGATGCGGGGAGGTTAGACGTATCCTCAGGTTTTGGTTTTCCCGCAGATAGTCGGTTAGTTATTGTTCGCCATCGATAAGACAATGAAGATGAGGGAGAGAGGTGAAAGACGGCATGAACGCAGATCAGGCGTCGGGAGCAAGCTTCTTCCGGGAACATTCCTTGAGCATTGCCTCAGGATCGATTTTGATCCTGTGGATCGTTCTCTACACGTTTTCCGATCCGAGCACCCATCTCGGATCATTTTTCGGCAATGCCATTGCCGACTGGTCTGGCGTGGTGGTTACGGTGCTGGCTACGAAGTATTTGTATGAGAGAGGATCGGCGGAGAGCCGCAAACCCAAAGACAAGGGTTTGAGCCGGTTTCACAAGTTTCTGCGGGACCATTCGCTGACAATCTTCCTGATCATCACCGGCATCGGCTGGGTGGTCCTTTACGCTTCCGTGAACTCGGAGAGCAAATGGGGACAGGTGACAGGAAACATCGTTTCTGAATGGACGCAGATTTTTGGATTAGTGTTGCTGACGAAGAAATTGATCGAAACCCATTCGAAAGAAAGCTCGAAATAGCCGAAAGCGAAGTCTCTCGGCAGTCCTCAAAATGCTACTCTGAATCAGCTCTCATCGTTATGACCGAACGACGCCGGAAGATCGCCGTGGTCACCACATCACGCGCCGACTACAGCCATCTGTATTGGCCACTGCGTGTGCTGAATTCGCGCCCTGATGTCGAACTCCAGTTGATTGTTCTGGGCGCTCATCTTTCTCCCGAGTTCGGCAACACGGTCTGCGAAATTGAGCGTGATGGCTTTGCGATCGCCGCACGGATCGAGTGCCTCCTGAGCTCCGATTCCGACGTGGGCATGGCAAAGACGATCGGAATGGCAACTCTCGGCCTGGCCGAGCATCTGGGCGCGCTTCGGCCGGATATTCTCCTCCTGATCGCCGATCGCTACGAAATGCTAGCGCCCGCCTCGGTCGCGCTGGCGCTGCGCATTCCGATTGCGCACATTGAAGGCGGCGAGGTCAGCGAGGGCGCGATCGACGACGCGGTGCGCAACGCCCTTACCAAGATGGCGCACATTCATTTCACGTCAACTTTCGAGGCGCGGCGTCGGATTATCGCTATGGGGGAGGAAGGATGGCGGGTACATCGCGCTGGCGCACCGTCCCTGGACCATCTCCGACGGTCGACCTTGCTGACGCGAGCGCAACTTGAGGAGAAACTGGCATGCGACCTGACAATTCCCACCATCCTTGTCTGTTACCACCCCGTCACCCTTGCCGATGACACCCTGGAGGAAACGGAAGCGCTGTTCTCCGCCTTGGGTCAGGTGCCGGGGCAGCTTTTCTTCTGTTATCCCAATGCCGATGCCGGCAGCCGCGCCCTTATCGAGCGGACGAAATCATTCCTTGCAACTCGAGGCAATGGCCGTGTCTTCGTGAATCTCGATGTCGTCACTTATTGGAGTCTGCTGCGCGAGATGGAAGTCTTTGTCGGCAATTCGAGCAGCGGCATTATGGAAACGGGGTCGTTTGCGCTTCCCACGGTGAATGTCGGGATTCGCCAGCAAGGGCGCGAGCGCTCCATCAACGTCCTCGATTCCCGAGCCAACCCAACCGATATCGTGGCGACGATTCGCGAAGCTCGAGCGCCAGAGTTTCGAGCTTCTTTGCAAGGCATGACGAATCCGTACGGAGATGGCGAGGCTTCAGAAAAAATCCTTGGGGTGTTGCTGGGAGTCAAGCTCGGACGGGAACTGATTCTGAAGCGGGCAGGCACGGTGAGCAAGGAGACGGAATCGGAGAGTCCTTTGCTTCACCCTTCATCTTCTTCCCATTAGTGCCTCTCGAGTGCGGATTAGGGTGAATTCCAGTGATTCCCTGGGAATGCTGGTGACGAATGGTCCAATCATCCAACCCAGCCCTGTCGGAATGTCGCGAGTGAGCGAGATAGCCTCAAGTTGTACATAAGTCCCTCCGTCGGCTTGCTCGAAGCGCCAATAGGAATTCAGCCGCCACAGAAAGCCGTTGTCGTCGCCAACCGGCTTTTCGGACTCGTTCTTCTCGCCAGGATTTTCAACTTCCGCAATGCGAGTGCTAATGGATCGGCAGGAAGCACGATTGTTGGCAACGGTTGAGTAGATCACGTCATAGTCGGTATTCAAGACAACTGTCACAACTTTCTTCTCACGTAATCGTAGGAAGACTTTGAAGTTGTTGCCGCTGTGCTGCAGTAGACGAGAGCGCTCGACATTCGGCGAATAGTATTGGGTTTGATTGTCGTAATCCTCTAGAAGGCTGATGGTTTGCTCGAGGGTTGCGCCGGGAATAAATACGGTCCCGACCCAATGATGGATAAGGCCAGCAGGGACGGCGATGGGCTGGCCGTGGTCGAGAGTTTCAAGATGGTTGATGACGACTTCTCCCTTTTTCAGCCTTTCGAAGTCGCTTGATCCACCCTTGGCGGTATGACTGCCCAGACTGAGCAAGGCGTCGGATTGTTTCGCCATCCGCTGCTCACTGAGTTTTACGTATTGGTCGAAAGCGGCAACGGTCTGCGGTTTGAGCTGTTCCGCGTTGAGCACGGAACCGAGCAGCACGACGGCGATGACAACGTGCAACGCGCGGCCCATTAGTGCATCTCCCATTACGTTATGATGTCCTTGCCATGACAGCGGATGGTGCAAAAATATTTCGGTTTGGAGTGTTTGAGGCCGACACCGTTAGTGGAGAACTGCGCAAATCCGGGGCGAAATTGCGCCTCCAGGAACAACCCTTCCAAGTGCTTCTGATGCTGCTGGAGCAAGCTGGCGAGATCGTAACTAGAGACGAATTGCGTCAGAAGCTCTGGCCTGTCGATACGTTTGTAGACTTCGACCGTAGCCTCAACACCCTGATCAATCGAATTCGCGAGGTGCTGGGAGATTCGGCTTCGCATCCGCGTTTTGTAGAGACACTTGCCAGGCGCGGTTACCGTTTTGTGGCTCCGGTTGAAGTGGTCGGACGATCCAGCGGGAGCCGTTCGACGACCATCCTCAATGATCCAGTTCCGAAAGCCCCCGCACCGAATCCGCCGGCTGCTTCCCTGCTGACCCAGCCAGAAGAACTTCCAACCGTGGAACATGGTTACGTGCGGATATTGTTTGTCCTGATTCAACTCATGTACCTCAGCTTCTATATTGGGGCTCTGGCGCGGATCTCAGCGGTACAGAAATTGTTGCAAGAGCTGACCATTCATCATATTTGGCCGGAAGTGCTTTTAGTTCTGACCGCCGTGGTCGGCATCCCCATGCGTTTTTATCTGTTTTCGGCCGCATCATTCGATGTTCGCGATCTGGGACACAAATTTCTGCGATTATTCCCCGCCATATTTGTTCTGGATGAGCTTTGGGCGCTCTCTCCTTTCCTACTCGCCCCGCAAATAGGATCGGGGCTGGCGCTGGGCATTACGGCGGCCCTCATCTATCTGCCGTTTGCGCAACGCACCCTGGTGCTGATGCGGGAGCGATCGCGAGAGCAACCGCCGGCGGAACCGGTTCAGTGAACACCCATCGATCACTGACCAAGAAATTGATCAATCCACAGGCAGCGATCGCCGCTCCGTTTGCGAGAAGAACCGGCACGTGCATCAAGCCTACCAGGGCCTTCATTACGAGCAGGTTGCCAGCAAATGAAATCAAGCCGTTGCTGACGTGAAATCGCCGAAGACGATCGAGGGTGTGTCGCTGTCGAGGACTTCGGTCGATCCAGGTGAATCGCTGATGCCACAGGAAATTCTGCAGGATGGCCGCCTCAACCGCCAGCGATGTCGCCACCAAATACTGGACCTTGAAGGCGTTGAGCACCGCCAAAACTGCGAGTTGCACGCCAATACCTACCAGCCCCACCAGCGAAAACTTGATCAGCCGGACCGACGTCTTGGGGCTTTTCAATCGGCTCACGATAGCGGTTCCTCCCGATAGAGTTGCACCGTGTGACTTATTGCGGAGACGATTAGCATCACACTCATGCCGCCGATCGCAATGATTCCGCCAAGATCAAGCAGCAGGACTTGCCGACCGAACACCTTCAGGGAAGGATAGAAAAGCAAGGCTAGGTTGGCGGCGGCTAGCAGAATCCGAATTTCTGTCGGACCAAATTTAAAGTACGAAAGCCGGAAACTTCGGAGCGTGTAAGTTGCGAGGTAGGCCTCAATTGACAGCGTGAGAAACGCGATCAACATGGCGAGGGCGACGATGGGATGAACATAGCCAGACAGCGCCATGCCTCCCATAAGGAAAAGAGCGCCGATGGAATCGGCGATGTGGTCTACGTAGAAGCCGTAACGTGGGCGTTGCCGGTTGCGAACCCGAGCAAGCGTGCCGTCGAGACTGTCTCCCAGCCAGTTGAGTCCCAAAAAGACGATACCGATAAGAAGGGCGTCGGGATTGATTCGGACCAGGGCATAACAAACACCCGCCATGCACTGCGAGACAAATCCTAAGATGGTGAGGTGGTCGGAGTTAATCCACCCAGGCGTACGTTGCGCAAGCCAATGCAGAGTTCTCCGCTCGAGGGATGCCGTCAGGCTCTCCTGAATACGGGAGGCAGGAGCGAAGTGCGAAGGCTTGGGACTTAGTCCACAGATGGTTGCATTTGCCATTCGATATCCTCCGGACAGGTCCAAGTTCAAGCAAAGGCTCCGAAACATCAATGGTTTGCGGATAAAACCAACCACAAACAAAGATTGGCTGGTAAGCTACGGAAAAATCAGGAGAAAACAGGGGATGTCAGTGTCGACTAAGACGAAAGTGGTGAGGTTTGGAAAGGCGAGCGGGCCGCTCTTGTTGCAGAAATCGTCGTTTTTTGAGCTGAACGACGAACTTCGGACAAATGTGGAACGCATTTGCGAGTTCTATTCAAAGCAACCGCTTCGGACCTTATGCAAAAACTGCGCCGGGAAGTTGGAAGGCGTGTCGTTCATAAAGTTGTCGGTTCGGTACATAATTTGCGGCACATGCGGGCACCTCAACGGGGCAAACGAGGATACAGATGAATTCTGCCGCTTTGTGTACACCGATAACTCCGGTAACAACTACGCCAAGACATATTCTGCAGCCGATAAAGAGGTGTACTTCTCACGAGTTACAGCCATTTACGCTCCGAAATCCGATTTCCTTTGTGAAGTACTTCGGGAGGCTGGCGAGCAACCGCAGAAACTCACATTCGCCGACATGGGTGCGGGCTCGGGATATTTTGTGGCAGCGCTCGTAGGTGCCGGTCTGCAGAACGTGATTGGCTACGAAGTGTCCGAGAGTCAGTTGCGACTGGCTCGTACCATGGTGGACGGCGCGCAGTTCCGGCATCACTCGTTGGCTGGGGTGCAGCAGCTTGCACTGAGTGTAGAGGCTTCAGTCGTTTCGATGATTGGCGTTCTGGAGCATCTGCAAGATCCCCGCGCAATGCTGGCCGCCTTACAGCAAAATAGTAATGTGAATTACGTTTTTATCTCTGTCCCCCTTTTCAGCATGACCGCGTATCTTGAGGCGGTATTTCCGAAGGTCTTTCATCGTCAATTGAGCGCGGGACATACACACCTGTTCACGGAGACATCGCTGCATTGGATATGCCGTGAGTTTGGGTTTGAGCCTATCGGGGAGTGGTGGTTTGGTACCGATGCGGTGGATCTGCTTCGCCACGTTCAAGTGAGCCTGGCGGCCAACCCTGAGACCGCTGAACTGGTAGGGGCGTGGCGTGAGTTGTTCGTTCCCATAGCGGATGCTTTACAGTTTCAAATGGACCAGCGACGAGTCTCGTCGGAAGTCCACATGGTTCTGAAAAAGCGCTGATGACAAGAAACCCTCCCCAGGGCAGGGAGGGTTTTATAAAAAAGTAGATCTGAAGTGGCTAGCCCCGGCTCACATTGGCGGCCTGGAAGCCCTTGGGACCCTTAAGCAAGTCGAATTCAACGGTCTCGCCCTCGTTCAGCGTTCGATAGCCGTTTTCCTGGATGGCAGAGAAGTGCACAAAAACGTCTTCCCCAGTGGAGCGCTGGATGAAACCGTACCCCTTGGCCCCGTTGAACCACTTAACTGTACCTTTCTCTCTCACAAATTACTCCTTTCGCCTCTGGTGAAATATAGGTTCAACGTCCCCCGCGAAGTGACGCTAACTGCCCCCTCAAATTAAGGACGTTGTAACCGGAGGTTAAAGCTTCGAGTGCTGCAGAACCTGGGCACAACAAGAAAGGCTCCTGAGTTTTGCGCCGTGCAGAGATAGCAAGGCGCAAAGCTCCGGAGCCCGTCGTGAAGCGCGAGTTTCGACTGCCGTCACGAAACATCAACCCAACTGATAGAACGCCGTTGCCGAAGCTGCACAACGAGCAGAGAATAATATTCAGGAACTTACCTTTTTGGCAAGAAAAGAATGCTGAATAACCCCTTAGATTAGGCTTGTTCGATAATCGAACAGATCGCATCTACGACGTGCATTCCGGAAGATCAGCGTCTTCAGTTAGCCAAAAGCAGTGCAAGTATTTGATAGGATTGGGGAAAGCTTGAACACACCAGTGGCCATACCGGAGACTAGCGAAAAATCGCCAGCGAGAACCGCGGGGGTGAGTGAGCCTCCTCAGGCTTACACCGGACTGCTCGCGTCCGCCGTGAAATACGTTCTCCGGACCGATGTACACACATTCGCCTTCTCGGTTGCGGCAAATGCGATCCTGTCTTTTTTCCCCTTCGTATTACTGCTGATGACGCTCGTCCGCCGCGTGTTTCATTCGCGAAACATGGACCAGGTCGTGGTGGAATTGCTTCGGGACTACCTGCCGGCCGGGCAAGATTTCGTCATCCGCAATCTCAACGCTTTGGCAGACGCGAGGCAGCGGGCGCAGTTGGCCTCGTTGCTGATCCTTTTGGTGACGTCGACCGGAATTTTCATGCCTCTAGAAGTGGCGTTGAACCGGGTTTGGCGGTTCCCCAACAACCGGTCGTATCTCGGGAATCAGCTCATCGCGTTGGGATTGGCCTTTGGCTGTGGGGCGCTAGCGCTATTGTCGATTGCGCTGACCGCAGGAAATGTTTCATTGCTGCGGACCATGACGTTCGGTCACGACATACTGATGGCGAGGCTAGCGGGGTTTTTGATCATGAAGGTGTTCGCCATAGCCACCAGTATTGCCATTTTCTTTCTGATCTACTGGCTTTTGCCGAACGGTAAAGTGCAGGCACGATCGGTGTTGCCGGCCGCAGTCATCATGGGTTTGCTTTCGGAGATATTGAAATACGCCTATATCGTCGCGCTGCCCCGTCTTAATTTTCAGGAAGTGTATGGGCCGTTTGCGTTGTCAGTCAGCATGATGTTTTGGGCATTCTTGACCGGGTTGCTGTTGCTGACCGGCGCCTATCTCTCCGCAGAACAGCACATCAGAAATCAACCATAGAGACCGTAGAGAGCTAGTTGATCCTACGGGATCTTGAGGTTCATTAGTCACAAAATCGTCGTGACCTGCGGCACATTCAAGATTTCGCCTGCAACTTAACATCAAGTTCCCCCGTCAGGCTGGCCTCCGCTTTTGCGAGGCGGCGATGCGTTGCGTACGTGCCAAACTCGTCTCTTGTCTGTGGTTCTTCGGCTTAGGGCAAGCATCCTGGGTACAGGCGGATCGGCTCGTTGGATTCGAAGAACCGCCAGAACGTCCTTCCGCGTCTCGACCTCTCTTGCAGAGTTCTGGTTACGTTTTCTCTGGCACCGTCAAAGCCGTGGTTTACGTTGCGCCTTCGCGGCCGGGCGGCATCGGCATAACCCGGATCACGTTTCATGTGGACAATGCAGTTCGTGGCGTTCGAACCGGACAGACGTTGGTGGTCTCGGAATGGGCCGGGTTGTGGCAGCAAGGCGAACGTTACCGGCCAGGGGAACATGTTTTCCTGTTTCTTTATCCTCCCAGCAAACTGGGGTTCACCAGCCCCGTTCACGGGCCTGCGGGACGATTCGTGGTTGGAGATCGGGGAAGAATTGTCGTGCGGCCAGAGCAGCGCGGCGGTTTGCCCCCCACGCTCGCGAAAAGGTTTCGATCAAACAACGACATCGACATAGGTGAGTTTGAACGTAGCCTGAGAATGATTGGGGAGCAGCAGCCATGAGACGGCATGCTCTCTCAGCTGACAGAGTACTGGCGTATGCCGAACAATTTCTGGATGAAGCGGATGCTCGTTGCGAAGTGCAGCTTCCGAATGCGATCCGAAGATTGCGGATCATCTTCTATGTTCTATTGAGCGTGTTGGGGTTGTTGGTCATCCTCGCGCAGTTCGCGCACGCCGGTGGACCACACTACGTCGCAGGGGTTAATTACTTCAATCCCGGAACGGCTGGGATGCCTTTGACGTGGTCTCAAGGGGTGGTGACCTACTACACCGACCAGGGCGATTTAAGTTCGATTCTGCCTGGACCAGTTGCCGACGCACTGGTCGCCGATGCCTTCAGCCAATGGACCTCGATATCAACAGCGGCGGTGCTGGCGACTCGAGGTGGGCAACTAGCGGAGGACGTCAGCGGCGTAAACGTCTATCGCAATAGCGACAACTCCATCACAATGCCGGCGGATATCGAGCCCAGTGCGACCAACCGCCCTGTCGGAGTTGTTTACGACCAGGATGGTTCGGTGACGGATGCTCTGTTAGGGCAAGGAGCAGGCGACCCCTCACAGTGTTTCGAAAATGCTGTGATCGGCGGTTTGGACAATTTCAGCACCGACGCGCACTTTCTTCACGCGCTTGTGATTGTCAACGGAAATTGCGCTCAGAATAATTCGCAACTCACGGACGTCGAGTATCGCCTGGTCAGAGTCTTCGGCCGGGTACTCGGCATGGACTGGTCGCAAGCGAACCTGAATGTCGTTAATTTTCATCCGCGGCCCACGCAGGATGACTACACCGGGTTTCCGGTGATGCACAACAGCGATCCCATGAACTGCGTGCCGATCAGCAAGTGCTATCCGAATCCTTATCTTCCCAAGATGGATGATCAGGCAGCGATTTCGCGGCTTTATCCGGTCACGAGTCAAAACATCGGGAATTTCCCCGGCAAGCAAATCCTAAGCGCGAGCACCGCACGTATCCATGGCGCGGTTTACTTCACCAATACGAATGGCCAAGCTGGACAAGGAATGCAGGGGGTCAACGTAGTGGCGCGGTGGATCGATCCGGGCACGGGATTGCCGTCACGGGCGTACGTGGCAACCTCCGTGTCCGGTTTTCTGTTCGCCGGCAACATCGGGAACATGGCGACAGGCTTTTATGACAACCGCGGTCAACCACTCAACGATTGGGGATCCAACAATGCGACGCTCGAAGGATTCTTCGATCTGGCCGGACTGCAAATTCCAAATGGTCAGAACAACGCGCAGTATCAATTGACGGTGGAGGCGCTCGATCCGATGTGGTCGGGGGAAGTCGGACCGTATGCTGGTTTTGAGGTCCAACCCTCGGGATCAACTCAACCTACCAATGTCACCGTAACGCTGGGCGGCGATGTTCAACAGGACATCCTGATGCAAGACAGCGCAGTGCAAACCGCGAACTGGTTTGGATCCACAACCTACAACTCGCCGGCAGCGGTCCCGACCGAAGGCGATTGGAGCGCGGCGTTCGATCCATACGGTGACATCGATTACTTTTGGTTCGCTGGTCAGGCGAATCGGACGATTTCCGTAACCGTCACAGCGCTAGATGATTTCGGACAACCGTCTGAGGTGAAGGCCCAGCCTGTAATCGGAATGTGGACACTCTCCGACCCTGGCAATTCGCCGGCGCCAGCTAACACCCCATCACCATTTAACTCGTTCACCTTCGGGATGAGTTCGCTCAATGTGCAACTGTTGCAGGCGACAGGATTCCGGATCGGAATTTCGGACTACCGCGGAGACGGGAGGCCGGACTACCGTTACCACGCGCGGGTGCTGTATGGCGATCACGTCACACCAACGCGAGCCAGCGTCTCCGGGGGAACTGCGATTGCAGTCTCGGGAATAGGGTTTCAACAGAATCTGCAAGCCCAGGTCGGTTCGGTAAATGCGGAAACGATGGCGGCATCGGCGAACCAACTTCTGGTGATCGCGCCAGCCCAACCGGATGGAACGCAAAACCTGACTCTCAGTGATCCTTCAACTCAAGCGAGTTCGGTTATGACAGGCGTTTTGACCTACGGGGCCAGTTCGACTGACACTCTGATTTTGGTGTCTGGGTCGAATCCTGGAACTCCTGTGGGGGGGCAGGCTCCCAACCCAATCGTGGTAGAGGTAGTTGCGGCGGATAGGACAACTCCGGTGAGCGGAGCGAGCGTTTTTCTCACCGCATCGCCCGCAGTTTCTTTTTCAGCTTGTTCTGGAGCAGGGAGTTGCACTGTGGTGAGCGACGAGAGCGGGCGAGTGTCAACGTTTGTAACGGTGTTGGCGAGTGGTGTAATCACAATCACCGCGCAGCTCGCTCCGGCGACATACAGCAGTCCGCAACAGGTGCAAGCCACACTGCTGGGAACTTCATCGTCGCTGGATCTTTCCTTGTTGTCGCCCTACGGCTGGATCGCGCAGGGCGCGGCGGCAAATGTCACGCTCACCGCAAGGGTTCTCTCGAATGGAAAGGCGGTGAGCGGGCGGACTGTCCATTACTACTTAACGAAAGGTTCAGGAACTCTCAGCCCGTCGAGCGGACAGACGGACGGAAATGGTTACGTAAGCAGTACTCTACAGATATTGTCGATGAGTGGAGACGAGAGAGTCAGCGTATGCGTGGAACCGGGGGACGCGCCCTGCCAGACATTCTATGGATCAGCCGTCGCCGGTTCCGCGCTCCAGATTCAGGCGGTCAGTGGCAATCTGCAGGTTGCAGGGCCGGGAACGGATTTCCAGCCGGTGGTGGCACGCGTCACCGATTCGGCAAATCCGCCCCATCCTGTAGAGGGCGCCCCAGTGGTGTTCGCGGCATTGATTGGTCGCGGAGATCCAAACAACCCGATTCTCCCTGCCGATGATGGGCTGTTCAACAACAATCCTCCTCCCATCATTCTCGGATCCTGGAACATTCCAGCCACTTCCGATGCAAATGGCATCGCGAACATTCAGCCGTCTACGGGAGGGTTTTCCGGAGATCTGGCGATCGTGGGCTCGGCGACCGCCGGTGCCGCGAACTTACCATTCGCCCTGGAGTCCTTCGGACAAAACTAAAGATCAGATCGAGGCTCCGTGGAGTGCTGTCAACAAGTAAGGACCTTTGGCCTGATTTTCGGGATCATAGGTTCGGCTCTCGAAATTAATTGCTCAGTAATTAAAGTCCTTTCGCCAAGCGGCAACCGCAGTCAGTGAAACTTCATCTCTCATGAGCTTTGCACAGCGTAGATTGCGAAACTCATGAGTGTTACCGAAGTACGGCATAACACGGCGCGCAGCGAGTTCGGGTTGAACGCTGCCAACTTCTTCCAGGCCGAGATGGTTGGGGTAATCCTGCCGGTCCTGAGCGCATTCTTGCAAGAAGCGCACTGGCGGTACGATTCGATTGGGATTGCGACAGCTGCGGCGGGCCTCGGAACCTTGATTTTTCAGACCCCGGCTGGCCTGATCACGGACAAGTTTTCTTGCCGTAGGCGCCTCTTCTCCCTGGCCGCGCTCGCAACCGGTATTTGCTTCGGGTTTATTCCATTCGTAGTCCGATCATTCTTTTGGATCAATTCCCTCCTCTTTCTTTCTGGGGTTGCGCAGAGTTTTTTTGCGCCCTTGCTAGGAGCGCTGGCCCTGGCTCTGGTTGGACACGACCGGCTAAACCGAACCGTGGGTGCTAACCAAGGCTGGAATCACGCCGGGAACATAGTTGCAGCCCTCGCAGCGATGGCTGCGGTCTCGGCATTTGGACCACGATCCGTGTTCTATGCAGTTGCTCTGTCGTCGATCTTCGCGATGGGCGCTGTGCTGCTGATTCGAGAAAGCGACCTGGATGAAAACGTCGCTACCGGGCTTACTCGCCGTGAGGAGAAACCAGTGAAAGCGAGTGAACTGCTAAAGGATCGCACAGTTCTTTTTTTGTTTATCTCGATCTTTCTTTTTCATTTCGCCAATGCGCCCATTCTTCCTACCGTGGCGTTGTATGTGAAGAAATTGGGAGGCTCCGACCGGCTGATGACGGCAACCGTCCTTACCGCACAGTGCGTAATGGTGCCTGTGGCTCTTCTCGCCGGAAGGTTTTGCGATCGCTGGGGCCGCAAGCCAGTGATGGCCATTGCATTTTGGGTGCTTCCATTGCGAATCCTCTCCTACGCTTTTGTAACGACCCCACAGGCGATCGTTTGGTTGCAGGGCTTAGATGGAATTGGAGCTGGTATTTATGGCGTTGCGGTGGTAGCGCTTGCCGCAGATCTGACGCGAGGCCGCGGGCGTTTCAATACGCTCATGGGACTTTTCGCGACGGCACTTGCGATCGGCAGTGTGGTTGGACCGCTATTGACAGGAATGTTGGTACAACGTCTGGGCTTTAAGGCTACTTTTTACAGCTTCGCCCTTCTGGGAATCATAGGGGCGGTTGTGTTCACAATTTTTGTACCTGAAACGCGCGAAGACGGAGAACGCATGTTGAAAAGCGTTGACCCGGTTGTCGCCTGACGAGTTTCCTTACCAACACTGTTTGTGATATACACTTTCTGTTCATTCAAAGCTAAAAAGAGCGCAAGGAGAAGACTATCTCTCATGGATCTTTTTCATCGTAACTCCCTCCGGACTGATACCCGCACTGGGCGAGACTGTCGTTTTTGTTCGCAATCCGACCCCGAATTCGCAAAGCGCGCTCCGATTGATCGATTGGTCGGATCCAATCTTGAGGACACAGCAGCTGCTCACTTGACGGAAGACGGCTATGTAAAACATCGCCTCGCGGAGTTGGCCAGGATGCGCACCCGATTGTCGTCTCCACATCTGCTGGCAAAGTCTGCATGAGACGGTAAGTCGTTTCTTTGCATCGCGGCCAAGGATAGATCGGGTATCACACTCGTTTGTGACGGCCGAACCAGATTGAGCTCTGGAAAACCGATACAATTCAGACATTGTGAATACTGAATTCTCGCCGACCGGTTCAGAACTGTCGCAGCTCAGCGAACTTTGTGAACGGCTGAAAAAGTTAGGCTACGCGGAATCCAAACGTATCCGGATTTATGGAGACGAGTTTGAGGTAATTTCCAACCCATTCCCCCAGGGAAAAGGGATAGCGGTTCGAGCTCAGTCCGCTCACGAACACGAGACACGGATTCTGCAATTGCCCTTGCCGATCCTGCAAATGGCCTCCAAGAGAAGGCCAGCGTAGTATTTACCTCCGGATCCTGTCGTCAACTGAAAGAGTCTCAGTCTAGCGAGCGAAAACGGTTCGCTGACACATGTCACACAGCCAGATTTCCTTTAAATCTATCCATTCGACCGCGTGCGATGGCGCCATAGCACAACCGTAATCTTCGCAATGGGTCAGATTCACAGTGTGGCCCACCTCGTGAACTGCCTCTTTGAGCAGGCGCTGGCGCAGTATTTCCTCGTCATGCGGCAGGCCATAAAATTGCTGACGCAAACGATGCAGAGATACCACCGCGCAGGGTCCGCCCATCTGCGCCTCTCCGAAAACAAAAGTCAGAATAGGGATGTACAGATCGACTGCCGTGACACCGAGAATCCGCCAAGAATTTGGCGCGACGAAGTTCTGCATGCGGGCCAGAATCTCGGAAGAATGATATTGCTGGCGCTCTCCATGAAATGCAAACTCCGGGTCGATGGAAGTGCTCAAGATCTCACACGGGATCTGAAACGTGTTGGCCAAGGCCGGGGCGAGATGCATCAGCAGGCCCGCGTCGAGATTTCCGATTGGCAGCAACTGGAGATTCATCGCGTCTCAACTTGTTGCCTGCTCCAGCCGTAGCGTTTGAGTTTGTGGTGCAAGGTGACGCGGTCGATCTCAAGCACTTCAGCCGCCCGACTTTGGTTCCAGGCGCACGATTCCAGAACTCGCAGGATATGGGACTTCTCCATCTCATCAAGGCTTTGGTTCGCGCTGACACTTGCAGGCGTTTTGAAAGCGAAGTCTTGCTCACGAATTTCCGGTTCCTGTGCGACGACCATAGCGCGCTCGACCGAGTTCTCGAGTTCGCGCACGTTGCCTGCCCACTGTTGCTGCTGTAAGAGATTCATCGCGGCGGGCGAGACGCGATTGATTTTCTTGTTCATCTGAAGCGAGAACTTGCGGACGAAATGATCGACCAGCAAGGGAATATCGTCCCGACGCTCCCGCAGCGGTGGCATCTCAATGCGAAACACATTTAGGCGATAGAACAGATCGGGCCGGAACTTTCCTTCCTCAATGAGTTTCTCGAGGTCCTTGTTGGTAGCGGCGACACAGCGGAAGTCTACTTTCAGCGATTGGTTTCCGCCCACGCGAACGATTTCGTGTTCCTGCAACACTCGTAAGAGATCGGTTTGAGTCTTTAGGCTGATATCACCAATTTCATCGAGAAATACGGTACCGCCTTCGGAGATTTCGAACTTCCCTTTCTTGCGATACTGCGCTCCGGTGAAGGCGCCTTTTTCGTGGCCGAACAATTCGCTTTCGAGCAATGTTTCCGTCAGTGCGCCGCAATGGATGACAACCAGGGGATGAAAGCGGCGCGGGCTGGCCTGATGGATAGCACGCGTGACCAGCTCTTTTCCGGTGCCGCTCTCTCCGGTAATCAAAACGGATGCATCGGTAGGGCCCACGGTCTCGATGGCGTCAAAGACCTTTTGCATGGCGACACTTTGCCCGACCATTTCTTCTGGACGAGAAACTTCCGCTACAGTTTCCCGCAGACGAACGTTCTCTTGCTCGGCGTGTTTGTGCGACAAGGCATTCTTCACCAGATGTGCGATCTCGTCCGGATCGAGTGGCTTGGTGACATAGTCGTAGGCGCCGTTCTTGAGGGCGGCCACAGCGGTTTCGACCGACGCATAACCCGTCATCATGATGACGGTTAGTTCGGGATCGATTTCGTGCATGCGACGCTGGAGCTCGATTCCGTCGGTGCCTCGCATCTTGATATCGACCAGCGCGGCATCCCAGCGCTGTCCCGCGAGCAGTGTCAGCGCGTCATTCGCACTCTCAGCGGTGGAAACTTCATAGCCCTCTTCGTGAAACCACTTCCCCAGCGAGTCGCGTACGCTGAGTTCATCGTCCACAATGAGCAATTTTCCTGGCGATCCCACTTTCATCACCTCACGTTCGATGTTAGGGCCGGAGTCGCGCTCGCGGCAGTTGTTTCCAAAGGAGCGTTCAGGGGAAGTGTGACAACGAACGTAGTGCCTTTGCCTAACGTCGATGTCACCTCAATTCGACCACTGTGGCGCTCCACAATACTGTGACTTACAGCCAGACCCAAGCCAACGCCTCGGCCGCTCTCTTTGGTGGTGAGAAATGGCTCGAAGATTCGGGGAAGAATCTCAGGGGGAATGCCCGCCCCATCATCGCGGACTTCGATCTCGACTCTGTCGCTGTCCTCGATAAGCCGGGTGCTGATCCATAAGTTCCCACCATGGGGCATGGCATCGATCGCGTTCATGATCAGCGCCAGCAGAACCTGTTCGATCTGGGCGGGGTCACACTGCATGAGCGGCAGGTCGTTCTGCACGTTCAGTTGTAACTGAATGCCAGCCATTTCGAACTGATGCTGGACCAAGCGAATGGAGCGGTCGATGACGGTGTTCAGATCCGTGGTTTGAACGTTCATCGGGGCAGATCGGGAAAAAGTGAGAAGATTTTTCACGATATCTCCGCAACGACGGCTTTCCCCGGCGATGAGTTCGAGACACTGAACCGCTTCGTCCTCTTTGTTTTCGATTTCATGGCGTTTCAGCCATTTTTCGAGGAGCTTAGCGTAAGTGAGAATCCCGGATAGTGGGTTGTTGATCTCATGAGCTACGACCGCGGCGAGTTTGCCGATCGAAGCCATCTTCTCCACATGCAGCATGTGGTCGTGCGCGCCCTTGAGTTCGCGGGTTTTCTCGGTAACGCGATCTTCAAGCGTCTTGGCCCAGGCAATGATCTCTTCGTTCGCCGCCCGGAGTTCAAGACTCATGGCGTTAAAGGAGCGGGCGAGATCACCGACCTCATCCTGCGAGCGCACCTCAATCTGGTAGCCAAGCTCGCCTTGCGAAAGATGTTCTGTGCCTCGGGTAAGAGCTCTGAAGGGCCCATCAACAACACGGAAAATGAAAAGCCAGCTAAGTACGGCCACGATAAGCATGGCCGCCAGTGTGTAGGCAAGGGTGCGATCGCTGCTCTCAGCGATTTGCGCGTCAGCTTTGGCGAGCGAAAGACTGGTGTCGAGCACTCCCAGGACTTGCTGGCTGGCAGGATGAGCATGACAGGCGGCGTTGGAGCAAGCCGGCTGATTAGGAATGGCCGTCAGAACTCTCAGAGCCCGTTGGCCGGTGGCGTTGTCGCGAAAGATGCGGAAACGGTCTTGTTCGGAGATCGGCAAAGCGGGCGTTAACATGCATGTGTCGCAGTCGGCGCTCTTGCCGGGAACGTGATTGACCTCCATGGGGTCGGTCGAATAGCTGATGCGGCCGCTCTGGTCGAAGACACGCACCTTGGAGATGCCGGGCTCGTCCGCCATGGTCTGAATGGTGTGATAGAGACCTTCACGGTCATTGCGCAACATGTAATACGCAGTGCTGCTGCGGATGACGTCGCTGATACGCTCGGCACTGGTGCGGGTGGCAGCCTCCAGATGCTGACGATGCAAACGGATGTTCAGATAACCGAGGAGCGCAAAGATCACCACCATGGTGCTCAACAATAAAGCGATGAGCTTCGCGCTCAGACTGTGAGTGAACCGCGTCCAGCGTCGATTTGAATTAATCTCCAGCATGGCGCAGCACGGGAGCAACAACCGCTTCCTGTAGAAGCTCACGAGTTGGGGCAGCGTGTTCAGCCGGGAAGATTGGCAGATATTTCACTGCCAACCCAAACAGCGCGAAACCCGCAGCGATAATGGCTCCGGTCACGGCAAGCTCGGTCCACTTAGGGATGTAATGCGCCCCCGCCGCGCTCTCGAAACCGGTAATGCTGACGTTCATGCGGTTGGTGATGAAGCCGAGCACGACACATACCGAGGCCAAATACAGGCCGCCGGCACTCTGGCGAATTTTTGGCTGAAAGAGCAGAGCCAAGGGAAGAATAAGAGCTAGTGAGATCTCCAGCCAGAAAAGGTACATTTCATACCCCGGTTGCAACGCCAGCCCTAAAACACCGCGATGGAAGAGGTCTTCGAAGCGCAAGATAGCGTAGACCGAGAGCACTATGACCAATACCCGTCCGAGTTCCTGGAGGATTGGCAGTTCGAGTTCGCGGCCAAAGTGTTTGGAGCTCATCGACGACTCGAAGATGGTCATCGCCAGGCCGACAGCAATCGCCGACAAGAAAAAGAACACCGGAAGCAGTGGCGTGTACCAGAACGGGTGCAGCTTTTCCGGCATGATCAAGTAGAGGGTGCCGAGCGACGACTGGTGAAGTGTCGAGAGAATCACGCCGAAGATCACGAGCGGGATCAGGAAGCCGCGAATGATCTTCAAGGGCTTTTGCAGGTTGAACTTCTCCAGCACGATCGGCGAGAACTCGAGCGCGAGCACAGTGGTGTAGAGCATCACGCAATAAGCAACTTCGAACATCACGGAGTGGGGATTGCGCATGATGAGCGGATGCCAGATGTTGTACGGCTTACCGAGGTCGTACATGAGAGCGACGCAAACTAACATGTAGCCAAGGAATGCGGTGAGGACGGTCGGGCGAACGATGTCGTGCAGCCGTTTGATATTGAAGATGTGGACGGCCGCAGTGAGAGTAAAGCCACCAGCCGCCAGCATCACACCGCAGAGCACGTCAAAGCTGATCCATATCCCCCAGGGGAACTGGTCGCTCAGATTAGTAGACGGGCCGAGACCGCGGGTGAATCGTACGACGGTAGCGTAGAAGCCAGCCACCATCAAAGCGAGGAAGACAAGCTTCCAGAAAGTGAATTTGATTTTCATCGAGTCCTCCGGTTTTTTTCGTGTGGCTCAGACGTCTGCCCATGGCCTTCAGCCAAGGCGACTTCTTCCCGGCGGTGCGAGATCCACCAGACTCCCCCGAGTAACATCCCACCAATCGGAACGAAATCCGGGATTCGGGAGAGTACACGGAAAGTGAGCAGAGGCAATGGGTCTTTGGAGAGATCGTTGCGGTAACCGAACTGCTCGAAAGGAACACCGGAGAGGAGCAGGACCGAGGTGCCACCGACTTCGGTAAGCCCGTAGATATGGTTCACATACTTGCCGGGATTGTCGTGAATGCGCTGTTGAGCTTCAGCGATCAGGTCGTCGCGCTCGCCGAACTTGGTGGCGCCGGTGGGACAGATTTCAGCGCATGCGGTCTGCTTCCCTGCAGCTACGCGATCGGGACACATCACGCATTTCTGAACCTTCGGGAAAAGCTTGTTCCACTCGTACTTGGGGACGCTAAATGGACATGCCACCATACAGTAGCGGCATCCCATGCATTTGTTGGCATCGTAAGTGACCGGCCCGAGGGCAGTCTTCTTTAGCGCACCCACAGGGCAGACTGAGGCGCACGCTGGTTCCTGGCAATTCATGCACAGGCGGCGCATGAACTTGTCGCCCTTGGTTAAGACTACGGTGTATTTGTGGTCAGACTGGCGCTCTTCAGCGGCGACAGCGTCGGTGTAGGGTAGTTTGTTCTGGTCGGCGCAAGCCTGCTCGCATTGCTTGCAACCGATACAGACAGTGGCGTCATACAACAGAGCCTTGCTCATCGAAATCTCTCCTCAATGCTCCCAGGCCGGACTTCCGTTCCAAGGGGATGAGGTAAGAAATCAGCGATGATAAAGCTGGAACGGACCTGGAAACCGGACAACAGGACTGCAGCGGCCAGACTGCGAAAAAAGCACCGGGTCCGGAGGTGAGTGCCGGACCCGGGAGGGCTGATCCCATTCGGGAAATGCGTCGAGGAGTATCAGAGCGGGTTACAGTTCGGCCGCTGTTCCGTGTCCCGCGCCGAATTGAGACGGCGGTTTTCACGACTCATACCTCGAGCCTCTCCCTGCCACTCACAGACGGTCTCTCTTGGCCTGGGCGGCAGTGCACGTCCGGGAAACAGCGTAACTACTTCTTCTGCAGATCGCGAACCGCGGCGACCACGCCCTTCACGTCGTCAGCGCTCAAGCCTTTGGTTGCAAACGCGTGTGAGGCCTTCTTGGTCGGGCCGCCATTGGCGACCATGTCGGTTATCTGCGCGTCGGACAATTTCTTCGCGTCGTCGGAAACCAAACTGGGAATTTTTGCGGCAGGCTTGCCAGCGCCGTCTGGGCCATGACACATAGCGCACTTTGCCTTGTAGGTGGCAGCGCCGTCCTGGGCCCAAGAAAGATTGGGGATCAGGATGAACAGTGCCAATGCGATCGTTACTACGAGCACCACCAGCTTCGTCGTCTTCATGATTGCTTTTCTCCGTAATCTAAATTTAGGACTGAGGGAGCCGTAGCCTTACGCGCCGTTCTGGAACATGTTGCGGATTGGGCCACTGACGAGCCTCACACGCTGTAAATAATCGCCGCAGCTATGCTGCAACTGTTGAGATTCTCTGCTCAGAGGCGATTATGTGCTGTGATTTCCGTCACTTAAGGTCGTGACTTTTAGTGTGCGGCGATCTGACACACCACACAGGGTAAATGAATGCATTTAAGGGGTTTCGGAGAAGACGAATGCCCCAGATCGTTACCGACCGTCTGCTGTGGTGCTTTCTACGAAGTCTCCGGTGTCCAGAGTGCCTCGTTCAGTCTGAAGGGACTGCCCCCCCAAAAGGCGGCGAAAATGGGTGAAGTAAGCGGGCAGTCCTTCAGAACGTGGAATATCCGGTCCGGAGAGCAGCGCGTAGTGGACGTGGGGAAAGATCGCATCGCCAGAGAATCCGACGCGTCCGATAATTTCGCCCTGATGCACTGTCTGGCCAGCCTTTACTCGAACGCTTCCTGGCATCATGTGAGGCAAGAGCGAAAATTCGGAGTTTCCATGATCAAGCAATACGAAGTTCCCCAGTTCGGGATCAGCGCCAGTGGGACCTAGGTCCGGCGACACAATGTGCTTGCCCTGAAATTCGTTGTCCGGGATGTCGTTCGCTGAAGCGACGACTTTTCCATCCGCCGGTGCATAGATCGGAACCCCATAGGTATACCAATTCTTCTTGTTGTAGGGGTCGCCGCGATACATCTGCCCCTTTTCATCGACAATCACCAGGTCGGAGGCATAACGATTGGGATTTGCGCGAAGGCCAAGTTTCTGGGCGCTGCCAGCATGCAGCGGGACGCGGCGGTGATGAGCGTAAAAATCATGCCCCTCCCAGACAAAGACTCTTCCTGCCAGGGGCAGAATAAGGTTGGTTTTTGGTGGGTTGTCGCGCGGCGAAACTGAAATCCGAGTCTCGACATCGTAGTCCATAGGCAGCCGGTGGCGGTTCTGTTCCCGTTCTGCGTCGTTGTCTTCGAGAAGGTAGTGAAGGACGTATTCCATGCAATGAATGGGAGCGCCATCCGGGAAGGAATAAAAAGGATTGAAGATATCGACGGTATCTCCCGGAGCCAGCAAGGCTTTAGCAACGATCTCTACGCCCGGCGCCAGGCCATCGGAGTTCACGGTCCGGCGCGAGACCAGGCGACCGTCAAAATCGAAAACGCTGACTTGAATTTCGCTAAGGCGGAGAGTTGATTTGTCGTGATTGGAAACGGCGAGATCGAAATTCAGCAATTGTTGACCATCTCTGTGCTCGATGAGCGGTACATCGGGCTGGGCCGTGACGGAAAGGCCGGAATCGGAAGCGCAGGCGATGGGTGCGAGAATCAAGAAGAAAAGACGGAATAATTGAATGAACCTGCGAGAAATCACTGAATGCTCCTGAGTGGTTACCAAAGTCGATCATAGCAATCGGCGAGGCGTCGCAAAATCCGGAAAACTAGCCACTTGCGTCAGCTATCAGAATCGCAGGTCCCGCATTGCGCACTACTGCAAAAAGCAGCGGTTCACTGCGTTTCGCAGTGGAAGCGACCAGAACTCGTTACTTCAGTCTCACTCTAAGTCCAGCCACTTCAACAAAACTTCCGATTCCAGTGTTTTGCATGCTGCGTGCACTTAAAGAAGACGCTATACGGCTTGTCGCCAGTCTGAGCGTGCGAAGCGACGACCGGAGGGAGGTCTCAAATGTCCATCCTGTTTGTACTCCTAATGTTTTTGCTAATCATGACCATCAGCTATTTTCGTCAGCCGCAAGACCAACCCGCGGTCCGGCCGGAGTTGTGGGCCAAGCCGCAGGCCCCTCGCGTCGAGCGCGAGATGGGATTTGAAATTCCGCAGGGATACTGCTTCCATCCCGGCCACACCTGGGTGATGAAGGAAAGCACGGAGAACGCGCGGGTGGGAGTCGACAGCTTTGCCACGAACCTGTTGGGCAAGATTGACCACATCGACGTGGTTGGTCCAAATCGCTGGGTACGTCAAGGACAGAAATTGATGACAATCAGCAGCGGCGATACCACGGTAGAGCTGTTGTCTCCGGTGGAAGGGGTGGTAACAGCGATCAACAGCGACGCAATCAAAGATCCGAATCTGGTCACGCGTGATCCCTACAAGGACGGTTGGATCGCGTTGGTGAAGTCCCCTGAGCTATCGACGAACCAGAAAAACCTGGTGCAGGGCCCGATGGTCGCGCCCTGGATGCAGAACAACGTGACCCGCCTGAATGCCACGCTGTCACAGCTTTCGCCGGCGCTGGCGCAGGACGGCGGAGTGCCAGTGAACGGACTGCTGCCGCGACTGACCATCGATCTGAGAAAAAAACTCTTGAAGGATATTTTCCTGTCGTAGCTGCACCGAGCAGAAGAAAGGAGAAGTCATGGCTAGCACGAGATCGATTTTGATAGACATCACGAAATGCATCGGCTGCCGAAGCTGCGAACAGGCCTGTAAAGAAATTCACGGCTTTCCCAAGGAAACCGAAAGCAAGCTCTCGACCACGGCATTCACCATCGTAGAAGACCATGGTGACCGGTTCGTGCGGCGCATGTGCATGCACTGCCAGGACCCAGCCTGCGCTTCGGCTTGTCTGGTAGGCGCGCTGAAAAAAACGGCGCTCGGACCAGTCACTTACGACGGCTCCAAGTGTATTGGCTGCCGGTACTGCATTGTGGCATGCCCGTTTAATGTGCCGAAATACGAGTGGAGCAAGCTGGTTCCGTACGTCAAAAAGTGCGATGGGTGCTCGGAACGGCAAATCCGAGGCCAGCAACCGGCATGCGTGGAAGCCTGTCCGGTGCAGGCCTCAATTTCAGGGACGCGAGAAGAAATGCTCGAAGAGGCGCAGCGGCGAATCCTGAATGACTCGAAGTATGTGAAACACATTTACGGGAGCGAGGAAGCTGGTGGGACTTCGGTGTTCTTTATCTCGGATGTTCCATTTGAAAAGCTGGGATTTGGAGCTCCGCCCAAGCAACCATTACCCATGCTGACGGCCAGCGCCTTGGGCGACGGACCGACAGTCATTCTGGTCGGGGGAGCGTTGCTGTCAGGCTTGTACTGGATCACGCAGCGTCGGGCTGAAGTAGCGATGGCGGAAGCGCGAGAAAGAGCTTCGCAGTCCGAGGACAGGAGCTAATCATGACATCTTCAAAGTTTTCAAAGATAAATCTCTGGCAAGTGATCGTGACGCTGATCTTTGCGGCTGGCATCTACGCTACCTACGCGCGGTTTGCGCTCGGATTCAAAGCGGCGACACATCTCACCGACGCTCAGCCGTGGGGATTATGGGTGGGAATCGGGACCCTCTGCGGCGTTGGTCTTTCGGCTGGCGGGTTCGCGATCGCAGCGGCGGTTTACCTGCTCGGGTTTGAGCGCTACCGGCCGATTCTGAGGACGGCGGTACTGATATCGTTTCTGGGATATTCCTCAGTGATTGCCGGAATGATGTATGAACTGGGATTGCCGTGGAGAATCTGGCATCCCATTGTGATGTGGAACCGGCATTCGGTGCTATTCGAAGTTTCCTGGTGCGTGATGCTCTACACCTCGGTGCTGGCACTCGAATTCTCCCCGGCGCTGGTGGAAAAGATTCCGTGGGCCGGGTTGCGGCAACTCTACCTGCGATGGCACCACAACCTGCTGATTGCCCTGGTGCTAGCGGGGACGCTTCTTTCGTCGATGCACCAGTCGTTTCTTGGCGGACTCTACCTCATCACCAAAGGCAAGCTCGATCCACTCTGGTACAGCCCGTACCTGACCACGATGTTTTATCTCTCGGCGATTCCGGCCGGACTGGCCGTGACGATCATGGCGCTCTATCTTTGTGTCCGGTCGCTCAATGTAAGAGTGGACATGAGAATCTGCAGCGACATTAGTAAAGTTATCGTGCCCTTGCTGGCCCTCTACGGTGTGTTCCGGGTGGTCGACTTAATCCGTAATGATGCGACTCAATATCTGTGGATGTGGCGCGAGGAAACCCTATCGTTCTGGCTGGAAATCGCTTTGTTGGTCATTGCGCCAATCATCCTGTTGAACCGGGATAAGATCCGCAACAATCCGCAAAGCCTTTACTGGACCTGCTCCCTGGTGGTCATGGGCTTTATGGCTAACCGGCTGAATGTCTCGATCACCGGGTTGCAGTCCAGCTCCGGCGTATATTATGTCCCGAAGTGGACTGAGTTTGCCGCCACGCTGGCGGTGCTTACGGCTGTGGTACTGGCATTTCGTTATGCGGTGCTTTACTTGGACATTCTTCCCAAGAACCCGCCGCAGCCCCAGTGGATGGTCCCAAGCGCTGCAGCGGAAGCATAAGAAAATCGAGACCTCCACTAAAACCCCCGAGGGCCGGACACCCTCGGGGTTTCTTTTTCCTATTGGAGGTGCGGAGAGAAGGGTCAAACGATAGAGGCGGCTCTGACCAAGCGACGGGAATGAGGCTTAATTTCCGGATTGGAGGCGATCGGTCCTTCCTCCGTTTGTTGCCATGAATGCAACAGCTGTTGGACTTCCCGCAGCAACGTTAGCTTCTTGTCCGGATCGCGCTCGGCGAATGCGGCGCGATACAGAATCGCAAAATCGGCAGGTTTGCCTTGAGTCATTCAAGCCTCCAAGTGCCTGTGCTTCAATCCTTTAGCTCTGTGATCGGCGGGAGACGCAGGAAAACGATTCAGAGTACTCCGCTTACGAGCGTTCTAACCTCAAGTTATATAAGGTTCAATACCATTGTTGCTGTATACGTACCTAGATTCCTTCTGGACGTGCCTAAACATATCGAACCGAACTTAGGATAGTGTTTCCGTGGGATGTGCCGAATAGCGCGCGACCGCCATTTCCACGATTTCACCAATCAAATCACTGTAAGAACGACCCGAGGACTTAGCGGCCATGGCGAACTCATGCTTGCTGGAGAGCCAGGGGTTGGGGTTGGCCTCAATTACGTAGACTTCGCCCTTGGGGGTGAGGCGCATATCGATACGTCCGTAGTCGCGCAATTTGACCGCCTGGTAAGCGGCTAACCCGGTGGCCTGTAGTTTGGCTACTGTCTCTTCGTCCAGATCCGTCACCAAGTGCGATTTGCTTAGCTTGTAAGCTTGCGTGTCCTTCTCGAATTTCAAATCGTAGCTGGCGATTTTAGGCATGCCTTCTGGCAGTTTTGAGAGATCGAGTTCTACCAGCGGAAGGGCCTGCGCACGTTCGTAGCTACCGAGAACTCCCACGTAGATTTCCCTACCCTCGATGTACTCTTCGATCAGGGCTGGAGAGTCGAACTCGTTCTGAATGTATTCCACCCGCTCCATGAGTTCCTTGATGCTGCTCACGACGGCGCCGGCATCGATACCAATAGAACCGTCTTCCCACACTGGTTTCACGATGAGCGGAAACGAGACGTCATGAGCGTGTTCGATACGGCCCCGGTAAGCGGTGGCAAAATACGGAGTTTTGATCCCATGGAAGGCGAACATCTTTTTGGCAGTGGCTTTATCCTGCGCCAGGAAGTGCGCGTGCGGCCCGCCACCGGTGTAGCGAATGCCCATCAAATCCATGTAGGCGGCGATATTCATTTCTTTGGTATCGTCGCCGGCAAAGGATTCGGTGAGATTGAAAATCAGGTCCGCACCACATTTGATAAGGGAGGTGAGGCACTGCGCCGTTCCGTCCAGTACCTGATAGAAGGGTTCGTGGCCAATTTTTTCCAGGGCTTCGAAAATTTCTTCTCGGTCTTCTTTCTCGCGATGAGTCTTGCTGGACTTCTTCTTTTTCTTGCTCGGCTTCTCTTCAGGAACTTCGGCAACCGCGTCCTCCCCCCAAACGTCGTAGAGAATTCCGATTTTTAGTTTGGCATGGGTCATCGAGGTCTCCGGAAGCGCGGCCGATTTTCCTGAGTGCTAAGGCTCATGGCTGCACAAACTTTCCCCGAGCCATGTAGTTCATAGCCAGCGCAGTGAGAAAAACCGAGAGTTGAATAATGTGTTCCGACTCGCGGTGCGGATCGGCGAAAAGCTTGAGTTCTCCAACTCTTTTGGCAATCTGTTCCAGAAGTTTCTTGATCACTGGCCTTTGGGCTCCGGTCCAGTAGGCGACCTTATCGGTGATGGTCTTGCGATGCCGGTGCAGGAAGATTTGAGCAGAGATTCCCTGCTTGCGACGCTTCGAGCCATCGAAGATATCACGCAGATCGGTATCCAGAGTGAGATCGCCGAGCGCAACCTCCGCGCCATTGTGCTGATAAAATTCCGCGACCGTCATGTCCATCTCGTCGACCGTGATATCGGTTTGACCGCGACGGCGGACCGGATCAACATTCCCGAGTTCACGGGCAATGCGATCCATGTAACGCAACTTGGTCAGCGCACCCCAGCCCAGGTAACGTTTACGCCAAGCCGAGCGCGGTGTCAGCCAAACCGCGAAGGTTTCAGCAAAATCCTCGTCGGGATGTTTCTGGGCGTACCATCCGGCGAGATGGCGAACGTAATTTCGTGAGAATGGGACGGGACGATAGTTGTCGTGATAGGGACGACGAAACGGACCAAAGAGTTCTTTCCACTCGGGCGTGCGGTGAAGTTTGTAAGCGTAGTTGAACGCGTGGCCGGCTTCATGGCGCAGATACATCATGATCTCGCGCGAATCTTCAAGATCATTGTGCGATTTTTCCAGGTGAGAGAGTTGATGGTCTGCGAGATAAAAGGGAATGCCGATTACCGGCTCGCCTGAAGGGCAACCCCATTCATCGGACAAGTAGCACGCCGGATGAAACTTCCTCAGGTTTTTGCTTTCCAACTCCCTATATAACTGCTGCACAGAGCGCTCCAGCGGCGAACCCTCAATCTTCAGGCCCAGTTCGCGGATCGGCTTTTCGAGGATCTCCTGGAGATCCACATCAGGTTGTTCGGTATCTTGCACGTAAAATTCGCCCGGAAATAGCAGGATACGCCGCGAACAGACGGGAGAGTCAAGGGAACAGTCTGCTACAGGCTGAAACCATAGCAGAATCAGGAGGAGATTTTGAAGGTTACAACGGTAACCAGCAGACTCCTTCACTAGCAAGAAAACAAATTTCATTTGAGTGAATTGCGTCCGGATTCGGGACACAGTTTTGTGATATGCGTCACAGAAAGATGTTTATCTACTAGTTAAGGTAGTGAGCGGGTATCATGGAGTTCCAAGATACGCTGTGGGGCAGTTGTAGGAATCCGGATGATCCCGCCGAACCGGCACTGAAACGTTAAGACCCAGATCATCAGTCAATAATGGCGCAAAGTACTCGTCAATTCGATTTGCTGATTAGCTCGGTCGAAGACTACGCAATTCTCATTCTCGATGCGGAAGGGCGGGTAGTTACCTGGAACCCGGGAACCGAACGTATCAAGGGGTACTCCCAGTCAGAAATTGTGGGACAGCCCATCCAGGTTTTTTACACCGAAGAAGACAACAGAGAGCACAAGCCCGAACGGCTATTGCAGGTCGCAGCTGACCAAGGCAGCGTCGAAGACGAAGGATGGCGGGTACGCAAGGATGGCACACAATTCTGGGCCCACGTCAGCATGACTGCCCTCCGAAACGAGAGTGGCGCTCTGCTTGGCTTTGCCAAGATCACGGCCGACCAAACGAAACGGAGAAACACTCAGGAACAACTTCGCATAAGCGAGGAACGGTTCTCGACCGCTTTCGAATACGCGGCGATCGGCATGGCGCTTGTCGCACCTGACGGAAAGTTTCTTCGGGTCAATCGGGCTTACAGCGATATGCTGGGTTACTCCCTGGAAGAACTGTTGAAGCTCGATTTCCAAACCATCACTCATCCGGAAGATCTGGAAGCTGACTTGGCGCAAGCGCAACAACTGCTTAGAGGCGAGATCGATTCGTACCAAATGGAAAAGCGGTATTTGCGCAAGAACGGGGATGTGGTATGGGTGTTGCTAAGCGGCTCCCTGGTCCGAGACGCGAGTGGGCAGCCGAAACAGTTTATCGCTCAAGTACAGGACATCACCAAAAGACGGAAGGCGCTGCAGACTCTGCAAGAACAGACTGTGCTACTGGAAACGGTGATCGACAGCATGGGAAACGGTCTGATCGTGGCGAGCAAATCCGAGTTCTTGCTATTCAATGGACCGGCGCGCCAGTTGTTCGGCGACAACCCCGGGCAGACCCATCCGGAGGACTGGCCGGTTAAATACGGGCTGTACCGGTCCGACAAGCTAACCTTATTCGAAGCCGAGGACTTGCCTCTGGCCAAGGCCATGCGGGGCGTGAGTGCAGAAACTGAGATGTGGGTGAAGAACGAATTTTCTCCAATCGGCACATGGATCAGCATTGTCGCACGCCCTCTGCTCAATGTGGACGGCACGGTGCGTGGCGGGATCATTGTTTTTCAGGACGTCACAGGGCAAAAGAAACTGGAAACAGAACTGGAACTAAGCCGGGCACAAGCGGTTTCTAATGCACGATTGTCGGCGCTAGGGATGATGGCAGGCAGCATCGCGCACGAAATCAACAATCCCTTGGGCGTCATTCATGGCGCGGCCAGCAACCTCGTGGACCTTGCGGAGCAAGAAAAACCAGCGAGCGATCTGCTGTTAAAAAACAGCCAACGCATCCTGCAAACGTCCGAGAGGATTGCCAAGATCGTAAAGAGCCTTCGACAGATTTCCAGGGAGGGAAGTTCAGACGCATTCCGCAACGTACCCCTCAGCCTGATCATTGAAGAGACGCTGGAGTTATGCAGTGAGCGATTCCGCATCCATTCAGTGACGCTGACGAAGCCGGCGTTTGATCCCGGCCTTCAGGTTCGCTGCCGCGAAGTGCAAGTAGAGCAAATGCTGTTGAACCTTCTGCAGAATGCGTTTGACGCGGTGACTGAAAACCCAGAAGAGAAATGGGTCCATATCGAACTGGAACGGAGCGGGGAGTTCATCAAGGTTTCCGTTATCGATAATGGCCCCGGAATCCCTCAAGCAGCCAAACCTCATGTTTTAGAACCATTTTTTACTACCAAGCCAGTGGGCAAAGGAACGGGGTTAGGGCTAAGTATCTGCAAGACGATTGCCGAGGATCACGGCGGAAGGTTGGAGCTCGGCGAGAAAAACGGCAATACTTGTGTCTCGTTTGTCCTTCCGACCGTCAAGGAGCAATTAGCGTGCAACTAAAGGACGCCACGATTCTGATAGTGGAAGACGAGCCGATGCTATTGGAAATTACAGAAGAATGGTTCAGGAGCCTGGCAGGTAAGGTCCTGACCGCCCCCAACGGGGCGGTTGCCCTGAAATCCATGGAAAACGAAAAGGTCCACGCCATCCTGACCGACGTACGCATGCCCGTAATGGACGGAGTGGCATTGCTGAAGAGTATCAAGGCCTCAGGAACGCACACTCCCAGTGTAATTTTTATCACCGGGTTCTCGGACGTTAACCTTAGGGAGGCCATGGATCTGGGAGCGGAAGCCGCTCTGACAAAACCTGTGAATCGCAAGGAACTCACTCGAACGGTTGAGACGGTGTTGACCACTAGAACGGAACTTTGGAGCAGGCCCTCCGCGGGAGAAACAGGGCAAGTTTTGAAGCAGAGTTTTATCAGCATGCCTGATGCGGCGGGGGGTGGGAAAATTGCATTTGGGACTGGCGGGTTTTGTATTTGGTCGGACCGTGAACTGGAGATTGGCCCCGTGCAATTTGCCTTTGATTTCGCTACCGAGCAAAAACAAATGAGGGGAGTAGGTACCGTTCGTTGGGAGGATCCGCACGCTTTAAAGGCGGGTATCGAAATTGCTTATCTGGATCAGAGCTGCCGATCTTGGGTCTTAGCCCTGACGTCGCAGTGTGGCAATGGATCGTTCATACCCCGGGACACGACCAAGGAACAAGTCATCGTCAATCTCTAAAGCTGAGATTTCTGCAGGGTGTCGAGTGCGGTGAGTACCTCTTCACTGTGGCGATTTGGGTTGACCTGAACAAAAACATCGGCGATGCGTCCGTCTGGATCGATCACAAAGGTATGACGCGACGCAACCTTTACCACTCCAAGGTTGAGCAGAGAACCATAGGCGCGTGACACCCGGCCGTTATCCGATAGCAGCTTGAAGTTCAGCCCCTCTTTAGTGCAAAAACGCTTATGGGAATCAGCGCTATCTAGGCTTACTCCGAGGATAAACACATTCCGTTGAGCGTACTGCGTTTGATCGCGTTGGAAGTTGTGGGCCTCGCGGGTGCATCCGCTTGTGAAATCCTTGGGATAGAAGTAGAGTACGACCCATTTTCCACGGTAGTCCTTTAGGCTGACCCGAGAGTCCTGCTGGCTGGGTAAAGTGAAGTCGGGAGCCAGGCTGCCGATGGCCGGAACATGAGTAGCTGAAAGGGATCGAAAAATCAAAGCAGCCGCAGCCATCGCTACAATCACGAGTACAATCCAGAGCATTCGACCTCGATTCATGACTGGTTGCCTTCTTTTGGTTGCGTTTTCGCTTTAGAAAAAGCGGGCCTTGAACTGTTCGTGACGCTGCCGCGCCTGCTCCAGAAGCACCTTAAACTGCGGCTCATCCCGGAGGTTAGCGAGCAGTGGATCACGAACGAAATACGGATAACAGAAGAAGCCTCCGTCTACGGTGCGTCGGAACATGCGCAAGGCCGAAGGTTTGTCCCCCAATACGGCAAGCGCTTCGACCACCTTATACAAACCCTCGGCGTCACTCACCCCAGTTTGTTCGATCTTGTCTTCGGTCTGGCGCAGCAGTTGTAAACCTTTTTCCCCCGAATTTGCAATCCCGAAGCTGAGTGCTTTGCCCACATCCGCGGGCAGGAGCGTAGGGTCCATCTCGTAGGCACGATCGAAGTCGGATTGGGCTTCCTGAAAATTATGGACGTGGTAGTTACCAAAACCACGATAAAAAAGGATGTATACGGAGTCGTTCGCGGGCAGACTCTGCAGGAATTTCTCGTACTCTCCGAGGTAAAGATAACTATTGAGAGCGGAGCTGTTCATCTTCACGTTAGGGTCGTTTTGACGGGCGCGCTCACACTCCGCCACGGATTCCTGCAACATTCCGCCAAAGCGATAAGCATAGCCAAGTTCCCAATGCGCCTCGGCATTGTTGGGATAGCTCTGCAAGGCGGTCCGCAACAGCGGCACCGCGTCCTCCACTCGCCCCGTATCGGTGAGCAGATTCGCCATGTAGATCCTGGGCTCGATGAGAGCCGGATTCAGGGCGATGGCTTTTTCGTACGCGGCTTGCGCTTTGCGATACTGATCGCGGCCTCCGAAATGCAGCGAGCCGCTGGTTGTGTAGGCCCGACCGAGATGGGCCCAGGTTGGAGCGTAATTTGGCTCGATTGCTGCGGATTTTTCCAACATTTTGATCGCACTGAGAAAATTGTTGGTCGAATAAAAATCGACGCCACGCAGATAGTACTCGTACGCCAGGCTGTTGATCGGATTCTCAGGTTTGAGGTTCTGGGCTTCGGTCGCGGTCAGGTTCAGTTCGAGCCCTTTAATAATCTGCTGGGCCACTCGGTCTTGCACCGTCAGAAGCTTGTCGTACTTGAGATCGATCGTGTCCCGCCACAGAATCCGGTCAGGCTTTACGTCGATCAACTGGGTCGTAATCCGCAGGTCATTCCCATCTTTAATGAAGCTGCCAGTGAGCAGAGTATCGACATCCAGCTCAGCCGCGACTTTCCGCGGATCGATTGCCTGGTTGCGGTATTTATCGACGGAGGAGGACGGGCGAACCGTGAGGGCGCTCACAAAACCTAACTTGGAAATGACTGCATCCGCCAAGGAGAAACCAAGGAAATCAGTTTGGGGATCTTGCTTCAAATTACGGAACGGCAATATCGCAAGGCTGCGCGGCTTGGACTGAAATGGAACAACAGCGGCGGTTCGGACGTCATAGTAATGAATGGTAACCGTCACAACAGAAATCACCATCACCAAAACAATTGTCGTGATGATGTTGAATGGGGTGAAGATACCTCGTTGAGCGACACTCCCGGTGTCGATCGTCTTCGGATTCAGACTTCCTGGCTTAGACGGGGCGGCGCCGGAGGTTTGGGGACGACCGCTGTCCGATTCTCTCCCGGATCTTTTCAGAGTCGCTTCGAAAACCAGCTTTTGCTGCAGTTCAGCAAGGGCAATCCGCAGGTCTTTCGCGCTCTGATAACGCTCTTCGCGGTTCTTGCGCATCGCCTTGCTGATGATCGCTTCGAGCTCGGCAGGAACCTCCGGGCAGACTCCCGACAGCGGTTCTGGATCTTCTTTCAAAATTTCCGCGATGATATCGCTTCGAGTTTCACCGTTGAAAGCGGCGCGGCCGGAGACCAGTTCGTACATCACCGCTCCCAAACTAAAGATATCGCTTCGGGCATCGATGGCCAGACCTCGAGCCTGCTCCGGAGACATGTATCTGGCGGTACCTAGGACCATTCCCGGTTGCGTCGTCGAGGTCGGGACGATTGAGGCGGTCCGGCGCAGGGTCTCGGCTACGACTTCTTCATTCAATTTGGCAATGCCGAAATCCAGAACCTTCACAATTCCGTCGGGACGCACAATGATGTTCTCGGGCTTGATATCGCGATGAACGATGTTGGCAGAGTGCGCCACTTCGAGGGCGCTGGCGATTTGCGAGGAAATTTCAACCACGGTCAGCAAATCGACGCTTTCCGAGAGTCTGTTCCGGAGAGTGAGGCCATCGATGAATTCCGACGCTATGAAATGCAGCCCATTTGCCTGACCAAACTCATAAACGGTAAGGATGTTGGGATGATTTAATCCGGACGCGGCTTGCGCTTCATTCTCGAAGCGACGCAAAGCGCGCTCGTCGTGGGTGAGTTCAGGCCTGAGAGTTTTGATCGCAACTTTTCTTTTCAATCGCAAATCAGTCGCGAGGTAAACGTCACCCATGCCACCAGAGCCGAGGAGCGAAGTGACTTCGTAGTTTCCGAGACTCGCTCCCGCAGCCACCATCTGTAATTGCGGTTCTTGAACCACCTGGTGAGCAGCGTCTGAGATTCGCTTTTGCAGAAAGTCTAAAGGAGTGTCGGCAGAGCGGAGCAGCGCCTCAACTTCTCTTCTCAAGTCATCGTCACCAGCACAATTTTCATTGAGAAAGGCGGAGCGAGCCTCGGGGTTCAGTTCTACTGCCTCGTAAAACAAGGCCTCGAGCTTCCGCCAGCGGTCTGATGAGGAAGGTGCGACCATCACGACTCTCGTTCCTTAGGAATTGATGTTAACCACTCTATGATGTGGCTACGGTTGAACATCTTCAGTTCCCAATCGAACGGGACCAGTGAGCATAGCAGCAACTTACATCGCACCGCCGTTTACTTTCGTGCGGCGCAATTCAGAGTTGATGAATTGATGGATCGGTCCGAGTTCGAGGCTCGTTGCCAAGCCAACCACGAAAAAGTCCACCAACGCTATCGACTGGACTCGCCTGCGTCTTTCGGGGGGACGCGGGCAAAGGTTGCGGCGATTATAGCTTAGTTCTGTGACTTTATTTGGGTGTCTGAAACATGGATAGCTGGGCGGAGGTGATTGACGTCACGGGCAGCATTCCGCGGAGTGCGTTCTATTCGTCAAATCTTGGCGCGTCGGCAGGTAGCACTCCCCAAATCGCTGCAGTTTGAAGATGCAACGGCACCTGCGATCGCAGGGCTGCTTCTCCGTTTGAAATCCGGGGGCCCCAAACAGCGGATGCCACCACGCTGAGGCCGGAGGCCTCAGCCGGATTTTCCATCGGTTGAAGTCTTAATTCAAGTGGGTCGGGATCTGACGGCCTGAGAATTTCAGCGGAGTCCAATTGGCTTTTCATTTCTGTCATCGTTCACCTTTTGTCGTTACTTCGTCAGACACTTCGAGCACTTCGACTGCCAGGAAGGAATCGCGCTAACTCTTTGATTGCTAAATGCGAGGTCGAAGGAACGAACCTGCTGACAGTGGCCGACTTTGGCCAAGGGCAGGCCATTGGGACAACCTGTCGCGTAGGGTCACCGATTACCTTCGTCACCCTTCAAAGGCCGGTTGCGACCGAAGCTCGGGCCTTAACGTGGTACGTTTTTCTATACTCCGGACATTTCGCTGGACGACGACGTGTCCGTGTGCCAGGAAGGCTTGGGGATGAATTTGGATACTGCCGCAGCCGTACAACGCGAAGTAAACGGCACCAAGTTCATTATCGCCAGCGGGGTAATGCACCAGTTCCTCGCAACCGTGGAGCGAGTCGCGTCGCACAGCGAGACCGTGCTGATCACCGGCGAAACCGGGACCGGCAAGGAAATGATCGCTTGTACTATCCATCAACGGTCCAACCGGAACAGCCGTCCCTGGATCGACATCAATTGTGCGGCGCTCCCGGAACACCTGGTCGAGAGTGAACTTTTTGGATACGAAAAGGGCGCTTTTAGCGGAGCCGACACGTCCAAGCCGGGGCTGTTCGAACTGGCCGACAAGGGCACCCTGTTCCTCGACGAAATTGGCGAACTGCCACCTCAGATCCAGGTAAAACTTCTGCGAGTACTCGATGGCGCTCCTTATTATCGCCTAGGCGGCCATCGAAAGATTACGGTCGACGTGCGGATCGTGGCAGCCACTAATCAGGACTTGGAGCTCGCGGTCCGCGAAGGAAGATTTCGCAAGGATTTGTTTCACCGTCTCAGCCAGTTTCAGCTGAATGTTCCTCCTTTACGGGAACGCCATGAAGACATAGTGGCTTTGGCAGAACATTTTCTCCGTTTGAAGTATCCGCAAAAGCGCTTCACGGCAGACGCTTTGAAGGCCTTGCAGGTCTACGCGTGGCCAGGCAATGTACGGGAACTACGCAACATTGTTGCGAAGGCGGCGATGGAATCGACGGCGCCGGAGATTGATGCCGCAGGGATTCAACAGGAGCTATCCGGGAATTCGAACCCGACCGAGATGGTGAGCGAGTTGGGCGGGCTGGAAGGCATGGAGCGGCAGATGGTTCTCAAAGCTCTCGAGAATACGGGAGGGCACCGGGCCAAGGCCGCCGAACAACTGGGGATTTCACGCCGCACATTGAGTCGTAAGTTGCGCGAATACAACATTGCTCTGGCACCAGGCCGGCGCGGAGTGGCGCTGGGGGCGGTGAATCTACAACAGCAGAAATTTTTCCGCGGAACAGTTAGGTTTCCAGTTTGCTTACGAAATGCTGAAGGGCAAGAGATCACCGTCACGGTGGTCAATCTAAGCGTTGGGGGGATGGGGGTCGAGGGCCTCACCGATCCCCAAAAAGTTCGGGGGCTGGTGGACGCTAGTTTTTCGTTGCCCGGTTCTCAAACGCCGATCGAGGCGAAGGTACAGGTAGTGTGGGCCGATCCAGAAGGGCGGGCGGGAATTTCGTTTGTGGTAATCGAGCCGGCCATCTACGAAGAGCTACAACACTGGACCAGCGAGAAAATGAAAGAAGAGGGCTGGAGTTCCTAAGGACCCATGGCAAATTCATCAGCCACCCTCTACTCTGAGTCACTCTCTCCCAGCGTTTTCCGTAGGTTAGTGCAAGATCCGAATCTCAGCGATTGACGCAAAGGGGTCACGCTTACGCTTCGCGCACTGGCAAAACTCGCAGCTAAGATCCTGATTACCGTCCTACTGGGCGGTTTTCTCGGGGCAGCCCTCGTGTGCTTTGCGCCGGGGCTGAATGTGGACGAAGAGGAACTCGATTCACGGCTTAGCTCCCAGAGCATTGCAGCGTTGCGGAATGCGCGGGCACAAGATCAAAATCTTTTCGGTTTCTATTTTCACTATCTCGGACGTCTGGGGCAGGGCGATTTGGGAGTTTCGCGAACTCTTCAACAGCCAGTTTCACGATTGATCGGGGATCGGTTGCCCGAAACATTGAAGTCGGTTGGAGCAGGACTGGCCCTGGGATGGGGTCTCGGCCTTCTGACAGCCATTGCGGTGGTCATGTCGCGAGCCTGGTATCTAGATTTGCTGGGCAGCCTGCTGGTCGGCGTGTTGCTCTGCCTGCCCGCGGCGGTCCTCGCGTTGCTATTTGTGGTGGCTCAAGCGCCAGTCCGGCTGTTACTTGGATTGGTGGTCTTTCCCAAGGTCTTCCGCTATTCGCGCAATCTGCTGGCTCGGAGTTCGGCTTTGCCCCATGTGCTGATGGCTCGGGCCAAGGGATTGGGTGAATTGCGGATTTTACTTTGGCATATTCTCCCCACTAGCTTTGCCCAGTTGGTGGCTTTGGCAGGGGTCTCAGTAAGTTTGGCATTCACCGCGGCGATTCCGATGGAAGCCCTGTGCGACATACCGGGGATCGGACAACTGGCATGGAAAGCGGCTCTGGGACGCGATTTGTGGTTGTTGGTAAACCTGACGATGATCGTCACATTAGTGACGCTGGTTGCGAATTCGTTGCCCGATTTTTTCGGCAAACGGCTACGGATGAGTGAAGCATGAAGTGGGCGCGGATTGCAGCGATTGCATTTCTGCTGGCCATATCGGCAGCATGCCTTCTCGCCAACTTTGTGGCACCGGCCTCCTACGCCCATCAATTCCGGGAACTCCCGGATGCGAGCCCATCTCGCCAGCATTGGCTCGGCACAGACGATTTGGGCCGCGACCGGTTCTCTCGCGTGCTTTATGGAGCACGAGTGTCATTGCTGATGGCGCCTGCAGCCGCGCTATTGGCAACGCTCATGGCGGCATTCATTGGAGGCGTGGCGGGATTTGCAGGGGGATGGATCGAACGCGGGATCATGGCCGCGACGGATCTATTTCTCTCCCTCCCGTGGCTCTTTCTTCTGATCACGGTCCGTGCTCTGTTGCCTTTGAACGTGGCACCAATGACGTCCGTTCTAATCACCTTTGCCATGCTTGGCTTCCTCGGGTGGGCGGGCGCGGCGCGCGTGGTTTGCGCGGACGCGGGCGCACTCGCACAGTCGGATTTTGTTTTGCTGGCTCGCGCTTCCGGGATCAGCAACTTTCGTCTCTTGGCCCGCCACCTGGCCCCTAACTTGAAGCCGATTCTCTACGCGCAGTTCTGGATTTCGATTCCCGTCTTTATTTTGACGGAGGCGAACCTGGGGATCCTCGGTTTGGGAGTCGCAGAACCTCTGCCGTCCTGGGGCAGTCTGCTACGTGAACTGGAAGGGTTTTCGAGCATCTCCGGCCAGCCTTGGAAATTGGTTCCACTGGTCTTGTTCGTGGTTGTGATCAGCAGCTTTCATCTTGTTTTAAGCAAAGAGGAGTTTCTGGCATGAAGAAATGTCTATTGTGCGTCCTCCGCATGACTTTGATCGCCGTGCTCTGTGCGGCCGCATTGGCACAATCCGGCGGCGAACTGCGTTTCTGCCTACGGACCGAGCCTAAGTCTTTGAATCCGGTGTTGGCGGAAAACGAAGCGGATGAGACTGTCCGCTATTTGACTGGCGGCGTTCTGGCCCGAATCAACCGCTCATCCCAGGACCTCGAGCCTGAGTTAGCCACCTCGTGGAAAGTTACAAACGGAGGTAAGACCATTACCTTCAAGCTACGGGATGGCCTGCGCTTCTCAGACGGAACACCCTTCTCGGCGGATGATGTCGCTTACACCATGCAGCAGTTGATGGATCCAGCGTTGCACTCGCCGACCGGCGATGCGTTTCGCTCAGGCGATGGCAAGGTGGAAACCCATGTGTTCGACAAGGACCGGGTCAGCATTACGTTCCCCGCGCCTCTCGCCGGACTGGACCGTTTATTTGATCAGGTCGCAATCATGTCGGCCAAGTCTCCACAGAAGGAAATGGCGGTTCTTGGGCCGTACCAAGTTGCCGAGAATAAAGCCGGGTCTTATCTCCTGCTGAAACGCAATCCGAATTATTGGAAGAAAGACTCGTCGGGGCACGCTGTGCCTTATATCGATTCGGTCCGGCTCGACATCGAGTCGAACCGCGATATTGAAGCGCTTCGCCTGACGCGTGGCGAGATCAGCTTCATCAATTCACTGGACGCCGAGTTCTTTGACAAGATTGCCACGCAGGATTCGTCACTGGTCCACGACGCCGGTCCGTCGTTGGACAGCGAACAGATGTGGTTCAACCAGGTTGCAACTTCTCCTTTGCCCGCTTATGAGAAGGCGTGGTTTACTTCCACGAACTTCCGCCGGGCGATTTCGGAATCGATCAATCGGGCTGACATGGCACGAATCGTGTTTCGCGGACACGCCCAGCCTGCAGTCGGCGCCATCTCTCCAGCCAACAAGTTCTGGTTCAACTCGAAGCTACAGCCCCATCCCTTTGATCAGAAATCGGCGTTGTCCCGTCTCAGCCAGGATGGATTCAAGCTACAGAACGGCGTGCTCCGCGATCATGAAGGACACGCGGTCGAGTTTTCTATCATCACTAACGCGGGCAACAAATATCGTGAACGCATGGCGACGATGATCCAGCAGGATCTCAGCCAAGTAGGCATTAAGATCAACGTGGTCACGCTGGACTTCCCTTCCCTGATCGAGCGTATTACGCGGACATACAACTATGAGGTCTGCTTGCTGGGACTGACCAACGTCGATCTCGATCCCAACGGCATGATGAACGTCTGGCTGAGTTCGTCAGAAAACCATCAGTGGAACCCCAGCGAAAAGGCACCCGCCACGGCATGGGAAGCAGAGATCGACAAACTGATGCGCGCCCAGGCCTCCTCGTCCGATCCCAAGAAACGCAAGGAATATTTCGACAAGCTCCAGCAGATTGCCTGGGACCAGGAGCCCTTTATCTACCTGGTCAACAAGAATGCGCTCTCAGCGGTGTCGAGTTCCGTGCACAATGCGCATCCGGTAGTGCTGCGCCCGCAGGTGTACTGGAATATCGATCAGCTTTGGCTCGGCGCCGAGGTGGCCAAGAAGTAATGGAATTGAAGCCGCTTCTTTCTTTGCAGCTTTCGGTGAACTATCCGGGGAAGCCGGATGTATTACGAGAGCTGTCACTGGAGGTCGGGGAGCGGGAAATCGTTGGCCTGATCGGACAAAGCGGATGCGGGAAGAGCACGCTGGCTTTGGCGATTTTACGGCTGCTCTTCCTGAAGAGAGCTGAGGCGCGAGGATCGATTCAATTCAATGGCCGGGATCTGATGACTTTGCCGGAGCGGGAGCTTCGCAAGATTCGTGGCAAGGAAATCGGACTCATCCTGCAAAGCCCGATTTCTTCGTTAAATCCCGCGCTGCGAATCGGAACCCAACTTGGCGAAGCGTGGAAGGCGCACGAGGAAGGTACTCGGGAGCGATGTCGCGAAGCTCTTCTCGATTCCTTAAGGAATGTTTCGCTTCCGGCCGAGGACAGTTTTTTGAAGCGTTACCCATCCGAACTCAGCGTCGGACAGGCGCAACGTGTTCTTATCGCCATGGCCATTTTGCACCGGCCACCACTGTTGATCGCGGACGAAGCCACCAGTGCTCTCGACCTGATCACGCAGGCAGAGATCCTGCAGCTGTTCTCGCAGCTCAGCGCCAAATTCGGGATGAGCATTCTTTATATTTCGCACGACCTGCTATCGGTAGCGACTATCAGCAATCGAGTAGCAGTTATGCATCAGGGCGAAATTATCGAATGTCGCAGAGACCAGCGACCTCTTTCGCGATCCTCGTCATCCCTATACGCGTCAACTGATCCAATCACTGCCGGTGGTTCCTCGATTCGCCGCCGCGACCGCAGGGGTCTAGCTTCGACTTAGTGCGATCCGGCTCTCTCCGCGCCCAAACCAGTGTTTGAACGGACAAGCAGTTCATTGTATTTGTGTTGGGAGGTGGGTTCGTGGCTCAGCAACGTGCCAGCGATTGCACCAAGAAATCCCAAGGGGATGCTCAGAATTCCTGGATTTTCCAGGGGAAAGAGGGCTTTCGCCTGGATCAGGTGGCGGGCGGCCCCGGTGACGGTTGGGGGATCGATGGCCATGAGGCTCGGGCTTACCAAGATCAGGCCGATGGACGCCAGCAGTCCGACACCAAGCCCAGTGACCGCCCCCGCGGTATTGAAGCGCCGCCAGAAAATCGAGAGCACGATCACAGGCAGGTTCGCAGACGCTGCCACAGCAAAGGCAAGCGCCACGAGGAACGCCACGTTAGCGGTCGGCCCCAGCAAGATGGCTATGAAAATCGCCACCGCGCCTACCACGAACGCAGAAATTCTCGCCACCAGCACTTCCTCTCCGGCTTTACGCTCGACCCCCTTATGAATCACGTTGGTCCAAAAGTCGTGTGCAAATGAAGTTGAGGCGCTGATGGTGAGGCCAGCGACGACCGCCAGGATGGTGGCAAACGCAATGGCGGAGATAAAGGCAAAGAAGATATCCCCGGCCAAACTTTGCGCCAGCAGCGGCGCGCTCATGTTGGTGCCGCCATGAGTCGAAATGTAATCGCGCCCGACGATCGTGGCCGCACCAAATCCCAGGAACGTCGTCATGATGTAGAAACTGCCAATCAATACCATTGCCCAGACCACGCTGTGACGAGCAGTCTTGGCATCCGGCACGGTGTAGAAGCGGACAAGAATGTGAGGCAAGCCGGCGGTGCCAAAAATCAGCGCGAGACCGAGAGAGATCAGGTCCAGCGGCCCGTACGGGGGCTTATATCGTAATCCGGGTTGGAGAAAATCCTTGACTACTTCTTGCCCTTTGTCGTGATAGGTGACGTGGCCAATCGCATCGAAGAACGCCGCGAAACTGAAATGGAAGTGCGCCATCACCAGAATACTTAGAAGAAGCGTCCCGGCCATCAAGAGAATTGCTTTGATGATCTGCACCCAGGTAGTGGCGAGCATCCCACCAAATACTACGTAGACGATCATGAGAATTCCTACGCCAATGACCGCGGTGTGATAGCTGATTCCAGATCCCTTGAGTAACAACGCTACGAGAGCACCCGCTCCAACCATCTGAGCAATCATGTAAAAGGTGCTGACGGTCAGGGTGCTGATGGAAGCCATCGCTCGCACCGGTCGAGGCTTCAGACGGTAGGCCAGCACATCGGCCATGGTGTACTTCCCGGCGTTTCGCAACGGTTCGGCAATGACAAGCAACACAGTTAAGTAAGCCACCAGCCAACCGACGGAAAACAGGAAGCCATCGTAGCCCTGGAACGCGATGATGCCGGCGATACCCAGAAACGAAGCGGCACTCATATAGTCGCCAGCCACGGCAATGCCGTTTTGCCAACCCTTGATTTGGCGGCTGGCCGCGAAGTAGGCACTTGATCCGCTCGAGCGTTTGGACGCCCAATAGGTGATCCCCAGCGTGACCGCGATGAATCCGAGAAACATCAGGAGTGGAGTGGACATGACTTAATTTTCTCCTTCGTGTTTCTCGGCTCTCTCGATAATGTCCTTGGCAAGGCGGTCAAAGTCATCCGCAGCCTTGACGTAAAGCCACGCAATGGTCCACGCCATGAAGAACTGCGAAAGGGCGAACAGATACGCGAGGTTCACTTCTCCGATGATCTTGGTGGCCATGAAGTGAGGCGCATAACCCACCAAAATCGGCAGAGCAAAGTAATAGACGAGAAAGAACACGAAAGCAGGAATGATGAAGATCTTCTTAGTCGCCATCAGATCTTTGAATTGCTGACTGGCAGCCACTTCATCCCATCGCGTCTGGGTTGTTTCGAACCGTTTTAGAGCCTCGGCCATGATTGTCCCCTACCAAAGTCAACCTGCGGGCTGACCAGATTCTTGAAACGTTCTGTACGGCTGAGACGGAGGAGGCGGTGTGAGCGAAACCGCCTCCTTCAGAGTTACGGAATGATATACCGGATTGAGGTCAATCCGACGATATCGCTGCCGTGGGGTGCGCCACCCACTCCTGACCAGGCAGTGCGATGCAAATACTCCAACTGCATCCCGTACTGAAAAGTGCCAAACGGTCCCTTGTAAAAGCGGTAATAAAAGCCTCCGGTCCCTTCCGACATATTCTTGTTCTGTGCCTGGCACTTGGTTCCGGTGGGAGCGTATTCGAATTCGCATCCGGTATTGATCACCAGGGGTGAGCCATACCCGGCGGGCTCGGCCGGATTCGTAGGATTAACGTAAGCGGAGCGGCCGTAATATTCGTCGCCGCCATAGGTATAGATATCGAGTTTCGGCTGAGGATGAAATTCCAAACCACCCATCAGGTGCATCGCGCGAATCGGGACAATGCGACCGTCAGGATTGAGCGTGGCGTCAGCTCCATTTGCGGCTCCATAACGACCGATGCCGCGGCCAACCAGTCCTTCCATTAGAAAGTCGACCTTCTTGGGGACCAGGGGAAGAACTGCGGCCCCACCCAGTCCACCGCCGTAACTGACATTGGTGCTGCCGTTAAGACGATCCCGGAAGAAACGTCCGAGAGCCTTGATTTCGTAGTGGCCCCAGCCTGGCTCGAACGCAACCTTGCCAATGAGATCGGGGGCGAGATTTGTGGAGACACCATTGGTGATCAACGGCACGCCCTCTGCCTGGGAGCAACAATTCGGCAATAGAACTCCCACGGGTGAGAGTGCATTCGTACTGTTGTTCAGGCCAAACAGGCCGGTTGGTGTATAGCTGCTCGTAATCGTGGTCTCTGGGTTGGCGATTTCAAAGGCTGCCCACGTTTTGTTGCTGAAGTTCTTTGTGAGACGAAGACTAGTCTGCCTAACGTAGTCCCAGCCGATGACATAGCTGCCTTCGATGGTTGTGGGAATAAACTCGGCGCGAGTTGCAATGCCGTTGCGGTCGGTGGTCAGCAGACTCCACATCTGTCCCGCCGTCACGGTGATGCCGTCGCTGAACTCGGCTTGCCCCCATAGCTGGCGCTGACGCGGAGTAAAGCTGTTGGTCTCGACCTGATTAGCGGTCGGCGCCGCGCCCAGAAAATCAATTTCATAGAAACCGGTCAACTTCGTTTTCCCAACATTGCCTTCCGCCAGCAAGGTGGCCCTGGATTGGCGGGCCGTGAGGCGGAACTCGGAGAGATTCGCATTGGCGGTGTTATCGAAAGGAAACGCGTTGAACTGGCCGATTACATCGGAGTTCATGTTGCGGCTGCGCACAATGAAAGTAGCGTCCAGGTAACCACCGGGAGTCAGAGTGATTCCCTTGTAGTGAATGGCTGACGGGTTTTCCAGGTCCTTGAGCTTTTTCTGAGTGTCCTGAAAACCTTGCACTACTCCGCTGGTACTCACTTTCAAATCTGCAATTGTGGAGTTTAGCTGGGTGGCAGCCTGCTGGGCCGAAGCCGCCTGCTGCGCAGAACTCTGTAGCTGTAGCGCCTGCTGTTGCAGTTGCGAATTGCTTTGTTGCAATTGTTGCTGGAGTTGGCCGATCTGTGATTGCTGGTGCGCGATCTGCTCCTGTTGCTGTTCAAGTCGCTTCTGAAATTGATCGAGTTTACCGGTGACATCGCTAACAACCGCATCACTTTTCTGAGCGGATTTGGACCGTTTCTTCGAGGGACTGGCCTGGCCCGACATCAGAGTCAAGCCGAAAAACATCATCGCGAGGGCTCCCGCAACTACTCTGTTCATTCTGCCTCCTCAGGCACTTCTCGGAAATCTTCTGCAAACTTGATTACGGACCAGCTGTCACAAACGAGAAGATGTTGGAGCATAGTCCGTGTTGCTGGAGTCAGAATCTGCGATTGCGGACACAGGCCGATGTGGCGAGTGTCACAAATACGTACCCAAGTTTTCCCGGCACGGAACCGAAATGGGAATCATCGGACTCGTAAGTTGCAGAACTGGCTCGTGCACATTCGCGTGTGATCTACGTCACTGATTGAAGGTTTATTCAAACGCAGAATCACAGCACCCATCGGCGGGATACTTCATCGCTACGGAGCCCACTATGAGCGTCAGTCCAACAGTTGTTCCAAATCGGAACATCGCTACTTTGTTGTCTGCAGATCAGGAATATCCGGCACCCCGGATCGTTTCTCAGGAAGCGCTCCAGCAAAATTGGAAGAAAGAGTGGCAGAGATCGATCGACGATCCTAACGGCTTTTGGGGCGAGTACGCTAAGCGATTTCACTGGACGCGACCCTGGAACAGAGTGACGGAGTGGGACGGTGTGCATCACCAATGGTTCCTAGGCGCGAAGACCAACATCACTCTGAATGCGCTGGATCGGCACGCCAATTCGGAGCGCTGTAATCGTGCGGCCTACATTTGGCTCGGGGAAGATGGAAGCGAACGCATCGTCACCTATGGACAGCTCTACCGAATGGTGTGCCGCTTCGCCAATGGACTGAAGTCGCTGGGTGTGCACAAGGGCGACCGGATCATTATCTACATGCCGCTTACTATCGAAGGAGTGGTGGCCATGCTGGCGTGCGCCCGCATCGGCGCTATTCATTCCGTAGTCTACGCAGGGCTGGGGCACACAGCCTTGCGAGACCGCATCAATGATGCTCAAGCCAGGATCGTCATCTCCGGAGATGTAGGGTTCCGGCGCGGCAAGGTCGTTCCACTAAAAACGGTTGTAGATGAAGCTGTTGACGGGCTGGATTTCGTCGAGAAGGTCGTGGTCTTTTCGAGGCGCGAAACGGAGTTGACCGGCGCACGCGAAATCGCTTTTAGCGATCTGATGAAGTTTTCTCCCGAGTGTCCCGCCGAAGAAATGGACGCGGAAGATCCGCTATTTCTGCTCTACACATCGGGCTCGACCGGAAAACCCAAAGGTGTGGTCCATGTCCATGGCGGATATATGGTCGGTACCACCTACCATCTGGAGAACTTTTTTGATGTAGGGGAGCGAGATGTTTTCTGGTGTACCTCCGACATTGGTTGGGTGGTTGGTCATTCTTATATTGTGTATGCGACGTTGTGCGCCGGGACTACCACACTGTTTCGGGAAGGTGCGATCGACTACCCGACTCCCGGAACCGCATGGGAAATCATCGAGCGGTACGCCGTCACCAAAATGTTTACCGCCCCAACAGCCCTACGGATGTTCATGCGTTATGGAGAGAGCCACATTCAAGGACACGACCTCAGCACCCTACGCGTCATTGCTTGCGCGGGTGAACCGCTAAATCCTGAAGCGTGGCATTGGGCACAGAAACACATTGCCGGCGACGGAAAATGGGGATACGTCATCGACAACTGGTGGCAAACCGAATTGGGGTGTCCAGCACTAGGCACACCGCCCACGATGGCACTTCGTCCAGGAAAAGTGGGGATTGCGGTTCAGGGGGTTGAGGCGGACATACTCGATGAACATGGCCTTCCAGCAGCTCCGGGCGTTGGCGGGCGCCTTGTCTTGAAGCGCCCTTTCCCTTCCATGCTGAGAACTGTCTGGCGCGATCCGGCACGCTACGAACGAGACTGGCAGCAGATTCCCGGATGCTACGTAACCGGAGACGTGGCGGTGAAAGATGAGGACGGATATATCACCGTTCTCGGGAGAGCGGACGATGTCCTGAATGTTGCAGGGCATCGCATCGGAACGGCCGAAGTCGAGAGCGCGCTGGTGTCGCATCCGGCGGTAGCGGAAGCGGCGGCGATTGGAATTCCGGATGCTCTCAAAGGTGAAAGCATCAAGGCTTTTGTTCAGGTCCGCTCGGATCATCTGCCTTCGGAGTCGCTGGCAGCAGTCCTCATCGAACACGTCAGGCGGGAACTCGGCCCGATAGCTACTCCTTCCCAGATTGGAGTTCGTGACGTCGTTGCCCAAGACCCGGTCAGGAAAGATTCTTCGCCGCTTCCTAAAAGCAAAGGAAGCGGGAACTGATGCCGGCGACGTTTCGACCATGGAAGGCTGAATAGGATCATCGAGGGTCCCGGCAGAAGTTTTCTTATCTGGAGGAACCGTCGAGCTTACGGCCCATAATCCGGCTGGCTATCCGCGCATCGCACCATCTGTATTAACAGATACTCATCTTTTTCCCATTGGCGCTTGACATCGGCTCGCCAATCTCCCTAGAGTACTGAATAAATATTCATCACTATGGATATTTATTCATCATGCATAAAACTTTGCGGCAGCGCGTGATTCTGGAGGTGCTGAAGGCCGGTTCGGTCGGCAGTCAGGAGGAACTTCAGCGCGCGCTCCGCAAACGCGGTATCAAAGTTGGTCAGGCCACCCTTTCCCGCGATATTCGTGATCTGGGGCTGAACAAGACCGCCTCTGGATACGTCATCCCGCACACCGACTCGGCTTCTGGACCGGCCCTCCCCCCTGTTTCCCGGTTGGTCCGGGAGTTCGTGCTAGAAGTGAGGGCCGCTCAGAATCTGCTGGTGATCAAGACCTCGGTGGGTAGCGCAGCGCCTGTCGCGGCTGCCCTCGATGAAGAGGACTGGCAGGAATCTGTGGGGACCATTGCCGGAGACGACACCATCCTTATTGTATGTCCTGACAAAGACGGAGCCCGGCAGTTGGCAGACCGAGTTGAGGGGATGCTTGGCTAGTGACAGGCAAACTCAAAACTGCGGTGCTCGGTGTCACTGGCTATTCCGGTTTGGAGTTGGTGCGCCTGCTTTCGCGCCATCCCCATCTCGACAAGCCCGTCCTCCTGGGCCGCCAGGGCGACGCTGAAAACCCCGTTTATCTCGCCGACTTATTTCCTAAATTGTCGGGCAACGGTGGCTACCCTCTTCAACGGTTGTCTTGGCCCGCGCTGAAACAGCAAGGCGTCGAATTGCTGTTTATGGCGACGCCCCATGCTGTCTCACGTTCACTTGCGCCTGAAGCCCTGGCTCACGGGTTGCGAGTCATCGATTTGAGCGGAGCTTGGCGACTTAAAGACAGTGCTCACCGGGCAATCTACGGGTTCGAGGACTTCGACCCCATAACCGCCGCAGAACTCACACAGAAAGCGGTCTACGGATTACCGGAACTCAATGCCGATCGAATTCGAGAACGCAGCGCTGGTCGCCAATCCCGGTTGCTATGCGACTTCGATTATTCTCGCGCTCGCGCCATTGGTGAAGACCGACGTTGATTGATCGGCAGCGCGGAATTGTTTCGGACTCGAAGTCCGGGGTCAGCGGCGCGGGCAAGGAGCCGACGGCGCGCACCCATTTCGTTTCCGTCGCCGACAATTTCTCCGCGTACTCGGTATTCAATCACCGCCATACCGGGGAGATTCTTGAGCAACTGGGACTGCAGGCGCCGGAATTGATCTTCACCCCGCACCTGCTGCCGATCCCGCGTGGAATTCTGTCCACGCTTTACGTTCACTTGCGGAACGCAAACAACAGCTGGAGAGATCGAAGCGTGCTTCCGCGACTTCTACAAGGGGAAGGCTTGGGTAAGGGTTTTCGCCACTCCCAGATTGCCGGAGATCCAGTTCTCGGTGCAAACCAACTATTGCGATCTAGGCTTCTGCCTCGCCGAGGATGGACGCCGGCTGGTGCTGGTTTCATGCGTCGACAACCTGTTGAAAGGCGCGGCCGGACAAGCAGTGCAGAACATGAATCTGATGTATGGCTGGAACGAGGAAGAAGGACTGCAGTGAAAATCGTAATCAAAATCGGCGGAGCGGCACTCGAAGACAAATTGATTCTTCGAAAGTGCGCCAAGGCGATTGTGGAACTGGCGCAGGATGGCCACCGTGTCGCAGTGGTCCATGGGGGTGGAAGCGCGCTGACGCGCACCCTCGGTCTGCTGGGGAAAACGAGCAGCTTCGTGAATGGACTGCGTGTGACAGACGCCGAGACCCGCGATGTCGCTTTGATGGTGCTGGCGGGCATTGTGAACAAGCAGATGGTGGCCGCGATCTCTTCCGCTGGACATCCGTCCGTAGGACTTTGCGGGGGCGACGGAATGATGTTCCGCGCGCGCAAGAAGCGGTCTTCCGATGCTGACTTGGGATTTGTCGGCGAGATCATCTCGGCCGATTCCCGCTGGGTGGAAGCGATTTGGGGCGGCGGCGGAATTCCGGTAATTTCTTCGGTGGCCTTGGGCACGGACGGGGAGTACTACAACATCAATGCCGACCAGATCGCGGCAGCTTGCGCTGGTGCGTGTCACGCCGATGCGCTCATCTTTCTGACCGATGTGGCTGGAGTTAAGGACGCTGGAGGCACAGTGATTCCCTGGCTCAGCACCAAGCAGGTGCCGGCGATGATCCAGGAGTCCGTGATCGCGGGCGGAATGCTTCCCAAACTGGACGCCTGTAGCCAGGCATTGAAGCGGGGTGTAGGACGGGTACGTATTCTCCCCGCGTCGCTGGCCGATGTATTGCCGCAGTTTTACTTCGCGCGCATCGAGTGTGGCACGGAGGTGACCTGCGCATGAGTTTGGCGTCCGTAGTTCGCGCTGAAGAGAAGCTGCTGGTTCCCACCTACGAGCGGCACAAGGTGCTTTTCGAAAAGGGGCGTGGGGTTTACCTGTGGGACTCTCGAGGCAATGTTTATCTCGATTTTCTCAGCGGCATCGGGGTAAATGCCCTGGGGCACAGCCATCCCGCGATTCAGACGACGTTGAAGAAGCAAGCCGGCAAGATGATTCACGTTTCGAATCTTTTCTTTCATGAGCATCAAGCCGAATTGGCTAAACGTCTGACCAAGATCTCCGGAATGGATCGAGCGTTTTTTTGCAACAGCGGAACTGAGGCTTGGGAAGGTGCGCTAAAGTTCGCCCGCGCCTATGCCAGGTCCCAGAATTCCAACGGGCACGGACCCAAGACGCGAATTCTCGCGCTGGAGAATTCGTTTCATGGCCGGACTTTTGGCGCGTTAGCGACGACCGGCTTCGGCGAAATACCGAGATCCTTTCGCCCCTTTATTGCCCGGGGTAAGTTTTGTCCGCTTCAACGATGTTGACGATTTGAAGAAGCAGTTTGATGGAACGGTCTGCGCGATTGGGATCGAGACCATTCAAGGAGAAGGCGGTATCCACCCAGTCAGTCTGGAATTTTTGCAGATGGCACGCGAGCTCGCAGATCGTCATGGAGCACTGCTCATCCTCGATGAAATTCAGTGCGGATTGGGCCGGACCGGGCGCTACTTCGCCTACCAGCACTGCGGAGTTCGGCCCGATATCGTCACCGTGGCCAAGCCCTTGGCGGCTGGACTGCCGCTAGGCGCGATTCTTACGACCAACCGTGTGGCGAGCAGCATGCACCCCGGGTTGCACGGCACGACGTTCGGCGGAGGACCGCTGGCTTGTGCCGTGGCGATCGAGTTTCTACGCCAACTGGATGGCTTGCTCGATCACGTGAAAGAACTCGGTGACTATTTTCAAAACGAACTCGAAACTCTGAAGGCGAAATACACATGCATCAGCGCAGTTCGCGGCCGAGGGTTAATGCTCGGCATGGAGCTGGATTCTGCTGATTTGGCAAAGACAGTGGCGTCCGAACTATTCAAGAAGAAAATCCTTATCAACCGCACGCACGAAACTGTGTTGCGCTTTTTGCCGCCTTACATCATTCGCAAGAAACACGTGGACACCGTAGTTCGAGCCCTGGACACTGCACTTAGATCGCTGGGTGTGAACTCGAGTCTAGAGTCTTCGGGAAAAATCCCGGCAACAAGGAGAGTACGTTGAACACTCAGCCAATTGACGTAACGTCACCATCTGTGACGCAACCCGGAAAGGCGTTCTGGTGCCCGGACCTGGTCTCGATCCGCGACCTCGGTCCCGAGGGCGTGAAGACCATCCTGCAAATCGCCAAGCTGATCAAGACGCGCCCGGCCGATTTCCGCAACGCCCTCGCCGGCAAGCAGGTCGTGATGTTCTTCGAGAAACCATCTCTGCGAACGCGCTTGACCTTCGCGGCCGGCGTGGCCACTATGGGCGGAACGTCGCACTTTGTGGACCAGACGCAGGAACGCCTGGACGCCCGCGAAAAATTGAGCGATATCGCTCACAATCTGGAGCGCTGGATGGATGCGATCGTTCTCCGCACGTTCTCGCAGGCAACGATTGAAGGCATGGCTGAATACGCTTCGATTCCCGTAATTAACGCGCTGAGCGATCACGAGCATCCGTGTCAGGCTCTGACCGACTATTTGACTCTGCAGGAGCACAAAGGCGATCTCAGGAACGTAACACTCGCATACGTCGGTGACGGCAACAACGTCGCGCACTCGTTGATTCTGACCGCTGCTTGTTTAGGTTCGACTATTCGCGTTGGAACTCCCAGTGGCTATGAGCCTGATCCGGAAGTTGTGTCAGAGGCCCGAGCTATAGCCGAAGAGACTGGCGCCGTCATCGAATTGTTCAATGATCCGCAAGAAGCGGTCGAGGGCGTAGATGCCATCTACACGGACGCATGGGCCAGCATGGGTCAGGAGCATACCGCCGAGCAGCGCGCGCAGATCTTCCCTCCCTTTCAGGTGAATGACGCCTTGATATCGCATGCTGCGAGGGGAGCGATTGCCATGCACTGTTTGCCCGCGCATCGTAATGAAGAAATCACCGATGCGGTAATCGACTCGGAACGCTCGGTCGTATTCGACCAGGCGGAAAATCGTTTACACGTACAGAAAGCTATTCTTTATCTTTTGCTGCGGGGCGGGAAGAGCCGCATGCCCGCCAGGAGCGCTCATGTCTGAGAAAGTTGTGCTTGCCTATTCCGGTGGTTTGGACACCTCCATCATCATTCCATGGCTGAAGGAGAACTACTCCTACGATGTCATCGCTATGGTTGGCGATGTGGGCCAGGGAGACGACATCGAAGCCGTGGTGAAAAAGGCTTACGCCACAGGGGCGAGCAAGGTTGTGGTCGAAGACCTTCGCGAAGAATTCCTCACCGGATATGTCTTCCCTGCTCTGAAAGCTGGCGCAGTCTATGAACACAAGTATCTGCTCGGCACGTCTCTGGCACGCCCGGTGATCGCAAAGCGGCAGGTAGAAGTAGCTCTGCGGGAAGGTGCGACCGCCCTAGCTCACGGATGCACAGGCAAGGGTAACGATCAGGTCCGCTTCGAAATGGCGTATCAGGCGCTGGCCCCCGAGCTGAAGGTCATTGCACCGTGGCGCGAGTGGTCGCTGAAGTCGCGTGAGGATTGCCTCGACTACGCGGAGCAGCATGGCATTCCGGTAGAAGCCAGCCGGGAGAAAATTCATAGCCGCGACCGCAATTTGTGGCACATCAGCCATGAAGGTGGAGAGCTCGAAGATGCTTCCAACGCTCCACTGCCGACGACTTGGCAACTCACGCGCTCTCCGCAAGAGGCGCCCGATCGAGACGAACACATAACCATCGGATTTAGACACGGAGTTCCTGTTTCGGTGAACGGCCTCCAATTAGACCCGATCTCTTTGGTTGAGTTGCTGAACGAAGTCGGCGCCAGAAACGCGATTGGCCGGGTTGACCTGGTCGAAAACCGCTTCGTAGGCATCAAGTCGCGAGGTTGCTACGAGACACCGGGCGGAACCCTGTTGATCGCTGCCCACAGAGAGCTTGAGGCGTTGTGCCTCGACCGGGACCTTGCCCATTACAAGCAGCAGATCGGACTGAAATATGCCGAACTTGTATATTTCGGGCTTTGGTTCACGCCCCTACGGGAGGCACTCGAAGCCTTCGTCGAGTCCACGCAGAAAGAGATGACCGGCACGGTGACACTATCCTTATATAAGGGGAACATTTCGATAGTGAGCCGTGAATCTGAATACTCCTTGTACCGTACAGACCTGTCGTCATTCACTATGGGCGATAGTTATGACCAGAAAGACGCGGCGGGGTTCATTCGGATTCTCGGTTTGCCGTCTCGCTCGCGTGCCCGCGCCCGGATGGAGGTCGCCTGATGAAGATGTGGTCGGGACGGTTCCGGCAGCCACTGGATCCGGTGTTTGAAAAATGGCAGCGGTCGTTTGACTTCGATCGCCGCCTTCTCGCCCATGAAGTGGCAGCCAGCAGTGCTCATGCGAGAGCACTGAAAGATGCGGGAGTTCTCTCGTCGGACGAGCTGATTTCAATTCTCCAAGGGCTGGAGCAGATCGCCAATCAAGCAGCGGCGTCTCCCGCATTTCTCGAAGATGCCGAAGCGGAAGACGTTCACCATTTTGTCGAGAAGCACCTGGTCGATTTCATCGGCGAAACCGGATACAAGTTGCACAGCGGTAGAAGCCGGAACGAGCAGATTGCCACGGACCTGCGCCTTTACGTGAGAGCCGCAATTGATCAGTTGCGGTCTGACCTGGCCGACGCATGCGGCGTGTTGCTGGATCGAGCAGAACGATCCGGAAATCACGCTTTGCCTGCTTATACCCACCTGCAACGCGCTGAACCGGTGCTCATTTCGCATTGGTTGCTCGCGTACGTCGAAATGTTTCTTCGCGACGCCGACCGCCTCGCAGACTGTCGGAAACGGACGAATTTCTGCCCCTTGGGATCGGGCGCGGTGGCTGGATCAACGCTAGCGATCGACCGCAAAAGCATGGCTGTATCTCTCGGATTTGAAGCGCCGACGGCTAACAGCATGGACGCAACCAGTGATCGCGATTTCGTCCTGGAATTCGTGAACGTTCTTTCGCTGGTTTCTCTGCATCTCAGCCGATGGGCGGAAGAGATGATCCTATTTTCATCCCAGGAATTTGGGTTCATCCAGTTGCCAGAGGCATACTCCACCGGAAGCAGCGCTATGCCGCAAAAGAAAAATCCGGACCTACTGGAATTGGTTCGCGCCAAATCGGCTCGCCTCATCGGGAATGCAACATCCTTGATGGTTGCAGTCAAAGGACTGCCCCTCGCTTACAACAAAGACCTGCAAGATACGCAGGAGCCGCTGTTTTCCGCGACCGAAACTATCCTGCATCTTCTCCCACTATTCTCCGGATGGATGAAGACCGCCGATTTCAGCTACGAACACATGCAGGCAGCGGCCGAATCGGGATTCATGAACGCATTCGCGGCAGCCACTTACTTGGTAAACCGTGGCGTGCCATTTCGCCTGGCACATGAGCAAGTGGGCAAGGCCGTGCAGCTTTGCCTGGAAAAAGAGTGCGAACTGCGAGATCTTTCTGTCGAGGAATTGCGGTCGTTGAATGCCGCGTTCGATCAGGATTTCTACGACTGTCTCTCCGTGAATGCGGTCCTCGCCATTCACGACGTGTCCGGGGGCACGGCGCCTGCTCGGGTAAAACAAGCTCTGACGGCTGCGCGTGAGAGGGTGCAATCCATTTGCGAGGAAACCCATGCGCACGCGTAAAGCAATCCTGCCGGATGCGCAACAGATCTACGATCTGATTGCGTCGTACTCGGGCGATGGAACGCTGCTGCCTCGGACTCTTCCTGAAATCTGCGAAAATGTACGAGATTTTGTCGTTCTCGAAGACCGCGGAGAAATTATTGGTTGCGGAGCGCTTCATCTCTACGGTGTGCATCTTGCAGAAATTCGTTCGATCACCGTCGCTCCGTGGCGGCAACGTGGCGGCGGGGGCCGAATGCTAGTGAACGCGTTGCTGGCGGAAGCGAAAAGACATAAAGTGGCGTGCATCTGCCTCTTTACTCGTAAGCCTGAGTTCTTCTCGCGAGTCGGATTTGAAACCGCAGCAGCGCGAGGACATCCCCGACAAGATCTACAAGGACTGTTGCGTGTGCCCGCGATTCCATTCTTGCGACGAAGTCGCAATGGTTCGCGGAGAGTTGCCAAGGTTTGCCATCCTGGAGCAGGCTTCCAACTCGTTGGTGAAGCTTCAGCTATGACGGCAACCGAGCGTTCGGAAGAATTTTGCCTTCCTCAAGGCTTCTCTTTCTCCGCCCTTGCCGCCGGAATTAAAGTGAGCGGCCGGCCCGACCTGGCCTTGGTGGTGGCTGCATCGGGGAACAACCGCCGCTGCACTCTTCACGAGGAATCAAGTTGTGGCGGCTCCCGTGGTCGTCGGACGTTCGGTTCTTGACAAATCTCGCGGAAGAATTCAGGCGCTGATCGTCAATTCCGGAAATGCCAACTGCGCGACCGGATCAGCCGGCATCAAGTCGGCCGAACGCGTCTGCGTGGCGACTTCGCGGCTTCTGGGCGCTCCCGGGGGCACAGTGTTTCCATCTTCCACCGGGATAATCGGGGTTCCGCTGCCCACAGAAAAGATTGTGAGCAAATTGCCGGAACTGATCGCTACACGTGCCGCCACAGCCGGCGCAGCCGAACAGTTCGCTTCCGCGATCTTGACCACTGACACGCGCTCGAAAATAGCCAGCGCGAGTTTCCGGGTTGGAAAGAAGACAGTAAATCTTCTGGGGATAGCAAAGGGTTCCGGCATGATCCATCCGCAGCTTGCGACCATGCTGGTCTATCTTTTCACCGACCTAGCTGCGTCCCCCACAGAATTGCGGCGGACTTTGAAAGGTGCTTGCGCTGATACATTCGAATGCATCTCGGTCGACGGTGACACTTCAACCAACGACACGGTGCTGCTGATGGCTTCCGGCAAAAGTGGGGTTAGTTTCAGGCAAGCTCAGAGATCGTTCGCGAACGTCCTTACGGAGGTGTGCCAATCCCTGGCGGAGCAGATCGTGCGCGACGGCGAAGGCATGCAGCACATGATTCGCCTGTCGGTGGAGCAAGCTAAGACTCGGGGTCAAGCTCTTCAGGTGGCGCGGGCCATTGCCCATTCTTTACTGGTGAAAACCGCGTGGGCAGGCGCCGACCCAAACTGGGGGCGAATACTGGCAGCAGCTGGCCGTTCCGGAGTTAAGGTAAATCCCGATAAGGTAAGCATCTACATCGGGGACCAGATGGTTTGCTACAAAGGGGTGGCTCACGCCTTCGACGAAGGACGGGCCCACGAGCATTTGTCCCAAGCAACGTGCGACGTCCGCGTGTGTCTGGGGCAGGGACGAGCGTCGCTGGTATTCATCACAACCGACTTAACTGCCGAATACGTACGAATCAATGCGGATTATTCAACTTAACAAGCCAGGGCTAGGAACTTATGCGCGAATGAAGATTTGCGACATAATGGTCTGGCCTTGACCCCAGTTATCCAAGCAACACAGGGATCGCATCGGCGCAGCACCGGGAGGCTCCTGCGTTCGCTTCCGGTAGTCGGTCTTTGTCTATTTCTTGCAGTTTCCTCACACCCCCAGAATCAGTCCGGGTCGCATCGAAACAAAGGCCGGCGCTTCGGTGCAATTCGATGATGTGACCGAACTGCTCGGAGTTCACTTTCGCCATCTATCTTCCGCGACTTCCCAGAAATACCTAGTTGAGACCATGGGTGCGGGGGTGGCACTGTTTGATTGCGATAACGATGGGCGGCTGGACATATTTTTTGTGAACGGCGCCCGCATCAGCGACCCCATGCCGAAAGGCGAACTGCCGGTAAAGGCCGGGCCCGAATACTGGAACCGGATGTATCACCAGAAAACGGACGGATCATTCGAAGATATTACGGTAACTTCTGGACTTGGCGGAATTGGCTACGGAATGGGGGTTGCGGTCGGCGACTACGACAACGATGGGCGCGAAGATCTGTATGTCACAGGCTTTCCCCATAACCAACTGTTTCACAATGATGGCAACTGCCGCTTTACGGACGTCACCGAAGGAGCGGGCGTAGCGGGCGGAGGCTGGTCCGCAAGCGCGGCTTTTGTTGACATCGACAATGACGGATTGCTTGATCTCGTCGTGACCCGTTATCTCGATTGGTCGTTCGATAACAATCCTTATTGCGGGGAGCATCTGCCGGGGCATCGCGCGTACTGTACTCCGGACATGTTCCATGGCATTTCGCCGCTGCTCTACCACAACGATGGCAAAGGAAAGTTCACCGATATTTCTGATAGAGCTGGATTTGGGAAATTGCGCGGCAAGGGACTCGGAGTTGCTTTCGCAGACTATGACCACGATGGCTATCAGGACCTCATAATCGCCAACGACTCGGTCCCCGAATTCCTTCTACACAACAAACGGGATGGGACGTTCGAAGAAGTGGGCATCGCGTCGGGCACGGCAGTCGATGAGGACGGTCGCACATTTGCCGGCATGGGCACGGATTTTGCTGACTACGACAACGATGGAAATCCGGACATCATCATTACGGATCTGTCGGAACAGAAATACGCTTTATACCGCGACGGCAAGAATGGCATCTTCTCTTATGAAAGTGGCTCTTCGGGTCTTGGAACGATCTCCCGTCCTTACGCCGGCTGGGGCGTGAAGTTTATGGACTACGACAACGACGGATGGAAGGATCTGTTCATCGTGCAGGGTCACGTGTTGGACACCATCCAGCTTACGTTTCCTCACTTGCGCTATTTGCAGCCGCTTTTGTTACTGCATAATTCGGGAGGAAAGTTTACCGATGTGTCCCAACAATCCGGTGAGGTTTTTCAGAACAAATGGGCCGCACGAGGACTGGCGGTCGGAGATCTTAATAACGATGGCGCTCTCGATGTAGTAGTAACGACGAACAACGGCCCGGCTTACATTCTCGAGAATCACGGCGGCACAGGTCACTGGCTGTCATTACAGTTAGTGGGAAGCAAAAGCAATCGGGATGGCATAGGGGCGCAAATCAAACTTGTTGCTTCGTCGGGAGCGACCCAATACGCGACGGTGACCACTGCCGGCAGTTATCTGTCGGCGAGTGACAAGCGAGTCCATTTTGGTCTAAGTGCAGACAAGTTTATTTCCAGGATTGAGATTTTGTGGCCGAGTGGCATCCGGCAGGAGTTACACGACGTCGCAGCGGACCAGAACTTGACAGTCACAGAACCGTCAGCTATCACGCCCGTGAACTAGAGCGCCCAAAGAAGGCGTGCAGCCAAATGCGTATCAGTATTTGTTTGACAATCGTGAATCGGTGGATTAGCCTCACGCCACTTTAGCGATCAACGTCCGGAGGCTTCGTGAAACGCAACTTCCCAGTGCTCTGGGTTGCATTTCTTATCTTCATGTCCGGTACTCTCTCCCAAGCGCAAACGCCCAGACGCATAATTATCGACACTGACCCTGGTACTGACGATGCCATGGCCATCATGCTCGCAGTGAATTCGCCGGAATTCAAAGTGGAAGCGCTCACCGTGGTTCCCGGCAATGTGGTTGCCGAGCAGGGGCTGGAAAATGCGCTCAAACTTGTGAGCCTGGCGAATCGGTGCGACATCCCAGTGGCGGCTGGGGCCAAGCATCCCTTGAATCAAAAGCTCATCACTGCAGAGTTTTGGCACGGCAAGAATGGCCTGGCCAACATCGAGCTTCCCGCACCCAAGTGCAAGGCAGATCCACGATTCGGCCCGGACTTGATCATCGAACTGGCGCACAAATATCCGCACGAAATCACGCTGATTCCGGTAGGCCCACTGACTAACATCGCCCTCGCGGTGTCTAAAGATCCCTCGATTGCCTCTCTGATCAAGGACGTGGTCATTATGGGAGGTTCGATCTCCGGAGGAAATGTCAATGCGGTGGCCGAAGCGAACATCTACAACGATCCGGAAGCCGCTTCGATTGTGTTCAATGCCGGATGGCACTCGCTAATTATGGTCGGCTCGGATATTGGCGAGCGCACGCTCTTCACCCGCCATAATCTTCAAGAGTTGCAGTCGGTGCGCGGGCCAGAAAGCGACTTCGTCGCACAAATCGCGAAATTCCTCATTGAACTCTCAGAGAAGTATGGTGACATAGGAACGGCAATGTACGACCCACTGGCGGTCGGGGTTGCGCTCGACCCGGAGATTGTCACCACGAAAGAAATGCGTGTCGATGTCGAGCTGCGAGGAGAGTTCACTCGCGGAGAAACGGTTGCCAATCGCCGGGGGGCGATCGAACGCAACGTTCTGCACGGCGACCGGTACTGGATCGAAGGCCTGGATACAGTTCCGCCTAACGCAAAAGTATGTGTCGGAGTCAATGCGGATCGCTTTCTGAATATGTTCGTGGGTCGGATCAAGGGAAAATAAAGGAATCTCTAATCCAGACTTTCCGGGGTGCGGTGTCGAGACTCATGAGCACTGGTCAGAGAATGTTCTTGACAGTGCGATTCCCCCGTCGTTAAATGTGCCAACTTCGGTACATTTTCATGGAAACGACTTCACCAGCCTAGTTAGTACGTCTGCGATATCGAACGTGCGGTACGTTGTGCCCGGGCGTTTCACGCCGGAGCTCCGAGCAGGAGTTTTTGACTTTTGCGGAGGATGACATGCGTTGCGCAAAGCTTTTATGGGTCATCGGGATTTTCTTGTGGACTGCGGTAGCTTCCTGTCAGACGCTTGAGCGCTCCGACCTTCACGGGACGGTTTACGACCCCAAGCAAGCAGCGGTCGCTGCTGCGACTCTGACGTTGAGCAACGCCTCCACGGGTTTCCAGCGAACCGTAAAGACCAACGGTTCCGGCGAGTATCAGTTTGTGCAAGTCCCGCCAGGTACCTATGTCCTAACCACCGACTCCACCGGCTTTGCGACCATGAAGATCGACAACATCGATTTGCATGTCGGTGGCAACGTGGAGTTGGACGTAAACCTGCAGATCTCCGGGACGAACGAAAAAATTGAGGTTTCCGCGAGTGTCGCGCCTGTGGACACAACGACGGCCGGCGTCAGCCAGCTCATCAGTTCCGAAAGCGTCAGCAATCTTCCTCTTTCTGGCAGGGATTACCGCGATCTTGCCCAACTCACCCCGACGGCACAAGTTGTTCCCGGACTGCGCGGCGGTATCAGGCTTGGCGGACAGCAAAGCGATTACACGGGATTGGCAATTGATGGTGCGGACGCAACGAACAACTACTACGGTGAAAATTTCGGATCTCTGGAAACCAAGAACTTCACCGTGCCGCTTGACGCGGTGCAAGAGTTCCAAGTTGTGACCAACGGGTTCGCGCCGGAGTTTGGGCGGTCGACGGGCGGCCTGCTGAACGTGGTCACAAAGTCGGGAACAAACGAAGTACATGGCTCGGCCCACTACTTCTACCGTGGCAGCAGCCTCACGGCAGACGACGCGCTGGGTAATGCCCCCAACGTCGACCAGCAACATCAATTCGGCGGCTCGATCGGTTTCCCCATCGTTAAAGACAAGCAATTTCTGTTTATCGCAACAGACATTCAGCGCGAACATGGCCCACTGATCACGCAGTTTGCCCAGGATGTCAGCGGCGTTCCAGCATTGCCGGCCCCTTATGGCTACACTCTTGCCTCTCTCGAAGGTCCCCATACGCAGTTTACAAATCTGGGCTCAGTACTGGGGCACTACGACTGGCAGATCAACGACAAGGAACATTTCAGCATCCGGGCATTCTTCAGCCGCAACAACACGGACGGTTTCACCGGCGGTCAAGGGCAGAATTCCACGGTCGATGCGTTCGACAATACCGAGCACTTTCAGAACCAGGGCCCAAACGCCGTATTCAGTTTGAACAGTGTTCTTGGCCCGAACAAGGTGAACGAAATTAAGTTGCTGTTAGCCTACGAAACTCGCAAGCGCCACGCGAACAGCGACGCTCCTCAGGTACTGATCAACGACACCGGGTCGTTCGGCCAGCGTTTTTACCTGCCCAGCAACGATGACAATGGGAAAATGCAGGTGCAAGACAACTTCGATTATCTGTTCGGTAAGCACGACATTAAGTTTGGCGGCGAAGTCAATGCGTTCCTCGACAATAAGGACGAGTTCGCGGGCTGGTCGAACGGTGAGTACGAGTATGCGACCCTGCAAGATTTTCTGAACAACAACCCGTATTTGTTCATTCAGGGCTTTGCGCTAAACAACGCCAATATCTATAAGGCGAATACGCTAAAAGCGAATTACCAGACCAATATCGGTTCTTACATCCAGGACAAGTGGCAGGTGACGCCGCGATTCACCGTCACTTACGGTTTGCGTTGGGACGGCAGCAAGAACCCCCAGCCTCAAAGCCACATCCCCGGAGAACAAGTGTACGTGGGAGTAGGCCCGATCGGTCCACATGGAAGCCATTTAGCCCCGGTTCCACAGAATGTTCCCAATGACTGGGAGCAGTGGGGACCGCGAGTCGGGTTCTCGTGGGGTATCGGCAGCGCGAGCAAGCCGACCGTTATTCGAGGCGCGTGGGGATACTACTATGCGCCGACGCCGTTGATTTTCTTCCCCACTATCGGCGGTTCGTTGATCACGAATTTGTTCTGTACCCCGAGCTTCGGCTGTTTGCCTCCGAGCGGATTTCCCAATCTCTTCCCGTCGAGTTCGCCCTTGTCTGTCAACGATCTTTGCGCATCAAGCATCGGATGCCAGCCAATCAACTACGTGGACCCATCGTTCAAGAATCCCAAGGTTTCTAATTTTACGTTAGGGGTGGAGCAGACGCTTGGCGGCGGATGGAGTGTGGAAGCCACTGGCGTTTACACCCATTCGACCCGGCTGAGGACCGGTGGCTTCAGCACTACGCAATGGGCCCGAAACGTCGTGGTGGACCACTACGATCAGTTTGGACGGGCTATCGTGGTGCCCTTCGATCCCGCCGATCCTACCATCGCATGGGGTGGTTTCGGCACCAGCGAACTGGCCAGCTTCAGTCGTGGAAACTATGAGGAGTTCGTAGCGGGGGTCAAAAAAAGCTTCGCGAAACGATATCAGTTCTTCGCTAACTACACGCTATCGAGCAACAAAGACAATGCTTCAACCGAGCGTGACACGGAATCGTTTTTTGGTCCGTCCGATCCGTTCAACATCAATCTCGACTACGGACGCAACGGCCTCGACATCCGGCACCAATTCAAAGCTGCTCTTGTGGTTGATCTGCCGAAGGGGGTGATTCTGAGCGACTCTATCATTGTCCACAGCGGCATCCCGTTCCCCGCTTACTCGACCGTCGACACCAACCAAGACGGCGTCATCAACCAGTTCTCAAACAACGACCGCCCGGAAGTGATTCCTTCCAGTGGCAAGCCTTATCTGTTGCAGCGGTATCCGGCCAATCAACCGGATTATTTCGAAACCGACTTCCGGATCAACAAAGAGTTCAAGTTGCGAGAACACTACGCCGTTGAAATCATGGCGGATCTCTTTAACCTGACGAATCGTGGCAACCTGTTCTCTGATCCCAACGTGTTCGGATTTGTGCCGGGGACGCTCTCTGCGCCACCTACGCCAGGGAGCAATGGTGGATACCGAACACCGAATCAGATTTCGCCGGGTAGTGTTCCGTTTGCGGCTCAGTTTGGGGCGCGATTCAACTTCTGAGACCGCCCCGACCTATACTGGACCTCCGGAGACGGCCCTTTGAGACTGAGCGTAGTCGCCTTCTTCTTGGTTTGCGGAATGCAGCCAAGGCTCTTGAGTCAAACTGCTGCTACCCGCGCGGTTGCACTCGAACGCGAGGCTGAAGCTGCTGTTGATCGAGGCCGGCTGCCCGAGGCAATTTCCTTGTACCAATCTGCGCTTCACATGGATCCCTCCAGCGAAAAGGCCTGCATCGGGCTGGCGCTCGTTTTTAAACAGGTCTACAACTACGATCAGGCCAGACTACTTTTGCAGGATTGCAGCACGAAACATCCGAAGAGTGGGGCCGCCCTCGTGGAACTCGCCGATCTGGACGTGAAGGCGTTGCACTACGACGCGGCTATCAATGAGTTGAAGGAAGCCGTGGAGAGCTCGCCATCCTCGGGACGCGCCCATCTTGAACTCGGAGTCGCGTATCACGCGAAGGGGGACGCAGACAATGCGCTGGCGGAGTTCAATCGAGCCGTTCAGATTAATCCACAAATGGCTTCAGCTTTTTACTTTCGGGCAGAGGTCTACTCTGAACGTGATGATAACCTTCGCGCTGAGCAAGATGCCCGAAAGGCGCTCTCCCTGGCTCCGGAAGTCGAGGCATCCCGCGTGCTTCTGGGAAAAATTCTCACTCGAAATGGCAAGTGTGGCGAGGCTGCCGATCTACTGAAACCGGTAGCCACCGCTTCAGGCGATCCCAAGAACCTCTATGAGCTCGCGCGGGCTTACCGCTGTTCCAACCAGAGCGATCTCGCGGCTAAGATCCAAACCGAGTTTGAGGAGCGCACAAACCGGGAACAGGAACAGAAAACGCAGCGCATGGAGGCAGACCATCTGACAGTGCAGGCTGCGGAAGCGGCGCATCAAAATCAACTCGCCAGTGCGATGGATTTGTTACATCAGGCTCTAAGCAAGGATCCGGAAAATGGCAAAGCGCGTGCGCTCCTCGCCAAGATTGATTATTCTCGCGGACTGATGAGCGAATCCCATGACGCGATCAATTCAGCTCTTCAAACTGACCCCTATAACCCCGATTATCTTTACGTGCTCGGCAAGATTCTCGAGAAAGAAGGCGATGCGAAGGGCGCTTTAGCGTGTTTTCAGAAGACAGTCTTGGTAAATCCCCAAGAGTCCGATGCCTACTTTGAAATCAGTCAGATCTATCTTCAGACGGGGGACCGAGCCAAAGCGATCGAAGCAATGAAGAATGCGGTCAAAATCTCCCCCGATGATCCGGATTATCGAAAAGCGCTCTCACAATTGCAGAACTCGGCAAAAAACGCCGGAAAATAGGGCGTGCCGGCAATCCGAACGTTCGTCGTACCGTTCATATCGTTCTGCCGTACAATGATGCGCTAACAGGCCAGTTGCCCTGATCTGAACATGAATCCGAATCGCAGTCGAACGAATGGCTTCACTGACGAACTAGGCCCATCAATTTCTTCGCCCTTTGCTAGACTTTCCGGCCAGGACCTCACCCGAAATCGCGGTATTCCGCTCAACCTCGAACTAGTAAAGGACGTTCGCGTCAACACCAGCGCGGTTGAACGGCGTGTTCAGAGCCACGCAGCGCGTCGCACGGTGAAGAAAGAATGGCAGGCGGCATGGCTCCTCCGCGCAATTACGTGCATGGATCTCACCACGCTTTCAGGGGATGACACGGATGATCGGGTTCGCCGGCTCTGCTCCAAGGCCAAGCAGCCAATCAAGCATGAGATAGCGAAACGCTTGGGAGTGGAAGACCTTCAGGTGCGAGTGGGCGCGGTTTGTGTCTACCACGCCTTCGTCGAGACGGCCGTCCAAGCTTTAGAAGGTTCTGGCATTCCCGTCGCGGCGGTTGCCACCGGATTTCCGGCTGGACTTTCGCCGATTCAGGAACGGGTAGCAGAGATTCGTCGCTCGGTGGCGGCCGGAGCTCAAGAAATTGATGTGGTTATCACTCGGGCGCACGTTTTCGCCGGGCGGTGGCAAGAACTCTACGACGAAATTTCCATGTTCAAGGACGCGTGCGGTGCGGCTCACATGAAGGTGATCCTCGGTACCGGTGATTTGCTTACGCTACGCAATATAGGACGTGCCAGCCTGGTTGCAATGATGGCGGGTGCCGACTTTATCAAAACCTCGACCGGAAAAGAGCCGACCAATGCCACGCTTCCCGTAGGACTGGTGATGACGAGAGCAATCCGCGAATACGGGCAGCACACCGGTATGGCTGTAGGCTTCAAGCCCGCCGGAGGAATTCGCACCGCCAAGCAGTCCATCGATTGGCTGTCGCTCATAAAAGAAGAATTGGGAAATTCGTGGCTTGATGCCAGACTTTTTCGTCTCGGTGCGAGCGGTTTGTTGACTGACATCGAGCGGCAGTTAGAGCACTATGCAACGGGTCGATATTCCGCTGGCTACCGTCAGCCACTTCCGTAGACTCATCGAAGCGGCGATCGAAGAGCAATCAACGAGGATGCCCGAATGAGCATTGCCGAAAAGTTTGCCGCCATGGAGTACGGTCCGGCGCCAGAGGATTCGAAAGAGGCGCTCTTCTGGCTCGATCAACACAGTCGGCGTTTTTCCCATTTCATTAATGGGGAATGGCGTCTTCCCGCGACCGGTCAGTATTTCGCAACGATCGATCCCTCGAATGGCGAGAAAATCGCGGAGGTGGCACAGGGTTCGGCCGCAGACGTCGATGAGGCCGTCAAGGCCGCGCGAATCGCCCTGCCCAAATGGCAGGGGCTGACTCCGCACGCACGTGCCCGGTTTCTCTATGCCATCGCCAGAACCATTCAAAAGCATTCGCGCCGGCTGGCGGTTTTGGAAACCATCGACAATGGGAAGCCGATTCGCGAAACCCGCGATATCGATATCCCCTTGGTGATAAGGCATTTTTATTATCACGCTGGTTGGGCACAGCTTCTGGATCAGGAGTTCCCGGGCCATTCGGCGTGCGGGGTAGTTGGCCAGATTATCCCTTGGAATTTTCCTCTACTGATGTTGGCGTGGAAGATCGCGCCGGCTCTGGCGGCAGGAAACACCGTCGTCTTGAAACCTGCCGAATACACGCCTCTGACTGCGATGGCCTTCGCTGAGCTTTGTCAGGAGGTCAATCTGCCGCCAGGCGTGGTCAACATCGTTACCGGGGATGGTTCAACGGGCGAAGCTCTAGTGAAACATAGAGATGTGGACAAGATTGCTTTCACTGGATCAACTGAAGTAGGTCGAGCCATCCGCGCTGCAACAGCAAACGGCCACAAGCGGCTTTCTCTGGAGCTGGGTGGAAAATCTCCCTTCATTGTTTTCGAAGATTCTGATCTGGATAGCGCGGTGGAAGGCTTAGTCGATGGAATCTGGTTGAATCAAGGCCAAGTGTGTTGTGCTGGATCGCGCCTGCTAGTTCAGGAGAGCGTGGCGGAAGTGCTGCTCGCGAAGGTCCGCGACCGCATGGGTAAGCTTCGCGCCGGTGCACCGCTCGACAAAGGCATCGATATCGGCGCCATAGTCGCGGCAGTACAACTGGAGCGCATTAAGAAGCTCGTGGATCAAGGGGTGGCGGACGGTGCAACCTGTTGGCAAGCCCCAATATCTCTGCCCACCCGCGGCTTCTACTTTCCCCCGACATTGCTGAGCAACGTGCACCCGACCTCCGTGATCGCGCAAGAAGAGATTTTCGGACCGGTGCTGGCGAGCATGACGTTTCGGACGCCACAGGAGGCAATCGAACTGGCAAATAACACGGCGTACGGCCTGGCTGCCAGCGTATGGAGCGAGAGCGTCAACGTCGCCCTGCAAGTCTCGGCACAATTGAAAGCTGGGGTTGTCTGGATTAATTCCACCAATTTGTTCGACGCTTCCTGCGGATTCGGAGGGTACAGGGAAAGCGGTTATGGACGCGAAGGCGGCAGGGAGGGGATGCGGGAGTACCTCGAGCCCACCTGGTTCAAGAACGCACCCGCATTAGGCGGTTCGCGAGCCGCCGAACAACCTGGCTCAATGGAAAAAGAAACGCCGGCACCTGGTATCGACCGTACCGTAAAGCTCTACATCGGCGGGAAACAAACGCGTCCAGATTCTGGATACAGCATAGAAGTGCGTGCAGCCGATGGTCGGTTGCTCGGGGAGGCTCCTAAAGGCAATCGCAAAGATATCCGCAACGCTGTCGAAGCGGCCCGCAAGGCCGAAGGTTGGGCTCGCACAACGGCACACAATCGGGCGCAGGTTCTTTACTACGTCGCGGAGAATCTGGCGCAGCGCCACGAAGAGGTCTCCCGCGGGCTATCGGCTATTGTCGGGAAAGTGGTGGCGGACAAGGAAATAAATGCCGCCATCGAAAGGATCTTTTCTTACGCTGCGTGGGCTGATAAGTTCGACGGGGCCGTCCACAATCCGCCTTTTCGCAACGTAACCTTGGCTATGAATGAGCCGGTGGGGACGATCGGGATCATTGCCCCTACCGAAGAGCCGTTACTCGGCCTGCTCTCATTGCTATTGCCGGCCATTGCCGCCGGCAACACCGTAATTGCCGTCCCTTCAGAACGATATCCGCTCATCATGAGTGATCTGTATCAGGTCTTTGATACCAGTGACCTGCCGGGTGGAACTGTGAACCTGATCAGCGGACTTACGGCCGACCTTCTGCCTGTATTGGCCGAGCACGATGACATAGACGCCATCTGGTGCTTCGGAGATGAGACGGCGAGCGCCATCGCGAAAGCGCGATCCATCGGCAATCTGAAACAAGTTTGGACAAATGAAGGCCGCGCAATTGATTGGTTTGATAAGAGCCAAGGCGAGGGACGTTGGTTTCTCGAGCACGCTACCCAGGTTAAGAACATCTGGGTTCCGTACGGGGAATGAGCCCAACTAGAGAGAACTTACCCGCTGACGTACCGAAATTAGAGGTTGGGTTCCAACAACTTACCAATAATTCCCGACCGCGTGGAAACATTCATTTTGAGCATGACCAGCCGGATGAAAGCTTTGACCGTATTTGGGCTGATTTTCATTCGCTCCGCGATCTCCTTGCTCGTGAGCCCCTGCAGCAGCGCCTGAACCGTCTGTTGTTCTCTCGGCGTAAGTCCAAACCGTTCACAGAGTTCGACGGTCGAAATCCCTTCGCTCTCTTTTCTCTCCAGAAGAATTATGGATGCCGGGGAGCCGACGACGCTGGAGGTTAAAGTGATTTTGAGCGGGAACGAACGACATAGGTACATTCTTCTCGCAGAGCGGAACTCAGGGACAAACGCGGATGGCTTGGTGCTCCTCGGGGCCACCAGCTCCGATCGAACCTTGTTCGCTAGCCAGCGATCAAGCTGAGGAATCTTCTCGGGAAATTGCGGAAAGGTCAGGATCTTGACCGCTTCAGTGTTCGTCGCCATCAGGCGCAAGGAGGAATCGACGATTACCAGGCCGGGGGCCGCACTCAGCCCATTCATGCGACCGGACATTACCGCCGACTTACTGGGACCATCTTCGAGAATGCGGGTTCCGAACGTACTCATTAGGGGACTCGTTCGAACAACAAAGAATTTTTGTGATGTCTCGTTATCGGTTTGGAAAACGCCTATCACTTCGAAAATTGTTCGGGGGAGACTTAAGACCCGTTTGCGACTCCCTAGAGTGATAAGCCCAATAACGGCACTGAAGACGGCCGGGGGGATATTTGCGCTGTCTGCAGTGAGTACATCCTCGCGGCAAGCGATAAAACAGGCAAGGGACATCACAGGACATTAGCGGGCATCAGCGGTTTATTGATACCGTTTTGGTTGGAGTTTTGCCAGTGATGGAATCTGCTGGCTCTGTGGCGTGATAACTGGCTTTTGCTCCCTTCTTTTTTCTAGGGCAAAATACTTAGGCACTTGGAGTTATGTTCTTAGAGACCTTCATCTCCTGCTATTTTCATTGACACACTCAAACCTCGTCGCTAGACTCGGCGTTCTTCTAGGATGTGCTGCGCAAGAAACGAAAAGATGGAGTAGGTTTTTCAAAACTTATGCCAAAACCTCCGCGGATCGCCGTGGTCGGCAGCGCGAATATCGATCTCACAACATTTACAGAATGTCTTCCTAAATCCGGCGAAACGATTTTAGGGGAAAAATTCGATCTTGGCTTTGGCGGCAAGGGAGCCAATCAGGCTGTCGCCGCGCGTCTTTGTGGGGCAGAAGTTCTCATGGTCGGGAGAGTCGGCAATGACCTCTTCGGGCCCGCCATGTTGAAAAATCTCACCACACTGGGAGTGGATGTTTCGGGGGTGCGCTTGATCGAGGGCGTTTCGACCGGGGTCGCGCCGATCTTTGTCGACCGAGATGGCAACAACCGCATCATCGTGGTGAAGGGCGCCAACGATCACGTGACTTCGGATGTGATCGATGAGGCCGAATCCGAGTTAAGAACCGTCGATTGCATCGTCCTTCAACTCGAAATTCCTCTCGAGACGGTTTACTACACTGTAAAATTTGCTGCTAGGCACAGCATTCGATGCATTGTGAATCCGGCTCCCGCCCAGATGCTCGATATGAGCCGATTAGGCGGGTTGGATTATTTCATTCCTAATGAAACAGAAGTGGCGACGATTACCGGACTTCCTGTGCACACCGTGGAGGACGCGAAGAAATGCGCGATGTCCTTGTTAGCACAAGGTATGAAGCACGTAATTGTAACGCTCGGTGCAAACGGCTCTCTATTGGCCGGCCATGACCGAATGGACCACATTCCAGCTTTCCCCATGAAAACTGTAGATAGCACGGGTGCAGGCGATGCCTTTATTGGCAGCTTCGCCACATTCCTCGGCGAAGGACTTCCGGAGTGGGAAGCAGTCCGGCGAGCGAACCTGTACGCGGCACTTTCCACGCTTGGAGTCGGGACCCAGAAGTCTTTCTATCGCAGAGAAATATTCGAAGCCGAGTGGAAAGCGCGGAAGTAGCTGGATTACAGATGACGGTAAGATTCGGTTAGGCGTCTGGGAATTCTGATGACTGAACACAAATTTACGCCAAAAGCCAAGCAACAATTGCTGGAAGCCGCTAAGTCGGCCATGGACAATGCCTACGCGCCTTACTCCCACTTTCGTGTCGGCGCGGCGATCCTCACTGAAAAGGGCGAAGTCTTCTCTGGATGCAACGTCGAGAATGCGTCGTACGGCATGACGAATTGCGCCGAAAGGACGGCTATCTTTTCGGCGATCGCTAAATCAGGACCAAAGTTGGAAATTCTTGCCGTAGCGGTGGTCAATGACCAAGACGTCCCTTGCTCCCCATGCGGAGCCTGCCGACAGGTCATCTACGAGTTTGGCCCGGAGGCGACCATCATTTTCCAAAATGCGACAGGCTGGATCGAGACAGCTATTACCAAACTTTTACCGGAGGGGTTCCGCCTGAAATGACTCACGCAGCTGAACACCCGGTCCGCGCAATCGACGTCATTCGCAAGAAGCGCGATGGGCACGAATTAACGTCGCGTGAGATTGAAGCGATTGTCTCCGGGTATACGAACGGAGCGATTCCTGACTATCAGATCTCAGCATGGCTGATGGCCGTGGTATTGCGGGGCCTTACACGACCAGAAACCGCGGCCCTCACCGACGCGATGCTGCATTCGGGCGAGGTGCTTGATCTTTCGGACTTCTCAGGACCAAAGATTGATAAACACTCGACTGGCGGAGTCGGAGATAACACATCGCTGTTTCTTGCGCCGGTCGGGGCAGCTGGCGGGCTGGTTGTGCCGATGATTAGCGGTCGCGGCCTGGGGCACACTGGTGGAACTCTCGACAAACTCGAATCTATTCCCGGCTTCAACGTTAACTTGCCCTTGAAGGATTTTCGCCGTGTGCTGCACGCCTGTGGCTGTTGCATGATTGGCCAAACGGCAGAAATCGCGCCAGCCGACCGAAAGATCTATGCGTTGCGCGATGTGACCGGGACCGTCGAAAGCCCATTCCTCATTTGCGCTTCCATCATGAGCAAGAAACTCGCGGAGGGAATCGACGCTTTGGTCTTAGATGTCAAGACGGGGTCAGGCGCGTTCATGAAGAAAGAAGAGGACGCCGCCTTCCTGGCCCAGTTGATGGTGGAAACCGGTCAGCGGATGGGAAAGCGCATGGTTGCATTGATCACTGACATGGACCAGCCGCTCGGGATGGCTGTGGGCAATTCGCTGGAGGTTGTAGAAATCCTGGATCTACTGCGTGGCGGCGGCCCTCCGGATTTGCGCGAGCTATGCCTGGAACTCGCTGCCTGGATGTTCTTCGTTGGCAAGAAGTCTTCCAGCGTGCCAGAAGGCAAAGTCATCGCCCAGCAACTCCTGGAATCAGGACAAGCCTTCGAAAAGTTCCGGCAAATGGTCGAACTGCAAGGTGGCGATGTTCGGGCGATCGACGATCCCAGGCTCATGCCTCAATCCAGACACGTCACCGATGTCCAAAGTCCAAGAACCGGATACGTCGCGTCAATGGAATGCGAAGCAATGGGGACAGCATGCGTAATACTTGGTGGCGGCCGCGAAACGAAGGAACAGTCCGTAGATCCGTCGGTCGGCATTGTCCTGAAAAAGAAAGTGGGCGACGCGGTCAGAGCGGGTGAAGCGCTCTGCACAATCCATTACAACTCGGACCACCTTGCCGAACGCGCGAAGCACATAGTGCTCACCGGCTACTACATCGCCGACGCCCCGCCGCAAACGCTCAGGCCACTCATCCGTCGCGTGATTGAAGGATCGGAAGGAAAAAACTGAATGGGACGTTTTACCGGACTTCTGGGAATCGCAGTGATGATGGCATTGGCCTATCTGTTCTCGACCAACCGGCGCGCCATTCGCGTAAAAACCGTTGCCTGGGGACTGACGCTGCAGTTCGCCTTTGCAGTTTTTGTTCTCAAGATCGGTGCAGGACGCCTCCTGTTTCAAAAGGCTGGGGATGCAGTCAACCAGCTCCTGGGTTACGCGTTCGTGGGTTCTGAATTCGTTTTCGGTGATCTCGGCAAGAGGGTCTCGCGTTTCGGCTTCGATTTTGCTTTCCAAGTGCTCCCAACCGTCATCTTTATCGCTGCGTTCTTTGCGATTCTCTACCACTACGGAGTGATGCAGTTTATCGTTCGCCAGGCTGCGCGTGTCATGACGCGATTCATGGGCGCCAGCGGTGCCGAATCTTTGAATGTCGCGGCTAGTATTTTTATGGGTCAGACCGAAGCGCCGCTCACCATCCGGCCATTTCTTCCGGAGATGACGCGGTCCGAACTGATGACGGTGATGACCAGCGGGATGGCCCACGTCTCCGGCGGTATCATGGCCGCATATATCGCGTTCGGGATCGATCCGAAGCATCTGCTGAGCGCAGTCATTATGACGGCACCTGGGACGATTCTGATGGCAAAGATGCTCGTTCCCGAAACCGAGCAACCCAAAACGGCAGGACGGGTGGTCATGAGTGAGCAGGAGGTAGAAGCCGAGAAAAAAGAGAATCTCCTCGGTGCCGTTGCCCGTGGAACCACCGATGGTTTGTACTTGGCGCTCAACATCGCGGCGATGCTTATCTCGTTTCTGGCGTTGATTGCGCTGACTAACGGCATCATGGGTGGCATTCACAACGGTCTCGCGCGGATCGGCATATCTTGGTTTCCTGTCAGCCTAGAAGCAGTTTTCGGAAGGTTGTTCGCCCCAGTTGCCTGGGTCATCGGCATTCCCTGGCACGATTGCCCGATCATCGGCAATCTGCTTGGCACGCGAATGGTTCTAAACGAACTGGTCGCATTCTCTATGCTGGGTCCGCAAAAGGCGGCCCTCGATCCCCGTTCTTTTACGATTGCCACATTTGCGTTGTGTGGCTTCGCGAATCTCAGTTCCATCGGGATTCAGATCGGTGGGATTGGTGCGTTGGCTCCCAACAAACGCGGAGAACTAGCTCGCCTCGGGTTCCGAGCCATGCTCGCGGGCACGATGGCAAACCTTATGTCGGCTTCGATCGCGGGCATCCTCTATTAAGGCTTGTCTGTAAAGGCAGCCGCAGAAACCTGATGATTGTCACGAATGTCCGCCGCGAGTATGATGCACAACAATTTATGAGCACTCAGGAGATACCGCCAAGGAGTGCGCTGCGGCAGAAGGCCCAACTGATGTCCGACACACAGATGGAGCGAACCCTGGTCCGCTTATCCCTTGAGATAATTGAAGCAAATGATGGACCTCAAGACTTGGCACTTATTGGGATCCGGCGCCGCGGCGTTCCCTTGGCCGAGCGTCTAGGCAACCTGATACGTAAACATGAAGGAGTGTCGGTTCCCATTGGAACTTTGGACATTACTTTCTATCGCGATGATCTCTCAACCGTGGATACCAAACCGGTAGTCCAGCAAACCGAACTCGGAATCGACATAGAGAGCAAAAACGTTGTGCTCGTGGACGACGTCCTGTTCACGGGCCGCACGATTCGCGCTGCGTTGGATGCGTTGTTTTCTCGTGCTCGTCCGGCCGGCGTACAACTCTGTGTGCTGATCGATCGGGGGCATCGCGAGTTACCCATTGCCGCGGAGTTTATCGGGCGCAAGGTCGCGACATCAATGAATGAAGTCATCGAAGTTAAATTGCGCGAGATCGATCAGACTGAGAAAGTTCTGCTGATGGAGAAGTAGTAGCAAGCATCGGCCAGCCTGGTGGTTCGACACGAAACTTTGAGGAGGCCAATGAAGTCTTCCCGTGGTCTTATACTTCTGCTCTGCCTGCAGACCTCTCTTTCGATCCCGGTATCCTCTCAACAGCGAGATACGGTAGACCTCATCATCTCTGGCGGGATCGTTGTCACCATGAATGCCGCCCGCGCCGTCTGGAACGATGGCGCAATCGCAATCAAGGGCGAGACCATTGTCGCAGTCGGCAGTTCCGCCGAGATCTCTTCCAGGTACTTGGCCAAACGAATCGTCGACGCGCGAGGCGCGCTAGTTCTGCCGGGTTTCATCAACGGACATACGCATGTTCCGATGACGCTCTTTCGAGGCCTGCACGATGACGTCACCTTGCAGGACTGGCTCTACAAGTACATCTTCCCGGCGGAAGCGAAAAACGTGAATGAGGAATTCGTGCGCTGGGGAACACGGCTTGCTGCAGCGGAGCAAATTCGGGCGGGAGTTACGACCTTCGCCGATATGTATTATTTCGAGGATGTGGTGGCGGAAGAGACTAAGGCCGCGGGCATGAGAGGCGTACTCGGCGAAACCTTCATCGACTTCCCTGCTCCCGACAACAAGAGCGAAGCCGAAATGCTGGCCTACACCGAGAAGTTTCTTCGAAAGTGGCAAGGCGACCCATTGATTCGTCCCGCAGTCGCTCCGCATTCCATCTACACATGCTCGCAACAAACCCTCCAGGACGCGAGCCGGCTGGCACGCAAATACCACGCGCCTATTCTCATTCACACTGCGGAGATGAAAAAGGAATGGGACGATAGCCAGAAATTGCACGGCATGTCTCCGGTGCAGTATCTCGATTCGATCGGCGTGCTCGGACCGGATGTGGTCTCGGCCCACTGCATCTTCGTCGACGAATCCGACCGAAAGGTTTTGGCCGAGCGCAAGGTCGGCTGTGTACATAACCCGTCCAGCAACATGATGATCGCTAGCGGTGTCTCCCCTGTTCCCGAATTGCGCGCGGCCGGAGTAGCGGTGGGTCTCGGAACTGACGGACCAGCCGGCAGCAATAACGATCTGGACCTTATGGAGGAGATCGACCTTGCCGCCAAGCTGGCGAAGATCACCAAGATGGATCCGCTCGCGCTAAACGCCAAGGCGGTTGTAGAAATGGCCACTATTGACGGTGCCAGGGCACTTCACATGGATCAAGAGATCGGTTCTCTCGAGACAGGCAAGAAGGCGGATGTGATTGTGATCAGTCTCAACGAGCCTAATGCCGTACCCATGTACGAAGTGTATGCGCAGATCGCTTATGCCCTCAAAGCCAGCGATGTGGAAAGCGTTTTGGTCGGTGGGCGTTTCATTATGGATCATCACAAACTTCTCACCGTCGATGAGCCGGCAGTGATGGAGAAAGCGCGCGAATATCGGAAAAAAGTGGCGGACTCACTGGGAATGCAGTAAGTTCTGACGTGCACTTGACACAGTTACTCTGTCCCGTCCCGACTTCTTCGACTCATAGAGGCAGAGGTCGGCAGCCCGCAGAAGGTCCGCCACCGTGGACGCATGTTCTGGATAGGTCGCGATACCAACGGATATCGTGACGGTTCCCAGAGTCAAACCTTCCTGTTGCGGTCTGAGCTTTCTTACGTCTTCGCGTAGGGCATCCGCGCGCATAGCAGCGTTTGCGGCCGAAGATTCCGGCAGAATAATAGCGAATTCCTCGCCCCCGTACCGACAGATTACATCGTCCCCGCGAAACGAATTGCGGAAGAGATCTGAGATACAGCGCAACACCACATCTCCTGCGTTGTGGCCGAAACTATCGTTGAAACGTTTGAAATGATCCAGGTCGAGAAACAGGAGAGAAACCTGGTGGTTCTTGCGGGCGGCACGAAGCAACTCCCGCTCCAAGGACTCTTCCATGAAGCGACGGTTGAAAAGACCCGTCAGAGGGTCACGAATCGACTGATCACGAAGAGTTTCGCGAAGCCGCAAACTGGCGAGCTGAACGGCGATCTGTCCGGCCGCGGTTACAGCCAACTCCTGTATCGCGTTTCTCTCACGGTCCGGGGGGTGGCCATGTTTGGGGCGAGAAGCCACGTCGAACTCCAGGAGCAACACACCGATGGTTTCGCTTTTCCCAACCATGGGGACGCAAAGGCATTTGCGGGTCGAGCGTTTCAACACATGCGCACAGAGAATACCGTTCTCCCCGCTCTCACTCCAGTGCGGCTTTCCGCGTCGCAATCCCCAGCATGCATCAGGTATAAACACCTGTTCCGAACTCCCGGATTCTCCCCACTTTTCCGCAATTTCCACCAGATTTCGTGATGATTTGAAGAGATACAGAGATCCGCAATGCGCGGCGGGAAAGAGTTTCTGAACGCACCGCGAGACCACGACGCAAGCCTCCTCCATGGTGCCGCAACATTCCAGCAGGCTCGCCATTTCATTTAGCAGGGACATCTGCCCACTGCGGACCTCCAACTCTGATACCAACTGATTGAGCGAGCCAGCGTATTCACGTTCGGCTTGGGCAGCTTTGATCTGTGCGGAAATATCTTTGTAGATCTTGAATGCTCCCCGGCTCACACCGTTCGCGACCCTGGGCACAGCATAGAGTTCCACATCCAGAATGCGCCCATCTTTTCGCCGTCTTTTCACGGTTTTCTGCAGTGCCTCACCGTCCAAAGCGACCGAGGTTAGCGGCCTATCCTGGTTCGTCATATCAGCCGGCCCGGGATCTCCGGGAGATAGCAGAGGGGCAAGGGAAACTCCCTCAAGCTCCGGCGTGTCGTAAAGGAACAGCCTGCGAAACGCAAGATTGGTCGTCTCGATACGCCCCTCACAATCGAGCACCGCGATCCCTAGAGGGCTGTTCTCAATCAGGGAATTCAGATAGACGGTTCGCTCCTGCAGATCCAATCCCATGCGGTGCCGTTCGGTCACGACTGAACCGACCCCAAGGCCGACGGCAGAGACCACCAGCATAAGCAGCCCGATCCTATTCACTAATTCCGGAGTAGGAGGATATAGATGCAAGGCGAGGACGATCCCGAAGTTCAGGACCAGCAAGGCCGTAACGACGCGACGAATGCCTTGCCTCATCGCGACCCAAATAACAGGAATGAAACTGAGGTAAAGCAGTTCCTGTTGCCGCAGCGCAGAACCGAAGATTACCCATAGCGCGGCAAGGAGGGTGGCGACTTGAGCGCAGGCCTCCAGTAAAACGCCACCACTCAAGGCGGCGGGGTGATCGTTTACGCGGTCTTTCTTAGCTAAGATGTCGAAGTCTTCTCGCAACAAGCTTTTTCGCAGCCGCGGAAGCACATGAATCAAGAGGAAAGGTGCGAATCCGAGCAACCCGATTCCATCTCCGAAGAACCAGCCCGACGCTGACGACCAAAAGTCTTTCCACCCAATGATGTGATCTACTGCGAGACAAGACACTCCGATGGAAGTCGAGACGACCGCTGCCATCATTGTCACGACGACGTAGAGTATGACGTCCTGCCTGCGACGCAACCCTAAGTCAATGCGCCACGGTCCTCGCAGAATGCAGGCGGCCACGCAGTAGGAAAGAGCCGTGCCCAATGAGCCGACCAACTGGCTGTATGAGAAAAGTGGTTGGTGATAGATAGCGATTCCAGCCAACGCATCACAGAACCACACCAAGAACACATACCCCGGATTGATCCCGAGCATCACGGCAAGGATTAGGCCCGTGGCCGGATACCAAGCCGTGAAGCCCAATTGCGAAACGAGAATGACTTCTGGCCGATTCAGGAAGAGGTAGACCAAGACGAATGCGATCGAAAACAGAATGTGACGAGTTACAGATCGCGTTGGCTGCATATTCGAAATCTCTGTCCCTTGGGCTTTGCCGTCGGTAGCGGGAATCGGACGTCGGTTCCGGTGGGCTGCGCTATCCCCTTCGCACAACCAATTAAGGTAGGAGTGCAATTGATCCGCCACTCGAGAGTCACCGAAGTAATGCATAAGTAACTGTGTTTTCAATAGGTACGCTCGAGATCGGAGTTCCCAATTTGCCGTGCGCAACGCTATCCGGCGCCACCGTCCTGTTTCCAGACTGCCAGGGACCGCCATGTCATATACGGACCGCCTTTATTATCGGCAATTCAGGCGGGCGAGTTTAGGCGGGGTTCATCCGTGAGGCAGCCGATAGGGACGTTTCTACAGTAAAGACCCTAGAGTTTTCTACGCAGCCTTTGTGATACCTAAGGGTAGGTTGAGCAATCGTTCCGGTTGAATTGAAGCCCTCTAACAGAAAAGATGAGCAGGTTTGCAGGGTAAACCATGGCTGATTCCAAGGAATCATGATGCCGGAGCCTCCCTAGAACGGCTCCCGCCCTCATGACCCCTAAACCCTACCAATTGGGAGGGGATGATCGTAGAACGATCGCGAGAACCTAGTCCGTTCAGGAAAGTGAAGATGAGAAGAAGCACAGCGGCTCCGCCAAAGAACGGTCAATCGTCGGTTACCCCAAAGGACAATGGTCACTCAGGGGTTGATTTATTACACCAGGTGTCCCCAGCCGATCTGGGCGTGGTTTTGGCCGGCTTACAGACCATGCGCGATGGGGACTTCTCGGTCCGGCTTCCGGGTTCTTGGACTGGGCTAGCGGGCAAGATCGCCGACACTTTCAATGAGATTGTCGCCGTTAACCAGCAAATGGCTCAGGAACTGAAGCGCGTTGGGCAGGTCGTCGGCAAGGAAGGTAAGACTCGCGAGCGTACCCGATTTCATGAGTCCCGCGGCGCTTGGGGCGAAATGGAAGTGTCGGTCAATACCCTCGTGGAAGACTTGCTCCGCCCGACCACTGAAGTGACCCGCGCAATCGCCGCCGTCGCCCAGGGAAACTTGACTCAAACTGTTCGACTCGACGTGGATGGGCGCCCCTTGGAAGGCGAATTCCTTCGCTCTGCCGAAATCGTTAACACCATGATTCAGCAGCTCGGCGTATTCACTGCTGAAGTGACCCGCGTCGCCCGCGAAGTCGGTACCGACGGAAAATTGGGCGGTCAGGCTCAAGTGCCCGGCGTGGCAGGAACGTGGAAGGATCTGACTGATTCGGTTAACTCCATGGCCAGCAACCTGACAGGCCAGGTGAGAAATATCGCGGAAGTTGCTACGGCCGTGGCGAGCGGCGATCTGTCGCGCAAAATTACGGTCGACGTGCGCGGCGAAATTTTGCAGCTGAAAGAAGCCATTAACACCATGGTGGATCAGTTGCGGTCATTCGCGTCTGAAGTCACACGCGTGGCCCGCGAAGTGGGTACCGACGGAAAACTTGGCGGACAAGCCGTAGTGCCCGGCGTGGCAGGAACGTGGAAGGATTTGACGGACTCGGTGAACGCTATGGCCGGAAACCTCACGGCCCAAGTCCGAAATATTGCGGAAGTCACGACGGCCGTTGCTCGCGGCGATTTGTCACGAAAGATTACGGTCGATGTGAAGGGCGAAATTCTGGAACTCAAAGACACCATCAACACGATGGTGGATCAGCTCAACGCGTTCGCCGGCGAAGTGACGCGTGTCGCCCGCGAAGTCGGCACGGAAGGAAAGCTCGGCGGTCAGGCGCAGGTGCCCGGCGTCGGTGGAACCTGGAAAGATCTCACTGACAACGTCAACTTCATGGCCAGCAACCTGACCGGTCAGGTGCGAAACATCGCAGAAGTTGCTACTGCTATTGCGAGCGGCGACTTGTCGCGCAAAATCACCGTGGACGTTCGCGGTGAAATTCTGCAGCTCAAAGAAACGTTGAACACCATGGTGGACCAGTTGAACCGGTTCGCCGGTGAAGTCACCCGTGTGGCCCGCGAAGTGGGAACGGAAGGGCGGCTCGGCGGTCAGGCTAACGTGCCCGGTGTGGCCGGAACGTGGAAAGACTTAACGGACTCCGTGAACTCGATGGCCGGAAACTTGACTGGCCAAGTCCGAAACATTGCCGAAGTTACGACGGCTGTGGCCCGCGGCGACTTATCGCGCAAGATTACGGTCGACGTGAAAGGCGAAATTCTTGAGCTGAAAAATACCATCAACACGATGGTCGATCAGCTCAACGCGTTTGCCGGCGAAGTTACGCGTGTGGCCCGCGAAGTGGGTACGGAAGGAAAGCTTGGTGGTCAGGCGCAGGTGCCCGGTGTCGGCGGGACGTGGAAGGACCTTACCGATAACGTGAACTTCCTTGCCAGTAACCTTACCGGCCAAGTGCGAAACATCGCCGAAGTCACGACCGCCGTGGCGCGCGGTGACTTGTCACGCAAAATCACAGTCGACGTCAAAGGCGAAATTCTCGAACTAAAAGACACCATCAACACCATGGTGGACCAGCTTCGAGCCTTCGCTTCCGAAGTCACCCGTGTGGCTCGCGAGGTTGGTACGGACGGCAAACTGGGCGGTCAGGCCCAGGTGCCGGGCGTCGCCGGAACATGGAAAGATCTTACCGACTCGGTGAACTCCATGGCCAGCAACCTGACTGGCCAAGTGCGCAACATCGCCGAAGTTTCTACGGCTATTGCCAGCGGGAATTTGTCCAAGAAAATTACGGTGAACGTCAGCGGCGAAATATTGCTGCTGAAAGACACTATCAACACGATGGTGGATCAGCTGAACGCGTTCGCTGGAGAAGTCACGCGCGTGGCCCGCGAAGTCGGCACCGAAGGCCGATTGGGTGGTCAGGCAAACGTGCCTGGCGTTGCCGGAACGTGGAAAGACTTGACGGACTCCGTGAACTCAATGGCCGGAAACCTCACTGGCCAGGTTCGAAACATCGCCGAGGTAACGACGGCTGTGGCTCGCGGCGACTTGTCGCGCAAAATTACCGTCGATGTGAAAGGCGAGATTCTTGAGCTTAAGAACACTATCAACACTATGGTGGATCAGCTCAACGCGTTCGCCGGCGAAGTTACGCGTGTCGCCCGCGAAGTGGGTACAGACGGCAAACTCGGAGGCCAGGCGCAGGTGCCGGGTGTCGCGGGAACGTGGAAGGATCTCACCGACAACGTGAACTTCATGGCCAGCAACCTCACTGGCCAGGTGCGAAATATAGCCGAAGTAGCAACTGCTATCGCCAACGGAGATTTGTCGAAGAAGATCACGGTAGACGTGCGCGGCGAAATTTTGCAGCTAAAAGAAACCCTGAACACGATGGTTGAGCAACTCCGCTCGTTCGCCGCCGAAGTCACTCGAGTGGCCCGCGAAGTCGGCTCCGAAGGTCGGCTCGGTGGTCAGGCGAACGTGCCTGGTGTCGCCGGAACCTGGAAAGATTTAACAGACTCCGTCAACGCCATGGCCGGAAACCTCACGGCCCAGGTACGAAATATTGCCGAAGTCACGACGGCCGTCGCCCGTGGCGACTTATCCCGCAAAATCACGGTGGATGTGAAGGGCGAAATTCTCGAGCTCAAGAACACCATCAACACCATGGTTGACCAGCTCAACGCCTTCGCTGCCGAGGTTACCCGCGTGGCCCGCGAAGTCGGTACCGACGGCAAACTCGGCGGTCAGGCGCAGGTGCCCGGAGTCGCCGGAACCTGGAAAGATCTCACCGACAACGTCAACGTCATGGCCGCCAACCTCACTGAACAGGTGCGCGGCATTGTGAAAGTCGTAACTGCCGTGGCGAACGGCGTACTCACGCAAAAGCTGACAGTCAACGCCAAGGGCGAAGTCGCAGCCCTGGCCGAGACGATCAACAACATGACCGACACCCTCGCCACCTTCGCCGACCAGGTAACCACGGTCGCGCGCGAAGTCGGCGTGGAAGGCCGTCTTGGCGGACAGGCCAACGTCCCTGGGGCAGCCGGAACCTGGAAGGATCTCACCGGTAACGTGAACTTGCTGGCTGACAACCTGACCAACCAGGTGCGCGCCATCGCGGAAGTCGCAACCGCCGTGACGAAAGGCGACTTGACCCGATCAATTCAGGTTGAAGCCAGTGGCGAAGTCGCAGAACTAAAAGACAACATCAACACCATGATCAACAACCTCCGTCTCACCACGGAGCGCAACACCGAGCAAGATTGGCTCAAGACCAACCTGGCTCGCTTTACTGGCATGTTGCAGGGGCAACGCGACCTGACCACCGTAGGCCGCATGTTGCTGTCAGAACTCGCTCCGCTGGTCAACGCACAACAAGGCGTCATTTATCAGATGGAAGGTGAAGAGTCTGCAGGCATGGTAATGCTCTCCGCCTTCGCTGCAGAAGGACAAGATGGTCATCTCCGCCGTTTGCAAATTGGAGAAGGATTGATTGGTCAGTGTGCCGCTGAAAAGCGCCGCATGTTGATCACTGATTTGCCCGAGAACACGATCGTCGTTCGCTCAGGTCTGATTGAAGCCGTCCCGCGCAATGTAATCGTACTGCCTGTTCTATTCGAGGATCGCGTAAAAGCCGTCATCGAACTCGCCACACTCAGCGCTTTCACCGCATCCCATCTCGCGTTCCTCGAACAACTCACCGCCAGCATCGGCATCGTGCTGAACAGCATTGAAGCCACCATGCAAACGGAAGGCCTGTTGAAGCAGTCCCAACAATTGGCTGCGGAGCTTCAGACTCAGCAGAAAGAATTGCAACAGACCAACGAGCAGCTGGCGCAGAAAGCCCAACAGCTGGCTGAACAAAACGTCGAAGTCGAACGCAAGAATCAGGAAATCGAACAAGCGCGACGCGCCTTGGAAGAAAAAGCCAAGGAGCTCGCTCTCACATCCAAATACAAGTCCGAGTTCCTGGCCAACATGTCGCACGAGTTGCGCACTCCGCTCAACAGTATTCTGGTGCTGGGCCAGCAGCTCACCGATAACCCCGATGGCAACCTCACTCCGAAACAAGTCGAGTTTGCCCGCACCATACACGGCGCCGGTACGGACTTGCTGAACCTCATCAGCGACATTCTCGACTTGTCCAAGATCGAATCCGGAACTGTGTCAGTCGAAGCGGAAGAGGTGTTTTTCGCAAGCCTGCTCGATACAGTGGGCCGGCCCTTCCGTCACGAAGCGGAGAATCGCAAACTCAACTTCGAGGTGCAGACCGATCCGCACCTCTCCCGCAGCCTCGTTACCGACACCAAGCGTCTGCAACAGGTTCTCAAGAACTTGCTGTCGAATGCCTTCAAATTCACCGAGCAAGGTGGCGTGCGGCTCTCGGTTTCTGCCACTACCGAAGGCTGGAGCGAAGATCATCCAGTGCTCGGGAAGGCCGCATCGGTCATCGCATTCGAAGTTGCCGATACCGGTATCGGCATCCCATTCGACAAACAACGCATTATCTTCGAGGCCTTCCAACAGGCAGATGCGGGCACCAGCCGCAAGTATGGCGGCACTGGACTGGGCTTGGCTATCAGCCGCGAGTTGGCCAGTTTGCTTGGCGGAGAAATCCAATTACGTAGCGCGCCTACCAAGGGCAGCACGTTTACTCTGTATCTGCCGCAGACCTATGTTGGTCCGGCGGGCGCCAACACGGTCGACCGGAGGACGCCAGCTTCCATTTCCGCGCAGATTTCAGCTGCAGGCGTGGTCGTCGAGCATCCGGTAGAACACATCCCAGACGATCGCGAAGAGCTGCAACCAGAGGATGCCGTTCTCTTGATCGTGGAAGACGATCCGCACTATGCCCGAGTACTGTGCGATCTCTCCCGCGACAAAGGGTTCAAGGTGCTCGTGGCGCAACGAGGCACGGAGGCACTTGCCCTGGCGCGCGAATTCCGGCCGGCCGCGATCTCCCTGGATGTATTCCTTCCCGATATGCTGGGCTGGACGGTTTTGAATCATCTGAAGCAGGATCCGGCCACACGGCACATTCCGGTCCAGATGTTGACCTTGGATGAAGACCGGCAGCATGGCTTGGCTCGCGGCGCTTTTGCCTTCGTTACCAAGCCAACCACGCCGGAAGGGCTGGAATCAGCTCTGGCTCGCATCAAGGAATACGCGACGCCTCGGCGCAAGCGCCTCCTGGTCGTGGAAGATAATCCCGCCGAGCAACTTAGCATCCGGGAACTGCTTGGCCACGACGACATAGACGTCACAGTCGCTGATTCGGGTGCTGATGCCCTCAACCGGTTACAGCAGGACAAATTCGACTGCATGGTCCTGGATCTGCGTCTTCCAGATATGACCGGCTTTGACGTCCTGGAAAAAATCGGGGAGGAAGAGAATCTGACCGATTTGCCCATTGTGGTATTCACCGGTAAGGAACTGTCTCCCGAGGAGGACGCGCAGCTCCACACCCTGGCTCGAAGCGTGGTCGTGAAAGGTGTGGAGTCACCCGAACGCCTGTTGGACGAAACCGCGCTCTTCCTCCACCGTGTGGTGTCGGAATTGCCTCCGGAGAAGCAGCGTATGCTTGACCGCCTGCACCGATCGGATGATGCGCTGGTTGGAAGAAGGGTTCTTGTTGTCGACGATGACGTCCGCAACATCTTCGCCTTGAGTAGCGTGCTGGAACGCAGAGGAATGACAGTGCTCACGGCGGGGACTGGGCGCGAGGCCATATCCACATTGGAATCTACCCCCGATGTCGCAATTGTATTGATGGACATCATGATGCCTGAAATGGACGGCTACGAGACGATGCAGGTGATCCGTCAAAAGGCCGCTTTCCGACGTTTACCCATCATCGCCCTAACGGCGAAAGCCATGAAGGGCGATCGCGAGAAGTGCCTGGAAGCAGGGGCATCCGAGTATCTGGCCAAGCCGGTAAACACTGACCAGCTACTCTCAGCGTTACGCATGTGGCTGCATCGATAGGAGCTGTTATTCAATCTCAGCAGAGCAGGTCAATGGACGACGACAAGGTCAACATCCTGATGGTGGATGATCATCCGGGCAAACTTCTCAGCTATGAGGTGATGCTGGAAGAGCTCGGAGAGAATTTGATCAAGGCGAATTCCGGCAGAGTAGCGCTGGAGGAACTGCTGAAAAATGACGTGGCCGTGGTGTTGATGGACGTCAGCATGCCCGAGATGGATGGCTTCGAGCTGGCCCGAATGATCCGCCAGCATCCTCGCTTTCAGAAAACCGCGATCATCTTTATTTCGGCCGTTCACCTCACCGATCTGGACCGGCTGAAGGGCTACGAACTCGGTGCAGTGGATTATATTTCCGTGCCGGTTATTCCTGAACTGTTGCGCGCGAAGGTCAGCGTTTTTTCCGAATTGCATCGCAAGACTCGCCAACTCGAAATTCTAAACCGCCAACTTGAGCGGCGGGTCGAGGAACGAACCGAGGAATTGGAACGAAGGGCTGAAACACTCGAACAGCTCAACGAGGAATTGGCGCGCAAGAATCAACAGCTCGATGCCATCGTAAAAACTGCTCCGACCATCATCTTCAGCACCATGGCGGATGGATTGAGCGATTACGTCAGCGAACAATTCGAGCAGTACACCGGCGTTTCATCGGAATCCAGCAGCTTCGCATTGCTCGATTACATCCACTCTGACGATTTGGACGAAGCTCGCGCTTGCTGGAATCGATGCCTTGAGACTGGCGAACTCTACGAATCCGAATACCGACTGCGGGGCAGGGATGGCAGCTACCGGTGGTTTCGCGCTCGAGCCGTGCCGATTCGTGACCATGTGGGAGAAATCGTGCGCTGGTACGGCACGTGCTCCGACATACATGACAGTAAAGTCCTTGAACACTCGATTCGAGAGAACGCGGTCGAACTCGAAAAGATGGTCGACAAGAGAACCGAGGAGCTTCGTCGTCTCTCGGGACGCTTGTTGACCATGCAGGATGAAGAGCGCCGCCGTATGGCTCGCGAGTTACACGACGGGTTAGGCCAGGAGTTGGTCGCTGCGAAAATGATGCTCGAAGAGATCCTCAGAAAGCAGCCGACTGATCCCCAAGCTCGCATCACTATGGAAGCCAGCCACCTTATCGATCGAGCTTTGCAGCAAGTTCGCACTATCTCCCACCTTCTGCACCCGCCGCTGCTGGATGAGGTCGGATTGCTTTCTGCTTTGCGCTGGTATCTCGACGGCTTAACCAGCCGCAGCGGAATCCAAACCTCGCTGGATGTGCAGCCCCGCAATTTCCCTCGTCTCCCTTCGGATCTGGAGACTGCTATTTTTCGGATCGTGCAGGAAGCTCTGACCAATGTTTTCCGCCATTCCGGAGCCAGGAAAGGGTGGGTTAGCCTGAGTGGCGAAGGAAACGAACTGGTGGTCACGGTTCGCGACGACGGTAAGGGAGTCGGAGAACATATTGCCCAACTTCGTCCCGACAGCATCGGTGTAGGTATCGGAGGAATGAAGCAGCGGGCCAAAGAACTGGGCGGCGAACTGCGCGTTAGCAACGCGAGCCCGGGCACTCTGGTGGAAGTCGTGATTCCCTTCAGCAGTTCGGTCCGCGAAGTGATAACTGCAACCGCCTGACTCCGCCATCAATCTTTCACCACACGCTCACGCTAGGAAGCGTCAATTTCTCTCGTTCTCACTTCCGTGGCCAGCCTCTCGACTATTTCTGAAGAAATTTCACCAGTTCTCTTCGCCAGGCAGTTCGCTGCCCCGCACGCTGTTGCGAAACGAAGCGCACGTTCCCCGTGCCAGCCCTGCAGGTTGGCATAGGCGAAGCCGGCGAGCGTTGCGTCTCCGCAGCCCACAGTCGAAATCGCCTGCACTTGAGGCGGCTCGGCAAACCATGAATGCGCGCTGTGCTCTTCCACCCAGACCATTCCTCTTGCGCCCAAAGTAATCGCACAGCTTCGGGGCCCGCGGTTTGTTAGTTGCCGGGCGGCGCGAGCAGCATCTTCTGGGGTGGCGATCGATGACTTCAGAACCGCTTTCGCCTCGCTCCAGTTCGGCTTGACCAGATCCGGCGCCGCTTCGAGTCCAGCCGACAGGCCGTCTCCGCTGGCGTCCAGGAAAATCTTCGAACCAGCTTCTTTGGCCTTGGCAATAATGGAGGAGTAAAAATCCGATGGCACCCCAGGTGGCAAACTTCCGGACGCAACCACCAATGCCCCTCGCATCGTTCCTTGGAGTAGTTCTGTTATCCCTTCGAGCATGGCGTTTCGCTCAGCGAGAGATACCTGGCCTCCGGGTTCCAGCAACTCTGTGATGCGGCCAGTATTTTCGATGACCTCGAGGTTTACTCTCGTCGGAGACTGCGTCCGCACCGGCACAACTTCAATCCCGAGCTGACCCAATTCGGTTGCAAGCTGTTCACCGATTCCGCCGCCTAGAAAGCCGATCCAGGCAGTCCTCACACCCAAGGCATGTGCGGCCAGAGCAACGTGGGCGGCCTTTCCGCCAGGAAGAGAATCGACTGTCTGAGCACGCTGGACTTCTCCAACGTTAAACTGTGGAAGTCGCACGCGGCGGTCTAAGCCCGGATTCGCGCTGACGCACAGGATCATGCAAGGCCCCGTGCTAAGTGGCTATTTTCCCAAACCAGTTTCGCCATCAGAAGTAAAACTTTAACGCAAACTGGATTTGGCGTGGGGCACGCGCAGCCGCTGCATACCCGAATTGCGACGTACCCCGTTCCAGAGTTACCGGCTCCTGGCTGATTTCTCCCGGTATTCCAAACAAGGGGTTCACATGATTGAAGGCATTAAAGAACTCTGCCCGGAATTCGAAATGCATCTGCTCCCGGACCGGAACGATCTTGAATAGGGACATATCCCACTCTTGCAGTCCGGGACCACGAATGATGTTGCGGCTCGCATCTCCGAACGTACCCAAAACGCCGTTCGGCGCGAATGCACAGGTGTTGAATAGAGTCCCGGGGATACACGGCGCAGCATTCGGATTACCCACGAGGTTAGGCCGCGTACAATAAAACCCTACCGTGCCGCCGCAATCGGAATTGGAAACGTTGGTTACTGCGTCCGTCGCCGTAAACCAGTTTCCGGTGGAGGCGCTGGTGATACCCGCCAGTTGCCAGTTGCCTACGATCTGATTCACAAACCCCGTGGCGTTCCCGGCAAGCCACTTGCCGTGGCCGAATGGGAGATCGTAAGCGTAGCTGACTACAAAGCGGTGGCGAACGTCGAAGTCCGCATTGCCGTATTCCAACATGGGATCTGTCTGCAGGCGGAAGTCGCCATTATTCCCCGATCCCAGACTCGCGTTCGAAGCGTCATCGAGTGCGTGGCTATACGTGTAAGACGCCTGGAACTGCAAACCGTGGCTGAGGCGCTTTTCCAGCCGGGCCTGCAAAGAGTTGTAGTTCGACGTTATGTTGGAGCGAAGGGTGGCGATGCTGGTATCGAACAGAGGAGAACAGGAGTCAGGATTGTCCACGCTGCAAGGCGTTGACGATCCTGGAATCGTAGCATGGGCGGGTCTTCGCGGTGCGGTCGGAATAGAAGAGTCCGCTGTCGGAGTTGCCTGGTTGCCGTTGTAAAACCCATAAAGGCGCGATCCCGCCGAACCCGCGTAAGAAATCTCCAGCACAGTATCTTTCGCTAGTTCCCGCTGCACTCCCAGGTGCCACTGCTGTGTGTACGGAGTTTTGAGGTGGGGATCCAACGAATACAGCTGCGGGGTATTCGGATCGGTCAGAGAAGTCGCCGGAAACCCATTCGACAACTGGTTCAGGCCGGGGATCGAGCAATCCGGCTGCCCAGGATTATTGTTGGCGGCAGCTTGGCTACACGGCGGCGAGAACGCTTGTGTGACAAAAAACGGAGGGTTGAAACCCGGACTCGGATTGGAGAATGGCCCGTTCTCCTCTCCCCCGTAAAAGATGCCATAACCTCCTCTCAGGACCGTCGCGGGAGTCATTTGATAAGCAAATCCCACCCGCGGCGCAAAGTCCTTCAAGTCCGGCGAGATCAGTCCCGGGGTTCCGTTCCGTTGGATCGGCAGTTCGGACGACAGAAGGGGCGTCAGTTGCGCGTTCTGTCCGGCCGGAACGATGAGTGAGTCGGTAGCGAAATCAAAGTTAGCCTGTTCGTTATGAGCTGCTTTGATAGTTCCGAACAATTCGTACCGCAGGCCCAGATTCAAGGTCAGGCGCTGCGTAGCTCGAATATCGTCTTCAGTGAAGAAAGAATAAACATAGCGATGGTAGTCGACAGTATGGAGGTTATTGATCGATCCACTATCCGCAATTCCCAGCAGGAACGTACCGAACGCTTCCCCACCGGTACCGGGTTGCGCCGGATTATCGGTGAAATCGCTCCCGAAACCTAATGCGCCACGAGGCGCTGCAGGTTGGAACATGGTGAACTGTTCTCTGCGAATTTCCGTTCCGAACTTAAGTGAGTGACGGCCATGCACCAACGAGAGATTCTCGTTCACCACAAATGCGTTCTGCTTCTCGACAGACGGCAGGTATCCCGAACTGCCGATGCTGACCGTGCCATCACCGAAGGAAAGAGAGGGCAAGCCCCCGATATTCGGACCGAAGGGCACACCGGGAAAATTCAGCTGACCAGAAATATTCTCGTTGTAGTTCAGATTCAACCGGTGAGAATTGATTCGGTTGTAGCCCACGCGGAACTCATTCACCAGGTTTGGCCGGAATGTATGCACCTCGCTGATAGCGACGCTCCTGTATGAGTCGTCCTGATAGCCATCAGCAAAACTACCGCCGTCGAGCGCATTGCTGAATGGGGACGGAATGAAGCTCGGCTGATCCTCGTAACTGAAACGGCCAAACAAGTTGTCTCGGTCGGAGAAGGTCTGGTCGATACGAACGTCAAAATTGTTCTGGCTCTCGCTCTTTTTCGGATCAGAGAGAAAGTTTCCGCCTGCCAGGTTCACGTTCGGCGCGGGGTAGAGGGCTGCCAGCCGGGCCGCCAGAGGATCGATGAGGTTAGCCGGAATGATATTCGTCGGAACAATCCCGCCGTTGATCGGATAACCGCAAAGACCCGTGGGGTAATTCGGAGAAACGCCGGAAGGGGCGGCCTTGGTAAGACGAGTGTTAAATAATTCCCCAACGTAGGTGGGATTCCCGTTGCAATCGAGTGCGGTCTGCCCGTTCGGCAAGCCGGTGGTGGGATCGAGCGCTTGCACCGGAGTGTTGGTCAGAAATGAGGAGAAGTTTCCGCCGATCATATCCGGGGTGGGTATACTCACGAGCCAAGGCGTAGCCTCACGGATACGAAGCCCCTCATAGTCAGCAAAAAAGAATGTCTTGTTTTTAATGATGGGGCCGCCGAGCGTCGCTCCAAACTGGTTCTGTTTGTAGGGCTGTCTCCCAAACACGTCGAACGCATTGCGACCATCTAACGCCTCGTTGCGCAGGAATTCGTAGGCGTCGCCATGAAACTGGTTTGTTCCAGACTTAATAACGGCATTCAGGATGGCGCCATTACCGCGACCAAATTCGGCGCTGTAGGCGTTCGTCTGAACCTTGAACTCCTGGATTGCATCGACTGAAGGTTGAATGACGTAAGCGCTTCCGTTGAGCACATCGCCTAGTTCTGAATTGTTATCGACTCCGTCCAGCAGAAAATTGTTCTGTAACGATCGCGCGCCATTGGAACTGAATCCGTAGCTGCTCTCAACTCGTGAACCCGGCTCCGCCGGGGCAATTCCAGCCCCCAAAAGGGCTAGCTGCGCGTAGTTTCGGCCGTTTAACGGTAGGGTGTTAATGGCTTTGCTGTTGACGACCTGGCCAAGTTCCGACGTTTCGGTATCAAGTTGCGGAGCCTGTGAAGTGATGCTCAATGTCTCATTAAAACTTCCCACCTTCAGCGTCACATCCACCGCCGGCTTCGTTTGCACGTCCACGGTCACAGCGTCCGCTACTGCTTTCATGAAACCCTGTTTCTCGACCGACACCTGATAACGACCCACTTTCAGAGGAGCGGCGACATATTCTCCTTGAGCATTGCTGGTGACGGTGATTGAGGTTCCGCGATCCAGATCGGTGACCGTAACCTTCGCTCCAGTGACAACAGCTCCACTGGGATCTCTAACCAGTCCAACAATTGCTCCCGTATCTTTTTGGGCTAACGCGCTGCCGCAAATGCCGGCCAGAACTAACAGGGACAGAAAGAACCATCTGCACTGTGTATGCTTTCTCGATGCTCTGATCAGTGCGTTCATTGGGCTCCTCCTGGGGCGTTTCGACTGATTCGGTTTGACGCGTGAATACTTTCGTATCATTTCGATTTGATACTATTAGTTACGAACCGGCAAAAGTCAAGATCAAAATAGAAGGCTGCCCCGGCAGCCCCAATCCATCACAGTGATTAGTGATTTCGACACTTAACTAGTAGCTGCGTATGGAGCTTCCCGCGCCGCAAGTCTGAGATTGCGCGCAGAAACTGTGGACAAACGAAAGGAAACGTTATAAAAGGAAATAGCAATCAAAAGGGTCTTCGGAGCGACCGGAGATCTGGCTAGCTATCCCATGCTCAACGAAGAACGCCGCCGCGCCATTCTCGAACTGGTCAATCGCGACGGCCGTGTTTTAGTCCCGGATCTGGCTCGTCAGTTTCGAACTTCACAAGTCACCATTCGCAAAGACCTTGAGCTTCTGCATAGCCAGAGACAATTGCATCGCACCCACGGCGGCGCTTTGCCGGCGCGCGATCGCGCCCTGGATGATCCCAGCCTGCGTGAGAAAGAACAGCTTCATCGCAAAGAAAAGCTCCACATTGCGGCTGCCGCAGCCCGCATGGTGAAGAACGGACAGGTCGTGATCCTCGATTCCGGAACCACAACCACGGCCGTCGCTCGCGCCCTGCGCGACTTCCAGAACCTAACCGTCATCACCAACGCCGTCAACATCGCCGCCGAGCTCGCGGGAACCTCGATCGAAGTCATTCTGACCGGTGGCACCCTCCGGAAGAATTCGTTCTCCCTGGTCGGGCCCATTGCCGAGGACACGCTTCGTCATCTCTCGGCCGACCTTTTGTTTCTTGCAGTCGACGGATTCGACACCGATTACGGGCTCAGCACTCCGAATCTCCTTGAAGCTAAAGTAAACCGCGTGATGGTCGAGATCGCAAAGCGCACGATCGCGGTTTGCGATTCCAGCAAGTTCGGCCGGCGCAGCTTATCCCTGATTATGTCGACTTCCTCCATGCACGAAGTAATCACCGATCGCAGTATTTCGAAATCCGATCTGAAAGCCTTGAAGAAGGCTGGGATCGAGGTCACGCTTGTCTAGCTCATCGCATTCTTCATCTACTGACGGCAAGGAAGCCAATCTGACTCAGCCGGGGCAACATAGCTTAAGCGAAATTCTTTCTCAGCCAGAGACGTGGGAGAAATGTTTCCGAGTCCTGACTCAAGAAGGGCGCTTGGCTGACATTCTGGAGCGCTTCCAGAATTCTGACGAATGGCTGTTCATCGGCTGCGGCTCCAGTTATTACATCGCGCTGGCTGCAGCCAACAGCATGACGGCTTTGACTGGCCGCAACGCTCGTGCCTTGCCCGCTTCCGAACTTCTGCTTTATCCCGAGATATCTCTCGCTGGCGGCGGACACCTTCCTGTACTCATCTCTCGCTCCGGGCAGACCTCTGAAGTTTTGCGAGCAGCCGAACTTTTGCGCGAACGTAATATCAAAACACTGGCGATCTCCTGCACTCCGGGTCAAGCTTTGCAATCGTTGGCCACCGAGGCCCTCACGCTTCCGGCGGACGAGCAGAGCACAGTCATGACCCGCTCCTTCACCTCAATGTTGCTCGCATTACAATTTCTCGCCGCGAAGATCGCAGGCAACAGCGCATTCTGCGATTCGCTCATAGCGATGCCAGAGCGCGCCGCACTCGCGCTGAAAAACACTCCTGACCAAATCCGCGGATTTGTCGAGCAGCACACCTTCGAAGATTACGTCGCCCTTGGTCACGGCCCGTTCTATGGTCTGGCTTGCGAATATGCGTTGAAGACCATGGAAATGTCGGTCTCTTACGCTCAATTCTTTCATCCCCTTGAGTTTCGCCACGGCCCCAAATCGATTGTCCGGCCAGAGACTCTTCTAACCTTCCTGCTTTCGGATGCGGGAGTCTCCTCCGAAACGGATCTTCTCAGAGAGATGAAGTCTCTGGGAGGCACGACGCTGGTCGTTGCGAACCGAGCCACGCCGGAGGCAAAGGCGGCGGCTGACTTGCTTGTTGAACTGTCGATCGACGCGACCGAACTTGTCCGCCTCGCGCCATCTCTCGTGCCAGGACAATTGCTCGGTCTCTACACCGGATTAAAAAAAGGCTTGAATCCAGACTCGCCGCGAAATCTGAGCCGTGCCGTGATCCTCGATAACGACAGTTCTAAAAGGCCGGAACATGCCGCGCTTTGATGTCACCATCGCGGGAGAACTGAATCTCGATCTCATTCTCTACGGGCTGCCTGCCGAACTTCCAACCGAACGCGAACTTCTGGCCAGCGGGATGATGTTGACGCTCGGCTCGTCCTCGGCGATTGTGGCTCACAACTTGGCCTCGTTGGGCTCGCAGGTCGGCTTTCAGTCGCTCATCGGCAGAGATTCGCTTGGTCAGGTGGCTCTTGAACGTCTCGCCCAAAGCGGCGTTGACGTCTCCACCGTGTCACATACAGCTGACTCGCTCAGCACCGGAATCACCGTCATCCTGCAGCGTGGTAAAGAGCGCAATATCCTCACCTATCTCGGAACCATTGCCAAGCTTGCCTTCGAAAACCTAGATTTGGAGTACCTGACCGATTCTCGGCACTTTCATCTTTCGTCGTACTATCTGCAAGCTGGCCTGCGACCGCACGTAGCGGAACTCTTTCGTCGGCTGAAATCGGCAGGCCTTACAATCTCTCTCGACACCAACGACGACCCCGAAGATCTTTGGGGCGGCGGCCTGCTGCAAATCCTGAAGTACGTCGACATCTTTCTTCCCAACCAGCGAGAAGCCTGCAAAATTACCGGTGTTGATAACGCAGAAGCTGCGTCGGCAAAGCTGGCTGAGATTGTGCCGCTGGTAGTAGTCAAGCTGGGAGCCAACGGGGCTGTTGCACGTCGCGGTCGTGGCCGCGATCGGATCGAGAGTCCCGCGTTGCGGATAGACGCGGTGGACAGTGTAGGGGCGGGCGACAGCTTTGACGCAGGGTTTCTACACTCCTACCTGAAAGGGCTGAGCCTGCCCGAGTGTCTGGCTGCTGCGAATGCCGCCGGCGCGCTTTCAACAACCCGGGCCGGCGGAACGGAAGCCTTCCGCGATCGTGCTCACCGCGAAAAGTTCCTGGATCAGCACGCGTCAACCTTGCGAACCCGCTAACTACTGCGGGCTAACTTCCAACAACAAGAATTGTTTGAATTCCGTTTTGAGTTTTGGCGATCGTCCCCCGTCGGCACGAACAGTCCCAAGGTCTTTCTGGTCGGGATAATCCACCACATGGTAGTTCCCCGGTTTCAGCCCGCGTAACTCAATCTCACCCTTCCACGCAGCCTCCGACTTATCGGAGAAAAAGGCATAGTACGTCTTTTCGTCTTTTTGAATGGCGTACGCCTCAGGCGCATCGTAACCATAGACGTACAGATCCAGGAACGTTCCCTTCGAAAGCATCTTCTGGTTGTAGATGGCGATCCACTTCTTCCAGCGTTCTTCTTTCTCTTTGGTCAGGTTCACATACTTGAATTTCGGGCCCGCATCCGGCCACACGAACTTGGTGCCGACCACTCCGCCCGTGCCCACGGTCGAGGCGAAGTCCTCACCATACTCGATCCAATTTGTGCCGATTTGTCGCATCGCCGAGAGTTCTACATGATCCCCATAAACCGCGGCCTCCGGCCCCAGCAGCGCTTTGTACATCTTGATGCGCCGTCGCACTTGTACCGCTCCGACTGGATCGGCCGTGACCGCCTGATCCATGTATGGCAGCCATGCCAACGACGGAGGAGTTCCGCATGGACAACTCTGGGTTACGCTTTGCGGCTTCAGAGCCCGGGTCGTTTGAAAAATAATCTTATATACGTCCGCCATTCCGTTGACTGAATCCTGCGGCGATTTGTGATGATGCGCCGGGTTGTAACAAGCCGGCACCGTATAGATGTTGTCCAGCTTCGATCCATCGAAATCCCAATCGTGAATGAATTTTTCGGTGAGCTTCTTGTAATACTCCTGAACCCCGGGAACTGCCGGGCAAAGCACGGCAAGATCGCGCGTCATACGGGCATGCTTGCCGTTCTTATCGAGAACCAGCCAATCCGGATGCTCCTTCACTACATCCGAGATCATGTATTTGTGCTCCTCGTACCTCCCTTGCCCATCTTCGACGCCGATCGGCAACCACCAAAGCTGAACCAATAGCCCCTGATCGTGAAAGTCCTTCACCATTCGCTGAATGGTATCGCCCGGAAAAGTGTCTTGCCGTGGCAGCCAGTCTCCATAGTTATTGAACCAGCGATCATCGAGCGTGGCCCACTTGATTCCCAATTCCTTCAGTTTCGGAATGGTTCCGGTCATCTGCGCCGGTGTTACATTCGCTTCATATCCCCAACCGCACCAACTGATGTTGTACGCTTCGCTCGATGGCTTAGGGATCACCCAGCCTTCTTTTTGCAGAATGCCCGACCAGCTTCTCAATGGTTCGTAGAAATCTCCTGCATAAATGGAAACAAAACTACGCGGCGTCGAATAGCTCTCTCCGGGCTTCAGAACTGTCCCCGCCGAAACTTTCAGTTCGGCGCTTACTCGTCCATCAGCGCCAACTTTTGTGGGTAGAGCCAGCGACAACGGAAGCGTTTCAATATGCCCAACTGCCTCTCCTACGGAAGCAGTCCAGAAAGCGACCACTGGAATGCCGCCACCATAGCCGCCTTTAACAACTCCTCCCATCACGTTGGGTTGAGAAAAAGTCCGCGGGACTTTCAGGACGTCGTCTTTTCCCCAGTCATAGCTCGCCCCCTGAAAGGACCACATGTCATAAGGTTGCACCTTCGAGTTGACTCGCTGTGCACTGAAACGGTGGCGCTGGCTTACAACGTCGTCGATCGACACATCGGAGTTCCCCGCATTTGCGTAGGTCGTGCTCGCTATGAGGACGCCGGGAAAGTTGTCGTAAAGTTCGACCTCCAGAGTGCGATGAATTTGTTTGTTGTCTGGACCCACGCCTTCGCTAGGAATCTCCACATGTTTCCCGATCCCCATCTTGCCCGTCGCATCCGTTACCCTCGCACCAGCGAAATCGAGCGTAAAGCGAACCTGCTTCCCTGCCCGAAAGAGGGAATCACTTCCTTCGCTTCCTGGATCATCCAGCGTTAGCTTCTTTCCGTCTTTCAGCAGAAATGCCTGCACATATCCGTTCGCAAGGATTCGAAACTCAGCCGCCGCGCTTGCGATCACGATCGGGCCCTTTGGATGCAAATCGACACGAATCGCAGATGAGGAGCTCCCTGGCATTCCGCTGGCAGATCTCGGCCCCGCGCCCACAGCCAGAGTTATCATTAGAACCAGGACACACGCATCCGTGATTTTTGACCTTCTCTGCATCTTCATCGTGACCCCTTCGTCGCGCTTACCTGCTTGAATCCTGCGAACAGGTGCTCTGCATTCCCGTGATAAACCTTTTCCAGCACCGGATCTGGCAATTCCATGCCAGATATCTTCCACCGTCCCTGGCTGGGAGCACCCCAGTAATCGAAATACTCGTCCGCCGTTTCCAGCCAGCGAAAATAGTTTCGGTACATCTCCGCATCCATGCCATTGTCACTGCCGAACATCACACGATCCTGATACTTGAGGAACAGATCTTGTGCTCGTCGAGGTTGCCGTCCTAATTCTCCTTCGCGGCCGCCGAACTCCACCATCACATTCGGATAAGCATCGAGCATACCGGCCACCCAATCGAGATTCTCTGGCCATCCCATGTGCAGTGAAACGAAGGTTGTCGCACGATGCCTGGCAAACACTCGATTTCGCGCCTCCAGCAGCGCCTTAAACGAGGGGAACGGCGAGCCATAGAAACTCCAGTCCGGATGTTCGATCAATTCCTCGTAGCGCTCATTCTGCGCGTCGATGGGAAGGAAGAACGCTTCCGGATCTCCGGTATGAATGAAGACGGGAATCCCCAACCGGCCACACTCGTCAAAAATCGGATCCAGTCGCGGATCGTCGATGGTAATCAGTTTGCCCGACTTATCTTTCACACCCAGGCCCAGATCCTTCAGGATCTTCAGCCCACGTGCGCCGCGCGCTACACCATCATCTAACTGTCGGACCATTTCCCGACTGAAGTCCGGATCGTCGATTTTCGACCAATCAATCTGCGTGAAAACCACGAACCTTCCTGGATACGGCTTCACCATCGTATCAATCAGGTGTTGAAGCTTGTCTCCCCACATTCCGGTCAGGATTACCACCTGCCGTACATTGGTTTGATCCATCACGGCGACCACTTGCTCCGGAGGCATCTGGTCGCCGATACCCGCCGGATCGTTGGTGTGATTGTGAACATCGACGACGTAGAACTTCGCCTTCTCAATCCGGTGAGCAGGGACATGCAACATGGGCACGGGATGAAAATCCTTAAGAAGCAGGGTTTTCTTTTGATCTGCGTCGGCGGCCGCGTGATAACCGATTTGTGAGCCATCCGACGCAGCTTGACCCAGCATCGCCGTCGGCAACAAGACGAAAGAAAGCGATACCGCACAGATGAAACCAACCCGGCAAAATGAACTCCTCAACACGATTAAGACCTCACTCAACTCAGAGTAGAGCAATTAAACGTAAGCATTCGCAACCTAACGTAATACTCTGTAAGCTTTCCGCTGTCAATGGGAATGGATGGGAACGGCGTCGAACCAACCAACAAATCAGGGCTTGGACCGCATAAAAATGCGATTCTTGAAAAGCTAAGGTAAGGCGGCTCTGAAACCGCGTCCAGAGCGTAAACGCGATTGCAGAACCGCCTCTTGCTGCGCACCAATTTATCTAGAAGGGGAAACGCACCGACAGGATCGCGTTGTGATTGGTCGTGTAGAAGTGAGTCGTCGCGATCTGGTATCCGCCGCCGAACGTCAGGCCCACCCTCCCGAACAGGTGCAATCGTCCAACGATCAGTCCTGGCGTCACAAAGTTCTGTTTCATGCCGTCGTGGTCACCCTGTTGGAAGAACGTTGAGTTGAGTTCTACTTCCGGCCAGAATTTCTTGAATACCCGGTATTGAAAGGTGTTGTTCCAGGAATAGTTTCTTCCCGAGATGTTGGTGTCAGCCGTCGGAAGCCCGACTCCAAAAGTTCCCTGCAGGTCGAAATTCCCAAATCCCTTACCGTAGGCAATCGTCGGAGTAATCACTGCGTGCAATGCGCCGTTCTTGAATTGACCGGTCGGCAGGCTCCAGCCTAGAAAGGCCGTCAGAATATAGTTTCCGTGTTGCTCGTTTCTTGAGAGCAGCCGGTACTTCACCAGGAAGGCGACATCTCCAAATCCATTTTTGGTGACGGGACTGTTGTGGTCGATGTAGGGAGGAACGTTGAAAATAACTTCCACTTTCTCAAAAGGGATCAGTTCCAACCCTTTGCCGCCGTCATAGTTGTCGGTCGTAACGCCCTTTGGACTCGTTTGCCAGAGTTGATCGTAACGAACCTCCTCTTCGAGACGTGGGGTCGTCGTTGCAAGCGGAGTAACCCAGTGAGGCTGCTCGTCCTTGGTTTTATCCACTCGAGCAAACCAGTCAGAAAAATATCCATCGTCTTGCGCGAAACTCAGCGTTGGGACCAGACACAACACAGCCAGTGCACACAATAGACCAGCCTTACACATGCAAACCCCCTGAGATAGGTTGGATTAGACTGAGCCGATTGTATACACGCCGTTATTACTGTTGCAAATACGCTACGGTTTTATACGCTTTAATGAGTACAAATCGTTTGTTACAGCGGCTCTCCGGCTGGATGCCAGCTTACCGGGAGCTCAATTCCACAGAATTTTCGATCAATATCCTTGGCAAGGTCCTGCGCAATCTCGGTCACTGGCGCAAACAGGACAGTAGCTCTCTCCTCAGCGCAGTTGCGAATCCAGAGGCGCTCCAAGTGGACATATACGTTGATTTCAGCTACTCGGATGCGGCAGAAAAAGATATTTCTCGGCGACAACCTGAACTAGTACGAAGGCAACTGAAGACCGCACGGGGAATATTCCTCTCAGGTGCTCGCATCAGGTGAGTCCCCCAACTTACCAATCCAAAAAGTTGCGCGACTTGGAACGGCGCCCCGAATCGGAAGTCATTGACTTAGGAGAATGCAATGTCAAAGCTCGAAACCATGGAACCCGTCACGACTGGTTCTCTCGATCGCAGAAAATTCGTCAAACGCATAGGAATCGCAAGCGCAGGCCTGGCGGCCGCAACCATGTTGGGCGGCAAACTCGCACGAGCGCAGAGCGACAACTCAGATGTACAAACCGCCGCGTACACGGACGCCGACATCCTTAATTTCGCTTTGAACCTGGAGTACCTGGAAGCCGAGTTCTACCTGATGGCTACATGGGGAACAACTCTGCAGAAGCTGGGTGTCTTGACCGCAAGCGAAGTGAGTGGCCCAACCACAGGCGGCAAGATGGTGAACTTCAGCGGCAACAACTTTTCTTACGTTGCCAGCGCCTTGCGCACCGACGAGGTCACACACGTCAAGTATCTACGTAGTGCGCTCGGCTCTGCTGCGGTGAAAAAGCCAGCTATTAACCTCAGTGCGTTGGGCTACGGATTCTCCAGCGTGAACGACTTTCTAAAGCTGGCCCGCCAGTTCGAAGATGTTGGCGTCAGCGCTTATCTGGGAGCGGCTCCTCTGATTCAGAGCAAAACCTACCTCGCCGCCGCCGGAGCGATTCTAGCAACGGAAGCCCAGCATTCTGGCTGTGTCCGGTTAGGTTGCATTTGGGATGGTGTGAACAGCCCGGCAGTGGATTCCCTCGACGTCCCGCCCACACAGTTAAATCCATTCGACGTGGACAAGAATGCCTTATCGATACCTCGCACCACGAACCAGGTATTGGCCATCGTCTACCACGGCGGCAGTTGCTCTGGCGGGTTCTACCCCGAGGGAATGAACGGCACGATCACTTGCGGAGGTTAGGCAGTCAAACTCGGACCGCGAGGAGCTGGTCAACTTTCTCGCGGCTCTTTCTAATTCGGTAACCACAACGCTCACTGGAGGAAATTTATGTTCGAAGGATTATTTCAGCCCATGCATCTGCTGGTAATTGCTGGTTTGGCACTTCTGATTTTCGGTCCTAAGAAACTACCGGAACTGGGGAAGGGACTGGGCGACGGCATAAGGAGCTTTAAAGCCTCGATGCAGCCCGATGAGGCAACGCCCGCGACTGTTCCGGAAGAGGTGAAGTTGAAGACATAGCGCCCCGGACGGCAAGCAAAATTCGATATATTGAAGGGGAAGTCTCTAACCGCTCGGCGGCTGTAAGCTAACTGCCATGTCACCTTTCTACTCCTCTCGCCGGACATTTATCCAAGCCGGAATGGCGACTGCAGGCTCTGCCCTGCTTTCGCCGTCCGGTTTATTGAGCCCTGTTTTGGAGGCTGCACAGAAAGAGACCCTGCAAAACCAGGGGCCAGCCGATTACACCCTGACGATAGCGGTTAAGCCCATCGAACTGGCCCCGAATCGTATTGTTTCGGTCACTACCTATAACGGTCAGTTTCCCGGACCTCTACTGCGTTTCAAAGAAGGAGAGCGCGTCACCATTGATATCCGCAATGATACCGACACGCCCGAGCAACTTCACTGGCACGGGCAGTTCGTTTCGACAGATATCGATGGCGCCGCTGAGGAAGGCACACCTTTCATTCCAGCGCACGGAAGCCGTAGAATCTCTTTCCTGCCTAGGCCAGCGGGTTTTCGCTTTTACCACACGCACATACGTGCTGGAGCAAACCTCGCGGCGGGTCAGTACAACGGGTTAGTAGGACCTGTTTATATCGACCCGAAGCAACACGCGGGCAACTACGACCGCGAAGTCTTCCTCACTCTGAAGGAATTTCAGCCGACATTCAGTAGGGGTGGCGATATGGCGATGGACTTCCTCTTTCCGTCACAGACCGTCGCCAGTCTAAAGAATGCTGGAGAGAGCAAGATGGAGGCGTCGCTCGCCAAAGGTGCTCCTCACGGATATGAAGTCGGCTACGATTCCTTCACCATCAATGGCCGCATGCTGGGTCATGGCGAACCAGTTCGCGTGAAGAAGGGCGAACGAGTGCTGTTCCACATCCTAAATGGCAGCGCTACCGAGATTCGCAGCCTCGCTCTTCCCGGCCACAGTTTCTCGGTGATGGCCATGGACGGTAATTCCCTGCCGAAACCGGTCGCTGTGCCCGGTCTTTGGCTGGGAACAGCGGAACGAATCTCCGCGATCGTTGAGATGAACCATCCGGGCGTCTGGATCATGGGCGACCTGGACGACGATGATCGCCGTCATGGCATGGGTATTGTGATCGAATATGCGGGCTACAAAGGAGAGCCGCAGTGGCTGGCGCCGAAACCGTCCAAGTGGAACTACGCGAGCTTCGGGAACGCCGACGCTTCATCCGTGCAGCCCGACCAGGTCTTCGACATGCTTTTCGAAAAGCAGAACGCAATGCTCGACGGATTCAATCAGTGGACAATCAACGGCGTTGCTTATCCTCCTGACCAGCTGATGGGCAAGGCCTCCTTTCATTTGCAAGCGGGTAAGCGTTACCGGCTGCGGTTGCGCAATGCCAGCGATGACACTCACCCCATTCACCTCCATAGGCACAGCTTCGAACTGACGCGAGTCGCGGGTCAGCCGTCTTCAGGTGTGATCAAGGACGTCGTAATGCTGGGCGGCTATCAGGAAGCGGAGATAGACTTCGTCGCGAATAATCCTGGCCTGACTCTGTTTCATTGTCACCAGCAACTTCACATGGATTTCGGGTTCATGACCCTGTTCGACTACGTTTAATCGCAATCAATTCTGGAGCGAGCATGCCCCTTGAAACCGTGTCGCCGCATCGAGCCAGTTGGGGTCTCTTATTACTTCGGGTTCTTGTCGGTTGGGTTTTCTTGTCAGAAGGCATCCAAAAATTCGTCTTTCCCTCGACCCTTGGCGTGGGACGATTCGAAAAGCTCGGCATTCCGGGACCGCAGTTCACGGCGCCGTTTGTAGGGATCACGGAGATCGTCTGCGGTTCGCTCTTAATTATTGGGTTTTTCGCGACGTGGGCGGTTTGGCCTTTACTGATCGATATTCTGGTTGCGATCGCGACAACGAAGCTTCCCCTGTTATTCAAAGAGGTTTTTTGGCCCGCCATGCATGAAGGGCGAACCGACTTTTGCATGCTTTTCGGCCTCGTTGCGATTGTTCTTCTCGGGGAGGGTCGTTACTCCGTCGACTGGGGCCGCCATCTGAACTGAACGGTAGTGCAAGAAACCGCCACCGGCGGCCCGTGCCATGAACAACCTGTCATATCAAGGAACTAAGCCAGTTTATTCTGAACTTCCAATAACTCATTGTAGAATTTGATCAATCCATGAGTCTTTTTATCTCGCTATCAAAATTGGGACAGGCCTGTTCTTCAGAACAGGTACGGAGATCCTCACGTGAAACTTCCAGCGCAGGGAAATGATGATCTCTAGCATCCGCTACGGGGTGTTGGCCGTCGCTGCCATCCCGTCTGTTTATTACCTGATAGCGATGTACAGTTCCTGGAGATACTTCCGTCGCCCCACTCCACAAGGGACGCCCGATCCCGCCTTCACCCCGCCGGTGAGCAGCCTGAAACCGATTCGCGGACTTGATCCTGATACTTACGAGAATTTTGCTAGCTTTTGCCGCCAAGACTACCCGAACTACGAACTACTTTTCTGCGTCGGCGATGAAGACGACCCGGTAGTCCCCATCCTGAGGAAACTGGCTAATGATTTTCCGGAACGTAGCATTCGGGTGCTATTCGGCTCGGGCGGAAAGGGATCCAACGATAAAGTCGTCAAACTAGCGCGCCTTGTTAAGGAGGCTCGAAACGAGGTCTTAGTTATCAGCGACAGCGACGTCCGTGCCCGGCCCGATTACTTGCGCAGTGTGATCGCGCCGTTGGCTAATCCCAAGGTCGGTGCAGTGACATGTTTTTACGTCCCGATCGACGAGAAAACGTTAGCCGAAAATCTGCAGACCATCGGCATGTTCTCGGACTTCTATGCGGGGATTCTGGTTGCCCGTGAACTCGATGGCGTGAAGTTCGCCTTAGGTCCCACCATCGCCACTACCAAGACAAAGCTGGCTGGATTTGGAGGATACGACGCAATTCAAAATCGGCCTGCGGACGATCTACTGGTGGGCCGCCTCATAGCCGAGCAAGGCTACGAAGTTGAACTTTCGTCCCACACCATCTTGACCGTCGCCGACTACGCGTCCCTGCGTGATCTGTTTCACAAACGCCTGCGCTGGATCGTCGTCATGCGCCACATGCGGCCTTGGGGACATCTTGGCCTACTGCTCACTCAGGGGCTGCCGTGGTCTTTGGCAGCTGTTGCCATCTGGCCTACAGCAGCCGTTGCCATCGGTTATCTAGGCACGTATGCCGCACTGCGTCTGGCTATGACCTGGATTATTGGCGTTTTTGGATTGAAGCAGAAAGTGCCATGGAAGAAGCTGGCGCTGATCCCCGTATGGGACGCGCTCGCGTTCGTCATCTGGCTCACCAGTTTCACGCGCAATACCATCCGCTGGCGAGATGGCGAATACTATATCCGCGAGGGTCAATTAGTTCCTGTGACCTCGATCAACACCGTACCAGCCGATTGAATGCACGATCGCGATTAGCGTACCTTTCTCTTCAAATCGCTTCGGCTGACTTCCGCGTTGCGACGATTACCATTCGCCTTTTCGGATGTTGCTCCCACCACCGCCAGCGATGGTTCAGTCGCCACGGACTGATGGGTCGCCACGCCCTCCGTCCGGCGCTCGTTCGTAGGTTTACGCCAGTTCACGCGAGGCAACATCATTGCAGTATCGATCCGGTCGCGATACTTCATCGCGACATTCATCAGCGAATCCAAGAGAGAATCGGAAAGCAAATGCGGCTTCAGTCCGAGTTCAATTAACTTGGAGTGCTTCGCGTTGTAATAGTGCTCCTCTTTCTCGACTCGCGGATCCGGCAGGTGATCGATTTCCACGGTCAGACCCAGCTTCTCCCCAGCGGTCTGTACCATTCGCGCCAGATCCATCACAGAGAACTGTTCCGTGAACTGGTTGAAGACACGGCATTCACCTTGCGCCGCAGGATTCAGGCAAGCGATCTCCACGCACCGCACCGTATCGCGAATGTCGAGGAATCCTCGAGTTTGGCCCCCCTTGCCGTAAACAGTGAGCGGATATCCAATGGCGGCTTGCACGCAGAAGCGATTGAGCACGGTACCGAAGACTTCGTCATAATCAAAGCGGTTAATCAGCGCTTCACTCAACGCGACTTCGTCCGTCGTGGTGCCGTAAACGACGCCTTGGTTAAGGTCGGTGGCCCGCAGTCCCCAGATTTTGCAGGAGAACATGATGTTGTGGCTGTCGTGGACCTTGGAGAGGTGGTAAAAGGAGCCCGGCTGTTTGGGATATGGGACGGTATCCGTCCGCCCGTTGTGCTCGATCGTGATGTAGCCCTCTTCTATATCGATATTGGGCGTACCGTATTCGCCCATCGTCCCCAGCTTGATCAGATGGCAATCCGGCTGAAATTCACGCAGCGCGAACAGCAGATTCAGCGTTCCCACGACATTGTTCACCTGGGTAAAGACCGCGTGCTTGCGATCGATCATGGAATAGGGAGCAGCGCGCTGCTCAGCGAAATGGACCACCGCTTCGGGTTCAAAATTTTGAACCAGCGCCGACAGGAAGTCATACTCCGTCACATCGCCGACAAAAAGTTCAATGGTTTTTCCACTGAGTTCCTGCCACGTCCTCAAACGCTCGGAAAGCGGGCGAATCGGCGTCAGGGTCTGCACCCCAAGCTCGTGGTCCCATTGTCGTCGCGCAAAATTGTCGGCGATAGCAACCGAGTGTCCCTTTCCGGACAGATACAAAGCGGTTGCCCAACCACAATAGCCATCTCCCCCCAGCACCAAAATCCTCATTGCGTCTCCTTGCCGTAAACTTCCCGGGCCATTACCTGAGTTTTTCAACTATCTGATGCAAGTTTTGAACATTCTAAAACATGGCGATTGCCTTAGGGGTTTTCCCCCAGCGACATCGTCAAAGGATGATTCGTCAAAACCACCTTACCCCCGCTCGCCGCAACAACCGTAAGATGCGAACCGCCCACCAAAGATTCCAGCTGCGGAACGACATTTTGACCCGCCACGATGTAAGACCGTTCCGGCTTGAGCCACAAAGTCTCGAATTGCGAATCGTTGATAAATACATCCGGCACGCCCGGCGCTGCGGCTCCGTATTCCAGATTGTTGAAGCGCCCGTTCCTTAACAGTGCGGTGCGATTCGGTATAGAAGAAGATGGAAGAATACGTGTAGTAGTGATGATCGATAATCAGCGTTCCCTCTGGCGATTTCAGAATCGCCTCCGCCAGCGGCCGGGAAGACAAGTAAGGATCGAAGACGGCCATGGCGAGACGGGCAGCGTGAAAGAAAAGCACCATCATCAAGGCAGCCCCGAGAAAAGCGCGTTGCCCATTCATTCTCCAGGAGGCCACGCCACCAACGCAAAAGGCAATCGATGCCAGCAGAAGCGGACTTCGAAGGTACGCAAATGATGTCAGGGTCAGGTCCTGCATGTGCCCTAACGAGAGAGTGTAGGCACCAGGATGGTGGCTCAGAGCCTGCGAAATATCACCGGGCGCGGGAATATTGCGAGTCAGCAAGAACAGACTGAGCGTCGCGATCCCAGCGCAAGCCGCAACGACCGCCAACACGCGCGTTCCACGCCGGATCCAATCACTGTCCAATGCCATCGCCGATCCCAGCAGAAGGGCCAGCGCAGGGTAGCAAGGCATCGAATAATATTCCTGGGTCGTGGAGAAGGTAAAGAAGACCAGAACGAAACCCGCCCAGCACAGCGTCAGGAGCCGAGTACGCCCAGCGCGATCGATCGGCCTGAAGGATTGCTTCATAATCGCTGGAAGATACACGCTCCACGGAAACAGCCACACCAGGTGCAGTAACCAGAAGTAAAGGCGTGGGACGGTGTTGTAGTCACGCGGATAACGCAGATTCAGGAAGCGCAGCAATTGCTCATTGATAAAGAAAAACCACAGAAACCCGTGATACTGACCCGGGCCACTGTGAAGCGTGAAGGCGAAGTAAGGCGGGTTGCGCAGTGTAGCCAGAATGTGCCAAGGCGCGGCAATCAGCAAAATGACGAACAGTCCACTGAAAGGCCGCAATCGCCGCCATAGCGGCTGCAGAGAACAACTGGCGAGTAACCAATAGGTAGATCAAACCCGCCGCAACCGGAAACAACACTCCAATTAAGCTCTTTAGCAGAAGCCCCAGACCAAGGTTCACCGCAAACACAAAGGCCCAAAAACGCGGATGAGGTTCGTCTTCATCCAAAGCGCGAAGAAACGCCCACATGCCTAGCGCCACCGTGAAAGTCAGCATGACATCGGGAATCAATATGCGGGTAAACAGGAAAATCCCGATACAGGTGGCCATGCATAGGCCAGCGTAAAATCCTGCTCTTCGACCGAAGGCCCACACCCCGAAAGCCATGGTCAACCAGCTCAGCGCGATCGCTGACAAGGCAATTGGAATGCGAGCCGCCCAATCATGCGCGCCAAAAATTACGTATGCGACCGCCATCGTCCAATAAATGAGCGGGGCCTTCTCCAAATACACGACGCCATCCAGGCGGGCCGTGACCCAATCCCCCGAAGTAAGCATGTTGCGCGAGATCTGCGCCTGCACCGCGTCCACGTCATCCATCAACGAGGGAGGAGAAATGATGGATCCCAGGTAGATGGCTGCCGCTGTCAGTATGACGCCTAGATATGCGTACCAGTTTTTTCGTGAATCCAAACGGTCTCCGGGGAGGCGGCTGCCTGAATCCCCCACTTTTTCATCCACAGGAACAGCACCATCAAACCCCATAATTGATATCCAACATTGATCTCCCGCTGCAGATGGCGGCGAATCAGCTTCTGGATCGCTTCTTGCCGGAAAAGCCCGGGATGCTCCGATGCACCCTCCGGCAGAACGTCCATCATTAATGGGCGCAGGCATCCACGCAACCAATCATGCGCCGGGATATCGAATCCAACCTTCTTGCGCCGAAGAACCGAAGGCGGCAGCTTGCCTCGCATCAATTCCTTCAAGAGAACCTTTTGTCGCGAGCCACGGATTTTCAGCGACGCCGGTAAAGAAGCAGCAAATTCGACGATTCGATGATCGAGAAACGGCGGGCGCACCTCCAGCGAATGCGCCATGCTCATCCGATCCGCCTTGTTCAGAATATCGTCGGGAAGAAAATATCTCTGGTCGAACCACAGGTAGGGGGCGAGGTCGTCCTGCGCTGAAAGTCGATCTCGCAAACCACCCAAGATACGATCAAGAGCCGGGGGCAGGCCCAGATCGACCAAGGCAGACTTCTCTGCGTCGGAAAAAGTCCCGTTCCAATAGACATGCGCCCGATCCGGAGTCATTAAAGACCCTTCCAGGAACCGCCGCAGTTGATATTCGAAACTGATTTTATCGTCAGAAACCGGCCAGAATCGTAGAGTATCCAGTCCAAGCTGGAGAGCCGTTCGCGGCAACCGCCTCGCAATCGCTGCTAGTCGATTGGCTCGATGAGTCAGATAGCCGCCAAACAACTCGTCCGCGCCCTCGCCGCTTAGGCTAACCGTAGTTTTGGTTTTGCTGAGCTTGGAAAGAAACCAGACAGGGAGTGCCCCCGCATCGGCGGACGGTTCATCCGAATAGTACGCAAACTCCTCAATCGCGCCTCGGAGGTCCACCTCGGGATTTAAGTCCAATTCTTGATGGTCGGTCTGGTAGAGCTTCGCTACCTCGCGGATGTATCCGGTTTCATCGAAGCTCCTGCCCTGGAAGGAGATGGAGAATGTCTTGAGTTGCGCGCTCGATTCCGTCGCCGCGTAGTGCAAGATCGTCGAAGAGTCGATGCCTCCACTCAGCCACATTCCTAGTGGCACATCGGAAATCAGGTGCTCGCGGATCGACTGCCGAAGCAGCATGTCCAATTCTTCCTTGGCAGCTTCCAGCGTCCGAACCCGCGTGGCGCCAAACGGCAAGCGCCAGTAGGAATCGGAAGAAATCTTGCCGTCACGCCATTCCAACCACTTCCCCGGAGGAAGTTTTTCGATACCTTCTACCAGCGTCCAAGGACATGGCACATAGTTCAGCGAAAGATAGCAATCGAGGCCATCTAGACTCAGTCGGCGCTCAATTTCTGGATGAACCAGAATCGCCTTCAGTTCAGAGCCGAAGAATAGGTCTTCTCCGCGCCGCGCGAAATACAGGGGCTTAATCCCCATCCGGTCGCGCGCCAACACCAGTCGCTTGGTCGATTTTGTCCACAGCGCAATGGCAAACATGCCACGCAGCCGAGCAAAACAATCGATATCCCATTCGAGAAATGCGTGAAGAACGGTTTCCGTGTCGCAGTGTGAATAAAATCGATGACCCAGTTCCTCCAGTTCGCGGCGGAGTTCCAGGTGATTGTAGATTTCGCCATTAAACACAATGGCGGTATCGCCATTCTCCGACACAATAGGCTGGTCGCCGGAGCCGAGATCGATGATCTTCAGGCGAGTCGCTCCGATTGAGCAAACTCCGGACTGGAAAACACCTTGCTGATCCGGCCCGCGATGAATCAGCGTTTCCGTGGCTTTCCGAATTCTCTCCGGATCAGGTACCCAACGTTTGTGGGTGAAGCCAGCAATGCCGCACAAGTGCTCGCACCTCTCCTGTGTCCATGAATTCAGTCAGCATCCGGTCTACCGAGCCGATGAGGCTGAAATTCGAATGTAGTTACGCAACCGCCGACGACTTTCGGCGAAAATCAGCCCCAGACCGCTTTTGCCGATCCGTAATCATACGATGATGGCCCTGACAGCTGCCGAAAATCAACTCGCGGCGGGGTCCAATTGGATTCGGGAGACATCCCTAGTAAGGCGATAGGACCGCACCTTCCTCGTCACGTTTCTATCTTACTTGAGTTATCGATTGAAACAGTTCGCGTCGTAGCCCACGTGAGACGAGATAGGGCTCGCATGCTCGCCAAAATGACAAACATTTACAAGAATTGGACGTTGAAACGTGCAGAATCAACCTAGCTGGTAATGCGATGGCGTTCACTGTACCTCATCCAACCCCAGCGGGGGCACGAGGCTTCCAATCGGGTGGGGACGATTCCTTCTCGGGCTTTTCCGTCAACTTCTGGAGACTAGATGAAATCTGAATTGCGCAGTGGAATGCGTGCCGCGTTCGTCATGGGAACCTTTCTTGGCCTCTTTGTCACCAGTCCTGCCCGAGCGCAGGAAACCAAAGAAAAAGTCACCATCAACAACGTGGACCGCACATACACGGTGCGCCTCCCCACCGGATTTGACAAAGCCCAGAAATATCCCGTTGTGATCCTGCTACACGGCATGAATCAGGACGCCGATGACATGGAACGCCTGACCCGGTTCGACGAATTAGCCGACAAAGACAGCATCATCGCCGTTTATCCCAGCGCTTTGCAGGGACGTTGGAACATTGGTGTCGCGGCACCGCAGCAGCCAATGATGAGAGGCCCGGGCAGAGGGCGCCGCGGTTGGGGAGGTTATCCCGGAGGCGGTTATCCAGGCGGCGGACCAGGGGGCGGGTATCCCGGCGGAGGTGGAGGGTATCCGGGCGGCCAGTCGGGTGGTCAGGGTCGAGGCGAGCGGCAAAATACAGCAGCGCCCGCCGATGACATTGACTTTCTGAACGAAATGCTCGATCAGATGGCTACAAAGTTTCCCGTTGACAGGGCGCGTGTCTACGTCACCGGGCTCTCCGATGGCGGGTTCATGGCGATGAAGGCCGGCTGCGCTATGGCTAACCGGATTGCCGCTATCGCGCCTGTCGGAGCCGCCATGCCAAAAACGATGGTGTGTCTGCCGTCTCGTCCGCTGCCAGTCGTGATGATTAACGGCACCTCGGACCCGATTGTTCCCTACGACGGTGGTACCGAGCACAACCTGCGCTTGCCGACTCTGTCGGCGGAAGACAGCGCCAAAGCGTGGGCCAAAATGAATCGGTGCTCTGAGAAGCCAACCCAGACAAAATTTTCCCCGCAGCAAAAGGGCGGGATGGAGACAAAAATCCAAACCTACAGCAGCTGCCAACAGGACGGGCAAGTAGTTCTCTACAGCCTCAAGGGCGGAGGCAACACCTGGCCGGGTGGCGAGCAATATGAAGTGGAAAAGCAGATCGGAAAAACCAGCCAAGACCTGAAGGCCAACGAGACCATGTGGAGCTTTTTCGTCACCAAGAAGCTTCCAGCAACCGGCGGAACGGACTTCAACTCAGCACAAAACAAATAAGGGTCTGGCTTGGCCGCCGGTGGCAGACCGTTGGCCATGATTTCTGCGCTCGTTCATTCTGGCTAGTCGTCTCTCCCCGAACGCCCTCTAGCGTGGCAATACTGTTTTTGCATTATTGACCTGTAAATTTCCCTCCCTATAATCGCCGCACTTCAAAACTTCAGGAAATCTGTGGGGGCAAATGGGGAGATGCGTAGGTGCGCTAAGGGGCCTGACGTGTGCGCTGCTGACACTGGCTGCAACTTTGAACGTTGCGGCGCAGCAAATCACCGGAAGCATTCGCGGAACGGTACTCGATCCGAGCGGCGCCACCGTCCAGTCGGCCGCAGTCACTGCTAGACAACTCGAGACCGGACTGACTCGTAACACAGTTACCGATCGTCAGGGCACCTGCCTACTGGTCGAACTCCCAATTGGACACTATGAATTAGAGGTTCAAGCCAAAGGCTTCCAAAAGTATCTTCAGCAGGGAATCTCGTTGGATGTCAACGAGACCGCGACGGTCGGCATCCGCCTCAAACTTGGTGCGGAGACCCAACAAGTCGAGGTGAGGGCCGATGCTGCGCTGGTGCAAGATACGGTCAGCAGTCTCGGACAAACTGTGATGGAACGCGAAATTCTCGACCTGCCTCTCGACGGCCGCAACTTTTCACAGTTAGGAACTCTTCAACCCGGCGTCGTGCCGCTGACTCCTGGCCTGCTTGAGGCAGGGGGTCCGGCGCGAGCCGGTCAAGCCTACGCCGTCGATGGTCAGCGCCCAGAATCGAACAATTTTCTCATCGATGGCGCCGACAACGTCAACGCGGTAGATGCCGGTTTTGTCCTTAAGCCGCCTATCGACGCAATCGCTGAGTTCAGAATTCTTACTCACAATGCGAACGCGGAGTTCGGACGCAACGCGGGGTCAACCACAAATATCGTTACTCGCGGAGGCACGAATTCATTTCACGGTGCGGCCTGGGAATTTCTACGTAACGACGCCATGGACGCCTCCGATTACTTCACCCACGGCGTTCAGCCATTGAAGCAAAACCAGTTCGGCGCTACCTTTGGCGGTCCGATTGTTAAGGACAAGACCTTCTTCTTCGGATATTACGAAGGCTTTCGCAACCGCCAAGGCGAGACGGTGGCCGCCACGGTCCCTTCCGCGGCCGAGAGGCAAGGCAATTTTACCGAGCTGTGCGCCCCGCCTGCCACGATCGACCCGGTCACGGGCATGTGCAGTAATCCTCAAGGACAACTCACCTTTTTCGGAACACCCGTGCCCTTCAACCAGATGACGCTTTTCACGCCTATTAACCAGGTTGCGATAAAGCTCCTGCCCTTTTTCCCTCTACCTAACGATGGAACCAATGGCTTCGTCACCACCCAGACTTTAAGCGATGACAACGATCAATTCGGATTGCGCCTGGATCACTACCTTACCCGCGCGGATACTCTGAATTTCCGTTACATGTATAGCAGCGGCCCGACCACCGATCCGCTCTCTCCCGTGGGCGCCAACGTGCCGGGCTTTCCGGTGGGTGAAGATGACCGCGCGCAGAACTTTGTCGCTCAGGAAACTCATGTCTTTTCGCCAACTACAATCGGTGTCGCGCGCTTTTCGTATCTCCGCAATAAGTTTCTGCTTGACCAGCATCTGAATCACCAGTCGCCTGGCGACTTGGGGTTTCATTACGATCCCACACTTCCTTCGGCTGCCGGGCCACCGTTTATCCAGGTCGGCGGGTATGCTTCGGTTGGCGACCCCATCACTGGGCCTCGCAACACATTTCAGAATACGTTTGACCTTTCCGGCTCTCTAAGCTGGATTCATGGGCGCCACGAGCTAAAATTTGGCGGGGGCTATCGCCGCGATCAGATCAATGCCTTGCAAGGTATCGCTACGAACGGCTTTTTCGTCTTTTCCACTTTCCCTTACAGCGACGGATTTGCCAGCTTTCTGTCGGGCAATCCCGTGGTCTTTCTGCAGGGGGGCGGAGATTTTGCTCGCGAAATCCGTGACCGAGCCGTCGACGCGTATGTCCAGGACAATTACAAGGTCACCTCGAACCTGACACTGAATCTCGGCCTTCGTTATGAACTGCCGTTCCCCGCTACTGAGAATAAGAACCGGGTCAATCTATTTGTCCCCGGAGCGCAGTCGACCGTAGTTCCCGGTGCCCCGGCCGGGCTTCTGTACCCCGGCGATCCAGGCGTACCAGCCGGCCTGATTCCGACTCAGAAGACCGCGTTCGCTCCGCGCGTCGGCTTCGCCTGGGATCCGCGCGGCGACGCGAAGATGGTGGTCAGCGCGGCTTACGGAAGTTTTTATGAGCCCTACTACACCGGCGAGGGCGGTCCACTACAGGATCCCGTCAGTTCGCCTCCCTACCTCAAGACGCAGCAGATAAGTTTTCCCGTCAACTCTTTTGCCGATCCGTTCTATACCCCCAATCCCTTTAGCCAGGCTTTTCCGGAACCGATGACCTTACTCGTGGTTTCGCGAAACCTGCATCTGCCTTATGCGCAAGATTGGAATCTGAACATTCAGCGATCATTCGGGGCGGATTGGCTATTCCAGGTCGGATACGTGGGCACAACGGGCGTGAGGCTGCCAAGATTCATTGAAGGAAATCCCGCCGTCTTCATTCCTGGCCTCGACGGAAGCGGCAACCCCATCTCGAACGAAAACAACGTGAATCAGCGTCGTCTTTATTCCGGCTGTACGCTCGCGAACCCGAATGACTGTGTCTATAGTTCGGTCGGAGAAATCGCCAGTATCTCCAACTCCAGCTACAACGCACTGGAAGCCAGCTTGCGCAAGCGCTTCAACCACGGCCTGTCATTCCTCGCTTCATACACCTGGTCGCATTCCATCGACGACGTATCCTCCTTCAACATTACTGGTTCGGCGTCACAGCCGGTGGCGGGAGAAAACGATCTGGCGCAGAATCCGTTTAATCTCGCAGCCGAACGCGGCTCCTCCATGTTCGACGCACGCAATCGCCTGGTCCTGAGTTATCAATGGAGCCTTCCTTTCTTACAGCATTCCAGTAATTGGTATGGGAAAGTACTGGGTAACTGGCAGTTAAATGGAATCTTTACCGCCATGAGTGGCACGCCCTTCACAGTATTCGATTCCAATGATGTTTCACTGCAAGGCCAAGCGCCGGAGATTTCAGGATTCTCCAGCAATCGTCCCAACGTAATCGGCAATCCTAATTCCGGGCCCCGCACCGCGGGAGAATGGTTCAATACCGCCGCTTTCCAACAACTGCAACCCGATCCGCTTGGCCGCTTCCAGGTATTTGGGAATGAAGGTCGCAACGCTGTGGTCGGTCCCGGATATGTGAATTGGGACTTCTCGGTATTCAAGAACATTCGCTTGACTGAATCGAAAAAACTCCAATTCCGTGGCGAACTGTTTAACGTCCTGAACCATACCAATTTCCGCTTACCGGTCAGCGACATCGAGTCGCCAACCTTCGGACAAATCCAGTCCGACGTAAGCCCGCGAGTCATTCAGGTGGCTCTGAAACTTTTGTTTTAGGGATTCCGGGAATCCCACTTCACCGACTTAAGAAGCTGCTCGGGACGTTCCCATCGCTTTGCTCGCTCTTAGTTTGTACAATGATCCGTTCTTTCCGAGGACAACCGATGAGACGTTTCCTTTGTGTCGTTCTGATTTCGCTTCCCGCCGCCTGGTGCGTAGCGCAGAATCAAACTGGTTCCGATCTCCCGCCGTACAGGAATCCGAGCCTGCCAGTTGAGCAGCGTGTTCAGGATCTTTTGAGTCGCATGACGCTGCAGGAAAAAGTCGCCATGCTGAGCGGGGCCGACTGGATGCAGAGCGTTCCCAACCAACGACTCGGTATTCCTTCCATAAAAATGTCTGACGGTCCCATCGGCATAAGGTCTTGGGCCGGACCCTCCGCGGAGACTGGCGCAGAGGTCGCCAAGAAGCAGGTCACCACCACTGCCTTTCCTGCTGGAGTGGCTATGGCGGCCACGTGGGACGTGGGGTTGCTGCAGAGTGAAGGACAAGCCATCGGCCAAGAGCTGAAAGCCTTAGGACGCGACATGATTCTCGGACCAACGGTAAACATTAACCGCACGCCTCTCTGGGGCAGGAACTTCGAGGGCTATGGCGAAGATCCTTATCTCACCAGCCGGCTCGGCGTGGCTTATATAAAGGGAGTTCAAGGCGAGGGAGTGATAGCAACCGTCAAGCATTTTGCGGCCAACAACCAGGAGTTCGAACGGCATCGCGTGAATGCGGTGGTCGATGAGCGGGCCTTGAACGAAATCTACTTCCCTGCCTTCAAAGCGGCAGTGCAGGAAGCTGGAGTCTGGTCCTTGATGTCGGCCTACAACCGGTTGAACGGGGTTTATTGCGCCGAGAACTCCACCTTGCTAACCGACGTGCTTCAAAAGCAGTGGGGTTTCAAGGGTTTCGTAGTGTCGGATTGGGGCAGCACCTACAGCACCGTAGATACGGTAAACGCTGGCATGGATATTGAAATGCCCGGCGGAGAGCCCATGAAAAGCTGGCTCAAGAAACCCAAGACTGTTGCGGCTGGCAACGGCGGCGGTTGGCTGGTTCCAGAGAAGGTGCTCCCTGAAGTCTCCGCCGGCAAGATATCAGCGGCGCAGATTGATGACAACGTCGGTCGCATCCTCCGTACGATCTTCATCAGCGGACAATTTGACAACCCGCACACTGCGACCGGCGAGATTGATACACCCGAGCAGCGGGCGCTGGCGCGCAAGGCGTCGACCGAAAGCATCGTTCTTCTCAAGAATGACGGCGATTTGCTCCCGCTCGATCCCTCTAAGATTCACTCCATCGCTGTCATCGGCCCGAGTGCCGCGGTGGCGAGAACTGGAGGCGGCGGAAGTTCGCTGGTCACTCCAAAATATTCAGTTGTGCCACTCAAGGGCATCCAGGACCGGGCAGGCCAGCGGATCCAGATCAGTTATGCGCTGGGTGCGACCATGGAAGGCGAAGACGATGGGAAAAATCGGCCCGAAGCGCGAGAGCAGCTTAGAAATGAAGCCGTGAAGGCCGCCGCCAAGGCGGAAGCTGCCATCATCGTGGTGGGCAGATCCGCTAAGCTCGAGTCCGAAGATTTTGACATCAAGTCTCTCGATCTCCCTGCCGGCCAGGATGAACTCATCGCGGCCATCGCAAAAGTCAATAAACATACCGTTGTAGTCATCAATGCTGGTGGTCCTGTCATCATGTCGAAGTGGATCGCACAGGTTCCTGCCATCGTCGACATGTGGTACGGCGGGCAGGAAGGCGGAAACGCGATCGCCGATATTCTCTTCGGCGACGCCGATCCTTCAGGAAAACTTCCGGTCTCTTTCGTGAAGGAGTGGACGGATTCGCCTGCATACGGACACTATCCTGGAGAGAATTTGCAGGTCAACTACGCCGAAGGAATCTATGTCGGCTACCGTTATTTCGACAAGAAAAAAATCGAGCCTCTTTTTCCTTTTGGATACGGACTCTCTTATACCAAGTTCGATTACAGCGATCTGAGGGTTTCGCCAAACGAGACGTCGCTCGACCAGCCGGTAGAAGTCAGCCTGCAAGTCCGCAACAGCGGACCTCGCGCGGGCGCTGAGGTAGTGGAACTCTATGTGCACGACGGACACTCGAGCGTCGACCGCCCCGTCCAGGAGTTGAAAGGCTTTCAACGAGTCGAACTGACTCCCGGTGAAACCAAAGACGTTCATTTTAGCCTGGATCGAATGGCAGTGGCCTTCTACAGCACCGCGAAAAAGGATTGGGTGACGGAGCCCGGCCAGTTCGACGTGCTAGTCGGCTCCTCTTCCCGCGACATCCGCGCGAAAGGCTCGTTTGTTCTAAAGCAGTAGCTGGACGGAAGTTCGGCTCAACTAAGGTGTGGGTGCCTTGTCAAGGTAATGATGCGCTCACCCTGGCGCGTTCCCTGTTGTTAATGGCGAGCTGAGCGAACACATTCAGCAAGTTCTCTGAGCAATTCGAGAGTCTGTTCCCACGATATGCACCCATCTGTGATGCTTTGCCCGTAGGTTAAGGGCCTACCAACGACGAGTTTCTGGGCGCCTTCAACCAAGTTGCTCTCGATCATCACTCCGATAATGTGCCGGTCCCCTCCGGCAATTTGCTTGATGACGTCTCGACAGACGGCAGGTTGCCTTGTGTAATCTTTGTTGCTATTTGCATGACTGCAATCCACCAGAACCCGGGGCGGCAACTTCGCATCCTGAAGTTGGCCGCAAACTTCTTGGATGGAATCGGCCGAGAAATTTGCGCCCTTTCTTCCTCCGCGCAGAATGATGTGGCAATCAGCATTGCCATTGGTGAGAAAAATTGCGGATTGCCCATGCTTGGTGTGCCCGAGAAAGCAGTGCCCCTGGCCAGCTGCCTGAATTGCCTCAATGGCAGTCCGGACATCTCCGGAGGTCCCGTTTTTAAAACCGACGGGGCAAGAAAGACCGGAAACCAATTGCCGGTGCAGTTGGCTTTCGGTGGTACGCGCCCCGATAGCGCCCCAACTCACAAGGCCCGCCACATATTGGGGGATGATCATGTCCAGGAATTCGGTACCCGAAGGAACACCGAGTTCCGCCAAATCGCGCAGGAGATGGCGTGCCATTCGTAGCCCGTCGTTGATCTTGAATGACTCATCCAGATAGGGATCGTTGATGAGTCCCTTCCACCCAGTTGTGGTACGAGGCTTTTCGAAGTAGACGCGCATCAGAACATGCAAGTCCTTCGATAGCTCTTCCCTGGCCTGCTTGAGGAGCCCCGCATATTCGCGAGCAGCTTTAGTGTCGTGAATCGAGCACGGCCCTACAACGACCATCAGCCGGTGATCGCGCCCATTCAGAATGTCGCGAACTTGGCTGCGGGCTTGATGAACAGTGCGAGCAGCCGCATCAGTGATGGGCAGTTCTTCCTCTAGGAAGACCGGAGGGAGAAGAACTTTAGTCCATTTAATGCGTAAGTCTTCCGTATCGTAATGCATCCGATTTTCACACCGATTGATCCGTCTTCCGTTCGTCTAACACTGAGTCGGTCCCAATTATCCGGAAGATAGCCCAACTTCTGATGATCTCAAGACCGCAACTTCTGAGCAACAACCGCAAGCTCGAACTGCGAACTGACAAGGAAGACGAGAGGCTGGTGCGGAGGCGTTCGATCGACGGCAAGCTGAGGTTTGGCCGCAATCCTTAGCCTCAGTCTGACGTTTGCCTTAAGTCCCAGAAGGCGGCCCTTGCAGATATTGAAGAGCGATTCTCATTGTCCTCGACCTCCGGCGATTGAATCGAGAGCGGCAACCAGTTCAGGGGGAATCTGAAGCATCGAAGACTCAAGATTCTCGCGAAGATGTTCGATTGACGATGTGCCCGGGATCACAAGGATATTAGGTGACCGCTGGAGAAGCCAGGCAAGCGCAACCTGCATCGGGGTGGCGTCGAGGCGCGAGGCGACGTCTGACAACGTGGCCGACTGCAGTGGAGTGAACCCGCCGAGCGGAAAGAACGGCACATACGCGACGCCATCGCGAGCAAGATCGGCTATGAGTGCATCGTCATTTCGATGCGCCAGGTTATAGAGATTTTGCACGCAGACGATCGGAGCGATCCGCCCAGCTTCCGCGATCTGCGTGGGGGTAACGTTGCTCAGTCCAATATGACGTACCAAACCCTTTTGCTGAAGTTCGGCCAGAACTGTCATTGGTGCCTCGATCGAACCCTCGGCAGGTTTCTCGACACTAAACATACTGCGCAGGTTGACCACATCGAGCACATCGAGCCCCAGATTGCGGAGATTATCATGAACTGCTGCTGTCAGTTCTTCGCGTGAGAAAGCCTGAATCCACGAGCCATCCTCACCGCGCCGGGCGCTGACTTTGGTGACAATTACCAGATCGTCAGGATACGGGGACAGCGCCTTTCGTATGATCTGGTTCGTGACATGAGGTCCATAGAAATCGGCCGTATCGATATGATTTACACCGCTCGCGACGGACTCTCGCAGAACGGCGATTGCTCCATCGACATCGCGCGGAGGCCCCCATACCAACTTATTGCCATCTTTGCCCGCGAGTTGCATCGCACCATAACCCATGCGGTTCACCGTCACCGACGTGGCAGGCAGAGTGAAGCTGCCGGCGAGATCTGTCTTTCCAATCATTCCCTTCCTCCTGAAAACTGTTCGTTCCTTGCGGTGAAAAAGATTAAAAAGATTCTCCCACCATTTCTTCGCTTTTCTTCCAGAGTGCCGCAGCATTGTTTGCATCGAGTGCATATCTGCGCGCGCCTTCGTTCATGCCGACGGGCATATCGTTCGGCACGACATGAGCCACGCGGCAGTCCTCGCAGTATTGGCCGCCGATCTCGTTCGCGGGAGCAACGACTGCCGCCCACACTGAAGTTGCGGCTCCTTGAGGAATCGTCTTCCACTCGAAGGGACCTTTGCCTTCGGCTGCGCGGTCCTTATTTATCTGCTCTATCATCTTCTCTATACGGCTTGGATCCTGGTAACGACCTAGTTCCGTCTGAATACCACCCGGATGCACAGCCGCCGCGCGGACGCCACGGCCCCGGTGCCGATTGTCGAAGGCCACGGCGAAAAGGATGTTGGAGGTTTTGGACCTGCCGTAGGCAACGAGTGGGTCATACGGTGTATGTTCAAAGTTGAGATCGTTGAGGTCCACGTTTGCGTAACGATGACCAGCAGAAGACACATTGATGAGCCGCCCGCCATCGCGGATTAGCGCTGCGATACGGTTAACTAAGACAAAGTGGCCCAGGTGATTCGTCCCGAACTGCGTTTCAAAACCGTCAGCCGTGTGGCCGAACGGTGTCGCCATCACCCCTGCATTGGCAATGACTACGTCGAGCGCATCTCCTTTCGCTAGCAACCCCTCGGCACAGGCACGCACGCTCTTCAGGTTGGCAAGATCGAGTTCGACCAGTTCGAAGCTTCCGCCATTGGCAGCGGCGTCCTTTTGCACCTGCTCGGTTGCAGCTTTGGCCTTGTTCAAATCCCGCGCCGCGCCTATAACGTCGGCGCCGTGGGCGGCGAGAGATCGCGCCGTCTCTACGCCAAGGCCGGCCGACACGCCAGTCACTAGAATGCGTTTGCCCTTCAGATTTACACCGGACAAAACGTCATCTGTCGTCGAGGTTGCTCCAAATAAAGTTGCTTCAAGTATGTTCGTCATTCTTTCCAGCTCCTTCTCCTGAACTTCTCAATCACTGTTCACCATTGCTTCGCGTTAGCCGGGCAAAGAGACGGCATCCGGGGTGAGTTCGAAATAGTGCTCCGCGCTCAGATCCGCAATGAGCCCAGGACCTGTAGGTCGCCATCCCAGTCGTTGTTGCGTCTGCGCGCTGGAAGTCGGTCCGTCGATGCCAAAGAAGCGAGCGATCCAGCCAAAATGATCGGCTGCAGCTTCGGGAGACATGCTGACGACCGGTACGTTCAGGCCCCGGCCGATTGCCTCAGCGATCTCTCGAGTCCGTACGCCCTCGTCGGCTACGCCGTGATACGTGGCTCCAGCACTACCTTTCTCGAGCATGAGCCGGTAGAGATGGGCGGCATCGAGCCGATGCACCGCGGGCCAGCGATTGAGCCCATCACCGATATAGGCGGAAACCCCTGTTTCACGCGCGATGCCAATCAGACGTGGCACAAAACCGTGATCGCCCTTACCGTGTACCGAAGGCGGAAGACGCAGCACAGACGCCCGGACTCCGTGTGCGGCCAGCGCATGCGCCGCGTCCTCCGACTTGCGGGGGAAGTTGGGATTGTGTGGATCCTCTTCTGTTGCGAGCGGGCCTTGTCGCTGAGCAAGCAAGCTCCCAGAAGTAACGATCAACGGCCGATCAGAGCCCGCGAGCGCGCCGCCAAGGATCTCGATGGCACGCTGATCCGCTTCTGCCGCGGGCCCATAGTTTGAGAAATCGTGGATGAAAGCAGTGTGGATCACTCCGTCGGCCGCTGCTGCGCCGCTGCGGAGGGTTTCGAGATCTTCGAGCGAACCGCGATGAACATCGGCTCCTGCCGCGACCAGGGATTTGGCCGCTGCATCTGAGCGCGCAAGGCCGACCACCTGATGGCCGGCGTCAATCAGTTCTCGGACAACTGCCGTACCAATGAAGCCCGTAGCTCCCGTAACAAAAACACGCATATTCTCTTCCTCCTAGGCATTTGTAAATTTGGTTGATAGAGATGAAGCGATCACTTGACTTGCGAGCCGGCCCGAAACTTTGGCCGTGATCGATCGCCATTCGCGGGTTGAAGCGGGCAGGCCATCGAACTCGATCAACTCGTGCAGCCAGTCCTCTGCGGACAGCTCCGCCTGTTCTAACCCGAACGACTGAGTGACGGCGTTGAAGAATGCTGACAACTCCCGTTCCGCCATCGTCATGAGATCGGCGCAGAGAGCGCTAGAATCGTTTGATCGTTCATAACCAGTGAGTGGAGTCATATTCCTTACCTCTGACAGCCGAAGAACCCGAAACCGCTATTGACAGGCCGGCGGGTTCCGACTAAAACGGAGAGTGTCTCCGAATCAATAGATAAGATAATCGGAGGCTGTCTCCGGTTGCAACTTTTTTTGGTATGCCGGTCAAAAATCAAAAAATCGCCCCTCGAAAACCGCGCACCGACGCTCAGCGAAACCGCGCACGCATTCTGGAAGTGGCAAAAGAGGCCTTTACTCACTCCGGTGCGAACGCCAGCCTCGACGACATCGCCAGAGAGGCGGAGGTCGGAGCGGGAACTCTGTATCGCCACTTTCCGACGCGAGACGCGCTGATCGAAGCGGTCTACCGGACAGAGGTGGAAAAACTGGCAGCTGCCGAAAAGAAGTTCTCCGCAAGTCTTCCTCCCATCGAGGCCTTGCGAGCATGGATGTTACTGTTCGTCGATCACATCGCGACCAAGCAGATCATCGGCCCCGCTCTCCATTCGCTCGTCGGAGGGGCTTCGAAGCTATTTGAAGGTTCACGCTCTCAGATTCAGGGAGCGATTGATTCGTTGGTGAAGCGAGCCATCAAGAGTGGCGACATTCGTAGAGATCTGGAGCCCTTCGATCTGCTCCGCGCGCTGATCGGCGTCTCCCACGTGGCCTCCGGTCCTGACTGGCAGCAAAGCGCCAGGAGACTGGTGGATATCCTCATTACAGGTTCGCGGCCAATCAAATAGCCGCGAGACGCAAGCTTCGCACGTTCCCGCAAGTCCCAAGCGTCGGAAGCTGGTCTTGCTGGCGAACTGTCCAGATCCGTGCCGGTGTATCGCAGCCCAGGTACGATTGGGAGGAGCGGACGAGAACGTCCGCCCTCTGTGACTCAGGGATCCCTGTGCAGCAAATCGGGTTTAATAGGGTCAGCATCGGAGAAACAGCGGTCGTGGGGACGATGTCACTATTTATCAAGGGGTAACACTGGGAGGAACAGGCAAAGAACCTGGCAAACGCCACCCAACGATTTGTGACAACGTGGTGATCGGGGGCGGGGCGAAAGTGTTGGGGAACATTACCGTCGGCCGGAATTGCCGAATTGGCGCTGGATCGGTCGTACTGCGCAGCGTGCCCGCCGACTCAACCGTGGTCGGAGTACCGGGCCACATCGTGTTCCGAGATGGCAAACGCGTCGTCATCACGGATCCCAAGCAGATCAACGATCCGCTCTCTGAAGCGTTATCGGCGGTCGCGGCGGAATTAGATAAACTCCGCGATCGGATAAAAAAACTCGAAGGCTCGGATTTGGAACGCTCTGCTTCGGATGAACTCCGAAGGATCATTTTTCAGATTGACTACCAGATTTGAGCACCCGCTGGTTTATCTTGGTTAGCGGGGTTGAGAATCGTAATCGCAGAAGTGCGGATTAGGGCTCGCTCTGCGAAACTTGACTGATTCGAGAGTATTGACCCAGAGGCTATGAGATACGGATTCGTTATCGATAACCGGAAGTGCATCGGCTGCCATGCCTGCACAGTGGCATGTAAGACCGAGAATCACGTGGCTCTCGGCGTGAATCGCACTTGGGTCAAGTATGTGGAGAAGGGCCAGTTCCCCAGCACGCGGCGCGTCTTTCAGGTGACACGCTGTAATCACTGCGAAAAACCACCCTGCGTCACGATCTGCCCAGTCAGTGCGATGTTCAAGCGGAAAGACGGGATCGTCGATTTCGATTCCGAGGCATGCATCGGGTGCAAGGCGTGCATGCAGGCGTGCCCTTATGACGCGATTCACATTGACCCGGAGGATGGCACGGCCGCCAAATGCCATTTCTGCGCCCATCGCACAGAGGTCGGATTAGAGCCATCTTGCGTTGTCGTCTGTCCCGAGCACGCCATCATCGCCGGAGATCTGGATGCGACCGACGGAGAAATCGCGCAACTGGTGGCGAGAGAAACCGTGCGCGTCCGCAAGCCGGAGCAAGGAACGAAGCCCAAGCTCTACTACATTGACGCCGATGAAAGCGCAATCGTGCCAACGGCTGCGCGTCACGAACCGTTCTATGTCTGGTCTGAGCGCAATCAGCATGTGCACGGCGGCGGCGCGCTCTATCCGCCCGACAGTCCGCTGCTGCAGCGCAATGCGCTCGCCAGTTACGACGTGTCGCATGCTCGTCCGTGGGCCTGGCAGGTGCCCGCCTATTGCTGGACGAAATCCATCGGTTCCGGAGTGCTCGCGGTGCCGGCGATCGCCATGGCGTTGGGATGGTTGTCGAGTAATCGAACGCGAGATATCGCACTTTCGACGGTTGCTCTGCTGTTCACCGCGCTCACCACATTACTGCTGGTTTGGGACCTGGAGCACAAGGAACGCTTCTTGCGCGTGATCTTTCGGCCGCAGATGAAATCCTGGCTCACTCGCGGCGCTTTTATCCTGATCGCTTACAGCACGCTCGCGGGATTTTTTTGGCTCGGTAGCGTCGCGGGGGTGACTCGAGTGGCTTCCCTGCTGCTCTGGCCAACCGTCATTTTGGGATTCTTTGCCGCGATGTACACGGCGTTTCTTTTCGGACAGTGTGAAGGCCGAGACCTGTGGCAGACTCCGCTTTTGCCGGTTCATCTGATCGTGCAGGCATTATTGTGCGGTTCGGCTGTACTGACGTTTTTGCCTCCGGCATGGGGCGGTTCTTCACAATTAATCTCGATTGCGGCGCGCACTCTCGCAGTCAGCGTCGTGCTGCATTTGCTCATGTTGCTTGGCGAGGTAGCGATACCGCACACAACTGACAACTCCCGCTACGCGGCGCGCCTGATTACGCACGGCCCATTCAGCCGCGCCTTTTGGGGCGGCGCAGTGGTGGTTGGGGGGATAATTCCGCTGCTGCTACTTTTGCTCGACGATTCGAATCGCGGGGCGACGGCCCTGGCTGCCGTGCTTGCCCTGGCGGGACTTCTGATCTTCGAATGGTGCTTTGTTATGGCCGGGCAGAGCGTGCCGAACAGCTAGACTGATTGAGGTTTGGAGATTCACGATGACGGATTTCAAACGCGACGGCAGCCACCTAGCCTTCTGTCCCCCGGTGGAGAAGTGGGACGATTGGGTCGAGTACGATCCTGATGCCTGGCCGCGCCGCGTCGAGAAGCACTATCAGTTGGTTCCCACGGTTTGTTTTAACTGCGAATCCGCTTGCGGCCTATTGGCTTATGTGGACAAGGATACCGGGCAGATCGCGAAGTTCGAAGGCAATCCGAAACATCCGGCGAGCCGCGGACGCCTTTGTGCCAAAGGGCCGGCGACCATCAATCAGATTCATGATCCGGACCGCGTTCTCTATCCCATGAAACGTGTGGGGCCTCGGGGCGGAGGAAAATGGGCGCGCACCTCCTGGGACGAAGTGCTGGAAACATTCGGATCCCGCATTCGCAAAGCTTTTCAGGAAAATCGCGGCGAAGAAGTGATGTACCACGTCGGCCGTCCCGGCCACGACTACATCATGGAACGCACCCTGCAGGCGTGGGGGATCGATGGACACAATTCGCATACGAATGTGTGCTCATCGTCGGCAAGGCTTGGCTATTTGCTCTGGCACTTTGCTGATCGGCCTTCGCCCGATCACGCCAATGCGCGCTTCATTCTGCTGCTGTCGGCACATCTCGAGTCGGGCCATTATTTCAATCCTCACGCTCAACGCATCATCGACGGAAAGATGGCAGGTGCGAAACTCGCCGTCATGGATCCGCGCCTCTCAAACACGGCGAGCATGGCTGACTATTGGCTGCCCACCTATCCTGGCACTGAAGCTGCCGTGCTTTTGGCGATGGCGAAAGTCATTCTCGATGAGAATCGTTTCGATGCCGCTTTCGTCAGGAAGTGGACGAACTGGGAGGAACTGGAGGTTGACGGATTCAGTGCGCGCGGGCAGAGCTTTGAAGCTACGATCGAGGCGCTAAAAAGGCACTACGCGCAGTTCACCCCGGAGTTTGCCGAAAAAGAAAGTGGCATCAAAGCGGAGACCGTCGTTAAACTCGCCCGCGAAATCGCTACGGCCGGAAGCCGTTTTGCTTCGCATTTATGGCGCGGGAGCGCGTCCGGCAATCTCGGTGGATGGCAACCAGCGAGGGCACTGATGCTATTGCACGTGCTCACCGGGTCGGTTGGCACCGAGGGCGGACACAATCTGAATGCGTGGAACAAATTTGTACCCAAACCGTTCAAGACCCCGCCCCCGCAGAAACGCTGGAACGAGTTGCTGTATCCGCTGGAATGGCCGCTTTGCACCCACGAGATGTCGTTTTTACTGCCACATTTCCTGAAAGAAGGGCGCGGCCGGCTCGATGCGTATTTCACCCGCGTCTTCAATCCCGTGTGGACTTATCCCGACGGCTTCTCCTGGATCGAGATGCTGCGCGATGAAAACAAAGTCGGCCTGCATGCCGCACTCACTCCCACCTGGAGCGAGACGGCGTGGTTTGCCGATTACGTGTTGCCCATGGGCTTCAGTCCCGAACGCCATGACTTGATGAGTCAGGAGACTCACGGCAGTAAGTGGATCGGCTTCCGCCAGCCTGTCTTGCGCGTCCTCCAGGAGCGGGAAGGAAAGAAGTTCGACTACACCCACCAGGCCAATCCCGGGGAAGTATGGGAAGAAGATGAGTTCTGGATCAACCTGTCATGGGCCATCGATCCCGATGGCTCGATGGGCATCCGGCAATGGTTCGAATCACCGTATCGTCCCGGACAAAAACTCACCGTCGACGAATACTACGGATGGATGTTTGAGAATTCCGTGCCTGGCCTTCCGGAGACGGCTAAGAAAGAGGGACTCACGCCCTTGCAGTACATGCGCAAATACGGCGCATATGAAATCACAACCGATGTCCACAAACTCAACGAAAAGCCGCTGTCGGCAGCCGAACTGACGGGATCTCAAGTCGAACCGACCGGGCGAATCACGAAAGAAGGCAAGCCGGTTGGCGTAATGATCGACGGCCGAGCGGTCGTAGGCTACGCTACTCCGTCGCGTAAGTTGGAGTTGTACGCGAAGACGCTGGCGGACTGGAAGTGGCCAGAATTTGTGCTTCCGGAATACTATCGCAGCCACATTCATCGTTCGGCGCGCGAGGTTTCTGCGGGACTTTCCGCGCAGGACTTCGATCCAGCCCACATGCCGGTTGTTGATTGGCCGAAAGTCGCGCGCGGCGATGTGTACACGCTGCTGCCGATTTTTCGTCTGCCCAATCTCATCCATACTCGTTCTGGCAACGCTAAGTTCCTTTACGAAATCTCGCACAAGAATCCGCTGTGGGTGAACCCTACCGATGCAGAAAAGTTTGGCGTGCAGACCGGCGACCTGATGAAAGTCCATACCGAGATTGGCTACTTTGTGCTGCACGCTTGGGTTACCGAGGGTCTGATGCCTGGCGTGGTGGCCTGTTCACACCATCTCGGCCGTTGGCGTGTTAATAAGGAGAATCAGGTCGAGCGCATGTCGAGCGCGTGGGTCGATCTGAAGGAAGTGGGCAAGGGTCAGTGGAAGATGCGTCAGATATCGAGCGTCGAACCTTACGACAGCTCCGACGCAGACACCAAGCGCGTCTGGTGGAGCGATGCCGGGGTGCACCAGGACATCACCTTTCCCGTCCATCCCGATCCCATCAGCGGCATGCATTGCTGGCACCAGATGGTACGAGTCGAAAAAGCCGGACCTGACGATCGCTACGGCGACATATTCGTGGACACGAATCTTTCGTTTGCTGTTTACAAAAAGTGGAAAGCTCTGGCCCGACCCGCGCCAGGCCCCGGCGGATTGCGCCGTCCATTGTGGATGCCGCGAGTGGTTCGTCCCGCAGACTCAGCCTACAGGATAGAACCCATTAGAGGCGCCGAAAGGGTTTGATTAGGCTGGATTCTTTCTGCCGATAAGTGAAAAGAAGGTTCGTAGGCGAGAAGAAAATTGTTCTCGTTTTACCGCGCGCAAGCTAAGAAACGAGGGACTGTAGACTTCGTCGGGCGGTCTGGCAAGTGGAATTCCATTGTAGTGGTACCCCTTGAAGTTGGAAGCGATCATGGGGCTAGGTCTTTGACTTCTTCGCCCGTGTGGTCTGTTCCGGAAACTCCAATCAGACTGATGTAAGGTTTGTATGGC
>CAVPTB010000008.1:0-19644 GCA_963708575.1 uncultured Acidobacteriaceae bacterium
ACGTCTTCTTGCCGCTGGCGGTGTGGCGGCGCGAGATATGGTGGCGAAGCGCGGTCTTAGTCGTTTCGATGGTGCTGTTCGGATTGTGGCACAAGGCAAGTTGGCTATTCGTGCTTTGGGGCTGTTATCACGGAGTGCTGCTGGTTCTGCATCGTCAGGTTCAGGCGTTGCAGCGCAGGTTTGAGTGGACGCCGATTGCGAGGCTTTGGACGCCCCTTTCGTGGGTCGTGACGATCTCCCTGATCAGTCTCGGCTGGATTTTGTTCCGCGCCGACTCTCTTTCTGAAGCGCGAGGGATGCTTATCTCCATGGCATCGCCTGGGACGTATATCGCGCACTTCCTGAGCGGCAGTTTGTATCTGCTGGTCGGAGCCTTAGCGTTGACATACGCGATCACGCAATGGCTGGCAGGCATGTTCGAAACTCATTCGACTGGGTCCGAGGGCCGCGCGGATTTTTTGTCCACGGTTGTCCGCTGGCGCTGGTACTGGATCACTCCACTCTACGCCGTGGCGCTGCTTTTCGTGCTGATTGTGACCCTCTCTCGAGGGCCCGACGCGGCCCAACTCATGTATCGCGGTTTCTGACAGGGGCATTAACTCATTCACCCAATTGCATTGCTTTGAAGCGATACCATCCCGGTAGATTCAGCAATGACAAAGATGTTTGGAGGTTTACCCAATCGGTGTTCCGTCCGGCGCAAACACCGGAAAGTCGTCCCACGGACGGGCCATGCGCAACTGCTGCGCTGCGGCATTTCGATCGTAGTCAAAGAGAAACAGCCCGAAATTGTAATGCAGGATGCGATCATCGGGACTCTTCCCAATCGCCCACTGATACTCCGCCGCCGTGTCATTCGGATTCTCATCCGGCGCGCTTGTCTGAATCGCCAGCCGCAGAAGCTGGTCGGAATGGTTGAGTTGATTTGTAAATGGAGGTTTCTGCAGACGTCCCAACATTTCGTTAGCAATCCGCAGGTGATCGTGACTGGTCAAAGCTAACAGTCGCTCGCAATCGGCTTGTGAAGGGACATCAGCTTCGCTGAGCGTACCACCATTCTGTGCAGCCAGTTTGCTCGCAATCCGCAGAAACATCGCGCGTCCGAGCAAGTAATTGCCCTCGGGCGTCAAGTGCACGTGTTCGTATACCAACTCGCTGCCGATAATTCCGTTAGGACTTTGCTTAGAAAAGAGATCCTCAGCATCGACCAGTTCAGCGCCCTGCGTCGATGACGCCACTGAACGGTTGATGTCATTGATCCGGCTATCGGCTCGAAAGCGGAGCGTATCCAGATTGCGTGCTTGCAGGTAATGCTGCTCGGCCGTGACGTAATCTGCCATTGCCCACAGAACGCGCCCCATCCGGAATTCCAGCTCCGCATACTCATCGTCAATCTTCGCCGCAGCCCCGTACCTCTGTAACGCTTCTGGGTACGCCTTCGCGCTCTCCAGATCCCCCCCTTGCTTCACCAACGTCGACCACGAATTCAGCTCATCCTGACTCAATCCTTCCCGATGCAACGACCCGAACGGCGCACAGTCCTTCAAGTTTGTCGCCACCGTGCTCACCAGCACTCGTGCTCCCGAAGCGTGAGCCGCCAAAATCGTGTCTCGCAAGTTCCGCTCAAAATTCGAATAAGTGGCGGGCATTAGTGGAGAATTGGCCCGCACCTGCTTATCCAGGAACATCTCCATGCCGCGCCATTCCTGCTTCTGCTCGCCCAACTTAGTCAGCAACTGCCCAGTCCGCGTCGACCGCAGGAAAATGCTGCTGCGAATCAACGCCAAATTCATGCTGGACGAAGTGAGCGCCGTCCCCGGCCCATACGGCCCTACGACTTCATTGTTCCCTGAATAAATGATGAATGCATCCGGCTGCTGCTTCGCCAATGCTTTTGCGATCAGCAGCGACACATGCGAGTTAATCGCAACGCTCCCTGTGTTCACCACTTCGAACTTCGTCGCGGGGAAGCGCTCGCTGAGCATGACCTCTAGGTACCGGCTAAACGCGTATGCCGGATCTGGGTCTCCCATTGCCGCAGACTCGCCCAGTACAAAAATTCGATACGTCTTTGGCGGTTTCGCTGCCGGTATCGCATACGCCTGCGGAGTCTTGATCATTCCCGGCGGGAAAAATGGAGCGGGGAAAAACAGGTTGTAGCAGGAAGCCGGTTGACCCTGCAGGGTGCACGGGATGGTGACGTCCGTCGGAAAGCCGACGTTAAGCAATCGCAGCCCGCCTTCCAGCAAGCCGACGAGCAAGACCGGCAGCACTGCGGCGGCGGTTATCCGAAGTACCCAAGAGCCGCGTCGAACCGAACGTTCTTTCACTTCAGGCGTGGGCATCTCGTCCGCCCCAGTTGCGAATCCATTTCTCCACTAATTCATCCCTGCCATTCCTTGCAAATCGGTTGAGACTACACAGGGCCAGATCGGCTCCGATCCGCGGGCCTAATCGCGGGGTCAGACCCTTCGCCAGCCCTGTCGATTCCAAGGCGGTCGTTAGTCAGCCCGAAAGCCCTTAACGATTTGCCGAGGAAATTTGAATATGGCCGCATCGTTCCTTCTGTGATGACCTCGGAGACGAAGCGACGCTCACACAATTTCAAACCTTTTTGTGCACCGGGGATGCCAAAAGGAGCACCGTTCCGGCTCGAAATCTAGTCTTTTACTTTCATGGGCTTACGCTTCCCCTCCGGCCGTATCCAGCTCAGCCCCGTCGACAAATCGAGAATTTCCCTCACTGATCGCGTGATTTGACCCTTCCAATACTGGCCAGATCGCCCGGACGCGATCTGCAAATCCAATTGATTGTTGCGTTTAGCCACTGTCTCCTTCTGGCACGGTGATTGCCTTCTCTATTACAAGGGGCTTGGCACACCCTGCGGGGAATCAGGCTCGAGGACACTATGGTACGACCAAACTTCAAAGCCGTGATCGTGGGCGCAGGCCCGGCCGGACTTACCGCCGCCTATGAGCTATCGAAACGGGGCGAGCCTGTAGTGGTCCTAGAAAGCGACGCGAACAACGTCGGCGGTATCTCGCGCACCGTGAACTACCGCGGCTTCCGTTTCGACATCGGCGGTCACCGCTTCTTTTCCAAGTCGCGCGAAGTTGAAGATCTCTGGACCGAACTCGCTGGCGACGATCTGCTCACTCGTCCTCGCTCGTCGCGAATCTATTACCGCGGCCAGTTCTACACTTATCCGCTAAAGCCGTTCGAAGCGCTCACCAAGCTCGGTATCGCTGAATCCCTTCGCTGCGTCCTTTCCTTCGTCAAAGCTCGTTTGCAGCCCACCCGCCATCCCAGGACTTTCGAAGACTGGATTGTCAACCAGTTTGGACGTCGCCTTTTCGAAATTTTTTTCAAAACTTATACCGAAAAGGTTTGGGGCATGGACTGCCAGGAAATCTCTGCTGATTGGGCCGCTCAGCGAATAAAGGGTCTGTCGCTTGCGTCCGCCCTCAAACATGCGTTCCTGCCCCGGAAGAAAAACAAAGATCGCAAGCAGGTCGTGAAGACGTTGATCGATACCTTCCGTTATCCGCGGCAGGGCCCCGGCATGATGTGGGAGAGCTGCGCCGAAAAAGTTCGACGCATGGGCGGGGCCGTTTTGCTTGGTCGCAAAGTTACCGGTTGTCGCTTCGACAAGGCCAGTAATTCCTGGATCGTCACCACTCGTAACGCTTCTGGCCATTCTGAAGAATTTCGTGGGGAGCACCTAATCTCCTCCATGCCGATCCGCGAACTGGTGGCGCAACTCGAACAGCAACTTCCGCAAGCCGCGGTCGACGCCGCCCGCGCTCTGCGTTATCGCGATTTCCTGACCGTCGGGCTCGTGGTTAAGGACCGTGACCGCTTCTCCGATAACTGGATTTACATCCACGATGCTCGCGTCCAGGTCGGACGCGTGCAAAATTACAAATCGTGGTCTCCGGAAATGGTTCCCGACCCCAATTTCTGCTCCTACGGTCTCGAGTACTTCTGTTTCGAAGGCGACGGCCTGTGGACCGCTCCTGATCGCGAACTCATTGCCCTCGCGACCAGCGAAATTCAGAAGGTGAATCTGGCTTCCGCCGCGGACGTCGTCGACGGCTGCGTGATCCGCCAGCCCAAAGCTTATCCAGTCTACGACGACGCCTATCAGCGCCACGTCGATACTATCCGCCAGGCGCTCGACTCAAATTGCCCCACATTGCATCTGGTGGGTCGTAATGGCATGCACAAGTACAACAATCAGGACCATGCCATGATGACGGCGCTCCTCACTGCAAAGAACATTCTGGCCGGCGAACGGCGCTATGATGTCTGGGCAGTCAATCAGGACGCGGAATACCACGAAGCCGGCGATGCAGGCGGCGCGAACGATATGGTTCCGTCACCCATCGCGGTCAGTGCCGCCGCCGTTGTCCCAACCGCATGAGAGTGTAAGCATGAAAGGCAAGACCACTTCCTCCCCTGCGAATCTTAGAAGAAATCCTGCACATTCCTTTGCACCCGCTGCGGTGAGAGGCCTTGCCCTGTGTTTTTCTGTATCCCCTGTGGTTAAAACCTCTGCCTGGAGTTTCACCCTGTGACCCTCCGAGACTTCTCCCGCACCCGCCTCCTCCAAGTCTCCGCGCTCTCCTTGTTGCTCGCCGCGGTCGGAGGGATCGCCTTCCACCTGAAGTTCGCCGTTCTCGACGTCGACCTCTGGTGGCATCTCAAAGTCGGCGACTGGATTTGGGAGCATGTGGCCGTGCCCCACACCGGTATCCTTTCTCGCACCGCTGCCAACCGTCCGTGGGTCGCTTACAGCTGGGGGTATGAAGTCCTTCTCTCGAAGGCCTATGCCTGGATGGGGCTGCTCGGCATGGGACTTTTCGGTACCTTCCTGACTATCGGCATCGCCTATGCAGTCTACTGGATGATGTTCCGTCTCTCGCATCGCTTCTGGACGGCCTGCATCGGATCCGCAATGGTGTGCTCGGCATTTCTTTTTAACGGCATGCCACGGCCGTTCTTCTTCTCGATCATTCTCTTCGCCATTACTCTGACACTGCTTCTTGAAGCCAATCGTTCTGGCGAACTAAGTTCGCTTTACTGGCTCCCGCCCATTTTCTTTCTGTGGGCCAACTTGCACATTCAGTTCATCTACGGACTCTTTGCGGCCGGCCTTTTCGCGGGTGTCACTTTTCTTCAGCAAGTGGCTGCCAAGACGGGCCTTGCTCCGGCATTCCTGCGTAAACCTACGCTGCCGGGGAAAAACCTCATACTGCTGTTTCTAGCCTGTGTGATCGCGACATGTCTGGGTCCGAACTTTTACCATCCTTACGTCGCGGTTTTCGAATATTCCAAGGCGAAATTTTCCTACAACGTCATCATCGAACTGCAGCCTCTCAGTTTCCGCGGCACCAGCCACTTCACCGAGCTTTTCCTTGCTGCCGCCGGATTCTATGCAGTCGGATGGCAGAAGAAAATCGATCCGTTCAAGCTAGCCCTGCTTGCGATCGCAACCGTCGTAGCTTTTCGCACCATGCGGGATGCCTGGTTCCTCTGCCTTTCATCTGCCGCTTGCATCGCCGACTTCCCTGCATCCGAGGAAGAACGCGATCCTTCCGCAACCTGGCTGGAAAATCTCGGGGTAGCCGGCGCGCTCGCACTAATGTTGTTCCTTCTGTCTTCCGCAACCGGCTTTAACGAACGCGGTTTCGACCAGGCCATCAGCGCCCAGTATCCCGTGAACGCGATTAACTTTCTCCGCAATAATCCCATTCGCGGACCGCTTTACAACAACCTCAACTGGGGTGGATTCCTGATGTGGTACCTGCCGGAATACCCCGTTGCCATCGACGGGCGCAACGACCTCTACGGAGACGAACTCGACGAGATCTTCTACGACTCGCAGTCCGCCGGCAAAGGCTACCTCACCGATCCTTATCTCAACGAAGCCGGCGTGGTTTTGCTTGACTCGGAGACGCCTCTCGCAAAAATCCTCAGCATCGATCCCCGCTTCGACCTCATCTACCACGACCAGATCGCCACCGTCTATTCCCACAGATAAGGCCCGTCGTGCAATCTCCGGCATGCTTGATGTTCCAATCTCTCGCTCAGAACAGTGTAGGCACAGTCACCGAATTGTTCCCTTCGTTGGCCAGATTGAAATGACACTGCCGGCAGAACTGCACATTGGAAGTGGAATTCCGGTTATCCGCCTGAACGATCCCCGGATTGTACGGACCATTCACATAAAAAAACGTCGCGTACGACTGGCCGCCTCCGTCCCGCCGGATCGGGCTGCTCACGTTCGAGGTATACAAGTTCATCGCGTGCTGATTGTGGCACGTCGTGCATACCAGATACGGCTTGCCCAGTGGGTCCAGTCCGTAAGGCGTCGAGCGGTCCATCGGGGCCAGCGTGGGGAATCCATAGCTCTCGACAAACCGCGCATACGGGGTTCCCGGAGTTACCCCAAACACGCCGTTCGTGAACGTCAAGCCGTATCCCACATTGATGGTCACTCCGACGCCCAACGGATGATCAACCGCATACTGGCTGGTCATCGTATCTCCCAGCAGAGTCGGAATGGGTACTCTTCCTGCGCTCGGGATCAGCCCGGTCTTCTGCTCATATGATTGCCCAGCCATCATGTTTTCCGGCGTGACATTGCCATCGTGGCAGCTCAGGCAGATCAAGATTCCCGTAACCTCCGAATCCTGGGTCGCGAGATTTGTTGTTAGCGCCTCGATCGTATTTCCAATGTTTCGGAGCGTGATCTTCTTGCCGTAGTCAGGCGTCCCCATCTGTCCCCACAACGCTTGCCCATCAAGCGGAGTGACGCTCTTCGTTCTCGACGTGTCGTTATGCAGTGTGTGGCAGCCTGCGCATCCCCGACCGCTGTTATCATGCGCGCCCAGCACATCCACCGCGGGAGGCGTCCCTCCGCCATCCTGAGCCCATCCCTGAAGGGCTGCCACGCCGAGCGTCAACATAAGAACGCTGGAGACAATTGCGGAGGAGAATCGTGACACACGCGCGGATCTTCGGGAAAGGAATCGAGAAAAAACACTGATCAGTCGTTGCATATACCTTCTCCGGAAGTGTGGCACGATTTTATGATTTCCGGATCCGAAATACGACACAGTGACACCTGTCACGCCAAGAGGGTACGAAAGGCCAAGCGGAATGTGTGGGCGGCTCGGCTAAGGAGTTGTCTTGCGCAGGATGAAGTAGAACTGTCGGACGTAAACTCCCTGTTTGTAGATCATGTACCCATCTGACATATGTACAATCTCATATCGTAAAGCGCGCAATTCGGGAATACCCTTTTCCATTGACAATTGCGGCTGCTCAGTAAATACGACGACATAATCCGGATCGTATCCTGTGAATTCATCTTCCTTTAGTTCCAAGCCGTGGTAAGGAAGTCCATGATGGTAGTAAGCCGTTGGGATGTTCACAAGAATGTTGTGATCGAAGTAAGCCTGCACGCCGACAACGCCATAAAGAAATCCGAATATTCGTTGGTGATCCGCCCCCGCGAACCTCAAGTAGTTGGCGGCATCCTCCGCCCCACTATATGGATACAGATATTCGTGGCGAATGGCTACTTCAGCATCCCAGATGTTCAGCACACACAAGCAAAAAAGGAGACCGGTCATGCCTTGTAGGGCGCGAGACTCGAGGTTGCTTAGGCCGCGTCGCTCCTCCTTTGCGGGCCAACCCACCCAGAGCGCCGTGACGGCAGACACCAACAACGTCCCGTGATGATGCGCGTAACCATGTATCAGAGAATATAAGCAAGTTAGTAACAGGACGGGCAATGCGAACAGCAGCAACCTTCTGCGCAAGAAACACCACCACCCGGCGAAAAGAACAAATACCGCCGACGGCAGCCAGTAATCCAGAAAGGCGCCGGAGATGGTTGCCTCCAACTTCCTAGGAATTGTTGGCTGCATCGCCTGAATAGAAGCTGGCAACGCGTCCATAGTTTTCTTTTTCGCAAACTCCCCGACATCCGGCGTTGGTTTGAGAATCACGACAACGAACACAAACGTCGCCGCCATCACTCCGATGCAAATCCAATATCGCCTCCGCACTGATGCATCCAGCGTGCTCCACGCCCGGAATGCATCGATCAGATACACCAAACCCAGACATCCCGCCAAAATGGTTCCGTGCAGACTGAGATTGGCCAGCAGCACAAGCACCACCGTCATCCGTTCCGGATGTTTCAAATCTTTGAACAGCAACGCGGCAGCAAATGCCAGCAGCGGTAGCAGGGTGTAGGGCCTTGCAATGACCGCATACTGATAAATCATGAAATAGGTGAACGCCAGCGGCCATCGGATATATCGTGGAAACGGCGCTTTGAAGATCAGCAACGCCACTCCCGCCGCGGCACAAACCGCGCCGATCTTCCCGATCGAATCATATTTTGCGTGGAACACGTGCTGCGCCACCCACAGAATCGTGTGCCACAACCCGGGAGAACCCTCATACCGCAACTCGTGGAACCAGATCGTCTTCAGATCAAGATCGCGAGCAATCAGCCAAGCCTGCGCCTCATCTGCCCACTTCTCGTGATAGGGCAAGATGTACGCGACGATTGCAATCCATAATCCAAAGACGCCAAAATCTGCCACCCGCCACCACGGCGACTCCGGAAGTGCTCCGGCCTCCGCAACATCCATTGCGGCAGCTTCGTCACCGATCGGTGCGCGACCCGAATCCTGCGACACGATACGGACCCTTGACTCAATCGTCTCGTGCTGATCCGGGATCGTGTTGGTTTCGTCCATCGTCTCGTCCTAGTTTGTTACCGTCCGCGACTTCCGGAGGGTGGAAATACTTACGGTTGCGTTGCCGCGCTCAAAGCCTCGCCACTCTTGGTCAACACAAGGCTCACATCATCGCTGTACTCGACCCTGAAACCCTGAACACCGGCCATCGCCTCGCCCATCACCGAGTTCTTCTGCAGCAACAGCGTCTGTGCCTGCGCCATCGGTGCGAAGTCGGTATAGCGCGCATCGGCATTCATTACCTTCGAATACCCGACAATCATGTCATCGCCGTACAGACCCGTGCGACCATCGATCGCCACCGGATACTCCGGCAAGTACCAGGTCAAAAATCCTCCCCATTCAAAAGCGTTGAACAGTGGCTGCGGCAAACGGTGTTCGCGGATATAGTCGCTCGCTGCCACTGGGTAATTCTTCCCAACCTTTGCCAGCAGCGTTTCGCGGCTTCTTGGAACCTGGATTACAAATGCCATGACCAGAACGACGGCCGCCAATCCCACCGCAGTTCGAAGCTGCCCCAGGTTTGCGTTCGGTCTTGGGACGCTAACTTGGGTTGCGGACTCCTCCGAAACAGCATTCCCAATCACCATGATCGACGCCAGCGTCGCCAGCCAGATATTGCGCTGGGAATAGAACGAAAGGATCGCGCAGCCAATCAGCAAGCCGATCTGAAACCAATCCTGTGACTTCCGTATCCCCAGCGCAAGAAACGCTCCCATTAAAAGCAGCAACAGCAGGTAATCCTGCCGCTGATGGAACTTCATGGCCAGGAAGTCTGGAAGGTATCGGTTAGCGCCGCTAGTCAGAACCGAGAAAAACGTTCTGTAGGGATGGTAAAAGTTAGGTGTGACCAATGTCGCAATGAACGACAGAAGGGCTGCGCTGAGCGCACTGTCCAGTGACCCGAATCCCGTCTCGACTGCAAGCGTCCCCAGGAAGAGAATTAGCAGTGCAATTCCATATACGAATTGCACATCAAAGTTCGCCCATACCAGAAACAAAGGTGCGGACCAAAAGAGCAGCCTGTAATCGCCGTTTCTGCGGCTCTCACTCAGCAAAAACAATTCACCAGCAAAAAAGAGGATCGAGAAGTAAGTCGGACTGGGCGCAAAGCTCCCGAGCACGTATTGTGCAACCGCCGACAACGCCACCGCTGTCCAGAATCTTCCCCGCAAGCCTCCCGCCAGGACAAACGTGATAACCGCCAGTACCGCCTTCAGTCCCATCAGCATCGCCGGAATCGCGCGCAGCCCAAATGCCCTATAGGCGACAGCCAGCTTCACTTCGTATGCCCAACTGAAAGTTCTCCAAGCGAGTGTCGAGGATTGCGAAAAAATCCCGTCATGGGGCAGTGCGTGGTTTCTTAGGATCCAGAGCCCGGTGCTCAAATGCCACCACACATCCCTGGCGGATAAAGAAGAGAGCGATGTCAGCTGCACCGCTTCAAGCAGGGCAGCTAGAGTGAACAGAAACAACATCGCGGGGATACGAAGTTTGCCCATCTCGATTCTGCTTCACTCTTATCGTCGGACCACACCGACGGGTCTCACGTTGCGCCGAGGACTCATCTGTCCCGTAACGCTTCCGTCCGCATTGTGGGCAGCGTTATGGCACATTAGCGTGCAGGTGTTCGTGCTGCGGTTGTATCCGATTGGCAGTCCGTTGTTCTCGCCGACCACATTGGCATCGAAGTTCACCATCCGCTCGCCGGTGATCGTCGGGGAATTCGCTCCCATACCGTGCGCGGTATGGCATGTCGAACAACTGAACCCATATTGCGACGAGTGTAGTGCGTGTTGAGTGAAGCTGTTGTTCGCCATGACATTCGTCAAATCGTGGCACTTGCCGCACATCGCATACGGTCCGGTCGGTCCGAGGTCAGGACTTGGGAAGAGATTCGTTACCGTTCCTCCGGGCACAGCCGCCTGGCTGAACTGGTAATTCCGCTCCAGAATGTGTGAGTAAACCGACCCATGGGGTCCCATCGGTCCTTGCCCGCCGAATTCGCGGTTGTCGTCGCTGTTGTGGCAATCGCTGCAGAAAATGCGAACACCCATCAGTCGCGAGGATGTCGTCCCGTTCTGATTCAACATGCTGGTCAACAAGCTTGGCTGCGGCAGCGGGCTCGACCGGTCATGCATAACGGGATGGCTTGACGTCGACGTGGCCGCGAACTCGGGAATGACATTCAACGGATCTGAATTCGCCACCACCCGCATCGGCGCGTATCCGTACATCAGAAGCCGCTGCTTGCCCGGGCTGGTGCCGTGGCATCGCAGGCAGTTCTCGTATTGATTGATCGCCGGCGTCAAAACGGTTGTCCCATCCAGCGCACTGATGCCCACAACTCCAGCTTGCGATGGCCTTAGGGTTGGCGGCGCGGAGAATGTCGTCGTCTGATTCGAGTTGTGCGCGTTGTGACAATCCACGCACGTGGCATGCCGGTTGTTGACCAGTACCGCCGGCTCTGCTTCATCGTGGTTGTTTGTTCCTGCCGGCAGGGGATGCGGGGTCTTCGCGATTTCCGCCATAATGTTCGGCGCTGCGGGTGAAATCAACGTGCCACCGTTGTGGCAGGTAACGCAGTCTTGCGTCGCCGAATCCATGCCATTTTGCGCGGGTATTGCCGATCTGAGCAATCTCGCCGGAGCCGCCGCATCGTGCGACATGTGGCATGACGAACAGGCGTTCAGCGCTACTGTACCGTATTGGCCCGCGTGAGCATCCGGCGAAACCTGATTGGTTGCGGTCCGATGAATGCTGTTTCCCCATCCGGCCAGCAGATTCGTTTGTCCCTGTATGCTGCGGTTTGGATCATGACACGCCAGGCACATCTGCGCACTCGAGCTGTCGCGCACCAGAAAATCCTGCGCAATCGGATCGATTCCTTGCACGTGGGGACTATGGCAACTCGTGCACTCGATGTTCCCGTTGATCAGCTTGACGGCGCCCGTCGGATCCCCTGTTTTTCCTTGCACGAGGGTAGACACCAGATCCGGCGCGTCTTTCATCGGCAGTACCAGGCTGAATGGGTGTGATCCCGTCAGCGTCGTTCCAAACGAATCAATCGGGTTCCAGTTCCCGATCATGGGAATCTTGCCGTACACGGCTGATTGCCCAACCGCTACTGTGCCATCGTGGCAGCTCAAGCATAGGCTGCTGGTGATTCCCAGGGTCGGCTTCGTGTTGCCCTGCTCAACATAAGTCGTGCTGCTGTAGGGAACATAGCTGGCGGTCGACAGAGTCTGATTCCACAAAGGCGTGACGCCCCCCAGCCCACTGTGGGGAGCATGGCAGAATGTGCATCCCAGGCTTCCTTGTGTATAAACAGACGCTCCGCTCGCTTGGGTGAGGTTGTGCATTCCCAGCACGTCTGTCGGGTTCTGTTGCGCTACACTCAGTAGCCCGCCGCCAATGCCTAATACTAAACAGACTGCCCACAAACGCCCGCATCGTAGGAGCACTTTCATTGGCCCCCTCCGCCCGCGGTTTTCGTAGCACCGTAATAATGGAAGACCTGAACTCGCCGGTTAAACGAATCCACTACATAGATCCGGTCGTTCTTATCAATGTCCAATCCTGCCGGCAGCTGAAAATCTCCCAATCCCGTTCCTCTTTGCCCGAAGTAATACAGCAGCCGCCCTTGCTGATCGAATACTTGCACGACTCCGAACTGCGCCTCGGCCACATAGAGATGGCCTTCCGAATCGAATCCAATCCCTTTTGGCCGGAACATCCATCCCGTCCCGTCGCCCAGCTTACCGATCGCATACTTGAACCCGCCCGACTTATCGAAAATCTGTACCCGGAAGTTCATCGCATCCACCACTGCCAGATCCTGCCCTTGCAGTCGCAGTTCTGTCGGATAGTTGAACTCCCCATCCCCCGTACCCGCTTTGCCAATCACTCGCAACACGCTGCCTTGCATGTCCATCATGTAAATCTTGTTGCGCAGCGTATCCGTGACATAAATATGTTGCGCGGCCGAGTCCACAGCAATTCCCGTCGGTCGCTTGAAATATCCTTCGCCACCCTTCAAGCTGCCAATGGTTCGCCGAAACTTCCCGTTCGCGTCCCAGACGAAGATCCGTCCCGTCTCCGAATCCGTCACATAAATGTTGTCCTGCGCATCCACGGCCGCGCACTGCGGCACCATCAGCGGATCCCTATCCGTGTCCCGTCGCGACAGGAACTTGTACTTCTGCAGGGTGAAGTCGAAGATGTGGACCCCTCGCGCCGCCGTGTCGGTCACAATGATCCGCCCGTGCGAATCTGTCACCACACTGTACGGACTCACCAGATAATGGAAGTCTGGCTCACCCGCGATCACGTCGATTACCTTCGTCCAGAAGCTGCGTTTCGGCTTGACCTCGCGCTCCAGGCTGAAGCTGCGCTCATAGGTCAGCTTGCGCCCGCCGTCCATCAGCAGGTCCGGAGGCGTTGGCGGCGGAGCCACCACTTTCTTTTTAGCCGCGCCCGCAACCGTCAGGGCCAGCGCAAGTCCGGCCACAAGCATCGCGCTGAGCCACTTCGAATTATTCCGGAAATTTAGAAGAAATCGAACCATCTGGAAATCCCGACAAAGTACGCGTTTGTATTGGCTGCTGGCACTCCCGAGGCGCTGATCCCCTGAATAAACCGGGTATAGCCGGCCTGCAATCCAATTCGTCTCAGATGGTACTGCAGTTGGGTATTAAAGATCTCAGTATTGTTACGCGAGAAGGTGTCGCCTCCGAGCGTGTCACTCAAAGCGCGGCTATAGTTCGCGGATAGCATCATTCGCCGGACCGGTGTAAAGGAGATTCCACCGCCGTAGCTCTTTCCGGTGAAGTTGATGGTGTTCTCCAGTCCGGGGGTCGGAACAATCGGTTGGATACCATTCAAGCCCAGAACGGAAATTCCCGACGATTGGCTGTAAAGGCCGTTCACCGTGAATTGCGGCGAGCCGAAGGAAGTGGAAAAACCTTCGCTGTGATCGACGCTTCCCGCCTGGTTCGTGAGGCCGCTATGAGAACCATTGAATGCTCCCGTCCACTGCATGCGGTGCGGGAATCTGCGTCGTACGTTGCCGCTGTAATTGTAGTAGGACGTTGTATACGTAATAAGGAGCGTTTGCACGTTTTGTGCGTAGCTGAAATTGCCAGAAGTGCTCCACTCTCCAAACCTTCGAGAGTAGCTGACATTGCCGATGAACCCTACCGCGTTCTGGCCTTGCCCGTTGGACATTTCGATCACCGAACCCGAAAAACCGAACATATTGAACAACTTCTTCGCGTAGCTGAGCGTGCCGCTGATAAAGGTTCCGGTATAGGACTTTCCAAAGAAGTATTGATCGTAGTAAGTCGCCTGCGCCTGCGATTCCAGGCTATTTGTTAGCTGGTAACTCGCTCCCCCACCAAACGTATACGAATGTGATCCCGGGCCCAGGTTCACCGGATTGACGCCCCCGGTTCCCAGGCTCTGGTTCAAATATCCAGAAAGATTATCGGTATAGCTCTCGTTAACGAAGAGTCCGAGTCTTTGGGTCGGATGAAAACTCGCGCCGGCGGTCTGGTTATTGTCGCTATAGCTCGAACTATCTGTCGTGTCCCCGGCAAAGTCGCTGGAAGAGGTCGCGTGATTGAAACTCGCGTAAAAGGAACCATGGAAGGGCAGAATGTGGTTTGTACCAAAACCGTAGTCGTGTCCGGAGGTGTTCATCACCGACTCACCCTGGCCGGTCAGAAATTCCGGATACTTCGAATCGAAATTGGTGTGATCATAGAAACCGTTCAGGCGGAAGCCTTCGATCTGGTAAGTTGACCGCAGGTTAAACATGCGGTTGGAAGAACTGGTCTTTTCATCTGTGCCGTACACATCCCCGCTGCCGTCGCCCTGAGAATAACCAACCGAAAGTGTCGGCATATCTGGAAGCAACGCGCTCCACCCTACCGAGAAGCCCTGCCCGTTCCCGTGCGTTGTAAAGTCCGGTTGGCCGGTCAATCCGAATGTTCCCGTGCTGTTTCTGTCGTAGTGGTAAGCCACAGAGCCGGGAAAGTTGCTGCCCGTGAAAAAATTGACGGTGCTGGCAATCCCGCTGGCGCCGGTGAGCGATTGGTAATCGGAATCAGCCCGCGACTGGTTATAGTATGGCGTGGCGCTGAAGTTGATGAAGTTGGGACTGTAGTACGAACCGTTGACGTTGCCGCTGAAGCCAAGATCCACCCCGTGGCTGGAAGGGATGTCGTTCCCGTAGTCCCCGGCATATCCGAAGGTGACCAGGCCGCCAGCGTTCATTTTCGTGTTTTCGCCGAGCTGGAGCTGCGCCCAGACAAATGGGGCCATCATCAGAACCGCTATTCCGACGATGATTTTCGCGCCTTTCACAGTGCCGCCATCCTTCCCGCCAGAGGGCCAAATTCAAGCCAGAACCTACCTTTCTGAAAGGCACTGCGCATGCCAAACGTTCCGATTTGTGAAATTTATAACTATCCTTAAATCAGTAATTTACAATGACAATTCCCACCTCGGATCCTCTGGTCCAACCACTCTGTGGGATATCGCGCTCTCAGGGTGCGGAATGACTCAGAACCTCAGGGAATTGAGTCATTTAGTCATGGTTTCATCGGATCACGGACGCTCTCAGACCATCGGCAAACAACTCTTGCGCCCTCGGTTGCGGCGAACCTATCGCGCCGTCTGCCGCAGCCGCTCTAAGGCGGAGCTTGTGTCGAAGAGAGCGTGGTCGTAGAAGAAGCGGATGAAAGCGTTTTCTGGTTGGAATTAATGGGAGAGACTGGGGTCATTCGTGCAATCAAAGCCGGGGATTTGCCGCAAGAAGCCAATGAACTGGTTGCTATCTTCGGAACCTCGCTCAGAACTGCCAAAGAACGATCCAATCGCTGATCGAGACATTGAACCCTTGAATCGCTCAGTCATTGAAATCCACTCCAGCCACCGCATCTCGGCTAGTGACCCGATGGCTCAATGCTTCAATGTCTCAATCAATCGGTTAGCTGACTTCAATCTTGGCCTTCGCCCTCAGATTCTTGGCCAGGTTGGACCGCAGCTTTTCGTATTTCGCCTTCTGCAGCTCGATCTTCAGGTCGTCCTTCACTTCGCTAAAGGGCTGCTTCCGCCCCATGTTGTGCGAGTTCAGCCGCGCGATCGTGTACGCCGACTCGATCTGGATCAGTCCGCTGACCTGCCCCGCCTGCATGGTCTGGAAAGCTTTGACGATTTGTGGCGGCAGCTTTTCACTCGGCACCGTCTTGTGATCGCCCATGTTCACCCGGAAATCGTCTTCCGAAATCTTCTCTGCCAGCAGCCCAAAATCCTGATAGCTCTTCGTGGCTTTTGCCTGCTTCAACGCCTCTTGCGCTTTCTTCTGTGCCTCTTGCGCCTGCTGTGCGTTGGGCTTGAGCGGTGGAAGCACGGAGATACTCTGGAAGTTGAACGACTCGGCCTGCTGAAATCGGGCGCTGTTCTTGTCGTAGTAAGCTCGGACTTCCGCCAGCGTCACCGCCGCCTTGTCTTCCACTTCATTCTTCAAGAGTTCATCAATCAGGATGGAGCGCCGGATCTGCTGGTCCAGTTGCTTGGTCGATCCGTGCATCTCGCTCTGCATGTATTGCTGATACTGGTCCGGAGATTCGAACTGCTTGCGAAACTCCCCTTCCGCCTTGTTCAGCCGGGCCGCGGGAACCGTCATCTTGCGATGTTCCGCCTCCTGGTACACGAGTTCTTCAAAAATAATCATTTCCAGCGCGCCCTGCCGGATTGCCGCCTCTTGCCCCTTGGGAAATCCGTTGTGCTGCCGCGCATAGGGGAAGATCGCGTACATCTCGCGCACCAGATCGCGGTCGGTCAGGACCACGCCGTTCACTTTGGCCACCGGCTTGTCGCTGATCTGCATCGGCGATGCCACCTGCGGCGTCGTTGCCTTCGCCATCATCGTCGGCTCGTGCGAAGCCACCTGGGCCATCGCTGAAGTGATAACCAGGAGAAGAATTGCGATTGCGGGGAGATTTTTTTTCATACCATCCTCTGCTTACCGGTCCGGTTGATTCATTGACTCATTGTTTCATTGAACCGTGTCTCTGTAGGTTTTTCAATGAACCGATGAGTCAATGACTCAATTTCTTGATCCTTCGAAAAATTAGGGGGAGAGTTTCCTCTCCCCCGCATTGGACTACCGCTATTCCTACTGGAATACGGTCGGAATGTTGTTGGTGTTGTTGGCTTCGTTCGCCTCGCCAAAGTGGCACTGACGGCAGAACTGAGTCGTCGATGCTGCCTGACCGGCCGTCAACTTGCCTTGCAGGTTCGGGTTGTAGGGGCCGTTCACGAAGAAGTAGGTGGCGTAGTACTTGCCGCCGCCGTCTCCAACGATCGGGCTGCTGGCTGACGAGGTGTAAACGGTCATTACGTGCTGGTTGTGGCAAGTGGTGCAAAGCACATAAGGTTTGCCTGCGCCGTTGATGCCCCAGGGATTCGACCATTTTCCAGGCGCCAGTGCGGGCCAGCCGTAGTTGGCTACGAACTGCGCATAAGGCGTCCCGGGCGTGACTGTGCATACTATTGTTCGCAAACACCAGACCGTTGCCAGTGCTGATGGTGGCATTCTGGCCCACCGGGTGATCGTTGGTGTAGTTGCCAGCCGTGGTGCCGTCGTTTCCGAGTAGAGTCGGAATCTTCTGGCTGCCATAGGTGGTGTTGGTGAGCAGGCCGATCTGTTGTTCATAAGACCAGTTCTGCATCATGTTCGACTGGGTCAGGTTGCCATCGTGGCAGGAGAGGCAAAGCAGAATTCCGCCGACTTCCTGGCTACCAGTGGCGATTCCGTTGGGCAGAACTTCAACGTAACGTCCGTTGTCGCCGAACGCGATCGATTTGCCGTACAGTGGGCTAGCATCCTGGCCCCACAGTGCATAGCTGCCAGAATCAGCAACGCCGCCGTGACCGGAACCGAACGAGCCGCTATGTGGAGCATGGCAACCCGCGCAACCGCGGCCTTGGTTCTGGTGGGCACCCAACACATCAACTGTCGATGACCAGTTCTGCGCCATTCCCAGCCCAGCGACCGCGAGTACTAACATCGCGACTAGCATGACTTTCTTCATAAAATTCACGACCTCCATAAGGTATAAAAAATTGTCGATCTAAACTCCCAGAGGCTTAGGCCGTGAGTTGCAATTTGCACCTAGGCGCTTGTTGCAACCGCCTCCTGCCCATTAGTAATGCACGTCGCTGTCCGAATCGGGACCGGCTGTCCAAATCGCCTTTCCCAACGTAAGTGCGTGAATCTAAAGATTGATCGATTCCCGATCCGGGCACGGCACCCCTACGCCCTCTTTACAACTGGGGCAAAAGAACCACCTGCGAAAAGGCGTATATGGTCAAATTCCGCAGTTACTTAGGCTCGGTCGGGTGATGAGATTTGCAACACTGACTTCCAGCAGCCACCAGCTTCTTTGGTGACCCATGAGACCAAATTCACCAGCGTCGTCCCATTTTTCGCGTTTTCCGCCCAAGGGAGGTGACCACAGAAGTGGAAGTCGCAGCGTCAGCTATCCTTTCGACGCATTCCCGCTGGGAGCGGGAGTGGGTGCCTTGGGTGCCGGAGCGGTCTTCTCTGCCGCGCCGGACTTCTTTCCTCGTGCAGCCTCTCGTTCTTTCTGCAACTGCGCTGCCTCGGCATCGGTCACATACCGGAACTGCTGCACCCGCCCCGGATAAATCTCCGACGTGAAAATCCGATTATTCTTATCGCTGGTAATGCTCACCAACCCCTGGAACTGCCCCGGCAGCAAACCATGCCCGCCGAAGGTGATCAGCAGTTGCGTTTCCTGATTGAATACCTGAACGCGATCCTGCATGCCGTCTGCCACCCAAATGTGGTTATCGCCATCAATGGCGATGCCCTTCGGCCGGGCAAAGTATCCCGGTCCATCGCCGGCTTTACCGAAGGTCCGAATGAACTTTCCATCGGCATCGAAGATCTCAACCCGATCGTTCAGGGTGTCGCAGACATACAAATTCCCGTCGTCATCCACCGCCAGCCCAGTCGGCTTGGCAAGATCCCCCGGCGTGGTCAGCTCGTGGTTGTGCCCGGTTGTTCCGATTTTTCGTTTGAGCTTCAGGCTGTCAGCGTCGTACACGAGGACCTGATCCAAGGCGATATCAGAGACGTAAAGCAGCCGGTTTTCCTTGTCAATCGCCAGGTTTGCCGGTTCGGACATGCCCTCCGTGATCACGTCCTCTGCCTTATGGGTCGCGTCAAATACCAATATGTGCTTTAATCCCGGATCGGACACGAACAGCCGGTCATTGTCGTCTATGGCCAGCCCAATGATCCGCGCGAAGTGCGCGTGCTCTTTGTTCTTGATCATTTCCACTTCGCGCGTTTCCGTGTTAAAGATGAAAATCGCGCCGACTTTCGCGTCCGCCACATACAGGTTTCCCTTTGAATCCACCACCATCCCGTACGGCTCAGCGAGCTGGTACAGAACCTTGGTATTGTCCGCAGCTGGCTGCGTTCCTGCCAGGCGGTCCATCCATTTCTGCTTCTTGGTTGCCGCGGTATCTACCTGGGATAGCTTCTGCGCGGAATAAAACGCCTGATAGCGGATGCGCGCGATCGCCGGAGGGTTCGGCCACACGATATTCGAATAATCAATCACCGGAATTTTGGTTGGCGTGGCGGCGTCGTCCTTTTTCTTCTTTCCCGCAAATAACGTTGTCGACAGAACCAACAACAGCGCCACCACCATGACTGAGCCAAGCGTCTTTTTAAGTCCAAATTCCGGCATCATCTCTTCTCCCCTCATCCCCTACCGTCTGGTCAGATCTTTGTGGCAGGTCGAGCAGAACTCCATATTATTTT
>CAVPTB010000009.1:0-30513 GCA_963708575.1 uncultured Acidobacteriaceae bacterium
ATTGCAAACCGCTGAGCGCGAGGCGAAACGGCTACATCGCCTGATGAATAACCTGCTAAACGTGACGCGCCTTCAGACAGGGATTTGGCGGGTGCGAATCGAACCAAGTGACTTATTGGACGTAGTTGGAGCCGCGCTGGAGGAGATGGGCACGCATAAGCGTCAGCTTTCCATTGACATCCCTCGAGACCTGCCCTTGATTCCCATGGATTTTGATTTGATCACGCAGGTGTTAGTGAACCTATTCAGTAACGCCTTTCGTTTCTCTTCCGCTGAGCAACCAATTGAGCTAACTAGCCAAATCGTCAGTGACAAATTGGAAGTGAAGGTGCTTGACCGGGGCCGTGGCGTGCCGGATGGAGATCTTGATCGAGTTTTCGAGAAATTCCACAGGCTGGCAGAATCCAGTTCGGCGGATGGCCTTGGCTTAGGGCTCTCGATCTGTAAAGAATTTGTAGAAGCGCACGGTGGACGCATCAGTTTGGAGCATAACCCGGGAGGCGGAACCGTGGCGAAATTCGTTTTGCCGCTTCAGACTTCAATGGTGTGATTTGACCTGCCTCGAAAATCTCATCCATTCATAGGTGGGGTCAGCTGGTAGGTGACCCGCCCCGGAAAACTAGACCAAGTGAAAGCAGAGATTCCGGCCTTCTGACCCGCCCCGGAAAACTAGACCAAGTGAAAGCAGAGATTCCGGCCTTCTGACCCGCCCCGGAAAACTAGACCAAGTGAAAGCAGAGATTCCGGCCTTCTGACCCGCCCCGGAAAACTAGACCAAGTGAAAGCAGAGATTCCGGCCTTCGCAGTGGTCCGGAAGACTGATTAACAGCCCTTCCACGACCTACAATAGCTCAATGAAGTGGCTCCAGCAACTACCTGGAGGCGGGTAACTCCCTGGAGCGCGGCACCCCTTCGCCCTCGTCAATGCGATCTTTGCGTAGCGCCGGCCGGGTCAAGGTCGAGCGAAGCGAGCCGAAGGTTACCTTGACGCGGCCGGCGCGAGCGGTACAAGGGTGGTGGAGGGCGAAGGGGGGTTGTCCCACAGTGCGCGAAACTCGTTCGGGGTTCGGTCTGCCAACGAGCTATGTGGCCGAACTTGGTTATAGTCGCGTCGCCATGTTTCCAACTTTTGGCGCGCATCGTCCACCGAGAAGAAGATCTCGGTATTCAGACATTCGTCGCGCAGCCGGCCGTTGAAAGATTCGATGTAACCGTTTTCCACCGGTTTCCCGGGGCGAATAAAATCGAGCTGAATGCCCCGCTGGTAAGCCCACGCTTCCAGTGTCCGGCTTGCGAATTCCGTTCCATTGTCGACGGTGATCGAAACCGGTTTTTTACGAAGCCGTAAGGCGCGATCCAAAGCGGCGGCTACTTTAGTGCCGTTTAGGGTCTGGTCTGTCACTAGCAACGGACATTCGCGGGTGAACTGATCTACCACTGTGAGTACGCGGAACCAACGGCCATCCGCCAGCCGGTCATGCACAAAATCCATGCTCCAACGCTCATTCGGCCGCATTGCAGTGCCTAACGGCACCCGCGGCTTTACCGCTGCCTTCTTCCTCTCCTTGGTCCGCACCATCAAACCTTCCTCCACATAGATGCGGTAAATCCGCTTCGTATTCACATCCCACCCCTCCCGGTTGAGAAGCACGGTGAGACGCCGATACCCATAACGAACCCGGCTTGCCGCTAACTCCCGCAAACGCATCCGGAGAGCTTCTTGCGGATCACGCCTGCTCCGGTATCGGAGTGTGGCTCGGTCGATTGGGACCAGCCTCGCCGCGCGGCGTTCACTGACCTGGTAGGCCTGCTCTACCCAGGTGGCCAGTTCCCGCCGCGCCCGAGGCCTCACGATTTTTTTGCGACGATCTCCTGCAGGATATGCCGGTCGAGTGACAGATCGGCAACCAGACGTTTCAATTTCGAATTCTCGTCCCGCAACTGACGCAGCTCCCGCAGTTCCGGCAGACCCAGACCCGCGTACTTTTTCTTCCAGGTGTAATACGTCGCCTCGCTGACGCCAATCTTGCGGCAGATCTCGGCCACCTTCTCTCCGCCTTCCGCCTGCGCCAGCGCGTGCATAATCTGTTCTTCGCTGTGTCCTTTTCTCGGCATTCGTTGGTATCCTTCCGATTGGTTCAGAGCACCATATGAACGCCTTTTTCTCAACTTTCCCGTGGACTAGTTTTTGGGTTTTGGGTCAATAGGAATTACCGAAAGCAGGTCAACGCGATAATCGTCTGAATTGATTTTCATAGGTCGCCTCTAAGCGTGCTTGCTGCGCCCCGCCAATGCCTCGAATCCGGAGACAACGTCGAAAAGCTCCTCGTCGATCGACTCCTGTCGAACACGGTGAAACTCCCGGTTTAAATCTTCGAGCATGTTCTTGATGTTCTTTTCGGCGCGTTGCATCGCCGCCAGACGGCTGGCGTTTTCGCTGTTGAGGGACTCCGCACACGCCTGAAAGAGAAGGACAAACAGGTAGCCACGGATAAAGGTTTCCAGTGTAGGGGTCGGGGCCCTCGATGACCTGAGGAAGCATCTTCGTGGGCCACGGCAGCTTGGTGAGCTTGTTTTGCCATGGTTGATCAAGCGGCAGCAATCGCTTGCAGACGGGTTCGAAAACCCCGGCGGATTCAGGGTGGTTATGGAAGAGATAGACGTCCACGACGTCATGCTGCTCGCGGGCTGCTTCGATTTCAATAAGAATTTCGCCGACGAGAGGCGTGATGGCGTTGATCGACGATGGAACGGATAATAGACTGGGTGCACCGAGACCGGCGTCCACAAGAAGCCCGTGCACGCGATCTCCGACCGCCCAGATTTTCTTCTTGGGACCTGGCAGCTTTTTAAGCGTCTCGACGGCTAAATCTACAATGACCTCGTTAAACCTGCCGACAAGTCCCTGGTCCGAACCGAAGATGACTGCTCCAACCGGCGCATCGGCTTTCGGAGTTTTGGCCGCCGTAACTTGAGCCCGGCGGGCCTGCCGGAGACAGGCGGAGAGGCCGAGTTCCACTGTTCGGTAGTAGCCGTCAAGCGATTGGACAGCCTTTTCGTACTGGCCAATGCTGGAAGCAGCCAGAGCCTTCATGGCACGAACTACGCCTTCCAGATCGCCCGCGCCGTCGATTTTCCGGCGAAGACTCTGCATGTTGCCGCTCATCTTCCTGGCTTGTCTCCGGAATTCGGATCTGGTTTTTTCGCGGGCTGAGCGGCCGGCTTGGGCTGCGCAGCCACCTCGGGCGCAGCCGCCGGTTTCGGCTGGAACGGGGCAAGGACTTTGGTGGCGATGTCGAGAATCGCTTTCTTGTCATCCTCGCTCAACTTGTCGGCGGTCGTGAACCGGCCGGCAACATCCTTCGGAATTTCTTCCGATGCTTTCTGCAGAGCCCGCTGGGCGTCGTCCATCTTATCGAGCGGGATTCGGTCGACCAAACCATTCGTCAGAGCCAGCAGAATGCATATCTGCTGCACCATTGACAAAGGTTGGGATTCCGGCTGTTTGAGGCAAGCGCGGATGCGCTCACCATGGTCGATGGTTTTGCGGGTTGCGGCATCCAGGCGAGTACCGAACTTGGCGAATGTTTCGAGTTCCTCAAACTGTGAGTAGGCGAGCTTGAGGTGTCCCGCGACCGATCGATAAGCAGGCTTTTGCGCCGCGCCGCCGACGCGGGAAACGGACTTGCCGACGTCAATTGCCGGGAGAACGCCGAGCTCGAACAACGTGGGCGACAGATAAATCTGACCATCTGTGATGGAAATGAGATTAGTCGGAATGTAAGCGGAAATGTCCTCCGCAGTGGTTTCAATGATGGGCAGGGCGGTGAGCGAACCGCTCCCGTGTTGCTTGTTTAAATGCGTGGCGCGTTCGAGCATGCGCGAGTGAATGTAGAAGATGTCTCCGGGAAACGCTTCGCGGCCGGGCGGACGGCGGAGAAGAAGGGAAAGTTCGCGATAGGCGCGGGCATGATGAGTCAGATCGTCGTAAACAATGAGCACATCGCGACCCTTCTCCATGAAATATTCAGCGATGCTTGTGGCGGCATAGGGGGTGATGTATACAAGACCGGGAGCGCTATTGCCTTCGGCCACAATAACGACGGTGTATTCCATCGCGCCCTTCTCCTGTAGGTTGGCGACAACCTTGGCCACCGCGGATGCGCGCTGGCCGATCGCGCAGTACACGCAGAGCACGTTCTGCCCGCGCTGGTTCAGGATGGTGTCGATGGCGATGGCGGTCTTGCCGGTTTGACGATCTCCGAGAATCAACTCGCGCTGGCCGCGAGCAATGGGAATTAGCGCGTCGATTGCCTTCAGGCCGGTCTGCAAGGGAACGTCGACAGGAGCGCGGTCCATGATGGACGGAGCGGGTCGCTCGATCGGGAGGCGCTTGTCGAAGGCGATCGTTCCTCTGCCATCGAGCGGTTTGCCCAACGGGTCAATCACCCTCCCAAGAAGACCGTCCCCTACCGGTACATCCATAACGCGGCCCGTGCGTTCCACTTCATCGCCCGCGTGGAGATCCTGAAATTCTCCCAACAGAATAACGCCAACTTCGTCGGCATCCACATTGAACGCCATGCCCAAAAGCCCGCCCGGGAAGCGTACCAATTCTTCATATCCGACACCGGGAAGACCGGAAATGGTGGCGATGCCAATGGCGACATTCTTGATGACGCCCACTTCATGAGCCGTCAACTGCGGCGTAAAGGATTCGAGAGCCTTACGTATGCCGTCAAACGTGTGATCGATCGCGACTTGAAGAACGCTGTGTGGGGAGCTCATTTCCCTGCCGGTTGCGGCTGAGCGGTTAGAAGTTCGCCAACTTTCTGATCCAGCGATGTGAGGTATTCCGCAATGTTCCAGCCTACCTTTTGGCCGTTTGCGCTAAGTTCGATTCCGCAGATTGTGTCTGGCGCAGTTTTGTATTGGACGCGGATCTCCGCCGAGAAAGTTTCGTTGAGCGCGTTTTGGATGGTAGCCCTTTGCGGTGCAGGCATTTCAAAAGCACTCATCAGAAGGGCCGGTTCGGAAGAGGTTTTTAACGCCGCACCTAGGGCTTGCTTTGCCTTGTCGTCCATCTCGCCAAGGCGGCGCGTGAAGACAGCCCCCACACGTTCTTCGAGACCAGCAGTGGCGAGATCCTGAAGCGTCTTGCGGGAGATGGCAAAGACTTCCTCCTGTGCCACGCGGGTGATCTCCTTGCTCAGCGTTGCTTGATCGTTCCTGAGTGCGGTTGCTTGGCTGGTGCGCAACGTCTCGGCCTCTTTCCGCGCTTCATCGATCAGATGATCGTGCTCGGTCTTGGCCTCGTCCGTGGCTTTGGTGAGGAGGGCGCCGCGCTGCTGATCGAAGTCGTGATTCTTCTTGTCGAATTCATCGTGCTCTTTTTGCGCATCTTTCGTTTTCGCATCAGCGTCGGCGAGCTTCGCGGCAATCCCCTTTTCTCTTACATCGATGGCGTTGAGAATCGGTTTGTAAAGAAAATGCTTCAACAGCCATACCAGGATTAAAAAATTAAGCGCTTGGGCACCGACGGTGAACCAGTCGATGAGCATCGCTTATTTCCCCCCGGCATGCGCTACAGCGTGTGTCCAAAAAGGGTTGGCGAAGATCAGAATCATGGAGACGACGAAGCAATAGATCGCGAGGGACTCGATCATAGCGAGGCCCACGAATAGTGTCCGCGTGATTGTGGCGGAAGCGTCGGGTTGCTGCGCTAGCGAAGTGAGCGCCGTGGCGACTGCCCGGCCTTCGCCAAGCGCTGGGCACATGCAGCCGATGCCGATGGTAAGGCCGGCGGTGGCGATTGAGAATATTGCGATGAGAGTCAGGCTATCCATTGGTTTTCCTTTTGGTGACGAGCGTGGCGGCGGCGACATAAACTGTTGCCAGAATGAAGAAAATGTAGGCTTGCACCATACCGGTGAGCAGGCCGAGAGCGGTCATGACGATTGGGAAGAGAAACGGGGTGATGGTGAGCAAAATGCCGACAATCATCACGCCGCTCATCATGTTGCCGAAAAGACGAACCGCCAGAGCGAGAGTTCGCGAGAGTTCGCTGATGATATTGAAGGGAAGCATAAGGAGTGTAGGCTCCGTATAGGTCTTCAAATACCCTACGAATCCTTGTTCCCTAATGCCGAAGAGCGGTACGGCAATGAACACACAGAGCGCCAGCGCCGCCGTGGTGGAGAGTGAACCCGTGGGAGGCTGATAACCGGGGATAACGATGCAGAGGCTGCACGCCGCGACGAACAGAAAGAGCGTGCCCAGAAAGGAAAGATATTTCTCGGGTTGATTAAGGCCGACTTCCTGTATCTGTTTCTCGATGGTGGTTACTACGATTTCGAGCGAACCCTGCCAGCGCGAGATGTTCCCTTCGCTGACAAGCTTACGCGTAACCAGCTTTGAGCCCAACGCCATCACGATCATCATGGCCCAGGTGGTTACGATGGTTCCGTTGAGTTTGATGAACCCATGCTGCCAGAAGATCTGCTGGTCGGAAGTGAGGTTCACGATGATCCTTGATCGAGACGCGTCGGCAATTGGGTGAATCTGGTAACGGCGAAGCGCGCCAGCAGGAAGCCAAGCAGGCAAGCCAAAAGCTTCGGCCACTCGCCATGTGAAACGAAGTAGAAACCAGCGAGGGCGATTCCGGTTCGAAGGAGAAGGCTGCCGGAGAACCAGAGTGCCGACAGCTGAGACGACAACCCTTTGCGGATCGTCCACCAAAGCCCGCCAAAGAAAACCGCTCCCAGCAAGATGCCCACGAGCGAAGCGAAGGTCAAGGACGCTGTCTCAGGCATGGTTGTCCTCGTCTTCGTCGTGCATCGCCCTGTCTTGCTGAGCCACCCAGTACCAGGCGTTGGCACAGCCGATGCATACACCTGCCACCAGCAACATGAGTGTCCAGGAATGGGTTCCTGGATAGCGCTGGTCTAACCAGAGACCGAACAAAACTCCGCCAAGCGTCGGAACAGCCACAGACCACCCGATCAAACCGGACATACCGAGTCCAAACCAGACAGCTTGCGTCCCTTGGCGCTGCACCCGGAGCTTCCGAGCAACCTCAGAGGACACGTTACGCAGGAAGGTGGGATCGGGTTTTGAGGGTTGCAAATTATCGTTCATGTTCAAACTCCGCGAACCGGCCGATGAAGCCGACTTCCATTTTGGTAACCGCTTCGCGGACACTGCGCTCTTCCTTATCGAGGGCCAGAAAGGTACTCTTGACCGCGTCACGGAGTTTGCCGAGGTCCTCTCCACCGATGGCTTGGCGAACCGACACGAGCACGTCAGCGCCGGTCTTGACGATCACGCCTTCATCGAGCGCGAGGTAGACCACGCCGTCCTGTTTTGTCTCGTAGATCATGATGCCGGGCACCAAAGCTGCGACGCAATCGAGCCGATGTTCCAGTAGCCCCAGCGAACCGGCGGAGGTGTTGGCCGTGATGCGAACCACATCGGGCTTGTCAGCAAAAACTTCAGAGGGTAGAAGGATTCTAAGATGCATTTGCCTTCGCTGCTTTCGACTCGGCTGCAGGGGCCGCCGGTCGAGGTGTTGGTTTGGGATCGGTTTTTTTCGCCTCGCCTATCGCTCCGATCATATAGAGCGCGCTCTCGGGGTAGTCTTTGAATTCATCCCGAAGAATGCGTTCGCAGCCATCGAGCGAGTCTTTAAGGCTAACGAGTTTGCCTTTAATGCCGCTAAACTTTTCGGTAGTGAAAAAGGGCTGCGTCAGGAATCGTTCCAGACGTCGGGCACGACCGACAGTCTTGCGGTCTTCCGGGGAAAGCTGTTCGAGCCCGAGCATCGCGACGATGTCTTTCAGGTTGTCGTATTGCGCCAAGGTTTTGCGGATCTCCTGCGCCAGGTTGTAGTGCTGTTGGCCGACAATGCCTGGAGTAGCCATTTTCGAATTGGATTGAAGGAGGTCGATGGCTGGATATAGACCCTCGCTGGCGCGTTTTCGCGAAAGCACGATCGATGCGGATAGATGCGAGAACACGTGCACGGCGGCTGGATCGGTTAAGTCATCCGCAGGCACGTAGACGGCCTGAATAGACGTGATCGCCCCGGCGTGAGTGTTGGCGATGCGTTCTTCCAATCCAGATAATTCCGTCGCCATCGTGGGCTGATATCCGAGCCGCGATGGCATCTGACCCATCAGCCCCGACACTTCCATACCCGCCTGGATGAAGCGAAAGATATTATCGATGAGCAAGAGAACGTCGCGATGTTCGTCGTCTCGGAAATACTCAGCCATGGTCAGCGCCGCGGCGCCTACGCGAAACCGCTTGCCAGGCGGCTCGTTCATTTGCCCGTACAGCATCACCATGTCCTTCAGGACATCGGCTTCCTTCATGCCGCTGTAGAGTTCTTCTCCTTCACGGCAGCGCTCGCCGATTCCGCAGAAAATACTGACCCCATGCTGATGCCCGAGCATGTTGTGGATCATCTCTGTTAGCAGCACCGTCTTACCGACGCCTGCGCCTCCGAACATTCCTCCCTTGCCGCCCCGCTCCAGGGGCACCAGCACGTCGATGGCTTTGATGCCGGTCTCGAAAATCTCTGATTTTGTGGAGCGTTCGGACAGCGGAGGAGGATCGCGGTGGATGCTGCGCCACTCGACGTTCTTCGGCTGTGGAAGATTATCGATCGCGTTACCGAATACGTCGAACATGCGGGAGACGATCTGCTTGCCGACAGGGACACGGAGAGGTTGGCCCGTGTCCTCGACGGACATTCCTCGCGCCAGGCCCTGAGTTGCCGTCAAGGCGATGCCCCGCACGTGGCTTGCGTCGAGCTGTTCCATGCACTTCGATTATGATTTTTCCGTCAACTCCAGCGCGCAGCACCCGGTAGACAGGAGGCAGAGAATAATCGAAACGAACGTCGACCACTCCGCCCCTTACCGAAACAACCGCGCCGCGACTATTCGAAGACGAATCCACCTAATTGGATTTCCATTTCCAGTTACGAATTTCCGGCATGTCCTCACCGTGTTCATCGATAAAGTGCTTGTGCTCGATCAGCTTGTCCTGCATCATCTGTTTCAGGTAGGTTCCTGGAGATCCCAGGTTGGGTACCCGATCAACCACGTCCTGCACCAGGTGAAAGCGGTCGAGATCGTTCTGAACCCGCATGTCAAAGGCGGTGGTGATGGTTCCCTCCTCTTTGTATCCGCGGACGTGCAAGTTCCGATTAGTCCGGCGGTAAGTCAGCCTGTGGACCAGCGTCGGGTAACCATGAAACGCAAAGACGATGTGCTTGTCTTTAGTGAAAAGAGAATCGTAATCCGTCTCACTCAGCCCATGGGGGTGCTCGCTGCTGGATTGGAGCTTCATCAGATCGACCACATTGATCACCCGTATCTTCAAATCCGGAAGATATTCGCGAAGGATCGAGACAGCCGCCAGAATCTCCAGCGTGGGCGTGTCTCCGCAGCAGGCCATTACGACGTCAGGCTCGGCGTTCTGATCGTTGCTGGCCCATTGCCAGATGCCGATGCCTTCCGTGCAATGCACCACGGCTTCGTCCATGGTCAGCCACTGCGGCAGGGCGTGCTTGCCAGCTACCACCACATTGACGTAATTCCGGCTGCGCAGGCAATGATCGAACACCGAAAGCAGGCAATTGGCGTCGGGCGGGAGGTAGCACGCGCACAATGTCGGCCTTCTTGTTAATCACGTGATCGAGGAAACCCGGATCCTGATGCGTGAAGCCATTGTGGTCCTGCTGCCATACGTGGGAGGCAAGCAAGTAATTCAGCGACGAGATCTTTCGCCGCCAGGGTAGTTCGAGGCATACCTTCAGCCACTTCGCATGCTGGCTAAACATGGAGTCGACGATACGAATGAACGCCTCATAACTGTTAAACAGGCCGTGGCGTCCGGTCAGCAGGTATCCTTCCAGCCAGCCTTCACACTGATGCTCGCTGAGCATGGAATCCAGTACTTGTCCGGCGGGAGCGAGGAATTCATCGTTTTCGACCTCACGGGCATCCCACTGCCGATTGGTCACCTCAAAAACCGCGCCAAGGAGGTTGGAGAGGGTCTCATCGGGGCCAAAAACACGGAAATTGCGCTGATCCTGATTCAACCTGGCTACGTCGCGCAGGAACTTGCCCAGCACGAGCGTGTCCTCGCCATCGACGGCGCCGGGAGACGGCACATCTACCGCGTGCAGATGGAAGTCCGGCATGCGCAAATCGCGCAACAGAATGCCGCCGTTGGCATGCGGGTTCATACCCATCCGCCGGTCGCCTTTCGGCGCCAGCTCTGCCAGTTCCGGGATCAGACGGCCATTCTCATCGAACAACTCTTCGGCCTTATAGCTCCTCATCCAGCTTTCTAACTGCGCGACATGATCGGGATGCGCGGAATCCACCAGAAGCGGCACCTGATGAGCACGGAAAGTGCCCTCTACTTTCAGGCCGTCAACATATTTCGGTCCTGTCCAACCCTTGGGTGACTTGAGGACAATCATTGGCCAACGGGGCCGGACCACGTGTCCCGTCTTGCGCGCGGCCTCTTGGATCTCGTGGATGTCCTCAATGGCCTTCTCCATGGTGGCGGCCATGAGTTGGTGCATCGTGTCGGGATCGTCCCCTTCGACAAAATGGGGCGTCCATCCGCAGCCTCGAAGGAATTGGTCCAGTTCCTCATGCTCAATGCGGGCCAGAACAGTGGGGTTGCTGATCTTAAAGCCGTTAAGATGAAGGATTGGAAGTACAGCTCCGTCGGTGATTGGATTGAGCAGCTTGTTGGACTGCCATGATGTCGCCAGAGGACCCGTTTCCGCCTCCCCATCGCCTACGACACAGGCAACAATCAAGTTGGGATTATCAAAGGCAGCCCCGAACGCATGGCTGAGTGAATAGCCCAATTCGCCGCCTTCGTGAATCGAACCCGGTGTCGTAGGAGCGACATGACTGGATATTCCGCCGGGAAATGAGAACTGTTTGAACAGCTTCTTCAGCCCTGCTTCATCCTGTGTGACGTTAGGATAGATTTCACTCCAGCTGCCTTCGAGGTATACGTTGCCTACAATCGCCGGGCCGCCGTGACCGGGACCCGCGATGTAGAACATGTCGAGGTCATATTTCTTGATCACCCGGTTCAGGTGCACATAGATGAAGTTCTGGCCCGGAGTGGTTCCCCAGTGGCCCACCACCAACGGCTTTACGTGTGAAAGTTTCAGCGGCTCTCGGAGTAAGGGATTGGCATAGAGGTAAATCTGCCCGACCGAAAGATAGTTCGCGGCTCGCCAATATGCGTTTATCTTTCGGAGAAGTTCCGGCGCTAGTGGGTTCACGGCCTCGCCGACACCCGGCGATGTTTCGAAAGCGGTCTCAAGAGTGGTTTCGATCATACGTCCCCCAAACATAACGGGAAAAAAGTCAAAATCATGTCAAAAGCGTCGCCGTCAAAGTTGGACGCGTCGATTTGATAGTTTCTTGACGCGCCGCACTGCACAATTGGTTTAGCTGGTGAATTGGCGGGAAAAAACGATGAAGAATGCGGCTAAGATCACTTGCGCGTTTGTAGATATCGGCGGTGTTCTGCTCACGAACGGGTGGGATCATCACGCCCGCAGACGCGCAGCCGCTCACTTTAAGTTGGCATGGGCGCCGATGGAAGCGCGGCATCGAATGGCTTTCGAGATCCACGAAGAGGGCAAGCTCACCTTCGAGGAGTATTTGGGCCTGGTGATCTTCGACGAGAAACGGCCGTTCACGCGGGAGCAGTTTCGATCTTTTATGCTCTCCCAATCGAAACCTTATCCGCGAATGATCCAGATGGTTGCCGATCTCAAATTGCGGCACGGCCTCAAGATTGTTGTGGTCAGCAACGAATCGCGCGAGTTGAATGCGCATCGAATCGGCACGTTCAAACTGGGCGAGTTCGTGGATTTCTTCGTTTCGTCTTGCTTCGTTCAGATGAGAAAGCCGGACGCAAACATCTTCCGGCTTGCACTGGACATGGCTCAAGTGCCGGCCAGGGAGGTCGTGTATATCGAGAACACGCAGATGTTCGTCGAGATCGCGGAAGGTCTTGGAATTCAAAGCATCCTTCACACCGGCTTCGATTCCACGCGCGAAAAACTTACTTCCCTCGGACTTCTCAATTCAGGTAAGGAGCAGAAACAATGAACTTGCAGGATTTGATCGTCACCGCGAAAACGTTGGTGGCCGATGACAAGGGACTTCTGGCGATTGATGAGAGTATTTCAACCTGCAACAAGCGGTTTGCAAAGTCAGGGATACCCCAAACCCCGGAATCCAGACGGGCTTACCGCGAGTTGATCGTAACTACCGCTGGTCTCGGAGAATCCATCAGTGGCGTTATCCTCTTCGATGAGACGATCCGCCAGGGGAAAAAAGACGGCACTCCCTTAGTAGATGTTGTGATGAATGCCGGCATCGTTCCCGGCATCAAGGTGGATACCGGCGCGAAGGAACTGGCCGCCTTCCCGGGAGAAAAGATCACCGAAGGCTTGGACCAATTGCGCGGCCGCCTCAGAGAGTACTTTCAAATGGGTGCCCGATTTGCCAAATGGCGCGCTGTATTCGCGCTCAACGAGAGTCTTCCCACCCGCGGCTGTATAGAAGCCAATGCGCAAGCGCTGGCCCGTTACGCCGCTCTGTGCCAGGAGGCCGGGCTCGTTCCGGTCGTCGAGCCGGAAGTGCTTATGGAAGGCACCCATACTCTGGAGCGCTGCCGGGAAACAACCGAAGAGGCATTGCGTGCAGTCTTCGGCCATCTTCATTCGCAGCGAGTGGCACTCGAGGGGATGATTCTAAAACCCAACATGATACTGGCCGGGGCAACGTGTCCTCATCAAGAGGACGTGAACGAAGTAGCCGACGCAACGGTGGAGTGTCTGTTGCGAGCCGTACCCGCGGCGGTCCCGGGCATCGCATTCTTATCGGGAGGTCAATCTGGCGAACTGGCGTCAGCCCGTCTGAATGCCATGAATGTCAGGTTCAAGTCCCATTTGCCTTGGGCGGTAGCGTTTTCGTTCGGCCGTGCCATCCAGCAACCTGCTTTGGAGATCTGGGCAGGCCAAGAGAGCAACGTGGCACTAGCGCAACAAGCCTTATTTCATCGGGCAAGGTGTAACCGCGCCGCCCGGCGTGGCGAATACAATGCCGCGATGGATAACCAAGAGATGAAGAACGTGCATACGGTTGCGGCGGTATGAGCGACGGCGTCGGTCGGGACACGCGACCGTACTGGAGGCGCGCTCACCATGACTGGCGTTTTTGGGTAGGAATGGGTTTTATGTTAGCGGCCCTCGCCATTTATGTATTAAGTGACGACTTGGTATTCTTGCCGGAGGAGATGGGCGAGCCACCGGCAATCGTTCCAGTCTGTCTTGTGTCCTTTGCGCCCTTTCACGTCCTGGCCGTTCGCCAGCGAGACGGCGACAGAGTCTTCAAGGATGTTGAAGACTGGCTTCCAATAGCAACCCGTGCTCTCCATGACCACGCGCGTGCATTGTTCTTCAGTAAGCCAGTGGCACAAAGACTGGAGATCGGCGTGAAATGTGCCGAACTTCCGGGTCTCGGCTTTCGGCTCTCCATCCGCTGGCCCGGTGAGCAGGCATACCGTCAAAAAGGTCTTGCCGACATCGATGCCGGCGCAAGTTCGATTACTGCTGCGACATGAGGGATCTCCTTCTGTCGAAGGCAGCCGGCGTTTCTGGTTAGAATTTCTTCCTCGGCCTCAACTGGCTCCACTCGGGGGTTCCTGTACGCCGGTTCAATCAGTCTTTTTTACCGTTTTTCCAATGTGGCTTTCGACCGCGCACCTCCGACTCCAGCTAGTTTCCAACTTCGGAAAGTCGCTGGCAAGCAAGCTCAGGCCCAGCCATTTTCATGCCCGAGGGTGTGCAGTCGCTCATCATAGTTTTTTTTGAACATCGATGATGATTTCTGCCTTGCGCAGATCTTCCTGAAGACGCTGGTTCTGGCGGCGTAGTTTTTCGTTTTCGGCCGTCAGCGGATTGCGTTTCCGCTCCGGTCCACGCTTCTGAGAAAAGGCACTGTCGACAGCGTTGTCGCGTTCGCGCCGCCATCTGGTGAGCGTGGAAGAGTGAATGCCTTCGCGACGCAGCAGTTCACCGATCTGGCCGGAACCTGCGGCGGCATCCGCTTCAGCCAGAATCTTCTTTTTATAGGCGGCGGCGAAAATACGCCGTTTCGCCTTCGGCGTCACTTCCGGATCGGGTGTGGCAGTGCGTCTTTGACCATCGATCATGATTCATTTCCTTCCCGCCCTGCTCTCTATTCTGAACAGCCGGAAATGTCTCACCGATATTGGCACGGAGGGAGGTTCTGGGGTCGCACTGCCAATTCCATACCTCGGGATCTAATGGCACCATTACAGCGTCACTTTTGGACGCGCAAAGAATGTCAAAACAACGTCAAAAGGCCAATGGTCAACGGTGTAGAGCCATCTCGGTACGCGCAAACTGCACTTTTGATGGGATTTTGACCTTTCTCCGTCCAGACTGGGCGTATGCTGCGATCGGTCGCGTACAGTCCGGGTCATCAATCGTGAGTAAAGAAGTTGACGGGTTCGATTCCCTGGCGGAGTTGGCTTTGAATCTACGCTGGTCGTGGAATCACGCCAGCGATGAAGTGTGGCGGCAACTCGACTCGGAACTGTGGGAGCTAACCCATAATCCCTGGGTTGTTCTGCAGACGGTATCTCGAGACAAGATCAAACAGTTGCTCGCCGATCCTGTCTTCCGCAAAAACGTGGATGGAGTGCTTGAGGCAAGACGGCAGGGGATGGCGGAACCCGCGTGGTTTCAAAAGAACTCATCCCAATACTTCCCTTAAATGCGTCGCCTATTTCAGCATGGAATTCATGTTGAGCGAAGCATTGCCCATCTACTCGGGCGGACTCGGGAATGTGGCCGGCGATCAGCTAAAGGCGGCTAGCGATCTGGGTGTGCCCGTCGTGGGAGTGGGACTGCTCTATCAACAGGGCTACTTCCGCCAAGTCATCGATACAAACGGAGCGCAACAGGCGCTTTACCCTTATAACGACCCGGGGCAGCTACCCATTACAGCGCTGCGCCACCCGAACGGCGAGTGGCTGCGATTGGAGATAAAGCTTCCGGGATACTCGCTCTGGCTGCGTACTTGGGAGGTGCAGGTCGGAAGGGCCAAACTTTACCTGCTGGACAGCAACGATGCGGCCAACTTTCCAGCGCATCGAGGCATCACGAGCGAACTTTATGGCGGCGGCCCGGAACTGCGGCTCCAACAGGAAATCCTGCTCGGCATCGGTGGATGGCGGTTGCTCCAGGCGCTCGGGATTGAGCCAGAGGTCTGCCATCTTAACGAAGGCCATGCAGCTTTCGCGGTTTTAGATCGCGCCAGAAGTTTTATGGAAATTACCGGCAAATCCTTCCCGGAAGCGCTCGCCATCACTCGGGCGGGCAATCTGTTCACGACCCATACCGCGGTACCAGCTGGTTTTGACCGCTTCCCACCATCCCTCATCAAGCAGTATCTCGGTGACTATGCTGAGCATCAACTCGGCGTCACGCTGCATGATTTGCTCGCTCTCGGACGCCAGAATCCGGAAGACTCTTTAGAGACTTTCAACATGGCTTATCTGGCAGTTCGCGGATGCGGGGCCGTTAGCGGTGTGAGTCGCTTGCACGGAGAGGTAAGCCGGCATATCTTTCAACCTCTATTCCCGCACTGGCCGCAAGCCGAAGTGCCTGTTGGATATATTACCAATGGAGTTCACATGCCAACGTGGGACTCCGCACCTGCTGACGGCTTCTGGACCGATGCATGTGGAAAGAAGCGCTGGCTCGGCTCTGCTGAGAATTTGGGACAAGGCATTCGCTCCACCTCGGATGTACAAATATGGGGACTTCGAACCGCCGCCAGGAACACTCTGGTCGAATACGCTCGCGGACGATTGTCTCGGCAGCTGGCCGCTTCGGGTGCTCCTTCACAAGCGATAGAAGGCGCTAAACATCTCTTCGATCCCAATGTCCTGACATTCGGATTTGCGCGCCGTTTCGCAACTTATAAGAGACCGGACTTGCTTTTGTACGATCCGGAGCGGCTTCTTCGAATACTGAATAATGCACAACATCCAGTGCAGCTCATCATTGCCGGAAAGGCGCACCCAGCAGACCGGGCCGGACAAGATCTCATCCAGAAATGGGTGCGGTTTATCCGCCAGCCTGAGGTGCGCCCCCATGCGATTTTCCTCAGCGACTATGACATGCAATTAACCGAGCAATTGGTACAAGGAGTGGATGTCTGGATCAACACGCCGCGGCGTCCCTGGGAAGCGTGCGGAACGAGTGGCATGAAAGTTCTCGTAAACGGTGGAATCAACATCTCTGAGTTAGACGGGTGGTGGGCTGAAGCCTACAGCCCAGAAATCGGATGGGCCTTGGGAGATGGACAGGAGCATGGCGACAATCCCTCCTGGGACGCGTTCGAAGCGGAAGCACTCTATGGTCTACTCGAAAGCCAAGTGATTCCGGAATTCTATAACCGCGATAAGAATGGGATTCCGTCAGCGTGGGTGGCGCGGGTGCGCGAGAGTATGGCACAACTGACCCCCCGATTCTCAGCCAGTCGAGCAGTCCGCGAGTATTCGGAGAAGCACTATATCCCCGGCGCGGCGGCGTTCTGCGCGCGCGCGGCCGACAAAGGTGCGGTGGGTAAACAGATGTTCGACTGGCGGCAGGATATCGATCAGCAATGGGCGTCGTTACAATTTGGCGTGGTGAAGGTAGAGACAGATCGAGAGAATCACAAGTTTGAAGTGCAAATCTTCACCCATGACTTAGATCCCCGCTCTCTGCGAGTCGAGGTTTACGCCAATGGGGCGAACGGCGGCGCTCCGGTGCGACAGGAGATGAAGCGTTTGCGGCAAGTGGTGGGGGCCGGAAAAGGTTCCGTTTACGGCGCCGAGGTTCCTTCGGCTCGGCCGGCCGCTGACTTTACCGTGCGGGCCGTGCCTTATTTCGAAGGCGCGGCGGTTCCGCTTGAAGCCGATCGAATCCTATGGCAGCGTTAATGGCGGAGATGCCGGAACGTCCACTTTACGAGTATCTGCAAGAAGTCTCCGATCGCAATTGCGTTCGCGTGGGATCGGCACTGCCTTTAGGCACAACCACGCAAGAGAACGGTGGCAACTTCGCGTTGTTCAGCCGGAATGCAACCGGTGTCCGGCTCGAACTGTTCGACCATCCTCTCGATCAGGAAGCTGCAAGGAAGATCGATCTCGATCCGCTACGGAACCGGACCGGCGACGTGTGGCACGTATGGGTGGATGGGATTCAGCCCGGTCAGCTTTACGCTTACCGCGTGAACGGACCCTACTCTCCCAGCGACGGACATCGCTTCAATTTCGCTAACCTCCTGCTCGATCCATTTGCCACGGCGATTTCGAGTCTAGCCAATTGGGACTTCGCTAAAACTCTTGGTTACGATCCCTCCGCACCGCAACGGGACTTGACTTATTCGAAAGTCGATGACCGCGAGGCTATGCCGAAGTGCGTGTTCACGCACGAGCACTTCGACTGGAATGACGACCAGCCCCCCAGACATCCTTGGTCGCGCACGATCATCTATGAAACCCATGTCCGCGGCTTCACGATCGATCCGAGTGCAAAGGTGCAGCATCCCGGTACCTACCGCGGACTGACAGAAAAGATCCCCTATTTAAAAGACCTCGGTGTAACTGCCGTGGAACTCATGCCAGTGCAGGAGTTCAACGAGAATATCGCGAAGCGGACCGACCGGCCCCTTGGCCAGCCGCTCACAAACTACTGGGGATACGATCCAGTGGTTTTCTTCGCGCCCAAAGCTTCCTACAGCAGCGCGGGAGGGGTAGGGCAACAAACGCTCGAGTTTAAGGAAATGATCCAGGCTTTTCACAGAGCCGACCTTGAAGTGATCTTGGACGTTGTCTTCAATCACACGGCTGAAGGCAACGAGTTAGGACCGACACTTTGTTTCCGAGGCATAGACAATGCCATCTTTTACATGCTGGCGGAAAGCAAACGTTACTACAGAGACTACACGGGTACCGGTAACACCATTAACGCGAACCATCCCGTAGTGCGCGACCATATTCTTGCGGCGCTCCGTTACTGGGTAGTGGACATGCACATAGACGGATTCCGCTTCGATCTGGCGTCCGTGCTCGGCCGCGACGAAAACGGCAACCTGTTGGCGAATGCCCCTCTTCTGGAACGGATCGCACAAGACCCGATTCTGAGAGACGTCAAAATTATCGCGGAGGCATGGGATGCAGCCGGCGCCTACGAAGTGGGAAGTTTCTCCGAGCGGCGCTGGGCGGAGTGGAACGGTCGCTACCGGGACGATGTCCGGCGTTTCTGGCGCGGCGATAACGGAATGCTTGGTTTGTTTGCCAGCCGTATCTGCGGGAGCGCGGACGTTTACGCAAAATCCGGGAAAGGTCCGGAGAGCAGCATCAACTTTGTTACTTGTCATGACGGATTTCACCCTCAACGATCTGGTGAGCTATAGAAATAAGCACAATGAAGCGAACGGAGAGAACAACCGCGATGGGACCGGCGATGACTTCGGAGATAACTACGGCGCCGAAGGTCCGACGGCCGAAGCTGGAATAGAAGCGGTCCGCGTACGTCAGATCAAGAACTTCCTTCTTACGCTTTTCATCTCGCGCGGCGTTCCGATGCTCCTTGGCGGTGATGAATTCCGGCGTACTCAACGCGGCAATAACAACGCATATTGCCAGGACAACGAAATCAGTTGGTTTGACTGGAACTCTCTTCAGCGGCACCAAGAGATTCACCAGTTTGCCCGTAGCATGATTGCTTTCCGCCGCGCCCATCCTGTGTTGAGCAAGGAACGGTTCTACGAGGATGGGGACGTGAGATGGCTCGGTGCGACCAGCGAATCTCCGAACTGGTCCGACGCGGCGAGTAAGAGCTTCGCCTGCCTGATAAAGGAAAACGAGGAATGCGCCATTCTCATCATGTTTAATGCGGGCGAGGAGCGGAACCGGCTTTGTTATCCCGCCACCACCCCAGGCTTCGCACTGGCATGTGGCGGTAGATACCTCTCGTTCGCCGCCCCATGATTTTTTCTCCTCGGGACAGGAACCGCTCTTGGATAGCTTAAGGCCGTATCGTCTGGAGGCACGCTCCAGCGCCATATTACTGTTGAACAACTCAAGCCGAGCGCTTTGATCTATCCGTTGACTCCTTAAGCCATTCAAGAGCAGCAGGCGCCAACATGCTTTCGGAGCAGCGCCACCGCCAATTTCCCTCCACGCTGCCCGGCACGTTCATCCGGGCTTCTTTCCCCAGGTTCAGAAGATCTTGTAAGGGAGCGATCGCAAGCGCAGCAACGGAATCAAACCCAAGGCTCATCATCGCGTGGGCAACCTCACTCGACTCGCCGGGCGCGCGTTTCAGATAAGTCCACAATTCTTTCCGCTGAGAAGCGGTGGATTCTTCGTACCACTCGCGAGTTGTCGCATTGTCATGAGTGCCGGTGTACACCACTGTGTTTGAAACGAAATTCTCCGGAAGGTAAGGATTATCTGCATGACCGTCGAAGGCGAATTGCAGAAGCCGAGTGCCGGCTACTTTGAATTCGTCGCGCAAAGTACGCACATCGGGAGTAATCGTGCCTAGATCTTCGGCGATAAAAGGCAAGCAGCCTAGTTCCTTTTGGACCGCCTGAAAATAGTCCGCGCCGGGCCCTGGAACCCATTTGCCGAATTGAGCCGTCTTCGCCCCGGACGGAACGTGCCACGCGGCCGCGAATCCCCGGAAGTGATCCAAACGAATCACATCAACGTGGGCGAACAGTGCACGCAAACGGTCGATACACCATCGGTAACCAGCCGAGCGAAGGGCGCTCCAGTTGTAGACAGGATTACCCCACAACTGTCCTTGCGCGCTGAAGTAGTCGGGAGGAACGCCGGCGACAAACTGCGGCTGGTGCTGTTGATCCAGTTGGAAGAACTCGGGGTTCGCCCACACGTCGGCGGAGTCGGGCGAAACGAAGAAGGGCAGATCGCCGATCAGGCTCACGCCCTTGGCATGGGCGTAATCCTTGAGCCGGTTGGCCTGACGCAAAAGCAAAAATTGTGAGAAACGAACTCGATCGATTTCGCTTGCCAATTCTCGCTGAGCATTGGCCAAGGCTCCGGCGTTGCGCCGAAGCAACTCCTCCGGCCACTCCAGATAGGAGACGTTGCGAAACTTCGCCTTCAGCGCCCGGAACAAAGCATAGTCGTCCAGCCAAGGGACCTGCTTCGCGCAGAACTCCTCATATGGCTCCCGCAGGTCTTTGCGCGATCCTTTGTTGAAGTTTGTCCAAGCCGTTTCCAACAATCGCTCTTTGAACGGAATGATGGAATCGTAGTCGACCTTCTCCTGAGCGAAGTGAGCCTCGCAATCGCTTGCTGCCAGCAGCCCGTCCGAGATGAGAGCGTCGGGACTGATCAGCAGGGGGTTCCCTGCGAACGACGATAGCGATTGATAAGGAGAATTTCCATAACCAGTCGGACCGAGCGGTAACGCCTGCCACCATTTCTGGTGCGCGTCATGGAGGCGATCGATCCATTGAAATGCGGGCGATCCCAGATCGCCGATACCGTATGGCGAGGGCAGAGATGTGACATGCAGCAGTAATCCGGAGGCGCGGTAGTCCGTTGCAAATGGCGAAGTGCTCGTCATTCCGAAGTCCCCCGCCACTGAAAGATCCGTTTTGACGCCATTTTGACGGCGCTTCTCCTAAAGTTGAAGTGATGTGGTGGCGCGATAATTAAGCGGCTTGCGCCATAAATTCCAGCCGCTCGAGAATAATTATGCGCATACCCCTGATCGGTGCGAACTGGAAGATGCACAAGAATCCGAATGGAACCACGGCCTTTTTCGAAACGTTTCTGCCGCTGGTAAAGCATTCCGGACATTGCGAGATCGTGATTTGCCCAACGCTGTTGGACGTGGAGAACGCCGTCGCCGCAACAAGCGGAACGCGGATCGAGATTGGTGCACAGAACCTTTACTGGGAAGACGCGGGCGCCTTCACGGGCGAGGTGTCCGGTTCAATGATCAAGGCTGCCGGATGTTCGCACGTCATCGTGGGACACAGCGAGCGCCGCCACTTCTTTGGCGAAACAGACGAAGATGTCTTGAAGAAGACTGTAGCAGCGCTCGACGCGGGGCTCATCCCTATCGTTTGCATCGGAGAACGCGAACGGAAAAATGTGGAAGCGGTAATTGCGGAGCAGTTCCGGTGCGGCATCGGTGGACTTACCCAGGCTCAGTTCGCGAAAATCGTGATCGCCTACGAGCCTATTTGGGCGATTGGAGACGGTGAAACGGCGACACCGAAAGTAGCGGCCGCCGCTCACCAATTTATCCGCGCTCAAGCAAAGGGAAAGTTTGGGGTGGATGCCGCCAACGGAGTCAGAATCATGTACGGCGGCAGCGTCAAACTAGACAACGCGAGGAGTCTCATGGAGCAGCCTGAGATCGATGGATTCCTCATAGGCGGGGCCAGTCTCGATCCAGTCAGCTTCGCGGCCATCGTGAATCTTTAAGCGAGTTGAATGTGGAAACGATTCTTGTTGTAGATGACACCAGCTCAGTCTTGAAAGTAGTTACCGCTATTCTCGAAGCCGCCAGCTTCCATGTTCTTCAGGCCGATGGCGGCGCCAAAGCTGTGAAAATGGCCGCCGAATATCCCGGACGGATCGACTTGCTGCTATCGGATATCAAGATGCCGGAAATGTCCGGCCCTCAACTGGGCGAACTACTGAAGCACACCAGGCCGGACATGCGTGTGATGCTTATGTCCGGGTTCAGCGGGGACCTGTTGGTGCTCAATTACGGATGGGCATTCATCGAAAAGCCGTTCTTGGCAAAGAAACTCGTTGAAATGGTTACTGAAGTCCTCCATACACCCGACAAATCACAGGGCAGTCACCAATTCGATAAGCGTAAAGACAAAGCATCAGAAAAGCCGCAATCGTTTTGACGCTATTTTGACAATTCTTCTTTTACAGTAAAGCTGTGAACCCAACGCTACAACTTCACGACCTCGGTCAAAGCCTTTGGCTCGATAACATCACACGAGGGATCCTGACGAACGGGACGCTGCGCCACTACATCGGCGATCTCTCGGTCACAGGGCTAACATCGAATCCGTCCATATTCGATCTGGCCATCAAGAATTCGGACTTTTATGATGGTGCCATCCGTCAGAAGACGAAGGAAGGCAAGGCTGGAGAGAGACTTTTCTTCGAGCTTGCGATTGAGGACTTGACCCATGCAGCCGATCTGTTTCGCCCAACCTATGAGGCTACCGCAGGCGTCGACGGCTGGGTGTCTCTAGAGGTATCTCCCTTACTTGCCTACGACGCTGCCAGTACTGTCAAAGCGGCCGTGGCACTCCGCGCCCAGGCGCACCGGCACAATGTGTTCATCAAAATTCCGGGAACAAATGAGGGGCTCGCGGCCATCGAGGACACCATCTTCGCGGGAGTGCCGGTGAACGTCACGTTGCTATTCTCAAGCGCTCAATATATCGCCGCGGCCCAAGCCTACCTGCGAGGCGTCGAGCGGCGAATCGCTGCGGGACTCGATCCGACAGTACGCTCAGTCGCGTCAATGTTCATCAGCCGCTGGGATAAAGCCGTGATGGGGAAAGTACCGGAAGAGCTTCAGAACCGTCTGGGGATTGCGATTGCCGCGCGTACTTACAAAGCGTACCGCGAACTGCTCGCTTCACCGCGCTGGGAAAAAGCCTTCAATGCGGGCGCTCAACCGCAGCGGATGCTCTGGGCGAGCACGGGAACGAAAGATCCTCAGGCCTCCGACGTTCTGTATATAGAAGCCCTTGCCGCACCGGACACCATCAATACAATTCCCGAAAAGACGCTGCTTGCGTTCGCTGATCACGGAACGCTACGTGGGGTTATGCCGGTAGACGGCGGCAATGCCGAAACGGTAATTGCTGAATTCGCCAAAGCCGGTATCGACGATCAGCAACTTGGCGTCGATCTTCAGCGGGAAGGGGCGGACAACTTCGTCGCATCTTGGAAAGATTTGCTGGCTTGCATCCAAGCGAAGACCACCACGCTGAAAGCAGCCTAAGATGCCAACCGCGCAACCGCCCGCCACCATTGCACCTCTTAGTCAGCGGCCGGCCTGGGCCGAACTGTCGGAACATTGCAAGAAACTTTCGGGTCAGCAACTCCGGCAACTGTTTGCGGAAGATTCGGAGCGCGCGGAACGTTTCACGATCGACGCTCTGGGACTGTACTTTGATTATTCGAAGCATCGGATCACCGCCGAGACAATCCGTCTGCTTGTGGAGCTCGCAGAGCAATCCGGCCTGCGTCAACACATCGACGCGATGTTCGCAGGCAAAAAAATCAACGTCACTGAGCATCGCGCCGTTCTGCATGTCGCGCTGCGTGCTCCCAAGGGTCAACAAATATTCGCGGACGGCGTAGATGTCGTTCCCGAGGTTCACGCCGTCCTCGACAAAATGACGGCGTTTGCCGAACAGGTGCGCGGAGGCGTTTGGAAAGGGCACTCCGGCAAGCCCATCCGGAATGTAATCAATGTTGGCATCGGCGGTTCGGACCTGGGGCCCGTGATGGCTTACGAGGCACTGAAGTATTACAGCCAGCGCGACATGATTTTCCGCTTCGTCTCCAATGTGGACGGTACGGACTTTGTCGAGGCGACCCGCGACCTAAATCCGGAAGAAACTCTATTCGTCATTTGCTCTAAGACCTTCGCCACACTCGAAACGATGACCAATGCCCACACGGCTCGGGAGTGGGTTCTCAACGCAATGAGCGATGAGAAGGCGGTTCCGCGACACTTTGTCGCAGTCTCCACCAACACCGCGAAGGTAGAGCAGTTCGGAATCGACAGCGCCAACATGTTCGGCTTCTGGGACTGGGTGGGTGGCCGCTACTCGATGGACTCGGCAATCGGTCTGTCTACCATGATTGCGATCGGTCCTGAGCAATTCCGCGCCATGCTCTCTGGCTTCCACGAGATGGATGAACACTTCCGCAGAGCACCCTTCGAGCGCAATCTTCCCGTGCTGATGGGTCTATTGGTGGTCTGGTATAACGCCTTTTTCGATGCGCAGACTGTCGCGGTACTGCCGTACGAACAATATTTAAAGCGGTTCCCCGCTTACCTCCAGCAATTGACGATGGAGAGCAACGGCAAGCACGTGACACTGCAGGGAACCCGAGTGGACTATCAAACCGGCCCGATCTACTGGGGCGAGCCAGGCACCAATGGCCAGCACTCTTTTTACCAGCTCATCCATCAGGGAACAAAGCTGATCCCTTGCGACTTCATCGGTTTTATGCATGCGCTTAATCCTCTCGGCAAGCACCACGATTTGCTGCTGGCCAACGTCCTGGCGCAGGCTGAGGCGCTTGCATTCGGCCGGACGCCCGAGGAAGTGAAGGCCGGGGGGACTCCGGACTGGCTCGCGCCGCACCGAACATTTGAGGGGAACAGGCCGTCGACCACGATCCTCGCGGAGCGCCTTACGCCGGATACGCTCGGAAAGCTGATTGCGCTCTACGAGCACAGCGTTTTTACCCAAGGCGCAATTTGGCAGATCGACTCATTCGATCAGTGGGGCGTCGAACTCGGCAAGGTGTTGGCCGAGCGCATCATCCCGGAACTCGCGAGCGAGGTCGAGCCAACACTAGAACACGATAGCTCGACCAACGCGCTCATTCGGCGTTACCGCAAGCTAAAACACGCAACGGAATAGTAACGGGGCGTCAGGAGAGGGGACAATCTATGCAACTTGGCATGATCGGATTGGGCCGGATGGGCACGAACATGGTGCGGCGTCTGATGCGGGCTGGCCACCAGTGCGTCGTTTACGACGTCCAGCAGGAAGCAGTACAGGCCATCGCTAAAGATGGAGCGGTCGGGACGACATCGCTCGAAGACTTCGCGAGAAAGCTGAAGCCGCCTCGCACGGCGTGGATGATGCTGCCGGCGGCCGTGGTCGATCCGACGTTGAAGGCACTTACGCCGCTGCTTGAACCTGACGATGTGGTCATCGATGGCGGCAACTCCTACTACCACGATGACATCCGCCGAGCTGAAGAACTGAAACCGAAGGGCATTCACTATGTAGACGCCGGGACCAGTGGGGGAGTCTGGGGATCGGAGCGAGGCTACTGTTTGATGATCGGCGGCGATGAAGCCGTCGTGCGGCGCATTGAGCCCGTCTTCGCCGCTCTGGCGCCAGGCATCGAAGAGGCGCCGCGCACGCCCGGCCGCGAAAAGCTGGGCGGTACCGCGGAACATGGCTACTTGCACTGCGGTCCGAGTGGCGCGGGGCACTTCGTCAAGATGGTCCATAACGGTATCGAGTACGGCATCATGGCCTCCTATGCGGAGGGCTTGAATATTCTTCGCCATGCCAACGTGGGCAAGCAGCAGCAAGCCGACGATGCTGAAACCACACCACTGCGGCGTCCCGAGCATTATCCATACGACCTGAATCTTGCCGACATCGCCGAAGTGTGGCGGCGCGGCAGCGTCATCGCTTCCTGGCTCCTCGATCTCACCGCCATGTCGCTCCTCGACAGTCCTGACTTAGCGAAGTTCGCCGGCCGGGTCTCGGATTCCGGCGAGGGGCGCTGGACGGTCGCGGCGGCTATCGACGAGTCGGTTCCGGCCCCGGTCCTGAGTGCCGCGCTCTACGAACGCTTCAGTTCACGCGGCCAGGACGATTTCGCCGACAAGGTGTTGTCCGCACTTCGCTTCCAGTTCGGCGGTCATAAGGAAAAAAGCTCGTGAGAGTGCCCTCGAAGGGAGCTAATTCGGTTCTTGCTATTGACATAGGCGGCACACATATTAAGGTGTTAACAACGGGGCAACCTGAAGAGCGCGAGATCCCGTCCGGTTCGAACATGACTGCCCGTAAAATGGCGCGGGATGTGAAGGGGATCACCGAGGACTGGGAATATGCCGTCGTCTCGATCGGCTATCCAGGACCGGTGATCCACGGGCACCCTCTCAGCGAGCCGCACAACCTTGGCGGCGGCTGGGTTGGATTTAGTTTTGGCAAGGCATTTGGGTGTCCAGTCAAGGTGATCAATGATGCTGCCATGCAGGCGCTCGGAAGCTACCAGGGAGGCCGTATGCTCTTTTTAGGCCTCGGCGCCGGGCTCGGGTCCGCGATGATCATCGACGGAATCCTTGCTCCGATGGAGCTGGCGCATCTTCCTTACAAGCATGGGAAAACTTACGAGGACTACGTTGGCGTTCGGGGTCTAAAGCGATTGGGGAAAAAGGAATGGCGGCGCTCCGTGGCGGATATTGTGGAGCGGCTCAAGAGTGCCTTAGAGGCTGATTACGTCGTGTTGGGCGGAGGAAATGCGAGCAACATGAACAAGTTACCTCCCGGCACTCGCCTCGGCGATAACGGAAACGCCTTTATAGGCGGGTTTCGCCTATGGGATCAAGAGCCTGCGTCCAGGCGTCACTCGTGGGCGCAGAGCACCGCCGCACAGGGAACCGCCTGATGAGCGCCTCCCGGTCGGACGCCTTGGTGCTCTTTGGTGTCACGGGTGATCTCGCCCACAAGATGATCTTCCCGGCCCTCTATGCGATGGTCAAACGAGGCACACTCAAAGTTCCGTTGATTGGAGTGGCTCTTCCGAAGTGGAGCCTTGAGCGACTGCGAAAGCGCGTGACAGAGAGTATAGAACAATCGGGCGTGATCGATGATCGGCCTGCCTTCAGCCAGCTACTGTCGCTGTTCAGGTATGTAAGCGGGGATTATAAAGATCCGGGCACGTTCAAGGCGATAAAAGAGGCACTTGGCGATGCCCACCGCCCGGCGTATTACCTCGCCATTCCGCCCTCGCTGTTCGAGGTGGTGATCGAAGGACTGGGCGCCGCGAAACTGGGCGGCCATGGGCGGGTCGTCATCGAGAAGCCGTTTGGACGCGACCTAGCCTCCGCGCGGGAACTCAACCGCGTCGCCAGAACGGTTTTTCCGGAAGATTCAATTTTCCGCATCGATCATTTCCTCGGAAAGGAGGCGATCATGAACATACTCTACTTCCGCTTTGCCAATTCCTTCCTGGAGCCCATTTGGAACCGCAACTACGTGGCCAGCGTTCAGGTCACGCTGGCCGAGGATTTCGGGGTGAAGGGGCGCGGGGCCTTTTATGAAACCGCTGGCTGTCTGCGCGATGTAATCCAGAACCATCTCTTTCAGGTGGTCGCACTGCTGGCTATGGAGCCGCCGGCCAGCAGGGATTTTGGGGCTGTCCATACCGAGAAAGCCAAGGTCTTCCAAGCTATGCGTCCTCTAAAGCGAGGCGACTTAGTGCGCGGGCAGTACGCGGGCTACCGGAAGGAAGCAGGGGTCGCGAAGAACTCCGATGTCGAAATTTTCTGCGCCCTGTGTCTTCAAATCGACTCGTGGCGCTGGGAGGGTGTGCCCTGGTATCTCCGATCCGGCAAATATCTGGCCGAAACCGCGACCGAGGTCCTGGTGGAGTTGAAGACTCCACCACAAAGGCTCTTCGAGGACTCAGCGCCCACGACGGGCCGGACCAACTATCTGCGCTTCGGGCTATCTCCCAACTCAGCCATCGCTCTCGCGGCCCGCGTCAAGCTGCCCGGAAAAGACTTCGTCGGAGAGCAGCGAGAGCTTTTCCTCTCGGAAGAACAGCCGGGCGAGGAAGCGCCCTACGAGAGGCTTCTGAGCGACGCCATGACCGGGGATGGAGCGCTCTTTGCTCGTCAGGACGCCGTTGAGGCCGCTTGGGCCGTGGTCGATCCCGTTCTGAAAAACGAACCCCGGGCGCTTCTCTATAAGCGCGGGAGCTGGGGGCCAAAACAGGCTGACGAGATTATTGCTTCACATGGCCGTTGGCACAACCCCGAACGACAGTTACATCCGAAGAGAGACGATGCCGGTTCCAAATGAGTAAAACTGTTGCCTCCATTGATGAACGCACGATCAACCAGTTCAAACAGGCTGCCGCGAACTCTGCTGTAGCGCAACTGCGGGATGGTATGGTCGTCGGGTTGGGTTCGGGAACAACAGCGACTCTGGCCGTGGAAGCCATCGGACGACGCGTCAAAGAGGGGCTGAGAATCATCGGAATTCCCACATCGGAGCAAATATCCGATCAAGCCAGGCTTCTGAACATTCCCTTGTCCACCCTGGAAGACCACTGCGCAATCGACATGACAATCGACGGAGCCGACGAGGTAGAGGAGGGGACGCTCAACCTTATCAAGGGGGGCGGAGGCAACCTGTTGCGCGAGAAGATTGTGGCCGTTGCAAGTTCGCGCATGATCGTTGTGGTGGACGAAAGAAAAGTGACAAGTCAACTCGGCATCCATTCCTTGCTAGCGGTTGAGGTGATCCCATTTGGCTGGAGAACAACAGCAAAGAGGTTGGAAAAGGCAGGAGCTCATCCGGCTCTCCGTGTAGGTTCCGATAAAAGGATCTTGCTCACCGACGGCGGTCATTACATTCTCGACTGCGCTTTTGGCCCTATCAATTCGCCGCAACGGTTGCAAGCCGACTTGGACAGCATAGTGGGGCTGGTCGAGCATGGTCTCTTTATCGGGATTGCGTATCAGGTGCTGGTTGGCGGTCCAGCGGGAGTAAGGATCCTAAATCGGAAAATCGACCCGTGAAATCTGCATTGCCCTGCATCCTGACAATCAACGGCGGATCTTCGAGCATCCGGTTCGCGGTTTACGAAGCTGGGGAAACGGCCAGCCGGCGGCTCGCCGGAAAGATTGACCGCATCGGTCAGAGTGGAACGCATATGACGGTCGGCGAGGTGGCCGTCAAACCGCAGAGCTCAACGCCTCTCGCCGCCGGCGATCACCACGCAGCCGTAACTTTTCTGTTGGATTGGCTTGAGTCGCGTCCCATTTTCTCTTCGGTCAAAGCCGTGGGACACCGCTTGGTTCAGGGCATGAAGCATTTCGAACCGGAGCGGGTCACGCCGAAGCTTCTTACGGAATTACATCGCATCACCGCGTATGACCCCGATCACCTTCCCCGGGAGATCGAACTGATCGAAGCGGTGCAGCGTCGGCATCCAAAACTGCCTCAGGTGGCGTGCTTTGATACCGCCTTTCACCGCGCTATGCCGCCTGTTGCCAAGTTGCTGCCGATCCCCCATCGCTACGCCGCGGAGGGCATCGAACGTTACGGTTTCCATGGGCTGTCCTACGAATTTCTAATGGAAGAGCTCGGGCGGCTCGAACCAGTAGCAGTAAAAGGCCGCGTGATTCTCGCGCATCTTGGCAGCGGCGCCAGTATGGCGGCCGTCCATCATGGCAGAAGTGTAGACACCAGTATGGGCTTCACGCCCACGTCGGGGTTGGTAATGAGTACCCGCACCGGAGACCTCGATCCCGGTCTTGTCTACTACCTCGCGCGCACCGAACGCATGACCGCCGCGAAATTCCAGCGAATGGTGAATCACGAATCCGGACTGCTCGGAGTTTCCGGGACAAGCCCCGACGTGCGCGACCTGTGCGCGAGTGAAGCCACCAACGTCAGGGCTGCTGCCGCGGTGGAACTTTTTTGCTACCAGGCGAAGAAATGGATCGGTTCCTTCGCAGCAGCTCTGGGCGGACTCGATACGCTGATTTTTTCAGCCGGGATTGGTGAAAATGCACCGCTCATCCGGACTCGAATCTGCCATGGCCTAGGCTTTCTTGGTATCGAACTGAATCATCGGCGCAACACCCGGAATGCGCCGATCATTTCGCCGAATGCCGGGCGGGTGCAGGTGAGGGTAATTCCCACCGACGAGGAAGTCATGATCGCGAGGTCCGTAACCCGTCTTCTTGATCTGAGCTCCATTGGATAAACCGGAAAGAACCGAGAGACGCATAGCGGAGTCGATCACACCGTTGAAGTCTGAAGCGGCAAGACGAATTTCGCCACGGTTCCGCCTCCCGGATTATGCTCCAAACTGATACGTCCACCGTGCGCTTCTACAAATTCTTTACAGATCGAGAGCCCTAAGCCAAGGCCATCCGCCGAACTGGATTCTGCCAGCCTGTGGAATTTCTCGAAAACTCGATCAAGATCTCCATCCGGCACGCCACGGCCCCGGTCAAGCACCTTCACTTCCAATTTGTCACTGACGATTTGGCTAGTTAGCTCAATTGGTTGCTCAGCGGAAGAGAAACGAAAGGCGTTACTGAATAGGTTCACTAACACCTGCGTGATCAAATCAAAATCCATGGGAATCAAGGGCAGGTCTCGAGGGATGTCAATGGAAAGCTGACGCTTATGCGTCCCCATCTCCTCCAGCGCGGCTCCTACCACGTCCAACAAGTCACATGGTTCGATTCGCAACCGCCAGATTCCTGTCTGAAGACGCGTCACATTCAGCAGGTTATTCATCAGGCGGTGTAACCGTTTGGCCTCACGCTCAGCGGTTTGCAAT